>NC_015740.1:0-2400000 GCF_000219605.1 Stutzerimonas stutzeri
TTTTAAGAGACCGGCGATTGTAGAGAAGCTGTCCGGCCAGGTCAATTTCCAACCAGTTCCATCGAGCTGAAAAATAGATAAGAAAGAAAAGAAATATAAGCTCTTAAGATGTAATGCTTATGTATGTGTGCTCGACTTTCTGTGGATACCTTTCTGAAAGCCTCGCCGTTCATGGCGTTCACCGTTATTGAAACAGGTGGAAAAGCGGTGTGGCTCTGGTGGGAAGGCTCTGTGAAGCCTGGGGATTAAACTTCGACATATCCACAGACGGGGTCATCCGGAGGTTTCCCACAGTCTTAAACACCGGTCTCAGGCAATGTTATCAACAAGCTTGCCGAGCAGCTTTTCATTGTGCTGGACGCCGCGGATTCGCAGTGGCATGGGTCGGGTTCTTGTGGATAACCGGCCTGCGCACGGCTACAATGGCCGCCTTCTTACCTCGACAGAGTCGATAGGAGCTTCCGTGTCGGTGGAACTTTGGCAGCAGTGTGTTGAGCTTTTGCGCGATGAACTGCCTGCTCAGCAATTCAACACATGGATTCGTCCTCTGCAGGTCGAAGGCGACGGCGATGAGCTGCGCGTTTATGCCCCCAACCGTTTCGTGCTCGACTGGGTCAACGAGAAGTACCTGTCGCGCCTGCTTGAGCTGCTGTCCGAGCGCTCGACCGGACTGGCACCGGCACTCTCCCTTCTTATAGGTAGCAAGCGCACCTCCGCCGCCGCCCTGCCCTCTGCCGCCGCCGCTGCGCGTGCCCAGCCGCAGCCAGCCGCAGCCGAATCGGCCGCGCCCGCAGCAGCGGTACAACAGCAGGCCCCCCGCTTCGAGCCGCTGGTTGCCGAGACACCGGAGCCGGAGCCGCCGCGTACCGAGCGGACCGTGCAGGTCGAAGGTGGCCTCAAGCACACCAGTTATCTGAACCGCACCTTCACCTTCGAGAATTTCGTCGAAGGCAAGTCCAACCAGCTGGCACGGGCTGCCGCCTGGCAGGTGGCGGACAATCCGAAGCATGGTTACAACCCGCTCTTCCTTTATGGTGGCGTGGGTTTGGGCAAGACCCACCTGATGCATGCGGTGGGCAACCATCTGCTGAAGAAGAATCCGAATGCCAAAGTGGTGTACCTGCATTCGGAGCGTTTCGTCGCCGACATGGTCAAGGCCCTGCAGCTCAACGCCATCAACGAATTCAAGCGCTTCTATCGTTCGGTGGATGCGCTGCTGATCGATGACATCCAGTTCTTCGCGAAGAAGGAGCGCTCTCAGGAAGAGTTCTTCCATACTTTCAATGCGCTGCTCGAAGGCGGCCAGCAGGTCATCCTTACCAGTGACCGCTATCCGAAGGAGATCGATGGGCTCGAGGAGCGCCTGAAGTCGCGTTTCGGCTGGGGGTTGACCGTAGCGGTCGAGCCGCCCGAACTGGAGACCCGCGTGGCGATCCTGATGAAGAAGGCGGATCAGGCCAAGGTGGACCTGCCCCATGATGCGGCCTTCTTCATTGCCCAGCGTATTCGCTCCAATGTCCGCGAACTCGAGGGTGCGCTGAAGCGCGTGATCGCTCATGCCCACTTCATGGGCCGCGACATCACCATCGAGCTGATCCGTGAGTCGCTGAAAGACCTGCTGGCGTTGCAGGATAAACTGGTCAGCGTCGACAATATTCAGCGCACCGTGGCCGAGTACTACAAGATCAAGATTTCCGATCTGCTGTCCAAGCGGCGTTCCCGTTCGGTCGCGCGTCCTCGGCAAGTGGCCATGGCCCTCTCCAAGGAATTGACCAACCACAGCCTGCCGGAGATCGGCGACGCGTTCGGCGGTCGGGATCACACCACGGTGCTGCACGCCTGCCGTAAGATCGCCGAATTGCGGGAAACGGATGCGGACATACGCGAAGACTACAAGAATTTGCTGCGAACTTTGACAACCTGAGTGCGACCCAATCTATAGGCAAGGGACCAGACCATGCATTTTTCCATTCAGCGCGAAGCCCTGTTGAAACCCCTGCAACTGGTTGCTGGCGTCGTCGAGCGCCGTCAGACCTTGCCGGTGCTGTCCAACGTTCTTCTCGTCGTACAGGGGCAGCAGCTGTCGCTGACCGGTACCGACTTGGAAGTCGAACTGGTGGGCCGTGTCGCGCTGGAAGATGCCGCCGAGCCTGGCGAGATCACCGTGCCTGCGCGCAAGCTCATGGACATCTGCAAGAGCCTGCCGAGCGATGCGCTGATCAGCATTCGCCTGGATGACCAGAAGGTCGTCATCAAGTCGGGGCGCAGCCGCTTCACGCTGTCGACCCTGCCGGCCAACGATTTCCCTACCGTGGAAGAAGGTCCGGGCTCGCTGTCATTCACCGTCGCGCAGGGCAAGCTGCGCAAGCTCATCGAGCGCAGCGCGTTCGCCATGGCCCAGCAGGATGTGCGCTATTACCTCAACGGCATGCTGATCGAAGTGTCCAGCGGCATGTTGCGTGCCGTCGCCACCGATGGCCATCGCCTGGCCATGTGTTCGATGCAGGCCGGCATCGAACAGCCCGATCGCCACCAGGTGATCGTTCCGCGCAAGGGTATTCTGGAACTGGCGCGCCTGCTCAACGACCAGGATGCCGAGGTCAGCATCGTGCTGGGTCAGCATCACATTCGCGCCACCACCGGCGAGTTCACCTTCACCTCCAAGTTGGTGGATGGCAAGTTCCCCGACTACGAGCGCGTGCTGCCGCGGGGCGGTGACAAACTGGTGGTCGGTGATCGCCAGCTGCTGCGCGAGGCGTTCAGTCGCACCGCGATCCTCTCCAACGAAAAGTACCGCGGCATTCGCCTGCAGCTGGAAAGCGGCCTGTTGAAAATCCAGGCCAACAACCCGGAGCAGGAGGAAGCCGAGGAAGAAGTCGCCGTCGACTACAACGGCGGTTCGCTGGAGATCGGTTTCAACGTCAGCTATCTGCTCGATGTCCTCGGCGTGATGACTACCGAGCAGGTGCGGCTGATTCTCTCCGACGCCAACAGCAGCGCGCTGGTGCAGGAGTTCGATAACGACGATTCCGCCTACGTCGTGATGCCGATGCGTCTGTAACCCCGCTTAATGTCCCTCAGCCGTCTCTCCGTCACCGGGGTTCGCAATCTGCACCCGGTGACGCTGACCCCTTCCCCGCGCATCAACATCCTCTTCGGCGACAACGGCAGCGGCAAGACGAGCCTGCTGGAAGCCATCCATCTGCTCGGCCTCGCACGTTCCTTTCGCAGTATTCGACTGAATCCGGTAATCACCTACGAGCAACCGGCTTGCACGGTGTTCGGCCAGGTCGAGCTTCCGGACCAGCACAGTCGAGCCCTGGGCGTCTCCAGAGATCGCAGTGGCGAAGTCCGAATTCGTATCGATGGGCAGAGCGTTCGCTCTGCCGCCGAGTTGGCTGACACCCTGCCGCTGCAGCTGATCAACCCTGACAGTTTCCGCTTGCTGGAGGGCGCTCCCAAACTGCGCAGGCAGTTCCTCGATTGGGGGGTGTTCCACGTGGAACATCGATTCATGAGTGCCTGGCAGCGCCTGCAGCAGGCCCTGCGGCAACGGAACTCATGGCTCCGGCATGGTACACTGGACGGCGCTTCGGACGCTGCCTGGAGCCGGGAACTGAGCCTGGCCAGCGACGAGATCGATGGTTATCGCCGGGCTTACATCCAAGCGCTGAAACCGGTCTTCGAGACCACGCTCAAGGCGCTGTTGGACCTGGATGGCCTGACCCTGAGCTATTACCGCGGTTGGGACAAGGATCGGCCACTGGTCGATGTACTGGCTTCGTCACTGGAGCGCGATCGCGCAATGGGCCATACGCAGTCCGGCCCGCAGCGCGCGGATCTGCGACTGAAGGTTGGCAGTCATAACGCGGCTGAAGTGTTGTCGCGTGGGCAACAGAAGCTGGTGGTGTGTGCGTTGCGCATTGCCCAAGGTCATCTCGTCAGCGAGGCCAAGCGCGGGCAATGCATTTATCTGGTCGACGACCTGCCCTCGGAGCTGGATGCGCAGCACCGACTGGCGTTGTGCAGGTTGCTCGAACAGCTGAACTGTCAGGTGTTTATTACCTGCGTCGATTCAACCGTTTTGCAAGAAGGCTGGGGTGAACAGACACCAGTCTCAATGTTTCACGTGGAACATGGGCAAATCACCCAGCTCCACGGCCCCTCGGGAGTGAAGGCATGAGTGAGAACCACACGTACGACTCTTCGAGCATCAAGGTACTGAAAGGTCTTGATGCCGTGCGTAAGCGCCCTGGCATGTATATCGGCGACACCGATGACGGCACCGGCCTGCACCACATGGTCTTCGAAGTCGTCGATAACTCGATCGATGAAGCGCTGGCCGGCTACTGCAGCGATATTTCCATCACCATCCATACCGATGAATCCATCACCGTGCGCGATAACGGCCGCGGCATTCCGGTGGATATTCACGAAGAAGGCGTATCGGCAGCCGAGGTCATCATGACCGTGCTGCACGCAGGCGGTAAGTTCGACGACAACTCCTACAAGGTATCCGGTGGCCTGCACGGCGTGGGTGTCTCGGTAGTGAATGCATTGTCCGAGGAGCTGCTGCTGACCATCCGCCGCGAAGGCAAGGTGTGGGAACAGCTCTATCGCCATGGTGTCCCGCAAGCGCCGCTCGCGGCCGTGGGCGAGACCGATACGTCGGGCACGCAGATCCATTTCAAACCCTCCGCCGAGACCTTCCAGAACATCCATTTCAGCTGGGACATTCTGGCCAAGCGTCTCCGCGAACTGTCCTTTCTCAATTCCGGCGTGGGTATCGTTCTGCGCGACGAACGCACGGCCAAGGAAGAACTGTTCAAGTACGAAGGCGGCCTCAGCGCCTTCGTCGCCTACCTGAACACCAACAAGACCGCGGTGAATCAGGTGTTCCACTTCAACGTCCAGCGTGACGATGGCGTCGGCGTGGAAGTCGCGCTGCAGTGGAACGACAGCTTCAACGAGAACATCCTCTGCTTTACCAACAACATTCCCCAGCGTGACGGCGGCACTCACCTGGCCGGCTTCCGCTCCGCACTGACGCGTAACCTGAACAACTACATCGAGCAGGAAGGCCTGGCGAAGAAGCACAAGATCGCCACCACCGGTGACGATGCGCGTGAAGGTCTGACCGCGATCATCTCGGTCAAGGTGCCGGATCCGAAGTTCAGTTCCCAGACCAAGGACAAGCTGGTTTCCTCCGAGGTGAAGACCGCGGTGGAACAGGAGATGGGCAAGTACTTCGCCGACTTCCTGCTGGAGCATCCAAACGAGGCGAAGGCGGTAGTCGGCAAGATGATCGACGCTGCCCGCGCCCGTGAGGCTGCGCGCAAGGCACGGGAAATGACCCGGCGCAAAGGCGCGCTGGATATCGCCGGCCTGCCGGGCAAGCTTGCCGACTGTCAGGAGAAGGATCCTGCGCTGTCCGAACTGTACATCGTGGAGGGTGACTCCGCGGGTGGCTCGGCCAAGCAGGGCCGCAATCGCAAGACCCAGGCGATCCTCCCGCTCAAGGGCAAGATTCTCAACGTCGAGAAGGCACGCTTCGACAAGATGCTCTCGTCCCAGGAAGTCGGCACGCTGATCACCGCGCTGGGTTGCGGCATCGGCCGCGAGGAATACAACATCGACAAGCTGCGGTACCACAACATCATCATCATGACCGATGCTGACGTCGACGGTTCGCACATCCGCACCCTGCTGCTGACCTTCTTCTTCCGCCAGTTGCCCGAGCTGATCGAGCGTGGCTACGTGTATATCGCGCAACCGCCGCTATACAAGGTCAAGCGCGGCAAGCAGGAGCAGTACATCAAGGACGACGAGGCGATGGAGGAATACCTCACCCAGTCGGCCCTCGAAGAGGCGAGCCTGCACGTCAACGAGGACGCCCCAGGCCTCGCCGGCGAAGCGCTGGAAAGACTGGTCAACGACTACCGTACGGTGATGAAGACTCTGCAGCGCCTGTCGCGGCTGTACCCACTGGAGCTGACCGAGCACTTCATCTATCTGCCTCGGGTCACGCTCGAGCAGCTGGCTGACCACTCCGCGATGCAGGCCTGGCTCGAGCAGTACAGCGCGCGGCTCAAGGGCGGCGAGCGGTCCGGGCTGGTCTACAACCTCAGCCTGCGCGAGGACAAGGAACGCCACCTGTGGCTCCCGGAGGTGGAGATCAGCTCCCACGGCCTGGCCAGCTACATCACCTTCAACCGTGATTTCTTCGGCAGCAACGATTACCGCACGGTGACCGCGCTGGGCGAGAAGCTCAACAGTCTGCTGGAAGAAGGTGCCTATGTGCAGCGTGGCGAGCGCAAGAAGCCGGTCGCCAGCTTCAAGGAAGCGCTGGACTGGCTGATGAATGAGGGCACCCGTCGACACAGCGTTCAGCGCTACAAGGGTCTCGGCGAGATGAACCCGGACCAACTCTGGGAAACCACCATGGACCCGAACGTCCGGCGCATGCTCAAGGTGACGATCGAAGACGCCATCGCGGCGGACCAGATCTTCAACACGCTGATGGGCGATGCAGTGGAACCCCGCCGGGAGTTCATCGAAACCAACGCACTGGCGGTCTCGAATCTGGACTTCTGATGCGGTTGTAGGTGGACAAAGTTATCTGCCCATTCGGCCAAAGTTAGAGGGTTAGGCCAAAGTTAATTGCCTGCTGCCCTCCTCCTGGAAACCCCGGTTGACTGAAAGGTCTGCCGGGGTTTTGTCGTTCATGGGGAATTGATTTTTCGGGCTTCAAGTGGCGTCGACTTGTAGAATCGAGCCCACATTTTTCTGATACGCCTAGGCGGCATGGCAGCAATCGCCAGGTGCTGGGCGTCGTGCTTTGTATAGGGATTGATTTACCCATGGCTGACAAGCTGTCACTCGAAACGCTGGAGTCCTGGCTCTGGGAGTCCGCCAACATCCTGCGCGGTTCCATCGACTCCTCCGACTTCAAGAACTACATCTTCGGCCTGCTCTTCCTCAAACGTTACAACGATGTGTTCGAAGAGCGTATTGCCAAGCTGATGAAGGACGAAGGCCTGAGCTTTGGCGATGCTCAGGATGAGATTGAGGATAAATGGGGCAAATTCCCGATTAGTGCCCGTTGGTTCGATCTGATATCTCGCACCGAGAATATTGGTGAAGCCCTCGATAAGGCTTTCGCGACCATCGAGGCCAACAACCCTGAACTGCAACATGTGTTGACCGCTACGCAGTACGGCGATAAGCGGGTGCTGTCGGATGCCACCTTGCAGCGTTTGCTGCGCCACTTTAACCAGTACAAGCTGGGCAATGACGACCTGTACAAGGCCGACATGCTGGGCGATGCCTACGAGTATCTGATCAAGCAGTTTGCCGACGACGCCGGTAAAAAAGGTGGCGAGTTCTATACGCCCAAGGCCGTGGTGCAATTAGTGGTTGAGCTGATTGATCCGCAACCCGGCCACAGTGTGTATGACCCCACCTGCGGCAGTGGCGGCATGCTGGTTGAGAGCGCCCACCATGTGTCCAACTTGCCCAATGGCACCCTGATGGGCAAGCCTAACGTGCTCCTTTACGGGCAAGAAAAGAACCTGGGCACCTGGGCTATCGCCAAGCTCAATCTTTACCTGCACAACATGCACGCCTCCATTGAGCGTGGAGACACTCTTGAACCGCCCCGACTTCCCCGGAGGCTCCAACTCTTGAGAGGATGGAGCTATGAAATCATCGACGAAGTATTCCCCTGAAGTCCGTGAGCGGGCGGTTCGGCTTGTAGTGGAACACCAGGACGACCATGAGTCGGAGTGGGCTGCGATCTGCTCGATCGCCGCCAAGATCGGTTGTACTGCTGAAACGCTGCGCCGCTGGGTGCGCCAGACCGAACGCGACAGCGGCAAACGTGAAGGCCAGACCACCAGCGAACGCGAGCGGATCAAGTCCCTGGAGCGTGAAGTGCGTGAGTTGCGTCAGGCCAACGAGATCCTGCGCAAGGCGTCCGCATATTTTGCTCAGGCGGAGCTCGACCGCCGCTTCAAGCCATGAAGGCGTTCATCGACGAATACCGTGCGGTTTATGGAGTCGAGCCGATCTGCCGGGTGCTGCCGATCGCTCCATCGACCTACTACGCGCATGCACGCTGCCAGACCGACCCCGAGCGACGCTCTCGGCGAGCACGACGTGACGATGTGTTGAGCACGCATATTCAACGGGTCTGGAACGAAAACTTCCACGTCTACGGTGCGCGCAAGGTCTGGCGCCAACTCAGGCGTGAAGGCGTGGTAGCGGCGCGCTGTACGGTGGAGCGGCTGATGCGTCGGCTGGGGCTCAAAGGCGTCGTGCGCGGCAAACCAGTCAAGACCACTGTCAGCGACAAGGCGACTCCGTGCCCGCTGGACAAGGTCAATCGCCAGTTCCGCGCCGAGCGGCCAAACGCGCTCTGGGTGTCGGACTTCACCTACGTCAGTACCTGGCAAGGCTTCGTCTATGTGGCCTTCGTCATCGACGTGTTCGCCCGACGGATCGTTGGCTGGCGGGTCTCCAGTTCGGCCCGTACCGACTTCGTTCTCGATGCGCTGGAGCAGGCCTTGTATGCCCGCCGCCCGGTCGATCAAGGCGGCCTCATCCATCACAGCGACCGCGGCGTGCAATATGTTTCTATCCGCTACACCGAGCGCCTGGCCGAAGCTGGCGTCGAGCCCTCGGTGGGCAGCGTAGGCGACTCCTATGACAATGCCTTGGCCGAGACCATCAACGGCCTGTACAAAGCCGAGGTAATCCACCGGCGGTCATGGCAGAGCCGCGAGGCGGTGGAACTGGCAACGCTGGCATGGGTGGACTGGTTCAACCACCGACGATTGCTGGAGCCCATCGGGAACATACCGCCGGCGGAAGCCGAAGCGATCTACTATCGACACCTTACCGAGTCTGCCCAAGCGGCATGACTCACACCAAAGAGCCTCCGGACAATGCGGGGCGGTTCACTCTGGTTGAGCCCAAGCATCTAGACGGTGACTATCTGAAGACCTTCGACCGGGTAATTGCCAATCCGCCGTTCTCGGCCAAGTCCTGGTGGACTCCGTTGGAGCTAAGCAACGAGAACGAGCAGGAGAATGGCAAGAAGGCCAAAGCGCCAAACTACAAGCAGGTCAGCGACCCTTTCGGTCGACTGGTCTATGGCATCCCGCCGCGAGGCTATGCCGACCTCGCTTTCGCTCAACATATGCTGGCCAGTCTCAAGGCTGATGGCCGTATGGGGGTCATCCTGCCCCACGGTGTACTGTTCCGTAGCGGCGAGGAAGGCAAGATTCGCGAGGGGCTTCTGTTCGGCACAGATGCGGCTAACGGCAATCAGGCGGGTGATCTGATTGAGGCCATCGTGGGCCTACCGTCGGCCCTTTTCTATAACACCGGTATTCCGGCCTGTGTGTTGATACTTAATAAGCAGAAACCTGCTGCACTTAAGGGCAAGGTCATCATCATCGATGCCAGCCGTGACTACTTAGAAGGCAAGGCGCAAAACAGTCTTCGCGTTGAAGACATCACGCGCATCGTTAATACCCATAAGGCGGCATTTGAGCAGCAAGTCGAGGTTGAGAACTACTGTCGGGTCGTGACGCTAGACGAAATCCTCAGCAACGCCGGTAACCTCAATATTGCCCGTTATATTGATAACGGTAAGTCCGATGACGCGGTGGACGTGACAGCCACCTTGGCGAAACTAGCGGCACTCGCCGATGAAGAGGCGCAGATTGATGTGCGGTTAAATGGTTATCTGATGGAGTTGGGTCTGCTGGAGATCGGGGCATGAGCCAAGGCGTTTCCGGCTCGCTTCAGGACACGCCTATCGGAGCCGTCACATCCGACTGGGAAATGGGCGTAATTGGAGACTTTGTCACCGCGCTGCAAGCAGGTGTTAGCGTCAATGCTGTTGAAACTGACTCTGGATGTGTTGGCGCTGATGGAAAATTGACCCACCCTGCCGATTGAAATTTGACCCAGGGCGGATTGCTGATTTTGTTACCAGCAACTGTGGATAAGTCTACCAGCGCAGCTGCTGTTGCCCCCACTCCTTCGCTAGCCCAGTTCAGTTGTTTAAGACCTGCCACACGCAGCCATGTAGCAGGCCGTCGTCGCCATGAAATCAGAACGGCTCATCGTCCTCCGGTTCCTGGCCGCCCTTACGCTTTCGCTCCCGTGATTTGATCTTGGCCTGGGCCGCCAAGCTACTGTGTTGCAGGCGATAGGACTCGTTACCGGTTTCGACGATATGGCAGTGGTGGGTCAGCCGATCCAGCAGGGCGGTGGTCATCTTGGCGTCGCCGAACACGCTCGACCATTCGGCGAAGCTCAGGTTGGTGGTGATCACCACGCTGGTGTGTTCGTACAGCTTGGACAGCAGGTGAAACAGCAACGCACCGCCAGCCTGGCTGAACGGCAGATAACCCAGTTCGTCGAGGATGACCAGATCCATGCGCAGCAGTGCCTGGGCGATCCGCCCGGCTTTGCCGTCGTGTTTTTCGCGCTCCAGCAGATTGACCAGATCGACCGTGGAGTAGAAGCGCACGCGCTTACCGTGCCGGGTGATGCCGGACACGGCCAGCGCGGTGGCTAGGTGGGTTTTACCGGTGCCTGGCCCACCGATCAGCACCACGTTCTGCGCGGTGTCGGTAAAGGCCAGGCTGGCCAGCTCGCTGATCAGGCGTGCGTCGGCGCTAGAGGCGTTGAAATCGAAGCTGGCCAGATCGCGGTGCATCGGCAGCTTGGCCATGTTCATCTGGTGGCTCACCGAGCGCATGGCGCGATCTGTGTGCTCTTGTTCCAGCAGGTGTTCGAGCAGCCACTTGGACGAGGCTGTGTTCGACTCACCCTGTGCAGTTAACTCCGCCCAGGCCGTGGCCATGCCGTGCAGGCGCAGCTCCTTGAGTTCCGCCATCAAATCACGCATGACCGACCTCCTCGGCCTGGCCACGCAGGCGGTCGTAGCGCGCCGTGTTAGCGACGGGGGCTTCCTTGAGCGACAAGTGGGTTTCGACGCTGGGTGGTGGTTCGGTCGCGGCCAGGCGCGCCACGACATTGAGGATGTGTTCGGCGCTCAGGCTGCCGCTTTCCAGTACCAGCTCAACAGCCACCAGCACCGCATCGAGCCCGGCGACTGGTACGGCAGCCAGAACTTGCGCCATGATCCGGTCACCGCCGGCATGACGCTCCAGACCGTGCTTAAGCTGACGCAGCGGCGCCGGCAGATCAGCAAAGGGCGCGCCGTTGCGCAGCGCACCGGGCTTGCGTTCGATCAGCGGGAGGTAGTGCTGCCAGTCATAGCTGACCTGGTCGCGATCCAGCAAGCGGACATGGCTGGCGATCAGCGCGTCGTCAGCCACCACCTCGATTCGCGTCGGATACAAACGGCTGCTGACCCACTTACCCGCGTACTCACACGGCACCGAGTAGCGGTTGCGCCCGACGCTGACCAGGCAGGTGCTGGAGACCCGCGCAGGCCGCTCGACGTAACCGTCGAATGGCGCTGGCACAGGCATCAGTTCAGCGCGCTCCAACTCCAGCACTTCGGCCACACTCAGCCCGCTGTATTGAGGGTGCGTCAGCTCGTTCCAAAGCGCGCGGCAGCGCTGGCCCAGCCAGGCATTGAGTTCCTCGACGGAGTGAAACTGGCAGTCCTGGGCGTCTAGCCAGATACGCCTGCGGCTGTCTTGCACGTTCTTTTCAACGATGCCCTTTTCCCAACCAGCGGCGACGTTGCAGAAGTCCGGATCGAACAGGTAATGCGCGCACATCACCGCAAAGCGCGCATTCACCGCCCGGCCTTTGCCCTTATTGACCTTGTCGACGGCGGTCTTCATGTTGTCGTAGATGCCCCGGCGCGGCACGCCGCCCAAGGAGCCGAACGAGCGTGTATGGGCGTCAAATAACATCTCATGGCCCTGGCTCGGATACGCCACAAGCCAGAACGCACGGCTGGCACACAGCTTCAGATGTGCCACCTGCATACGCCGGTAAATGCCGCCGACCAGCAAGCCTTCCTCGCTCCAGTCAAACTGAAACGCCTCGCCAAGAGCAAAGGTCAGCGGCACAAAGGCCTGCGACGCCTTGCCCTGTCCCCCTCGCCAGGCACGGATAAACGCGGTGAGCTGGCTGTAGCCACCGTCATAACCTTCGGCTTTGATTTGCGCCAACAGCGCCTTGGCACTGCGCTGCTGTTGCTTGGGCCGCAGCGAATCGGCTTTTAGCGCCTGCTCCAGCGTGGCGTGAAAAGGGCTGAGTTTGTTGAAGATCGCGCGGCGTTGGTAGACCGGCGGCTTGGCCTCAGGTGCTCTGACCCACTTGCGAATCGTGTTGCGCGCCAACCCGGTGCGCTTGGCTATCTCATGCAGCGACAGCTTGTCGCGGAAATACATCCGGCGGATTTTGCCCATCATTTCCATACTGATCACCCTGTGTTCTCCTGCTCAAAAATTGAGCAGGAGCAGTTGAACACCTGGGTCAGTTTTCAGTCGGCAGAACAGCCTCTACTGGGTCAGTTTTCGGTCAGCGGCAACACCCCGGCCTCGGCTGGGGTTTTCATTTTCAGCATAGGCAGATCAAATCGAAGCGACTGTTTTAATCAATTTCGGAATAGCCCTACTGCGGAGTAGAGTTTGCCCCATTCGAGTCATTCATCTTAAGAGCCCTCAGGGCTAATACACTTTGACGGGGTAAGTCGCCAATGTTGGATTCCAATCTCAAGACCCAGTTGAAAGCCTACCTGGAGAAGGTCACCCAGCCCTTCGAGATCGTCGCGTCCCTCGATGACGGCGAGAAATCCCGGGAGCTGCTGAGCCTGCTGCAGGACATCGCCGGCCTCAGCGACAAGATCACCTTGAAGACCGACGGCGACGATGCGCGCAAGCCGTCGTTCTCGCTCAACCGCATCGGCGGCAACATCAGCCTGCGTTTCGCCGGCATCCCCATGGGCCACGAGTTCACCTCGCTGGTGCTGGCCTTGCTGCAGGTCGGCGGCCACCCGTCGAAGACCGCGCCGGAAGTCATTGAGCAGATCAAGGCGCTCGACGGCGACTACCGCTTCGAAACCTACTTCTCGCTGTCCTGCCAGAACTGCCCGGACGTGGTCCAGGCGCTGAACCTGATGGCCGTGCTCAACCCGAACGTCAAGCACGTGGCCATCGACGGCGCGCTGTTCCAGGATGAAGTCGAAGCGCGGCAGATCATGTCGGTGCCGAGCATCTACCTCAACGGCGAGCTGTTCACCCAGGGCCGCATGAGCGAGGAAGAGATCCTCGCCAAGCTCGACACCGGTTCCAGCGCCCGTGATGCCGAGAAGCTCAAGGCCAAGGACGCCTTCGACGTGCTGGTGGTCGGCGGCGGCCCGGCTGGCGCCGCAGCGGCCATCTACGCCGCGCGCAAGGGCGTCCGCACCGGCGTCGCGGCCGAGCGCTTCGGCGGTCAGGTGCTGGACACCATGGCCATCGAGAACTTCATCTCGGTGAAGGAAACCGAAGGCCCGAAACTGGCCCGCGCGCTGGAAGAGCACGTGCGCGAGTACGAGGTCGACATCATGAACCTGCAGCGCGCCAGCCAGCTGATCCCGGCTGGTGCCGATGGCCTGCACCGGGTGCAGTTCGAGAACGGCGGCGAGCTCAAGGCCAAGACCCTGATCCTCGCCACTGGCGCGCGCTGGCGCGAAATGAACGTGCCGGGCGAGCAGGAATACCGCGGCCGCGGCGTCGCCTACTGCCCGCACTGCGACGGCCCGCTGTTCAAGGGCAAGCGCGTGGCGGTGATCGGCGGTGGCAACTCCGGCGTGGAAGCGGCCATCGACCTGGCCGGCATCGTCGCCCACGTGACCCTGCTGGAATTCGGCGAAGACCTGCGTGCCGACGCCGTGCTGCAGCGCAAGCTCAACAGCCTGCCCAACGTCCGCGTGCTGAAGATGGCGCAGACCACCGAGGTCAAGGGCGACGGCCAGAAGGTCACGGGCCTGGTCTACAAGGACCGCACCAACGACGAGGTGCACAGCGTCGAGCTGGAAGGCATCTTCGTGCAGATCGGCCTGCTGCCCAACAGCGAATGGCTCAAGGGCACCCTGGAGCTGTCGCGTTTCGGCGAGATCATCGTCGACGCCAAGGGCCAGACCAGCATCCCCGGCGTGTTCGCCGCCGGTGACGTGACCACGGTGCCGTACAAGCAGATCGTGATCGCCGTCGGTGAAGGCGCCAAGGCCTCGCTGAGCGCCTTCGATCACCTGATCCGCACCTCCGCGCCGGCCTGATCGGGCTCGGCAAACAAAAAGGGGAGCAACCTGAGGTTGCTCCCCTTTTTCGCGTTCACGGCCGGCGTTCCTTCAGCCGGCGTATAGCACGCAGCGATTGCGCCCGCCGTGCTTGGCCTGATAGAGCGCCTGATCGGCCTGTTGCAGCAGGCGTTCGTAGTCGGGGTGACCGTCGTGCACCGCCATACCGATGCTGACCGTCACCTGCAGCACCTCGCCGCTGGACAGGCGGAAGTGCTCGCGGGCGATGCGTTCGCGCAGTTTCTCGGCAGCCGCCAGCGCCTTGTTGGTATCGATGTCCACCAGCACCAGCAGGAACTCTTCGCCCCCCAGGCGGAACGCATAGTCGCCGCCGCGGGTGTTGCTCGCCAGCAGCGCGCCGACCTGCTGAAGAATCTGGTCGCCAGCGTCGTGGCCATGGGTGTCGTTGATGCGCTTGAAGTGATCGACGTCGATGGCGAGCACACCGAAGGTGTTGTTCGACTGGCGCGCGTAGAGCACTTCCTTGGCCATCACCACCGGCAGGAATTTTCGATTGAGCAGCCGCGTCAGGACATCACGGCCAGCCTCCAGATCGTTGGCCTGCTCGAACAGGCTGTCGAGCAGGAACTTGATCGAGCGCGTCTGCTCGCGGATCTGATGCAGCTTGCCCAGGCGTCCGGCGGCATCGTCCAGCGTGGCGATGACCTTGAGCTCTTCATCGATCTGCGTGATGTACTCGAGGATGCTCGCGCTCTCCGGTGAGCCCTGGAAGGCATGGGAAGCCTTGTGGCGGAACCACAGGCCGAACTCGGAGCCGGCCAGCTGCGGCAGCGTGCCGGTGAGGTTGCCGATGGCCAGGTCGAACATCAGCTGGTTCTCCCAGTCCAGCAGTGCCGCGCGCTGGCGCTCCTTCTCGACACCGATGTTCTGCGACACGGAGAACAGCCGATAGGCTTCCTCGGCTCGCGAGTTGCGGTCATGGGACTGGGAATAGGCGAAGCAGATGATCTCCACCGCCAGGTCGATCAGGTCGGCCCCCATGCGCGCGGCCTTGCGCCTGATCGGCTCGGCGAGCTCGCGTTGTTCCAGCAACTGGCGCAGGCGACCCTTGAGCGAGCGGGAGCCGCGCAGCACCAGGCTGACCGGTATCTCGATACGCGCGTGGATGTCGCCGACCTTGCGCTGCAGGTCGATCACGGCATTAAGGTCGCTGTGGGCCGTCGATGAACAGACCGTCACGATCCACTTCTGCATCGATTTGCCGAGGCGGTTCTTCACCTGATCGTGGGACAGGAAGCTGGCCGAATGGGGATCGGCGAGCATCTGCGAATAGAAGTGCTCGGCCAGTTCCTGGCTCTTCTCGGCGGTCACCGCCTGCAGAGCGGCGGCGGCTTCGGCCGGATAGCCGTCCAGCAGGCGCAGCCACTCGGCGACCAGCTGATGGTTGGGTATTTGCTGCATAGGGACTCGCTAGGTTGGGCGGGCGTCCCTGCCGGCCCCGGCGTTGATCAGTGGGTCGGACGACCCTGTACTTCGAGCTGACTGACTTGCGCGTTGACCCAGTCTTCGGCGCGCTGGTTGAGTTCGGCGACAGCGCGCGGGCCTTCGCTCTCGGCCATCATCGGCGGGCCGATGACTACCTGGATGGTGCCGGGGCGCTTGCCCCAGCCTGCCTTGGGCCAGAACATGCCGGCGTTGTGGGCGATCGGCAGCACCGGCAGACCGGCATTGACTGCCAGCGCCGCGCCGCTGCGGGAGAACTTGGCCGGCTGGCCGACCGGTACACGGGTGCCTTCCGGAAAGATCAGCACCCAGGCGCCCTGCTCCAGTCGCTCGTGACCCTGCTTGGCGACCTGGCGCAGCGCCGCCTTTGGGTTGCCGCGGTCGATGGCGATGGGCTTGAGCAGCATGATCGCCCAGCCGAAGAACGGCACCCGCAGCAACTCGCGCTTGAGCACCTGGGTCAGCGGCTCGAAGTAGGCCGAAAGAAAGAAGGTCTCCCAGGTGCTCTGGTGCTTGGCCAGGATCACGCAGGGACGCGCCGGTACGTTCTCCGCTCCATGCACTTCGTAGCGCAGGCCGACCAGCGTCTTGCCCAGCCAGATGGCGCAGCGGCACCAGTTCTGCACCACGAAGCGATAGCGGGCGCGAAACGCCATGAAGGGCGCGAACACCAGACTCACCAGGCACCAGACGAAGGCGGTGAAGGCCAGCAGGAAATAGAACAGCACGATGCGGAGGGGAAACAGGAGGCTCATCGAGAACTCTCGAGTAGATGATCGACTACGGCGGCCAGGTCATCGAATACCTGCGTACCCGGCGGCAGCGTACCTTCCAGAGTGCGCAGGCCCTTGCCGGTCCTGACCAGGTAGGGGACGCCACCCAGCAGCATGCCGGCATGCAGATCGCGATGGCTGTCACCCACCACCGGAACGCCCTTGAGATCGGCCAGGCCGAAGTGCTCGGCGATGGTGCGAAACATCCCGGGCTTGGGCTTGCGGCAGTCGCAACCATCGTCCGGGCCGTGGGGGCAATGCACGATGAGGTCGATGCGCCCGCCCTGCCCCATCACCAGCTGTTGCATTTTGAAGTGCATGTCGCCGAGGGTGCTCAGGTCGAACTTGCCGCGCGCCACGCCGGACTGGTTGGTGGCCACCGCCACCGTCCAGCCGGCCTTGCACAGCCGCGCAATCGCCTCCAGCGACCCGGGAATGGGAATCCACTCCTCCACCGACTTGACGTACTCGTCGGAGTCCTCGTTGATCACGCCGTCGCGGTCCAGCACGATCAGCTTCACGGGCTTAGCCAAGTGCGGAAATATCGGCAACGCCAAGGAACAATCCTCTCAGCCGGGCCAGCAAGGCGTAACGGTTGGCGCGTACCGAAGCGTCTTCGGCATTGACCAGCACCGCCTCGAAGAAGGCGTCCACCGGACCACGCAGGTGCGCCAGACGCTCCAGTGCCTCTCGGTACTGGCGTGCGGCGGCCAGCGGCTGCACGGCCTGTTCGGCCTGCTGGATCGCCGAATACAGTGAGAACTCGGTGGCGTTGTCGAACCAGCGAGGTTCGACCGCTTCCGGCAGCTTGGCCTCGAACTTGGCCAGCAGGTTGGATACGCGCTTGTTCGCCGCGGCCAGCGCCTCGGCTTCCGGCAGGGTGCGGAAGGCCTGCACCGCCTGCACGCGCTGATCGAAGTCCAGCGCCGAACCGGGCTGCACGGCACGCACCGAGAGGTAGGCGGCGACGTCGACGCCCTCGTCCTCGTAACGTGCACGCAGGCGGTCGAAGATGAACTCCAGCACCTGATCGGCAAGGCCGGCCGACTTGACCTGGGTACCGAACTGGCCGATGGCGAAGTTCACCGCCTCGACCAGGTTCAGGTCCAGCTGCTTCTCGATGAGGATGCGCAGCACGCCGAGGGCAGCGCGGCGCAGTGCATAGGGGTCCTTGGAGCCGGTCGGCAGCATGCCGATACCGAAGATCCCGACCAGGGTGTCGAGCTTGTCCGCCACTGCCACCGCGGCACCGGTCAGGGTGCTCGGCAGCTCGCCACCGGCGCCACGCGGCATGTACTGCTCGTTCAGCGCCAGTGCAACGTCCTCAGGCTCGCCCTCGTTGAGCGCGTAGTAGTAGCCGGCGATGCCCTGCATCTCCGGAAACTCGCCAACCATCTCGGTGGCCAGGTCGGCCTTGCTCAGCAGGCCGGCACGCATGGCGCGCGCCTTGTCGCCGCCGGTGCGCTCGGCGATCAGCCCGGCCAGACGCGAGACACGCTCGGCTTTGTCGTACACGGTGCCGAGCTGGGCCTGGAACACCACGTTCTTCAGACGATCGTTGAAGCGTTCCAGCGGCTGCTTCTTGTCCTGCTTGAAGAAGAACTCGGCGTCGGTCAGACGCGGACGCACGACCTTCTCGTTGCCGGAGACGATCTGCGCCGGGTCCTTCGATTCGATATTGGCCACGGTGATGAAGCGTGGCAGCAGTTTGCCGTTGGTATCCAGCAGGCAGAAATACTTTTGGTTGTCCTGCATGGTGGAGATGAGCGCCTCCTGCGGCACCTCGAGGAAACGCTCCTCGAACGAGCAGACCAGCGGCACCGGCCACTCCACCAGGGCGGTGACCTCATCGAGCAGCGCCGGCGGCACGATGGCACTGCCGTTCTGCTCGGACGCCAGCTGCTCGACGCGCTTGGCGATCAGCTCGCGACGCTCGGCGAAGTCGGCGATCACATGGGCGCCGCGCAGGTCTTCCAGGTAGCTGGAGGGTTTGGAGATATGCACCTGACCCGGGCTGTGGAAGCGGTGGCCGCGGGATTCGCGACCGGCGCGCTGGGCGAGGATCTCGCAGTCGATCACCTGCTCGCCGAACAGCATCACCAGCCACTGGGTCGGACGGACGAACTCTTCCTTGCGTGCGGCCCAGCGCATGCGCTTGGGAATCGGCAGGTCGTTCAGCGAAGCCTCGACGATACCCGGCAGCAGCTGGGTGGCGGGCTGACCTTCGATGGTGCGGCTGAACTTGAGCTTGGGCCCGCTGCGGTCGATTTCGGCCAGGTCCACGCCACACTTGCGGGCGAAACCCAGGGCAGCCTGGGTCGGCTCACCGTGGGCGTCGAAGGCGGCCTGCATCGGCGGGCCGTCGAGGTTGATGCTGCGGTCCGGCTGCTGGGTGGCCAGCTGCTCGACCAGCACGGCCAGGCGACGCGGTGCGGCGTAGGCCTGGGCCTTGGCAAAGCCCAGGCCGGCGTCCTTCAGGCCCTTCTCGATGCCGGCGCAGAAGGCTTCGGCCAGCTTGGCGAGCGCCTTCGGTGGCAGTTCTTCGGTACCCAGTTCGACGAGGAAATCCAGTGCACTCATTCTGCAGCCTCCAGCTTGGCCAGCACTTCGTCACGCAGTTCGGGGGTGGCCATGGGGAAGCCGAGTTTGGCGCGGGCCAGCAGGTAGCTCTGGGCGATCGAACGGGCCAGGCTGCGCACGCGCAGGATGTACTGCTGGCGCGCGGTGACCGAAATGGCGCGACGGGCATCGAGCAGGTTGAAGGTGTGCGACGCCTTGACCACCATCTCGTAGGCCGGCAGCGGCAGCTCGGCGGCCATCAGCCGGTTGGCTTCGCTCTCGTAGAAATCGAAGAGTTCGAACAGCTTCGGCACATTGGCGTGCTCGAAGTTGTAGGTCGACTGTTCCACCTCGTTCTGGTGGAACACATCGCCATAGGTCACGGTGCCGAACGGACCGTCGGCCCAGATCAGGTCGTAGACCGAGTCGACACCCTGCAGGTACATGGCCAGGCGCTCCAGGCCATAGGTGATCTCACCGGTGACCGGGTAGCACTCGACGCCGCCGACCTGCTGGAAGTAGGTGAACTGGGTGACTTCCATGCCGTTGAGCCAGACTTCCCAGCCCAGACCCCAGGCGCCGAGGGTCGGCGATTCCCAGTTGTCCTCCACGAAGCGCACGTCGTGCACCGAGGTATCGACGCCGATGCGGCGCAGCGACTCCAGGTACAGGTCCTGGATGTTGTCCGGGTTGGGCTTGAGCACCACCTGAAACTGGTAGTAGTGCTGCAGGCGGTTGGGGTTCTCGCCGTAGCGGCCGTCGGCCGGGCGGCGCGAAGGCTGGACGTAGGCGGCGTTCCAGGTCTCGGGACCGATGGCGCGCAAGAAGGTGGCGGTGTGGAATGTACCGGCGCCCATTTCCATGTCATAGGGCTGCAGGACCACGCAACCCTGCTCGGCCCAGTAGCTTTGCAGGGCGAGGATCAGGTCTTGGAAGGTGCGCACGGCAGGCGTAGTCTGGCTCAAAATTTCACCTGTGCTGGGCTTCGACAGAAAGCCTCGAAGTATACCCCCCGCATGGCTGCGCTTGCGATGGTTTCGGCCATCGGACGAGCCCTGCGCAAGGAGACCACATGCCACGTTGCGCCTGGTGCGGCACGGATCCGCTGTACATCGACTACCACGATCGCGAATGGGGCGTACCGGCCCGCGATCCGCAGGTGCTGTTCGAATTCCTCTTGCTCGAGGCCTTTCAGGCGGGGCTTTCCTGGATCACCGTACTGCGCAAGCGCGAGCGCTACCGGCAGGTGCTGTTCGGCTTCGATGCCGAGCGCCTGGCGCGCATGAGCGATGCCGAGATCGACGAGCGCATGCAGGATCCCGGCATCATCCGCAACCGGCGCAAGCTCGAGGCGGCGCGCAGCAACGCGCGTGCCTGGTTGCAGCTGGAGGATCCGGTGGGGTTCGTCTGGTCCTTCGTCGGCGGCGAACCGAAGATCAATCGCTTCGAGCGCCTGGATCAGGTGCCGGCGGTCTCGCCCGAGGCCGAGGCCATGAGCCGCGCGCTGAAAAAAGCCGGCTTCAGCTTTGTCGGCCCGACCATCTGCTATGCCTACATGCAGGCTTGCGGCATGGTGATGGACCATCTGATCGATTGCGAACGGCATGCCGCGCTGGTCGGCGGCGATTGAGCCGTATGCCACCAAGATATGCGCCTTTGCCAGCGTCGCGCCTGAACGCCGCCGCCCGATGCAGGTAGACTAGGCGACCTGAAAATTTCGGAGTGCGGTGTGGAAAAGCTCAAAGGTGCCCTGGTCGTCGGTTCCCTGCGACTGTTCGCCCGGTTGCCCTGGCGCATGGTGCAGGGGCTGGGCTCGGCGATCGGCTGGCTGATGTGGAAGCTGCCGAACCGCTCGCGCGAGGTGGCGCGGATCAACCTGCACAAGTGCTTTCCCGAGCTGAGTGCCGCCGAACTGGATGTGCTGCTCGGAAAGACGCTGCGGCAGACCGGCATGACCTTCACCGAAAGCGCCTGCGCCTGGATCTGGCCGGCTGAGAAGACCCTCGGGCTGATTCGCGAAGTCGAAGGCCTCGAGGTGCTGCAGGCGGCGCTGGCGTCTGGCAAGGGGGTGGTCGGTATCACCAGCCACCTGGGAAACTGGGAAGTGCTGAACCATTTCTACTGCGCGCAGTGCAAGCCGATCATCTTCTACCGGCCGCCAAAGCTGAAGGCGGTGGACGAGTTGCTGCAGCAGCAGCGCGTGCAGCTGGGCAACCGGGTCGCGCCCTCGACCCGGGAAGGCATCCTCAGCGTGATCAAGGAAGTCCGTCGTGGCGGTGCGGTTGGCATCCCGGCCGATCCGGAACCGAGCGAAGGCAGCGGGCTGTTTGTGCCTTTCTTCGCCACCCAGGCGCTGACCAGCAAGTTCGTGCCCGGCATGCTCGCCGGCGGCAAGGCGGTCGGCGTTTTTCTTCACGCGTTGCGCCTGGAGGACGGTTCGGGCTACAAGGTGATCCTCGAGGCGGCGCCCGAAGGGATGTATAGCGAGGACGCCGAAACCGGCGTGGCGGCCATGAGCGCGATGATCGAGAAGTACGTGCGGGCCTACCCCAGCCAGTACATGTGGACGATGAAGCGCTTCAAGAAGCGCCCCGCCGGCGAAAAGCGCTGGTACTGATCAGGCCAGAACAAGAACCAACAAGGACGAACCCATGCGCAACCAGCGTCAGCATCCACGTACCAACATGAAGTGCCGTATTCGCATCACCCATCCGGCCTTCGGCGAGGTGTTCGCCCACACCCGCGACCTGTCCGATGGTGGCGTCTATGTGCGGCATCCGGAGTTGGTAGTGCTGAAGCCTGGCGACGAGGTGACCGGTCAGGTTCAGGACCTGCCGATTCCAGCGCCGGAACTGCGGATGGTGGTGATGCGGGTCGATGCCGAGGGGATCGGCCTGCAGTTCCTGCGCGAGGACTGAGCGGGCGCTCAGTCAGGCGTCAGCCGGTCGAGCCGACGCAGAAAGACGCTCATTTCCTTTTCCGCCTGCTTGTCGCCGCGAGCGTTCGCTGCGGCGATGCCGCTTTCCCAGGCCTCGTGGGCGCCCTGCTTGTCGCCATCGGCCTGCAACGCCTTGCCCAGCAGCTTCCACGCCGCCGAGTACTTTGGATCGAGCTCCACGCAGCGGCGCAGGTGCTGCGCCGCCCTGCCCGGCTGACCGGCATCCAGGTAGCCCTTGCCGAGTCCGAAGCGCAGCATCGGATTGTCCATGCCTTGAGAGAGCATCTTTTCCAGCGATTCGAGCATGATCGGACCTTGATTGGAGCACGGGCGCCCAGGGAGTCCCCTCCACTGTAGTGCAAAGCGACTGCCCGGCAAGATGGTCAGCATACGCCATTGGTCTTAGCGGGTGCGCGCAATCTTGAGCGCGCCGCGTGACAGCCGCGTGGCATCTCAATGGGCTTCATTGACTGCGCTGAGAAACTCCCGGGTGCGCTCTTCCTGCGGGTTGTTGAACAGTGCGTCCGGGCTGCCCTGCTCGTGGATCCGACCCTGGTGGAAGAAACATACGCGGTCGGCGAACTCGCGGGCGAAGCCCATCTGGTGGGTGACCATCAGCATGGTCAGGTTGTGCGCCTCGCCGAGACGGCGAATCACGCTCAGCACCTCGCCGCAGAGCTCCGGGTCCAGCGCCGAGGTCACTTCGTCGAACAGCATCACCTTGGGTCGCATGGCCAGCGCCCGCGCAATCGCCACGCGCTGCTGCTGGCCGCCGGACAGCTGCGCCGGGAAATGCTCCAGCTTGTCCTCCAGGCCGACCATCGCCAGCAGCTCCTCGGCCCGTTCGCGCGCCTCGCGCTTGCTCAGCCCGAGCACCTGAACCGGGGCTTCCATGACGTTCTGCAACGCGTTCATATGCGGGAACAGGTTGAAGCTCTGGAACACCATGCCGACCTTGCCGCGCACCCGGCGCAGATGACGGGCGTTGGCCGGGACCAGTCGGCCATGGCCGTCGGGCATATGGGTCAGGGGTTCGCCGTCCACCTCGATCAGCCCGTCGTCGATGCCTTCCAGGGTCATCAGCACCCGCAGCAGGGTCGACTTGCCCGAGCCGCTGGGGCCGATGATGGCAACCTTCTCGCCCTCCTGGACATCAAGGTCGAGCCCCTCCAGTACGGTCAGCTCGCCATAGCGCTTGGTCACGCTGGCGAAACGCACCATTGGCTGCGCCGGCGCTGCGGCCGCCATGGCGGCGGTGTTCGATTCTTCTGTGGCGGGCATTGGCGTATTCATCGGGCCAGCTCCATGCGGTTTTCCAGGCGGCGCACGCACCAGGCGAGGCCGAGGCTGAGAATTAGGAAGAAGACGCCGACCATGGTGATCGGCTCCAGGTAGCGGAAACTCTCGGAGCCGATGTTCTTGGCCCGCTGCATGATTTCCACCACGGTGATCGCCGACAGCACCGGCGTGTCCTTGAGAACCGAGATCAGGTAGTTGCCCAGCGCCGGCAGTACCGGGCGCAACGCCTGCGGCAGGATCACGTCGCGGTAGGCGGTCCAGGGCTTCATGTTCAGCGCGGTGACCGCTTCCCACTGCGAGCGCGGCACCGCGTCCAGGCCGGCGCGGTAGACCTCGGCGGTGTAGCAGGCGTAGTGCAGCGCGATACCGATGATCCCCGCCTGCATGGCGCTGAGGTTGAGGCCGTAACTGGGGAAGACGTAGAACAGGAAATACACCTGGATCAGTAACGGCGTGCTGCGAATGAATTCGATCAGCCCGGTGACCGGCCAGGACAGCCAGCGGTGGCGGCTGCGCCGACCGATGGCGAGAAACAGGCCGAGCACCACGGCGATGGCGAAGCCGGCCAGGGCGATGCCGATGGTGGTCAGCGAGGCGTCCAGCAGCCGTGGCAGGATTTCGCGGGCGAATTCCCAGTCGAAGAAGTTCATGACAGGCCTCCGCGCATCCGGCCACGGGCCAGGCGCTGTTCCAGCCTGCGCATGGCGAAGTTGATCGTCTGGGCGAGAACGAAGTAGATCACCAGCGCCAGGCCGAAGATCTCCAGGGTCATCAGGGTTGCCTGGTCCAGCTGCCGGGCGCGGAAGGCCAGGTCCGACAGGGTGATCAGCGACACCAGCGAAGTGTTCTTCAGCAGTTCGATCAACAGGTTGGTGCCGGGCGGAATCGCCGCCAGCAGCGCCTGCGGCAGGATGATCCGGCGCATGCGGGTCAGCGGCGTCATGTTCAGCGCGTGGCAGGCCTCGTGCTGGCCGCGATGCACCGAGCGGATCGCGCCACGCAGCACCTCGGCGCCGTAGGCACCGATGTTCAGGCCCAGGCCGACCACCGCTACGGCGAAGGCGCTCATCTCGACGTTGAACGGTGGCAGCGGCAGCACGAAGTACAGCCAGAACAGCTGGACCAGCAGCGACGAGCCACGGAACACCTCGACGTAGATGACGGCCAGCCAGCGCAATGGTGCCAATGGCGAGAGCCGGGCCAGCGCGGCGATCAGCGCGCAGGCGATGGCCAGCAGGGAACCGAAGACAGTCACCTTGACGGTGACCCAGGTGCCCTGCAGCAACAGGGGGAGCAGTTCGATCATGGTGGCGCTATCCGGTTGTCCGGAGCGCTGAGCGAGGCTGCGCAAGCGGCGGCGCAGCCTTGGTCAGCGTTCGCAGGCGGGCGGCGGGTCGGCGCAGCAAACCGGCCGCCCGACGGGCTTCAGGCGCCGCAGAGCTCGGCGGCGGTCTTGTCGGTCAGGTTGGAGCGGTCGAAGCCGAACGGTTCCACGGCTTTCAGATGCTCCTCGCTGCCCAGCCACTGCTTGAGCTCGGCATTCACTGCATCGCGCAGGGCTTCGTCCTGCGGGCGGAAGGCCAGCGCACCATAGCCGGCGCGCGCGGGATCGTCCTCGAAGTCGGCAATGGCCTCGACATCGTTACTGGCCTTGGCCGCCAGCCCGCGCATGGTCAGCTGGGTGCCGATGGCGGCATCGGCGCGGCCGCTGCGTACCGCCTGCAGCTGGGAGGTGGTATCCGGTACCTGGAGGATCTGCGAATCCTTGATGCCGGCCTTGCGCGCATAGCCCAGGTTCACCGTGCCGGACATGATGGCGATCTTCACCTCGGGGTTGCCGGCGATGTCCTCGTAGCTGCGCAGCTCCTTCGGGTTGCCCTGGGCCACCAGCAGGGTGTCGAGCAGGCGGTAATGCGGGTCGGTGAAAAGCACCTGCTTGCAGCGTTCCGGGGTGATGTACATGCCGGCGGCGATGAGGTCGAAGCGCCCGGCGCGCAGGCCGGGGATCAGCGAGCCCCATTCGGTGAGCACCGGTTTGATGGTGCCGATCTCCATGCGCTCGAAGACCTTGCGCACGATTTCCGGCGACTCGCCGGTGACACTGCCATCCAGCGCCGTATAGGCGAAAGGCGTCTCGTTGGCATAGCCGATGCGGACGCTGTTGCTGTCCTTGATCTTTTCCAGGGTATCGGCCTGGGTGACGCTGGCGAAACCGATGCTGGCCAGGGCGGCACAGGCGATCAGCAGCCGGCGGGGGCTTGTCGTGATGGGGCTGTTCCTCATTGGGAGTTTCTCCTGTTCCTTGTAGAGACCCGAGGAATCGGATCGTTATTTGTCTAGGAGTGGTAACTGCGTTGACCGTAGTAAAGGACGCTTGCGAAGCGACAAGGTGCCGTGAACATTACGGCGGTCATAGCTTCCTTCAATCGAATCCCTGACGAGACGGTCATTCTGGAGGGTACAAAAGCTGGCCATAAAATGGAAATCTGAGGCCATCTGGCGCGATCTGACGCAATTGAAGGGGATGATGGAAAACACGCCGTAACGGAGCTACAGGTTTCCTGATTGAGAAAACAAAACGGCCCACCATAAGGCGGGCCGTTCGGGTAAAAGCGGCGGGCTTCAGAAGAAGGTCAGGCCGGCCTGGAACAGGCGCTCCACGTCGCGAATGTGCTTCTTGTCCACCAGGAACAGGATGACGTGGTCGCCGGACTCGATTCGGGTGTCATCGTGCGCGATCAGTACCTGGTCGTCGCGGATCACCGCGCCGATGGTGGTGCCTGGCGGCAGGGCAATCTGCTCGATGGCGCGACCCACCACCTTGCTCGAGCGCGGGTCGCCGTGGGCGATCACCTCGATCGCTTCGGCCGCGCCGCGGCGCAGCGAGTGTGCACTGACGATATCGCCGCGGCGCACGTGGGTCAGCAGGGTGCCGATGGTGGCCAGCTGCGGGCTGATGGCGATGTCGATTTCGCCGCCCTGCACCAGGTCGACGTAGGCCGGGTTGTTGATGATGCACATCACCTTGCGCGCACCGAGCCGCTTGGCCAGCAGCGAGGACATGATGTTGGCCTCGTCGTCGTTGGTCAGGGCGAGGAACACGTCCGCCTCGTTGATGTTTTCTTCCACCAGCAGGTCGCGGTCCGAAGCGCTACCCTGCAGGATGATGGTGCTGTCCAGGGTGTCGGAGAGGTAGCGGCAGCGTGCCGGGTTCATCTCGATGATCTTGACCTGGTAGCGGCTCTCGATGGCCTCGGCCAGCCGCTCGCCGATGTGCCCGCCACCGGCGATGACGATGCGCTTGTAGTTCTCGTCGAGCCGGCGCATCTCGCTCATCACGGCACGGATGTGGCCGCGGGCAGCGATGAAGAACACCTCGTCATCGGCCTCGATGACCGTGTCGCCCTGCGGCAGGATCGCGTGGTTGCGGCGGAAGATGGCCGCCACGCGGGTGTCGACGTTGGGCATGTGACGACGCAGCTGGCGCAGCTCCTGGCCCACCAGCGGGCCGCCGTAATAGGCGCGTACCGCCACCAGCTGCGCCTTGCCGCCGGCGAAGTCGATCACCTGCAGCGAGCCGGGATGCTCGATCAGGCGTTTGATGTAATTGGTCACCACCTGTTCCGGGCTGATCAGCACGTCCACCGGAATGGCTTCGTTGTTGAACAGACCCGAGCGCACCAGATAGGCCGCCTCGCGCACCCGGGCGATCTTTGTCGGCGTGTGAAACAGCGTGTAGGCGACCTGGCAGGCGACCATGTTGGTTTCGTCGCTGTTGGTTACCGCCACCAGCATGTCGGCGTCGTCGGCACCGGCCTGGCGCAGCACCGTGGGAAAAGAGCCTCGGCCCTGGATGGTGCGGATGTCCAGGCGGTCGCCGAGATCGCGTAGGCGATCGCCGTCGGTGTCCACCACGGTGATGTCGTTGGCTTCGCTGGCGAGGTGTTCGGCGAGGGTGCCGCCGACCTGACCGGCACCGAGGATGATGATCTTCACGCGGTCACTCCTGAGCGGCAGCCATCCGCTGCCGCGTCCATGTTGGGGTCGAGCCTGGCCGGCCCGGGTTCGGCTTACTGATGATGGCCACGCGGTTGAGCTGCGATCTTGATCAGCTTGGCATAGTAGAAGCCGTCGTGGCCGTCCTGCTGCGGCAGCAGCTGGCGACCGTGGGGCTGCGTCAGGCCGAAGCCGGCCGGCAGGTCCAGTTCGCGCGCGCCGGGGGTGCGTGCGAGAAAGGCACCGATCACCTCGCGGTTCTCGGTCGGCAGCACCGAGCAGGTGGCATAGAGCAGCACGCCGCCGACTTCCAGGGTCGGCCACAGTGCATCGAGCATCTCGCCCTGCAGTGCGGCCAGTGGAGCGATGTCCTCGGCCTGGCGGGTCAGCTTGATGTCCGGATGGCGGCGGATCACGCCGGTGGCCGAGCAGGGTGCGTCGAGCAGGATGCGCTGGAACGGTTTGCCATCCCACCACTGCGCGGTGGCGCGCGCATCGGCGGCGAGCAGCTCGGCATCGAGCTGCAGACGCTCGAGATTCTCCCGTACCCGCGCCAGGCGCTTGGGCTCGAGGTCCAGCGCAACCAGCCCGGCCAGCTGCGGCTCGCGCTCGAGCAGGTGGCAGGTCTTGCCGCCCGGAGCGCAGCAGGCGTCCAGCACGCGCTGGCCGGGCGCCAGATCGAGCAGCCCGGCGGCCAGCTGCGCGGCTTCGTCCTGCACGCTGACCCGTCCTTCGGCGAAGCCGGGCAGCTGCTGCACATCGCAGGGGCTGGCGAGTCGGATGCCGTCTTCGCTGAATTCGCAGGGGAAGGCGTCGATACCGGCGGTTTGCAGCTCGGTCAGGTAGACGTCTCGACTGGTCTGACGGCGGTTGACCCGCAGCATCATCGGCGGATGCGCATTGTTCGCCGCGCAGATGGCTTCCCAATGTTCGGGCCAGTGTGCCTTGAGGGCCTTCTGCAGCCAGCGCGGGTGGGCCACGCGAATCACCGGATCGTGTTCCAGTTCGGCCAGCAGTGCTTCACCTTCGCGCTGGGCGCGGCGCAGCACGGCATTGAGCAGCCCCTTGGCCCAGGGCTTCTTCAGCTTGTCCACGCAGCCGACGGTTTCGCCGATGGCGGCATGGGCCGGAATACGGGTATGCAGCAGCTGATAGAGGCCGACCAGCAGCAATGCTTCGACATCACGGTCGGCGGCCTTGAACGGCTTCTGCAACAGTTTGTTGGCCAGCCCCGCCAGGCGCGGCTGCCAGCGCGCGGTACCAAAGGCCAGTTCCTGGGTCAGACCGCGATCACGGGCGTCCACCTTGCCGAGGACCTCGGGCAGGCTGCTGCCCAGAGACGCCTTGCCCGACAGCACGACGCTCAGCGCACGGGCCGCCGCCAGGCGCGGATTCATTGGCCGAGAACCAGGCCGGGGGCGAACTGCTCACGCCGGCTGTTGTACAGGTCGCCGAAGCCAAGCGGCTTGCCACCGGGCAATTGCAGGCGAGTCAGCGACAGCGCGCCTTCACCGCAGGCAACGGTCAGCCCTGCCTTGCTCGCGTCGAGGATAAGGCCGGGCTCGCCGCGGCCTTCGCCGAGGCGTGCGGCGTGAATCTTCAGCGTTTCGCCGTTCAGCGTGCTGTGGCAGATCGGCCAGGGGTTGAAGGCGCGAATCAGCCGCTCCAGCTCGACTGCCGGGCGGGCCCAGTCTACGCGCGCCTCGTCCTTGCTCAGCTTGTGCGCATAGGTGGCCAGGCTGTCGTCCTGCACTTCGGGCGTCAGGGTGCCGGCGGCCAGGGCGTCGACGGCCTGTACCACGGCGTGCGCGCCGAGCAAGGCGAGACGGTCGTGCAGCGAGCCGCCGGTGTCTTCGTCACTGATCGGCGTGTTGACCTTGAGCAGCATCGGACCGGTATCCAGGCCCGCTTCCATCTGCATCACGGTGACCCCGCTCTCGCTGTCGCCGGCCTCGATCGCGCGCTGGATCGGCGCCGCACCGCGCCAGCGTGGCAGCAGCGAGGCGTGGCTGTTGATGCAGCCCAACCGTGGCGCATCGAGCACGGCCTGCGGCAGGATCAGGCCATAGGCCACGACCACCATCAGGTCCGCCTGCAGCGCGGCCAGCTCCGCCTGAGCCGCCGGATCACGCAGTGTCTGCGGTTGCAGCACCGGAATGTCGTGTTGCATGGCGAGCTGTTTGACCGGGCTGGGCATCAGCTTCTGGCCGCGCCCGGCCGGGCGGTCCGGCTGGGTATAGACCGCAACGATCGATTTGCCCGCATCGAGCAGGGCCTGCAGGTGCTGGGCGGCGAATTCCGGAGTGCCGGCGAAAACGATGCGCAAGGGCTGGGTCATGGGGACTCGCTAAGAAAAAGGCTTGCCGTAGCAAGCCTTTGAGGTTCGGGAATCAAGCCTGCTGGCGGTGGATCTTTTCCAGCTTCTTCTTGATCCGGTCGCGCTTGAGGCTGGACAGGTAGTCGACGAACAGCTTGCCGTTGAGGTGATCGCACTCGTGCTGGATACACACCGCCAGCAGCCCTTCGGCGATCAGCTCGTAGGGCTTGCCGTCGCGGTCCAGCGCCTTGATGCGCACCTTCTGCGGACGATCGACGTTCTCGTAGAAGCCGGGTACCGACAGGCAGCCTTCCTGGTACTGGTCCATCTGGTCGGTGAGCGGTTCGAATTCCGGGTTGATGAAAACCCGCGGTTCGGAGCGGTCCTCGGACAGGTCCATCACCACCACGCGCTTGTGCACATTGACCTGCGTCGCGGCCAGGCCGATGCCCGGCGCTTCGTACATGGTTTCGAACATGTCGTCGACCAGCTGACGGATGCCGTCATCGACCACGTCCACCGGTTTGGCGATGGTGCGCAGCCGCGGATCGGGAAATTCAAGGATGTTCAGAATGGCCATATGCGTTTGTGATGCACTTATGGAATAAAGTCAAAAGCCGCTGCTAAGATGCCGAGCAGCATGGAAAACGGCTTAATGCCGCGTTCCAAATGGGTCCGCGGCGCTAGGGCGCTTCACGTGAAGGCACATAATAAAGGGATTCACCACATGAGGAAATCACTACTCGCCCTGCTGCTGGTGGCGGTCGGCGGGCTCGCCCAGGCCGCGGTGCAGCTCAAGGACAATCATCCGGAGCGGTATACCGTGGTGAAGGGCGACACACTCTGGGGCATTTCCGGCCGCTTCCTGCGCGAGCCGTGGAAATGGCCGGAGCTGTGGCATGCCAACCCGCAGATCGCCAACCCTCACCTGATCTATCCCGGCGACACCCTGAGCCTGGTCTATGTCGACGGCCAGCCGCGACTGGTGCTAGACCGCGGTACCTCGCGCGGCACCATCAAGTTGTCGCCGACCGTACGCACCACGCCGATGGCCGAGGCCATCCCGACCATCCCGCTGGAAGCGATCAACAGCTTCCTGCTGAGCAACCGCATCATCGACACTGCCGAGCAGTTCCAGGGCGCTCCGTACATCGTCGCCGGCAATGCCGAGCGCGTGATCAGCGGCGCCGGCGATCGCATCTATGGTCGCGGCGCGTTCGAAGCGAACATGCCGGCCTACGGCATCTTCCGCCAGGGCAAGACCTACGTCGACCCGGACACCGGTGAATTCCTCGGCATCAACGCCGACGATGTCGGCTCCGTCGAGATCGTCGAGATCGAAGGCGACATCGCCACCATGCAACTGACCCGGACCACCCAGGAAGCGCGCATCGGTGATCGCCTGTTCCCGGGCGAGGAGCGCGCGGTCAACTCCACCTTTATGCCGAGCGCCCCGTCCACCCAGGTCGAAGGCGTGATTCTGGATGTGCCGCGCGGCGTCACCCAGATCGGCCAGTTCGATGTGGTCACGCTGAACAAAGGTGCTCGTGACGGTCTGCAGGACGGCAACGTGCTGGCGGTGTACAAGACCGGCGAAACCGTGCGCGATCGCGTGACCGGCGAGAACGTGAAGATCCCGGACGAGCGCTCCGGTCTGCTGATGGTGTTCCGCACCTACGACAAGCTCAGCTACGGCCTGGTGCTGCAGGCGACCCGCTCGCTGTCGGTGAAGGACAAGGTCCGCAACCCCTGAACTAAGAAAGCCCCGCGAATGCGGGGCTTTTTCATGCTGCGATAACACCGCAAGGACGCGGTGCCAGGAGACAAGGAGTGTCTTTCATGCCTGCCATTTCCCCCGCCGAGCTTGAAGCCCGGCTGCGTCTTCATCTGTTGCCGGAACTCGGTCCGCGGCGCCTGCAGCGGTTGCTCAGGGCGTTCCCCGATGCCGCGTCGGCCCTCAGCGCGCCGGCCAGCGCCTGGCGCTCCCTGGGTCTGCCGGTCAGCTGCGCCGAACCGCGTCGCAGCAGCGAGGTTCGCGAGCGGGCCAGTGCCGCCCTGGCCTGGCTGCAAGCCCCAGGTCGACATGTGATCTGCTGGGACGATCCGGCCTATCCCGCCCTGCTGGCGGAGCTGCCGGATGCCCCGCCTCTGCTGTTCGTCGCTGGCGATCCGACCTTGCTCGAACGGCCGCAGCTGGCGGTAGTCGGCAGCCGCCGCGCCTCGCGAAACGGCCTGGACAATGCCCGCGCGTTTTCCCGCAGCTTGGCCGGCGCGGGTTTCGTCATCACCAGTGGACTGGCGCTGGGAATCGACGGCGCTGCACATCAGGGTGCGCTGGATGCAAACGGCAAGACCGTCGCGGTGCTCGGCACCGGCATCGAACGGCTGTATCCGCAGCGCCATCTCAGCCTGGCCAAGCAGATCGTCGAACATGGCGGTGCGCTGGTGTCCGAATTGCCGCTGGACTGCCCGCCACAAGCGAGCAACTTTCCGCGCCGCAACCGCATCATCAGCGGCCTTTCGCTGGGCGTGCTGGTGGTCGAGGCGAGTCCGTCCAGCGGTTCGCTGATCACCGCGCGTCTGGCCGCCGAGCAAGGCCGCGAAGTCTATGCGATTCCCGGTTCGATCCATCATCCTGGCGCACGCGGCTGCCATCAGCTGATCCGCCAGGGCGCGGCGCTGGTGGAGTCGGTAGAGGATGTCCTGCAGGCCCTGCGCGGCTGGCAGCGCCTTGCGCCGCTGGCTGATGAAGCGTCGAAGCCGCCGCAGACGGATCACCCATTGCTGCGCGAACTGCTGGCGGCGTCGCGCAGCAGCGAGGCGCTGGCGGCCGCGCTCGATCAGCCGCTGGGTCAGGTGCTGGCACAACTGACCGAGCTGGAGATCGAGGGTCAGGTCAGCTGCGACAACGGACTCTGGTCGGTGCTGATGCGCTAGCCGGCATCGCCTGGATGCGACGGTGCCAGGCTTAACGGCTCACTGTTGCAGGCTGTTGCGAATCGGCCCGATCGCCCCCTGCTCGACGGCTGGCGCCTTGGGTACACTGCCGGCTTTTCATCCAGGCAGAGGTCGGCATGATTGGCGATTGGCGTGTGCAGCAGGTGGCGCGGGTGGTCCGGGCTGGCGGGGTGATCGCCTATCCGACCGAAGCGGTCTGGGGTGTGGGCTGCGACCCGTGGGACGAAGACGCGGTGATGCGCTTGCTGGCGCTCAAAGAGCGACCCGTGGAGAAGGGCCTGATCCTCATCGCGGACACCGTGGAACAGTTCCACTTCCTGCTGGATGACCTGCCGGAGCGCTGGCTGGATCGCCTGGCAGGGACCTGGCCGGGGCCCAACACCTGGCTGGTACCGCACCGCGGCCGCTTGCCCGAGTGGATCACCGGACGGCATGACAGCGTGGCCCTGCGCGTCACCGACCACCCGCTGGTCAAGCGCCTCTGCGCGCTGACCGGGCCGCTGGTGTCGACCTCGGCCAACCCCGCCGGGCGGCCCGCGGCGCGTTCGCGGCTGCGGGTGGAACAGTATTTCCCGCAGCAGCTAGACGCCGTGTTCAATGGTGCGCTGGGCGGCCGGCGCAATCCCAGCGTCATCCGTGACCTGCGCAGCGGCGAGGTAATTCGTCCGGCCTGACCCGGCGAATCGATGGCGGCGCGGCTGCCCTACAGCGGCAGCCGCCACCGTGTTCAGGGCAGCAGAATGGTCGATCCGGTGGTCTCCCCCGCTGCCAGTTTGCGCTGCGCTTCGGCGGCATCGCCGAGTGCGTAGCGCTGGCCGATCTCGACCTTGACCTTGCCGCTGTCGATCATCTCGAACAGCTCGTCGGCCATGGCCTGCAGGCGCTCCGGGGTGTCGGCATAGCCAGCCAGGGTCGGGCGGGTGACAAACAGCGAACCCTTTTGCGCCAGCACTCCGAGGTTGACCCCGGTGACGGCGCCGGACGCATTGCCGAAGCTCACCAGCAGCCCGCGCGGAGCGACGCAATCGAGGGAAATCTCCCAGCTGTTCTTGCCCACCGAGTCGTAGACCACCGGGCACTTCTTGCCTTCGGTCAGCTCCAGTACGCGCTGCACCACGTCTTCGCAGCTACGGTCGATGGTCGCCCAGGCACCGAGCGCCTTGGCGCGTGCGGCCTTCTCCGCCGAGCCGACCACGCCGATCAGCCGAGCGCCGAGCGCATGCGCCCACTGGCAGGCAATGGAGCCAACGCCGCCGGCCGCGGCATGGAACAGCACGGTCTCGCCAGCCTGCAGCGCGTGAGTCTGACGCAGCAGATACTGACAGGTCAGGCCCTTGAGCATGACCGCGGCAGCCTGTTCGTAGCTGATGGAGTCCGGCAGCTTGACCAGGTGGCGAGCCGGCAGCGTGTGATACTCCGCGTAGGCACCCAGCGGACCGGTGGCATAGGCGACACGATCACCGGGCTGCAGATGCTGCACGCCCTCGCCCACCGCATCGACCACCCCGGCACCCTCGGTGCCCAGACCGGACGGCAGGCTTGGCGGCTGGTACAGGCCGCTACGGAAATAGGTGTCGATGAAGTTCAGGCCGATGGCGTGGTTGCGGACGCGCACCTCGCCGGCAGCCGGTGCGCTGAGGGGCACATCGACCTGTTCCAGGACTTCGGGACCGCCGTGCTGGCTGAATTGGATGCGCTGGGACATGTCTGGCTCCTGGTCATTTAAAGAGCGCCTATCGAACCTGCCGGGGCTGCGTTCGTCAATCGGGCTGATGTTATGCTTGCCGGCCGACCCCGTTTCAAGCACCGCTCAGCCACGCGCCGCTGGCTGCGTGCGGTCATTCGCAAGGTGATTTCGTGAACGACAGGACCGAAGCCGTCAAAGCCTATCTGCTGGATTTGCAGGATCGAATCTGCGCCGCCCTGGAGGTCGAAGACGGCGGTGCCCGCTTCGTCGAGGATGCCTGGACGCGGCCTGGTGGCGGTGGCGGCCGGACGCGGGTGATCGAGAACGGCGCGCTGATCGAGAAAGGCGGGGTGAACTTCTCCCATGTGCACGGCGACAGCCTGCCGCCATCGGCCAGTGCCCACCGGCCTGAACTGGCCGGTCGCAGCTTCGAGGCGCTGGGCGTGTCGCTGGTGATCCACCCGCACAACCCCTACGTGCCCACCTCCCATGCCAATGTGCGCTTCTTCATCGCCGAGAAGGACGGCGAGGAACCGGTCTGGTGGTTCGGCGGCGGCTTCGACCTGACGCCCTACTACGGTTTCGAGGACGACTGCGTGCATTGGCACCGGGTCGCCCGGGACGCCTGCGCACCCTTCGGCGCCGAGGTCTATCCGCGCTACAAGGAGTGGTGCGACCGCTATTTCCACATCAAGCACCGCAACGAACCGCGCGGCGTTGGCGGACTGTTCTTCGACGACCTGAACCAGTGGGATTTCGACACCAGCTTCGCCTTCATGCGTGCGGTCGGCGATGCCTATCTCCAGGCCTATCTGCCCATCGTGCAGCGGCGCAAGGCCACCCCGTTCGGTGAGCGCGAGCGGCAGTTCCAGCTGCTGCGCCGCGGCCGCTACGTCGAGTACAACCTGGTCTATGACCGCGGCACCCTGTTCGGCCTGCAATCGGGTGGCCGCACCGAATCGATCCTGATGTCGCTGCCGCCGCAGGTTGCCTGGGGCTATGACAAGCGCCCCGAGCCGGGCTCGCCGGAAGCGCGGCTGACCGAGTACTTCCTCAAGGACCGCGACTGGCTGGCCGCCGCGCCCGCCTGAACGAAGACGGCATCCGGCCCGAGGTTTCGGCGCTGGAGTCGATGCGTCTCGCACCGGGTCTGCAGCCCGCATTTGAAACAGAGGTATTGGATGGACCGCTACGGCGTCTTCGGCAACCCCATCGGCCACAGCAAGTCACCGCAGATTCATGCGCTGTTCGCCGCACAGACCGGCCAGGCGCTGAGCTATGAGCCGCTGCTGGCGCCGCTGGATGACTTCCCCGCGTTCGCGCGTGACTTCTTTCGCGAAGGCCGGGGTGCCAACGTGACCGTGCCGTTCAAGGAGCAGGCCTATCGCATGGCCGACGAGCTGACCGAGCGTGCGCGCCGCGCCGGTGCGGTGAATACCCTGAAGAAGCTGGAGGATGGTCGCCTGCTGGGCGACAACACCGATGGCGCCGGGCTGGTCGCCGACCTGCTCAATGCCGGCGTGACCCTGAGCGGCCGCCGCATCCTGCTGCTGGGCGCCGGGGGTGCCGTGCGTGGCGTACTGGAGCCGCTGCTGGCGCACCGGCCGGCGGCGCTGGTCATCGCCAATCGCACCGCGAGCCGGGCCGAACAGCTGGTGCAGGAATTCGCCGAGCTCGGTCCGCTGTCGGCGAGCGGCTTCGCCGAGCTTGCCGAACCGGTCGACCTGATCGTCAACGGCACGTCGGCCAGCCTCGGTGGCGAGCTGCCGCCCTTGGCCGACAGCCTGATCGTTGCCGGCCGCACCTTCTGCTACGACATGATGTACAGCGCCGAGCCGACGCCCTTCTGCCGCTGGGCCGCGGCGCTGGGTGCGACCACCCGCGACGGTCTCGGCATGCTGGTGGAGCAGGCGGCGGAAGCCTTCGAACTCTGGCGCGGCGTGCGCCCGGATACCGCGCCGGTACTGGCCGAGCTACGGCGCCAGCTGGGCTGAGAGGGCTCTTGGCCGGCCAGATGCCCGCTGGCCATTGGCTGGCCCACGCGCGCAGACATCCATAAGCCGCGCCCAGACGACCAGAAAGGGCTAGCTACGAAAATGGATGCGCTGATGCAGGTGCTGCGGGCGCTCCAGCTCGTCCACGATACCGGCCGCGATGCGCTGCAGCTCGTGAAAGGGATTGGTTTCGCCCTTGCCGGCGGCTTCGGCCAACGTCTCGATGGTCAGCTGGTTGCCGGCCGGGGGCGCATCCACCAGCGTCCACTTGAGCGGATGCGCGGCCAGCCGCTGCAAGGCGGCCTCGACCTCCGGCTGTCGCTCGATGGCCGGGAAGTCGGCGATCAACAGCAGCCGCTCGACGCCGACACGCTCAAGCCCGAGCAGCAGCGCTTCCACCGCCTGGTAGAAATCGCGCCGGGCGGACTCGCCGGTGATGGCATCGGTGCTGGGCAGGCGCGGCGTGTGGTACAGACAGATCACCGCATTCATCCCTGCCACGCTTTCGCTGACGCTCAGCGGATCGAACGGGTCGCCCGGCTTGGTCCGCAGGCCCGGCCGGGCAGACAGCGAATTGAGATCGTCCAATAGCGCCACAGCCTCGTGCTGCCGGCTGAGCAACTCGACCAGCAGCGCACTGCCGAGATCGTCATGCGCGCCGTACAGGGCGAACTTGAGGCGTGGCGTTTCGGCGTTGAGCATGGTCGGTCAGCGGCGGGTGACCAGATAGCCGATCAGGGCAAAGGCACCGGCCGCCAGGGCCAGCGTGCCCAGCGGATGTTCCTTGGCACAGTCGCGTGCGGCGCGGCTGGCCTCACGGGTGCGCTTGGACAGATCGGCATAGTGCTCGTCCCAGTGCTGGTCGTGCCAGAGCGATTCGGCACGCGAACGCAGGGCGCTGAGGCGATGGCGCGAGTCACGTGCGGCGTCGTGCTTGAGCTCGTCGAGCGCGCGCATCAGGCTGTCGATCTCGCGTTGGACTTCTTCGCGGGTGGTGGGCTTGTGGCTGAACATGGCGGGACCTCCCCTCGGTAAGTGTGTGCGTTTGACCCCGAAACGTTGCAGAGGTGCGGCCAGAGGCCGGCTTTGCTGGCCGAGCAGACCACATCAAGATGTGTCCGGACCGGCCAGCCGCGCTGGTCGACATCCGACGAACCGTTCATCGGGAACAGGCGAGCCGCCCGTCGATTCCCTATACTGCGTCACAGTTCCGGAGCGCTTTATTCCGGCGCATCCCGCGCCGCAGCGCCCTTTTCCAGCGGGGAAATCCAATCGTGAAATTGCGTCGTACGGTGGCCAGCCTGTTGTTCGCCTGCCTGGCCTCGTTGCCGGTGATTCATGCCCAGGCGGCCAAGCCGATGGTTCAGGAGCTCGCCTCGGGCAGCGCCCTGCTGGTCGACCTGAACACCAACGAGGTGCTCTATTCCAGCAATCCCGACATGGTCGTGCCGATCGCTTCGGTGACCAAGCTGATGACCGCCATGGTGGTGCTGGATGCCAAGCTGCCGCTGGACCAGGCGCTACCGGTGACCATCCGCGATGCCAAGGAGATGCAGGGCGTTTACTCCCGGGTGCGCATCGGCAGCGAGATCAGCCGCCGAGAGATGCTTCTGCTGACCCTGATGTCCTCCGAGAACCGAGCGGCCGCCAGCCTCGCCCATCACTATCCGGGCGGCTATGCGGCATTCATCCAGGCGATGAACGCCAAGGCCCGGGCGCTGGGCATGAGCCGTACGCACTACGTCGAGCCCACCGGCCTTTCCGAGCGCAACGTCTCCAGCGCCAACGACCTGGTCAAGCTGATTCGCGCCAGTCGCCAGTACCCGCTGATCCAGCAGTTCAGCACCACCGACGAGAAGACCGTGGCCTTCCGCAAGCCCAACTACACGCTGGGCTTTCGCAATACCAATGCCCTGGTGCGCAAGAACAACTGGGACATCCAGTTGAGCAAGACCGGCTTCACCAATGCTGCCGGCCATTGCCTGGTGATGAGCACCACCATGAAGCAGCGGCCGGTGGCCTTCGTGGTGCTCGACGCGTTCGGCAAGTACACCCACATGGCTGACGCCAACCGCCTGAAGAAGTGGCTGGAAACCGGCACGGTTACGCCGGTACCGGCCGCTGCCCTGGCCTACAAGCAGCAGAAGCAGGCCCAGCGGCAGCTCGCCGGCCAGCCGGCCGATGCTGCCCAGGCCCTGCTGGAAACCCGCTGAACCCGGCTCTCGCGGCGCGGCGAAGTGGGCCGCGCCGCGAGCCGGATGAGAATCGAAGGGCTTTCTTGAGTTTGCGCAACTCTTTTCCCCGAGAGTCGTTCCTATCATGAACGTCATTCGCAACTGCGCCCCGTCGAGCCGTCGATGAACCGTCGCCGTCTACCTGCCTGGCTCGCCAGCCTGGCCCTGCTGATGCACCTGCTGAACATGCCGCTGTCCGGCATGCTGCCGGCTGACGCCAAGCGGCTGCTGGGCTGGAGCGGGCATTGCCCGCTGCAGCAGGCCGGCGTATCGCCGGGCCATGCCATGCACGGCGCCGACACGGCCGGCGAGCATGGCTCCGGCACCCACCATGGCGGGATGCCGCCGTGCTGCTGCTGCGCAGGGTCCATCGGTCTCGCCGCACTGCCGGCACCGTCGCTGCAGCTGCCGCAGGACGTGCAGGGAGGCGCTGTCCGGATCGCCGAAACCCGGGTTCACCGGCCATCTCCGCGGCAGCAGTGGCCCTCGCTGAATCCGCGCGCCTCACCCCTCGCCTGACGCCCTCGGCGTCACCCTTAGTCGCTGTGCCTGAACCGCCCGCACCTGCCATCCGGCAGCGTGCCGGCGCCTGCCGACGGCTGCTCGCCGTGGCCATGCCTGTTGCACAAGGAAACCTGCGAGATGCATCCCCTCTCTGCGCAATCTCCGCGGCGCCTCGCGCTGCCCCGTCTTCTCACCGTGGCCCTGGCCGCCACGTATCTGCCGGCAAGCCTGGCCGATACCGCGCTGTCGCTGGGCAGCAGCACCGTCACCGCGAACCCGTCCAGCGGCAGCCTGCCGACCAGCAGCGTGGTCAGCTCGGTGGACCTGCTGGGCAGCGACATCCTCGAACAGCAGCCGGTGCTCTATAGCTGGGAGCTGTTCCGCCGTGCGCCGGGGGTGATGCTCACCGAGTTCGGCCAGGGCACCAGCTCCGGCAAGCTGTCCTTTCGTGGCTTCAACGGCGAGGGCGAGGTCAACGCGGTCAAGCTGCTGATCGACGGCATCCCGAGCAACAGCAACGACGGCAACATGCCCTACCTGGACATGCTGTTCCCGCTGGAGATCGACGGCATCGAGGTGGTGCGCGGTACCAACGATCCGCGCTACGGCCTGTACAACATCGCCGGCAACGTCGCCGTGCAGTCGCGCATCGGTGGCGACTACGGCAAGGCGCGGCTGCGCTACGGCAGCTACGACACGCAGGAGCTGCAGCTGGCCAAGGGCATCGAAAGCGGCAACTGGACGCAGAACTACTTCATCGGCCAGCAGAAGAGCGATGGCTACCGCGACCATGCCGGCAGCGAGCGCACCAGCCTGTCCGGCAAATGGTTCTACTCGCCGGACGCCGGCAACTGGCGCCTGGGCCTGATCGCCCGGCACTACGAGGCCGAAGCGGACGAGCCGGGGTACCTGTCCCGTGAGGACGCACGGCACTCGCCCCGCCAGTCCTATGCGCTGTCGGCCAGCGACATGGGTGAGCGGCGCATGAACCAGCTCAGCCTGCATCTGGACAGCCAGCTGGCCAGCGACCTCAGCTGGGCGACCAAGGTCTGGATCAACACCCTGGATGACGACCGCTGGGTGCGTTTCTCCCAGGCCCAGCCGCAACAGCGACGCACCAGCGAGGAGAAGCACTACGGCGCGCGTACTTCGCTGACCTACCGGCCGGACGTGTCCTGGCTCCATGATCTGGCCCTCGAAGGCGGGCTGGACACCGAACAGCAGCGCAACCGCAGCGAGCGCTACACCACCGTCGAGCGCCAGGTCGTGACCCAGACCCGCGACCAGCGCTTCGACTACGACAGCTACGGCGCGTACCTGCAGGCGGTGATCCAGCCGGTGAAATCGCTGAAGATCATCCCGGCATTTCGCGTCGACCGCATTCGGGGTGACTTCACCGACGAGCTGAGTGGCAACGATTACGCGATCAACGACTACGGCAGCATCGAGCAGCCGAAGATCAGCCTGATCTACACCCCCATCGAGCAGCTGAGCCTGTATGGCAACTGGGGGCGGACCTTCCAGATCGGTACCGGCGCGGCCGCCTACAAGGTGCCGCCGCGCACCAGCGATCTCTCGCCGTCGATCAATGACGGCTGGGAAACCGGCATCAAGTTCAGCCCGGTGCACTGGCTCGACGGCCGCGTCGCCTACTGGGAGCAGGTCGCCACGGACGAGGTGCGGCGCCGGCTCAACGATCCCAGTGGCGAATCGGAAAACCTCGGGCAGACCCGTCGCTGGGGCTACGACGCCCAGCTCAACCTCTACCCTGCCAGCGCTCTGAATCTGTGGCTGGCGCACTCCTGGCAGTTCTCCGAGATCGAAAAGGCCGACCCTAGCCTGCCGGCCAGCCAGGGCCAGGAGATCGATCATGTGCCGCGGCGCCTGTACTCGGCCGGCAGCAGCTATCAGGCGACGCCGGACCTGCAGCTCAGCGCCTGGCTCAACGGCCAGACCGATTACTACCTCGAGCGCGAGAACACCCAGGGCAAGTACGGCGGTTACGTGCTGTTCAACCTGGGCGCCAGCTACCAGCTGACCGAGCAGCTGGCCGTCGACCTGCAGCTGAAGAACCTCACCGACCGCTACCACGAATACGTCTGGTACGACGGCGCGCAGACCCTGCATGCGCCGGGCGATGGCCGCGCGCTGTATGCCGCCGTGACCCTGGACTTCTGACCGGCATGAAGCGCTCTCTGTACCTGATGCATCGCTGGCTCGGCATCGCCCTGGGGTTGTTCGTCCTGGCCTGGGTCGTCAGCGGCGTGGTGATGCTCTTCGTCGGCTATCCCAAGCTGACACCGGCCGAGCATCTGGCGCGACTGGCACCACTGGATGCCGGCTGCTGCATCGCGCCGGGTGCGGCGCTTGCCGCCAGTGGCGATCCGCGTACCCCGCTCAGCCTGCGCCTGACCGGTGCCGGCGGCTCGCCGCGCTACCTGCTGGACTACGGCGACGGACCGCTGCTGGCGGTGGATGCGCGCAGCGGTCGGCGCATCGAGCGCATCGGTCCTGCCGAGGCGCTGGCCAGCGCGCGGCAGTTCGCGGACGGTGCCGAGGTGCGCTTGCTCGATCGGGTCGAGGAGGATGCCTGGACGCGCAACCATGCCCTGGCCCGCGAGCGACCGCTGTATCGCTTGCAGGCGGACGATGCCGAAGGTCGGCTGCTCTACGTCTCCAGCCACAGCGGGCTGGTGGTGCGCGATGCCAGCGCCCACGAGCGGGCCTGGAACCTGCTGGGCGCCTGGCTGCACTGGCTCTATCCATTGCGCGAGGTGATGCCGAAGGCCGCCTGGTCGCCGCTGCTGGTCTATGGCGCCCTGCTCGGCGCGGTGCTGGTGCTGCTGGGCATGCTGATCGGCCTGCTGCGCTGGCGCTTCACCGGGCGCTACCGCAACGGATCGCACTCGCCCTACCCGGCTGGCGCCAGCCGTGTGCACCACGTCGGCGGTCTGCTGGTCGGCGTCGTGCTGCTGGTCTGGCTGGTCAGCGGCATGCTGTCGATGGAGCCCTGGGGGCTGTTCGAGAAACGCTCGAGCATCGATGCCGCCGCGCTGCGGCAAGCGCCGCTAAACGCCGAAGCGCTGGATGCGGATCTGGCCTCCTCGCTGGCCCGATTCCGCGCGGCTGGTTTCGAAGCGGTGGAACTGCAGTGGCATATGCTCGGCGATCAGCCCTATCTGGTCGGCCTCGATGCCAGGGGCGATACGCGCATTCTGCCCGCCGCATCCGCCGGGCCGGCGCAGGAACACCTTGAGCGCGCGGTACTGGAGCGCCAGGTCCGCGAGGCCTGGCCGGAACAATCGCTGCACTTCGAGTGGCTGGAACAGGAGGATTTCCACTACTACGCTCGCAGCGAACCAAGCCTATACAGCCATCTGCCGCGCCGCTTGCCGCTGCTGCGGGTGCGCTTCGACGATCCGGCCGCCACCTGGCTGCACATCGACCCCTACAGCGGTGCCGTCATCGAACAGCTGGATCAGCGCCGGCGTGCCGTGCGCTGGGCGTTCAAGCTGCTGCACAGCTGGGACTGGCTGCCCTTGCTGCAACGGCCGCTGCTGCGCGACGGCCTGCTGCTGGCCTTCAGCGCGGGTGCGCTGGTGATCAGCCTGAGCGGGGTGTTGCTGGGCTGGCGACGGCTAAGGCCGCGGGCGCGGCGTCGCCAGGTGCGCCGGCCGGTTCAGCCGCCGCGGTTGTCGTAGGCGGCTTCGTTGCTGTCCTGCTCGCCGGCGCGGGCCTGTTCGTGGGTCAGCTGCAGCTTGAGGCGCTGCAGCGCGTCGGCATTCCAGCCGGGCGGGCTGCTGACCAGGCGCCAGGCATCGACATAGTCGGCCGGCGCATAGACGTGGCCGTAGCCGGGCGGCGTCGGCGTGGTCACCGCCATGTCCACCGCCAGCTGCAACATGGTTACCAGCGGGAACCAGCGTAGCGACGGCGATACATCCGGCCCGCGCGGCTCGGCCAGCCAGTCGGGGCGGCGCCAGGCGTAGCGATGGTCGAAGAAGGTGATCGGATCGCTGGCGTACTGCAGGTAGAGCAGACGCATCGGCCCCCAGGGCGCATCGGCCGGCTCCGCTGTGCCCTGCTGGTTCATGAAGCGGACGAAGCGGCCTTCGCGGAACCGTGGACGCCATTCGGGGCTGTCCGGGTCGCGGCTGTCGGTGAGTGTGCGCCACAGGTCGCTGCGAAACGGCGGACCGCTCCAAAGCGCGCCGTGGATGGGATCGCCGAGCAGTTCGTGCAGCTCCCAGGAACGTTGCGAATGCAGCGCGCCGAGGCTCAGGCCATGCAGATACAGGCGCGGTCGGCGTTCGGCCGGCAGTTCGGTCCAGTAGCCATAGATCTCGGCGAATAGCGCGCGGGCCACGTCGCGGCCGTAGTCGGCCTCCACCAGCAGCGCCAGCGGGCTGTTCAGATAGGAGTACTGCAACGCCACGCTGGCGATATCGCCGTGGTGCAGGTATTCCACTGCGTTCATCGCCGCCGGGTCGATCCAGCCGGTACCGGTGGGCGTCACCAGCACCAGCACCGATCGCTCGAAGGCGCCGCTGCGCTGCAGCTCGCGCAAGGCCAGACGCGCCCGCTGGCGCGGGGTTTCTGCCGCGCGCAGACCGACGTAGACGCGAATCGGCTCGAGCGCCGAGCGGCCGCTCAAGGCGCTGATATCCGCCGCCGACGGGCCGGAGCCGATGAACTCGCGGCCGGTCCGGCCCAGCTCCTCCCAGCGCAGCAACGAGGCCCGGCTGCCGCTTTTCAGCGGCGAGGCCGGTGGTGCCGTCTCCGGTTCGATCAGGGCGTCGTACTGCGCGAAGGATGCGTCCAGCATGCGCAGTGCCCGCGCCGCCAGCACATCGCTGAGCAGCGACCAGAACAGCGCCAGCGCCACCAGCACGCCGATCACGTTGGCCAGGCGCCGTGGCACCACGCGGTCGGCGTGCCGCGAGACGAAGCGCGACACCAGCCGATACAGACGCGCCAGCGTCAGCAGGATGAGAAAGGTCGCCAGCGCGGTGAGAATGACTTCGAGCAGGTGCGCGCTGCTCACCGGCGGCATGCCCATCAGCGCGCGTACCGCGTTCTGCCAGCCGGCGACCTGGCTGAGGAAATACCCGGCCAGCAGCAGGCAGCCGACCGCGATCAGCAGATTGACCCGCTCGCGCTGCCAGCCCGGGCGCTCCGGCAGTTCCAGATAGCGCCACAGCCAGCGCCAGAACACGCCGAGGCCATAGCCTACCGCGAGCGCCGCGCCGGCCAGCACGCCCTGGCTCAGCGTCGAGCGCGGCAGCAGCGAGGGCGTCAGCGCCGCGCAGAAGAACAGCGTGCCCAGCAGCAGGCCGAAACCGGACAGCGAGCGCCAGATATAGAGGACGGGCAGGTGCAGCATGAAGATCTCCGCGGTCGGGTGACGGCGTCGCCGCCTCGGCATATCGAGGCGTGTCCGGTCGTGCGGTTCCCGTGATGGTCCGCAGCAGGCCATTCCGATGCAACGATGGCCGAGCGGCCGACTCAAACGTCTACATTTCCCTAGTGCTGCCGGAACCGATCGCCGATGAGCATCCCAGACAACACCTATATCGAATGGCTGGTCAGCCAGTCCATGTTGCATGCGGCCCGCGAGCGGTCGCGTCATTACGCCGGCCAGGCGCGTCTCTGGCAGCGGCCTTATGCCCAGGCCCGCCCGCGCGATGCCAGCGCCATCGCCTCGGTGTGGTTCACCGCCTATCCGGCGGCCATCATCACGCCGGAAGGCGGCACGGTACTCGAGGCCCTCGGTGACGATCGCCTCTGGAGTGCGCTGTCCGAACTCGGCGTGCAGGGCATCCACAACGGGCCGATGAAGCGTTCCGGTGGCCTGCGCGGACGCGAGTTCACCCCGACCATCGACGGCAACTTCGACCGCATCAGCTTCGATATCGACCCGAGCCTGGGGACCGAGGAGCAGATGCTGCAGCTCAGCCGGGTGGCCGCGGCGCACAACGCCATCGTCATCGACGACATCGTGCCGGCACACACCGGCAAGGGTGCCGACTTCCGCCTCGCGGAAATGGCCTATGGCGACTACCCCGGGCTGTACCACATGGTGGAAATCCGCGAGGAGGACTGGGAGCTGCTGCCCGAGGTGCCGGCCGGGCGTGATTCGGTCAACCTGCTGCCGCCGGTGGTCGACCGGCTCAAGGAAAAGCACTACATCGTCGGCCAGCTGCAGCGGGTGATCTTCTTCGAGCCGGGCATCAAGGACACCGACTGGAGCGTCACCGGCGAGGTCACCGGGGTCGACGGCAAGGTGCGTCGCTGGGTCTATCTGCACTACTTCAAGGAGGGCCAGCCGTCGCTGAACTGGCTCGACCCGACCTTCGCCGCACAGCAGCTGATCATCGGCGATGCGCTGCATGCCATCGACGTCACCGGCGCCCGGGTGCTGCGCCTGGACGCCAACGGCTTCCTCGGCGTGGAACGGCGCGCCGAGGGCACGGCCTGGTCGGAGGGCCACCCGCTGTCCGTCACCGGCAACCAGCTGCTTGCCGGGGCGATCCGCAAGGCCGGCGGCTTCAGCTTCCAGGAGCTGAACCTGACCATCGATGACATAGCCGCCATGTCCCACGGCGGGGCCGATCTGTCCTACGACTTCATCACCCGCCCGGCCTATCACCATGCGTTGCTCACCGGCGATACCGAATTCCTGCGCATGATGCTGCGCGAAGTGCACGCCTTCGGCATCGACCCGGCGTCACTGATCCATGCGCTGCAGAACCATGACGAGCTGACCCTGGAGCTGGTGCACTTCTGGACGCTGCACGCCTACGACCATTACCACTACAAGGGCCAGACCCTGCCCGGCGGCCACCTACGCGAACATATCCGCGAGGAAATGTACGAGCGGCTGACCGGCGAACACGCGCCGTACAACCTCAAGTTCGTCACCAACGGGGTGTCCTGCACCACCGCCAGCGTGATCGCCGCGGCGCTTAACATCCGTGATCTGGACGCCATCGGCCCGGCCGAGGTGGAGCAGATCCAGCGTCTGCATATCCTGCTGGTGATGTTCAATGCCATGCAGCCCGGCGTGTTCGCCCTCTCCGGCTGGGATCTGGTCGGCGCCCTGCCGCTGCCCGCCGAACAGGTCGAGCACCTGATGGGCGATGGCGATACCCGCTGGATCAATCGCGGCGGCTATGACCTCGCCGATCTGGCGCCGGAGGCGTCGGTCTCCGCCGAAGGCCTGCCCAAGGCCCGCTCGCTGTACGGCAGCCTGGCCGAGCAGCTGCAGCGGCCAGGCTCCTTCGCCTGCCAGCTCAAGCGCATCCTCAGCGTGCGCCAGGCCTACGACATCGCTGCCAGCAAGCAGATCCTGATTCCCGATGTGCAGGCGCCAGGACTCCTGGTGATGGTCCACGAACTGCCTGCCGGCAAGGGCGTGCAGCTCACGGCACTGAACTTCAGCGCCGAGCCGGTCAGCGAGACCATCTGCCTGCCCGGCGTGGCGCCCGGCCCGGTGGTGGACATCATTCACGAGAGTGTGGAGGGCGACCTCACCGACAACTGCGAGCTGCAGATCAACCTCGACCCGTACGAGGGGCTCGCCCTGCGTGTGGTGAGCGCCGCGCCGCCGGTGATCTGAGCGCCCTCTTCGCGCGCCCCGGGTCCGCCGCTATAGTGCGCAGCGCCTGGGGCGCGCATCGCCCTCGCCGTCGAGACCAGCCCGTGTCGTTCACTTCGCTTTTCCGCCTTGCGCTGCTGCCGCTGGCGCTGCTTGCCGCACCCGTATGGGCGCAGACCGCCTGCCCGCCCGGCCAGCAGCCGATCTGCCTGAGTGGCAGCTGCCTCTGCGTGCCGGCCGCCGCCAGCGATCCACAGGCCGTCTACGACCGCGTGCAGCGTATGGCCACGCTGGCCCTGCAGAACTGGATCCAGCAGTCGCGCGACCGCCTGGTGGCCGGCGGTGTCGAGCCGATACCGCTGCACATCCGCTCGCAGCTCGAGCCGTATTTCGATCTTGCCGTGCTGGAGAGTGCGCGGTACCGCGTCGGCGACGAGGTGGTGCTGAATGCCGGCAACACCCTACTGCGCAACCCGGACGTCAATGCCGTGACCCTGATCGACGTCATCGTCTTTCGCCACGAGGAGGATGCCCGGGACAACGTCGCGCTCTGGGCACATGAGCTCAAGCACGTCGAGCAATATCTGGACTGGGGCGTCGCCGAGTTCGCCCGGCGCTACACGCAGGATTTCCGTGCCGTGGAGCGCCCGGCCTATGCGCTGGAACGTGAGGTGGAAGAGGCCCTGCGCGAGACGCAGACGCGGCGCTGAGCGAGCTGATCGGTGCTGCTGCCTGCAGTGGGCTGAAGCCCACCAATGACACCGGCGAAAACGAAAAACCCCGCCGAGGCGGGGTTTCTGACGCGGGTTGCGCGGTCAGGCTCAGAAGGCCGGAACGACGGCACCCTTGTACTTTTCCTCGATGAACTGGCGTACTTCCTCGCTGTGCAGCGCGGCAGCCAGTTTCTGCATGGCATCGCTGTCCTTGTTGTCCGGACGGGCGACCAGGATGTTCACGTACGGCGAGTCGCTGCCCTCGATCACCAGGGCGTCCTGGGTCGGGTTCAGCTTGGCTTCCAGCGCGTAGTTGGTGTTGATCAGCGCCAGGTCGACCTGGGTCAGCACGCGCGGCAGGGTCGCGGCTTCCAGTTCGCGGATCTTGATCTTCTTCGGGTTCTCGGCGATGTCCTTCGGCGTGGCGGTGATGCCGGCGCCGTCCTTCAGACCGATCACGCCGGCCTTGTCCAGCAGCAGCAGTGCGCGGCCGCCATTGGTGGCATCGTTGGGAATGACCACGGTGGCGCCGTTGGCCAGTTCGTCCAGCGACTTGACCTTGCTCGAGTAGGCACCGAAGGGCTCGATGTGTACGCCGGCGACGCTCACCAGCTCGGTGCCCTTGCCCTTGTTGAATTCATCCAGGTACGGCTGGTGCTGGAAGAAGTTGGCGTCCAGGCGCTTCTCGGCGACCTGGATGTTCGGCTGCACGTAGTCGGTGAATACCTTGACGTTCAGCGTCACGCCCTGCTCGGCCAGCTGCGGCTTGACGAACTCCAGCAGCTCGGCATGCGGCACGGCGGTGGCGGCCACGGTCAGGGTTTCGGCGGCCTGGGCGGAAAACGCCGCGACGGTGGCCAGGGCGGCAATCAGTTTCTTCATCGTTCGGTTCCTTCAGGAGTTGAGCGGGGTGCGAAGGTTCGCTCGCCCTGGTTGCGGTTCATTTGCGCGAAAAGTGGGTCACCAGCCGGTCGCCGAGGCTCTGCAGCAGCTGCACCAGCACCAGCAGCAGGACCACGGTGACCACCATCACGTCGGTCTGGAAGCGCTGGTAGCCGAAGCGGATGGCCAGGTCGCCAAGGCCGCCGGCACCCACCACACCGGCCATCGCGGTGTAGGACACCAGGGTGATGGCGGTGACGGTGATGGCGGCGATGATGCCCGGACGCGCTTCCGGCAGCAATGCGCTGAAGATGATCTGCCGGGTGGTGGCGCCCATGGCCTGGGTCGCCTCGATGATGCCGCGGTCCACCTCGCGCAGCGCGGTCTCCACCAGCCGCGCGAAGAACGGCGCGGCGCCCACCACCAGCGGCGGGATGGCACCGGCCACGCCCAGCGAGGTGCCGGTGATCAGCACGGTGAACGGAATCATCACGATCAGCAGGATGATGAACGGCAGCGAGCGCAGCACGTTGACCACGAACGACAGCGCGGCGTACAGCGGGCCGTTCTCGAACAGCTGGCGCGGACCGCTGAGAAACAGCAGCACGCCCAGCGGCAGGCCGAGCAGAATGGTGAACAGCAGCGAGCCGCCGAGCATCAGCAGGGTGTCCAGCGTGGCCAGCCAGATTTCGTACCAGTCCACGTTCCCCAACAAAGAGCTGAACAAGGCTTCCATCAGCGCAGCACCTCCACATGCACGTCAGCGGCTTGCAGACGGCTCATCGCCGCTGCCATGTCACCACCGATCAGCGCCAGGGTGAGCTGGCCGTAGGGGGTGTCCTTGATGCGGTCGATGCGCCCGGACAGGATGCTGTAGTCGACCCCGGTTTCACGGGCGACAGTGCCCAGCAGCGGCTTGTAGGTGGCGTCGCCCTGGAACGTCAGGCGCAGGATGCGACCCGGCACGTGGGCAAAGTCATCGTGCATGTCGCCCTCGTCCACCGCCTCGTCTTCCAGCACGAAACGCTGGGTGGTCGGATGCTTGGGATGCAGGAACACCTCGGTCACCGGACCCTGTTCGACGATCGCGCCGCCGTCCATCACCGCCACGCGGTCGCAGACACGGCGGATCACGTCCATCTCATGGGTGATCAGCACGATGGTCAGCTTCAGCTCGCGGTTGATCTCGGCCAGCAGTTGCAGCACCGAGGCGGTGGTCTGTGGGTCGAGGGCACTGGTGGCCTCGTCGCAGAGCAGGATGCTCGGCTCGGTGGCCAGCGCGCGGGCGATGCCGACGCGCTGCTTCTGGCCGCCGGAGAGCTGTGCCGGGTACTTGCGTGCATGGTCCTTGAGCCCGACGCGTTCGAGCAGGCTGGCGACGCGGGCGTCGATCTCGCTGCGCGAGCGGATGCCGGCCAGGCGCAGCGGCATGGCGACGTTGTCGGCCACCGTCTTGGACATCAGCAGGTTGAAGTGCTGAAAGATCATCCCGACGCGCTGGCGGAAGCGCCGCAGGCCGTCGGCATCCAGCGCGGTGACGTCCTCGCCGTTGACCAGGATGCGTCCGCCGGAGGGCTCCTCGAGGCGGTTGATCAGGCGCAGCAGCGTGCTTTTGCCGGCGCCGGAATGGCCGATCAGACCGAACACTTCACCGGAGGCGATTTCCAGCTGCGTCGGTTGCAGCGCGGGAATATCGCGGCCGGCGGTCCGATAGGTTTTATGGACTTGATGGAATTCGATCACGGGCGAACCTTGTGGGTGCGACGTTTGTTGCCGGGATGATCGGCGAAAGCCCGGCATTCTACCCGTTTGCCGGCGACGTCGCTCGCCTGCGCCGCTGCGATTGAGCAAATCCATGGCGCTGATAGGCAAAGCAAATCGTCGCAGGCGGCAACCTTGCGGTGATCAATGGGGTCACTAACCGGTACGCCGTGAATCGATCATATGTCTGCCCCGCGTTCCGGGCCGATCGTTCGCGGTACCGCTCACCGCAAACGGAGGCCCACCATGACCGACAAAACCCCGCAACAGAGCGAGCTGGCCGGTACCGACACTGTCGACCGCGCCAATCACAACGCCAAGCTCGACCAGCTGGAAGCGTTTCGCAGCGACGCCACCGGCGAGGCGCTGCGCACCAATCAGGGCGTGAAGATCGCCGACAACCAGAACACCCTCAAGGCCGGCGACCGTGGGCCCTCGCTGCTCGAAGATTTCATCATGCGCGAGAAGATCACCCACTTCGACCATGAGCGCATCCCCGAGCGCATCGTGCATGCCCGCGGTGCCGCGGCGCACGGCGTGTTCGTCAGCTACGCCGACCACAGCTGGCTGACCAAGGCCTCGTTCCTCGCCGCCGAAGGCAAGGAGACGCCGGTGTTCGTGCGCTTCTCCACCGTGCAGGGCTCGCGCGGCTCGGCGGACACCGTGCGCGACGTGCGCGGCTTCGCCACCAAGTTCTACACCGATGAGGGCAACTTCGACCTGGTCGGCAACAACATGCCGGTGTTCTTCATCCAGGACGCCATCAAGTTTCCGGACTTCGTCCACGCGGTGAAACCCGAGCCGCACAACGAGATACCGCAGGCGCAATCGGCCCACGATACCTTCTGGGATTTCGTCTCGCTGACGCCTGAGTCCGCACACATGGTGCTCTGGACCATGTCCGACCGCGCCCTGCCGCGCAGCTACCGGGCGATGGAAGGCTTCGGCGTGCACACCTTCCGCCTGATCAATGCCGAGGGCGTCAGCCGCTTCGTCAAATTCCACTGGAAGCCGGTGGCCGGCGCCTTCTCGCTGGTCTGGGACGAAACGCTGAAGATCGCCGGCAAGGACCCGGACTTCAACCGCCGCGACATGTGGGAGTCCATCGAGATGGGCGACTACTTCGAGTGGGAGCTGGGCGTGCAGGTGGTCGAGGAGGCCGACGAGCACAAGTTCGACTTCGACCTGCTGGACCCGACCAAAATCATCCCCGAGGAGCTGGTGCCGGTGCAGAAGCTCGGCAAGATGACCCTCAACCGCAACCCGGACAACTTCTTCGCCGAGACCGAGCAGGCCGCCTTCCACATCGGCCATATCGTGCCGGGCATCGACTTCACCAACGATCCGCTGCTGCAGGGCCGGCTGTTCTCCTACACCGACACCCAGCTGCTGCGTCTCGGTGGGCCGAACTTCCACGAAATTCCGATCAACCGTCCGCTGTGTCCGTTTCACAACAACCAGCGCGACGCCTTCCATCGCCAGACGATCCACAAGGGCCGCGCCAACTACGAGCCCAACTCCATCGACAACGGCTGGCCCAAGGAAACCCCGCCGGCAGCTCAGGGCGGCGGTTTCGAGAGCTATCCGGAGCGGGTCGAGGGGCACAAGATCCGCAACCGCAGCGAATCCTTCGGCGACCACTTCTCCCAGGCCACGCTGTTCTGGAACAGCATGAGCGGCCCGGAGAAGGAGCACATCATCGGTGCCTATACCTTCGAGCTGGGCAAGGTCGAGCGGGTGTTCATCCGCGAGCGTCAGGTCAACGAGATCCTCGCCAACATCGACTTGGAGCTGGCCCGCCGCGTGGCCGAGAACCTCGGCCTGCCGGCACCCGCTGCGCCGACCGTGGCGCCGAAGGTACCGACCCCGCAGAGCTCGCCGGCCCTGAGTTTGATGAACCATGCACCGGGCAATATCAAGTCGCGCAAGATCGCCATTCTGGTGGCCAACGGCGTCGATGGTGCAGCGATCGATGCATTCAAGGCCAAGCTGGCCGAGCAGGGCGCGCTGGCCAAGATCATCGGCCCTTCGCCGGCGCCGGTGAAGACGGCGGACGGCAAGATGCTGCCGGTCGACGCCGCGATGGACGGCATGCCCTCGGTGATGTTCGACGCCGTGTTCGTCCCCGGCGGTGCCGATGCGGCGGCGGCCATGGCCAAGTCCGGCGAAGCCAAGCACTACCTGCTGGAGGCCTACAAGCACCTGAAACCCATCGTGGTGCTCGGTGCGGCACGGCCGCTGCTGGCATCGCTGAACCTCACTGCCGACAGCGGGCTGCTGGAGGGCGATGACGTCGATGCGGTATTCGGCAACTTCGCTCAGGCGCTCGGTCAGCACCGGGTGTGGGCGCGTGAGGCCGCGGCGGAGGCGATCCCGGCGTAACGGGTCAGGGTAGGGTGGATGGCCGAAGCCATCCACACGGATGAGGCGCCAGGTCCGGCATGAGGCGAAACCGGGCACTGGCGCGTGGAAAATCGCTTCGCGGGTTTCCATCCTACGCAGGCTCCAGGGCCGCCGGGCGGCTGGTCAGCCGTCCTGCAGCTCCCGCCAGTGCAGGAACAGCCGCAGGTCGAACTCGATCTGCCCGTAGCCGGGCAGCATGTGTTCGCACAGCTTGTAGAACGCACGGTTGTGCTCGCTCTCGCGCAGGTGGGCGAGTTCGTGCACCACGATCATCCTGAGAAACTCCGGCGCCGCGTCGCGGAACAATGCGGCGACGCGTATCTCCTTCTTTGCCTTGAGCTTGCCGCCCTGCACCCGTGACACCGCGGTATGCAGGCCCAGCGCCCGATGGGTCAGGTCCAGCCGATTGTCGTAGAGCACCTTGTCGATCGGCGGCGTGCTTTTCAGGTACTCCTGCTTGAGCGTCTGCACGTAGCCGTACAGCGCCTTGTCGCTCTGCACCTCATGCCGTGCGGGGTAACGCCGCTGCAGATAATCGCCCAGACGGTTCTCTGCAATCAGCTGGCGCACCTGAACCAGCAGCGCTTCAGGGTAGCCGCGCAGGTACTTGAGATCGGTCATGCGCGCTTCGGCCAGGCGAAGCTGAGCAGGAACAGTGCGGCGGCGCTGACCACGATGGACGGCCCGGCGGGGGTGTCTTCGAACCAGGACAGCGTCAGTCCCAGGCACACGGCGACGATTCCGAGGATGCTTGCGCCCAGCGCCATCTGTTCCGGCGTGCGCGCATGGCGCTGTGCGGCGGCGGCGGGAATGATCAGCAGCGAGGTGATCAGCAGCACGCCGACGATCTTCATCGCCACGGCAATCACCACGGCGATCAGCAGCATCAGCGCCAGGCGGATGCCGGCCACTGGCAGGCCTTCGACCTTGGCCAGCTCCTCGTGCACGGTGATCGCCAGCAGCGGCCGCCACAGCGGGATCAGCATCAGCAGCACCAGCGCGCTGCCGCCGATGATCCAGGCCAGGTCGCTCGGCCCGACGGCCAGCAGGTCGCCGAACAGGTAGCCCATCAGGTCGACACGCACATCCTTCATGAAGCTCAGCGAGACCAGGCCGAGCGATAGCGTGCTGTGGGCCAGGATGCCGAGCAGGGTGTCGGAGGCCAGCGGCTGGCGCTGCTGCAGGGTCACCAGCAGCAGGGCGAGCAGCACGCAGCCGACGGTCACCGCCAGCGTCAGGTTGACGTCCAGCATCAGGCCGAGGGCGACGCCGAACAGCGCGGCGTGGGACAGGGTGTCGCCGAAATAGGCCATGCGCCGCCAGACGACATAGGAGCCGAGCGGGCCGGCGACCAGCGCCAGGGCCAGGCCGGCGAGCAGCGCATTGAGAAGGAAATCGGGCATCTGATGCTCTGTCTAGTGCTTGCAGTCCGGGCCGTGGACGTGGGGTTTGCCGATCACCACGCTACCGTGCAGGTCGTGGCTGTGATCGTGCTGGTGGTGGTAGATCGCCAGGCTGCGCGCATCCTGGCCGAACAGCTCGACGAAGGCCGGGTCGCTGCTGACCTGTTCCGGATGTCCGGAGCAGCAGACGTGGCGGTTCAGGCAGACCACCTGATCGGTGGCACTCATCACCAGGTGCAGGTCGTGGGAGACCATCAGCACGCCGCAGCCGTAGCGGTCGCGCAGCACGCCGATCAGCCGGTACAGCTCGGCCTGGCCGGCGACGTCGACGCCCTGCACCGGTTCGTCCAGCACCAGCAGCTCCGGTTCGCGCAGCAGGGCGCGGGCGAGCAGCACGCGCTGCATTTCGCCGCCGGAGATCTTCTGCAGCGGGCTGTCGATCACATGCTCGGCACCGACTTCACCCAGCGCCGCGAGGGCGCGTGCGCGGTCGACGCCGGGGACCAGGCGCAGAAAGCGCAGCACCGACAAGGGCAGGGTGGGGTCGACGTGCAGCTTCTGCGGCATGTAGCCGACGCGCAGCCGCGGCTTGCGCCAGACCTGGCCATGGTCGGGCTTGAGCAGGCCGAGCACGGCGCGCACCAGGGTGGTCTTGCCGGCCCCGTTGGGGCCGATCAGGGTGACGATCTCGCCGCGATGCACCTGCAGTTGCGCGCCTTCCAGCACGTTCTGGTTGGCGAAGCGCACATGGATGTCATCCAGCCGCAGCAGTACCTCGCTCATGCGGCGTTCCGGCAGTTCGAGCAGAGCCCGACGACTTCCACGGTCTGGCCTTCGACGGAGAAGCCAACGCTGCCGGCGGCGCTGTCGATGGCCTCGGCGATGGCCGGGCGCTCCAGCTCGATGGCGGTGTGGCAGAGACGGCAGATGAGGAACTGGCCCTGATGCGGATGCTCCGGGTGGTTGCAGCCGATGAAGGCGTTGAGCGAGGCGATGCGGTGCACCAGGCCGTTCTCCAAGAGGAAATCCAGCGCGCGGTACACGGTGGGCGGCGCGGCGCGTCGGCCGTCCTGCTCGCTCAGCACGGCAAGAATGTCGTAGGCGCCGAGCGGCTTGTGGCTCTGCCAGACCAGCTCCAGCACGCGCTTGCGCAGCGCGGTCAGGCGCACGCCCTGGCGTGCGCAGAGGCTGTCGGCTTCGGCCAGCGCGTGGCTGACGCAGTGGTCGTGGTCATGGGGCGTGCAGGCCAGCGGGGTCTTGGACATGGGCGGCGACGTGTTGGGGGAGAGACGTTATTATGTACCAATTCAACCCCTTCGAGTGATGCCCGTGAATCGTCTTTTCTCCCTCCCGTTGCTGGCGGCGCTGCTCGCCGGTGCCACCTGCGCCCAGGCCGAAGTGCGCGTTCTGACCAGCATCAAGCCCTTGCAGCTGATTGCCGCGGCGGTGCAGGACGGCGTCGGCCAGCCCGATGTGCTGCTGCCGGTCAGCGCCTCGGCGCACCACTATTCGCTGCGCCCGTCCGACGTGCGGCGTCTGCGCGATGCCGAGCTGTTCTATTGGATCGGTCCGGATCTGGAGAGCTTCCTGCCGCGCGCGCTGAGCGCTCGTGAAGGGACGACGGTGGCCGTGCAGGACCTGCCGAAGCTGACCCTGCGGCGCTTCGGCGATGCGCACGCACATGCCGAAGACGATCATCACGACCACGACCACGACCACGACCACGACCACGACCACGACCACGACCACGATGACGCGCATGACGGGCATGAGCACGACCACGCCGCCCATGCCGACGAGCACGATCACGACCATCGTCCGGGTTCGCTCGATGCGCACCTGTGGCTGCTGCCGGCCAACGCCGTGGTGATCGCCGAGCGCATGGCGGCGGATCTGGCTGCTGCCGATCCGGCCAACGCCGGGCGCTACCAGGCCAACAGCAGCGCTTTCGCCGAGCGCGTCGAGGCACTCGACGGACGGCTCAAGCAGCGTTTCGCCAAGGTGCAGAACAAGCCGTTCTTCGTCTTCCATGAGGCCTACGACTACTTCGAGGCCGCCTACGGGCTGCGCCATGCCGGCGTGTTCACTGCCGGTGGCGAAGCGCAGCCGGGCGCGCGGCATGTGGCGGCGATGCGCGAGCGCCTGCAGCAGGCCGGACCGAGCTGCGTGTTCAGCGAACCGCCGGCGCGCCCGCGCCTGGCTGAAACGCTGACCGCCGGCTTGCCGGTGAAGATGGCTGAACTGGATGTGCTGGGCGTCGGCCTGCCGACGGACGCCAAGGGCTACGAACAGTTGCTCGAAGGTTTGGGCGACACCCTGGCGGACTGCCTGGAGTCGCTGTGATCTGGTGGCCTGTCTGGTGAGTTCAGTTGGTCAATTTCGGCGCCCATGGCCATCCGGACTTGCCTCGACCCACTCACCGCACAGGCCATTAGCGCCCGGCCTGATCTGACAGGCCGGGTCGCCTCCGGCAGTGCTGTGTCAGCCGGCCTTGCGGATGCCGTCGGCGAGCAGCTCCATCATCCGGTCGATCTCGGCCTTCTCGACGATCAGCGCCGGCGACAGCGCAATGGTGTCGCCGCTGGCGCGCACCAGCAGACCGTTCTCGAAACACTCGCGGAACACCTCATAACCGCGCTTGCCGACACCATCGGCATGGGCGGCGAACTGGATACCCGCGACCAGCCCGACGGTGCGGATGTCGATCACGTTGGGTAGGTCACGCAGGCTGAACAGCGCCTCCTGCCAGTAGGGCTCCAGGTCGATGGCCTTCTGGAACAGGTTTTCCTGCTGATAGATCTGCTGGGTCGCCAGTGCCGCGGCGCAGGCCACCGGATGCCCGGAGTAGGTGTAGCCGTGGAAGAACTCGATGACGCTTTCCGGTCCCTGCATGAAGGCGTCGTACAGCCGATCGGCGACGAACACCGCACCCATGGGGATCGCGCCGTTGGTCAGGCCCTTGGCACAGGTGAGGATGTCCGGCGTGACGCCCCAGCGCTGCGCGGCGAAGGCTTCGCCGACGCGGCCGAAGCCGGTGATGACCTCATCGAAGATCAGCAGGATGCCGTGCTTGGCGGTGATCTCGCGCAGCCGCTGCAGATAGCCCACCGGCGGCAGGATCACCCCGGCCGAGCCGGACATCGGCTCGACGATCACCGCGGCTATATTCTCCGCGCCATGCAGCGTCACCAGCCGCTCCAGCTCATCGGCGCGCTCCACGCCATGCTGCGGCAGGCCCTTGCTGAAGGCGTTGCGCTGCAGGTCGAGGGTGTGCGGCAGGTGATCGACGCCGGGTAGCATCGGGCCGAAGGCGCGGCGGTTGTTGGCCATGCCACCCACCGACATGCCACCGAAGCCGACGCCGTGATAGGCCAGCTCACGGCCGATCAAGCGGGTACGGCTGCCCTGGCCGATGGCGCGCTGATAGGCCAGGGCGATCTTCAGCGCGGTATCGGCCGATTCCGATCCGGAGTTGGTGAAGAACACCCGGTTCAGTCCCTCGGGGCTGATGGCGGCGAGCGTTTCCGCCAGCTCGAAGGGCAGCGGGTGGCCCATCTGGAAGGTCGGAGCGAAATCCATCCTGGCGATCTGCTTGCTCACCGCCTCGCTGATCTCGCGCCGGCCATGGCCGGCATTGCAGCACCACAGCCCGGCCGTGCCATCGAGCACCTGGCGACCGTCGCTCGCCGTGTAGTACATGCCTTCGGCCCGCTCCAGCAGGCGCGGACTGGCCTTGAACTGGCGATTGGCGGTGAAGGGCATCCAGAAGTGTTCGGGCGAGGTGGCAAAATCCTGGGACATGGGCGAGCTCCGGCGACGAGCGACTATGCTGCGACGGCGCCGCAGCGTTTCGATCGAGTCTATGTTTAATAAAACGAACAAAACAAGGCGCAAAACCGGCCGTTCGTAAAAAATATTGATAGGGTCCGCGCCGCTGGTTTAGGGTGCGTTTTCCATCACCCGAAGACCTGAGAGAGAGGAAGCACCATGCCCAGCCTGACCTTCGCCGATTGGCAACAGCGTGCCCGTGACCTGCGTATCGAAGGTCGCGCCTTTATCCAGGGTGAGTATTGCGCCGCGGCGCAGGGTGGCCAGTTCGACTGCATCAGCCCGGTGGACGGGCGGGTGCTGGCCCAGGTCGCCAGCTGCGACCTGGCCGATGCCGAGCGTGCGGTGGCCAGCGCACGCGCCGCATTCGAGGCAGGCAGCTGGGCGAAGCTGGCGCCGGCCAAGCGCAAGGCGGTGCTGATTCGCTTCGCCGATCTGCTGGAAGCGAACCGCGAGGAGCTGGCCCTGCTGGAGACCCTCGACATGGGCAAGCCGATCGGCGACTCGCTGACGGTGGACATCCCCGGTGCGGCGCGGGCGCTGCGCTGGAGCGGCGAGGCGATCGACAAGATCTACGACGAGGTAGCGGCCACGCCCCACGACCAGCTGGGCCTGGTCACCCGCGAGCCGGTCGGCGTGGTGGCGGCCATCGTGCCGTGGAATTTCCCGCTGATGATGGCCTGCTGGAAGCTCGGCCCGGCACTGGCCACAGGCAACTCGGTGGTGCTCAAGCCGTCCGAGAAGTCGCCGCTGACCGCCATCCGCATCGCCCGGCTGGCGATCGACGCCGGCATTCCGGCCGGCGTGCTCAATGTCCTGCCAGGTTACGGCCACACCGTCGGCAAGGCGCTGGCGCTGCACATGGACGTCGATACCCTGGTCTTTACCGGCTCCACGCGGGTGGCCAAGCAGCTGATGATCTACGCCGGCGAGTCGAACATGAAGCGTGTCTGGCTGGAGGCGGGCGGCAAGAGCCCGAACATCGTCTTCGCCGATGCGCCCGACCTGCAGGCGGCTGCCCAGGCGGCGGCGGGTGCCATCGCCTTCAATCAGGGCGAGGTCTGCACTGCCGGTTCGCGGCTGCTGGTGGAGCGTTCGATCAAGGAGCGCTTCCTGCCCATGGTGGTGGAGGCGCTCAAGGGCTGGAAGCCGGGCAACCCGCTGGACCCTTCGACCAACGTCGGCGCCCTGGTGGACACCCAGCAGCTCAACACCGTGCTCGGCTACATCGACGCCGGGCGCCAGGCCGGCGCGCAGGTGCTGATCGGCGGCCAGCGGACGCTGGAGGAAACCGGCGGGCTGTACGTCGAGCCGACCATCTTCGATGGCGTCGACAATGCGATGAAGATCGCTCAGGAGGAAATCTTTGGCCCGGTGCTCTCGGTGATCAGCTTCGACAGCGCCGAGGAAGCGGTGGCGATCGCCAACGACACGCCCTACGGCCTCGCTGCGGCGGTGTGGACCGCCGACCTGTCCAAGGCGCACCGCACCGCACGGGCGCTGCGCGCCGGCAGTGTGTGGGTCAACCAGTACGACGGCGGCGACATGACCGCGCCGTTCGGCGGCTTCAAGCAGTCCGGCAACGGTCGTGACAAGTCGCTGCATGCCTTCGACAAGTACACCGAGCTCAAGGCGACCTGGATTCAGCTCTGACGGCATCCGGAGGGTGGATGTCGCTTTTTACATCCACCTTGTTGCACAGCCATGGTGGATCGATGAAGCGTGATCCACCCTACGCTCTTTTGGGCGTTCAGCTAGCTTTGTCCCCACTGCCCGCTGCGGCGCATCACGCCCCACTGGTGTTTGCGCCGCGAGAACCACTGCCAGAGACCGCGGCAGCGCCAGACGGTATTCAGCTGGCGGTAGCCGAAGTTCTCCAGCACGGCCATCAGAAACAGCTGCAGCATGTCGCGTCGACGGCTGTAGACGCGGAAGGACATGGTTTCCAGCAGCAGGCCGTTGACTGACAGCAGAATGCCCATGCCGATCGCCACCAGCAGGAAGGCGGCCAGCGCCGCGTAGGACACCGCGCCGAAGGCGAAGCCCGCCAGCATGAAGCCGTAGCCCACCAGTTCGATCAGCGGGCCGATCCACTCAAACAGCGCCATGAACGGCCAGGCCAGCCAGCCGGGCGTGCCGCCACGCAAGCTGAAGGCCAGGCGGGCATGACGCCCGAGGCTTTCGGCCAGGCCGCGCTGCCAGCGGCTGCGCTGCCGGCCGAGGGTACCGAGGTCTTCCGGGCATTCGGTCCAGCAGATCGGGTCCGGCAGGTAGCGGATGCGGTAGGGGATGCGCTTTTCGCGGTGATAACGGTGCAGCCGCACCACCAGCTCCATGTCCTCGCCGACCGTATCGGTGCGATAGCCGCCGACCGCCATCACCCGCTCGCGATCGAATAGGCCGAAGGCGCCGGAGATGATCAGCACGGCATTGAGCGGCGACCAGCCGAGGCGGCCGAACAGAAAGGCGCGCAGGTAGTCGACGATCTGGAAGCGCGCCAGCCAGTTGCGTGGCAGCCCGGCCTGGATCAGGAAGCCGCCACGCACTTGCGAGCCATTGGCGATGCGCACCGTGCCGCCCGCGGCAATGGTGCGCTCGTCCTCGAGGAAGGGCTGGACCACGCGCAACAGGCTGTCGCGCTGCAGGATGGAGTCGGCGTCGACGCCACAGAACAGTCCGTAGCGCGCGGCATTGATACCGGCATTCAACGCATCGGCCTTGCCGCCGTTGGCCTTGTCGACCACGCGCAGGTTGGCGTAGCGGCGCGAGCGATAGATGGCCTGCACCGGTTGGTGGGCGACGGCCTGGCGCAACGGCTCGGGGTGCGGCACCAGGTCGAATTCCTCGATCAGCACGGCCAGGGTGCGGTCCTTCGAACCGTCGTTGATCACCACGATCTCGAATTCGGGGTACTGCAGCTGCAGCATCGAGCGAACCGAGGTGCGGATCGTCGCCTCTTCGTTGAAGGCCGGCATGAGCACCGACACCGGCGGTTCGACGCCGAGATAAGGCGCCAGCTCGCCGGTTTCTGCGCGCTGGCGGATGTAACCCATCAGGCTGCCCATCGACAGCAGGTTGAGCAGCAGGTACATGCCGTTGAGCAGCAAAAAATAGAGGATGAAGGCGACCTGCAGCCACCACAGCCAGTCGACCGTCACCGGCGCACCTCCGCGATGGCCCGGCGCAGGGCGTCCCTGCCGTAGCGGTCGTGCACCTGCTCGAGCAGCTGCTGCAGCGCGTCCGGGGATGCGCCGGGCAACGTCGCCAGGCTGTCGGCGGCGGCCTGGCGCACCCACCAGCTGCGGTCGGCGAGCAGCGGCAGGAACAGCTCGCTGTCTTCCCGACGTGCCTGCTTGTGCAGCGCCAGCAGGGCGGCCAGGCGCACGCCCTCCTGCTCGTGGCCGAGGGCGCGCAGCAGGCGCGGGCGGTCGCGTGGGTCGCCAAGCTCGCTGAGGCAGCGCAGCGCCACCTGCAGCTGCTCGACAGGCGCCCCCTGGTCCAGCCGTGCCCGCGCCCAGGGCGCGGCATGGCGCGGGTCGCCATGCACCAGCAGGCCGACCAGTCGCTCGCGGCGCGGGTCTGGCGAGCTGGACAGCACGATCAGTAGCGGCGTGGTCACTGCCTGCTCACCGGCCTGCTGGCACAGGCTGACCAGGCGCGGCAACGCCCAGTCGGGGCGTTCCACTGCCGCTGGCAGGATCAGCTGCATGGCCTTTGCCGGGTCCATGGCCACCAGCGTCTGCGCGGCGGCCAGGGCGACGATGGCGTTGCGGCTGAGCAATAGCGGCTGCACCGCGTCCCAATGGGTGGGGTCGGCCAGATGGCGCAGGCAGGTGAGGCCGATCAGCTTGCTGCGCACCCGCCCCCGTAACAGGAGCAGCGCCTGACGATCCATCCCCAAGGCGACCAGTGCGCGGTTCATGCGCTCGCGGGCGGCGCCGCGCAACTGCAGCTGGGTGCGGTTCCACTGCAGCAGAAACCAGAGCTGATGCCGCCGCGGCAGCGACGCGTGGGATGTCGGCACGTCATCGCTGAGGCTGCAGAGGGCGAAGTAGGGGCGCCACTGTTCGTTGAACTGCTGCCGGCGCACCGCTCGCCGGCGCGACAGTTCGCCGAGCAGCAGCACCTGCAGCAGCACCAGCAGCGTCAGCGCCCCGAGGCCGAAGGCGCAGTACAGCGCCAGCTGCAACATGCGGTCTTCCGGCCAGACGTGCAGCCAGAGCCTGGCGGGCGCCTCGCACAGCCAGGGAGGGCACCCGGCCAGCAGGTCAGAACGCATGGCGCAGGCCGATCTGCAGCCACTGTCGGTCGTAGTAGCTGCCCTGCTGGTGATAGCCGACTTCCCAGCTCAGCGCCCAGCGGCTGTCGAACCAGTGACGGCCCTGCAGGCTGATGGCGCGCACGTCGCTGGTGATCAGCTGCTGCTCTTCCACCGCTTCTTCCTCGCCCACGGTCAAGCGCAGGCCGGCGTAGCTCAGCCCCCGGTAGTAGTAGTCCAGCGCCAGGTCGTGGCCGATCGGCGTGCCGGCGTTGGCCACGTCGGTCACGTTCAGGGTGTAGCCGGCGCGCCAGGCGTTCCAGTAACGCTCGGCGCTCAGCGCAAGGCGGTCGACGCGGGTGGTCTCGTACTCGGTGCGGCGAACGCTGACGGCACCGAGGTAGCCGTCCGGCAGGCGCCGTTGCAGGCGCAGATCGGCATGCCACTCCGGCAGGAAATAGGGTGAAGGCTGATAGCCGACCTCCGGCTGCAGCGTCCAGTTGTCGTCGAGCGGAATCACCGCGCCGGCCTCGACGCCTTCGTCCCATTCGCCGAAGCGTTGCTCACGCAGCAGCGCACCGTACCAGCCAAGGCTTTCCGGCCGGGTCGAGGTGTAATCCAGGCGCTGGCTGCGCCAGTTGTCGAAGCCGCTGTCCAGCCAGTCCTGACGCGCCGAGATCTCCAGCTCGTGACGGCGCTTGGTCGCGGCGGTCGTCACGGGTACCGGGGCGGTCGCCGTGGTGGGCACGGCCAGCGCGGCGCGTGCCTGCTGGATCACCTGCTGCACCTCGGCGTAGTCCGGCGCGATCCTGGCGGCCCGTTCCAACGACGCCAGCGCGCGTTGCGGGCGCCCGGCCCAGAGCAGCGCCTGGCCCTCGCCGAGCAGGTAGTCGGCATTGTCCGGCTGCTGGCGCAGCAAGCGCTGGTAGATCGGCAAGGCCTGTTCCGGCCGGCCCTGCCAGCTCAACACCCGGGCCAGCAGGAACTGCGCGTCGGCGTCTTCCGGGTGCTGCGCCAGGTGTGCGCGCAGGGTCGCTTCGGCAGCGTCCAGTTGCTGCGCCTGCACCTGTCGCTCGGCCGTGGCGATATCCGCCAAAGCCGTGGTGCAGGGTATCGCCAGGGCAAGCAGCAGCAGCGCGCGCTTCACCGGCGCCCCCTCAGCAGGCGACGAATGCGTGCCAGCAGTTCCTCCGGCTGGAAGGGTTTGGTCACGTAGTCGTCGGCGCCCAGTTCCAGCGCGCGGACGATATCCACCTCGCGTGCCTTGGCGGTCAGCATCAGCACCGGCACGCTTTCCCAGCCGGCCTGTGCCCGTAACCGTTCGATCAACTCCAGGCCGTCGTGATAGGGCAGCATGATGTCCATCAGGGTCAGGTCCGGTGGGGCGGCCTGGGCGAAGTGGTCGAGCGCCTGGCGGCCATCGGCGGCATGGTCGACGACGAAACCGTGGCGTTCGAGCATGTAACGTATGAGGAAGGCGATGTCTTCTTCGTCTTCCACCATGAGGATGCGCTTGCTGGCGGATTCGCTCATGCATGAACCTCGTCAGAGTGAGTGTGGCCCGGTGGCCAGTGCTGCAACAGGTGCTGAATCAGCCTGGCCAGCTCGTCGCCGTCGTGACGGGACTTGACCAGCTGGCGCAGCGCCAGGCGGTTGTCCTGGATCGGGGTGTCGAGCGCGGAGAAGATGATCACCGGTGGGGGCGGAATGCTCTGCGCCAGCTGGTCGAACAGCTCGGTGCCGTCGCCGTCGGGCAGCATCAGGTCGATGATGGCGAGATCGAAGGGCTGCGCGCTGATCAGCTGACGCGCCTCCTGCAGGGTGGCGGCGCCGGCCAGCTCGACGTCGAGCATGGCGATCTGCCTGGCCAGCAGTACGCGCAGGTCGTCGTCGTCCTCCACGTGCAGGATGCGCGGTTTCGACCCGCCGAGCTGCAGGCAGGCGCGAATCACCTCCATGACGCGGGAGGGGTCGATCGGCTTGTGCAGCCAGTCGATCACGCCTACCGCACCGCCGCGGAGCAGGCCATCATCCTCATCCCGGCGCTGCGGCTGCACGCTGACGATCAGCACCGGCAGGTTGCGGTAGTGGTGTTGGCTGCGCAGGCTCTGCAGGAAGGCCACGCTGTTCTCGTCGTCCAGCGCCGGGCTGAGGGTCAGCGCCTGGACGCGGTGCTGGCCGAGCAGTTCGCGTGCTTCGGCGGCAGCATGGGCGATCAGCGTGGCATAGCCGTGCTGGTGCAGCGCCTCGGCCAGCTGCTCGGCGGCGTGGCAATCGGGTTCGAGGATCAGAATAAGGGGCGTCTGCTGCGGCGCCGAGCCGAGGCTGAGTGGCTGCGCCGGTGCCTGCGGCTGGAGCGGCTGGGCGTGTTCCTCCAGCGGCAGCTGCAGCCAGAAGCGCGTGCCCTGGTCCGGCTGGCAATCGAAGCCGATCTTGCCGTTCATCTGCTGGACCAGCGAGCGGGTAATGGCCAGCCCCAGCCCGGTACCGCCGCGCTGACGGGCATCGGACGAATCGGCCTGGGCGAAGCGCTCGAAGATGCTCGAGCGGAAGGCTTCCGGTATGCCGGGCCCGCGATCCTGCACCCCGATTTCGAGCCTTTCGCCGCTGCGTCGCAGGTCGACCGTCACGCGTCCGCCGGCCGGGGAATGCTTGATCGCGTTGGACAGTAGATTGGCCATCACCTGAGCGAAGCGGTCAGGGTCGAGGGTTGCTTCACTGGAGGCCAGCTCGGGGGCGTCGAGGAATTCCAGGGTGACGCCGTAGTCCTGCCCGTACGGCGTGATGTCCGACAGCGCCTGCTGGACGAGCGGCCGCACGTCGTGCCGGCCCAGGTTGAACGCCAGACGGCCCGCTTCCAGCTTCTCGATATCGAGGATGTCGTTGATCAGGCGCACCAGCCGCTCGCTGTTCTTGTGGGCGATGGTCAGCAGCGGACGGGCCTCGTCGCTGAGCTGCCCGGCGATACCGCCGATCAGCATGCCGAGCGCGCCGCGAATGGCGGTCAGTGGGGTACGTAGCTCGTGGCTGACGGTGGAGATGAATTCGGTCTTCATCTGCTCCATGCGCCGGCGCAGGGAGACGTCCACCGCCACCGTGACCACATGGCAGGTGCGCGCGGAGATGCGCAGCGGTCGCTTGACCACCTGGAACCAATGCTCGGTGCCGTGGGCGTCGGTCAGGGCGACCTCGGTGGTGCGCAGCTCCCCGCTGCTGCTCGCCAGGGCCGCCAGTTCGTCGTCGCCCAGCAGCAGCGGTCGCAGCAGGCGAGCGGAAGGCACCTCGTCGGGGTGGCGCTGCTCGATATCCTGCGGACGCACGTCGAGCAGGGCGGAGAGCGCGGTGTTGCAGAGCAGGAAGCGGCCCTGGGCGTCGCGGACGAAGATGAGGTTGTCGTCGGTGTCCACCACCCGGCGCAGGAACAACTGCTGGTCGTGGAGGCTGTCACGGCTGCGCTGCAGCTCGCTGATGTCCCGCGCGATCGCCAGGTGGTCGCCCAGCCCGGTGGGCATCAGGCGAACCTCGAAGGTGCGCCGGGTCTGCACCTCGCACCAGGTGTTCTGCCGCAGACCGCTGTCTTCGTGCTGCTGGAGCAGGTCGTGCAGCAGGGGTTCGATGGCCGCGGGCTGGGGCGCCCGGCGAGCCGTTCCCGCGGCTAGGCTGGATATCTGCTGTCGGTGGTCCACCGCATAGAGGTAATCCGGAATGGCCTGCAGCAGCGCTCCGAGCCGAGCCTCGCCTGCCTGCGCCGCGCCGGCCAGCTGCTGGCGGATGCGCAGATTACAGTGTACCGCCCAGAAGGCGATGAGAAGCAGCGCGACCACCACCAGGCTGCCGATGAGGGCCAGACGTTGGGCGCGCTCGGTCGTCTGGGCAACGGCGCTGCTGGCTGCTTTCAGCTCGCGCCGCTCCTGTTGTTCCACTGCGTTGAGCAGCGCCCGCAGGCGATCCATCAGCAGGTTGCCGCCGGCGCCGCGCAAGCGCTCGGCGGCCGCCTGCAGGCCGGCGTCGCGGCGCGCCTGGACATTGCCGGCAGCCACCTGCAGGCGTTCGGCAATGGTTGCATCCAGCGTGCGGAACCAGCGCTGGTCGGGATAGCTGCGGCCTTCGACCAGTTGTTCCAGGCTCCGCCGATAGCCCTCCAGCTGATTCAGGCCGCGCTCGTAGGGTTCGAGGTAGCTGGCATCGCCGGTCAGGATGAAACCGCGCGAGCCGGTTTCGATGTCCTGCAGGGAGGAGAGGATGGCCTGGACCGAGGGTGATGACCTCCAGGCTATGGCTGACGGCCCGATTGGTCTGCAGCAGCGTTTCCTGGGTTCGCTTGCCCTGCCAGCCGAGGGCGGCGAGCAGCGCGAACGCAGCCAGAAATGCGATTGAATGCCAACCGATCGCGAGTCTTGCGGGCAAACCGGACTCCTGCCGCGGGGGAGACTGCATGGAACCCTGGCCGCCGCGCGATAGCGGAAACACCGGGACTCCCGAATACAGTCAGACCCCACAGACGCGGAGCGGTTCGCGACGAACGGTAGCGCCCTCAGCGCCCGGCGACCTGCACCTGATTACGGCCCTGGTGCTTGGCCAGGTACAGCGCCTGGTCGGCGCTCCAGCAGGACGCTGGCGGCGCTGTGCTCATCGGTTTCGCAGATGCCGGCGCTGAAGGTGACGCGAAACTCCTGATGGTCGCCCGCATTGAAGGTCAGGGCGGCGAAGCGCACGCGGACCTCGTCGAAGATGCGCCTGGCCTGCAGCGCGCTGCATTCCGGCAGTACCGCGACGAACTCCTCGCCGCCGTAGCGGCCGAGGCTATCGATGCGACGCAGGCGCTGGCGCAGCAGGTTGGCCAGGGCGCGGATCACGTTGTCGCCGGCGGCGTGCCCATAGGTGTCGTTGACCTGCTTGAAATGGTCGAGGTCGAGCATCACCACGCTTGCCGGTTTGCCGCTGCGGCTGCTGCGCTGCACCTCCAGTGCCAGCTGTTCCTTAATGTCGGCGTGCTTGAGCAGGCCGGTCAGGCTGTCGCGGGCCAGCGCGGTGCTCAGCGAGCGGGCACGCTGGGCATGCGAATAGACGCCGGCCACCAGCGCGCTGTCGCTGATCGGCTTGGTGATGAAATCGTCGCCGGCCTTGAGCAGGGCGGCCATCTGCCGGTGGGTGTCGGTTTCCGCCGACAGGTAGATGATCGTCACCCGCAGCCACTCGTCATGCAGGCGGATCATCTGCGCCAGCTCCGGGCCCGAGCATTCCGGCATGTTGACGTCCAGCAGCACGACCTCGGGGTTGAAGCTGCGCATGGCGTCCAGCACGCGGGTCGGTTCGGTGAGGGTCTGCACCTGCATCTGCGCGTTGCGCAGCACCAGGCTGTAGCGCGCCGCCAGCTCGGCGTCGTCGTCGACGATCAGCACACGGAAGGGCTCGCCCTGCTGGCGGTCGAGGCAGCGCTCCAGGCTGTTTTCCAGCTGAGTGATGTCCAGCGGGCGGACGAAGAAGCCCTGGGCACCGGCGCGCACCGCAGCCAGCTGGCTGGCGAAGTCGTTGCGATCGTGGATCACCAGCAGCGGCAGGGGTTGCTCCAGGCTCTGCTGCAGCGCGGCCAGTGCATCGAACTCGCCTTCATGTTCGATGCCGACGATCAGCGCATCGGGCAGCTCGTTGGCCAGGGCCTGCTCGAGTGCGGCGAAATCATGCCACTGGCTGACCATGTAGCCGAAGTTGCGCAGGGTCACCGCCATGCTGGTGGCGGCGATCGGGTCGCGCTTCATCAGGTAGATGCGGCAGCCCGGCGCCGGCTCTTCGTGGTGCACCGGCAGCGCCGCTGCGCCTTCGCGCTCCTGCCCGGGTGTCTCGCTGGCCAGTTGCAGCAGGGCGGCGGCGAAGGCATCGGCGGCGCGGCTGCCGGGCTTGGCCGAGTCCAGCCAGCGCTCGGCGCGCTGTTCGAGCTGCCGGGCGTTGTCCCCGAGGCTGTCGAAACCGAAGGTCCCGGCCGCGCCCGCCAGGCGATGGAGTCGCTCGCGCACGCTCAGCATCAGCTGGCGGCGGCTGCCGGTGGCGCGGGTCTGCTGCAGGTCACGGGCGAGCGTTGCCAGTTCTGCCAGGTCCGCCTGCAGGCGTTCGCCAAACTGCTGCTCAAGCTGGGTGAGCTGTTCCTGCAGCGCCAGGCGGGCACGCTCATCCATGCTCGGCCTCCCACACCTGCTGCAGCTGGGAGGCCAGCTGCAGGGGGTCGAAGGGTTTGTTCAACACCTGGCGCACACCGAGCTGGCGCAGCTCCTGCAGCCGCTCGGGCTGCAGATGGCCGGTGAGAAAGACCACCGGAATCTGCTGCAGGTCCACCAGATCGCCGAGTTGGCGGACCAGCTCGATGCCATCCATCTGCGGCAGCATCACATCGAGCAGGATCAGGTCGGGGGCGAACGCCTGAACCTGGTCCAGGGCCGCCTGTCCGGACGGACAGCTGAGCACCTCGAAGCCGCCGATCTTTTCCAGGGCGATGCGCGTCACCACCTGAATGGAAGGAACGTCCTCGACGTGCAGGATGCGCTTGAGCTGTCTGTTCACGAACTCTCCTTGGTCTCGCCCCGGACGGGCAGCTCGAACCAGAAGCAGGCGCCCTGGCCGGGTGCGGATTCGAAGCCGATCTGTCCGCCCATGTGCTCGATCAGCTCCTTGCTGATCGCCAGACCGAGGCCGGTGCCGCCCTGCTGGCGGCTGTCGGACGAATCGGCCTGGGCGAACTTCTGGAATACCCGTTCACGGAATTCGTCGGAAATGCCTGGGCCCCGGTCTCGGACGCTGACCCGCACATGGCCGTCACGCATGCGGGCCGACAGTTCGACCTGCTCGCCGGGCGGCGAAAACTTCGCGGCGTTCGACAGCAGGTTGCTCAGCACCTGCTGCAGGCGCATGGCGTCGATTTCCACCTGCACCGCCGGGCAGTCGCCCAGGCGCAGCTGCACGCCATGGCGTTCGGCGTAGCTGCCATTACTGCGCAGGGCCAGCTCCAGCTGCGGCAGTAGCGGCTGCTCGAGCAGGTCGAAGCGCATCTTGCCGGCGTGCAGCTTGTCCATGTCCAGCAGGTCGTCGATCAGTGCCCCGAGGCGCTGGCTGTTCTGCTGGGCGATGTCCAGCAGCTCGCGCATCTGCCCGGGAACCTCGCCCATGACATTGGAGCAGACCAGCGCCAGCGCGCCGGTGATGGAGGTCAGCGGCGTGCGCAGCTCGTGGCTGACCGTGGAGATGAATTCGCGCTGCAGACGCTCGATGCGCTTGCGCTCGGTGATGTCGTGCAGCACGGCGACAGCGCCCAGCAGCTGGCCATCGGAGGTGTACAGCGGATCGGCGTTGGACAGCACATGGCGCGGCGTGCCCTGGCTGAGCAGGACCATCTCGTGATCGATCACGTGTTCGCCGCCAAGGGCGCGGCGCAGCGGGATCTCTTCCGGCTGCAGCGGCGTGACGCCATCGGCCCGGTACAGCTGGTAATGGCTGGCCCATTCGTCCGGTGACACCGGCGCGGCATCGGCGCCGTGCCATTGCTTGGCCTTCTCGTTGAACAGGGTCAGATTGCCCTCGGCGTCGCAGGCGATCACCGCCTCGCTCAACGCTTCGAGCAGACGCCGGTTCATTTCCTGCTGCTTGTCCAGCTCCAGCTGCTCGGCCTTGCGTGCGGTGATGTCGGTGACGAAACCGTGCCAGAGCACCGAGCCATCGACCTGGCGCAGCGGTGTGGCGCGCGCCTCGACCCAGATCAGGCCCTTGCGTGGGTGGTCGACGCGGTGCTCGCTGTGCCACGGCGTGAGCTCGGCGGCGGCCTTGCGGATGCTGCTCAGCAGGGTGCTGCGATCGAGTGCGTGCACGCGCCCGACGATGGGCGCGAAGCTGCTGGCCAGCTGCCCCGGGCTGAGGCCGTAGATCTGCTCGACCCCTTCGCTGACGTAGGGAAAGCAGGAGCTGCCGTTGCCGCGCCAGTGAAACTGGAAAAGCATGCCCGGCACCTGCGCGGCGATCTGCTGCAGGCGCAGCTGCAGTTGTTCCTGGTAGGCCAGGTCGTAGGCGTTGATCAGGTAGCCACGCAGCTGTTCCTGTTCATCGTGGATGGCGGTGACGCCCAGCAGCACCGGCACTTCGCTGCCGCTCTGGTGGCGCAGGCGCCACTCGGACATCTCCCGGCGGCCAAGGTGCAGCGGCGCGGTGAGCACTGCGAATCCCGCTTCCACCGGCATCTCGAGTTCGCTGGAGAGCAGCTTGGCGCGCCGCTCCAGCGCTTCGTGGCGAAAGAGGGCAGTGGTCAGCGGGTGGCCGGCCAGCGCCTGCTCGCTGTAGCCGAGCAGGCGTTCGGCGGTCGGGTTGACGCTGGTGACGATGCCGTCCGGGCGGGTGATCAGCACGGCGCTGGAGGCGCTGTCGAGGATCGCCTGCTGCAATGCCGCCTGCTCGGCATGCCGGTGCGCCAGCAGGTGCTGCTCGAACAGGCGGATCACCTGGCGGCCCAGGCGTTCTAGGGTTTCCCGCTGTTCGCTGCTCAGCCGCCGCGGCTTGCGGTCGATGACGCACAGCGTGCCGAGGTTGTGGCCGTCCGGCGAGGTCAGCGGCGTACCGGCGTAGAAGCGGATGTGCGGATCGCCCTGCACCAGCGGGTTGTCGCGAAAGCGCGGATCCTGCAGCGCGTCGGGTACCTCGAAGATCTGCTCGCCGGTGATGGTGTAGGTGCAGAAGGAGATGTCACGCGGGGTTTCGCTGACGTCCAGGCCGACCCGGCTCTTGAACCACTGGCGGCGGTCATCGACCAGCGAGATCAGTGCAATCGGGGTGTCGCACATCTGCGCGGCCAGCGCGGTGAAGTCGTCGAAGGCGCTTTCTTCGGGCGTATCGAGGATTTCGTAACGCAGCAGGGCCGCCAGGCGCGAGAGTTCGCGTGGCTGCGCGGCGGATGGCATCGGCGCCGGGATTGCTTGCGGTGACTCCATCGTCGGTGCCTTGCTGGTTCGGTGAGTGGCGCACGAGCGGACAGCGTGTCGCGTCCCGGCGGATGTGCTCAGGGCCTTAGTATCGGCCAGTCAGCCAAATGCTGCGAATCTGCCCGGCCAGCTGCATCGGGTCGAAAGGTTTGACAATCACGTCGCGCGCGCCGAGCTTGCGCAGGTGCTCGATCTCGCCCGGCTGAACCTTGGCCGTCATGAATGTTACCGGAATCCGCTCCAGGTCGATTCGCTCGCGCAGCTTGAGCAGCGTCTGCGGGCCGTCCATGCCGGGCATCATCACGTCCAGCAGGATGAAGTCGGGCGCAAACGCCTCGACTTCTTCCAGCGCCTGGGCGCCGGACGAGCAGGACAGCACCTCGTAGCCGCCGATGGCTTCCAGGGCCAGTTTGGTCACGGCCTGGATCGACGGGTCGTCTTCGACATGCAGGATGCGCCTGAGCTCTGCCATTGTGCCTCCGGGGGGTCGGTTTGCCTGTGCGTCGGTCGTCATGCGCGCATCAGGGTTGGTCGGTCGCAGCCGGTGCGAGCGGCAGTTCGCACCAGAAGCAGGCGCCATGGCCGGGCTCCGAGTCGAAGCCGATCCGGCCATGCATGTGTTCGATCAGCTCCTTGCTGATCGCCAGGCCCAGTCCCGTCCCGCCCTTCTGGCGCGTGTCCGAGGAATCGGCCTGGGAAAACTTCTGGAAAATCCGTGCGTGGAACTCGGGCGCGATGCCAGGCCCCTGGTCGCGCACCCAGATCCGCACCCAGGCGCCGCGTTGCTGCGCGCCGAGCGAGACTGTTCCTCCCTCGGGTGAAAATTTGACCGCGTTGGAGATCAGATTAGCCAATACCTGCTGCAGGCGATCGTCGTCGGCGATCAGCTGCAGGGTCGGCAGCGGCTCCAGCTGCAGGTATACGCCATGCTTGGCGGCGTAGCCCTGGTTTGCCTCCGTGGCCAGCTGCATCTGCCGGACCAGTGAATGGCCGTGCAGCTGCAGCGTCATCTTGCCGGCGACCAGCTTGTCCATGTCCAGCAGGTCGTCCACCAGGCGGCCCAGGCGCAGGCTGTTCTGATGCGCGATGGTGAGCATCTGCAGCATGGTCGGCGAGGGCTCGCCCAGGGCGCCGCCGACGATCAGGCCGAGGGCACCGGAGATTGAGGTCAGCGGTGTGCGCAGCTCATGGCTGACGATGGACACCAGCTCGCTCTTCATCCGCTCGATGCGCTTGCGTTCGGTGATGTCGCGCACCAGGCCGATGAACCTGCGCTCGCCGTGGTGGCTGATCTGCGAGACGCGCAGTTCGATGGTGAAGGTCTCGCCGTTGCGCCGCAGAGCGGTGAGTTCGCGGTTCTGCTCCAGCGCGCGGGAGGTGCCGCGCCGCGTGTAGTGGTCCAGGTAGCCGTCATGGGCCGAGCGGTCCGGTTCGGGCATCAGCATCGAGAGGTTGCGGCCGATCACCTCGTCGCTGCGGTAGCCGAAGATCTGCTCGGCGGCATGGTTGAAGGTTTCGATGATGCCGCGACCGTCGATGATGATGATCGCGTCGATCACGTTGTCGATCAGCATGCTCAGGTAGCGCTCGCGCTCTTCCATCTCCTGCTTGGCCAGCGCCTGGTCGGTGACATCCCAGATGAAGCCGTCGCACCAGCCCACGGGGTCGTCACGCTCGCGCAGCACACGGGCCTTTTCCCGTACGTAGACGGTGCGTCCCTCGGCATTGGTGATGCGGTAGATGCGCTCGAAGCTGTCCTGCGCCGGAGATTGCTCGGCCTGCGCCTGGTCGTCCGGGTGGATCAGGCTGCCGTAGCTGCGCACACGGTCGCCGACGAAATCGCTGGGCGGGTAGCCGGTCAGGCGTTCGATGCCTTCGCTGAGGTAGCTCATGCGCCGGCGACCATCGTTGCGGCAGCGGTAGACCACTCCCGGCAGGTTGCCGACCATGGCGCGGAAGCGGCTCTCGCTCTTCTGCAGCGCGCGGGTGGCTTCCATCAGCTCGGTGATCTCGGTGACGAAGCCATGCCAGAGCACTGTGCCGTCCGCCAGCCGTTCGGCACTGGCGCGGCCCTCGGCCCAGAGCAGGCCACGCTGCGGATGCTGGATGCGGAACTCGACCGCGCCGCTGCCCGGATGCACGGCCAGGCGCAGCAATGCGCGATGCAGGCGTGGCAAGTCCTGCGGGTGGACGTGGACCAGCGCCTGGGCGGCGTCCTCCAGCAGCCGTTGCGGCTCGATGCCGTACAGCTCGCGGGCGCCTTCGCTGGCGTAGAGAAACGCATAGCGGCCATTGGCGAAGCGCTTGAGCTGGAACACCATGCCCGGTAGCAGACTGGCGATTTTCTGGGCGCGGTCGAGCAGGCGCTGGCGTCGGTGGTTCTGCTGCTGCTGGGCGAACTGATACTGCTGTTGCACGCTGATGCGCCGTTGCAGGAGGAACGCGAGCACCAGCAGCAGCGCCTCGGCGACCAGCCAGGCCAGGCCCCACTTGATCAGCAGACGGCGTTCGGCCTGCAGGTGTTCGCCCTGCATGGCGCTGATGTCGCGCCAGGCCAGCGCTGCAGCCAGGGGTGGCGTGGACGGCTCGGCTTGCTGCTCATCGTGCAGGGGAATCTGGTTGAGTATGTAGCTGCGCCCGTCGGCATCGAGCAGTCGCGAACCCTTGCCGCTGCCCGGCTCCGGCAGCACGCCCGCCTGGGCCCAGTGCAGCACCTGCGTCGCCGAATGGCCGATCAGCAGCCAGTCACTGCCCTCGCTCAGCTGGACCCCGCTGGGAGGTGTCGTCTGGCTCGCCTGCAGCGCCTCGCGGTTGATGATAAGGGCCAGGCCGGCGGCCAGCTGCGCACTCAGGTCGGGCAGTTCCGGCAATACGTTGTAGCCCACCTCCAGCGCACCGATGACTTCGCTGTCCTGCCGGTCCACGGCGCGCAGCGGCACGATGGCGCGGCTGCTGGCGCCGAGGGCGTCGACTTCCAGGCCGAACTGTTCGATGCCGTCGCGCAGTACCCGTTGCAGCATCGGTCGCTGTGCGGCCTGAGTGTCGCCGAAGCGCTCCGGTTGCTGCATGCGCAGCACGGTGACCCCGGCGTCGCCCCAGAATAGCTGCAGCTGCAGCGCCTGATGGCGCTGCATCGAGCGCCAGGCTGGGGTCAGCGCCGCACGTAGCCGCTGGCGCGAGCGCTCGAGGCGGGGATCGTCGAGGGAGCGGCCATCACGTAGCGCGGCATCGATCAGGCGCATCTGGCGCAGCACCTCGGCGTTGCCGGCCAGGGCGGTGGCGACCATGTCCGCCTGGCGCCGCTGATTGAGCTGCGCGCTCTGCAGCGCCAGGCTCTGCAGCTCGCCGTGCGTCTCGATCTCCAGATGCCAGGCGACATCGCGGGCGCGGTAGTCATTGAACGCGAGGCTGCCGAACAGCAGCACGAGCAGCAGACTGCCGAGGCCGAAGATCCATCTGGGGGTGGAGAGGTCGGCGCTGTTCATCCGCGGGCCGGCCATGGGTGCGAGGTGCTGCGCTCGACGTACGACATAGGCATGAGCCGCAACTTTCCAGGGCAAAAAAGAAACAATGATAGCTCTATGCCAGCATCGCCGATAGCGCCTTTCCCGCTCGGTCGTCGGCGCTTCGACTGCCCACCTCGAGCGTAGCGATTGCAGCCGAAGCTGGCTAAAAAAGCACCAGTTTTTAGACGGTCGGTCAGCCCTCGTTCTGGACTCGTGATGGGCTGATGTTAGTCTGCGGGCAGGTGAACGTCGGCGAAGGTCTCGTCAGCGCACCGTCATCATGAGGCACCCCGTTACCATGTGGCATACCGGCTTACTCGACCTGTCGATCTGGCAGCTCATCGCGACCACGCTGCTGCTGACTCACGTCACCATCGTCAGCGTCACGGTCTACCTGCATCGCTACTCGGCGCATCGCGCGCTGGAGCTGCACCCGGCGCTCAAGCACTTCTTCCGTTTCTGGCTGTGGCTGACCACGGCGATGAACACTCGCGAGTGGACCGCCATCCACCGCAAGCACCACGCCAAATGCGAAACCCCGGACGACCCGCACAGCCCGGTGCACAAGGGCCTGGCCACGGTGGTGCGCAAGGGCGCCGAGCTGTACATGGCCGAGGCGAAGAACGAGGAAACCCTGCGCATCTATGGCAAGAACTGCCCGGATGACTGGGTCGAGCGCAACCTCTATTCCCGCTTCCCCAACCTCGGCATCGTGCTGATGCTGGCCATCGACCTGGCCCTGTTCGGTGCCCTCGGCCTGACGGTGTGGGCGGTACAGATGATCTGGATTCCGTTCTGGGCCGCCGGCGTGGTCAACGGCCTCGGCCATGCGGTCGGCTATCGCAATTTCGAATGCCGCGACGCCGCGACCAATCTGGTGCCCTGGGGCATCCTCATCGGTGGCGAGGAACTGCACAACAACCACCACACCTATCCCAACTCGGCCAAGCTCTCGGTACGCAAGTGGGAGTTCGACATGGGCTGGGCCTGGATTCGCCTGTTCAGCCTGCTCGGCCTGGCCAAGGTCAACCGCACCGCGCCCATCGCCCATCGCATCGAGGGCAAGCAGCAGCTGGACATGGACAGCGCCATGGCGATCCTCAACAACCGCTTCCAGATCATGGCGCAGTACCGCAAGCTGGTGATCGTGCCGCTGGTGCGCCAGGAGCTCGGCCGAGCCGACGCGACGCTGCGGCACCAGCTGCGCCGTGCCAAGCGCCTGCTGACCCGCGAGCCGAGCCTGCTGCAGCAGGAGCAGCAGGCGCATATCGATGTCATGCTCGCGCAAAGTCAGGCGCTCAAGGTGATCTACGAGAAGCGCCTGGCGCTGCAGCAGATCTGGAGCAAGACCAGCGCCAACGGCCACGACATGCTCGCCGCGATCAAGCAGTGGGTGCACGAGGCCGAGGCCAGCGGCATCCAGTCCCTGCGCGATTTCGCCGAGCACCTGCGCACCTATTCCCTGCGACCGTCCGTCACCCCCGCCTGACCTCTGATCGGCTCCTTCGCCGGGCGCTGCGGCGCCCGGAACTTTGCGCCTTGGCGCCTCTCTGAACAGCATTCTTTAATCCATGCAGTACCGCTGCCACGCGCGGCGGTCGTTTCAGGAAGAAGGCTATGCGGCTTGCAAGCAAGCAGGGTGAGGCGGGAATGAGAATGTCGCCGGGCGGGGATGCGCAGACGTTGCTGGCGCTGATGCACGCGCGGGCAGAGGTCGCCCGGCTGGGTGAGCGCGAACAGCTGTTCAGCACGCTCATGGGCGGGGTGAATGCGGTGCTCTGGGCGTTCGACTGGCAGGCGCAGCGGATGATCTACGTCAGCCCGGCCTACGAACGTATTTTCGGCCGCTCACCGGCCCTGCTGCTGGCCGATTACGGCGAATGGCGCAACGCGATCTACCCCGACGACGTGGAGTACGCCCAGAAGAGCATGCTCGCCGTGCTCGACGAGGGCGCCGTGGAAACCCGCGAGTACCGCATCATTCGCGGTGACGGGCAGCTGCGCTGGCTGAGCGACAAGTGCTTCCTCGGCCGTCCGGGCGAGAACGGGCAGAGTCCGATCATCGTCGGCATTGCCGAGGACATTACCGAGAAGAAGCAGCTCGAGGGCGAGCTGCAGCGCCTGGCGACTACCGACGTGCTGACCCAGAGCAGCAACCGCCGGCACTTCTTCGAGTGCGCGCGGATCGAATTCGAACGCGCCCGGCAGTTCGCCTCGTCGCTGGCGTTCCTGCTGCTGGACATCGACGACTTCAAGCGCATCAACGATACCCACGGCCACCAGATGGGCGATCAGGTGCTGCAGAAGGTCGCCCGCTGCGGCGCCGCCGTGCTGCGCCAGAGCGACTTGTTCGGCCGTATCGGTGGCGAGGAGTTCGCCGCCGTGCTGCCGGGTTGCCAGCCGGACCTGGCCGAGCAGATCGCCGAGCGTCTGCAGCGCGAGATCGAACGGGTGGTGTTCACCGCCGAGAACGGCGAGCGCTTCCGCGTCACCGCCAGCCTGGGCCTGACCTACCTGAGGGCCAGCGACGCAGAACTCAGCGCCGTCTTCGCCCGTGCCGATGCGGCGATGTACACCGCCAAGCGCCTCGGCAAGAATCAGGTCATCGTCGGCTGAACCGCATCGCGCTCGACGGCTCTAGTCGAGCCGCTCGTCATAGCCGCGACCGAGAAACTGGATCAGGCAGAAGCCGTGACCGAAGGGGTCGGCCAGCAACGCCAGCCGGCCCCAGTTTTCGGTGGTGATGGGCTTCTCCAGCCGCGCACCCAGGGCGATCGCCTTTGCGGTGACGGACTCGATATCCTCGACGACGAAGTCCAGATGCACCGGCGTCCAGTGGCGTCCGTAATGGCGGTGCTGGTTGCCCTCGGGCGTCGCAGCGCTGCCGGCGTCCTTGTGCAGCAGGTAGATGGGCGCCGGCCCGCCGAGCAACTCCACGGCGAACCCGCCGAGTCGGCGCCCGACCTGCAGGCCGAACAGCGAGCTGTAGAAGTCCACGCCCCGCTCCAGGTCGTCGACGTCCAGGTTGACCAGAAAGTCCATCGGACCCTCCCTGCCTGGGCCAGCGCCCAGGCGCTTCGTTTCGCCCTCAGCGTACGAAGGGCGCCGGTTGCTGCTGGGTGATGCAGTGGATGTTGCCGCCGCCAAGCAGAATCTCTCGGCCCGGTACCATGACCACGTCGTGCTCGGGGAACACCTCGCGCAGGATGCGCTCGGCTTCGCCGTCCAGCGGATCGCCGAAGGCCGGTGCGATGATGCCGCCGTTGACGATCAGGAAGTTCACGTAGCTGCCCGCCAGACGGATCGACGGATCGCGCAGCTGGCTGCCATCCAGCGCCACGACACCGGCGCACTCGGCGTCCGACGCATGCAGCGGGCCGGGGATCGGGATCTTGTGCACGATCAGCGCGCGACCCTTGGCGTCGCGTGCGTGCTGCAACACCGCCATGGCGGCCTGGCAGCGTGCGTAGTTCGGGTCGTTGGCGTCGTCGGTCCAGGCCAGCAGCACTTCGCCCGGGCGGACGAAGCAGCAGAAGTTGTCGACGTGGCCGTCGGTTTCGTCGTTGAACAGGCCGTGGGGCAGCCAGATGATGCTGTCGACCGCCAGGTGCTCGCGCAGGACCGCCTCGATCTGCTCGCGGGACAGCTGCGGGTTGCGGTTGCGGTTGAGCAGGCACTCCTCGGTGGTGATCAGCGTGCCTTCGCCGTCGACGTGGATCGAGCCGCCCTCGAGCACGAAACCTTCGGTGCGATAGCGATCGCAGTACTCGATCTCGAGGATCTTGCGCGCCACCTCGTCGTCGCGTTGCCAGTCGGCGTAGAGCCCGCCGTCTTCGCCACCCCAGGCATTGAAGGTCCAGTCGACGCCGCGCAGGCCTCCGTTGTCGTCGATGACGAAGGTCGGCCCGGTGTCACGCACCCAGGCGTCGTCGCTGCTCATTTCCACCACGCGGATGCGCGGGTCATCCAGTGCGGCGCGCGCCGCCAGGTACTGCTCGGCGCTGGCGCAGACGGTCACCGGCTCGAAACGGGCGATCGCCTTGGCGACGGCGGCGAAGGCCGCCTGTGCCGGCGCCGCGTTGTCCCGCCAGTTGTCCGGGCGCTGCGGCCAGACCATCCAGGTCTGGCTGTGCGGCGCCCATTCGGCGGGCATGTAGTAACCATCTTGGCGAGGGGTGCTGGTCAGGGTGGTCATGGCGATGTCCGTGAAGGGTGGAAAGTGCGGCGCGCTTTCGAGCTATGAAGGTCTGCTGCTCACTCGGACGGCAGCGAGCCGTCGAGGGTCTTGATCGAGCCGTACAGGTTCGGCCGGCGATCGCGGAACACGCCCCAGGCGCTGCGGATGTGCTCCAGCTGGTCGAGGTCGAAGCTGTGCACCAGCACGCCCTCGCTGGTTTCATCCATTTCCTCGACCTTGGCGCCGAACTGGTCGGCGATGAACGAGGAGCCGTAGAAGGTGATGTCGTAGCCGTCCTGCTCCTCGCGGCCGATGCGGTTGCTGGCGATCAGCGGCATCAGGTTGGCGCCGGCATGGCCCTGTTGCACGCGCTGCCAATGGTCGCGGGACGTGATGCTCGCATCGTGCGGCTCGCTGCCGATGGCGGTCGGGTAGAACAGCAGTTCTGCACCCATCAGCGCCATGCTGCGGGCGGTCTCGGGGAACCACTGGTCCCAGCAGATGGCCACGCCGATCCTGGCGTAGCGGGTGTTCCACACCTTGAAGCCGGTGTCGCCCGGGTTGAAATAGTACTTCTCGTGGTAGCCGGGGCCGTCCGGGATGTGGCTCTTGCGGTAGACGCCAAGCAACCTGCCGTCGGCATCGATGATGGCGATGGAGTTGAAGCGTGCCCGCCCGGCCAGCTCGAAGAAGCTGATCGGCAGCACCACCTGCAGTTCGGCGGCGAGCTTCTGGAAATGCTGGATCGCCGGGTTCTGCTCCACCGGGGTCGCCAGCTGCAGGTATTGCGGATTGGGCTTCTGGCAGAAGTACGGGGTCTCGAACAGCTCCTGGATCAGGATGATCTGCGCGCCCTTGGCGGCGGCCTCGCGCACCAGCCTGTCGGCATTGGCGATGTTGGCCTGACGATCCCAGGAACAGGCCATCTGGGTGGCGGCTACGGTAACGACTCGGGACATGGAAACCTCGCGGCTTTGATGGGCGGCTATCGAAGGCGCAAATTTATTCGATAGTTATCCGTATTGATAGAGGCTTTGGAGCTCTGAAGATCAAATGAAGCGGCCGTTTATCGATATTTATCGGTCAGCATTCCGCCTGTTCCCGCTTCGGCAACCAGGGCGGCAGGTACAGGCCGAGATAGGCATCGAACACCCGCATGCCTTCCTCGGCCATGCGCGGCGTCAGGCTGCCGTACAGCTGTATGGATCGAGCATAGACGCGGTCGCCAAGTTCCAGGGCCAGGGCGAATACATCGATGTCCTGCGGCAGCGGAGGCAGGGCGAAATGCCGCTCGAACACCGCCTGCATGGCCTGGCCGAGTTCCAGATCCAGGCGCTGGTCGGTCTGGGTGACTTCACCGAGACCGTGTTGCGCCAGAATCAGCTGGCGCGCGGCGCTGTCCTGCTGATAGATCGCCAGCATGCGCTGTTCGATCAGGCGTGAGAGGTCGTGCCAGCTGCCCAGTCTGTCATGCTCGATGGGCCGTTCCAGGCTGGCCCGGAAGGCGGCGTGCACGTCCGCCGTCAGTGCGGCAAGCAGCGCCGGCACACCGGAAAAGAAGTGATAGACGGAAGAGGGGGGAATGCCGGCGTGCTCGGCCACGGCATACACCGATAGCGTCGCAGCGCCCTGCTCGGCGAGCAGTTCGCGGGCGCTGGCGAGGATCTGGCGAATGCGCGCCTGGCTGCTGGCGCGCGGTCGGCGACTGGCGGTCGCGGGGCTGGGCTTGGTCATCGGCCTATTTGAAGCCAGCCTGGCGGCGGATGCAAACCGCCGTGGCGGTCGCTCCGCAGCACGCCGGCTCGCGGCTAGACGGTATGCAGATACCAGTTGTACTCGAGGTCCGAGATCGAATGCTCGAACTCGGCGAGTTCGCTCTCCTTGCAGGCGACGAAGATGTCGATGTAATCGGGGCTGATGTAGCGCGCCATGATCTCGCTGTCGTCCAGCTCGCGCAGGGCGTCGCGCAGGTTGGTCGGCAGGCTCTGCTCGACCTGCTCGTAGGAATTGCCTTCGATGGGGGCATCCGGCTCGATCTTGTTGGTCAGGCCGTGGTGCACCCCGGCGAGGATGCCGGCGAGCAGCAGGTAGGGGTTGGCGTCGGCACCGGCGACCCGGTGTTCGATGCGTACCGCGTCCGGGCTGTCGGTCGGCACGCGCAGTGCCACGGTGCGGTTGTCCATGCCCCAGCAAGGCGCGTTGGGCACGTAGAACTGAGCGCCGAAACGTCGGTAGGAATTCACGTTGGGGCAGAGGAAGGCCATCGAGGCCGCCATGGTCTGCTGCAAGCCGCCGATGGCATGGCGCAGCGGCTGGCTGTCCAGCGGATTGTCGGTGGCGAATATATTGTTGCCATTCTTGTCGAGCAGCGAGATGTGCACGTGCAGACCGTTGCCGGCCTGGCCCGGGTAGGGCTTGGCCATGAAGGTCGTGTCCATCTCGTGGTCGTAGGCGATGTTCTTGATCAGCCGCTTCAGCAGCACCGCGTAGTCGCATGCCTTGATCGGATCGGCGACGTGGTGGAGGTTGACCTCGAACTGCGCCGGGGCGCTTTCCTTGACGATGGCATCGGCCGGGATGCCCTGTTCCTTGGCGCCTTCGAGAATGTCCTGCAGGCAGTCGACGTACTCGTCCAGGTCGTCGATCAGATAGACCTGGGTCGAGTGCGGGCGCTTGCCGGAGATCGGCGAGCGCGGCGGCTGCGGCCGACCGTTGATGTTCTCCTGGTCGATCAGATAGAACTCCAGCTCGAATGCGGCGCAGATGGTCAGGCCCAGCTCGTCGAACTTGCTCACCACCTGGCGCAGCACCTCGCGCGGGTCGGCGAAGAACGGTGCGCCGTCGCGCTCGTGCATGGTCATCAGCAGCTGCGCGGTGGGGCGCTTCTGCCAGGGTTCCTTGGACAGGGTGTTGGGAATCGGGAAGCAGATACGGTCGGAGTCGCCGATGTCCATGCCAAGGCCCGTGCTTTCCACGGTGATGCCATTGATATCCAGGGCGAACAGCGAGGCGGGGAGGTTGATGCCCTTCTCGTAGACCTTGTGCAGGCTGGCGCGCTCGATGCGCTTGCCGCGCACGACTCCGTTCATGTCGGTGATCAGCAGATCGACGTACTGAACCTCCGGATGTTCCTTGAGAAATGCGTTAGCTTCGTTGAGCTGAACGGCACGCGGCGGGGCCATGATGAATTACCTTAATTGTTAAAAATTTCAATCATCAGATGCTTGTCTGGGAGTCAATCGAAAAGCCTGTTCACTGTCAATAGTAGCCGGCCGGCGCCCCATGAGTGCCCATGCTGGGCCTTTTTTGGGGCATCTGCCGTGTGTGTCGAGCGTCGCGCACGCGGCTGAAGTTCGGGCTATTGTCTATAAAAATGAACAAGACTACTCTCCGATATGCCCCATTCGAACGACGAGTATCCCATGTCGCGCAAGCCTCTGATCGGCGTATCGGCCTGTACCAAGCAGATCGGCCACCACAGCTTTCATATCGCCGGCGACAAGTACCTGCGTGCCGCGGCGATCGCCGGCGTGCCGCTGGTGATCCCGGCGCTGGACGAGCTGATCGATCCGGCAACGCTGCTGGAAAGCTTCGACGGCCTGCTGTTCACCGGCTCGCCGTCCAATGTCGAGCCGCATCACTATGGCGGCCCGGCGAGCGAGCCGGGCACCCATCATGATCCGTTTCGCGACCGCCTCACCCTGCCGCTGATTCGCGCGGCGGTGGATGCCGGCATTCCGGTGTTCGGCATCTGCCGAGGATTCCAGGAGATGAACGTGGCGTTTGGCGGCAGCCTGCACCAGAAGGTTCACGAAGCCGGGCCCTATCAGGACCACCGCGAGCGCCCGGACGATCCGCTGGAGGTGCAGTACGGCCTCAGCCATGCGCTGCAAGTGCAGCCTGGTGGGCTGCTCGAGCGCCTTGGCTTGCCGGCGCAGATCCAGGTCAATTCGGTGCATGGGCAGGGTGTCGAGCGTCTCGGCGCTGGTCTGCGCATCGAGGCGCTGGCTCCCGACGGGCTGATCGAGGCATTTTCCGTCGAGGCTGCGCAGAGCTTCGCCCTTGGCGTGCAATGGCATCCGGAATGGCAGGTCCAATCGCATCCACATTATCTGGCGCTGTTCCGCGGCTTCGCCGAGGCCTGCCAGGCACGCGCACGACAACGCTGAGGCCGACCCTGTACGGCCATTTCCCAGCAACCCGAGGTCAACATGAGTATCCAGCTCGACCAGCTCACCGGCTGGCTGAAAGAACGCAAGATCACCGAAGTGGAATGCCTGATCAGCGACCTGACCGGGATCGCCCGCGGCAAGATTTCACCGACCAACAAGTTTCTCGACGAGAAGGGCATGCGCCTGCCGGAAAGCGTGCTGCTGCAGACCGTGACCGGTGACTATGTCGAGGACGATATCTACTACGAGCTGCTCGACCCGGCGGACATCGACATGTTCTGTCGGCCGGACCCGAACGCGGTGTTCCTCGTGCCCTGGGCCATCGAGCCCACCGCGCAGGTGATCCACGACACCTACGACAAGATGGGAAATCCTATCGAGCTGTCGCCGCGCAACATCCTCAAGCGTGTGCTGAAGATGTATGCCGATCGTGGCTGGCAGCCCATCGTCGCGCCGGAGATGGAGTTCTACCTGACCAAGCGCTGCGAGGACCCGGACCTGCCGTTCCAGCCGCCGATCGGCCGTTCCGGTAGACAGGAGACTGGGCGTCAGTCGTTTTCCATCGACGCTGCCAACGAATTCGACCCGCTGTTCGAGGACATGTACGACTGGTGCGAAGCGCAGGGCCTGGATCTGGACACCCTGATCCACGAGGAAGGCACCGCGCAGATGGAGATCAACTTCCGTCACGGCGAGGCGCTGCACCTGGCCGACCAGATCCTGGTGTTCAAGCGCACCATGCGCGAGGCGGCGCTCAAGCACAACGTCGCTGCCACCTTCATGGCAAAGCCGATGACCGGCGAGCCGGGCAGCGCGATGCACCTGCACCAGAGCGTCATCGACCTCAACACCGGGCGCAACATCTTCTCCAACGACGACGGCTCCATGAGCCAGCTGTTCCTGCACCACGTCGGCGGCCTGCAGAAGTACATCCCCGAGCTGCTGCCGATGTTCGCGCCCAACGTCAATTCGTTCCGCCGCTTCCTGCCCGATACCTCGGCGCCCGTGAACGTGGAATGGGGCGAAGAGAACCGTACCGTGGGCCTGCGCGTGCCGGATTCCGATCCGCAGAACCGCCGTGTCGAGAACCGCCTGGCAGGCGCCGACGCCAACCCTTACCTGGCCATCGCCGCGAGCCTGCTGTGCGGCTACATCGGCATGGTCGAGCAGCTGCCACCGAGCCAGCCGGTCAAGGGCCGCGGCTACGAGCGGCGCAACCTGCGCCTGCCGCTGACCCTGGAAGCGGCGCTGGAGCGGATGGAAACCTGCCGCGAGCTGGAGAAGTACCTGAGCCCGAAATTCATCACCGGCTACGTCGCGGTCAAGCGCGCCGAGCAGGAGAACTACCACCGGGTGATCAGCTCCTGGGAGCGGGAATTCCTGATGCTCTCGGTGTAAGCAAGCGCAGGGTGGGCGGCCCATTGCCGGTCCACCGACCCCACAATACTGGCTAAGAGGTGACTGATGAGCGATTCGCAAACCCTGCACTGGCAAGCGCTGAGCCGTGACCACCACCTGCCGCCCTTCACCGACTACAAGGCGCTCAACGCCAAGGGCACGCGCATCATCACCCGGGCGTCCGGCGTCTACCTGTGGGACAGCGAGGGGCACAAGATCCTCGACGCCATGGCCGGGCTCTGGTGCGTCAACGTCGGTTATGGCCGCGAAGAGCTGATCGAGGCGGCGACCCGGCAGATGCGCGAGCTGCCTTACTACAACCTGTTCTTCCAGACCGCGCATCCGCCCGCGGTGGCCCTGGCCAAGGCCATCGCCGACATTGCCCCGGCCGGCATGAACCATGTGTTCTTCACCGGTTCCGGCTCCGAGTCCAACGACACGGTGCTGCGCATGGTGCGCCATTACTGGGCGGTCAAGGGTCAGCCGGAGAAGAAGGTGATCATCGGCCGCTGGAACGGCTACCACGGCTCCACCGTCGCCGGTGCCAGCCTAGGCGGCATGAAGGCCATGCACGAGCAGGGCGACTTCCCGATTCCCGGCATCGAGCACATCGACCAGCCCTACTGGTACGGCGAAGGCGGTGACATGAGTCCGGAGGAGTTCGGCGTGCGTGTCGCCGATCAGCTGGAGCAGAAGATTCTCGAAGTCGGCGAGGACAAGGTCGCTGCCTTTATCGCCGAGCCGATCCAGGGCGCGGGCGGCGTCATCATTCCGCCGGCCAGCTACTGGCCGCGAGTCAAGGAAATCCTCGCGCGCTACGACATCCTTTTCATCGCTGACGAGGTGATCTGCGGCTTCGGCCGTACCGGCGAGTGGTTCGGCAGCGATTATTACGGTCTCGCGCCCGATCTGATGCCCATCGCCAAGGGCCTGACGTCCGGCTACATCCCCATGGGCGGGGTCATCGTGCGCGACGAAGTGGTGCAGACGCTCAACGAGGGCGGCGAGTTCTATCACGGTTTCACCTATTCGGGGCACCCGGTGGCCGCCGCGGTGGCGCTGGAGAACATCCGCATCCTGCGCGAGGAGAAGATCGTCGAGCGGGTGAAGAGCAAGACGGCACCCTATTTGCAATCCCGCTGGCAGGAACTGGTCGAGCATCCGCTGGTGGGCGAAGCCCGCGGCGTCGGCCTGCTCGGCGCGCTGGAGCTGGTGAAGAACAAGAAGACCCGCGAACGCTTCGCTGATGCCGGCGTGGGCATGCGCTGCCGCGAGCACTGCTTCCGCAACGGCCTGGTGATGCGCGCGGTCGGCGACACCATGATCATCTCGCCGCCGCTGGTGATCAGCGAGGAGCAGATCGACGAGCTGATCGGCAAGGTGCGTCTGTGTCTGGATGCGACAGCCAAGGATGTGCTGGGCTGAGCGGTGCGGCCGGCGCTGGCTGGGCTAAGGTTGACGAATGCCGGCCGTGTGCGTTCGGGTTGTTGAAAAGACGGCCCCGACCTTGCCAGACTGCGCGCGTGCTGAAGGCCAGACCTGCCCAGGGGTGTGTCGAGCCGGCACACCGCCAGGCCGCCGCGCGGTACATGGCCTGTTCCACTGCCCCGACATTAATGATGACAAACAGGAGCTGCACGGATGAATCCCTTCGCCAAGACCCTACTTGCCATGACGCTGGCCGGCACCGTTGCCGGGGCTGCGCAGGCCCAGGAAAAGGTGCTGCACGTCTATAACTGGTCCGACTATATCGCCGAAGACACCCTGGAGAATTTCACCAAGGAAACCGGCATCAAGGTCGTCTACGACGTCTTCGACAGCAACGAGGTGCTGGAAGCCAAGCTGCTGGCCGGTAGCTCCGGTTACGACGTGGTGGTGCCGTCCAACCCGTTCCTCGCCAAGCAGATCAAGGCCGGTGTGTTCCAGAAGCTGGACAAGTCCAAGCTGCCGAACTGGGAAAACCTCGACAAGGACCTGCTCAAGGCGCTGGATTCGAGCGACCCGGGCAACCAGTACTCGATTCCCTACATGTGGGGCACCATCGGCATCGGCTACAACGTCGACAAGGTCAAGGCCGCGCTGGGCGACAACGCGCCGGTGGACTCCTGGGACCTGGTGTTCAAGCCGGAGAACATCGAGAAGCTGAAGTCCTGTGGCGTCGCCTTCCTCGACTCGCCCACCGAGATGCTGCCGGCGGCGCTGCATTACCTCGGCTACGCGACCGACAGCGGCAAGGCCGATGAGCTGAAGAAGGCCGAAGACCTGTTCATGCAGATCCGCCCGCACGTCGCCTACTTCCATTCGTCCAAGTACATCTCGGATCTGGCCAACGGCAACATCTGCGTGGCGATCGGCTATTCCGGCGACATCTATCAGGGCAAGTCGCGCGCCGAGGAAGCGGCCAACGGCGTCAACGTCGGCTACAAGATTCCGAAAGAAGGTGCCGGCAGCTTCTTCGACATGCTGGCGGTGCCGGCCGACGCGAAGAACGTCGAGAACGCCCACGTCTTCCTCAACTACCTGATGAAGCCGGACGTGATGGCCTCCATCACCAACTACGTGCAGTTCCCCAACGGCAACGCCGCGGCCACTCCGCTGCTGGATGAAGCCATCCGTACCGACGAGGGCATCTACCCGAGCCAGGCGGTGCTGCAGAAGCTCTACACCTTCCCCGATCTGGATCCGAAGACCCAGCGCGCCATGACCCGCAGCTGGACCAAGATCAAGTCCGGACGTTGATACCGCCAGGCTTTCGCGCCGGGCTCGCGCCCGTCGTGAAAGCCGGCCAATCGACCGGCAGCGCCGGTGCCGTGAGGTTCGCACCGGCGCTGCCAATGCGAGGAACAACAATGACAACGACTTCCCCGCTGCCCGTCGCAAGCCCCTGCGTCTGCGCATGCATCGCGCCGACCGCTTTCGTCATCTCAAATTTGTTGATTTTCAGAGGTTTTTCCAATAAATAGCCCGCCTTTCCCGCCGGGATCATGCGCGGCCGCAAAAGAAGAGGACTCATCCCATGCGCTCGACCCTCAAGTCGCTGATCGTCGCCGCCGCCGTCGCCGGTGCGGCCACCGCCCAGGCCGCCTCGGTGCACGTCTACAACTGGTCGGATTACATCGGCGAAACGACGCTGGAAGAGTTCGAGAAGGAAACCGGTATCAAGCCGGTCTATGACGTCTTCGATTCCAACGAAACCCTGGAAGGCAAGTTGCTCGCCGGCCGCAGCGGCTATGACGTGGTGGTGCCTTCCAACCATTTCCTCGGCAAGCAGATCCGTGCCGGTGCATTCCAGCAGCTGGACAAGAGCAAGCTGCCGAACTGGGAAAACCTCGATCCGTCACTGCTCAAGCAGCTGCAGAAGAACGATCCCGGCAATGCCCATGCGGCGCCCTATCTGTGGGGCACCAACGGCATCGGCTACAACGTCGAAAAGGTCAAGGCCGCGCTTAGTGTCGACAAGATCGACTCCTGGTCGGTGCTGTTCGAGCCTGAAAATGCGCAGAAGCTTGCCAGTTGTGGCATTGCCTTTCTGGACTCGGCGGACGAGATGATTCCCGCCATGCTCAACTACCTCGGCCTGGACCCCAACAGCGAGAATGCCGCGGACTACCAGAAGGCCGAGGAGAAACTGCTGGCCGTGCGTCCGCATGTGCGCTATTTCCACTCGTCGAAGTACATTTCCGATCTCGCCAATGGCAATATCTGCGTCGCTGCCGGGTTCTCCGGTGACGTGTTCCAGGCCGCCGCCCGCGCCGAGGAAGCCGGCAAGGGCATCGAGATTGCCTACGCCATTCCCAAGGAGGGCGGCAACCTCTGGTTCGACATGCTGGCGATCCCCGCCGATGCCAGCAACGTCGAGGAAGCCCACGCATTCATCAACTACCTGTTGCGCCCCGAGGTGATTGCCGCGGTGAGCGACTACGTCGGTTACGCCAACCCCAACCTCAAGGCGAGCGAACTGATGGATCAGGAAGTCCGTGAGGATGCCTCGGTATATCCGCCGCAGGAAGTACTGGACCGTCTGTATGTCTCGGCCGAACTGCCGCCCAAGATTCAACGTTTGATGACCCGCACCTGGACCAAGGTGAAATCCGGCAAGTGAACCCCGGAGCCCGACCCGTCGAGCGCCCCATGGCGGCCGTGACGCGGGAAGGGCATTGAAGGGTGCGTCCGACGACGCGCCCGCAGCAACGACTCATAGATAGCCCGGCTCTGGCCGGCCAACTTTTTTCATTTCGGGAGTTCGCGCATGGCCGTTGCCTCCAGCGCCTACAAGAAGGCCCTCAGTGGCGAGAGCAAGAACAAGCAGGTGCTGCTGAAGATCGATCGCGTCACCAAGAAGTTTGACGAAACGGTGGCGGTCGATGACGTCTCGCTGAGCATTCATCAGGGCGAGATCTTCGCGCTGCTGGGCGGTTCCGGCTCGGGCAAGTCGACCCTGCTGCGCATGCTGGCGGGCTTCGAGCGACCCACCGAAGGGCGCATCTTCCTCGATGGCCAGGACATCACCGACATGCCGCCGTACGAGCGGCCGATCAACATGATGTTCCAGTCCTATGCCCTGTTCCCGCACATGACCGTTGAGCAGAACATCGCCTTCGGTCTCAAGCAGGACGGTCTGCCTAAGACCGAGATCGAGGAGCGGGTCAAGGAAATGCTCGGTCTGGTGCAGATGACCCAGTACGCCAAGCGCAAACCACATCAGCTCTCTGGCGGCCAGCGCCAGCGCGTCGCCCTGGCGCGCTCGCTGGCCAAGCGCCCGAAACTGCTGCTGCTCGACGAGCCGATGGGCGCGTTGGACAAGAAGCTGCGCTCGCAGATGCAACTGGAACTGGTACAGATCATCGAGCGCGTCGGCGTGACCTGCGTGATGGTGACCCACGACCAGGAAGAGGCCATGACCATGGCCGAGCGCATCGCCATCATGCATCAGGGCTGGATCGCCCAGGTCGGCAGCCCGATGGACATCTACGAGACGCCGGCCAGTCGCCTGGTCTGCGAGTTCATCGGCAACGTCAACCTGTTCGAGGGCGAGCTGGTGGAAGACATGGGCGACCACGCGATCATCGCCTCGCCCGGGCTGGACAATCCGATCTACGTGGGCCACGGCATCAGCACCCGTGCGCAGGACAAGCACATCACCTACGCCCTGCGCCCGGAAAAGCTGCTGATCGGCACCGAGCTGCCGGAACTGGAGCGTCCGGGCTACAACTGGGCCAAGGGCGTCGTGCACGACATCGCCTACCTGGGCGGTCATTCGGTGTACTACATCAAGCTACCGTCCGGTGGTGTGCTGCAGGCCTTCATGGCCAACGCCGAACGCCATGTGAAACTGCCGACCTGGGAGGAAGAGGTGTACGTCTACTGGTGGGATGACAGCGGCGTGGTGCTGCAGGCATGAGCCGCTCGCCCTTGAATACCGGACGCCGACTGGTCATCGGCGTGCCCTTCCTGTGGCTGTTCCTGTTCTTCCTGCTGCCGTTCGCCATCGTGCTGAAGATCAGCTTCGCCGAGGCCGACGTGGCGATTCCGCCGTACACGGAAATTTTCCGTTACGCCGAGCAGCAGCTGCAGGTACTGATCAACCTGGGCAACTACATCTTCCTCAGCGAGGACGAGCTGTACCTGGCCGCCTATCTGGGCTCGCTGAAGATCGCCTTCTTCAGCACGCTGCTCTGCCTGGTGATCGGTTACCCCATGGCCTATGCCATCGCTCGCGCGCGTAAGGACCTGCAGACCGTGTTGCTGCTGCTGATCATGATGCCGACCTGGACCGCTATCCTGATCCGCGTCTACGCTTGGATGGGCATCCTCAGCAGCAATGGCCTGCTCAACAGCCTGCTGCTGGGCATGGGCCTGATCGACCGGCCGCTGCAGATCCTCAACACCGACGTGGCGGTGTACATCGGTGTGGTCTATTCGTACCTGCCGTTCATGATCCTGCCGCTCTACGCCAACCTGGTGAAGCACGACCCGAGTCTGCTGGAGGCCGCCTCCGACCTGGGCGCGCGAAACCTCACCAGCTTCTGGAAGATCACCGTGCCCCTGTCGAAGAACGGCATCATTGCCGGCTGCATGCTGGTGTTCATCCCGGTAGTAGGCGAGTTCGTGATTCCCGAGCTGCTCGGCGGCCCGGAGACGCTGATGATCGGCAAGGTGTTGTGGCAGGAGTTCTTCAACAACCGCGACTGGCCGGTGGCCTCGGCACTGGCGGTGGTGATGCTGGCGATCCTGCTGGTACCGATCATCCTGTTCAACAGGAACCAGGCTAAGGCACTGGAGGGCAAGCTATGAAACGCTGGAGCTTTTCCAACCTGATCCTGGTCCTTGGCCTGCTGTTCATCTACCTGCCGATGGTGATCCTGGTCATCTACTCGTTCAACGCCTCGCGGCTGGTGACGGTGTGGGGTGGCTGGTCGCTGAAGTGGTACACCGGCCTGCTCGACAACTCGCAGCTGATGGGCGCGGTGATGCGCTCGCTGGAGGTCGCCGCGTACACCGCGGTCGCCGCGGTGGCGCTGGGCACCATGGCCGCCTTCGTGCTGACGCGCATCCCGGTGTTCCGTGGCCGCACGCTGTTCGGCGGGCTGGTCACCGCGCCGCTGGTGATGCCCGAGGTGATCACCGGTCTGTCCCTGCTGCTGCTGTTCGTGGCCATGGCGCAACTGGTCGGCTGGCCGGCCCAGCGCGGCCTGGTGACCATCTGGATCGCGCACACCACCTTCTGCTCGGCCTACGTCGCGGTGGTGGTAATGGCGCGTCTGCGTGAGCTGGACCTGTCCATCGAAGAAGCGGCGATGGACCTCGGCGCGCGGCCGTGGAAGGTGTTCTTCCTGATCACCATGCCGATGATCGCGCCGTCGCTGGCCGCGGGCGGCATGCTGTCCTTTGCCCTGTCGCTGGACGACCTGGTGCTGGCGAGCTTCGTCTCCGGTCCCGGATCGACCACCCTGCCGATGGAGATCTTCTCCGCCGTGCGCCTGGGCGTGAAGCCGGAGATCAATGCCGTGGCCAGCCTGATCCTGCTCAGCGTGTCGCTGGCGACCTTCCTTGCCTGGTACCTGACCCGGCGTGCCGAGAAGCGTCGCATCCGCGCCATGCAGCAGGCGATGGATGAGACCGCTGGCAATCCCACCTGGCGCCAGGTGATCGACAGCCGCAAGGTGCTGGTACCGCCTTCGGCGCATAGCTAAGGTTTGAGCAACAAAGAAAGGGCGCATTGATGCGCCCTTTCTCATTCCGTTCATCGCCCAGCATGCGAGGCCGCGATCCTTGCCTCACCGCTGCCAGTCGCAGAAGCAGGCCACCGCCAGCGAATGGGTTGCGCGTACCTTGCGGCCGGCAAGGACCGCGTCGAGGATCGGCTCGACGAAGCTGTTGTCCGAGGTGCACACCGCGCCCTCGCTGTAGGGGCCGATGTAGACCAGTTCGCCGCTCTGGTCCCAGATGCCAACTGCCGGGCTGGCCGGTAGCTGCTCGGCGCCGATGAGCCCGTCGAGTGGCTTCAAGGCCGCCAGCGGTTGCGGCAGGCGACCCTTGCTGCCGGGCTTGCGCACCTCGTAGAAGTCCACGGGCTGACCGGCGAAGCGCTGCAGCAACTCCTGCAGGTGCTGCTGGTTGCCGACGTTGCACGGGCAGCCAGGGTCCCAGAAATGCACGAAGCGCACCGGCCCCGGGCCTTGCAGCGCGGCGGGCAGGCGCAGGGCGTCGCCGGAGAAGAGTTCGGCGCGCTCGCCCTCGAAGGTGCGCAGGTAGCGCGCCTCGAACCACCAGAACGCGGCGAGCATGGCGGCGCCCCAGAGCAGGGCGATCAGGGCGGCGATCAGGTATTTGCGACGTGCGCTCATGGCAGGTTCCTGGCTAGGTGCGCAAGCTTGCCATGACGCGCTGCAGAGCTGAATATCCGGAGTACCAGCCAGCCGAAGAAAGTCGATGTCCACGCTCATCCAGCCCGATCGATTGCGCAACAGCCTGCCCGCCCTGAGCGAGGCCACCGAGGCTTCGGCCGAGGCGCTGCACTATCAGGCCTACTACGGGCTGGACCTGCCACACCGGGGCAAGGTGCAGCGGCGTCTCGGACGCTTTCGCGTGCACGACTACGATGTCGTCGCCCAGGCCTGGTGGCCCGAGCAGCCGCACGCCAGTCTGCTGGTTCTGCATGGGTATTACGATCACATGGGGCTGTACCGGCACGTGGTCGACTGGGGCCTGGAGATGGGTTTTGCGGTGCTCGCCTGCGACCTGCCCGGCCATGGACTGTCCAGCGGGCCGCGCGCCAGCATCAACGAATTCGATGAGTACCAGGCGGTGCTTTCCGGACTCTTCGAGCAGGCCCGTCGGCTCGATCTGCCACGGCCTTGGCATCTGCTGGGCCAGAGCACCGGCGGCGCCATCGCGCTGGATCATCTGCTGCATCAGGAGCCGCTCGGCGACCTCGGGCGGACCATCCTGCTGGCGCCGCTGGTTCGCCCGCGGGCCTGGCTGCGCTCGCGCATCAGCTACGAGCTGGTGCGGCGTTTCGTTCAGCAGATTCCGCGGACCTTCAGCGAGAACTCCAGCGACCCCGGCTTTCTCGAGTTCGTGCAGACCCAGGACCCGCTGCAGCCGGACATCCTGCCCACCGCCTGGGTCGGTGCGCTGTCGCGCTGGATTCCGCGCATCGAGCGGGCCGCGGACAGTGCTCAGGCTCCGCTGATCGTGCAGGGCGAGGCGGACATGACCGTGGATTGGCAGTACAACCTGCCGGTGCTGCAGCGCAAATTCGCCGGTGCCGAGGTGCTGCGTCTGCCGGAGGCACGGCACCACCTGGTGAACGAGCGCGAGGAGCTGCGCCGGGCCTACTTCGACTTTCTGCGCGAGCGCCTGAAATAGTCCGACGCGGCGGTCAGATACCCTGCTGCGGCTCCAGCTCGGCGCCGCTCATGCCCACCGCCAGGCCCGCACGCAGGGCTTGCAGCGCGGCCTGGTAATAGGCCTTGCCATCCTCGGACTGGGCGAACTGTACGTACTCCTCCAGCTCGGGGTCGGACAGCTCGCGATAGATGTAGAGCAGGGTATTGTCCAGATCGGCCTCGATCTGCTGGATCATTCGCTGACGCTGGCTGCTCAGCAGGTTCTGCGCCTGATTGCCGCCCAACAGGCCGGGAATCATCTGGCTGAGACTGTCGGCGGCGACACCGGCCAGCGCCAGGCTGACTTCCGCACCCGCCTCGCTGGCCGGGATGGCCTGGGCCAGATGGCGAATCAGCAGCTGCCGGTTGCTTTCGGCCGTCACCCGCGGCAGGCCGTCGGTATGGCGCGCCAGCTGTTCCCGGCGTGCGGCCAGCACCTCGGCCGAGACGATCTTGCGCCCCAGCGGGGACTGGAAGAATTCCAGCGCCGGCTGCGGGTCGGCCAGATGCTCGCGCAGCGCGCGCTGCGCCCGCTGGTCGATGGCATGGGAGGCGAAGCGGCGATTGCTGTTGGTCACCAGGGCCTGGAATACCGCCGGTGGCAGGGTGTCCTTGTAGCGCTGCTGCGCGGCAGTCAGGGCATCGGCGAAATTGGCCCGCTGTTCGGTCCAGCCGGCGGTTTCGTAGAGCTCTTCATAGGTGTCGGCGAAGCTGGCGAGGCTGAAGGTCAGCAGTACACAGGTCAAGAGGGCGCGCATGGAAGCTCCTGTCTGGCGGGCGGTTCATTTTCCGTGCCCCGACGCGTGCTTGTCGAGGCGCGCGAGTTGCTGCTGCCATTTGGCGCAGCATCGCTGCTTGTGGCGGAGTCTCAACAGACCCTAGACTCGTTCGGTATCCCATCGGAGTCACTTCCTTGCAGTTCTCTTCGATCATCGACGACCTGGCCGAGCGCGGCTGGTCGCTGCAGAGTTCTTTCCTTCCCAGTGATGTGACCCACAAGCTGGCCGACGAGTGCCGCAAGCGCGAGGCTGAGGGCGCGCTGGCCCCCGCCGGCGTCGGCCGCGGCGAGGCCCAGGCGGTGCGCGAAGGCATTCGCAGCGACCATATCCAGTGGCTGGAACCCGGCCAGTCGCCGGTCTGCGACGACTATCTCGAAGTCATGGATGGTCTGCGCCGGCAGCTTAACCGCGAGCTGTTCCTCGGACTCGAGGAGTTCGAGTGCCACTTCGCCTTCTATCCGCCGGGTGCCTTCTACCAGACCCATCTGGACCGTTTTCGCGATGACGACAGCCGCTCGGTGACCGCCGTGCTGTACCTGAATCCGGACTGGCAGCCCGCCCACGCCGGCGAACTGCGCATGCACATGCCGGACGGTTCGCAGCTGGACGTGCCGCCGCTGGCCGGCAATCTGGTGGTGTTCCTTTCCGGCGAGTTTCCCCACGAGGTGCTGGTCACCCAGGCCGATCGCCTGTCACTGACCGGCTGGTTCCGTCGTCGCCCGGCCGACCCGCTGGCGGTCTGAACCTCCGCCCGAGGTTCTCCCCGCGAAAAAAAGCCCGGCGCGAAGGCCGGGCTGAAAAGCAGGAAGGATGTGCTGGCGGGCTACATGCCCAGCCAGTTCGGCAGGGCCAGGGAGATCGACGGCACGTAGGTGATGATCACCAGGAAGCTCAGCATCAGTGCCAGCCACGGCAGCACCGCGCGGATCACCTGGGTCACCGGCATGCCCGTCACCGCCGAGGCGACGAACAGGTTCAGCCCCACCGGTGGTGTGATCAATCCGATCTCCATGTTCACCACCATGATGATGCCCAGGTGGATCGGGTCGATGCCCAGCTGGACGGCGATCGGGAACAGGATCGGTGCCAGGATCAGGATGATCGCCGACGGCTCCATGAAGGCTCCGGCGACCAGCAGCACGATGTTCACCACCAGCAGGAACATCCACGGCTGCAGCCCGGCTTCGATCACCCAGGCGGTGATCGCCTGCGGAATCTGCTCGGTGGTCAGTACGTGGGCGAAGAGCATGGCGTTGGCGATGATGAACATCAGCATGATGCTCAGCTTGCCGGACTCCAGCAGCACTTTCGGGCAATCGCGCAGGGTGATGTCCTTGTAGACGAACAGCGCGACGAAGGCCGAATACACCGCCGCCACCGCCGCCGCTTCGGTCGGGGTGAACATGCCGGAGTAGATACCGCCGAGGATGATCACCATCAGCAGCAGGCCCCAGATCGCCTTGCGTGCGGCGCTCAGCCACTCGCGGAAGCTCGCCCGCGGCAGGGCCGGCAGGTTCTTCTTCACCGCGATGATGTAGATCGCCACCATCAGCGCCAGGCCGAGCATGATGCCCGGGACGACACCGGCCATGAACAGCTTGCCCACGGAGGTCTCGGTCGCGGCGGCGTAGACCACCATGACCACCGATGGCGGGATCAGGATGCCCAGGGTACCGGCGTTACAGACGATGCCGGCGCCGAAGGCCTGCGGGTAACCGGAGCGCACCATGCCGGCGATGGCAATGGAGCCGACCGCAGCCACGGTGGCTGGCGACGAACCGGACAGTGCGGCGAACAGCATGCACGCCAGCACCGCACCGATGGCCAGGCCGCCACGGATGTGGCCGACGCAGGCATTGGCGAAGTCGATCAAACGACGGGCCACGCCGCCGGTGGTCATGAAGGCGCCGGCCAGCAGGAAGAAGGGAATGGCCAGCAGGGTGTAGTGCTCGGAGGTCTCGAACAGCTTGATCGCCAGCGAGCGCACCGAGTCCTGGCTGAAGATCATGATGGTCAGCGAGCCGGCCAGGCCCAGGGAAACGGCCACCGGCACACCGATGAACATCAGTGCGAAGAGGGCGACGAACAGGAACAGGATGGTCATTGCTTGGGCTCCTCTTCGCCGTGCTTGAGCGCATCGGCCGCTTCATCGGCGAGGCCGAGGCCGGTCTGCTCGTTGCGCAGGATACGTACGAAGATTTCGGCGAAACGGATGAACACCATGGCGAAGCCGAACGGCACGATCATGCCGATGTGCCACTGCTTGATGCCGATATGGCCCAGGTCTTCGGCGCCGATGTTGGCGATGAACAGGGTCTGGATCCACTCGAAGCTGGCCACGGTCAGCAGGCCGGCGTAACCGAGGCAGAACAGGCAGGCGATGATGCCGATGACACGCTGGATATGCCGCGGTGCCAGTTTGACCAGCGCATCGACGCCGATGTGGCCGGCGGTGCGCACGCCGTAGGCGAGGCCGGAGAAGATCAGCCAGGCGAACAGCGCCTTGGTCAGCGCGGTGCTCCAGGTCATGGACTGGGCCAGGCCGATGATGAAATCACCGATGGCGAACCAGAAGTCGGCGCTTCCCTCGAAGCGGTCGCCCAGGTCGTAGAAAAGTGTGTAGAGGTTGTTGAGGATCACGTAAACGAAGGTCACCAGTGTCATGGCGGCCAACAGAAAGGCGATGAAACCTTCCTCGAAGTGGTCCCAGACGCGCCAGAGGGCGTTCATGGATGACATCTCCCGATGGACTGCTTGTTGTATCGAAGGCAGCACGGAGGTGCGCCGTGAACCAGCCAGGGCAGGCTGGGGGACAGAGCAATGAAAAACTCTTGTTGTAACTGTCGAAGCGGCGCGGCCCGGGATCGCCTCGGCATGGCCTTCCTGCCCTTGGTGCGGGCCTGGTCTTCGCTAGCGGCTTTGTTTTTTCACTGAGCTGTCGGGTATCGCTGGGTGGTACAGCCGAGGAGCGGGGTGGCCGCCCCTCGGCAAAGGCTTAGTTAGCCTGGTTGGCGGCTTCGGCGGCCTTGATCAGGTCGGCACCGATTTCGCCTTCGAACTTCTTCCAGACCGGCTTCATGGCTTCACGCCACATTTCGCGCTGCTCCGGAGTCAGGTCGATGATCTCGGTGGTGCCGGCGTCGATGATGCGCTGCTTGTCGGCCTGGTTCAGCTCGTCAGCCTGCTTGTTCACCGCGACGGTCACTTCGTCCAGGATCTTTTCCAGCTCGCCGCGTACGTCAGCCGGCAGACCGTTCCAGAACTTGGTGTTGGTGATCACCATGTAGTCCAGCAGACCGTGGTTGGACTCGGTGATGTACTTCTGCACTTCGTGCATCTTCTGCGAGTAGATGTTCGAGTAGGGGTTCTCGGCACCGTTGACCACGCCAGTCTGCAGGCCCTGGTAGACCTCGGCGAAGCTCATCTTGCGCGGGTTGGCGCGCACGGCCTTGAACTGCTCGTCCAGCACGGCGGAAGCCTGTACGCGGAACTTCAGACCACGGGCGTCCTTCGGCTCGCGCAGCGGCTTGTTGGCCGACAGCTGCTTCATGCCGTTGTGCCAGTAGCCCAGGCCGGTGATGTTCTTGTCTTCCATCGAGCGCAGCAGGCTCTGGCCGGCTTCACCTTGCTGGAAGCGGTCGACCGCTGCGATGTCGTCGAACAGGAACGGCAGGTCGAAGACCTGAACGCCCTTGGAGTAGTGTTCGAACTTGGCCAGCGACGGCGCGATCAGCTGAACGTCGCCCAGCAGCAGGGCTTCCATTTCCTTGCCATCGCCGAACAGCGAGGAGTTCGGGTAAACCTGTACCTCGACCTTGCCGGCCAGACGCTCTTCCACCAGTTTCTTGAACATCAGGGCGCCCTGGCCTTTCGGCGTGTTCTCGGCGACCACGTGAGAGAACTTGATGGTGATCGGGTCAGCCGCGTGGGCCAGACCAGCGATGCTCAGCGACAGGGCGCATGCCAGCGCCTTGGCAGTCAGTTTGAACATTGATGTTTCCTCTTGTTGTGGGTGGGAGGCCTCGGGGCATCCCGGCAGTAACCAGCTGGGCAAGTCTAGGCGCAATGGCCTGGATGCGATGCACGATCGCGACTCGATCCATCCGGTTCATCGGGTTTCAGGAGCAATGCCTGTGCCAACCGCTGGCACAGGCACCTGAAGCCAGCGAGTTTACCCAGCAATAGATGAAGGTTTGAATGGCCAATTGCCAACAAGCGCGTCTAGGTCGCACCTTTGCGCGGGGTGAGCAGGCCATCCGCGGTTGGCATTGCAGGGAGGGACGGGATTGGCAGTCGAGGCTCGATGCGGCGGTCAAGGATGGCGGATTTCCGCCATCTAGTCGTTTTCGTCGGGCGAGCTTCCGCCAGCATCGGTAAAGCTCAGGCCATGCTTGCGCAGCTTGTCATGCAGTGTCTTGCGCGGCAGGCCGAGGGCTTCGGCAACGCTGCGCAGCGATCCGTGGGGACGGTTCAGTTCAGCGGCGATCAGCGCGCGCTCGAAGGCTTCGACCTGCTCGCCCAGGCTGCCGCCGCCGGCCAGGCTGGCGCTCGGCTCGCTGCCTGGCCGCTCCAGGCCCAGGCCGAGCCCGAGGGCGAAGCGCTCCGCGGTGTTCTGCAGCTCGCGCACGTTGCCCGGCCAGGTGTGCTGCAGCAGCGTGGCACGCTGCTCGGGCTGCAGTTCGCGAACCGGCAGGCCGTGGCGCTGGGCGGCGGCCTCGGCGAAGTGCTGAAACAGCAGAAGGATGTCCTCGCTGCGTTCACGCAGCGAAGGAATGCGCAAGGGTGCGACGTTTAGCCGGTAATAGAGGTCGGCGCGGAAGCGGCCCTGGTCGGCGGCGACACGCAGGTCTTCCTTGGTTGCGGCGATGACACGGATATCCAGGGCGATCGACTGGTTGCCGCCGAGGCGTTCGACCACGCGCTCCTGCAGCAGGCGCAGCAGCTTGACCTGCACATCCAGGCTCATGCTCTCGATCTCGTCGAGGAACAGGGTGCCGCCGTTGGCGAACTCGAACTTGCCGATCCGGCGTTTCTGCGCGCCGGTGAACGCGCCGGGCTCGTGGCCGAACAGCTCGCTCTCCACCACCGACTCGGCCAGGGCACCGGCGTTGATGGCCACGAACGGGCCGTTGCGGCGGTTCGACAGGTCGTGCAGTGCGCGCGCCACCACCTCCTTGCCGGCCCCGGTCTCGCCAAGAATCAGCACGTCGGCCTGGGTTCCGGCCAATGCGCCGATCTGCTCGCGCAGGCGCAGCATCGCCCGGGACTGGCCGAGCAGGCGTGCCGACAGCTGCTGGCGGTCGGCCAGGGCCAGGCGCAGCGAGCGGTTGTCCAGCACCAGCTGGCGCAGCGCCAGGGCACGCCGCACGCTGTCCAGCAGCGCCTCGCTGGGGAAGGGCTTTTCCAGGAAATCGTAGGCACCGGCGCGCATGGCCTGCACCGCCAGCTGGATGTCGCCGTGACCGGTGATGAGGATCACCGGCAGCTCGCTGTCGCGTGCCCGTAACTGTTGCAGCAGCTCCAGTCCGTCGATGCCAGGCATGCGGATGTCGCTGACCACCACCCCCTGCCAGTCCGCCGGCAGGCGTGCGGCCAGGTCGCGGGCGTCGCCCAGGCTGGCCACCTTGAGCCCGGCCAGGTCGAGGGTCTGGCTCAGTGCCTGGCGCAGATGCGGATCGTCGTCGATCAGCACCACCTGGGCCTGGGTACTGATCGGGGTGTCGCTGCTCATTGGAAATGGTCCTCGGTGGGAAAGGCCACGCCGGGTTCGGCGCTGCGCAGGAACAGACCGAGCTGGGCGCCGCCTTCGGCATGATTGCTCATGCGCAGCTCGCCGCCCAGGGCGCGGGTGAGGGTATCGCAGATCGCCAGGCCGAGGCCCAAGCCCTGGGTGCTGGTCTTGGTGGTGAAGAAGGGTTCGCGGGCGCGCTGCAGCGCCTCGGCGGAGAAGCCCGGGCCGTTGTCGCGCAGGGTCAGCAGCACGCCGTCACCCTCCAGCTCGGCGCGCAGCCAGATGCGTCGCGGCTGGGGCCGTTCTCCGAGGGCGTCGAGAGCGTTGGCCAGGAGATTGGCGAGGATCTGCCGCAGCCGCGTTTCGCCAGCCTGCACCCACAGCGCCGCCTCCGGCAGGTCGCGGATCAGCTCGACGCCCATGGCCTGGCGGCGCTTGGCCAGCAGTGCCAGCGCATCGTCCAGCGCCGGCTGCAGCGCGACCCGTTCCGGTGCGTGCTGATCGCGACGGGCGAAGGCGCGCAGGTGGGCGATGATCGAGGCCATGCGCGCGGTCAGCTCGCTGATCAGCCGCAGGTTGTCGCGCGCCTCGTCGACACGCTCATGGTCGAGCAGTACGCGGGCGTTGTCGGCATAGCTGCGGATCGCTGCCAGCGGCTGGTTGAGTTCGTGACTGATGCTCGCCGACATCGTGCCCAGCGCCGATAGCTTGCCGGCCTGCAGCAGTTCGTCCTGGGCGCGCACCAGCTCCTGCTGGGCCTGTTCGCGCTCGAGCACCTCGACCTTGAGCCGGCTGTTCAGCGCCTCCAGGTCGCGGGTGCGCTCGAGCACGCGCTGCTCCAGCTGTTGGCGTGCCTGGCTGTCCAGCGCCAGCCGTTCGAGGAAATGTCGGCGACGCTGCATCAGCAGGCCGAGCCAGAGCAGCAGCGCCAGCAGGGTGGCGGCGCCGATCGCGACCACGGTGCGCACCGGGCGCTCGACCAGGCTGACCGGCGCGAGGATGCGCACCGTCCAGCCGGTCTCCTTCAGCTCGCGGCTCTGGATCAGCCAGGCGTCGATGTTCAGCGTCAGGTCCTGCGGGTAGAGCGTCGGGTAGGGCTGATCGAAGGCGATCTGCTCGCGCTCGTCCACGCCCAGCCCGCGGGTGGCGCGGAAACGCCAGTCGGGCCGCGAGGTGAGGATCACCACGCCGAAATTGTCGGTCACCAGCAGCTGCTCCGGGGTGCTGCCCCACAGCGTCTCGGTGTGATCGAGATCGACCTTGACCACCAGCACGCCGAGCACCTGGTCGCCGTCGCGCACCGCCGCGCCGAAGTAATAGCCGCGCTTGCCGGAGGTGGTGCCGAGGCCGAAGAAGCGCCCAAGACGTCCTTCCATGGCCTGGCGGAAGTAGGGGCGGAAGGCGAAGTTGCGATCGACGAAGCTGTCTTCCTCGTCCCAGTTAGAAGCGGCCAGGGTGTTGCCGTCGGTCGCCATCAGGTAGATCACGTCGGCGCCGGTCTGGTTGCGCAGGCGCTTGAGCAGCCGGTTGGCGTTGTCGCGGACCTGGGGCGAGTCCTGCTGCAGCACGGCGCGCAGGGCGGGCAGGTCACCGAGGATGCGCGGCAGCACCTCGTAGCGGTTGAGCGTGCCGAGCAGGTTGGCGACGTACAGGTCCAGGGTCTGACGGTTCTGTTCGGTCAGCTCGTTGCGGTAGTAACGCTCGGCGAGCTGCTGCAGCGGCCAGAGCAATGGCGCCAGCAACAGGGCCAGCAGGGCGAGATTGCGCCAGCGGGGGCGGCGGGGAGCGAGAAGTGCGGTCATGCATGAGGCGCCTGGATGTCGGGCGCATTATGCACGCTGCGCGAGCCGACGTTCAGCGTCGCGGCTCGTGGCAACCCGATGGAGCGAGCTGCAGGCGCAGTTGGCTCAGCGGCCGACGGCGACCGGCTGGCGCGCGTTGTCGGCTTCGAGGTCGCGGGCCCGGGTGCAGCACTCGTGCAGGGCGGTTTCCCAGTCCGGCAGCTGGACGCCCCAGTCCTGCTGCAGCCGTGCGCAGTTGAGCCGCGAATTCAGCGGCCGCTGCGCCGCGGTCGGGTAGTCCTTGGACAGGATCGGGGTGATCTCGGCACGCAGGCGTCCTTCCTGGCGCAACCGTTCGGCGATGCTGCAGGCAAAGCCGTACCAGGAGGTCTCGCCGCTGGCGGTGAGGTGATACAGCCCGCTCGGCCCGGCCTGCCCGGCGTTGCGCTTGCGCACCAGTTCGGCGGTGACGCGGGCGATGGTCGCGGCCCAGGTCGGCGCACCGACCTCGTCGCTGACCACCGACAGCGCATCGCGCTCCTGCAGCAGGCGCTGCATGGTCAGCAGGAAGTTCTTGCCATGTTGCGAGTAGACCCAGCTGGTGCGCAGGATCAGGTGTTCGCCGCCGACGGCCTGGATCGCCTGCTCGCCGGCCAGCTTGCTGGCGCCATAGACGCCCAGCGGGTTCGGCGTGTCGTGCTCGTCGTAGGGTTCGGTCTTGCGGCCGTCGAACACGTAGTCGGTGGAATAATGGATCAGCGGCACGCCGAGGCGCGCGGCTTCTTCGGCGAGCACCTGCGGGCCGCGGGCATTGACCGCGAAGGCCTGCTCGCGGTGGGTTTCCGCCGGGTCGACGGCGGTATAGGCCGCCGCGTTGATGATCAGGTCCGGCCGCAACAGGCGCACCTGCTCGCGAATCTGCTCAGGTACGGCGAGGTCCAGCGCATTGTGCCCGAGGGCGAGCAGCTTGCCGGTACCCGCCAACTCCGACTGCAGCTCGCGGGCCAGCTGGCCGGTGCTGCCGGTGATCAGGATTTTCATGGAAACAGCTCCGCGTCGCGCAGCAGCTTGCCGGCCTGGTCCTTGGCGGACAGTTGTGGCGCCTCGTCGAACGGCCATTGGATGCCGAGCTCGGGGTCGTTCCACAGCAGGCTGCGCTCATGCTCAGGCGCGTAGTAGTCGGTGGTCTTGTAGAGGAACTCGGCGCTTCCGCTGAGCACCACGAAGCCGTGTGCGAAGCCTTCGGGTATCCACAGCTGGCGCTGGTTCTGCGCGCTCAGGTGGGTGCCGAACCAGCGGCCGAAGCTCGGCGAACTCTTGCGCAGGTCGACGGCGACATCAAACACCTCGCCGGCCACTACCCGCACCAGTTTTCCCTGCGGCTGCTGGATCTGGTAGTGCAGCCCGCGCAGCACGCCGCGTTGGGACTTGGAGTGGTTGTCCTGGACGAACTGACGCTTGAGCCCCGTGGCCGCTTCGAAAGCGGCCGCGTTGAAGCTCTCGTAGAAGAAACCGCGTTCGTCGCCGAAGACCTTGGGCTCGATGATCAGTACGTCGGGAATGCTGGTTTCGACGACCTTCATGCGTCTTCACCCGCCAGCTTGAACAGGTACTGGCCGTAGCCGGTCTTGCCCAGGGCGTCGGCGCGGCGCAACAGCTGCTCGCGGTCGATCCACTTGTTCTGGTAGGCGATTTCCTCCAGGCAGGCCACTTTCAGCCCCTGGCGGTGCTCGATGGTCTGCACGTACTGCGAGGCTTCCAGCAGGCTGTCGTGGGTACCGGTGTCGAGCCAGGCGAAGCCACGGCCGAAGCGTTCGACATTGAGATCGCCGCGCTGGAGGTAGGCCATGTTGACGTCGGTGATCTCCAGTTCGCCGCGTGGCGAGGGCTTGATCGACTTGGCGATCTCGATGACGTCGTTGTCGTAGAAGTACAGGCCGGTCACTGCGTAGCTGGACTTGGGCTTCTTCGGCTTCTCTTCGATGGACAGCGCCTTGCCGTTCTCGTCGAAGTCGATCACGCCGAAGCGCTCCGGATCCTTGACCCAGTAGCCGAACACCGTGGCGCCCTTCTCCTGACGCGCGGCGCGCTGCAGCTTCTCGGTGAAGTGCTGGCCGTGGAAGATGTTGTCGCCGAGGATCAGGCATACCGAATCGTCGCCGATGAACTCTTCACCGATCAGGAAGGCCTGGGCCAGGCCGTCCGGCGAAGGTTGTTCGGCGTAACTGAAGTTGACCCCGAACTGGCTGCCGTCGCCCAGCAGGTTCTGGTACTGCGGCAGATCCTGCGGTGTCGAGATGACCAGAATGTCGCGGATGCCGGCGAGCATCAGCACCGAGATCGGGTAGTAGGCCATCGGCTTGTCGTAGATCGGCAGGAGCTGCTTGGATACGCCAAGGGTGATGGGGTGCAGACGGGTGCCGGAGCCTCCGGCGAGGATGATTCCTTTCATGCGTTCTCCAGGGCGCCGAGGCGCTCGCGTTGATAGCTGCCGTCCTGGACGCGACGGCACCATTCGAGGTTGTTCAGGTACCACTGCACGGTCTTGCGCAGGCCGCTCTGGAAGGTTTCCTGCGGCACCCAGCCGAGCTCGCGCTCGATCTTGCTGGCGTCGATGGCGTAGCGCAGGTCGTGGCCCGGGCGATCCTTGACGAAGGTGATCAGGTCTTCATAGCGGGCCAGGCCGGCGGGCTTGCTCGGCGCCAGCTCCTCCAGCAGCGCGCAGATGCCGCGCACCACATCGATGTTCTTCTGCTCGTTGTGGCCGCCGATGTTGTAGGTCTCGCCGACCTTGCCTTCGCTGACCACCTTGAACAGGGCGCGGGCGTGGTCCTCGACGAACAGCCAGTCGCGGATCTGCGAGCCGTCGCCGTAGACCGGCAGCGGTTTGCCATCCAGCGCGTTGAGAATCACCAGCGGGATCAGCTTCTCGGGGAAGTGGAACGGCCCGTAGTTGTTCGAGCAGTTGGTGATCAGCACCGGCAGGCCGTAGGTACGCTGCCAGGCCCGGACCAGGTGGTCCGACGAGGCCTTGCTGGCCGAGTAGGGCGAGCTGGGCGCGTAGGGGGTGGTCTCGGTGAACAGGTCGTCGACGCCGTGCAGGTCGCCGTACACCTCGTCGGTGGAGATGTGGTGGAAGCGGAACGCCGCGCGATGCTCGGCCGGCAGCGTCTGCCAGTAGGCGCGGGCGGCCTCCAGCAGCTGGTAGGTGCCGACGATATTGGTCTGAATGAATTCGGCCGGGCCGTCGATGGAGCGATCGACGTGGGATTCGGCGGCCAGATGCATGATGGCGTCCGGCTGGAAGTCCAGCAGCGCCTCGCTGACCCGCTCACGATCGGCGATGTCGGCCTGAAGGAACTGATAGCGCGGGTTGCCTTCCACGCTGGCCAGCGACTCGAGGTTGCCGGCGTAGGTCAGTTTGTCCAGGTTGAGCACGCTGTGCTCGGTATCGAGGATGAGGTGACGGATCAGTGCGGAACCGATGAATCCGGCACCGCCAGTAACGAGAATGCGCATAGTGATAGGGCTTCCTTGGCGCGCTGTCGAGCATCAGGCTCTTAGCATGTCGGCACGATAGACCGGCCTTCGATACAAAAATTCCCGAAGGGTGCCGGCGGCCGGGTAACGGCTTGGTTACAGAGGTAAACACGGGCTGCTGGCCCGCCGCCAGCCCCCGTGCTGCAGGGGCCGCACGGCGCGGCGTTGTCGCCGGCTAGCGCAACGACACGCGCAGCCGCGACAGCGCACCGACGAAGAACACCGCGCCGATCACCGCCAGCGCCAGCAGCTGCGGCCAGACGATGGCGGCGTCGGCATTGCGGAACAGGATCGCCTGGGCCAGCTCGACGAAATGCGTGGTCGGCGCCACCAGCATGATGTTCTGCACCAGCTCCGGCATGCTCTCGCGTGGCGTCACCCCGCCGGAGAGGATCTGCAGAGGGATCAGCGTGAGGATCACCAGCAGGCCCAGCTGCGGCATGGAACGCGCCACCGTGCCGAAGAAGATGCCCATCGAGGTGGCGGCGAACAGGTGCAGCGCCGCACCGCCGGCAAACAGCCACAGCGAGCCCTGGATCGGGATATCGAGCCAGCCCTCGACGACGAAGCGCAGGGCGAACGCCGCTGCCGCCAGCACCACCAGACCCATCGCCCAGACCTTGCCGACCATGATCTCGAACGGCGTCACCGGCATCACCAGGAGGTGCTCGATGGTGCCGTGCTCGCGCTCGCGGATCAGCGCCGCGCCGGTGAGGATGATCGCAAGCATGGTGATCTGGTTGATCACCTCGTTCACCGCGCCGAACCAGGCGCGGCTGAGGTTGGGGTTGAATGCGGTGCGCACCACCGCTTCGACCGGCAGCGCGTCTTCGCTGCGGTAGCGGCGAACGAACTCGGCGGTCTCGCTGGCGATGATCTGCTGGATGTGCCCGGCGCCGGTGAACGCCTGGCTGACCTGGGTGGCATCGACGTTGAGCTGAATGGTCGGCTGGCGGCCGGCGAGCAGGTCCTCCTGGAAGCGCGGCGGGATGTTCAGGGTGAAGGTGTAGAGCCCATCGTCCATGCCGCTGTCCATCTCTTCGTGTGTGATGGCTTTCGGCTCGATGAAGTAGGGCAGCTGGAAGGCATTGACGATGCGCAGCGAAGCCTGCGAGCGGTCCTCGTCGACCACTGCGATGCTGGCCCGGTGCGGCGCCTCGGGAATAGCCGTGGCACCTTCGTAGATCGCCAGGGTGAACGAATAGATGATCAGCACCAGCATGGCCGGGTCACGGTAGAGGCTGCGCAGCTCCTTGAGGCCGAGCTGGAAGATGTTGCCGAGCTTGCGTCGCAGGCCGCCCATGTCATTTCTCCTGCTTGCGCAGGCCGGCGACGCTGAGCAGGGTCAGCAACGGAATGGCCAGCAGCATGGGAATGAAATAGGGATACAGCTCGGCCAGCCCGAGCGCCTTGGAGAATACCCCGCGGCTGATGATCAGGAAGTGGCTGGTCGGGTAGAGCTTGCCGATGAAGGCGCCGGCGCCCTCCATCGCCGAGACCGGGTGGATCAGTCCGGAGAACTGGATCGCCGGCAGCAGGGTGACGATGGTGGTGCCGAAGATCGCCGCGATCTGGCTGTTGAGGATCGATGACATCAGCAGCCCCAGGCCGGTCGCGCAGGTGACGTAGAGCAGCGCGCCGAGGCAGAGCGTGAGGATGCTGCCCTTGATCGGAATGCCGAAGACGAACACCGCCAGCAGCGCCAGGGTGGCGAAGTTGAACATCCCCAGCGCGATGTAGGGCAGCTGCTTGCCGACCAGGAATTCCAGGCGGGTGGTTGGCGTGACGTAGAAGTTGGTGATCGAGCCCAGTTCCTTTTCGCGCACCACGCCGAGGGCGGTGAGCATCGCCGGGATCATCATCAGCAGCAGCGGGATCATCGCCGGCGCCATGGCCGGCAGGCTCTGCACGTCAGGGTTGTAGCGGTAGCGGATGGCGACATCGGCCGGTGCCAGCTGACCTTCGACACCGGCCTCGCGGGCCAGCTGCTGCAGGTAGTTGAGGTGGATGCCCTGCACATAGCCCTTGATGGTGTCGGCGCGCATCGGCATGGCGCCATCGATCCAGAACGCGACTTGCGGCACGGCGCCTCGCTTGAGGTCGCGGCCGAAGTTCGGCGGAATCTCCACGGCCAGGCTGATGTCGTTGCTGCGCATGCGCTGGTCCAGCTCGGCATGGTTGGCCAGCGGCGCCTTCTCGATGAAGTAGCGCGAGCCGGCCATGTTCAGCAGGTAGTGCTGGCTGGTGGTGGTCTGGTCGCGGTCGAGCACGGCGTAGGTCAGGTTCTCGACGTCGAAGCTGACCCCGTAACCCATGATGAACATCAGCAGCACGCTGCCGAGCATTGCCAGCGTCGCGCGGATCGGGTCGCGGCGCAGCTCCATGGCTTCGCGGCGGGTGTAGCTGAGCAGACGACGCAGGCTGAAGCGGGCCTGGCGTCCGTTATTGCCTGTGGTTTGGGAGGGATTGCTCGGTGCGGCGGGCGGCGTTGCCGGCTGCTCCCCGGCATGTGCGGCGGCGGCTTCCTCCAGGTAGGCGATAAAGGTCTGTTCAAGCGTCGGCAGCCCGCGCTTGGCCATCAGCGCCTGCGGCGTGTCGCTGTCGAGTACCCGCCCGGCGTGCATCAGCGAGATGCGGTCGCAGCGCAGCGCTTCGTTCATGAAGTGGGTGGAGATGAAGATGGTCACGCCGTCTTCGCGCGACAGTTGCACCAGCAGCTCCCAAAAGCCGTCGCGGGCCACCGGATCGACACCCGAAGTGGGCTCGTCGAGAATCAGCATTTCCGGTGCGTGGATCACCGCCACCGCCAGCGACAGGCGCTGGCGCACGCCCAGCGGCAAGGCTTCAGGCAGGCTGTCGGCCTCCTCGACGAGCTCGAAGCGTTCGAGCATTTCCCGAATGCGCGGCTCACGGCGCTCGGCCGGCAGGTGGAACAGCCGAGCATGCAGGTCGAGGTTCTGCCGTACCGTCAATTCGCTGTACAGCGAGAAGGCCTGGGACATGTAGCCGACCCGCTGGCGGGTCTGCATGTCATGTGGATCCACCGGCTTGCCGAACAACAGGGCCTGCCCCTCGGTGGCCGGCAGCAGACCTGTGAGCATCTTCATGGTGGTGGTCTTGCCACAGCCGTTGGAACCGAGAAAGCCGAAGATCTCCCCGCGCTCGATGCGCAGATTCACGCGATCCACCGCAACGAAGTCGCCGAAGCGCATGGTCAGGTCGTGGGCTTCGATGGCGATGCTGTCGCTCGCCGGCTGCGGCGGGATGATCAGCTCGCGGTGCTGGCTGCGCTTGGCTTCCGGCAGCAGGCGGATGAAGGCCTGCTCCAGGGAGTCGCTGCCGGTGCGCGCCAGGAGTTCGGCCGGCGTGCCGGTGGCCAGCACCTGGCCGGCGTCCATCGCCACCAGATGGTCGAAGCGCTGCGCCTCGTCCATATAGGCAGTGGCCACCAGCACACTCATCTGCGGGCGTTCGCCACGGATGCGCTCGATCAGCTCCCAGAACTGCGCGCGCGACAGCGGGTCGACGCCGGTGGTGGGCTCGTCGAGGATCAGCAGGTCGGGGTCGTGGATCAGCGCGCAACAGAGGCCGAGCTTCTGCTTCATGCCACCGGAGAGCTTGCCCGCCGGGCGCTCGACGAAGGGCGCCAGGCCCGTGCTGCGGGTCAGCTCGGCGATGCGCCAGCGGCGCTCGGCGGCGTCCTGGCCGAACAGTCGGCCGAAGAACTCGAGGTTCTCGAACACCGTCAGCGTCGGGTAGAGGTTCTTGCCCAGGCCCTGGGGCATGTAGGCGATGCGCGGGCAGACCGCGCGGCGGTGGCCGGCATCGCCCATGTCGCCGTCGAGCACCTGCACATGGCCCTGCTGCAGCTTGCGCGCACCGGCGATCAGCGCCAGCAGGCTGGACTTGCCGACCCCGTCCGGGCCGATCAGGCCAACCATGCAGCGTGCCGGCAGGCTCAGGCTGAGGTCATCCAGCGCGCGGGTCTTGCCGTATTGCAGGCTGACGCCGCTGATTTCGGCGACCGGGGCAGATGACGGGTTCATCGGCCGACATTGATCTGCAGGTGGGCTGGCCATTCGGCATCCGCGTCCAGCTTGAGGTACGCGACGCCCGGCAGGCCGGTCTTGACCTGCTCCATGTGCTTTCTCAGCAAATCGGGATCGATCCGCGCCTTGACCCGGAACATCAGCTTCTCGCGCTCGCTCTCGGTTTCCACGGTTTTCGGTGTGAACTGCGCGACGCTGGCGACGTAGGTGATCCGGGCGGGAATCACGTACTGCGGTGCGGCATCGATCACCAGGCGCGCCTCCGAACCCATGGCGACACGGCCGGCCTGGCGCTCGGGCAGGAAGAAGGTCATGTAGACGTCGGCCAGGTCGACCAGATTGAGCAGCTTGCCGCCGGCGCCGAGCACCTCGCCCGGTTGCGCCACGCGGTACTGCACACGGGCCACGCGGTCGGTCTTCAGCTCGCTATCCGTGATGTCCGCCTGCAGACGCACCACGCTGGCCTGGGCTGCCTCCAGCGCCGACTGCGCCTCGATCACCTGCGACCTGGCAGCCGCGATACCGGCATCGGCGGACAGCACCTGGGCGCGCGAAGCGGCCAGCGCAGCCTGGGCGCTCTGCATGGCGGCGAGGTCGTCATCCAGCTGCTGGCGCGGCATGGCGTTACGGCCGACCAGCGTCTCGGTGCGCTGATGGCGCTTCTGCGCGGCGGTCAGTTCGGCGCGGCGCTGAAGGACCACGGCCTCGGCGGTGGCCTTCTCGCTCTCGCGCTGGGTAACCAGGGCCTGGGCGGTGAGGATGGCGTTCTCCGCCTGGCGTACCTGGGCGCGGGCCTGATTGAGCTGGGCCTCCAGCACTTCGGTATCCATACGCGCGATGACCTGACCGGGCTGGACGAAGTCGCCCTCGTCGACGCTGATCTCGCGGATGCGCCCGCCGAGCTTGGTCGCCACATCGATCTCGGTGGCCTCGATTCGGCCGTTGCCGCTGGCGAATCCGTCGCCCAGGCCATCCGTGCGCAGCTCCGACCAGGCCAGCAGGCCGATGACCACGAGCGCGACGAGTGCGAACAGCACCCGGCGAAGGGTTTTCTGGGCTGGGGCTTTCATGGGCGTTCCCTTATCGTGAAGCAATGTTGGCATTCTAAGCGATGAGCTGGGCGCTGGCGCTTAGCCTGAATCAATAAAACTGCTGTTTAGCGCGTTTACATGACCGTTTCGCCGGACTTCACTGCGCAGACTGGCTTTTTGCTACCTCGATCGTCCAGCGTTGCAACTGGCGGCTCAGTTCGTCGCTGGCCTGGCCGAAGGCCGCCACCACGCTTTCCAGCTGCGGGCCTGCGCTGGGCTGACGGATCTCGAAGCGGCGGCTGGCGAGGATGCGCTGATCGGTTGCCGAGGCCAGCTGAGCATCCAAGCGGACCAGTACCTGCGGCTGGCCATCGATGTATTCGCTCTGGAAGGCGCGCAGTTCGCTGAACAGCTCCAGCTCGGCGAACAGATTGCTGTCCTCGTTGCTCACCGCCACCGGCCCGCTCTGGCGGAACTGTTCGATCAGCCGGTCGCGCAGCAGGGTCGGCGCTGCATCGCTCCAGCGTGCGCCCTGATAGCTGCTGATCTGGTTGCCATCGGGCACCACGGCGATGCGCGGCCCGGCAAGGATGCGGCTGGCATGCGGGGTGTGGATGCGCAGTGCCTGCTGCAGTCGCTCCCCTTGCTGACCGGTCGCCTCAGCGGTGGGCAGCAGGTACACGCGGATCGGCTCGGCCTCGGGCAGCAGGGTGCAGGCCGCGAGCGTGCCGAGCACGCACGCGAGGGCGAGGGGGCGGAACAGCGCAAGGCGGCTCATGGGGTGAACTCCTGAATCTTTTCGCGGCCGAGCAGGAAGCCGCTGGGATTGTCTTCGAGGCGCTGGGTGACGCGACGCAGCGCGCCGAGGGTGCCGCGCAGCTCGTTGATCGCCGGGCCCAGCTCGCTGAAGCCCTGCAGGCCGTTGTTCAATGCGCCCTGGTTGCTCGACAGCAGCTCGTCCAGGCGCGACGTGGCGCGCTCCAGCGCGGCCATGGATTCGCCGGCGCTGCTCAGCAGCTGGCGCCCTTCGTCATCGATCAGGCCATTGGCGTTCTGCGTCAGCCGGGTGATCTCCGCCAGCGCGGTGTTGGTCTGTTGGCCCAGCTGGCTGAGCTGGGTCAGCGCTTCGCTCAAATCGCCACGCTGTTCGGCCAGCACGCTGGTGGCCTGCTCGAGATTGGCCAGGGTGCGGCCGATGCGCCCGGCATTGTCTTCTGAGAGCATCAGGTTAGCGCTGCGCAGCAGATTGTTGATGTTGGTCATCAGGTCTTCGCCGTTCTCCAGTAGCGCGCTCAGCGGCGACGGGTCCGCGACGATCAGCGGTGGCTCGCCGCGCTTGCCTTCCAGTGGCGGACTCTGCGGAGTGCCGCTGTGCAGCTGGATGATCATGCTGCCGGTGATGTTGGCCAGAGCCAGGCGGGCGCGGGTGTCCTGCTTGATTGGGGTGCCGGAATAGATGCGAATGCGTGCACGCACCTTGCGCGGGTCGTCCGGTTCGAGCCATAGCGCCTCGACGTCACCGACCTTGATACCGCTGTACTCCACCGCGCTGCCGTTGGACAGACCGCTGACCGCCCGATTGAAGCTGATTTCGTAATAGTTGTACTCGCGATCCATGCTCGACTTGCCCAGCCAGAGGGCGAACAGCAAGGCGCCACCGACCGCCAGTACGGTGAACAGACCGATCAGCACGTGATGGGCACGGGTTTCCATTTTCAGTTCTCCTGCAAGTCGGCAGCCTGTTGCGCCGCCCGGCCACGTGGGCCGTGGAAGTAGTCGCGGATCCAGGCGTCGTCGGTGGCTTCCACCACCTCCAGGCGATCGGCCACCAGCACGCGCTTGCGCGACAGCACCGCGACCCGGTCGCAGATGGTGTAGAGCGTATCCAGATCGTGCGTCACCAGAAATACGCTGAGGCCCAGCGCATCGCGCAGGGTCAGGATCAGCTGGTCGAAGGCTGCCGCGCCGATGGGGTCGAGGCCGGCGGTGGGTTCGTCGAGGAACAGCACCTCCGGGTCCAGCGCCAGCGCGCGGGCCAGGGCGGCGCGCTTGACCATGCCCCCGGACAGTTCGTCGGGATACTTGCACGCGGCATTGGCCGGGAGACCGGCCAGTGCCAGCTTCAGCCGCGCCAGGTGCTCGGCGTCGCGGCGCTCGAGCCCGGCGTGCTCGATCAGCGGCAGCGCGACGTTCTCCTGCAGGTTCAGCGAGGTGAACAGCGCGCCCCGCTGGAACAGTACGCCGAAACGTCGTTCCACCTGCGAGCGGCGCTCGGCCGACAGCTCCAGCAAATTCTCGCCGAATACCGTCACACTGCCGGCATTCGGCCGCCGCAGGCCGACGATGCTGCGCAGCAACACCGACTTGCCGGTGCCAGAGCCGCCGACCACGCCGAGAATCTCACCACGGCGGATGTCCAGGTCGAGATTCTCGTGCACGGTCTGGCTGCCAAAGCGATTGACCAGTCCGCGTACCTGAATCAGCGAGTCGTTGCTCGTCACCAACCCATCTCCATGAAGAACAGCGCGGCGATAGCATCCAGCAGGATCACCATGAAGATCGCCTGGACCACGCTGGAGGTGGTGTGCTCGCCCACCGACTGCGCGCTGCCGCTGACCTTGAAGCCTTCCAGGCAGCCGATCACCGCGATGACGAAGGCGAATACCGGCGCCTTGCCCAGCCCGACCAGAAAATGGCTGACGGCGATGTCGCGCGCCATGATGTTGAAGAACATCGTCGGCGAGATGTCCAGCGCCAGCACGCAGACCACCAGGCCGCCGGCGATGCCGCTGAGCATGCCGACGAAGGTCAGGATCGGCAGGGTGATCAGCATCGCCAGCACGCGCGGCAGCACCAATAGCTCGATCGGGCTGAGGCCGAGGGTGCGGATGGCGTCGACCTCCTCGTTGGACTTCATCGAGCCGATCTGCGCGGCGAAGGCGCTGGCGCTGCGTCCGGCGAGCAGGATCGCCGCCAGCAGCACGCCGAATTCGCGCAGGAAGGAAAAGCCCACCAGGTTGACGGTGTAGATGGTCGCGCCGAAGTCGGCGAGCACCGTCGCGCCAAGAAAGGCCACCACCGCGCCGACCAGAAAAGTCAGCAGCGCGACGATCGGCACCGCGTCCAGCCCGGTCTGCTCGATATGTACGGCCAGTGAGGTCAGCCGCCAGCGCCGCGGCCGCGGCAGCGTCAGCAGCAACGTCTGCAGGGTCAGGCCGATGAAGCCGAGCAGCGCGCGCTGCTGCTTCCACACCGCCGCGACCGTGCGGCCGATATGCGCCAGCACATAGCCGAATTCATAACCGCGTGGCGACTCGGCGGCATCCGGTTGGTCCAGGGCGGTGGCGACTGTGCGCAGCAGCGCCAGGCGTTCGGCTGGCAACTGCGGCGCCCAGGCTTCGATGGCGGCGATCCGCTCGGGGCCCAGCAGCTCCACCAGCAGGCCGGCGCCCGCCGTATCCAGCGCCCCGAGCCCGCTCAGCTCGATCTGGCTGCGCTCGTCGATTCGCGCCCTGAGCCGCTGCACCTCTCGGCGCAGTGCCGCGTAATGGGCGAGGGTCCAGTCACCGACGATGCGCGCCCGCAACGGCGAAGCCCCTTGATCGAGGGTCACCGAACCGGGAGACGAGGACAGGGTGGCGCTCATCTTCTGCAAACGGGTGCCTATGTCGGGCGATGGAGTCCTGATTGATGCTAGCAGGGTTCCGCCCGGCAAGACAGGACCGGGTGGCCCGTGGTCGGCAACAGGCGGCGCGCGTCGGCTGCTGATCCATGGACCACCATGGTGGCGTCAAAGTGCGCCGTTACGCTCGAGCCGGTAGCTGCTGATCGCCTCGTACACCGCCTTGCGCAGCCGGTTGATGCCGCCGATGGGGCGATGCTCCGGCAGTGCATGCCAGGGGTTGAAGCTGAGGTTGTCGCAGGCGAGGTTCTGCTCGGGGCTGTCGAAGTCCTGCGGCAGCAGGCGGATGTCAGCGACCGTCTCGAATGGCGCGATGGCTTCGTCCCACTCGATGCTGGTGTCCTCGATGGGCATGTAGTGCTCGGCGTTCTGCCGCTGCACCTGCAGGGCGAAGCAGGCGGGTATGCGGTCGAGGGACAGCTGTTGGTAGAGCGCGCTGCGCAGGAAGTTCGGCAGGTCGCGGTTCTGCTCGGGCAGTTGGTAGGTCGGGCAGTTTTCCGGCGTCGGGATAACCCGGTACTTGATGTTGTGCGGGCCGAGCTTGTATGGCGCCACCGAACTGTAGGTTGTCGCGACCGGGCTTTCCGGTGCCGGCGCCAGGGTCTGCAGTGCGATGAACAGGTGGCGCAGCTCCCAGCTGCGCGGATCGATGCTCGGGAAGAACGCCAGCGCCTTCTTGCCCTGCGCCTGGGCAGCGAAGTTGCTGCGATATTCGGCAACGTCACGGACGAAGAACACCGGGTGGTTGAACATCACGAAGTCCTGTTCGCCGGCATGGCGCGGGTCACGCGTGAGCTTTTCCCCTGGCACCTCGAGTAGCTTGATCGCCATGCCGCGGGCGTCCCGGATGCGGTCGAACTGCGGGTAGGCGTTGCCGTTGGATAGCCTCACCCAGGCCTGCCAGGTCTTGCCCGGCTCGCTGAAAACGCCTTGGCGCAGTGCGGGTTGCAGGTCGGCGCGCACACTGACTTCGGCGCGCACGCAACCGTGGGCCTTGGCATGGGCGTCGCGCAGCACGCGGGTATTCTCGCTGTGCTGTTCCACCACGGCGATGGCGTCGGCGATGATCGCCTGGGTGTCGGCCGCTTCGCTCGGGGAGACGACTTCTTCGCTGGAGACGGGGCCACGATGGGTGAGGTGAAAGTGCACGGCGGCAATCGCCCAGCCGGCCAGGCCCAGGGCGGTAATGGCAAGCAGCAGCCGGCCCAGCAGGCGGCCGATCCAGAGCCAGAGTCTTGTCAGCATGAGGCAGATCCTTGTGCGAAGGGCAGTTCAGGGGCAGCGTGGGCCGGGGTTGTGGGGACGCGCCGGCAGTTCCTCAAGGCGCGGTTCGAAGCGGGGGTCGCCGAGCACCTTGAGGTACTCGACCAGCGCCCAGCGCTCGTGCGGCGCCAATGCCCGGCCGATCACGCCATTGCCGCGACAGCCGGCGCGGAATTCATGACCGCGATTGCTGTTGCCGGTGATTGCGGTATTCAGCAGAAAGCCGCCGTCGAAGCGCTCGGTGCGAATGCCCAGGTGCTGCGGATCGTATTCGCGGCTGCCGACCCAGAACTGTTTCTGCCGTTCGGCCACCGGCGACAGCAGCTGGAACAGTGTCGGCACCGAGCCGTTGTGCAGGAAGGGCGGCGTCGCCCAGATGCCGTCCAGCGGGCGTGCCTTGTAGCCGCGCAGTTCCTGCACGCCGATGGGCAGGCCGAAGCCGTCGAATTCCGCGCGCTCGGCCTCGCCGATGCCGGCGTCACGGTAGGCGCGCTCCTCGACGTAGGCGGTGATATAGGCCAGCCCCTTGGCGCTGGACAGGCTGGCGAGATCGAGCGGGCCGGATGACGCGCCATACAGCTGCACATCCAGGCGATCCAGCTCATCCTGGGTCCAGCCCAGGCGGGTCAGGTCGAAGCGGTGGTCGGCAATATTGTCGGCTGTGGTCGGATCGGTACCGACGAAGGAGGTGGGGATCACCTTCATGCGCCACTCGGGGTCGCGTTCGGCAGCGAAACGCTTGTCGACCGGCTTGGGCCTGGCGTCGTGGCAATGCGCACAGTTTTCCTTGTACAGCGCGCGACCGAGGCTGGCCTGCTCTAGATCGATCGCGCCCAGCACGTCTTCGGGCCAGCGAGGCGGGGTCAGCTGCATGAGCGTGGTTTCCAGCCTGTGCAGGTCGCGTACGCGAACGCCCGATGCGTAGCGCTCGGCTTCGGCGACGGGCTGGCCGTTCTCGTGCAGCAGACGCAGTGTGGCGCCAACACCCAGCGCCTCGCCGATATTGCGTGCCATCGGCTGCATGGCCGAGCCGTTCCACTGCACCCAGTCGAACTTCCAGATATCCCACAGATGCGGGTAGCTCACCGGCGCGTTGGCCACGCGGTAGTTCGCCGGATCGATGGCATCGCCGAACACGCTGTTGGCGATGCGACCGAACGCATCGGTACGGCCGAAGCCTTCTTCGGTGGGGTAGAGCCCGCGGTGCCAGTCGTTGTAGGCGGTGCCGAGCAGACGGTCGAGCACCTGCTTGAAGTCGTGGCGCAACTGCGCGCGGTCCTGCTCGTAGCGCTCGCCCAGCACCTGCTCGGCGAAGCGACGGAACTTGAGCGGGTTGTAATAGGTGAAGGCCATGCTCATGCCCAGCGCCTGGCCAAAGGCGCCCCCGCGCAGGGTCGGCACGGTGGAGGCCAGCGAATGCATCGCCGCGCCACCGTCGATACGAATGGCCTGCCCCCCGTAGCGCAACTCGCCGGTGTGGCAGGCCGCGCAGGTCACATCCAGATAGGCGCGACCGGTCTCATCATCCTCGTGGCGGGCGAAGCCGACCGGCAGGTTGCCGGGGTTCAGCGCAGTGGCTTGTTGCGCGGGATCGACCAGAAAGCCGAAGCGGGCAAGGTAGTCGGGCGTGGCGAACTTATCCCGGCTGAAGGGCAGTTCCAGCGCACGGAACCAGTCGTACTCCAGCCCCTTAACCTGAGTGCCCTGCGGCGTGTAGTAGTAGGTCTGTCGCTGCGTGGCGTCCCACTGCTCCAGATAATGCAGCGCTTCGGGCGCTTCATACTCTGGAAGGTTCGGGTAGGCCACAAAATACAGCCCGACCCCCGCAGCCAGCACGGCCAACAACAAGACAGCCCCCAGGGCTCGGCGCAGCAATCGCATCGGTACATCCTTGTAGCGTCATGGCGAGTGCGCGTTTATGGCAGGGTTGTGGGTTGATGGCAATACGACGGCATTCTTTTTGCGTGACGGACACTAGTGTCGGTACGGCCCACCCCGCACTTTGCTAGCTCGAGCGAAGCCTATGCTCGGTTATTTCCAGAGCCCTTATATGTCAGGTGCAATGTGTTTCAGATAGTCCGCCCTGTCATTACTCATTCTGGCGACACAATTATCAATCGTTACTTGGTACGCCTCTGCGGCCTCCTCTATTTCAAAGGCTTCAAGCTTGCAATCTGCGTCTCGCAGATCAATCCACTCTCGCTGCGCCGTCTTTAATAGGGAAACGTATTGGTCTGCTAGCAACGGTGAATTTTGATACTGAAGTCTGATTCGATTCAAGGTAGCCTTGTACGATGAATTAAGAAGGTTGTCTGATTGCTCTTTATTGTACTGTGCGCACAGGGCTATTTGAGAAGAGGCTTCAATCTCTTCGCATGGATCATTAACATCATTACTTAATGCTGTGCGCACAAATATTAGTAAAAAAAATAGCGTTATTTTCTGGGTATTGAGCATTTAGTTATTCCTGAGGTAACGAGCTCTGTTTCGCCCTGGCTCATACTGCCTGATGGCTGGCGTATTTTCTATGTAGCGTATCAGCTCGGCTTTATCATTCCTCATTCCAGCCTTCATCGGGTTGGGCCCCTTTGTAAAGCCTTGATAGACGAAGTCTACCAGTACATCTCTGATGGCCTGATCTAGGGCGCTCCAATCGGTTCTATCAGGTTCGCGCGCAGTCCATTGGTCATAGTTCCTGATAGCACGATCTACGTAGTTCGGATAGACAATGTTGAAAAGGAGTATTTCTTGCTCGGGGCTTATTTGTCCAATGGATGCTTTGTTCTCTCTAACAAATTGCTGGGCGATTAGGCCTTTCTTTCCGTGCGCCTGAGCAATCTTAGTTGCTTGGTCATGCGCAATTCCGGCGCTTGTCATGTGAGCGTAGATTTCTATTTCGGATCGGGAGCCCATATCATAACCACGACCAAGAGTGACGCCCGATAGATCGTTTCCAGGCCAGTGAACGACCCGGCTGAAGAACGGAGAGGTGGGGATATTATTCCCTTCGGCATCAAACGTTATTCTCCCTTCGCTAATCGTGGGGCGGGCACGCGCTACAGTGCTGAATATGCCGATAAGGGCAAGTGGTTGAAAGTGCCAAGCTTTCCCATCTGCGCTGATAGAGTGGCGCCCGGCGATATCGCCCCACCAGCTCAGAGTTTTGATGCGGTTCTTCTCTTCGGCCCAATCCTGATTGGGATCATCGAAGCTGTGGCCCATCAGCTCATTGAGTTCGTCCCAACGCGCCGCATTCCAAAACCACTCACTTTCATGGCGCGTGATGAGTTGTGAGATGGATTGGGCGTGCCTGGACTTGCCCCTATCAAACCGGACACCACAACCCTGTTAAGTTGATGTTACGGCCAACCGCCTGAACTCCCGAGGCGAGCGGTACTTCAGTGCGCTGTGCGGATGCTCTTCGTTGTAATGCTCAAAAGCAATCGCCAGGTTGCGTAGCGCTGTCTGGCGATCCGGCCGTGGCATATGGGCGATGTAATCACGCTTCATCGTCTTCACAAAGCTCTCGGCCATGCCGTTGCTCTGCGGGCTGCACACTGGCGTGGTCAGCGGTATCAAGCCGATTTCGCGAGCAAAGGCGCGCGTCTGTTCGGCGGTGTACGCCGAGCCGTTATCGCTCAGCCACTGAATCTGAGTGACAGGCAGTGCCTGTTCAAAACGTTTCTCGATGGCTTCAAGCATGACGTCACGGACGTCATCACCGCTGTAGCCACTCGGGCTGGCTACCCAGCTGATAGCCTCGCGGTCGCAGCAGTCCAAGGCAAAGGTCACACGCAGCTTGGCGCCATCGTCACAACGAAATTCAAAACCGTCCGAGCACCAACGGGTATTACTCTCGCTCACTGCCACTCGGCCTTCATGACGACGAGCCACACCGGGCTGCTTGCGGCGTTTCTCCAGCAGCAGGTCATGGTCGCGCATGACCCGATAAACCCGTTTCACATTGACCACCGGTTCGGCCTGCCTACGTAGAAGCGCCCAGACCCGGCGGTAGCCATAGCTGGGCAAGTCGGAGATTGAGGCCTTGATCCGCTCCACCAGAGCCGTATCGTCAGGGATACGCCGACGACGGGCTCCTCTGTCTTCTTTGGCCTGCTTGATTCGAGCCGTCAGTTGCGAGCGCGACACACCGAGACTTTCGCTGACCAGCTTCACTGGTCGTCCCCCGGCAACAAGGGTGAGTGCGCAATCCATTTTCGCGAACGGGCGATCTCCACAGCTTCCTTGAGCACCTCCGCTTCCATAGTCTTCTTGCCCAGCATTCGTTGCAGTTCGCGGATTTGCTTCATCGCATCGGCCAGCTCCGAAGCCGGAACTACGGCCTCTCCGGCGCTCACTGCCGACAGGCTGCCATCCTGATAGAGCTTGCGCCAATGAAACAGCTGGTTGGGGTTGATGCCGTGGCGTCGGGCGACCACTGAGACGCTGTGCCCGGGCTCAAGGCTCTCGCGCACCATGGTGAGCTTCTCCTCGACGCTCCAGCGGCGACGCCGCTCCTGGCCGAGTACTTCGATATGTCTGTCTTTGCTGGTAGTCATAAACACGACCGTTTGCCTATCCCTTATGGTAAGGGGGAAACGGTGTCCGGTGTTTCAGGGGGCTCGTTCAGTGCCAAGGCTTTTCTAGCGCCGATTGAATTTCTTGTGAGGTCATTTTGCCGTCGCGGTCGGTGTCGATGATGTCGTAGAGACGGCTGCGTACCGGGCCTTTATCGGCCTGGTCGATAGCGCCCTGGTAGCTGGCTTTCTCATGGTCGGACAGGCGAAGCGCCGCGTTGAGGTGGTAGGCGAGTCCTGAGCTCGGCGGATCGGTGTCCTCAAGGCACTCGAAGCCCTCCCATTCCCAAGGACTGTGGCGGGTAGTGATCAGCTCCTGTTCCGATAGCCAGCCGCTGATGATCCGGCCTTCCGTATCGGCTAACAGGTCATCAAGTCGCCACCAAATGATCTCGGGCGAGGGCCCGATTGCTGTGTTGCTGGTGGGTATCTTGATCTTGAACTGGTCTGGAAGCGCGTCCAGCAGATGTTGCGGGAGGATCAGATCGACGCTGATCTCGCGTCCCTCATCGCTTAGCCTTGGCGGGTTTCCACTATTGATGTCGCTCCGATGACGGATCAACTTGCTGGCCCCCGCATGGATCTTCAGCAAGCTCTTTTCCTGCGCCGGCAGGTTATATGCCCACTTGCGGCTTTCGCTTATAAACGATGGCACGTCCTCACAACTGAAGACCTCTAGATGCAACAGTTCCTGAGCGGAATCCTCGCTCTGATTCTGGAGCTTGCCTAGATGGCCGATCAGATCACCGGCTTTGATGGGCACGGGTGGATCAAGGAGCACTACGGAGCCCAGCGCCTTGGGTTTGGATTGGGCGGTCAAAAAGGAAGAAGAGACATAGCCAGGCGTAGTCCCGTCTGGCTGTCGCATTAGCGCCGGTTCGTAGTTGCCGCTAATTACCTGTTCGAGCTTGAGAAATGCACCTTCGCCTGACGCGCGGATCTGGGCGCCTTTACTAAGCTTGCCCACGACAGGTGAATTACTTCGGGCTTCGGCTCTAACGTTGAGCTCGCCATTGCTGGTGCTAACGGTATAAATGCCTGAAGCCCAGAATGAAGGTCGCTCCAGCTTCGCGTCTTGGCCATAGTCTTTCCAGCACTTGAGGTGCATGTACAGGCTGAAGATTGTCAGCGCGGGTGGATTTGCTTTTGAGCCACCCTCAGTAATGGAGGTTTTGGCTTGAAGCGTATGTTTGACCAGCACGAAACCCGTTGAAAACGGAGCTCGTATCTGAAGCGGCGGTTTGCTGTTGTAGGTGCTGATGGGATATTCGTCGTCGATCCGATAGGCGACCACTTCGCCATGGGTGATGCAGTTGACGCGGCTCTGATCGAAGGTGCGGGATGTGCCGCTGTCGAAGTGGATGCCGCCATGCCACAGCCCGTTTCCGCCGATGGGGTAGAACCCTGCCTGGGCTTTGCATAGTGCGCTCAGCGACTGCAATGAATGGCCTTCCAAGGGTGTGCAGGGGTAGCACCAGTCTCCCTTGGTTCAGTGCCGTTTTCGGTGCCACTAGCCACGGTTTTCGGTGTTTCCTCATCCGGACTCAAAGTGCCCTCGATTATGTCCGCGATATAGCGCCTGAAAACACTTTCCTCGAGTTCGGCGTGAACGTGGATGGCATAGCGCTGCCCGCCCATCCTGTCCGTTCCGGCTTGAAGGCCAACATGCTGACCGTATGTAACCGCATCGCCATCGTTGACTTTGAATGCCGGATGAAGATGCAGGATCTGCCCGAGCAGCTGCCCATTGCTCGGGGCGTCATAAATCTGCAGCGTGCCGTAAGGCCTGTTGGTCTTGGCATAGCCGGCCAACGGGCTGGGAACAGGGACGGATTGGTTGCTGCCATCGACGAGCAACACGAAATCCTTCTTGATGAGCGTGCGGCCACCGACATAGCGCACCTCTTCGAGCTGTCCGTTGATGGTCTCGTATTCTCGGTTTGGCTCACGCCCTGCAGAAGGGTGATGTTTGGCGAGATCTTCGTAGCGGAACACCTCCTCGACGCGGTTTCCGACACTTTCAACAATTTTGTAGCGACGTCCTGTCATATTCTCTCCTAGGTTGTAGTTGTGCCGTTAAAGGCCACAAGCTGCCCCGAAGACCTTATAGATATCCGTTTTGCCTTGTACTTCAAAGGCGAGGTCAACGTGCCGGTCGTCCGACTCGTTGTACTCCGAATGATTGAACTGGCGGACTATGGCCAGGGTGGCAGTCATGCCATCAGCCGCATAGGCCGTACTGGTTTCAGACATGTCGGTCTGTTGCAGTTGCTGAATGGTACCGGCAGTTTTCAAGAACAACTTTTCATCTATCTCGACAGCAATTGGCAGGGCGTCACGAATGGGCCGATAGTGGTCATCGGCTGGAACCAGTGCGCAGCGATAGTTCTCGATACCGTCTGTTTCCTGATACCGAGTGAGGGCTTCCTGATAAGTGAGGGGTTCGAGCTCGAGCGCGAAGCAGCCAACCAGATACCCGCAGGACAGGACGAACAGGAGAACCTGGCGTGCAGAGCGGTAAAAGGGGCGACGGTACTTGAAGTTGATAGTCATCGTTTGGTTCAACCTGAAAAATTCATCATTCTTTTGACTTTATGTTTTGGCTTGAGCGGACTGGCGGGCGCCTGCTCCAACAACCTCCCGGCCTTATCCCTATCCGACATTCCCGGCAGCACCGGTGATTTGATCTTGATTCCCGAGCCCTTGCCTGGCGCGCCGCCGGCGTTGATTCGTGCCAGCGGGCCGGAGACGGTGATGCCGCCCGGGTCGAGCTTGATGAAGCTGCCGCCGGCCTTCAGGGTCAGTTCGACGCCGGCTTCGATGACCATCTTTTGCCCGGCTTTGAGGTGGATCTCGCGGCCGGCCCTGGTCAGCTGGGCGGTGCCGAGCTTGATGTGTTGGGTCTGGCCGACGGTGAGGTGGTCGTCGGGTTTGATTTCCACCTTGCGATCACCTGCGACGATGAGATGTTCCTCAGCCTTAAGCTCGCTGTAGCTGTTGGCTTCCACCGTGTCGTGGCGCTCGTGGCCGACGCGGATCTTCTGGTCGTGCTCGATGTTCTCGTCCCAGTCGCGCTGGGCGTGGAGGTAGATCTGTTCGGCACCCTTGCGGTCTTCGATGCGCAGTTCGTTGCAGCCACCACCACCCGGGCTGCTCAGGGTCTTGAACACCGTGCGGGTCTTGTTGGCCGGCAGGTCGTAAGGGACCTGGTGTTCCTTGTGGTACAGGCAGCCGGTCACCAGCGGTTGATCGGGATCGCCTTCGAGGAAGGTCACCAGCACTTCCATGCCGACCCGCGGGATGGCGATGCCGCCATAGCGGTCACCCGCCCAGCTGGAGCTGACGCGCATCCAGCAGCTGGTCTTGTCATCGGCCTGGGCTTCGCGGTCCCAGTGGAACTGGATTTTTACGCGGCCGTACTCGTCGCAGTGGATCTCTTCGCCAGCGGGGCCGGTAACCACGGCGGTCTGGCTGCCGAGCACCTTCGGTTTCGGATGGCGAAGCGCCGGGCGGAAGGGGCTGTCCCAGGGGGTGGCGCTGAAGCGGTTGCGGTAGCCCTGGACGAAGCCGTCACCGCTATCGACATGACTGGCGACGGACTCCTCCAACACCTGCGGCTGCTTGCCTTCGTGCAGCACTTCGGTAAGAAGCCAGAGCTGGTTCCAGTCGCTGCGCGGGTGTTCGGTGAGCGGGAGGAAATGTCCGCTCACCAGCCTCGGCTGGTCGCTCTCGCCGTCGGCCAGCTCGTAGTCGTGGCGGTGGCGTTCCAGGGCGCGCTGCGACAGATGCTTGCCGCGGGCGCGCTCGGTGAAGCGGCCGGGGTAGTCGTAGTCTTCGAGATCAGGTTGGAAGTCGCTGTGGAGCGCGGCCTCCATGGACAGGCGCGGCTTTTCGAAGTCGTAGTCGCGGCGCGTGACGCGGCTGGTACGGGTTTCCAGGCGCAGGCCGAAACGCTTGATCACCGGCTGGTCGGCGACCAGACCGCTGTCCTGCTGATAGGCGGTGGCGGTGAGCCTGGGGAAGACCGTCTGGTCATCGCCGAAGACCAGCACATGACCGGCCGCGCTGTGCTGGAAGTGATAGTGGATGCCCTCTTCCTCGCACAGGCGCTGGATGAAGTGCAGGTCGGTCTCGTCGTACTGCACGCAATATTCGCGCGGTGGGTAAATAACCGGGCCGAGTTGGAAGCTGTAGGCATCGGCTTGGATACCATGCTCCTCAAGTACCTGGGCGACGATCTGCGGCACCGTCAGGTGCTGGAAGATGCGCTGGTTGGTGCGATGGGCGAGGTAGGCCAGCTGCGGCACGAGCGTGAGGCGATAGCGGGTCAGACGCTGGCCGGATTCACCCTGGGCGGCCTGATGCACCAGCCCATGAACACCACTGCCATCCGGCGCGAAGGCAAGAAAAGCCGGGCGATGCAACAGGCTTTCCAGATCCAGGTCGGGGCGCTCGCTGACCAGTTCCACGTCGAAGCGATAAGGCTGGCTGATGGCCTCGCGGCCCCGGAATTCGAGCACCTTGAAGTCGTGCTCGACGCCTTCGAGGGAAAGCGTGAAGTGGGTTTTATTGGCCGCGTTGAACATTGGTCTCTCCTTGTCCTGATGTCATCCATGGGAGTGGCCGAACCAGCGCCGCCAACGGTTCGGTGCGGGGCGGCTGAAGGCTTGCAACAGGCCCGCTGCATCGATGCTGCGCTGCGCTTCGTCGAATGCCAGCGCCAGACGCAGCGCCGGCCAGCAATGCAGGGGCAGCTGCGGCGGGCGCTGCAGGGAGCTGTCCAGCTCCATGGCTTTGGCCTGACGGGCGCTGAGCCGGCGATAAGGGTGGCTGCCGCTGGCCAGTTCATAGAGCACGCAGGCCAGGGCGTAAACATCCGCCGCGGCGGTCAGCTCGCCACCGTCGAGCAGTTCCAGTGCGGCATAACGCGGCGTCCAGGCGGCGAAGCGCGTGCGGCACAGGCGCGGCAAACCGGGCAGCAGCCCTTCCAGCGGTTGTCCGAGCCCATAGTCGAACAGGCGCAGGCCGTCATCGGCGAGCATCACGTTGCTCGGTTTCAGGTCGCCATGCAGCACGCCCAGGCTGTGTGAATAGGTCAGCGCCTCCAGCAGCGGTAACGCGATGCCCTGCAGTTCGTTCCAGGCCATGCCCTGCGGGCGCTCGCACAGTAATTGGTCGAGGGTTGGCCCCTTGAGCAGCTCCAGGGTGATGAAGGCGCGCTGGCTGGCTGGGTCGATGTCGAAGTTGTACAGGCGCACCACATGCCGGTGGCTAAGGCGCGTGGTCAGCGCGTATTCGCTGTAGAGCAGGGCGCTGGCGTCGGGGTACTCGGCAAAATCCTCGCTGAGCGTCTTCAGCGCCACGTAGGGCTCCGGATCGCCGAACTGTTCGCGCAGCAGGTCACGGGCGCGATAGACCGCACCCATGCCGCCGACGCCGAGCAGGCGCTCGATCCGGTAGCGGCCGCCGAGGACTTCCGGCAGCTCGCCGACAGGCGTTTTCGTTGCCTCCGGCACCGGTGTGGCCGCGGTGGAGGCTAGTGCAAAATAGGTGAGATCGCAGGCAGGCTGGGCGTTCATCGGCGTATCACCACGGCGCTGAGATTGTCTCGCGCCGGGCCCTTGAGTGCCTGGCGAAACAGCCGTTCCAGCGCCAGCTGCGTGGACGGCAGGCTGAGTGCGGCGCCGAGCGCGTCGGCGGACATGCTCTGGTAGAGCCCATCGCTGCACAGCAGCAGCGTGTCGCCCGGGAATACGGCGAATTCGAGGATATCCAGCTCCAGCTTCTCGCTGGCGCCTATGGCGCGGGTCAATGCATGGGCAGCCGGGTGTTTGGCGGCAAGCTCGGGGCTGAGCTGCTGCTCGTCAATCAGTTGCTGCAGCAACGAGTGGTCGCGTGACAGCTGATAGAGACGGCCGCTACGCCACAGGTAGCAGCGGCTGTCGCCAGCCCAGATGCACGCGGCGCGATCACTTTCCATAAGCAGGGCGACCACGGTGCTGCCGATCACCGGATCGGGGCGTTCGGCGGTGACCGTCAGTTCCTGGCTGAGCCGGCGATTGAGCTCATGCAGACAGCGCCGCAACGCCCGCAGCCGCTCGGCCAGATCGCCGCCCCTGGAAAGCTCGGCCAGCTGCTCGATGATCAGGCGACTGGCCAGGGCGCCGTTCTGGTGTCCGCCCATGCCGTCGGCCACGGCCCAGAGCCCGGCCTGTGGCAGGTCGAGAAAGGCATCTTCGTTGCGCGCACGCACCTTGCCGGTGTCGGTGCGCGCTGCGCTGCGCCAGCTGCACGCGGTTGCGTTCATCACAGCGTCGCCGGCAGCTTGAAGCCGCGCAGCAGCGCGAGATCGAACGGATTCGGCGAGCGCTGCGCATGCAGCAGGTAGTTGGCGCGCAGGCCGCCGAGATCGGCCTTGAGCATCAACACGTCGCGGCCGCTGTGGTAGTCGACCTGCATCAGGTCGATCAGGCGGAACAGCGACCAGGGCCCGGTGTTCTTCTCGATACCCACGCGACGGCCACCGAGTTCTTCCACCACCAGGCTGGTGCGTCCGTCGTCGGCTTCGGCCGGCCAGCGGAACGCGGTCTGCACGATCGGCCCGTGGCGGTATTCCATCTGCTGGTTGCCGAAGCGGAAGTCGGCGCGACCGAGGCTCGAATCCAGCGAATAGGGCTCGAGCTTGAACCGAATCAGCGGCTCGTTGGGGTTCTCGGCAAAGAAGCTGCGGCGAATGGTCTGGGCCCGACTCATCTGTGCCAGGAACTGCTCGGACAGCGGCAAGCCGCGACCGTCAACCCGGCGCAACTGGTACTCGCCGGCGCTGCCGCTGACGAAGGGCTTGAGGTAGCGCTCAAAAAAACTGTCCGCCAGGCCCTGAGCCTTGAAGAACTCGCGGAAGTCGGCGAGAGCGACATCGCTGGCGCTGTGGGCGCTGAACGGATAACGCTCGCGCAGCGAACCGCGGTAACTGGCGTAAAGCTCGTTGCGATAGCGCTGATTGAGGTAATGGTAGGCATCGGTGAGTACCAGCGACCAGCTGTCTTCGGCCAGCAGCCCCAGCCACTTGCCCAGCGGCTGCGGCAGCCGTGCAGCGCTGCTGCGCAGTTGGTTGATGGCATCGCGCTGGCCGCCCATACGTGCCTTGGCCATTTCGAAGGCGCCTGTTCCGGTGCGCTGGCGTGGGCCAGGGAAGCGAGCTGCAGCTGCAGGGCGTCGAGGGCTTGCAGACTGGCGCTCAACTCGGGGCCGGGCGCGCCGTTCTCGTCGAGCAGCTGGTGCAGCGGCGCGAAGCGTCGCTCCAGGGTTCTGCGCGCGGTGTCCGGCATGTTCTTCAGCAGTGCGGTCTGGGCTTGCTCGGCGGCGGCGGTTGCCAGCTTGGCTGCCTTGCCGAGCTTGCCGCCGGCGCCTTGCGCCGCTTCGGCCAGCTCGCCGGCCCCGGCAGTCGCTTCGACCAGACCGGCGAACCGGGTGTTCTCGCGCACCTCCAGCAACAGTTGCAGCAGCGGCGAGTTCGCGGCGGTGAGCCCGGCGAGCTGCGCGGCACCCTGCGCCGCACCACCGGCGGGGAGAATGTTCAGCTGGGCAATCGCCTCGCTCCAGTGCGCGGCGTAGTCACGGAAGTAAAGCTGTTCCATTTCCACCAGTAGGCGGCCCAGGTCCTTGGTGCTGAGGCTGTCGCCTTCGCCCAGTACCCAGTTGTCGCGCAGTATTTCGCTGACCAGATCGGCGCCCTGTGCGACGAACAGCTTGTGATAGCCGCGCTGGGTGTAGAAGCCTGGAATGGTGTAGTCACCGCCGACGAACAGCGACGCCTGCGGGCCGAGCTGCGTGTTCAGCCGGTAGTCGGGAAGGTTGCGCGCCTGATCGCGCAGCATGCGGTACACCACGGCCGCCAGCGATTCGCTGCGCAGCTGAGCGCGGGCCTTGGCTACCAGATTGTCGTTCAGCTGGTATGCAGCGAAGGATTCTTCCAGCAGGCGCGCGAAGTGGGTGTTGAGGCCCTGCTGCGCCACGGCATTGCCGGGATGGCGCAGCGACCAGTCGGCGGCCAGCCAGTCCTTGAGAAACGCCGCATCACGGCGTTCGGCGAGGTTCAGCATGAGATAGGCGCGCAGGCTGCCGAGCAGCTGCTCGCGGTCATTCAGGTTGGCGCGGATCTGCGCCTCCAGCTGCCGGGCGACGCGCGGCAGCAGCAACCTTTCGAGATCGCGGCGGTAGGCCTCGTGCAGCGTCGGGTCGACCGCTTCGCCCTGATACAGGCCGCCACGGCGCAGCCAGGAAATCTCCTCCCGAGGCGGGAAGACCTGTGTCGCGGCATAGCTCGCATCGAGGGCCTTGAGGGTGCGCAGAGCCTCGTCTCCCGCCGCGATGGTCTTGCGCTCGCTGCCAAGTTCCTGGGCGATGTCGCGCAGCTGTTCAAGGCGTTCATGGTTGCCCGAGAAGTTAAGTGCCCAGGCGCCGCCGACCAGCAGCAGGCAGCCGAAGGCTCCGGCATAGAGGGCACGCTGGCCCCAGTCGATGCGGCGTACTTCGCGTTGGTCGAGGCCCGCCAGTTCGGCTTCAGGGAAGATCACCCGGCTGAGCAGCTGGTTGATGAAGCGCGCGCGACCGCTGCGGAACGTCGGCAGCGCGCTGCTGGCCAGGCCGAGCTGGCGGCCGATGCCGGCGGTGAGCGGATCGAGCGTTTCGCGTAGCTGCGGCGCGCTGGTCAGGTAGAAACCACGCAGCTGGCTGGCACGCTGGTATCGGTTGCCGGCAAACGCGAGTTCGATAAACAGGCTCAGGCGTTCGCCGATCTGCCCCAACTGATGTGGGAAGTCGAGGATTCGGCCGCGGCGCTGTGTATCGCGTTCCTGGTGCATGCGCAGGATCACCTGGCTGTTCAGCCGGCGCAGCAGTTCCTCGAATTCCTGGCGCACGACCTGCGCATCGCTGCCGTTCTGCTCCTTGCGGAAACTCGCACCCAGCACCTGGTCGCTTTCCTCCCGAGACAGCTGCTCGAAGAATTCGTCGAAACCGAGAATTCGATCGGACTTGCTCAGCACCAAGTAGACCGGCACGTCCACGTTCAGACGCTGATGGATCTCGTGCAGGCGCTGGCGGGTCTGGCGGGCCAGGTTCTCCAGCTCCAGTTCACTGCCGCCCTGCAGCTGGTCCACCGGCAGGTTGACCAGTACGCCGTTGAGCGGGCGGGCGCGGCGCCTGCGCAGCAGACCGAGCAGGGTTTCCCAGGCGCTGCCGTCGACCGCTGCATCGGGCTGGGTCAGGTAGCGGCCTGCGGTGTCGATCAGCACGGCATGATCGGCGAAGTACCAGTCGGCATAGCGAGTGCCGGAGACGTCCTTGGTCAGGCGCTGCTGTTCGCTGCGGTTGAGCGGAAAGTCCAGGCCGGAGAAATCCAGCAGGCTGGTCTTGCCGCTACCCTGCGGACCGATCAACAGGTACCAGGGCAGCTCGCTGCGCCATTTCTCGCTGCGCCCGCGGTAGAGGCTGGAGGTCTTCAGGGTGCGCAGCGCCTGCCTGAAGCGATGGCGCAGCTCCTGCTGCTCCTCGCCGATCAGGCCGTCGCGGCGCAGCTGCTCCTGAACGTCCTGGTCCTCGGCGTCGCGCTTTTTGCGCGCACTGGCGCGCCAGCTGGCGAAGACCATGGCCAGCCCCCAGCCGAGAAACAGCACGCTGATGCTCAGCAGGCGGGCAGTCGAGGATTCCCAGAACCGGTAGTCGTCGACTGCCAGCAGCGGCCCGACGAACCACACCATGACCGCCAGCAGCAGGACCAGCAGTAGACTCCAGACCCAGGTCCGGCGCAGCACGGCGCCGAGCTTGCCAAAGAACGTCTTCATCTCATTTCATCCCTGAAAAGGTGGAACCGCCGGCATCCATGTCCAGCGAGCGGTAGGGTTGCAGCACGGCCTCGCGTTGTTCGCCGAGCACCCAGGCGAAGCCGCCGTAAATCACCCCGAGACAGACCAGGGTAAACAGCGCCACCATCCACCAGGGCACGATGCGCACCAGACGTCGGCGGGTGTCCTTGAGGCCTTCCCAGTGCGGCGACAGCTCACGCGGTATATCGCCGCGCATCTGGCGAATCTGTCGGTAGAGGCTGTCGCGTACCGCTTCCAGCTCGAGCATGCCGCGCGGTAGCACGCGATACTTGCCCTCGAAGCCGAGCGACAGGCAGAGGTACATCAGCTCGAGCATCGGCAGGTGCTTGACCGGGTTGCGCGACAGCCGCTCGAGCAGCTGGAAGAACTTCTCGCCGCCGAAGGTCTCGTTGTGGAAGGAGGACAGCAGGCTCATCTGCGACCATTCGCTTTCGTTGCCCCAGGGCGTGGTCACCACGGCCTCGTCGAGCACGGTGCAGAGCACGTAGCGCGCCGCCATCACCTGGCTGCTTTCGGCACCGTCATGCAGCGCGCGATGCTCGAACAGCTTGATCGCGCTGCTCAACTGGCCGTGCAGGGCCTGCAGGTCCTCGCTTTCCAGGCTGTGCTTGAAGCGCACCACTTCCGACAGCAGCGGCGAGGCGGCGGCCACCAGCGGGTTGAGGCTGATGTTGAAGGTTTCCGCCGGGCGCAGGCGCGCCGCGTAGATCATTCGCTCCTCCAGCTGCTCGAAGCGCGGCGGGGTGTCGAAGTCGGTCAGCGGGCTCTGCGCCGGGGCCTCTCCTCCTCGATTGACGATGACCGTGCGGTCGTCCTGTCCGTAATCCATTTCCTTGATCATGTCGCTCAGTCCCTGACCGCCCAGAATTTCAGTTCGAGCCCGGCGAAGTCACCGGACACATGGAAGGCAAAGCCACCGGAACGCTCCAGCTGCGCCTGGTCCTCGGCGCTGAGCTCCAGGGCGAAATAGGTCTTGCCGGCATGGAAGGGGATCTGCCGCGGCGCCACCGGCAGCGGCTTGAGGCGGATGCCCGGCAGATGCAGGTTGACCAACTGACGGATGCGTTCCACCGGGCCGATCTTCAGGTGCGCCGGCAGCCGTGTGCGCAGGGTTTCCGAATCGCACTGGGCGCTGGCGGCGAGCACGAAGGACGCCGTGCCTAGCAGCTTGTGGTCATGCAGCGGCGATACCTGGATGCCGTACTGACGCTGCTGCAGCAGCAGCTCGATGGCGTGCTGCTCGAGCACCATCGACAATACCTGGCGGATCGCGTCCATCAGCTTGCGGAAGCTCGCGCCCTGATCACTGTGCTGGTAACGGCCATCCAAGCGCGGGCGCTTGCTCTCGCTGGAGAAGGTCGCCAGCTCGCCGAGCAGGCCAAGCAGATCCCGGTAGATCTGCTCCGGATGCACCTGCTCCACGCCCAGGTAGTGGCGCAGCACCGGTTCGTGACGGTTGATCAGCTGCAGCATCATGAAGTCGCCGACCTCGGCGCCACCCACCTTGCCGGTGGCGCTGATTCGCTCGGCAAGGGTATCGCCGCGGTGGGCGAGCATGCTGATCACTTCCTTCAGGCAGGACAGCAGATAGGCGGAGGCCTGGAAGTTGACATAGGTGGGGATGAACTCGGGGTCGAGGCTGATGACCCCGTCCGGCGTGGTGTCCAGCACCTCACACAGCTGCAGTTTCACGTAGGCCTGGTCGCTCTGCTGCTCGCCCAGCAGCAGGCGGAAATCTGGCAGACCGGTGCTGACCTGGCTCGTGCTGCTGTCGCCGGCATTGGAGTCGGCGACGTCCAGTTCGTGGGCGGTATAGCGCGCCAGCACGTCCTTCTGCTCGGGCCGGCGGGTTTCGATGTGGTTGCCGGTGACCAGCGGCAGCGCGAGATAGACCGGAGTGCTGCCGGTATTCGGCGGGATGTCCAGAGCCAGAGGCTCGCGCTCGCTGCCCAGCTCGAACAGGGTCCCGTCCGGGAGGATGCCGCTGGCCTGGCTGAGCACCAGCTTGCCCATGTTGAGGAACTGGCGGTCGATCTCCAAATTGAAGAATCCCCAGGCATAGCTGCTCAGCTTCTGGGTGCGCGCCTTGAGTTGGTGATCGTAGTATCGATCGCTTTGCTGGAAGTGCTGCGGGCGCAGCAGCATGCCTTCCTGCCAGACAACCTTGTGCAGGCTCATGCTTATTTTCCTTCTTCGGCGAGCGGGTCGAACAGCGCGATGCCGCGCTCGTCCAGGCTCAGGGCGATGCGGGTGCGCTCTTGCGGCGGCACGGCGATGACGTAGCGCCAGCTGGCTTCCGGCAGGTCGCGGTAGGCGGCCAGCACGCCGACGTAGCGGCTGCCGTCCTGCACGGAGAGCTTCAGCTCACGGCTTTCGCCGGGACGCAGTTCCAGTTCCTCGGAGGTCACCAGGTCTGGCGCCAGTGCTTCCTTGGGCCGCTGGTAGAGGGCGAAGAACTCGCCGTTTTCGAACGCCACCGGATGCTTGAGCTCCAGCAGGCGCAGCACGATCGGCGAAGGCCGGCCGTTGAGGTCGGGGTTGAGACGGGCGCTGCCGTGCAGCTCGAGGTCCAGCTTGGTCAGCTTGGAGTACGGTGACAGTGCCGAGCAGCCGCCCAGCACGAGCAGCGAGGCCAGCATGGCCAGGGTGATGCGACGAGGCATGGGATCATCCTTGATGGGTTGAATCGAGCGTGGCGATCAGGCGCACCTGCTCCTCATAGGTCTTCGCGAAGTCGCGGGCGAACTGGCGTTCGCTCCAGTCGGCATCCTGGCCGAGGCTGTGATGCAGGCGGCGATAGGCACGCCAGCGACTGCCGGCGGTGGCGAGCAGGGGTTTGCGGCCTTCGCGTTCGAAGCGCAGCGCCAGCTGCTCCGGCGCCAGCTGTTCGAACATCGCGTGAACGGCGGCGCGGCTGGCCGCCAGCAGTGCCACCTGATGCGCCTGCAGATCACGAAAGGCTCGGCCGACGGCCTGTTCGGCGCTGAGCTGGCCGGGTTTGCCACCGCGCAAAAGGGCGTTCAGGGCCTCGCTCGCATCGGCGCTGTGCTTGAGCGGGTTGTTGCCGGCGCTCTGCACGGTGGTCAACGCCAGGCGCAGCTCGTTCTTCAGCTCGCTGCGGGTGCGCAGGCTCTGCTGTAGGCCCGCCACGCTCTGCTTGAGCAGGCGGGCAGCATTCAGTGCCAGCGCCTGCCGCTGGTCTTCATCCATCCCCCCGAGATCGATGCCCAGTGCCTCGCCGAAGCGCTCCCAGAAGCCGGGTGGCAGACGTTCAGGCTCCGGTTCGCGTTTGGGTTCGGCTGCAGTCGGCGGCATGACCAGTTCCGGCAGCGGCAGGCTTTCGGTGTCGATGCGGGCGTAGTCGCGCTGCTGGGCCTGGCGTTGTGGTGCCACCAGCGTCAGGTCGAGGTCGTCGACTTCGGCGTAGATGCGCTCCTGTTGATCCATCGCGACCAGGGGATCGAGGTCGAGGAAGGCATCGTCGGGGATGATGGTGCCGGCCGGTTGCGGGCGGCCAATGTCGCCTTCGAACCGCGCCGGGTCCTGGATCAGCCGGGCGCGGATCTCGAAGTCGCCCAGGCAGTAGACGCTGCCATGCTCGATGCGTTGCGGCTGGCCTTTGACCAGGCTGGCGCCGCTGTCCTTGAGCTGGATGCCGTTGCTGCTGGTGTCGGTGAGAAAGAAGGCGCCGTCGCGGTAGCTGATCACTGCATGACGTCCGGAGAGGACGCGCTTGCGGTCGGGGATCACCCAATCGCAGCCCTCTGCGCGGCCGATCACTCCGCCGGCCTGTTTGAAGGTTTTGGTGGTCAGCAGCCCGGGCACGAATTGCTGGGCGCCCACCATATCGAAGACCAGTTCCATGGTCGTGTCGCTCCTTGCGGTTACTTGCCGCGATTCAAGGCTTGCGGATCACCCAGCGGGCGATAGTGGTCATCGTCGAATCTGTAGTTGCCGGTGCAACCGGCGAGCAGCACGGCGGCGATGAGCGAAACGAGGGCGTAATAGCGCACGGGCACGCGATTTCCTCCTTGAAGTCGTGTGTGGGGGCAAGGTGCGCATGGCGCGACCTGAGCGAGGCATTGAAGTTCAGTTGTCCCGCAGGCTCGGTGAACAGGTTCACAGAACACCCGACGGATGCGTCTAAAACGAGCGTGAGGTCAGGTTGAGGCGGCCCGGTGATGCCGCGCGGCAGGTTTAACTTGCGCCGACCGGCCGTTTGCTGGCAGGCGATCCGGTCAGGCGGACGGACCCGCAGAAACGCAAAAGCCCGCAGCGAGCGGGCTTTTGCGGAGCGCTTCGAGGGGGGCTCGAAACGACTATCTAATATGGCGCATCCGGCGGGATTCGAACCCACGACCCCTGCCTTCGGAGGGCAATGCGGTACAGGAATCTTGGTTGGCGGCAAGCGTCCAAAAATACCTCTAAGTGCCGTACTGCAAGGGTTTCGTCTTTAACCGTGCCTTGCAGTTTAGGGCTAATAGCGACATCTGAGGGAGGTTAGCCTTGGCACAAAAAACGAAATCCGGGATATCGATTTTGACCACTAGCCGGACCGTGAAATGAGGTTCACCTGCCAGGACAAATACGTGCCATGAAACAGCGAGTTAACTTGGTAGGCTCGTTTTCAGAAACTTTTGCCAATATGACCGTCATAGGGAAGCTCTGAAAAAGCCCGTTTTTCGCGAAACCGCTGCCCTGTATCCCGCATGGTTACTGGGCTCCATTTTTCGAGAAATGACTTTTTCAGACCATCCTTAGGGAAACTCTGAAGAAGACTTCCTGATTTGGCAAAATACCCCGATCCTACCCGCCGAGTAGCCCGATGAAGCAGATGACTTTCTCCGACGCCGAGTACGCCGGCAAGCGCAAGCAGACCCGCAAAGAGTTGTTCTTGATCGAAATGGATCGGGTAGTGCCATGGAAGGGTTTGGTTGCCTTGATCGAGCCCCACTACCCCAAGGGTGAAGGCGGACGTCCGGCCTATCCGCTGATGGCGATGCTGCGGGTTCATTTGATGCAGAACTGGTTTGGCTACAGCGATCCGGCGATGGAAGAGGCACTGTACGAGACCACCATCCTGCGGCAGTTCGCGGGGCTGAGCCTGGAGCGTATCCCCGACGAAACCACCATCCTCAACTTCCGTCGCCTGCTGGAGAAACACGAACTGGCTGCTGGCATCCTGGCAGTTATCAATGGCTACCTGGGTGACCGTGGCCTGTCGCTGCGCCAAGGCACCATTGTCGATGCCACATTGATCAATGCACCGAGCTCGACCAAGAACAAGGACGGCAAACGCGACCCAGAGATGCATCAGACCAAGAAGGGCAACCAGTATTACTTCGGGGCCGAGGCACACATAGGTGTCGACGATGAATCGGGTTTGGTGCACAGCGTGGTGGTCACGGCAGCCAATGTCGCGGATGTCACCCAGGTCGATAAGCTGCTGCACGGCGAGGAGAACATGGTCGGCGCAGACGCCGGTTACACCGGCGTCGAGAAGCGTCCCGAACATGAAGGCCGCGAAGTCATCTGGCAGATCGCGGCCCGCCGCAGCACTTACAAGAAGCTGGATAAGCGCAGCGCGCTGTACAAAGCCAAGCGCAAGATCGAGAAGGCCAAAGCCCAGGTGCGCGCCAAGGTCGAGCACCCGTTCCGGGTGATCAAGCGTCAGTTTGGCTACACCAAGGTGCGCTTCCGAGGCCTGGCGAAGAATACGTCGCAGATGGTTACGCTGTTTGCGCTATCGAATCTGTGGATGGCTCGCCGACATTTACTGACCTCTGCAGGAGAGGTGCGCCTGTAATGCGAGGCATAGCCGCTGCGAGGTGCTCGCAGCGGCTCAAGCATCGAATTGAGCCGGCGACTTGATCGTTTTTTGATCATTATCCCGCTTTAAAATCAGCAGTGCCTGAAGTCAGTCAGAAAAACTCGACTACTTCAGACCATCCTTAGAGGTAATAAAGCGCTGGCAACCGTAAGCATACTTTAGGCCCCGAGGATGTTGTGCTGCGGGCCGAAAGGGAAGCCGGTAATGTTCTCGGCGCCATGCGCTTGCACGACTAAAATGTCATGCTCGCGATAGCCCCCGGCGCCAGCCTGGCCTTCGGGCAGCATGATCATTGGCTCCATCGATACAACCATGCCCGGCTCGAGCACCGTCTCGATGTCCTCGCGCAACTCCAGCCCGGCCTCGCGGCCATAGTAGTGGCTGAGCACGCCGAACGAGTGGCCGTAGCCGAAGGTGCGGTACTGCAGCAGGTCGTGCTGCTGGTAGATCTCGTTCAACTCGGCGGCGATGTCGCAGCAGCGCACGCCGGGGCGGATCAGTTCGAGGCCGCGCTTATGCACCTGGCAGTTGATCTCCCACAGCTGCAGATGGCGCTCGCTCGGCTCGCCGAAGAACAGGGTGCGCTCCAGCGCGGTGTAGTAGCCGGCAATCATCGGGAAGCAGTTGAGCGAGAGGATGTCGCCGCGCTGCACCCGGCGGGTGGTGACCGGGTTGTGTGCGCCGTCGGTGTTGAGCCCGGACTGAAACCAAGTCCAGGTGTCGCGCAGCTCGCCGTGCGGCACGCGGCGGGCGATCTCACGGGTCATCGCCGTGGTGGCGGCCAGCGCCACCTCGTATTCCGGCACGCCCTCGGCGATCGCCTCGACGCAGGCGGCGCCGCCGATGTCGGCCACTGCCGCGCCGATCTTGATCAGCTCGATTTCCTCGGCGGACTTGACCATGCGCATGCGCATGGTGGCCGGCGCCACGTCGAGGAACTCGATACCTTCTAGCGCGACGTCGAACTTGCGGCGGTGATCGAGGCTGACGTGGTCGAACTCCAGGCCGACGCGGCGGGCGCCCTGCGGCACCGCCTCGCGCACGGCGCGGAAGTAGTTGTCGCGCTGCCAGTCGGTGTAGATCAGGTTGTCACCCAGGCTGCGGCGATAGCCCTGGCCGCCGTCGATGTTGGTGGTGATCAGCGTCGAGCGGTCCTGGGTCACCACCAGCGCATAGCTCCGGCCGAAGGAGCAGTAGAGAAAGTCGCCGAAGTAGTTGACGTTGTGGATCGAGGTCAGCACCACTGTGTCCAGCTGCAGCGCCTGCATCTGGACGCGCAGCATGGCCAGGCGACGGTTCATCTCCGCCACGCTGAAAGTGGCGCGCATTTTCGGCCCGTTGGGCAGGTTGATAAGGCTGGGCATGCTCATGCCGGGACTCCTGTTCGGTGTTGAGAGGATGTGGGCCACAGCATCCTCCCGGGCAGTCCAGGCGAACAAACGGCGATTCTTAATCCTCAGCCATTAGCCGGCCTAATGGCGCTCAGGCGCCCAGCAGCGCCTGGCGATCCTGCAGGTGCTGGCCAACCTCGGCCTGAAGCCACTCGGCAAAGGCCTGCACCCGGGGGCGCTCCACGTAGTCCTGTGGGCAGACCAGCCAGACCTGGCCATCGTGCAGCACATCGGCGAAAGGGCGGCAGAGGATGCCCTGACGCAGGTCGTCGGCGCACAGCGAATGGCGCACCAGCGCCACGCCCTGCCCGCTGCAGGCTGCCTGCAGCACCAGATCGGCACGTGAATAGCCGCAGCCGCCACGGGTATCGACGTCGTAGCGACCCTGGCGCGACAGGAAGGCATCCCAGTTGGTGCTGTAGGCCGCATGCGGCATCGAGTCGTGCAACAGGGTGGTGCCGGCCAGATCGGCGTAGTCGTGCAGCGGGCAGCGCGCCAGCAGCGCCGGGCTGGCCACCGGGTAGATCAGGTCCTCGAACAGGTGGCGCTGGGCCAGACGGGCATCGTCGGTCCAGATCGAGGTTACCGCCAGGTCGACCTCGTCGCCCTTGAAGTTGGGCGGGGCCAGGTTGGCATCCACCTGCAGCTGGATGTCCGGGAAAGCCCGATTGAACGCGGCCAGGCGCGGCAACAGCCACTTGGTGGCGAATGAGGGCATTACGCGCACTTTCAGGGTGCCTGCCAGCGCCTCGTCCCCAATCTGGTGCAGGGTCGCGCCAATCAGACTCAAGGCCTCCGCCACCCCGGCGTAGAGGCGCTCGCCATGGCTGGTCAGGCGCAGGCCGCGCGGCAGGCGATGGAACAGCGGGTAGCCGAGGTGCTGTTCGAGGGCCTGGATCTTCTGACTCACCGCACTTTGGGTGAGGAACAGGTCCTGGGAGGCGCGGGTAAAGCTCAGGTGGCGGGCAGCGGCCTCGAAGTAGCGCAGACCTTCGAGAGACGGCAAGGCACGGGATGGGGGCATGGCAATCACTCTGTTGGATACGCCCATCCCAGCAGGATTCGTGCCGGCATTAGCCGGCCTAATGGCTCGCCGTTAGAAAAAGCCGTTTGTGGGGGAAATCGGCACTGAACATGCTTGAGCCATCGCCAACTCCCTTAAGGACCGTCCCATGAAAGCGTTTCGCTCCCTGTTTGCTCCCCTGCTGCTCGGTGCCCTACTGCCACTGCACGCCGCCACTGCCCATGCCGACCTGCTCGCCGACATCAGGCAGCGTGGTGAGATCGTGATCGCCACCGAGGCGCGCTATGCGCCTTTTGAAATGCTGGAGAACGGCAAGATCGTCGGCTACGGCAAGGACATCCTCGACGAGATCATGAAGGAGCTGCCGGGGGTCACGCTCAAACAGCTCGACGTGCCGTTCCAAGGCATCCTGCCAGGGCTGTCCAGCCAGCGCTTCGACTTCGTCGCCACCTCGCTGACCATTACCCAGGCACGCACGGAGAGCTTCGCCTTCACCGTGCCGTTCGCCACCGCCAGCGTGGCGGTGCTCAAGCGCAAGGGTGATGAGCGCATCGCCAGCGCCGGCGATCTGGTCGGCAAGGTGGTCGGCAGCCAGTCCGGCGCGCCGCAGATCGAGGTGCTCAAGGCCTACGAGAACGAGGTGCTCAAGCCGCAGCACGGCGCCGGGGTGAAGGAGATCAAGGCGTTCATGGACTACAACGAGGCCTACGCCGCCCTCGCCTCGCGCCGCGTCGATGCCGTGGTGCAGTCGCTACCCAACCTGGCGCCGCTGGTCAAGGAGCGTGCCGACGTGTTCGAGATCGTCCAGCCGCCCTTCGGTCCGGCCACCTACTACGCCTGGGCCGGGCGCAAGGATGCCGACAGCGCTTCGCTGGTGCAGTTCTTCAGTGACGGCATCGCCCGCCTGAACCAGAGCGGCAAGCTGGCCGAGCTGCAGCGCAAGTGGTTCGGCTTCGAGATGCCGGTGCCAGCCGACCAGGTGCCCACCCCGGCCAACTGATCGCCATCCATCGCCAGCACGGGACCACGCCATGTTCGACTTCACTGCCGTCATTCCCCACCTGCCGCAGCTGCTGGTCGGTCTGGCCAGCACCCTGCTGGTCTCGCTCAGTGCCATCGCCCTGGGGCTGGTGCTCGGCTGGGCGATCTGCCTGGGCCTGACCGGCCACCGAGCCTGGCTGCGTCGCGTCTGTGCGATCTATGTCAGCTTTTTCCGCGGCACGCCGCTGCTGGTGCAGCTGATCCTGGTGTTCTACGCCCTGCCGGCGGTAGGTATCAGCCTGCCGCCGTTGGCCGCCGCGGTGCTGGCGCTGACCCTCAACAGCGCCGCCTTCCAAGGCGAGATCCTGCGCTCGGGATTCCAGATGCTGCCCAAGGGGCAACTCGAAGCGGCGCGCGACCTCGGCCTATCGCCGCTGCAGACCTTGCTGCATGTGCAGATCCCTCAGGTACTGCGCAGCATGCTGCCGGCGCTGACCAACGAGACCATCGACATCATCAAGAACTCCGCGCTGGTCTCCGCGGTGGCCGTGCACGAACTGATGCGCACCGCGCAGACCCTCGCCTCCACCACCTACCGCCCGATCGAGTTCTTCGCCGTGGCCGGGCTGCTCTACCTGCTGGTGACCCTGTGCACCGGACGCCTGGGCAGCTGGCTCGAATCCCGACTGCGCACCGCCTGAGAGACTGGCCATGATCGACTTCAACCTGCTTGCCGAACACCGCGAGGCAATCCTCGCCGGTGTCTGGATGACCGTGAAGATGAGTGCCGGCGGCATTTCCCTCGGCCTGCTGCTGGGCCTGGCGCTGCACGGTCTGCGCCAGCTCGGCGGAATCTGGCTGGTGCCGCTGTACCACGCCTACGTCGCTCTATTTCGCGGCACGCCGCTGCTGGTGCAGCTGTTCCTGGTCTTTTACGGCGGGCCGTACATCGGCCTGGAGTGGAGTGCCGAACGGGTCGGCCTGGTCGGCCTGGCGCTGTACGGCGCCGCCTACTTCGCTGAGATCATCCGCGCCGGGCGCGAGGCCATCCCGCGCGGCCAGATCGAGTCCGCGCGCGACCTCGGCCTGAGCCCGGGGCAGATGTTCCGCGTGGTGCTCTGGCCGCAGATGCTGGCGCGCTGCCTGGCGCCGCTGGTGGGCCAGACGGTGATCCTGGTCAAGGAGTCCTCAGTGCTGTCGATCATCACCGTGGCCGAACTGACCAACGTGGCGATGACCATCGCCACCCAGAGCTATTCCATGCTCGAACCCTATGCAGTGCTGGCCCTGGCCTACTGGGCCATCGCCATTGTCGTGGCCGCCATCGGGGCGCGCCTGGAACGCCACTTCACCCAGTATCAGTGCCGCTGAGGAGCCCGCCATGTCCCAACCCTACGCCATCGAGATCCGCGACTTGCACAAGCACTACGGCGCGCACCATGTCCTCAAGGGCATCGACCTTGATATCCGCCCCGGCGAGGTGGTCAGCATCATCGGAGGTTCCGGCTCGGGCAAGTCCACCCTGCTGCGCTGCATCAACTTCCTCGAGGAGTACACCGGCGGAGAAGTACTGGTGAACGGTCGGATGATCGGCTACGGCAGCTCGGTCACCGGCGAACCCTACCGCCTGCCCGAACAGACGATCCGCGAGTCGCTCACCGACGTCTGCATGGTGTTCCAGCAGTTCAACCTGTGGCCGCACATGAGGGTGCTGGACAACGTCGCCGCGCCGCTGCGCCTGGTCAAGGGCGTGCGCAAGGCCGAAGCCTATGAGCGCGCCCAAGCACAGCTGGAGCGCGTCGGCATGGGCCACAAAGCCGCCAGCTACCCCGGCCAGCTGTCCGGCGGCCAGCAGCAGCGGGTGGCCATCGCCCGTGCGCTGACCATGCAGCCGAGCATCATGCTGTTCGACGAACCCACCTCGGCGCTCGACCCGGAACTGGTTGGCGAGGTACTCAACGTCATCCGCGACCTCGCCGATGCCGGCATGACCCTGGCGATCGTCACCCACGAGATGGGCTTCGCCGCCAGGGTCTCGGACAAGGTGGTCTTCCTCGCCGAGGGCCGCATCGAGGAACAGGGCGCTCCCCAGGACCTGTTCAATACGCCGCAGAGCGCGCGCCTGCAGCAGTTCCTAACCTCCTGGAACGAACGACAGAACAGCCTGGCCATGGCCTGACCCAGGCTGCCTGACCCAAGCGCCACAACCCCGACCTTGCCCCCTGCGCCAGCAGCGCGGGCGGGTTCCGTGCGACCATCGCCATCCGACACACGGGCTCCGCGCCCTCTGGATAGACCATGAAACAAGGTGTTTTCTACGGCAGCCTGGCCGGCGCCGCCTGGGGGCTGGTGTTCCTCTCCCCGGCGCTGCTCGCCGACTTCTCGCCGCTGCTGCTCAGCTGCGGGCGCTTCCTCATGTACGGCGTCATCGCCCTGCTGATCGGCCTGCCGCTGGCGCGCGGTCTGCTGCGCAAGCTCAGCCTGGCGGACTTGCTGGCGCTCACCCGCCTGTCGCTGACCGGCAATATTGTCTACTTCGTCCTGCTGGCCGCCGCTGTGCAGCGGGTCGGCATCGCGGCGACCTCGCTGGTGATCGGTGTGCTCCCGCTGACCATCACCCTACTCGGGCGCAACGAGGCCGATGCCCCTGCCCTGCGCCGGCTGCTCTGGCCGCTGCTGGCGGTGCTGGTCGGCATCGTCTGCATCAACCTGGAGGCGCTGCTGGGTGGCAGCGGGCAGAGCCAGCCGCTGGACGAGCGGGTGCAGGGCATGGTCTACGCGGTGCTGGCACTGGCCTGCTGGAGCTGGTTCGCCACCGACAATGCGCGCTGTCTGAAGCGCCAGACCCACTTCAACAGCAATGAGTGGTCGCTGCTGACGGGCATGATCACGGGCCTGCTGGCCGGCTGCATCTGGCTGGCAGCCGAGCTGCTCGGCCTTACCGCGGTGCAGATCGAGCTGCCTGCCGAGCGCTGGCAGAGTTTCTGGCTGGTCAACCTGGTCCTCGCCGTGGTGGCCTCATGGCTGGGCTACACCTTCTGGAACGCCAGCACCCGCCGCCTACCGCTGACCCTGTCAGGGCAGATGGTCGTCTTCGAGACCTTATTCGCCCTGGTCTACGGCTTTGTTTACCTACAACGCCTGCCTACTCTGCTGGAAGGCTTCGCCATACTCCTGCTGCTGGGCGGTGTTTGCGCCGCCGTGGCGCGGCATGGTAAGCCGGCCGTTACGGCACCGGTGAACGTCACTTTAGGGTAGGACGACAACTGATCAATAAAGCGGTTTACCACAGGTAGATATGTGACAAATTTCAGCAGAGAACGCTCGGTTAATAGTGGAGATGAACAGGTGCTTGAACTAATCATAGTACGGCAGCCAGCTCACTCGTCCTTGGCGGGGTTAGTGCAGCAGTTAGCTCACTCGTCCTTGGCGTTTATCTCGGCAGAGATTTCGCCAAACGACTCCCAGTGGCCAACCAGTTCATCAACGCGATCAGGAATGCGCGGTGACTTACTGAGCACCAGACAGCGGGTCGTACCCACGTATTCCTCAAGGAGGTAGAGCGTGTCCCCAACGTCGACGCCCATTTCCTGTAGAACGTCGTCAGGCAGGCGAATGGCGCCATCGCCGTCCCAGTCTTCGATCACAACGTGATGTTTCATCGCGGCTCCAGAAGACGGTTGGATGAGATGTCCGCAGGGGGAGGCAGTGGCACGCTGCCAACTAAGTCCCGCGGCGCAGGCCGGCAGCATAGCAAAGAGCGGGCAGGCTCAGGGAGAGGTAACGAACGCGTCTACCCAGCCATTGCTGCCGGTGGACGAAAACTCACCCGAGCAGCTCAACTGCGCAAGTCGGGAACGAGCACCCGGAATGGGGCGTCAGGAATGCGCTCAATCGATTCAGACCACGAACAGAGCGATACCAGATGCCAGGCACTTACCCGCTGCATGATGCGCCAAATGACGCTACAATAATGCCACATGTCGCATCTGGAGGAATGCTCTATGGTTTCCGCCGACACTCGCACTCGAACCCGCAAGGCAGCACCCGCCGCCCGTAGGCCAACGGAATACCTTTTCCAAAGTGACTCTGACCAGCTCAGTCCGGTCATGGTCTACAGGCTCACGGTCAAAGGCTTCGACCTGAAAGACGTGCAAGACATGCTTGCGATTTCTGATCTGTATTCGACGAAGAAGATCATGAGTCGCATTGTGGGCAAGTCCATCAGGACGATTCAGCGCCAGGGCAGCAAGCAACCAGCACACCTCAACTCCCAACAGAGCGCCGTGGCATTTCAGTACGCGAAGGTGCTGGAGCACGCGATCAATGTATTCGGCACTCAAAAGCTGGCCGAAGAATGGCTAGGCCGCCCTTGCAAGTATCTGGACGGGGACGTGCCGCTGGACGTTATCGACAACCCAGTGGGTTTTCAGGCAATCGAGGACTATCTGGAGCGCATCGAGTACGGGATCTATCAGTGAACCCTCTTCCCTGGTCTGGCTCATGGCACGCATGGCGCATCGACCGTGAGGTCTACAAGGACACCTGGGACAGTGGCATTGGTGCCCACAAGCTGGGTGGCCGCTGGAGCGCTCCGGGGCGAAACGTTGTATACGCATCGGCAGATCCCTCAACCGCCATCCTGGAGGTGGCGGTGCATGTCGGCTTCGATGCGTTGGATACGGTTGCGCATGTGCTCACATGCTTCGAAGTGCTCGATCAAAGCCTTATCAAGGTCGTACAGCCTGAAGATGTTCCCAATCCTGTCTGGCTGACGAGTGCATCCGCTTCACCTAACCAGCAGAAGTTTGCAGACGCCCTGCTGGCCGAGCATCCGTTCGTACTCATCCCATCCGCCGTCACTCGCCACTCTTGGAACTTGCTTGTCAGTCGCGAGCTGGCCGAGGGCAGGTATCGAATGATCAGCCAAGAGCGCTTCGGCCTGGATACGCGTCTCGTTAAGGTCTGAGTGGCTTGCGCTGGCTGAGCCAGCAGTGTCTTTCAGGTGAATGCCTTTAGATTGCGTGACAGCTCTTCACGTAGCCGTAGCACCAGGACGTGTACCGGCCAGAACAACAGGCCCTACCTGTCCCCCCTGATTTACAACGCCCCAGCCTACGGCACAGCAACCAAGCCAGTGAAAGCTCACTTGGGCCTTTAAACTGACGCCGCTCTTTTTGAGTAGGAAACGACGGAATACCACCGGGGAAATTCACTATCCCCATGCCGCACTCAGCTAATCCACCAGCAGCTCACTGATAGGTCATCGAGACTTCGCTCTGTAGCCACCGTGGCTGCACTCGATTACCGCAGAATGTCGGTGGCAGTCCTGCAAAAACCACTGAGCCGCCACAAGTGCTCACTGGGACACCTTTGAACCGCCCCGGCTTTCCCGGAGGCTCCAACTCTTGAGAGGATGGAGCCATGAAGACGACGACGAAGTACTCCCCGGAAGTCCGCGAGCGAGCGGTTCGACTGGTATTGGAACATCAAGGCAACCACGAGTCGGAATGGGCAGCGATTTGCTCGATTTCTGCCAAGATCGGTTGTACCGCCGAAACACTGCGCCGTTGGGTACGCCAGGCCGAGCGCGATACTGGCAAACGTGAAGGCCAGACCAGCAGCGAACGCGAGCGGATCAAGGCGCTGGAACGTGAGGTGCGTGAGTTGCGCCAGGCCAACGAGATCCTGCGCAAGGCGTCCGCGTATTTTGCCCAGGCGGAGCTCGACCGCCGCTTCAAGCCATGAAGGCGTTCGTCGACGAGCATCGTGCGGTTTATGGAGTCGAGCCGATCTGCCGGGTACTGCCGATCGCTCCATCGACCTACTACGCCCATGCACATTGCCAGGCCGCTCCCGAGCGGCGTTCTCCGCGAACACGGCGTGACGAGGTACTGAGCGGGCATATCCAGCGGGTCTGGGAGGAGAACTTCCAGGTCTACGGCGTGCGCAAGGTCTGGCGGCAACTCAAGCGCGAAGGCGTAGTGGTGGCCCGCTGCACGGTGGAGCGACTGATGCGGCGACTGGGTCTACAAGGTGTCGTACGCGGCAAACCGGTCAAGACTACGATCAGCGACAAGGCCACCCCGTGCTCGCTGGACAAGGTCAATCGCCAGTTCCGCGCCGAGCGGCCAAACGCGCTCTGGGTGTCGGACTTCACCTACGTCAGCACGTGGCAGGGCTTCGTCTACGTGGCCTTTGTCATCGACGTATTCGCCCGGCGTATCGTCGGCTGGCGCGTGTCCAGCTCAGCCCGCACAGACTTTGTTCTCGATGCGTTGGAACAGGCGTTGTATGCCCGCCGACCGGTCGGCCAGGGCAGCCTGATCCATCACAGCGACCGTGGCGTGCAGTACGTCTCGATCCGCTATACCGAGCGCCTAGCTGAAGCTGGGGTCGAGCCCTCGGTGGGCAGCGTGGGCGACTCCTATGACAATGCCTTGGCCGAGACCATCAATGGCCTGTACAAGGCCGAGGTGATCCATCGTCGTTCCTGGCAGAATCGGGAGGCAGTGGAGCTGGCGACGCTGGAGTGGGTGGACTGGTTCAACCACCGACGGCTACTGGAGCCCATCGGGAACATGCCGCCGGCAGAGGCCGAAGCGATCTACTATCAGCAACTTACCGAGTCGGCCCAAGCGGCATGACTCACACCAAAGAGCCTCCGGAATTCCCGGGGCGGTTCACCTTCGCCGAACTAGCCAAATACACCCTCGTGACGACAGAACCCTCCACCAAATCGCCAATATCCAGCATGCGCCCCCGGAATAAATCGTGAAACCTCGACTGTCCTGGCCTTTCACTCACTCTATTCAAATGACACCGCCCCTGCGGACCATTAAACGGAGCCCACCCGCCAGGACAAATACGTATCATGAGGCAGCGGGTTAGCTTGGTAAGCTCGCTCTCAGACAACCTTTGTCGATGTGGCCGTCATGGAAGAAAGCGCGCAACAGCGTTCAGAACGCTATGTATCCGCCCGCAGCCAGCACCCCGCGTGGCTTTTGCTCGCCTCGCGTCGTGCTCCGCTCGTATTGGGTTGCCTGCGGACACTTTTCGAGCGGGCGCACGATGGGATCCCCATGGAGGATGCGCTGCAAGCGCTGTCCGAAATGCTGGCTGCTTATGCCAGCCAGGAGCTTTACGAGATCGACCCGGATGCAACGCATCTCCAAGCAGGTCGTGAACTTCGTGAATGGATCAAGCGGCGCCTGGTCGTAGAACGAGAGGGCCGTATCTACGCCACCGACGCGTTGGAGTCCGCCATCCAGTTCGTCGATTCGCTGGATAGTCGGATCATGACTTCCACGGCATCTCGCCTTTCGGTGGTTCAGCGCGAGATCGAGAACCTTGAAACGGGTCTGAACCCTAGCCCTACTGGCCGTATTGCCAGCCTGCGCCGCCGAATCCAGGATTTGCAGCACGAGCTAGCGCAGGTAGAAGCTGGCCACGTCGTCGTGCTGGATGAAGCGCAGGCGATAGAAGGCATACGCGAGATATATAACCTGGCCACCAGCCTGCGCGCAGACTTTCGACGGGTTGAAGACTCTTGGCGCGAGGCTGATCGCGCCCTTCGACAGTCCATCATCAGCGAGCAGTCTCACCGTGGAGAGATCGTCGATCGGTTGTTGGATGGGCAAGATGCTCTACTCAACACACCGGAAGGGCGTGTCTTCGAAAGCTTCCAGCAGCAACTGAGGCAGTCCGCTGAGCTGGAAGCCATGCGTGAGCGCTTGCGCACCATCCTTCGTCATCCAGCGGTTCCAGAGGCACTGAATCGTCCCCAGCAACGTGAGCTGCGTTGGCTGGCGTTACGCCTGGTTCGGGAGTCGCAGGCTGTGCTCCAGGCGCGTGCTCGAAGCGAGCGCGATGTTCGCGGCTTCATGAAGACGGGGCTGGCCGCCGAGCATCATCGCGTCGGCCAGTTACTCAACGACTTCTTCAATCTAGCGCTCAGCGTCGACTGGCAGCGCCAGTCAGAACGCCGTAAGCCTGTCTGTTTACCACCGGTTGGCGTAGCCATTACCGGCGTCCCGGCAATCGAGCGTCTTCGTTTCAAGACCCTGGATGACGATGATGCGGGCGAGCTGGATCTGAGTTTGAAGCCTGCGGGGCTGGAGCAGATTGATGACGACTTCTGGGATGCCTTCGACGGGCTGGATCGTGAAGCGCTGATTCATGACACCCTGGCTGTGCTGGTGGAGCAGGGTCGCCCTGTGACTCTCGGGGAGCTTGCGTCTTTGCTTCCACCTGCTCACGACCTGGAAACCTTTGCGCTCTGGCTGGCGATGGCGCGCGAGGCAGGTATCGAGGTGCTGACAGAGGAGCGTCAGCTCATGGAGCTAGTTGACGAGGATGAGCAACGCTGGCGCTTCAATCTGCCTTATGTCGGACTCGACCACGAGGCACTCAAGGACATCGATTGGGAGTTGTGAGCATGGCAGGGATCTTCGATCGAATTGCAGGCGCTTCTGGCGCCGACGAAACGGAGCTGGCGGTGGAGCCCATGGCGTTGGATGACGGCATGGAGGATGACCAGCCTGTCATGAGCGCCGCTGTACAGGTCGATGAGCGCCGGACACCGCAACGGGTACGCGAGGCCGTACAGGAGATGCTCAAGTACGGGCTGCTGGAAGAGAGTCACAAGCCCAATCTGTATCGCTCAGCGCTTTCCAATATCGAGGCGGTCGACAGAATCCTGGAGCCGCTCGACCTTGCCATGGGGGTCGACGAGGTTCGCGGGCTGGTATTCGTCACCGTTCGCCAGGGCGAGGTGGCCGAGCAGGATGACTGGTCGCACCCCCTCGTGCGTCGGCAAAGGCTGAATCTGGAGCAGTCTCTGCTGATCGCCATTCTGCGACAGCACTTCATCGCGTACGAACAGGAAAGCGGTACGGGCGCCAGTCAGGCGCTGGTGGCGGTTGATGAGCTGATTCCCCAATTGCAGGTTTACCTGGGCGAACTGGGCAGTGAGGCGAAGGAGCGCAACCGCATCATCACGCTGCTGGATCAGCTCAAGGGGCATGGCCTGGTGTCGGCTCTGGACGCCCATGATCGCGTCATCATCCGCCCCATCATTACCCACCTGGCCAACCCGGAGAACCTGCATGCACTGGTGGCATGGCTGCGAGAGCAGGTGGAGGGTGCGGCTACTCCGGCCGCCGGTGATGAGGAGGACGAGGCGTGAAGCAAGCACTACTCTGGCGTAACAGCGAGACCTTCATTCTCACCAGCATCGAACTCTATAACTGGGGCGGCTTTCACGGCTATCACCGTGCCGAGATCGATCCTTCTGGCACCGCCGTGATCGGCCCGACGGGGAGCGGTAAAACGACGCTGGTGGACGCTCTGATGACCTTGCTGTGCGCCAATCCGCGCTACAACCTGGCCTCCACCGGTGGGCATGAAAGCGACCGTGATCTGGTGTCCTATGTGCGGGGAGTTACCGGCCCCGGGGACGGAGGTGTGGAGCAATCTCATATCGCTCGCCAGGGTAAGACGGTCACCGCCATTGCCGCCACGCTCGAGCGTGACGGTACGCAGGTTCGACTGGGCGCCGTGCTCTGGTTCGAGGGCACAAGCTCCTCGGCATCGGATCTGAAAAAACTTTGGCTGTTAAGCGACTCCCCCGAGCAGACTCTGCAGCATTGGCTCAGCCAGCATCACGCAGGCGGCATGCGGGCGCTGCGTCAGATGGAGAAGGATGGGACGGGTATCTGGCCTTATCCCAGCAAGAAAGCCTTCCTGGCCAGGCTGAGGGATTACTTCGAGGTCGGTGAAAACGCATTCACCTTGCTCAACCGCGCTGCCGGCCTGAAGCAGCTCAATAGCATTGACGAGATCTTTCGAGAGATGGTGCTGGATGACCGCTCCGCCTTCGCGCGGGCTTCCGAGGTCGCCAGCAGTTTCGATGATCTGACAGACATTCACCGAGAGCTGGAAACCGCCAGAAAGCAGCAGCGCTCATTGCAACCGGTCGCCGATGGCTGGGAGCGTTATAGGGCCTTGCAAGAACAGCTGCAGGATAAACAAACTCTCGAAGGCATCCTCCCGGTCTGGTTCGCCGAACAGGGGTATCGCCTGTGGTTGGCTGAAACCAGCAGGCTCCAGAAGGAATACGAACAGGCCGAACTGGATCAGGAGCAATGCAGGAGCCAGCTTGAGATCCAGAAGGGCGTGGTCGATCAACATCGTCAGCGCTACCTGCGAGTTGGGGGCGCAGGGATAGATCAATTACGCGAGCGCATCGCTGACTGGGTCAGGGAGTGCGATAAGCGCAGCCTGAAAGCCGAGCAATACCAACGCCTGGCCAAGGGGCTTGGACTAGCGGATGAGTTATCGGCCGTTGCTCTCGAGGAGAATCAGCAGCAGATCGCGGCACGCCTGGAAATACTGACCCAGCAAACTACTGAGGCACGGAAAAAGGCGTTCAATGCAGGTCTCGTCCAGCAGGAACTCAATGGCCGCCTGCAGACCTTACAGCAGGAGCGTGCTGAGGTTGAGCGACGGCCAGGCTCGAACCTGCCCGGGCATTTTCATGCTTTTCGAGGTGATCTGGCGCAGGCGCTTGGCGTCGATGAGTCGTCCCTGCCTTTCGTTGCCGAGCTGGTGCAGGTCAAGCCCGAGGAGCTGGCCTGGCGGGGTGCAATCGAGCGGGCAATCGGCAGCCACCGGCTACGGATTCTGGTGCCGCAGGGCTCATCCCAGGCCGCACTGCGTTGGGTGAACCAACGGCACAACCGCTTGCATGTGCGCTTGTTCGAGGTAAAGGAGCCGTCGTCGCGCCCCGTTTTCTTCGACGATGGTTTTACCCGCAAGCTGACCTTCAAGGAGCATCCGTACCGAGAAGCCTTGAAGGCACTACTGGCGGACAATGACCGACATTGCGTCGAAAGCACGGAGCAATTGCGTCATACCCCGCATGCCATGACGGCCCAGGGGCTGATGTCGGGCAAAGAACGCTTCTTCGACAAGCAGGATCAGAAGCGCCTGGATGAAGACTGGCTGACCGGCTTCGATAACCGCGACCGTCTGGCCTTTCTGGCTGAGCAGATTCGCGAGGTCAATGAACAGCTCGCGCCTGCCAAGCTGGGCTTGGATTGTTGGCGCTGATGGAAAATTGACCCACCCTGCCGATTGAAATTTGACCCAGGGCGGATTGCTGATTTTGTTACCAGCAACTGTGGATAAGTCTACCAGCGCAGCTGCTGTTGCCCCCACTCCTTCGCTAGCCCAGTTCAGTTGTTTAAGACCTGCCACACGCAGCCATGTAGCAGGCCGTCGTCGCCATGAAATCAGAACGGCTCATCGTCCTCCGGTTCCTGGCCGCCCTTACGCTTTCGCTCCCGTGATTTGATCTTGGCCTGGGCCGCCAAGCTACTGTGTTGCAGGCGATAGGACTCGTTACCGGTTTCGACGATATGGCAGTGGTGGGTCAGCCGATCCAGCAGGGCGGTGGTCATCTTGGCGTCGCCGAACACGCTCGACCATTCGGCGAAGCTCAGGTTGGTGGTGATCACCACGCTGGTGTGCTCGTACAGTTTGGACAGCAGGTGAAACAGCAACGCACCGCCAGCCTGGCTGAACGGCAGATAACCCAGTTCGTCGAGGATGACCAGATCCATGCGCAGCAGTGCCTGGGCGATCCGCCCGGCTTTGCCGTCGTGTTTTTCGCGCTCCAGCAGATTGACCAGATCGACCGTGGAGTAGAAGCGCACGCGCTTACCGTGCCGGGTGATGCCGGACACGGCCAGCGCGGTGGCTAGGTGGGTTTTGCCGGTGCCTGGGCCACCGATCAGCACCACGTTCTGCGCGGTGTCGGTAAAGCTCAGGTTGGCCAGCTCGCTGATCAAGCGAGCGTCGGCGCTGGAGGCGCTGAAGTCGAAGCCGGCCAGATCGCGGTGCATCGGCAGCTTGGCCATGTTCATCTGGTGGCTCACCGAGCGCATGGCGCGATCTGTGTGCTCTTGTTCCAGCAGGTGTTCGAGCAGCCACTTGGACGAGGCTGTGTTCGACTCACCCTGAGCAGTTAACTCCGCCCAGGCCGTGGCCATGCCGTGCAGGCGCAGCTCCTTGAGTTCCGCCATCAAATCACGCATGACCGACCTCCTCGGCCTGGCCACGCAGGCGGTCGTAGCGCGCCGTGTTAGCGACGGGGGCTTCCTTGAGCGACAAGTGGGTTTCGACGCTGGGTGGTGGTTCGGTCGCGGCCAGGCGCGCCACGACATTGAGGATGTGTTCGGCGCTCAGGCTGCCGCTTTCCAGTACCAGCTCAACAGCCACCAGCACCGCATCGAGCCCGGCGACTGGTACGGCAGCCAGAACTTGCGCCATGATCCGGTCACCGCCGGCATGACGCCCCAGACCGTGCTTAAGCTGACGCAGCGGCGCCGGCAGATCAGCAAAGGGCGCGCCGTTGCGCAGCGCACCGGGCTTGCGTTCGATCAGCGGGAGGTAGTGCTGCCAGTCATAGCTGACCTGGTCGCGATCCAGCAAGCGGACATGGCTGGCGATCAGCGCGTCGTCAGCCACCACCTCGATTCGCGTCGGATACAAACGGCTGCTGACCCACTTACCCGCGTACTCACACGGCACCGAGTAGCGGTTGCGCCCGACGCTGACCAGGCAGGTGCTGGAGACCCGCGCAGGCCGCTCGACGTAACCGTCGAATGGCGCTGGCACAGGCATCAGTTCAGCGTGCTCCAACTCCAGCACTTCGGCCACACTCAGACCGCTGTATTGAGGGTGCGTCAGCTCGTTCCAAAGCGCGCGGCAGCGCTGGCCCAGCCAGGCATTGAGTTCCTCGAAGGAGTGAAACTGGCAGTCCTGGGCGTCTAGCCAGATACGCCTGCGGCTGTCTTGCACGTTCTTTTCAACGATGCCCTTTTCCCAACCAGCGGCGACGTTGCAGAAGTCCGGATCGAACAGGTAATGCGCGCACATCACCGCAAAGCGCGCATTCACCGCCCGGCCTTTGCCCTTATTGACCTTGTCGACGGCGGTCTTCATGTTGTCGTAGATGCCCCGGCGCGGCACGCCGCCCAAGGCGCCGAACGAGCGTGTATGGGCGTCAAATAACATCTCATGGCCCTGGCTCGGATACGCCACCAGCCAGAACGCACGGCTGGCACACAGCTTCAGATGTGCCACCTGCATACGCCGGTAAATGCCGCCGACCAGCAAGCCTTCCTCGCTCCAGTCAAACTGAAACGCCTCGCCAAGAGCAAAGGTCAGCGGCACAAAGGCCTGCGACGCCTTGCCCTGTCCCCCTCGCCAGGCACGGATAAACGCGGTGAGCTGGCTGTAGCCGCCGTCATAACCTTCGGCTTTGATTTGCGCCAACAGCGCCTTGGCACTGCGCCGCTGTTGCTTGGGCCGCAGCGAATCGGCTTTTAGCGCCTGCTCCAGCGTGGCGTGAAAAGGGCTGAGTTTGTTGAAGATCGCGCGGCGTTGGTAGACCGGCGGCTTGGCCTCAGGTGCTCTGACCCACTTGCGAATCGTGTTGCGCGCCAACCCGGTGCGCTTGGCTATCTCATGCAGCGACAGCTTGTCGCGGAAATACATCCGGCGAATTTTGCCCATCATTTCCATACTGATCACCCTGTGTTCTCCTGCTCAAAAATTGAGCAGAAGCAGTTGAACACCTGGGTCAGTTTTCAGTCGGCAGAACAGCCTCTACTGGGTCAGTTTTCGGTCAGCGGCAACACTGCTCGACAACAACCAGCTCGAAGGCATCGTCAGCCTGCCCAGTGGCGTGTTCAAACCCTACGCCGGGGTCAGCACCGCCATCCTCATTTTCACCAAGGGCGGCACCACCGAGCGTGTGTGGTTCTATGACCTGCAGGCCGATGGCTACTCCCTGGACGACAAACGCACCGAGCTGAAAGGCGAGGGCAGCAACGACCTGCCCGATGCCATCGCCCAATGGCACAAATACCGGCAGATGGTGGAGGGCAATATCAGCGCCAGCACCATCAATACCCTGTTTGGCGACAAGCGCAAAAAGGCCTTTGTCGTTCCGGCTGAGGATATCGCCGCCAACAAGTACGACCTCTCCATTAATCGCTACAAGGAAGTGGAGTACCAGCAGGAACAGTACGAGGATCCGAAGGTGATTCTGCAAAGGCTGAAAGGGCTGGAGCAGGAGATTCTGGCGGATCTGGATGCGTTGGAGGGGATGCTGTGAGTTGGCCTTCGGTTAAACTGGCAGATGTTTGTAACGTCATAATGGGGCAGGCGCCAGAGGGCTCCTCATATAACGAAGCCGGTGAGGGCATTCCGCTACTGGCTGGTGCTGGAGATTTTGGAGAGATAACTCCTATTCCAAAAAAATTTACTACTGAGGCAAGTAAGCTTTCCCAGTCCGGTGATTTGATACTTTGTATTCGAGCGACAATTGGGGATTTGAATTGGAGTGATAGAGCTTACTGCCTTGGTCGGGGCGTAGCGGGATTGAGAGTTATTGAAGATAAGCTTGACGCTTCCTATCTTTGGCATTTCATCTGTACCCATAAGCACGAGCTAGCATCAAAGGGAACTGGATCAACGTTTAAGCAGGTTAATCGGACACATATAGCTGAGTGGGAAATCCCCTTCCCACCCCTGCCTGAACAAAAGCGCATCGCCGCCATCCTCGACAAGGCCGACGCCATCCGCCGCAAACGCCAGCAAGCCATCCAGCTCGCCGACGACTTCCTCCGCGCCGTGTTTCTGGACATGTTCGGCGAGCTTGTCACGTCTTCTGGGTATGCAAACTCGCAAAAGTACAAGCTGCTGGAGTTGGTTGATTATATTGACTATAGAGGTAAGACTCCTGAGAAGTCAGAGTCTGGAATTCCTTTGATAACGGCAAAAAACGTCAAGAGTGGTTATGTCGATGATGAGCCGAGAGAGTATATTCCCGAAGAAAACTATGACGCATGGATGACGAGAGGTTTTCCCAAAAGAAACGATGTTCTCTTTACTACTGAGGCGCCGCTCGGAAATGTTGCCTTGTTAGGGGAGTATGAGAAGGTTGCAATTGGTCAGCGTTTGGTCGCTCTGCGATCCAAAGGAAAGGTGACTCATGAATACCTCCAGTTCTTGCTGCTGCATCCTTTTGTTCAAGACTTAATTTATGCCCGATCTTCCGGCAGTACGGTAAAAGGAATTCGCACAAAAGAGCTTTATACTATTGAGCTTCCAGTGCCGGAAATGCAAAAGCAAAGAGAGTTTTCAGCTATTTATTGGAAAAGCAAATCGCTCACGAGCAATCAAGAGTCTGCACATCAACTGGATGTGTTGAACTTCGGTGCGTTGTCTCAAAAAGCCTTTGCTGGCCAGCTGTAGATAAGGAAATCCCCATGCGCCTCAAGTCCGTCAAGCTCACCCATTTCCGCGGTTACCGCACCACTACCGTCATTCCCATAGACGAAGCCATAACCGGCATCGTTCGTCGTGATGACTGCGGTATGTCGAAAGCTTACTAATAAAACAATATATAACGCGCCCGCAATCGCTCTGGAAAGCTCCAGGCACACTTATACAGCAAGCATCCATATAGGTAGTTTTATGCTCGACACACAAAAGGCTCTTCTTGATTATCTAAATTCCTTGGCTCAGGTCATCGAGAACGTTCGTACGGCTGAGCTGGATATCAATGGCGAGCCTGCACAGACGCAGGCGTTTGCGCAGGCGGTTGCCGAGCGCGAATTGCTGGTGCCCGTGGTGGGTGCGTTCAGCGCCGGTAAATCATCACTGCTCAATGCCATCATCGGCAGCAGCATTCTGCCGATGGATATCAAGCCCGAAACCGCTATCCCAACCGAGTTGCGCCACGATGCGCAGGAGCGGCTGGAGGCTCTGTTTGCCGATGGCCGTACCGAGCGATTCGGCATTGAGCAGTTGCCTGCCCTGCAGGAGCGGGCGGAAGAGCTTCAGCTATTGCGGCTGTACATCAACCGTCCGGCGTTGAAGGGGCTGGCGCCACTGGTGCTGGTGGATATGCCCGGTTTCAATTCGCCGCTCGATGCCCATAACAAAGCCATCGCCCACTACATCGGCGAAGGGGCGCACTATCTGTTTGTGGTCAGTGTTGAAGAGGGGTCGTTGCACAAGCAGATCCTGCGCAATATGGATGAAGTCACTCTCATGGGGCGCAACTTCAGCGTTTGCGTGAACAAGGCAGATCTCAAGCCCGTTGCTGATGTGCAGGGCATTTGCGACTACATCAGCGAGCAACTCGAGGATGAGGGCTTTCCGGCCACGGTGTGTGCTGTCAGCAAAAACGATATCTCCTCCGTCAACGCCATGCTGGGCAGCTTCAATCCAGAGGCGCTGTTCGGCTCAATTTTCCAGCCTGAACTGCTCCAGCAAAATTTTGCCATCGAAAGCACGCTGTGTACGGCGCTGGATGGGCTTAACAGCGACAAGGAAAGTAACGAGCAGAAAATTGCTGAGATAGAAGATGCCTTGCGCGCCTTGGAGAAAGAGCGTGAGCAGCAAACCCAGGCAAACAGTGCCGGGAATCTGGAGCGCATTGTCGATGAGGTGTTGCGTAGCGTGCACACACGCCTTGCCGGCTCTGTAGATGAGATGGCCCGCGCGGCCTTGCGCAGCCAGGATGAGATGACCCGTATCATCTCCGATGAAGTTCGCAGCGGTCTGACTGTAGGGCTGAAGCGGGCTACAGACAGTATGTCCGCCCATATGGTGAATGAGTTTAGCCAGCATGTAAGTGGCTCCCTGCGCCCGGAGCTGCATCTCACACAGAGCAACTGGACAGACAGCTTGCTGCAAACACTGCAAACGCAACTGCTGCCAGGCCTGCTTTCGGCTATCGGCGGTCAAGCTGGTGGCGCGGCCAGCGCGTTGTTAACCACTGTGCCAGGTCTGGCAGCGGCGCGTCTTATTCCCAATCCCATCGTGCAGGTAGTGGTTACCATCCTGCCCAGTCTGCTCGGCGCGCTTTTCGGGCGCATTAGCGAGGGGCAAAAGCTGGAGCAGGCCAAGGACGCTATTCGCACACAGGTACTGCCGGATGTGGAGCGCGGCCTGCGCCCAGAAATCAGCAGCTTCCTGCTCCAGGCGCAGGAAGAAATCGTGCGAGCTGTCTCTGATGCTTTTGACCAGCAGATCAAAGCGCAAAAAGACATTTTGGAAAAAATCAATCAGCAAGCCGAGAGCGGCAATCTTGAGGCGCGGATCCGGGTATTGGAAGAAGCGCTTGCTGCGGATTCCACACCATCCGGCCACCCAGTCCACGCTCATCTGGCCAGGCATTCCACGGCCATCTGGCCACCTGTTCCACGGCCATCCGGCCGGGCAGTCGGAGCGCAGCGACGCAGGGGTTGCATTGTTAGTCTGAGGTGCCCGGTGTCGTCAATTTCTTCGTCTGTTTGCGCATCGATTCGCCCTTGAGGTTGATCCGATAAGCGTTGTGCACCAGGCGGTCGAGGATGGCATCGGCCAGGGTCGGATCGCCGATCAGTTCGTGCCAGTTGTCCACGGGCATTTGGCTGGTCACGAGGGTCGAGCGCTGGCCGTAGCGGTCGTCCAGTAGCTCCAGCATGTCACGGCGCTGTTCAACGGTGAACGGGGCCAGACCCCAGTCATCAAGGATCAGCAGGTCGGTCTTGGCATAGCCGCTCATCAGCTTGGCGAAGCGCCCGTCGCCGTGGGCTAGGCCCAACTCTTCCAGCAGGCGTGGCAAGCGCAGGTAACGCACGCTGTAACCCTCTCGGCAGGCCTGGTGGGCCAGGGCGCAGGCCAGCCAGGTTTTACCCACGCCGGTGGGGCCGCCGATGATCAGGTTGAGGCCGTCGCGTAGCCACTGGCCGCCGCTCAGTTGCAGGATCAGCGCCTTATCCAGCCCGCGCGGGCTGCGGTAGTCGATGTCTTCGAGGCAGGCGTTGTGCTTGAGCCGGGCCTGGCGCAGGCGGCTGCTGAGGCGCTTGTCGTCGCGTTCGGTCAGTTCGCGGTCGACCAACAGGCCGAGGCGTTCCTCGAAGCTCAGGCTGTTGATGTCGGGGGTTTTCAGTTGCTCGGCGAGTGCCTTGAGCATGCCGGTCAGGCGCAGGGTCTGGAGCTTGTCCAGGGTCGGATGGGGCAGCATGGTGGGATTCCTTGGGGTCAGTGGTAGTAGGCGGGGCCGCGCAGGTTGGCGTGGTCGTCCGGCAGCAGGGGCAGGTTGGCTTGAGCCAACGGCAGGTTTTCCAGCCCCTGGCGCAGGATCGATTCGAGGCTCTTGTAGCTGCACGCGCCGAGGCTGAGGGCGCGACGGCAGGCCAACTCCAAGCGCACTTCGCCATGGGTCTTGCCCAGGCGCAGGATGCCCAGGCAGGCCCGGTAGCCCTGCTGCGGATGGATGCGCCGTTCGAGGATGTGCCGGATCACGCCGGCCGTGTTCGGCCCGGTCTGCTCGGCCCAGCGGATCAGCCGCTGCGGCGTCCACTCGGCATGCTCGCGATGGCTCTTGGGCATGTGCTCGGCCTGCGTGCTGTGCCTGCCCTTGTGCATTGAGCGAAGGTGACTGGCCACCCGCTGATTGGCGTGGAAGCACTCCACCGTGCGCGCTGTCAGGCGTACTTCCAGTTGTTTCTTCACCAGTTGGTACGGCACCGAGTAGTAGTGCCCATCGACCTCGACGTGGTAGTCGATGTGCACCCGCGCCTTCTTCCACTCGGCGTAGACGTAGGGTTGCTCCGGCAGGGGGCGCAGCGCCGGACGATCCAGAGCTTCGAAGGCCGACTGCCGGGAGCCCGGCAGCTTGCGAAACGGTCGTCGGTTGAGCCGCTCCAGCAATAAGGCGATGGCGCTGTTGAGTTCATCCAGGGAGAAGAACTGCCGATTCCTCAGCGCGGCGAGGATCCAGCGCTCGACCACCTGCACGCCGACCTCGGCCTTGGCCTTGTCGCGCGGTTTACGCGCCCGCGCCGGCACCACCGCCACGCCATAGTGCTCGGCCAGATCGCGGTAGCTCGGGTTGATGTCCGGCTCGTAGCGATGGCTCTTACTCACCGCGCTGCGCAGGTTGTCCGGCACCACGATCTCCGGCACGCCGCCGAGGAAGGCAAAGCAGCGGGTATGCGAGCCCAGCCAGTCCGGCAGCTGCTGCGACCAGGTGGCTTCGGCGAAGGTGTAGCTGGACGCACCGAGCACCGCGACGAACACCTGCGCCTGGCGGATCTCGCCGCTGTGGCGGTCGATCACCGGCACCGTCTGCCCGGCGTAGTCGACGAACAACTTCTCGCCGACGCGGTGCTCCTGGCGCATCACCACGTCCAGCTTGCCCTGCCAGGCCCGGTAGTGCTCGCAGAACCAGCTGTACTGAAAGCCTTTCGGCTGGCTCAGGCGATACTCCTGCCAGAGCAGCGCCAAGGTCACGCCCGGCCGGCGTAGCTCGGCATGCACCCAAGACCAATCAGGCAGTGGCCGCTGCTCGCTGGGCACTGCCGGCGCCGGTGGGAACAGCTGCTGTTCCAGCTCGGAATCGGACAACGAACAGGGCCAACTGAGGCCGCTGGCGGCAAAGCGGTTGAGGTAATCGCCGACGGTGACACGACCGATCTGCACGCTGACCGCAATCTGGCGAGCCGATAGCCCGACCTCGAACTTGAGACGAAGTACTTCGCGAATCTTACGCATGGATAAACGCTCCACGACGACCTCTCTGCTTCGAAAAAGAGGTCGATGGTAGTGAAGAAATCCTGCGTAGCTGCCTACCCGGTTGGGTGGCCGGATGGCCGTGGAATCAGTGGTCGGATACGCGTGGAATGGGTGGCCGGATCACCGTGGAATCGGTGGTCAGATGCTCATGGAATGGGTGGCCAGATGACCGTGGAATCCGCAGCGCTTGCCGAGGTGCGTGCGCTGGCTCATGCGCATTTGCAGGCCGCGAAGCAGTAATGCAGCGAGTACCACCGCAAGTAGCTGTTTATACATTTAAGGAAGAGATCATGCTCGTCGAGCAACGCATCGAAAAACTCGTGAATGGCATGCAAAAGCTGAATGCCATTGTCTCCAAATACCCCGGTCCCGGTTTCACTGACGGCGTTTATGGCGATTCAGCGCCGCTTAAACCGGAAACGGTACAGCGTGATGCGAACGCAATGGCTCAGGAAGGGCGCAATCTGCGCGTTGGCATCATTGGCAGGGTCAAGGCAGGCAAGTCTTCACTGCTCAACGCGTTGATGTTCGCCGGTAAGGATGTATTGCCCAAAGCCGCTACGCCGATGACCGCTTCGTTGACGGTTCTGCGCTACAGCGAGCAGGCCAACCCCTATGCCGAGGTGGAGTATTTCCTCCCGGAAGATGTTAACGATATGCGCCTGCTGGCAGAGGAGTATGACGAGCGCTTCCGAATTGCCTTGGCTGAAAGGCAGAAAGCCGCCGAAGAAAAGGCGGCCCGCCCAGGTGCCCGCGCTTTGCCAAAACCAGACCCGGAGCGTCTCAAGGCCTCGGTAAAACGTGAGTTGGATGCCGACCCAAGATTGGGCGGTGCTAAGGATATGTATGAACGTATCCGCGTTGCCGGTGGCTTGCCAGCCAATGAAACTCAGCGCATCGAAGGGCGCGATCTGGCGGACCTGCAAACCAAGCTGGCCGATTATGTCGGTGCAGGAGGGCGCTTCACGCCCTTCACCAAGTGTCTGTCGCTGTATTTACCGCTACCGGCGCTAGAAGGCGTGGATGTAGTCGATACCCCCGGCGTGAATGACCCTATTCGCTCCCGTGAAGAGCGTACCATGGAGGAACTGCACAATTGTGATGTGGTTTTCGTGGTCAGCCCTTCGGGGCAGTTTCTGAACCAACAGGATCTGGAGCTGATGGGCCGTCTGACCTACAAGGATGGCGTGCGCGAGGTCTTTCTTGTCGCCAGCCAAATTGACGGTCAGTTGTTTGGCAGCGAGCGTGATAAACACGAAGGCCGCCTTCCCGACGTGTTGCAAGGGCTGCGGCGCACCTTGGCAAGCCAGGCCGGAAGCTCCCTCGGGGCTATCCCAGGCGGCAATCGGGGCCTGGACACGCTTAAAAGCCAACTGGCAGAGCGCCTCGTTGTCACCTCCAGCGTTGCCTATGCCCTGTTGACCCACCCCGAATCCGATTGGGATGACAACGCACGCCATACCTGGTCGCTGCTGAGTACAGGTTATCCGGCGGAGTGCGTGCAAGTGGCCAGCGCTAAGAGCCACCTCGAGGCTATGGCCGGCATTGCGCAAACCGAGCTCATGCTTGAGCAGGTGCGTGGGCGTAAGCAGGCCATCACTGAAGAAAAGATCAACGCTTTTCTGGATGACCAAGCCAAGGCCTTGCGCGGATACCTGGACGGCGCACCAGAGGCTGTACGGCGTAACCGTGAAGAGATCGTCAATGCCAAGGCCGGCGACCTGGAAGAAAAGCTCAGCGCCATGCAAAGCTTCCGTGAAGCGGCTGTTCTGGCAACCAATGTTGCCGTGGGGGATATTGCAGAGGACGCCGGGGAGAGCTTGCGCAGGCAATTAAACAGTAAGATCCAAGAACTTTTCAGCGGTGCTCAAAATACGGCTGAGCAGTCGAAAGACTATGAGGTCGAATACACAGATCCAAGTACTTTACGCAAGTTCGCTAGCCTCCTTACTTTGGGGTTAGTTAGTGCCGAGCGCACATCAAAAACAGTCCAGACCATTGATTCCACTAAAATTCGCAGTGCGCTCGAGGGTTTTCAGGCGTCATTCAGCACTCAAATAACCACACTTGTCGATAACACTCGTCAAGGGCTGCGCAAGAAAATCGAAGCAGGAATTCTGGCGGCTCTGCGAGAGCACAAAGTTGTCAACGATCGGGATATCGATACTACCCGTCTCGCGCAAGCGTGCAGGTCCGCCTTGGCCATGGTCCGGGACTTCGATGATCCTGAGCTGCCTTCACTGCCATCCAACCTGATGCAAAACGGCACATTGAAAGGCAGTGACGCCAGCAGTTATGAAAGCGCTGCCCTGGAATATCTGGCACAACTGAAAAAATTGGCCGCCAAAGAAGCGCGTGTTCTGACAAAGAGTTTCGAAGAGCGCTTAAATGCTGCCGATGTGGGTAATGCGCTGTTTGCGCATTACGAAGAGCATCTCAATGGAATCAAAGCGCAGATCCAAGACAGGGATAAAACCTTGCAGCGCTACGACGAGCTGTTGGTCGAGCTCCAGGAGCTGCAAAGTTATGTCTGACTTATTGCTCACGCCTCAGTTGGAGCCTGCGCTTACGCGCCTGAAAAGCATCTGGCCATGGGGCCGCAAGGGGCTGATCGAGCAGCTTCAGCAGCACATCACAGCCGCCGATGAGCATACGGTGCGCATGCAGGCCTTGCGCCAAAGCATCGAGGCTGAGCTGGCTAGGGTCAATGCCGAGCTCGCCAGAGCTGAAAGTGATCTTGAGCAATGGCAATCGCAGCATGAGCAGTTACAGGCAGCGCACTCTGCGCAAACGCAGCAGCTGCTAGAGCGCTCAATCGCCTATGAAACGCTACAAGAGACGCACAAGCAGCTCCAGCTCGAGTACGAAACGCTCGGCAACACGGCGGCTTTAATCGAGAGCCGCTACAACTTGGTTTGCAATATCCTCAATTCCAAGCCGGCCGAAAATGCTGCCCTGAGCGAGCTAAAGGGTTGGTTGGCAGGCGAGTTCGCCCGAGACGTGCAGAGGCTCGAGTTGCCTGCCGATGTCACCAGTCCGGCTTTGGAGCAGGCGAACGCTATCGGATTGCATGCGGAACTTATTAGTGACTCGCCTGCGCTGCGCACCAAGTTCCTGGTAGCAGTGGCTGGTGGTTTCAGCAGCGGCAAGTCATCTTTCGTCACCAGTTTTATGCGCAAGGAGTATTCGCAGTTGCTGGCAAAGGGTATTCAACCGGTAACAGCGATTCCAACCTATGTGATGCCTGGCTGCGAACTCTCGATTTATGGGCACACCAGCAAAGGCGCACACGTTGAGTTATCGAAGGATGAATATGCTCAACTGACGCATGACTTCATTGCGAACATGGGCTTTAGGGAAACTCTGAAGAAGACTTCCTGATTTTGGCAAGATCCCCGGACTCCACTCACCGAGTTTTCCGATGAAGCAGATGACCTTCGCCGATGCCGAGTACGCCGGCAAGCGCAAGCAGACCCGCAAAGAGCTGTTCCTGATCGAGATGGATCGGGTGGTGCCCTGGAAGGGGCTGATAGCCCTGATCGACCCGCACTACCCCAAGGGCGAAGGTGGTCGCCCAGCCTACCCGTTGATGGCGATGCTGCGCGTACATCTGATGCAGAACTGGTTTGGCTACAGCGACCCGGCGATGGAGGAAGCGCTGTACGAGACCACCATCCTGCGCCAGTTTGCTGGACTGAGCCTGGAGCGCATTCCGGACGAAACCACCATCCTCAACTTCCGCCGCCTGCTGGAGAAACACGAACTGGCCGCCGGCATCCTGGCTGTGATCAATGGCTACCTGGGTGACCGAGGTTTGTCGTTGCGCCAAGGCACCATCGTCGATGCCACGCTGATCAATGCGCCGAGTTCGACCAAGAATAAAGACAGCAAACGCGACCCGGAAATGCACCAGACCAAGAAGGGTAACCAGTACTACTTCGGCATGAAGGCGCACATCGGCGTGGATGACGAGTCGGGTTTGGTGCACAGCGTAGTAGGCACTGCCGCCAACGTGGCGGACGTTACCCAAGTCGACAAGTTGTTGCATGGCGAGGAAAACGTGGTCTGCGCTGATGCCGGTTATACCGGTGTCGAGAAGCGTGCCGAACATGATGGTCGTGAGGTGATCTGGCAGGTGGCGGCACGGCGCAGCACTTACAAGAAACTGGGCAAGAGCAGCCCGCTTTACAAAGCCAGGCGCAAGATCGAGAAGGCCAAAGCCCAGGTGCGGGCCAAGGTCGAACACCCGTTCCGGGTGATCAAGCGCCAATTTGGCTATGTGAAGACGCGCTTCCGTGGCCTGGCAAAGAACACCGCGCAACTGGTGACACTCTTCGCGCTGTCGAATCTGTGGATGGCTCGACGACATTTACTGACGAATGCAGGAGAGGTGCGCCTGTAATGTGGAAAATGGCTGCTGCGAGGTGCTCGCGGCGGCTAAAAACACAGAAATAAGCGGGCGATCTGATCGTTTTTGATCGGTTGACCGCTTTCAAAATCGGCGGAGGCTGAAGTCAGCCAGAAATACAGGGCTACTTCAGACCATCCTTAGCGTTAAAGAGATCATGCCGCATGTGGTGATCGAATCCCCCATGCCCGGGCTGAAGCACCTTGCCTTCATCGATATGCCGGGTTACGACCCGGCAGCGTCTGATACAGTAGATACTGCCGCTGATCATGGAATCGCCAGCGCCGCCTTGAGCGAAGCGGATGCTGTGATCTGGCTGGTTGCGCTGGACAGTAACGGCACCTTACCCGCCAATGATCTCGAGTTTTTGCTGCAGCACGCCGATGACAGACCGTTATACGTGGTGCTCAACAAGGCAGATCTGCGGCCTCTCGCCAACCTGGAAGCAGTTATTGAGGAAATCAAAGAGCATTTGGAGGACAGCGGCATTCAATTCGAGGGTATTTGTGCTTACAGCTCAACGCTCGCAAAAGAACTGCTGCATGAGGGCAAAAGCCTCAGCGAAGTCATGAATGAGTGGGATCATTTGTCTGACGCAGCGCTTGTTCTCCATAAAGACTTCGACACCTTGGTTACAACATTGGAGAAACACTCCAGCCAACAGCTCCATAAAGTCGAAATGGTCGGCGAACTGGCTCACTCGCTCGAACTAGATATCTTAGAGATAGCAGGCTCTGAATCGACAGTTTTTCAGACGGCCCAAAGTAGAATTAAACAGTTGAAAGAGCTGGCAGAGAGTATTTTCGGTACCGAGCGAAGCGAAGTATCCCGGGCGCTTGAAAATATGCGCCTGTGTGGCCACAAACTTCTGCAGGCAAACTTCGGACAGCTCACCGCTCCTTCCCAAAGGAATGAAGCGTTTACGGATTAAGGAGCAACTCACAGAGTTGGCTGCTAGTAGAAGACGCACGGCGCGGTTTGGCCGCAAGCCGGTGGGAATGCTGGTAGAGCATTCCTGCTAGGGCTTCGGCAACGTCGTCAGAGACTGCCGCCGCTCTTGCTGTTCGATGAGACTGACCAGCGAGCCGGGCACGGCGCTAGCCAATGGTGGCAATTTGATGCATCTTAGATCGATCCGTTTAGCAAGGACGTATAAAAATGCCCTCTTCCCGCTATGTCGGCAACGCCAAGGAGCTCAAAAAAGCTCTGAACGACAAGACCGAACACATCGTAATTACTGACAAGAAACTCGCTTTTGCTGTACGTGTGATTAAGTCGATCACGTATGCCAAGCTAGCAATTGTCGCAACCGGCGCGGGAGTTGCTGCTGTTGGTTTCTGGAACCCTGCCGGTTGGGGAGCTGGCGCAGCTACTGCAGTTACAGCCTCGGGGGTTGTCGCCTCGGGTTTGGCTGCGGCAGGAGGCGCTGCTGCTGCTTCAGCGGCAGGCATTACCGGTGGTACGGCCGCTGTGATAGTTGCATCTATCTCTGTCTTGGGCGTGCTGGGCCTCGCGGCGCTGGCGATGCATAAGGATTACGCTTTGGACATCGATACCAGTGCCAGCGGTAAGGTAGATAACTCAGGCGAAAAGCCTGAAGTGGGCGGCAGTGGCGCGTTCAAGATGTCGCTCAAGCGCAATGCTAAGTAGCTTCCGGCCAGGCCCGCTGTACTTCTTCTTTTGTAAGAGGTGTGATCATCGCTTCACGTCAAAAAGGCGCTTTGGGCTTAAATGTCCGGAGTGCGGCAGTATTAACGTGAAGCGGGATCAAGCTATGGAAAAGTCCATCTATAAGTAAGGCTCAAGCCCTTCGTAGAGCAAGCGGCTGGGGTAATCCTTTCCAATACGAGTCGCTGGGACCATGACTGCATGCGCGGGATGCTGCGTGTCTGGGCAATTCGGCTGAGTGCAGCGCGGCTGCTTTGAGCGTATGCGGCGACATCGATGAGCTAGTACTCGTGCAGCTGGTGAGGGATGGCACTCCATCAGAGGATGCGGCACGGTATAGGCACAGAATTGGCACAGCCCGAAATACAGCCAAAAAATGGTGGCCAGGGCAGTGCTCGTCGCGGTCTGACGGCCGACATGGCGAGGTTTGTGCTGGAGCGGGCCAGCTCGAGAGTTGAATCGGCTTAAGCTTTAGAAAAAAAGGCTTATAAAACAAAGAGATATGGCGCACCAGGCGGGATTCGAACCCACGACCCCCGCCTTCGGAGGGCGGTACTCTATCCAGCTGAGCTACTGGTGCGTATGTGTTGCGACGGTCTATTTGACCATTAGCTGACACCCTTCTCAACTCGCTGAGTATTGCCTTCGGAGGGCAGTACTCTATCCAGCTGAGCTACGGATGCGTTGCGGGGGGCAATCATACGCATGTCGTTGACGGGCGTCCATGCTGGTGCGGCTGGGCGGATATGCCCGGGTGCGGCTTTTTCGCAGCTGCCAGTGGCCGGGCCGGCTGGTACCCTTGCGTGTCGCGGCCGGGGGCCGTGGGTGTTCGATGGCAAGGGGATGGAGATGCCAGGCCATATCAAACTCTGGGACGCGCCGCTGCGGCTGTTTCACTGGCTGTTCGCCGGGGCGGTGATCGCGGCCATCGTCACGGGCTGGGTCGGCGGCAGTCTGATGCCCTGGCATGGCCGGCTCGGCCTGCTGGTGCTGGGGCTGCTGGTGTTCCGTCTGATCTGGGGCTTCGTCGGTTCGACGTATGCCCGCTGGCCGCGCATCTTCGCCGCGACGTTCGGTGTGAAGGACTATCTGCAAGGCAACTGGCGCGAAGCTGGGCACAACCCGCTCGGCGCATTCTCGGTACTGGCCATGTTGCTGCTGGTGAGCTTCCAGGTCGCCAGCGGCTTGATGGCGACCGACGACATTGCCTTCCAGGGGCCGCTCCATGCGCTGGTCAGCAGCGAAACTGGCAGCGCGCTGAGCGGCCTGCATCGGCAGGCGAAGTGGTTGCTGCTGGTGCTGATCGGCATGCACATCGCAGCCATCATCTATTACACGCTGGTAATGCGCCGGCCATTGGTGCGGGCGATGATCGCGGGAAGGACGCAGCGCGAGCATCCGTCCCAGCAGGATGCGCGGGGCGGCTCGCTGCCCGCCGCGGTTCTGGCGATCGCTCTGGGTGTGGCTTGCGTCTGGGGCGTGCAGGCGGTGGGGGATTGGCTGCGGCCTGAGCCGGCGGCGGTGGCGCCCAGCCTGGACTGGTAAGCCAGCCGACGGCAGGTGTCGGCTGGCTGCGCGCGATCAGTCGGCGCGGAACTTGTCGTGGCACGACTTGCAGCTGCCGCCAACGTCGCCGAAGGCCTTCTTGATCGCGGCCTGATCGCCTTCTGCAGCGACCTTGGCAAGCTGGTTGGCGGCGGCGGTGAAGTTGCGGCCGATCTGACCGGCTTCGTCGAGGTTCTGGAAGAACTCAGGCTTCAGACGAGTCGCCTTGCCCAGCTGTTCGGTCGTGGTATCCGGGCTGTAGAGGCTGCCCATGCCGGAATTGGCGATGGCGGCGATGGCATTGGCGGCGGCGGCCACCTTGGCCTGGTCGTACGGCTCCTTGCCGTCGACTACCTGGGCCTTGATCTTGCCCATGTTCCACGACATGAACTGATAGCCGGCCTGGCGGGTCTCGACCATCTCTTCCGGTTTCATCTGCGCCTGGACGGCAGTGCTGGCCAGCAGGACGGCGGCCACGGCGCCTGTCATCAATGCTTTCACGGTAACTCCTTATCGATCCTTGGATGTCGGCGGCTGGCGCCGCCCGCGCGGAACTATACCCCGACCCGTACCCAAGGTTTGGGTAACAAGGCGTGACAGGCCGCGCAGGCATCAGGCTGGTCAATGGCACGACAATGCCGAGCGCCATGAGCTTGCCGGCCGGCCGGCTGCGGTCCTAGCATGGTCGTTCGCAGTGCAATGCGGCGGCAGGAACCGGGCGGCGAAGGACGGTTCAGATGATCGTCGCGTTCGCCAAACTTTCCGCAGCGGGCCTGCCGCTACGATGCCCGAGGAGACTGCCATGCAACTCAAAGACACCGCGCTGTTCCGCCAGCAGGCCTATATCGATGGCGCCTGGCTGGATGCTGACAGTGGCCAGACCATCAGCGTGAACAACCCGGCCACCGGCGAGATTCTCGGTACGGTGCCGAAGATGGGCGCCGCCGAAACCCGCCGCGCCATCGACGCCGCCGAGCGGGCGCTGCCGGCCTGGCGTGATCTGACCGCCAAGGAGCGCTCGCAGAAGCTGCGTCGCTGGTTCGAGCTGCTGATGGAGAACCAGGACGACCTGGGCCGACTGATGACGCTGGAGCAGGGCAAGCCGTTGGCCGAAGCCAAGGGCGAGATCGCCTATGCGGCCTCCTTTATCGAGTGGTTCGCCGAGGAAGCCAAGCGCATCTACGGCGACACCATCCCCGGTCACCAGAAGGACAAGCGCATCCTCGTCATCAAGCAGCCGATCGGCGTGACCGCGGCGATCACCCCGTGGAATTTTCCGGCGGCGATGATCACCCGCAAGGCCGGCCCGGCGCTGGCGGCTGGCTGCACCATGGTCATCAAGCCGGCATCGCAGACGCCGTTCTCGGCGCTGGCGATGGTCGAGCTGGCCGAGCGCGCCGGGATTCCCAAGGGTGTGCTCAGCGTCGTGACCGGCTCGGCCGGCGACATCGGCAACGAGCTGACCGCCAACCCCAAGGTCCGCAAGATTTCCTTCACCGGCTCCACCGAAGTGGGCGCCAAGCTGATGGAGCAGTGCGCGCCGGGAATCAAGAAGGTGTCCCTGGAGCTCGGCGGCAACGCGCCATTTATCGTCTTCGATGACGCCGACCTGGACGAGGCGGTGAAGGGCGCCATGCAGTCCAAGTACCGCAACGCCGGGCAGACCTGTGTGTGCGTCAACCGCATCTACGTGCAGGACGGCGTTTACGACGCCTTTGCCGAGAAATTCCAGGCGGCGGTGGCCAAGCTGCGGGTTGGCAACGGCCTGGAGGAGGGCACTGACATTGGCCCGCTGATCGACGATCGCGCCGCCGCCAAGGTCCGCGAACACATCGAGGATGCCGTCGCCCAGGGCGCAAGGCTGGTAGCCGGTGGCCAGGCGCACCAGATGGGTGGCAGTTATTTCGAGCCCACCGTGCTGGTGGACGTGCCGGACAGTGCCAAGGTGGCCAAAGAGGAAACCTTCGGCCCGCTGGCGCCGCTGTTCCGCTTCAAGAACGAGGCCGAAGCGATCGCCAAGGCCAATGACACCGAGTTCGGTCTGGCGTCCTATTTCTATGCCCGCGATCTGGGCCGGGTGTTCCGCGTCGCCGAGGCGCTGGAGTACGGCATGGTCGGCATCAACACCGGGCTGATCTCCACCGAGGTGGCGCCGTTCGGAGGGGTCAAGTCGTCCGGCCTGGGCCGTGAGGGTTCCAAGTACGGCATCGAGGACTACCTGGAAATCAAGTACCTCTGCATGGGCATCTGACGCCCCCTGCGACAGTCGGTCTCAGGGGCTGGCTGTCGCGTTCTCCTGCGGTCAGAATCGCGCCCCCAGCGGCGTGCCCATTTCTTGCGGAGCAGTCGTCGCCCTGGCCATCTGGCCAGGCTGTAGTGACCTGTTCAGCGAGTAATGCAGTGAGCGTCTCGGCCCAAGTCTCCTTCGTACTGGTCGCCTACAACGAACCGTGGCGGGCGGACCAGCTTTGTCAGCTGGTACGCGAGCTACGTCCCGGCATGCGCGTGCAACCGGCAGCCGATGGCCATGCCGCCCTGGCGGCGTGCCAGCGCCAGGTGCCCAGCCTGCTGATCGTCGATGGCGAACTGGACGGGCTTGACGGTCGGCAGCTCCTGCGCGAGCTGCGTCGCCATGGTCCGACCCAGCGCCTGCCCTGCGTGCTGATCAGTGCCCGTACCGATACCGCCAGCGTGCGCACCGTGCTGCCGCTCGCACCGGCCGCCTATCTCGGCAAACCCTACGATCTGGCGGACCTGCGCGAGCGCCTGGACAAGCTGCTGCCGCGTTCGGCAGGTCACGCTGGTGCGCCGCGCCGAGCCGCGGTCGATGACCTCGACAGCTTTCTCGAACGCATGCGTCCGCACAATCGCGGCGCGCCGCTGCTGGAGACCGTGCTGAGTGCGCTGCAACGCCTGCAGGGCGGCGATCAGGACTACGCCCAGCTCGAGGAGCTGCTGGCTCGCGATCCGCAGGTGACGGCGCGGCTGATCAGCGTCGCCAGCAGCGCGACACAGCCGCCGAAGCCCTGTCTGAGCCTGGCGCAGGCGCAACGGCAGCTGGGCTTGGCGCGCAGTCTGCAACTGGTGACCGAGCTGGCTCTGCAGCACAACGCCCGGCTGGTCGAACCGCGCCTCGCCGAGCTGGCGGCGCAGCTCAGCGCCCAGGCCCTGCGCACGGCGCGTCTGGCGAGCTGGTTGGCACGCCAGCTGAAGTTGGATGTCGAGCTCTGTTTCAGCGCCGGGTTGCTGCAGAACATCGGCGAGCTGGCGCTCCTGCGCAGCCTGCAGGAATGGCTCGACAGCGGCGGCGCGCTGGATGAGGCGCAGCTGCAGCGCTGCCTGCGTGAGCGTGCAGCCGGCTTCGGCTCGGCGCTGCGGGCGCAGTGGGCGCTGCCATTGGAGCTGCGTCAGGTGATCAGCGCCTACTACGCCCTGGGGGCTGGTGTGCTGCGCCGCGAAGCGCTGGTGCTCAATGTCACGCGGTTGCTGGTCGAGCTGCCCGAGGGCGCCGAACCTGCATCGCTGGCCAACGAGCGTACGGTACGTCTGCTGCGCATCGACCCCGATCTTCTGGCCCGCGCCCCTCGCCACGCCCTCGGCGGCTAGCCGGCTTCTGGTCCGATATTCCCTGCATTGATAGCGGCCACCGGTCACCTTGAGGTTGCCCGCCAGCCCTTGCGTGGCGCGGTGCTGCGCCCTCTTTTCGCCCGAATGCCCTGACTGTGTGGTGCTATCGACACGCGGAAATGAGTCATTTATTCTGCAGTGCGAAACATGGTTCCGTGAAATAACAATTCCAATCAGCATTTCACAGAAAGGGAGGCCTGCATGACGGATGTCATTCGGCTCGAACGCCGGGGCGATATCGCTCTGATCCTGGTCAACAACCCGCCGGTCAACGCCCTTGGCCATGCCGTACGAAAAGGCCTGTTGGATGCCTTTCAAGAGGCTGACGAGGCGCCCGAGGTGTCGGCCGTGGTGCTGGTCTGCGAAGGCCCGACCTTCATGGCCGGCGCCGATATCAAGGAGTTCGGCAAACCGCCGCAGGCACCGAGCCTGCCGGAGGTGATCGAGGTGATCGAGGGCTGCCGCAAGCCGAGCGTCGCGGTGATCCACGGCACCGCCCTGGGTGGTGGGCTGGAGGTCGCGCTGGGCTGCCATTACCGTATCGCCCGGTCGGACGCCAAGGTCGGCCTGCCGGAGGTGAAGCTGGGCCTGCTGCCCGGCGCCGGTGGCACTCAGCGCTTGCCGCGGCTGGCCGGTGTCGAGAAGGCGCTGGAGATGATCGTCAGCGGCCAGCCCATCGGTGCGGCTGAGGCGCTGGAGCACCATATCGTCGACGAGCTGTTCGAAGGCGATCTGATCGAGGCCGGTCTGACCTATGCGCGGCGCCTTGTCGAGGAGGGGCGCGGCCCGCGCCGCAGCGGCGAGCAGACCCGCGGTCTGGAAGGTGTCGACAACGAGGCGCTGATTCGCGCCAAGCACGCCGAGGTGGCCAAGCGCATGCCGGGGCTGTTCTCGCCGCTGCGCTGCATTGCTGCGGTGGAAGCCGCCACCAGGCTGCCGCTGGCCGAAGGCCTCAAGCGCGAGCGCGAGCTGTTCACCGAATGCCTGAATTCGCCGCAGCGCGGCGCGCTGATCCATTCGTTCTTCGCCGAGCGTCAGGCCGGCAAGATCGACGACCTGCCATCCGACGTCAAACCCCGCCCAATCAGGACCGCCGCGGTGATCGGCGGCGGCACCATGGGCGTCGGCATCGCCTTGAGCTTCGCCAACGCCGGGGTGCCGGTGAAGCTGCTGGAAATCAATGACGACGCGTTGCAACGCGGCCTGCAGCGTGCCCGCGAAACCTACGCGGCGAGCGTCAAGCGCGGCAGCCTGACCGAGGATGCGATGGAGCAGCGCCTCGCGCTGATCACCGGCGTCACCGACTACGGCGCCCTGGCTGATGCCGACGTGGTGGTCGAGGCCGTGTTCGAAGAGATGGGCGTCAAGCAGCAGGTGTTCGAGCAGCTGGATGCGGTGTGCAAACCCGGTGCGATTCTCGCCTCCAACACCTCGTCACTCGATTTGAACGCCATCGCCGCCTTCACCAGGCGCCCCGAGGACGTGGTCGGCCTGCATTTCTTCAGCCCGGCCAACGTCATGCGCCTGCTGGAAGTGGTGCGCGGCGAGCGGACCAGCGATGAAGTGCTCGCCACCGCCATGGCGATCGGCAAGCAGCTGAAGAAGGTCTCGGTGGTGGTCGGCGTCTGCGACGGCTTCGTCGGCAACCGCATGGTCTTCCAGTACGGCCGCGAGGCGGAGTTCCTGCTGGAGGAAGGCGCCACGCCACAACAGGTCGACGCTGCCCTGCGCAATTTCGGCATGGCCATGGGACCGTTCGCCATGCGCGATCTGTCCGGTCTCGACATCGGCCAGGCGATCCGCAAGCGCCAGCGCGCGACGCTGCCGGCGCACCTGGATTTCCCCACCGTCTCGGACAAGCTCTGCGCCGCCGGCATGCTCGGGCAGAAGACCGGTGCCGGCTACTACCGCTACGAACCCGGCAACCGCACCCCGCAGGAGAATCCCGACCTCGCGCCCATGCTGGAAGCCGCGTCGCGGGAAAAGGGCATCGAGCGAAAGGCGCTGGACGAGCAGTACATCGTCGAGCGCTGCATCTTCGCGCAGGTCAACGAGGGCGCGAAGATTCTCGAGGAAGGCATTGCCCAGCGCTCCAGCGACATCGACGTCATCTACCTCAACGGCTACGGCTTCCCGGCCTTCCGCGGCGGGCCGATGTACTACGCCGACAGCGTCGGCCTGGACAAGGTGCTGGCGCGAGTAAAAGAACTGCACGCGCGGTGCGGCGACTGGTGGAAGCCGGCGCCACTGCTGGAAAAACTGGCCGCTGAAGGCCGCACCTTCACCGAATGGCAGGCCGGGCAATGAACGCGACCCGCCTGCAATCCGAACGCACCATGAGGACCTTCCCATGAACGTCAACTACACGGCCGAAGAGCTCGCCTTCCGCGATGAAGTGCGCGCCTTCCTGAAAAGCGAGCTGCCGGCGGACATCGCCGCCAAGGTCAAGCTCGGCAAGCACATGTCCAAGGAAGATCACCAGCGCTGGCAGCAGATCCTGGTCAAGCGCGGCTGGTACGCGCCGGGCTGGCCGGTGGAGCTGGGCGGCACCACCTGGGGACCGGTGGAAAAGCACATCTTCGACGAGGAGTGCTCCGCCTTCGGGGCGCCGCGTACCGTGCCCTTCGGCGTCAACATGGTCGCCCCGGTGATCATCAAGTTCGGCACCCAGCAGCAGATCGACCATTACCTGCCGCGCATCCTCTCCGGTGAAGACTGGTGGTGCCAGGGCTATTCCGAGCCCGGTGCCGGTTCCGACCTAGCCAGCCTCAAGACCCGCGCCGTGCGTGACGGCGACCACTACGTGGTCAACGGCCAGAAGACCTGGACCACCCTCGGTCAGCACGCCAACATGATCTTCTGCCTGGTGCGCACCGACCCCGAGGCCCAGCAGCAGCGCGGCATCAGCTTCCTCCTGATCGACATGAAGAGCCCGGGCATCAGCGTGCGGCCGATCATCACCCTGGACGGCGACCACGAGGTCAACGAAGTCTTCTTCGACAATGTCCGCGTGCCGGTGGAAAACCTCGTCGGCGAGGAAAACCAGGGTTGGACCTGCGCCAAGTACCTGCTGACCCACGAGCGCACGGGCCTGGCCGGCATCGGCTCGTCCAAGGCGGTGCTGGCGCACCTCAAGCGCATCGCCATGAAGGAAGTCTGCGACGGCAAGCCGATGCTCGAAGACCCGCTGTTCCGCGCTCAGGTCGCCGAGGTCGAGATGCAGCTGATGGCCATCGAGATGAGCACCCTGCGCATCCTCGCGGCGGCGAAGGAGGGCGGCGTACCCGGCGCCGAGTCGTCGATCCTCAAGATCAAGGGCACCGAGATCCGTCAGGCGATCACTCACCTCTTGCGCAAGGTCATCGGCCCCTACGCGTTGCCGTTCCTCGAAGAGGAGCTGCAGCTGGACTACGAAGGCGAGCTCTTGCACGCCGACTACAGCGCATCGCTGGCCGGCGATTACTTCAACATGCGCAAGCTGTCGATCTTCGGCGGCTCCAACGAAATCCAGAAGAACATCGTCTCGAAGATGATTCTCGAGCTGTAAGGGGACAACGCCATGGACTTCAAACTGACCGAAGAGCAGCAGATGCTGCAAGACACCGCGGCGCGCCTGGTGCGCGACGCCTATCCGTTCGAACAGCGCGAGAAGTTCAGCGAGTCCGAGCTGGGCTTTTCCGCCGAATTCTGGTCGCAGCTGGGCGAACTGGGCCTGACCGCGGTGCCGTTCTCCGAGGAGATCGGCGGCTTTGGTGGTAGCGGCGTGGAAACCATGCTGGTCATGACCGAGCTGGGCCGCGGCCTGACGCTGGAGCCGTATCTGCAATCGGTGATCCTCGCGGGCGGCCTGATCAACCAGCTCGGTTCCGACGCGCAGAAGCAGGACCTGCTGCCGCAGGTCGCCGCCGGTTCGCTGCAACTGGCGGTCGCGTTCGACGAACCGCAGAGCCACTACAACCTCCACGACGTACAGACCCGCGCCGAAGCGGTCGACGGCGGCTATCGGCTCTCTGGACGCAAGGCCGTGGTCATCGGCGGGCACAGTGCCGGGCAGATCATCGTTTCCGCGCGCAGTTCCGGCGACAGCCGCGACGAGGCCGGCATCAGCCTGTTCCTCATCGACCCGAACGCCCAGGGCGTCAGCCGTCGCGTCTACCCGACCATCGACGGGCGCAAGGGCTGCGACTTGTTCCTCGACAACGTGCAGGTGGGTGCCGAGGCGCTGCTTGGCGAGCTGGGCAATGCCTTGCCCGCGATGCGCTACCAGCAGGGCCGCGCCATCGCCGCGCAGTGCGCCGATGCGCTGGGCAGCATGGATGAGGCCTGCAAGCTGACCCTTGAATACCTGAAGACGCGCAAGCAGTTCGGCGTGCCGATCGGCAAGTTCCAGGTCCTGCAGCACCGCATGGTGGACATGCAGACCGAGCTGGAGCAGGCCACCAGCATGGCGATCCTCGCCGCGACCTTTGCCGATGGCGAAGACAACGACGAGCGCAGCCGCATCATCGCTGCCGCCAAGTACATCTGCGCCCGCGCCGCGCGCAAGGTGGCCGAGGAAGCCATCCAGCTGCACGGCGGCATCGGCATGACCTGGGAATACAACCTTGCCCACCACGCCAAGCGGCTGGTGATGATCGCCCACCAGTTCGGTGACGACGACCACCACCTGAAGGCCTATGCGAAGCTGATGCAGGTGGCCTGATCGCCCCGCCTGCAGCATGAAAAAACCCGCTCTCAGGAGCGGGTTTTTTTATGGCCCGATGGTTGTGTGTGGTTCGATAGTGCAGAGGTTGGAGCGTGGGCGGAGTCGGGTCGGTGTCCCTGGGTGGATCGATAAGGCGTAATCCACTCCAGGGGCATGTCGGATCAGACCGGCTTGGCCTGCGCGTCGCTCCCCGCTGCGCTCTGCGGCTTCCATTCCTGCAGCCGATCCAGGCTGCCGCGGTAGTGCTTGAGCCCCATGCCGAGCAGGATCATGGCGCCAACAAGGGCGATGCCGGTGACGATCAGCAGCGAATAGCGCAGGGCGTTGTCGTCGCCGAAGACGAAATCGGTGCCCAGCGCCACCGCGGTCGGGCCGATGCCCAGGCCGACCATGGTGATGACGAACAGGTATACCGCCGACGCCTGGCCGCGCATGGAGTTGGGCATGATCTCCTGGATCGCCGCCGGGCCCACGCCGAAGGGCATGGCGATGGTGAAGACATGCAGGGCGATCAGCGCCAGCGCCAGTTCGCCGGTGCCGGCCAGGTAGGCGAGATTGAGCGGAAGGGTCAGGGCGGCGGAGATGATGCCTACGCGCAGTGGCGCGTCGCGATAACCGCGCCGGTGCAGCAGGTCCGACAGTCGCCCGCCGGCGATGATGCCGATCGAGCCGGCCACCGCGACGACCGAGCCGTAGAGCACGCCGACGTCGCTGGCCGACCAGCCGTAGGTGCGGATAAAGAAGGTCGGAATCCATGCCGAACTGCCATAGGCGGCGAAGGCCAGGCAGGCGAAGCCGAAGTTGTGGCAGAGCACGGTACGGCGGTTCTGGCGGATGTAGCCGGCCACTTCGCTCAACGGCACCTCGACGCCGGCGCCGACGCCCTTGCGCGATGGCTCGCGAATCAGCAGCAGGACGGCGGCGAAGAGCACACCGGCCGCGCCGAGCACGAGAAAGATCAGCTGCCACGGGCGCACCATGCCGAGCACCGGCAGTTCCACGTCGCCCTGTGCCGAGGCGAACTTGACCACCAGCCCGCCGAGCAGGAACGCCAGACCCGAGCCGATGTAGATGCCCATGGAGTAAACGCTCATCGCGGTACCGCGCAGCTTCGGCGGGAAGCTGTCGGCGATCAGCGAATAGGCCGAGGGCGAGAGCGCCGCCTCGCCGACCCCGACGCCGATGCGGAACACGAGAAAGTGCCAGAAGGTCTTGGCCGTGCCGCACAGCGCGGTCATCAGACTCCAGACCAGCACGCCGATGGCGATGATGCCGCGGCGGCTCTTGCGGTCAGCCAGGCGCCCGATGGGCACGCCGCAGATGGTGTAGAACACTGCGAAGGAAAAGCCCATGAGCAGGCTCATGTGGGTGTCGGTGATATCCAGATCGCGGCGGATCGGCTCCACCAGCAGGTTGAGAATCTGCCGGTCGACGAAGGACAGCACGTAGGCGAGCATCAGGATCGCGACCGTCATCCAGGCGCGGGTGCTCGAGGGATAGCCGTTATTGTTGTTGTGCATGGCAAGCTCCGATTAGCGAGGGGGGCTGCAGCCCATCCTCACTTTTGTCGGAGATCGCCGATCCGGCAAGCGGAATAACTCTCACATATGTTTCGAAATATGCTTGATATGTTCCGCTCTGCGAAACTATGTATGTACCGGTTACGCAACAGCGCCCTGCTTGTCTGCCACCAGTTCCGGTAGAAGATGCCGCGTCCAGAGGCTGTCGGCGAATTGCCGGCGGAAGAAGCCGAAGTGGCCGATGCGTGTGGCGCCGATTTCTGCCGGGGCGATGCGCTGCATGGTCTTTGGCGCCGAGCTGTAGAACCCGTGGAGGGATTCGGTGTTTCGCGCCGACATCATCTCGTCGTCGCTGAAGGACAGTGAGGTCAGCGGAGTCCGCACTGCGGCGAAAGCCTGACGCACGGGCTCGCCCTCGACACCGACCAGGTATTGCGGGTGCAGACACCAGCGCCGCCACTGGCGAATCACCCCGGCGGGCAGGTCGCCGACTGCGCCGATGCGACCGCCTGGGAAGTAGCCTGCCACCGCGGTCAGCACGGGCGCCAGGCCATGCCAGAGCAGCCAGGCCTTGTTGCGGATCTGCGGGCTGTTCTCGCGCCAGTAGCCGCTGCCGGCGGCGATGGTGACGATGCGGGTCAGGCGTTCGTGGCCGTCGACCAGTGGCAGTATCTGCGCACCGACGCTGTGTCCGATCCAGTACAGAGGCAACCCGCCGGCGACCTCGGCCGCCGCGGCGAGCACGGCGCTGCAGTCGTGACGGCCCCAGTCGAGGATGTCCACGTCCAGCTGCCGCAGCGGCATCCGACGCGAGCGTCCCATGCCCAGGTAATCGAAGGTCACCGCCAGGTAGCCCTGGCCGGCCAGCCAGTTGGCGAAATCGGTATAGAAGCGCTGCGGTACGCCCATTGCCGGGGCGATCAGCACGACGCCGGCTGGCTCCTGGCCGGGCTGGTACCAGCAGCTGGACAGGACATGGCCGTTGCCGTTGTCGATGAAGCGTTCTTCAACCTGTATCGTCGCCATCTTGTTGTTCTCCGCACTGTTGCGATTGCCACGTCGGTGCAGTATACGAGCGGTAGAATATAATTCTAGAAAAATATTCTAGTCAGACGGGAGGCCGGATGGCCCGCAGTAGCCGCAAGCAGGAAATCCTTCAGGCCGCGCTCGCCTGTTTCACCGAATTCGGTGTCGAGGCGACGACTATCGAGATGATTCGTGATCGCTCCGGCGCCAGCATCGGCAGCCTCTATCACCACTTCGGCAATCGCGAGCGGATCATCGCCGCGCTGTATCTGGAGGGCATTGGCGAGTACGCCGCGCTGCTCGAGGCCGGGCTGATCGAGACGCTGGATGCCGAGGCCTGTGTCCGGCTGTTCGTCACCAGCTATATCGACTGGGTGGTGGCGAATCCGGACTGGGCACGTTTCGTCCTGCACAACCGCGGGCGGGTCGAGGCGGGGGAAATGGGCGAGCAGCTACGCGAGGTCAACCGCGTGCATGGCGAACGGGTCGGAGCGATCCTGCGTCGGCATCGCGAAAGCGGGGCATTCAGGCGCATGCCGGGCGACTGCTTTCTGGCAGTGGTGATCGGCCCCTGCCACGACATGGCGCGCAACTGGCTGGCCGGACGTTCGCGCACCTCGCTGGCCGACTGCCGCGAGCTGCTGGCGGATATCGCCTGGGTCAGCGTCAGGGCCTAATCAGACGGGCAGGCTAGACGCCCAGGCTCTCGATATCGCGGGCCAGCATCTCCAGCTGATGCGCCAGCGAGCCCTTGAGGGTCTCCTCGCTGAGCTGGAACGACGGGGCACCGCAGGTCAACGCCATGATGCTGCCATCGGCCAGGTGCAGCGGCACGCCGGCGGCCATCACGTTGCGGTCCCAGTCACCCAGTGACAGGCAGAAGCCGTGCCGGGCGAACTCCTCGAACGAGGCCTGCAGGGAGTCGCGGATCGCCATCCAGCCCTCTCCATATTTGGCCGCCAGCGCCGCCATCAGGTGCTCACGCTCCTTTTCCGGGGTGGCGGCGAGAAAGGCGCGGCCGGCTGCGGTGGTGGCCAGCGGCAGACGCACGCCGGCGTCCATGCGCAGGGTGGTGACCTCGGCCGGGCGGCAGTTCTCCACGTAGATCATCGACAGCCGGTCGCGGCAGGTCAGACCCACCGTGGTGTTGGTACGGCGGGCGAACTCATCCATGTACGGCTTGGCCAGCTGACGCACGCGCAGGTTGGAGACGTAGGCATAACCCAGCGCCAGCACGCCGGAGTCGAGCTGGTATTTCTCCAGCTGCTGGGAGTAGCTGAGGTAGCCGAGCTTGGTCAGGGTATAGGTCATGCGCGACACGGTGGGCTTGGGCAGCCCGGTGATGCGCGCGATGTCCTGGTTGCCCATCACCACCGAGCCGTGGGTGAAGGCGCGCAGCACGTCCAGCCCGCGGGCCAGGGCCTCGACGAACTTGCGGTCCTTGGGTGTGCCGGTGTCTTCGATGTCGTCGCTCATGGTCTCGGTCTGTCTGGCTAGTGGGCAGCGGTGGCGAACGATAGCAGATCGCCCGACGCCGGGCAGTGCGGCCATTGGCGATCATTGCGAGGGCAAAACCGTTCTACTACTATCGGATTCGACATCCAGTTTCGCACAGTAAAACAATAATTCATTTTGGAGAATGTCGATGTCCGCTTCCGTGCAAGGCTACGTGGCTGCTGAACTGGCCCGTGGCGGCTACCAGAACGTCCATGACCTGCTCGCTCAGGCCTGCGCGAAGCATCCGCAGCGCTTGGCCTTTTCCTGCGGCGACGACTGCCTCAGCTATGCCGAACTGGGCAGCCGCGCCGACGCCTTCGCCCGCTACCTCCGGTATCACGCGGGTCTGCAACCCGGTGACCGCCTGGCGCTGCAGCTGCCCAACTCGTTGCAGTACCCCATCGCCACCTTCGGCGCGCTCAAGGCGGGGCTGGTGATCGTCAACACCAATCCGCAATACACCGCGGCCGAAGCGCGCCACCAGTTCCGCGACTCCGGTGCCAGGGCGATTCTCGTGCTCGACCGGCTGTTGCCGCTGGTGCGGGCGGTGCAGGCCGACACCGCACTGGAACGGATCATCCTCACCAGCGTCGAGGATCTGCAGGCGCCGGTCTATGACAGCCAGGAGCCGGCAACAGAGCGCTTCATGCAGGCGCTGCGGCTGGGTGAACAGAGCCCGGCGCTGGACTGCGTGGTCGGGCTCGAGCGGCTGGCGCTGCTGCAATACACCGGCGGGACCACCGGTGTGTCCAAGGGCGCGATGCTCAGTCACCGCAACCTGCTGGCCAACGTGCTGCAGACCATCGAGCTGTTCGACAAGCCGGGCCTTCTGGAGCCGGAAAAGGATGTGCGCATCGCGCCGTTGCCGCTGTATCACATCATGGCTTTCGCCACGAACTGCCTGAGCTCGGTGGGCATGGGGCTGCACACCGTGTTCATTCGCGACGGGCGCAACCTGGACGAAACCATCGGCGCCATGCAGCGTCACCCATTCAGCCTGCTCAGCGGCATCAACACGCTGTTCGTCGGGCTGATGAACCACCCGCAATTTCGCAGCATCGATTTCTCGCACCTCAAATGGGCGACCTCCGGCGGTGCGCCGCTCAACAGTGAGGTCGGGCGTCGCTGGCAGGTGTTGACCGGCGCGCCGATCCGCGAGGGCTTCGGTCTCACCGAGGCGTCACCGGTGGTAGCCACCGGGACCGCGCTGAGCCCCTATCGCGAGGGTTACATCGGCCAGGCACTGATCGACACCGAGCTGCGCACCGTGGACGACGACGGCAATGACGTGCCGGCAGAAAGCCCGGGGGAGCTCTGGTTGCGCGGACCGCAGGTGATGCAGGGCTATTGGCAGCGGCCGGAGGAGACGGCCAAGGTGATCACCGCGGACGGCTGGCTCAAGACCGGTGACATCGCGCTGCTGGATGCCGAGGGTTTCGTGAAGATCGTCGATCGCAAGAAGGACATGATCCTGGTGTCTGGCTTCAACGTGTTCCCTAACGAGATCGAGGATGTGCTGATGCAGCACCCGTCGGTACGCGAATGCGTGGCGGTGGGGATCCCTGATGCGCGCAAGGGCGAGGCGGTGAAGGTCTTTGTCAGCCTGCGGGAGGCAACCGATGATCAGGCCCTGCTCGAGCATTGCCGCCAGTTTCTGACCGGCTACAAGCTGCCGAGCGCCATCGAGATCCGCGACGAGTTGCCGAAGACGGCGGTGGGCAAGCTGCTGCGCCGTCAGCTGCGTGACGAGGCGCGGGCAATGGGCTGATCGCTGCCTATATATATGTAGCGAGGCGACGAGCGGGGCTGTTGCAGCGGGCGCCCCACGGGCTTGCCGGCTGGGCTCGGCGAGCCCAGCGCAGCCGGGCGGAAAAATCAATCCGCGCTTGTTGCTCCGGGGCCTTTCTGATATAAAGCAGCGCTCTTTTCTAGGGGCCCGGTATCTTCGCTTGCAGCGTGGCCGGTAAGACCCCCATGAATCGTGGCGCTGAGCGCCGAACTGACAAGTGAATTCAAGCGGCCAACCCATGCCGGGTTGGGCATGTGGTTTTAGAGGGCTGAGGCATGTCGAGAGTCTGTCAAGTTACCGGTAAGGGTCCGGTAACCGGAAACAATGTTTCCCACGCAATGAACAAAACCCGTCGTCGTTTCCTGCCGAACCTGCAGCATCATCGCTTCTGGGTCGAGTCCGAGAAGCGCTTCGTGCGTCTGCGCATCTCCACCAAGGGCATGCGTATCATCGATAAGCGTGGCATCGACGTCGTTCTGGCCGAGCTGCGCGCCCGCGGCGAAAAGGTTTAAGGAGAGCAATCATGCGTGACCTGATCCGTTTGGTGTCCAGCGCCGGTACCGGCCACTTCTACACCACCGACAAGAACAAGCGCACCACCCCCGACAAGATCGAAATCAAGAAATTCGATCCGGTCGTTCGCAAGCACGTGATCTACAAGGAAGCCAAGATCAAGTAATTGATCGGCCCTTGAAGGAAGAACCCGCCATACGGCGGGTTTTTTCGTTTCTGGGCCGGCGCCTGGCGCACCGTTCGTCAGCGCTCCGGGTAATTTGACAAGAGTCATATGCTCCCCACGGAAATTCGCTATCGTACGAGCTTCCCTTTCTCCCACTTTTCGGCACGAGGATGCGCAGCGCATGGCGAAGACGGACGGGCCCATCGCGGCAGACAGCAAGAGCACTTCCAGCATCGCCCTGCAGGCGGCTTCCGAGGACATCTGGTCGCAGAAATACCGCCTGAGCAGCAAGGACGGCACGCCCATCGACCAGACCGTCGATGACACCTGGCAGCGAGTCGCCCGTGCTCTGGCCGACGTCGAACCGGCCAAGCAGCGCGAGCACTGGTACGAGCGCTTCCTCTGGGCGCTGCGCAATGGCGCCATCCCGGCCGGGCGGATCATTTCCAACGCCGGCGCGCAGGACTACAAGCCGGCCACCTCGACCATCAACTGCACCGTCTCCGGTTCGATCACCGACTCGATGGACGACATTCTCGGCAAAGTCCACGAGGCCGGGCTGACGCTCAAGGCCGGCTGCGGCATCGGCTACGAGTTCAGCACCTTGCGCCCGCGCGGCTCGTTCGTTTCCGGCGCCGGCGCGCACACCAGCGGCCCGCTGTCGTTCATGGATATCTTCGACAAGATGTGCTTCACCGTGAGTTCGGCCGGCGGCCGCCGCGGCGCGCAGATGGGCACCTTCGACGTCGGCCATCCGGACGTGCGCGAGTTCATCCGCGCCAAGCGCGAGGACGGCCGCCTGCGTCAGTTCAACCTGAGCCTGCTGATCACCGACGAGTTCATGCAGACCGTCGAGGCCGACGGCGAATGGCCGCTGATCTTCCCGGTGCATGCCAAGGAAGCCGCCGAGCTGGATCTGGCCGACGATGCCCAGGTGGTCTGGCGCGAATGGCCGGTGCACGACGGCTACATCGTGCGCGACGATGGCCTGGTGGCCTGCAAGATCTACGGGCGGGTCAAGGCTCGGCATCTGTGGGACATGATCATGGTCTCCACCTACGACTATGCCGAGCCAGGCTTCATCCTCATCGACCGGGTCAACCAGCTGAACAACAACTGGTGGTGCGAGGCGATCCGCGCGACCAACCCCTGCGGTGAGCAGCCGCTGCCGCCATACGGCTCCTGCCTGCTGGGCTCGATCAACCTGACCCACTTCGTCATCGACCCGTTCGGCGTCGAAGCGCGCTTCGACTGGGACAAGTACCGCGAAGTGGTGCGCGTCTTCACCCGCATGCTGGACAACGTCGTCGAGATCAACGGCCTGCCGCTGGAGCAGCAGCGCCACGAGATCGAGAGCAAGCGCCGCCATGGCATGGGCTTCCTCGGTCTCGGCTCGACCCTGACCCTGCTCAAGCTGCGCTATGGCAGCCCGGAAGCCTGCGTGTTCACCGAGGAAGTTTCCCGCGAGATGGCGCTGGTCGGCTGGGAGCAGGCGCTGGAGCTGTCGAAGGAGAAGGGCCCGGCGCCGCTGTTGAGCCAGACCTTCGAGGTTACCGCAGAGATGCTGCGCAAGCGTCCGGAGATGGCCAAGGACGGCTACAAGGTTGGCGACCAGATTGCCGGTCGTGTGCTGCACGCCAAATACTCGCGGTATATGCAGAAGATCGCCGAATACGCGCCCGATCTGATCGAGGCACTGGCCGAGCAGGGCGCGCGCTTCACCCACCACAGCTCCATCGCGCCCACCGGCACCATCAGCCTCAGCCTGGCCAACAACGCCTCCAACGGCATCGAGCCGAGCTTCGCCCATCACTACTCGCGCAACCTGATCCGTCCGGGCCGCAAGGCCAAGGAGAAGATCGAGGTGTTCAGCTACGAGCTGCTGGCCTATCGCACGCTGATCAACGCGCGCGCCAAGCCCGGCTCCGACGAGCCGGGCGAGAAGCTGCCGGACTACTTCATCACCGCCGATGACGTCAGCCCGACCCAGCATGTGGACATCCAGGCCGCGGCGCAGAAGTGGGTCGACTCATCGATCTCCAAGACTGCCAACGTGCCGACCGACTACCCGTTCGAAGCGTTCAAGGACATCTATCGCTACGCCTGGCGCCAGGGCCTCAAGGGCTGCACCACCTTCCGCTTCAACCCGGCGGCATTCCAGGGCGTGCTGGTCAAGGAGGCCGACCTGGAGAAGACCCTGTACCGCTTCACCCTCGAAGACGGCAGCGTGGTCGAGCTCAAGGGCAACCAGGAAGTCGAGTACGACGGCGAGGTGAACACCGCCGCCAACCTCTTCGACGCCCTCAAAGAAGGCTACTACGGCAAGTACTGATTCCGCCTGAACCGCTTGTACGCCGGGCCGTTCATGGCCCGGCAGGAGAGATTGCACAATGACCGTAAAGATCACCCAGCGCATCAAGGGCTTCAAGGTCGTCGACGAGACCCTCGAGCGTCCCGCGACCGCCACCAGCGGCAGCGATGGCACGGCGAGCAAGGCCGTCAACGTGGTGGAGATGGACGAGAGCCTGCAGCGCCCGGAAACCCTGATCGGCATGACCTACAAGATCAAGTCGCCGCTGTTCGAACATGCGCTGTACGTCACCGTGAACGACATCGTGCTCAACGCCGGCACGCCGCACGAGCAGCGCCGGCCGTTCGAGATCTTCATCAACTCGAAGAACATGGACCACTTCCAGTGGATCGTCGCGCTCACCCGGATCATGTCCGCGGTGTTCCGCAAGGGCGGTGACTGCACCTTCCTCGTCGAGGAGCTCAAGGCAGTGTTCGATCCGCGTGGCGGCTACCTGAAGAAAGGTGGCGTCTACATGCCCTCGATCGTTGCCGAGATCGGCGCGGTGCTGGAGCGCCATCTGATTGCCATCGGCATGCTCGAAGGCCATGCCCTGGACGAAACCCAGCTCAAATACCTGGCCGAGAAGCGCGCCGCCTACGAGGCCAGCCAGGGTGCGGTGGCGGTGGAGCCGGGTGAAGGCTTCCCGGCCGGCGCGCAGCTGTGCAACAAGTGCAACACCCAGGCCGTGGTGCAGATGGATGGCTGCGCCACCTGCCTGAACTGCGGCAACTCCAAATGTGGCTGACCGCTCACGCGGTAGGATGAAAAAAAGGCCCGGGCTGATGCCACGGGCCTTTTTCGTTGGCGCGAGGCGAGGCGCGCTCAGGTCACCACGCGATAGCAGGGCGTGTACGGCACGCCTCCCGGCAGTTTCATGCGGTGCTGCTCGACGAAGGCCTGCAAAAGCTTGTCCAGCGGCTGCATGATCGCCGCGTCGCCATGGATCTCGTAACGGCCGTACTGCTCGATGCGGCGAATGCCCTTGTCCTTGACGTTGCCGGCGACGATGCCGGAGAACGCCCGGCGCAGATTGGCGGCCAGCTCGTGGGCCGGCAGGTCGCGACGCAGCTGCAGGTTGGCCATCGCCTCGTGGGTGGGATCGAAGGGCCGCTGGAAGCCTTCCTCGATCTTCAACAACCAGTTGAAATGGAACGCGTCGTTGCGTTCGCGGCGGAAGCGGCGCACCTCGCGCAGGCCCTCGGTCATCTGCCGCGCCACCTCGGTGGGGTCGTTGAAGATGATCTGATAGCGCTGCTGCGCTTCTTCGCCGAGGGTGGCGCCGACGAAATCGTGCAGCTGCTGCAGATAGTCCGCTGCGTCGCTCGGGCCGGTGAGGATGACCGGGAAAGGCACGTCGCGATTGGCCGGGTGCAGCAGGATGCCGAGCAGGTAGAGGAACTCTTCGGCGGTGCCGACCCCGCCGGGAAAGATGATGATGCCATGGCCGACCCGGACGAAGGCTTCCAGGCGCTTCTCGATGTCCGGCAGGATCACCAGCTCGTTGACGATCGGGTTTGGCGCCTCGGCGGCGATGATGCCCGGCTCGGTCAGCCCCAGGTAGCGGCTGCCGACGCGGCGCTGCTTGGCATGGCCGATGGTGGCGCCCTTCATCGGACCCTTCATCACGCCGGGGCCGCAGCCGGTGCAGACATCCAGGCTGCGCAGCCCCAGTTCATGGCCGACGCGCTTGCTGTACTTGTATTCCTCGGTGCTGATCGAGTGGCCGCCCCAGCACACAACCATGTTTGGCTCGACACCCGGGCGCAGCGTGCGGGCATTGCGCAGCAGGTGGAAGACGTAGTCGGTGATGCCCTGCGAGCTGTCCAGGTCGATGCGTGCACTGCTCAGCTCGCTCTCGGTGTAGACGATGTCGCGCAGGGCACTGAACAGCATCTCGCGGGTGCTGGCGATCATCTCGCCGTCGACGAAGGCGTCGGCCGGTGCGTTGAACAGCTCCAGGCGTACACCGCGGTCCTGCTGCAGGATGCGTACCTCGAAGTCCTCATAGGCTTCGAGAATGGTCTTGGCGTTATCGATGCGGGTGCCGGTGTTGAGGATGGCCAGCGCACACTGGCGGAAGAGTTTGTGCGTGCGTCCCGAGCCGACTTCACTCAGCTGCTGCACTTCGCGCTGGGACAGGGTTTCCAGGCTGCCCTTGGGGCTAACCGAGGCGTTGATTACATAGCGTTGGGTCATTCGTCGTTCCCTGAAATGCCACCGGATCGGCTGCATTGCGATGGTGAGCCCGGGGGCTGCAAGACTACGGGGTCGCCGGTTCATGGCGTGTCGAGGCACTCGCATGGCGAGCGGCCGTGAACACGGCAGGAAAAAGGTGCGCCATCTTACCTGTGATGCGCGGCATTGCGGGTTGGCGCTTGGTCGAGCCATCGACCAGGCACTGCCTGGTCAGGTGGCTTCGCCCCTTCAGGCCGCGGCGTCAGAACGCAAAAGGTAAGACACTCTGAGGGCGCTGGCGTGCGGCGAGCAGGCGATGAAATTCGCCGGGGTCTTTCACCTGCACGTCCGCCTTGCCTTCGTGACGCTGCGCCGCGATCAGCCGCGACAACCAGAAGCGCACGCAGGCGACCCGCAGCATCGGCTGCCAGAGTTCGGCTTCGGCCGGGGTAAAGCGGCGCAGGGCCGAGTAGGCCGCCAACAGCGGCTCGCTGCGTTCACCGTCGATCTCGCCGTTGGGGTGCGAGCACCAGTCATTCACGGCAATCGCCAGGTCGTAGAGCATCGGCCCGGAGCACGCGTTGTAGAAGTCGATCACCCCGGTCAGGTGGCTGCCTTCGAACAGCACGTTGTCGCGGAACAGGTCGGCGTGCAGGTTGGCGCGGGGCAGGGCGAGGAGTTTCGGTCGCAGCTCGGCGATTTCCGCCAGGCCGTCGCGCAGCAGTGGCAGCTGATCCTCGGGCAGGCTCAGCGCCAGGCTCGGCCCCTGCTCCTGCATCCAATCCAGGCCGCGGTCGCTGGCGCGTTCGAGGATGTGGTCGCGGGTGGCCAGATGCAGACGCGCCAGCAGCCGACCGACTTCGGCGCAATGGTGCGGGTTGGGCTCGACCACGTGCTTGCCGGGCAGTCGCGGCTGCAACAGCGCGGGCTTCTCCGCCAGCTCGCGCAGGGCCTCGCCCTGTTCGGTGCGCAGCGCATAGGGCACCGGCAGGCCGGCGCGGTGCAGCACGTCGAGCAGTTCGATGAAGAACGGCAGGTCCTGGCGCGGGCCGCGCTCGATCAGGGTCAGCACGTATTCGCCCTGCTCCAGGCTGATGAAGAAGTTGCTGTTCTCGCTGCCTGCGGCGATGCCCTGGAAGTCGCGCAGCCGGCCGAGCCGGTAGGGCGCCAGAAAGGCCTCCAGTTCATCGCGTTGCAGGGGCGTGAATACCGACATGTTGTCCTCCGGCGGATGTCTGGATTACCAGCTGAAGATCTTCCACGCGGGGATCAGCATGTCCGGCTGGTCGGAGCGCACGAAGTTGCCGTCATTTCCGTCCGCCCGCACCAGGAAGTAGGGCTTGCCGTGCTTGGGCGTGACTTTCACGGCGTAGAGGAAGCCGTTGACGCGATATTCCTCGACGGTGCGATCGCCTTCCTGACGGATGGTTACGTCCGGCTCACCTTCGACCGACTCCTGGGCGAAGCCGGCCAGAGGGGCGCATGCCAGCAGGCTGGCCAGCATCAGGTGTTTGAGAGCGCGCATGGTAACCTTGTCCCTTTGTCGATAAGTGGTCCTTCGCATTCTAGCTCCGGGCCCGCCGAAAAGGTTGATTCCGCTCATGAGCCAAGCCCCCCTCGTCCTGGTGGACGGTTCGTCCTACCTGTACCGCGCCTTCCACGCGCTGCCTCCGCTGACCACCTCTACCGGCAAGCCGACCGGTGCGGTCAAGGGTGTGCTGAATATGTTACTGAGCCTGCGCAAACAGTATCCGGACAGCCCGTTCGCCGTGGTTTTCGACGCCAAGGGTCCGACCTTTCGCGACGCGCTGTTCGAGAACTACAAGTCGCACCGCCCGCCGATGCCCGACGACCTGCGCGTGCAGGTCGAGCCGCTGCATGCCAGCGTCCGTGCACTGGGGCTGCCGCTGCTGTGCGTAGAAGGGGTCGAGGCCGACGACGTCATCGGCACCCTGGCGCGGCAATGCGCGGCGCTGGGCCGTGATGTGGTGATCTCCACCGGCGACAAGGACATGGCCCAGCTGGTCTGCCCGCACGTCACCCTGGTCAACACCATGACCGGCAGCGTCTATGACATCGAGGGCGTGAAGGCCAAGTTCGGCGTCGGCCCGGAACTGATCATCGACTTCCTCGCGCTGATGGGCGACAAGGTCGACAACATTCCTGGCGTGCCAGGCGTGGGCGAGAAGACGGCATGTGGCCTGCTCAACGGCATCCCGGGCGGGCTCAAGGGGCTCTACGAGCACCTCGACCAGGTCGCCGGGCTGCCTATTCGCGGTGCCAAGTCGTTGGGCGCCAAGCTGGAGGAGCATCGCGATGCCGCCTTCATGTCCTACGAGCTGGCTACGATCAAGATCGACGTGGCGCTGGACGTCGAGGTCGGTGACCTGATGCCCGGGGAGCCGCACCGCGAGGCGCTGATCGCCCTTTATCGCGAGCTGGAGTTCAAGCAGTGGCTGGACGAGCTGCTGCGCGAGGCCAAGGCGGCGGGGGAGAACTGCGAGGTGCAGCCAGAAGGCTGTTCGATCCAGGCCGAGGCCCAGTACGAGACCCTACTGGAGCAGGCCGATTTCGAGCGCTGGCTGGCGCGTCTGAAGGCGGCCGAATGTTTTGCCTTCGATACCGAAACCACCAGCCTCGATGCGCAGCGCGCCGAGCTGGTCGGCGTGTCTTTCGCCGTGGAGCCGGGCCAGGCGGCTTACGTGCCGCTGCGCCATTCCTACATGGGCGTGCCGCAGCAGCTCGAGCTGGATGCCGTGCTCGGCGCGCTCAAGCCGCTGCTGGAAGATCCGGCCAAGACCAAGATCTGCCAGCACGGCAAATACGACATGAACGTGCTGATGCACTACGGCATCGAGATGCGCGGCATGGCTTTCGACACCATGCTCGAATCCTACGTGCTGGACGCCACCGCCACTCGCCACGACATGGACAGTCTGGCGCTCAAGTACCTCGGCCGCGGCACCATCCGCTTCGAGGACATTGCCGGCAAGGGCGCCAAGCAGCTGACCTTCGACCAGATCGCCATCGAGCAGGCCGGCCCGTACGCCGCCGAGGACGCCGACGTCACCCTGCGCCTGCACCAGACCCTGCTCGGCAAGCTGGAGCAGACGCCATCGCTGCTCAGGGTGCTGACCGAGATCGAGATGCCGCTGGTGCCGGTGCTGGCGCGCATCGAGCGCAACGGCGCGCTGGTCGATGCACAGTTGCTTGGCCAGCAGAGCGTCGAGCTGGGCGACAAGCTGGTGCAGCTGGAACGCGAGGCGTTCGACATCGCTGGCGAGGAGTTCAACCTCGGCTCGCCCAAGCAGCTCTGCGCGATTCTCTACGACAAGCTCGGCTGCCCGGTGATCTCCAAGACCGCCGGCGGCCAGCCGTCAACGGCCGAGAGCGTGCTGGCCGAACTGGCCGAGCAGGATTACCCGCTGCCAAAGGTCATCATGCAGCACCGCAGCCTGAGCAAGCTCAAGGGCACCTACACCGACAAGCTGCCGCAGCAGATCAACCCGCGCACCGGGCGCATCCACACCAGCTACCACCAGGCGGTGACCGCCACCGGCCGGCTGTCCTCCAGCGACCCGAACCTGCAGAACATCCCGATCCGCACCGCCGAGGGGCGGCGCATTCGCCAGGCCTTCGTCGCGGCGCCGGGCTACAAGCTGCTGGCGGCGGACTACTCGCAGATCGAGCTGCGTATCATGGCCCACCTGGCGCAGGATGCCGGCCTCTTGCACGCGTTCCAGAACGACCTGGACGTGCACCGCGCCACGGCCGCCGAGGTGTTCGGCGTACCGCTGGAGCAGGTCAGCAACGACCAGCGCCGCAGCGCCAAGGCCATCAACTTCGGCCTGATCTACGGCATGAGCGCCTTCGGCCTGGCCAAGCAGATCGACGTCGGCCGCAAGGAAGCGCAGGAGTACATCGACCGCTATTTCGCCCGCTACCCCGGCGTGCTCGCCTACATGGAGCGCACCCGCACCCAGGCCGCGGAGCAGGGCTATGTCGAGACACTGTTCGGTCGCCGGCTGTACCTGCCGGAGATCAACTCGAAGAACGGCGCCATGCGCAAGGGCGCCGAGCGCACCGCGATCAACGCGCCGATGCAGGGCACCGCAGCGGACATCATCAAGCGCGCCATGATCGCCGTGGACGGCTGGCTGCAGGACAGCGGGCTGGATGCGCGGGTGATCCTGCAGGTCCACGATGAATTGGTGCTGGAAGTGCGCGAAGACCTGGTCGAACAGGTCCGCGAAGCCATCTGCCCGCTGATGAGCGGGGCCGCCCAGCTGGACGTGCCGCTGCTGGTCGAGGCGGGGGTTGGCAACAACTGGGACGAGGCGCACTGATCGAGCTGCCGAAAAATGTCGGTAGTCGACGAAATTTTTTTCGTTCGCGTTGAACTTACGGCGCAATGCTCCGGTCAGAGCATGCGAAGGGTGTAAAAGCCCTTCGATGCTCCTTGTTGTGTTAAGTGTTGGCAGATCTCTGGACCCCGCCCTAGCGGTCCGGATTCGACCTCGAACTTCCCCCTCCCCCAATGAAGTTCGAGGTTTTTTTTGCCTGGAGAAAAGTGGAAAGACGCTGAGCAGCAGTAATGGGCCTGCGCAAGTTTTTGCGCAGGTGTTCTGTGGATAACCTTGTGAATAAGCTGTTCGCAGCGCGATCTGCCAGCGTTGGGGCGGCGTTGCGCAAGTTGTTGCCGCGGCTGCGCAGGTTCTTGCACAGCTTTCTGTGCTGGGCATCACGCCTGCCGTTTAAGGCGTATGCTGTTTCTCTATATCTTTTTGAAAAATAAGAGTTTTTCGTAAATGGCACGGTGCTTGTTGTTATGAAATGGCCATTCGGCACTCATTTCAGACAAGGAGAGCACCCATGCCAACACCCGCGTATCTGTCCCTCGAAGGCACCAAGCAAGGCCTGATCACCGCTGGCACCTTCACCGAGGACTCGGTTGGCAACATTTTCCAGGAAGGCCATGAGGACCAGATCCTGGTGCAGGCCTTCCAGCATCAGGTCATCATCCCGCGTGACCCGCAGTCCGGCCAGCCGACTGGCCAGCGCGTGCACAAGCCCCTGATGATCACCAAGGTGTTCGACAAGTCGTCGCCGCTGATCTTCAACGCACTGACGTCCGGCGAGCGCCTGAACAAGTGCCGTCTGGAGTGGTATCGCACCTCGTCCACCGGTACTCAGGAACACTACTTCACCATCGAACTGGAAGATGCGGTGATCGTCGACGTGCAGTCGCGCATGCCCAACTGCCAGGACCCGAACATGTCGCACTTCACCCATCTGGAAGACGTGTACTTCACCTATCGCAAGATCGTCTGGACCCACGAGGTATCCGGCACCTCCGGCTCCGACGACTGGCGCACCCCGATCGCCGGCTGATTCGCCGCGGTCCCGCTTCGGCCAGGCTCGCCTGGCCGAACGCTTTTTTGCGAAGCACTGAACAGATTCCGTCAACGTCGCTCCGGAATGCGCGAACCACGCATTCTAGAGCGGACGGCCTGTGTTAAACGGGGCTCCGCAAGCGCCCATGCGCTGATACATGGACTGAACAGGAGGAACATGGATGTTCGCCCCAGCCAACCAGGCCCACTTCACGCTTTCCCTCGAAGGCGTCGAGCACGACTTCAAGGTGCTCGAATTCCGGGGCCGCGAGGCCATCAGCCAGCCCTATCGCTTCGACCTGGAACTGGTCAGCGAGCGCCCCGACCTGGATCTGCAAAGCCTGTTGCATCGCCCGGCTTTTCTTGCCTTCGCGCCGGATAGCAGTGGTGTTCATGGGCTGGTGCATCAGGCCGCCCAGGGTGAATCCGGCAAGCGCCTGACCCGCTATCGCTTCACGCTCGTGCCGCAGCTGGCCTACCTCGCCCATCGCACCAACCAGCGCATCTTCCAGCACCTGACGGTGCCGCAGATCATCGCCCAGGTGCTCGAGGAACATGGTATCCAAGCCGATGCCTACCGCTTCGGGCTCGGCCCGGTGGTCTACCCGCCGCGCGAGTACTGCGTGCAGTACGACGAAACCGACCTGCACTTCATCCAGCGCCTGTGTGAGGAAGAGGGCATCCACTATCACTTCCAGCACGGTGCGAGCGGCCATGTGCTGGTCTTTGGCGATGACCAGACCGTCTTCCCCAGGCTCACCGCCACCGCCTATCAACGGGACAGCGGTCTGGTCGCCGACCAACCGGTGATCAAGCGCTTCGGCCTGCGTGTGGAAACCCGTACCAGCCGGGTCACGCGCCGCGATTACGATTTCGAGAAGCCACGCCTGACCATGGAGGCCGCGTTCCACAGCGATTTCCAGCCGGACCTCGAGGACTACGACTACCCCGGCCGCTTCACCGAGCGCGCCCGCGGCAAGCATCTGTCGCAGCGCGCCCTGGAGCGCCACCGCCACGATTACGAACTGGCCGAAGGCGAAAGCGACCAGCCGCAACTGGCGAGCGGGCATTTCCTCCCGCTCGGCGAACACCCGCGCAGCGACTGGAACCAGCTCTGGCTGCTGACCGAGGTACTGCATGAAGGTAAGCAGCCACAGGTGTTGGAGGAGTCCGTCACCAACCTGTCAGGCGGTTCAGAGCGAGCTCCCTCTCCCCTCTGGGGAGAGGGCTGGGGTGAGGGGTCTCTTGCCAGCCTCGACTTTCAACAAGGCTACCGCAACCGCTTCAGCGCCACCCCCTGGGCCATCCCCTTCCGCCCGGCGCTTTGCCATCCGAAACCGAAGGTGCTCGGCAGCCAGACCGCCGTGGTCACCGGCCCCGCCGGCGAAGAGATCCACTGCGACGAGTACGGCCGCGTAAAAATCCAGTTCCACTGGGACCGCGAAGGCCAGGCCGATGACAAGACCAGCTGCTGGCTGCGCGTCAGCTCCAGCTGGGCCGGCGACCGCTATGGCGGCATCGCCATCCCGCGGGTCGGCATGGAAGTGCTGGTGACCTTCCTCGAAGGCGATCCCGATCAACCGCTGGTGACCGGCTGCCTGTACCACAAGGAGCATCAGGTCCCCTACGACCTGCCGGCCAACAAGACCCGCACGGTGTTCAAGACCCTGAGCAGCCCGGGTGGTGGCGGCTACAACGAACTGCGCATTGAAGACCGCAAGGGTGCCGAACAGATCTACCTCCACGCCCAGCGCGACTGGGACGAGAACATCGAGCACGACCAGAAGATCCGCGTCGGCCACGAGCGCCACGACACGGTGGAAGCCAACAGCTACAGCGAATTCAAGGCCGAAGAGCACCGCACCACCCACGCCGATCGCAAGACCGAAATCCGCGCCAACGACCACCTCACCGTGGGCAACAGCCAGCACCTGAAAATCGGCACCGGGCAGTTCATCGAGGCGGGTAATGAAATCCACCTTTCCAGCGGCCTCAAAGTGGTGCTCGAAGCCGGCAGCGAGCTGACCTTCAAGGCTGGTGGCAGTTTTATCAAACTCGATGCCAGCGGCATCACCATGGTCGGGCCTTTGATCAGGATGAACTCGGGTGGAAGTCCGGGAAAGGGATCGGCCGCGGCGCCGATATTGCCGGGGCAGGTGAAGGCAGCGGATGCAGATATGCCGGGAATTCCACTGGAAGCCCTGATAAAACAAAACATGCTGTTTCGCAGCACCCGAGCTGGCGTATGTGAAGTGTGCGAAGCCGCTAAGGCATCAAAGGGAGATAAGGCATGAGCGCCCCAATGCCCAATGGAAACGGTGCCATTCTGCTCGACGGCGCTCGTTACGAGAGTGCGACGGCGTGGCTTTATCAGTGCTTCCCTAGCCATCAACCAAGACCGTTATTGCTCGGTACGGCCTATGAACCCATAGCGGACGCTGGCCCGATTTTGCTGGATGCTCCGGCTGGCAGCATGGCCTATGACGCCTGGCAACACGGAACCGAAATCAAGGATGGTCTCTGGCTGGAAAGCGATGCTTCGATGGACGATCTGCAGCACATACTGCAGCGCCGCCTGCGCATCTTTACCCCAGAACATCGCGAACTCTGGCTACGCCTGGGTGACGCCCGGCCTCTGTATCAGGCATGGCAGCGCGAAAGGCAATGGCCGGTGGGATTCTGGCACCGTATCTCACGCATCTGGCTTCATCACGAAGGCACAATCTTCTGTGCCTGGCAGAACGAACAGCCCGAGAAAGACGGCGCGCCAGCTGAACTAGATCTCGCCGCGCAAATGACGCTCGACTGGCGACTGCTGGAAGCACTTGCCGCACAGGACGACACGGCACAGGAGGCTCTTCTATGACTGCCCAAACTCCCGCCCCATCCAGCTTGACGGTCGCTGGATGCCCCCTGCTCAGTGCTGTACTCCCGCTACGCTATGCGCTCGGCCCGACCCTGACAGTGGATACCAGCGCCTATGGCTTGCCAGCTGTACAGGGAGACTTTCCTGCAATAGGTGATTACTTCGAGCCACTCAAGGGCCGTCCGCTGAACTACACCGCCCGCCTGTTACGCGATGGCTGGCTGTACGTCTGGCAGAGCGGCCTAAAACAATTGGTCGAATACCGTGTCAGCGCGGCTGCCTTTACCCAAACAGCTCGCGGCGGCAAAGTCATCGACGGGTGTAGCCTGCCCTATTTACTCCTTCCCGCAGGAACACCGGCCATGCTGGCGTGGTCGCCTCGCCAGTGGAGCGATAGCCAGTTCAATTCAGCCAAGGGAAAAGAGGATGTACGTCAGCGCGTGATGCGCACCATCACCCCTGGAGCAGCACCTTTCAGCGGTCAAGCACGCACGATTCACGAACGTATCGGCGACTACATGGACGCCAACTGGTATGGCTGGAGTTGTGAACCCTCAACCAGTCACCGTCCAGCCTGGCCAAAGCTGCTCGACGACATGCAGCGCTGCGAGCAACAAGCCTATGCTTTGATCGACGATCCGTGGGGCGTATTGCTGGATCTGGCCAAGCTGCTTCGCGCTCGCCAGCAGGCATTCGAGGTGACGCGTGAAATCCATGGTGAAGACTGGGCCATGGCAGGCGTACTCAAATCTCTGGCAGAAGGCGACCCGCAAATCGGCGGCCAACTGCGCAGCATCACCAATTACCGCAAGCTACAAACTACCTGGCAGCAGCAAACGCAAGAGGAGGAAGATTACAGCGCCGATGTGCGCCGCATCAGCGAGCTTTGGTCAGCCTGGCTAAATACCCTAGCTCAGCGCGGCCCTGCCAGCCTGGATACTGCCTGTGGCCATTTCGACATCACCCAACCCGATCCACGTGCGGAGTTAGAACTCCACTTTGCTGCAGCCTGCCTTGGCCCGGCGACAACCGGCCCAGGGGCCAAAGCCATAGCCAATGCTCTAACACTCCAGCAGCAAGAGGGTAAACCCTGGCTGGTTTGGGCATTACTGGGTTTGGGCAAACGCCTCGGGGTCGGTGAGCTCAATTCCCTGGTAGGGCTGGCTGACGGCGCAAGAGACAACGGTGCGAGCGCGCTGAACGAAGCCCGCAGACTAGCGCAATTGCTGAACCAGGCAGCCGATAAACTGGGCCGACATATTCTGGGTTCGCCATTGGAAGCCCTGTTCACAGCGCTCGCTCCCATCGTCGGCTTGGGCCTGCAGAAAGCCGACGACGGCTCCAAGGCCGCCGGGCGCCTCTACCTCGCCGCGGCTCTGGCGCGAAGCCAGCAGCGCCTGGCTATCGAGGCCGTCAGTCAGCGGCAACTCGGCGAATGGATGAGCGATCTGATGGGCACACGCCCTAATCTGCCAGCCCGTCTAAAACCCACACAACTCAGTGTTGCAGTCAGCGAGGCACTGCCGTTCTTCCGCCTGCTACCGGCCAAGGACTTGCCGCCCCTGCCTACCCACATGGCGGCGGATGTCGACCTCAAGAGGATGCTCGACCTCGGCAAAGGAACGCTAGAAAGAGCACCTATCAAATGCCTGGTAGCGCTGATGGCAGGGGTGAATTTTATATGGGGCGGGTTACAGCTAACTGAAAAGCAGTCGGGGAAAAATTGGCTGATTTTTGCGGGAGGATTTTTTGGAGTTTCTAGTGCAATAGCAGCGACCTTGCAAAAAGTTTCTGAAGTCGACTGGGAAGCAGCAGTCAAGCTCAATGGGGCCACGCACATTGCTTCACAGAAAGCTTTGGCTGATGCACTGGGGGTAGGCGCTAAAGCATCGATCCTACAATCGGTGACCTCGGGCTTCGACGTATTGGTCTACGGCATCGAGGCGCTGGAGGCCTACAAAGCCGGCGACTTAGACACCTCAGCCATCAATGCCGGATTGACCCTGGCCTCCGCCGCTAGCCTGCGTCTTTACGTGCAGAGCTTCCGGGCTATACGTGCCGCCCGTGCTGCGGTCATCGCTGGCGAGGCTGCGGTCATAGGCCGCGGCGTCAGCGTGGCGCCACACCTGGCCGCCCGCGCTCTGGGGTGGACCATCCTGATCGTCGGCGGAGTAATTGCCCGCCAATACACCCAGGACACACCTCTTGAAGCCTGGGTCAAAGGTACCCGATTCGGCACCCGGCCTGCCGATTGGTCGAACAGCTACGAAATGTCGATGACCGAGTTTTACAAGGTAGTATTCCCCATCAGCTTCGAGGCTTACCGTCTCAATGAATTGAATCCATATAGGGGCATGCAAACCATCACCTACGTCTTGCTAAGGCTGCCAGGCAAGAGCGCGCTGACTGATGACATGATCCATTTCAAAGGGCACGAAACCTGGGGCAGCTTCTTCGGCTTTGGCGGCACACGCAAAACCGTGGAATGGACCGGGAAGGACTTCGATCACCACGGCGGCACACGGATCAAAACCGAACCTGGTGTGGCCGTCTACCGTCGCGTGTATCACGAAGAGAACGGTGACAACCTCGATGCCATACGTGGCGAACTGAGCTATTCGCCCGTCGAGGGAATAACCCTACCTGCCATAGAAATCAAGGAGCTCGCATGGTTGTAAGCGACCTGATCCACCAAGCTCGTACTCGCTTCGGGCAGTCCCCCAGCGTGCTCTTACGCGCCGACGAGCCCACTGGAGAAAAGCCGTGGGAAATGTTTGTTACCGATGAGCATACCGAGCATTATCTGGCCATCAAGACGGGCGGGGATTCCGACAGGGGAATGCTGACTGGAGCACTGGGAGTTGGTGGGGTAACGGTGCTTCTCATGTGTTCCATCCTCATCCTGAGCGGAAATACAGATGGCATTTTGACAGGGGTAATCTTAGCAGCCGCTCTGTTCGTTATTCCGTTCCTTTGGGAAACCCGCCGTCCACTCCCCTTGCCGATACTCTTCAACCGCCGCACCCGAGAAGTCTATTTCGATCACAACGGCAAGCTGTACCACAGCCCCTGGGACGGTATACAGGCGCTGGCAGGCGAGTTCGTTATGGTTGGCCCACATACCGGTGGTATGCGAAATGCCTCGCTGGAAATTCTCGTACGCCGCCTCGGCGAGCCCGATAACGCGTTACTGGTAAGCCTTGGTCTACCGATGGGCAAAACCCTGCAAATGCAGAAGGGTTTTTGGGAATGGCTGCGCGCCTATATGGACAATGGTCCTTGGTTCGATGAGAACGGCCAGCGCAGCGACTCCGATGCATACGTCAAGGAAATGCTTTCTGCCCATACCAAACCCACAGGCTTTCTTGCCTACCGGCGGCAAAGGATTGCCGAGAAAAAAGAAGCCAACGAGGGCAAGAACTACTTGGAATGGACGGATGCGGTACTTTACTTGGGACACTTGCTCTTCTTTCCGATGAACTGGTTGCAGGAGTTCACATACAACATTGCCAAGCGGCGTTCCCGTAACCGCTGGCCACAGATCGTCACCGAACGTCTGCAACCCAATGGCCCGACTACACGGCTGCTCGACTTGGAGCGAGAGCGGGGATTGGACGTATGATCAGCTTGTATCCCGGTGCAAGAGACAGTCTTCCGATCACCGCAATCAAATTGTTTGGGCTAAAGCGATAACTGCTGTAAATAACTTCTCACGGCAACTCCAACCCACCCCCTGCCTTGTGCAACCCGCGCAGTCGCTCGCCGATCTGGGCCAGGTTCACTTCGATCGCTTCGAGTTCCTCGCGTCGCTCATCGCCCAGCAGCACCCGGACTTCCTGGTCCAGTTCTTCGGTCAGCTGGTTCAGGCGCAGTTGGCGTTGTTCGCTTTCGCGTTCCAGGCGGGTCCATTCGCGGGTTTGGGGCAGGCCGTAGCCGTCGCCGTCGAGCAGTTCGGCCGGGCGGCTGAGGTAGCCGCTGCTGGCGAGGATTTCCTGCAGCGCGCCGTCAGCCTTGTTCAGGCTGGCGTCGCGGCCGCGGCCGCCGAGGTAGCGGTTCTTCAGCTCGTCCTGGGCCAGGAGCAGCTGGCGGCGCAGGGCGGCCTGTTCGACCAGCAGCAGGGCGGCGGCGGCACGCAGGTCGGCGCGGTCGATCCATGGCTGGCGCTCGGCCGCGTCGAGCTCCAGCCACTGCTCGACATTGTGCTGGGGTAGGCCCAGGCGTTCCTTGAGCACGGCGAACATGGCCTGGTAGCGGTCGCGGTAGGAGTCGAAGCGGTAGCCCAGGCGCAGCGCCTCGCGGGTGTCGTCGAGCACGCTGGCGTCGGCCAGGCCGCGGTGGATCAGCACTTCCAGCAGCCCGTTGGGCATGATGCTGTCCAGTGCGACCAGGTCGCTGCGTGCCGTGCCGCTGCGCAGCAGTTTCAGGGTTTCCACCGCGCAGTTGTTGGACAGGAAGTAGTAGTCGCCGTCGTAGCTCCAGTGCAGTTCGGCGCTGCGCTCGACCAGCTGGCGAATCTCTTCGGGGTGCAGTTTCAAGGGCACCGAGGCCAGCCCGCGCAGCTCCACCTTGGTGTATTCGTCGATCACCTGGCCCAGCGGCAGAATGAACAGCCGCGAGGGGTAGACGCCGGTGAGGCCGTCCCAGCTGGAGAGCTGCACGTCATCGACGAAGGCGCGGAAGGACAACACCAGATGGTGGTCCAGATCCAGTCGACAAGCGGGGCCGGGCTCGCGGCCGGGCGCGCAGATAACCAGGCGCAGCATGCTATGGCCCCAGCGGCTGACCCAGGCGTCGTTGGCTTCGGCGAACAGGTAGTCGACCTCGTAGACACGTGCAGGGTCAAGGCTCAACAGGGGCGTGCGGCCGAACTCGCGACCGGCGTTGAGGAAGGGGTAGCCCGGCGTGCAGTCGGCAGGCTCCGGTGCCCAGCCGAAGTGCTCGCTGAAATAGCGGTGCAGGGATGGGCGGCGGCAGGCGTAGCTGGGGTCGAGCAGGAAGTACTCGAGGTTCACCGCGACGAACTCCAGCGGGCTGGTCAGCTCGTACGGGTCGGGACTGCGCGCCAGCTGCGCGTTGTCCTGTTCGCGCAGGCCGCGCTTGCCGACCCGTTGCGGCCAGCCGGCCAGGTCGAGCAGGCGCGGATCATCGCTGAGGGTGAAGCGGCGGTCGGTCTGCCCGCGGCAGTCGTCCGGCAGGCCGATCTGCCCGAGATTGCTGGCGCGCTGACGGCAATGGCCCTGCAGCAGGTGTTGATCCGGCGACCACAGGCGCGCGCGATCGTACAGATGCGCCACTTCATGAATGACGGTGGCGAGCAGCTCGCGGCGTACCGTGCCGTGGGGACGATTGGTCTTTTCCTCGGCAGCGCTGCCGTCGGTGAGCGCCGGCAGCAGGCGACGGTTGAGTTCCAGGCGCTTGCCGCCGGCGCGGCCATAGGCCTGTTCCGGCAGGTTGTCGCGCCATTGCACGCGCACCTCGCGATCGAGGCTCTGCACCAGGCGCGGGGGCAGGGCGGCCATGGCTTCGTCCAGCAGCGCCTGGCTGGCGGCGCGTTGCTCAGCGTCCAGCGTGCGTGCGTCGAGAACCAGGCGCAGCTCGGCATGAGCCGCGATGCTGGCCAGGCTCAGGCCGCTCGCCAGCAGCCAGGCGCCGAGGCGGGTCACAGCGCGAGGATGGCTTCGGCCAGTTGCAGGTCGCTGGCGTTGCGCGCCGCGGGGAACTCGCTGCGCAGGGTGCCGATCGCCGCTTCCAGATGGGCACCGCGGATCTCGCCGGCGCTGGCGACGAAGCTGGCGGCGTCTTCGCGGGCCTCGACGACGACCTTCATGTCACTGATGCGGCTGGTCACGTCGGAGGTGAAGTTGATGCTGCGGTCCAGGGCACGCACGACGATGTTGCTGGTGGCCACGAGGGTCTGCGCCTGGGCTGCGCCCGCGGCGACGGCCAGCGCCAGCGGGGCGGCGAGCAATAGCTTGTTCATCGATGAATCTCTCACGGGTCTGGGCACCGGCAGGCGGTGCGGTTATTGGACGAGGATGGCTTCGGCCAGTTCCAGGTCGCTGGCGGCAAGCTCCGGATGTTCCTGGCGCAGACGCGACAGGGCGGCCTGCAGGCGTGCCGCAACGAGCTGCCCCTCGCTGGCTACGAAGCCCGCCGCATCTTCACGGGCCTCGGCGATCAGCTTGTTGTCGAAGGGAGCGCTGGTGAGCTGGCTGCTGACGTAGCTGGTACGCACGACGGCGGCGGTGGTGACATCGAACGCCATGGCGGAGCCGGCGCTGCAGCCGAACAGCAGAAGGGCGATGGAAAACGAACGCATGGGCAACCTGTAGCCGGGAAAAACGGCGCCAAGGCTAGCGAAACGCCTGCCCCAGAGCCAGTGCCCGGTTGCATCCGCAGGTTTCGGCAGCGTCCGCTGCCGGGCTCGTCAAAGGGCGAGTATCGCCTCGGCCAGCTGCAGATCGCTGGCCTGCAATTGCGGCTGCTGGCTGCGAATGTGCTGCAGCGCCGCCTCGAAATGGGCGCCGCGCAGATCGCCACGGCTGGCGACAAAGCGTGCGGCGTCGTCGCGGGCGTCGAGCACCAGCTTGTCGTCACGCAGGGATGAAGTGAGGTCCGAGGTGGCATCGACGGTATTGATCAGGCCTCCGACCACCACGTCGGTGGTGGCGGTGAAGCTGGCCGCCGAAGCAGCGCCACTCAGCAGCAGGCCGGCGGCGAGGAAGGGAAGCAGGATTCGGGACATGGCAGATCTCCAGTAATGAGGCTCTAGACCGTGCCATGGGCGTTGCGTTCCGCCGCCAGGGCAGTGCCGGTCAGGCTAGGCGACAGACTCTAGAGCGCGAACCGCTTCAGCGCCAGAACGGCTTGTCCAGTTCGGCGGCGCGCTCGCTGTGACTGATGCCGACATCGGCGAGCTGGCGGTCATCGAGCTGCGCCAGTTGCTGGCGGGTACGGTAGTTGCGTTGCCAGCGCTGCAGCAGCCGCAACAGTTGCTGCCAGCTGCGGCTATGGAGGGTGGCCTGATATGGACGGGTCAGCGAGCGGTCCATGAGCGCGTTCCTTCCCGGCAAGCCGGGTGCGGGTTATGGGCAGACAGGATCGCGCGCGGCCAGCGGCTGTTACAGCCACAGGGGGTGTCAATTGTGCCGGTGCAGTTTTATTGTGGGCGTAACTGTACTGCTCGTGCGACGAGCAACTGTTCGCTTACGGGCGCGGCGACCTTGCTAGCGCACCCGGCGTAGTGCCGAACTGTTGGCCGAATGCGGCGATGAACGCCGAAGTGGAGTCGTAGCCGCAGGCCAGAGCGACGTCGGTGACCGGTTGGCCCCGCTCCAGCAACGGCAGCGCGCTGAGCAGGCGCAAACGCTGGCGCCAGGCGCGGAAGCTGAGGCCGGTGTCGCGCTGGAACTGGCGGGTCAGGGTCTTCTCGGATATGTGCAGTTGCTCGCTCCACTGCGCCAGGCTGAAGGACAGGTCCGGCTGTTCATACAGTGCCTCGCAGATGCCGCGCAGGCGTACATCGTCGGGCCAGGGCAGCGAGTAGCCGAGCTCCGGGGCGGCGCGTAGCTGGTCGAGGATGACCGCGGCCAGACGGCCGTCGGCGCCCTGTTCGTCGTAGTCCACCGGCAGCGTGCCGAATGCTCGGATCAGTTCGCGCAGCAACGGGCTCACCGCCAGCACCTGGCAATGCGCAGGCGTCCAGGGCACGGCGCGCTGGTCGATGTACAGGCTGCGCATCTCGGTCTGCGGCGAACTGATTACCTCATGCAGCAGGCCCGGCGGCATCAGGATGGCGCGCTGTGGCGGGGCGAGAAAACGCCCGCGCTCGGTATGCACGCGCAGCACGCCGCTGATGGCGTAGGACAGCTGTGCCCAGGGATGGCTGTGGCGCGGTGTGGTGGTCCGTTCGGCGAGGGACTCGCTGCGTGCGAACAGCGGTCGCGGCAGCGCATCCATGACCGGGATGCTGCGCTGGGCGAGGCTGGCCTGTCCTTTTCTCGACATTTGTCTGGCTAATGGCGTTAGTCGGATGTTCAAGCCGACAGTAGACTCCAGAGCCATTCGCTGCAAGCCACACGCATCAGGAGCACCCATGGCCAGACCCCGCCTGCTACCGGACAATTTCACCCTCGCGCTGCTCGGCGCTGTGGCCATCGCCACGCTGCTGCCGGCGCGCGGGCAGGGCGTGGTGGTGTTCGAGTGGATCACCAATCTGGCCATCGGCCTGCTGTTCTTCATGCACGGCGCCAAGCTGTCGGGCAGCGCGATTCTCGCCGGCATGGGGCACTGGCGCCTGCATCTTTTGGTGTTCAGCTGCACCTTCGTGCTGTTCCCGCTGCTCGGCCTGGCGCTGCGCCCGCTGCTGACGCCGATGATCGGCGCCGAGCTCTACCTGGGCATGCTCTACCTATGCGCGCTGCCGGCCACGGTGCAGTCGGCCATCGCCTTCACATCGCTGGCGCGCGGCAATATCCCGGCGGCGGTATGCAGCGCGGCGGCTTCGAGCCTCATTGGCATCTTCCTCACGCCGCTGCTGGTGCTGCTGCTGATGGGCGCCCAGGGCGAAGGCGGCTCGACGCTGGATGCCATCGGCAAGATCGTCGTGCAGCTGCTGTTGCCGTTCATAGCCGGGCAGATCGCGCGGCGCTGGATTGGTGACTGGGTGGCGCGCAACAAGGGCTGGCTGAAGAATGTCGATCAGAGTTCCATCCTGCTGGTGGTCTATACCGCCTTTAGCCATGCGGTGGTCGAGGGCATCTGGCAGCAGGTGCCGCTGCCGCAGCTGCTGGGCCTGGTGCTGGCCTGCTGTCTGCTGCTGGCGCTGGCGTTGCTCAGCACCTGGTTGATCGCCCGCTGGCTGGGCTTCGACCTGGAAGACCGCATCACCATCCTCTTCGCCGGCTCGAAGAAGAGCCTCGCCACCGGCATCCCCATGGCGCAGGTGCTGTTCGCCGGCGGCGCGCTGGGCACGCTGATCCTGCCGTTGATGCTGTTCCACCAGATCCAGCTGATGGTCTGCGCGGTACTGGCGCAGCGCTATGCATCGCGACCGGAGACAGCAACGGTCGCAAAAGCCGGCTGAACCCGAAGCCAATCAGTGACAGATTCGTGACTGGTGGGCAAAGATGATTTGCCTGTCAGGGGCTGGGTGCGGTCCACAGGCGTGGCTAAGCTGCGCGCCATTCTGTTGCTGAGGCGTTCCCATGAAGAAGATTCTGCTACTCAACGGCGGCAAGGCCTTCGCCCATTCCGCCGGCCAGTACAACGCAACGCTGCACCAGGCAGCCATCGAAACCCTCATGGCGGCCGGCTTCGAGGTGCGCACCACCGAGATCGATGCCGGTTACGACGTGCAGCAGGAGGTCGAAAAGATCCTCTGGGCCGACGCGCTGATCTATCAGATGCCCGGCTGGTGGATGGGCGCACCCTGGACGGTGAAGAAATACCTGGACGAGGTGTTCACCGCCGGCCACGGCAGTCTTTACGCCAACGACGGCCGCACCCGCTCCGACGCCTCGCAGAAGTACGGCAGCGGCGGTCTGCTTCAGGGCAAACGCTACATGATCTCCGCCACCTGGAATGCGCCGCAGCAGGCCTTCGACGACCCCAGCGATTTCTTCGCCGGCAAGGGCGTGGATTCCGTCTACCTGCCGTTTCACAAGGCCAACGAGTTTCTCGGCATGCAGGGTCTGCCGACCTTCCTGTGTGTCGACGTGATGAAGCGGCCGCAGGTCGAGGCGGATGTCGAGCGCTATCGCCGGCACCTGGGTGAGGTGTTCGGCTTCAGCGTCTGACCTTCGACAGGCAAAGAAAAACCCCTCGCGGCATGGCCGGGAGGGGTTTTTCGTTTCAGTACGAGGCGATCAGTCCACGGCCTTGACCATGTCCTCGACGACCTTCTTGGCGTCGCCGAAGACCATCATGGTCTTGTCCATGTAGAACAGCTCGTTGTCCAGGCCGGCGTAGCCGCTGGCCATGGAGCGCTTGTTGACGATGACCGTCTTGGCCTTGTACGCCTCGAGGATCGGCATGCCGGCGATCGGCGACTTCGGATCGTTCTTGGCCGCCGGGTTGACCACGTCGTTGGCGCCGAGCACCAGCACCACGTCGGCCTGGCCGAACTCGGAGTTGATGTCCTCCATCTCGAAGACCTGCTCGTAGGGCACCTCGGCTTCGGCCAGCAGCACGTTCATGTGCCCCGGCATGCGGCCGGCGACCGGGTGGATCGCGTACTTCACGGTCACGCCCATGTGCGTCAGCTTCTCGGCCAGCTCCATCAGCGCATGCTGCGCGCGGGCTACCGCCAGGCCGTAGCCGGGCACGATGATCACGGTGTCGGCGTTGGTCAGCAGGAAGGCGGCGTCGTCGGCCGAACCGGACTTCACGTTGCGCTCCAGCTGGGCGCCCGCCGGGCCGCCGGCATCGGCGTCGGCGCCAAAGCCGCCGAGGATCACGTTGAAAAACGAGCGGTTCATCGCCTTGCACATGATGTAGGAGAGGATCGCGCCGCTCGAGCCTACCAGCGAGCCGGCGATGATCAGCATCGAGTTGTTCAGCGAGAAGCCGATACCGGCAGCCGCCCAGCCCGAGTAGCTGTTGAGCATCGACACCACCACCGGCATGTCCGCACCGCCGATGGGGATGATGATCAGCACGCCGATGACGAACGCCAGCGCCACCAGGATGGCAAAGGCGCCGAGGTTGCCGGTGAAGGTGTAGACCAGGCCCAGGCCGACGATCGCCAGGCCCACGGCCAGGTTGACCATGTGCTGGCCCTTGAACACCACCGGAGCGCCCTGGAACAGGCGGAACTTGTACTTGCCGGACAGCTTGCCGAAGGCGATCACCGAACCGGAGAAGGTGATGGCACCGATGGCCGCACCGAGGAACAGCTCCAGGCGGTTACCGACGGGAATGGCGTAGCCGATCTGCTCGACGATGCCCAACGACTGCGGCTCGACCACCGCGGCAATCGCGATGAATACCGCGGCCAGGCCGATCATGCTGTGCATGAAGGCAACCAGCTCGGGCATCTTGGTCATCTCGACGCGCTTGGCCATGACGGTGCCGACGCTGCCGCCGATCAGCAGGCCGACGATCACGTAGCCGATGCCGGCGGTGGCCAGCTCGCTGCCGAGCTTGAAGATCAGGCCGACCGTGGTGAGCACGGCCAGCCCCATGCCGATCATGCCGAACAGGTTGCCGCGTCTTGAGGTGGTGGGGTGGGAAAGGCCCTTCAGTGCCTGGATGAAGCACACCGAGGCGACCAGATAGAGCAGGGTGATCAGGTTCATGCTCATGGCTTACTTGCCCTCCGCCTTGGCCGCGCTGCGGTCCTTCTTCTTGAACATTTCCAGCATGCGACGGGTGACCAGGAAGCCCCCGAACACGTTGACCGCGGCCAGCGCCACGGCGAGCGTGCCCATGGCCTTGCCCAGCGGGGTAACGGTGAGCGCGGCGGCCAGCATGGCGCCGACGATGACGATTGCCGAGATCGCATTGGTGACCGCCATCAGCGGCGTGTGCAGGGCCGGGGTGACGTTCCAGACCACGTGGTAACCGACGTAGATCGCCAGCACGAAGATGATCAGGTTGTAGATGCCGTCCGAAATCAGATCCATGTTCGCGTCTCCCTTAACCGTTGGTCCGCACGACCTGGCCGTCGCGGCACATCAGGCACGCGGCGACGATGTCGTCTTCGAGGTTGAGCTGGAACTGGCCGTCCTTGTCGATGACCAGCTTGAGGAAATCCAGCAGGTTGCGGGCGTACAGCGCCGAGGCGTCGGCCGGCACCAGCGTCGCCAGGTTGGCGTGGCCGACGATGGTCACGCCGTGGCGCACCACCACCTGATCGATCTCGGTCAGTGGGCAGTTACCGCCATGCCCGGCCGCCAGGTCGACGATCACCGAGCCGGGCTTCATCTGCTCGACGGTGGCTTCCTGCAGCAGTGTCGGCGCCTTGCGGCCCGGGATCAGCGCGGTGGTGATGACGATGTCCGACTGCAGCGCGCGCTCGTGCACCGCCTGCGCCTGACGCGCCATCCACGAGGCCGGCATCGGCCGCGCATAGCCACCGACGCCTTCGGCGCATTCGCGCTCCTCGTCGGTCTCCAGCGGCACGTCGACGAACTTGGCGCCGAGCGACTCGATCTGCTCCTTCACTGCCGGGCGCACGTCCGAAGCCTCGACCACCGCACCCAGGCGCTTGGCCGTGGCGATGGCCTGCAGCCCGGCGACGCCGGCGCCGAGGATCAGCACGCGCGCGGCCTTCACCGTACCGGCGGCGGTCATCAGCATTGGCATGAAGCGCGGGTAGTGATGAGCACCGACCAGCACCGCCTTGTAGCCGGCGATGTTGGCCTGCGACGAGAGCACGTCCAGGCTCTGTGCACGGGACGTACGCGGCGCGGCTTCCAGGGCGAAGGCGGTGATACCGCGGGCTGCCATGTGCGCGATGCAGTCATTGTCGAACGGGTTGAGCATGCCCAGCAGCACGCTGCCGGACTGCATCTGCGCCAGTTCGGCCTCGTCCGGCGCATTGACCTTCAGCACCAGCTCGGCGGCAAGTGCCGCGGCCGCATCGCCGATGGTCGCGCCGACCGCTTCATAGGCGCTGTCCGGCACGCTGGAAAGCAACCCGGCGCCGCTTTGCAGCGTCACCCGGTGCCCTTGGCCGATCAGTTTCTTGACGGTTTCCGGGGTCGCGGCGACGCGCGTCTCCCCGGAGTGGGTTTCGAGAGGAACACCGATGTGCATTGTTGTTGTTCTCCTGCGTGATCATGACCGGTGCTGCGGCGGACCGCGCACCGACGTGCTTTTCACCCGCCCGCTGCTCTGGCGGACGGGGTTGGAACGGATGGAGCAGGCCGGACGGCCCGAAAACGAACTGCCCGGCGCGGCATTCTGCAAGCCCTGAAAAAATCAAACAACTGTTTCAATCAAACGATTGTATTTGACGCATCGGTCGCAGGATGACTGCCTGTTTTCCGCGCTTCGCTGCAGATTGCGTCCTGTTTGGCTCTGCGCAGCCTAGGCCAGCCTCTGTCAGGCAGACGAAGCGGCCGCATCATGAATGACGCGCCATTGACGTGGTATTCGTCAGCGGTGCCAAGCGTCTCCGACCTTGGTGTCGGGTTAAGTCGATATCAGGAAAAACGCACGCACGTTGAAATGTCATCCAATCCTTGTAGTCCAACTAGGCTGGTTGGACCCGATTGGAGTGTTTCGAGCGCGGCGACGTCGGGTCGTTGCGTATCGCCGGTGGAGCTGCACGATGCCCGAACTCGATGTAAACGACGTGACCACGCTGCTCGAGCAGCCCGCGCAACGCCGCCTGCCGTTCGCCTTTGCCCGCCGCCACGGCGTGATCCTGCTGGAGCGCGGCGGCGAGCTGCGTCTGGGCCTGCGTGAAGGTGCCGCGCTGACCGCGGTACAGGAGGCGCAGCGGGTGGTCGGTATGCGCTTGCCGATGCAATGGCTGGCCCAGGCGGATTTCGATCAGGCGCTCGGCGCGGCCTACCAGCACGATTCATCGGCGGCGATGCTGATGGTCGAGGGGCTGGGCAACGACCTCGACCTGGCCAGCCTGGCCGATCAGATCCAGGAAACCGAGGACCTGCTGGAGCAGGAGGACGACGCGCCGATCATCCGCCTGATCAACGCGATCCTCGGCGAGGCGATTGCCGAGAACGCCTCGGATATCCACATCGAAACCTTCGAGAAGCGCTTGGTGATCCGCTTCCGCGTCGACGGCATCCTCCGCGAAGTGGTGCAGCCCAAGCGCGAGCTGGCGGCGCTGCTGGTCTCGCGGATCAAGGTCATGGCCAAGCTGGACATCGCCGAGAAGCGCATCCCGCAGGACGGGCGTATCTCGCTGCGGGTCGGCGGTCGCGAGGTGGACATACGCGTTTCCACGCTGCCCTCGGCCAACGGCGAGCGGGTGGTGCTGCGCCTGCTGGACAAGCAGGCCGGACGTCTGACCCTGCGCCACCTGGGGATGAACGAGCAGGACCGCCGCCAGCTGGAGCAAGCGGTGAAGAAGCCCCACGGCATCATCCTGGTCACCGGCCCCACCGGTTCGGGCAAGACCACCACGCTCTATGCCGCGCTGACGACCCTCAACGACCGTACGCGCAACATCCTCACCGTCGAAGACCCCATCGAATACCACCTCGAAGGCATCGGCCAGACCCAGGTCAACACCAAGGTCGACATGACCTTCGCCCGCGGTCTGCGCGCCATCCTGCGTCAGGACCCGGACGTGGTGATGGTCGGCGAGATCCGCGACCAGGAAACCGCCGACATGGCCGTGCAGGCCTCGCTCACCGGTCACCTGGTGCTCTCCACGCTGCACACCAACAGCGCCATTGGCGCCGTCACGCGCCTGGTGGACATGGGCGTCGAGCCGTTTCTGATCTCCTCGTCGCTGCTCGGCGTGCTGGCCCAGCGCCTCGTGCGGGTGCTGTGTAATGACTGCAAACGCGCCTACAACGCCGATGCCGCCGAGTGCGAGCTGCTCGGCGTCAGTCCGGCCGAGGCGCCGACGCTGTACCACGCCGAAGGCTGCGAGCAATGCCGTGGCCTCGGCTACCGCGGGCGTACCGGCATCTATGAGCTGGTGCTGTTCGACGACACCCTGCGCACCATGGTGCACACCCGCGCCAGCGAGCAGGACATGCTGCGCCATGCCCGTGAGCTGGGCCCGAGCATCCGCGAGGACGGGCTGCGCAAGGTGCGCGAGGGGGTGACCACCATCGAGGAAGTGCTGAGGGTGACGCGTGAGGAGTGAGGGGATGAGGTTGATTCCGACGCGCCTGCAGAGGCATCCGCAGCCTGACCGACGTCGCATGGTGGCGCCATTCGCGGCCGCTCCCTCGGCTGTGCGGTATCTGTGTAGAGGCGCTCTCGACCGCGGATCGCCGCTGTTGGAGACCGCCTGATGGCTGCCTTCGAATACCTCGCCCTCGACCCCCGTGGCCGTGAGCAGAAGGGCCTGATCGAGGCCGACAGCCCGCGTCAGGCGCGGCAGTTGCTGCGCGAGAAGCAGTGGGCGCCGCTGGAGGTGAAGCAGGCCAAGTCCAAGGAAGACGTCAGCCGTGGCGGCTTCAGTTTCGGCCGCGGCCTGTCGGCGCGTGATCTGGCATTGGTCACCCGGCAGCTGGCGACGCTGGTGCAGGCCGCGCTGCCCATCGAGGAAGCCCTGCGCGCGGCGGCCGCGCAGTCCACCTCGGCGAAGATCAAGTCGATGCTGCTGGCGGTGCGCGCGCGGGTGATGGAAGGCCACAGCCTGGCCGCGGCACTGCGCGAATATCCGTCGGCCTTTCCCGAGCTTTACCGCGCCACCGTGGCGGCCGGGGAGCACGCCGGCCATCTCGGGCTGGTGCTCGACCAGCTGGCCGACTACACCGACCAGCGTCAGCAATCGCGGCAGAAGATCCAGCTGGCGCTGCTCTATCCGGTGATCCTGATGGTCGCCTCGCTGGCCATCGTCGTGCTGCTGCTCGGCTACGTGGTGCCGGACGTGGTCAAGGTATTCGTCAACACCGGGCAGGAACTGCCGGCGCTGACCCGCGGGCTGATCGCCACCAGCGACGTGGTGAAGAACTGGGGCTGGCTGATCGTGCTCGGCCTTGTCGGCGCGTTCCTGGCCATGCGTGCGGCCCTGCGCGACCCGGCGCTGCGCCTGCGCTGGCATGCGTTCATCCTGCGGATACCGCTGATCGGTCGGCTGAGCCGGGCGACCAATACCGCGCGCTTCGCCTCCACCCTGGCGATCCTGACGCGCAGCGGCGTGCCGCTGGTGGAAGCGCTGTCCATCGCCGCTGCGGTGATCGCCAACCTGCGCATCCGCGAGCGGGTGGTCGAGGCGGCGCAGAAGGTGCGTGAAGGCAGCAGCCTGACCCGTGCGCTGGATGCCACCGGGGAATTCCCGCCGATGATGCTGCACATGATCGCCAGCGGGGAGAAATCCGGTGAACTGGATCAGATGCTGGCGCGAACCGCGCGCAATCAGGAGAACGACCTGGCCGCCCAGGTGTCTCTGCTGGTCGGCCTGTTCGAGCCGTTCATGCTGGTGTTCATGGGGGCGGTGGTGCTGGTCATCGTGCTGGCCATCCTGATGCCGATCCTCTCTCTCAACCAACTGGTGGGTTAACGACCATGACAACAAGACTGCAGCGCCGCACCCAGGGCGGTTTCACCCTTATCGAGATCATGGTGGTGGTGGTCATCCTCGGCATCCTCGCCGCGCTGGTGGTGCCGCAGGTGATGAGCCGGCCGGACCAGGCCAAGGTCACCGTGGCCAAGGGCGACATCAAGGCCATCGCCGCCGCGCTGGACATGTACAAGCTGGACAATTTCGCCTACCCGAGCACCCAGCAGGGGCTGGATGCATTGGTGAAGAAGCCTTCAGGCAACCCGCAGCCGAAGAACTGGAACCGCGACGGTTACCTCAAGCGTCTGCCGAAGGACCCATGGGGCAACGACTACCAGTACCTGTCGCCGGGCACCCAGGGCCAGTTCGACCTGTATTCCTTCGGTGCCGACGGCAAGCCCGGCGGCAGCGATCTCAACGCCGATATCGGGAACTGGGACCTGTAACCGATGCGGCAGCGCGCCCGCGCCTTCACGCTGATCGAGCTGCTGGTGGTGATCGTCCTGCTGGGCATTCTGGTCAGCGTGGCGGTGCTCAGCGTCGGTGGCTCCAGTACCTCGCGCGAACTGCGTGACGAGGCGCGGCGGCTGGCGGCGCTGATCGGCGTGATGAGCGACGAGGCGGTGCTCGACAGCCGCGAGTACGGTCTGCTGATCAACAGCGAGGGGTATCGCGTGCTGCGCTATGACGAGACGGCCATGCGCTGGTTGGAGGTCGAGCGGCGCAAGACGCACAAGGTGCCGGCGTGGATGCGTCTGGATCTGGAACTGGACGGCACGCCGCTTGAACTGGTGGCGCCGACCCGGCGTGAGGACGACCGTGCAGGGCTGTCGCGCGAGGGCGAGCGGACTGAACGGCGCGCACCGCAACTGGAGCCTCAGTTGCTGATACTGTCCAGCGGCGAGCTGTCGCCGTTCAGTCTGCGCCTGTCCGAGCGCAAGTCGGGCGGCGACGCCTGGCTGATCGCCAGCGACGGCTTCCGCCTGCCCGAGGCCGAGCCGCTCGGAGACAGGCGATGAGAGCATCTCTGGCCAGGGCCGGCCGCGGTTTCACCCTGCTCGAAGTGCTGGTGGCGCTGGCAATCTTTGCCAGCGTTTCGGCGGTGGTGCTCACCGCCGCCGGGCGCAGCCTGAGCAATGCCGGACGCCTGGAAGAACTGACCCTGGCCGGCTGGATCGCCGACAACCGCATCAGCGAACTGCAGTTGCAACAGGTTCCGCCTGCCATCGGCCGCGAGACACGGGAACTGGAGTTCGGCGGCCGCCAGTGGCAGACCCTCAGCGAAGTCGAGGCCAGCGCCGACCCGGGCCTGCTGCGCGTCACCGTCTGGGTCGCGCTGCAGACACCACGCGCTCGCAGCGGCTCGCTGGCCGAGCGCGCGGTCACCAGCCTGACCGGCTTCATCGGCGTCGAGCCGGGAGCCGCGTCCCGATGATCGATCGCATGCGCGCCTCCGCCGGCTTCACCCTGCTGGAACTGCTGATCGCCATCGCCCTGTTCGCGCTGCTGGGCCTCGGCACCTATCGCATGCTCGAAGCGGTGTTGCAGAGCGACGAGGCGGTGCGTGCGCAGGAACTGCAGCTGCGTGAGCTGAGCCGGGCGGTGTGGGCGTTCGAACGTGACCTGCAGCAGGTGGTCGGGCGGCCGATCCGCGACGGTTTCGGCGACGAGCGCAGTGCCTTGATCGGCCAGCTGGGTGGTGAGGATGGCGCGCCGATACTGGAGTTGACCCGCGCCGGCTGGCGCAATCCCACCGGCCTGCGCCGTGCCAACCTGCAGCGGGTGCGCTGGCGACTGGCCGGCGGCGACCTCGAACGCGTCTACTGGGTGGTGCTGGACCGCGACATCGACAGCGAGCCGCGCGTGCAGCGCGTGCTGGACAACGTCCAGGGCCTGCAGCTGCGCTACCTCGACGAGGAGGCCGTGTGGCACGAGGAATGGCCGCCGTTCGATTTCGGCCGCGGCAGCCCGGAGAATGCCGCCGAACGCCTGCCGGTCGCCGTGGAGCTGAGTGTCGATCACGCCCGCTACGGCCGCATCACCCGTCTGCTGCGCCTGCCCGATGCCGCCGAGCAGACGATGCAGCAGGCATTGCCCGGCGCCGAGGGTGTGCCCGAGCCGTTCGAAGGGGAGCTGCCACAATGAGTCGCCAGCGCGGCGTGGCGCTGATCACCGTGCTGCTGGTGGTGGCCATCGTCACCGTGGTCAGCGCGGCAATGGTGGCGCGCCAGCAGCTGAGCATCCGCGCCACCAGCAATCAGTTGCAGGCGCGTCAGGCCTGGCATTACGCGCTGGGCGGCGAGGCGCTGGCGCAGGCTATCCTGGCCCGTGACCTGCGGTCCGCCGCCGGTGCTGACCCGGGCGCCAGTGGTGAGGCAGCGGCCGTCGATCATTTGCTGGAACCCTGGGCGCAGCCGCTGCCGGCGTTCGAGATCGACCAGGGCGAGATCCTCGTGCGCATCGAGGATATGGCCGGACGCTTCAACCTCAACGACCTGCTGCGCGATCAGCAGCCCAATCCCGCCGCCGTCGAGCAGTTCCGCCGGCTGCTGCTGCGCCTGCAGATCAGCGCGCCCTATCCGGAGCGCCTGCTCGACTGGCTCGACCCCGACCAGCAGCCCAGTGGCGAGCTGGGCGCCGAAGACAACGCCTACCTCAGCCTCGACCCGCCGTATCGCAGCGCCGGCCGCCGGCTCCACGACCTCTCCGAGCTGCGCCTGCTGCTGGACATGCGCGAGGAGGATTTCCAGCGACTGGCGCCCTACGTGGCCGCGCTGCCGAGTGGCGTGCCATTGAACGTCAACACCGCCAGCGCGATGGTGCTCTCCAGCCTCAGCGACAACCTCAGCCTGGGTGCCGCCGAGTCGCTGGTCGAGCTGCGGCGCAGCGCGCCGTTTCGCAACAGCGCCGCCTTCCTCGCGCAGCCGGCCATGGCCGGAACCACGCTGCAGGGCACTGCGCTGGCGGTTGGCAGTCAATTCTTCCAGGCCACCAGCGAAGTGCGCCTGGGCGACCGCCGGCTGGCGCTGGTCAGCCTGCTGCAACGTGAGCAGGACGGCAGCGTCCGCGTGCTCGCGCGAAACCTCGGTCAGCCCGCCCGGCTGGCCTCACCGAACCGGAGCAGACCCTAACCATGGATTGCCTTTTCCTGCCCGCCGATTGCCCGGCCCGGCTCTACGCCGAGACCCGCGTGTACTGGCTGCCCAAGGATGAGCCCGGGCGCTGGCAAGCGCTGGGCGACTGCAGCGCGGCCGGCGCCATTAGCCTGATCCTGCCGACGGAGGTCTGCAGCTTCTTCGCCATCAGTCTGCCGACCCGCAAGGCGCGCTGGATGCAGCAGGCGCTGGCCTATGCCGCCGAGGAACTGTTGGCCGAGAACGTCGACGAGCTGCATCTGGCCGTGGGCGAGACGCTCCCGGATGGCCGCCAGCGCGTCGTGGCGATCCGCCGCCAGCTGCTGGCCGGCTGGCTGGAGCAGTTGCGCGAACTGGGGCTGCTGATCGTGGCAATCCATGTCGACGCCGACCTGTTGCCGCGCGAGGCGACGCAGCTGCTATTCATCGGCGAGCGCGGCCTGCTCGGTGGCGAAGGCGAGACCCGGCTGGCCTTCGCCGCCGTGGACTGGCCGCAGCTCGCCACGCTCTGCCCGGCACCCTGGCACGCCCAGGGCAACGTGGCCGAGCCGCCGCTGGCACTGGACGACTATCGCCAGCTGGACGACCCCTATGCCTTTCTCGCCGCGCAGCGTGCGGCGGCACTCAACCTCGCCCAGGGCGATTTCGCGGTGGAGGTCGGCAATACCGGCCTCGGTTACTGGAAACCGCTGTTCGCAGTCGCCGGGCTGATCCTGCTGGTGCAGCTGGGCTTCAACCTGGGCCAGGCCTGGTACTTCCAGCGCCAAGGCGACGCCTACGCCGAGGCCAGCCTGGCGCTGTATCGCGAGCTGTTCCCGGAGGACATCCGCATCGTCAACATGCGCGCCCAGTTCGATGATCATCTGGCTCGCGGCAGCGGTGGACAGGCGGGCTTTCTGCGCCTGCTCGATCACGCCGCCGCGGCACTGGAAGACGGCATTCCGGTGACCATCGGCCAGCTCGACTACAACCAGGACCGCGGTGATCTGGCGCTGCAGGTGCAGGCGATGGACTTCGCCACCCTGGAAACCCTGCGCCGGCGCCTGGGCGATGCGGGGCAGAGTGTGCAGCTGGGCTCGGCCAGCCGCGAAGGTGATGGCGTCAGTGCGCGCGTGGTGATCGGAGGCTGATGATGAATCTCAAGCAGCAACTGGCCGTACGTCTTGCCGACTCGCCGCTGTGGCAGCGCTGGCAACGCCTGGCGCCGCGCGAGCGCACCTCGCTGAGCCTGCTCGGCGCCTTTCTGCTCGCCGTGCTGTTCTACCTCTGGCTGTGGCTGCCGGCGCAGCGCCAGGCGGCCGAGGCGCGCGACTACTATCAGGCGCAGCGCGAGCTGCACGCCTACATGGAGCAGAACACCGAACTGGCGCGGCAGATGGAGCGCAGCAATCAGGTCGAACTGGCGCCCGAGCAGCTGCAGGGCGTGATCACCGAAAGCGCGCAGCAGGGCAACCTGTCCATCGAGAGCTTCGACAACGGCAGCGACGGCAGCCTGCAGCTGAGCCTGCCCGGGGCCTCCTATGCCCTGCTGCTGCGCTGGTTCGACACCCTGCAGGGGCAGGGGGTGAGCGTCACCGAGGTCAGCCTGGAGCGCGCCGGCGAGGGGCTGGTCAACGCGCGGGTGAGCTTTCGTGCCGGCAACGGCTGAGGCCGCGGGGCAGCGGCGCCTGCGCGCCGGTAGCCGGTCAGTGCGAGGGGTTGAACTGCATGGCCAGCGCGCGTAGTGCGGCTTCGGCGGCGAGCACCTTGGCGATGGCGTCGTTGGCCTTCTCGCGGGTGATACCCAGGCGATCGAACAGCTGCTGCGGCACCTCGGCGTCCGGCCCGCTGCCGATACCGCGGTTGCGCAGCATGCGCACCGCCAGGCAGACCAGGTTCGGATAGGCCGCATCCTCGCCGTCATAGCCCGGGTCGTTCTGGAAGCGCAGGGCGGCCGCCAGTTCTTCGGGCATGCCCCACAGGCGCATCAGCCAGGCGCCGATCTGTTCGCGGGTGATGCCCAGCAGATGCTGCTCGACATGGCCGTGCGAAAGGTGCGGGTTGGCTTCCAGGTGGCGGCAGATCAGCGAGAAATGCGGCGGGAAGACGTGCGCCAGCACCAGATAGCCGAAGTTGTGCAGCAGCCCGGCGAGGTAGCTCAGGCCCGGCTCTGGACGCTGCTCGCGGGGGATGGCGCGGGTCAGCCCTTCGATCACCGCGGCGGTGTAGATCGCCTGTTGCCAGTAGGGCGTGGCGTCCTGCGGCTTGTCGTTCGGCAGGCTGATGGTCTTGCCCAGCGCCAGGCCGAGGGCGAGGTTGATCACCAGGTCGAAGCCGAGCACGCGGACAATGGCGTCTTCCACCGAGCGGATGCGCCCGGGAGCGGCGTAGTAGGGCGAGGCGGCCCAGCTGATCACCTGCGCCGCCAGTGCCGGGTCGGTTTCCACCACGCCGGTGATGTCGTCGACCGTGGCTTCCGGGTTGACTCGCAGCTTGATGATCTTTTGCGCCGTATGCGGCAGCGGCGGAATCTCGATGGTTTCTTCCAGACGCTTCTGGATGCGCCGCGCAGTGAAGCTCTGCACGGCCTGGGTGATTTCCGCACGGTCGTCGTGCGGGCGGTCCAGGTTCGGCCGGATGTCGCTCAGCGGCACGGCGAAGTTGCCGGCGCTGGCCTTGCTCAGCAGGCGCTTGAAGTCGGCGCCGGCGACTTCCACCAGCAGGCCGGGCTGACCGGACTCGACCAGCAGCCGCGGCTGCTGCAGCAGGCGTTCTTCGTACAGGCAGGGTGAGCTGGTCAGCGGCGGCAGGCCGGGCAGGCGGCTCAGCTCGTGCTTGGTGAGCATGCGCGCCAGTCGCTCCGGCTTGACCGCCGCCAGCTCGCGGCCGGTGAGCTCGGTCAGGCGGGTGAGATCGAGCAGATGGTCCTGGGGGAACAGCACCAGCATGGCGCCGATGCTGTCATCCAGCAGCACTGCCTGGACCCGCTGGGCCGCCGGAATGTTGGGGCGGTCGCGCTGGATCTGGTAGTCCACACCGAGGTCTTTCAACAGCTTGGTGATCAGCAGGGGCAGTTCGGAGCAGCTTTCGGTGTCGACAGCAGTATTCATAAGCGGACCTGTTGTAGTGACCTGCCGGAGTATAGCGAAGCCGTCAGCCGCGGATGGTGTGGCGACGGATGGTTGTCATACCTGGCCGTATTCCTGGCCATGACGCAGCCAACGCTCGAGCAGCGGGCTGACGTGCTGCGGCCAGCGCGTCAGCAGCTCCTGCGCGGCATCACGCACCGCTGGCAACAGCTCGGCGTCGCGCATCAAATCGGCGACCTTGAACTGCAGGAGGCCGGTCTGGCGCGTGCCCAGCATCTCGCCGGGACCGCGCAGCTCCAGGTCCTTTTCGGCGATGAGGAAGCCGTCGCAGGTCTCGCGCATGATCGCCAGTCGCTCGCGACCCAGCTGCGACAGCGGCGGATGGTACAGCAGTACGCAGTGACTTGCTGCACTGCCGCGGCCGACCCGCCCGCGCAGCTGATGCAACTGGGCCAGGCCCAGGCGCTCCGGGTTCTCGATGATCATCAGGCTGGCGTTGGGCACGTCGACCCCGACCTCGATCACCGTGGTCGCGACCAGCAGTTGTAGCTCGCCACGCTTGAACTGCTCCATCACCGCGGCCTTCTCGGCCGGCTTCATGCGGCCGTGAATCAGCCCGACGCGCAGACCCACGAGGGCAGCGGATAGATCCTCGAAGGTGGTTTCCGCGGCCTGGCAGGTGAGCTCCTCGGATTCCTCGATCAGGGTGCACACCCAGTACGCCTGGCGGCCCTCGTTGCAGGCGATGCGCACCCGCTCGATGACTTCCAGGCGCCGGCTGTCGGCGATCACCAGGGTATTCACCGGCGTACGTCCCGGCGGCAGCTCGTCGAGGATCGAGGTATCGAGGTCGGCATAGGCGCTCATCGCCAGGGTGCGAGGAATAGGCGTGGCGGTCATGATCAGCTGATGCGGGCAGAGCCGGCCGTCGATGCCCTTCTGGCGCAGGGCCAGGCGCTGCTGCACGCCGAAGCGGTGCTGCTCGTCGATGATCACCAGGGCCAGGCGCTTGAAGACCACCTCGTCCTGGAACAGCGCATGGGTGCCGACCACCATCGGGCAGCCGCCGGCGATCTGCTCCAGCGCCGCGGCGCGGGCCTTGCCCTTGAGCTTGCCGGCCAGCCAGGCGACCTCGATGCCAAGCGGTTCCAGCCACTTGCTGAAGTTGAGAAAGTGCTGCTCGGCGAGGATTTCCGTCGGCGCCATCAGCGCCACCTGATAGCCGGCTTCCAGTGCCTGCAGCGCAGCAAGGGCGGCGACCACGGTCTTGCCGGCACCGACGTCGCCCTGCACCAGGCGCAGCATGGGTTCGTCCTGGGCCAGGTCATAGGCGATCTCGGCGCCGACGCGCTGCTGCGCGCCAGTGGGGCTGAAGCCGAGGTTGGCGAGAAAGCGCTGCGGCAGCCTTTTCGCCGGCGGCAGTTGTGGTGCCTGCTGGGCGCGTACCCGCTCGCGCAGGCGCTGCAGCGACAGCTGATGGGTCAGCAGCTCTTCGAAGGCCAGGCGATGCTGGGCCCAGTGGCGGCCCTCGGCGAGCTCCTCCAGATCGGCGTCCGGTGGCGGCCGGTGCAGGTAGCGCAGGGCCTGATCCAGCGGGCCGAGCCGGTACTCGCGGGCCAGCTCCGCCGGCAGCCAGTCCGGCAAACTGTGCGGGCCGAGTCGGCTCAGCGCCTGCTCGCTGAGGTTGCGCAGGCGCTGTTGGGTCAGGCCCTCGGTGGTCGGGTAGATCGGCGTCAGGGTCTGTTCCACCGGCGCCGGCTCGCCGGTCAGCGCGCGGTACTCGGGATGGTAGATCTCCAGTCCCGAGGCCCCGGGACGGGCTTCGCCGTAGCAGCGCAGCTGGGTGCCGCGCTTCATCGCTTCTTTTTGCGCCTGACTGAAGTGATAGAAGCGCAGGCTCAGCGTGCCGCTGCCGTCCTGCAGGCGCACCAGCAGGCTGCGCCGACGGCCCATGACGATATCCGCGCCGGCGACGATGCCTTCGATCACCGCGTCCTGCCCCGGTCTCAGCGAGCCGATGGGCACCACGCGGGTGCGGTCCTGGTAGCGCAGCGGCAGGTGGAAAAGCACGTCCTGCAGGGTTTCCAGGCCGACCCTGGCCAGCTTTTCTGCCAGCGCGGCGCCGACGCCCTTGAGTGCGGTGACCGGAATGGTCGCCAGTTCGCTCATGGCCTCAGGCTTTCGCCGACGGCGGCTTGCCTACCGAACACAGGCGGATCGAGTCGGCGAGGATCTCGATGGCCTTGGGCCGCGGGAAGCTGGCACGCCAGGCGATCGCCACGGTGCGGAACGGCACCGGCGGCGTCAGCGGGCGGATCTCCAGCACGCCGGGGGAGTAGTGATGGCTCTCTACCGCCGACAACGGCAGGATCGACACACCCAGGCCCGAGGCGACCATGTGGCGGATGGTTTCCAGCGAGCTGGATTCCACCGTGGTATGGCTGGCCGCTTCGCCCTTGCGCACGGTCGGGCAGGCCTCGAGCACCTGGTCGCGGAAGCAGTGCCCCTCGCCGAGCAGCAGCAGGCTCTTGTCGTTGAGCATCTCGGCGTCGATGGTTTCCTTGGCGGTCCAGGGATGGTCGGCGGGCATCAGCACGTAGAACGGTTCGTCATACAGCGGCTTGGTCAGCACATCGGCTTCCTGGAACGGCAGCGCGATGATGATCGCGTCCAGCTCGCCGGTGCGCAGCTTGTCGCGCAGGACGTGGGTGAAGTTCTCTTCGATGTACAGCGGCATGTCCGGCGCCACGCGGTGCAGCTGCGGGATCAGGTGCGGGAACATGTAGGGGCCGACGGTGTAGATGGCACCGACCTTGAGCGGTGCGGCCAGCTGGTTCTTGCCGACCTGGGCCAGCTCGCGAATGCTCTGCGCCTGCTCCAGCACCTTCTGCGCCTGGGTGACGATGCCTTCGCCCACGGGGGTCAGGCGCACGGCGCTCTTGGTGCGTTCGAAGATCAGTACACCCAGCTCGTCCTCGAGCTTCTTCACGCCAACCGAAAGGGTCGGCTGACTGACGTGGCAGCGCTCGGCGGCACGGCCGAAGTGCTGTTCCTGGGCGAGGGTGACGATGTAGCGCAGTTCGGTCAGAGTCATAGTCAGCATCCATCAGATTGCCGGCAAGCATAGCCTTTTGCGTAGCCATTAACCAACCAGTGGCATGCGTGGAAAGCCGGTACACTCCAATGCATACGGCCCGCGTTCGGGTACCACTGAGGGAGCAGAAGATGGGCAAGCGCCTTAGCGTATTGATCGCCGGTTGCGGCGACGTGGGCAGTCGTCTGGGCCTGCAGCTCGGCCGTGACGGCTGGCGGGTGTACGGTCTGCGGCGCAACGCCGCCGAGCTGCCGGTGCCGATCCTGCCGGTCAAGGGCGACCTGACCGATCCCACCTGTCCGCGCTGCTGGCCCAACGGCGGGCTGGATTATCTGGTCTATGCCGCGTCCGCCACCGAGCATGATGAGGCCGGCTATCGCCAGGCCTATGTCGAGGGGCTGCGCAACGTGCTTCGCTGGCTGCGACAGCACGAACAGCAGCCGCGCCGTCTGCTGTTCGTTTCCAGCACCGGCGTCTATGCCCAGCGCGACGGCGAATGGATCGACGAGGATTCGCCCACCGAGCCGACCGGCTTCACCGGGCAGGTCATGCTCGAGGCCGAGCAACTGGCCCTCGGCTGCGGCCTGCCGGCCACCTGCGTGCGCATGGGCGGGCTGTACGACCCGAGTCGCCCCTGGCTGCAGAACCAGGTGCGTGCCGGCCTGCGGGTCGAGCGCGATCCGCCGCAGTACAGCAACCGCATTCACCGCGACGATGCCGCCGCGCTTCTTTCCTTCCTGCTGCAGGCGGACGCCAGCGGCACCGCGTTGCAGCCCTGCTACCTGGGGGTCGACGACGAGCCGGCGCCGCTGCACGAGGTGGTCGACTGGCTGCGCGAGCGGCTGGGTGTCACCCACTGGGCCGAGCAGAGCATGACCCGACGCGCCGGCAGCAAGCGCTGCAGCAATGCCCGCGCCCGCGCGCTGGGCTGGAAGCCGAGGTTCGCCAGTTACCGCGACGGCTATGCCTCGCTCGGGCGCAATCGGCACTAGTCAGCCGCCGTTGCGCTCGTGTTCTGGCGGTGCGGCGGGCATGCATCCCGTCGGTAAGCGGGCACTCTCGTGCGGCGCTGCTTACTAAAACCTTGACAGCACGCCGCACCGACAGAGGAGCAACAGCGAGGCAGAAGGAGAATCACCGAGACGGCGTTTCCGAAACCCGACAGGAGATTGTCCATGAGAGCCCTTCGCTGGCACGGCAAGCACGACATCCGCTGCGACAACCACGTCCCCGATCCCTCCATCGAGGACCCGCGCGACGCCATCATCAAGGTCAGTTCCTGCGCCATCTGCGGCTCCGACCTGCACCTGTACGACGGCTTCATGCCCGGCATGCAGCACGGCGACATCATGGGCCACGAGTTCATGGGCGAGGTGATGGAGGTCGGCTCGGCGAACAAGAAGCTCAAGGTCGGCGACCGCGTGGTGGTGCCCTTCACCATCGTCTGCGGCGAATGCGACCAGTGCCGGCGCGGCAATTTCTCGGTCTGCGAGCGCACCAACCGCAACAAGGACATCGCCGACAAGGTGTTCGGCCATACCACCGCCGGGCTCTATGGTTATACCCATCTCACCGGCGGCTATGCCGGCGGTCAGGCCGAGTATGTGCGCGTGCCCTACGCCGATGTCGGCCCGGTGGTGATCCCCAATGGCCTGACCGACGAGCAGGTGCTGTTTCTCGGCGACATCCTGCCCACCGGCTGGCAGGCCGCGGCGCAGTGCGATATCCAGCCCACCGACACGGTGGCGATATGGGGCGCCGGACCGGTCGGCCAGTTCGCCATCCGCAGCGCGATCATGATGGGCGCCGAGCAGGTCATCTGCATCGACAACGTGCCCGAGCGGCTGTCCATGGCCCGCGCCGGCGGCGCCATCACCATCAACTTCGACGAGGAAAGCGTGCTCGAGCGGCTCAAGGAGCTGACCCGCGGCAAGGGTCCGGAGAAGTGCATCGACTCCGTGGGCATGGAGGCGCACGCGGCGCGTTCGATCGATTCGATGTATGACCGCGCCAAGCAGGCGCTGATGCTCGAGAGCGACCGGCCGCACGTGCTGCGCGAAATGATCTACGTCTGCCGCCCGGCCGGGATCATCTCGATTCCCGGCGTCTACGGCGGGCTGATCGACAAGATCCCGTTCGGTGCCGCGATGAACAAGGGCCTGACCTTCCGCATGGGCCAGACCCACGTCAACCGCTGGACTGACGACCTGCTCAACCGCATCCAGGAGGGGCAGATCGATCCGAGCTTCGTTATCACCCACAGCGTCAGCCTCGAGCAGGGCCCGGAGATGTACAAGACCTTCCGCGACAAGCATGACGGCTGCATCAAGGTGGTCCTGAAGCCATGAACCGGTCGCCGATCCTGCAGTAGGGATCGGCCGAGCCACGATATCGAGCGAGGAGTCTTATGAGCATTCCACGTCAAGTCACCCGGCCCAACCATTCGGCGCGCTCGCTGGCGCGGGGACTGGGCTGGTTCAGCATCGGCCTGGGCGTCGTCCAGCTGGTGGCGCCGCGTCAGGTCGCGCGTTTCATCGGCATGCCCGGCAGCGATGGAGTGATCCGTGCCTGCGGTCTGCGCGAAATCGCCACCGGCGTCGGCATTCTGCTGGCGGATGATCCCAAGCCCTGGATCTACGGCCGTATCGGCGGTGACGCGCTGGACCTGGCCGGCCTCGGCTGGAGCATCGAACACGGCAACGAGCCGGCTAATGCGGCCATTGCCGCCGGGGCGGTGGCCGGCATCACCGCACTGGACCTGAGCTGCGCCAAGGGTCTGGATGCCGAACGGGTGCCAGCGGTCGAGTGGGACTACAGCGATCGCAGCGGTTTTCCCGCAGGCACGCAGCAGGCTCGCGGCTGCGTCGAGGCGGAATTCGCTGCGGCCCGCGCCGAACCCAACGGCTACTCGCCCTCGCTGCACTGACGTACTGCGCCGAGCCGGGGCGCCTGCGCTCTCGGTTCGGCGAAGTTTTTGTTAAGGTGGCCGGCCGTTCCGGTCGTCCGCCCGCTGGGCTCAGCGACGACGCTTCAGATGAGAGCCCATGTCTTCGGTCATCAACGTTGTCCTGCCCGTTTTCGCCCTGATCCTGCTCGGCTACCTGTGCCGCCGCAGTGGGCGCATGGGGCCGACCGGCGCTTCGGAACTCAACCGTTTCGTGGTCTGGCTGGGCCTGCCGGCGCTGCTGTTCAGCGTCGTCGCCACCTCCACCTGGGAGCAGCTCTGGCAACCGGGGTTCATCGCCGCCTTCGCCATCGGCTGCCTCGGCGTGTTCGCCTTCACTCTTGCGTATCGCCTGCTGCAGAAGCAGCCGCTGGTCGATGCCAGCCTGGATGCGCTGGGCGCGTCCTATGCCAATACCGGCTATGTCGGGATTCCGCTATGCATGCTGGTGCTCGGCGACGAGGCACTGCAGCCGGCGATGGTCGCTTCGATCATTGTCGTCTGCGTGCTGTTCGCCATCGCCCTGGCCTGCGTGGAGACCGGGCTGCACGCAGGCCAGGGCCTGCTGCGCACGCTGGGCAAGGTGAGCGGGGCGCTGGTGCGCAACCCCCTGGTGATCGCGCCCATGCTCGGCGCGCTATGGGCTGCCGGCGGTGTACAGCTGCCGGTGCCGCTGGCCACCCTGCTCAAGTTGTTGGGCGCAGCGGCGGCGCCCTGCGCGCTGGTCTCGCTGGGCCTGTTCCTCGCCCAGCCGCAGCCGGCCGGTCGGGTGCAGGGCGTCTGGCCGCTGGTGGGGTTGAAGCTGGTGGTACAGCCGCTGATCACCTGGTACCTGGCGTTTCAGGTGTTCGAACTACCGACCCTGTGGGCCTATTCGGCGCTGCTGCTGAGTGCGCTACCGACCGGCACCGGGCCGTACATGCTTGCCGAGTTCTATGGCCGCGAGGGCTCGCGGGTATCGCGGGTGGTGCTGTACTCGACGCTCGGCTCGCTGCTGACCCTGTCGCTGATCCTGCTGCTGTTGCCGGTCTGATCTGCGCGCTCTCTTGCCCGTGGATAAGCCTGCGGCGTTATCCACCCTACGCCTGATCTGCCGTAGGGTGGATGGCCACCCCGTGGAAAACCGCGAAGCGTTTTCCACGCACCCCTTTCCCTACGGTCAGTTCGCTGGTCGCGTCACTTCCAGCACCACGGCTGCGATGCGGTCGCATTTGACGTAGGCGCCACCGAGCAGCTCCTCGCCGAACACGTCCGGGTCCAGCTCGCGATAGGTCCAGCTGAAGGCGCCGCACTGCAGGCGTCGGCGCACCTCCGCGAGGAACGGGTCTTGGTTGTCCAGCATCGCCACGCCGGTATACAGCAGCAGCGTTCCACCCGGCGCCAGGCGCTGCAGCGCCGCATCGAGGATCGCCAGCGACAGCCCGGCGCCCAGCGGTCCACCGCCGTGGCGATAGGCGCGCTGGTCGGCGTCGATCAGATAGGGCGGGTTGGCCAGGATCAGGTCGAACTCGCCGTCCACCGCGCTCAGCAGGTCGCTGTGCAGGGCGCGCAGGTTGTCGGCACCGGCCAGCGCCGCGTTGATGTGCGTCAGGCGCAGCGCCTCTGGATTGATGTCCACCGCCAGCACCTCGGCCTGCGGCCGCGCCAGCGCCGTGAGAATCGCTCCGGCGCCGGAGCCGCAGCCGATGTCCACGGCGCGGCGGATCATCCCGGTGTGCTGGTTCAGATGGCAGCGGATGGCGTTGGCGAAACGGTAGGTATCCGGGCCGAAGAACACCGCGTCGCTGGCGGTGGTGGGAAATGCCGAGTGCAGGAACAGCTGGCCGTCGAGGCTCGACAGCCGCACCTTCGAACGCCAGCGCGAGCCGCAGGCTTCCAGGACCTGCGCCTGATCCATCAGGCTGAACAGCGGGCCCGGCAGCAGCTCGTGCTGGAAGGGCCGGCTCCAGCCGAACACCCCGTGCAGGTCGTCGGCCAGCGCATTCTCCGGCCGCTGGTTGACCCGTTCGTGGGTCAGTGGGGTGGGCGTGATGAAGTGATAGCCGCGATCGCGCAGGGCCTGGCCCAGATGCAGCAATGCGCGGTCCTGCGCAGTGTCCATGGTCATGGTGCTTTCCTTGATCGATCCTTTCAGTTGAACAGGCCGTTGAACAGCCGCGTGGCCAGCAGACCGGCGGCGCTGTGATGACGTTGCGGCGCCAGCAGCGGCAGCAGCAGGCGCATGCGGGCAGCGCGGTCGGGCAGGCGGGCGACCTGCTGTTCGAGCAGCTGCAGCTCCTCATCGAAATCGTTGCCACTGACGTGTTCGGCGGGTTGCGGCATGGCCGGCGCCGAGGCGGTGCGGCGCCCGTTGAATAGCGCCTGGCGCTGCAGCAACGCACCGCGCGGGCTGCGCTTGCCATCGGCCTGCCAGTCGTCGGCGATCCAGTCATGGATCATTTGCTGTTCGTAGGCGCTGAATACTCCGAACATGGGCGCCTGTTCGCCGACGATGAGCTGCCAGAAACGACTTTCCTGCGGGTCGTGGCCGCGCTTGATCCAGCCGCGCTTGTCCAGCACCGCGAGGAACTGCTCGACGTCGTCACCGAGCCACTGGTTGACCGTGCGGCCTTCGAAGCGGCAGTAGTCGGAATGGACGAACTGGCCGACCGCGGCCTTCTTCTCGAAGATGCGCTGCACCTCGCGGCCGAGGTCGAAGTTGCCGATCACCGAGACGGTGCTGGCGCCCAGGTCGTTGAGGCGATAGCCATCGCGCACGCGGCGATAGAACTCGGCGCTATCGCCCACCTGCGGCCAGGCATCCAGCAGACCTTGCACGGCTTTCTTCGCGTGGCCGTTGTCGGCGTTGTCGACGGTGACGTGCAGGGTGAAGTAGTAGGGGTCGACGCCCAGTTCGGTCAGCTCATAGGAGGTGATCAGCAGGTGCAGTGGCAGCTGCTCGTAACCGAGATTGAAGCCGATGATTTCCGGCAGGAACTGCTCGGCGTGCTCGGCCAGCGCCAGCTGGATGGCACCCTGGACGAAGTGTTCGTCGTCCAGCTCCTGCCAGTCGTCGCAACCCTGACTCGCCAGCAGCTTGCGGTAGAGCACCACGTGGTTCTTCTCCGGCAGCCCGTCGCCGAGCTCCTCCAGGTAGGTCTGGATCAGCGCGGTGAAACGCGCATCGTCCCACCGCTGCAACAGGCCGTAGAGCCAGGCACCGTCCACCAGCTTGGTCGGCGCCACGCCACGCAGAAAGTGCAGCGCATGGGCCTTGCTCGGGAAATAGCGGCGCGGCCCGCCGGCCCGGCGCTGTTCCAGGTAGGCCTGGTACTGATGGCCGACCGCCTCGGTACGCTGCAGCACCCAGGCGTCCAGATCGGCGGGGTCCGCCGGCAGGTCGCAGGGCAGGGCAGCGGCCGCTTCGAGCTGCGTGCGCAGGTAATCGGCGGCGTTCTCCCGCGCGTGCTCGTCGACCTCGCGGACGAGGGCGAAATACAGCGCCCGTGACGGCTGATCCGGCTCCGGGGTGATGGCAGGGGTGATCGGCAGGCTGCGGGAAGTCAGTTGCATGATTCTGTTCTATGGCAGTTCCAGTTGAGTTTTGGCTGCCCCGCCACTGGATTAGTTCAGCTGCGCCGCCGAGCGGCCATTGGTCCAGAAATGGCCTCACGGCCCTGCACCTTCTGCCGGTCCCGCCATCCTAAGAACCATGGCGCTCCGGATCGGCCGGGGTGCGGCGACGAACGAGGAACTGCTGATGAGCCAGAGCGAACCGGGCCGCGAGAGCATCGAGTCCATCGATCAGAGCGGCGATGCCCACGAACAGAATCCAGAAACCACCACTACTCATGGCGATGTCGCCGGCGGCAGCGAAAGCGACGTGCCGGGCGGCGCCTACAACGTGCCGCCGGGTATGGCCGAGGAGGTGAGCGACGAAGAGGCAGTGCCCGATGGCAAGCAGCCGGAGCGCTGAACGCGCGCGGGGTGATCGACGTCACGCTCGACGCATTTGCCGGGCGTTGATGCCGCCATCGGCTTAATTCAGGACGCGATCGGGTCGCCTGCTGGCTGTCCTGAAACGTCGCGGATCAGTTCGGCGTGAGCAGCTTGATATCCGACGGCCGCCCGACCGCCAGGGTCTGCAACGTCTCGCCGAGCTTCCCGCTCTCCGGGTCGCGGCGGATCACCACCAGCGCATCGCTAAGCTGATTGGCGATCAGCATGAAGCGACCATCCGGCGTGATGGCGAACTCCCGCGGTTCGCGGCCTTCGCTCGGGCGGCGCTGGATTTCGCGCAGTGTGCCGTCGGCCTCGATGGCGAAGACGATGATGTGGTTGTAGTCGCCGCGGTCGCTGACATAGAGAAAGCGGCCATCGGCCGAGGTGTGGATCGCGCCGGGTGAATGACGCACTTCACTATCGGACTCTTTGAGGTCCAGCAGTTGCCGGCGGGTCAAGGTGCCATTGGTGTAATCGAAGCCAGCCACCTGGGCGCTCAGTTCGAGGGCGAGGTAGGCGTGTTTGCCATTGGGATGGAACACCAGATGGCGCGGGCCGCTGCCCGCGGGCAGCTCGATGCTGGCCGGCTCATCCGGCCGCAGCGGGCGCTCGGCATGGCTCGGGTCGTAGCGGTAGACGAACACCCGGTCGGCGCCCAGGTCGCTGACCAGAAGGCGCGTGCCGTCCGGGCTGGGCACCGCCGAATGCACGTGAGGCGATGCCTGGCGTTCGGGGTGCACGCCGCTGGCCTGATGCGCAGCGATCTGCGTGACCGGCAAGGGGCGGCCATCCTCGTCCAGCGGCAGCACCGCCAGGCTGCCGCCGGGGTTGGGTCGCGAGCCATAGTTGCTGACGAACAGGTAGCGGCCATCGGCGCTCAGGCTGGCGTGGGTGGGCTCATCGCCGAGGCTGATGGCCTGGCCGATGGGTTGGTAGTCGCCCTTGGCGTCGCGCTGCCAGGCGCCGACGCGACCGACCGGATCGGCATGGGCCGGGCCGTTCTCATGGGTGGCATAGAGCCGCCCGCGTCGCTCGTCCAGCACCAGCCAGGAGGGGTTGTGGCTCGTCAGCGCCTGCAGCGGCTCCGGCTCGAGCCGTCCCTGCGAGGGGTCGAAGCGCAGGCGCAGCACGCCGGGGCTGTCGCTGTCATGCGTGTAGCTGCCGATCAGGATATGCATGTCGTTGCTCTCGGCCTGGGCGCCATTGGCCAGCAATGCCCCGGTCAGCAGAGCCAGTGCGAGTCGAAGGCGCATGGGCCGCTTGCCCTTTGTCGAAGAAGTCATGCCACTATGACCGCCAATCTCACGTGGCGCTCCCCACATGGAGCCGCCGCGTTCGAACAAGATCCGACCAAAACGGTCAGATATTCGGCTGGGTGGATGCCGGCCTCCCCAAGATTCCAGGAAGACTCATGGACCATTTGCTCCCCGTTCAGCTGGTCGAATTGCAGAGCATCGCCACCGATCTGGCAGAAAATGTCATCGCGCCCCTGGCCGCCGAGGTCGACGCCGAGTGTCGCTGGCCGGCCCATTCCATGCGCGCGCTCGCCGAGGCCGGCCTGCTCGGCCTGCAGGTTCCGGTGGATCAGGGCGGGCTGGGTCAGGGACTGCTAGGCCTGTGCGTGCTCACCGAAGCCATTGCCCGTGCCTGTCCGTCCTCTGCCTTGTGCTATGGCATGCATTGCGTGGCCACTGCGGTGATCGCCGCCAAGGCCACCGACCATCAGCGCGAGCACTACCTGAAAGAAATTGCCGCGGGCCGGCATGTCACCACTCTGGCGCTGTCCGAGCAGGGCACCGGTGCGCATTTCTATCTGCCGGAGACCCGCCTGGATGCCGATGGCGAGGATTTCATCGTCGAGGGCACCAAGCAGTTCGTCACCAATGGCGGGCATGCCGATTCCTACGTGGTATCCACCGTGGCGGCCGGCGCCGAAGCCGGGGATTTCAGCTGCCTGATCGTCGACAAGGGCGGGGAGGGCATGCACTGGCTGGATGCCTGGGCCGGTTTCGGCATGCGCGGCAACTCGTCGCGACCGCTGCAGCTCGATCGGGTACGGGTGCCGGCGCGCAACCTGCTGGGCGAGCCTGGCGACCAGGTCTGGTATGTCTTCGAGGTGGTGGCACCGTTCTTTCTCATGGCCATGGCCGGCACCTACCTGGGTATCGCCCAGGCGGCGCTGGACGAGGCGAGTGTGCATCTGCGTTCGCGCCGCTACAGCCATTCCGGCGAGGCCCTGCGCGACGTGGAAAGCCTGCAGGTGCGTTACGGCGAACTCTGGACCGCCCTGGTCAAGAGCCGCGCGCTGGTGCGCGAAGCGGCACGGCGCGGCGATGGCGCGCATCCCGAGGCGCTGTCGTTCATCCTGGCGTGCAAGGCGGACGCGGCGGAAACCGCAGTGCAGCTGGCCAACGAGGCGATGACGCTGTGCGGTGGGGCGGCCTATCGGGAAAACAGCCGTGCTGCCCGGCTGCTGCGGGATGCCCGCGCCGGCCACGTGATGACGCCCACCACCGGGCTGCTCAAACTCTGGACAGGCCGCAGTCTGCTGGGGGTGCCGCTGCTATGAGCGACCTGCTGCTCGATCGGGTCGCGCTGCTGGAGGCCGATGACAGCGGCCTGCATGAGCAGGTCGCCCGGTGGGCGGCGGCGCACGGCCTGCAGCTGAGCCGCCTGGATGCCGGTGCATTGCCGCCGGACGACGAACAGCCGGCGCTGGTGCTGTTGGCGGCCGCTCTGCCGCGCCCGGTGACCCTGGCGCGACAGCTGCGCAACCACTGGAAAACGGCGCAGATCCTCTTTCTCAGCGAGGATGGCGAAGCCGACGCGCTGCACCGCGCGCTGGGCCCGGCGCCCCTGCTCGGGCCCCACTGGTCCATCGTCAACCTGGGTGCCAATCCACAACAGCAGCTCGATCAGGCGCTGGCCAGCGTGCGGCGACGGGCGCGTCTGCGGACCACGCTGGACCGGGCCAATGCCACGGTGCATGGCAGTCAGTCAAGCAGGCGGCCGCTGCCAACGGCGGAGCTCTATCTGCATCACTTCATCGATGCCGCGCGCGATGCGATCGTCGGCCTCGACCGGGCCGGCGCGGTGCTCTACTGGAGTGCCGGCGCGGCCGAGCTGTTCGGTCTCGCGCGCGCCGAGGTGCTGGGTCGTACCGCGAGTGGTCTGCCGTTCTGGAGCCCGGAGCTGGGCCAGGCGCTGGCACGAGCGCTGGACTGCGACACGACGCAGACGCTGCAGCACGAGGACGCCGTCAGCGGCCGCGCCCTGGAGATCGTCGTGGCCGCGGTCTGTGCGGCGGATGGTGCCGTGGTGGGCGCGGCCCTGACCCTGCGCGATGTGTCGGCACTGGTGGCCGAGCGCCGCGCCAGCGAGCTGCACGGGCGCCGACTCGACGAGGAGCGCGCGCATCTGCAGCGGCTGTTCGACCAGGCACCGGGCTTCATCGCCATCACCGAAGGGCCGCGCCACGAACTGAAGATCGCCAACCGCGCCTTCCATCAGCTGGTCGGTGCCCGCGAACTGCTCGGCCGCCCGGCATTCAAGGCCTTTCCGCAGCTGGAGAGCCGTGCGCTGTCCGAGCTGCTGCAGCAGGTCTACGTTACCGGGCGGCCCTATCTCGGCCGTGACCTCGCCGTGCGCGTGCGCCCGCAGACCGGTGGCAAGGCCGAGCGACGCTACCTCAACTTCGTTTTCCAGCCGGTATTCAGCGAGGACGAGCGGGTCAGCGGTATTTTCTGCCAGGGTCATGACGTCACCGCCCAGGTGCTGGCGCAGCAGGCCTTGCAGCGCTCCAGCGAGCGGCTGCAGGAACTGGTCGAGGAACGCACTCGCGAGCTGGAGCTGAGCCGGCAGGCGCTGTACCAGTCGCAGAAGCTCGAGGCCATCGGCAAGCTCACGGGCGGCGTGGCCCATGATTTCAACAACGTGCTGCAGGTGATCGCCGGCAATCTGCAGTTGCTGCAGCCGCTGGTGGAGGAGCACCGCAGCGCGGCCAAGCGCGTCGATGCTGCCAGCTCGGCAGTCGAACGCGGTGCCAAGCTGGCGCGCCAGCTGCTGGCCTTTGCCCGCCGCCAGCCGCTGCGGCCGCAACCGACCAACCTTGGCCGGCTGTTGCGCGATCTCGACGAGCTGCTGCGCCAGGCCATCGGCGAGCACATCGAGATCGAAACCGTGGTCGCCGGCGGCCTGTGGACCACCATGGTCGATCCGCACCAGCTCGAGCAGGTGGTGCTCAACCTGGCGATCAATGCCCGCGATGCCATGCCCGAGGGCGGCAAGCTGACCCTGGAATTGGGCAACGCCATGCTCGACGAACTCTATGCGGGCACCCAGGCCGATGTGACGCCCGGTCAGTACGTGTTGCTGGCGGTGTCCGACACGGGCATCGGCATGCCTGCCGAAATCATCGAGCAGGCCTTCGAACCCTTTTTCACCACCAAGCCGGAAGGCCACGGTACCGGCCTGGGCCTGAGCATGGCTTACGGTTTCGCCAAGCAGAGTGGCGGGCATATCCGCCTCTACAGCGAGCCGGGCTCGGGTACCACGGTCAAGCTCTACCTGCCGCGTACCGAGCAGCCCGAAGTACAGGCGCTGCCAGCCACCGTCGGCCCGGTGGTGGGCGGCAGCGAAACCATTCTGGTGGTGGAGGATGACCTGCCCGTACAGGCCACGGTGATCGAACTGCTCACCGGTCTCGGCTATTCGGTGTTGCGTGCCAACGATGCGCAGAGCGCCCTGAGCATCCTGCAGAGCGGCATCGGTATCGACCTGCTGTTCACCGATGTGGTCATGCCCGGGCCGCTGAGCAGCACCGAACTGGCGCGCCAGGCACGGCTGCTGCAGCCGGACGTCGCGGTGCTGTTCACGTCCGGCTACACGCGCAATGCGGTGGTTCATGGCGGGCGCCTGGACCCGGGCGTGGAGCTGCTGAGCAAGCCCTACCGGCAGGAAGACCTGGCGCGCAAGGTGCGTCAGCTGCTGGGTGCCCAGCATGGGGACGACAAGACCGCGCCGCGGCAGTGGGTGATGGTCGTGGAGGACCAGCCGCAGCTGCTGACGCTGACCTGTGAGATGGTCGAGGAGCTGGGTTACGGCGTGCGCGGCTATCCGGACGCGGAAACGGCGGCAAAGGCGCTGCACGAGCAGCGTTTCGACCAGCTGCTGCTGGACGTCAACCTGCCCGGTCGCTCGGGCCCGGAATTCGCTGCCGAGGCGCTGAAGACCCAGCCGTGGCTGCGACTGGTCTTCGTCTCCGGCGAGGGCCGTATCGACAGCCGCCTGCCGGCGCGTTCGTTGCCCAAGCCGTTCAGCTTCGATCAGCTCGCCGAGGTGCTGCGCCCCTGAAATCGTCGCTGCGCGCCTGAGCCCGGGCGCCGCAGCGGGTCAGGCCATGCACGCCGACGGCGACCGGTGCTGCCAGGGCCAGCCAGCTCAGCCAGTCGCCGGCGCCTTCGGAAACCAGGCCGGCGATCAGTCCGGCGGCGGACAACACGGCGATCACCACCGGCCACAACCAGATGCGCATCATGTGCGCACCTCGGTCGCGCCGCGCTTGAGCCAGAGGTACAGGCCGCTGCCGAGCACGACGATGGTGAGAATATCCAGCAGCGCCCAGAGCACCTTCAGCGGCAGGCCGCCGTAGTCGCCGAAGTGCAGCGGCTCGGACAGCTGCAGCGCGGTGACGTACCAGGGCCGCGCGCTGGCCTCCAGCACCTCGCCGTTGGCGGGGTCGACCAGCAGCGCCTGGCTCAGGCGCGAGGTCAGCGGTGTGTCGCCATGCAGCATCACTGCGACATGCTCCGGCGTGGCGCGCAGGGTACCGGGGTAGGCGATCATTGCCACCGCCATGCCCGGCGCGGCGGCCAGTACACGGTCGACGGCAGTCTGCAGCGAGCCGTCCGCGGCCGGTGCATCACTGGCGTCCTTCGGCAGCAACACGCGGGTCTTGCCGGCCTGCAGGGCGGCGACCTGTTCGGCCTGCCAGGCCTGGAAGATCAGGTCCGCCCAGGTGTTGATCACCCCGGTGAAGCCCACCGCCAGCGCCCAGACCAGGGTGACGATGCCGAGCAGGTTGTGCAGGTCCAGCCAGCGGGTGCGGGCAGTGCGTTCCTGACGCACTTCGCCGAAGCGCAGCTTGCGCATGAAGGGCGCGTAGAGCACCACGCCGGAGATGATCGCCACCATCAGCAGCAGGCCCATGAAGCCGAGGAACAGCTTGCCCGCCAGCCCCGCGTAGAGGTCGACGTGCAGGCGGTACATGACGCTCATGAACCCCTCGTCGAAGTTCGGCGCGCCCAGTACCTCGGCCGTGCGGGCGTCGGAGAGGATCAGCGTCGACCCGCTTTCATCGGTATCGACGCGGGTATCGAGTTTGACGTACCAGACATCCGGATCGTCTTCTTCGGCGAAGAAATACAGCGGGACCAGCCCCGGATAGGCCTCGACCGCCTTGGCAGCCACCTGATCGACCGGAGCGCGCGGCGTGCCTTCTGGCATCGCCGGCGCCTCGATCCCGTTGCCGGTCAGGTGATCGATCTCATGCGAGAAGATCAACGGCAGGCCGGTCAGGCACAGCATCAGGATAAACAGCGTGCAGACCAGGCTGGACCACTTGTGGACCCAGCCCCAGCGACGAAGCGTGGCTGCCTGCATCAGAAGTCGACCGTGGCGCTGACCGACAGCGTGCGCGGGGCGCCGAGGACGAGGTAGTTGGCGTTCGGATAGCCGCCCACCGAGGCCCAGTAGTCGCGTCCGGTCACGTTGTCCAGGCGGGCACGCAGGGTCACGTCACGCTCGTCGATCACCATACGGTAGCGGGCGCCAAGGTCCAGGCGGGTCCAGGAAGGGATTTCGAGATCATTTGCCGTATCGGCATACTGGCTGCTGGTGTAGACGACACGGCTGGTCAGGGTCAGGCCATTGCTGCCGGGTACGTCCCACTCACCGCCGATATTGGCCTGGGTGCGTGGCACGCCGATGGCGCGGTTGCCTTCGTTGACGCCGTCCTGGGTGCTGGTCAGCTCTGCATCGAGCAATGTCAGGCCGCCCAGCAGGCGCACGCCGTAGGTCGGTTCACCGAACACCGACAGCTCGATACCGCGGTTGCGCTGCTCGCCGCCGTCGGTATAGACGCCCCTCGTGACGCCGCCAATGGTTTCGATACCTTCAACGGTGCTGAATGGCCGGTCAGTGGTGAACACGGCCAGGCTGCCGCCGAGGTTACCGCCGTCATACTTGATACCGACTTCGGTCTGCTTCGAAACGTAAGGCTCCAAGGCGTCGCCAGCATTGTTGATCGTGACGCCTCCGCTGGTAACCGGTGCGATATCACCTTTGACCAAGCCTTCGATGTAGTTGGCATAGACCGAAAGCTCGTCGGTCAGCTGATACACCACGCCGGCGACCGGGCTGTTCTTGTAGCGGTTGTAGGAAGACAAACGGTCACCGCTGTTGTAGTCGTAGCTCTTGGCTTCGATGCCCTGGCGGCGGGCACCAAGGGTGACCAACAGACGGTCATCCATGAAGCCCAGGGTATCGGCGATGGCCAGACTCTGGGTGTGGGTTCGCTCTGTGACGTTGGGGTTGGACATCGAGCCGCCCAGCCAGACAGCATCCGGCATCGCGGCGGCGAACGGCCGGTAGATATCTGCTGCATAGTTGCCCGACATGGCGTAGGCGTTGCGGGCTTCCAGATCGAACATGGCTGCCGACATCACCCATTCGTGGGACACGTCGCCAGTTCTGCCGCGGGCGCGCAGGCCCACTTCGCTGGTGAATACCTCCTCCTCACGTACGTTGTCGAAGCGGTAGAAGGTGCCGGCGCCCGAACTGCCTGCAGTCATGCTTGCCAAACGATTCTTTTCCTCGCCCTCACGCACGCCGGCTGCGAGCCAGCCGGTTACGGCATCGGAGAAGTCATATTCGGCGCGGAAGGTGCCGAAAGTCTGCTTTTCCTTCGAATAGGTCCAAGGCTGGGCAAAGTTGTCGTCAGCATCCGGCGCGCTGGGAATGCCACCGCTCGGCGTGACGCTCGGTCGTGGCTGGTCGATAAAGTGGTACTGGTGACCGATGTCCCCGGACAGGCGGAAGTTGTCGCCCTGGTAATCGAGGCCAAGGGCGAACATGTCGAGGGTGCGATCCTCGTCTTCGACCGTGGTCTCGCCGGCACGCTTGGCCGCGTTCAGGCGCACACCGAAGCGCTCCTCTTCGCCGAAGCGGCGGGCGATATCGGCGTGGGTCATGGCCTGGCCACCGTTTTCGGCACCGACGGTCAGTCGCGTCAGCGGCTCGTTCGGCGCGCGCTTGGGCAGGATGTTGATCGCGCCGCCAATGCCGCTGCCACCTGGGGCTGCGCCGTTGAGGAAGGTGTTGGCGCCGCGGAACACTTCCACCCGCTCGATGAATTCGGCGGCTACATACTGGCGCGGCAGCAGGCCATAAAGGCCGTTGTAGGAAATGTCATCGGAGTACACCGGGAAACCGCGCACCACGTACAGCTCCTGGAAGTTGCCGAAGCCGCGGGCAACGCGCACCGAGGGGTCGTTCTGCAGCACGTCCGACACGCTGCGAGCCTGCTGATCCTGGATCAGCTGCGAGGTATAGGACGTCGAGGTGAACGGCGTTTCCATGTAATCGCGGTTGCCGAGAATACCCACGCGCCCACCGCGGGCGACCTGTTCGCCGGCGTAGGGTTGGGTCAGCCCGTCTGCAGAGGCGTCCGCGCTGGCGGTGATTTCCACCGATTGCAGCTCGACCGGCTCGGCCGCACTGCTCTGTGCTCCCTCTTCGAGTTGTTCCTGGGCCATGAGCGGCGAGCCAGCGAAGCTGGCGGCAAGGCAAACGGGCAGCAGTGCGGTTTTACGCGAGAAGCGAAGAGTGGGCATGACGGACCTGACCGGGCATTGGACTTTAGGTGGCGGAGGATGGCTCGGCTGGCGATGCGAGCCTGTGCCATCTGAGAGCCACTATCGTATATAAAGGATAACAATTCGCAACTGTATTCCGCCTGGCGGTGCCGTGTCATGGCGGCGCGCTAGGCATGCCAAGGCGTCTGGCCCGCGGCCCGTCGCCTGTCGGTCTTCTGAAAAAAAGATTCGCCCGGCCTGTCGATCCATGGGCGCGCCGAACGACTACTGGCTGAACCCACCCGTTCAACCCGATCACAGGAGACGGCCATGAGCACCGAAACCCGCCAGGATGAAACCGCCATTCGCCAGCTGCACGAAGACTTCGAGCAGGCCATTGGCGCCAAGGATCTCGACCGGATCATGGCGCAGTACGCGCCGGAGGTGGTCGCCTTCGATGCCGTGGGCGCGTTGCAGTTCAAGGGCGTGCCCGAGTACCGCGCGCACTGGCAGCGCTGCTTCGAGTTCTGCCAGGGCGAAGGCTTCTTCGAGACCCACGAGCTGCACGTGGACGTCGGCGGCGAGCTGGCCTGCAGCCGCATGCTCAGCCACTGCGGTGGCCCCAACGCCGAAGGCGAGATGCAGAGCGCGTGGATGCGCGGCACCCGTGTCTGGGCGCGGCGCGGCGGCGACTGGAAGGTCATCCATGAGCACTTCTCGATGCCCTTCGACATGGAGACCGGCCAGGTATGCATGTCGTCGACACCTTCGGCGGTGCAGCAGGCCGGTTGAGCGCTGCGGAGCTTCGTCGTTCGATCGGGCAGGCTTTGCTCCCGGCTGCTAGCTTTTCTGCGTCCCCAGCAGCCGGAGCCTCGCCATGAAATACCTGTGTCTGATCTATTACGACGAGCAGCGCGTGGATGCGCTGACCGATGAACAGTGGCAAGCGCTGGTTGCGCGCTGCCTGAGCTGTGGCGAGGAGCTGCGTGCCAGCGGGCATATGCTCGCCGGGGAACCGCTGCAGTCGGTGCGCACGGCTCGCACGGTGCGCGTGCGCGATGGCATCACCTCGGTGGTCGATGGTCCTTTTGCCGAAACCCGCGAGCAGCTGGCCGGCTTCTACCTGATCGAGGCGGCTGACCAGCGGGAAGCAGAGGCCATCGCGGCGAAGATTCCGCCAGCCAGCCTCGGTTGTGTCGAGGTCCGGCCTTTGCGCCAGCTGCCGCAGCGCTGAGCATGCCGCTCACTGGAGCCATTGCGGCGGCGCAGGTCGAGGCGGTCTACCGCCGCGAATCGCGTCGGGTCCTGGCCACGCTGATCCGCCTGCTGGGTGATTTCGATCGTGCCGAGGAAGCACTGCAAGACGCCTTCGCCGCCGCGCTGCAGCAATGGCCACGCGATGGCGTTCCGGACAACCCGCGCGCCTGGCTGGTGTCCACCGGTCGCTTCAAGGCCATCGATGCCCTGCGCCGGCGGGCGCGCTTCGATGCCTCGCTGCGGTTGCTGGCCGAGCAGCTGGAAGACGCAGCCGAGGCGGCGGAGGTGGACGAGATGGAAGACGACCGTCTGCGGCTGATCTTCACCTGCTGCCATCCGGCCTTGCCGGCCGATGGTCGCGTGGCGCTGACCCTGCGTGAGGTCTGCGATCTGACCACCGAGGAGATCGCCCGGGCCTTTCTGGCGCCGCCCAGCACCATCGCCCAGCGCATCGTGCGAGCCAAGGCGAAGATCCGCGATGCCCAGCTGCCCTATCGGGTGCCGGAGCGCGCGGAACTGCCGGCACGCCTGGAGAGCGTGCTGCGGGTGATCTACCTGGTGTTCAACGAAGGGTATTCGGCATCGGCCGGGGCATCGTTGACCCGCGCCGACCTCTGCGCCGAGGCCATTCGGCTGGGTCGCCTGCTCTACGAGCTGCTGCCCGACGTGGAGGTCGCCGGGCTGCTGGCGCTGATGCTGCTGCATGATGCCCGGCGCGCCGCACGCACGGATGCCTGCGGCGAGCTGGTGCGGCTGGACGAGCAGGATCGCAGCCTGTGGGATCGGCAGCAGATCGCCGAAGGCGCATTGCTGGTGCAGCGTGCCCTGAGCACGCGTGCCTTCGGCCCCTACGCATTGCAGGCAGCCATCGTTGCCGTGCATGCCGAGGCGCCGAGCGCCGCGCAGACGGACTGGACGCAGATCGTGCGGCTCTACGATGTGTTGCTGCAGTTCAGTCCGTTAGCCGTGGTGGAGCTGAACCGCGCGGTGGCCGTAGCCATGCGCGACGGCGCCGAAGCGGGATTACTGCTGGTGGATGCGCTGTTGGCCCAGGGGCACCTGCAGGACTATCACCTCAGCCACGCCACCCGCGCCGACCTACTGCGCCAGCTGGCGCGCCTCGACGAGGCTCGCGAGGCGTACCGCAGCGCCTTGCGGCTGGTGCAGCTGGAGCCGGAGCGCCGTTTTCTGCAGAGGCAGCTGGATGGGCTGGACAGTTGACTCGACGGGCTCGACGCTTGCGGATGCGTGCGCTCAACGCCCCGCGAGGCTCCCATTCGGAGTTGACGACCCATGCTACATGGCGTCGCGCTGCGACGGTTTGCAGAGGCGGCGAGGGCGGCGCCGTGATCAGTTGTCGCAACTTCCGGCCGGCAAATAGTCACTGCGGCTCAAGCCGTGGCGCTGCATCTTTTCGTTGAGGGTTCGGCGCGGCAGCTGCAGCAGGGTCATCACCTCGGCAATGTTGCCTTTGCATTGCTGCAACGCATTGTGCAGGCACTGCGCCTCGAAGGCTTCCATCTGCTCGGCCAGCGACTGTCCGCCGCTGCTCGCCGGGGCCGGCGCGCTGAGGCCGAGGGCGTGGCGTTCGGCGGCGTTGATCAGTTCGCGCACGTTGCCCGGCCAGTCGTGGGCGAGCAGCTGCGCCAGTTCGCCGGGCGTCACCGGTGGCGCGGCACGGCCGTGGCGCTGGGCGGCCTGGCTGGCGAAGTGTTCGAACAGCAGCGGAATGTCCTCGCGCCGCTCGCGCAGTGGCGGGATATGCAGCTCGGCGACGTTCAGCCGGTACAGCAGGTCCTCGCGGAAGCGCCCGCCACGCACCTCTTCCAGCAAATCCGGCTTGGCCGCGCTGATCACCCGCAGGTCGACCTCGATGCTGCGGTTGGAGCCCAACCGCTCCAGGGTCTTCTCCTGCAGCACGCGCAGCAGCTTGACCTGCTGTGCCAGCGGCATGCTTTCGATTTCGTCGAGAAACAGCGTGCCGCCGGCGGCGTGTTCGATGCGGCCGATGCGCTTGCCCTTGGCGCCGGTGAAGGCGCCGCTCTCGTGACCGAACAGCTCGCTCTCGAAGATGGTTTCCGGGATCGCCGCGCAGTTCAGCGCCACGAACGGCCCGCCGGCGCGCGGGCTGAAGTCGTGCAGGCAGCGCGCCACCTGCTCCTTGCCGCTGCCGGTTTCGCCGCGGATCAGCACGTTGACGTCGGTTCCGGCCAGCTCCAGCACCTGGCGTCGCAGGTTATCCATGGCGCGGGATACGCCCAGCAGCTGCGATTCGATACGCCCCTTGCGGGCGAACTGCTCGCGCAGCTGACGGTTCTCGCAGACCAGCCGGCGCTTGTCCATCGCGCGGCGCACGCTGTCCAGCAGGCGCTCGGGGGTGAAGGGCTTCTCGATGAAGTCGTAGGCGCCCTGACGCAGCGCCTGCACGGCCATGGGCACGTCACCGTGGCCGGTGACCATGATCACCGGCAGGTCTGCATCCAGTTCGATCAGCCGCTCGAGCAGGCCGAGGCCGTCGAGGTCGGGCATGCGCACGTCGCTGATCAGCACACCGGGAAAGTCGCGATCCAGTACCGACAGCGCTTCCCGCGCGCGGGAAAAGGTGCGCACCTGGAAGCCGGAGAGCTCCAGCCATTGCTGCACGGCCTGACGGATCGCCGCCTCGTCATCGATGAAGATTACCTGCCCGCTCATTGCCAGCTCCTCGCGCTCGCGTCGCCGCAGTTTACTCGGCGGCGTGCACTTCGGCAGCCGGCAGCGTCAGGGTGAACACCGCGCCCTGTTCGTCGTTGCTCACCTCCAGGGTGCCGCCCATGTCGCGCACGATGCCGTAGGACACCGCCAGGCCCAGGCCCAGGCCCTGACCGACCGGCTTGGTGGTGAAGAAGGGCTCGAACACCTGATCCAGATGCTCGCTGGCAATGCCGCCGCCATTGTCGGCAACGCTGAGCTGCCAGGCGTCGCCGACGCGCCGACAGAGGATGCGCAGGCGCCGTTGCGGTCGCTCGGCCATGGCGTCCAGCGCGTTGTGTAGCAGATTGATCAGCACCTGCTCCAGGCGGATCGCATCGCCACGCACCGTGGCCTCGGCCGGCACCTGGCGGAATACCTCCACCTGCTCGCTGCGAATGCGCGGCGACAGCAGCTGCAACGCCTGTTCCAGCACATCGGCCAGCGCCAGGTGCTGTTGCAGGCCGGCAGGGCTCTTGCGGGCAAAGGTCTTCAGATGGCCAGTCAGCGCAGCCATGCGCTCGAGCAGGCCTTCCACGTGCCCGAGCCCTTCGCGCACTTCGCCATCCCGGCCGTTGTCGAGCAGCAGGCGCAGGCTGGCCAGCTGCATGCGCAGGGCGGTAAGCGGCTGGTTGATTTCGTGGGCCAGCGCGGCGGACATCTGCCCCAGTGCCGCCATGCGCGCAGCATGCACCAGCTCGTCCTGGGCGGTGTGCAGCTCGCGGGTGCGTTCCTGCACCAGGCGCTCCAGCTCAGTGCGGCTGCGCAATTCGAGGCGGCGGGTCTTGCGTCGCTGCGCCAGGTAGAGCAACAGGAACGCCAGCGTCATCCATACGCCGGCCGCGGCCAGACGATAGCTGCGCACCCTGGCGGCGATCGACTGCGGGTCATGCAGCAGGTGCAGGGTCCAGTCTTCCTCGGGCAATGCCAGACGTTGCCAGAGGTACTCGCGGCGGCCATCCGGGCCGTCCACCAGGCGGCGCTCGCTGCCCTCGTCGAGCTGCTGCACCCGGCTGCTCTGCAGCGGCTGCAGGGTCTGCTCGGCATAGCGGCGCACATCCACCAACCGGCTGCGCACCTCGTCGCTCAGCGGGCGCAGGTAGCGAAAGCGCCAGGCCGGGCGGTTGGTGAGGATGACGATGTCCAGCGAGTCGGCGATCAGCAGGATACCCGGCTGGCCGACCCAGTCGCGCTGCATGTCCTCCAGTTCGAGCTTGACCACCAGTACGCCGAGCAGCTCGCCGGCAGTGTTCTTCACCGAACTTGAAAGGAAATAGCCGGGAATGCCGGTGGTCACGCCGACCGCGAAGTAACGCCCGCTGCCATTGGCCACGGCGTCGCGGAAATAGGGGCGAAAGGCATAGTTGTTGCCGACGAAGCTGCTCCAGTCACGCCAGTTGCTGGCTGCGATGGTCTCGCCGTTACGATCCAGCAGGTACAGCACCGAGGAGCCCGCGGCGTGGTTCTGCTGCTCAAGCCGCTGGTTGAGCTGGCCGCGCAGCTGGCGGTTGCCCGGGTCGGCGAGTAATGCCTGGATGTCGCTGTCCAGCGCCAGCAACGCCGGCACCGATCGGAAGCGCTCGACCTGGGTGTGGATGGCCTGCGCATAGAGCTCCAGCTGCCCCTGCGATTCCTGCCCGCGCTCGGCCCAGGCGCGCTGCTCGGCCAGCCGCCCGGCCCAGTACATGCTGAGCAGCAGACCGACGAGGATCAACGCCACGATCAGGCTGACGCGGCTGCGGTTGGAGATGACAGGCATTGGCGACGCTCGCGAAAGGACGCGACGATGGTAAGCGAAAGCCGTAGCGCCTGTAGACCGACCGGCGAGCCGATCGACACCAAAGTCTTGATCCAGACATGTAGAGGCAAAGTGCCATCACACATATACTGTGGGGAGTTCTTGTAGTGGCGAGCATGGAACGCTTGCGCGGCTACCAGCGCCGCTCACGAATCGAGGTGCGCCTTGCTCAGAAAAATCCTTGTCAGTCAGCTTCGCTTCGGCATGTACGTACACGCTCTGGAGGGCAGCTGGTTCGACCATCCGTTCTGGCGCAGCAAGTTCCTGCTGACCGATCCCGCCGACCTGCAGACGCTGCGCGGCAGTGGCGTCAAGGCGCTGTGGATCAACGTGGAAAAGGGCGTGGATGTCGAAACGGCAACGCCGGCCGCCGCCGATGCGCCACCGCTGGTGCAACCACCGGAGCCCTCCAGCCTGCCGTCGGACGCCACCACCTCGACGCAGCAGTGCAGCGTGGATGACGAGTTGCAGCGCGCGAGCCGGCTGCTCAAGCGCTCCAAGGAGCAGGTGACCTCGATGTTCAACGAGGCTCGTCTGGGCAAAGCCGTCGATCCGCAACAGTGCCAGCCCCTGGTGGAGCAGATATCCGCCTCGCTGGCGCGCAACGGTTCGGCGCTGCTGAGCCTGGCGCGCCTGAAGACCAAGGACGAATACACCTACATGCATTCGGTGGCGGTGTGCGCGCTGATGGTCGCGCTCGCCCGTCAGCTGGACCTGCCCGAGGATCAGGTGCACGAAGCCGGGATGGCCGGGTTGCTGCACGACATCGGCAAGATGGCCATGCCGCTGGATGTGCTCAACAAGCCGGGCAAGCTGAGCGACGACGAGTACGCCATCATGCGCAGCCACCCGGAGCGCGGCCATGCCATGCTGCTCGCCGCGCAGACCGCCGTATCCGACGCGGTGCTGGACGTCTGCCTGCATCACCATGAAAAGGTCGACGGCACCGGCTACCCGCACCGGCTGGCGGGCGAAGAGATCAGCCTGCTGGCTCGCATGGGTGCGATCTGCGATGTGTACGACGCCATCACTTCGAACCGCCCGTACAAGACGGCCTGGGATGCCTCGGGCTCGCTGGCACGCATGGCCCAGTGGCAAGGGCATTTCGATACGCAGCTGCTGCACGCCTTCGTCCGTACCGTGGGCATTTATCCGCTGGGCTCGCTGGTGCGGCTGCAGTCGGGTCGGCTCGGCGTGGTTATCGAGCATCATCCGCAGCAACTGACCGCGCCGCGGCTGAAGCTGTTCTATTCGGTGCGCACCCGGGCGGCGATTCCGGCCCAGGAGCTGGATCTCTCCAACCCTCAATGCGGCGACCGCATCGTCGGTCGGGAAGATCCCGCCGCCTGGGGTTTCAACAATCTGGACGAGCTCTGGACCTAGCTCGGCAGCCCGGCTCGCCAGTCGAGCCTTCGTCGTTCCAGATGGCCAGACGACTGCCTTCCTGACGGTGGTCATCCCCTGCGTCCTGGCCTACCGTGTTCGGGTAGACGAGCCGTTGGTGAGCAGGCAGCAACGAGCGCCGCGACGGCACCGATGCCCGGGTGCCGGGTCTCAACAAGCGAGCGCGATGATCGCCTCGGCGTGCATGGCGAACCCGCGGCCATCGACCCGATCGTGAGCCACTGACCAGGAGAAGCACCATGACCCATGTAATGGCTTGTATCGACGGCTCTCCGCAGGCCGCGGCGGTCTGTGATTGCGCCGCCTGGGCCAGCCGGCGGCTGGGCGCGCCGCTGACGCTGCTTCACGTGCTGGATCGCCAGCAGTACCCGATGTCGGGCGACCTCAGCGGCATCATCGGGCTCGGCAGCCGCGAGTTCCTGCTGCAGGAGCTGGCGACGCTGGACGAAAAGCGCGCCAAGCTCGCCCTTGAGGAGGGCCGCATGATGCTCGATGCGGCGCGCCAGCGGGCGATTGCCGCCGGTGTCGCCCAGCCGGAATGCCGGCAGCGTCATGGCGACCTGGTCGAAGCCCTGCGGGATCTGCAGAACGAAACGCGCCTGCTGGTGATCGGCCGCCAGGGTGAGGACAGTGACGATGCCCTCCAGCACATCGGCAGCCAGCTGGAGAATGTCATCCGCACCATGCAGCGACCTATCCTGGTGGTACCCGGCGAATTCAGTGCGCCGCAGAGCGTGATGCTCGCCTTCGACGGCAGTGCCACCAGCCGCAAGGGCATGGAAATGCTGGCCGGCAGCCCGCTGTTCAAAGGCATGCCGATCCATCTGGTGATGGTTGGGCAGGATGGCGCCGAGCACCGCGCGCAACTGGAAGATGCGCGCGCCGTACTGGCGTCGGCCGGTTTCGCGGTGCAGATCGCCATCCGCGACGGTGAGGTCGAGCCGACCCTGCATGCCTATCAGGCCGAGCACGGCATTGATCTGCTGGTGATGGGCGCCTACGGTCATTCGCGCATTCGCCAGTTCTTCGTCGGCAGCACCACCACCAACATGATCCGCACCACCCGCACGCCGCTGCTGTTGCTGCGTTGACGGCAGCACGCCGCGCCCGTCGACGTCGGGCGCAGCGGCCAGCCTCTTCAGCGGTACAGGTCGGCGCGTGTCCAGGGCAGCTCGTGGGAGCCGTCCGGCAGCGGCTTGGTCGCCAGAATCTGATGCAGGTCGATCCAGTCGCGGCGGAAACCATAGGCGCAACCCGCCAGATACAGCCGCCAGATACGCAGCGCCCGCTCGGGCACCAGCGCCTGGGCCTCGGCGAGCCGGGCTTCCAGCCGCTCGCTCCACAGCTGCAGCGTACGTGCGTAATGCAGGCGCAGGCTTTCCACGTCGACGATCTCCAGCCCCGCTTCGCTGATGCAGCCGCTGATGTTCACCAGGTGCGGCAGCTCGCCATGGGGAAACACGTAGCGATCGATGAACTCGCCGGCGCCATGGCCCACCGGCCGGCCATCGAGATGGCGCGAGGTGATGCCGTGGTTCAGTACCAAGCCACCCGGACGCACTGCGCCGAACAGCCGCTGGCAGTACAGCGGCAGATTGGCGTGGCCGACGTGCTCGAACATGCCGACGCTGACCACCTTGTCGAAGCGCTCGTCCTGCGGCAGGTCGCGGTAATCCATCAGCTCCAGCTGAATCTGATCCTGCAGCCCCTCGGTCGCCACGCGCTCGCGGGCTAGCGCCAGCTGCTCGCGGCTGAGGGTGATGCCGAACACCCGAGCGCCGAACTCGCGGGCGGCGAAGCGGGCCAATCCGCCCCAACCGCATCCGACATCCAGCAGGCGGTCGCCGGGCTTGAGCCGCAGCTTGCGGCAGATCAGGCGCAGCTTGGCCTGCTGCGCCTGGTCGATAGCCTCTTCGCCGGTCTCGAAGTAGGCACAGGAATAGACCATGTCGCGGTCCAGCCAGAGCTGGTAGAAGTCGTTGGACAGGTCATAGTGGTAGGAGATGGCCTCGGCGTCTGTCGCCTTGTCATGGGCCTCGCGTGCCGGTGTCGAGAAATCGTCCTGGCTCATTGCCCGACTGATCACGTCGCCGATACGGATGACCTCATCCACTGGCCCGTGCAGGTCGATCTGACCTTCGACATAGGCGGCGCCAAGCACATCCAGACTGGGACTGGCCAACTGAGTGACGAGGCTGGGGTCCCTGATGACCAGCGTGACGGAAGGGGCGGGGCCGATGTCGATCTCCTTGCCATCCCACAGCTGCAGTTTCAGTGGCACGGCGAGTTCTTTCAGGGCCGGTAGCAGTGTCGCCAGCATGCTCGATCTCCTATCTGTGCATCCGTGAAAAATCCTAGACCATGAAATCGAAACTGTAGGCTATGGTGATGATAGTTTCATGCAATGGCCCGAACGGCGGCGAACGTGCGCTTGACGGCTTAACTCGTCGGCTTGGTCCAGAAGAGGCGTTATGCAGCAGTCTCCCTCACCACGCGTGCTGATCCTGGTAGCCAGCGGCCCCAGTACCCCCGCCCGTTGCGCCGCGCCATTCCACATCGCGACGCTGCTCGCCTGCATGGATGCCGAGGTCACCCTCTACCTCACCGGAGAGGCCACGCAGCTGGCGTACCCCGAGGTCGCCGCAACGTTGCGCGCGGTGGACGGGGGCGAACCGTTGTTGCACTTTATTCGCAATGCGAAAGCGGCGGGTGCGCGGCTGCTGATGTGCCGCCAGCCCGGCGCCCAGTTGGAGGCCTCCGCGCTGATCGCCGAGCTGGACGACATCTCCAGCGGTGGCGAGCTGGCGCAGATGATCCTGGAGTACGAGCGGGTGCTGACCCTATGAATGTACAGGGCCTGGAATTTCCCGACACGCTGCGTTACGCGCCGGAGGACAGCCTGTGGCTGCGCGAGGAAGCCGACGGCAGCGTCACCCTCGGCCTGACTGCCTACGGTTGCGCGCTCTACGGCTAGATATTCGCTTTTACTCCCAAGCGCGTCGGCGCCCGCATCGAGCGCGACCGCAGCTTCGGCGTGGTGGAGTTCGCCAAGGCCGCGTCCTCGGCACGCTGTCCACTTAGCGGCACACTGTTGGCGGTGAACGAAGCGCTGCTGAAGCGCCCCGGGCTGATCAACCAGGACTGTTACGGCGAAGGCTGGATGGTCCGCCTGCAACCCGAGAACTGGGCTGCTGCGCGCGACGCCTTCCCACTGGGCGAAGCAGCCCAGCCGGCAATCGCCGAACGCATGCGCCTGGACAACTTCGACCCGGCCAACGCCCATGTGCAGGCGTTGCAGTGGAAGTAACGGTGCTGCAGGCTGCTCGGTACGGTGGGCTTCAGCCCACCGCTTCCAATGCACGCCCCGATGCCGCGATGGTTGCGCTGAGCCCTCAAGACTAATCCGGCGTCGAATAGCCCAGCAGTTGTTCGCAGCTTTCCTTGATCGCCTGATCGAGCTGGCGGATGCAGAGTTCGATCGCCATATCGCGGGTGCGCTTGTTCGACCATTCCAGTTCTGCCAGCGTCTCGACAAGGTCCTGATGACCATTCTCGTTGACCAGCATTCCATGCCGTACCGTCAACGTGCGGCCCTGCAGACTCAGCTGCACCGGGTCCCGGCCCACCAGCGAAGCACCTGCCGTCAACAGGCAATCGATATGGTCTCGCAGCGCATGAAATGCACGCCGCTCGTCGATCCGATCGTTCACAAGCGTCTCTCCATCCCTGGAAAGAAAAACGCCGATTGTGACGCGCTTCGCATGATAAGGCGATGGCTTTTTGATATCTGGGTCAGACTGTCGCAGACCGACTTGGCGGCTGGAGAGAGGGTGGAGGCGAGGGAGATTGGCGGAAGGCAGTGAGAGTCGAACTCACCCGGGAGCGGCTGCCGCCCCCAACCGGGTTTGAAGCCCGGCCGCACCACCGGGTGCGATTGCCTTCCATGAACGATGGTTTTGGCGTGTTTCTGTTGCGCCCGATTGAGGAATAGCAACAGAGCGGGCCGGGACGAAAGCTAGCATGTAACGCCGCTTGAGTGGCAACATCGAGCCGTGGCCCGAACTATTACACGCAGTCCCGTTCGGGCTGGCCAGCCAGCACAGGGTAGCGGTCCGTAAGGAATGACGAGGCGCGGGCGCGTCCGCGGGAATGGAATATGAAGGCTGAATGGAACGACGCCCCGGACTACGTCAGAAGGCGCCCGCGCAAAGGAGCCGTAGCATGGCTGATACTAGGGCTGATCGGCACCGCGATCATGCTGGCCGCGCTACAGGTGGTGAGTTCGGCATTCCTCAAAGGCACCGCCCAGGGCATCGCCGATAAGCGCATCCAGCCTAAGCCAGCCCCTGTCGCCGAAATCACGCGAGCTGAGCCGGTAGCGACCAAGGATTGGGGCAGGGTAGTAGAGGAAGTGGCCGCGAAAGGTGAAACGCCTCAGCCGCAAACACCCCAGCCCCAAGCCGGTACGGCAGAACCACCGCCCAAGCAAACCGTATTCAACGACAAAAACTACGTTCCCCAGGGCGCAACCAATATCGTTCCCGCTACACGCGTTATTCCCGAGCTAACCGCAACGATTCCGTCCCGACCAAAAGAAATTGTGGTTGTAGGCAAAGAGTCGCGGCTCAGCGACTTCTGCCCTGGCGGGGAAGGAAGCATTCAGCGCAGGAACTGCAAGGCGAGCTTTAATCTGAACATCAGAAACTAGTGGTGAACTTGAGAGCGGAGATATAGAGAATGCTGGCATGGATACTTACAGCGACACTTATCAATCCACCGGATACAGCACAACCGCCACTCAGAGAGTCATACATATTCACTACCGAGAAGGATTGCAGGCAGGGCGAACAACTCCGAAAGCAGATAGCACAGCTGCGAAACGAGAAGACGAATATCCGTTGTTCACAAATAGAGCTTCTCGACCCTGACAAAATTTGATTATCGAAAAAAATGTAGGCAGAACTGCAAAACTCCCAGCATGGCAAGTTTTCTTAGAACGGTATCGATACGGTAAAAGTGAATTCCCCACTGTACTTATATGTCTTCATTAAGGCTGCTTTTGCTATTTCTTTCGCAGGAGCGTATTCATTTAAAAAATCGACGACTTCTTCGTCATCGCCAACTTCGATATAAACGATCTTGCCACCGCTCCAAGCGTCCAAGTCGTCTCTGTCAAGCTCTGGGAGCTGGTTAGCAAAAAGTAATCTATTGAGCTTCTGATAAACTTCGGACCGAAAATCATCTTTTAAGAGAGTGTTTTTCTTTCCTATTTTTATAGCGTCGCTGTAAAAGTCATTCAGCTCCTGAGTAAAAATATTACAGTTAATCTCGTGAAGTGAACTGTAATGATCTAGAAGCTCAGGCAGTGCAGGCTCGGTAACGAAGCGTATTCTGCATGTTGTCTGCTGATTATTTAGGATGTACTTTGATACATAAGTCTCGGATTGAATTCGCTCCGCTGCAGGCGGCACGTTGGGTGAAAAATGTATCTTAATTAAATCTCCCGCAAGAACCGAGATTAAATTCAGGTTGTAAACCGTCTTCTTTTTATCATCGAGGCGCTTAGGTAAGAAATTCAGCTCGTATGCTTGGGCTTTCATTAACGAGCTGATCGAGGAGAATATCGCCTTATCGTTTTGAGCTTTCCCATTTTTGCTATCCATTTCTTGGAATGCAAAGATTTCAACTCCGGGAGTAGTTATAATTTTGGACCCATGCTTTTGGCATTTTTCTTTATATCTATCTTCCCATTCAGGAAGGGCGGTTTGATACTGGATGCCTACATGGTTGCTGTAGCCGTGGTAAGGAAACCAGTTCGTATTGGGGTCTTTTAAGTTAATATCACGTGTTAGTAATGCCCATGCGCGACCATCGGCCTTTTTGCAGCTGATCAATAGCGCCGTAAAAACATCTACATCTTCTAATTTTGAATATTTATAAGCTAGAAGGTCTATTTCTCTGACGGACTGTTCAACGTCATCGACATAATAGCGGTTGCTGATAAAAGACCAGCCTTTATCCTTCAGTAGGCAGCCGACTTTGAACTCAAGCTCGAAGCCTGTGGCAAGAATGTTTCTCTCAAAAGCTGCTAAATCCATAGATTTTCCTTTTCCTCATCACTGCATGCGAAAGCACGGCGCAGGATGGATTTCTGCTTATCTGAGAATGTGTCGAAAATGTGTCGAAAATATATGCCGTAAATCGCCGTCAAAGGCCACCAAGGCACAGACCTCTTCCGATTCTGATCAGTAATGGTCAACGTTACCCATCATTGACCATGTTAAAAACAGGATTTGAAGCCCGGCTGCACCACCGGGTGCGATTGCCTTCCTTATCTGGTCTTGATGTGGGAAAGGAAGCGGCGACCAGCCTACCCCAGGGCTGACTGGATCGCCAAGGCGCTGTGCTGGCGGACTTTGCGTTCGTTGCCGAAGCGGCGGGTGAGGCCGATGCGGTCGAAGTGTTCGAGCAGCTGGATGCTGCGTTTGCGGCCGAGCTGGATGCGGTCGCGGAAGGCGGCGGCGCGGATTACGCCGCTTTGCGCTTCCAGTTGCAGTACATGCCCCGCGAGTTGGCGAATGGTGAGCTCGGGGTAGAACAAATCTTTCACCACCTGTTGCAGCAGGCCGAGACGGGCGAGCTTGCGTAGCAGGTTGCGCATCTGCATTTCGTCGACGCCGAGGTCGCGGGCCAGGTCGCGGACCCAGGGTGGGTCGAAATGGCCGGCTTCGAGCAATGGCCACAGGCGCGCTTTCAAGTCTTCTTCCGCATCGCTCAGGCGCACCCGGTGATCGGGGCGGTGCAGCCACGGGCCGCTGGTTTCGATGCGGCCGGCGGCCAGTGCCTGTTCCAGCAGGGCGATGAACACCGGCCGCTCCAGCTGCGGCAGGGCGTAGCGACGCAGGCGGTCGCGGTCGGGGCCGAGTTCGTCGGGTTGTTCTTCGTGAAAGCGTTGCAGGGCGGCGAGCAGGGTGGCTTCGAGTTCGTCCCAGCGGGCCTGATCGAAAAGCCGTGGCCCCAATCGCGTGCCGACTTCCAGTACGCCGTGCGGGAGCTGCCAGCCTTCGCGCGGACGGTTGAACTGGCGTTCCAGGCCTTGCGGGTCGATGCCATTGGTGGCGCTGGCGAGCAGTGGCGGCAATGCCTGCTCCAGGCTCGGCTGGTTGAGGGCGCGAAGTTGCTCCAGCCGCGCGGCACGACGGCGATTGCGTGGCGGTGCAAAGGGGTCGAGCACACGGCCACCGCCAAGGGTGCGCTGGGCGGACTGGTCGCGCAGGACGATGCGGTCGCCATGTACCGCGTGGCTCGGTGCGTTGAGCAGTAGCTGGGCGAAGGCGCGTTCGCCCGGCGCCAGGCTCGTGCCTTCGAGCAGGGCGACGCGGGCGGTGACGTCCTGGGCGCCGAGGTGCACGTGCACGGGCGTCCAGTGCTTGAGTTCGTGGGCTTCGCCCGGCAGCAGCTGGAAGTCGACGTCGATGCGTTGGGTCGGTGCGTGCAGCAGTGGGTGCAGCAGCCAGTCGCCGCGATGGATCTGCTCCACTGCCAGCCGCTCGCCGGCAAGATTCAGGGCCACGCGCTGGCCGGCATGGGCTTCGTCCGCTTCGCGGTTCTGCGCGTGCAGGCCGCGGACGCGCACGCGTTTGCCGGCGGGGCCGAGCAACAGTTCGTCGCCGATTCGCACGCGCCCGGCAAAGGCGGTGCCGGTGACCACCACGCCAGCGCCGGTGACGCTGAAGGCGCGGTCGATGGCCAGGCGGAAGTGGCCGCTGTCGCTGCGGGCGGCGGTGCGCGCGGCTTCGTCGATCAGCGCGGCGCGCAAGGCGTCGATGCCATCGCCGCGGATGCTGGAAACCGGAAAGATCGGCGTTCCGGCCAGTGGTCCGGCGGCCAGCAGGGCTTCGATCTGCTGCTGGACTTCGGCGATGCGCACCGGCTCGACGCGGTCGATCTTGGTCAGCGCTACCAGCGCGCGACGGATGCCGAGCAGCTCGACGATGGCCAGGTGTTCGCGGGTCTGCGGCATGACGCCATCGTCGGCGGCGACCACCAGCAGCACGCAGTCGATGCCGCTGGCGCCGGCCAGCATGTTGTGCACGAAACGCTCGTGGCCCGGCACGTCGATAAAGCCGGTGAGGCTGCCTTCACCGAGGTCGGCGTAGACGTAGCCGAGGTCGATGGTGATGCCGCGCTCGCGCTCCTCGCGGCGGCGGTCGCCCTGTTGCCCGGTGAGGGCTTGCAGCAGTGCGGTCTTGCCATGGTCGATATGGCCGGCGGTACCGACGATCAACGGGCCAGCTCCTCTTGCAGGTGCACCATTTGCTGGAGGAAGGCCGGTTCGTCGTCGAGCTGGCGCAGGTCGAGCCAGAGGGCGTCGTCATCGATGCGCCCGAGCACAGGAATCGGCAGGCAGCGCAGGGCTTCTTCCAGCTGGCGCAGGCTGCGGCCGCGCAGGCGCTTGGGTTGCTGCGGGCGGATGCACAGGGCGGCACTGGGCAGGCGTGCCACCGGCTGCGCGCCGCTGCCGATCATGCCCAGGGCATCGGTTACGGAGACTAGCCAGGTTTTACCGAGCACGGTGGCCAGTGCCGGGGCGATGCGTTCGGCCTGGTCGCGGATCTCCGTCTGCGGGCGACTGAGCAGGCGCAGGCTGGTGAGGCGTTCGGCCAGGCGGTCGGGGTCACGATAGAGGTTGAGCACCGCTTCCAGCGCGGCAAGGGTCAGCTTGTCGACGCGCAGGGCGCGCTTGAGCGGGTTCTTCTTGATCTTCTGGATCAGTGCCTTGCTGCCGACGATCAGCCCGGCCTGCGGGCCGCCGAGCAGCTTGTCGCCGCTGAAGGTGACGATGTCGGCGCCGTCGCGCAGCGCTTCCTGTACCGTGGGCTCCTTCGGCAGGCCCCAGCGCGAGAGGTCGAGCAGGCTGCCGCTGCCGAGGTCTTCCAGTAGCGGCAGATCGTGGGCATGGGCGATGCGCGCCAGTTCGGCGGTGGCGACGCTGGCGGTGAAGCCTTGCACGCTGTAGTTGCTGGTGTGCACGCGCATCAACAGGCCCGAGCGCGAGTTGATCGCCGCTTCGTAATCCTTGGCGTGGGTGCGGTTGGTGGTGCCGACTTCATGCAGCTTCACGCCGGCGCGGGCCATGATGTCCGGGATGCGGAAGGCACCGCCGATCTCGATCAGCTCGCCGCGGGAAATAATGCCTTCCTTGCGTGCGCCGAGACTGTTCAAGGCCAGCAGCACGGCGGCGGCGTTGTTATTGACCACGGTAACGGCCTCGGCGCCGGTCAGCTCGCGGATCAGTCCTTCGATGAGGTCGTCGCGATCGCCGCGCTTGCCGGTGGCGAGATCGAATTCCAGGTTGAGTGGATAGCGCGCCGCAAGGGTGATCGCCTCGATGGCCTCATCCGGCAACAGGGCGCGACCGAGGTTGGTGTGCAGCACCGTGCCGGTGAGGTTGAACACTCGACGTACGCGGCTCTTGTGCTGGCTGGCCAGGCGTTCGCCGGCGCGCCCAGCGAGCACCGCTTCGGACAGTTCCAGCGCGGCCAGCTGGCCACGGCGAGCCGGTTCGCGCAGTTCGTCGAGCAGATCGCGCAGCGTCGCCAGCAGGGCCTGGCGGCCGTAACGCTGCTGCAGTGGCTGGCAGGCCGGATCCCGCAGCAGCTTGTCCACCGAGGGCAGATGGCTGCTGCTCATGCCTCGTTCCCCGGTGCCAGCAGCAGGTTGGGTGCCTGGCGGTTGTAGCCCTGATCGGCCAGCAGCAGGTCGAGGTCCAGCGTCGCCAGGTCGGCGGACAGGCTTTCGCCGTCCGGTGCCAGCTCCAGATAGAGCTGCTTGAGGTAGCCGTTGCATTCGGGGCACGCCTCGGCCTTGATGCCGTTGGGCGAGCCTTCGAAGTGCAGGTAGTCGAGCTTCTTGGTGCTGCGGCAGTGGCTGCATTTCAGGCGCACGTAGTGCCATTCGCAGGCGCACAGGGAGCAGACCAGGTAGCGCAGGCCGTTGAGCTGCCCGCGGTGGCGAATCACCCCGGCCATGGGCGGTGCGCCGCAGCAGGGGCAGAGCGTCTGGTCTTCGCGTTCGCGCAGGTCGGAGAGGTCGAGCTGGAGCAGCCAGTGGGTCCAGGCCAGTTGCAGCGCGGCGCCGAGAAAGGGCACCAGCGCCGGCGGCAGGCTGTCGTACTGGCCACTGACCAGCGCCACGGCCCAGGCCTTGCGCTGGCCGCTGTCGGCGCGGCGCAGCTGGTCGATGGCAGCGATGACCGACAGGTTGTCCGGCACCGCGAAGGCATCCAGCCAGGCATCTAGCAGCGGCAGCCACGCCCCTTCGCGCACCAGGGTGTCGGCGGCCAGCGGCGGCATGGCGTGCTTGAAGCATTCGCGGGTGCGCGCAGGGTCGAGCGGTGCGTTGGCAGGCGGGTTGTCCAGCACCTGCTGCTGCGCCTGGCATACGCCGGCGAGCAGGCGCAGGTAGTCGGCCAGCGGATGATCTTCGGCGAGCTTGGCGAGGCGCTCGCTGCGCATGGCGAACAGATCGCGCGGCGGCAGTTTGGTGAAGGGTGGTTTGCTGGCAGCGGCTTCGATCTGCCCGGGCTCGAGAATGGTGCCTGCCACGCAGGACTCCTTTTCTTGTGGTTATGCCGAACAGCATAGTCCGTCACGGTTATAGCTCGGCTTTCGATGGCATGCACGGGCGAAGATTCCCGCGGCGGCGGGAATCTCCGGCGTGCTTGGCGGCGCTTACTTGCGCTGGTTGATCTCCCGGTACCAGGCCGGATGGTGCTTGCGCGCCCAGGCCCGGCTGACGGTGCCGTAGAGCATCGAGCCCATCGACCCCTTGATCCAGATGGCTGCGTAGATGTGCACGATGATGCTGACGATCAGCACGAAGGCGGCGATGGCGTGCAACAGGCTGGCCCAGCGCAGCGAGACGATGCCGAAGAAGCTGCTGAAGTACTCGCGCCAGATGACGATGCCGCTGAGCAGCAGCACCAACATGCTGAGGATCAGCACCCAGAACAGCACCTTCTGCCCTGCGTTGTAGCGGCCGACTTCCGGCAGCTTTTCCTCGCGGTTGTGCACCACGTCGTTGATCTGCCTGAGCCACTGGCGATCCCGCGCCTCGATGCGGTTGTGTCCGGCGAAACGGATCGCCAGCCAGAGGAAGAAGACGAACATCGCGACCCCGATGAAGGGGTGCAGGATGCGCGTCCAGGTGCCGCCGCCGAACAGCCCCGAGAGGCCGAACAGCGCCGGATGGAACAGTGCCAGGCCGGACAGCGCGGCGAGCACGAAGAGAATCGCGACGATCCAGTGGTTGGTCCGTTGCGAGGGGTTGTAGCGTTCGATCTCGTTGTTGTTCATCGTTGACTCCTTGAGCGAGCGGACACCGAAGGCGGCCCCGCGAACGGGGCCGCGCGGTCAGGGTCGCGGCTCCTTGGGATCGACCACATGCACCGAAGGATCGACCTGATGCACCACGGGCTCGCTGAGCTCGGCCTTGTCGTCCTCTTCCTCGACGCGAATCGGGCCGACCCGCGTGTAGTGGAAGAAGCCGGCCAGCACCGCCGCGCCCATGCCCAGCAGGGCGAGGGGCTTGGTCACGCCCTTCCACAGGCTGACCAGCGGGCTGATGGTGGGCTCGTTCGGCAGGTCGTTGTACAGCGAGGGCTGATCGGCATGGTGCAGCACGTACATCACGTGCGTACCGCCGACGCCATCGGGGTCGTACAGGCCGGCCTGGTCGAAACCCCGCTCCTTGAGGTCGGCGATGCGCCCGGCGGCGTGCTCCTTCATGTCCTCCTTGCTGCCGAAGACGATGGCGCCGGTGGGGCAGGTCTTCACGCAGGCCGGCTCCAGTCCGACCGACACGCGGTCGGAACAGAGCGTGCACTTATAGGCCTTCTTGTCCTTCTCGGAGATGCGCGGGATGTCGAACGGGCAACCGGTGATGCAGTAGCCGCAGCCGATACAGTGGTCCTGGTTGAAGTCGACGATACCGTTGGCGTACTTCACGATCGCCCCCGGCGCCGGGCAGGCCTTGAGGCAACCCGGGTCCGCGCAGTGCATGCAGCCGTCCTTGCGGATCAGCCATTCGAGGTTGCCGCTGCCGGGGTTCTCGTACTCGGCGAACTTCATCACCGTCCAGGATTCAGCGGTGAGGTCGATCGGGTTGTCGTAGGTCCCGTGGCTGGTGCCGACCTCGTCGCGCAGGTCGTTCCATTCCGAACACGCCACCTGGCAGGCCTTGCAGCCGATGCACTTGGAGGTGTCGATCAGTTTCGCCACTTCGCCGATCTCGCGGATCGACGGCTGCTCGGTGGTCGTGGCGGAGCGGGCAATCACGTCTTGAGTAGCCATCATGCCTTCTCCACGTTGACCAGAAACGACTTGAACTCCGGCGTCTGGGTGTTGGCGTCACCGACGAACGGCGTCAGCGTGTTGGTCAGGTAACCGTTGCGCGCCACGCCGGCGAAGCCCCAGTGCAGCGGGATGCCGATCTGGTGCACGGTCTTGCCGTCCACCGTCAGCGGCTTGATGCGCTTGGTCACCACCGCCACCGCCTTGATATAGCCGCGGTTGGACGACACCTTGACCCGTTCGCCGGCGGCGATGCCGAGCTCCTTGGCCAGCACCTCGCCGATCTCGACGAACTGCTCGGGCTGGGTGATCGCGTTGAGCCGGCAGTGCTTGGTCCAGAAGTGGAAGTGCTCGGTGAGACGGTAAGTGGTCGCTGCGTAGGGGAACTCGTCGGCGCTGCCGAACAACTCCATGTCGTTCTTGAACACCCGTGCGGCGGGGTTGCTGATCGCCTGGCGATTGTCCGGATGCAGCGGGTTGCGCCCGATCGGCGTCTCGAACGGCTCGTAGTGCTCGGGGAATGGCCCCTCGTTCATCTTGTCCACGGCGAACAGCCGCGCCACCCCTTCGGGGTTCATGATGAAGGGGTTCATGCCATCTTCCGGACGTGAATCGACCTTGAAGTCCGGCACGTCGGTACCGCCCCACTTGCCGCCATCCCACCAGACCAGACGCTTCTTCTGCGCATCCCATGGATTGCCCGCCGGATCGGCCGAGGCGCGGTTGTAGAGGATGCGCCGGTTGGCCGGCCAGGCCCAGGCCCAGCCAAGCGTCTGGCCCATGCCGTAAGGGTCGGCGTTGTCGCGACGGGCCATCTGGTTGCCGGCCTGGGTCCAGGAGCCGCAGAAGATCCAGCAGCCACTCGAGGTGGTACCGTCGGCGCGCAGCAGGCCGAAGCCCGGCAGCAACTCGCCGGCCTTGGCCAGCTGGGCGCCGGTCTGCAGGTCGAAGACGTCGGCCAGTGCCTTGCCGTTGTACTCCTGGGCGATCTCCTCTGCGGTCGGTTCTTCCGGCTGGCGATAGGCCCAGTCGATGTTCAGCAGCGGTTCGGCATAGGCACCGCCTTCCTTGCTGTAGAGCTCGCGCAGGCGATGGAACAGCCCGCCCATGATCACCACGTCGGTCTTCGCCTGGCCTGGCGGCTCGGCGGCCTTCCAGTGCCACTGCAGCCAGCGCCCGCTGTTCACCAGCGAACCATCCTCCTCGGCAAAACAGGTGGTCGGCAGGCGGAACACGGTGGTCTGGATGCTGGCGGTGTCGACGTCGTTGTATTCGCCGGCGTTGCGCCAGAACTCCGAGGTCTCGGTGGCCAGCGGGTCCATGACCACCAGGTACTTGAGCTTGGCCAGCGCCGCGCTGACCTTGGCCTTGTTGGGGAACGAGGCGATGGGGTTGAAGCCCTGGCAGAAATAGCCGTTGACCTGCCCCTGGTACATCATGTCGAACACCTTGAGCACGTCGTAGCCGGGGATATCCAGCTTCGGCAGCCAGTCGTAGCCCCAGTTGTTCTCCGCCGTGGCGTTCTTGCCGTACCAGGCCTTCATCAGGCTGACGTGGAATTTCTCGTAGTGCTGCCAGTAGGACAGCTGCCCCGGCCGTAGCGGCTTGGCGGTGCGCTTGGCGATGTAGGCCGCGTAGTCCTGCTCGGCTTCCAGCGGCAGGGTCATGTAGCCCGGTAATTGGTTGGAGAGCAGCCCCAGGTCGGTCAGGCCCTGGATGTTGGAGTGCCCGCGCAGGGCATTCATGCCGCCACCGGGCATGCCGATGTTGCCGAGCAGCAGCTGCACCATGGCGCCGGTCCGGATCATCTGCGAGCCCACCGAGTGCTGCGTCCAGCCTAGGGCGTACATGATGGTCATGACCTTGCCCGGGGCCGAGGTCTCGGCGATGGTTTCCCAGATCTGCAGCATCCTGTCCTGCGGCGTGCCGCAGATGTTGCTGACCACCTCCGGTGTATAGCGGCTGTAGTGCTGCTTGAGGAGGTTATAGACGCAGCGCGGATGGGTGAGGCTCTTGTCGACGCGGGCGAAGCCGTCCTCGTCCAGCTCGTAGCTCCAGGTGGATTTTTCCGGGTAGCTGCGCTTCTCGGCGTCATAGCCATTGAACAGGCCGTCCTCGAAACCGAAGCCTTCCTTCACGATGAACGAGACGTCGGTGTAGTTGACCACGTACTCGTGCTGGATCTTGTCGTTCTCCAGCAGGTAGTTGATCAGTCCGCCGAGGAAGGCGATATCGGTACCGGTGCGGATCGGCGCATACATGTCAGCCACCGAGGCCGAACGGGTGAAGCGCGGATCGACCACGATCAGCCGCGCCTTGTTGCGCGCCTTGGCTTCGGTGACCCATTTGAAGCCGCACGGGTGCGCTTCGGCGGCATTACCGCCCATGATCAGGATCAGATCGGCGTTCTGGATATCGCTCCAGTGATTGGTCATGGCGCCGCGGCCAAACGTCGGGGCAAGACTTGCCACCGTCGGGCCGTGTCAGACACGTGCCTGGTTGTCGAATCCCAGCATGCCGAGCGAGCGCACCACCTTGTGGGTGATGTAACCGGCCTCGTTGGAGGACGCCGAAGCGGCGAGGAAGCCCGTGCTCAGCCAGCGGTTGACGGTCTGGCCCTTGTCGTTGCGCTCGATGAAGTTGGCGTCGCGGTCGTCCTTCATCAGTCGGGCGATACGGTCGAGGGCTTCGCTCCACTCGATGCGCTTCCACTCGTTGCTGCCGGCTTCGCGGACTTCCGGATGGGTCAGGCGGTTGGGGCTGTGAACGAAGTCCAGCAGGCCGGCGCCCTTCGGGCAGAGCGTGCCGCGGTTGACCGGGTGATCGGAGTCGCCTTCGATGTGGATGATGTTCTGTGCGACGTTCTTGCCGCCGCTGCCCTGGCTGTAGAGGATCAGCCCGCAGCCGACGGAGCAGTAGGGGCAGGTGTTGCGGGTTTCACGGGTGTTGGTCAGTTTGAAATGCCGGATCGACTCGGCATACGCCGTCGGCGGGGCCATGCCCAATGCCGCCATGCTCGACGCCCCAAGGCCCACACCGCAGACCTTGAAGAACTGTCGACGGTTCATGTCCATCGGAGGTTCTCCTTCTTATCAGGCTGAAACGCCGATGCTTTGCCGGCGTCTGCTAAAGCAGCTTAGTCAAGCTTTCGGAAAGTGAAGGATTAATTCCGGGTGCCGCCGCTGCCCTTGCAGCCAGCCGATCGGTCACATGGCGGCTTCAGGCGTCTGTCGAGGCGGCAAGCTGGTTTTTCCATTCCCGCGGTGATTGTCCGGCTTGGGCCTTGAATGCGCGCGAAAGCGCCGCTTCGCTGCCGTAGCCGACCTCGGTGGCGATCACCTTCAGCGGCCGCCCGCGCTGCAGCGCCTTCTGCGCCAGGCGGACGCGCCAGCCCTGCAGATATTGGCCGGGCGTCTGCCCGAGCGTTTCGCGGAAGCTGGTGGCGAAGGCGCTACGCGACATTCCGGCGACGCCGGCGAGGTTGTCGAGCGTCCAGTCCTGTGCGGGCGCTTCGTGCATGGCCACCAGCGCGTTGCGCAGGCGCGGATGGGCGAGGCCGGAGAGCAGGCCGCCGCTGACCTCGTCACTTTCCATCAGCTGACGCAGGATCTGGATCATCACCACCTCCACCAGCCGCTCCACCAGCGCCATGCGCCCGCAGCGCTGTTCGAAGGCTTCCTCGAACAGCAGTGAGAGCACCGGCTCGGCGCCCCACACGCCATCCAGCGGCAGGCAGACCAGATCGGCCAGGGCAGAGGCGATCGGGTTGGCCCTGCCCCCCTCGAACGTCAGGTTCGCGCAGACCATGTCTACCTCGCAGTCCGGCGCGGTGATGAAGCGATGCGTCAGCGGTCGCGGGAACAGCAGCAGGCTCGGCTGCGTGACGTGCAGTGTCTCCCGGCCGTAGCGGACCTCCACCGCGCCGCGGCGAATCAGGTGCAGTTGCCCGTGCACGCCATCGCTCTGCAACGTGTTGATGCCGCACAGCGGCCCGGTGTTGAACACCTGGGCGCGCATCGGGAAGTGCGTCATCAGTGCGGCGAGGCGGTCAGCCATCTTTGTACTCCTGATCAATTTTCAAAGACTTTACGTCACCAATAGTTTTTCGTGCTGAGGAGAATAGCGCTTACCGGGCAACACCGCTCCGGCAACCCGAAACAGGAGTCACCATCATGTCCATCGAGAAGATTCTCTACACCGCTACTGCCACCGCCACCGGCGGCCGCGAAGGCCGCGCCAGCTCCTCCGACCAGGCGCTCGACGTGCAGCTGTCCACGCCGCGCGAGCTGGGCGGTGCCGGTGGTGCCGGGACCAATCCCGAGCAGCTGTTCGCCGCCGGATACTCGGCCTGCTTTCTCGGGGCGCTGAAGTTCGTCGCCGGCAAGCAGAAGGTCACTCTGCCGGTGGATACGCGCATCACCGGCAAGGTCGGCATCGGCCAGATCCCCACCGGCTTCGGCATCGAGGCCGAGCTGACCATCAGTGCCCCCGGCGTTGCCCGCGACCTGCTGCAGAACCTGGTCGAGCAGGCCCACATCGTCTGCCCCTATTCCAACGCTACCCGCGGAAACATCGACGTCACGCTGGTCATCGCCGACTGAGCCGGACCGCCACCCTTTCGAACAGGAGACCCATGCCATGAATCCGATCACCCGTACCCTCGCCATGCCGTTGCTGGCCATCGCGCTGCAGCCCGCCTTCGCCGCCCAGGCCGCACAACCGGCGAAGCCCGGCAGCGCCGCTGTTGTCGCATATACAGCCAGCACCATCACTACCGCCGATGGCGTGCAGCTCTACTACAAGGACTGGGGCCCGAAGGACGGCCCGGTGGTGACCTTCAGCCACGGCTGGCCGCTGAGTTCCGACAGCTGGGAATCGCAGATGCTGTTTCTCGCATCCGAGGGCTATCGCGTGGTCGCCCATGACCGCCGCGGCCATGGCCGGTCCAGCCAGCCCTGGGAAGGCAACGACATGGATCATTACGCCGACGACCTGGCGGCGGTGATCGACGCGCTCGACCTGCAGGACGTGACCCTGGTGGGTTTCTCCACCGGTGGTGGTGAGGTGGCGCGCTACATCGGTCGCCACGGCACCGGGCGGGTGAAGAAGGCCGTGCTGGTCAGCGCCGTGCCGCCGATGATGCTGCGCACCGAGGACAATCCTGACGGCCTTCCGCTGGAGGTGTTCGACGGCATTCGCAAGGCCTCGCTGGAAGATCGTGCGCAGCTCTACCTGGACCTTGCCTCCGGCCCGTTCTACGGCTTCAACCGGCCGGGCGCCAAGGTTTCCCAGGGGCTGATCGACAACTGGCGAGCGCAGGGCATGCAGGCCGGGCACAAGAACACCTATGACTCCATCGCCGCCTTCTCGGCCACCGACTTCCGCGAGGACCTGAAGAAGTTCGACGTGCCGACCCTGGTGATCCATGGCGACGACGACCAGATCGTGCCGCTGGACATCTCCGGCAAGGCATCCGCAGCGCAGATCAAGGATGCGAAGCTGATCGTCTACCCCGGTGCGCCGCACGGCCTGACCGACACCCACAAGGCGCGCTTCAATCAGGACCTGCTGGACTTCCTCAGGAAATGATCGCATGCGTCGCTGTGCCGGCCGCGGTTAGCTCCGCGGCCGGTTTTTTTTGCGCAGCAGAAGGTCGAGGAGGGCGCGGCAGAAACGAAAAACCCCGCCGGGGCGGGGTTTTCGTGGCCTGTCCGGAGGCAGGCCGGTGTGGGTTCCGGAACGGTGCCGATCAGGCGTTCTGACGGATACCGGCCACCAGCCAGGGCTGGTTCTCGCCCTGCACACGCTCCATGCGCCAGCTCTCGCTGAAGGGTTCGCCCTGGTCGAAGCGCGAGGTCTTGGCCACGCCGCTGAAGGTCAGCGTTGCGGTGGTCTTCTCGGCATTGTCGTCGACGCCGTCGAGCTGGATCTGCAGATCGTCGATGTAGGTCGACTGATAGGCATCGCCGATCTCGGCGCGCTCCTGCTTGAGGAAACCCAGCAGCTGCGGGGTAACGAACTCGGCGATCTTGTCCATCTCGTTGGCGTCCCAGTGCTGCTGCAGCGAGAGGAAGTGCTCGCGCGCGGCCGCAACGAAGTTCTGCTCGTTGAACCAGGCCGGGGCATTGATCACCGGAGCGGCGGCGACCGGGGCGGCGCTGCCACCGAAGATGGAGGTCGCTGGTTGCTGCGGCATCTCGCGCTGCATTGGCGCGTGACCGGCCATGGCTGGTTGCTGCTGGCGGCGTCGGGCGGCGAGGAAGCGGAACAGCAGGAAGGCGATCAGGCCGAAGATCAGGATATCCATGAACTGGATGCCTTCGAAGCCATCGCCCATGAACATCGAGGCGAGCAGGCCGCCGGCGGCCAGACCGGCCAGCGGGCCGAGCCAGCGCGAGGCGCCGCTGGCGGCAGCGGGCGTCTGACGGCCAGCCTGATTCGGTGCGGCCTGGGTCTGCTGGGGCGCCTGGCGGGTCTGGTGGCTCGGTGCCGAGCCGAAGCTCTTCCCGCCGCCGAAGCGCTTGGCGTGGGCGTCCAGCGCGAAGGTCAGGCTGATACACAGCGCCATGAAAATGCTAAGCACACGTTGCATTGAGTGTTCCCGCTTGAATTAAGTGGAGGTACGCGCGCCATCCTGCCGAGCCGGGCAGGGGTTGGCGAGGGGCAGTATGTTACGAGCTTTTGCTTGCGACCGTTGGTCGCCTCCGGCGGTGCCGGCAGACGCTCCGCTGGTCCTGGTAGGCGAACGGAGCCCGGTGGCTCCGTTCGTCAGGGCGATCACCGCCAGTTGTACAGTTCCTTCTCGGAAATCTCGTGCATCGGCTTGACCTGCTCCTGGAAGGCCTTCATCGAGGCCCAGATGCGGCCGTTCAGCTCGCTCTGCGCGGCCAGCTCGCCGAGCACCAGCTCCGACTGCTCCTGCATGGCGTCCAGCACTTCGTCGGGGAAGCGCTTGAGCTCCACACCCTGCTGCTTGAGCTGATCGAGCGCCAGTGCGTTGTTGTAGACGTAGTCGTCCATCATGTCGCGGCTGGCCGCACGGGTCGCCTCGGTGAGGATGGCCTGCAGGTCCTCGGGCAGGGTATCGAGGGCCTTCTGGTTGACCAGCAGTTCCAGCACCGCCTGCGGCTCCTGCCAGCCCGGGTAGTAGTAGTACTTCGCGGCCTTGTGCAGGCCGAAGGCCAGGTCGTTGTACGGGCTGACCCAGTCGGTGGCGTCGATGGCACCGGTCTGCAGCGCGGTGAACACCTCGCCCCCGGGCAGGTTCACGGTGGTCGCGCCGAGACGCGCCAGCACTTCGCCGCCCAGGCCCGGCATGCGGATCTTCAGGCCGCGCAGGTCGCCCAGCGAATTGATCTCCTTGTTGTACCAGCCGCCCATCTGCATGCCGGTGTTGCCGACCACCATGGGCTTCACGCCGAACGGGGCATAGGCCTCGTCCCAGAATTTCTGGCCTTCGCCCTTGCTCAGCCAGGCGTTCATCTCGATGGCCGACAGGCCGAACGGCACGGAGGTGAAGAATTGCGCGGTGGGCACCTTGCCCTTCCAGTAATAGGCAGCGCCATGGCCCAGTTCGGCGGTGCCGCGGGAGACGGCATCGAACACTTCCAGCGCCGGTACCAGTTCGCCGGCGGCGTAGACCTTGATGGTCAGGCGGCCGTCGCTCATCACCTTGACGCGCTCGGCCAGGCGTTCGGCGGCGGTGCCCAGGCCCGGGTAGTTCTTCGGCCAGGCGGTGACCATCTTCCAAGTGTAGGTTTTGGCGGGTTCGCTGGCGGCCTGCTGGCCGGTGGTTTCGACTTTCTTGTCGTCGTTGCAACCGGCAAGGCCGAGGGTGGCAAGCAAGGCAGCGGCAGCACCGAACAGATGGCGGCGTTTCATGGGTCGGTATCCTTGGAAGATTCTTCTTATAAGAGTGGCTGGTTGGTATGGCGGGTTGACGTTAGCGTCAACCTCACAGGGCTTCAAGTTTCGCGTAGCTGAGCATCAGCCATTTGCTGCCCTCGTCCTCGAAATTCACCTGCACCCGCGCCTGGGCGCCGGCGCCTTCGAAGTTGAGGATGGTGCCTTCGCCGAACAGCGAATGGCGCACGCGCTGGCCGAGGTTGAACGGTGTTTCCGGCACGCCGGCGCCGTCGAACAGCGGCGAGCCGCTCATGCTCTTGCCGCTGAACGAGCGCGTCACCGTGTTGCTCAGCCGCACTTCCTGCACCAGCGCTGGCGGAATCTCGCGGACGAAGCGCGAGACCTTGTTGTAGGTCTCGCTGCCGTACAGCCGGCGTGTTTCGGCGTAGGTGATCACCAGCTGCTGCATGGCGCGGGTGATGCCGACGTAGGCCAGGCGGCGTTCCTCTTCCAGGCGGCCGGATTCCTCCAGGCTCATCTTGTGCGGGAACAGGCCTTCTTCCATGCCGACCAGGAACACCAGCGGGAACTCCAGACCCTTGGCGCTGTGCAGGGTCATCAGCTGCACGCTGTCCTCGTGATCGCCGGCCTGCTGCTCGCCGGCCTCCAGCGAGGCGTGGTCGAGGAAGGCGGCCAGCGGCGACTGGATGTCGTCGTCCTCTTCGCTGTAGTTGTCGAAGGCGCGGGCGGCGGAGACCAGTTCCTCGAGGTTTTCCACCCGCGCCTGGGCCTTCTCACCCTTTTCGTCGCGGTGGTAGGCGAGTAGCCCGGATTCCTCGATGACCAGCTGCGCCATGCTGTGCAGCGGCAGTTTCTCGACCTTCAGCGCCAGGGTGTCGACCAGCTCGACGAAGCCGTTCAGCGCGCTGGCGGCGCGCCCGGACACCGCCTTGGTGCCGACCGCCTGGTGCAGCGCAGCCCACATCGACAGGCCCTGTTCACGGGCCAGCTGGCGCAGGCATTCGACGGTCTTCTCGCCGATGCCGCGGGCCGGCACGTTGATCACCCGCTCCAGCGCCGCGTCGTTGTCGCGGGTCTGGATCAGGCGCAGGTAGGCCATGGCGTTCTTGATCTCGGCACGCTCGAAGAAGCGCTGGCCGCCGTAGATGCGGTAGGGGATCTTCTCGCGCAGCAGCGCCTCTTCCAGTACCCGCGACTGGGCGTTGGAGCGGTAGAGGATGGCGATCTCGCTGCGGCTCATGCCGTCGCGGATGGCCTTCTCGATGCTTTCGACCACGTAACGCGCTTCGTCGTGCTCGTTGAACGCGGCGTACAGGCTGATCGGCTCGCCCTCGCAACCGGAGGTCCAGAGTTCCTTGCCGAGGCGACCCTGGTTGTTGGCGATCAGCGCGTTGGCGGCCTTGAGGATGCAGGCGGTGGAGCGATAGTTCTGCTCCAGGCGGATGGTTTCGGCGTCCGGGAAATCGGCGCTGAACTGGTGCAGGTTCTCGATGCGCGCGCCGCGCCAGCCGTAGATCGACTGGTCGTCGTCGCCGACCACCATCAGACTCTCGCCACCCTTGGCCAGCAGCCGCAGCCAGGCGTACTGGACGGCGTTGGTGTCCTGGAACTCGTCCACCAGCACGTGGCGGAAGCGCCGCTGGTAGTGCTCGAGCAGGCCGGGGTGGTCGCGCCACAGGTCCAGGGCGCGTAGCAGCAGTTCGGAGAAGTCGATCACCCCGGCGCGGGCGCAGGCCTCTTCATAGGCTTCGTAGATCTTCAGCTGGGTGGCGAGGAACAGATCACCGCCGGGCTGAATGTTGCGTGGGCGCAGCCCTTCGTCCTTCTGCGCATTGATCCACCACTGTGCCTGGCGCGCCGGCCAGCGCTGCTCGTCGAGGCCGAGCTCGCGGATCACCCGCTTGACCAGGCGCTGCTGGTCGTCGGAATCGAGAATCTGGAAATTCTCCGCCAGCTTCGCCTCGCGCCAGTGCGCACGCAGCAGGCGATGGGCCAGGCCGTGGAAGGTGCCGACCCACATGCCCTGCGGGTTCACGTGCAGCAGCTGCTCGATGCGCTGGCGCATTTCGGCGGCAGCCTTGTTGGTAAAGGTCACCGAAAGGATCGAGTGCAATGATGCGCGCTCGACCTGGTGCAGCCAGGCGATGCGGTGCACCAGTACACGGGTCTTGCCCGAGCCTGCGCCGGCCAGCACCAGTTGCCGGCCCAGCGGCGCGGCCACGGCCTGGCGCTGGGCATCGTTGAGGGAATTCAGGAGAAGGGAGAGATCGTCATGCATCGCGGCATTCTATTGGAAATGCCCGCGCTGCGCTCGCCCTGTGGTCCGTTCGGGCGCGGCATTTGCGGCAATCCGGCGCAGCCGCAGCACAGGCGGCATCACGTCTGGTGCCGACGATCCGCTGGTCGGTTCGGACGGCGATCATGGCATTTCCGACGCAGCGCGATATGACGTGAGGCTAGCAACGTGCCATTATCGGCCGTGTTGTGGTTCCGCCGGAACCTGATTCGGGTGCAGTTACTACTAGAACAATATTCATGACCGATTCCATTCGAGCCGCCTGCCCGGCGTCAACGCAGCATGTCACTGACGAGGCTTCGGCGGTCGAGCAGGCTGCCGAGCACACGCGGTTGCTGTATCGCGGTTCGCGCACTCCCGCCCTGCTGTTGCTGCTCACCACGCTGATCTGCGGGGTGGTGCTCTGGCCCGAACAGGGCGGTATCGAACTCGGCGTCTGGCTGGGCTGGATGGCCACGCTCGGGCTGCTGCGCCTGCAGCAGGTCGGAGCCTTCAATCGAGCCAGCCCCGAGGCGCAGGCGGCGCCGCACTGGCGCAGGCGCTTCCTGCTGGGCAGCAGTGCCTCGGCGTTGAGCCTGTCCTACGCCATGGTGGCGCTGGTGCCGGCCGATACCTTTGTCACCCAGGCCTTGCTCTACGGCTTGATGGGCTCCGTGGTGCTGGCCGCCAGTGTCGCCTATGGCGTCAGCCTGCCGGCCTTTTTCAGTTTCGCCGTGCCCTGTCTGTTGCCGGCGGGACTGCTGCTGATGACCAGCGGCGAGCCGCTGCAGCAGGGCTGGGGCGTGCTGGCGATGATCGTGCTGGCGACGCTCAGTCTGATCGCCTGGCAGATCAGCCGGCTGGTCACCGACAGCATCGAACAACGCCTGCACCGGCAGCGGCTGATCGAGCGGCTGGAGAAGGCCGGCCGCGAAGCCGACCTGCTCAATGGCCGCCTGGCCACCGAGGTCGAGCAGCGCCGGCATGCCGAACAGCAGCTGCGCAGCGCCTACGACGGCCTCGAACAGCGCGTCGCCGAGCGCACCGCCGAACTCGGCGAGAGCGAGGCGCGGCTGACCCTGGCGCTGGAGGCCAGTGACCTCGGCCTGTGGGATTGGGATCTGCAGAACAACCGTGTACATCATTCGCGCATGCAGGTGGTGTTCGGCATCGGCCTGGAAAATCGCTACGGCAAAGACGGTTCGCGACTGCCGGATATCCATCCCGACGACCTGCAGCGCGTGCGTGCCACCCTGATCGCCCATCTGAAGGGCGAAACCGAATCCTTCGTCATCGAGTACCGTGCCCTGTGCGCCGATGGCAGCGAGCTGTGCCTGGAAGACCGCGGGCGGGTGATCCAGCGTGACGCCAATGGCCGTGCGCTGCGCATGATCGGCACGCGCCGTGACATCAGCGAGCTGCGCAGTCAGGCCGAGCAGCAGCGCCTGGCCGCCACGGTGTTCGAGGCCGCCAGCGAAGGCATCGTGATCATGAACGATCGCTACCGTGTCCTGGCGGTGAATGACGCCTGCTGCACGCTGTCCGGCTACAGCCGCGAGGAACTGCTCGGCCACAGCGTGGCGCGTATCGCTGGCTCGCCGGAGAGCCAGCGGCAGTACGAGACCATGCGCGAGGCGCTGGAGCGGCACGGTCACTGGCAGGGCGAGCTGATCGAGACGCGCAAGAGCGGCGAGGTCTATCCGCAGTGGGTGCAGCTGCGCGAGGTGCGTGATGCCAACGGCAGCGTCACCCATGTGGTCGCCTTCGTCTCCGACCTCAGCGTGCGGCGCAAGATCGAGGAGCGCTTGCGCTACCTGACCCATTACGACGATCTCACCGGGCTGGCCAACCGCGGCCTGCTGAAGGAGCGGCTGCAGGAAGCCTGTCAGCGGGTTCGCCGCAACGGCCGCAACATGGCGGTGCTGTATATCGATCTGGACCGTTTCAAGCTGCTCAATGAAAGCCTCGGCCACGAGGCGGCCGATGCGTTGCTGCGCGAGGTGTCTCGACGGCTGAGCCAGACCCTCGGTGAGGCCGACACCATTGCCCGCCTGTCCGGCGACGAATTCGTCGTGCTGCTCGATGCCTACGGCAGCCTCAGCGGTCTGGCGCACCTGGGCAGTCGTCTGCTGCAGCGCATCCGCAAGCCGATCGTCATCGGCGAACAGGAGCTGGTGATCAGCGCTTCCATCGGTGTCAGCCTGCTGCCGGACAACAGCCGCGATGCCGAGGTCCTGCTGCGCCAGGCCAGCACCGCCATGCAGCAGGCCAAGCACCTGGGCGGCAACACCCTGCAGTTCTTCACCGACCGCCCGCAGGCATCCGGCATGCACTACCTGCAACTGGAAAACCAGCTGCGCAAGGCGCTGGAAGTCGGCCAGCTGGAAGTCTTCTACCAACCGCGCCTGAGTCTGGCCGACGACAGCCTGGAGGCCGCCGAGGCATTGGTGCGCTGGCGCCACCCGCAGCGCGGACTGGTCACGCCGGCGGACTTCATTCCGCTGGCCGAGGAAACCGGGCTGATCATTCCGCTGGGCGAGTTCGTCCTGCGCGAGGCCTGCCGCCAGGCACGCCGCTGGCAGCAGGAAGGGCTGGCGGACATCCGCGTGTCGGTGAACCTCTCCGTGAAGCAGCTGCGTCAGGGCAACTTCGTCAGTCTGGTGCGCCAGGTGCTGGAAGAGACCGGGCTGCCGCCAGCGATGCTGGAACTGGAACTGACCGAGAGTCAGCTGCTGGACGACATCGATAACGCCATCAGCATCAGCGAGCAATTGCGTGCCCTGGGCGTGAAGTTGGCGATCGACGACTTCGGCACCGGTTTCTCGTCGCTGAGCTACCTCAAGCGCTTCCCGGTGGACTACGTGAAGATCGACCGCTCGTTCATCAGCGAGGTGGAGCATTCCACCCAGGATGCGGCGATCACCCGTGCCATCATCGCCATGGTTCACAGCCTGGAACGGCGAGTGGTGGCCGAGGGCGTGGAAACCCAGGCGCAGATGGACTTCCTCAAGGCCAACCTGTGCGACGAAATCCAGGGCTACCTGCTCAGCCCGCCGGTGCCGGCCGAGCAGTTCGCCGAGCTGCTGCGCTAGCGGGGGGTTGCCCGCCCAGCTTCAGCCGCGGGTGCTGCTGCCGCCCTCCAGCTCGCGCATCAGCAGGCCGAAGTGCAGGTCCACGTCCTGCGGGACCGGCAGATAGACGGTGTGGCCGTCGCCCGGCGCAACCTCGATGGCCTCGCCGCGGCTGCTTTCCAGGGTCTCCAGGCGCAGGTTGAGATTGCCCTGCGGTGTCATCAGCTCCAGCCTGTCGCCGACCGCGAAGCGGTTTTTCACTTTCACCTCGGCCAGGCCGTTGCGCCGCTCGCCGGTCAGCTCGCCGACGAACTGCTGGCGCTCGGAGAGCGAGAAGCCGCGCTCGTAGTTCTGGTATTCGTCGTGCACGTGACGGCGCAGGAAACCCTCGGTATAGCCGCGGTGGGCCAGGGATTCGAGGGTGTCCATCAACGACTTGTCGAACGGCCGGCCGGCCAGTGCATCATCGATGGCCTTGCGGTAGACCTGCGCGGTACGCGCCACGTAGTAGTGGCTCTTGGTGCGGCCTTCGATCTTCAGCGAGTGCACGCCCATCTGCACCAGCCGCTCGACATGCTGCACGGCGCGCAGGTCCTTGGAGTTCATGATGTAGGTTCCGTGCTCGTCCTCGGTCGCCTCCATGAACTCGCCGGGCCGCGAGACATCCTCGAGCAGGAACACCTTGTCGGTGGGCGCTCCGACGCCCAGGGTCGGGTTGCCCTGCGCCTCGACCTGCTGCACGGCGATGGGCTCGTAGAGGTGCACCGAGTTACCCAGTTCGTCCTCCTTCGCCTCGTGGGTCTTGTATTCCCAGCGGCAGGCATTGGTGCAGGTGCCCTGGTTGGGGTCGCGCTTGTTGATGTAGCCCGACAGCAGGCAGCGACCGGAATAGGCCATGCACAGCGCACCGTGGACGAACACCTCCAGCTCCATGCCCGGCACCTGCTCGCGGATCTCGTCGATCTCCTCCAGCGAGAGCTCGCGGGAGAGGATCACGCGGCTGACGCCCTGGCTTTCCCAGAACTTCACCGTCGCCCAGTTCACCGCATTGGCCTGTACCGAGAGGTGGATGGTCTGCTGCGGAAAATGCTGGCGCACCAGCATGATCAGGCCCGGGTCGGACATGATCAGCGCATCCGGGCCCATCGCCACCACCGGCTCCAGGTCCTTGATGAAGGTCTTGAGCTTGGCGTTGTGCGGGGCGATGTTGACCACCACGTAGAACTGCTTGCCCAGCGCGTGGGCCTCGTCGATGCCGACCTTGAGGTTGGCGTGGTCGAACTCGTTGTTGCGTACGCGCAGGCTGTAGCGTGGTTGCCCGGCGTACACCGCATCGGCGCCGTAGGCGAAGGCGTAGCGCATGGATTTCAGCGTGCCGGCAGGCGACAGCAGCTCGGTGCGGTTGGGGGTGTTCATGGCGCGGGACTCGCAGGGGTATCGAAAGCGCGGCATTTTACTGCGCTTGCCCGGCGATTGCGCGTCGAGCGTTGTCCGCAATGACGCGGCAGGCAGCGCCCCGCGAGCGGGGCGCGCAGAGGTCAGGCGACGGATGCCTCCTTGAGCATGTCGTAGAGGCGATCCTTGAGCTGCAGCTTCTGCTTCTTCAGGTTTTCCACCTCGCTGTCGGTGCCCGGCACGATGTGCGCCTCGATGTTCTTCACCCGCTGGTCGAGGTCGTTGTGCTCGTCGAACAGACGGGCAAAGGTCTTGTTTTCCGCCTTGAGACGAGTGATCAGGTCGCGGTACTCGGGAAACATGGCAACTCCTGCGTTGTGGATGAGCGGGCGAGCCGGTCAGGCGTAAGCCGTGACCGGCCTCTTGTCTCCATAGTCATCCTGCGCGGTGCCGGCGGTATTGATCGGTGTCATGCGTCCAGACAGCAAAACGCCGGGACGAGCCCGGCGTTTCGGTCCTGCACTTGGATCAGGCCGCGGCAATCACGTCGCCATGGTTTTCCGGCTCGATCAGTGCGCGGTGCAGCGCGGCGATGGCGGCGTCGTAGTCTTCCTCGTTGACCACGCACTGCATCTCCACCTGACGGATCGACTGGTGGATCGCCTGGATGCTGATGCCGGCCTCGGCCAGAGCGGCCACGGTCTTGGCCAGAATGCCCTTGACCTTGAGGTCGGAGCCGATGGCCGAAACGATGGCCAGGTTGTGCACGGTGACCTCGGCGGCCGGGTACTGCTCCTCGATCAGCCGCGCGGCGCGGTTGATCAGCTTGCGCGAACCGGAGGCGTAGTAGGTGATGCTGTTGGCGTCGGAATCCTTGTTCACCACATAGAGCTTGAGCTGCTTGAGCAGCTTGCTGATCTCCATGTCGTAGCCGATGTCGCCGAGCATGTCCTGGTCGAACACCTCGATGCCGAAGACGTCCTTGCGCCCGGCGATGATCTCGACGCAGGGCTTCTCGGACTTGTAGTCCTGGCTGATCAGCGTGCCGCCATGCTCGGGCTCGAAGGCATTCTTGATGCGCAGTTCGACGCCGGCGCGACGCAGGGTCTTGGCGGCGCGCGGGTGGATCGCCTCCATGCCGAGGTTCGACAGCTGGTCGGCGACGTCGTAGTTGGTGCGGCCGATGGTGACCACCTTGTCGGCACCCACCAGATTCGGGTCGGCCGAGGAGAGGTGGAATTCCTTGTGGATGATCGCCTCGCGTGCGCCGGTGGCGGCGGCGATCTGGGCGAAGGTGATCTCGCTGTAGCCGCGATCGAAGGTATTCATCAGGCCTTCGGCGCAATGGGTGTAACCGGTGGCGACCACCAGTTCGCGGCTGAAGTCGAAGCCGGCGAAGTGGCTGGAAATCATCTCCTCGAACGGCAGCGGTGCTTCCTGCTGCCAGCCGGTGAGGTCGGCCAGGCGCGCGTTGACGCCGCGCTGCTTGAGCGCCAGCACCGAGTTGAAGGCGCTGTGGGCTTCGCCGAGGGAAGCGAGCATCTCGCGCACCTTCATCAGGTGTTCGGAGAGCTGGAAGTGGCCGTAGGCGCAAAGCTTCTGCAGGCTGTGCATGCACTCGCTGGCATCGTCGATGCGCGAGTTGATGAACTGGTTGGCGGCGTGCAGTTCGTACTCGGAACTGAACAGCTCGGCGTTCTTGGCGAGCATGCGCTGGCGCACACCCTCCAGCGCTTCGCGCCAGGCACCTTCGCTCTGCGCATCGGCGAAGCGTTGGTAGACGCCGGGCTCGCCGGTCTTCTTGTGCTCCAGCAGCAGGTTGGTCATGCCGCTGTAGGCCGAGACGACGAAGATACGCTGGTACAGCGCTGCGCCTTCCCGGCGGCCGATGAAGATATTGTCGAGAACTTCCTCGAAGCGGCTCATCGACGTGCCGCCGATCTTTTCCACGGTATGCATCTTTTTATAGCGTCCGAATCTGGCAGGCCGTTGACGGGCCCGGCGCGCAGCTGGCGCACCTGTCGATCAACGAGCTGGAGTGAATTTCCCTGGGCCGGTAGCGATCGGCCAAGCCGGGGGAAGGGGCCCGTCATCAGACGCGCCCCATCGCCTCAGAGATACTGTTGCGGCCGAATGTCCAGCGGCTTGAAATTCTCGCGTTCGGCGACAAAGGCCGGGCGCGGTTTCTGCTCGCAGAACGGAGCCTGCACGGCATTATCCACGTGGTTGTAGACGTAGAACAGATTGCTCCGCGCGCTGGGCGTGATGTTGCCATTGGAGCCATGCATGGTGTTGCAGTCGAAGAACACCACGCTGCCGGCGGGGCCGGTGGCGCAGTCGATGCCGAAGCGGCTGGCCAGCTCGCTCAGGCTGTTCTGGTCGGGGATGCCGATCTCCTGCTTGCGCAGGGACTTCTCGTAGTGATTTTCCGGTGTGGCTCCGACACAGCGCACGTAGTGCTTGTGCGAGCCGGGCATCAGCATCAGCGGGCCGTTGTGCGGCTCGTTGTCGGTCAAGAGGATCGAGCAGGACAGGCAGCGCATGCGCGGCATGCCGTCCTCGATGTGCCAGGTCTCGAAATCCGAGTGCCAGTAGAACTCCTTGCCGGTGAAGCCGGGCTTGAAGTTCATTCGCGACTGATGCACGTACAGGTCGCCGCCAAGGATGAAGCGGGCGATGCCGGCGGTGCGCTCGTCGGCTGCGACGCGGGCGAACAGCTCGTTGTCCTTGTGGATGGCGAACACCGAGCGGATCGCACCGCTGTCGGGTTCCTTGATGGTCTTGCCGGAACCGGCGACGGCCGGGTCCTGGCGCATGCGCTCGAGTTCGGCGCGAAACAGCGCGACTTCGTCGGCGCTGAACAGATTGGGGATGACCAGGTAGCCGTCGCGCTCGAAGCGTTCGACCAGCTCTGCCGCGATTGGCGCATTCTCCAGGTCGCTGCGGTAGACGACCGGATCCAGGCGTTCCTGCCAGCTGGGCTGGTCTTCCTGGCGCGAGGGATACAGGTCGGCTTGCATAGGGTTCACGCTTACCTCCTTTCTTGTAATGGCGGGGCGGCGCGGTGGCCGCCCCGGTTAAACCGGTATCAGACGGTTTCGGCCTCCAGCGGATAGACGCCGCTTTCGTCATGCACTTCGCGCCCGTTGAGCGGCGGGTTGAAGACGCAGGCCAGCTTCATGTCTTCGCTGCCACCGCGCAGCAGGTGCTCGTCATGCTTGTCCAGCACGTACAGCGTGCCCGGCTCGATCTTGTAGATCTTGCCGTCGGCGATGGTTTCGATCTCGCCATTGCCGCTGATGCAGTACACCGACTCGAAGTGGTTCTGGTAGTGGATGTGCGTCTCGCTGCCGGCGTAGATGGTGGTGATGTGGAAGGAGAATCCCACCTTGTCGTCCTTGAGCAGCATGCGCGTGCTGTCCCAGGTGCCGGTCTGGCTGTGGACCTTGCGGTCGGTCTTTTCGCACTCGGCGAGGGTTCTGACGATCATTGCGGATACCTCAGGAAGCTTGGTTCTCGGTCTGCTCGCTCATCACGGCGGCAAAGGCCTTGTCGAGGATGGAAAGTGCCTTGTCGATCTGCTCATCGCTGATGATCAGCGGGCACAGGCACTTGACCACTTCGCTGTGGGCGCCGCTGGTCTCGATCACCAGGCCGTTTTCGAAGGCATGGCGGCACACTGCGGCGGCAATCTCGCCATCGGGGCAGCTGATGCCGATCATCATCCCGCGGCCCTTGAGGAACAGCGAATCCGGGCCGTGGCGACGGATGATGCGCTGCATGCCGTCGGCGATGCGCTTGCCCTTGGCCTTCACGCTGTTGGCGAACGCGTCGTTCTGCCAGAAGTGCTCGACCGCCGCGGCCGCCGTGACGAATGCATGGTTGTTGCCGCGGAAGGTGCCGTTGTGTTCGCCGGGCTTCCACTGGTCCAGCTCCTGGCGCAGCAACACCATGGCGAACGGCAGGCCGTAGCCGGACAGCGACTTGGACAGCGTGACGATATCCGGCTGGATGCCCATCTCTTCGAAGCTGAAGAAAGTCCCGGTGCGGCCGCAGCCGGCCTGGATGTCGTCGACGATCAGCAGCATCTCGTGCTTGCGGCAGAGCTTCTCGAGCTTGCGCATCCATTCGGCCGACGCGGTGTTCAGGCCGCCTTCGCCCTGCACCACCTCGACGATCACCGCCGCCGGCTTGTCGATACCGCTGGATGGGTCGGACAAGAGCTTGTCCATCATGCCGATGGTGTTGGTCTTGTCGCCAAAGTAATTGGCGTACGGCATGCGGCTGACATCGGTGAGGCTGATGCCCGAACCACCACGGTGATGCTGGTTGCCGGTGGCGGCCAGCGCGCCAATGCTGCAGCCGTGGAAGCCATTGGTGAAGCTGATGATGTTGTTGCGTCCGGTGACCTTGCGCGCCAGCTTCATCGCCGCCTCGACCGCGTTGGTGCCGGTCGGGCCGGTGAACTGCATGCGGTAGTCGCCCATGCCGCGCGGCTCGAGGATCAGCCGGTTGAAGGTTTCGAGGAAACGCTCCTTGGCTTCGGTGTACATGTCCAGGCCGTGGGTGATGCCGTCGCTCTCGATGTACTCGAGCAGCGCCTGCTTGAGCACCGGGTGGTTGTGCCCGTAGTTGAGCGTGCCGGCACCAGCGAGGAAGTCGATGTAGCGCTTGCCGTCCTGGGTGACCAGTTCGGCGCCCTGGGCCTGCTTGAAGACCACGGGGAAGGAACGGCAGTAGCTGCGAACCCTGGATTCATTCAGTTCAAAAGTTTTCATGCGTGCTCCTTGAGCTCTTCTTCTAGATGGGAAACGGTGAACGGGCCGGCGCGGTAGAGCACCTCGTCCTCGTGCTGACCGGCGAAATGCGTGTCGCGGGCGAACAGCGTGCGCGTCGTGCAGTTGGCATCGAGGCGGTCGAAGGCCCGCTTGAACAGCGCCTGTGACGCCCCGTTGTCCGGCGAGATGGTGGTTTCCATGTAACGCACGCCGTACTCGCGAGCGACCCGGGCGGTCAGTGCCAGCAGCATGCGCAGGGCCAGCCCCTGACCGCGCATCGAGCTGTCGACGGCGACCTGCCAGACGAACAGCGTGTCCGGCCGCGAAGGGGGGCGGTAACCCGAGATGAAACCGACCAGCTCGCCTTGAGCGTTCTCTGCGGCGATGGCGGTATCAGCGAAATCGGAACACTGCAGCAGGTTGCAGTAGACCGAATTGGTATCGAGGGGCTGGCAGCGCGCCACCAGCTGATGAAGGTTGTAACCGTCGCCGTCGGTTGGACGACGGAGCATTACGGTGGGGAAACTCAAAACAATGCCTTTGGGGTTGTTGATTGAATTCCTTTTTAGGGTAGGCATATCCGCACAAGTTTCTCAACCCATGTAACGGAATATGGGAAGTGTGCGTCGCTGTATATGCCGCTGAAACCCGCATGATAACTGCGCTGGCGCGCAGAATGTTTCTGTGTATTGCGATGGTCAGCTTGCCGGGCAACTTAGCTGTCACCGAAATGCAATTTGAATTCAGGCTGGAAGTTCGAGCGCAAAGCGCGTCAGAAGTTCTCTGGCTGGCGGTCTGTCTGGCTGAAAGCCGCGCCGGGCGAGGGCTGTGGCGGTACTTGGCGCGGCGGATTGGTAGCTTGCGCGGGGCGTCTGGGAAAAACGAAGGGGCTGGGCGGATAAGGCCGCGCTGGGCGATTCGATATTCGTAAGACTTCTGTGATCGAGTCCGGAATATATGGCGCTAGTGTGACGCCCATATATTCCGCAGTTTTCCCGGCTCCCGCTCTTAATTGTTTGAGTCACGCTTCGTAGTCGCCGCAAAGTTCTCGCTGCCCTCTGGCGCGCATTATTCGGGCGCTCCGGGCTAATTCGCGAGAGAGTAATTGCGGGCATCTCATCCGGTAACTTTCTGGTCACGAAAAAGGCTCATTGCCACCAGCTGTGGCCTTGCCGTTCGATGAACTGGTGTGCCTGTTCCGGACCGTCCTCGCCGGCCGGGTAGGGTCGCGGTTTGCGGTAGTAGCTGCTCCAGCCGCGCAGGATCGGATCGACCCAGTTCCAGGCGGCTTCCACCTCGTCGCGGCGCATGAACAGCGTCGAATCGCCTTCGATGACATCCAGCAGCAGGCGCTCGTAGGCCTCCCAGCGGCGGGTGCTGCTGAAGGCATGGGCCAGGTTGAGGTCCAGTTCCACCGGCTCGAGCTGCATGCCCTTGCCGGGTGCCTTGGCCATCAGTTGCAGGCTGATGCTTTCCTCCGGCTGCAGGCTGATGACCAGCCGGTTGACCTCGCCCTTGGCAAACAGCAGGTGCGGCACCTGCTTGAAGGTGATGATGATCTCCGAGCGCTTGCGCGCCATGCGCTTGCCGGTGCGCAGGTAGAAGGGCACGCCGGCCCAGCGCCAGTTGTCGATCTCGGCCTTCACCGCGACGAAGGTTTCGGTGTCGCTGTCGTTGTCGATGTTGGGCTCGAAGTAGTAGGCCGGCACGTCGTGACCGCCGATGCGCCCGGCGCCGTATTGGCCGCGTACGGTCTTGTCCAGCACGTCGTTGCCGGTGATCGGCTTGAGCGCTTCGAGCACCTTCACCTTCTCGCCGCGGATGTGCTTGGCATCGAAACGCACCGGCGCCTCCATCGCCACCAGGCAGAGCAGCTGCAGCAGGTGGTTCTGCAGCATGTCGCGCATGGCGCCGGCATTGTCGTAGTAGCCGCCGCGGTTCTCCACGCCAAGGGTTTCGGCCACGGTGATCTGCACGTGATCGATATGCCCGGCGCGCCAGATCGGTTCGAACAGGGCGTTGGCGAAGCGCAGCGCCATGAGGTTCTGCACCGTTTCCTTGCCCAGGTAGTGGTCGATCCGGTAGATGCGCGCTTCGGGGAACACCGCGCCGATGGCTTCGTTGATCTCCAGCGCCGAATCCAGCGAATGGCCGATGGGCTTCTCCAGCACGATGCGCGCATCGTCACCGGCAAGCCCTGCGCTTTCCAGGTTGGCGGCGATGGGTTCGAACAGATCGGGCGCAGTGGCCAGGTAGTAGACCCGCACGCGGCCGTTGGCTTGGCCGAGGTGCTGGGCCAGACGCAGGTAGTCGCTGCGCTGGGAGGCGTCCATGGCGAAGTAGTCGACGCGCTGGGCGAAGGCCTGCCAGGTGTCCGGGCTGAAGTCGCCGCGGGCGACCTGCGCGCGACAGTGGCGCTCGGCCAGGGCCAGGTAGCCGTCGCGGTCGAGCTTCTTGCGCGCCAGGGCGAGAATCCGCACGTCGGCATGCAGGCGGCCGTCGCGGTGCAGGTGATACAGCGCCGGAAGCAGTTTGTGCAGCGTCAGGTCACCGGTCCCGCCGAACACGAGCATGTCACAGGAAATCGACATCGAATCTCTCCCAGGGGCAAAAAATGGGCGTCATGGCGAGGCTTGTAGTATAACTACCGCCCCACTACAACCCGCTGATGGCCGAGCGGTGCCTGTCGCGCCCGAACGAGCCCTCAGTCGTGAGCATAGCGAGCCCGCCACGTGAATCTGCTGCAACACATCGCCCAGTCGAGAAGCCTGCTACGGAAGTCGGAGTTGAAGGTGGCCGACCATGTCCTGCTCGATCCGGCCTCGGTGATGCACAGTTCCATGGCCGACCTGGCGCACACCGTCGGCGTCAGCGAGCCGACCATCGTGCGCTTCTGCCGCGCCATCGGCTGCCTCGGCTTCCAGGACCTCAAGCTCAAGCTGGCGCAGAGCCTGGCCGCCGGCGCCAGCTTCGGCCAGTTCGCCATCAGCGAGAACGACTCGGTGGCTGACTTCGCGCTGAAGATCTTCGACACCACGCTGCACACCCTGATGGAGGTGCGTGAGCGCCTCGACCCGGATGCCCTGCAGCGCGCCATCACCGCCATGGCCAAGGCCGAGCGGGTCGAGTTCTACGGCTTCGGCGCGTCCGGTGCGGTGGCCACCGATGCGCAGCACAAGTTCTTCCGTCTGCTGCTGTCGGCCGCGGCCTATTCCGATCCGCACATGCAGGCGATGTCGGCGGTCACGCTCAAGCCCACAGACGTGGCGATCTGCATTTCCCAGTCCGGTCGCTCCAAGGACCTGCTGATCACCGCCAACGTGGTGCGTGAGTCGGGCGCTACCCTGATCACCCTGTGCCCGAGCCAGACGCCGCTGGCCGAGCTGGCCACTATCAACCTGGCCATCGACGTGCAGGAAGACACCGAGATCTATACCCCGTTGACCTCGCGCATCGCCCACCTGGTGGTGATCGACGTGCTGGCGATGGGGGTGGCCATGGCGCGCGGGCCGAGCCTGGTCAACCACCTCAAGAGCGTCAAGCGCAGCCTGCGCAGCCTGCGACTGTCGCCGAAGACGGTGAAGACGCACGAGGAGTGAGCCGCGGCGGCTTCATGGACGCGTCATCGCGCTGACTTCAGGCTGTCATCCGCAGCGCCGATGCTGGTCTCCCGTTACCTGATCTGGGAGACCGCCCATGCTCCGGCACAACGACGTCACCGCGCCACTCGACAGCAAGGCTCGCCGCAAGCAGCAGGATGAGCGCCGCATGCGCTTCCGCCGCGCCATCGAAAGCTACACCGAGCAGCGCCAGCTGCACGCCGAACTGGACGACTATGCCGATACGCTGGTGTTCAACTCGCTGATCGAGTCGTCGGCGGGCCGGCGAAGCGCTCCGCCAGCGCACTGATCTGCGCGCGTTCTTCACGGAGGAAGGCGAAGAATGCCTGGGCCACCGGGCTCAGGCGCTTGCCGCGCGGATGCACCACACACCAGCTGCGATACAGCGGCAATTCCGCTACCGGCAATTCCCGCAGCAGGCCGGCGGCCAGCTCCAGATGCACCGCGTGACGTGGCAGCAGTGCCAGCCCGAGGCCGGCCACCACGCATTCGCGCAGCGCATCCAGCGAGGCGACCTGAATGGTCTGGGTGAAATGCGCGCGTTTCTGCCGCAGGTAGTCCTCGGCGGCCTTGCGCGTGCCGGAGCCCGGTTCGCGTACCAGCAGCGGATAACTCGTCAGGTCCTGCAGCGACAGCGTCGCCGCGTGGCACAGCGGGTGCTCGGCGGGCGCCACGGCGATGATCGGATTGTTGAGGAAGGGCATGAACTCCAGGTCCATGTCGGTGGGTACCTGGGACATGATCAGCAGGTCGTCACGGCTGACCGACAGGCGTTTCACCGCCTGGGCATGATTGACCACCACCAGCTGCAGGCTGACTTCCGGATGCAGGCGCTTGAAGGCGGCGAACAGATGCGGCGTGACGTACTTGGCGCTGGACTCCACGGCGAGGTTGAGCTGGCCCTGCAGCGAGCCCTGCAAGTCGGAGAGCTGCATGTCGAGGCTGTCCAGCCGACCGAAGATGTCGGTGCTGGCGCGCTGCAGCGCCTCGGCCGCGTCGGTGAGGTAGAGCTTCTTGCCGACATATTCGAATAGCGGCTGGCCGACCAGTTCTTCCAACTGGCGGATCTGCAGACTCACCGCCGGTTGGGTCAGCGCCATCTCCTCCGCTGCGCGGCTGTAGGAAAGCGTCTCGCAGACCGCGCGGAACACCTGAAGCTGGCGCAATGTCATGCGCATCAATGATTTTCGCATCGTTTTACCAGTACTTCGCCTGCATTTCGCGGAACAGTCAAACCTGCGGCGTTTCTGTCTGACTGGTCAAGAAACAGTCATTCCTGACGCATATATAAGTAAATACTTATCCCAAAGAAAACAATTATTCATTTTCAGTAATCCCCCTCACGGGCGTAGGGTGAAACGGCTCGCCAGCAATGCGAGTGATCCTGACCCGCTCGCGGGTCGCCTGCTCAACGATCCGAGGGAAGACAGCGTGATCAAGAAGCTGCTGATCGCCAACCGCGGGGAAATCGCGGTGCGAATCGTCCGCGCCTGTGCCGAAATGGGCGTCCGCTCGGTGGCGGTGTTCTCCGAAGCCGACCGCCATGCGCTGCACGTCAAGCGCGCCGACGAGGCCTATTTCATCGGCGAGGACCCGCTGGCCGGCTACCTGAACCCGCGTAAGCTGGTGAACCTGGCGGTAGAGACCGGCTGCGATGCCCTGCATCCCGGCTACGGATTCCTCTCCGAGAACGCCGAACTGGCGGAAATCTGCGCCGAGCGCGGGATCAAGTTCGTCGGGCCTTCGGCAGACGTGATTCGCCGCATGGGCGACAAGACCGAAGCCCGTCGCAGCATGATCAAGGCCGGCGTGCCGGTCACGCCGGGCACCGAAGGCAACGTCAAGGACCTCGCCGAGGCGCTGCGCGAAGCCGAGCGCATCGGTTATCCGGTGATGCTCAAGGCCACCTCCGGTGGTGGTGGCCGCGGCATTCGTCGCTGCAACTCGCAGGCAGAGCTCGAGTCGGCTTACCCGCGGGTGATCTCCGAAGCGACCAAGGCCTTCGGCAGTGCCGAGGTGTTCCTGGAAAAGTGCATCGTCGAGCCCAAGCACATCGAGGCGCAGGTGCTGGCTGACAGTTTCGGCAACACCGTGCACCTGTTCGAGCGTGACTGCTCGATCCAGCGGCGCAACCAGAAGCTCATCGAGATCGCCCCCAGCCCGCAGCTCACCCCCGAGCAGCGCGCCTATATCGGCGACCTGGCGGTGCGTGCCGCCAAGGCGGTGGGTTACGAGAACGCCGGTACCGTGGAGTTCCTGCTCGCCGATGGCGAGGTGTACTTCATGGAGATGAACACCCGGGTGCAGGTGGAGCACACCATCACCGAGGAAGTCACCGGCATCGACATCGTGCGCGAGCAGATCCGCATCGCTTCGGGCCAGCCGCTGTCGGTCAAGCAGGAAGACATCCAGCATCGCGGCTTCTCCCTGCAGTTCCGCATCAACGCCGAGGACCCGCGCAACAACTTCCTGCCCTGCTTCGGCAAGATCACCCGCTACTACGCTCCCGGCGGGCCGGGCGTGCGCACCGACACGGCGATCTACACCGGTTACACCATTCCACCGTATTACGACTCCATGTGCCTGAAGCTGGTGGTCTGGGCGTTGACCTGGGAAGAGGCGCTGGCCCGCGGCTCGCGCGCGCTGGATGACATGCGCGTGCAGGGTGTGAAGACCACTGCCACCTACTACCAGCAGATTCTCGCCAATCCGGATTTCCGCAGCGGCCAGTTCAATACCAGCTTCGTCGACAACCATCCGGAACTGCTGAACTACTCGATCAAACGCAAGCCGGGCGAACTGGCCCTGGCCATCGCCGCTGCCATCGCCGCCCACGCAGGCCTGTGAGGAACGCACCATGACTGCCCAGAAGAAAATCACCGTCACCGACACCATCCTGCGTGACGCCCACCAGTCGCTGCTGGCCACCCGCATGCGCACCGAAGACATGCTGCCGATCTGCGACAAGCTCGACCGCGTCGGCTACTGGTCGCTGGAAGTCTGGGGTGGCGCCACCTTTGACGCCTGCGTGCGCTTCCTCAAGGAGGACCCATGGGAGCGCCTGCGCCAGCTCAAGGCAGCGCTGCCCAATACCCGCCTGCAGATGCTGCTGCGCGGGCAGAACCTGCTGGGCTACCGTCACTACAGCGATGACGTGGTGGAGGCGTTCTGTGCCCGTGCGGCGGAGAACGGCATCGATGTGTTCCGCATCTTCGATGCAATGAATGACGTACGGAACCTGGAAACCGCGATCCGTGCGGTGAAGAAGAGCGGCAAGCACGCCCAGGGCACCATCGCCTACACCACCAGCCCGGTGCACACCGTCGAGCTGTTCGTTGAACAGGCGCGGGCCATGCGCGACATGGGCGTCGACTCCATCGCCATCAAGGACATGGCTGGCCTGCTCACCCCGTTCGCCACTGGCGATCTGGTCCGCGCGCTGAAGGCCGAGATCGACCTTCCGGTGTTCATCCATTCCCACGACACCGCTGGCGTGGCCAGCATGTGCCAGCTCAAGGCCATTGAGAATGGTGCCGACCACATCGACACCGCCATTTCTTCCATGGCCTGGGGCACCAGCCATCCGGGCACCGAGTCCATGGTCGCCGCGCTCAAGGGCACGCCGTACGACACCGGCCTCGACCTCGAGCTGCTGCAGGAGATCGGCCTGTACTTCTACGCCGTGCGCAAGAAGTATCACCAGTTCGAAAGCGAGTTCACCGGCGTCGACACCCGCGTGCAGGTCAACCAGGTGCCCGGCGGGATGATTTCCAACCTCGCCAACCAGCTCAAGGAGCAGGGTGCGCTGCACCGCATGGACGAAGTGCTGGCGGAGATTCCCAAGGTGCGCAAGGACCTCGGCTACCCGCCGCTGGTCACGCCGACCTCGCAGATCGTCGGCACCCAGGCGTTCTTCAACGTGCTCGCCGGTGAGCGCTACAAGACCATCACCACCGAGGTGAAGTACTACCTGCAGGGCCGTTACGGCAAGGCGCCGGCACCGGTCTGCGAGCACCTGCGCTTCCAGGCCATCGGCAGCGAGGAGGTCATCGAGTGCCGCCCGGCCGACCTGCTGGCGCCGGAACTGGACAAGCTGCGCAAGGACATCGGCGAGCTGGCCAAGAGCGAGGAAGACGTGCTGACCTTCGCCATGTTCCCGGACATCGGCCGCAAGTTCCTCGAGGAGCGCGAGGCCGGCACGCTGCAACCCGAGGTGCTGCTGCCGATCCCCGACGGCAAGGCCGCGGCCGCCAGCGTCGAGGGCACGCCGACCGAGTTCGTCATCGATGTGCACGGCGAGACCTACCGCGTCGACATCACCGGCGTCGGCGTCAAGGGCGAGGGCAAGCGGCACTTCTATCTCTCCATCGACGGCATGCCCGAGGAAGTGGTGTTCGAGCCGCTGAACGCGTTTGTCGGCGGTGGCGGCAGCCAGCGCAAGCAGGCCAGCGCGCCGGGCGACGTCAGCACCACCATGCCGGGCAACGTGGTCGACGTGCTGGTCGCCGTCGGCGATGCGGTGAAGGCCGGGCAGACGGTGCTGGTCAGCGAGGCGATGAAGATGGAGACCGAGATCCAGGCACCGATCGCCGGCACCGTGAAGGCCGTTCACGTCGCTAAAGGTGACCGGGTGAACCCGGGAGAAGTCTTGATAGAGATCGAGGGCTGAGTGAAGGGTGGCGTGGCGAGCCGATCGCGCCACGCCAGCGTCGTTTCGATCCGCCTGCCCGCGCGCTGTAGCGGGCGGCGGAACGTAGCGCGCTGGCAATGTGTCCCCTTTGGGAGCCCCAGCGGCTCCTTTTTTTCGAGCCTGTGGATGCCAGGGAGCGGTTCAATTTCCGAGCTGTGGAGAATCTAGATGGGTATCGACCCGGTAGTGCTGTTCTTCGTCTTCGGCCTGTTCGCCGGGCTGGTGAAGAGCGAGTTGAAGTTGCCACCAGCGCTCTACGAGACGCTGTCGATCGTGCTGCTGCTGGCGATCGGTCTGCATGGCGGGGTGGAGCTGGCCGAGCAGGCCAGTGCCGCGTTGCTCGGCCAGTCGCTGCTGGTGCTGGCGCTGGGCGTGCTGCTGCCGATCCTGGCGTTCGTCCTGCTGCGCGGCCTGCGCTTCGACCGGGTCAACGCCGCGGCGGTGGCGGCGCACTACGGTTCGGTGAGTGCCGGTACCTTCGCCGTGGTGGTGGCGTACCTGGCGGCGCGCGAAGTGTTCTTCGAAAGCTACATGCCGCTGTTCGTGGCGATCCTCGAGATCCCGGCGATCCTGGTGGGCATCCTGCTGGCCAAGGGTGTGTCGAAGGACACCGACTGGAAGGAGCTGGGCCGCGAGATCTTCCTCGGCAAGAGCATCATGCTGCTGCTCGGCGGCCTGCTGATCGGCGCCATTGCCGGCAAGGAGGCGATCAAGCCCCTCGAACCGCTGTACACCAGCATGTTCAAACCGGTACTGGCGTTCTTCCTGCTGGAGATGGGCCTGATCGCCTCCGGCCAGCTCGGCTCGCTCAAGCGTTACGGCGTCAAGCTTGCCGCCTTCGCCCTCGTAATGCCGCTGATCGGTGCGCTGATCGGCGCGCTGCTGGCGCGCTTCATGGGGCTTTCGCTGGGCGGCACGGCAATGCTCGCCACGCTGGCGGCGAGTGCGTCCTACATCGCGGTGCCGGCGGCGATGCGTCTGGCGGTGCCGGAGGCCAATCCGTCGCTGTCGCTGACCGCATCGCTGGGCATCACCTTTCCGTTCAACATCCTGATCGGCATTCCGCTCTACCTGGCCCTGGCCGAGCGGCTGATCGCCTGGGGGTTCTGACATGAACGCGCACAACCGAACACTGCTGACCGTGATCTGCGAGGCGGCTCTGGAACACAAGCTGGAAGCCGACCTGAAAACCCTGGGTGCCCCGGGCTGGACCATGTCCGACGCCCGCGGCAGCGGCAGCCGCGGGGTACGCAGCGCCGGCTGGGACACCGATGGCAACATCCGCCTGGAAGTGATCTGCAACCGCGAGCTGGCCGAGCGGATCGCCGAGCACCTGCAGGCGCGCTACTACGCGAACTTCGCCATGGTCTGCTACCTGGCCGAGGTGGAAGTGCTGCGCCCGGAGAAGTTCTGAGCCGCGCTGTGATGCCATGGCCCGCGCGGGCGTCCATCCACCACCAGGACCGATGGAGCTGACGATGCACGCGCTGTTGCAGGAGATTCTCGACGAGGTGCGCCCGCTGCTCGGGCAGGGCCGTGTGGCCAGCTACATCCCGGCCTTGGCCGACGTGGCGCCGGATCAGCTGGGCATCGCCGTGTGCAGCGCCGACGGCGAGCTGTTCCACGCCGGCGACGCGCAGACGCCGTTCTCGATCCAGAGCATTTCCAAGGTGTTCAGCCTGGTGCAGGCCATCGGCCATCGCGGCGAATCGCTGTGGGAGCGCCTCGGCCACGAACCCTCCGGGCAACCGTTCAATTCGCTGGTGCAGCTGGAATTCGAACGCGGCCGGCCGCGCAATCCGTTCATCAACGCCGGCGCGCTGGTGATCTGCGACGTCAACCAGTCGCGCTTCGCCACGCCCGAACTGTCGATGCGCGACTTCGTCCGGCACCTGTCCGGCAACCCGCTGGTCATCTCCGACACCCGGGTGGCCGAGTCCGAGTACCAGCACCGCGCACGCAATGCCGCCATGGCCTACCTGATGCAGTCGTTCGGCAACTTCCACAACGACGTCGAGGCGGTACTGCGCAGCTACTTCCACCACTGCGCGCTGCGTATGAGCTGCGTCGATCTGGCCCGTGCGTTCGGCTTCCTCGCCCGCGACGGCGTCTGCCCGCAGGGCGGCGAGGCCGTGCTCACGCCGCGCCAGGCCAAGCAGGTCAACGCCATCATGGCCACCAGCGGCCTCTACGACGAGGCCGGCAACTTCGCCTACCGGGTCGGGCTGCCCGGCAAGAGCGGTGTCGGCGGCGGCATCGTCGCGGTGGTGCCGGGGCGCTTCACCGTCTGCGTCTGGTCGCCCGAACTGAACGCCGCCGGCAACTCGCTGATCGGCATGGCCGCGCTGGAGGCGCTGTCGCAGCGCATTGGCTGGTCCGTATTCTGACGCGCCGTGATGGCGCCTACCCTTGCAACTGGAGAGAAGTGAACATGAGCGACGACAAGACGGGCGAAACCGCCCAGGAGGCCCTCGACCACATCGTCTCAGGCGTCAAGCGCTTCCGCGAAGAGGTGTATCCGCAGCAGCGCGAACTGTTCGAGAAGCTCGCCTACGAGCAGAAACCCCGGGCGATGTTCATCACCTGTGCCGACTCGCGGATCATCCCGGAGCTGATCACCCAGAGTTCGCCCGGCGACCTGTTCGTCACCCGCAACGTCGGCAACGTGGTCCCGCCGTACGGGCAGATGAACGGCGGCGTGTCGACCGCCATCGAATTCGCCGTGATGGCCCTCGGCGTACAGCACATCATCGTCTGCGGCCATTCCGACTGCGGTGCCATGAAGGCGGTGCTCAATCCGGCGCAGCTGGAGCGGATGCCGACGGTCAAGGGCTGGCTGCGACATGCCGAGGTGGCCAAGATCGTCGTGGAGCAGAACTGCGGCTGTGCCGACCACAACACCCTGGGCATCCTCACCGAGGAGAACGTGGTCGCGCAGCTCGACCACCTGCGCACCCATCCTTCGGTGGCGGCGCGGTTGGCCAGCGGTCAGCTGTTCATCCATGGCTGGATCTACAACATCGGCACCAGCGAGATCCGCGCCTACGACGCCGAGAAAGGCGAGTTCCGCATGATCGGCGACGGCCCACTGCCAATGGCCACGCCACGCGCCCGCTATCAGGCGAGCTGAGGGCTCAGCGGCTGCCGGCCAGCGTCTTGCCGCGGTTCTGGATCAGGTAGCAGAGGTCCGGTGTCTTGCTGCAGCCGGCGTAACCTTCGTCGATCACCTCGTCGAGGGCTTTCTGCAGACGGTTCACCACGGCATCGGGGGTATCCGGACTCAGCGCCAGGTACAGCGGTTCGCTGCGAAAGCTCAGCGCCACCTGCAGCTGGCCTTCCTCGACGCCCTGCTGCCGGGCGAAGTAGCGCCACACCGGATCGGCCACGGCCCACAGGTCGATGCGCCCGGTCAGCAACTTGCGCAGGTTTTCGGCGTCGTTGAGGCTGTTGCTGGTGCGGATGCCCTGACTCTCCAGAAACAGGCTGACGGTGCCGTTGGCATGTCCACCGATCTGGTAGCCCTGGGCCTGGGCCAGGCTGTCGAACTTCAGGCCCTTGCCGGCCGGCGCCAGCAGTACGCTGTCATGGTGTGCCAGCGGCCCGACCCATTTGAACTGACCGGCGTTCTGCGGCGTGCGCGCCACCGAGAACAGACCGTGGGCGGGCTGCTGCTGGGTCTGTTCGTAGAGCCGGCTCCAGGGGCCACGCAGGGTCAGGTTGTAGGAGACGCCGGCGCGCCGGAAGATGTCGCGCACTGTATCGGCAGCGATTCCCTGCACGTCGTCGCCCCGGGCGAAGCCCTTGCTGTTGGGCCCCATGTTGAAAGGCGGGAAGCTGTCGGTCTGCAGGGTGATCGGGTAGTTGGCGGGCAGTTCGGCCCGGACGCTGAACGCAGCACTGACGAGCAGGGCGAACAGCGCCCGGGCAGTTCGGGATCTGGCCATGGCATCGGCTCCTTGACGCTTTTTTTGTAGTTGTTGGCGCATCAGAGAGTAGCGGTGCCGGGCGGGTCTCGCCAGTCGCCGGTGCGGCTGCCGATCGGAGCCGCAGGCGTTTCACCGGGGGCTGGCGTCAGCCCGCCATTTCGCCGCACAGGTCACGGCAGAACCAGTGTTCCACCTGGGCCTGGTCGAGGCCGGCGGCGAGCAGGGCGAACAGCTTGCCCAGAGCCGCTTCGCGGGTCATGCCGCCGCCGGAGATCAGCCCGGCATCACGCAGCGCGCTGCCGGCAGCATAGACCCCGAAATCCACATGGCCGCCCGGGCACTGGCTGATCGCCGCCAGCACCACGCCCTGGCGGTGTGCCTGGCGCAGCGCCGCGACGAACTCGGCGTCGTCCGCCGGCCCGGTGCCGCTGCCGTAGCACTCCAGCAGCAGCGCCTGGGCTCCGCTGGCTACCAGCGCCTGGACCTGTGTCGCGCCGACGCCGGGATACAGCGGCAGCACCATGACCTGTGCCGGGCGCCGGGGCAGCAAGGCCGGCGGCCGCTCGGCGGTGGCGTTCGCCAGGCGCTGGCGCGGCGCTTCGGCGAAGGCATCAAAGGCGTCGCTGCGCAGCTTGCTGACCCGCGCGCCGTGCAGCAGCGCACCGTTGAAATACAGCTGCACACCGCTCACCCGGCCGGCCTGCAGGGCGCGCATGGCGCCGAACAGATTGGGCCAGGCATCACTGCCCTCGCTGCCGGCCGGCAGCATGGCGCCGGTGAGCAGTACCGGTACGGGCAGATCGAGCAGCAGGAACGACAGCGCGGCGGCACTGTAGGCCAGGGTGTCGGTGCCATGCAGCAGCAGGACGGCATCGCAGCCCCCCGCCGTCACCGCGCTGCGGATGCGCTCGGCCATCTGCTGCCAGTGGCGTGGATGCATGTTGGCGCTGTCCAGCAGCGGCTGCAGCTCGTGGAAGGTCCAGTCCGGCAGCGGCCCGGCCTCGTGCGCCTGCTGTTCGCGCATGCGGGCTTCGAAGCCGGAGGCCGGCATCAGCCCGGCGGCGCTTTGCTGCATGCCGATGGTGCCGCCGGTGTAGAGGACCAGCAGGCGTTGGATAGATGGGTTCACGCGCGCTCCTCGCTGATCGGCGCAGGTCGTCGGGAAATCGGGCGGGTGGGCTGGCCACCCGCCGTCGCATGTTAACGGAGCGGCGGGTGACCGGCCTGTCGCGTCGCGGTCAGCGCCGCGCGGAGGCGTCCGTCGTGGCAGAGGCATTGGCCTGCCACACGGCCGGATCGAGGTCCAGATCGGCGTAGTTCTTCGGATCGAGCACGGGCTGCTCGATGCCGGCGCGGATCTGGCTGTCGTAGTCGCGCATCAGGCGCAGGCCGACCTTGAACAGCAGGGCCACGGCGATCAGGTTGGCGATGGCCAGCAGGCCCATGGTGACGTCGGCGAAGGCGAACACGGTGCCCAGGTCCTGCACCGACCCCCAGAGCACGAGGATGATCACCAGCACGCGGTAGATCACTACCGGGGTGCGCTTCTCGGTGAAGAAGCCCAGCGCGTTTTCGCCCAGGTAGTAGTTGTAGATCAGCGTGGTGAACACGAACAGCAGCAGTGCGACGCTGACAAACACCCGGCCCCACTCGCCAACGACGGCAGCGACGGCGGTCTGGGTCAGCACCACGCCGGCCTGGTCCATGCCCGGCTCGTAGACGCCGGAGAGCAGGATGATCAGCGCGGTGCAGCTGCACAGGATGATGGTGTCGATGAACACCGACAGCGACTGCACGATACCCTGCGCCACCGGGTGCTTGACCTCGGCCACCGCAGCGACGTTCGGCGCACTGCCCAGGCCCGCCTCGTTGGAGAACAGGCCGCGCTTGACGCCCATCAGAATGGCCGCGCCGATGCCGCCGGCGAAGGCCTGCTCGAGGCCGAAGGCGCTACGGAAGATCAGGCCGAAGGTTTCCGGAATCGCGCTGAAGTTACTGCCGATGACGAACAGCGCCATGCCCAGGTAGGAAAACGCCATGACCGGCACCAGCACGTCGGCCCACTTGGCGATGCGACGGATGCCGCCGAAGATGATGCCGCCGATCACCAGGGTCAGGGCGATGCCGCTGGCCACGGTGGGTACGCCGAAGGTGTCGTGCAGCGAGCTGGCGACGGTGAACGACTGCACGGCGTTGAAGCCGAAGCCGAAGGTCATCAGCAGCAGGATCGACACCAGGATGCCCAGCCAGCGCTGGCCGAGGCCGTGCTGGATGTAGAACGCCGGGCCGCCGCGGTAGGTGCCGTCGGGTTCGCGGCGCTTGTACAGCTGGGCCAGCGAGCATTCGAAATAGCTGGTGGCCATGCCCACCAGCGCCACCACCCGCATCCAGAAGATCGCGCCCGGGCCGCCGAGCATGATCGCCACGGACACGCCGGCGATGTTGCCGGCGCCGACCCGGCCGGCCACCGAGAGCATCAGCGCCTGGAAGGAGGAGAGCTGCCCCGGCTGCCGCTCGAAGGCGTGGCCGAAGATCGTGAACATGTTGCCGAAATAGCGGAACTGGACGAAGCCGGAGCGGATGGTGAAGAGCAGACCCAGGCCGATCAGCATGACGATCAGCAGTTTGCTCCAGATAAGGTCGTTGAGAAGGTCGAGCATGGCGATGTTCACCTTGTTGTCGTTGTTAGGGCGTCCGGCGCGCGCCGCTGCGCCGTGCAAGCGGGGGATGTTTCAACAGCAGGGCGAGCGGAGCAATTTCGCGGCTGGCCGCGATGTGGCGCGACTTGATGCTACAATGGCGACACTCGCGCCAGATCAGGGCCATCTCCTGTGACCTCCCACCTTGCTGAAAATCTCAAGCTGCTGTGCAGCCACTACCGGTCCATCGCCGAGGTGTGCCGCAAGCTCGCCATCAATCGCGCCCAGTTCAACAAGTACCTGGGCGGGCAGAGCCGGCCGACGCCGTTCAACCTCAAGCGCATCGGCGATTTCTTCGGCGTCGAAGGCTACGAGCTGGAGATGCCGCCGGAACAGTTCGCCCGGCTGGTCGGCGCCCGCCATCCGGAAGCCCAGGCAATGCCGCGCAGCGACCCGCTGCTGAGCCTGCTACAGCCGTTGCGCGAGCACGCCTCCAGCCTGTCGCGCTACTGCGGCTACTACTTCGAATACGCCAACTGCATGTCGGTACCGGGCAGCGTGCTGATCTCCCTGGTGCATCTGCGCGAGGAAGACGGCCTGTACCTGTTCGAGCGCCAGGAGCGCCAGGAACGCGCCAGCCCGACGCTCGGCCAGGCCGAGGACTGGGTTCGCTGTCGCTACCTGGGTGCTGCGTTCGGCCTGCAGGACCGCCTGTTCCTGATCGATTACGAGTCGCTGACGCTCAACGAGATGAGCCAGACCATCCTCATTCCCAGCTTCAAGAGCCGCATCACCCGCCTTAATGGGCTGAAGACCGGCGTCTCCTCCGGTGACCGCCGTACCCCGGCCAGCACGCCGGTGGTGTGGGAATATCTGGGCAGCGAGATCAACCGCGTCAGTGCCTACCGCCAGGTGATGCTCTACAGCCCGGACGACCCGCGTATCGACCCGGACATCCGCGAGCGTCTGGCGACGCCGCGTGTGGAGAACGGGCTGTTCGGCATCGAGTGAGTCGTATGTCCTCACTCCTTGTTGCTGCTGTCGTATACCGCGCGGTCGAGCTCGGCCTCGCTGCGCCCGACCAGGGTGGTGGTCATCAGGTCGCCGGCGACGTTCACCGTGGTGCGCGCCATGTCGAGGATGCGGTCGATGCCGGCGATCAGCGCCACGCCTTCGAGCGGCAGGCCGGCGGCGGTGAGCACCAGCCCGAGCATGATCAGCCCGGCGCCGGGAATGCCGGCGGTTCCGATGGAGGCCAGCGTCGCGGTGAGGATGATCATCGCGTACTGCCCGGCACTGAGGTCGATGCCGAAGGCCTGGGCGATGAACAGTGCGAGCACGCCCTGGTAGATCGCCGTGCCGTCCATGTTGATGGTCGCGCCCACCGGCAGTACGAAACCGGCCACACCCTCGGACACGCCGAGGTTCTTGCGTGCGCATTCGATGGATACCGGCAGCGTGCCGGAGCTGCTGGACGTACTTGAACGCCACTGCCAGCGCCGGGGCGATACCCTAGAAGAAGCGCAGCGGATTGAGCCGCCCCAGCAGGCCGAGCAGCCCGCCGTAGACCAGCAGCACATGAGCGATGCTGGCCAGGTAGATCACGCCGATCACGCCCGCCAGCGGCAGCAGCACTTCGGCGCCATGGCTGCCGACCACGCCGGCGGTCAGGGCGAAGACGCCGATCGGCGCGACGCGCATCACCAGGTCGGTGAGCTTGTAGAAGGTCTCGGCCAGCGCATCGAACAGGCGCACCGCCGGCGCGCCGCGCTCGCCGATCAGGTTGATGCTCACACCCAGAGCGATGGCGAAAACGATGATCTGCAGAATGTTGCCTTCGGCAAAGGCGGTGACCGGGTTGGATGGCACCAGGCCGACCAGGATCGACACCAGTGAGGGCGCCTGCTTGGCCTCCCGGGTGCCGCTGGCGACCATGTTCATCCCTTCGCCGGGGCTGAACAGCGCGCCGAACAGCAGGCCGATGCTCACCGCAAAGGCGGTGGTCACCAGATAGATGGCGATGGTCTTGAGGCTGATGCGCCCGAGCTTGGCGCTGTCCTGCATCGAGGTGATGCCAGCCACCAGCGAAACGAACACCAGCGGCACGATGAGCATCTTGATCGCGTTGAGAAACAGCGTGCCGACGGGGGCCAGCAGCTGCGCATCCGCGCCGAAGGCCATGCCGGCGGCGACGCCGAGGGCCAGGCCGATGAGGATCTGCTGCCAGAGCGGCAGGCGGACGAGCAGGCGCAGGGGAGCGGAGAGGGTCGTACTCTGAGTCATGGGTCTTCCTGTTGTTTTTATTGTGCGAACGGGCCGGGCTGGCGGCCCGTAAAGCAAGCGCCCGGCTATATGCCGGGCGCAGGGAGCGATCACACCGCCAGCGGGGCCAGGCGTGGCGCGATCATGTTTTCAGGGCGCAGGATCTCGGCCAGCATGGCCTCGTCCAGTAGCCGTTCCTCGCGCACCAGCTCCAGCACGCTGCGGCCGCCGAGCAGCGCCTCGCGGGCCAGGCGGGTGCTGTTGTCGTAGCCGATGTAGGGGTTCAGCGCGGTGATCAGGCCGATGGAGCTTTCCATCAGCTCGCGGCAGCGCGCCTCGTTGGCGGTGATGCCTTCGATGCAATGCTCGCGCAGCATGTCCATGGCGCGCTGCAGCAGGCGGATCGAATCGAACAGCTTGTAGGCGATCAGCGGCTCCATGACGTTGAGCTGCAGCTGTCCGCCTTCGGCGGCCATGGTCAGCGCCAGGTCGTTGCCGATCACTTCGAAGGCGACCTGGTTGACCGCCTCGGGGATCACCGGGTTGACCTTGCCCGGCATGATCGAGCTGCCCGGCTGGCGCGGTGGCAGGTTGATTTCGTTGAAGCCGGTGCGCGGGCCGCTGGAGAGCAGGCGCAGGTCGTTGCAGATCTTCGACAGCTTCACCGCCAGGCGCTTGAGCATGCCGGAGAACAGCACGAACGAACCCATGTCCGAGGTGGCCTCGATCAGGTCGGCGGCCTGGCGCAGCGGCTGGCCGCTGATCTGGGCCAGGCGCTGCACAGCGATGGCCTGGTAGCGCGGGTCGGCATTGATGCCGGTGCCGATGGCGGTGCCGCCGAGGTTCACTTCCAGCAGCAGCTCCGGGGCGAAGCGGCGCAGGTGCTGCAGGTCTTCGCCCAGGGTGGTGGCGAAGGCATGGAATTCCTGACCGAGGGTCATCGGCACCGCGTCCTGCAGCTGGGTGCGGCCCATCTTCAGCACATGGGCAAAGGCGTGGCCCTTGCCGGTCAGCGCCTCGCAAAGGCTCTCCAGGCTGGCCAGCAGCGTGTCATGGCCGAGCAACAGGCCCAGGCGAATGGCGGTGGGATAGGCGTCGTTGGTGGACTGCGCCATGTTCACGTCGTTGTTCGGGTGCAGGTACTGGTATTCACCCTTGGCGTGGCCCATGGCCTCAAGACCCAGGTTGGCGATCACCTCGTTGGCATTCATGTTGGTCGAGGTGCCGGCGCCGCCCTGGATCATGTCCACCACGAACTGCTCGTGAAACTCGCCACGAATCAGTCGCGCACAGCCCTGGCTGATGGCCACGTGCTTGGCTTCGGGCAGGTAGCCCAGCTCACGGTTGGCATCCGCCGCCGCCTGCTTGACCATCGCCAGGGCGACGATCAGCTTCGGGTAGTGCGACAGCGGCACGCCGGACAGGCGGAAGTTGTGCAGTGCGCGCAGGGTCTGGATGCCGTAATAGGCCTCGGAGGGAACGGGGAGGGTGCCAAGCAGGTCTTTTTCGATTCGCGATGATGCAACTTCGGACATGATGGTAACGTGGCTCGGATAGGCGCAGGCAGTGCTGCAGTGGCCCTAAAATAAGGCCTGCGGGGTGTGTGCAGCCAATGCCGTTGCTGGCTGTCCCATGCCGAAACGGCATAATGAGCGTGTGACTTCCCGTTCGTCGCCATCGTATCGAGGAGCTTCGGATTGAATCTGGAAACCAAGTGGCTGGAAGACTTCGTCGCCCTCGCGGCAACCCGCAGCTTCTCCCAGGCGGCGCAGCGCCGCTTCGTCACCCAGCCGGCGTTCAGTCGGCGCATCCGTTCGCTGGAAGAGGCCCTGGGCCTGCAACTGATCAACCGTTCGCGCACGCCCATCGAACTGACCGAGGCCGGTCAGCTGTTTCTGGTCAGTGCGCGCAACATGGTCGAGCAGCTCGGCGAGGTGGTGCGTCACCTGCACCATGTCGAAGGCCAGCAGGGCGAGGTGCTGCAGATTTCCGCGGCGCACTCGCTGGCGCTGGGCTTCTTCCCGGCGTGGATCGCCGGGCTGCGCCACGAGGGCCTGAACCTGGCCACCCGGCTCATCGCCACCAACGTCGGCGAGGCGGTGCATGTGCTGCGCGAGGGCGGTTGCGACCTGATCCTGGCCTACTATGATCCGGATGCCGCGCTGCAGCTCGACCCGGAACTGTTTCCCTCGCTGCACCTGGGGCGCACCGAGATGCTGCCGGTGTGCGCGGTGGGGCCGGACGGCACGCCACTGCATGACGTCGACAGTGGCCAGACCGTGCCCTTGCTGGCCTACAGCGCTGGTGCCTTTCTCGGCCGTTCGGTGAACCTGCTGCTGCGCCAGCGCGCGTTGCGCTCGACCACCGTCTACGAGACAGCCATGGCCGACAGCCTGAAAAGCATGGCGCTGCAGGGGCTGGGGATCGCCTGGGTGCCGCGGTTGAGCGTGGAGCCGGAACTCGAGCGCGGCGAGCTGGCGATCTGTGGCGGCGAGCAGTGGCGAGTGCCGCTGGAAATTCGCCTGTATCGCTGCTCGCTGATGCGCAAGGGGGCGGTGCGCCTGCTTTGGCGACGACTGGAGAGCCGCGCCATCGCTACCGAGTGAGCTGCCGCCGGAGCGCAGGCTAAAGCCCTTCGGTGGCGCCGTCGGGATCGGGGCTGACGGTAAATTGGCGAATTGTGCAGCCAACGGCAAAGTTTTGTTGCTTAACAAGCGGCAACTTTTTTGAGGGGTGCTGTCTTAGGTCTGCAATCCGCGCCATGGCCAGGCCGGACCCTAGCCAAGGAAAGACAGCCGTGAACCACGACTTCGACGCCGCCGTGCCCCAATCGGGGTCGGCTTTCCCTGCGCCCGACTCCGACTCTGTCAGCGCCGAGCCCACCACCCTGTACGCGGCGTTCGCCCAGCTGGCGAGCCGCGTACCGGAGCAGCCCGCCGTGCTCTCCACGCGCTACGCAGCGCTGGATCACCGCGGCCTGCAACAGGTGATCGAGCAGACCCGCCGGCAGCTGCGCCAGGCCGGTTTCGGCCGCGATGCGCGCATCGGTGTAATGCTGCCGGAAGCGCCGCAGGCCGCGGTCGCCATCATCGCCGTCGCCTGTTCGGCGGTCGCCGTACCGCTCGATCCGCGCCTCGGCACGGCCGAGCTGGACCAGTTCCTCCAGCAGCTTCCGCTCGATGCGCTGCTGATTGCCAGCGATGGCGACCAGCAAGGGCGACGCGCCGCCGAACGCCACGGCCTGCCATTGATCAGCGCCGAGGCGGCGGAAGACGGCTCGCCGGCGCTGCAAATCGCGATGCCGGTCGCGGCACAGCCTGCACCGGATGAGCTGCCGGAACCGGACGCCCCGGCGTTCATCCTGCGCAGCTCGGGCACCACCGCGCTGCCCAAGCTGATTCCCTTCACCCATCGCAACATGCTGACCGCCGCGCGCAAGTGGCAGCGCTGGTTCGGCCTGAATGACGGCGATCGTTGCCTGTGCGTTTCGGCGCCTTACTACTCCCACGGCCTGAAGGTCACCATCCTCACGCCGCTGCTCGGCGGCGGTAGCGTGGCCTTTCCGCTCAGTCCGGCGGTGGTGGACGTGCATGAATGGTTCGAGACGCTGCGGCCGAGCTGGTATTCCGCCGGGCCGGCGTTGCACCTGGCGATCCTCGAGGCGGCCCGCGCGCATCCCGAGGGCCTGGGGCGGCAGCGGCCGCGTTTCGCTTCTTCCGGCGGCGCCCCGCTGGGGCAGGAGATCATCGACAGCTTCGAGCGCACCCTGGGCTTCCCGCTGCTGGAACACTACGGCTCCAGCGAGGCCGCGCAGATCGCCGCCAACACCCCGGACGCGCGCAAGCCCGGCACGGTCGGGCGTCCCTGGCCGGAGACCCTGAGCATCGTCGGCGAGGACGGTCAGCCGGTCGCCCCTGGCGAGCGCGGCGAGATCCGCGTGCGCGGCGCCACGGTGATGCCTGGCTACCTCGGCGACGAGACACTCAACCACGAGGCGCTGCGCGACGGCTGGTTCCACACCGGCGACATCGGCAGCCTCGATGAAGAAGGCTTCCTGCACCTGCACGGGCGTCTGCGCGAGGTGATCAACCGCGGTGGCGAGAAGGTCAGCCTCTCGGAAGTCGATGCCGCGCTGCTGCGCCATCCGGCCGTGGCCGAAGCCGCGGCGTTCGGCGTACCCCATCAGCGCCTCGGCCAGGACGTCGCCGCGGCCGTGGTACTGCGTCCGGCAATGGCGGTGACGGGCGCCGAGCTGCAGCGTTTCCTGCGCGACGAGCTGGTCTACTTCAAGGTGCCGAGGCGTGTGCAGATCGTCGAGGCATTGCCGCGCGGGCTGACCGGCAAGGTGCTGCGCCATCGCCTGGCCGACGACTACGTCCAGCAGCGCAGCGAGCGTGCCCGGCTGGCGACCGGCGCGGTCGCGGCTTCGCAGCTGGAACAGGACGTGCTGGCCATCTGGAGGCGCCTGCTGAAGACCGATGCGGTCGGCCCTGAGGACAACTTTCTCGACAGCGGCGGTGATTCGCTGCTGGCCACCGAGATGCTCACCGAACTGGAACAGATGCTCGGTCGGGTGATTCCCGAGTCGGTGCTGGTGGAAGCCGAGACGGCCCGCGAGCTGGCGCTGCGCCTGGAAAACCTGGCTTCGCACGTCATCCCGGTGATCGACTTCAACGCCCAGGCCGGACGGCAGTCGCTGTTCTGGTTCCATGGCGATTTCGCCCACGGTGGCTATTACATCCGGCGCCTGGCTCGCCTGCTCGGGCCGCAGCAGCCGCTGACCGCCATCGCGCCGCATGGCATGGGCGACGAGGCGATCCCCGAGTCGGTGCAGCAGATGGCCCGCGAGCGCCTGCCACTGATCCTCGAACGCCAACCGCAGGGGCCATATCGCATCGGTGGCTACTGCAACGGCGCGCTGGTGGCCTTCGAGGCCGCGCGCATGCTTCGCGAGGCCGGCCACAGCGTGGAGATCGTCGCGCTGATCGATCCGCCGACGGCCAACGTGCGGCCCTGGTCGCGGGTGATCCTGCGCAGCCTCGATCGCGTCCTGCCGGACATGTACCTGGCGCGGGCCTACGAGGCCCTCAGCCGCTTCGGTGAAACCAGCAAGTGGCCCTATCCCAAGCGCATCGCCAACCTGGCCTGGAAGGTCGCGCGGCGCAGCGTGCGCATGGTGCGCGAGCGCCTGGCCGGCCATGTGCCGACGCCGCCCACCGCGCGTGACCGCGAGGTGCGCGCGCGCTTCCTGCGCTACTCGCTGGTGATGGCGCGCTACCTGCCCGAGCGCATCGACGCACCGGTGGTGTACTTCTCCGCCGATTACACCAGCCGCGCCTGGCGCAACATGGGCACCAGCTTCGAGAGCTACGACGTGCTCGGCGGCCACCACCGCTGCGTGAAGGACTACACCGCCTCCATCGCCACGCCATTGCGGGCGCTGCTGGAAGACTCGGCCGCCGCGATGCCCGGCCAGAGCGGCCTGATCCTGCCGCTGACCGAGCCGGCCAAGCGTGATGGCATGGCGCCCTGAGCATGGTCGCGGCAATCACAGGCCGGTGGCCGGCAGGGCCCCGACACCCCGGTAACAGGAGTAACCGCATGAAGCGCTCGATCGCCACCGTATCCCTCAGCGGGACCCTGCCGGAGAAGCTCGAGGCCGCGGCGGCCGCCGGCTTCGACGGCATCGAACTGTTCGAGAACGACCTGCTCTACCACTCCGGCAGCCCGCAGGACATCCGCCGGCGCTGCGAGGATCTGGGCCTGGCGGTCACGCTGTTCCAGCCGTTCCGCGACTTCGAGGGCTGCCCGCGCGAGCGCCTGCAGCGCAACCTCGACCGCGCCGAGCGCAAGTTCGATCTGATGCAGGAGCTCGGCGCCGAACTCATGCTGCTGTGCAGCAACGTGCAGGCCGACGCGCTGGGCGACCGCGAAACGCTACTCGGCGACCTCGCCCTCATCGCCGAGCGCGCCGGCGCTCGCGGGCTGCGGGTCGGCTACGAAGCGCTGGCCTGGGGCCGCCACGTGAAGACCTGGCGCGATGTCTGGACGCTGGTGCGGCAGGTCGATCATCCGGCGCTGGGGGTGATTCTCGACAGTTTCCATACCCTGGCCCTGGGCGACGATCCGAGCGGCATCGTCGAGATTCCCGGCGAGCGGATCTTCTTCGTGCAGCTGGCCGATGCGCCCGTGCTGGCCATGGACGTGCTGGAGTGGAGCCGGCACTTCCGCTGTTTCCCCGGTCAGGGCGAATTCGACCTGGCAGGGTTCCTCGCGCCGGTGCTGCAGGCCGGCTACAGCGGGCCGCTGTCGCTGGAGGTGTTCAACGACGGGTTTCGCGCCGCGCCGCCCAGGGGCATCGCCGCCGATGGTCTGCGTGCGCTGTTGCACCTGGAGGAGCTGACCGGCCAGCGTCTGGCGACCAGCGCCAGCTCGGCGCCAGCCGCCCAGGCGCTGTTCGCACCGCCACCCGCGCCCCGTTACGAGGGCATCGACTTTCTCGAGTTCGCCGTCGACGAGCCTCATGCCGCGCGCCTGGGCAACTGGCTGCAGCAGCTGGGCTTCGCCCACGTCGGCCAGCACCGCTCGAAGGAGGTGCAGCTGTACCGCCAGGGCGAGATCAACATCGTGCTCAACGCCGAGCCGTACTCCTTCGCGCACAATTACTTCGAGGCGCACGGCCCCTCGGTGTGCGCCATGGCGCTGAAGATCGATGACGAGGCCTCTGCCCTGGCGCGCGCCTGCGCCTTCGGTGGTCAGCCCTATCGTGGGCTGATCGGGCCGAACGAGCGGCAGATTCCGGCCGTGCGTGCGCCGGATGGCAGCCTGATCTACCTGCTCGAATCCGGCGCGCCGGGCCAGAGCAACTACGACATCGATTTCCGTCTGCATGCCGTGGCGCCAGTGGGCGCGGGCCTGCAACGCATCGACCACATGGCCACGGCGCTACCGGCCGAGAGCCTGGCCAGCTGGGTCCTGTTCTACCGCAGCCTGTTCGACTTCGAGGCCGATGATGAGCTGCTGCTGCCCGACCCCTACGGGCTGATGCGCTGCCGTGCCGTGCGCAGCCCCTGCGGACGGGTGCGGCTGCCGCTCAACACCTCGCAGGACCGCGACACGGTGATCGCCCAGGCGCTGTCCAGTTACCGCGGTGCCGGCGTGCATCATGTGGCCTTCGCCTGTGACGACATCTTCGCCGAGGTGGCTCGGGCGCAGGCGGCCGGGGTGCCGCTGCTGGAGATTCCGCGCAACTACTACGACGACCTGGCCGCCCGTTTCGACTTCGACGATCGGCTGCTCGCCGAACTGGCGCGCTACAACGTGCTGTACGACCGCGACGCCGAGGGCGGCGAGCTGTTCCACGTCTACACCGAGCCCTTCGAGGGACGCTTCTTCTTCGAAATCCTGCAGCGCTGCAATGGTTACGCCGGCTACGGTACGGCCAACGTGGCGGTGCGGCTGGCGGCGATGGCCAAGCAGTGTCGACGCAGCGCGAGCCCGGCCGCGAGTCTGGCCAGCGCGTCCTGATCGCCGCGCCGGGCATGCGGCCAAGGCCGTAGTCCGCCGCTGCGGTGGCGATGTTATGATCGCCGCCGGCCGCCCCTCTGCTGATTGCCTGCCCTGCGCGGCCGCTGGAGCCCAGTCGTGCCCACCGCTAACCCAATCGGCCTGCGTCAGTGGATCTGGCGGGCCTTCGTCCGCAGCGCCCTGATTCCGCTGGTTCTGGTGGAAACCGCGCTGATCGCGATCTATCTGCTGACCAACAACGCGATTCGCGATGCGCAGATCGAGTACCTGCGCGACACCGCGCTCAATGATCTGCAGGCAGCGGTCAGCCTCGAATCGCGCCTGGTCAGCGAGCAGCTCAGCCAGATCGGCGCGCTCACTCAGGTGTATCGCAACCTCACGGCCCAGGCGCTGCACAGCGGCGAGCCAGCGGCACTGCCAGAGCTGGCGCTGAGCGCCGATGGCGTGCGCTACAGCCCGGAAAACAATGGCGGTGCCGCGGTCTTCTACTCCGGAGCGACGCCCGCCGAGCGCCACGATCTGGAGAAGATCGCGCGGCTGCGACAGCTCGAGCCGCTGATGAAGGAGATCGAGGCGCGCAATCCGCTGATCGCCAGCCTCTACTTCAACAGCTGGGACAGCTTCAACCATATCTACCCGTGGTTCTTCACCCTCGACCAGTACCCGGCGGACATGGATATCCCCAAGTACAACTTCTATTACCTCGCCGATGCCGAGCACAACCCGGAGCGCGGCGTGGTCTGGACCGATGTGTACCTCGACCCGGCCGGACATGGCTGGATGATGTCGGCGATCGCACCGGTCTACCGCGACGATTTCCTCGAAGGCGTGGTGGGCATCGACATCACCGTCAGCGGCATTCTCGAACAGATCGGCCAGCTGCAGGTGCCTTGGGGCGGCTATGCCATGCTGGTCAGCGACGACCTCACGATCATGGCCCTGCCGGAGCCCGGGGAGACGGATTTCGGCCTGGCCGAGCTGACCAACCATTCCTACCTGGATGCGATCCGCAGCGAGATGTTCAAGCCCGAGGACTTTCGCCTCGATCGACGTCCCGAAACGGCCGAGCTGGCCGCGGCGATATCCGGCGCCGCCAGCGGCGTGCAGCAGGTGATGCTCGGCGGCAGGCCGCAGCTGGTGGCCTGGACCACCGTGGAGCAGACCGGCTGGCATCTGCTGACGGTGGTCGACGAGGCCGCGGTGTTCCGTCAGACCAATGCCCTGGCCAGCCGCTATCGGCAGATCGGCTACCTGCTGATCGCCGGCCTGGTGCTGTTCTACATCGGCTTCTTTGCCCTCATGTGGCTGCGTGCGCGCCAGCTCAGCCAGGCGCTGCTGACGCCCATCGCCGGCATCTCGCGGATGCTCGGCGAGATCGGCCTGGGTCGCTGGCGGCCTGAGCCGCTGCAGGCGCAGATCCGTGAACTCGACGAGATGTCGCGGCACACCCAGGAGATCGGCAGCCGCCTGGCCTACAGCGAGTCCGAGCGCTGGGAAGCGCAGCGGCGCCTGGAACTGGTGCTGGAAAGCGCCACCGAGAGCCTCTGGGAGTACGACATGGCGAACCATTCGCTGCGCGTACGTGGCGCGATGGTGGCGCGCTTCGGCCTTCCGTCCGGGCAGCTCAGCGACAGCGATTTCCGTCAGCGCATCCACCCGGACGACCTGCCCCAGGCGCTGGCGCAGATCGAGCGGGTGCGCGAGGGGCTGCAGCAGCGCTACGAGGCCAAGTACCGCTTCGCCGACAGCATGGGCGGATACCACTGGCTGCTCAGTCGCGGGCGCGTGCTCGAGCATGATCCGGACACCGGCGCGGCGCGCGTGCTGGCCGGCACCCATGTGGACATCGATGCACTCAAGCGGGTCGAGGAGGAGCTGCGCGAGGCAACGCTGCAGGCCCAGGCTGCCAGCGAAGCCAAGGGCCGGCTGCTGTCGGGCATCAGCCATGAGCTGCGCACGCCGCTCAACGCCATCCTCGGCTTCGCCCAGCTGATGCGCATGGACTGCGACGATGAAAGCCAGGCCGAGGCGGCCGAGTACCTCGACGAGATCCTGCTGGCCAGCCGGCACCTCAATCAGCTGCTGGGGGAAATCCTCGAATGGTCGAGCCTGCAGAACGAGCCGGCGCAGCTCGAGCTGCAGCCGGTGAACGTCTGCGAGCTGATGCGCGAATGCGCCGAGCTGGTCTCGCTGGACATCCAGCAGCGTGGGCTGCGGCTCGACCTGAGCCTGCCGGACGAGCGCCTGCTGGTGCTCGCCGAGCCGCGGCGGCTGCGCCAGGTGCTGTTGAATCTGTTGTCCAACGCCATGAAGTACAACGTGCCCGAGGGGCACATCAGCCTGCGTGCCGAGACCAGCCCGAGCCATGTACGTCTGCTGGTGGAGGACACCGGTCTGGGCATCGACCCCGCGCAGCAGGCGCAGGTGTTCGAGCCCTTCCAGCGGCTGGGACGGGAGAACAGCATGATCCAGGGCACCGGTATCGGCCTGTCGCTGTGCCTGGAGTTCGCCAGGCTGATGAACGGCCAGATGGGTCTGCACAGCGAGCCGGGCGTCGGCAGCCGTTTCTGGATCGAGCTGCCACGGCTGGCGCCGGCTGCATCGAGCTAGCGGCCCGACCATGCGGGGTACTGGCCGGTCACGCCTTGCGCTATACTGCGCGGCTTTCGCGCGGGCGGCCTTTGGCCGGTTCGCGCCCATCCAGGCCACGCTCTTTTGCGTGGTTTGTTGTTATTGACGCGCCCGCGGGCGCCCGACGGGAGGCACGACGATGAGCGCACTGGTAGGCGTGATCATGGGCTCCAAGTCCGACTGGTCCACCCTGAGCCACACCGCCGACATGCTGGAAAAGCTGGGCATTCCCCATGAAGTGACGGTGGTGTCCGCCCACCGCACCCCGGATCTGCTCTTCCAGTACGCCGAACAGGCCGAAGCGCGCGGCCTGCGCGTGATCATCGCCGGTGCCGGCGGTGCCGCCCACCTGCCGGGCATGTGCGCCGCCAAGACCCATCTGCCGGTGCTCGGCGTGCCGGTGCAGTCGTCGATGCTCTCCGGGGTCGATTCGCTGCTGTCCATCGTGCAGATGCCGGCCGGCGTGCCGGTCGCCACCCTGGCTATCGGCAAGGCTGGCGCGATCAACGCCGCGCTGCTCTCGGCGAGCATCCTCGGCCACGAATTCCCCGAGTATCACCAGGCGCTGAAGAAATTCCGTGACGAGCAGACCCAGACCGTGCTCGACAATCCGGACCCGCGCGGTTGAGCCGGGACTAAACTCTGCTTCCCAGCGACGCGCCCGTCGCGCGCTGAATCTGCCGCCTAGAAGGGCCGTTGATATGAAAATTGGTGTGATCGGTGGCGGCCAGCTGGGCCGCATGCTGGCCCTGGCGGGCACTCCGCTGGGCATGAGCTTCGCCTTCCTCGACCCCGCGCCGGACGCCTGCGCCCAGGCCCTCGGCGAGCACATCCGCGCCGACTACGATGACAAGGACCACCTGCGCCGGCTGGCCGACGAAGTGGACCTGGTCACTTTCGAGTTCGAGAGCGTGCCGGCCGAGACGGTGGCCTTTCTCTCGCAGTTCGTGCCGGTCTACCCGAGCGCCGAATCGCTGCGCATCGCCCGCGATCGCTGGTTCGAAAAATCCATGTTCAAGGACCTCGGCATTCCCACCCCGGCGTTCGCCGACATCCAGTCGCAGGCCGATCTCGACGCCGCGGTAGCGGGCATCGGCCTGCCCGCCGTGCTCAAGACCCGCACCCTGGGCTATGACGGCAAGGGCCAGAAGCTGCTGCGCAAGCCGGCCGATGTTGCCGGTGCGTTCGCCGAGCTGGGCAGCGTCCCGTGCATCCTGGAAGGTTTCGTGCCGTTCACCGGCGAAGTCTCGCTGATCGCCGTGCGTGGCCGCGATGGCGAAACCTGCTTCTACCCGCTGGTGCACAACAGCCACGAGAGCGGCATCCTGCGGTTGTCGGTGGCCAGCAGCAACCATCCGTTGCAGGCGCTGGCCGAGGACTATGTCGGTCGCGTGCTCGCGAAGCTCGACTACGTCGGCGTGCTGGCCTTCGAATTCTTCGAGGTGGACGGCGGCCTGAAGGCCAACGAAATCGCTCCGCGCGTGCACAACTCCGGCCACTGGACCATCGAAGGTGCCGAGTGCAGCCAGTTCGAGAACCACCTGCGTGCCGTCGCCGGCCTGCCGCTGGGCTCGACCGCCAAGCTGGGCGAGAGCGCCATGCTCAACTTCATCGGCGAAGTGCCGCCGGTGGACAAGGTGATCGCCATCGAGGATTGCCACCTGCACCACTACGGCAAGGCCTTCAAGGCCGGGCGCAAGGTCGGCCACGCCACGCTGCGCTGCCCGGATCGCGCCACCCTCGACCGGCAGATCACCGCCGTGGAAAGCCTGATCCCGCATTCCTGACGGCCGACCGTCCGGCGCCGGCGAACGGTGACGGCGCCCTCCGGTCCATTGGTTACCCACCTTTCGGACCTGAGGAGCACAACCATGGGCATCATCGGCACCATCATCATCGGCCTGATCGTCGGCCTCGTTGCGCGTTTCCTGAAGCCGGGCGACGACAGCATGGGCTGGATCATGACCATCCTGCTGGGTATCGGCGGCTCGCTGCTGGCGACCTACGGCGGCCAGGCGCTCGGCCTGTACCAGGCGGGCGAGGGCGCAGGCTTTATCGGCGCCGTGGTCGGTGCGATCATCCTGCTGGTGATCTACGGCATGGTCACCAGCCGCAAGCATTGATCCTCCGCGGGGCCGCGCCCTGCGGCCCCGTTCCCTTCTCACGTAGTGGCCTCATGCGTTCATCTCTCGCCTCGCTGTTCTGCTGCTTCGCCTTCGCATCCACCCTGCATGCCGCACCGCCGGAACTCGACTGGCTGGAACTGATGCCGCCCGAGGATCGCCAGGCGCTGGAGGAGATGCCGGAGATCGACCATGCGACGCCCGAGGACCTGGGCTTCAGCGATCAGGGCGGGCTCAAGCAGGAGGCCGGACTGCCGGCGGTGATGTACTCGGCCAAGACGGTCGCCGAGCTGAACGGCCGCGAGATCCGCCTCGGTGGTTACCCGGTGCCGCTGGAAAGCGACGCCCGCGGACGCAGCACCGAGTTTTTCCTCGTTCCTTATCCCGGTGCCTGCATCCACGTGCCGCCGCCGCCGCCGAACCAGATCGTGCTGGTGCGTTACCCCAGGGGCATCGCCCTGGAGGACATCTACGCGCCGCTGTGGGTCGACGGTCGCCTGCAGATCGAGCCGGTCAGCAACGACCTGGCCGATGCCGCCTATGTGCTGGAAGCGGCGGCGGTCGAGCTGGTCGACGAAAGCGACCTCTGAGCCGCAGGTCATGGCGCTGCCCACCGAACTCCGCCAGGCGCTACGTGAGCTGGCTGCGCACACCGAAGGCATCGATCTGCCGGTCTACCAGGCATTCGAACGTGATCCGCTGGAGCCGATCATCGGCCTCGGTGATGCCGATGCGCCGCTCTGCTTCTTCGGCCGCGACCCGGGCCGCGAGGAAGTGCGTCACGGCGAGCCCTTCATCGGCGCCGGCGGGCAAATCGTCCGGCGCGTGCTCTATCGCCACCTGCACGGCGCAGAGATGCCGGACTTCGAGGCGGGACGGGCGCTGGGCCGGCACTACTTCTGGATCAACACCGTGCCGTACAAGCCCATCGGCAACAAGGCCTGGTCCATGGCGGTGAAGCGCCGCTTCCAGCCGCTGATGCGCCAGTTGCTGATCGACAGCTGGCATGGCCGGCATATCGTCACTCTCGGTCGCGAGGCCTTTCTCTGGTTCGCCATCGGCCAGCCGCGCGAAGCGCGCCAGCGCCTGGAGGCGTTCTGGCAGCGTGAGGATCGCTTTATGGCCAACCTCGATATCGACCTGCAGGACGCGCAAGGCCATGCACGAACCTTCACCCTGCACCCGCTGCCGCACCCCTCACCGCTGAACCAGACCTGGTTCAAACGCTTCCCCGCGTTGCTGGAAGCGCGCCTGCGCCAACTCGACGCTAGTCGCTGACCTGATTGGCGAGCTGCCCGGCCTGCCAGGCAGCGACGTTGCCCAGGGTGGTGCCGGCGATGGCTGCCAGCGCCTCCTCGGTGAGGAAGGCCTGGTGGGCGGTGACGATCACGTTGGGGAACGACAACAGCCGCGCCAGCACATCGTCCTGCAGCGGCAGGCCGGAGTGATCCTCGAAGAACAGCCCGGCTTCTTCCTCGTAGACATCCAGCCCCAGATAGCCGAGCTGGCCGCTCTTCAGCGCGCCGATCAGCGCCGGCGTGTCGATCAGCGCGCCGCGGCCGGTGTTGATCAGCATGGCGTGCGGTTTCATGGTCGCCAGGCTCTGCTGGTTGATCAGGTGACGGGTCTCTTCGGTGAGCGGGCAGTGCAGGCTGACGATATCGCTGCCGGCCAGTAGCTCGTCGATCGCCACGTAACGCATGCCGAGGCGCTCCAGCTCCGGGTTGGGGTAGGGGTCATAGAGCTGCACCTCGCAGCCGAAGCCCTGCATGATCCGCGCGAACACCGCGCCGATCTGCCCACTGCCGACCACACCGACGCGCTTGCCGACCAGATCGAAGCCGGTCAGCCCCTGCAGCGAGAAGTTGCCTTCGCGGGTGCGGTTGTAGGCACGCGGCAGACGGCGGTTGAGCGCCAGGATCAGTGCCACGGTGTGCTCGGCCACGGCATGCGGCGAGTAGGCCGGCACCCGCACCACCGGCAGACCGAGACGCCTGGCGCAGGGCAGATCGACATGGTTGTAGCCGGCCGAGCGCAGTGCGATCAGCTGCGTGCCGCCGGTCGCGAGCTGCTCCAGCACGGGGGCGGAGAGCACGTCGTTGACGAACGGGCAGACCACTTCGGCGCCCGTCGCCAGGGCCGCGGTGTCAGGGTCCAGGCGGGTCTCGAGAAAGTGCAGCTCGAAGCCGTGGGAGCGGTTGGCGGCCTGGAAGCTGTCACGGTCATAGGGCTTGCTGCTGAACAGGGTGATGCGCATGGGAGCCTCGCGATAAGGGGCGACTGCCGACAGGGTGCGACAGTTGCCCGCCGCGGCCAAGTCGCTTCTGTCGCCCGATATGACCGGCGGCACGCATCAGCCTGCGCGCAGTGCCTGCCCCTTGGGCTGGAAGTACAGCGTGCTGCCGCGTTGCACGCCCACCAGGCTGGCGTGGTCGTTGCCGACCTCCGCTTCGATCGGCTCGGCTTGCCCTGCGACGTTCAGCGTGACGCGGGTCAGCGCGCCGAGCGGGCGGATGTCGCGCACCTCGCCGGCCAGGTGCTCGGCCAGCGCTTCACGGCTCAGGGAAACCTCATGCGGGCGGAACAGCACACTGCGCTGTTCGTCCAGCTGCAGGCGATTGGCGTCGCCGAGGAAGTGGTAGACGAACTCGCTGGCGGGGTTGGCATACACCTCCGCCGGTGTGCCGATCTGCTCGATCACACCCTTGTTCATCACCACGATGCGATCGGCGACCTCCATCGCCTCCTCCTGGTCGTGGGTAACGAACACGGAGGTCAGGTGCACGTCCTCGTGCAGCCGCGCCAGCCAGCGGCGCAGCTCCTTGCGCACCTTGGCGTCCAGCGCGCCGAACGGCTCATCGAGCAGCAACACCTTGGGCTCCACTGCCAGCGCGCGGGCCAGGGCAATGCGCTGGCGCTGGCCACCGGAGAGCTGTTCGGGGTAACGGTCCGCGAGCCAGTCCAACTGCACCAGATTCAGCAGCTCGTGCACCTTGGCGGCGATCACCGCTTCGCTCGGGCGCAGCTTCTTCGGCTTCATGCGCAGGCCGAAGGCCACATTGTCGAACACCGTCATGTGGCGGAACAGTGCGTAATGCTGGAAGACGAAGCCGACGTTGCGGTCGCGCACGTCGCGGCTGGAGACATCCTCGCCATGGAACACGATGCTGCCGCTGTCCGGCGTTTCCAGTCCGGCGATGATGCGCAGCAGGCTGGTCTTGCCGCAGCCGGACGGGCCGAGCAGGGCGACCAGTTCGCCGCTCTGGATGTGCAGGTCGATCGCCTGCAGCGCCTGGAACTGGCCGAAGCGCTTGTTGACGTCACGGACTTCGATACTCATGGCTGTGCTCCGGTTTTCAGGCGCGCGATGCGCGATTCGCTCCACTGCTTGAGCAGCAGGATCACCAGCGCCAGGGCCAGCAGCAGGCTGGCCCCGCTGAACGCGGCGACGTGGTTGTATTCGTTGTAGAGAATCTCGACGTGCAGCGGCAGGGTGTTGGTCAGCCCGCGGATATGCCCGGAGACCACCGACACCGCGCCGAACTCGCCCATTGCCCGCGCGGTGCAGAGCACCACGCCGTAGATCAGGCCCCATTTGATGTTCGGCAGGGTGATGTGCCAGAACATCTGCCAGCCGCTGGCGCCGAGCAGCCGCGCGGCTTCCTCTTCGGTACTGCCCTGCTCCTGCATCAGCGGGATCAGCTCGCGGGCGACGAAGGGCACGGTGACGAACAGCGTCGCCAGGACGATGCCCGGCACGGCGAAGACGATCTGGATATCGCGATCACTCAGCCACTCGCCGAAATAGCCCTGGGCGCCAAACAAGAGCACGTAGATCAGGCCGGCAATGACCGGGGAGACCGAGAACGGCAGGTCTATCAGGGGCACCAGCAGGCTCTTGCCGCGGAACTCGTACTTACTCACGCACCAGGCGGCGGCGACACCGAACACCAGATTGAGCGGCACCGAGATGCCCACGGCAAGCAGGGTGAGCTTGAGCGCGGCCAGGGCATCGGGCTCGAGGATCGCCGTGAAGAAGGCGCCGACCCCTTGCTTGAAGGCTTCGCCGAGGACGATCAACAGCGGCAGCAGAAGGAACAGCGCGAAGGTCAACCAGGCCGCGCCGATCAACAGGCGGCGGGCCGTTTGCTTGCCGCGACGGGTAGTGGTGGCGCGGGCATTCGCCGACACGGGCAGGGGAGCGGTAGTCATGCTGGCCTCCTCAGCCGTGGGCAATGCGGCGCTGCAGCAGGTTGATCGCCAGCAGCAGGATGAAAGACACCACCAGCATCAGCACGCCGATGGCCGTGGCGCCGGCGTAGTCGTACTGGTCCAGCTTGACCATGATCAGCAGCGGCAGGATCTCGGTCTTCATCGGCATGTTGCCGGCGATGAAGATCACCGAGCCGTACTCGCCGACGCCGCGGGCAAAGGCCAGGGCGAAGCCGGTCAGCCAGGCGGGCAGCAGCGCTGGCAGCAGCACATGGCGAACGATCTGCAGCGGACGCGCGCCAAGGCAGGCCGCGGCTTCTTCCACTTCACGCGGGATATCGGCGAGCACCGGCTGGAGGGTGCGCACCACGAAGGGCAGGGTCACGAAGGTCAGTGCCAGGGTGATGCCCAGCGGACTGTAGGCGATCTTGAAGCCCAGCTCGGTAGCGAACTGGCCGATCGGTCCGTTCGGCGCGTACAGCGCGGTGAGGGCAATGCCTGCCACCGCGGTCGGCAGGGCGAAGGGCAGGTCGATCATCGCCTCGATGATCTTGCGGCCGGGGAAGCGATAGCGCACCAGCACCCAGGCCAGCAGCGTGCCGATCACGCCATTGAGCATGGCGGCAGCGAAGGCGGTGCCAAAGCTCAGCTTGAGCGCCGCCAGCACGCGCGGCGCGCTGACGATGGCGATGAACTGCGCCCACGAGAGTTCGGTGGTCTTGAGAAACAGCGCACCCAGGGGAATCAGCACCAACAGGCTGAGGTACACCAGGGTGTAGCCCAGCGTCAGCCCGAAGCCGGGTATGACGGAGGTAGATCGGGACATGGACGTTGCCTTTTATTCGAGCGTCTGGCGGCTGAAGTGTCACGAGCGCAGCGTGCAGGGAGGACGCCCACCACCGCTTTCCTCACGGAAGGCAGCGGTGGACCGGTGAAGCCTGGTCCACCCTGCGAAGCCAAGGCCTACTGCGCCTGATAGATCTGGTCGAAAACGCCGCCATCATTGAAGAACTTCGGTTGTGCGGCCTTCCAGCCACCAAAATCCCCGTCGATGGTGACCAGCTTCAGCGCCGGGAACTGATCCTTGAATTCGGCCGCTATGGCCTCGTTGCGTGGCCGGTAGAAGTTCTTCGCCGCGATGCGCTGGCCTTCCTCGCTGTACAGGTAGTTCAGATAGGCTTCGGCCAGCGCCCGCGTGCCCTTGCGCTCGACGTTCTTGTCCACCACTGCCACCGGTGGCTCGGCAAGGATCGACAGCGAAGGCGCGATGATCTCGAAATCTTCACCGCCCTGTTCCTTCAGGGCCAGGAAGGCCTCGTTCTCCCAGGCCAGCAGCACGTCGCCGATGCCGTTGTTGACGAAGGTGACGGTCGAGCCGCGGGCGCCGGTATCGAGCACCGGCACATTCTTGTAGAGCTTCTCGACAAAGGCCTGGGCCTGCTGCTCGTCGCCGAATTTCTGCTGGGCGTAGGCCCAGGCGGCGAGGAAATTCCAGCGCGCACCGCCGGAGGTCTTCGGGTTCGGCGTGATCACCTCGACGCCCGGCTTGACCAGGTCGTCCCAGTCCTTGATGCCCTTCGGATTGCCCTTGCGAACGAGGAACACGATGGTCGAGGTATAGGGCGTGCTGGCGTCCGGCAGGCGGGTCTGCCAATCCTCGGGGATCAGTTTGCCGAGGCGATGCAGCTCGTCGATATCGCCCGCCAGGGCCAGGGTCACCACATCGGCGCGCAGGCCGTCGATCACCGCGCGGGCCTGCTTGCCGGAGCCGCCATGGGACTGCTGGATCTTGATCGGCTCATGGCCCTGGGCCTGCCAGTGCTTGTTGAAGGCGTCGTTGAATTCCACATAGAGCTCGCGCGTCGGATCGTAGGACACGTTGAGCAGGGTATCGGCGGCCAGTGCGGGGCCGGCGATCAGCGCGCTCGCCAGGGCGGCGAGGGCGAAGCGACGAATGGACATGGTGCAGCTCCTGAAAAAACTAATTTGGTATGTGTTGGCGCTTCAGGGGCGGTCGCTGAAATGACGCTGGAAGACAGGCAGGGCGAGGCAGAAGCAGCCCGGCGGGTTGCAACCTGGTCTAGCGGTGTCAGGTGGTTTTCAGTGACTCGATTAGCTCCGCATTCGCGGGCGACAGCTGCAGTACCGGTGCGTGTTCATGGTCTCGGCTCGTTTCATGGTCACGCCCTCCGGTGGTCCAGTCGGGCTGATGGATGGGGTAGTCGGGGTCAGGCGTTCTTGCCGGTCGGCTGCAGGCGGAACTTCTCCTTGCGCTCGATCTGCACGACCTGGCCGTTGTGCACGGTGATTTCAACCGAGCCGAACTTGAGGCCGCTCAGGGCACTGTGGATCTCGCGCAGGATGCTGGCTTCGTCCTGCCCCTCGAGGTTGCGAATGGTCGCGGTCATTGCTGTTCTCCGTGAAAGCCTTTCGTGACGACCGGAACGGCCGTAGCCAGCAAGGCGTGGAGCGGATGATAAGTTCGGCCGAAATATTCTTAAAAATATTGTTTAAGAACATTTATAGATCCTTATGGAATAAGGAAGCGGCTCGTTATCAGGTGGTCTTATAGATGAAAAAAATATAAATAAAGAATTCTTTATTCTTTTTAAGTGAATCGATCTGCTGTCTAGACTGGCCGCCATGAATCACAGGAGGCGCCGATATGCGCAGCATCCGATATCTGATCGTGCCGGGCTGGCACGGCTCGCCCGATGAGCATTGGCAGAGCCATTGGCAACGCACCCTGCCGGGTAGCGCCCGAGTAGAGCAGCAGGACTGGCTCCTTCCGCGTCGTGAAGACTGGGTCGCCGAGCTGCAGCGCAGCATTGCCGCCCATGCCGAACCGGTCATTCTGGTGGCGCACAGCCTGGGCTGCATCACGGTTGCGCACTGGGCGGCTCAGGCACCTGCGCAGCTGCTGCAACGGGTGCGCGGCGCCCTGCTGGTGGCCCCCGCGGATGTCGAACGCAGCGGCTGCCCGGAACCCTTGCGCAACTTCGCCCCGATCCCTCGCCAGCCTTTGCCATTCGCCAGCCTGCTGATCGGCTCGGACAACGACACTGCCGCCAGTGCCGCGCGTGCCGTCGAGATGGGCCACGCCTGGGGCAGCGAGACCACGATCCTGGCCGGCGCCGGGCATATCAACGTGGCCTCCGGACATCGGCGCTGGGAGCAGGGCTTCGCCAGCCTGTACCGCTTGCAGAGCCGGATCGAGCGACAGGCGCAACGGCGCGCCTGAATCGCTATCAACCAATGCCGCAACCCACGCAAAGAGGAGAACGAAAATGAGCATCCGCCTCGGCGACATCGCCCCCGATTTCGAACAGGATTCCAGCGAAGGCCGCATCCGCTTCCACGAGTGGCTGGGTGACAGCTGGGGTGTGCTGTTCTCGCACCCGGCTGACTTCACCCCGGTGTGCACCACCGAACTGGGCTTCACCGCCAAGCTGAAGGACGAGTTCGCCAAGCGCAACGTCAAGGCCATCGCCCTGTCCGTGGACCCGGTGGATTCGCACATCAAGTGGATCGACGACATCAACGAGACGCAGAACACCCGCGTCAACTTCCCGATCCTGGCTGACGCCGACCGCAAGGTCTCCGAGCTGTACGACCTGATTCATCCCAACGCCAACGACACCCTGACGGTGCGCTCATTGTTCGTCATCGACCCGAACAAGAAGGTGCGTCTGACCATCACCTACCCTGCGAGCACCGGGCGCAACTTCCACGAGATCCTGCGGGTGATCGATTCGTTGCAGCTGACCGACAACCACAAGGTCGCGACCCCGGCCAACTGGCAGGACGGCGACGAAGTGGTGATCGTGCCCTCGCTCAAGGACGAGGAGGAAATCAAGCAGCGCTTTCCCAAGGGCTATCGGGCGGTCAAGCCGTACCTGCGTCTGACGCCGCAGCCCAATCGCTGAGACAGGATCCCGGCTGGGCGGTTAAGTCTTGGTCAGCCCTCGCTGCGACGGGGGTCAGCACTGCGCGGATAGGTGCGCTCTTCCTGGATGGTGCCGTCCTTCTTGTGGATCTTCACTGAAGCCGTCCTGCCTTCGAGAAAGGCCGCGGTCACCTGCAGCATCTCGTCCTTGGTGGCAGCGGTCTTCGAGGCGCGGGTCGCCCCTTGCTTGCGCAGTTCCCAGCCCGAATCGGTGACATTGATGTGGTAGTTGTCCATGCATGAGTCCTCCGCTGTGGGTTGCGGTTTAGAGTGCTGGACAGAACAGGGGTTCGCTAAGACGGGGCACCGCAGCGCCGTCGTGCGCCAACTGCTAGCCTGGCCGCTTCCAGCCGCCAGGACCGAACTCATGCCGACACACGCCCAGTTGCGCGCCGTCATCGCCGCCGATCCGCTGCGCATGCGCTGCCTTGTCCACGTCAGGGCGCTCGGCTTGCCGGATTGCTGGGTGGCCGCCGGATTCGTGCGCAGCGCGGTATGGGATCACCTGCATCGGCGTGGCCGCAGCGCCTTGCAGGCGGACATCGACGTCATCTGGTTCGACCGGGGGCGCTGCGACGCGGCGGTGGACGCCGAGATCGAAGCGACATTGCGCCGTGCCGACGCCTCGCTCGAATGGTCGGTGAAGAACCAGGCGCGCATGCATCTGCACAATGGCGATCGGCCCTATAGGACCGCAGCAGACGCGATGTGCCATTGGCCGGAAACGGCCACGGCCATCGGGGTCAGGCTGAGCGAGGAAGGCGAGATCGAGGTCGCCGCCCCCCTGGGTCTGGACGACCTTTTCGCGCTGATCGTCCGTCCCACCGCGGCCTTTCGTGGCCGTAAACGGCAGGTCTATCTCGATCGCCTGGCCGCGAAGCGCTGGTCCGAAACCTGGCCGGACCTGCGCATCGTGCAAGGCTGAGCGCCGCGACGCTTGACGTTCTAGATGAAGGCCTGCCGCGCGACGCCACGTGGCTGGCGGTTGCGTCCCGGCAGCTGCTCGAGGCGCTTGTGCCATTCGGCACGCACGGACTGAACGGCAACCGGCTTCGCTGCCGCGTCGCGCGCAGTCGGAGCGGCCTTGATTGCCGCTGCGGGTGTTCGCGTGCTCGCCGGCTTCACCGCCGCAGTGGTTGCAGTCGTCGCGACCGCCGCGGGTGCAACCGCCACTGTCTTCGCCGCCTTTGCGGCAGCCCGCAGTTCGGCGAGGCTCGGTGTCTTGCGTACAGGCTCGCTTACCGCCTTTTCCACGCTGCGCAGGCACAGCTTGCAGGAAACCTGAGTGGCGTCCGCCGAACTGTTCAGGCTCGATCCCGTGCGCCCACATGCGACATTGCCATTGGAGGCGGAGTAATGAATCACCAACGTTCTGTCTCCTGATTTTGGGGCGCGGGATTCTACACGCTCATGTCCAGGAGGCAACGCGGCGGGCGAAACTTACAGCTGGGCGCCCATGCCAGTGCGCGGCCCAGTAACGAAAAAGGCCCGCATTTCTGCGAGCCTTTCACTTCCCCCGGCCTACAACCCGGTGCGGTATCTATCAGCCGAGCGATTCGTCGAAGTAGTCGCTGTCAAGCCTCGGCACCCTGTAGAGCTGCGAGCTAACGCCAACCTCATGATCAAGCATCAGGTTGACCAGGCGCTTGCCGTCGACCAGCACCAGGCCTTCGACCGAGCGTGCAAAGTCGATGGCCTGGGCGGTGAAGCCCGAGGTTGTGATGAACACGCCGCGCCGCGCTTTCTGCCCGGCCAGCGCACCGTAAAAGGCCTGCAATTCGGGGCGGCCGACCGTGCTCTGCCAGCGCTTGGCCTGCACGTAGACCTTTTCCAGCCCCAGCGCATCGAGCGAGATCACCCCGTCGATGCCGCCGTCACCGCTGCCGCCCACCTGCTGCAGCGCCTGGCGGTTGGCGCCGTAGCCCAGGCTATGCAGCACGTCGAGCACGATATGCTCGAAGCGCGTCGGGCTGGCCTGCAGCAGACTATCCAGCAGATCACCGGCGACGCTGGTGCGCAGCTCGAGCAGCGCCTGATCCAGCCGCTCCTGTGGGCTGCTGGTGGCAATTTCTGCCTGGGTGATCAGCGCTTGTGTGTCGCTGCTCTCATCCAGCGAGGCGGCGTCCGGCGCCGGCTTCAGCTTCACGCTCATGTAGCTCATCGCCAGATGCTTGACCTGCTCTGGGCTCAGCGGTGGCGGGTTGCTTTGCGCGAAGGCAAGTCCGTCGCCCGTCAGTTTCCAGTAGCCATGCTTGGCGCTGTTGGAAAAGCCGGCGCGCTTGAGGCGGTCATGCGCCCAGCCTGCACGGTTCTTGTAGGTGGCCTGGCCGCTGTTGGTGGTTTCCTGCCGCTGCGCCTCGCTCAGGCCCAATGCCTGGGCAGCCGCTTCGTGGGCCTCGCTCGCCGTGGCGCCCTCCGGGTGGGCGGCGAGAAAACGCAGGATGGGTTCGATGAACTGGTCGTAGGTCGGCACGGACATGGTTCGTTCTCTTCCTGATGAAGTGGCTTAGCTCAGCGTAGCGGCCCGGCGACCGCGTTTGGCCTTGGGCGCAGCGGCGCGTTGGGCCTTGATGCGCTCCAGCAGCACGCTGGCCGGTTCGTCATTCGGGTCCTGCGGCACCAGTTCGCCGCGGAAGGCCTTGGCAAGGATGCTTTGGGTCAGGCGGTCGATGCGTGCCTGGGCGGCTTTGACGCGGGCTTCCAGTTGGTCGGCGAAGGCGAAGAGCTGTTCGACGCGGCGGACGACAAAATCGTCAGGAACGATTTTGGACGCCCGCAGGGCGGGCCGTAGGCCGAGGCGCATGGATGCGCCGAGCATTTCGGTTTGCGGCCGGTTCATGCAGAGGCCTTTCTGCCGCGCTTTGCCTTGGGCGCGGCAGCGCGTTGGGCCTTGATGCGCTCCAGCAGCACGCTGGCCGGTTCGTCGTTCGGGTCCTGCGGCACCAGTTCGCCGCGGAAGGCCTTGGCGAGGATGCTCTGGGTCAGGCGGTCGATGCGTGTTCTGGCCTCGTTGACCTTGGCTTCCAGCTGGTCGGCGAAGGCGAACAGTTGCTCGACGCGGCGGACGATTTCGGTTTGCTCCGCTGGTGGGGGCACTTGTATTGGAAGCGACAGCAGGGCTCCCTGAGTCAGCTTTGCCCGGCCTGTCGTACCGGTCAGCCAAGGAATGACGTCGTAATGCATTAGCGCATAGCACAAGTAGTCGCGAGCCACAGAATCATGCGCCCTGAGCGCATGAACATGATTGTTGACCCAGCACTTCCCCGAATACTTATAAGCAATCGGCTTTTCACGCCCGTAGAACGTTTCATCCTCCGTCACCAAAACCAAGTCATCATCAAAGATGTACTCATCTACACGATCGACTTCGCCGTTTGCTCCAAAATATGGGTATTTACCTTCACCACTTTTGCGCAGTTCTTTTTTCACGGGGACGCGCATGCTGTCCAAGCACTCGGCGAAACTGGACACGCTGGCAACGATCCATCCTTGAGGGACTTCAATCTCCCGCTTTTCAAGGTCAGGAGAGACTGGCTCCTTGAACTTCACGACAGGCTTCTGGCGACGGTTTTGGATCACTCTTGCGAGGTATTCTTCTGCGCTGTCGCTTACAGGACTTGAGGCTCGCCACTCCTCCGTCAACCGCCCGGAAACGGCGGCGGTGAGGACGGATTGGCGGAAGCGCTTGAGCAGCGCGGGGATGCCGTCGATGCGGGCTTTCAGGGTATCGACCTGGGCCAGCAGTTCGTCGAGCTTGGCGGCGATGCGGGTTTGTTCGGCGAGCGGTGGCAACGGGATTTCGTAATCGCGAATGTCTGCTGACTTGACCGCTGGGTAGAGCGCCCCCTGAACCTTCTCACACATGGCATCGACAAAACGAGCTGATCTCACAGCGGAAAATATCCAGCGCGGTTCTACTTCGATGGGTTTCAACACATCGAAGCCAGTCGATGCGACGCAGCCGCTATGCTGCTCGCCAATTAACGCAACAGCATTCAAGTTGGGCCGAGTCATTGAAACGATGACATCGCCTTTATCAACAAGCTTACGTGCGCGGCTTGGTGCGTCAGCTCCGAGAAGCCGCTGTGGTTCCGACACAGTTTTTAAATGTCGGTCAACGCTTGCGATATCAATGTAGGTGAACTCCTCCTCGGCGCTGGGCGCTCGCTGAGCTGGCTGGCCGCAAATATCTCCTATGGACGCAAGGGTCCACCCAATCGGCAGCTCACTCATCTCCAGTCCCCACTTCTAACCCCATCACCTCCGCCATCAACTGCTTCTGCGCCACCACTTCGTCCCCAGCCCCCAGCGCCTTCATCAGTTCTTCCAACTCATGCAGCGCCTCGGTCAGTTCGGCCATGGCTTCGCCCGCCAGCACTTCCGGGGCGGGGAGGTCGGCGGCGTCGAGGCTGCTTTCGTCCTTGAGCCAGCTGATATCCAGCGAGTCGCCGCGTTCGCGGATCTGCTCGCGTGTGAAGCAGCGGAAGCGGCTGGCCTCGCCGATGCCCTCGACGTTTTCGGCCCGGGGGCTCCCGCCATTCGGGTCCTCGCCATAGGCGTCCTCGAACGGCTTGAGGTGGGTGGGGCCGAACGGGGTGCGCTTGCCGAAGCTGGGCATGTTGCTGCGCAGGTCATAGATCCATACGCGGCTGGTGCAGCGCTCTTCCTGGCGCGGGTTGTCGGCCGTGCCCTTCTGGAAGAACAGCACATTGGTCTTCACGCCCTGGGCGTAGAAGATGCCGGTGGGCAGGCGCAGGATGGTGTGCAGGTTGCACTTGTCCATCAGGTCGCGGCGCACGTCGGTGCCGACGCCGGCCTCGAACAGTACGTTGTCCGGCAGCACCACGGCGGCCCGCCCGCCGGGCTTGAGGCCGCGGTAGATGTGCTGGAGAAAGGCCAGCTGCTTGTTGCTGGTGCGGTAGGTGAGGTCGTCGCGGGTCGGCCCGCCGCCGCCCTTGGCGGTGCCGAATGGCGGGTTGGAGAGGATGATGTCCACCTTCGGCAGCCCTGCACCGGTCTGGCCGAGGGCGTTGCCCAGGTGCACCACGCCCTCGGCGTCGCCTTCCATGCCGTGCAGCAGGCAGTTCATCAGCGCCAGGCGGCGGGTGCCGGGCACCAGCTCGACGCCCACGTAGGCCTCGGTGCGCTGGAAGCGGCGGGCCTTGTCGTCGAGGTCGTAGAGGTCGTCGGTGTGCTGCTTGATGTAGGCGTCGGCGGCGATGAGAAAGCCTGCGGTGCCGGCGGCCGGGTCCTGAATGGTTTCGCCCGGCTGCGGTTTGATGCAGCGGATGATGCTGTCGATCAGCGGGCGCGGGGTGAAGTACTGGCCGGCGCCGGATTTGGTCTCGCTGGCGTTCTTTTCCAGCAGGCCTTCATAGAGATCGCCGAGGCCATCCTCGCGGGCGCTGAACCAGTCGATGCCGTCGAGGCTCTTGATCAGCTGCTCGAGGTGGCGCGGCTCCTTCAGGCGGGTCTGGGCATCGGCATAGATGGCGGCGATCAGCGGATCGTGACTTTGGCCCAGGTCCAGCAGCATCTGCCGGTAGTGCTTGAGCAGGTTGAGCCCGGACTTGCCAGCCAGGTCCGGCCAGCGCGCGCCCTCGGGCAGCTTGTGGCCGAAGCTGTCGTTGTTCTGGACCTGCTCGTATTCCATCTTGATGAACAGCAGCAGCACCAGCTCGGTGACGTAGTCGCTGTAGTTGATGCCGTCGTCGCGCAGGACGTCGCAGAGGTTCCAGAGCTTCTGGACGATATCGGAGTTGGTCATGGGGCTTTCCTGGCCAGAAATAAAAAACCCGCACGATTTGTGCGTGGCTGCCGGGGCAGTCAGAGGCATGGCGGGTATGTGCTGGCGAGGGTATTGCCCGGTAGGAGGTTTGGCAAGTTGCGGGTCGGTGCAGCATGGCTCCGACGTGAGTGCCCTGGCTTAGGGGCTCAGCAACGCCGTGCGCAACGAGACAATCGAAAGATTGCCGGTGGCATCCAGCACCGGGCGGGGAAACGGCACAGCATAGGCGGCCGCGTCAGTGTGCCGGCCGGCCAGGCGGGGATGCAGGCGGGCCTTGAGCTGCCGGCTGGTTTCGTGGCCGCGCACCGGCTCGCCCAGCGTCTCCAGCAGGGCTCCTTCCAGGCACTGCGGTTGCCATAGGATGATTTCATAACCAGCCGCTGCTGCCCGCTTGCGCTCGGCATCGCTGAGCGGCAGATCGGCATCCAGCAGGAAGAGGCGTCGGTCGTAATCCTTGTTCTTGTGCGCACGGATGGCATGGGTGATCACATTGCCGGGCGAGCCTCCATCACCGGGCTCGACCTTGACGCTCAGGCCACTGTTGCGCGGGCAGTACAGCTCCTTCATATGGCTGATGAAAGCCCAGTCGTCGGCCCCTTCTCCCACCACCAATAGGGTGCTGCGCATGACGCTGCGCCGTCCCTTGCGCGCTGTCCTGCTCATAGCTCAGGAACCCCACCCAGCGCACCGGCCATATATTTGGCGTACAAATTATCGTCAGCTCGCAGCCCCTGTACTTCATCCAGCCGCCAGGCTTCGGAGCACTGGTCACGCTTTTCGCACAGATAGAGCTGGTGCTTCTGCAGGTGATTGAGCAACTCCGGGGTGTGGCAGGTGAAGATCAACTGGGCCTGGTGCGGATTGCTGTGTTCGAAGCGGAACCAGTCGAGAATCCGTGGCATCAGGTGCGGGTGCAGGTCGTTGTCGATTTCGTCGATCACGGCGAGGCCGCCATACTCCAGCGCGGTCAGCAGCCGCTCGAGCAGTACGAAGGCCGACTGGGTGCCGCTGGACTCCTCGAAGAAGCTCAGCTCGAAGGTTCGCCCATCACTGCTGCGGTGCTGGCCGAAGGGCATGTAGATCTGGGCGCTCTTGCCTTCCTCCGTAGTGATATCCAGCGGGCGGATATCGACACCGGACAGTCCTAGATCCAGTCCGGGCATGGCCGCGACCATGCGGGCCTTGATGACCGGAGAGCGTTCGTAGTTCTCTGCCGTACTGAACAGCGCCCCCTGCTGGAAGTGATGGCGGCCCGTGCTGGCGACGTTGCTCACCACACGACGGAAGTACTCGATGAAGGGGCGGGCTTCCTTGATGTCGTAGCTGTACGCTGCCGCCAGCAACGAGGCATTGCTGCGCAGCCCCTGGGCCTGGGATTTCGGGAAGGGAAAGCCCTTCTGCTTGAAGGTGAAGCCATCCCCCGAGCGCTCGCGGCGGAACAGGTAGCTGAACTGGCTGCTGGTTCTGGCCAGTAGAATCTCGCTCACCACTCGCCCGGCATTCATCGTCAACTGATAGCGGTGTTCGACCCCTTGCAAGAGGAAGTCGACTTCCAAGCGGGTGTCCTCGTCCGCGCGCAGCAGATGAGGAGAATAGACGATGCCGGCATCTGGATCGCCCTGCAGGAAGGAGTCACAGATGAACCATTTGAGGAAGGCCAGCGGCTTGATGAGCTGTGTCTTGCCCGAGCCGTTGGCGCCCACCACGGCGATCACCTTGTTCAGGCGGCAGTCCGCCAGCTCGATATCAAAGCCGGAAGGGGTGGGCTTCTTGCCGAGAGAGAAGTCGACCTGTGCTTCCTCGGCGAAGCTGTAGAAGTTGGAGAACCGCAGGGACTTGATCATATTTTCTGTACTTCAACAAAATTTTGTTGATTCTTGGCGTATGTGCTGCTTCTTGCAAGCTGAATTTACGCAGGGCAGTCGCTGGCATGTAGTCATGCCAGAGCGCTTGTGCTATCGGGCTAATCATGCTTTCAGTGTCCGCGGTCCTGGAATTGCGGACACTCCCTCCACCAAAGACGGCATGGTGTTCAGCCACCCGAGCACCGATTACGCCTTTCACCCCACCTGCGGCCAAAGGTTGTCATTCAACGCCTCCAGAACCACAGCGAGGTGCCCACCAAGCATCTTGTCCAACCGAGTGCTGCCGCCGTCGTTCCGGAACGCCTCGCCGATCTGCTTTTCGTCGATCACCACCTCATGCACCAGCTGCTTGGCCAGGCGCTCCAGCCACTTGCGCTGAACTGGTGTCCATTGCTGCAGGGCGTAGATCTTCTCCATGGCCTTGGCCACGCGTTGCTCGAACGGCAGCAGGGCTTCGCCAAGCGCGGCGCGGCGGATGAAGCCGACGATGCTGGCGGCGATTTCCTGGTTGGTCTGGTTGCGCCATGCGCTCTGCAGGTTCACTTCGCTGTAGCCGTGCCCATCGAGCAGCAGGCGCACTTCGCGCAGCTGTTCGCGGGTCAGGTCCTGCGGGCGGTTGACCACCACGCCGAGGGCCACCGACTGGTTGAGCTGGTTCCGGATGAAGTCGTTGAAGCTTTCCAAATAGTCGGCGGGCTTCTGGTTGGCGCCGTAGTTCTGCTCGCGGACCATTAGCTCGTCCGTGTGGGTGGAGATCACCGGGTAGTTTTCCGAGCCGAGCAGGGCATTGACGGTGGCGAGCTGGTCGAGCAGCTGGCTGTGCTGACGGATGAACTGCGCGGCCTGCTGCGGGCCGAGCCCGTGCAGGTGCTGGTGCAGTTTGTCTGGTGCCACTCCCCAGGTGTCTTCCAGCTCGTCGAGTTTGCTCTTGAGGGTCGGTTTGCTCTCGGCCTTGTGGCTGGCCTTGCGCAGGATGCGCATCACCCGCTGGCTGAGCTGGTCGAGCACATCATGGGCATGACTGCTGTCGGGCTGGCTGCCGGGCGCGTCGAGGCTGGCGGGATTGGTCAGCTCGCTGACCAGCTGTTCCAGGCTGATGCTCGGGTCTTTCACCAGCGGCTTCATGGTGTCCACCGGTTCGAGGCTGGCGTACAGGTCGACCGGGTCGTAAATCCTGAACACGGTCTTGCCGATCTCGTCGCAGCGACGCGTGGCGCGGCCCTTCATCTGTTCATAGAGGATGCGCGAGCGCACCCGGCGCATGAACACCAGGTGGCAGATGCGTGGCACATCGATGCCGGTGGTGAGCAGGTCGACGGTGATGGCGATGCTCGGGTAGCGCTCGTTCTTGTACTGGCGGATCAGCTGTTCGACCTTGTCGCTCTGGCCGGTGATGATCTGCACGGCGGCCTGGTTGTAGTCATCGCCGTGAACGTCTTTGAAGGCTTCGTCGAGCAGGTTCTTCACGCGCTCGGCGTGGGCCTGGTTGACGCAGAAGATCATGGCTTTCTCATCGCCTGAAGGGTCCAGCTCCTGGGCCAGCTGCGCGCAGATCACCTTGTCGAAACCGGCTGTAATCACGCGGCGGTTGAAGGACTCGATCTCGAAGTCGAGCTCGTCCTCCAGTTCCGCCACGTCCACCTCGCCAGTGGCAGTATCGATGATGCTGACGCTCTCGCCCTTGGCGAAGTGAATGCCGTTCTGGCTGAGTAGGGTCTGGTAGCGGATCGGCGGTTCGTGATCGATCAGCCAGTCGTCGGCCACCGCTTCGCGATAGCTGTAGGTGAAGATCGGCGCGCCGAACACTTCGCTGGTGTGCTTGGCCGGCGTGGCGGTAAGGCCGATGCGGCAGGCGTCGAAGTAATCGAGCACACGGCGGTACTGCGAGAGGTACTGGCTGTGGTCGCGCACCGCCAGCTCACCTTCGGTCATCTCCTGGTCGAGGGTGTAACCGCGGTGGGCTTCGTCGACGATGATGCAGTCGAAAGCGTCGATGGACGGCGGGTTGTCTGACTGGAAGATGCGCCGGACCATGGCCTGCACGGTGGCGACCTGAACGCGCGTTTCGGCCTCGGCGGCCATGTCGCCCAGCTCCTTGATGTCGTAGATCTGCGCGAGCGTATGGTTCTGCTCGAGCGTTGCTTCGTTGAACGCCTCGATGGCCTGCTGACCCAGGGCGCTGCGGTCGACCAGAAAGAGGATACGGTGGAAGCGTTCGGCCTTCAGCAGGCGATACATCAGGCCGATGATGGTGCGCGTCTTGCCGGTGCCGGTGGCCATGGCCAGCAGGCATTGGCGGCGGTTGTCGGCGAGCGCCTGCTCGACTGCGCGAATGGCGTTTTCCTGATAGTCGCGCAGCTTGAGATAGGCGAAGCCTTCCTGTTGAAGCATCGCCTCGGCCGCTTCACGGCTGCGTTTGAGCAGATCGAGCAACCCATCCGGCCGATGGAAGTCCTGCAGTGGGCGGCGCAGGTTCGCGGGGCTGCGCAGGTCGCGGAACCAGATGCCGGATAGCTCGGCGAGCTGCTTGATGTAGGGCCTGCCATTGCAGGCGAAGGCGAACGGCACTTGGAAATATCCACCCTGGCCGTCGGTCCAGCCCGGCTCTTGTCCGGCGGGTTGCAGGTCAGCGGTGATGATCAGCTGGCGCGAATAGCGCTCGGCCTGTGGGATGCGGTCGGCAATGTTGATGCGCTTGCGCTTGGCTTCGACGATGGCGACCGGAGTGAGCCCGGCGAACAGCACGTAGTCGGCGTTTTCTTTCGGCTTGCTGGTTGGCCATTCGGCGATGGCCCTGTTCTTGCCCTTCTCCGGGCGAGCGCCCTTGCTATAGGTGAGGTCGAGCGAGTCGGCCTGCCATCCGGCATCGTTGAGCTGCTGGTCGATGAGGATGCGGGTGAGGTCTTCGTTGAGGTCGAACTGGCTGCTGGCTTGCTGCGTCTTGCGGGTGACTTGCTCGGCGGCTTGTGGCTGATTCTCCAGTTGCTTCTGCAGCGTCTGCAGGCGCACCTCGAACTCGGCGCGGGCGCTGGCCAGTTCCGCTTCACGCTCCCGGGCGATCTGCTCGTAGACGCGCGCTTCCTCATTCATCTCACCGGCGAGGCTGGCTTGCTCCGCCTTTTCCCGTGCCAGCAGTTCTGCCAGCTGGTGGTTGCTCTCCAACTGCTGACGACTATCGCCCAGCTCGGCACGCAGCTTCTCGATCTGCGCTTGCAACTCGCGCAGCGGAGCACTGGGGTCGGCAGGGGTGATGAAAGGGCCCGGTTTGAAGCTGTTGCCGGCGTTGCCGAACGACTGGTGATACCAGATGGCGAGCGCCCGGGCGACCTTCAGCCCATCCAGAGCTTCGCGATGCCGAGTGCGGAATTCATGAGTGGCCTTGTTGCCCTCGATGCGCAGCGTGTGGAACAGGCTGCGGATGTTGCCGTCGAGCTGGATCTCGCGGCCTAGCCGGTAGAGCAGGTCGGATTGGGAGATGGTGGCGTCCAGCTCGATGCCCGCCCGCGCCGCCAGATCCTGCGCCAGTGCCTCGCCGAGCTGGCGCAGCTTGATCAGCGTGGTATTGGGGTCGCTTGCGAAGACGCGCTCGGCGCTGCTGGCTAGCTGAAGGAAGACCGGGTCGTGTTCCTTGAGAAAGTCGAAGTTACTGCTCTCGGCCATGGTCCATCCCTTGAAATCATCCATCCCAGCCATCCTGGATCGGCTATTCGTCAATGGATGATGCCAGAGCAGGCACGGAGGTTGAACCGGGGCCGGGATCTGCACTGCTTCGAGGCTAGCTTAAGCTCGGCAGAAACGAAAAAGGCCCGCATTTCTGCGAGCCTTCAAATCGTGGTGCCGGCACCAGGAGTCGAACCCGGGACCTACTGATTACAAGTCAGTTGCTCTACCAGCTGAGCTATACCGGCAAGTGAGGGTCGCCATTATATCCATTGCGGGCGGCGAGTAAACCGTTAGCTGACGGTCACTTGCGCTGGCTTATTCAGGCCGCTTCACATTTTGTGCGCTGTGGCTGCGCTCGGCCAGCAGAAGGATGTTGCGCGGTGTCAGCTCGCTGGGGCAGAAGGTGCCGAGGTGCACGCGGTAGCCCTGTTCCTCCAGCAGCAGGGCGCGATCGAGCAGTAGCCAGAGTTCCAGCGGGCGGCGGAACAGGCCGCGCACCAGTTCGAGGTTGCGCACTTCGGCGAGGCGTTGCCAGCCGGCCCGCTCCTGAGCAGCCCAGTCCTGTCCTCCCGGGGCGGGCAGTTGCTTGAGGGCGGCCAGATCGCGGCAGTAGTCGGCGAAGCCCTTTTTCAGCCAGGCGCTGGGCAGCGAGGGCGTCGGCAGATAGTCGTCCTGCTGGCGCAGGCGCCGCTGCAGCAGATCGAAGCCCAGCCGCCAGGCCATCGACTGGTCGCGATTGCGCCGTTCGCGCGCGCCGGCGGTGACCGTCTCGCTCAGCGGCAAGCCGAGGTCGTCGCGGCTGAGTTGCAGCGCCGTGGCCCGGCCGGCTTCGGAGAGCGGCACGTAGATTTCGTCCTGGGTGCGGTTGTAACAGCAGGGGGCGATGGCGAGCTGGCGACAGCCCTTGGCAACGCTCAGGCGCAGCAGGCGTACATGCAGATCACCGCAGGCGTGCAGCGCGACGGGGGTGTGCGTGGCCTGTAGCTGCTCGCCGGCATCGGCTGCGAGCACGTCCTGGCAGCGGTGTCGGGCCGGGATGCCGAGCCGCTCGCTCATATGCGCACCTGCCTGCACCAGCATTTCATCCCATTCCAGGCAGGTCAGCGCGGCGCCATCGCGGGCGAGATAGCGACCGAGATGGCCCTTGCCGGCACACCAGTCCAGCCAGTGCGTCGGTGCTTCGGCGAACCGTAGGCGGGCGCCGAAGGCCTGAATCTGCAGGGCCTTGCGGCCTGGCACGTCCACCGCGTGGCGATGGTCCATGGCTGGCGATTCGCCGGCGGGCAACGCGTCGAGATGGCTCAGTCGGTCGGCGAGGTGAGCCAGCTCAGGAAAAGGTGCGGGTGCGCCGAGCGTCGTCGGCTGGTTGTGCGCGGCCTCGGCATCGGCCAGCGAGCGGCTTCGCAGCCAGGCGGCCAGTTCGGGGTGCTCGGCTTCCCATGGCAGCGTTTGGCAGACGAACGGCCGCGGCCGCCAGAGCGACTGGTGCGCAGTGAGGAAGCGGTCCAGTGCCTGGAAGCGCTCGAGCAGGTTGGGGGCGGCGGACATCGGCGGGGCGGGTATATGAACAGGCGCCGATTGTAGCGGGAGCGCCTGCCATAAAGCACAACGCCCGTCGAGGACGGGCGTTGTGTCGGGCTACTTGCCGTAGACCTGTTCCGGCAGCCAGGTCACCAGGCCCGGCCACATGTACGCCACCACCAGCATGCCGATCTGGATCATGATGAAAGGCAGCACACCCTTGTACATCACGCTGGTGGGCACGCTGCGTGGCGTGACGCCGCGCAGGTAGAACAGCGAGAAGCCGAAGGGTGGGGTGAGGAACGAGGTCTGCAGATTGATGGCGAACATCACACCGAGCCAGACCGGGTCCAGGCCCATGGCGAGCAGGATCGGGCCGACGATGGGCACCACCACGAAGATGATCTCGATGAAGTCGAGGATGAAGCCCAGCAGGAAGATGACCAGCATCACCACCAGGAAGGCGCCGAGCACGCCGCCGGGCAGCGAGTGCAGGGCATCCTCGATCAGCGCTTCACCGCCGAAGCCACGGAAGACCAGGGAGAACAGCGAGGCGCCGATGAGGATGAGGAACACCATCGAGGTGATCTCGGTGGTGCCGAAGGCGACCTGCTTGAGCTGGGCGAAATTCAGCTGACCCTTGGCGATCGACAGCAGCGTCGCGCCCAGCGCGCCGATGGCGGCGGCCTCGGTCGGCGTGGCGTAGCCGGCGAGAATCGAGCCGAGCACTGCGGTGATCAGCGCCAGCGGTGGCAGCAACGCACCGATCAGCTTGCCCCACTCGATCGGCCCCAGCTCTTCCTGCGGCAGCGCTGGCAGCTTCTTCGGCTGGAAGATCGCCACCGCGACGAGGTAGAGGATGTACAGGCCCACCAGCACCAGGCCGGGGATCAGCGCACCAACGAACAGGTCGCCGACCGAGACGGTCTTCGGCGAGAAGATGCCCATCTTCAGCTGTGCCTGCTGGAAGGCGCTGGACATCACGTCGCCCAGCAGGACCAGGATGATCGATGGCGGGATGATCTGGCCGAGGGTGCCGGTGGCGGCCAGGGTGCCGGTGGCGATGGCCGGGTCATAGCCGCGACGCAGCATGGTCGGTAGCGCCAGCAGGCCCATGGTGACCACGGTGGCGCCGACGATGCCGGTGCTCGCGGCGAGCAGCGCACCGACCACGCAGACCGAGATCGCCAGACCGCCGCGCATGGTGCCGAACAGGCGCGACATCGACTCCAGCAGGTCCTCGGCAACCCTGGATTTCTCCAGCATCACGCCCATGAAGACGAACAGTGGCACGGCCAGCATCGTCTGGTTGTTCATGATGCCGAAGATGCGGTTCGGCAGCGCATGCAGGTAGCCGACGTCGAATGAGCCAGTGACCACGCCGATGCCGGCGAACAGTAGCGCCATGCCGCCCAGGGTGAAGGCCACGGGGTAGCCCGACATCAGCGCCAGGCAGATGCTGATGAACAGCGCGATAGCCATGAACTCAGCCATGCTTCACCTCCGGCTCCGGCAGGCGGCCCGCGATGCGATAGGCCACCTTGACCAGATCCGAGAGTGCCTGCAGCGTCAGGCTGCCGACCAGCAGGAGGATGATGCTCTTCTGCAGGTAGACGAACTTCAGCCCGCCGGACTCGTTCGAGCCCTCGCGCGTCGCCCAGGAGTTGCTGACGTAGTCCCAGCTGTTCCAGCCGATGAACAGACATACCGGCAGCAGGAACAGCAGATGGCCGAGGCCGTCGACCGTCGCCTGCCGGCGGCTGCTGAACTTCTGGTAGAAGATGTCGACGCGCACGTGGCCGTTGCGCTGCAGGGTCCAGGCCGCGGCGCCCATGAACACCAGCGCATGGCCGTACATCACCGCTTCCTGCAGGGCGATGGCGCCGATGCCGAAACCGTAGCGCAGCACCACCACAATGGCGGTGCCGATGACGAGAAACAGGGTGATCCAGGCACAGAGCTGGCCGAGGCGCATGTTGAACGCATCGATGAGGCCAGCCACGCGCAGCAGGGGCGGGGGGCTCTGGGACATTTTTAGTCCTTCTTAGGTAGACGCAAGGTTGGCGGGAGACGGCGATTCTTGCAGTACTGGCGCTTTGCAGCAATCGGCCTACGACTTTTAGCTTATGCGCTAGGCTTGAGACGCCGAAGGCTCTAATGTTAGTCGAGCCCGGAGTGGTGTCTGCACCTCCGGCGCAGGTTTCGCCGCATGAGCCCGCTGCCAGTCAGGCTGGTGGGCGCACACGGATCGAGAAGCGCAGGCGGTCCGGCAACAACGCGTGGCCTTGCCAATGCGCAATAAGAACAAATAACAAGGAGTTACCCTCATGAAACGTCGTGACATTCTCACCGCCGCTGGCGTGGGCCTGGCGGCTACCGCTCTGGCCGGTTGCAATGACAAGAGCGAAAAACCAGCCGCGGGCGAGAGCAAGCAGGCGAGCGAGCAGCAAACCTTCAATTGGAAAATGGTCACGTCCTGGCCGAAGAACTTCCCGGGCGTGGGCGTCGGTGCCGAGCGTTTCGCGCAGCTGGTCAACGAGATGAGCGGCGGCCGCCTGAAGGTCAAGGTCTACGCGGCGGGTGAGCTGGTTCCGGCACTGGAAGTGTTCGATGCGGTGTCGCGCGGCACGGCGGAAATGGGCCACGGCGCGCCTTACTACTGGAAGGGCAAGGTTCCGGCCGCGCAATTCTTCTGCGCACTGCCGTTCGGCCCGAACGCCCAGGAAATGAACGCCTGGCTGCACCGCGGCGGCGGCATGCAGCTGTGGGAAGAGGTCTACAAGCCGTTCGGCGTGCTGCCGATGGCCTGCGGCGCCACCGGCGTGCAGACCGCGGGTTGGTTCAACAAGGAAATCAACTCGGTGGACGACTTCAAGGGCCTGAAGATGCGCACCCCGGGCCTGGGTGGCGAAGTGCTGACCAAGATGGGCGGTACCGTAGTCAACATGCCGGCCGGCGAAATCTTCACCGCGCTGCAGACCGGTGCGATCGACGCCACCGAGTGGATCGGTCCGTACAACGACCTGGCGCTGGGCCTGCACAAGGCGTCCAAGTACTACTACACCCCGGGCTGGCAGGAGCCGAACGTCACCTTCGAACTGGACGTCAACCTCAAGGCCTGGGAAACCCTGCCAGAAGACCTGAAGGCGATCGTTCGTGCCGCGGCACGCGACGTCAACGGCGACATGCTCGACGACTACAACGCCAAGAACATGGAAGCGCTGGAGCAGCTGCGCGAGCAGGGCGTGGAAGTCCGTCGTCTGCCGGACGAAGTGCTGGCTCGCCTGAAGGAAGTCGCCGCGGAAGTGGTCGATGCTTCCGCCAAGGCCGACCCGGTGGCCGCCAAGGTGTGGGAGCAGCAGAGCGCCTATCTCAAGCGGCTGTATGAGTACGCCGAGCTGAACGAGAAGGACATTTACAACATCCGCGGCTGATCGCGGCTGATCACGGCGGATGCAAGAACGCCACCCTGGCAACAGGGTGGCGTTTTTTTTTGGGGCGGGGCGGAACGTCGCCGTGTCGGTCAGCCTTCCAGCGTCGCGTTCAGGCTGATGCGTGCGTTGAGTACCTTGGACACCGGGCAGCCTTCCTTCGCCTGGTTGGCGATCTGCTGGAACTGCGCATCGTCCGCACCCGGAATGCGGGCCTTGAGGGTCAGATCGATCGCCGTGATGCTGAAGCCCTCGCCGTCCTTGTCCAGGGTCACCTCGGCGCGGGTCTCGATGCGCTCGGCGGTGAGGCCGGCCTGGCCGAGCATCATCGACAGGGCCATGGAGAAGCAGCCGGCATGGGCGGCACCGATCAGTTCTTCCGGATTGGTTCCGGGTGCGCCTTCGAAACGGGTGTTGAAGCCATAGGGGTTGTCCTTCAAGGCACCGCTTTCGGTGCTGATGGTGCCCTTTCCATCTTTCAGGCCGCCTTGCCAGACGGCGGAAGCGCTCTTCTTCATGTTCGGTCCTCGCGTGGGTGGGTGGATGGTCAGCGCACCGCTCAGCGAGGCTGTTCCGCCGCCAGAATCGCGCTGGCCAGCTCCATGTCGGTCGCCTGCAGCTGCGGCTGTTCGCTACGCAGTTGCTGCAGCATCGCTTCCAGATACGGACCACGGATCTCGCCATTGCTGGCAACGAAGGTGCCGGCATCCTCACGGGCCGGAATCACCAGCTTGTTGTCCTTGAACGTCAGGTAGGTGGACGCCGTGGTCGCGCCCGAGGACAGGATGTCACGTACCAGGCCATCGGCCATGGCACTGCCGAGCGGCGCCAGGGCCAGGGCGAATGCGGCGATAAATGTCTTGCGCATGAGCGGAAACCTCCTTGCTATCGTCCTCTGTTGAGAGTGCGAGCCGTTGCGCAGAGTTCCGGTTGCCGCTCAGACGCCCGTGTCGATGAGGCTGCGGATGCGCGCCGCGAGGATGTCGATGCTGAACGGCTTGGCGAGGATATCCATGCCGGGGCCGATGAAGTCGTTGCGCATTTCCTCGTCCGGCACGTAACCGGTGATGAACAGCACCTTCAGTTCCGGGCGATGCTGCCTGGCGCTTTCCACCAGCTGCCGACCGTTGAGCCCGGGCAGACCGAAGTCGCTGACCAGCAGATCGAGGCGCTGATCACCGTGCAGGTAGGGCAGTGCACTGGTCGCATCGCAGGCTTCCAGCACCTGGTAGCCGAGCTCCTGCAGTACTTCCACCACCAGCATGCGCACCGCCGCTTCGTCCTCCACCACCAGTACGATCTCGCCACTTCTGGCACCTGGCATGTCGGTCGCTTGCGCCGGCCCGGGCTGGGCCTGGTCGTCGCTTAGATTGCGTGGCAGATAGAGCGTGACCCGGGTGCCCTCGCCGAGGGCGCTGTCGATGCGTACATGGCCGCCGGTCTGCTTGGCGAAGCCGTAGACCATCGACAGGCCAAGGCCGGTGCCCTGGCCGATCGGCTTGGTGGTGAAGAACGGATCGAACGCCTTGGCGATGGTCTGCGCCGACATGCCGGCACCGTTGTCGGTGACCCAGAGCACCACGTAGTCGCCGGGCTCCGGCGCGTCGGGCTGGTGCTGCTCGATGCGCTGGTTTTCGGTGTGCACGCCGAGGCGGCCGCCGTTGGGCATGGCATCGCGGGCATTGATCACCAGATTGAGCAGGGCGTTCTCCAGCTGATGACCGTCGGTGTAGGCGAGCCAGGCATCGGCCTGCAGGTCCACTTCCAGCTGGATGTGCTCGCCCATGGTGCGGCGCAGCATGTCTTCCATCGACACCACCAGCATGTTCACGTCCACCGGTTTGGGGTCCAGCGACTGGCGCCGGGCAAAGGCCAGCAGGCGATGGGTCAGCGCCGCGGCGCGGTTGGCCGAGGTGGTGGCGGCGTCGATGTAGCGGTCCAGGTCGCCGGTGCTGCCGCTGGCAACGCGGCGCTGGATGAGGTCCAGCGAGCCGAGCACGCCGGTCAGCATGTTGTTGAAGTCATGGGCCAGGCCGCCGGTCAGCTGGCCGATGGCTTCCATCTTCTGCGCATGGCGCAGTGCTTCCTCGGCGCGTTCGCGTTCGGCCATCTCGATATGCAGGCGGCTGTTGATCGCCGCCAGCTCGCGGGTACGTTCGGCCACGCGCCGTTCCAGGCTTTCGTTGAGTTCGCGCAGGGCTTCTTCGGCGGCAACCTGGGCCGTCACGTCGGTGTTGGTTCCGAACCAGTGGGTAACCTGGCCGAAGTCGTCGCGAATGGGCAGCGCCCGGGAGAGGAACCAGCGGTACTTGCCGTCCTTGCCGCGCAACGGGAAGGTCTCCTCCCAGATGGAGCCGATGGCGAAGGCACGCTTCATCGAGGCGCTGACCCGCTCGTGATGATCGGGATGGTTGACCGCGCGCCAACCCAGCGCGCGCATGGCCTCGCTGGTGGTGCCGGTGTAGTCGTACCAGCGCTTGTTGTACCAGTAGATGCGCCCGGCGGGGTCGGCCATCCAGGCGAACTGGCTCATGTTGTCGGCCAGGGTGCGGAACTGCTCTTCGCTCTCGCGCAATGCGCGTTCGGCGCGCATGCGTTCGTCGGCGGTCCAGGCGCGGTCGGCCACTTCGCGGATGAAGGAAATGTCCTCGTCGAGCCAGGCGCGCGGCTGCTCCTCGAGCAGCATCATCACGGCAGAGATGCGGCCCTGCTCGAACAGTGGCACGCAGACGATGCTGCGGATCAGGCTTTCGGCGAAGTTCTCGGCGTGGCTGGCGGTGCGGGCGTCGTGCAGCACGTCCTCGATGACCACCAGCTCGTTTTCCTGCAGGTCGTAGAAGAAGTCCCCGTAATCGGCGAAATAGACCATCTCATTGCTGCTGTCGGAACCGCCGTCGCTCCAGTAGCGCTCGATGGTGGCGCTCTGGCTGGAGGCGTCGACACTGGCGAACAGCACCCGCGATACGCCGATGGTCCGGCCGATCACGCTGACGGCGGCATGGGCGATGGTCTGGCTGTCGTGCTGTTCGCGCAGCAGGTCGCCCAGCTCGATCAGCGCCGTCTGCCGCTGCTCGGCCTGCTGACGATCCTTGATCTGCTCTTCGAGCATCTCGTTCATGCGCAACATGCGCTCGGCGGCGTTGCGTTCGGCAGTGATGTTGCGCGCCGTACCGAGGATGCGGACCTCGCCGCTGGGGTCGAGCAGCCGGCGGCCGCGGTTGGCCAGCCAGACAAAGTCGTCGATGCGGGTGTCGTAGATTCGGTAGTCGAGCTGGAACTCGCCGTCGCCCTCACCGGCGAGGGTTTCACCCAGCGCCCGGATCAGCTTGCCGCGATCGTCCGGATGCACCCGTGCCAGCACCTCATGCACATCCAGCCCCGGCTGCTCGGGTGGTATGCCGGCCATCGCCTTGAGCTGGGCGTCCCAGTGCAGGGAATGCTGATGGTCGCGGTACTCCCACACGCCGATTGAGGCGATCTCGTTGGCCAGGCTGATGCGCTGTTCCGCCTCGCGCAACGCCTTGTTGGCGCGGATGCGCTCGGCACTGCTGCGCAGCCGTTCGAGAACTTCACGCACCAGGGTGACGTCATCGCCGGTCCAGGCTTGCGCCTGGCCTCGCATGAACAGCAACACCAGCGGCTGGGTGCCGATCGTCGGTAACTCGGCCATCAGCAGCCCCATGCTGGCCAGCCGCTCGTGCAGCCCAGGTTGCGACTCATCCCGGTCGAGTACGACCAGATGCTCGCGGCGCAGGCGCTCGGTCAGCGTCGCGCCGTCCGCCAGGGCGTGCCGGCCGAGCCGGCTCGGTGTGCCTGGCGCCAGCCATTGTTGCTGTACCACCAGTGCATCCTGTTCCAGGCAGGCCCAGGCGATGCAGTCGCTGCGTGTCAGACGTGCCAGGCGTTCATCCAGTACGCAGCAGAGGTCCACCTGTTCGCTGTTGGCCTGCAGGCAGTCGCTCAGTTCCAGCAGGAACGCCTGCAGGGCCTGGTGCTGGGTGCGCTCGCTGATGTCGCTGAAGGTGCAGATCGCCCCCTGCAGTTCGCCGTCACGGAAGATCGGTGCGACCCGGTATTCGACGGGCAGGCTGCTGCCATCGACGCGGAAGAACAGCTCGTGTTCCACATGCCGCGGCTGACCGGTGACCGCCGTATGCTGGATCGGACACTCCTGCACCGGATAGGGGCTGCCATCGGGGCGACTGTGGTGGATCACATGGTGCAGGTGCCTGCCCAGTACCTCTTCACGGCTGGCGAAGCCGAGAATCTTGAGAAAGGCGTCGTTGCACAGGGTAACGGCGCCGTTGCGGTCGATGGAGTAGAAGCCTTCGTTGGCCGAATCCAGCAGCAGGCGGGTAAAGGCCTCGCTCTCCAGTCGCTGCATTTCCGAACGCCGGCGGCTGTCGATGTCCTGGGCGACACAGACCCAGCGCAGCAGCTGTCCGTCGGCGTCGTAGGTAGGCGCCGCGTTGGCCTGGAACCAGCGCAGGTTGCCGTCGACATCGCGCAGCGGCAGCTCCAGCTTGAAGGGCAGCTCCCGGCGCAATGCGGTTTGCCATTGCTCGGCGACGCGCTGGCGATCGCTGGTCGACACAGCGGCCAGCCAGCCTTCGCCGGTGGAGTTCGCCTCGCCGAGCCCGGTGAACTCGCACCAGTAGCTGTTGCAAAAGGTGAGGCCACCCGCGGCATCGCATTGCCAGATGATCTGCGGGCTGAGGTCGACCAGGGCGCGGTAGCGCTCCTCGGTTTCGCGCGCCGCCGCCTGCTGCTGACGGGATTCGGTCAGGTCGCGCAGGATCTTGACGAAGCCCTGCGTCTGGCCGTCGTGCAGCAGTGGCGTGAGGATGCCGCTGGCCCAGAAGCGCGAGCCGTCCTTGCGCAGATGCCAGCGTTCGTCGCCGGCACGCCCCTGCTCCAGCGCCGTGCGCATTTCGGCCTGGGGGACCTGTGCGCTGCGATCGGCTTCGCTGAAGATGCACGCCACGTCACGGCCGATGGCTTCCTCCGACGACCAGCCGAGCAGCCGCTGCGCACCGCTGTTCCAGCTGGTGATGCGGCCCTGCAGGTCGGTGGCGAGAATGGCGTAATCCTGGGCGCTGTCGATGATCTGCCGGCTGCGTTCCTGCTCGCCGCGCAGTCTGCTGAGCTCCAGCAGGGCCATGACCTGGCGCGCCACCGCCAGCAGCTGAGTGCCCTGGCGCGGCGTGAGTTCGCGGGGCTGGTGGTCAAAGACGCTCAAGGTGCCCAGTGGCAGGCCGTCACTGCTGCGCAGGATCACCGCGGCGTAGAAACCGGTGGTCTGGCCGTCGGCCAGCCGCGGCAGTTCGAACTGGGCGAGGGTGTCGGTATGGGGGAGAACCAGCGCGCCTTCCTGACGGATCGCCCAGGCCGACGGTGACCGTTCGCGCACGACAGCTTCGCGCTCCAGTGCGAACGCAGCCATGCAATGCTGGTACTGGTCGTCGACGAAATGAATCGCTGCCGCCGGACAGGCGCAGAGATCTGCAGCCATGGCGGCCAGCGCCTCGAGGTCCGTTATGCACAGAGCGTCGAGCGCGGTGTAGCGAGCCAATGCGATCAGCCGTTCAGCTTCATTCCAGGTCGCTGCGGGAGCGCAGTGTTCGGCGTTCAAAGTGTCCTGCTCGGCTATCCATGGCACTGAGTAATTCAGACGGTTTCGGTAGTTAAGCACCCGGCAGCGGCGGTCGTTGTCGAGTGGTCAGCAAAAGACTACGCCGAGGTCGCGAGGTTCAGACGGCGGGTAACAAAACTCCCGACGAACGGAGCACGTCGAAGCTACTCGAATCGCGCATTCAGCGGGCCGCGTCCAGGGCCCGCAGCAAGGCTGCATCGCGCTTGTAGATGTCGGGGCGGTAGCGGGGCAGGCCGCTGTCGTCGGCATCCGCCGTCCAGTAGGCCATCAGGATCGGTGTCTGCCGGGCGAGCCGGTATTCGTGGGTCTCGCCGCTTTGCAACAGCCTGGCGACGGTGTCCCGCTCGTCAGCCTCGAGCAGCAGATCGACCAGCTGCAGGGCGGACTCGACCCGTACGCAGCCGGAGCTGACCGCGCGGGCGGCACGTTCGAACAGCGGCTTGCTCGGCGTGTCGTGCAGGTACACCGAAAACGGATTGGCGAAGCGGATCGCCACCTGGCCGAGAGGGTTGGCCGGGCCGGCGTCCTGGCGCAGCAGGATGCCGCGCGGGTTGGCCCAGTCCACGGCGTAGGGGTCCACGGCATTGCCCTGGGCGTCGATCACGCGCATCTGGTGGCGCGCCAGGTAGGCGATGTCCTCGCGAATCAGCGGCAGCTTGTCTTGCTTGAGGATGGTTGGCGGCACGGTCCAGGTGGGGTTCAGGGTGAGGCGTGAGATCCGCGATTTCAGCGGCGGAGTCTGCCGCGCCTCGCGGCCGACCTGGGTGCGCGTCTGCCAGAACGGACAGCTGTCGCGGAAATAGATCAGCCGTGCCCCGGCGATGTCCACCAGCAGCGATTGCGGCTCGAGGTCGCGGCTGATCCAGCGCAGGCGCTCGAGGTTGATGCGCAACTGATCGAGGCGGCTGGCCGGGCTGACATTGAGCGCCGCCAGGGTGGCGGCGCCGACGACGCCATCGGCCTCCAGCCCGTGCTGCAGCTGGAAGCCACGTACGGCCTCGACCAGTTCGTCGTCGTAGCGCAGGTCCAGCGCGGGCGCGCTGCCGGCACCGGCGAGCAGCAGTTCGCGCAGCAGCGGGCTGCGCTCGTCACGCATTCCGGGGCGCAGCGTCGGGCCGCTCGGCAACGGGCGCCAGGCCGGCAGGGCTGCCTGGCGCTGCCTGGCATAGGCCGCACGCAGGTCGCGGTACAGGGCGTGCGGCGGGCGCGCGCGATCGAATGCCCCAGGCAGATCGGCTAGGCCCTGCACGGCGATCTGCAGAAGCCGCTGGCGATCATCCGCCTCCGGCGCATCCGGGCTGCGCCAGATGGGTTCGATGTCCGCCTGTCGCAGCCGTCCGCGGGCCAGGTGGTGCAGCGCTTGGAGGTAGGCCTGGCTGGCAAGCAGGTCGTCGCATTCGGGCCGGCGTGGGGAAGACGCGACCGGGTAGAGCTGCTCGCGTATCCGCTCCGGCTGGTAGTAGGCAGGGTCCAGGCCGTCGTCGGCCAGCTGCGCGAGCTGCTGCAGCAGGCCTTCGAGCAGGGAGCGGGAGGTCCAGGCGGGCTGGAACTGGCGGGCCTGGTAGAACGCGTTCAGGTGTTCGCTAATCGCGGACCTGACCGGCAGCTGCGGGCAGCTCTGCGGCAGGCCTTCCAGCACGCTTTGCAATGTCGCCTGCTGGGCAGAGGCAGACGTGGCGAGGGCCAGGCCGGAGGCGAGGCATAGCTAGATGGCCAGACGGGATGCACATTTTCTGAACAACGTTTCGCTCCAGACCGCTGCGGTGGCTGCTAGACTGCGCCGCTATAGGGCTGCGGCTCCGGCATCGACCGGTGACCGTTCGGACCATAAGAACATATCGTGCCGGACATGTGGGCTTCGCCCGTCCCGCCCGGCTTCGTCGCGCTGCTGCATTGAGTAGCGAGTATAAGGCGCCGACCAGACAGGAAGTCGTCAGGTCGTGCCCGTGGGGTTGCTTGTAATGATTTCAGTGCTTCGACGTGCCTGCCTGGCGGCGGGCCTTCTCATCTTCGCCGCGCCGCTCTGGGCGGCCACCGCCACCTATCAGCCGATGGTCGACAGCCTGGCGCGGCTGGCGCCCAAGCTGGACCGGCAGGTTCTGACCCACGCGGTCGCAGCGATGCAGTGCGCGGTCAACAATGGCGCCGGAGCCGCGCAGCGTCTGGCGGTGATCGATTATTCACTGCCTTCCAGCGAGAAACGCCTGTGGATCTTCGACCTGGAGAGGGAGCAGCTGTTGCTCGAGGACCTGGTCGCTCACGGGCAGAAATCCGGCGATAACCACGCCACGCGTTTCTCCAATGCGGTGGGCAGCCACCAGTCCAGCATCGGCCTGTTTCGCACTGCCGAAAGCTACAGCGGCAAGCACGGCTACTCGCTGCGCATGGACGGGCTGGAGCCGGGCATCAACGACCGCGCCCGTGAGCGCGCCATCGTCATTCACCCTGCCGACTACGTGAACCCCTCCTGGATCGCTACCCAAGGCCGCATCGGCCGCAGCCAGGGCTGTCCGGCGGTTCGGCCCGAGGTGGCACGGATTGTGGTCGACAGCCTCAAGGGTGGCCAGTTCATGTTCTCCTGGTACCCGGACCAGCAGTGGTTGCAGTCCTCGGCCTACCTCAACTGCAAGCCCAATCAGGTGGCGAGCATCCTCGCGGCGCGATCGGACGGCTGAATCGTCGTTCCGCATGCAGGCAGGCGCCTCAGATCGTTCGGTGCTGCGCTGAGCGGTTCGCGGCCGAGGCCGCTCTTACAGCGCCCGCTTGAATGGGCTACTTCTGCTCGCTCTGCGGCGTCACCCGCAACACTTCCTCGACGGTAGTCAGGCCGGCAGCGATCTTCTGCGCGCCGGACAGGCGCAGGCTGCGCATACCGTCCTTGAACGCCTGGCGACGCAGGGCGACGATATCGGTATCGGCGGTGATCAGCGGCTTGATCGCGTCATTGAGCAGCATGATCTCGTAGACACCGGCACGCCCGCGATAACCGGTGTCCCGGCATTCCAGGCAGCCGACCGCCCGTTGCGCGGTGCTCGGTAGCGGGGCGTTCCAGGGTTTAGTCAATGCACTCCAGTCGTCTGCATCGAGCTGCATCGGCGCCTTGCAGTGCGGGCACAGCGTGCGCACCAGGCGCTGCGCCATGACGCCGAGCAGGGTGGCCTTGAGCAGGTAATGCGGCACGCCCAGCTCCAGCAGGCGGGTGATGGCACTGGGCGCGTCGTTGGTATGCAGCGTGGAGAGCACCAGGTGGCCGGTCAGCGCGGCCTGGATGGCCATCTCCGCGGTTTCCAGGTCGCGAATCTCGCCGACCATGATGATGTCCGGGTCCTGACGCATCAGCGCGCGCACGCCGCTGGCGAAGGTCAGGTCGATGTTGTGCTGCACCTGCATCTGGTTGAAGGCGCCTTCGATCATCTCGATCGGGTCCTCGATGGTGCAGACGTTCACCTCCGGCGTCGCCAGCTGCTTGAGCGTGGTGTAGAGGGTGGTGGTCTTGCCCGAACCGGTCGGCCCGGTGACCAGGATGATGCCGTTGGGCTGGCTGGTCATGCTTTGCCAGCGACGCAGATCATCGGCGGAAAAGCCCAGCTGGTCGAAGCCCTTGAGCAGCACCTCGGGGTCGAAGATGCGCATCACCATCTTCTCGCCGAAGGCGGTCGGCAGTGTCGACAGGCGCAGCTCCACCTCGCCGCCATCCGGCGTCTTGGTCTTGACCCGGCCATCCTGCGGCTTGCGCTTCTCGGCCACGTTCATGCGGCCGAGGGATTTCAGCCGGCTGACCACCGCCATCGTTACCTGCGGTGGGAACTGATAGACGTTGTGCAGCACGCCATCGATGCGAAAGCGCACGGTGCCCTGCTCGCGGCGCGGTTCGATGTGAATGTCGCTGGCGCGCTGCTGGAAGGCGTACTGGAACAGCCAGTCGACGATATTGACGATGTGCGAGTCGTTGGCGTCCGGCTCCTGATCGCTGGCGCCGAGGTTGAGCAGCTGCTCGAAGTTGCCGACGCCGCTGATCTTCTGATCCGTGCTGCTGGCACCGCTGACCGACTTGGCCAGGCGGTAGAACTCGACGGTGAAGCGTTGAATGTCCGTCGGGTTGGCCACCACACGCTTGATCGGCCGCTTGAGCACGTGGGTCAGGTTGGCTTCCCAACCGTGCACGAAAGGCTGGCTGCTGGCGATGGTCACGGCGCTGGCATCCACCGCCACGGCCAGAATGCTGTGGCGCTGGGCGAAGGCGTAGGACATCAGTGGAGTGACGGCGGCGACGTCGATCTTCAGCGGATCGATGCGCAGGTAAGGCTGGCCGGCACGTTCGGCCAGCCAGACGGTGAGGGTTTCCAGATCGAGCTTCTTGCCCGGCCGCTGCAGGTCGTCAAGCTGCTGGGCGGCGAGGAATTCCAGCGGATGCTGCTGGTTGGCCACCGCGCTGCGGCGTACCGTCAGGCACTGCTCGGCGCTGTCCTGCGCGACCCGCCCCTGGGCAACCAGCTCGCGCAACAGGTCGGCAAGATCGAGAGGGCGGTCCTGGGTGGGCGAGTTCAGCACGGACATGGTGTTCCTTCGACGTGGCGCGCAAAAATCCAAGCTTGCCGTTAAACACCCGGCGTTGTCTGCCGCCGGGGTTCAACTTTGCGCAGCGTTATGCCGTTATTTTTCCAGCAGTTTCCAGGCCTTGAGCGTCCATACCCGATGGGCCTGCTCGACGCGTTGCTCGCGCGCTGCTTCGTCCAGCGGCTGACGGGCCATTTCGTGGAGCTTGGCCAGTTCGCCATAGAGACGGTCGGTTTCCGGCAGCTCCAGCACGCCGCGCGCCAGGTGCAGCCATACCAGCATGCGCTCCATGCGCGGGCTCTGCTCGGCCAGGTCTTCCGGCTGCTGCTGGTAGCGCGGCAACTGCAGAGCCTTGGCTTCTTCGGCCAGCAGGTGCGGCAGCCATTTGCCCAGCTCGGCGGCACCCTGGCGATCGCCACGGGCGTTGCGGCCTTGGGTCCAGCTGCGTTGCAGCAGCCAGAGGGACGCCTTGAGCGACAGCAGGCCCCAGCGGGTCTGACCCAGTTCCTCGGTGAACTGCGTTGGTGCGGCCTTGCGCACCCCCTCATCGTCCTGACCGGCTTCGACTCGTGGACGCCAGTCGTGGATCAGCATATCGAGCAGTTCGCGCAGCTCTCGGCTGCTGGCACGTGGGGCGGCCTGGCCGAGGCTGCCGAGCAGGGCGCGCAGTTCGACGAGCTGCTGCAGCCATTCGCCCAGCAGTTTCCAGCGGCCATTGAAGCGGTACTGCTCGGCCAGTCGCTGGCTATTGCCGAGCAGCTGCCAGCCAAGCGCGACGACGGCATCGTCCAGCGGCATGCTCGCCACCAGTTCGGGTGCGGGCAGCTGCAGGCTGTAGCCATCGGCGTCATACAGGCGGTAGCCGCGTTCGGCCTTGCTGATGTCGCAGGGCATCAGCGGCAGGTCGGCGGCCAGTTCGGCGGCCAGTTCCAGCAGCGCTTCGGGCTCGCCCTGGCGCAGTTCCAGCTCCAGCTCGCAGATCTCCTCGGACTGCTTGCCGGCCTTGACCTGGCCCAGGTCCAGTGCGGCTTCGATGACGACCCTGGTCTTTCCGCGGCCCCAGGCGATCTCGGCCTTCTCGCGGACGAAATCGGTGGTGAAGATCGGTTTCAGGGTCTTCTTGTCCAGGTTGGCGAGGCTGGCCGGCCAGCAGTCATCGCCAAGCTTCTTGATGTCCAGCTTGGCCTTGTCCAGGTACCAGTCCCACTCGTTGCGTTCGGACAGGCCGGCGACGCTCTGGCCGCGGCTTTTCAGGGTCTGGATGAACTGCTCGCCGTCGCGCCGCAGGCGCAACGCCACGCGGGCATGAGCCAGTTCGCGCTCGGCGGTGTCGTAATACTGGTTGAACAGCTCATGGCGCGACCAGCCGCTCTTGTTGCACTTCTTCAGCAGCGGATGTTCGCGCAGGGCGAGGAGAGTCTCGCGGCTGGCGCGTAGCTTGATTTCGGTTTCTTTCTGCATGGTGCCGACTGGGTGCCTATGATGTGTTGATGTTGCAGCCTGATGACGCACGGTAGCAGGCGTGATGGCCTGTCCGTATACTTGCCGCCTCTTTCAAGCCGGGGCCATACCCTATGCCAGTCAATCCTTTCGTCAGCTTGTTTGGACGCTCGCCAATCGGCCCGATGCAGCAGCATATGGCCAAGTCGCATGAATGTGCAGCGAACTTGGTGCCGCTGTTCCAGGCGGTAATGGCCGAGGACTGGGAAAAGGTCGAGCAGATCCAGCAGCAGATGGCGCAGCTGGAGAACGAGGCCGACAAACTGAAGAAGAGCGTACGCCAGCACCTGCCCAAGAGCCTGTTCCTGCCGGTGCCGCGCTCCGATCTGCTTGATCTGCTGAGTGTACAGGACAAGATCGCCAACCGCGCCAAGGACATCGCCGGTCTGATGCTGGGCCGCTGCATGACCATCCCGCAGGCGCTGCAGCCGCAGATGCTGGCCTACGTGCAACGCAGCGTCGACGCCAGCGCCCAGGCGCTGAAGGCGCTGAAGGAACTGGATTCGCTGCTGGAAACCGGCTTCAGCGGCCGTGAAGCCACACTCGTCGAAAATATGGTCGAGGAGCTCGAGGAGATCGAGCGCGAAACCGACCGCATGCAGATCACGGTACGCCGTGCGCTGTTCAATCTGGAAAAGGACCTGCCAGCAGTCGACGTGATCTTCCTCTACAAGATCATCGAATGGATCGGTGATGTAGCCGACCGCGCCGAGCGCGTCGGCAACCGTCTGGAACAATTGCTGGCGCGCTGAGGCGCCAGCGTCCTTTCTGGGTTCAACAGGTAGTTTTCCTTATGTCTCTTATTGCGGATTACGGCTTCGTACTCCTGATTCTCGCCTGCGCATTCGGTTTCTTCATGGCCTGGGGTGTCGGTGCCAACGACGTCGCCAACGCCATGGGCACTTCGGTCGGTTCCCGTGCGCTGACCATCAAGCAGGCGATCATCGTGGCGATGATCTTCGAGTTCTGCGGCGCCTACCTGGCCGGTGGCGAGGTTACCGAGACGATCAAGAACGGCATCGTCGATGCCGAGGTCATCCCGCCCGATCTGATGGTGCTGGGCATGATGTCGGCGCTGCTGGCGGCCGGTACCTGGCTGATGATCGCGACGATGAAGGGCTGGCCGGTCTCCACCACGCATTCGATCATCGGCGCCGTCATCGGCTTCGCGGCCGTAGGCGTATCCACCGATGCGGTGCACTGGGAGGCCATCGGGCCGATCGTCGCCAGCTGGGTGGTCACGCCAATGCTTTCAGGGATCGTGGCCTTCGGCCTGTTCATGAGCGTGCAGAAACTGATCATCAACACTGATCATCCCTTCGAGAACGCCAAACGCTTCGTCCCGCTGTACATGTTTCTCACCGGTTTCATGGTCGCCCTGATGACGGTGACCAAAGGTCTCAAGCATGTCGGCCTGCACCTGAGCAGCCAGCAGGGCGTGGTCATCGCCTTTGGCATCGGCCTGCTGGTAGCGCTGCTCGGCGTGGCACTGCTCAGCCGTATCAAGCTGGACGTGGAGGCGGACAAGACCTTCCACTTCGCCAGCGTGGAGAAGGTCTTCGCCGTGCTGATGATCTTCACCGCCTGTTCGATGGCCTTCGCCCATGGTGCCAACGACGTCGCCAACGCCGTCGGCCCGCTGGCCGCCATCGTCGGTGTGATCGAATCCGGTGGTGCTGCCGACATCGCCGCCAAGTCCGCAGTGCCGGGCTGGGTGCTGCTGCTGGGCGCGCTCGGTATCGTCATCGGTCTGGCCACCTACGGCTACAAGGTGATCGCCACCATCGGCAAGGAAATCACCGAGCTGACCCCGAGCCGTGGCTTCGCCGCCGAACTGGCCACCGCGACCACCGTGGTCGGCGCCTCGGCCATCGGCCTGCCGGTTTCCACCACCCATACGCTGGTGGGTGCCGTGCTTGGCATTGGTATCGCCCGCGGTATCGGTGCGCTGAACCTGGGCGTGGTCGGTTCGATCTTCATGTCCTGGCTGATCACCCTGCCGGCCGGCGCCTTCCTCGCGATCGTCTTCTTCACCGTGCTCAAGTTCATCTTTACCTGAGTCGAGCCGACGCGATCGACGCCCCGCCTCGGCGGGGCGTTTTCGTTTGCGGGTCCCGCCGTCGCGCGTTTCGTGCTTCACTGCACCTTCGTTCTGATCGCATCACGGGAGGTCACCGGTGCCCATTCCTTCGCTCAAGGAGCAGTTCGCCGCGCTCATTGCCGCGCCCTCCGTCAGTTGCACGCAGCCTGGCTGGGATCAGAGCAACCGTCCGGTGATCGAGCTGCTGGCCGCCTGGCTCGGCGAGTTGGGCTTCGCCTGCGAGACGCCGGAGGTCGCGCCCGGCAAATTCAATCTGCTGGCCAGCTACGGCAGCGGTCCCGGTGGCCTGGTGCTGGCCGGACACAGCGACACCGTGCCGTTCGATGGTGAACTGTGGACGGCCGATCCGCTGCGCCTTCGCGAGGCCGATGACCGCTGGTACGGGCTCGGCAGTTGCGACATGAAGGGCTTCTTTGCGCTGATCATCGAGGCGGTGCGGCCTTTGCTGGAGCAGCCGTTCCGTCGTCCGCTGCTGATCCTCGCCACCTGCGACGAAGAAAGCTCGATGTCCGGTGCCCGCGCCCTGGCCGCAGCCGGCCAGCCGCTCGGCCGCGCGGCGCTGATCGGCGAGCCCACGGGGCTGCGGCCGGTGCGTCTGCACAAGGGCATCATGATGGAGCGCATCGACATCCTCGGGCAGAGCGGACATTCTTCCAATCCCGCCTACGGCCACAGCGCGCTGGAAGCCATGCACGGCGTGATCGGCGAGATGATGACGCTGCGTCGACAGTGGCAGGCCGAGTACGACAATCCGCTGTTCGACGTGCCCAAGCCGACCCTCAACTTCGGCTGCATCCACGGCGGCGACAACCCCAACCGCATCTGCGGGCAATGCGCGCTGGAGTTCGACCTGCGCCCGCTGCCGGGCATGGACCCGCAGCAGCTGCGCGGGATCATTCGCCAGCGCCTGCAGCCGCTGGCCGAGCAGCACCAGGTGAAGATCGACCTGGCGCCGCTGTTTCCGGCGGTGCCACCCTTCGAACAGCCGGCCGAAAGCGAGCTGGTGCGCCTGGCCGAGCGCCTCACCGGGCACCGTGCCGAGGCGGTGGCGTTTGCCACCGAAGCGCCTTATCTTCAGCAGCTCGGCTGCGAGACCCTGGTGCTCGGCCCCGGCGACATCGCCTGCGCGCACCAGCCCGACGAGTACCTGCAGCTCGAGCGCATCGAACCGACCGTGCAGCTGCTGCGTCGGATGATTGAGCACTACTGCCTGCAACCCCAGGCCTGACCGGCCGCCCACCCGACGAACAAGACCTGCCACAAAGGCTTTTCCATGCACGACTACGTCACCTGGCTCCGCGATTCCTCGCCCTACATCAACTCGCACCGTGATCGCACCTTCGTCGTCATGCTGCCGGGCGACGGCGTGGAGCATGCCAACTTCGCCAATATCGTCCACGACCTAGTGCTGCTGCACAGCCTTGGCGTGCGCCTGGTGCTGGTGTTCGGTTCGCGGCCGCAGATCGAGGCGCGGCTGGCGGCGCGCGGTATCACGCCGCGCTTCCACCGCGACCTGCGCATCACCGACGGTCCGACCATGGAATGCGTGATCGATGCCGTCGGCCAGCTGCGCATCGCCCTGGAGGCGCGGCTTTCCATGGATAAGGCCGCTTCGCCCATGCAGGGCGCACGCCTGCGGGTGGCCAGCGGCAACTTCGTCACCGCGCGACCGATCGGCGTGCTCGATGGCGTTGACCTGCACCACACCGGCGAGGTGCGGCGCATCGATCGCAAGGGCATCGGTCGACTGCTGGACGAGCGCACCATCGTGCTGCTCTCGCCGCTGGGCTACTCCCCCACCGGAGAGATTTTCAACCTGGCGTGCGAGGACGTCGCCACCCGCGCCGCCATCGATCTGCAGGCCGACAAACTGGTGCTCTACGGCGCCGAGACCGGCCTGCTCGACGAAAGCGGCAAGCTGGTGCGTGAGCTGCGTCCGCAGCAGATCCCGGCCTATGTCGAGCGCCTCGGCAGCCAGTATCAGGCCGAGCTGCTGGATGCGGCGGCGCAGGCCTGCCGCGGCGGCGTGCGGCGTAGCCACGTGGTCAGCTATGTCGACGACGGTGCGCTGCTGAACGAACTGTTCACCCGCGACGGCGCGGGCACGCTGGTGACCCAGGAGCAGTTCGAGCAACTGCGCGAGGCGACCATCGAGGATGTCGGCGGGCTGATCGATCTGATCACCCCGTTGGAAGAGCAGGGCATTCTGGTGCGGCGCTCACGCGAGGTGCTGGAACGCGAGGTCGAGCAGTTCAGCATCGTCGAGCGCGACGGGTTGATCATCGCCTGCGCAGCGCTCTATCCGATCGCCGACTCGGATGCCGGCGAGCTGGCCTGCCTGGCGGTCAATCCGGAATACCGTCATGGCGGGCGCGGCGACGAGTTGCTCGAACGCATCGAGGAACGTGCCCGGGCGCTGGGGCTGAAGAAGCTGATCGTGCTCACCACGCGTACCGCGCACTGGTTCCAGGAGCGCGGCTTCGAGCCCATCAGCGTCGATCGTCTGCCGGCCGCGCGGGCCTCGCTGTACAACTTCCAGCGGAATTCGAAGATCTTCGAAAAGCCGCTCTGAAGCCGGCTGGCGGGCGTTGCGCCCGCCGGCCGGTTAGAGCGTCAGGCTGCGCTGGTAATCGGCGACGAAACTGTCGAAGTCCGGCTCGTCCGCAGCTTCCATCGCCGCCTGGCGCTCCAGCGACTGCCGCGCCGCCGTTTCGAACTGCTGCAGTTCATCGGCGCTTGGCGCCTGGCTGCGGAAGTAGTCGGCGTGGGCAAGCGTCTGGCGCATGGCGAACTGGCTGAAACTCTCGCCGTTCGTGCGCAACTGCTCGAGCACGCGCGCCGAGGGCGTCAGGCTGCTGTCGGCGACCTTGGCGCGCTGTTCGGCCAGTGCTTCGGCATGCCGGCTGTCGCCATGGCTGCGGTCGAGCAGGGCGGCGACTTCGGCGATCTCGTCGAGCAGCTGGCCGGCCCACTCGCCGAGCGGCACGGCCTCGCCGCAGCGCTGCAGCTGCAACCCGGGGCGTCGGCCCTCCTTGACCACCTTGAGGAAGTTGTCGGTGGCCGCGCCGCACTCGCCATCGGCCAGGCAAGGGCTGTCGGCCAGCGCGCAGAACAGCAGGAAGGCGTCGAGGAAGCGTGCTTCGTTGAGGTCGATGCCCAGCGGCAGGAACGGGTTGATATCCAGGCAGCGCACTTCGATGTATTGGATGCCGCGGGCGCGCAGGGCCTGCAGGGGGCGTTCGCCGGTGGCGGTGACGCGTTTCGGGCGAATGTTCGAGTAGTACTCGTTCTCGATCTGCAGCACGTTGGTGTTGAGCTGCTGCCAGTTGCCGGCGGCGTCCTTGATGCCCATCGCCTCGTAGGGGGCATACGGCGTGGAGACTGCACGGAACAGGCTTTCGGTATAACTCGACAGGTCGTCGTAGCAGGGCGTGAGGCCGGCCTGGGCGTTGTTCTGGTAGCCCAGGTCGCTCATGCGCAGGCTGGTGGCGTAGGGCAGGTACAGGGTGTCGGCGTCGAGCGCTTCGAGCTGATGCGGGCGCCCGCGCAGGAAGCCGGCGTCCAGTGCCGGCGAGGCGCCGAACAGGTACATCAGCAGCCAGCTGTAGCGGCGGAAGTTGCGGATCAGTCCGATGTAGCGCGCGGAGCGGTAGTCCCGCTCGGTGCGGGTATCGCCATCATCGGCCTGCAGCACCGGCCACAGCGCCTCCGGCAGCGAGAAGTTGTAGTGGATGCCGGCGATGCACTGCATGGTCTTGCCGTAGCGCAGCGCCAGGCCCTGGCGATAGACATGCTTGAGCCGCCCGATGTTGGAGCTGCCGTATTCGGCGATGGGGATGTCCGCTTCGCTCGGCAGCGGACAGGGCATCGACGGGCTCCACAGGTATTCATCACCGAGCTTGGCGTAGGTGAAGCGATGGATCGCTTCAAGCTCGGCCAGGGTACTGCGAGGGTCCTGGTCGGTGCCGGTGATGAACTCCAGCAGCGCCTCGGAATAATCGGTGGTGATCTGCGGGTGGGTCAGCGCCGAGCCCAGCGCGACGGGGTGCGGCGTCATGGCCAGATGGCCGTGGGCATCGACGCGCAGGCATTCGCGCTCGATTCCGTGCAGGCATTGGTTGAGCAGCGGCAGGTGTGGAGCCTTGGCCAGCAATGCCAGGCGGTGGGTGAGAAGAGCGCTCAACTTGTGGATTCCTTCACGCGACAGTCGCCCCAATATGGGGATGGAAACGCCGCTTCACAAGAGGCAGCGTTGCTTCGACCACAGGCCAGGCGTGCCGACTCCGCGAGCGGCTGGTGGCACAGGCCGCTAGAGGCAGGCGAAGGTCGCCTGGGCCTTGGCGATCAGCTTGTCGCCCTGATGGACCTCGGCTTCGAGCACCTGGGTCCGCCGGCCACCGTGCACCACCCAGGCGCGACAACGCAGCTCGCCATCGGTCACCGGGCGGATGTAGTTGACCTTGCATTCGAGCGTGACGCTGTTCGGCGAGCCATCGCCCAGGCTGTGGCTGGCCTGGCCCATGGCGGTGTCGATCAGCGAGAACAGCGCGCCGCCATGCAGCTTGCCGTGCAGGTTGCGCAGGCCGTCGTGCATGGACAGGCCGAGCACGGCCTCGCCGTTGCCGACCTGGTGGATCTCCAGGCCGAGCAGACGGCCGAAGGCGCTGGAGCTGCCCACCGCCTCGACTTGAATGCTCATGCTTATTTCCTCAGCTGCTTGGCGTTGGCGAACAACGCGGCCATGGCGGCATTGGCCGGTGCCGGCTTGTCCTCCCTGGCGTGGCGCTCGCTACGCGGCGCATTGCCTCGTGGCTTGCCACCGCTGCGCTGCGGGCCGTCGGTCTTGGCACCGGGCGTGTCGCTCATGCGCATGGACAGGCCGACGCGGTTGCGTGGGATATCCACTTCCATGACCTTGACCTTGACGATGTCGCCGGCCTTGACCACCTCGTAGGGATCCTTGACGAACTTCTCCGAGAGCGCGCTGATGTGTACCAGGCCATCCTGGTGCACGCCGATGTCGACGAAGGCGCCGAAGTTGGTGACGTTGGTCACCACGCCTTCGAGCACCATGCCCGGCTCCAGATCGCTGAGCTTCTCCACGCCGTCCTGGAACTCGGCGGTCTTGAACTCCGGACGCGGGTCGCGGCCGGGCTTGTCCAGCTCGCAGAGAATGTCGGTGACGGTGGGCAGGCCGAAGGTCTCGTCGGTGAACTGCTTGGGGTCCAGGCGCTTGAGGAAGGCCGAGTCGCCGATCAGCGAGCGGATGTCGCGGCCGGTGTCCTGGGCGATGCGTTGCACCAGCGGATAGGTTTCCGGGTGAACGGCAGAGGCGTCCAACGGGTTGTCGCCGTTCATCACGCGAAGAAAGCCGGCGGCCTGTTCGAAGGTCTTCTCGCCCAGGCGCGGGACCTTTTTCAGCTCGCTGCGGGACTTGAACGCACCGTTGGCATCGCGGAACTGCACGATGTTCTGCGCCAGCGTCGCGTTGAGGCCGGAGATGCGCGCCAGCAGCGCGGCGGAAGCGGTGTTGACGTCGACGCCGACGGCGTTCACGCAGTCCTCGACCACGGCATCCAGCGAACGCGCCAGCTTGAGCTGGGACACGTCGTGCTGGTACTGGCCGACGCCGATGGACTTCGGGTCGATCTTCACCAGCTCGGCCAGCGGGTCCTGCAGGCGGCGGGCGATGGAGACGGCACCGCGCAGGGAGACGTCCAGATCCGGGAATTCGCGGGCGGCGAGCTCCGAGGCCGAATACACCGAGGCGCCGGCTTCGCTGACCATGATCTTGGTGAGCTTCAGACCCGGTACCTTCTTGATCAGCTCGCCCGCCAGCTTGTCGGTCTCGCGGCTGGCAGTGCCGTTGCCGATGGCGATCAGGTCGACGGCATGCTTGGCGCACAGCTTGGCGAGGATTGCCAGGGTGCCGTCCCAGTCGTTGCGCGGGGCGTGCGGGTAGACGGTGGCGGTTTCCAGCAGCTTGCCGGTGGCGTCGACCACTGCGACCTTGCAGCCGGTGCGCAGGCCCGGGTCCAGCGCCAGGGTCGCGCGCGGGCCGGCCGGCGCAGCCAGCAGCAGGTCATGCAGGTTACGGGCGAACACCGAGATCGCCTCGTCTTCGGCCTTGTCGCGCAGCTCGCCGAGCAGGTCGGTTTCCAGGCTGGTGTAGAGCTTGACCTTCCAGGTCCAGCGCACCACCTCGGCCAGCCACTTGTCGGCGGCGCGGCCCCGGTTGGCGATGCCGAAGCGCTCGCCGATCATGCCTTCGCCCGGGTGCATGCTGCCCGGGGTCTCGTCGCCGACCTTGAGGCTGACGCTGAGGATGCCCTCGTTGCGCCCGCGGAAGATCGCCAGTGCCCGGTGCGAGGGGGTGTTCTTCAGCACCTCGTCGTGTTCGAAGTAGTCGCTGAACTTGGCGCCTTCGGTTTCCTTGCCCGGTACGACGCGGGCACTGAGGGTGGCGTTGTGCTTGAGGAAGTCCCGCAGCTTGGCCAGCAGATCGGCGTCCTCGGCGAAGCGCTCCATGAGGATGTACTTGGCGCCTTCGAGCACGGCCTTCACATCGGCGAAGCCCTTCTCAGCGTCGATAAAACGGGTGGCTTCGCTTTCAGGATTCAACTCGGGATTGCCGAACAACGCATCGGCCAGCTCGCCGAGACCGGCTTCCAGGGCGATCTGGCCCTTGGTGCGGCGCTTCTGCTTGTAGGGCAGGTAGAGGTCTTCGAGGCGGGTCTTGGTGTCGGCGAGGTCGATCTCGCGCTTGAGCTCGGGGGTCAGCTTGCCCTGTTCCTCGATGCTGGCAAGGATCGAGATGCGGCGCTCGTCCAGCTCGCGCAGGTAGCGCAGGCGCTCTTCCAGGTTACGCAGCTGGGTATCGTCGAGGCTGCCGGTGACTTCCTTGCGATAGCGGGCGATGAAGGGAACGGTGGAGCCTTCGTCGAGCAGCGCCACGGCGGCGGCGACCTGTTGCGGGCGTACGCCCAGCTCGTTGGCGATACGGGAATTGATGCTGTCCATGTGGTGTCCTGCGGGCGGAATGACGGCCGGCCGGCCAGAAAAGCGGGCAAGTATAACTGCGCCCGCTTGAACTGGGTCGGTCAGGACAACCGCTTCGTCAGCGGAAATCCGCGTATGGCGTCAGAGGCTCGACCGGCAGAGGTAGGTTTCCGCGCCAGGGCATCAGGTTGTAACGCAGGTAGAGCAGCGCGCGGCTGGGTGCGTAATCGTCGCTGTGCAGCAGGCTGACGCCGCCGCCCAGGACGAAATGATCGCTCAGGCGCCGTTCGAACAAGCCCTGCAGACGATAGCTGATGCCGCGATTGGTGGAGCCTTCGCTTTCGCCATTTGCTGCGGCAGCTGCTCTCTGCTCGCTGCTCAACAGCGAACGCAGCGGATAGTCAGGGCCGCCATCGCTCTGCGATGCCGACCAGCCGACGCTGCTTTCCAGCAGCACGGACCAGTCTTCGTTACGCCAGGCGTAGCTCACCGGCACGCTGATGGAATTGTAGTTCTGCGGGCTCCAGTAGCCGCCCTGGCCCAGGGTGTAGCCGCTCAGGTCCTTGTCGTAGCCGAAATGGATGAACGTCAGGCCGGTACGCACGCGCTCGCTGGGGCTGTCGACCAGCTTGTAGTAGTAGCCGGTCATCGCCGTGGTGCGATTGTTGCGCGCGACATTGTCACCAAGCAGCCAGTGATAGCCCAGCGAGGCCCATACGCCATGTGCGCCGCCCTGGTCCCAGCTCAAGCCAAGGCTGCTGCCGTTCGCGGTCACGGCGCCCCACTGCTCGCCTGTCACCGGATCGCGACTGCCGCCATAGGACAGCAGGGAATTGCTCATCGGTCGGCGCGACGCAGTGAGCGACAGGCCGAAGGGCCCGGCGTCGCCGCGGCCGGTGATACCGCCATAGACATTATTGATCTCGAACCCCTGGGTCAGGCCCAGATCGGCTTCCCAACGCTCGTCGCGCCAACCGCCGGCCAGTACTGCGGCTTCGGCCTGCTGGCTTTTGCCATCGCAGGGTGACGCTTCGGTTGTTTCCAAGGCGCAGGTACCGAAGGTGGGACGGCTCGGTTCCGTAGGTGTACTTCGATCTACCTCCAGCTTGCCGGCATCCAGCGCCAGCCGCTCGGCGCGGACAAAGCTGCGCCCATTGGCTGCCGGCCATTCCACGTGCAGCAGCGTCGTGTCGGTCAGCAGTTCGGAGATGCCCGGGGTGCCGTCGTCGTTGCGCCAGCCGTGGTCATGCAGCAGCGTCACGGTGACATCCTGCTGCTGGTGCAGGTTCGCCACATCGCTGCGCAGGCTGCGGATCAGCCAGTCGTCCGTCTCGTTCTCACGGGTAGCCTGGGTCAGATCGGCGTCGCTCGCGCCTTCCGACACCAGTTCGGCATCGACCATGGCCTTGCGGTAGTAAGCCATCGCACGGTCCGGCTCGGTCCTGGCCAGCAGGCGTGCCGTATCGCGGCGCAGCAGCGGGTCCGGCGCCTCGACCTGAGCCTCCAGCTGCTCGAGCATCTGCCGGGCCTTTGCCACTTCGCCGACCGCCGCCCAGCTGTTGGCCAGGCGCCGAATGGCGTTCGACTCATCGTTGCTGAACTGTGGCGGTGCGTCATGCAGGGCCTGGCTGGCTTCGTTCACCTGTCCCGCGGCGAGCAGCAGCTCGATCTGGGCGAGTCGTGCCGCGGCGTGTTCCGGATCGATGCGCAGCGCGCGTGCCAGATAGGACTGTGCTGCGGCTGGCTCGCCGCGCTCCACCGCCCAGTCGGCCAACAGCAGGAGGTCGTCCACCGAGTCTCCATGGCTGCGCAGGCGCTGCTGCATCAGTTCTGCCGCCGCGGGTTCTCGCCCCGCCGCGCGCAGCTTGGCTACACGCGACATGAATTCGCGCCGCTCGACACGCGTCGCAAGCGTGCGGATGTCATCGTTCCAGTCGCTCGCGGGGATCTGTTGCAGGCTGGTCAGGGCCTGGGCGTCGCGTTCGGCCGCGGCGAGATAGAGCGCATGTGCATAGCGTGTGGTCGGATCAGCGGGCTTGCGCGCGAGCAAGTCATCGAAGGTGCTGTCCGCCTCGTAGAAGGCGCCCTGCGTACGTAGCGAATTGGCCAGGCGGTAGGTCAGCCAGGGGTCGTTCGGGTCGAGCCGGCGAGCCTGGCGCAGTGCCTCGCTCGCTGCAGCCTGGTCGCCGCGCTCCAGTGCCTGGTCGGCCTGGAGCTGATAGCGAGCCAGGAGCAAAGCATTGCGCAGTTCGTTGAATTCCTGGCGCTGGGGCGCAGCAAGGGTTTCGATAAATGCCAGCGCACGCTCCGCGGATTCTGCTCGATAGAGGCGCACCAGCCCGCGGATCGCGCCGCCGTTGGCCGGGTCACGCGCAAGCAGGCGGCGATAGGCGGCTTCGGCTTCGTCGGTGCGGCCTTCGGCTTCGGCGACCTGGGCCAGACCGAGCGCGGCGAAGAGGCTATCGGGTTGTTGCCTGAGCGCACGGGTATACAGCGCCGCCGCTTCGCGGGGCCGCTGTTGTTCCAGTGCCTGGTCGGCCTGCTCGAGGGCGAGCCAGTAGCGGGTCGAGTCGATCAGGTCGCTCCACTTGCTCAGGTTGTCGATGTCCGCCTCGTTGTCCTTGGCGCGCTGGAAGTACACCAGGGCTTCCGGGCGGTGACCGGGGCGCATGAGGGCAAGGCCCAGGCCGCCGAGCAGTTCGGGGTCCTTCGGGTAGCCGCGCAAGGCCTGGCGGAGTTTGGCTTCCGCGGCTTCGTCCTGGCCCTGATCGAGCAAGCGCAGGCCCTCTTGGCCAGCCCGCCAGAGCGGGTCGGCGAGCAGCCGCTGCTGCCGCTCCAGGTGTTGCCGGGCGTCACCAGCGAAGCGCCCGTTCGGATAACGCTCGAGAAAGGCCTTCCAGGCCTTGGGTCCGTTATCGTCGATCCGCCTGGTAGCCAGGTACTCGAACTCTCGCTGTGCCGCGGCATCGGTCGCCACCGGGTTTCGGCCCAACTCGGCCAGCAATGCCAGCGCCGCCTTGTCCTGCCCATCGGCAAACAGCAGATTCGCCAGCAACTGGCGTAGCTGGGGGTTGCCTGGGTATTCGTCGTCCAGGCGGCGCAACGCACCGATCGCCGACGTGCGCTGCCCCGGCTGGGCGCTGCGCAGGCGCCAGTATTCGACGGCCAGCTCCAGTGTCGGTGGCTGGTCGCCATAGAGGGCTTTGAAGCCCTGCAGCGCGTCATCCGGCCGGCCGGCCAGGGCTGCCAGACGGGCCTGCTGCAGGCGCTGTTGACCTGCTTCACTGCTCAGCTCCACGAGCATCCGCCCGGTGTGCTCGGCCTCGCTGCCGGCGGCGGTACGCTGCAGGTTCTGCTGCAGCGCCTCGAGCTGCTGCAGGTCACGCTGACGCAAGGCAAGCCGCATCTGCGCCAGCGTTGCCTGAGCATGGCCGGGCGCGACACGTTGCAGCCGTGTCAGGGCGTCACGAACCAGCTCGTCACGGTTGACGGCTTCGGCGGCACGTACCTGTGCCAGCAACCACTGGGCCTGCTCGGCGCGATCGGCCGGGATCTCGGCATGGCTCCAGATCGGCAGCAATGCCGCGAGCAGAAGAAGCGGGGGCTTGCGCATGGCGGATTACCCGGCATCGCTCAGGCGGCGCCCGGCGGCCCAGCGCAAGGCCCGCCACAGCACGATGGCGAACAGCACGACACTGGCTGCGGCCAGAAACGCCAGCAGCACGGGGTGTGCGGAAAGGTGGAACCACAACAGCAGCCACCAGGGCAGCTTGCCCACGTAATAGGGTTCGCCCACGACATGGCTGCTGACGCCGCTGGTGCGAATCAGGGTAACGGCGCCGGCGAAGGCTTCCTGCTTGCCCGAATCGGTCAGCGCATCGCGCAACAGACCATAATCCGTCGGCGTCGAGGCAAGCAGGGCGACGAGACTGCGCTGTGCGTGGAAGGGTGACTGCTGACCGACGACCGCCGCCAGAGGACCGTTGGCGCTCATGCCCAGCTTGCCGCCGGCGGACCGTTCGTCCGTGCCGGCCGCGCCGTGCTGCAACCAGCTGCGTGGCGACTCGAGCAGGAACGGCAGGGAGGCATCGTTGACCAGCTCATTGGGCAGAGGGCCCAGCAGCAACAGGTCGGCGTCGGCCTGCGCCGCGGACTTCCAGTTGTCGGTGATGCGCACGCCGAATGCCGGGTAGCCGGTATGAGAGCCGATCAACGCAAGGGTATCGAGCAGGGTGCCGACCTGCGCCTCGTCGGGCTGGGCCGAGGTCAGCACCAGGGTCTCGGAAAGATCAGCCATCCGGCTGAAGGGGAAGCCGCTGCGCGAGAAGGCCTTCAGGTCGGGCATGGCCATGTAGTGGTGATAGCCCGACAGGTCGATCGTCGATTGCTCGTCGATGGCGGCCTGGATGTTGGTCGGCAGGTAGGTCTGGCAGCGATCGCGCTGGGCATTGCCCAGTTTGCTGGCGAAGTTGAATTCGAAGCGCACCTTGTTGCGCATACCCATCTTCAGCGCAGGCACCAGCAGCTTTTCGCTTTCGGCAGTGGAGTCCGAGGCAAGAACGGTCAGGCGCAGGTTTTCCACGCTGCTGCGGCTGTCGCTGCCCTGCAGGGGGATGCTGCTGATGTATTGGTCGTTGACGCTGATGTTCAGGCGGGACTCGTCCGTCGTCACCGGCGGCGTATAGCGATAGCGCGTCTGCAGCGGGATGCCCTGGTTGCGCCAGACGAACAGGTCCGGCGGCAGGTTGACATCCAGTGTGATGGGATAGGGCTGAAGGCCGCTTACCTGCAGTTGCTGCGGGTAGTCGATCAGCTCGGCGAGCTGTACGGCGCGGTCCGTGCGGATCCAGTTGGGGGCGTCGTAAGGCTTGCGTGCCGGCGGTTCGACCTGTTCCAGGCGAACCCGATTTCCGCGCAGCTGGCCGCGATCAAGTGCCAGCGCCGTCGCCGCGACCACCAGATCGTCGTCGTTACGGCCGCTAATCAGCAGCAGCTTGCTGTAGCGGTCCTGGGGATGGTCGATCAGTTCGACGGTCGGCCCTTCCGCCGCTGGATGCTCGGCGAGGAACGACGGACGACGGTCGTTGGTGGCGAACACCAGCGCAGGTTGCGGACGCTCCTGCGTCGACGGCAGGGCATCGAACAACACCGGGAAGGTCGCGCTTCGCCAGGCGGCCAGGCTGCCGAAATAGGACGAGAGAATGCCTGCGGCCCGCTGCTCGCCAAGGGTCGGCGTGCCGGTGAAGACGACCGGCAGATTGAGCTGCTGGGTGTCTCGCTCGTCGAAGAAGGGCAGCGGGAACCAGGCCAGGTCGCCGGTGACGTCCAACGCCTGCTCATGCAGGCTGACCCGGCTCTGACGACCCAGGTTCAGCCACAGGCCGCTGTGCGCGGGGTCTTCGCAGACATCGCTGTAGTGGCCGACGAATTCGATTCGCACCCGGTTGAAATCGCCCAGCAGGCGCGGGTCCAGGGCCAGCTCTTGACGAACACGCTGGCCGATCTGCTCCTGGGTGATGGGCAGCGTGCCCATCAGCTCATCGTTCAGGTACACGCGCAGGTGCGACAGCACCGGGATCAGCGCCGGCGATGGCGTGTAGTCCAGGTGCAGGGTGGCGGCGGTGGCGATCCGGTCATGACGCAGGCGGAACTCGACCTGCTCCGCGTTGCGTATGCCAAGCAGCAACTGGTCGCGGGGACGGCCCAGGTCGCTGAAGCTGCGACTGGAGTTCCAGCTCGGCGGCGTGCTGTCGGCGTCGAGGCTCGGCTCAGCGAAGGCGGCAGCGCTGAATGCCCACAGCAAGGCGGTGAGCAGCGTCCGGGAATAGGTTTGGGTGATCATGACGGGGTTACCAGGGATTTAGAGGCTGGAGTACGAGGGCAATAGCTCAGTAGCCAGGCGGCTAACCGAAGAAGCGGGCGAAGGGGTCTGCTCAGGACGCTCGGCAGTTGTTCGTAGAGGCGGTGGTAGCCGCGTCCGCCGATACGCAGCACTTCGATGAAGCTGTGCAGCGGCCGGTCCGTCTCGAAATCCTGATGGCGGTTCAGCCAGACGTCGGCCCGGGCGAAGGTGCACTGGACCAGGTCGATCTGCTGCGCGAGGTCGAGGTTGTCGAGGCGGATACCCAGGCGCTCGCCGATCTGCCGGGAGGCTTGACCAGGAAACATGAACGAGCGATCCCCGCGCTGAAGGATCAGGGAGACCGGCTGATCCATGTCCACCTTCAGCCCCGGCGGGATCTGCAGGCCCGCACCGCCTTCGGCGAAGTCCAGCAGCGTGCAGGGGTAGGCGTGACCGTCGGCGAGCTTGAGCGAGGCCGGCAGCTGGGCCATGACACGGTGGGCGCGACGTATCTGCCGGACTTCGGATGCGACGGCCACCGCGGCGCCGATGATGAGCAGGTTGTAGATGACCCAGGCGGAGCTGACCAGAACCGTGCCGATTTCACTGACCGGACCGGTGAACAGGCGCCAGACGGCGAATCCGAGACCGGCCACGTTCAAGGCCGCCAGAACCAGGTAGGGGCGCGCGATGCGCCAGTCGAACTGATCGTGATCGATCAGCCCGCCTTTGGCCGTGACGTTGAACTTGCCCTTGCCCGGGTTGAACAGCGCCACCGTGGTGGGCCGCGCGATGTACCAGGCCAGTACCGTCTCGTACACCTCGCCCCAGAACGAATGCCGGTACTCGCCCTGCATCCTGGCGTTGGTCAGGCTGGCGTGAATCATGTGCGGCAGCACGTAGAGCACGATCATCAGCGCCGGCGCGTAGATGATGTAGGCGTGCAGCAGGAGAAACGCGAGCGGTGCCGTCAGGTAGATCAGGCGGGGCAGGCCCGCGAGAAAATGCAGCATCGCATTGGCGTAGCAGAGGCGCTGGAAGATCGTCAGGCCCGGACCGAGCAGCGGGTTGTCGGTGCGGAAGATCTGCGCCATGCCGCGTGCCCAGCGTATCCGCTGGCCGATATGCGCCGAAAGGCTCTCGGTGGCCAGACCCGCCGCCTGCGGCGTGCCCAGGTAGGCCGAATTCCAACCGGCACGATGCAGGCGCAGCGCCGTGTGAGCATCTTCGGTGACGGTTTCCACGGCGAATCCACCGATGCTTTCCACTGCGTCGCGGCGCAGCACGGCGCAGGATCCGCAGAAGAACGAGGCGTTCCACATGTCGTTGCCGTTCTGCACCAGGCCGTAGAACAGCTCGCCTTCGTTGGGCTTGCGGCGGAAGGATCCCAGGTTGCGTTCGAACGGGTCGGGCGAGAAGAAGTGGTGCGGCGTCTGCACCAGCGCCAGTTTCGGGTCGCGCAGGAACCATCCCGTGGTGACCTGGAGAAAGGAACGCACGGGTATGTGGTCGCAGTCGAAGATGGCGATCAGCTCGCTGTGGGTCACGGTCAGCGCATGGTTGAGGTTGCCTGCCTTGGCGTGCTTGTTGTCCGGGCGGACGATGTAGCCCACGCCGACTTGCTCGGCGAACTGCTTGAAACTGTCCCGGCGGCCGTCATCGCAGATGTACACGTTCAGCTTGTCGCGTGGCCAGTCCAGGCCCAGCGCCGCGAGCACCGTGGTGCGCACGACCGAGAGATCTTCGTTATAGGTCGGGATGAAAAGGTCGACCGACGGCCAGCTGCTGCTGTCTTCCGGCAGCGGGGCGGGTTTGCGATCCAGCGGCCAGCAGGTCTGTACATAGCCGAGGATCAGGACGATCCAGGAGTAGGTCTCCGCCACCAGCAGGGTGATGCCGCACGCCAGGTCGAAATAGGAATCCCAATGCAGCGTGGCGGTGTAGCGCCACCACAGGTAGCGGCAGGAAATGATGGCCGACAGCACGATCAGCATCAGCACCGCGAAGCGCCCGGGAACGCGCCGGACCAGCAGGGCCAGGCCCCAGAGCAGGAGCACGAAGGTGACCTGCGCGGTATAGCCGAACGGTTCGGTGATACAGAGAATGCCAAGCAGTATGGCCAGCGCGCCGATGGCGATGTTGAACGCGTAGCGGACGGGTCTCGATAGGCTGGAAAGCCAGCGTTCGGCCTTTCCGACGCGCGCTTCGGCATTGCGCAAGCCAGGCAGGTCGAACGTCCGCCTGTGCCGCAGGCGCGGCGGCCTGGGCAGCTGCTGCGCGACGCTGCGCAGTCGCTGCCAGGTCGAGCGGAGTCGATCGCCCAGCGAGCGCGCCGGCGCGGACCCGGGCGCGCGTGCGACGAGCAGCCAGATGCTCTGGATGACGATCCGCAGCGGGTCGCCGGCGGTGGGCCTTTTGCCCGCGACGTGCGGATACAGCCTGCGGCGCTCGGCCATGACCCACTGCCAGCCAGGAGCATCCAGGCGCAGCAGCAGCCAGGCTGTCATGTAGGCGATCAGCCAGCTCAGCGCAGCAATCGGGCTGGCACCGCGCCGATAGCGGATGTACTGGTAGTAGCTCAGTGGGTTGGGCATATCAGCACTTCGCTCGCTGGGCCAGGCACCAGAGCGCCAGGCTGCGCAGGTCGCTGGCGGCCTGGCTCTTCGGTGCGTAATGACCTATCGGCAGCTTGTGCGCCAGGGCTTCCGGCAGCGCTTCGTCCTCGTGGATCAGTTGCGGTTGCCGGTTGCTCCTCGGCTGGCTGCGCCAGAGCAGCAGCAGATCGCGCTGCAGCTGGCTGGCCGGATTGAAGCGATTGATCAGCAGGAGATCCGCATCCGGGCGTGGGCGCTGCTGTAGCAGCACATGGCACCCGGGGTCGGGTGTAGCCAGATCGATCAGCACGTCGGCCCGATTCGCTTCCGACACAACGGCGCGATGGCCCGGCAACCGCTGCGGCAGGTCGAACAGCACCCAGTCGTAGTTGTGTCCGATCAAGTCACAGCGCTGCGCCCAGCAGCTCGAATCCGCGCAGAGCTGGCCTTCGATCTGGGAAATCTCCGCCCCGCCAAGCTCGCCGTACGGCAGCAGGTGCAGGCCCGGGAGCAGTTCCAGGGCACTCTCATGCCATGGTGCAGCATCCAGCTGCGCGCGCGCCCAGCCGGAGGCATACGCAACGTCGACACTGAAATGCAGGCGCAGCATGTTGTCCGGGCTGAGATCGATCAACAGTACCCGCTCACCCTGTTCATGCAGCGCGATGCCGAGGCCGGCCAGCAGCGAGGTGGCGCCGATTCCGCCGCGCAGGCCGCGCAGCACGAGCTGCTTCATGCCGGAGGCCTGCTGGCCACGGCCACACTGGCGTTCTCGAGCGAGACGCTCTCGAGCGCGCTGTTCAGGTGGGCGACGACGGAAAGCTCGCTCAGCAGCGGCCAGCGCTGAACTGCCTTGTCCAGTGCCAGCGACGCGGAGATGTCCTGATAGCCGAGCTTCGGCATGCCCAGATGGCGTTTCAGGTTGTCGACATCGTCTTGTGGCGACGGCAGGACCAGCGATTCCATAGGCGTGCTACTCGAACCGGTTTGGATAAGGAAGCCAGATGGTCTGGCCGCTGAGACGTACATACGGTTTTCCTGCGCGCTCGATCACCTGCGCGCCGGCCGTTTCGGAGACCAGCTCGGTCTGCGGCAGGTCAGCGACCAGCGCCTCCAGGTTCGGGGTGCTGCCCTGCTGACGGGCGGCGTAGAGCCGGGAAACCAGCTCGGAAAGCGCCAGGAAGCTCGTTGGCTGCTGGATGTGCACGGGCTGCGTGCCGTGAGAGGCGTCCATCCCGATCAGTTTCAGGCCGACGGGCACCTGGGTGATCGATGGCCGGGGAATCTCGCGCATGCCGGCGATCTGCATGCGGTCACCATGCAACGCCGCTCCGTGCTCGGGTACCAGCAGCAAGGCGACCGGCCGACCGCTGCGCTCCAGCTCGTCGATGAAACGGTTGAGGTCATCCAGCAGGCGCTGCGCGCGAGGCCTATATGCCGCCGATTGGGCATTGCCATCCGCTCCGACGATGCGGTTCCCGTCGTGCAGGCTGATGCTGTTGTAGAAAAGGCTGACCTGTGGCTCCGGCAATGCCTGACGACGCTGCCACCAGCCGTTGAGCACGTCGAAATCCCTGGCGATCGGCGAGCCGTCGAAGCCTGCCAGCGCACGCGCGAACTTCTGGCTCGCCAGCACCGGCAGGGGCATGCCCTGGGCTTCGATTTCACCGGCGAAGCCGTCGAACTTGCCGTTGTGGTTCATCAGGGTTTCGGCGTGGAAGCCCAGGTTGGCCAGATTCTGGAACAGCAGGCATTGTTCCGGCGCGGGTTCGTACAGGGCCTGATGACGGGGCTGACCGCAGCTGGCTCGCAGCAGCCGGATTGCCGCCGGCCCGCTGTAGGAAGTGGCGGAGTTGAAACGATCGAAGATGACGTCCATGCGTTTGAGCAGAGCGTTGTCGCGTAACTCGACCGCGTCCAGATCGTCCCAGGCCAACGAGCAGACATTGATGAACAGCACGTCGAACGCCGCGGTTTGCTCGCTGCGCAGGGGGAACTGCGTCTGGCGCGTGGCCTCGGTGCGGAAGAAATTCTCGAGCCAGGTATCCAGCGCCACATTGTCCTGAAGGGCCGGCGCGTCGTTGCCCTGTGCGGACGCCACGACGGGGGCGGCATCTGCACGCGGTGGTGATGCCAGCAGAGGGATGCTGCCCAGGTTCAGCCAGATCAGACCGCCCAGGCAGATCGTGGACAGGCGAATCCAGTTCGCCATGTAGCTGTAGCCAATCACCAGCAAGGCGCAGAGGCCAAGCACGGTCCAGTCGACGAAGCGTCCGGCTGGTTCCACGAGATAGGCTGGGGAAAAATCCAGCACCCCCGGTTGTGCCAGCAACCGGTCGAACGGGGGCAGCCAGGTGTCGTGGTACAGCAGCGCGATACCCACGGGAATCGCGATCAGCTGCCGTACGATGCGCCACGGGGCGCCCGGAAGGGGCACCACGAGAAACGCCGCGAACACCAGGTTCGGCAGAGCCTGGAAGTTCAGCAGGCCAAGGCCCAGCAACAGGAACTTCAGCAGAAAATACAGATTCCACACACCCAGGCCCGGCCAGCGCGTAACCGGGGGCGCGGGTACGATCAGCCGCTCCGGCGCATTCATGGCGTGTCTCCCGATCCAATGGAACGACGGCGTATCGCTGTCCTTTTCAGGTAGCGGGGCGGGAGCATTCGATCGAATGCACGCAGCGCCGTGTGGCCGTACCGGGTCAGCAACCAGCCGATACCGATGCCGATCGCCAGGAACAGGCTGGCGACCTCGAGGAGTTGCTCGAGCGTCATGGTTGCGTCACCAGCGAAAGGGTCAGGGGGCGGGGTTGAAGCTGTCGACCCGGTGCCGGCTCGTTGACGAGCGTTTCGTTGCCGGGCAGTGACAAGGTTTCGCCGTGGAAGCCGGGGCCGGACAGGGGCTCGAGATCCGCCAGCTGTTCGAGGCCGAGGAACAGCTCCTGCCAGGTGACGCCAAAGATGTTGTCCAGAGCCGCCTCGAGCGATTCCGCGCGGCAGGCGAAAAGAAAAAGATACAGCGCCTTGTCGACGATGCAGGCTATGTCGCCGTTACGCCGCAGATGAGCCTGACCAAGCACCTGCTCCAGGCTCAGTCCGGGTACCGGTTGCAGCCGAACCAGCTGATGAACGATCTCACCCGTTGTGCTGCCGGCCCACATTTCCTGGGCGGCTTCGGCAAAGCGGCGCGGGCTCAGCTGGCCACGCAGGGGAAGCGGTTTGAGCTTGTCGAGGCTGGCATCGATGTCGCTCAACTGACGCTGCCAGATATGCCCCTGAGCGCTCTCGACCATCGTCAGGAAGCGTGGCAGCGAGGTGCCGAAAGGCACGACCAGCGACGCGCCACCGGCCAGCAGCAGCTGTTCGTCCCGATAGCGCAGGCAGGGCGCCGTTTCCCGGATGATCAGCTTCAGCTGGTTGCCACAGGTGCGGCGCAAGCCATTGAGCTGATGGGCCAGCTCGTCGACCTGCTCGTTATCGGTGATCGCGAAGAGGATGCTCGCAGCCCTGGCGGTTTCGGCATGCGCCAGTAGGGCCGCTCTGCTCTCGAACAGGCGCCACTGCGTGGACAGGTTGTGCACCCCTTCCAGCACGCTGCGCTCCGCGTAGAAACGCCCCTGATCGGGGTGCTCGAGCACCTCGCCGAGTTCTCCGCAAGCCGTCAGCTGGAACCCGTCGGCCTGGTGGCGCAGGGCGAATTGGCGGGCGCTGGTCATGCCGCGCTCGTTCTGCCAGTGATGCAGATACAGGCGGGTGCCGGACGGGGTTTGAGTGAGCGAGGCGAACCCGGCCAGGCAATGGCTGAGTCGGAGCAGACCCTCGCTCAGGGCGTCGCTGACACCGTCACTGATGATCAGCAGGGTCGCGCGGCGCTCGAGCAGCCAGGCGCCGATCCGCGTCAGCCAGCTTGAGAGGCGCGGCCCTGCAAGGCGTTCCCAGGCCTGAGTGGGGAGGTTGAGCAGGATGTACCGGGTGCGCATGTTGCCCGAGCGATCCAGTTCGGAATCCAGGCGCTGCAGCATCGCTTCGAAATGGTCCGGCGTCAGAGTCAGGGCCAGCAGTTCACCAGGGCCCGCGTCAGCCGGCAGGTCGGCCAGTGCGTGCCGCTGGCGGGCTGCGTCCGCTATCATCGCCGCCCGCTGACCGGCCGCCATGTTCCCGATGACCTGCCGGGTCAGCAGCGCCGCATCGCTCGCTTTTTCCGCCATGATCCAATGCAGGCGTCCGTCATTGAGCGCAAAAATCGGCCATTCGATACCGTCCAGTCCGAGCGGGGCCGGAAACTGCTGGTTTTGGCGGAAGAGAAGCAAGAAGTCACCTGCGGCGGTTTCGGGCGCGACCTGTAGCGTCCTGAACAGCGTGTCGGCCAGGCGCTGAAGCGCTTTAAACCGTCACCAGACTGTTCGTCGGAAACTGAATCGTCCTTGATTGATGCCAATATGATATCAAGTGGCTTCGGCGTACGACAGTGGGGGTCGATGGCCGGTCACGAGTCGAATGAGCAGTCACGAACGAGCGGGTGAGAGATGAAAGTCGAAACGACCAACGAGGCGTCTGCCTTCAAGAGCAAACCGGGGCTTGGGCGCATCGCCAAGGCGGCCGGCTATTCCTTTGCCGGCCTCGCCGCAGCCTGGCGGCATGAGGCGGCCTTTCGTCAGCTGGCCCTGCTTGCCTGCGTGCTCATTCCTGTCGCCTTCATGGTCGGCAGCACCCCCGTGGAGCGCGCCCTGCTGGTCCTGCCGGTGCTGATGTCGCTCGCCATCGAACTGGTGAATTCAGCCATCGAGGCAGTGGTCGATCGGGTGTCGCTGGAAATCCATCCGTTGTCCAAGCGCGCGAAGGATCTGGGAAGTGCGGCTCAGCTGCTCGGGCTCATTTCCATTGCCGTCGTCTGGCTCGCCGTCCTGCTCTGAAGCCTCCGAGGCGCGCGGGGCAAGACGGTTGCGCGAAAAATCTGCTAACAATGGCTGTCAGTAGGGCCGAACCACACTGCGCAATAATGCGCCGTCGACCATCTGGGAGTTTCCATGAGCAGCACTGCGCAAGCCAACAAAGGCGAAAAGATCCTTATCGTCGATGACGATGCCCGTCTGCGGCGTCTGCTCGAGCGCTTTCTCGACGAGCAGGGCTACCGCGTCCGTACCGTGGAAAACACCGAGCAGATGGACCGCCTGCTCAGTCGCGAGCTGTTTCAGCTGGTGGTGCTGGACCTGATGATGCCGGGCGAGGACGGGCTGTCCGCCTGCCGCCGGCTGCGTGAGGCGAACAACCAGATCCCGATCATCATGCTCACCGCCAAGGGCGACGAGGCCAGCCGCATCCAGGGCCTGGAGCAGGGCGCCGACGACTACCTGGCCAAGCCGTTCAACCCTCGCGAACTGCTCGCGCGCATCCGTGCGGTGCTGCGCCGGCAGGCGCCGCAGGTGCCCGGCGCCCCGGCCAGCGAGGACGAGACCGTCACCTTCGGCGAATACGAGCTGTCGCTGGCGACCCGCGAGCTGAAGAAGGGCAACGAGGTGCACATGCTCACCACCGGTGAGTTCGCGGTGCTCAAGGCGCTGGTGCAGCACGCTCGCGAGCCGCTGACCCGGGACAAGCTGATGAACCTCGCCCGCGGCCGCGAGTGGGATGCGCTGGAGCGCTCCATCGACGTGCAGATATCCCGCCTGCGCCGGCTGATCGAGCCGGACCCGTCCAAGCCGCGCTACATCCAGACCGTCTGGGGTGTGGGTTACGTGTTCGTGCCGGACGGCAACAAGTGAGTCGACCACGGCGTGCCACCGGCTGCGGGCGCGATAGCCTCGTTACCCGCAGCCCGAGGCGTGCCGCCGCTTTTTCATGAAGACCCCGCTCTGGTTCCCGCAAAGCTTCTTCGCCCGCACCCTGTGGATGGTGCTGATCGTGGTGCTGTTCTCCAAGGTCCTCACCCTGGTCTATCTGATGACCAACGAGGACGTGCTGGTGGACCGCCAGTATAGCCACGGGGCGGCGCTGACCCTGCGCGCCTACTGGGCTGCCGACCTGGAGGACCGCGACCGCATCGGCCGAGCCGCCGGCCTGCAACTGGTGGCCGAGCAGAACGTGCCGCGCAGCGAGTATCACTGGCCCTACACCGAGATCTTCCAGCGCCAGATGCGCGACGAACTGGGCGACGACACCGAGGTGCGCGTGCGCATCCAGCCGTCCACGGCGATCTGGGTGCGCGCGCCGAATCTGGGGCCGGACTGGGTGCAGGTGCCGCTCTATGCCTATCCGCTGCGCGGCCAGCGCATCTGGAGCGTGCTCGGCTGGTTCCTGGGCATCGGCCTGCTGTCCACCGGCGCGGCCTGGATCTTCGTCAGTCAGCTCAACCTGCCGCTCAAGCGGCTGGTGTTCGCCGCGCGGCAGATCGGCAAGGGCCGGCGCGTCCGCCTGCCGATCAGCGACACGCCGAGCGAGATGACCGAGGTCTACCGTGCCTTCAACCAGATGGCCGAAGATGTCGAGCAGGCCGGTCGCGAGCGCGAGCTGATGCTGGCCGGGGTGTCCCACGATTTGCGCACGCCGCTGACGCGCCTGCGCCTGTCGCTGGAGCTGATGGACAGTGATGACGAGCTGACCGAGGACATGATCCGCGACGTCGAGGACATGAACGCCATCCTCGACCAGTTTCTCGCCTTTGTCCGCGATGGCAGTGACGAGCCGGTGGAAACCACCGACCTTGCCGAGCTGATCCGCGAGGTGGTAGCACCCTATAACCAGCAGCAGGAAACCGTGCGCCTGTGCGTCGAGCCGATGCCGCCGTTCGCCCTGCGCCGGGTGTCCATCAAGCGCCTGCTGGTGAACCTGATCGAGAACGCCCTGCGTTACGCAGGCGGCGGCGTCGAAGTGGCTGCCTATGTCTCCGGCGACCAGCACGCGCCCTACGTGGTGCTCAGCGTGCTGGACCGTGGCCCGGGGGTCGATCCGGCCGAGCTGGAAGGCATCTTCAATCCGTTCATTCGCGGCGATCGTGCCCGTGGCGGGCAGGGCGCCGGGCTGGGCCTGGCGATCGTCAAGCGCATCGCCTCGCAGCATGGCGGGGTGGTCGAGTTGCGCAATCGCGAGGGCGGTGGTCTGGAAGCGCGGGTCAGCCTGCCGCTGGGGCTGCTGCTGCCGCGCGATGCGGTGCAGGGCAAGCCGGCCGAATAAGCCGGCTCGCAGCGCGGTGGGATTAGCCCTTGCCCTTGGTGCGAGTCAGGTGCGGGCCGCCGTTCTTTTCCAGGTACTGGATGATCAGCCCGGCGACGTCCTTGCCGGTGGTTTCCTCGATCCCGGCCAGGCCCGGCGAAGAGTTCACCTCCATCACCAACGGACCGTGGTTGGAGCGCAGGATGTCGACGCCGGCGACGTTCAGGCCCATCACCTTGGCGGCGCGAATGGCGGTCATGCGCTCTTCCGGGGTGATCTTGATCAGGCTGGCGGAGCCACCGCGATGCAAGTTGGAGCGGAATTCCCCAGGCTTGGCCTGACGCTTCATCGCGGCGATGACCTTGTCGCCAACCACGAAGCAGCGGATATCGGCGCCGCCGGCTTCCTTGATGTACTCCTGCACCATGATGTCCTGCTTGAGGCCCATGAAGGCCTCGATCACCGACTCGGCGGCCTTCTCGGTTTCGCAGAGCACCACGCCGATGCCCTGGGTGCCTTCCAGCACCTTGATCACCAGCGGGGCGCCGTTGACCATGCGGATCAGGTCGGGGATGTCGTCCGGCGAGTGGGCGAAGCCGGTCACCGGCAGGCCGACACCGCGGCGCGACAGCAGTTGCAGGGCGCGCAGCTTGTCGCGCGAGCGGGCGATGGCCACCGACTCGTTGAGCGGGAACACCCCCTGCATCTCGAACTGGCGCAGCACCGCGCAGCCATAGAACGTCACCGAGGCGCCGATGCGCGGGATCACCGCGTCGAAGCCCTCCAGCGGCTTGCCGCGGTAGTGGATCTGCGGCTTGTGACTGGCAATGTTCATGTACGCGCGCAGCGTATCGATCACCACCACTTCATGGCCACGCTGCTCGCCGGCTTCGACCAGACGACGGGTGGAATACAGGCGCGGATTGCGCGACAGCACGGCGATTTTCATTGAGCACCGGAAGAAGTGAGGATCTGGGGTTTGTCCTGGATATAGGTTCGCGACGGATCGATCAGCCATTGGCCGTCGACCAGCGCCTTGGAGCCGAGCAGCAGGCGGTAGCGCATGGTCTTGCGGCAGGTCAGGGTGAATTCCACCGGCCAGACATGGCTGCCCAGCGCCAGCAGGGTGCGCACCACGTAGCGGGTCTGGACCTGGCCATTGGAACTCTTGATGAGCTTGCGGGTGACCAGCGGCGCCTCGCAGCGATGGCGGCGCTGCACCAGCGTGCCCAGGTGCGCAGTGAAGCGAACCCAGCGCTGCCCATCGCGTTCGAATTCGCTGATGTCGGTGGCGTGCAGCGCCGAGGTGCTGGCCCCGGTATCGACCTTGGCGCGCAGGCCCACCACGCCGAGATCCGGCAGGGCGATCCATTCACGCAGACCGATCACGGTATGGGGGTCGAGTTTCTTCAAGGGGAGAGTCCGAAGAATTTGCCGGCATTCTAGTCGGCGTGAATGACAACTGCATCCGTCTGTAACACCCTGGAACGACCGATACGAGACTGAGTTGGACGATGGCCGAAAAAGACGACGACAAGGTACGCCTGGACAAGTGGCTATGGGCCGCACGCTTCTTCAAGACTCGTGCACTGGCCAAGGCGGCCATCGAAGGTGGCAAGGTGCACTGCCGGGGCGAGCGCTGCAAGCCGAGCAAGGAACCAAAGGTGGGCGATGAACTGGTGATCCGCAGCGGCTTCGACGAGCGCACGGTGGTCATCCGCGCGTTGTCGGCGGTGCGCCGTGGTGCTCCCGAGGCGCAGACGCTCTACGAAGAAAACGCACAGAGCCTGGCGGCGCGCGAGGAGGCGGCTGCGCTGCGCAAGGCGGGTGCCCTCGGCATGCAGACCGACGGCCGGCCGAGCAAGAAGCAGCGCCGGCAGATCCAGCTGCTGCGTGACTTCAAGCCCGGTTAGTCACGCAGCACCGCCAGCTGGCGCAGCAGTGGCAGCCTGGCGGCCAGCTGCATGGGCGCACGGGCCAGCCACTGCAGCAGGGCAGCGAGGTGCGCGCCCAGTGGTGTGCAATAGCCCCAGCCGATGGCCAGCAAGGCGATCAGCAGTCCGCCGACGAAGTCATCGCTGACCCAGTGGGCGCCGGCCACCAGCCGCGGCAGCATGAACAGTACGGTGATGCCGAGCACCAGTGCCAGACGGCCGCCGCGGGCGAACAGCGCCATGAACAGTCCCCAGATCAGCAGCACCGAGGCGTGATCGCCGGGGAAGCTGCGGCTGGAACGATCCTTTAGTTCGAACACCCGCTCCAGCAGCGGAAAGTGGTCGCTCAGGTGATAGGCGCCAGCGATCTCGAGCGATGGACTGGCGTGCTGCCAGCCGAAGTGGCCGGCAAGCTTGGTCACCAGCACGCGAATTACCAGCAACACCAGCAGCAGGGCGACAAAGGTGAACAGCGCCGGGCGCAGCTGGTGCTGAGCGAACAGCCAGTCGCGGCGGATCAGCAGGGTCAGCAGCAGTGCGCCGACGAGGATGTCGAACACGCGAACGCTGGCCAGTGCCCACAGCCAGTCCCACCAGGCCTGGTGGCCCAGCGAGCCGTTGAGCAGATGAAAGGCCGACTCGTCGAAGGCATCCCAGAACGGGCGGCTGATGGGCGAGAGCCAGCTGAGCAGCAGCAGCCCGGCGAGCAGATGGCTGATGAACCAAGACAGTGGGCGCCAGCGCGCCTGGGGCGTGGTCACGGGCATGAGGATCGTCCGTGGGGTTGCGATGGCGCGCGATGCTAGAGCCTGCCGTTGCGGCTGTCCTGACTACCTGCGAGCCGTTCAGCCAGCGTTCAGCTTGCGGCTGTCTGGCAGCCCGTCCGGCGCCCGCCCTTGGTCCGGGCCGGCTTTGCGCCTAAAATTGCCGCTTCCTCCGCCGTACCTGTGAGCTTTCCGGCTATGCCCGATCAAACCCAGCGTTTTCTCTTCGATGATTCCGATGTTCGCGGCGAGATCGCCACGCTCGAGGAAAGCTACCAGCACGTGCTGGCCAAACACACTTATCCAGAGCCTGTGGCCCAGTTGCTCGGCGAGCTGCTGGCCGCGGCCGCGCTATTGGTCGGCACGCTCAAGTTCGACGGGCTGCTGATTCTCCAGGCCCGCTCCAGTGGCGCCGTGCCGCTGCTGATGGTCGAGTGCTCCAGCGCCCGCGAGGTGCGTGGCATCGCCCGCTATCACGCCGAGCAGATCCAGCCGGACGCCACCCTGACCGAGCTGATGCCCGAAGGCATGCTGGCGATCACCATCGACCCGGCCAATGGCCAGCGCTACCAGGGCATCGTCGATCTTGAAGGGGCCACGCTCGCCGAATGCCTGACCAACTACTTCGCGGCCTCGGAACAGTTGCCGACGCGCTTCTGGCTCAATGCCGACAGCCGCCGCGCCTGCGGCCTGCTGCTGCAACAGCTGCCGGCCGACCGGCTCAAGGATCCGGAGGAGCGTGACGCCAGCTGGGAGCACCTGCGTACCCTGGCCGACACCCTGACCGCCGAGGAACTGCTGGGGCTGGACAGCGAGACGCTGCTGCATCGGCTCTATCACCAGGAGCAACTGCGCCTGTTCGATGCACTGCCGATCCGCTTCCGCTGCAGCTGCTCGCGCGAGCGCTCGGCCCGCGCGCTGGTCAGCCTGGGCGAGGAAGACGCCCTGCAGCTGGTGGCGGAGCAGGGCGGTTCGGTCAGCATCGATTGCCAGTTCTGCAACGAGAAATACACCTACGACGCGGCGGATGTGGCTCAGCTTTTCGCCGGTGGTGGCAGCGACGCGCCGTCGGATACCCGGCACTGATCGACGTGCGACGTTCCGGTCGTCTGCCTGCTGCCGCGGCGGCCGGGAATGAGGCAGGGATGGACCTGCACTCGGGCAGTGAACTATTTGGCCATCACGGCCTCATACCCAGCGCGGCGCATTATCTGGCATAATCGCGCGCACTTTTTCGATGTAGTTCGCTCTTTGGCGGGCTACAACAGCATGGAGGAATCGGCCCAGGGCCGACGGGAACACTCATGACGCAAGCCACCAACGCCGTGTACACCGACATCAGCACCGCTCAACTGATTGAAGAAGCCGTCAAGCGCGGAGAGGGCGAACTGTCCGCCAATGGCTCTCTGGTGGTGAAGACCGGGCACCGCACGGGTCGTTCTCCGGCTGACCGCTTCATCGTCGAAGAGCCGAGCACCCAGCACAAGATCGCCTGGGGCCCGATCAACCGTCCGTTCCCGGCGGGCAACTTCGAAGCCCTGTGGAGCCGCGTCGAAGCCTATATCGGCGAGCGTGACAGCTTCGTGTCCCATGTCCATGTCGGTGCCGATCCCGAGCACTACCTGCCGGTCAAGATGACCACCGAGACCGCCTGGCACAACCTGTTCGGCCGCTGCCTGTTCATCACCCCCGAGCAGTTCAACCCGGCCGGTCTGAGCGAGTGGCGCATCCTCAACGCCCCGTTCTTCCAGTGCGTACCCGAGCGTGACGGCACCAATTCCGATGGCTGCGTGATCATCAACTTCGCCGAGAAGAAGGTGCTGATCGCCGGCATGCAGTACGCCGGTGAAATGAAGAAAGCCATGTTCTCCGTGCAGAACTTCCTGCTGCCGGACGTCGACGTGCTGCCGATGCACTGCGCCGCCAACATCGGCGAAGACGGCGACACCACCCTGTTCTTCGGTCTGTCCGGTACCGGCAAGACCACCCTGTCGGCCGACGAGAGCCGCTACCTGATCGGTGACGACGAACACGGCTGGGGCGTTGGCCGCGTGTTCAACATCGAAGGCGGTTGCTACGCCAAGTGCATCGACCTGTCCGAGAAGAACGAGCCGGTGATCTGGAAGGCCATCAAGTTCGGTGCCGTACTGGAGAACGTGGTGCTCGACGAGCGCACCCGTCTGCCGGACTACGCCGATGCCAGCCTGACCCAGAACAGCCGCGCGGCCTACCCGCTGCAGCATGTCGAGAAGCGTTCCGAGAAGAACCTCGGCGGCGAGCCGAATGCGGTGATCTTCCTGACCTGCGACCTGACCGGCGTACTGCCGCCCGTGTCGATCCTGAACAACGAGCAGGCTGCCTACCACTTCCTGTCCGGCTACACCGCGCTGGTCGGTTCCACCGAAATGGGTTCGGGTAGCGGCATCAAGTCGACCTTCTCCACCTGCTTCGGTGCGCCGTTCTTCCCGCGTCCGGCCGGTGAATATGCCGAGCTGCTGATCAAGCGCATCAACGGCTTCGGCTCCAAGGTCTATCTGGTCAACACCGGTTGGACCGGTGGTGGCTACGGTGTCGGCAAGCGCTTCAACATTCCGACCACCCGTGCGGTGATCGCCGCGATCCAGAGCGGCGCGCTGATCGGTGCCGAAACCGAGCACCTGCCGATCATCAACCTGGATGTGCCGAAGACCGTTGCCGGTGTCGATACCCAGCTGCTGAACCCGCGCAACACCTGGGTCGACAAGAGCGCCTACGACCAGGCCGCGAAGGAGCTGGCAGGCAAGTTCATCGAGAACTTCAAGAAGTTCGATGTTTCCGACGCCATCCGCAACGCCGGTCCGCAGCTCTAAGCTGCCTGCCGAGTCATCGAAAAGCCGCCTTCGGGCGGCTTTTCGTTTATGCAGCACCGGAAACGCATCGAGCGGCTCGATGATTGTGATCGGTGAAGTCCCGTGGATTCGATCGGTCGACACCCTTAGCATGGCGCCACCTTTCTCCTGTGAGGACTCGCCATGCATACCGAAGAAGCCATTCGCACCCGCCGCGCCGTTAAGGCCTACGACCCCAGCTTCCAGCTGAGCCGTGAAGAAAAGGACGAGCTGCTGCAACTGGCGCTTCTGGCGCCTTCTGCCTTCAATCTGCAGCATGTGCGGTTCGTCGAGGTCAGCGACCCGGCGCTGCGCGCGCAGATCCGCGAGGTGGGCTGGAATCAGGCGCAGATGACCGACGCCTCGATGCTGGTGGTGATCTGCGCCCAGGTCGACAGCTGGGAAAAGAATGTCCGCCGCGTCTGGGAAGGCGCACCGAGCGAGGTGCAGGACTACATGGCCGGCGCCATCGATGCCTATTACCGCGGCAAGCCGCAGGTGCAGCGTGACGAGGCCATGCGCAGCTGCGGTCTGATGGCGCAGACGCTGATGCTCGCGGCACGGGCCAAGGGCCTGGATTCCTGCCCCATGGATGGCTTCGATTTCGATGCGGTCGGCAAGCTGATCAACCTGCCGGACAACCATGTCATCGCGCTGATGGTCGCGGTGGGCAAGCGCGCCGCCGAGCCGAAGCCGCGTGTCGGCAAGCTGCCGTTCGACGAGGTGGTGATTCGCGACCGCTTCTGATCGCGCTCATCAAGACCCGGCGGGACGGCGCGTTGCGTGCTCCCGCCCGGCCCCAGCGTCCCTGTTCGTGGCGCTCAGTTCTGATTCCTGCAGGCCTCGGATAGCGTCCGGTAGGCCAGCTTGCGTTCGGTACCGGTGGAATCGCGATAGGTCATCTCCGCGTCGGTCACCTCGCAGTAGGGGGTCGGCTTGATCTTCACCGACAGCACCGAGGCGACATCCAGTCGGGTGCCGTAGGTGTAGGGCTGAGCCTTGGCATCATCAGCCTGGGCCAGCGAGGTAAACAGCAGGGCAGTGGCAATAAGGGTTGCACGCATGGCGGGGCATCCTGTTCTGGTTCATAGGTCCGTCCTGTTTTTGCCTGCCGGATCACCTGACCCGGCGTCGCTTGTGCTTGTTGTCAGGAGCTCAGGCATCGTAGAAGTAGATAGGCGCCTAACGGTAATTGCGGTTTCCAATCCGCTCGATTGATGGAAATGCCTGGCCGTTCCGCTGCTGCACCGTCCCCAAGAAGCCTCGGCGTCGCACCCGGCCGACGAGGCGGGTCGATGCGCAGTGCCCTCTGCTGTCTTTTGCTACCCTCCTGCCTCCCGTCACAGGAGCGACGCCGCATGATCGAACAGACCCTCAGGCAGACGTTTGGCTACGACAGCCTGCGTCCGGGCCAGGAACAGGCCATTCGCGCCGTAGTGGCGGGGCGCTCGGCAGCGGCGATCTTTCCTACCGGCTCGGGCAAATCCCTGTGCTACCAGCTGCCGGCGCTGCTGTTGCCGCACCTGACCCTGGTGGTCTCACCCTTGCTGGCGCTGATGCAGGACCAGCTGGCGTTCCTTCACCGCCATGGCATTGCCGCCGCCAGCATCGACTCGGCGCAGAGCCGCGAGCAGACGAGCGAGACCATGGCCCGCGCCAAGTCCGGCGAGCTGAAGATCCTGATGATCTCGGTGGAACGGCTGAAGAACGAGCGCTTCCGCCACTTCATCAGCCAGGTGCCGATCTCCCTGCTGGTGGTGGACGAGGCGCACTGCATCTCCGAGTGGGGCCACAACTTTCGCCCGGACTATCTGAAGCTCCCCGACTACCAGCGCCAGTTCAACATTCCCCAGGCGCTGCTGCTGACTGCCACGGCGACGCCCCCGGTGATCGCCGACATGCAGGCCAAATTCTCGATTGCAGCGGATGACGTGGTGACCACCGGTTTCTACCGACCCAATCTCAATCTGCTGGTGGAGCCGGTCAGCGGCTTCAACAAGCAGCGCCGGCTGGTGGAATGGCTGACGGACAGGGCGGGGCAACCGACCATCGTCTACGTCACCCAGCAGAAGACCGCCGAGCAGATCGCTGAACACCTGGCGCAACGGGGCTTTCCGGCCAGCGCCTACCACGCGGGCATGGCGCACGAGCTGCGTGAATCGATCCAGCGGCGCTTCATGGCAGGTGAACTGAACTGCATCGTCGCCACCATCGCGTTCGGCATGGGCATCGACAAGGCCGATATCCGCAATGTGGTGCACTACGACCTGCCCAAGTCGGTGGAAAATTACAGTCAGGAAATTGGTCGGGCAGGGCGCGACGGCAACGCTTCGGATTGCCTGGTGCTGGCCAATCGCGACAGCCTCAGCGTGTTGCAGAACTTCGTCTACGGCGATACGCCGGAACGCGAGGGCATCCGCTGCGTGCTCGACGAGCTGCTGCAGGCCGGTGCCGGCGGGCAATGGGAGCTGATGCTCAACCAGCTGTCGGAGCAGAGCAACATCCGCCAGCTGCCGCTGAAAACCCTGCTGGTGCAGCTGGAGCTGCGCGGCATCATCGCACCGCGTTTTGCCTACTTCGCCGAGTACCGCTTCAAGTACCTGCTCGAGCCCGAGGCGCTGGTAGCGAAGTTCGAAGGCGAGCGGCGACAGTTCGTCGAAGCCATCGTGCACACCTCGGCGCGGGCGCGGACCTGGTGCACGCTGGATTTCGAAGCGCTTTACGGGCAGCACGGCGCCGACCGCGCGCGGGTGGTCAAGGCGCTGGAATATTTCCAGGAGAAGGGCTGGATCGAGCTGGAGAGCAAGCAGATGACCGAGGTCTACGCGCTGCTCGACACGCGCTTCGATGCCGAGGCTCTGAGCGGCGAGCTGCACGCCTACTTCAAGGAGCACGAAGCCAGCGAGATCGCTCGCATCGACAACATGCTGGCCCTGTTCGAGTCCCGCGAATGCCTGAGCCAGCGGCTGGCGGCCTATTTCGGCGACCACCAGGCGCCGCTGCACTGCGGGCATTGCTCTGTCTGCCGCGGACAGGTCGCGAAGCTGCCGGAACCGCCGACACTGGCGCCGCTGGACCAGATCGACCTGGCCGCCCGCTGCGCCGAATTCAGTCAGCGCTACACGCAGCTCAAGGGCGGTGTGCCGAGCGCCGAGTGCCTGACGCGCTTTCTCTGCGGCATCAGCGTACCGGTGTTCACCAAGCTCAAGGCGCGCCAGCTCCCCGGCTTCGCCTCGCTGGAGGCCTATCCCTACGCCGAGGTTCGTGCGCGCTTGGCGGGTTAGCGCGCGGTCAGGCCGATCAGCCGGTCGGCCACGCCCTTGGTCTGCCGCGAGGTGTCCGCCGTCAGGTTGCTGGAGTTCTCCAGCGCGTCGAGCAGGCCGGTAAGCGAGCCGACGCCCGCCGATTGCGCCTCGATGTGCTGCGCCACCGCGCGGATTTCGCTGGCCAGACGGTCGATATCCGTACCGATCTCCTCGGCGTTCCTGCCGGTGATTTCGGCGAGCTTGCGCACCTCGTCGGCCACCACCGCGAAACCGCGCCCCATGTCGCCGGCACGCGCTGCCTCGATCGCCGCATTGAGCGCCAGCAGGTTGGTCTGCCCGGCGATCTGCTGGATGGTCTGCACCACCGATTGGATTCGCTGGCTCGACTGCGCCAGGTCGCGGGCGCTGCTGACCACCTCGTCGGCCTGGTGAACCATCTGCTTGACCGAGCTGCCGGCCTGCTCGATGACGGTGCCCTGCTGGTTGATGTTCAGCGTCAGGTCATCCATCGAACCGTGCAGCTCGGTGGCGCACTGGCTCAGCTGTTCGGACATGGATTGCCGCTCATGATCGGCCTGGGACAGCACCTGACCAAGGTCGGCCAGGCCACGGAACACCGGGCGGATGTGTTCGTCGAGGCCGTTGATGTCCACCGCGCTGCTGTAGTCCTGGCGCTTGAACTGCTCGATCTGCTTGACCACCACCTGGCTCAGGCCGGTGAGCTTCTTGATCTGCCGACGCAGGAAGAACGCCTTGAATTCACCGTGATAGGCGATGAAGTTGTCGGTGTATTCGTCGTGGAAGTCGTCCTTGCCGTTGGTGCGGAAGAAGAACACCGCGGTCAGCGTCTGGTTGAGATTGAGACCGAGGATCTCGCCGAAGGTCGAGTAACCGGCTACCGGTACGTCATCGAACACCGGGTCCATGCCGCCGAGTGCCTGCTCGTTGTTCAGCCGGCGCAAGATGCAGTCGTTGAGGATGCCCACCAGCGGCTTGCCGGGCTTGTTGCGCATGAATTGCTGATAGTCGCGGCGGGTGGTTTCGGCCAGCGGCGTACGCTTGACCATGATCAGCTCCTCACCCGGGGCCACGTCGCAGAACAGGTGGACCCGTTCGTTGGCGAAGTCGATCTGCGAAATCGAACGAACGAACACCTCCTCGCCGACGCGGATGGCGAAGGAATAGTCGGCGAGCCGCTGTTCCAGCTCCTGCGGCGCGCACCGCAGCGCCTCGCACAGCGCCTGGACCATGCTGCGGATGTTGCCGCGGGCATCGACCACCTGGCTGATGTAGCGATCCTCCAGGGAGGCGCTGAGCACGCTCAGGCTGAGCGGCGTGGGCTCGAAGTTCTGGCTCTTGAACACCCCGAAGCGGACGTTACGGGCGCACTTGAGAAAGACGATCAGTGCGTGGTTCTGGTAGCTGCGCTGGCCGTCGTGCAACTGCGTGCGCTGGAAATCCAGCTTGCCGCCCGCCGAACCGCCGACGAACAGACAGGGGAAGCGCCCGGACTCGTACAGCGCTTCCATGAAGAACGACTCCGAGGCGGACAGGCCGTCGAAGAAGATGTTGGCCAGGGTGTCGCGGTAGTCGATCTTCATCGATACCTGAACGCGCTTGATCGATGCCGTGAGCCGGGCGATGCGCTCGCTCATGGGCAGGCGCTGGCCCTGGCCGCGGATATCCTCGCACTCCAGCGGTACCCGGACGATCTCCGCGGCCGCGATGACGCTGGCGTCGAACAGCTGCAATACCACCCGATCCCATTGCGCGCCGGCGGCGCAGTAGAGCCGCTGGCCCTCGCTGGACAGCTCGCCGGCAGTGGTGCACAGGCTGATCGTCGCCCGTGGAAAGCGCTGCGATACCTGCCGCGCGACAGCGTCCAGGTCGACGTGCGGCGAGACGAAACCGGCGATGTATGTCGGCTCGAAGCGCAGGGCCGTTAACTGCTGACTCAGTTGCGACGCCGTGCAGAGCAGGCTCGCCGTACCGCTGGATTGCGTATGGCCAGGCTTGAAACGGGAGAACGAAATCATGGGCAGTACTCACGCTTGAGGGACGGAGCGGGAAACTCGGCCGCTCCCGCACTAGCCATCGCAGGCTGTTCATCGTTATCGGCAGCCGGAACGGCGCTCTGTAGGCCGTGCGGTGGCGTCGCTGACAGCCAGGTTATCGGCCGCCGAGCCGGGGATCGCCATACCACCATGGTCTTCATCCGGAAGTACTGAATGGGCAACCTGGCCACGCTTTTGTCAGTGACGGCGTTTGATATGGCTCAACTGCCGGTTGCTGTGGTTATGCAATTGTCGACCAGCGACCTCTTGCCGCAGACGTTGCGGCCGATAGCCAAGGACAAGCCTCCCAAGGAGCGATGCCATGACTCGCCTGTTCAGTGATCTCGGATTCCGTTGGAAAATCACTCTGCCTATCTCTGCGCTTGCCATTCTGCTGGTGCTGATGGGCGCCGTCGGTATGCGTGGCATTGAGCGAGTCGCAGATTCCAGCGAGTTGCTGGCTACTCGGCATCTACCAGCGATCGGCTTGCTGCTCAATGCCGACCGCGATCTCTATCAGGCTTTCGTCGCCGAGCGCAGTTTGCTGGACAGCGATGCCGGCGCACACGTCCAGGCGCTCAAAGCCAGCCACGCGGAGAACCTCAAGCAGGCCTACGATCGGGTGCAGAAATATGCTGCCATGCAGCCCGGCCGCGACGCGCTGGCCCTGGTCGAGCAGTTCAACCGCGGTTTCGAGCAATGGTCGACGGTGTCCAAGCGTGTAATAGAGCAGGTCGAACAGAATCCTCAGGCTGCCAGTGCATTGAGCTTTGGCGACAGCGAATCGCGCTTCGACGCCATGCGCGATGCCATCGACAAGCTCGGCGAACTGGAAGAGGCTGCAGCCGATGCCGAGGGCCAGGCCGCGTTGGCCGAGGGCGCGGCCACCGCGACCCAGCAAGGGGTGGTGTTGCTGATCGGCCTGCTAGGCTGCGTTGTGCTGGTTCTTGGCCTCCCGTTGGTGGTGCTGCGGCCGATGCGGCGGCTGCTTGACCGCCTGCAGCAGATCGCCGAAGGCGATGGCGACCTGCGGGCTCGCCTTGAGGTGCGCTCTGCCGATGAACTGGGCCAGCTCGGCACAGCCTTTAACCGCTTTCTCGACAAGCTACAGCCGTTGATCGCGGAGGTTGGACGCGTCACTGCCGAGGTCGAAACCGCTGCTCGTGGCATGGCCAGCATGGCTGAGACCAATGACCGCCTGATCAGCAGCGAACACGCCGCCGTCGATCAGGTGACTACGGCAGCGACCGAAATGAGCGCGGCGGTGCATGAGGTTGCGCTCAACGCGCAGCATGCTTCGGACGCCGCGCATGCGGCACATATGCAGTCCAACCAAGGCGCGGCGGTGGTCGGCAGCACCATTCAATCGATCCGCCAACTGGCGCAGGATGTCGAAGGCGCGTCGCAGACCATCGGCGCGCTGGCCGACGAGACCGCCAGCATCGGAGCGGTTCTCGAGGTGATCCGTGGTATTGCCGAGCAGACTAATCTGCTCGCGCTCAATGCTGCCATCGAGGCGGCGCGCGCTGGCGAGCAGGGCCGCGGCTTTGCTGTCGTGGCCGATGAGGTGAGGGCGCTGGCGGCGCGGACGCAGGACTCGACCAAGGATATCCAGTCCCGCATCGAGCGGCTGCAGAGCGGCGTCGACAATGCGGTGCAGGCGATGCATACCGGCAGCAGCAAGGCGCGCGACAGTGTCGAACGGGCCGAGGGGGTCGATCAGGTGCTGGCAGAGGCGTCGGTACAGCGCATCAACGACATGGCCGCGCAGATCGCTACTGCATGTGAGGAGCAGAGCTGCGTCACGGAGGAGATTGCCCGCAACATCACTGACATCCGCGATCTGTCGAATGAGGCGGCGACCTATTCATCCCAGGGCAAGCTCGCCAGCCAACAGCTTTCCGGCTTGGCTAAGACGCTGGCTGACCTGGTCGGGCGGTTCCGTACGTGATCGCGTCGTACTACAACGACCCCCACAACAACCTGCCCAAGCCGCTGTCCGCAGGCAGCAGGAGTAGGCTCAGGACAAGCACCAGCAGCAGTCCGACCGCGTAGCTGAGGGCGCCTAACCCGACGGCAGGGTTCGTCTGTTTTGCGCGAAGAGGTGACTGCGAGCTTGTTACGGTGTTCTGTTCGCGTGGCTGGCGAAGCGAAAAGGACATGGCGGCCTCGTCTATTGTGCCCGCTGTTCTGCTGCGGACATCGAGCGGCGCAGTAGAACCTAAATGGAGGCGCATTGCCACTACTCGTCGCGAGTGTCTGGGTTGGGTGTAGCTACCCAGCGTGACTGAAACATCGAGAAAAGCTCCGGTACGCCGGCTGGCTCGCGAGCCTGCATGGCTCGACCATACTCATGGGCCGGGTCATGCAGGTCAGCTTGCCAAATTTGGAGGATTTGCTCATGTTCACGCGCCGTCAGCTGCTGCAACGTTCTGCCCTGATCGCCACGCTCGCTGCCCTCGGCCCGCTGCTGCCTGCGCTGAGCTTCGCCGCGCAGGGCGTGCTGCGGCGAGCCATTCCTGCCACCGGTGAAACGCTGCCCGTGATCGGTCTCGGTACCTCCATTACGCATAACGTGAGCCTCGATGACCCACAGATGGACCGCCTGCTGGAGGTGCTGCGGGTGATGGTGGAAGGCGGTGCCTCGCTGATCGACACCGCGCCGAGCTACGGCAATGCCGAGCGCGTCGTCGGCGAACTGGTCAAGCGCCTGGGCCAGCGCGACAAGGTCTTTCTCGCCAGCAAGGTGTCCTTGACCGGACGCGAGCGCGGCCTGGCGCAGATCGAGGCGAGTTTCGGGGCACTGCAGACCGACACCATCGACCTGATCCAGGTGCACAACCTGCAGGACACCCGCACCCAGCTCGGCCTGCTGCGCGAGCTCAAGCAGGAGGGGCGGGTGCGTTACATCGGCGTGACGCACTATGTGGAGTCGGCCCACGATCGCCTGCTGGACACGCTGAAACAGGAGCAGGTCGACTTCGTGCAGTTCAACTATTCGGTCAGCGAGCGCAACGCCGAGAAGCAGCTGCTGCCCTACTGTGCCGACAACGGCATCGCCACCCTGATCAACCGACCCTTTACCCGCGGCAACCTGCTGTCGAAGGTCCGGGACAAGCCGTTGCCGGACTGGGCCGCCGAGATCGACGCCAGCTCCTGGGCGCAGCTGCTGCTCAAGTTCATCCTCGCCGAGCCGGCGGTGACGGCGGTCATTCCGGCCACCTCCAATCCGCGCTACATGGCCGACAACCTGCTCGCCGGCCAGGGCCGTCTGCCCGACGCGCGGCAGCGGCAGATGATCGTCGACGCCTTCCGCTGAGCCGGGCCGCATGCCCGTCGCCTCCGCCGCGCTGATCAACGCCCGCCCCGGCGAACTGCGCGCGGCGCTGGCCGGCTTCGGCCTGTTCTTCTGCCTGTTCGCCGGCTACTTCATGCTGCGCCCGATCCGCGAGTCCATGGGCATCCAGGGCGGCGTGGAGAATCTGCAGTGGCTGTTCACCGCGACCTTCGTCGCCATGCTGGTGGCGGTGCCGCTGTTCGCCTGGCTCAACTCGCGGGTGGCGCGCATCCATTACATCGATTGGGTGTACGGCTTCTTCTGCGTCAACCTGCTGCTGTTTGCCGCGCTGTTCTTCGCGTTGAGTGACAGCGTCTGGCTGGCGCGGGTGTTCTACGTGTGGATCTCGGTCTACAACCTGTTCGTGGTCTCGGTGGCCTGGAGCCTGATGGCTGATGTGTTCGATGCGCCGCAGGCACGCCGGCTGTTCGCCTTCATCGCTGCCGGGGCCAGCGTGGGCGGCCTCGTCGGCCCCGCGGCAAGCGCGCTGTTGGTCGGCGTGCTCGGGCAGTTCGGGCTGATGCTGCTGGCGGCGCTGCTCCTGCTAGCCGCGGTGGCGCTCAAGCACTTCCTGATGTCCTGGCGCGAGGTAAACGGCGCCGGTCGGCCCGGTGCCGAGCACGCGGAAAGCCCGAAGCGGCCGGTGGCCGGCAACCCGTTCAGCGGCCTGACGCGGGTGCTGAGATCGCGCTATCTGCTCGGCGTCGCGGTGTTCGTGCTGTTGCTGACCACGGCCAGCACCTTCCTCTATTTCGAGCAGGCGCGCCTGGTTGCCGAGCTGTTTCCCGACCGTGTCGAGCAGGTGCGGGTGTTCGGCGCCATCGATTTCGTGGTGCAGGCCGGGGCGCTGCTGTCGCAGTTGTTCATCACCGGGCGCATTGCCCAGCGTCTGGGCGTGCGCGTGCTGCTTGCCGCCGTGCCGGCGCTGGTCTGTTTGGGCTTCGTCGGGTTGGCGCTGGCGCCGACCTTCGCCGTGCTGGCGGCGGTGATGATCGTGCGCCGGATCGGCGAGTACGCCTTCGTCCGCCCGGGGCGTGAGATGCTTTTCGCGCCGCTGGATGCGCAGAGCAAGTACAAGGCGAAGAACTTCATCGACACCGTGGTCTATCGCGGCGGCGATGCGCTGAGCGGCTGGGCCAAGAGCCTGCTCGACAGCCTCGGCCACGGCGCCTGGCTGGTGGCCGTGGTGGGCGCCGTCTGCGCCGCGATCCGGGGCGTGGTGGGCTGGTTTATCGGCGGCCAGGCCGATCGTAAAGCGGCGGTACAGTCTGCTCCCGGACGAAGCCGCTGAACCTCGACCCCGCGTACGCCTCGAACTCTAGTAGGTACGTCATCTATCAGGAGTACTCGTATGCATGTTCAGGTCAACAGCAACCACATTCCCGGCAGTGTCGAATTGCATGAGTGGGTCGGCACGACGGTAGAGGATCGGCTCGAGCGCTTCGACGATTTTCTCACCCGTGTGGAAGTGCATATCAGCGACGAGAATGCGCAGAAGGCGGGTGCCGACGACAAGCGCTGCCAGATCGAGGCGCGGCCGAAGGGGCATCAGGCGGTGTCGGTCACGCACAAGGCCGAATCGCTGCAGCTGGCGGTCGATGGCGCGGCCGACAAGATGCAGCACGCGTTGGAGAGCCTGATGGGCAAGTTGGACACTCGCGTGCAATCCAGCGGCGAACTGAACGATCCGCTGCTGGACGAGCCGCCGCAATCCGTCAAGGACGCGATGCTGGAAGAGGAGTTCCTGGAGAAGCAGAGCGAGCTCGACAAGTGAGCACGCCGCCCCGGCTGCGGCCGGGGCGACTCGCACTGCTCAAATCTTCCCGCGTCTCGCATCGCGATGATGCAGCAGGCGATATCACTCGATCCGTCCCGGTTTACCGACATGCAGATCATCCTCGTGCGGCACGGCAGACCCGACCATGGCGCGGCACGCTGGAGCACGCCGATCGGGATGAAAGCCTGGGTTGCGCGCTACAACGCCGCGGCGGTGGCCACGGGCGAGCGTCCGGATAGCCTGGTGGAGCTGGCCGGGTCGGTGGGCATCGTGGTGTGCAGTTCGTTGCAGCGCTGCGTCGAATCGCGCTCCCAGCTGGCCTGCGATTGTTGCCAGGAGCCCGACCCGCTGTTTGCCGAGGCCCATCTGCCCTATCCGGACTGGGGCCTGCCATTGCTTCCCTCGCGGTTCTGGCGACTGGTATTCCGTGGCGCCTGGTTTCTCGGCTTCTCCAGCCACACCGAGCCTGTCGGCGAATCAACCGAACGAGCCCGTGCGGCGGCGGATCGGCTGATCGCACTCGCTGAGGAACATAGCAGCGTGCTGCTGATGGGCCACAAGATCATGAACGCGCTGATCGCTCGCGAGCTGCGCCGACGGGGCTGGAAGGGCCCCATGTTTCCGCTGCTTTCGGGCTACTGGCAGCCGAGCCGTTACACCCGGGCATAGCTCAGAAAAACATCAGCAGGTCGATGGCCCCTTCACAGCCGCTAGGCGGCGAGAGCCGCTTTGGCTTGCCAGATGAAACGTTTCATCTAACGTGTGCGGGAGGCATAACAACAAAGGGAACACTCATGACACGTTTGCAACGCCTGCTCGGCCTGAGCATCTGCCTGGCGACTCCAGCCATGGCCTGGGAACAGGTTCTGATCGACCACGACAAGCCCGCGAAGAACTGGCGCGTCACCAGCGAGGAACTGGGCATCGATTCGGCAAAGCCGTTTTCGGTCAGCATGCGCACGCTGCACGGCGGGCGGCAGGAAGGGGTAAGCCTGATCGAGATCGACAATGGCACCATGCGCATGACAGTCGTCCCCACGCGTGGCATGAACGTGCTCGAAGCGGTTGCCGGTGACGTCCGGCTGGGTTGGGATTCGCCGGTGCAGGAGGTGGTCAATCCGGCCTTCATCGAACTCAACGGGCGCGGCGGTCTGGGATGGCTCGAGGGCTTCAACGAGCTGGTGACCCGCTGTGGCTTCGAATGGGTCGGGCATCCGGGCGAGGACAACGGTGAGCTGCTTACGCTGCATGGCCGTGCAGCCAACATTCCGGCTTCGCGCGTTGTGCTGACCATTGACGAAAAGCCGCCGTACGCCATCCGCCTGCGCGGCGAGTTGCAGGAAAAGGCTTTCAAGAAGCTCGACTTCGCCATTCACACTGAACTCAGCACCGAGCCGGGGCGCGCCGGCTTCTCGCTGCACGACACCCTGACCAACCAGGGCGACTATGCCAAGGAATATCAGGCGCTGTACCACACCAACTTCGGCACACCGCTGCTGGAGGAAGGGGCGCGCTTCGTTGCGCCGGTCAAGCAGGTATCGCCGTTCAACCCGCGCGCGGTGAAGGAACTGAACGACTGGCAGCGCTACCGCGGGCCCACCAGGGACTACGACGAGACGGTATTCAACCTGGTGCCGTATGCCGACGAGCAAGGCGAAACCCTCACCATGCTGCACAACCGTGCCGGCAGCCTGGGGGTCAGCGTGGGCTTCAATACCGGCGAGCTGCCGGTTTTCTCGCTGTGGAAGAACACCGATACCGAACAGCAGGGTTACGTCACCGGATTGGAGCCGGGCACCAGCTATTCCTACAACCGCCGCTATCAGCGTGCCCTCGGCCTGGTACCGAAGATCGAGCCGGGCGAGCAGAAACATTTCCGGGTGAGCTACGAGCTGCTGGCCGACAGTGCTGCGGTGGAACGCGTGCGCCAGCGAATCGAGGCATTGCAGGCAGGACGGGAAACCGAGGTGCGCGAGCAGCCGCTGGTCGACCTAAGCAAGGACTAGGCGGCCATGGTCGGCTCCGGCAGGGTTCAGGCCGCTTCGTTGTCTGCGTGCAGATATAACCGTTCGTCGCTATGGCAAATGGCTTACAAATACCCGCGCCGTTTTCCACTTCTGCCCGCTCTGCCGGGTAATTAATCTACACCCACTCTGATGCGCAGGACGCGCTCAGGATCAGGATGATCGACCTAAGCCAGGAAGGCATTCGAAGGGAATTCGGACCGGTCAGAAAAAACCCGCCTCGGCGGGTTTTTGCTTTTTCAGCGGAACACGCGGGCGATGCAAGACAACGAAATGCTGTGCCGGTTCCATCTATGGCAAAAGGCTTACACGGATCGAAGTTTTTGGCTGTTCTAACGTCTTAGGCGGCTGCGTATTCTATGCCCATCTCTGCAGCGCAGGACGCGCTCGGGATCATGGATGATCGACCACTGCCAGGAGGCGCGCCGAAGGATTCGGAATGGTCACAAAAACCCGCTTCGGCGGGTTTTTTGTTGCCTGCAGGAAAAGCGGCCGCCACGCATTCGACGGCAAGTGGCGCGCTGCTGCCTCAGCCGTTGTCCAGCAATGCGCGGATCTTGCCGAGCAGGTCGGCACCCTCGAACGGCTTGAGTACCAGCTCCATGCGCTCGTCGACGAATCCCTCCCGGCTGGAGGCCTTTTCGGCGTAACCGGTCATCAGCACCACGGGCAGCGCCGGTCGCGAGCGCCGGACCCATTCGGCCAGCTGTCGACCGGACAGGCGTGGCAGGCCGACGTCGGTCAGCAGCAGATCGATGGACGGGTCGGCCTCCAGCAGTGCCTGGGCGGTTTCCACATCGCCGGCCTGGCTGCAGCGATACCCCGCCTCGATGAGGGTCTCGGCGATCAGCATGCGCACGCTGGGCATGTCTTCCACCACCAGCACGTGCTCATGGCCGGCCAGACGCGCCGAATCTTCGGGCGCCGCGCTGGGTGCCAGGCTCGTTTCGCCGGCGGCGGCCGGCAGCAGCAGGGTCACGTCGGTACCGACGCCCAGGGTGCTGCGAATGTGCGCGTCGCCGCCCGACTGCAGGGCGAAACCGTAGAGGCTCGACAGTCCCAGGCCGGTGCCGCGGCCCTGAGGCTTGGTGGTGAAGAAGGGGTCGAACACCTTGTCGAGGACGGTGGGATCGATGCCCGTGCCATCGTCGCTGACGCACAGACCGATGTAACGGCCGGCGGCCAGTTCAGGGTGCTGGCTGGCATCGGTGGAAAAGGTCCGGATGCCGATGTGGCCCCTTCGGGCAGGGCGTCGCGGGCATTGATCACCAGGTTGAGCAGCGCGCTTTCGAACTGGCTGACATCCACCCGTGCCACGGCCGGCCCCTCGGTGAAGTCGACGCTCAGGGTGATGCGCTCGCCGATGGTGCGCCGCAACAAATCCTCCAGCGAGCGGATGCGCTCGTTGATGTCCAGCGCGCGGGCGTCCAGCGGCTGCTTGCGAGCAAAGGCCAGCAGGCGGTTGGTCAGCGATGCGGCACTGCGCGCCGAACTCAGTGCGGCGTCGGCGAAGCGCAGCACGCTGTCGGCGCGGCCTTCGATGATGCGCTGCTTCATCAGCTCGATGCCGGTGATGATGCCGGTGAGCAGGTTGTTGAAGTCATGGGCGATGCCCCCGGTCAGCTTGCCCAGGGCATCCATCTTCTGCGCCTGCAGCAGCTGCTCTTCGGTACGCGCGCGCTCGGCCACCTCATGGGCCAGCTGGCTGGTGGTGGTGGCGATTTCCTGCCGCTGGGCGCGCTCACGGTGACGCTGCTCGGTGACGTCCTCGACGAACACCAGGCCCAGCCCCTGAGTGCGATAGGGCGAGATCTGCCATTCGGTCTCCCGCGTTTCGCCGTTGACGCGCATCGCCAGGGAGGTGCGCCAGCGGTTGCCGGCCTGAAGCTGGGTGCGCAGCTCGTCCAGCACGGCGTCCTGCCCGGGGAGGACGCAGTCGGCCAGCGGAGCTGAACGGTCCTCGGCGCCGACCAGGCGCTCGAAGGCATGGTTGCATTCATGCAGCTGCAGCTGGGCATCGAGCACCGCGATGGGTGCCGCAACGTGAATGAATATCTCGCGAAAGCGCGCCTCGCTTTCGCGCAGGGCGCGCTCGGTGTCACGCACCCGCAGCAGCGTGCGCAGGGTCGCCAGCAGCACATCCGGGTCGACCGGGTGAATCAGGTAGGCATCGCCGCCGGCATCGAGGCCGGTGATGATGTCGCCGGTCTCGATGGAGGCTGCGGACACATGGATCAGTGGCAGCAGCGCGGTATTCGGGTCGGTGCGAAGCTGGCGCGCGATGTCGAAGCCGCTCATGTCCGGCAGGTTGACATCGAGAATCAGGGCGTCAGGCATGGCGCCGGCCACCAGCGCCAGCCCATCGCTGCCGGTACCCGCCTCCAGTACCTGGTAGCCATGGCGCTCCAGCACCCGGCGCATCGCGTAGCGGGTAGTGGCGTTGTCGTCGACGATCAGCAGACGGCTGTCACGCTCCATCGGGCTCCTCCGCCTGGATCGCAAACGGGATGATTACATAGAACTCGGAGCCCTTGCCCGGCGCGCTTTCCACACCGACCCGACCGCCGAGCAATTCGGCGAAGCGTTTGCATAGCGCGAGGCCAAGGCCGGTGCCACGCAGGCGCTTCTGCAGCGGGGAATCGACCTGGGCGAAGTCCTCGAACAGGCGATCATGCAGCTGCGGTGCGATGCCGATGCCGGTGTCGGTGACCGCGAAGCGCACCTGCTGGGGATTCTCCATCCGTGCCGAGACGCGCACCTCGCCCTGCGGTGTGAATTTCAGCGCATTGGAGATGAAGTTACGCAAGATCTGCGCAAGCTTCTTGTCGTCGGTGTAGAAGCGCGGCAGGCCTACCGGCTCCTCGAAGATGAGGTCCACGGGCGAGCCCTCGACGATGGGCCGGAACATGCCGCGCAATGCCGAGAACAGGTCGAGCATGTCGAACCAGGCCGGCGAGATGCTCACGCGGCCGGCCTCGATCTTCGCCAGATCGAGCAGATCGTCGACCATCTCGCTCAGCTCGCTGGCGGCCGAGCTGACGAAGCGCACCTGCTTGTGCTGCTCCGGGCTCAGGGGGCCATCCAGTTCGTCGCTGAGCAGACGGGTGATGCTGAGTATCGAACCCAGTGGCGTGCGGAACTCGTGGCTCATGTACGAGAGGAAACGGCTTTTCAGTTCCGATGCCTGGCGTAGTTGCTCGGCCTGGGTGTCGAGTTCCGCATAGAGGGCCAGTACCCCCTGGTTGGTTTCCTCGAGCTCGGCGCGCAGTGATTCGTTCTCACGGCGCAGCTGCTCCAGCAGCTCGGCTTCGCCGGTTGTAGCGATGGGGTCAGCCACGGGGGGCCTCCAGGTTGAGCGCAAGCACGGTGACGTCGTCGCGGCCGCGGCAGAAGTCCCGATGCAGCAGCGTGGCGATGATGGCCGGATGGCGCTGGATCAGACCAGGATAGTCGCGCAGGCTCCAGCGCGACTGCAAACCATCGCTGAAGAGCAACAGAAGCTGCGCCTCGCCCTGCGGGTAGTCGAACACATGGGCCTTGCGAAAACGCACGCCGACGATGCCAGGGTGCGAAGCCAGGCCGCGCGAGCCCTCGCTGCCGATCAGGCTGGCGCCGATGTTGCCGATGCCAGCGAAGGCCAGGGTCCGCCGTTCGCCATCGTACTGGGCTATGGCCGCAGCGCCGCCACGGCTGCCGTTCATCGCCTGATGCATGCGCGCGAATACGCTGGTGGCGGCGTCGAACGGTGCTTCGCCGAAGGCCTCGGCGCCGGCACGTGCGGCCTGCTGGGCGCTTTCGCCGTGGCCGAGCCCGTCGATGACCAGCACACTGCAGCGTGAGCCATCGAGCGCCAGTTGCCAGACGTCGCCACAGGCCGTTTCTCCGGGATGGGGGTGCTGGCTGACCCCGAAGCGCCAGGCACAGGGCCGTGAGCCGCGGGGAAACAGCTGTGCCAGCACCACCGAACCTCGGCGGTCCGAGTAGGCATCGAAGACCTGTGCCAGCCGCGCCAGCGCGCCCAGACCGATGCCCGTGGTGCCGCCGGTGGAGTAGCCATCGGTCAGGCACTGATCGAGCTGGAAGCCGGGGCCACGGTCCACGGCGATGATTTCCACGCCGGGCTTGTCTTGCCCCGGGATGATCCGCAGGTGCAGCTCGCCGATGCCGGCGTGCTTGAGAACATTGGTGCACAGTTCGGTGGTCAGCAGCGCGACGCGACCGGCATCGGTGGCGTCGAAACCATGCTGCTCGGCCAGGCGCTGCGTGACGCGGCGCGCATGGCCCACCTGGCTGGAATCTTCCAGTGGCAGGACCTGGGTCATGCTGCCCGGTATGTTCATGTCCACCGCGTGATGGTGATGCGCGTGCCGACGCCGACGGTGCTCTCCAGTTCGAAGTCGTCGACCAGGCGCTTGGCGCCCGTCAGCCCAAGGCCGAGGCCGCCGCCGGAGGTCCAGCCATCGGTCATGGCCAGCTTGATGTCGGGAATGCCCGGGCCTTCGTCACGGAAGGTCAGCCGCACGCCGACGCGCGTGCCTTCCTCGACGATCTGCCAATCCATGTCGCCACCGCCTCCGTACACCACGGTGTTGCGCGCCAGCTCGCTGACGGCGGTGACCAGCTTGGTCTGATCGATCAGGCGCATCGCGCAGTCCTGGGTCAGTTTACGTACGGTCTGCCGCGCCAAGACGACATCCTGCTCGACGCGCACCGGCTGGCTGCCGCTGCTGCGCACGATCATCGCGCGGCCACACGTTCGCGCAGCAGCTGCATGCCGCGCTCGACGTTCAGGGCGGTGCTGACGCCGGGCAGCTCGAGGCCCAGCTCCACCAGGGTGATCGCCACGGCGGGCTGCATGCCCACCACCACCGTTTCGGCATCCATGATTCGCGCGAGGCCGGAAATGTTGGCGATCATCCGGCCAATGAAGGAATCGACCATGTCCAGTGCGGAGATGTCCATCAGCACGGCGCGCGCCGAGGTTTCGCTGATGCGCTCGGCCAAATCGTCCTGCAGGGTCAGCGCCAGTTGGTCGTGCATGTCGACCTGGATGGTGACGAGCAGGAACTCGCCCATCCGCAGAATAGGAATTCGATCCATCAGGCGGTCCTGGTGACGGTGAGGCCGGAACGGCGCAGGGCGAGCGCGAGGGCATCGGCCAGGCTGGCCTTGGTGACGATGCCCTGCAGGTCGAGCCCGAGGTGGACGATGGTCTGCGCGATCTGCGGACGCACGCCACTGATGATGCAGTCGGCGCCCATCAGGCGAATGGCAGTGACGGTCTTGAGCAGGTGCTGGGCAACGAGGGTGTCGACGGTGGGCACGCCGGTGATGTCGATGATGGCGATTTCCGAGCCGGTGTCGACGATGCGTTGCAGCAGCGATTCCATCACCACCTGGGTGCGCTGCGAGTCGAGGGTGCCGATCATCGGCAGGGCGAGAACGCCATCCCACAGCTTGACCACCGGGGTCGAAAGCTCCAGCAGCTCTTCCTGCTGGCGCTTGATCACGTCTTCACGCGACTGCTGGAAGGTGCGTACGGTGTGCAGGCCCAGATGGTCGAGCAGCTCGGACACGGCCCACAGCTGCTCGGCGAATACTGCGGGTTCGTTGGCGTATTCGCTCTGCAGCAGGGACATCAGCGGGCGCTTGGCGGCGAAGATGAAGCCGGCGGTCTGCTGCGAGTCGAAACCCAGCAGGGCGCGGCTGCGCGACAGGCGCTCCAGGTAGGAACGCATGGCGTCCCAGGCCGGGCCGGCGATGTCGGCCGAGCCGTCGGCGGTGCCGCTGATCAGCAGGCGGATGAATTCGGCGGTCTGCTGGGTCAGTTCTTCGGGTTTTACGTTATGGAATCCGCCCATCTCCTGCAGGTCGCTTTTCCAGCTGCCGAGCAGCTCGGTCTGGTTGCGTGCAATGGTGTCGATGGTGCGTTGTAGCAGGGCCGCCATAGGGTAATAGCTCCGGAGTTGTCTGGGTCGTCCATGTCACCATGGCGAAGTATCAGGGATAGATTTCGGCCTTGCGTCGATGTTCCGCGAATCGCAGCGGAACGTGAAAACTTTTCCGAGCGTTACCGATGGAAGTGGGCCGGATGGTAGCAAATAGATATTGGCGGCAGGCAGGTCGTTCCGCTTAAGCGCCGTTAGGCAGGCGCTACGCCGTCGATCTGTTCGATCAGCCATTGCAGCGCCGCGTCATTCTGCCGTTGCGCCACGCTGACGATGTCCAGCTCGAAGGGGCCGAGCTCGAACGGCAGGTCGAACAGTCGCAGCGGCAGCAGGTCGGCGAAATGGCGCGCCAGCTGCGTCGGCAGCACCGCAGCAAGGTCGCTGCTGGCGACGATGTGCGCGGCCTGCAGGTAGTTCGGTGTGGTGTAGACGACCTCGCGGGCTTGGCCTTGACCCTCCAGCCACTGATCGACCATGCCGCGGGTCTGGCCGCCATGCACCCAGAGATGGCGCAGGCGCAGGAAGGCTGGCAGGTCGAGGCCGTCCGTCACCAGCGGATGGCCGCGGCGCACCGCCACCTGCAGCGTTTCGCTGGCCCAGTGGCGCACATGGAAGCGCGATGGCACGTCGAGGAAGCGTCCCAGCACCAAGTCGACTTCGCCATTGTCCAGCGCCTCGGTGGGCAAGCTGGGTGTCAGGTGCTGGATCGCCAGCCGAATGCCCGGCGCCCGCTCGGCCAGGCGCCGCATCAGCGCCGGCATGCAGACCAGCTCGACATAGTCGGTCACCGCGATGCGGAAACGCTGCTGGCTGCGCGCCGGATCGAAGGCCTCGCCGGCGATCAGGCTGTGTTCGATCTGCTGCAGCGCAAGACGGATTGGCGCCTCCAGCGCCAGGGCTCGCGGCGTCGGTTGCATGGCCCGGCCGACGCGCACCAGCAGCGGGTCGTCGAGCAGTTCGCGCAGGCGACCCAGCGCGTTGCTCACCGCCGGCTGGCTGAGTGACAGGCGCTCGGCGGCACGCGAGACGTTGCGCTCACGCAGCAGGGCGTCGAGCACGCGGAGCAGGTTGAGGTCGAAGTTGTAGATATTCACTTGATGAATCCGAAACATCACAAGACTAAATTTCAAAAATAGTAGCGTCATCGTCTATGGTTGGTCTCCACTTTTTCCGCCTGCGACGAGGACCGTTCACATGAGCCAACCCCGCTTCGATATCCAGACCGCCGCCGTGATTGGTGCCGGCACCATGGGCCGCGGCATCGTCATGAGCCTGGCCAATGCCGGTGTGCAGGTGCTGTGGCTGGACAACAATCCAGAGATGCTCGAGCAGGCGCTGGGCGTGGTGGCCGACACCTACGCACACAATGTGCGTCAGGGGCGGATCGACGAGGCCGAAGCGGCGGCGCGCCGGGCCCGCATCGCCAAGGCGGCGGATTACCCGGCGCTGGCCGACGTGGATCTGGTGATCGAGGCGGTCTACGAGAATCTCGAACTCAAGCAGAAGATCTTCCGCGAGCTGGACGACATCGTGCAGCCGGCCGGCATCCTCGCCAGCAACACCTCGGCGCTGGATATCGATGCCATCGCCGCTGTCACCAAGCGCCCGGAGCAGGTGGTCGGCCTGCACTTCTTCAGCCCGGCGCACATCATGAAGCTGCTGGAAATCGTCCGCGGGGCGAAGACTGCGCCAGCAGTGCTCGAGGCTGCCACGGCTCTCGGCAAGCGCATGGGCAAGGTCAGCGTGATCGCCGGCAACTGCCCGGGCTTCATCGGCAACCGCATGCTCGCCACCTACGTGCGCGAGGCGCGGATGATGCTGCTCGAAGGCGCCTATCCCCATCAGGTGGACGCCGCGCTGCAGGGCTTCGGCTTCGCCATGGGCCCGTTCCGCATGTATGACGTGGTCGGCATCGACCTCGAATGGCGCGCCCGCGAGCTGGCCGGCAAGGGCCAGGACGAGCCCGAGGTGCAGGTGGATAACCGTCTCTGCGAGCTGGGCCGCTTCGGCCAGAAGTCGCGCATGGGCTACTACCGCTACGCCGAGGGCAGCCGCCAGGCCGAGCACGACCCGGAAGTGGACGCCCTGGTGCAGCGCGAGTCCGAGCGCCTCGGCTATCAGCGCCGCGAGATCGGTCCGGAGGAGATTCTCGAGCGCTGCCTGCTGGCGCTGGTCAATGAGGGCGCCAAGATTCTCGAGGAGGGCATGGCCGAGTCCAGCGCCGATATCGACACCGTCTACCTCTACGGTTACGGCTTCCCCGCCGAAGTCGGCGGGCCGATGACCTGGGCCGACCGTCAGGGTCTGCCGGCCATTCGTGAGCGCCTCAACGCATTGGCCGAGCGCCACGGCGAGCACTGGCAGCCGGCCGGACTGATCGACAGTCTGGCCACGCTCGGCGGCCGCTTCGCCGACTACAAGAAGGAGGCATGAGCATGGAATACAAGGCGCCCCTGCGTGACATGCGCTTCGTACTGCACGAGCTGTTCGATGCCACCGGCCATTGCGAATTGCTCGGCAACGGCCTGGACCGCGAGCTGATCGACGGCGTGCTGGAAGAAGCTGCGCGCTACACCGGCGGCGAGATCGCGCCGCTCAATCGCAACAGCGACGAAGAAGGCGTGACCCTGGAAAACGGCGAAGTGCGCACGCCGCAGGGCTTCGTCGAGGCCTACAAGCAGTACGTCGACAACGGCTGGGCGAGCATGACCGGGCCGACCGAATACGGCGGTCAGGGCTTCCCGCAGCTGGTGGCCTGCAACTTCCACGAGATGCTGATGGGCGCGTCGCTGTCCTTTCGCATCTATTCCGGCCTGACCGAGGGCGCGGTGCTGGCGCTGTACAAGCACGGCAGCGATGAACTGAAGAATGCCTATCTTGAGAAGCTGGTCAGCGGCCGCTGGAGCGGCACCATGTTCCTCACCGAGCCGCAGGCCGGCACCGACCTCGCGCTGCTGCGCACCCGCGCCGAGCCGCAGGCGGACGGCAGCTACAAGGTCAGCGGCAGCAAGATCTTCATCTCCGGCGGCGAGCACGACATGAGCGAGAACATCGTGCATCTGGTGCTGGCGCGCCTGCCGGATGCGCCGGCTGGGGTGAAAGGCATCAGCCTGCTCTTGGTGCCCAAGTTCATCGCCAATGCCGACGGCACGCCGGGCGAGCGAAACGCGCTGAGCTGCGGCGCCATCGAGCACAAGATGGGCATCAAGGGCGCGGCGACCTGCGTGATGAACTTCGATGGCGCCACCGGCTGGATCGTCGGCGAGCCCAACCAGGGCCTGGCGTGCATGTTCACCATGATGAACGACGCGCGCTTCCAGGTCGGCTTGCAGGGACTTGGCATTGCCGAACAGGCTTATCAGGGCTCGCTGGCCTATGCCCGTGAGCGCTTGCAGTCTCGTGGGTTGGCCGGCGCGCAGCATCCGGACAAGCCAGCCGACCCGATCATCGTGCACCCCGACGTGCGCCGCATGCTGCTGACGCAAAAGACGCTGGTCGAAGGCAGCCGCATGCTGGCGGCCTACTGCGCCCGCCAGCTGGACCTCGAACACGGCCATCCGGAGCCGAGCTACCGCAAGGCGGCGAGCAAGCGTGCAGCGCTGCTGATCCCCATCGTCAAGGCGTTCTTCACCGACATGGGTCAGGAGGTGGCGAGCCTCGGCGTGCAGGTCTACGGCGGCCACGGCTATATCCGCGAATGGGGCATGGAACAGCTGATGCGCGACAGCCGCATCACCCAGCTCTACGAGGGCACCAACGGCATCCAGGCGCTGGATTACATCCGCCGCAAGCTGCTCGGTGACGGCGGCGCGGAACTGTCGGCGCTGCAGGCGGAATTCAGCGAGATTTGCGACCGGCAGATCGATCGCCCGGCGCTGCACGCTCTGGCCAGCAAGGTGCAGATGCGTCTCGGTGAGTGGCGCGAGCTGACGGCCGAGATCATCGCTGCCACCGGTCGCGATCCCCAGGAGATCGGCGCGGTGTCGGTGGATTTCCTGCAGTACTCGGCCTATGTGTTGTTGGCCGGTCTCTGGCTGCAGGCCGCGGCGCGTGCACAGGATGCGTTGGAGCAGGGCGCCGGTGAGGAGGCTTTCTATCAGGCCAAGCTGGCCAGTGCGGATTTCTATCTGCGCCGTGTGTTACCGCGGGCGAGTGCGCATCGGGAAGCCATTCAGGGTGGCGCGGATTGTCTGATGGCGCTGCCGGAAAGCGACTTCGCGTTTTGAGCTAATCGATCACAGGAGGCACCGATGCATCCGTTCAGCTTTGCCACAACCGCTCAATTGATCTGCGAGCCTGGCTCGTCGCGCCGGCTGGCCAGCCTCTGCAAGGAGCGTGGGGCGCGCTCGGTGCTGGTGGTGACCGACCCGGGCATCACCCGTTTCGGCCTGCTCGACGAAGTCCTGCCGGGCTTCGAGACGGAAGGGCTGCAGGTCGCGGTTTACGATCAGGTCGTTGCCGACCCGCCCGAGCACATCGTCCTGGCGGCGGTGGCGCAGGCCAAGGCGTCCCGGGTCGATCTGATCATCGGCTTCGGCGGCGGCAGCTCCATGGACGTGGCCAAGCTGGTTGCGCTGCTGGCACATCCTGATTGCGCGCAGTCGCTGCAGGATATCTATGGTGTCGGCAACGCCAAGGGCCAGCGCCTGCCGCTGATCCAGGTGCCGACCACCGCCGGCACCGGCTCGGAATTCACGCAGATCGCCATCATCACCACCGGTGAGACGACCAAGATGGGCGTGGTCTCGCCCCTGTTGCTGCCGGACCTGGCGTTGCTCGACGCCGATCTCACCCTCGGCCTGCCACCGGCGGTGACCGCGGCCACCGGCATCGACGCCATGGTGCATGCCATCGAGGCTTACACCAGCGCGCTGAAGAAGAACCCCATGTCTGATCTGCTGGCCCGCGAGGCGCTGCGCCTCTTGGCGGCCAATCTGGACGAGGCGGTGCACAACGGCAGCAACCGCGAGGCACGCCAGGCCATGCTGCTGGGCGCCTGCCTGGCCGGACAGGCGTTCGCCAATGCGCCGGTCGCTGCCGTGCACGCGCTGGCCTATCCGCTGGGAGGCAATTTTCACATTCCCCACGGCCTGTCCAACGCCCTGGTACTGCCGCAGGTGCTGCGTTTCAACGTCAGCGCGGCGGCCACGCACTACGGCGAACTGGCACCGATCATTCTCGGCGAGCGCCTGCGCACGGATGATCCCTCCACCTACGCCGAGCAGCTGATCGAGGAGTTCGAGCAGATGAGTGCCCGCGTCGGCCTGCCGACCCGCCTGCGCGACGCCGGCGTGCCGGAAGAGATGCTGCCGCAGCTGGCCAAGGAGGCGATGCTGCAGCAGCGGCTGCTGGTCAACAATCCGCGCGAGGTCAGCGAGGCCGATGCGCTGGCGATCTATCAGGCTGCCTACTGAGCCAGTCTTCCTCTTCATTGCGTACCGCGAGAACGACCATGCCCGAGCAACCCAAACACCTGCGCCGCGACTACAAGCACTTTCAGCCCATCACCACGCGCTGGCACGACAATGACATCTACGGTCATGTGAACAACGTCGTCTATTACGGGTTTTTCGACACGGCGGTGAACAACTATCTGATCCAGCAGGGCGGGCTGGATATCCAGGATGGCGACATCGTCGGCTTCGTGGTCAGTTCGGCTTGCGACTACTTCGCCTCGATCGCCTATCCGGACCTGATCGAGGTGGGTCTGCGGGTGGCCAGGTTGGGCAACTCGTCGGTGCAGTACGAGCTGGCGATCTTCCGCGAGGGCGAGCAGGAGGCCTGCGCGGCGGGCCGCTTCGTGCATGTTTTCGTCGAACGCGCAAGCAATCGTCCCACTGCCATTCCCGGGCGCCTGCGCGCCGCGCTGGAGGCCTTGAGCTAATCCGCTCGGCGCGGAAAGCTGAAGCCGTAAACGAGATCGCCCGGAGCGGCTGGGCCGATCCGGGCGATGCGGTGGTTGCTACGAGACGGCAACGGCGCTGTCTGCGGCACTCAGTGGTGCTTGTGTTTGTGCTTGTAATGGCCTTTGGCTTTGCCTGGATGGCCGTAGTAGCGGCGATCGTCCCGGTAGCGGCGGTCGCCCCGATAACGGTCGTCGTCATCGTCGCCGTAGGCGTTGCCGATCGCGCCGCCGGCACCGCCGCCGACGGCTGCACCGATCAGACCGCCGGTGCTGCCGCCGACCTGCTGGCCGATGACGTTGCCGCCGGCCGCACCAAGGCCACCGCCGATGGCCGCTTCGGTGCGGCTGCGCTTGTCGGCGCCGACCATGCCACCTGCCGCACCGCCGACGCCGGCGCCAATGGTCGCGCCAGTCGAGCCACCCAGATGCTCACCCACCACGGAACCGAGCGCGCCACCGAGGGCACCGCCAACGGCGGCTTCGGTGTTGCTGCCGGCAAAGGCGGCGGCGCTGAGCAGGCTGGTGGACAACAGGAAAATCGAGGCGTACTTCATGGTGTGATCCCGTATGTGGAATTGCGCCGCGATCCTCACGTGCCGCTTCGCTTCCGGCAAGGGCTTTCCGATGAAATGCGTGAAGCAGTTCCTGTTTGCTAACTCTTTGATTTTCGGTCGGAACTTGCTTTGCGGGCGGAGGTCTTAAGCCGCTTGTGCGGCGTCCGCAACTCAGTCGCGGGCGGCGCTTGCCGCCGGGCTGTAGACGCGCGGCCGGCTGCGATGCGGCAGATGAATCAGGTTCAGGTTGTGTCGCTGCGCCCAGCGTGTCGCGAGACCGGTGGGGGAGGACAGGCTGACCAGGGTCGGGATGCCTGCGCGCTGAACCTTGTGCACCAGCTCCAGGCTGCAGCGACTGGTGACGATAGCCAGGCCGCCGGCAGCCTCCAATCCGTCGCGCGCCATGGCGCCGATCAGCTTGTCCAGCGCGTTGTGACGACCGATATCTTCACGCCCCAGACGTATCGTCCCCTGGTTGTCCATGAACAGAGCAGCATGTACCGCGCCGCAGTCGCGTCCCAGCGGCTGATAAGCGGAGATGCGCTCGCGCAGGTCGTGCAGCCAGTGTGCCGGCGGCAGCGCCGCTAGAGGCATGATCGGCAGCTGCGGCAGGGCCTGTTCCAGCGCTTCGACGCCACACAGGCCGCAACTGCTGTTGCCGGGGAGCTGGCGGCGCTGCCGCTTGAGTTGCCAGAAGCTGCGGCTGGATATCTCGACTTCCGCCCGCCGGGCGCTGCCCTGGCCGTGCAGGTGAATGTCGTAGATGTCGTTCGGCGACTCGACGAAGCCGTTCGCCAGGCTGAAGCCGACGACGAAATCCTCGAGGTCTGCCGGAGAAATCATCATCACGGCCTGATTGAGCCCGTTATAGGCGATCGCCAGCGCGCATTCCTCGGCGAGGTCGACGACGCACCGTTCGGCCTCGTCGATCGGCTGATAGTGATAGCGCTGGCTGGCACCGCTGGGCGTTGGCGTGGCCGTTGCGATACCGGCGGGCAGACGGGAAGGCGCGTTCATCGGCAGGCTCGTAAGGGTCGGTTTCAGGGCCGGGGTCGGGCAACTGCGCTGCGAGCGCCGATCAGGTTGCCGGCAGCCGGTAGGGTTATGACCCCGCCCGGCCGAAGACGATTCACCGTTGGTCGGCCTTCGCCAGCATGTCGCGCACGCGCTTGGCCAGCGCGTCCAGGTTGAAGGGCTTGCTGATCATGTCCATTCCTGGTTCGAGGAAGTCCGAACTGGCCGCCTGCCTGGCATAACCGGTCATGAACAGGACCGGCAGGCCGGCGCGTTGCTGCCGTGCGATATCCGCCAGTTGGCGCCCGTTCATTCCCGGCAGGCCGACATCGGTCACCAGCAGGTCGATGTCGGGCGTGTTTTCCAGGATGCGCACCGCGGCGTTGCCATCCGCCGCTTCCAGGGCCTGGTAGCCGAGCATCTGCAACACGTCGAGAACCAGCAGACGCACGGCGGGATCGTCTTCGACCACCAGCACCGTCTCGCCCTGCCGGGCGCGCAGCGGGCCATGCACCTCGCTGGTCAGTGGTATCGCCTCGGGCTGGCTGTCGAAGACCGGCAGATAGAGGCTCACCTGGGTTCCCTTGCCCGGTTCGCTGGCGATCTGAACGTGCCCGCCTGCCTGGCGGGTGAAGCCGTAGACCATGGACAGGCCCAGCCCGGTGCCCTGGCCGATCGGCTTGGTGGTGAAGAAAGGCTCGAAGACGCTGGCCAGGACCTTGGCGCTCATGCCGCAGCCGCTGTCGGTCAGGCTCAGGATGACGTAGCGTCCCGGCGCCAGTTCACCTACCTCGCTCTGCTGTCGAAGCTCGACGTTGCGCGTCTCGAGCAGCAGGGAGCCGCCGTCGGGCATCGCGTCGCGGGCATTGATGACCAGGTTGAGCAGCGCGCTCTCCAGCTGATTCTCGTCACTCGAGACCGGCCACAGACCGGCTTGCAGCTGGTTGCGGATCTGGATATGGCGGCCCAGCGTGCGGCTGAGCAGGTCGTGCATCGACTCGATCAGCTGGTTGAGTTCGACGCACTTGAGATTCAGCGGCTGCCGACGCGCGAAGGCCAGCAGACGATGGGTCAGTGCCGCGGCGCGGTTGGCCGAGGTCACCGCGGCGTCGATGAAACGCTGGGTTTCATCATGGCGGCCGGACTGGATATAGCGCTGGATCAGGTCGAGGCCGCCGATGATCCCGGTCAGCATGTTATTGAAGTCGTGGGCGATGCCGCCGGTCAGCTGGCCGACCGCTTCCATCTTCTGCGCCTGACGCAGCGCTTCCTGAGCCTGTTCGCGGCTGGCCATTTCCTTGAGCAACCGCTCATAGACTTCGGCCAGCGCCTGGGTGCGCTCTTGAATGCGGCTTTCCAGAGTCTCGTTCAGTTCGCGCAGGGCCTGCTCGGCGCGCCATCTTTCGGTGACATCCAGCGCCATGACGAAAAAACCTAGCACCTTGTCCTGGCTGTCTCGACGCGGCAGATAGTGCACCAGCATTCGTCGCGGCTGCCCGTCGCGATGCGGACTGGAAGCCTCGAAGGTCACGTGCTGGCCGGCCAGTGCGGCACGGATGCAGTCACGTCGCTCGGCATAGGCTTTCTCACCGAGCACGTCACGCACAGCTCTGCCGCGCAGCCAGCTCAGTGGGTGGCCGAACCACTCGGTGTAATAGCGATTGTTGAAGCGGAAGCGCTCGTCCTCGTCGATATAGCCGATCAGCACCGGGAGGGCGTCGGTAATCATCTTCAGCTCGGCTTCGCTCTGGCGCAGTGCGTCCTCGCTGGCCTGTTGCCGGGTGATGTCCATTACGGCGCCGGGAAAGCGCTGCGGTTGGCCGTGCTCGTCGCAATGCCGACGACCGCGCGCGAGGGCCCAGCGCACGGTGCCGTCGGGGCTGCGCAGGCGATAGCGCACCTCGAGTTCTTCGCGGCCGTCGATGCATCGCGACAGCGCGGCCTGCAGGCGCGGTATGTCGTCCGGATGAACGTGCTCGAAGAATGCCTGATGACGCAGCCCGGTCGGTCCCGAGCGCTCGACCGGCGCAATGCGCAGCAGCTCGGCATGGTCCGGAATGCCACCGCTACGGATGTCCCAATCCCAGATCCCGACCAGGTCACTGGCCTCCAGCGCCAGCTGCAGGCGGTGCTCGCTGATCCGGTGTACTTCGGCACTGAGCTTGTAGTGCAGGGCGGTTTGCGACAGCCGGGTTTCGGTGCGCACGCGTTCGCTGGTTTCGCTCAGGCACAGCAGCAATCCGCCAATGCCGTGCGGCTCGTTGCGGATCGGGCTCAGTGCCAGGTCGAACCAGGCCTCGACCCGCTGGCCGTCGCGCTCGACCGCCAGCTGCTGGTTGCGCAGCGTTCGCGGCTCGCCGCGACGGGCTCTGTCGCATGCCGGGGCGAGCAGCTCCCAGGTCGCGCCCCAGCGCCGGCAGGCCGGCATGCCCAGTTCGGCCGGGTGGCGGTCGCCGATAAGCCGGGCATGGGCGTCGTTGTACAACTGCAGCGCCTGGTCGCCCCAGAGGATGCACATGGGCAGCGGCGCTTCGAGGATGGTGTCGAGCAGCAACCGCAGCGTCTGCGGCCAGCTATCGAGCGGGCCGAGCACGCTTTCGCTCCAGGCATGCCGGCGAATGCGCTCGCTCATCTCGCTTTGACTGTGGGGCCAGAACTCGGCGCCTACTGCTGCCATGTCACTTCCTATCGATCATCCGTGGCTTTGAACCGCGAATGCCGGGTCTCGACGACCGGCGTTCGCTGTTTCGATGTTGCTCGGCCCTAACCCATCCTGAGTCGGTTCTGCCGGCGGCAATTGTTGCGTAGTGTAAGGCTTCTGGCCGACCCACGGCAGAGCCAGCCGTCACGCCAGCGGGCCGGTCAGGCTGCCTGCCAGGTCGCGATAATCCTCGACGGCGGCGAACTCCTCGGTGTCCTTGGGCGCGCGTCGGCTGTCAGGCTCACGCACCGCGAGCAGATGGGCAACGCCGAAATGCCGGGCACTGCGCAGGATCGGCAGGCTATCGTCGATGAACAGCGTACGAGATGGGTCGAACGCCAGATCCTGGCGCAGCGCGTACCAGAACTGCGCCGCCTCCTTCGGATAGCCATAGTCGTGGGAGCTGATCAGGCGATCGAACCAGGGCGCCAGTTCGATCTTCTCCAGCTTGAGCGACAACGAGTCGCGGTGGGCGTTGGTGATCAGCACCACGCGCTTGCCAGCCTGGCGCAGCGACGAGAGGAACTCGTCGGCGCTGGGTCTGAGGGCGATCAACTCGGCTATCTCACGCTTCATCTCGCGGATCGGCAGGTTCAGTTCGCGTGTCCAGTAGTCCAGGCAATACCAGGTGAGCTTGCCGACGTGTTCGTTGAACAGCGGCGCGAGCTCCAGTTCGGCCATGGCGCGGCTGATGCCGTGCAGTTCGGCGTAGCGCTGCGGCAGCAGCTCGAGCCAGAAGTGATTGTCGAAGTGGAGATCCAGCAGGGTGCCGTCCATGTCGAGCAGGACGGTATCGATGTCGGGCCAGGGCAGGGTGGCGATCATGGGCGGCTCAAGTGACCTAGTGAGGGCGGGCAGGGCGTTCAGCTGGTCGCAAAGCGCTCACGGCCAGTGCAGGAACACGGGTTATGATAGCCGCTCGCGTTTCCAGGAGTTCCCCATGCGCCAGAAACCCACCGTGCTCGCCCGTGAAATCGTCGCCAGCAGCCGCCTGTTCCGCGTCGAGGAATTGCAGTTGCGCTTCTCCAACGGTGTGGAACGCACCTACGAGCGCCTGGTCGGCAAGGGCAGCGGCTACGGAGCGGTGATGATCGTGGCGCTGGCCGACGCCGAGAATGCGTTGCTGGTCGAGGAGTACTGCGGCGGTACCGACAGCTACGAGCTGTCGCTGCCCAAGGGGCTGATCGAGCCGGGCGAGGATGTGCTGGAAGCGGCCAACCGCGAGCTGAAGGAGGAGGCCGGTTTCGGCGCCCGGCGTCTGGAGCTGCTCACCGAGCTGTCGCTGTCGCCCGGCTACATGAGCCAGAAGATCCAGGTGGTACTGGCGCGCGATCTCTACCCGGAGCAGCTGCCCGGCGACGAGCCGGAGCCGATGCGCCTGGAGCAGGTCAGCCTGCATGAGCTGTCGAGCCTGGTGCAGCATCCGCAGTTCAGCGAGGGGCGCGCGCTCGCCGCGCTGTACCTGGCGCGGGATCTTCTCACCCAGCGTGGGGAGTTCGGCCAATGAGTCATCCCTACCTGTCGGCAGTGATCGATCTGGTGCGTCAGGCTGGCGAGGCGATCCTGCCGCACTGGCGCAGCGAACTGGAGGTGCAGGCCAAGGCCGATGCCTCGCCGGTGACGGCGGCGGACATGGCGGCTCATCATGTGTTGCTGGACGGCCTGCAGGCCTTGGACGGCAGCATCCCGGTGCTTTCCGAGGAAGATTGCGCGGTGCCGCTGGCCGAGCGCGCCGGCTGGACGCGCTGGTGGTTGGTCGACCCGCTGGACGGCACCAAGGAATTCATCGCCGGCAGCGAGGAATTCACCGTCAACGTGGCGCTGATCGAGCAGGGCGAGGTTCGCTTCGGTGTGGTTGGCATTCCGGCGTCCGGGCGCTGCTATTACGGCGGCAAGGATTTCGGCGCCTGGCGCAGCGAGGCCGATGGCGCGACGCAGCCCTTGCGCGTGCGGCCGCATCCCGCCGGAAGCTTTACCGTGGTGGCCAGCCGGCGCCACAGCAGCCCGGCGCAGGAGCGGCTGCTGGACAGCCTGCGCGGACGCTTCGGTGAGCTGGCGCTGGCCAATGTCGGCAGCTCGCTGAAGTTCTGTCTGCTCGCCGAGGGCTCGGCGGACTGCTATCCGCGGCTGGCGCCGACGTCGCAATGGGACACAGCGGCGGCACAGGGGGTGCTGGAAGGTGCCGGTGGCGAGGTGCTGGAGGTGGCAGGTGCGCCGCTACGCTACGAGGCGCGGGAGACGTATCTCAATCCATCGTTCCTGGCGCTTCCGGCCGGGGTGGACTGGCGCGAGCTGCTGATCGAGCTGGCCAACCGCAGCTGACCGCGCTACGCCCGAGGCAGGATAAGCAGGGCTGCGCCGCTCGGGCGCAGCCGAGCAGTTACTTGTGCAGCACGAACTGCCCGGTGAAGCGCACGGCGTCGCGACCGTCGGAGGCGAGGATGCGGCTGTGCAGCTCGAGGCGCGAGCGCCCGCGCCGGCGGTAGATCGACTCGAAACGTTCCCAGGCCTCGGGGCTCGGTGCCGAACAGATGGCCATGGCGTCGTCGACCACCGGCAGCGGGTATTCGATCTTGCCTTCGTGGATGACGATGTGGCCGTCTTCGATGCCGGCTTCGCGCAGGCGCAGATGCAGCCAGCCCCAGCCTGCCAGTACGGCGGCGCAGTAGAGGCTGCCGCCGAACATGCTGCTCTTGTGGTTGATGTTCGGCTGCAGCGGGACCTGCAGGCGCAGCTCGTGGTTTTCCCACTGCTCGACACGCAACCCAAGCGAGCGGGTCAGCGGAATGTCGTGGTGAAGGATGGCTTCCAGGTAGCGGCTATCGCGGCTCATGCCGGGCAGGTTCCTAAATGTTACGAAGATACAGACAGACGCCAAGCATGACTCCTGAGTCACGGTTTGGCCAGTCCGTTCACGGCATTTGCCCGGCCCGGTAGAGGTCGCTGTGCGGCGGTGTTCCGGATCGGTGCCCGGCGTGCTATCGGCGGCGTTCGCTGGTGCGCCGCTCAGCCACCGCTCTTGCTGCGATAGGCGCAGTAGCCGGGGCGTGGCCCGATGCGCGGATGGTTGCGGCAGGTGTCCGGCCGCTTGGCATAGACCGTGCACAGCCTGGTTTTGCGGTCCAGATAGACGCAGTCGCCGTTGGTCAGGCGCGTCAGCGTGTAGATTTCGTGCTTGTGATTGAAGTGCTCGACGATGCCCGCCTTGCTCAGGCGCTTGGCGATGTTCTTCGCCGGCTCGTCGCGCTCGAAGGCATCGACCAGTTCCAGGCGGATCAGGTCGTCGATGCGCACTTCCACCGGCAGGGTGCAGCAGGTCGCGTGGCAGTCACGGCACAGGCCGGCGCTGTAGCGTACCCAGGTTTCCAGGCGTTCCGGGTCGGCGGAGGCGATCAGTCTTGTCTTCACGGGATGTCTTCAGGTGCGGTTGGGCGCGCGGATCATAGCGGCTCGCGCGCCGATTACCAGTGCCTTCCGGCGCCGGTGACCGGACAGGCGGTAGCGCAGATGTAAAGGAAACCTGCAACCCTTTTTCAGGAACGCCGAACGGAGGTGAACGGGCGCGGCTGCCGCGAGTCCCTCTTGTGTGTCTTCGCTAACCGAGGTCTGTCCATGACGCAGGAATCAGCCAACGCCACTGCCCAAGAAGTCGCCGCTTTCCGTGAGCGGGTTTTGCGCAAGCTCACCTACTCGGTGGGCAAGGATCCGGAGAACGCCTCCGACTATGACTGGTTCCATGCGGTCGCCCTGGCGACCCGCGACAGCACCATCGATCGCTGGATGGATTGCACGCGCGAGGCCTATACCGGCGGGCAGAAGCGGGTCTACTACCTCTCCCTAGAGTTCCTGATCGGCCGTCTGCTGGTGGACAGCCTGAGCAACCTGGGCCTGTTCGAGGTGGCGCGCGAGGCGCTGGCCGGACTGGACGTGGACATCGATCGCATCCGCCTGCTGGAGCCGGACGCGGCGCTCGGCAATGGCGGCCTCGGGCGGCTCGCGGCCTGCTTCATGGAAAGCATGGCCACCCTTGGCGTGGTGTCCCATGGCTACGGCATCCGTTATGACCATGGCCTGTTCCGCCAGGCGATCGTCGATGGCTGGCAGCACGAACAGACCGAGACCTGGCTGGATCTTGGCAACCCCTGGGAGTTCGAGCGCTCCGAGGTCAAGTACCTGATCGGCTTCGGCGGCAGTGTCACGGCGACCACCAACGAGCAGGGTGAGGTTCAGCATTTCTGGCACTGGGCCGAAGGCGTGCGCGCGATCGCCTATGACACGCCCATCGTCGGCTGGCGCGGTGCCGGGGTGAACACGCTGCGCCTGTGGCGCGCGCGGCCGCAAGCGGACTTCCACCTGGCGCGCTTCAACGCTGGCGATCACATCGGCGCTGCGGCGGAAGAGGCGCGTGCCGAGAGCATCTCGCGGGTGCTCTATCCGGCCGACAGCACCGAGGCGGGGCAGGAGCTGCGTCTGCGCCAGGAGTACTTCTTCGTCGCCGCTTCGCTGCAGGACCTGCTGCGCCGCCATCTCAAGCAACGCGGCTCGCTGGACAGCCTGCCCGAGTACACCTCGATTCAGCTCAACGATACCCACCCGGCCATCGCCGTGGCCGAGCTGATGCGGCTGCTGGTCGATGTGCACAGCTACGAATGGCAGCACGCCTGGAGGCTGACCACCGCCACCCTGTCCTACACCAACCACACCCTGCTGCCCGAGGCGCTGGAGACCTGGCCGGTGGGGCTGATGGAGCGGCTGCTGCCACGGCACATGCAGATCATCTACCTGATCAACGCCTACCATCTGGACAACCTGCGCGAGCGCGGCATCCACGACGCCGAGCTGCTGCGTTCGGTATCGCTGATCGAGGAGGACCATGGCCGCCGGGTACGCATGGGCAACCTGGCCTTCCTCGGTTCGCACAGCACCAACGGCGTGTCGGGGCTGCACACTCAGCTGATGCGCAAGACCGTGTTCACCGACCTGCATCGTCTCTATCCGCAGCGGATCAACAGCAAGACCAATGGCATCACCTTCCGCCGCTGGCTCTATCAGGCCAATCCGCAGCTGACCCAGTTGCTGGTGGAGCATCTCGGTGAGGAAGTCCTCGACGAGCCGGAAACCCGTCTGCGCCAGCTCGAGCCCTATGCCGAACAGGCGGCCTTCCGCCAGCGCTTCGCCGAACAGCGGCTGGCCAACAAGCGCCATCTGGCCAATGTGATCCAGGAGCGGCTGGGCATCAGTGTCGATCCGACCGCGCTGTTCGACGTGCATGTCAAACGCATCCACGAGTACAAGCGCCAGCTGCTCAACCTGCTGCACACCGTGGCGCTGTACCAGGCCATCCGCTCCGATCCGGGTGGCAACTGGGTGCCACGGGTGAAGATTTTCGCCGGCAAGGCGGCGGCCAGCTATCACCAAGCCAAGCTGATCATCAAGCTGACCAACGACATCGCCAATACCATCAACGCCGACCCGACCGTGCGCGGGCTGCTCAAGGTGGTGTTCCTGCCCAACTACAACGTCAGCCTGGCCGAGGACATCATTCCCGCGGCCGACCTGTCCGAGCAGATTTCCACCGCCGGGCTCGAAGCCTCCGGCACCAGCAACATGAAGTTCGCCCTCAACGGCGCACTGACTATCGGCACCCTGGACGGCGCCAACGTGGAAATGAGCGAACAGATCGGCCTGGAACACATGTTCATCTTCGGCCTTACCGCGCAGGAGGTGAATGCGCGCAAGCAGGGCAACGAGTACAACGCCGAGGCCATCATCGCGGGGTCGCATCGTCTCAGCGAAGTGCTGTCGGCGATCCGCGGCGGCGGTTTCTCACCGGGCGATCCGGGTCGCTACGTCGGCCTGGTGGACGGTATCAGCTGGCACGATACCTTCATGGTCTGCGCCGACTTCGAGGCCTACTGGCAGGCCCAGCTGGAGGTCGAAGAGCGCTGGCGCGACCCCGCCCGCTGGTGGCGCTCGTCGGTGCTCAATACCGCGCGCACGGGCTGGTTCTCCTCCGATCGCACCATCCGCGAATACGCCCGGGAGATCTGGAAAGTGATGTAAGTGGCTGGCCCGTCGGCGCTTTTCCGCCGGCGGTCAGCCAGAACCTGCGGGGTGACGCGCTCGTGCTGGCAATCTGCTCGCCGCTGCGCTGAACTCTGCGGGGGGCCGACCGGTCTGAGGGGAGTTAGTTTTCCTACGGCCTGCTAAACTGCGCGGGTTTATCCTTCCTCCGGAGCCATTTCCATGTCACGCGTAACCCTCAGTCGCTACCTCATCGAGCAGACTCGCAGCAACAACACCCCGGCGGATCTGCGCTTTCTCATCGAGGTCGTGGCGCGCGCGTGCAAGGCGATCAGCCACCAGGTTTCCAAGGGCGCGCTGGGCGGCGTGCTGGGCAGCGCCGGCAGCGAGAACGTGCAGGGCGAAGTGCAGAAAAAGCTCGACGTGCTCTCCAACGAAATCCTGCTGGAAGCCAACGAGTGGGGCGGCCACCTGGCCGGCATGGCTTCCGAGGAAATGGACAACGCGTACCAGATTCCCGGCAAATACCCGAAGGGCGCCTATCTGCTGGTCTTCGACCCGCTGGACGGCTCCAGCAACATCGACGTGAACGTCTCGGTCGGCACCATCTTCTCGGTGCTGCGCTGCCCGGATGCCTGCTTCAGCCAGAACGACGCCCTCGGCGAGGAAGCCTTCCTGCAGCCGGGCACCAAGCAGGTCGCCGCCGGTTACGCCATCTACGGCCCGCAGACCATGCTGGTGCTCACCCTTGGCCACGGCGTGATGGGCTTTACCCTCGATCGCGAGCTGGGCAGCTTCGTGCTCACCCACGAGAACCTCTGCGTACCGCAGAGCACTGCCGAATTCGCCATCAACATGTCCAATCAGCGCCACTGGGAAGCCCCGGTGCAGCGCTACGTCGGCGAGTTGCTGGCCGGCAAGGAAGGCCCGCTGGGCAAGAACTACAACATGCGCTGGATCGCCTCGATGGTCGCCGACGTGCACCGCATCCTCACCCGTGGCGGCATCTTCATGTATCCGCGTGACGCCCGCGAGCCGGACAAGGCCGGCAAGCTGCGCCTGATGTATGAAGCCAACCCGATGTCGATGATCATCGAGCAGGCCGGTGGTGCCGCCACCACCGGTACCCAGCGTATCCTCGAGATCCAGCCGCAATCGCTGCACCAGCGCGTGCCGGTGTTCCTCGGCTCGAAGGAAGAAGTCGAGCGCGTCACCGGCTACCACCAGGGCTGACCGGTGCAGGCGCCCTGGCAGGACTTGCTCCACTGGTGGTTCGGCCAGGGCACCAGCGCAACCGAGATCGCGGCTGAAAAACAGCGGCTCTGGTTCGGCTACCGTCCACAACAGGATGCCGAGGCGCGCGAGCGCTTCGGCGCGCTGGTCGAGCAGGCGCTGAACGGCGACCTGCAGGACTGGGCCGAACAGCCCGAGGGTTGGCTGGCCCTGGTGCTGCTGCTTGACCAGTTGCCCCGGATGATCCATCGCGACACCCCGCGGGCCTTCGCCGGCGATGAGCGCGCACAGCAGCTGGTTCGCGATGGTCTTGCCCATGGCGGCGACATGCTGCTCTCGCCGATCCAGCGCGTATTCATCTATCTGGTGCTCGAACACGCGGAGAATCTGGCGGTGCAGGATCTGGCAGTGGCGCACTTCACCGCCCTGCGCGACATTGCCGCCGAGCACGAACAGGCGCTGTTCCGCGACTTCCTCGACTATGCCGAACGCCATCGGGAGGTCATCTCCCGCTTCGGGCGCTTCCCGCATCGCAACGCCATTCTCGGACGCGACAGCAGCGATGCCGAACAATCGTTCCTGCAGCAGCCAGGTTCGTCGTTCTAGCCCCGCCGCCGCCGTCGTTGGGCTGGCGCCGCAGAACCCGCTCTGCAGCGCTGAACTTAAAAAGAAGCAAGGAGCTCGATATGTCATTGCGTACCCCATTGTTGATCGCCTGCACGGTTCTGCTGGCCGCCTGCAGCCCGATCACCCAGGAGAACTTCGCCAAGCTCAAGCCCGGCATGGAGCGGGTGGAAGTGGAAAAGCTCTTGGGCAAGCCTTCGGAATGCGCCGGTGCGCTGGGCATGTCCAGCTGTACCTGGGGTGAGAAGAACCGCTTCATCAGCGTCCAGTTCGCCGGCGACAAGGTGATGATGTTTTCCGGCAAGGGGCTGAGGTAAACGCCGAAACCGTCTGGAGATTCCCATGCGTGCGAGTGTCGCCCTGCTGTGCCTGATCCTGTTGAGCGGCTGTGTGGGAGGCGGGCGTGAGCGGCCGCCGGAAACCGTGGGCGAGGTGGATCTGGCGCGCTACCAGGGCACCTGGTACGAGCTGGCGCGCCTGCCGATGTTCTTCCAGCGCGACTGCCTGCGTTCCGAAGCGCATTACCAGCTGCAGGCCAACGGCAAGGTAGCGGTCACCAATCGCTGCGAGACGGAAGATGGCCAATGGCAGGAAGCCAAGGGCGAGGCGGTACCGCAGCAGGCCGGTCGCACCGATCGGCTGTGGGTGCGCTTCGATAACTGGTTTGGCCGTCTGTTCCCGGATCTGACCAAGGGGCATTACTGGGTGCTCTACCTGGATGAAGGGTACAGCACCGCCCTGGTCGGCAGTCCCGACCGCAGATATCTCTGGCTGCTGGCCCGCGATGCCGAGGTCGACCAGGCGACGCGCGCCCGTCTGCTCAGCGAGGCCGAACGCAGAGGCTACGACACCTCTGAGCTGATCTGGCGCCAGTGAGGTGGCCTGCAACCGGCGCTGCTCACTGCCACTGCAGACGCGCCAGTTGCCAGCTGCCGTTCTCCTGTCGCCATTCCAGCCTGACCTGATAGTGTCCGGCCTGCTGCGGCAGCAGGGCCTCGGCACCGGTCAACGCGACCTGCGCCTCGGTATGACCGCGGTCCGGGTAGGTTGCATCGATCCAGCTGCGCTGGCTCAGGGCGATCACCCGGACGTTGCGATGGCGCATGAACATCAGCGTCGCCGTGCGCCGGGCCCAGTCGCGATCGTACTGCTGCTGGGCCTGGAAATCGGCGTGCAGCAGTGCCATCAGCTCTCCGGTCTGCTTGCTTTCCAGGCTCGCCTGCAGCTGCTCTGCCGCCTGCTGCAACGCCGCCTGCGGATCGTCCCGACCGCAGCCGACAAGTGCTAGCAATACCGCCAGCGCCGCTATTTTCCATGCTGACATGCTCAACTCCCCGAACCTCGCTATGATGCCGCAAACGTCATGCGGGCCGGCCGGCCCGCCGCAGATCAGGAGTGTGCCATGCAGACCTTGTATCCGGAGATCAAACCCTACGCCCGGCACGAGCTGGCGGTGGAAGAACCGCATGTGCTCTACGTCGACGAGAGTGGATCGCCGGATGGCCTGCCCGTGCTGTTCGTGCATGGCGGCCCTGGGGGTGGCTGCGATGCCATCAGCCGGCGCTTCTTCGATCCGAGCCTCTATCGCATCATCACCTTCGACCAGCGGGGCTGCGGTCGCTCGACGCCGCATGCCAGCCTGGAAAACAACACCACCGCGCACCTGATCGCCGACATGCAGCGCATCCGCGAGCATCTGGGCATCGACAAATGGGTGCTGTTCGGCGGCTCCTGGGGTTCGACGCTGTCACTGGCCTATGCCCAGGCCTTTCCCGAGCACGTGCACGCGCTGATCCTGCGTGGCATCTTCCTCTGCAGGCCGGAAGACCTGTCCTGGTTCTATCAGGAAGGCGCCAGCCGGCTGTTCCCGGATTACTGGCAGGACTTCGTCGCGCCGATTCCGCCCGAGGAGCGCGACGATCTGATGCAGGCGTTCTACCGCCGGCTCACCGGCAGCGACCAGATCGCCCAGATGCATGCGGCCAAGGCCTGGTCATGCTGGGAAGGTCGCACGTCGACGCTGCGACCCAACCCCAACGTCGTCGAGCGTTTCGCCGATCCGCACCGGGCATTGTCGATGGCGCGCATCGAGTGCCACTACTTCGTCAACCAGGCCTTTCTCGAACCCGACCAGTTGCTGCGCGACATGCCGAAGATCGCCCATCTGCCAGGGATCATCGTGCATGGTCGCTACGATGCCATCTGTCCGCTGGACAACGCCTGGGCGCTGCACCAGGCCTGGCCTAACAGTGAGCTGCAGATCATCCGCGATGCCGGACACTCGGCTGCGGAGGTGGGCATCGCCGATGCGCTGGTCCGCGCGACCGGCGAGATCGCCCACCGCCTGCTCGACCTGCCGCCGGCGGATGCCGAATGAAGGGGCTGATCCAGCGGGTCCGCCACGCGCGGGTCGAGGTGGCCGGCGAGATAGTCGGTGCCATCGATCAGGGTCTGCTGGTGCTGGTCGGGGTCGAGCGCGAGGACGACCAGGCGCGTGCCGACAAGCTGCTGCACAAGCTGCTCAACTACCGGGTGTTCGGCGACGAGCAGGGCAAGATGAACCGGTCGCTGAAGGACATCGGCGGCGGCCTGCTGCTGGTGTCGCAGTTCACCCTTGCCGCGGACACCCGCAGCGGCCTGCGCCCGAGCTTCTCCAGTGCAGCGCCGCCTGCCCACGGCGAGGCGCTGTACGACTACCTGCTGGCGCGTGCCCGCGACCAGCATCCAGAGGTGGCCTGTGGGCGTTTCGGCGCCGAGATGCAGGTGCACCTCGTCAACGACGGGCCGGTGACATTCCTCCTCGAAAGCTGAGTGTCAGTGGCGGACCGGCTCCAGATCGTTGTCGCGCAACCAGGTGATGGCGTATTCGCGCAGCTGCACCGTCTGGTAGCGCAGCCAGGCTTCCCTGACCTCGGGAAAGTCTTCCAGTTTGAAGTCGAAGGTACGTAGGGGCTTGCGGCCCTTGAGTGCATTGCTCAGGACCGCATGGGCGATGGGATCGTGCTGGGTGAACAGGAAGGCCTCGCGCATGGCGATCGATTGGGCGATGTCCAGTGGTTCGATGTGCAGGTAGCGATCGTCCTTGACGTCGTACTTGTCCATGGCTCCGGGGGGCGGATCGCCGGGAAAGATGGCGCGGATCTCGCCACTTTCCAGGTCCAGGTAGTATTCGGCGATGTCGCGCCCGTCCAGAGCGAATTCCAGACGGTGCATGTCGATGGTCAGTGGTCGCATGGCAAGAACGGCTCTTTTTAGGGATTCGTTGAAATGTCTAGGCCGCGGCGCAGACGCGCCGAAGCGTGAGCAGTCCCAATCTCTGACTCTCTCGCACCGGGTGGGTGCGCTACGTTCATCGGAGTGCCGTCTGCGTCGGTCGTCGCGCCCGTCGCGGGTGCAGCGCCGCACCGCCTCCAGGCGGCGCTAGAACAACCTGGCCAGCAGGGCGCTGACCGCCGTCTCCACGCGCAGAATGCGTTCGCCCAGCTGCACCGGTTGCAGTCCGGCGGCGGTGAATTTCTCCACCTCGTAGGGAATCCAGCCGCCTTCCGGACCGATCGCCAGGGTGACCGGCCCCCCGACCGCGCGTGGGCAGGTCGGGAAATCGCCGGGATGACCGACCAGCCCGCAGGTGCCTGCCGCGAGCTGCGGCAGACGGTCCTCGACGAAGGGCTTGAAGCGTTTTTCGATGATGACCTCGGGCAACACGGTATCGCGCGCCTGTTCGAGGCCGAGGATCAGCTGTTCACGGATGGCGGCCGGTTCGAGGAAGGGCGTCTGCCAGAAGCTCTTTTCCACCCGGTAGCTGTTGAGCAGGACCAGTCGTGGCACGCCCATGGCAGCGACGGTCTGCAGCACCCGGCGCAGCATCTTCGGTCGTGGCAGTGCCAGCAGCAGGGTCACCGGCAGCTTGGCCGGCGGCGGCTGGTCGAAGCTCACCTGCAGCTCGGCCTCGGTGGCGTCCAGGCGCAGCAGCCGACCGCTGCCCATCTGGCCGCCGAGCCGGCCGACCCTGAGGCTCTCATTGACTTCGACGCGGTGCACGTCGCGCATGTGGGTCAGGCGGCGGTCGCGCAGCCGTACCCGGTCGGCGGCGACGAAGTCGCCTTCCTCGAGCAGCAGCAGGTTCACGGACGTGGTGCGGGCGGCTGGTCGCCGGATGGCGGGACGTCATCCTCGGCATCGCCGCGGAAATGCTCCTCGCGCTTTCGGATCATGCTGCCGCAGATCACGCCGGCTTCGAACAGCAGCCACATGGGCACGGCCAGCAGCGACTGTGAGAACACATCCGGCGGCGTCAGCACCATACCGACGGCAAAGCAGCCAACGATGACATAGGGGCGGCTCTTGCGCAGGGTGGCAACGTCGACGATACCGACCCAGATCAGCAGGAAGGTCGCCACCGGGATTTCGAAGGCCACGCCAAAGGCGAAGAACAGCGTGAGGACGAAATCCAGGTACTGGCCGATATCGGTCATCATCGACACGCCTTCGGGCGTCACGCTGGCGAAGAAGCCGAACATGATCGGGAACACCACGAAATAGGCGAAGGCCATGCCGGCGTAGAACAGGAAGATGCTCGACACCAGCAGCGGCACGGCGATGCGTTTCTCGTGCTTGTACAGGCCGGGTGCGATGAACCCCCAGATCTGGTGCAGGATGATCGGCATCGAGAGAAACAGCGCGACCATCAGGGTCAGCTTGAATGGCGTCAGGAACGGCGAAGCGACGCCGGTGGCGATCATCGTCGCGCCTTCGGGCAGGTAGGCCCGCAGCGGCGCGGCGACCAGCGCGTAGATCTGTTGCGAGAAGTAGAACAGCCCGGCGAAGAGCAGGGCGATGGCCACCACGCAGCGCAGCAGGCGCTTGCGCAGCTCGGTCAGGTGCGCGACCAGCGGCATTTCCTGGTCGTCGATGGAGGGCTTGGTCATGGTTCGGATGGTCTGTCGGAGCGAAGGGGCTGAGCGGTCTCGGTGCTCGGCGCGGGCGGGTTCGCAGCGGGCGGCACCGTATCGCCGGGACTGCTGCTCGCGGCATTCGCGGGCTGGCCTGCGCCCTCGCTGGGGGGCGACGGCGGCGTGGCGGCCGGGTTGCTGGCGGGCGGCGGCATGATGCTCTGCTTCATCTCCCGCTCCAGGTCGAGGATGCGCTCGTTGTGCAACTGCCGGCGGATCTCGTCGGCGCCGATTTCGCGCTCCACTTCGGCCTTGATGTTGCTGAAGCTGCGCTTCAGCCGGCCAACCCAAAGCCCGGTGGTCCGCACCGCACCCGGCAGGCGCTCCGGGCCTAGCACCATCAGCGCCACCAGGCCGACCAGTAGCAGTTCGGTGAAACCGATATCGAACATCAGGACGTGCTCACATCAATAGAGAGAGCGGTCGCGCAGCAACTGCGCGCCCGCGTCGAGCCAGGGACTAGTCTTTCTTGGTCGGTTCTTCGACCTTGCGCGCCTGCGCATCGATGGTGTGATTCTGCTTGTCTTCCACGCCAGGCTTTTCCTCGTCGGTGCCCATGGATTTGCGGAAGCCCTTGATCGCATCACCGAGGTCGGAGCCCAGGCCCTTGAGGCGCTTGGTGCCGAACAGCATGATGACGATGAGCAGGATGATCAGTAGTTGCCAGACGCTGATGCCGCCAAAACCCATGGTGATATCTCCGATGTGAATCAGGTTTGCGGACGCGCGGCTTTTTCCGCGTGTCCGGAGAGACCGAAGCGTCGATCCAGTTCATCCAGCACGGCCTGCGGGTGCTGGCCGAGGGCAGCGAGCATGACCAGGCTGTGGAACCAGAGATCGGCGGTTTCGTAGATCAGGTCGCTGGAGTCGCCACTGACGGCGGCATCCTTGGCGGCGAGTATGGTTTCCACCGATTCCTCGCCGACCTTCTCGAGAATCTTGTTCAGGCCCTTGTGATACAGGCTGGCGACGTATGAGCTGTCCGGCGCCGCGCCCTTGCGGGCCTCCAGCACCTCGGCCAGGCGGGTGAGGGTGTCACTCATGCTTGTGCTCCGCGTAGATGGCGTGCGGGTCCTTGAGCACCGGCTCGACGACTTTCCAGGCGCCGTTCTCGAACACGCGGTAGAAGCAGCTTTCGCGACCGGTGTGGCAGGCGATGCCGCCGATCTGCTCGACCATCAGGATGATCACGTCGGCATCACAGTCCAGGCGCAGCTCGTGCAGCTGCTGCACATGTCCGGACTCCTCGCCCTTGCGCCACAGCTTGCCACGCGAACGTGACCAGTAGATGGCGCGGTTTTCCTGCGCGGTCAGCTGCAGCGCCTCGCGATTCATCCAGGCCATCATCAGCACGCGACCGGTCTTGTGGTCCTGGGCAATCGCCGGGACCAGGCCATCGGCGTTCCAGTTGATTTCGTCCAGCCAGTTCATCGGATTCTCCGCTCAATGCGTCAAGTGTGCCAGCCCCCACCAGCGATGGCTATCGGCGCACCACGATGAAGGTGCCGGCCACGAGCATGATCCAGGCCGGCCAGGCGTTGAGGGCGGTAAAGCTCTCGGCGCCGGCGGCGAGCGTCGCGCCGCTGCCGAGCAGGATCGCGCCGACCAGTCGCAGCGGCCAGTGGCGGCGCTCGCGCCATGGTGGCGGCGGGTTGTTGGCGTGGGGATGCGACATGCGTTCGAGCAGTTCGCGGGTCATGTGCGCCAGGTGCGGCAGCTGTTCGATCTGCGCCTGGGCGTTCTTCAGCAGCTGGCGCGGGCCCATGCGCTCGCGCATCCAGCGCTCGAGGTAGGGCTGGCCGGTGCTCCAGAGGTCGAGATCGGGATACAGCTCGCGGCCAAGGCCCTCGATATTGAGCAGGGTCTTCTGCAGCAGCACCAGTTGCGGCTGCACCTCCATGTTGAAGCGCCGCGCCACCTGGAACAGACGCACCAGCAGCTGACCGAAGGAGATGTCCTTCAGCGGCTTCTCGAAGATCGGCTCGCAGACGGTACGGATCGCCGCTTCGAACTCGTTGACCTTTGTTTCCGCCGGTACCCAACCCGAGTCGATGTGCAGCTGCGCCACCTTGCGGTAGTCGCGTTTGAAGAAGGCCATCAGGTTGCGCGCCAGGTAGTCCTGGTCCTCCGGCGTCAGGCTGCCGACGATGCCGAAGTCCACTGCGATGTACTGCGGGCTCCAGGGCTGGTGGGTACTGACGAAGATGTTGCCGGGGTGCATGTCGGCATGGAAGAAACTGTCGCGGAACACCTGGGTGAAGAAGATCTCCACGCCGCGTTCGGCCAGCTGGCGCATGTCGGTGTTCTGCCGTGCCAGACCGGCCATGTCCGTCACCGGTACGCCATAGATGCGCTCCATGACGAGCACTTGCGACCGGCAATAGTCCCAGTACACCTGCGGCACGTAGAGCAGTGCCGAGCCTTCGAAGTTACGCCTGAGCTGGCTGGCGTTGGCCGCTTCGCGAAGCAGGTCGAGTTCGTCGTAGATGGTCTTGGCATAGTCGTCGACCACTTCCACCAGGTGCAGGCGGCGCGCGTCGATGGAGATGCGTTCGGCGGTATTGGCCAGCATGAACAACCAGGCCAGGTCCTGGCTGATGATCGGCTTGAGGTTCGGCCGTACCACCTTGACCACCACTTCCTCGCCGGAACGCAGCTTGGCGGCATGCACCTGGGCCACGGACGCGGAGGCCAGCGGTTTGCTGTCGAAGCGGGCGAACAGTTCGCCGACCGGGGCACCCAGCTGCTGCTCGATCAGCGCCGTGGCGACGGCCGAGTCGAATGGGGGTACTCGGTCCTGCAGCATCGCCAGTTCTTCGGCGATATCCGGCGGCAGCAGGTCGCGACGGGTCGAGAGAATCTGCCCGAACTTGATGAAGATCGGCCCCAGCCCTTCCAGCGCCAGGCGCAGGCGCGCGCCCCGCGACAGCGCGCTGCGCCGCCGCGGAACCCAGCGCCAGGGTAGCAGATAGCTGGTGCCGCGCAGCCACCAGGGCATCGGCAGGTCGAGGATGATGTCATCGAGGCGGTAGCGGATCACCACCAGCAGGATGCGGAACAGGCGGCGTGCGGCGGCGAACAGCTTCATTCGGAGCGATCTGGATTCAGGTTGAGGGCGAGGCGCTCGATGCGCGCCTCGAGTCGGTCGAGGGCGAGTTTCATGTCATCCAGTTCGTCGAAGCGCGCTTGGGCCTCGGCCTGGCCGACCAGCGTGCGTGACTCCTCGCTGAGATAGTCGGCCAGATCCTGGCGCAGCGAGCCCGCGCTGTCGCGCAGCCAGTCCAGCGGGTTGCGCAGGCTGGAGCCGAGCAGCTGTGCACCGACCGGACCGAGCCAGCGGGAAATCTCGTACTCCCAGTCCAGCTCCAGGTCCTGCAGCACCTCCGCGAGGTTCATCAGCAAGCCGCTGTCGCCCTCGATCTCGACGTCCGGACCATGCAGCACCGCGGTCTTGTTGCGGCTGGCGGCCAGGCGCAGCAGGCTGCTCGCCGGCGCGCGCAGCCGGCAGTCGGCATCGCTACCCCAGGTGCCGGCCAGACGCAGCCCTTCATCGTCGGCGAGGATAAACAGGCGCCAGGCCGGGGCCGTGCAGTCGATCTCGATGACCCGGCCACTCAGGCGCGCCAGCCGCGGCAGTGCGGTCGGGTCCAGACGCAGGACGCGATTGATGCCGCGCTCGGCGCCGGCCAGCAGGGCAGCGCGCAGCATCAGGGCTTAATGCCGCGGTGCAGGGCGACGATGCCGCCGGTCATGTTGTGGTAGCTGACGCGCTCGAAACCGGCAGCTTCCATCATGCCCTTGAGGGTTTCCTGATCCGGGTGCATGCGGATCGACTCGGCCAGGTAACGGTAGCTGTCGGCATCGTTGGTGATCAGCTTGCCCATCATCGGCAGCAGGCTGAACGAGTAGGCATCGTAGGCCTTGGAGAACAGCTGGTTGGTCGGCTTGGAGAATTCCAGCACCAGCAGCCGGCCGCCCGGCTTGAGCACGCGCAGCATCGAGGCGATGGCGTCTTCCTTGTGGGTGACGTTGCGCAGGCCGAAGGCGATGGTGACCACGTCGAAGTAGTTGTCCGGGAAGGGCAGCTTCTCGGCATCGGCCTGGACGAACCTGACGTTGCCGGCCACGCCCTTGTCCAGCAGCTTGTCGCGGCCGACCTTGAGCATCGAGGCATTGATGTCGGCCAGCACCACTTCACCCGTGGGGCCGACGATGCGGGAGAACTGGCGGGTCAGGTCGCCGGTGCCGCCGGCGATGTCCAGAATCCGATTGCCGTGGCGCGCGCCGGACAGCTCGATGGTGAAGCGCTTCCACAGTCGGTGGATGCCGCCGGACATCAGGTCGTTCATCAGGTCGTACTTGGCGGCAACGGAATGGAACACCTCGGCCACCTTCTGCGCCTTCTGGCTTTCCGGCACGTTCTCGTAGCCGAAATGGGTGGTCGGTTCTGCGTCATGCGCTTTGCGAGGATCGGTCATGTCACTTTCACCCGAAGAATGTGCCCGGCATTCTAAACCTAAAAAGGCGGCTGATAAGCGTCGAGCAGGTGGCGGCCGGCAAAAGGTCTAGCGGCGACATGTCGCAGGGTCGAGCTCGGGGTGCCGCGGAGCAGACTTGCCACTTTGCTATAGTGCGCGCCTTTTCGGGCGCAGCCAGGAGCCGTCATGGCGCAGATCATCGTCGAACGTTCCCACAACCTCGGCCGCGACGCGGCCCGCGAAAAGGCCGACGAGCTCGCCGCACGCCTGGCCCGCGAGTTCGGGGTGAGCTGTCAGTGGCAGGGTGATGTGCTGGCGGTCAGGCGCAGTGGCGCGGACGGGCGCATCGAAGTGCGCGAGGACAGCGTGAAGGTGCTGCTCAACCTCGGCCTGCTGCTTTCGGCCATGGGCAGCAGCATTCAGGGCCAGATCGAGCGGGCACTGGACAAGGCGCTGGCCTGAACGGCGGCGCAGGGCCACGTGGCCCTGCGCCTGGCAGTCAGAGGCGGAAGCGGCCGATCTGCTGCTGGAGCGCGTTGCCCAGCTGGGCCAGTTCGGTGCTGGCGCGCGCCGTCTCGTCACTGGCGGTGGCGGTTTGCAGGGAAATGTCACGCACGCTGACCACGCTGCGGTTGATCTCCTCGGTCACGGCGCTCTGCTGCTCGGCCGCCGCCGCGATCTGCTGGTTCATGCTCTGGATGGTCGACACGGTACGGGCGATGACGCTCAGGGCGTCTCCGGCCCGGCGGGTCAGTTCGACCGTGCTGTCACTCAGCTGCTGATTGTCGCGCATCAGTTGGCTGGCGCTCTGGGCACTGTTCTGCAGGGTGCCGATCAGCTTCTCGATCTCCTCGGTCGATTGCTGGGTGCGTTGCGCCAGGGCGCGTACTTCGTCTGCCACCACGGCGAAGCCGCGGCCGGCTTCACCAGCCCGCGCCGCCTCGATGGCGGCATTGAGCGCCAGCAGATTGGTCTGCTCGGCGACTGCCTTGATCACGTCCAGCACACTGCCGATGGCATCGCTGTCGCGGCGTAGGTGCTCCATCGCCTCGCCGGTATTGGCGACCTGCATCGCCATGCGCTCGATCTGGGCGACGGCGTCGCCTGCCAGCTTCTCGCCCTGTACCGCCTGCTGGTCCGCTTCGGCAGTGGCCTGTGCGGCATCGACCGCATTGCGCGCCACTTCCTGAACGGTGGCGGCCATCTCGTTCACCGCCGTGGCCACCTGATCGGTCTCCTGGCGCTGATCGTTGACGCCGGCGCTGGTCTGCTCGGTGACGGCAGACAGCTCCTCGGCAGCGGCGGCGATCTGCGTCGAGCTGTCGCCGATGCTGCCGATCAGCTTGCGCAGACTCTGGCGCATGTCCTGCATCGCGCTTTCCAGCTGGCCCAGCTCGTCGCGGCGTTGTGCGCTGTCCTGGCCGGAGAGGTCGCCGTCGGCGATGCGCCGGGCCATGGCCAGGGTGTGGCGCAACGGCAGAATGATCTGGCGGGCAATGAACCAGGCCGCGAGCAGGCCGAGCAGTGCACTGGCGAAGGCGGTCAGCATCGTCTGGATGCGCGCCTGCTGCGTTTCGCCGAGCATCTTGGTCTGCTGGTTGCGGTAGAGATTGCCGTTGATTTCCAGCAGATCGCCGATTTCGGAGGCCAGCGCCGTGCGAGCCTGGATGGTCGCATCCATGCCGACCTTGAAGGTCTCGATCGCTGCACGGTAGCGCTGCAGGGCGCTGGTCATTCGGTCGAGATGGCTGTATTGATCGACGGGTAGCAGGCCGCGCAACAGATCGGCCTGTTCACGGGAGCGATCGAGGCCGGCATAGGCGAGCTGCGCAGACTCTTCGGTGTGCTGGAAGATGTAGCCGCGCACCAGGTAGCGGCTCTCCAGTACGCGCCGGGTTAGTTCGGCGAGGGCGCGGGCCTGCTGTACGACGAGAGGGTCGTCGGCGGACTGTTCGAGGGTCTGGTAGATCTGCTCTTCCAGTTCGCCGAGCGCCTTGAGGGCCTCGCCGGCGCTGCTGACCATCACGCCCCGGCTCTGTTCGCGGCTTTCGCGGGCCTGCTTCAGCTCCTGGAAGCTGCGTTCGATGCGCTCGGCATACTGGAGTGCGGAGGCGATGTCGCGCTGGTCATCGGCGGCAGTCAGGGTGGTGCGGATGTCCTGCAGGTGGTTGCGGACTTCGCCGATCTTGCCGGTCACCTGCTGGGCGTGGGCGTCGCTGCCGCTTTGTTCGAACAGGGTGCGTGCGGTATCCACCGCGTAGGAGGCTTCCTGGACCTGGGACAGGCGGGTCTGCTTCTGGTTGCGCTCCAGCAACCCGTTCAGGCTGGTGACGGCGATGGCGGCAACCAGAAGTGTCAGCAGGACCATGAAGCCGAAGCCCAGGCCAAGCTTGCGCGTGACGGCCAGGTCGGTGAAAAAGCGGGAGATCATGTGTGAACGCTCCAGAAAGTCGAGGCGGGCGCAGTCGCAAGAACACTGCAGCGAGGCGTCTTGTGCCGGGTCGCCGCAATGGCGGCGAGTAAGTGTCCCTGCACTTAGCGGCCGGCCTCGGAGGTTTCTTAAGCGCTTGTGCGGCTCGGCTGCCGTTTTTCGACCGCAGGGTCGCGCTGTGGTCGTACGGCTCTGGAAGCGGTGGGGCAAGGCATGAAGCAGGCGGGGAGGCGCCTGCGGTTACGACTTTGAATCGGTCAGGCGCGCAAGAGCGGGAGGGTGCAATCCTCGCCGCGGCGGCTCAGAGCATCAGCTTGACCACGGACTCATCGGGGTCGCGGGACTTGCCGGCGGCCGCCAGTGCCGCGAGATAGGCGTCCCATAGCGCCTGCTGATTCAGCGCCAGGCGTTCGAGGTAGTCCCAGGTGTAGAGGCCGCTGTCGTGGCCGTCGCTGAAGGTCAGCTTCAAGGCGTACTGGCCGGCCGGCTCGATCTGCTCCAGCGCGACCTTCAGCTTGCCGGTCTGCAGCACCGGGTTGCCGTGGCCCTGGACTTCCGCCGATGGCGAATGCACGCGCAGGAACTCGGCGGGCAGCACGTAGCGCTCGTCGGCGCCGTATTCCAGTTCCAGCGTTCTGGACGCCTTGTGCAGTTTGATTGCAGTGGGGATGCGCATGCGACGCTCCGGAAAAATCGGCCGTGGCAATCGCCACGGCCGTGACGGTCAGAGGATGTAGCGCGACAGGTCTTCGTCCTGAGCCAGTTCGCCGAGGTGCTCGTTGACGTAGGCGGCGTCGATGCGGATCGGTTCGCCCTGCTGCTTGCCGGCCAGGTCGGCTGCACTGAAGGAGACCTCCTCCAGCAGGCGCTCGAGCAGGGTGTGCAGGCGCCGGGCACCGATGTTCTCGGTCTTCTCGTTGACCTGCCAGGCGATCTCGGCGATGCGCTTGATGCCGTCCTCAAGAAACTCGATGTGCAGCCCTTCGGTCTTCAGCAGCTCGCGGTACTGCTCGGTGAGCGCCGCATGCGGCTCGGTGAGGATGCGCTCGAAGTCCTGCGGTGACAGCGCCTTGAGCTCCACGCGGATCGGCAGGCGACCCTGCAGTTCCGGCACCAGGTCGCTGGGCTTGGACAGGTGGAAGGCGCCGGAGGCGATGAAGAGAATATGGTCGGTCTTGACCATGCCCAGCTTGGTGTTGACCGTGCTGCCCTCGATCAGCGGCAGCAGGTCGCGCTGCACGCCCTCGCGGGAAACGTCGGCGCCGCTGGTGTTGCCGCGCTTGGCAACCTTGTCGATCTCGTCGATGAAGACGATGCCGTTCTGCTCCACCGCCTCCAGGGCGCGGGCCTTGAGGTCTTCTTCGTTGACCAGGCGCGCGGCTTCCTCGTCGCGGATGAGCTTGAAGGCTTCCTTGATCTTCAGCTTGCGGCTCTTCTTCTTGCCCTTGCCCATGTTGGCGAAGAGGTTCTGCAGCTGGTTGGTCATCTCCTCCATGCCGGGCGGGGCCATGATCTCCACCCCGGCCGGGCTCTCGGCGACCTCGATGTCGATCTCCTTGTCGTCCAGCTGGCCTTCGCGCAGGCGCTTGCGGAACAGCTGACGGGTGTTGGAATCACCGCTCTGCACCGGCTCTTCGGAAAAGCCTACCGGGCGCGCCGGCGGCAGCAGGGCGTCGAGGATGCGTTCTTCGGCGGCGTCTTCGGCGCGGTGGCGCATCTTGTGCACCTCCTGCTCGCGCAGCATCTTCAGCGCCGCGTCGGCCAGATCGCGGATGATCGATTCGACGTCACGGCCGACATAGCCGACCTCGGTGAACTTGGTGGCTTCCACTTTCAGGAACGGCGCGTTGGCCAGCTTGGCCAGGCGGCGGGCAATTTCGGTCTTGCCGACGCCGGTGGGGCCGATCATCAGAATGTTCTTCGGGGTGACTTCCTGGCGCAGCTCGGCGGGCAGCTGCATGCGCCGCCAGCGGTTGCGCAGGGCGATGGCCACGGCGCGCTTGGCGTCGTCCTGGCCGATGATGTGGCGGTTGAGTTCGTGGACGATCTCGCGGGGCGTCATGGACATGGTGCGGTACTCCGGAACGACAGGCGATTAGACCGCGCTGTCGAGCTCCTCGATGGTCAGGTTCTGATTGGTGAACACGCAGATGCTGCCGGCGATGTTCAGCGCCGTCTCGGCGATTTCCTGGGCCGACATGTCGGCGCCGGCCTTGAGCAGCAGGGCCTTGGCCGCGGCCTGGGCGAAGCCGCCGCCGGAGCCCATGGCGATCAGGTCGTCTTCGGGCTGCACCACGTCGCCGTTGCCGGTGATGATCAGCGAGGCATCCTTGTTGGCCACAGCGAGCATGGCTTCCAGACGGCTCAGGGAGCGGTCGGTGCGCCAGTCCTTCGCCAGCTCGACGGCGGCGCGCACCAGATGGCCCTGGTGCTTCTCCAGCTGACCTTCGAAGCGCTCGAAGAGGGTGAAGGCATCGGCGGTGGCGCCGGCGAAGCCGGCCAGGACCTGGCCGTGATAGAGGCGGCGGACCTTCTTGGCGTTGCCTTTCATGACGGTGTTGCCGAGGGAAACCTGGCCGTCGCCGCCCATGACGACTTTGCCGTTGCGGCGCACTGAAACGATGGTGGTCAAAGGAAAATCTCCACACTGCGGGGCGATGAATGCCCGAATGCGGTTGATATGGGGGACTGCTTCCGGCTTTTCAACGGCTGTCGGTGAGGTTCATCGACAGCCGTGGTTCTGCACGAGGCGCTACGCAGGCCCTGGTTGTTCGCTGCGTTGCGGGCGGCTGGGCTGGCGCGGCACGTCGCCGGCTACCGCCGCGGCGATCATCTTGCGCAGCCGGACCGGAATCGACTTGGCCGCCGGCACCTTGCTGCGTTCGGCATGGTGCCAGACCGGCAGCAGGGCGTTGCATTCGGGGTAGTAGCCTGCGCAGCAGCCCTCCGGAATGCTGTAGGGCGTCACCCGCAGCGGGCCGACCGCGCGGTGTACGCCGTCATCGACCACGGTGATCGCCTCGATGCGGTCGTTCTCGGCCAGGCCCAGGCGGACGATGTCGTTGCGGTTCATCAGGATCACCGCGCGGGTGCCGTGAATGCCGCGGAAGCGGTCGTCGTACCCGTAGACCGTGGTGTTGAACTGGTCGTTGCTGCGCAGCGTCATCATCTGCAGCACGTCGTGCCGTTCGTGGCCGCCTTCCTCGGTATCCGGGTCCATGCTCAGCGAAGGCGGGTTGATGAAGTTGGCCTTGCCGGTCTCGGTGTCCCAGCGCCGCTGGCTGGCGCCGAGCGGGCGATGGAAGCCGCCGGGTTCCATCATGCGCACATTGAAGTCGTGGAAGATCTCCGGGTAGCTCTCGGCGATGGCGTCGCGGATCAGGCTGTAGTCCGCGACCCAGGCGTCCCAGTCCAGCATCGGGTTGGGCACGAGCGTGGCCTTGGCCAGTCGCGCGATGATCGCCGGTTCCGATAAGAGCAGTTCGCCAGCCGGCTCGGCGGCGCCGCGCCAGGCCCGGATGCAGCCGGTGCTGTCCTCGGTTGTGTGGCGTTGCTCGCCGGTGGCCTGGCGGTCGATCTCGGTGCGACCGAGGCAAGGCAAGATATAAGACACTTCGCCGGTGATCAGGTGATTGCGGTTGAGCTTGGTCGACACCTGCACCGACAACCGCAGTTTGCGCCAGGCCGGCTCCATCTGCAGGGTGTCAGGAATGGCGCGGACGAAGTTGCCGCCCAGGCCGATGAAGCCGCGGATGCTGCCGTCGAGAATGCCCTCGCAGGCCTCTACCGTATTCACGCCATCTTCGCTCGGCGGCTCGAAACCGAACTGCCGACGCAGGTTGTCCACCGGCACCTTCGCTGCCTTTTCGGTGATGCCGACGGTGCGCTGACCCTGCACGTTGGAGTGGCCGCGCACCGGCAGGATGCCCGCGCCCTCCTTGCCCATGTTGCCGCGCAGCAGGAGCAGGTTGACCAACATCTGGATGGTCTGCACGCCGTGGCGGTGCTGGGTCAGGCCCATACCATAGGGGGCGATCACCCGCTCGCAGCGGGCATAGGCGGTGGCCGCCGCTTCCATCGCTGCGCGGGTGAGCCCGGAGCGACGCTCCAGCTGCTCCCAGGTGTAGCTGCGAATGCGTGCTTCGAAGGCCTCGAAGCCATGGGTGTGCTGCTCGATGAAGGCGACATCGAGCACCCTCTGACGCCCTTCGGCGATGGCCAGGTCGTCCATGGCGAACAGCGCCTTGCACATCCCGGCGATGGCCGCCATGTCGCCGCCGATGGCCAGCTGGTGATACTGGGTGCTGATCACCGTGCTGTCCGGCGTCAGCATCTCGCGCGGCGACTGCGGGTTGACGAAACGCTCCAGGCCGCGCTCACGCAGCGGGTTGAAGGTGACGATCTCGGCCCCGCGCTCGCGCGCGGCCTGCAGTTCATGGAGCATGCGCGGGCTGGACGTGCCGGTATTCTGGCCGAAGAAGAACAGTCCGTCGGTGTGCTCGAGGTCGTTCAGGGTGACCGTGGCCACCGGTACGCCAATGCTCTCCGGCAGCGCCACCGAGGTGCTCTCGTGGCACATGTTGGAGCTGTCCGGCAGGTTGTTGGTGCCGTACATCCGCGCCAGCAGGCCATACATATAGGCCGTTTCCAGCGCCGCGCGGCCGGACATGTAGAACACCACCTGATCGGGATCGGCCATGGCCTTGAGCTCGGCGCCGATCTCGGCGAAGGCGCTGTCCCAACTGACCGGCTGGTAATGGTCGCTGGCGGCATCGTAGCGCAGCGGATGGGTCAGCCGGCCCTGTTGTTCCAGGTCGAAGTCGCTCCAGTTGAGCAGCTCGCTGACGCTGTGCCTGGCGAAGAATTCCGGCCCGCAACGCAACGAGGTGTTTTCCCATGCCGTGGCCTTGGCGCCGTTCTCGCAGAACGACAGCGGCCGCGAGGGGTGCGGCTTGGCCCAGGCGCAGCTGACACAGGCGAAGCCGTCGATGGGTTTGTTCTGCTTGAGCAGCAGGCCGATGCCGGCCGGCGAGACGCGTTCACGCAGCAGGATGTTGGCGACGGAGTAGGCCGATCCCCAGCCACCGGCCGGTGCACGGTAGGGTTTGAACTTGGTCTGGGACACGTCGTTCCTCCTTTCGCAAGGGAGCTTGTCTGTTTACGACGGGGCCCGCGCCGGATCGTTCAGGGCGCTTTGTCACAAGGTTGTGCGATTCACTCCATGGCGAAACCGTGCTGACGCCAGGCCTCGTACACCGCGACGGCCACGGTGTTGGACAGGTTCAGGCTGCGGCTGTCGGGACGCATCGGCAGGCGCAAGCGCTGCTCGTTGGGCAGGGCATCGCGGATCTCTGGCGGCAGGCCGCGGCTTTCGGGGCCGAACAGCAGGGCGTCACCGCGCCGGTAACGCACCTCGTGAAAGGGCTGCGAGCCCTTGGTGGTGAAGGCGAACAGCCGTGGGCCGTCCGGGTTGGCGGCGTCGATGCCGATCCGCGCGAGGCAGCTCGGCAGATCGGCGTGGCGCTCCAGCGTGGCATATTCGTGATAATCCAGGCCGGCGCGGCGCAGGCGTTTATCGTCCAGCTCGTAACCCAGCGGCTCGATCAGGTGCAGGTGGCAGCCGGTATTGGCGCAGAGCCTGATAATGTTGCCGGTATTGGGCGGTATTTCCGGTTGGAACAGGATCACGTGAAACATGCGCAGCACCGAGGTTGAAGACCGGCGGCATTCTACCGGGGCGAAGGACCCGATGCGCCGCATACGCCGGACCTTTTTCGGTTCGCTGGTGCTGATCGGGCTGCTGGTGGGGCTGATGATCGGCCGGCTCACCGCGCCCGGGCCGGTGCAGCTGGAGGCGGTGCAGGTGCTGCCACAGGGGCTGTCGCTGCGCTTCGACCGCAAGCCGGAGACCTATGACGAGCATCTGGAGGGGGCGTTCGCCCTGTTGTTCCAGGCCGAGGGCGAGGCGCAATCCGGGCAGCTGCAGATCGACGGCATGCCGGTGGCCTGGCGCGTGCAGCAGACCGAGAAGGGCCTGCTGTTGCATCTGGTGGCGGCGCGCCGGCTGCAGGGGCAGTGGCAGGGCGCGCGCGGCGACGGCGGCTGGCAGGTGCAGGTCAGCGTGTCGCCCTGGCGGCCATGACGAATTCGCTCATGGCTGGTGCGTCAGAAAGAAGAACTCCGCCAGTGGCGGGGTTCTTTGTCGCAGGTCGGATCAACGTCTGATCAGCTGTCGTCGCCGTCGTCGTCATCGCTGCCATCGACGCGCATGCCCAGCTCCTTGATCTTGCGCGTCAGGGTGTTGCGACCCCAGCCGAGCAGCAGCGCGGCGTCGCGACGGCGACCGGCGGTGTGCTTGAGCGCGGTCTCGATCATGATGCGTTCGAAGGCTGGCACCGCCTCGTCGAGCAGGTTGCTCTGGCCGCGCGCCAGGGCCTGATCGGACCAGTTGCGCAGCGCCTGTTCCCAGTTGTGCGCCGGCTGCGCCTCGGCCTGCTGGTTGAGCAGCTCCGGTGGCAGGTCGTCGACATGCACTTCGCGGCCGGAGGCCATCACCGTGATCCAGCGGCAGGTGTTCTCCAGCTGGCGCACATTGCCCGGCCAGGGCAGGTGCTGCAGGTATTCCTTGGTTTCCGGCTTGAGCACCTTGGTTTCCACCGAGAGCTCCTGCGCGGCGCTGGCGAGGAAGTGCTCGGCGAGTGCCGGGATGTCCTCGCGGCGATCGGACAGGCGCGGAATGTGGATGCGGATGACGTTCAGGCGGTGGAACAAGTCCTCGCGGAACTTGCCCGCCTGCACCAGGGTTTCCAGGTCCTGATGCGTCGCGGCGATGATGCGCACGTCGACCCGCACCGGCGTGTGGCCGCCGACCCGGTAGAACTCACCGTCGGCCAGCACGCGCAGCAGACGGGTCTGCGTATCGGCCGGCATGTCGCCGATCTCGTCGAGGAACAGGGTGCCGCCGTCGGCCTGCTCGAAGCGGCCGCGGCGCTGGTTGGCCGCACCAGTGAAGGCACCTTTCTCGTGACCGAACAGCTCGGATTCCATCAGGTCCTTGGGAATCGCCGCCATGTTCAGCGCGATGAACGGCGACGCCGAGCGTGGGCTGTGGCGGTGCAGCGCATGGGCCACCAGCTCCTTGCCGGTACCCGATTCGCCATTGATCAGCACGGTGATGTTGGAATGGCTGAGGCGACCGATGGCGCGGAACACCTCCTGCATCGCCGGTGCCTCGCCGATGATCTCCGGCGTGTGATGACGATTGGCCGGCTGCTGCTGGTTCTGCTGTTCCTGGGCGTGCTGGTTGGCGCGCTTGACCAGCGACACGGCGTCGTCGACGTCGAACGGCTTGGGCAGGTATTCGAAGGCGCCGCCCTGGTAGGAAGCCACCGCGCTATCCAGGTCGGAGTGCGCGGTCATGATGATCACTGGCAGGCGCGGGTACTGCTCGCGGATCTGCGAGAGCATGTCCAGGCCGCTGAGGCCGGGCATGCGGATGTCGGAGATGATCACATCCGGCTGCTGGCGGGCGAGGCGGGCCAGCACGCTGTCAGCGCTGTCGAAGCTCTGCGTGGCCATGCCTTCCTGTTGCAGGGCCTTTTCCAGGACCCAGCGGATGGAGCGGTCGTCGTCGACGATCCAGACGTTTTCGCTTCGGCTCATGCTGATGTGGCTCCTTGTTCCAGCGGTAGGAAGATCGAGAACACGGTGTGGCCAGGATGGCTCTCGCATTCGATCAGACCCTGGTGCTGACTGATGATGTTCTGGGTGATGGCCAGGCCCAGCCCGGTTCCATCCGGGCGACCGCTGACCATCGGGTAGAAGAGCGTGTTCTGCAGCTCGGCGGGGATGCCCGGGCCGTTGTCGATGATCTCGATGCGCGCCACCAGACGATGGCGGATATGGCCGATGGTGAACTGGCGTAGCGTGCGGGTGCGCAGGGTGAGGCGGCCGAGGCCCAGTTCGTTCTGCCCGGCCAGCGCCTGCATGGCGTTGCGCATGATATTGAGCACGGCCTGGATCATCTGTTCGCGGTCCATCAGGACCTCGGGAATGCTCGGGTCATAGTCGCGCACCAAAATGATGCTTCCTTGGCATTCCGCCTCGATCAGGCTGGCCACATGTTCGAGCACTTCGTGGATATTGGTCATCGCCAACGACGGCAGCTTGTTCGAGCCGAGCATGCGGTCGACCAGATTACGCAGACGGTCGGCCTCCTCGATGATGACCTCTGTGTAGTCCTTCAGATGTTCTTCCGGCAGCTCGCGGGCCAACAGTTGTGCCGCACCGCGGATGCCACCCAGCGGATTCTTGATCTCGTGGGCCAGACCACGCACCAGCATCTTGGTGGTTTCCTGCTTGGACAGCTGGGCCTCTTCCTTGGTGATGCGCAGCAGCCGGTCGCGCGGCAGCACTTCCAGTAACAGCAAGGTCTCCTGGCGCGTCAGCACCGGGGTCACCGCGTAGTCGACGGTCAGCGACTGGCCGGTGGCGGAGGTCAGGGTGGCTTCGCGCTTGGTGAACGGGTGGGCTTCTTCCACAGCCTGGCGCAATGCCGCCAAGGCTTCCGGCGATTCGGTGAACAGTTCGCTGATGAATTGCCCATGGCTGCGCTGACCGCTGACGGCCAGCAGCATTTCGGCCGCCGGGTTCATGTACTCCAGGCGCAAGCGCGAGTTGAGCAGCAGCGTCGCGGTGGTCAGGTTCTCGATCAGCAGGCGTTGCAGGGCTTCGTTGATCATGGCTGGTCTGCATCCGGAGGTTCGTGCAGGAAATGCAAGAACCAAACCAAGCGCGCCATTGCGGCGCGGATCGGTGTGATGCTGCAGCCCTACGGGCTGTCCGGTGACCCAATTTGGTGACGAACGATCGGCTCGTTCATTGGGCGCACCAAACAGGTGCACTCAATGATCATAGAAAGGGCACGAAGGGAATGTCGCGTTTTTCTACCGGTTTGTCCTTCCGCGGGCATTCCGGGCGCACGCCGTAATCGGCTTTCTTGCACGGATTGACCATGCGCCGCTGGGCCAATGAGGTGCGAATCAGATGGAAGGACCGGCTTTCGGACTGTTGCAGGACCCGCTCCTGTGCGTCTACCACCGCGACCGCCAGCTGATGGGTGCCGCGATCGACATTGCTCAGCTGGAAGCTGGTCTGCTCGCCGGGGGCGCCGAATGGCTCGCCGTCGAGCAGCAGCTGGTAGAAATGGCCGGGCTGCAGCGCGGGCTCGGCCTCTACGGTGACGCTGACCGCGCCGGCGTTGTTGCGGATCGCCTCGTCTGCGGCCGGGCTGAGGATCTGCAGCTGATAGCGGATGGCTGCCGCCTGCTGCTTCGGCGGCTGGACCGCACGCGGGGCGGGTGTCGGCTGGCTTGCCATGCTGTTGGAGGGCTTCAGCTGCACCTCTTCCACTGCCTGGCCGCTAGGGCGGTCGGTAAAGACCCGGTTGCCCTCGGCATCCGTGTAGGAATAGATACCGCCCAGCGCAGGCAGGGCGGTGCCGAGCAGCAGGATGGTCGTGACCTTGCGAAGGATGCTCAAGGAGCTGGTCTCGGCTTCGGTGGCGGCGGACGCAGTGCGGGGCTCGAGGTATTGACCCGCTGCACGGTGAACAACACCGGCTCGCTGCGCTGGATGATGCGCTCGCCGCTCAGTACTTCGACGTGCAGGCGATGGTCGCCGCGTTCGACGTTGTTCAGTTGCAGCGAGGTCGCCGGGCTGGGTGCGGCCTGGGGGATGCCGTCGAGCATGAAGCGCAAGGTATGCCCCGGTTGCAGTGGCGGTTCCAGCAGGGCGCTGACGACGAAGGTGCCGTTGTTGGCGCGCAGTGCCTCGGCGTCGGGAATGCCGCTCAGCATCAGCGTCTGGTAGGGCGCCTGCTGGTTCTGCTGACGGTCCGGCAGAGGAGGCGGCGGCTCGGGCGTGCGGATGTTCACGGTGTTGGCCGGCGGCAGGTCCACCGTGTCGGCCTGCACGCCTTCCGGCGGCTGGTTGGTGAACACCGTATTGCCTTGCGCGTCGGTGTACTTGTAGATCTCGGCGAAGGCCGGGACGCTGAGGATGAACAGCAGGCTGAACAGGGCGCTACGCATGGGAGGCTCCGCGGAGTTTGACTGCCGAAGCCTTGCACTGCAGCGGCCTTCAGGCAAGCACGATCGCTGCGATTTGCGAGGCGTGACAAGCTGCACGGATCACGGTCGCCGGGCAGAAACGAAGAAGGCCACCCGAGGGTGGCCTTCCTGTCACGCGAACTGGATCAGACGCTGTAGTACAGGTCGTATTCCAGCGGGTGCACGAAGGTGCGCACCTTGATCTCTTCCTCGGACTTCAGCTCGATGTAGGCATCGATGAACTCGTCGGAGAACACGCCGCCCTTGGTCAGGAACGCGCGGCCCTTGTCCAGCTCTTCCAGGGCTTCCTTCAGGCTGCCGCAGACCTGCGGGATCAGCTTGCCTTCTTCCGGCGGCAGATCGTACAGGTTCTTGTCGGCGGCATCGCCAGGATGGATCTTGTTCTGGATGCCATCCAGGCCAGCCATCAGCAGTGCAGCGAAGCACAGGTACGGGTTGGCAGCCGGGTCCGGGAAGCGCGCTTCGATACGACGGGCTTTCGGGCTGGAAACGTACGGAATACGGATCGAGGCCGAGCGGTTGCGCGCCGAGTAGGCCAGCATGACCGGTGCTTCGAAGCCCGGGACCAGACGCTTGTAGGAGTTGGTCGACGGGTTGGTGAAGCCGTTCAGCGCCTTGCCGTGCTTGATGATGCCGCCGATGAAGTACAGAGCGGTCTCGGACAGGCCGGCATAGCCTTCGCCGGCGAAGGTGTTCTTGCCGTCCTTGGAGATGGACATGTGTACGTGCATACCCGAACCGTTGTCGCCGTACAGCGGCTTCGGCATGAAGGTCGCGGTCTTGCCATAGGCGTCGGCGACGTTGTGCACGCAGTACTTCAGGGTCTGAACTTCGTCAGCCTTGGCCACCAGGGTGTTGAACTTCACGCCGATTTCGTTCTGACCGGCAGTGGCCACTTCGTGGTGGTGCACTTCGACGACCAGGCCCATCTCTTCCATGGCGTTGCACATGGCGGTACGGATTTCGTGGTCGTGGTCGCACGGCGGAACCGGGAAGTAACCGCCCTTGACGGCCGGGCGGTGGCCCTTGTTGCCGCCTTCGACGTCCTGGTCGGTCATCCAGGAGCCCTGCTCGGAGTAGATCTTGAACATCGAGCCGGAGATGTCCGACTTGAACTTGACCTGGTCGAAGATGAAGAACTCCGGCTCCGGGCCAACAAAAACGGTGTCACCGATACCGGTGGTCTTGAGGAACTCCTCGGCGCGCTTGGCGATGGAGCGCGGGTCGCGGTCGTAGCCCTGCATGGTGCTCGGCTCGACGATGTCGCAGACCAGGATCAGGGTCGGCTCTTCGGTGAACGGATCGAGTACCGCGGTCTCGTCGACCGGCATCAGGATCATGTCGGAGGCTTCGATGCCTTTCCAGCCATGGATGGACGAACCGTCGAACATCTTGCCGTGCTCGAAGAAGTCTTCATCCTGGGCATCACGAGCCGGGACGGTGACGTGGTGCTGCTTGCCTTTGGTATCGGTGAAGCGCAGATCAATCCACTTCACATCGTAATCTTTGATCAGTTGAAGCGACTTCGACATGGTGTTCTCCAAGTGGTGGAAGCGTGACAGTGAGCTTCCGAATCAGGGTGAAGCCGGGCGGCGATGTTCCGCCAAGGCGACCTGCCTCACAAGGGAGCAAATTGCATGCCAGTGCTCCGTCTTGGAACTGCAGGCCCGCCACTGCGCTGCCGCGGCGATAGGGCGTGCTAAATCTAGCTTCCTGTACGAAAACGTGCGCGCTAATGGTGCGAGCGGTCGTGGCTGCGCATTGTTTTGGTGCGCTGCGCCCGGCCTCAAAGAAAGCGATTAAATCTTGAGCAGTTTCCGCTATACTCCGCGCCCCTCTTTTCCAGCCACACCGGCACCCGCGCTGTTTCCATGAAGCTGATCGTCAAGGTTTTCCCCGAAATCACCATCAAGAGCCCGCCGGTGCGCAAGGGCTTCATTCGCCAGTTGGCGAAGAACATCCGCACCGTGCTGCGCGAGCTCGACCCCGAGGTGCGGGTCGAAGGCGTGTGGGACAACATCGAGGTGGAAACCGCGCTCAGCGAGCCCAAGCCGCTACGCGAGATGATCGAGCGCCTGCGCTGCACGCCCGGCATCGCCCATTGCCTGGAGGTCCACGAGTACCCGCTGGGCGATCTCGACGACATCGTCGCCAAGTGCAAGGCGCACTACGCCGAGCGCCTGCCGGGCAGGATCTTCGCCGTGCGCTGCAAGCGCGCCGGCAAGCACCCGTTCAGCTCCATGGATGTCGAGCGTCATGTCGGCAGCCAGCTGCGTCAGCAGTGCGGTGCCGCCGGCATCTCGCTGAAGGCACCGGAGATCGAGGTGCGCATGGAAATTCGCGACCAGCGCCTGTTCGTCGTCCATGAGCAGCACGATGGCATCGGCGGCTATCCGCTGGGTGCGCTGGAGCAGACCCTGGTGCTGATGTCCGGTGGTTTCGACTCCACCGTTGCCGCCTACCAGATGATGCGTCGCGGCCTGATGACCCATTTCTGCTTCTTCAACCTCGGCGGCCGCGCCCATGAGCTGGGCGTGATGGAAGTGGCCCACTATCTATGGAAGAAGTACGGCAGCTCGCACCGCGTGCTGTTCATCAGCGTGCCGTTCGAGGAAGTGGTCGGCGAAATCCTGCAGAAGGTCGACAACAGTCAGATGGGCGTGGTCCTGAAGCGCATGATGCTGCGTGCCTCGACCGAGATCGCCGAGCGCCTGCATATCGACGCGCTGGTCACAGGCGAGGCGATTTCCCAGGTGTCCAGCCAGACCCTGCCGAACCTCTCGGTGATCGATTCGGCCACCGACATGCTGGTGCTGCGCCCGCTGATCGCCAGCCACAAGCAGGACATCATCGACACCGCCTTCCAGATCGGCACCGCCGAGTTCGCCAAGAACATGCCCGAGTACTGCGGCGTGATCTCCAAGAACCCCACCACCCGCGCCAAGCGCTATCGCGTCGAGCACGAGGAAAAGCAGTTCGACATGGCCATCCTCGAGCGCGCTCTGGCCAGTGCCCGTCAGGTACCGATCGACCGGGTGATCGACGAGCTGGGCGAAGACATCAAGGTCGAGGAGGTCAGCGAGGCGATGGCCGGTCAGGTCATCCTCGACATTCGTCACCCCGATGCCACCGAGGACGAACCCCTCGAACTGTCCGGCATCGAAGTTCAGACTCTGCCGTTCTACGCGCTGAACAACCGTTTCAAGGAACTGGATGAAAACCGCCAGTACCTGCTGTATTGCGACAAAGGTGTCATGAGCCGCCTGCATGCTCACCATCTGCTGAGCGAGGGGCATGTAAATGTTCGCGTCTATCGTCCGGCCTGACGCATCGGTGAAACAGCCGGGGCTATTGGGTGGCAGCATTCGCCACCGCCCTCCCGACCGCTGCTGATCGCAAGGCCCCAGTCGTAACCAATCGGACAGCCTGACGTCGTCCGGACTATTCCCAGCTTCCAGCCTGAGCTCGAAGCCATCTACAGAGAAACGAATCAGTGATCGAGAATCTTCGCAACATCGCCATCATCGCCCACGTCGACCATGGCAAGACCACCCTCGTCGACAAGCTGCTGCGCCTGTCCGGCACCCTGGACCGCAAAGAAGCGGAAAACGAGCGCGTGATGGACTCCAACGACCAGGAAAAGGAACGCGGCATCACCATCCTGGCCAAGAACACCGCACTGAAGTGGAACGGCTACAACATCAACATCGTCGACACCCCCGGCCACGCCGACTTCGGCGGTGAAGTCGAGCGCGTGATGAGCATGGTGGACTCCGTACTGCTGGTGGTCGACGCCCAGGACGGCCCCATGCCGCAGACCCGCTTCGTGACCCAGAAGGCGTTTAAGGCCGGCCTGCGTCCGATCGTCGTGGTGAACAAGATCGACCGTCCGGGCGCGCGTCCTGACTGGGTCATCGACCAGATCTTCGACCTGTTCGACAACCTCGGCGCCAGCGACGAGCAGCTGGACTTCCCGATCGTCTATGCCAGCGCCCTGAACGGCATCGCCGGCATGGACCACGAGAACATGGACGACAACATGGATGCCCTGTTCCAGGCCATCATCGACCATGTTCCGGCGCCCAAGGTGGACGTCGACGGCCCGTTCCAGATGCAGATCTCCCAGCTGGACTACAACAGCTTCCTCGGTGTGATCGGTATCGGCCGCATCGCTCGCGGCACCATCAAGGCCAACAGCCCGGTGACCGCCATCGGCGCCGACGGCAAGAAGCGTAACGGCCGTATCCTGAAGATCATGGGTCACTCCGGTCTGCAGCGCGTGGAAGTCCAGGAAGCCACCGCCGGCGATATCGTCTGCGTATCCGGCATGGACGAGCTGTACATCTCCGACACCCTCTGCGACCAGAACACCGTCGAGGCGCTGCCGCCGCTGACCGTCGACCAGCCGACCGTGTCCATGACCTTCCAGGTCAACGACTCGCCCTTCGCCGGCAAGGAAGGCAAGTTCGTCACCAGCCGCAACATCAAGGACCGTCTGGACAAGGAACTGCTGCACAACGTGGCGCTGCGTGTCGAGCAGGGCGACAGCCCGGAGAAGTTCAAGGTCTCCGGCCGTGGTGAGCTGCACCTGTCGGTACTGATCGAAACCATGCGCCGCGAAGGCTTCGAGCTGGCCGTCGGCCGCCCGGAAGTGGTGATCATCGAGAACGAGGCCGGCGAAAAGCAGGAGCCCTACGAGAACGTCACCATCGACATCGAGGAGCAACACCAGGGGCCGGTGATGGAGCAGATGGGCCTGCGCAAGGGCGATCTGACCAACATGATCCCCGACGGCAAGGGTCGCATCCGCCTGGAGTACACCATCCCGGCGCGCGGCCTGATCGGTTTCCGCAACAACTTCCTGACCCTGACCTCGGGTACCGGCATCCTGACCTCGACCTTCAGCCACTACGGCCCGATCAAGGCCGGCGAAGTCACCAACCGCCAGAACGGCGTGCTGGTCTCCATGGCCACCGGTACCGCACTGACCTACTCGCTGGAAACCCTGCAGGCTCGCGGCAAGCTGTTCCTCGAGCCCGGCCAGGACATCTACGAAGGCCAGCTGTGCGGCATCAACAGCCGTGACAACGACCTGGTGATCAACCCCACCAAGGGCAAGAAGCTCGACAACATGCGCGCGTCCGGCAAGGACGAGGTCATCGCCCTGGTTCCGCCGATCAAGTTCACCCTCGAGCAGGCGCTGGAATTCATCGCTGATGACGAGCTGGTGGAAGTGACGCCGAAATCGATCCGTCTGCGCAAGAAGATGCTGAACGAGAACGACCGCAAGCGTTACGAGCGCAGCAAGGTGTAATCCCCGTTGCGAAACTGCAAAAAGGCGCCTTCGGGCGCCTTTTTGCGTTTTCACGCACGCCGCACATCGGCCAGCGCAGCGGCGCCGGGATCTGTGAGGACGTTGCATTGAAAGTTGTACAACCCTTTTGCAGCAGTATCGCTTAGCCGGATTCCTATCAGCCGGGCTCATCGCCAGCAGTCAGCGCCCGTCCAGGCGGCAATAAAACGTGTACAAGTAATGTCACAATGACATGATATTGTACAAGTTTTGGCTCGGTGCAAATGTGTCCGGGTCCTCGATGACTGACCGATTGGCTGCCGAGCAGCCTCGCAAAGGGAGTGTTCGATGAACAAGCAGATGTCGGTTTCCATGCGTCTGGGCCTGGGATTTTTCGTGATTCTGGCGTTGATGGTGGCGGTCGCCGTGGTCAGCGCGCTCAAAGTCGACGTCATCGACCGGAGCATGAGTCAGATCAGCTCGCAGGCTGGTCTGAAACAACGCTATGCGATCAACTTCCGTGGCAGCGTGCACGACCGCGCGATTGCCGTGCGCGACGCCGTCAGTGCTGCTGATCCCGCGTTCGCTCGCGGGCAGGTGGCGGAGATCGAGCGCCTGGCGCAGCTGTATGCTGACTCGGCGGCGCCGATGAAGACGATGCTCGCGCAGCCCTCCGCCGATACCGTAGAAAAGCAGCTGATGCAGCAGATCGAGACCATCGAGGCGAAGACCAATGCGCTGACCCAGCAGGTGGTCGAACTGCGCTTCAGCGAGGATTCGGCGCGTGCCCACGAATTCCTATTGGACAATGTCGCCGGGGCCTATACCGAATGGCTGCGATTGATCAATGCATTCATCGATCACCAGGAAGCGAGCATCAATCAGGACGTGGCCGTGGTCCGGGAAACCGCCAGCGGCTTCCTCGCGCTCATCGTCGCGGTGACTGGCGTGGCGGTTCTGCTCGGGGTGGCCATTGCCGTCGTAATCATCCGCAAGCTGCGCTCGACCCTTGGCGCCGAGCCCGACGAGGTGGCCCGCGTGATCGGCAACCTGGCCAATGGCGATCTCGGCCAGGTAATCGTCACCCCGTACCCGGACAGCGTCATGGGGGCGACCGCCAAGATGGCCAGCCGCCTCACCGCAATCATTGCCGAGGTGCGCGCTGCCGCCGACGGCGTCGGTGTCGCTTCGGGCGAGCTGCGTACCTCGTCTGCGAACAGCAATCAGCAGATCCAGCATCAGTCGGCCGAGGCCGAGCAAGTGGCCACGGCGATCAATCAGATGGCCACGACGGTGAACGAGGTGGCGAGCTTCGCCGCCCGCGCCGCCGCAGCGGCGAAGAGCGCCGACGAGCAGGTCGAGACCGGTACGCGAATCGTCGGCGAAACAGCCGTCTCCATCCATAACCTGGCCAAAGTGCTGGAAAGCGCGACCGAAACCGTCAACCAGGTCTCGGCGCAAAGCGGCGATATCGAAAAGATCCTGCAGGTCATCACCGCGATCGCCGAGCAGACCAACCTGCTCGCGCTCAATGCGGCGATCGAGGCGGCGCGTGCCGGCGAGCATGGTCGCGGCTTCGCAGTGGTGGCCGACGAGGTGCGCTCGCTGGCCAACCGCACGCAGCTGTCGTCCAGCGAAATCAGCGAGATGATCGCCTCGCTGCAGGCTGGCGCCGGCAGAGCGGTGGAGGTGATGCAGTCGAGCAAGCAACTGGCGCAGCAGACCGTCGAGCAGACGCTGCAGGCGGAGAATGCGCTGGCCAAGATTCGTCAGGAAGTGGGTTCGATCAACGAAATGAACGCGCAGATCGCGACGGCTTCCGAGGAGCAGGGTGCAGTGGCGGAAGAGGTCAATCAGAGTGTCACGCGCATCCACGACTCCACCGTCGCCAGTTCCGCCGCCTCGAACCAGGTGGCGTCTTCCAGCCAGGACCTGACCCTGCTCGCCGAGGAGCTGAATCGCAAGGTCAACTACTTCCGCGGTTGATGACCCGTTGGCTGAACAGAAAAGCCCCGACCACAAGGCCGGGGCTTTTCACTTTCCGACGATCTGGAATGCCGGTCAGGTAAAGAACAGCGGCACCACGACGCTGGAAATCAGCAGGATCAATGCACCGCCCAGGCGCGAGGAGATCTGCGCGAAGGGCATCAGCGACATGCGTCGGGCGGCGGAGAGCACCGCGACGTCACCGGTGCCGCCCATGTTGGCCATGCACAGGCCGGCGGTGATGGCCGACTCGATCGGATAGAAGCCCACCAGTTTGCCCACCAGGCCGGCGCCGAACGCCGCACCGGCAACCACGGCGAAAACGATCAGCACATAGGTCAGCGAGATGGCGCCGATCACCTGGCCGAGGTCGGTGAAGGCCACGCCGATGCCGAACAGCAGGGCGAAGGTCCAGTTGCGTGCGACGAAGCGGAACCACTGGGAGGCGGCGTCGTTGATCGACTCGGGCACCAGGTTGCTGATCTTGAGCAGCGCCACCAGCACGATCATCAGTGCATAGGGATGCAACGGCACGAACTTGCCGAGGATCTGCCCGGCGATGAAGAAGCTCAGTGCCGCGACCAGACCGATGCCCAGCGCGGGTAGGGTGATCGGGCCTTCCTTGTCGCTGACATCCACGCCCGGCATCATCTGGCCGTTGCCGGTCAGTGACGGGTAGCGATTGCCCAGGCCGTTGAGCATTCCGGCGATGATGATCGCGAAGACATTGCCCAGGGCCAGGGCCGGCACCAGGATCGAGATGTAGTAGCTGGCCGGCTGTCCGAGCAGCTGCTCGTAGATCTGGCTCATCGGTACCGCACCGGCACCCATGCCGCCGCCCATGATCGGCATGGCGATGACCACCACCGCATCCTGCGGCGAGAAACCGAGCAGCGCGCCCACGGCCATGGCGAACAGCGCCGCGAACAGCACCGAGCAGAGCAGCGGCAGCGCATAGCGCGAGCCGACCTTGACCAGCACCTTGGCATCCATGCCGAGGATGCTGCCGGTGATCAGCGCGGCGATATAGAAGTCGAGAAAGCCGCCGCCCTTCATGAAGCTGGCTACGTCGTCCGCCACCGCCTTGGGCAGCCAGCCGAAATAGACCATGGCCGCGGCACCGAACAGCGCCAGGATCGCGCCGCCGCCCAGGTAGGTCTTGATGATCGGCAAGCGGTCGCCGGCAAAGCCGAGCAATTCGCCTAGCAGCATCATCACCAGCAACGCGCCGATCATCCCGCTGGGCAGGGTATCGGTAGCGATGGCGGCGGCCATGACGAGCAGGGCGATGGCGAACAGTGGCAGCGGCAGGTTGAAGATGCGCTGGGAAAACACGGACAGGGACGGGTTGCAGTCAGGCACGGCAGTGCTCAACGGGGTCCGATTCATTGTTGTACTCCTTCGAACGCGGCAGCCAGGCGGCGCGCGTACGGGTCATGGTTGCGATAGCGCCCGATGCGGGCGGACGTGCACAGCCGGACAACCGTGCGGGGCTACCTTAAGCAGAGATGCTTCGCGGCCAATGTTTGGCGAAGTTAAAAAAGCATTACGAAACTAAAAAAAGCGCCACCGAGCTTGACCCGCCGGCGCCCCGCTGGCTCGATCCAGCGCTCTATCGCGGCCCTTGAGCGGCCGCTCAGCCACTGGAGAACGACCTTGCGCCTGCGCCTGAACACCCTGATCTCGCTGCTGGTCGCCGTCATGCTGGTGCTGGCCCTCGGCCTTGCGCTCTGGCTGTTCAACGTGCAGCTGCAGGACACCCTCGAAGAAGGCCAGGCCGCGCGGGTGACCAACGTCGCACAGAGCGTTGCGGCGCGTGACGACGTGCGCCAGGCACTGGTCGGGATGACCATGGATTTCACAGCCGACAACCCGCTGCAACGCGATATCGACGATCTGCGCCAGCGGCTGGGGGTCGATTTCATCGTGGTAATGGATCGGCATGCCCTGCGCCTCACCCATCCGGAACCGGCACGCATCGGCCAGGCCTTTCGCGGTGATGATGAAGGCCCGGCGCTGGCCGGCGAAACCTACAGTTCGCGCGCCGAAGGCAGCCTGGGTACCAGCATCCGCGGCTTTGCTCCGGTGCTGGACGCACGGGGCGACGTGCTCGGCGCGGTATCGGTCGGCGTGACCCTGGCCTCACTTGGTGAGCTGCTCAGCGAGCATCGGCGCGACGTGGTGGTCGGCGTGCTCGTGCTGATGCTGCTGACCGTGCTCGGCGCGCACCTGCTGGCGCGCTATATCAAGCGCGTGCTGTTGGGGCTGGAGCCCTACGAAATCACCCGCCTGGTGGAAGAGCGCCAGGCGATGCTGGCCTCGGTGCGCGAGGGCGTGCTGGCGGTCGACGATCAGGCGCGCATCACCCTGGTCAACCCGGCCGCGGAGCGCCTGCTGGTCAGCACCGGGCTGGGCAAGCCTCCGCTGGGGCGGCCGATCGCCGAGTATCTGCCTGCCAGCGGTCTGCCAGAAGTGCTGGCCAGCGCGACCGAGCAGCTGGATCGCGAGTTCAGCCTCAACGGCCTGGCCATCCTCGCCAACCGCGCGCCGATTCGTCACCAGGGCCGGGTGATCGGGGCCATCGCCACCTTCCGCGACAAGAGTGAAGTCAACGCGCTGGCCGAACAGCTGACTGGCGTCAGTCGCTATGCCGAAGCGCTGCGCGCGGCGACCCACGAGTTCAAGAACAAGCTGCACGTGCTGCTCGGGCTGGCGCAGATGGGTGATCTGGATGCGCTGCGCGCCTACCTGCGCGACCTCGCCGATCACCAGCTGGCGCCCGCCACGGCGCTGGTGGAGGGTATCGGCGAACCGGTCCTGGCCGGCTTCCTGCTGGGCAAGCAGAGCGAAGCCCGCGAGCGCGGCATCGTTTTCCAGGTGGAGGTCGAACATCCGGTGCCGGCCGCCGCGCCGGAACGGATCCACGGCCTGGTGACCATCCTCGGCAACCTGCTGGAGAACGCCTTCGAGGCCGTCGCCGAGCAGGCCGAGCAGCGTGTCAGCCTGACCCTCGACTACGACGAGGCGCTGCTCTCGCTGCACGTACAGGACAGCGGCGGCGGCATCCAGCCCGAGGTGCGCGAGCAGATCTTCGAGCGCGGCGTATCGACCAAGGGCGAGCGGCGCGGCATCGGTCTGGCCGCGGTGCGCGAACAGGTCGACGCCTGGGGCGGTACCCTGGCGGTGTACTCGGAAGCGGGCCGCGGCAGCCTGTTCGAGGTCGAGCTGCCCTATCGCACCGCCGCCACGGAGGGAACACCATGAAAACCGCCCTGCGCGTGCTGATCGTCGAGGACGACCCGATGGTCATGCGCCTGAACGTGGACTATCTGGCCCGTCTCGACGGCATCGAGCTGGTCGGCCAGTGTGCCAGCGTGCCGGCGGCACTCGAACTGCTGGCGGACGAGACGGTGGACCTGCTGCTGCTCGACGTCTACTTGCGCAACCGCTCCGGCCTCGAGGTGCTGTGCTACCTGCGTGCCGAGGATCGCAACACCGATGCCGTGTTGATCACTGCGGCATCGGAGATCGAGACGGTACGTGCCGCCCAGCGCCTCGGCGCGCGGGATTACCTGGTCAAACCGTTCAGCTTCGAACGCTTCCGCGATGCCGTGGAGAGCTGCCGGCGCGCCCGTGATGCGCTATCGCGGTTGCCGGAACAGCTCGGCCAGGGCGACATCGACCGGCTGTTCGGCCAGCCTGCCGCGGCGGACGTGCGTCGTCCCGGTGACCTGCCCAAGGGGCTGACCCCGGCATCGCTGGCCCAAGTGGCGCAGGCGATCCTGGCGCTGGAGGAAGACAGTTTCACCAGCGAAAACCTGCTGACCGCCACCGGGATGTCCCGCGTCTCGGTGCGCAAGTACCTCAAGCACCTGACGGACGCGCAGCTGCTGGAGGAATCCTTCCACTACGGGCAGATCGGCCGGCCGTCGTTCCGCTATCGCTGCCTCGACCGTGTTGCGCTGCAGCGGCTGGCACAGGGCTGACGGTGGCCCGCCAGCCGGCTAGCCCGTTGAAGGCGCCTGACCCGCGGCATGGCCAGCCGGGGCGACGGTGGCTTTACTGGCGCACCCAGGTCTGGCTGCGACCCAGCGCCTCGATGCCGATGTAGCCGCGTACCTCCAGCTTGTTGCCGCCATCCAGCAGCCTGGCCTTGGAGCGGTAGGTCTTGCCCTTGGCCGGGTCGAGGATGGTGCCGTTGCTCCAGACCTGCTCGCCGTCCGGCTTGAGGTCCCAGAGAATGGTCATGCCGGTGATGGGCTGGTCCTTGCGCTCGCCTTCGCACTCGGTGCACAGCGGGTTCGGGCCATGGTCCGACTGCAGGATTTCCACCACCTTGCCGGTCAGGCTGCCATCGGCCGCCTGCTGGATCTCGACGATGGACTTGGGCTTGCCGGTTTCGTCGTCGATGGTCTGCCAGCGCCCGGCGGGCGAGTCGGCGGCTGAGGCCAGCGAAGAGAATGCGAGCGGCAGGGCCAGCAGCAGGGCGTTGAACAGTGGGCGCATGGTTTCTCCAGTGATCGAATAGGTGGCACCGACTCTATCACCGGCGATACAGCCCGGTTGCGGCTTGCCGGCTGACCGGTTGGTTCTCGTCACATACGCCCTTTTAGTCGTCCTGTTTCGGCTGGGTTCGGCATGGCTGAGGGCAAATCGGCGGTGAAGGCGATGTCGCGCCTGCGCGCGTGGCTGACTCGCGGGGCCACTAAGCTGGCCTGCAGCGCGAGTCTGCATGCCATTCCGTACCGCTAGACTGTTCCGTCGCCAGAACAACAAGAAGAGAGACCCTCGTGAACGTCGCCCTTACGCTGCATCCGCTTCATCTCAACGAAAAGACCCCTATCGAGGGGCAGCCCCGTATTGGTCTGCCTGCCGGTTTTCGGCCGGTTACTGCCTTCACCTGGAAGGGCACGGCCGCAGGCGCGGGCGTGCCGGGGAGCGCTGGCAGTAGTGACGCGAGCTACCGCGTATGAGCACCGAAGGCATGGCACTGGACACGTGGCGCGCGAACGCTCGCGAATTCTCGTTCGGCGGCAAGCGCATTCGCTACTGGACGGCCGGCGAAGGTGAGCCGCTGCTGTTGATCCATGGCTTTCCCACCGCCAGCTGGGACTGGCACAAGGTCTGGCAGCCGCTGGCGGCGCGTTACCGGCTGATTGCCTGCGACATGCTCGGCTTCGGCTATTCGGCCAAGCCGCGCGGGCACACCTACAGCCTGATCGAACAGGCTGACCTGCAGCAGGCACTGCTGGCGGAGCTGGGTATCGGCGGTGCGATCCATGTGCTGGCGCATGACTATGGCGACAGCGTCGCCCAGGAGCTGCTGACGCGGCACTGTGAAGGGCGCATCGCACTGGCCAGCTGCGTGTTCCTCAATGGCGGGCTGTTCCCTGAAACCCATCATCTGGTGCGGGTGCAGAAACTGCTGCTCGGCCCGTTCGGCTTTCTGCTCGGCCGGCTGTTCTCGCGGCGTACGCTAGGGGCGACCTTCGGCCGGGTGTTCGGTGCGCAGACGCAGCCGAGCGATGCCGAACTGGACGATTACTGGCGACTGATCGCCGAAGGCAACGGACCTGCGGTGATGCACCGGCTGATCCGCTACATGCCGGAGCGGGTCGCACAACGCGAGCGATGGGTGGCGGCCATGCAGCGCGGCGATGTGCCGATGCGGGTGATCGACGGCGCGGCCGATCCGATCTCCGGCGCGCACATGGTGGCCCGCTACCGCGAGCTGATTCCCGCGCCCGACACCGTGCTGCTGGAGGGCATCGGTCACTACCCGCAGGTCGAGGCGCCAGAGCGGGTGCTCGAACACTACTTTGCCTTCAGGCAGGGACTGCACGGGCGGTGACCGCTGCCGCACCTCTGCCCAACGCTTCTCGAAGCACGCCGCTGTTGAAGCGTGGCGTATCAGGTTGTCGTTATCCAAAACCCAAAGAGCCCCGCCGGCATCGGCCGGACGGGGCTCCGATCGTTCGGGCGAGCTGCTCTGGCAGCAGCGCCGGGACGGCTTACTGCATCATCGCAATCACGCGGTTGCGCAGCTCCGGGTCGGTCTGCACGGCTTCGTTGATGGCGTTGTATTCCTCGATGCTGATGTTGTTTTCCTCGATCACACCAAGCATTTTCTCGTTGGCCTGCTGCTGAAGGTCGCGGGCCTTGTTGGCGTCTTCGGTCTGTTGCAGCTTGCCGGTGAACTCCTCGCGGATCTGCATGATCTCGCCGAGCGACTCGGCGAAGCTTTCCAGTTTCTTTTCACTGAACTGCTGCGTTTGCGCGCCAGCGGCGGGCTGGGCAGCGGGTGCCGGGTTGGCTGATTGGGCCGATGCGAGGGGGGCGGCCAGGCCGAGGAACAGCGAAAAGATACCGGCGAAGGCGAGACGAGCGTTGTGCTGGGTCATGTTCATTCCTGCTTCGGTTAAAGACGGGTTCGCTGGTGCAGTAGCCGTGCCAGCTTTCGATAAAAGTTCATGTCATTGATTTGAATGGCATTTTTCGTTTCGTCGGGGTGCGGTGGACCTGTCGGGCAGCGGTCTGTAGTGTGCCGGTATGACACATGTATCACTCTGGCAGCGGCCAGCCAGTCTGCGCGGCGCGCTCTTGCTCAAGGTCATCGTGCCGCTCATGGCAATCATGTTCGGCTTCAGTTCGGTGGTGCTCTGGACGGTGGAGCGCAACAGCGAGCGGCGGCTGCAGGCCGAGGTGGAGCTGGTGGCGCGGGCGGTGCGCCTGCCGCTGAGCGCCAGCCTGGAGAAGAACCATGAGCGCACCCTGCAGCAGGTGCTGGAATCGGTGCTTGGCGTCGGCCGCGTCTATGGCGCCTACGTCTACGACCGTGACGGCAAGCTGGCTGCCTATGCCGGTGCGGTGGAGCCGGATCAGGATGCGTCGGCGATTCAGCAGCTCACCGAAGGCGGCGAGCTGACCGGCGAGTACCAGCGCATCAACGGTCGCCCGGTGTATTCCTATTTCGTTCCGCTGGAAGAGAGCGGTGGGCAGATCAATGGCCTGCTGCAGGTGACCCGGCGCTGGGGTGACTTCGAACGCGACATCCGTCGCCTGCGGCTGATCGCTGCCGGGCCTGGGCGGCTTGCTCGCCGGGGTGGCGCTGGTGGTGATCCTGCTCGGTCACCGCTCCGCGGTGGGCAAGCATCTGCAGCAGCTGGCACGCAGCATGGAGCGCGTCGCGGCCGGCGAGCGCGAGCATCGTGCGCCGCGCAGCGGGCCGCAGGAGATCATGGTGCTGTCCGGCGCGTTGAACCAGATGCTCGACAGCATCGCCGCCGCCGAACGCCAGGTCGCCGAGCAGCAGGCCCGCGAGGAGCAGTTGCAGGCGCGCCTGCGTCAGAGCCAGCAGCTGGCGGCAGTGGGGCGGCTGGCGGCCGGCGTGGCCCACGAGCTGGGCAGCCCGCTGAGCGTGATCGATGGCAAGGCGCAGCGGGTGTTGCGCGACGACGAGCTGGCCGAAAGCCATCGCCGCGCGCTGTTGCAGATTCGCCAGCAGGTGGCGCGGCTTAGCGCGATCGTCCGTCAGCTGCTGGATTTCGGCCGGGCCGCCGGCTCACCCCCGCGCCGTGTGCCGGCCGAGGTGCTGGCGCATTCGGCCGCTGCGGCGGTGGCCGACGAGCTGGCCGCGCTCGAAGTCCGCCTGCAGCTGCAGGCGCCGCCGCAGACACTGCATTGCCGGGTCGACCCGCCGCGTTTCGAGCAGGCGCTGACCAATCTGTTGCGCAACGCCGCCCAGGCCAGCCCGGGAGGCGAGGTACGGCTGAGCTGGTGGGGCGACGGTCGCGAGTTGTTCATGCAGGTCGAGGATGACGGCCCGGGCATTACTGAAAGCCATCGCGGAGCGCTGTTCGAGCCGTTCTTCACCACCAAGGCGGTGGGCGAAGGCAGCGGCCTCGGCCTGGCTGTGGCCCATGGGGTGGTCAGCGAGTGCGGCGGGCGTATCGAGCTGGTCCACGGCCGGCTGCCGGGTGCGGCATTTCGCATCGCGCTGCCATTGAGCGAGGAGGAGAATCATGACTGACGCGGTGCAGGAGCGTGTGCTGCTGGTCGAGGACGATGACAGCCTGCGCCAGCTGCTGGTTGAGGAGCTGGAGGATCGCGGGCTGCAGGTGCGCGCGCTGGCCAGCGCCGAGGAGGCGGTGGGTTCCCTGGAAAGCTGGGAGCCGGCGCTGGTGGTCAGCGACCTGCGCCTGCCCGGCGCTGACGGCATGGCGCTGCTGCGGCGGGTGAAGAGCATGCAGGCGGCACCGGCCTTTCTGGTGATCACCGCGTTCGGCAGCATTCAGCAGGCGGTGGCGGCGCTCAAGGAAGGCGCCGACGAATTTCTCACCAAGCCGCTGGACCTCGAGCACTTCGCTCTGGCGGTCGGCCGCGCGCTGGAGACGCGGCGCCTGCGCGACGAAGTGCGACGCTTCCAGCAGCTGCTCAGCGATGATCGCTTCCACGGCATGCTCGGACGCAGCCGGGTGATGCGCGGGCTGTTCGATCAGATCCGCCAGCTCGCCCGTGCCGAAGGGCCGGTACTGGTGATCGGTGAGAGCGGCACCGGCAAGGAACTGGTGGCCAGGGCGGTGCACGCCGAGAGCGAGCGCGCCGGCGGCCCGTTCCTGGCCATCAACTGCGCCGGGTTGCCGGCCGAGCTCCTGGAAAGCGAGTTCTTCGGCCATGTCGCCGGTGCCTTCACCGGCGCCAATCGCGCGCACAAGGGGCTGTTCCAACAGGCCGACGGCGGTACGCTCTTTCTCGACGAGATCGACGAGATCGGCGAGATGCCGCTGCCGCTGCAGGCCAAGCTCCTGCGCGTGCTGCAGGAAGGCACGATCCGCCCGGTGGGTGCCGAGCGCGAACTCAGCGTGGACGTGCGCATCATCGCCGCCAGCAATCGCCCGCTGGAAACCGAGGCCGGGCGCGAGGCGTTCCGCGAAGACCTGTTCTTCCGTCTGGAAACCTTCATCCTGCAGGTGCCGCCGTTGCGTGATCGGGAGGAGGATCTCGAATTGCTGGCCGCCGGCTTCGTCGCCCACTTCGCCGCGCGCGGCGGGCGGCCGGTGCGCGGCATCGCGCCGGCGGCGCTGGAGCAGCTACGCCGCTATCCGTTCCCGGGCAACGTGCGCGAGCTGCAGAACGCCATCGAGCGGGCAGTGACGTTCTGCCACGGGCGCAGCATCGAGCTGGAGCACCTGCCCAGCCGCATCGCCAGCTACCGTGACGACAAGGCCCGCAGCGCCGGGGCCGAGCTGCTCGCCGAGCTCAGCGATGGCCCGTTGCTGCCGACCCTGGAAGAGCTGGAACTGCGTTATATCGAGCACGTGCTCAAGCTGGTGGATGGCAACAAGCGCCGCGCGGCGGCCTTGCTCGGCATCGGACGGCGCACGCTGTACAGACGCCTCGGCGAGCGCGAGGAAGGCTGATCGGGCTCGCCGCAGGGCGCCCGAAGGCGCACACTGCCGGCCTTTTCCCAGTGAGGAGCGAACATGCTCAACAACGACGTCCTGCGCAGCCTGCGCTACACCCTCAAGGTCAGCGATGCGCAGATGGCCGAAATCGCGGCCCTGGGTGGTTGCACGGTTGCCGAGGCCGAGGTTCGCGCCTGGCTCAGCCGCGAGGACGAGGACGGCTATCAGGAATGCCCGGACGAGGCGATGGCGCGTTTTCTCGACGGGCTGATCTATTTCAAGCGTGGCAAGGATGAAAGCCGCCCGGCACCGCCGCTGGAACTGCCGGTCAGCAACAACCAGATCCTGAAGAAACTGCGGGTGGCCTTCGAGCTGCGCGACGAAGACCTGCAGGCGATCCTGCATGCCGCCGATCTGCAGCTGTCGAAATCCGAGCTCGGCGCACTGTTCCGCAAGCCCGGGCACAGCAACTATCGGCCCTGCGGCGACCAGCTGCTGCGCAATTTCCTGAAGGGACTTTCGCTGCGCCAGGGCTGAGCTGCACCGCAGGGCACCTCAAGTGGTAAATGGCCGGGCGGCCGCTACGCTGAAGCAGGCAGCAGCCGCATGCCCGGTGCGCAGCTCGGCGCCGGGAACGCCATAACAACAAGATGACCGCCCCCTGTGGCGGTGCCCCGAGGTGCGTGCCATGAAGACCTTCCGCCTGACCCTGAGCGCCCTGCTCGCGCTGAGCTGCGCCGCTGCCATCGCGGCGCCGACCAGTGACGAAGCCCTGGAGCGCATGCGCTCGATGAAGACCACCGGCCAGTCCCTGGACATAAAGACCATTGCCCAGGACGGCCCCACCGCCGATGCCATCCGCGAGAACCTCAAACGCATCAAGCTGCCCGAAGGGTTTCGCATTGACCTCTACGCCGTAGTGCCCGATGCCCGCCATATGGCAGTCGGGCCTTCCAGCGGGGTGGTGTTCGTCGGCACCCGCAAGACCGACCTGTGGGCGGTCACCGATCGCACCAAGAACCGCACCGCCGACGAAGTGAAGCGCTTCGCCCCGGCGATCTCCTTCACCCAGCCTGGCCCCTGTTTCAGCCCGGACGGCTTTCTCTTCGTCGCCGAGCACAACCGCGTGCTGGTGTTCCCGGCCGCCGAGTTCTTCTACGAGGGGCCGGACGTGGCGGCGGACATCGTGGTGTCGACCGGCGAGCTGATCCCCAAGGATGAAGAGAGCTACAACCACGGCGCGCGGGTCTGTGCCATCAGCCCGGACAACAAGCTCACCATCTCCCTCGGCCAGCCGCACAACGTGCCGCCCAAGGACAAGCTGGAGCTGTACGAGCGGCACGGCATCGGCGGCATCGTGCGCATGGAGCGCGACGGCAGCAAGCGCGAGGTCTACGCCACCGGCGTGCGCAACTCGGTGGGCATCACCTATCACCCGACGACGAAGGAGCTCTGGTTCACCGACAACCAGGTCGACGGTATGGGCGACGACACGCCGACAGGCGAGATCAATCGTGCACCCAAGGCCGGAATGAAGTTCGGCATGCCCTGGTACGGCGGCGGCCAGGTGCGTACCAACGAGTACGCCGACGAAACGCCGCCGGAAGGCCTGACCCCGCCGGTGGTGGAAACCATTGCCCACGCCGCCGACATGGGCCTGACCTTCTACACCGGCAAGCAGTTTCCCGAGCAGTACCGCGGCGGGCTTTTCAGCGCCCAGCGCGGCAGCTGGAACCGCACCGTGCCGGCCGGTGCGCGGGTGATGTTCACGCCGTTTGCGGCCGATGGCAGCGGTCCGTCCGGCGAGACGGTGCCCTTCGCCGAAGGCTGGCTGGACGAGGAAACCGGCGAGTACTACGGCCGCATCGTCGACGTCGCCCAGCTCAAGGATGGCTCGTTGCTGGTCAGCGACGACACCGCTGGCGCCATCTATCGCATCTCCTACCAGGGCAAGTGAGCCGCCGCGCCGGCCCGTGCCTCGCCGCGGGCCGGCGCCCATCCGAGGAGTACCGCATGCCCATCGCTCTCGTTTCGCACCGGCGCCTGTGCCGCATGCTGCCGTTACTGTTGTGCCTGGCGCCGTCGCTGCAGGCCGCCGACCTTGCGGCGGACAAGGCCAAGGCGAAGATGTGCGCCGCCTGTCATGGCATCGACGGCCTCGCCAAGGTCGCCGACGCACCTAACCTGGCCGGCAACGGCGAGCTCTACCTGGCCCGCCAGCTGCAGGCGTTCCGCTCCGGCGAGCGCAAGCATCCGCAAATGAGCGTGATCGCTGCGGGGCTGGGCGATGACGACATCGCCGCGGTGACGCGCTGGTACTCCTCGATCAAGGTCAGTGTCGAGCTGCCGGAATGAAACACGGGGCCGCCTGAACGTTTGCCCCTCGGCGTCGGCCTAACGTGCGACCAGTCCAGAGAGCACGCCCATGACCTTTTCCATCGTCGCCCGCTGCCCGCGCACCGGGCAGATCGGTGTCGCCGCCGCCACCGCCATGCCAGCCGTGGGCAAGCTGCTGACCCACGCGGCGGCACGTGTGGGCGCGGTGGCGACCCAGGCGCAGATCAATCCGTACCTGGGCATCGACGGCCTGCGCTTCCTGCGCGAGTTCAGTCCGGCCGGCGAAGTGCTCGAGCGGCTGCGGCGCACCGATCCGTGCATGGAGCTGCGCCAGTGCGCGGTCATCGACAGTAGCGGGCGCACCGCCTGCTGGACCGGCGAGCGCTGCCTGCCCTGGGCCGGCTCCATCGCCGGCGAGCAGTTCTGCGTGCAGGGCAACCGGCTCAAGGGGCGGGAGGTATTGGAGGCGGCTTGCGAAGCCTATGTCGGTAGCGTGCAGCTGCCGCTGGTGGAGCGCCTGATGGCCGCGCTGGCGGCTGGCGACGCCGAGGGTGGCGACCGCCATGGCGAATCCTCGGCGACGGTGTATGTGGTCGACCAGGAGCAATACCCGCTGTGGGATATCCGCGTCGACCATCATCGTGACCCCTTCGCCGAGCTGCGTCGGTTGCACGAGGTGTTCGCCCGCGAGGTGGTGCCGGAAATCCTCGCCATGCCGACCCGCGCCAATCCGGCCGGGGCGGCCGGCGAGGAGACCATCTGAGCCGGGGTTCGCAGGCTCAGTCGCGTAGCCAGTGCACGTCGACGTAATACGCTTCACCGTCGTAGAGGATCTTCAGTTCGCCGTCGTAGGCGGCTTCCAGCGCGTGGCCGATGCGCTGAGCCAGGTGCAGGCCGGTGGTGGTCACGCGCAATCCATCGGGTTCGTCGCTGATGGCCATCAGGCGCTCGAGCGGATGTTCGCCCTTTTCCTTTTCTTCGGTGTTGCGGATCAGTCCGCTGAGTTCGTCGGTGTGCGCTTTGACGAACGCGCCGCGCAGGCTGATGGTGCCGGCCGGCACGTCTTCGGCGATGCGCTGGCAGGCAGGGCAGAGGGCTTCCTGGGCGTTGCTCGCATCGACCAGGCCGTTCCAGGTCCAGCGTCCGGCCTGGTAGGCGGCGCCGCATCGTGGGCAGAGGGTGTCGCTGCGCTGGTGCCATGCCTTGAGGTAGGGGTCGTGGTGTTCGGGTTGTAGAAGCTTGTCGCGCGTCTTGTCCATGGCAAAGGCCTCAATGATAGGGAGGGTGCCTTTGCAGCGTAGATCAGCTCACAGCGCTCTTCCGCCTGCGGGACGTGGCGTCCGCCGGTTGCGATGATCGGTCGCGCAAGGGCTCGCGCGACTCGCTCATAAGGGTTGCGGAACCACCCGCGGCGCCAGCTGCTCCAGGCGCAGCGCACCCTGGGCGCGGTTGCGCACGGCCATCCAGTCTTCCAGTGCCGGCAATGCCCGTGGCGGCGAGATCAGGTAGCCCTGGAACAGGTCGCAACCGGCCTGCAGCAGCGCCGACTGCTTCTCCATGTCATCCACGCCTTCGGCATTCACCCGCTTGCCCTGGGCATGGCAGAAGGCGACCAGGGCGCTGAGGCTGTGCTGCATGTCCGGTCGTGTCAGCCGCGTGATGATCGCCATGTCCAGCTTGATGGTGTCGGCCGGGTACTCCAGCAATTGCTGGATGGACGTGTAGCCGACGCCGAAATCGTCGATGGCGACGCGAAAGCCGGCCCGGCGAATGGCCTGCACCACGGCCATGGTGTCCTTGTTCAGCTCGGCCGCGTAGGTCTCGGTCAGCTCGATCTCGATCCTGCCCGGGGCCACCCTGTGATGGGCGGCGCGCTCGGCCAGATAGCGGCAGATGCGGTCGTCGGCCAGCTGCGCGGAGGACACGTTGATCGCCAGGATCACCTGCTCGCCAAACAGCCGCACCAGCTGCGGGTACTCGGCCAGTGCGTGGTCGATGACCCAGCTGTCGATCTTCGGGAACAGCCCGGCACGCTCGGCAATGGGGATGAACTCGGCGGGCGAGACCGTGCCCAGCACCGGTGAATGCCAGCGCAGCAGCACTTCGCAGCTGACCACCGCACCGTCGCGGTTGAGTGCCGGCATGTAGACCAGCCGCAGCTGGTCGTCGCCGTCCAGTGCGCGCAGCTGGTCCTCGATCAGGCGGATTCGCTCGTTGCGCTGTTCCAGCTCGTTGCTGAATGCCACCGCCATGCACTTGCCTTCGGCCTTGGCTTGGTACATGGCGGTGTCGGCGCGGGTGAGCAGCTGGGTGATGGAGTCGGCATCGTCCGGATAGCAGGCGGTGCCGATGCTGAGGCTGACCGGGTAGGTTCGCTCCTCCAGGCGGAATCCGCCGCGGCACAGGCCGAGCAGCGCGTCGCACAGTGCGTCGAGGCCGGGCTCGGCATCGCTCAGCAGGAGGATGGCGAATTCGTCGCCGGACAGCCGGGCGAACGCCGAATAGGTGTGCGGATGCTGCTGGCGATGCCGTTCCAGCAGCGTCTGGGCGCGCTGGGCGAACAGGCGCAGCAGGGCATCGCCGGCATCGTGGCCGTGGCGGTCGTTGACCTGCTTGAAGTTGTCCAGTTCGATGAACAGCAGCGACAGGCGCTTGTCTTCCTGCAGGCATTGTTCATACATGACGTTGGCCAGCATGCCGAAGTGCGCGCGGTTGCTGATCTGCGTCAGGCTGTCGGTCCAGGAGATCTCCTGGATGCGCTGCAGCGCGGCGGTGCTGCGATCGTGCAGGGTCTTCATGTTGACCGTCAGACGGCCGATCTCGCCGCCGTCGCTGGGCTCGTCGAGGGCCGCGCGTTTGCACAGCAGCAGGTCGGTGAGCTGGTTGTCCAGCTGGCTGATGGGCGTGGTGATGTAGCGGCGGATCAGCCATAGCAGCAGCCCGATGGACAGCAGGCCGATCAGCGAACCACCCGCGAGAAAGGCCAGCCCGAGCTTTTGCAGGCGCTCGCCGGTGTAGTCCGGCGCCGGCGTCAGGCGGGCGTGCAGTGAGCGCGACAGCGGAATCTCGGCGGACAGGCCGACGTTCACCGGCAACTGCTGGTCGGCGATCTCCACCGGCGCACCGTATTCGCTCTCCAGTGCCCGCTTGAGCTTGATGAATCGCTCGGGGCGTACCGCCAGCTGGATGGCGAAGGCTTCACCGCGCTGGCTCGGCAGCGGCCGACTGCCGCTGGCCGGCAGGACGAAGTCGGTGTTGACCAGCAGCGGAGCGCCATCGGCCTGTTCGAGGTAGATCGTCGCGCTGGAAGCCGATTGCCGGGCCTGCTGGACGATCCGTTGCTGCGAGGCATCCATCGAGCCGAACGGCGACAGGCTGCTCTCGAAGTAGTAGGCCGGCTGGCCATCGGGCTGCACGATGGCGAAGGAAACGAACGACAGTTCGGTGTTCGACAGCGAGCGAATGCTTTGCTGCAGGCGAAGCCCGAGGGTGTCGTTGCGAAAGGCGGTGTCCGACTCGCGCAGGAAGTGCAGCAACGCCTCGCTGTCGATGATCGAGTAGAGCACGCTGCGGTTGAACGCCTCGTAGTCCAGATAGGCCGACTTCAGCGCCGACAGCTGCTGCTCCAGACGCGCCTGCTCCAGACCCAGCAGCGAGGCGCGCTGGGTCAGGTAGGCGGTGGTCGAGGCAACCAGCTGGATGATCAGAATGACCGGGAAGATCACCAGCAGCGCGCGTTTACCGAGCGTCATGGGCGTTGATCAGTGCGCTGATGATGCGCCGCCGGGTCTGCGTGCCTTCCAGCGGGCGCTCCTCGTAGACCTGGCTGCGGGCCAGGACCGCCTCTGGCGGGTAGATGGTCGCATCCGCGCGCACGTCCTCCGGCAGCAGCGCCCGGGCTGCGGCATTCGGCGTGGCGACGCCCAGGTCCTCGGCATTCAGCGCGGCGATCTCGGGTCGGTTGAGGAAGTCCAGGAAGCGGTAGGCCAGCGCCTGGTTCGGGCTGTTGCTCGGCACCGACAGGCAGTCGACCCAGAGCAGTGTGCCTTCTTCCGGCACCACGTAGCGCCAGGGCTCGCCGTGCACGCCCTCGACCGCGTTGAGCACCTGCTGGTCGCCGCTGTAGGCCAGCGCCATGTCGGCGCGGTCGAGATGCCGCTGGCTGCGCAGCGCGGTGATCACGTACTCGTAGGTGAGCACTGCCTCGGATTGGTTGCGCAGCAGCTCGAACGCTGCCTTGAGCTGGTCGAGGTCAGAGGTGTTGATCGAGTGGCCGAGCAGGATCAACGGGCTGGCGAGGATGTCCTCGTGGTCTTCCATCATCACGATGTGCGGCTCGGCCGGCCGCGCCGGTTTGAGCAGGTCCGCCCAGGAGCGTGGCGCCTGCTCGATGCGGTCACTGCGATAGGCGATGCCCAGCGTGCCCCACAGGTACGGCACGGCGTAACGGCCGCAGCTGTCGCGCCAGCGCCGGGCCACATGACGCAGCGCCGGCAGGCGGGCTTGCTCGATCGGCTCCAGCAGTTTGCGCGCACCGAAGCGCGACGAGCTGATCAGCTCGGTGAGGGCGATGTCGATCTGGTGGTCGGGTTTGGCGAGGATCTCGTCACGCTTGTCGCCGCTGTCGAAGAAGATCTGCTGGATCTCGACCCCGGTCTCGGCCTGCCAGCGCTCGATCACCGCCTCGCTGAGGTATTCCTCCCAGGTCAGCAGCGTCAGGCTTTGTGCCGCGTGCAGCGAGGTAGAGGGAAACAGCAGGCTGACGGTCATCAGCACTGCGCTGCGTACGCACCAGGCGACCCGGGGTTTTTTGTTGTTCGGCATGGGCATCCTTCCGCTGGCAGAGGTCGAACCAGCCGGCGTCCCGGCATGGTTGCAGTGCTGGCACTTTAATGGCGCCAGACATATGACGGCAATGCCTTTCGTCGACCGCCGCTTACGCCCCGATCGGCGGCGGTTCTGCGTTGTTTGTCGCAGCGGCCGACGGACCTCCCATTCTTGAGCCAGACTCCAATGCATTCGGCAGCGTAGCGAGGAACCGGCCATGACCCTGATGATCCCTTTCCCCGATCGAATACATGCAGGCGAGGCACTGGCCGAGCGGTTGGCGCAGGAAGGCGACTGGACCGATGCCCTGGTGCTGGCGCTGCCGCGCGGTGGTGTGCCGGTGGCGTTCGAGGTGGCGCAACGCCTGGGCCTGGAGCTGGACATTCTGGTGGTACGCAAGCTCGGCACGCCCGGCAATCGCGAGCTGGCCATGGGCGCCATCGCCAGCGGTGGTGTGCGGGTGATGAACGAGGACATCGTGCGCTACGTTCACGCCTCCAGGGCCGAGATCGACGGTACCATCGCTCAGGAAAGCCACGAGTTGCAGCGCCGCGAACAGGCTTATCGCGGTGACCGCCCGCGGCCGGTGGTCGCCGGGCGTGCGGTGATCCTGGTGGATGACGGACTGGCCACGGGCGCCACCATGCGCGCCGCGGTGAAGGCGGTGCGCCAGCTGGAGCCGTCGAGCATCACCGTGGCGGTGCCGGTGGCAGCTCCGGACAGCGTCGCGCAACTGGAGCCGCTGGCCGACCGCATCATCTGCCTGCACATGCCCCATGACCTCTATGCAATCGGCCGCTGGTACCAGAACTTCGATCAGACCCCGGACCGCCTGGTGGTCGATCTGCTGCAGCGCGCCTGGAGCCGGGGAGGGCAGCCGGCATGAGCCAGTCATCCGCGACCCCGATGCGCTTCACCCTCGGCAAGGCCCGCCTGCACGGCGACCTGTGCGTGCCGGCTGCGGCGCGTGGACTGGTGGTCTTCGTGCACGGCAGCGGCAGCAGCCGGCACAGCCCACGCAACCAGAGCGTGGCGCGCTGCTTCAACGAAATGGGCCTGGCCACCCTGCTGTTCGACCTGCTGACCAAGCACGAGCAACCCATCGACGAGATCACCCGCCAGCTGCGCTTCGACATCCCCTTGCTCAGCCAGCGCCTGACGGGCGTGATCGATCAGCTGAGCAGCGATGCACAGCTGCGCGAGCTGCGCATCGGTCTGTTCGGTGCCAGCACCGGTGCGGCCGCGGCGCTCACCACCGCGGCTTCGCGCCCAGCCGACATCGCGGCAGTGGTCTCGCGCGGGGGGCGCGTCGACCTGGCCGAGCCGTCGCTGGCACGAGTCCACGCCGCTTCGCTGTTCATCGTCGGCAGCCGCGACCTGGAGGTGCTGGAGCTCAATCGTGCCGCCGCGGCACGACTGCAGTGCGAGCACCAGCTGGTGGTGGTGCCCGGCGCGAGCCACCTGTTCGAGGAGCACGGCACGCTGGAAGAGGTGGCGCGCCTGGCCGGCGACTGGTTCGTGCGGCACCTGGTATAGCCGCACGCCGGCCACCGCCCGATCAGCCGCGGCGGCGCAGCAACGAGAACACCGTCAGCGCGCCCAGCGCCAGGGCGGCGGTGGTCGCCACCGGGTGTTGCGAGGCGCGGGTATACAGGCTGTGCTGCAGCACCACCCCGGGATAGGCGCCATGGGCATGCCCGGCGCCGCCCTGGCTGCTGTCGGCTTCGTGCAGTTGGCCGCGACGGTTGGCATCCGGACGGCCGCTGACGATTGTCGGGGCGATGAAGCGGCGGCGCAGCCAGTCCACCAGGCGCGGCGCGTTCTGTTCGAGGCGGCTGAGCAGCTTGCCATTGCCGATGTAGACGTCGCGCTGTGGGTGTTCGGCCGCATGCAGGATGGCCTGGGCGACCACCTCCGGCGCGTACACCGGCGGCGGGAAGTTCGGTGCGCTCTCCAGCTCGTTCTTCGAGTGATCCATGAGCGGCGTATCGGTCGCCACCGGCCGCACCAGCGTCACCGAGACCGGAGCGCGATCCTGTTCCAGCTCCAGCCGCAGCACGTCGGTCAGCGCCTTCACCGCGTGCTTGCTGGCGCTGTAGCTGGCGTGGAAGGGCAGCGCCACCACCGACTCCAGGCTGCCTATGTTGATGATCGAGCCGCCACGTGGGCGCAGGTGCGCCGCGGCGATGCTGGAGCCATAGAAGGTGCCCCAGAAGTTGGTCTGCATGACGCGCTGGTGATCCTCGTCGCTGACGTCGCCGAGGCGACCCCAGACCGATGATCCGGCGTTGTTGATCCAGGTGTCGAAGCCGCCGAAACGCTCGATCACCTGGTCGGCAGCATGTTGCAGCTGCTCGCGCTCACCGACATCGGCCACCACGTGCATGACCCGTTCGCCGGCGCTCAGCTGTTGTTCGATCTGCGCTAGTGCTTCCTCGTTGCGGGAGATCAGCGCCACGCGGGCGCCCTGCTCGACGGCCATGCGTGCGGTGGCCACACCGATGCCGCTGGAGCCGCCGGTGATGACGATGACCTGCTGGTTCAGGGGTTTGAGATGCAGCTTCATGGAACCCTCCTCTCGCGCTTTGCAATGGATATGGCATGGCGTATGGAAAAGGGCGCGACGAGGCCGTTCAGTCGGTGTGACGGGCGGTCTGGGTCAGTCGGCCAGCCTGCGGGCGAAGGCTTCCAGCGCCGCTTCGCCGACCACATCACCGGGCAAAAGCGGCAGCTCCAGCAGTGGTAGCTGGCCCAGCGCCTGGCGCAGGGTGGCGAGATGCTGTTCTTCCTGGGCGTGGCGTTCGGCGAGAAAGGCGCCGGCATCGGCCGGCGAGCGCTTGTTCACCACCAGCGCGCCGACCGGCGTGCCGGCGCGCTGCAGCAGCGCATGCAGTTCGATGGTTTCCAGCACCGGCAGCCGCTCGGCGGCGAGCACGATGACGAACGCGCACTGCTGCGCATCACCGAGCACCTCGCGCAGCCGGTTGAAGCGCTCGCGGCGACGGTCGAGGATCTGGCGAATACGACTGTCGCGATCCGGCGCAGCCTCGCCATCGTTCTGGCCGAGTATGGACTGGCCGAAGCCGCGATCGTCCTGGCCGAGGTTCTTCAACACCTGGCTGAAGCGCGAGCCGCGCTCCTGCCGGCGCAGCAGGCCTTCGGTCCAGGCGCTCATCATTTCCGGCAGCGCCATCAGCCGTGCCGTGTGCCCGGACGGGGCGGTATCGAACACCAGCAGGTCGTAGTCCGCCAGGCCCTGCTCCAGCGTCTCGGCGATGCGTTCGAGCAGCGCCGCCTCGTGCATTCCAGGGGCATCGCGCGACAGCGCCATGTGCTTGTCCACTTCGCCGGCCAGGTGCGCCGGCATCAGCTTGCGCAGGGCGGCGCCGACGTCCTCGAGGTGCTGCTGCACGGTGAGTTCCGGGTCCAGCTCCAGGCCGTCGAGCCCGGCCGCCAGGCGCACCTTCTGCGGGCCCACCGGGCGCTGCCAGAGGTGCCCGAGGTTGTGTGCCGGATCGGTGGAGACCAGCAGCACGCGGCGCCCGGCCCGCGCCTGGGCGAGGGCGGTGGCGGCGGCCACGGTGGTCTTGCCGACGCCACCCTTGCCGCCAAAGAACAGCACGCGACGCTCGGCCGCCAGCTCTAGCAGCATGCGATATGGTCCAGTGGCGAGTGCTCCATTCCCATGCGCCGGTGCCAGTCGTGGAAGCGCTCGTACAGCGCCGGCATCAGCTCCAGGGTGTACCAGGCGGCCGGGTTCGGCACGCCCAGGGTTTCGCTGAACACCAGCAGCATGAACAGGTCGTCCTCGTCGCGCCTGGCCCGGGCGAAGGTTCGCCGATAGGGCGCGACGTAGAACTCGCGCAGCCCCGCGGAAACCTTGCCGAGAATGCTCAGCGGCTCGCTCACGGCTGCGCCTCGAAGGCGCGCTCGGCCGGGTCGCGGCCCTTGCGCATGGCGATGATCGCCTCGAGTGTGACCCACAGTGCGGCGATCAGGATGATCACGTCCATGCCCAGCAGCAGCCAGTTTTCGGCGCGGTAGAACTGGCCCATCTGCACCAGCAGCGCGTAGATCGACATGGCCAGCAGGAACACCAGCGGCACCAGGGTGTACACCGGCGAGCGGCCGAGCTTGATCAGGATGACGGTGATCACCGCCAGGGTCAGGCCGGCCAGCAGCTGGTTGGTGGTACCGAACAGCGGCCAGATGACCATGCCGCCGGTGCCATCGGAGCCGGCACCGAAGGCCAGCGCCATGCACACGCCGACGGCGATCAGCGTGCCCACCAGGGTGTTGACCTTCATTCCGGCCAGCTCGCCGGCTTCCTGGATGACGAAGCGCTGCAGGCGCAGGCCGGTGTCCATGGTGGTGCCGGCGAAGAGAATCGCCATCACTGCGAGAATGGTCCCGCCAAGCTCGGCAGGCAGGCCCAGACCGTTGGCCAGCAGCGTGCCGCCACCCTGCACGAAGGCGGTGACGCCGCCGCTGCCAAAGGCGGTGTAGACCTGCTGCCAGTCGGTCAGGGTGGCGAAGCCGGCGGTGCAGCAGATGATCGCCGCCAGCGAGAGCATGCCTTCGCCCATGGCGCCGAAGTAGCCGACGAAGCGGGCGTCGGTTTCCTTGTCCAGCTGCTTGGAGGTGGTGCCGGAGGCCACCAGGCCGTGGAAACCGGAGATCGCGCCGCAGGCGATGGTGACGAACAGCAGCGGCACGATGCTCGGGGTATCGGCCGGCAGCTCCTGGTTGAAGGCCGGCGCCACCAGCTCCGGCGCGCCGAACAGCACCGCCAGGTAGAGCAGGCCGAGGCCGACGAACAGTTGCAGGCCGTTGATGTAGTCGCGCGGCTGCAGCAGCACCCACACCGGCAGCAGCGAGGCGATGGCGGCGTAGACGAACAGCAGCAGGATCCACAGCGACTTGGCCGACAGGCCCATGATCTCGTCCGGCAGCACGATGGGGTACTGGTTGCCGATCAGGATCAGCGCGTAGAGCACGATCACCCCGCCCAGCGAAGGCCAGAGCAGCTTCATGTTGTAGCGGTAGATCATCTGGCCGATCACCAGCGCCACCAGGATCGCGCCCCACACCGGGATCACCGAGGTTGGCGTGGACACCAGCAGGTTGGAGATCACCGCGGCAAAGGCGCCGTTGACCATCAGCAGCACGAGGAAGATCACCACCAGGAACAGACTGCGCCCGCGCGAGCCGATCAGCCGACCACTGAGCATGCCCACCGACTGGCCGCGGCTGCGGGCGCTGGCCCAGAGCGCACCGAAGTCATGCACACCAGCGAAGAAGATGGTGCCGAAGACCACCCAGGCGAAGGCCGGACCCCAGCCCCAGATCACCGCGATGGCCGGGCCGACGATGGGCGCGGCGCCGGCCACCGAGGTGAAGTGGTGGCCCCAGAGCACGAATTTGTTGGTCGGTACGTAGTCCACGCCGTCGCGCATGGTGTGCGCGGGCGTCCGATAGTTGGGATCGAGCCGGTAGATTCGTTCGGCGATGAACTGGGAGTAGAAGACGTAGCCCAGCGCCATGGCGCCCAGGCCGACCAGCAACAACGCGATTGCACTCATCTGGGGATTCCTCGGCGTGCCGCTCGCCGGCGACAACGCAGTCCTGTTTGGCCCTCATGGGGTGATTGTTATGACCGGGCGTCCACGCCGCGGCCTCAGGGGACAGACCAGCGCTCGCCACGGACGTTCCGCCCGCGCGCGAGCGGGCGCGCGGGCAAGCCCAGCGGCAATCTGCTGATACAAGGCTTTTCGCCGCCGCCTGTGGACAGCGGCGAACTCTTGGCCTCGACTGGTTACAAAGATCGGACTGCCATGGAGGATGTGATGACTCAGGCCACACTGCGTCGCGGAGCCACCGACGCGCTCTTCTGGTCACTGATCTATACCGCGCTGTGGGCACTGTTCGCCGCTGGCCAGGGCTGGCTGCTGGGCGTGCCGACGGTGGCGCTGGCGGTTGCCCTGAGCCTGTGGCTGGGCCTGCGCCCGCCGGCCATGCGCCTTGGCGCGTTGCCAGGGTTTCTCACGTTCTTCCTCAGGCACATGCTGCTCGGCGGCTGGGATGTGGCGCGCCGTGCCTTGCAGCCGCGCTGCCAGCTGCAGCCGGCATGGCACCCGTATCCGCTCACCAGCCGCTCGCCACGGGTACGTCTGCTGCTGTCGGCGCTGGTCGGGCTGCTGCCCGGCACGCTGTCCTCGCGCATCGAAGGCGATCATATGCAGGTCCATGTGCTCGACGAGCGCCTGGCCTGGCAACCCACGGTCGCCGAACTCGAACGGCGGCTCGAGCGGCTGCTGGGCGGCCTGGAGCGACGCTGATGGCCCTGTACGCGGCGTTGCTGCTGCTGACCCTGATCATCGGCCTGTGGCGCGTGCTGCGGGGACCGGGGCGGGTCGATCGGCTGCTGGTCGTGCAGCTTTTCGGTACTTCCGGCACCGCACTGCTGCTGGTACTGGCGCAGTGGCAGGGGGCCCCGGCGCTGCGCGACGCCGCGCTGGTGCTGGCGCTGCTGGCGGCGATGGTGAGCGCCGCGCTGGTCCAGCTGCTGCGCCGGAGCCGCCATGAATGAGCTGCTCGCCGCGCTCAGCTGGCTGCTGCTGGCCGGCGGCCTGCTGTTCTTCGCCGCGGGCAGCATCGGCCTGCTGCGCTTTCCCGACACCCTGAGCCGGCTGCACGCGCTGACCAAGGCTGACACCCTCGGTTTTGGCCTCGTGGTGGCCGGGCTCGCGCTGCGCGCCGGCAGCCTGCTGGAAGTCGCGCAAATGCTGCTGATCTGGCTGCTGGTGCTGGCCTCCGGCGCCACCGCCTGCCAGCTGCTGGCACGTCAGCGCGAAGATCAGGGCGCGGCCGGGGAGCGTGATGATGACTGACTGGCTGCTGGACGGTGTGCTCGGCCTGCTGCTGCTCGGCCTGGCCGGCGGCGCCCTGCACGTGCGCCAGCTGTATGCCGGCGTGCTGCTGTTCGTCTCGTTCGGCCTGGTTCTGGCGCTGGTATGGGCGCGCCTGGGCGCTGCCGACCTGGCCCTGGCCGAGGCCGCCATCGGGGCCGGCCTGACCGGTGTGCTGCTGTTCGCCGCGCTGGCCCGGCAGCCATTGGCAGGCAGCGAACCTCGTCTGTCCGGCCGGCGCCGCCTGGCTGCGGTGCTGGTACTGCTGCCGTTGCTGATCGTCCTGTTGCCGCAGCTCGCGCCGCTGGCCGAACAGACCTCGCGGGTGCCGATGCAGATCGATGCGGCCATGGCGCAGAGCGGCGTCGACCATCCGGTGACCGCCGTGCTGCTCAACTTCCGCGCCTGGGACACCCTGCTGGAGCTGGCGGTGCTGCTGCTGGCGCTGCTCGGCGCGCGCCAGCTCGGTCCGCTACGCATGCAGCTGAGCGAGCCCTGGCCTCTGCTGCAGGCCTGGGGCCGCACCCTGGCACCGTTGCTGGTGCTGGCGGGCGGCTATGTGCTCTGGCGCGGCGCGGCCTCACCGGGTGGCGCCTTCCAGGCCGGCGCCTTGCTCGCCTCCGGCATCGTCCTGCTGCGCCTGGCCGGCGCGTTGCCGGTGCTGCGCTGGAGCCAATGGCCGCTGCGGCTGCTGGTGCTGGTCGGCCTGTTGCTGTTCGTCGCGGTGGCGGCGGCCTGCGCCTGGTTCGGTGCGGGCTGGTTGCAGTATCCATCCGGCTGGGCCAAGCCGCTGATTCTCGTCATCGAAGCCGCGGCAACGCTGTCCATCGCCGCCAGCCTCAGCCTGCTGGTGATCGGCGACGAAACGGAGACCGAGCGATGAACGCCACGCTGTTCTGGATCGCCATCGGTTTCGCCCTCTGGCTGCTCGGCCTGCATGGTCTGCTGACGCTGCGTCATGCCCTGCGGCGGATCATCGCGATCAACCTGATGGGCAGTGGTGTGTTCCTGGTGATGATTGCTCTGGCGGCGCGTCATGACCCGAGCGACCCGCTGCTGGTGGCGCTGGTGGTCACCGGGCTGGTGGTGGCGGTGAGTGCCACCGCGCTGGCGCTGCGGCTGAGCAGTGCGCTGGCCGCAGCGAAGGAGCACGAGCGATGAACGCCGCGCTGGCCAGCCTGCTGCTGCCCCTGGGCGGCGGCCTGTTGCTGATCCTGCTGCGCCCGGCCCGCGGCGGGCGCTGGGTGATCGCGCTGAGCCTCGGCGCGCTGCTGGCGGCGATCATGGCGCTGCAGGTGGTGCTCGATCATGGCGAACGCAGCCTGTTCATCGGTGGCTGGGAGGCCGGGCTGGCGATTCGTTTCCGCCTGACGCCTCTGGCCGCGCTGTTGCTGGTGTTCACCGCCGGGCTGCACCTGCTGGTGGCGCTGTATGCCGCGCGCATCGCCCATGCCACCGGCAAGGCGGACTACTGGCCGCTGTCCTGCCTGCTGCATGCGGCGCTGGCGGCGCTGTGGCTGTCGGCCGATCTGTTCAACCTCTACGTGACCCTGGAACTGCTCAGTCTGGTGGCCGTGGCGCTGGTGTCGCTGGCCGGGCGTAAAGCCTGGAAGCCGGCGCTGAACTATCTGCTGCTGTCGCTGGCCGGCTCGCTGGCCTACCTGCTCGGTGTGGCGCTGCTCTACGGGCGCTACGGGCTGCTCGATCTGGCCCTGCTGGCGCGCCTGAGCGAGGCCGACGGCGCGACCCATCTGGCGTTGCTGCTGATGAGCGTGGGGCTGATGCTCAAGGCCGCGCTCTGGCCGTTGCACCTGTGGTTGCCGCCGGCCCACGCCGCGGCGCCGACAGCGGTCAGCGCGCTGCTTTCGGCGCTGGTGGTCAAGGGGCCGCTGTACATCCTCTGGCTGATCTGGAGCGAGATTGCCCCGGCTGAATTCGGCCGCGACGCCGGCCTGCTGTTCGGCACTGCCGGGGTGCTGGCGCTGGTCGCCGGTGGCTGGTCGGCGCTGCGCGCGCCGCGGCTGAAGACGCTGGTGGCCTATTCCACGGTTGCCCAGCTGGGCTATGCGCTGCTGGCCCTCGGCCTGCTGTTGCATCTGCCCGAGCCGCGGCTGCATGCGGCGCTGTGGCTGTTCGTGCTGGCCCATGGGCTGGCCAAGGTGTCGATGTTTCTCGCCGCCGGCGAGTTGCAGACCATTCTCGGCAGCAAGCGGGTCAAGGGCATGAAGGGCGCCAGTCAGAACGTGCCGATCGCGCTGGCCGCGTTCGCCGTGGCCGGCGGCAGCCTGGTGGGCCTGCCGCCCAGCGGCGGCTTTCTGGCCAAATGGTTGCTGCTGCAGCCGCTGTTCGAACAGCCGCAGCACTGGCCGTGGGCGCTGGGCGTGCTGTTCGGCACGCTGATGTCGGCCGCCTACGTATTCCGTGTGGTGGCCCATGGCTTCGATCGCGCGCGGCCGAATCCGCCGAGCATCCATCCCGATCGCCTGGCGCAGTGGCTGGCGCTGCTGCCGGCGTTGCTGGTCTGGGGCCTGGCGCTGATCAGCGAGCCGCTGCTGCTCTGGCTCGGAGGGCTCGGACGATGAACTGGCACGGCCTGCTGCCGCTCGGCATCGTACTCAGCTCGCTACTGCCGGGCCTGGTGATCTTCGCCCTGCGCGAGGACCAGCAGCGCCTGCGGGTCACGCTCAACCTGCTCGGCGTGACGCTCAAGCTGCTGCTGGTCGGCGGCATGCTCTACGGCGTCAGCCAGGGCAGCGAGTATCGTTTCAGTGTGCCGCTGCTGCCAGGCGCACCGCTGGTGCTGCAGGCCGATGCGTTGTCACTGCTGTTCGTCGCGCTGTCCTCGCTGCTCTGGGCGGCCACCACCATCTACGCCATCGGCTACCTGGAAAACTCGCCGCTGCGCTCGCGCTTCTTCGGCTATTTCAGCCTGTGCGTCAGCGCCACCGTGGGCCTGGCGCTGGCGGGCAACCTGGTCAGCTTTCTGCTGTTCTACGAGCTGCTGACCCTGGCCACGTTCCCGCTGGTGGTGCACCGCGGCACGCCGGAGTCGCTGACCGCCGGGCGCGTCTACCTGGCCTATACGGTGGGCGGCGGCACGCTGGTGCTGATGGGTGTGGGGCTGCTGCATAGCCTGGCCGGCACGCCGGATTTCCAGGCCGCCGGCTATCTGCTGGAGCAGGTCGACGAGCACGAGGTGCCGCTGCAGGTGGCCTTCGTCCTGCTGATTCTCGGGCTTGGGGTGAAGGCCGCGCTGATCCCGCTGCATGGCTGGCTGCCGCAGGCGATGGTCGCGCCGGCGCCGGTCAGCGCGCTGCTGCATGCGGTAGCGGTGGTGAAGGCGGGGGCGTTCGGTATCGTGCGGGTGGTCTATGACGTCTTTGGTGCCGAAGCGCTGACCCGGCTGGATCTCACCAGGCCGCTGCTCTGGCTGGCCGCGGCCACCATCCTCTACGGCTCGCTGCGCGCCTTGCAGCAGCAGGAGCTGAAGAAGCGCCTGGCCTACTCGACCATCAGCCAGGTGTCCTACGTGACCCTCGGCGTCGCGCTGCTCGGACCGATCGCCGCCGTGGGCGGCCTGGTGCATCTGGTGCATCAGGGGTTGATGAAGGTGACGCTGTTCTATTGTGCGGGCAACTTCGCCGAAACCCTGGGGATTCACCGCATCCGCGAGATGGATGGCGTTGGCCGACGCATGCCCTGGACCATGGCGGCGTTCTCCATCGGTGCGCTGGGCATGATCGGCATTCCGCCAATCGCCGGCTTCATCAGCAAATGGACGCTGGGCCTCGGCGCGCTGGAGGTCGGACAGGACTGGGTGCTGCTGGTGCTGCTCGGCTCGGCGCTGCTCAACGCCGCGTACTTCCTGCCGCTGCTGTGGCGCGGCTGGTTCGCCGAGCCGGCCGACTGGCACGAGGACCGATGGGCCGGCGAGCGCTTCGAGACTCACTGGATGCTGCTGCTACCGCCCCTGCTCACCGCGCTGCTGTCGCTGCTGGTCGGGTTGCTGGCCGCCACGGCGCTCAGCCCGCTGGGCTGGAGCCAGTTGATCGTCGAGCGGGAGTTCGCCATATGAGCGCCTGGCTCTGGCTGCTGGTGCCCTTCGCTCCGCTGCTGGGTGCGGCGCTGCTGCCATGGCTGCGCGAACGCGCCCTGCCATGGCTGTGGCTGAGCGGCCTGCCGGCGCTGCTGGCCGCGCTGCAACCGCCGGTGGCGCTGGAGCTGCCCTGGCTGTGGGAGGGGGTGCGCTGGGGCGCGGACGATGTCCTGACGCGCGCCTGGCTGGGGTTTTCCGCCGTGCTCTGGACCTGCGCGGCGATCTTCGCCAGCAGCAGCCTGGGCAACGGGGCGGGGCGATTGCGCTTCTGGATGTTCTGGCAGCTGGCCGTGGCCGGCAATCTGCTGCTGATCATCGCCACCGATGCGCTGAGTTTCTACCTCGGCTTCAGTGCCATGAGCCTGTCCGCCTACGGGCTGATCGTCCATCGCGGTGGGCCGGGGCCACGGCGGGCGGGGCGGCTGTACCTGCAACTGGCGATCTGCGGCGAAATGCTGCTGCTCGCCGGGCTGCTGTTGCGCACCCAAGCCGCCGACCAGGCCTTCGACTTCGCCAGCTGGCAGGCGCAACCGATCGATCATCTGACCCTGGCCCTGCTGCTGCTCGGCCTCGGCCTGAAGGCCGGCTTCTGGCCGCTGCACGTCTGGCTGCCGCTGGCCCACCCCGAGGCGCCGGCGCCGGCCAGCGCAGTGCTCTCCGGGGCGATGCTCAAGGCCGGCATCCTCGGCATCTGGCGCTGCGTGCCGGAGACCGACCCGACGCTGACCGCCTGGAGCATGCCGTTGCTCCTGATCGGCCTGTTCGGTGCGCTCTATGCCGCGGCGCTGGGACTCTGTGCCGGCAAGTCCAAGGCCGTGCTGGCCTGGTCGTCGGTGAGCCAGATGGGCTGGCTGCTGATGGTCCTGGCGCTGGCCTGGAGCCTCGAGGCGCCGTCCCCCGCGCTGCTCACGCTGCTGGTGCTGTTCGGCGTACATCACGGGTTGGCCAAGGGTGCGCTGTTCCTGGCCGCCGGGATGGTGCACGAGGGGCGCCTGCCACGCCCGGGCTGGCTGCTGCTGGTCCTGCCGGCGCTGGCGATCATGGGGGCGCCGCTGACCAGCGGGGCGGCGGTGAAATACCTGTTCAAGGACGCCCTGCACGACAGCCTTTTCGCCGCCTGGACGCCCTGGCTGACGCTGGCCAGCTTCGCCACCGCGCTGTTGCTGTTGCGCGCGCTCTGGCTGATGTGGCGCGACCAGCAGCATGCCAGCGCACCACCGGCGGCCGGGCAATGGCTGCCCTGGGCGCTGCTCAGCCTGGCGTCGGTGGCGCTGCCTTGGCTGTGGTCGGCCCTGCGCGAGCCGTTGCTGGCGGGGTTGTATCCGGCCGGCCTGTGGGCAGCGCTGTGGCCATTGCTGCTGGCCGTCGTGCTGGCGGGGCTGGCCTGGCAGCGCCACTGGCGTGTGCCGGCGCGCCTGGCCCGGCTGCCGAATCCGGCACTGTCGGCTTCGCTGGCGCTGACCCGGCTGCTGCGGCAGCCGCCATTGCCCGAGCCGTCGGTCCGCCTCGATGGGAGCCGCTGGCGACAGCGTGAACGGCGCTGGAATCGCCGCTGGGAAGGCGGCGCGCTGACCCTCAGCGCCTGGCTGCTGGTGCTGTTGCTCTGGCTGGGCTGGTGGTGGTGATCAGGGCAACGCCTTGTCGGCGTAGGGGCGGGTATCCAGGCCCAGCTGGGCGCGGAAGCTTTCCATGTCGAACATGGTGCAGATCTCCTGCACCTGCTGCGTCGGGGTGATGGTCCAGAACGCCATGGCGGAGATGCTCAGCACCTTGTCGCTGGGCGGGTAGCCGAACGCCGCATGCTCGATGGTGCCGATCAGCGTGCTCCAGGTGACCACCCGGTTGCCTTCGGCGATGCATTCTTCGACCACCACTTCCAGCTCCGGCATGGCGTGACGGATCTGCCGGACCATGTCGAGAAACTCGGCACTGACCAGCGGCCGGCCGATAAAGGAGCTCTTGTAGAGAAAATCCTTGCTGTGCAGATGCTCGGCGAGCGCCAGGTGCCCGCGGTTCCAGGTCAGGTCGATGTGCTGACGGACGAGTTTCTTGCGGTCATCCAGTGACATGCGCGTTCCATGAGGCTGCAGGTGGCTCGGTAGCGAACTCTAGCAGCGGCCGGGACGCAACGGGAGTGCCGTTCGTTCAGTCGGCGCGCAGCCGTACCTGGAAAGCCGCGCCGCCAAGGGGCGACTCGCCCAGGCTGAGTTCGCCGCCGTAGCTGTCGAGGATGTCCTTGACCACGGCCAGGCCGATGCCCTGGCCGGGATGCTGGGCGTCGAGGCGTTCGCCGCGACGGATAATCCGTGCGCGCTGGTCCACCGGCACGCCGGGGCCGTCGTCCTCGATGCCCAGCAGCAGGTCGCCGTCATGCGTGCGGGCGCTGATGCGGATCTGCCCAAGGCACAGCCGGTAGGCGTTTTCCAGCAGGTTGCCGAGCAGCTCCATCAGCGCGCCCTGTTCCATCGGTACGACACAGGGCTCGACCAGCTGCACGTCGATCTGCACGCGCTTGTCGCGATAGACCTTGTCCAGCGTGCTGCACAGGCTGTCGAGCAACGGTCGCAGTTCGACCCGGTGGCGCACCAGGCCGCTCTTGCCGAGGCTGGCACGCTGCAGCTGATAGCCGATCTGCTGGCTCATGCGCTCGATCTGCGCCTGCATCACCTGCGCCTGCTCGCGGCTTTGGCTCTGCGCCGAGAGCGTCTCGCCGACGCCCTGCAGCACGCTGAGCGGGGTTTTCAGGCTGTGCGCCAGATCGCCCAGGGAGTTGCGGTACTGCTCGCGCTGGCGACGTTCGCTGTCCAGCAGGCGGTTCAGCGAACGGGTCAGGCGCAGCAGTTCGCGCGGGTGGTCGTCGCTCAGACGCTCGCGCTGCCCGGCTTCGACCTGGTCGAGTTCGGCGCTGACCCGCTTGAGCGTGCGAAAGCCCCAGGTCAGGCCTAGCCAGAGCAGCGCCAGCAGCACCAGCAGACCGCTGCCCAGCCAGAGATAGAGCTGCCGGCGAAATTCCTCGAACAGGCTGAGGTACTCGCTGGTCGGCTGCATGGTGACGAAGCTGAAGGCGTTGTCGCGGCTGCCGGCCAGGTGCAGTTCTACGTCGTAGACGAAGTACTCCACGCCATCGGCATCGCGCACCCGCAGGAATTCGGTGGCGCCGCCCTCATAGCGCGGACGGTAGTCGATGCGCTCGTCGGCAGCCGAGCGGGAATGCCAGATCAGCTCGCCGCGGCGGTCGTAGATGAAGCCGAGCAGCTGTGCATCCGGCAGGTCGAACTCCTCGTCCGGCAGCCGCTCGGGCATCTGCAGCCGGCCGCCTTCGACCTGGGCGGCGGTGATCAGGGTGCTGGCATCGGCCGCCAGGCGCTGTTCGATGACCTTCTCGAAGGTCAGGCTGAAGGCGCCCTGCAGTGCGGGCAGCAGTGCCAGCATGAACAGCGCGGCCAGGCTCGCGGCGCCGAGCATCAGCCGCAGGCGCAGCGACATGGCGCCGGTCAGGCGGGTTCGCACGCGCGCCTGCAGCCGGCGCCAGCGTCGGCTCATCGGCAGCGCTCGGTGAACAGATAGCCGAGGCCGCGTACGGTTTCGATGGGTTTCATCGCGCACTGCGCCTCGAGCTTGCGACGTAGCCGTCCGACCAGCACCTCGATCACGTTTGGATCGCGCTCCTCGTCGCCGCTGTAGAGCTGTTCCATCAGCCGCTCCTTGGCCACCACCTGCTGCTGATGACGCATCAGGTATTCGAGGATGCGGTATTCGTAGGCGGTCAGCGCCAGCGGCTCGCCGTTGGCCGTGGCCTGTTTGCGGTTGAGGTCCAGCAGCAGCGGGCCGGCTTCGATGGTGGCCTGGGTGAAGCCGCTGGAACGGCGCAGCAGGGCGTTCAGCCGGGCTTCCAGTTCCTCGAACTGGAACGGCTTGACCACATAGTCATCGGCGCCGGCCGCCAGCCCCTCCACCTTGTCCTGCCAGTTGCCGCGGGCCGTGAGGATCAGGATCGGAAAGGTCTTGCCGCGGCTGCGCAGCTGGCGGATCAGATCCAGCCCGCTGATGCCCGGCAGGCCGAGGTCGATGACGGCAAGGTCATGATTGAATTCATGGGTCTGATACAGCGCTTCTTCGGCATTGGGCACGGCATCGACGATATGCCCGCTTTCACCGAGCCGCGTCTGCAAGTGGTGACGCAGCAGCGCCTCGTCTTCCACCACCAGCACTTTCATGTTTTGTGCTCCCAGTGCAAAAAACGGCCGGGTTCGTCCCGGCCGTCGTTCGACATTCTGTCAGCGAAACGCCATCAGAAGTGATAGTTCAGACCCAGGTAGGCCTGCTTGCTGCTGTGCACGTCGATCGAGCCCAGCTTGCCGACCCCGCGCTCGGAGACCTCGGTACCGGCGTTGCTGCGCAGGTAGCGGTAACCGGCTTCCACCGAGGTGTTGTCGCCGAGCTTCTGCAGGATACCGGCCTGCAGGCCGACCAGGTAGCCGATGTCGGTGTCACGGCTGTAGCCCTTGGACTCGTTCTCCAGCTTGGTCAGACCGGCGCTGGCACCGCCGAACAGGCGGGTGGTGTCGCCCAGCGGGACGAACATGTCGTAGCTGCCGATCAGGTTCTGCTGACGCAGCTTGAGGCTGCTGCCGTAGTCGTCCGAAACGTTCTCGTAGGTCATGTAGTAGCGGCCTTCGTCGGTCATCTGACCGGCGCGCACGCCCCAGGTGCCGCTGTTCTTGATCACGTCATCGAAGCGGTTCTTGCCGTCCATGTTCTGCTTCAGCGAGCTGGAACGGTCGGTATTGACGGTGCTTTCGCCCCAGGTGAAACCGGCGAAGTTCTCGGCGGCATGGGTGCCGAGGCTGAAGATGCCGAAGGTGGTGGCGATGGCCAGGGTGCTGAGTTTTTTCATCGGTGACTCCTTTTCAGGCAGCGGGATACTGACGGCCCCTAGCCTGAACGGGTATCACTGAACCCAGACTGAACCTTGCCTGAACCTGCGCTGAACGGATGCCCCATGGGCTGCCATTGGTCGGTCGCGACCTTCAGGCCAGCTGTTGCGGCTGGTCCGGATCGGGCTCTTCGTCGCTGTCGCCGCCGCGCGGCGGATAGCGCTCGAGCAGCGGCGGCTGCTCCTGATCATCGATCCACCACTGCAGTTCGGCCTCCACGGCGGTATCGGCGGCGATGCCGAGCCGGTTGCGCAGCGGGCACTGTTCGCTTTCGCCGGCAGTCAGGCTGCCGCTCTGGGTGGTCTGGCCCGTGCCGGCGGTGCCACTGGAGCGGACCTTGAGACGGTAGCGGACCTGCTGGCCGCTGCCCTTGAAGCATAGCGAGAGCGTCAGTCGTTGCTCGGCGGCGGCGGGCTGCAGGTCGAGGCGGACCTGCACCGGGGCGTCGGTTGTCGCGGCGGCGGCGGCCGCCAGCAGCCAGGGGGCGAGGGTCATGACGAGCATCCTTGTGGTTCCTGCGAGCCGGTCCGTGGCCTTGGATGATGGTGCTACTGCTGGATGATGGTGGCGCTGTTGCCGGTGCCGCTCTGATGAATCGTCGCGACGCCCGGCAGGCGCGTGTTGTCGTTCGCCGGGAAGCCCTGGCGAATCATCGCCTCGTTGGCGCTGCCCAGCTGCGTGATGGTGGCCTGATGGCCCCAATTGCCCTGCTCGATGCTAGCCAGGTTGTCGTCGCCGTTCTGGGTCACCGATGCACGGTTCGAAGCAAAACGCTGATCGATGTCCACGCTGTTGCGGTTGCCGGTGGACGAGCCGCTGATGACGCCGCCATAGCCGTTCTGGTCGACGGTCAGGCGGTTGTCGTCACCGCTCTGGGTGAAGCTCAGTTCGTTGTGGTAGTCGCCTTGGTGGATGTCGGCGTCGTTGTAGTTGCCATCCTGCACGAGCGCCAGGCGATTGCCGTCACCCTGCGCGATCTCGGCCTGGTTGCTCACGCCGTCCTGGCTGACGCTCAGCCGCGAACCTTCGTAGTAGGTCTGCTGGCTGAAGCTGAGCGAGTTGTTGTCACCGCGCTGGGTGATCTCGGCCACGGCGAAGCCGGTCTGGCTGCCGCTGAGCTGGTTGCCGTCGCCGGTGCTGCTGGCGGTCAGGGTGTTGGCTCGCCAGGTCTGCTCCAGGGTGGCGACGTTGAGGTTGCCGGTCTGCTGCAGATTGGCGACGTTGAAATGGCTTTCGCCAACCTGGGTGACACTGGCGTCGTTGAAGTCGCCCTCCTGGCTGACGGCGATGTCGCTGGATTGCACCAGGCCGATCTGCTGGAGCACGGCGACATTGCCGGTACCCGTCTGCTCCAGCTCGGTGCTGTTCTGCGCCATGACCTGGGTGGCGCCGAAGGCGAGCAAGGTAGCGATTGCTGCGGGTTTCAACATGCGATTCTCCATGGCCTCTAGCGGCCCTGCACGATATTGATCTGCTGGCCGTAGCCATATTGCGTGACGGTGCTGCGCAGGCCGTCGCCGACCTGTTCGATACGCGCGTCGTTGTAGGCGCCGTACTGGCTGATGCTGGCCTGGTTGTCGCTGCCGGTCTGGCGGATCTCGGCGTAATTGCCGTGGCCGACCTGTTCGATGACGGCCAGCAGGTCTTCCCCGTGCTGCAGGATAAAGGCTTCCTGGTCGCTGCCTTGTTGCAGCACCTGGGCGCTGAGCGCCTGACCGTTCTGCCGCAGTTCGGCCAGGTTGCCCTGACCCAGCTGCTGCAGATAGGCCTGCTGCGCACCTGCCGCCTGTGTCAGTCGGGACGGTGCGGCGCCGAGCGGGATGCCGCCCGGCGCGAGGTCGCCGTTGTCCATCAGGTCGGCAGCGAGCAGCGGGGAGCCGATCAGGCTGAGGATCAGGGCCAGCAGCAGTGCGGCGCGGGGCGGAGAGCAAAGGGTCATTGGTAGATACCGGATGACAGTGGAGGCGATTCTTGAACGCCGCGCGCAACCTTGGATATCCATCGGATGATGTAAAAGACCGCCTGAATAAGGCGGTCCATGGATTAATCCCGGCGGTGCCATGGGGGTCCAGTCAGCTCGAGCGCGCCCCGGCAGTGCCGCCTGCTCGGCGTGCGCTGCCGGGGCGGCCCGCGCTCAGACGCTGCAGGACTTGTCCCAGTCCAGGTGGCTGCGCAGCAGGTAGGCCGCCTCGGCGCGGTTGGAGGCGCCGATCTTGCGCAGCAGGTTGTGGATATGACTCTTGATCGTGTGCGGGCTGAGGCACAGCTGCTCGGCGATCTCGGCGTTGGACAGGCCCTTGCCGGCAAGGCTGAGGATTTCCCGCTCGCGCAGCGTCAGGCTGGTCTTGCTTTCCGCCAGCTGGCGCATGCGCCGCCACTGGCCCAGTAGTCGCTCGGTGAGCACCCGCGGCAGCCAATCGCCGCCCTTGAGCAAGACGCGAATGCCTTCGAGCAGGTGTTCGCGGGTGGCGTGGCTGTAGAACACCCCGCGGATGACCGGGTGTTTCTCCACCAGCTGTTCGGCCTGTTCCGGGACGATGTTCACCAGTGCCACCGGGGTGTGGTCGTCCAGTTGGTCGATCAGGCTGGAAATCTGTTCGGCCTCGCTGTGGCCGGCGTCCACCAGAAACAGGTCGGCATCATGCTGCGCCGGCGGTTCCAGGCCGGCGAGGGAGACTTCGACCTGGGCCTGCTCGCCGAGGAAGTGGCGGAAGAACAAGCCAAGCAGTTCGTTGCCGGTTAATAGCGTGACGGTTGGGGATGTGTTGCCCCGCGTAAGATCCGCGTCCATGTTCGGTACCTAGTCAGTCGGGCGTAATCGTTTAAAAAGCTACTAAACGACCAGCACCTTGCAGCGAAGTTCAGCCCAGAGATGGCGAACGGGCACTATCCGGCCAGCAGGTGCGCAACCTGGCCCAGAGACGGGCGAGCCGCCGGTAAGGCCGCGCGTTTTTGCACGGAACGGCTGCTAAGGTAGCTGCATGAGCCAAACCTCTGCTGCCGTTTCACCTCGCGAACTCAGCGCACGCGCTCTGGCGACCGGGTTGTTGCTGGGTGCGCTGCTGGCGCCGTCGAATGTCTACTCGGGCCTCAAGATCGGCTGGTCGTTCAATATGTCGATCATTGCGCTGCTGGTCGGCTTCGCCTTCTGGCAGGGAGTCGCCAGGGCATTCGGGCGCCCGCGCTGGTCGTTGCTGGAGAGCAACATCAACCAGACAACCGCCTCGTCCTGTGCCTCGATCATCTCCGGCGGGCTGGTGGCGCCGATTCCCGCCTACACGCTGCTCACCGGTCAGCAGCTGGACAGCCTGGCGCTGATGGCCTGGGTGTTCTCGGTGAGCTTTCTCGGCATCTGGGTGGCCTGGTATCTGCGCCCGGGGCTGATCGCCGGCTCCGGGCTGCGCTTTCCCGAAGGCATGGCGACGCTGGCCACCCTGCAGCAGATCTACAGCCAGGGTGCCGAAGCCGGGCGCCGGTTGTGGGTGCTCGGCAGTGCTGCGCTGCTCGCCGCCGGCACCAAACTGATCGATACCTTCTTCTGGAGCCTGCCGCGCTGGGCACCCTCGGCGCAGCTCGAGCGACTGACCTTCACCTTCGAGCCGTCGCTGCTGCTGGTGGGCTTCGGTGGCATCGTCGGCCTGCGCGTCGGCTTGTCGTTGCTGCTCGGCGCACTGCTGGCGTGGGGGGGGCTGGCGCCCTGGCTGCTCGCCGAGGGTCTGGTGCGCCTGCCAGCCGCTGCCACGGGGCCGCAGTTCGCCACGCTGATCGAGTGGCTGCTGTGGCCCGGGGGCAGCCTGATGGTCTGCGCCACGCTGACCTCGCTGGGGCTGCGCCTGCTGCGTTCGCGCACGGCGACACGGCGCGGGTCACGCCGGTGGCGTCCACAGGGCTGGCCGGCAGCAGGCCTGGCGCTGGCGATCACGCTGGTGGTGGCGCTGCAGATCAGCCTGTTCGGCATCGCCCCGGCGCTGGCCTTGCTTTCGATCCCGCTGGCGCTGCTGCTGGCGATGGTCGCCGCGCGAGTGGTCGGCGCTACCGGGATTCCACCGATTGGCGCAATCGGGCAGCTGTCGCAGCTTGGCTTCGGCGTGTTCGCACCCGGGCAGGTGCCGGTCAACCTGATGAGCGCCAACACCGCCGGCGGCGCGGCCGGGCAGTGCACCGACCTGCTCAATGATTTCAAGGTCGGGCACGCCATCGGTGCCACGCCGGCGCGCCAGGCGGTGGCGCAATGCGCCGGTATCCTGCTCGGCAGTGTGGTGGGTGTGCTGGCCTATCAGCTGCTGATCCCGGACCCGCAGGCGATGCTGATCACCCCCGAGTGGCCGGCGCCGGCGGTGGCGACCTGGAAAGCGGTGGCCGAAGCGCTGACCGGCGGGTTGGGTGCGCTGGCGGTCGATGTGCGCTGGGCGATGCTGGTCGGCGCGCTCTGCGGGGTCCTGCTGGGTGCGCTGGAAGGTCTGTTGCCGGGGGCGCAGTTGCGCTGGCTGCCAAGTTCGGCAGCGCTCGGCCTGGCGTTCATCATTCCCGCTTCGATCTCGCTGCTGATGACCTTCGGCGCCGTGCTCGCCTGGGCCTTCACCTCGCGCTGGCGCAGTCTCGGCGAGCGTTTCGTGATCGTCGCCGCCGCGGGGCTGGTGGCCGGCGAAAGCATGGCGGGCGTCGGTGCATCGCTCTGGCAATTGCTGCGCTGATTTAGCGAAACGCCTGAATTAAAGCGCCGCGTGGTCGGTCGTACCCCTTGTACTCATCTGGGGGAGAGGCATGACCAAGCCAACATCGCCGGACGACAACAAGCAGGTCGCCAACCGCGCCATGGTGCAGGCGGCCGTCCTGGCCGCTGTGGTGCTGCTGTGCATCGTCGCCTGGCTGGCCTTCGACTTTCTCTTGCTGCTGTTCGCGTCCATCCTGTTCGGCGTGTTGATCCACGGCGTGAGCTGCTGGCTGAGCAGGCACAGCCCGTTGCCCTACAAGGCTTCGATGGCCGCATTCTTCGTGGTCCTGCTGCTGGGCCTGGGCGGCGGGGGCTGGCTGGTGGCGCCGAGCATCGCCGAGCAGGCCGACGCGCTGTCCGATTCGCTGCCGGAGGCGGTCGAGCGGCTGCGTGAGCGTGCCGAGCAACTGCCCTGGGCCAACGAGCTGCTGCAGCAGAGCGATCGGCTGGCGGATTCGTTGCCGGAGGGTTCCAGCACCTTCAGCGTGGTGACCAAGGTGATGGGCTCGGTGGCGGGCGCGCTGAGCAGTTTCGTCATCGCCTTCGCCATTGGCATCTGCCTGGCGATCGACCCGCGGATCTACCGCAGCGGGTTGCTCAAGCTGGTGCCGCAGGGCTATCGCCCGCGTGCCGCCGAGGTGCTCGACGAGAGTGGCGCGACGCTGCGCGCCTGGTTGCTGGCCAAGCTGCTGGAGATGCTGCTGATCGGCGTGCTGACCACCCTCGGCCTCTGGCTGCTGGGCATCGAGCTCGCGCTGGTGCTCGGGCTGATCGCCGGATTGCTGTCGTTCATCCCCAACATCGGCCCCGTACTGGCCGTGATTCCCGCGCTGTTGCTGGCTTCGCTGGAGGGTGGGCGCACGGTGCTCTATGTCGCCGGGCTCTACCTGTTCGTCCAGGCGCTGGAGAGCTACGTCTTCACGCCGTTCATGCAGCAACGCATCGTTTCGATCCCTCCGGCGCTGACCATCGGCGTTCAGCTGCTGTTCGGCTTGCTCGCCGGCACCCTCGGTCTGCTGCTGGCCACACCGCTGGCGGCGCTCGGCATGGTGCTGGTGCGCATGCTGTACGTGGAGGATCTGCTCGGTGATCGCGAGCAGGTGACCGACGGTTCGTCGTAGCGGCCGCTCTGTGCCGCCGCCTGGCGGGCACGTCATGTTTTGTAAAGGCTGGCGAGGAAACCCCTGGCCAGCCCTGCTGCCGGAACCTGTGTACCCCCTGAAAAAATGGCAGGAGACGCATCATGAACATGCACAAGATCGCGGCATTCACCCTGGCGGGTCTGCTTTCTGGCGCGGCGTTCGCGGCGGACAACACCGGCACCGGCACTCACGACTCCATGGATCACGGGACCCATGAGCAGGGCACCATGGGTGGCACTGGCACTGGCACTGGCACTGGCACTGGCACTGGCACTGGCACCGGTACCGGTACCGGCACCGGCGGCATGGACAGCGGAACCGGTACGGGCACAGGCACAGGCACGACCGATATGCCGGGTTCGGCAGATCGTCCGGCCACCACTACCGGCAGTGACCAGGGCACCGGTGCCGATACCGGCGCGGATGGCGCCACCGGTGCGCCGGGTACCACTGGTACCGGCGGCGAGGGCGGCGAGCGCGGCGCTTACTGATTCCGCGAACAGCACGACGGCCCGGCAAGCCTCTGGCTTCCGGGCCGTTTCGCGTCCTGCCGGTGACCGCTCGGCCGAAGACCGTGGCGCCGGCGAAACCTTGGCGGCGCGGATGTGCCGAAAGCGCAAGAGACGATCGGAGGTGCGACGATGAATTTTGTGCGCTACGGCATCCTGCTGCTTTCGCTGGCGTTCGCCTCGGGCGTGATGGCAGAAGGCACCGGCCCCACCCAGCCCGACAAGGCGCGCCAGCACCCGCTGGACAACAGCGAGCCCCGTGACGAACCGGCCGAGCAGCCGAGGCAGCAACAGCAGCTCGATCAGCCGCCGACGCTGCAACCGCGCCAGTCACCGATCGAAACCGATGTTCCGCCTCAGCTCGATCCGGTGGACGAGCAGCCCGGTAGCGATGTGGACGCGGCCGGCCCGCGCGTGCTGCGCAGCTAGCGCGCCGCTGCGTGCCTGGCGAAGGCTGCGGGAATGAAAAAGGGAGGCCGAAGCCTCCCTTTCACTCGACCGCTTCGCAGCGTCAGAACAGCACGCGGCTGCGGATGGTGCCGTTGACGTGCTGCAGCTTTTCCAGTGCCAGGTCGGAGTATTCCTTGTCCACGTCGATGACGACGTAACCGACCTTCTCGTTGGTCTGCAGGAACTGGCCGCAGATATTGATGCCGTTGTCGGCGAAGACCTTGTTGATCTCGCTCATCACGCCCGGAATGTTCTGGTGGATGTGCAGCAGGCGATGCTTGCCCGGGTGCGACGGCAGGGCGACTTCCGGGAAGTTGACCGAAGACACCGAGGTGCCGTTGTCGCTGTACTTGACCAGCTTCTCGGCGACTTCCAGGCCGATGTTGGCCTGCGCTTCGGCGGTGGAACCACCGATGTGCGGGGTCAGGATCACGCGATCCAGGCCACGCAGCGGGCTTTCGAATTCCTCGTCGTTGGACTTCGGCTCGACCGGGAACACGTCGATGGCGGCGCCGATCAGGTGCTCGTCCTTGATCGCGGCGGCCAGGTGATCCAGCTCGACCACGGTGCCGCGGGCAGCGTTGATCAGGATGGCGCCTTTCTTCATGGCGCGGATTTCCTTCTCGCCGATCATCCACTGGGTGGACGGCAGCTCCGGAACGTGCAGCGAGACGATGTCGCACATGCCCAGCAGCTCGTACAGCGAGCCGATCTGGGTGGCATTGCCCAGTGGCAGCTTGGTCACCACGTCATAGAAGAAGACCTGCATGCCAAGCGCTTCGGCCAGTACCGACAGCTGCGTGCCGATGGAGCCGTAGCCGATGATGCCGAGCTTCTTGCCGCGGATCTCGAAGGAGTTGGCTGCCGACTTGATCCAGCCGCCGCGATGGCAGGAAGCGTTCTTCTCGGGGATGCCGCGCAGGAGCAGGATGGCTTCGGCCAGCACCAGTTCGGCCACGGAACGGGTGTTGGAATAGGGCGCGTTGAACACCGCGATGCCGCGCTCGCGGGCGGCATTGAGGTCGACCTGGTTGGTGCCGATGCAGAAGCAGCCGACGGCGATCAGCTTCTTGGCGCAGTCGAAGACTTCCTCGGTGAGCTGGGTACGCGAGCGGATGCCGATGAAATGGGCGTCGGCGATCTTTTCCTTCAGCTCATCGCCGGACAGCGCGGTCTTGAGGTACTCGATGTTGGTGTAGCCGGCCGCCTTCAGGGTATCGACAGCGTTCTGGTGCACGCCTTCGAGAAGAAGGAACTTGATCTTGCTCTTGTCGAGAGAGGTCTGGCTCATCTGCATTAAAACCTTAAGGCCGAAGGATAGGACTGAAGTGTCCAGCGAAGGCTGGCCGACCCGGCAATGCCGGTGCCGGGAGTCTGCCGAGGCACGTTTCAAAGGGGTGCGTATGCTAGCATACGAGCCCCTCGAAACACCCCCACCCCTGTGCTGAAGCGTGCTCAGGGTGACCATGAATCGTATGAGAGTTCCCGTGATGACCGACCCCGCCCTGATCGATGAGCTGAAAACCCTGGTCGAGCCCGGCAAAGTGCTGACCGACGCCGATTCGCTAAACGCCTACGGCAAGGACTGGACCAAGCATTTCGCTCCCGCGCCGTCGGCCATCGTCTTCCCCAAGAGCATCGAGCAGGTGCAGGCCATCGTGCGCTGGGCCAACGCCCACAAGGTCGCGCTGGTGCCGTCGGGCGGTCGCACCGGACTCTCGGCCGCCGCCGTAGCGGCCAATGGCGAGGTGGTGGTGTCTTTCGACTACATGAACCAGATTATCGAATTCAACGAGATGGATCGCACCGCCGTCTGCCAGCCCGGCGTGGTCACCGCGCAGCTGCAGCAGTTCGCCGAGGACAAGGGCCTGTACTACCCGGTGGACTTCGCCTCCGCCGGCTCCAGCCAGATCGGCGGCAACATCGGCACCAATGCCGGTGGCATCAAGGTGATCCGCTACGGCATGACCCGCAACTGGGTCGCCGGCATGAAGGTGGTAACCGGCAAGGGCGACCTGCTGGAGCTGAACAAGGACCTGATCAAGAACGCCACCGGCTACGACCTGCGCCAGCTGTTCATCGGCGCCGAGGGCACGCTGGGCTTCGTTGTCGAGGCCACCATGCGCCTGGAGCGTCAGCCGACCAACCTCACCGCGCTGGTGCTGGGCACCCCCGATTTCGATTCGATCATGCCGGTGCTGCACGCCTTCCAGGACAAGCTGGACCTGACCGCCTTCGAATTCTTCTCCGACAAGGCGCTGGCCAAGGTGCTCGGCCGCGGTGACGTGCCGGCGCCGTTCGAGACCGACTGCCCGTTCTACGCGCTGCTGGAATTCGAGGCCACCACCGAGGAGCGTGCCGAGCAGGCGCTGGCGACCTTCGAACATTGCGTCGAGCAGGGCTGGGTGCTCGACGGCGTGATGAGCCAGAGCGAGCAGCAGCTGCAGAACCTGTGGAAGCTGCGCGAGTACATCTCCGAGACCATCAGTCATTGGACACCGTACAAGAACGACATCTCGGTCACCGTCGGCAAGGTGCCGGCCTTCCTCAAGGAAATCGATGCGATCGTTGGCGAACACTACCCGGATTTCGAGATCGTCTGGTTCGGCCATATCGGCGACGGCAACCTGCACCTGAACATCCTCAAGCCCGACGCCATGGACAAGGACGAGTTCTTCGGCAAGTGCGCGACGGTGAACAAATGGGTGTTCGAGACCGTGCAAAAGTACAACGGCTCGATCTCTGCCGAACACGGCGTCGGCATGACCAAACGTGACTACCTCGAGTACAGCCGCTCGCCGGCGGAAATCGAATACATGAAAGCGGTCAAGGCGGTGTTCGATCCGAACGGCATCATGAACCCCGGCAAGATCTTCGCGGCCTGAGTCGCCCACCGACCCAAGGAGTCATCGATGAGCTACCAGCACCACTACACCGACGGCACGCCGATCCATTACCCGCTGGGCAAGGTGGTCTGCATCGGCCGCAACTACGCCGAGCACGCCAAGGAACTGAACAACCCGGTGCCCACCGAGCCGCTGCTGTTCATCAAGGCCGGCAGCTGCACCGTGCCGCTGGAAGGCGGCTTCAGCATCCCGAGCGATCGTGGTGCGGTGCATTACGAAGCGGAAATCGCCGTGCTGATCGGCAAGCCGCTGTCGCGCAAGCCCAACGAGGAAGAGGTGCGCGATGCCATCTCCGGCTTCGCCCCGGCGCTGGATCTGACCCTGCGCGACGTGCAGGCCAGGCTCAAGGAAAAGGGTCACCCGTGGGAAATCGCCAAGAGCTTCGACGGCGCCTGCGTGCTGGCACCGTTCGTGCCGGGCGACGCGGTGGAGGATCTGGGCGACATCGGCATCCGCCTGAGCATCAACGGCGAAGTCCGCCAGGACGGCAACAGCAGCCAGATGCTCAATGCCATCCTGCCGCTGCTGCAGCACATCGCCGGGCATTTCAGCCTGCAGCCGGGTGACGTGGTACTGACCGGCACGCCGGCCGGTGTCGGCCCGCTCAACCAAGGCGATGAGCTGGTGCTGGTGCTGGTCGGCCTGTCCCGCTTCGAGAGCCGCGTGCTCTGATCCATCGACGCGGCGGGATTCACCCGCCGCGTTTGCCGCTTCTTTGCGAACCGTTCTCGTGTTGTAATCCGGCACCCTCCGCTGGAACGCTTTTCATGCCCGTTCGTTATTCCCGTTGGCGCCTGCTCGTCGCTGTCGTCCTGTTGCTGCTGTTCGTTGCGCTGCTCATCGCCGGTCGGCTGCTGCATTGGGATGACCAGCTGCGGCTGTACTGGAGCGAGCGCTCGGTCACTGCCGAACAGCGTGCCGCCGGCATCTGGCTGCCAGACTATGAGCTGGCGCTGGAGACCACGCTGGCCGGGCTCGAGGACGACGAAACCTCCGGGCTGACCTGGAACCCGCTGACCGGCACGCTGTTCACCGTTACCGGCAAACATCCGCAGCTGATCGAGTTCACCCCGGCCGGTGTCGTATTGCGGCGCATCGCACTGACCGGCTTCTCCGATCCGGAAGCGGTGGAGGCGCTGGATGATGGCCGCCTGGCGATCGTCGACGAGCGCCGCCGGCTGGTCGCGGTATTCCGCCTGGAGCCGGGCGTGGAAAGCCTGGAGCTGGACGACCTCGCCAGCTATGACCTCGGGTTCGCCGAGGCCGGCAACAAGGGCTTCGAGGGGCTGGCGTGGAATCCGCATACGCAACGCCTGCTGCTGGCCAAGGAACGCGACCCGCAGGGGCTGTTCGAGCTGCCATTCCCCGGCGAGGACGGTGCCGTCGGCGCGCTGAAGGCATTGCCCAGCCAGCCGCTGCTGGTGCGCGACCTGTCATCGGTGACGATTGATCCGCGCAGCGGTCATACGCTGCTGCTCTCGGACGAGTCCCGGCTGCTGGTGGAGCTGGACCTGCAAGGCAAGCCACGCAGCTTCATCGCCTTGTTCGGTGGTCTGAATGGCCTGGTGCAGGGCATCGAGCAGGCGGAGGGCGTCGCCATGGACGGCGAAGGCAACATCTATGTGGTAGGCGAGCCGAACCGCTTCTACGTGTTCAGCCGCAAGCGCTGAGACGTTGCGCCCGTTAAGCCTGGTGTAAGCCAGGCCCGACACAATCGCGATTTCAGAATTAGAAGAAAGTGGGTGTCATGCGTGCGTTGAAGATCCTTCTGGCTGCGCTGCTCGGCGTTGCCCTGTTACTGGCCGTGGCGGCCGGCGTTCACTACCGTCTGTTCGAGCGCGGCTGGTTCCACTTCACCCAGTGGCAGCAGGGCGAGCAGAGCGGCAGCGCCTCGTTGTGGCTGCCGGACTACCGGGTCGCGATCCAGGGCAAGGTCGTCGCCGGTATCGACGATGACCTGTCTGCGCTGACCTTCGATCCGGATCGCAACAGCCTGATCGCCGTCACCAACGGCGATCCGCACTGGCTGGAACTCAGCCTGGAAGGCGATCTGCTGCGCGCCATTCCGCTGGTCGGCTTCGGCGATCCGGAGGCCATCGAGTACATCTCCGAAGGCGTCTACGTGATCAGCGATGAACGCCTGCAGCGGTTGCTGCGCGTCGAGGTCAATGAGCAGACGAGCGTCATCGATGCCGAGCAGGCGCAACAGCTGTCGCTGGGGATCGACCTCAACGGCAACAAGGGCTTCGAGGGGCTCGCCTACGATACGGCGGGCCAGCGCCTGTACGTCGCCAAGGAGCGCAACCCGGTGCGCATCTACGAGATATCCGGCTTTCCGTTTGCCGAACCGACGCCCTCGGTGCATATCAGTGAGCACCAGGCGCGACTGTTCGTGCGCGACCTTTCCAGCCTGCAGTTCGACGAGCAGACCGGCCACTTGCTGGCGCTTTCCGACGAGTCGCGGCTGGTGGTCGAGCTGGACGCCGATGGCCAGCCGCTCAGCAGCCTGTCGCTGAGCGCGGGCCGGCACGGGTTGGAGCGGGACGTGCCGCAGGCCGAGGGCATTGCCATGGGGCCGGACGGCACGCTCTATCTGGTCAGCGAGCCGAACCTGTTCTACCTGTTTCGCAAGACCAGGTGACTAGGTCTCGCCGGCCACCTGGTCCAGCGGCAGGTCAGCCGACCGCCGAAGCGCTTTCGTCCTGCAGCGCAGCGTTCGGTGCATGGCGTCGAACCGAGTCGCAGCCCTGTTCGGCGCTGTGCAGGCTGGCGTACATCTGGCTCTGGCCGACGATCTGACCATTGCTCGCTTTGAGCACGAAGTAGAACTTTCCGGTGCTCGATTCCTTCACCTCGAACGCGCCCTCGCGCACCGCGTTCTTGCGAACCGAATCGATGCCATTGAGCGCCGAAGCATGGGCCTTGTACTGTTCGCTGGACAAGACGACCTGGCCGTTGCTGGCCAGCAGGTTGAAGTGGAACTGGCCATTACTGGCGCGCTTCAGCTGGAATTTGCCGGACATGGCGACACCTCCTGTGATGGGCCGCGCCGGGTTCGGCGCGGCACTTCAAAGCGTAGTCGCCGTTACGCTTCGCCGGGAGGCTCAGCGCTTGAGAGTCTGCACGCCGTCCTGGGTGCCGAGCAGCAGCAGGTCGGCCGGGCGCATGGCGAACAGGCCATTGGTGACCACGCCGACGATGTTGTTGATCTTGCCTTCCAGCTCGGGGGCGAAGCCGATCATCAGGTTGTGCACGTCGAGGATGACGTTGCCGTTGTCGGTGACCACGCCGTCGCGGTAGACCGGGTCGCCGCCGAGCTTGACCAGCTCGCGCGCCACATGGCTGCGCGCCATCGGGATGACTTCCACCGGCAGCGGAAAGGCGCCCAGCTGCTCGACCAGCTTGCTGCCATCGGCGATGCAGATGAAGGTCTTGGCCACCGCCGCGACGATCTTTTCGCGGGTGAGTGCCGCGCCGCCGCCCTTGATCAGCTCCAGGTGCTTGTTCGCCTCGTCGGCGCCATCCACGTAGAACTCCAGCTCGCTTACCGAGTTCAGGTCGTAGACCGGAATGCCGTGCTGCTTGAGACGTTCGGCGGTGGCTTCGGAGCTGGCCACGGCACCGTCGAAGAAGCCCTTGTGCTTGGCCAGCAGGTCGATGAAGAAGTTGGCGGTGGAGCCGGTGCCGACGCCGACGATGCTGCGATCGTTGAGCTTGGGAAGGATATGGTCGACAGCGGCCTGCGCGACGGCCTGCTTGAGCTGGTCCTGGGTCATGGGGGAATCCGGGCGGGAAAGACGAAGCACGGATTATAGCCCCGCGCCGGCGACCGGTCTCGTGTGCTGCGGCAATGCCGAGGCCTTCGCGGATTGCCGGTGGTAGCCGGGGCGCTCGCGGGGGTAGACTCGGCGTTCCCCGCAATGCCCGCCAAGATAGCCAGAATGCTCGAACATTACGTCAAGAAGATCCTCACTTCGCGCGTCTACGACGTCGCCATCGAAACCCCGCTGCAACCCGCCCGCCAGCTGTCCGAGCGAATCGGCAACCAGATTCTGCTCAAACGCGAGGATCTGCAGCCGGTGTTTTCCTTCAAGGTTCGCGGTGCCTACAACAAGCTGGCGCAGCTTTCGCCCGAGGAGCTGGCACGGGGCGTGGTTACCGCATCGGCCGGCAATCACGCCCAGGGTGTGGCGCTGGCGGCCAAGCAACTGGGGATCAAGGCCACCATCGTCATGCCGCGCACCACCCCGGAGCTGAAGGTCCAGGGCGTGCGTGCCCGTGGCGGCAAGGTGGTCCTGCATGGCGATGCTTTCCCCGAGGCTCTGGCCTATTCACTGAAGCTGGTGGAGGAGAAGGGCTACGTCTATATCCATCCCTATGACGATCCCGACGTGATCGCCGGGCAGGGCACCGTGGCGATGGAAATCCTCCGTCAGCATCAGGGGCCGATCGATGCGATCTTCGTTCCGGTGGGCGGTGGCGGGCTGGTGGCGGGAATCGCCGCCTACGTGAAATACCTCTATCCGCAGACCCGCGTGATCGGCGTCGAGCCGGACGACTCCAACTGCCTGCAGGCAGCCATGGCGGCCGGTGAGCGGGTGGTGCTCGAGCAGGTCGGGCTGTTCGCCGACGGCGTGGCCGTGGCGCAGATCGGCCAGCACACCTTCGATGTCTGCAAGCACTACGTCGATGAGGTGATCACCGTCAGCACCGACGAGATCTGCGCGGCGATCAAGGACATCTACGACGACACCCGCTCGATCACCGAGCCGGCCGGTGCCCTGGCCGTGGCAGGGATCAAGAAGTACGTCGAGCGCGACGGCGTCAGCGGTCAGGTGCTGGTGGGCATCGACTCGGGCGCCAACGTCAATTTCGACCGCCTGCGCCATGTCGCCGAGCGCGCCGAACTGGGCGAGAAGCGCGAGGCGATCATCGCCGTCACCATTCCCGAGCAGCCCGGCAGCTTCAAGGCCTTTTGCGAGGCGATCGGCAAGCGCCAGATCACCGAATTCAATTACCGCTACCACACCGACCGCGAGGCGCACATTTTCGTCGGCGTGCAGACCCATCCGGAAAACGACCCGCGCGCGGCGCTGGTGCAGGGCCTGCGTGACAAGGGCTTCCCGGTGCTCGATCTGACCGACAACGAACTGGCCAAGCTGCACACCCGACACATGGTCGGTGGGCACGCGGCCGGGGTCAGCGACGAGATGGTGCTGCGCTTCGAATTCCCGGAACGGCCCGGCGCGCTGTTCAACTTCCTCAACAAGCTGGGCGGGCGCTGGAACATCTCGATGTTCCACTACCGCAACCACGGCGCGGCTGATGGCCGGGTGGTCGCCGGCCTGCAGGTGCCGGCCGAGGAGCGCCACCTGGTACCCGCGGCGCTGGACAAGATCGGCTACCGCTACTGGGATGAAAGCGACAACCCCGCCTACAAGCTGTTTCTCGGCTGAGCGCAGATAAAGGAAAGCCAATGGAACACTACCTGACCCTCCGCATCGTGCATGGCGCCACCGCAGTGCTCTTGCTGCTGGGCGTGATCGTGCACCTGCTGATGCTGTGGAAGGCGGCCCGCGGCGGCGACCAGGCCGTGCTGCAGCGCAAGTTGCAACGCACCCGCCGGCTGTCCCTGCCGCTGTTGGCGGTGATCGGCCTGTCATTGCCGCTGACCGGATGGTGGATGACACATCTGGCCGGATGGCCGCTGGGGCAGCTATGGCTGCTGGCCAGCTCCGTGCTGTTCGTCGTGCTGGTAGCGCTGGTGCCGCTGCTGGCCGGCCGCCTCGCCGCCTGGCAGGCACCGGGCAACGCCACCGCCGCACGCAATGCCGGCATCTACGGCGTGCTGGTACTGCTGGTGCTGATCGCAATCACGGCGCTGATGGGCGCCAAGCCGGTCTGATCAATCGCCCGCACGGCCCCTGCGGCGCAGCCAGGCCAGGGCCAGCAGCAGGTAGATCGCCGAGCCGCCCCAGTACAGCCAGGCGAAGCCGTCGGCCAGCCCGATCAGCAGGTAGGCGAGCAGCGGCCCGAGGGCGGCGCCCAGGTCCTGGGCGATCGAATAGCGCGTCATGAAGGCGACGACGTTGCCGGCGCTGGCGACGTCGCTGGCCAGCGCATCGGTAAGGGTGGTCAGCGCCGTCGCCAGCAGCATCACCAGCAGGGTCACGGCGAGCCAGGGCAGCAGCGGCAGGCCGCTGGCCATCAGGCCGAAACTCAGCGCCGCCACCAGCAGCGTTCCGCCATAGAGCCGCGAGCGGCCGCGCGGGCCGTCGGACCAGGCACCGAAGCGCCGACCCAGCCAAGGCTCCCATGACCAGCGCAGCGCCTGCAGGATGCCAGACAGCGCGGTCGCGCTGAGCAGCAGGCCGAACAGGTCGAGCCGGTTGCCGTAGAAGCGTTCGATCAGTGCGCTCAGGGTCGCCGCCAGAACGCCCTGGATCAGCATGGCGGTGCAGAAGCCGCTGACGATCACCCGGTATTTGCCGTTCAGCCGTGCGGACCGTCGCGGGGTGTCGGCGGCGGGCGCCGCCGGCAATTGGCGCTCGTCGAGCGCCGCCGGGGGCTGGAAGTGGCGCAGCAGCAATGGCAGGCCCAGCAGGGCCATGGCGGCGAAGCTCAGGGCCAGTGCCGGCAGGCCGTAGACCGGCACCAGCAGGCCGCCGAGCAGCATGCCGACGAGGCTGCCGAGTCGATAGAGACCGTTGTACAGGCCCATCGCCTGGCCGCGCGACTGGCCGGCGGCACAGTAGACCACCGCCGATAGGCCGCCGATGCGGAAGAACGACCAGCCGATGCCCCACAGCGCGCGCAACAGCAGCCAGGCGATGAACCCCTTGGCGATGCCGTAGCCCAGGGTGGTCAGGGTGCCGAGCGTGGTGGCCAGCAGCAGGCCGGCGCGCAGACTGATGCGCTGGTACAGCCAGCCGATCAGCGGGTTGAACGGCAGGCGGATCAGGCGGTTGACCGAGAGCAGTACGCCCATCTGCCAGAGCGCCTCGAGGCCGACTTCGTGCCAGTAGATCGGCAGGGCGATGTACAGCATGGAATCGCCGGTCAGGCACAGTGCGGTGGCCAGGGCGACCACCACGATCGGTCGGGAACTGCGTTGTTCGAGGGACGCGGGCATGCTGCTCCTCTTGTGAGCGTGCGAGCGGTGTCCCGGGAAGGCTGACCGCGGTGTCGGGTTCCTTTGGGGTGTCGCATTAGCGCCGCGCCGCAGCACGGCGCGTCATTCGTCGGATCACGGGCGCAGCGAGATGACCTGCCAGCCGCGCTCCTCGGCGACCGCCCGCAGCACCGGGTCGGGATCGACCGCCACCGGATGAGTGACCCGCTCGAGCAGCGGCAGGTCGTTGCGCGAGTCGCTGTAGAAATAGCTGCCTTCCAGGCTTTGCTCGGTTTCCGCCAGCCAGCGCTCGATACGCTGGACCTTGCCTTCCTGGAAGCAGGGGATGTCGGTCAGGCGACCGGTGTAACGGCCGTCGCGCATCTCGCATTCGGTGGCCAGCAGGGTGTCGACGCCCAGGCGTGCGGCGATCGGTCCGGTGATGAAACGGTTGGTGGCGGTGACGATCGCCACCTTGTCACCGGCTTCCAGGTGCTGGCGCAACAGCGCTTCGCCCTTGCTCAGCACGATGGGCTCGATGTGCTCGAGCATGAACTCCTCGTGCCAGGCCTGAAGCTGCGTCATTTCGCTGCGCCCCAAGATTTCCTGGCAGAAGTTCTGGTAGGCGTGCACGTCGAGGTTGCCGGCCAGGTAGTCCTGATAGAAGGCATCGTTACGGGCCCGGTAGTGGCTCGCATCGACGATGCCGCGCTGGCAGAGGTATTCGCCCCAGGCATGGTCGCTGTCACCGGCCAGCAGGGTGTTGTCGAGATCGAATAGAGCCAGGCGCACGGAAGATTTCCTCGGGGATGGTCAGGGCAGCGCCAAGCATAGCGGTTAGATCGTCCGCGGTGCAGTCTCGGCCCATCTGCCAGGCGGTGCAGCGCGGGTCAGGAGCGCGGGCCGAACGGCGGCTTGCTGCGCTTTCGGCTTGTTGCGGTTTTGTGGAACAATGCCGCGACATGCGTCTGCGAGGTGGTATGCCGTGATCGATTCCGATGGTTTTCGCCCCAATGTCGGCATCATCCTGACCAATGATGTCGGTCAGGTGCTGTGGGCTCGGCGGATCAATCAGGATGCCTGGCAATTCCCCCAGGGCGGTATCAACGCCCGTGAAACGCCGGAAGAGGCGTTGTTTCGCGAACTCAACGAAGAAGTGGGCCTGGAAGAGCAGGATGTGAAGATCCTCGCCTGCACCCGTGGCTGGTTGCGTTATCGTCTGCCGCAACGCCTGGTGCGAACCCACAGCCAGCCGCTGTGCATCGGCCAGAAACAGAAGTGGTTCCTGCTGCGCCTGACCGGCGCCGAGGACCGTGTACGCATGGATCTGACCGGCAAGCCCGAGTTCGATGGCTGGCGCTGGGTCAGTTACTGGTATCCGCTGGGGCAGGTGGTCACCTTCAAGCGCGAGGTCTATCGTCGCGCACTCAAAGAACTTGCGCCGCGTCTGCCGGTGCGGGACTGAAAAATCGGGGAGAAAGCCTCTGAGCATGCTCGGCACGCTGCGCAAGATTGTCCAGGAAGTGAATGCCGCCAAGGACCTCAAGGCGGCGTTGGGCATCATCGTGCTGAGAGTCAGGGAGGCCATGGGCAGCCAGGTCTGCTCGGTCTATCTGCTCGATCCGGAAACCGAACGCTTCGTCCTGATGGCCACCGAAGGTCTCAACAAGCGCGCCATCGGCAAGGTCAGCATGGCGCCCAACGAGGGTCTGGTGGGCCTGGTGGGCACCCGTGAGGAGCCGCTCAACCTCGAACACGCCTCCGAACATCCGCGCTACCGCTACTTCGCCGAGACCGGCGAGGAGCGCTACGCCTCCTTTCTCGGTGCACCGATCATCCACCACCGTCGGGTGATGGGCGTACTGGTCATCCAGCAGAAGGAACGCCGTCAGTTCGATGAAGGCGAGGAAGCCTTCCTGGTGACCATGAGCGCGCAGCTCGCTGGGGTTATCGCCCATGCCGAGGCGACCGGTTCGATCCGCGGCCTCGGCCGCCAGGGCAAGGGCATTCAGGAAACCCGCTTCATCGGCATTCCCGGCGCCCCGGGCGCCGCGGTGGGGACCGCGCTGGTGGTGCTGCCGCCGGCCGATCTGGACGTAGTGCCGGACAAGCACATCGATAATATCGAGGCCGAGCTGACGTTGTTCGAGGCGGCGCTGGAGGCGGTGCGCGCGGACATGCGCAACCTGTCGGAAAAGCTCGCCACGCAGATGCGCAAGGAAGAGCGCGCGCTGTTCGATGTGTACCTGATGATGCTCGATGACTCGGCCCTCGGTGGCGAGGTGACCAAGGTCATCCGCACCGGCCAGTGGGCCCAGGGCGCGCTGCGCCAAGTGGTCACCGAGCACGTTCGGCGCTTCGAAATGATGGACGATGCCTACCTGCGCGAGCGCGCCTCGGACGTCAAGGACATCGGCCGGCGCCTGCTCTCCTATCTGCAGGAGGCACGCCAGCAGGCCTTGGTGTATCCGGACAAGACCATCCTGGTCAGCGAGGAACTGTCGCCGGCCATGCTCGGCGAGGTACCCGAAGGCAAGCTGGTGGGGATGGTCTCGGTGCTGGGCTCGAGCAACTCCCACGTCGCCATCCTGGCCCGTGCCATGGGCATTCCGACGGTGATGGGCGCGGTCGACCTGCCCTACTCGAAGGTCGACGGCATCGAGCTGATCGTCGACGGTTACCGCGGCGAGATCATCACCAACCCCGGCAAGGTGCTGCGCGAGCAGTACGAGGTGCTCGCCGAGCAGGAGCGGCAGCTCTCCGAAGGCCTCGACGTACTGCGCGAGCTGCCCTGCGAAACCACCGATGGCTACCGCATTCCGCTGTGGGTCAATACCGGATTGCTGGCCGATGTGGTGCGCGCCCAGGAGCGTGGCGCCGAAGGCGTGGGGCTGTATCGCACCGAAGTGCCCTTCATGATCAAGGAGCGCTTCCCCAGCGAGAAGGAGCAGATGGCCATCTACCGCGAGCAGCTGGAAGCCTTCCATCCGCTGCCGGTGACCATGCGCAGCCTCGATATCGGCGGTGACAAGTGCCTGCCGTACTTCCCGATCAAGGAAGAGAACCCGTTCCTCGGCTGGCGCGGCATTCGCGTCACCCTCGATCATCCCGAGATCTTCCTGCTGCAGACCCGCGCCATGCTCAAGGCCAGCGCCGGGCTGAACAACCTGCGCATCCTGTTGCCGATGATTTCCGGCATTCGCGAGCTGGAAGAGGCGCTGCACCTGATCCATCGCGCCTGGTGCGAGGTGCGCGACGAGGGGCTGGACGTGATCATGCCGCCGGTCGGCGTGATGATCGAGGTGCCGGCGGCGGTCTACCTGACCCGCGAGCTGGCGCGCATGGTGGACTTCATCTCGGTCGGCTCCAACGACCTGACCCAGTACCTGCTGGCGGTGGACCGCAACAATCCACGGGTCGCCGATCTCTATGACTATCTGCATCCGGCCGTGCTCGAGGCGCTGCAGCGGGTGGTCAAGGAGGCCCACGGCGAGGGCAAGCCGGTGAGCATCTGCGGCGAGATGGCTGGCGATCCGGCGGCGGCCATGCTGCTGCTGGCGATGGGCTTCGACAGCCTGTCGATGAACGCCACCAACCTGCCCAAGGTGAAATGGCTGCTGCGTCAGATCAGCATGGACACCGCCCAGCAGCTGCTCGCCCGCGTCATGCTGCTGGACAGCCCGCAGGTTATCCACAGCACGGTGCAGCTGACGTTGCGCAACCTCGGCCTTAACAAGCTGATCAACCCCTCCGCCGCGGTCTGAGCCCGCCGCGGTCGCGCGCTATCAGCTGGCGGGTGGGTGGCGGTAGCGCACCTCGCCCAACGGACCGGCCGGGCCGAAGCTGCGTTCGATGATGTCCAGCGAACCGTCTGCATGGCGGATCAGCGCCGTACTGGCGCGAGTGCCGTACTCAGGACTGGCGATGAAGATGCTCGACAGCCGCCGCTCCCACTCCAGTGGCACCCCAGTCTGTGGGAGCTCATGCTCGGCGGCCGGCTCGGCATCGGCGAGCAATGCCAGCAGGCGTTCCGGCTCCGGTTGCTGCAGGATGGCGGTGAGTGCTGCGCGCGCTCTTCTCAGCTTGGGCCAGGGCGTATCCAGCCCGGCGTTGGACAGGCCGTAGACGCCGTGCTGCAACTCCTTGGGCTCGCCGTCATGGGAATTCAGATGCCACAGCGTCTGCCGATCGCCGACCAGCAGGTTGAATCCGGCGTAGTCGCCGCGGCGCTCGGCCAGTTCGGCCAGGTAGTCGGCTGGCGGCAAGTTTCCGCGCAGGTACTGTTCCGGCAGCTCGCCGCGCGAACGTGGGCCGATCGCCTGGCCGGGCGCGCGGATATTGGTCAGCGCGGCGAAGCGGCCGCGGGCGGTGACGCCCATCCAGGTGCCGCCGGCTTGCAGGTCACGTCCGCCGATGATCCAGGGTGCGTCTTCCCAGCAGCCCAGTGGCAGGCTGGGGCGGGCGTGGAATTCGTCGCGGTTGGCGGCCACCACCAGCGGCTGGGCGTGGTCGGGGCGCCAGGCGAAAACGATCAGGCACATGGGACACCTTCGCAGTTGCAGACCTGCAAGGGTACAGGCGCGGCGGCGGAAAGGGCATGGCCTGCCGGCGGCAGCGCGTCGGCGTGCAAGCGCCAGTCGGGCATTTTCGCTACCATGCCGGTTTGTTTCGCCGGGACGGGGCGCATGGAGTTTCTGCTTTATCTGCTGCTGGGCGGCTTCGCCGGAGTGCTGGCCGGTCTGTTCGGCGTGGGTGGCGGGCTGATCATCGTGCCGGTGCTGGTGTTCAGCTTCAGCGCGCAGGGCTTTTCCCAGGACATTCTCACCCACCTGGCGGTTGGAACCTCGCTGGCGACCATCGTTTTCACGTCGGTCAACTCGATTCTCACCCACCATCGCCTGGGTGCGGTGCGCTGGCCGACGGTGCTGTGGATGACCTTCGGCATCCTGCTCGGCGCGGCGCTGGGCAGCCTGACCGCGGCGGCGATCCAGGGGCCGATGCTGCAGAAGATCATCGGCGTGTTCGCCCTGGCGATGGCGGTACAGATGGGCTTCGACCTGCGTCCAAAGGCCACCGGTCGTGTACCGGGACGACCCGAACTGTCGCTGGTGGGCGTGGTGATCGGCTGGGCGTCCGCGATCTTCGGCATTGGCGGCGGCTCGTTATCGGTCCCGTACCTGACCTGGCGCAGCGTGCCGATGCAGCAGGCGGTGGCGACCTCGGCAGCCTGCGGGCTGCCGATCGCCGTCGCCGGGGCGTTGAGTTTCATGGCGGTAGGCTGGCACGAGGCGCACCTGCCACAGTGGAGCCTGGGTTTCGTCTACCTGCCAGCCCTGCTGGGCATTGCCGCCACCAGCATGTTCTTCGCACGGCTCGGCGCGCGGCTGGCGCATCGCCTGTCGGCCAAGGTTCTGAAACGGCTGTTCGCTCTGCTGCTGCTGAGCGTCGGCATCAACTTTCTGGTTTGAGGAGTAACGGATGCTGCCCTATCCGCAGATCGATCCGGTGGCCATCGCCATCGGCCCCTTGCAGATTCACTGGTACGGCCTGATGTACCTGATCGGCATCGGCGGCGCCTGGTGGCTGGCCTCGCTGCGGGTGCAGCGCTTCGCGCCGGAATGGCCGAAGGACAAGCTGTCCGACCTGGTGTTCTGGGTGGCCATGGGGGTGATCGTCGGCGGGCGCCTGGGTTACGTGCTGTTCTACGACCTGGCCGCCTACATCAATCAGCCGAGTCTGATTCTGCAGGTGTGGAAGGGCGGCATGTCGTTCCACGGCGGCCTGATCGGCGTGCTGCTGTGCAGCTGGATATTCGCCCGGCGCAACGGCAAGAGCTTCTTCGAACTTATGGATTTCATCGCGCCGTTCGTGCCGATTGGTCTTGGCGCCGGACGCATCGGCAACTTCATCAATGCCGAGCTGTGGGGCAAGGCCACCGATGTGCCCTGGGCGATGGTCTTCCCGACCGATCCGCAGCAGCTGGCGCGGCACCCGTCGCAGCTCTATCAGTTCGCCCTGGAAGGCGTCGCGCTGTTCGTCATCCTCTGGCTGTACTCGCGCAAGCCGCGGCCGACCATGGCGGTGTCCGGACTGTTCGCGGTGTGCTACGGCGTCTTCCGCTTCATCGTCGAGTTCGTCCGCGTGCCGGATGCGCAGCTGGGCTACCTGGCGTTCGGCTGGCTGACCATGGGCCAGGTGCTGTGCATTCCCATGGTGTTGCTGGGCGCCGGGATGATCGCCTGGGGTTACCGGCGCGAAGCCGGCCGGGCACCGGCCTGAATCTGATCCCGGCTTGTCGCCGCACACGCGACAAGCCGGGCGTCGCCTTTTACTATTCGCGCAGCCTTTTTTCACCGCGCTTTGGCGCCTGCTTCGAGTCAATCGATGAAACAGTATCTCGACCTGATGCGCCACGTGCGCGAACACGGCACCTTCAAGAGCGACCGTACCGGCACCGGCACCTATAGCGTGTTCGGCTACCAGATGCGCTTCGACCTGGCCGAAGGCTTCCCGCTGGTGACCACCAAGAAGTGTCACCTCAAATCCATCATCCACGAGCTGCTGTGGTTCCTTCAGGGCGATACCAACATCAAGTACCTGAAGGAAAACGGCGTGCGCATCTGGGACGAGTGGGCCGACGAGGACGGCGAGCTGGGCCCGGTCTACGGCTACCAGTGGCGCTCCTGGCCGGCGCCGAACGGCGAGTCCATCGACCAGATTGCCAACCTGCTGGCGATGATCAAGAAGAATCCGGATTCGCGCCGGCTGATCGTCTCGGCCTGGAACCCGGCGCTGGTCGAGCAGATGGCGCTGCCGCCGTGCCACGCCCTGTTCCAGTTCTACGTCGCCGACGGCAAGCTCAGCTGCCAGCTGTACCAGCGCTCGGCCGACATCTTCCTCGGCGTGCCGTTCAACATCGCCAGCTACGCGCTGTTGACGCTGATGGTGGCGCAGGTCTGCGACCTTGAGCCGGGCGAGTTCATCTGGAGTGGCGGCGACTGCCATCTGTACGCCAATCATCTGGATCAGGCCGACCTGCAGCTGACCCGTGAGCCGCTGCCGCTGCCGACCATGAAGCTCAATCCGGAGGTGAAGGACCTGTTCGCCTTCCGCTTCGAGGACTTCGAGCTGGTCGGCTACGAGGCGCACCCGCACATCAAGGCGCCCGTCGCGGTCTGACTTTGGTCGGGTTTGCCGTCGTGGGTAACGCGGCTGTCATATTTGCCGTATAGACTCGACCGCTCAGGGTTCTTGGGAGGCGAGTCATGCGCAGGGTCGTGTTCAATCAGAAGGGTGGTGTCGGCAAGTCGAGCATCGCCTGCAATCTGGCCGCGGTCAGCGCATCGCAGGGCTACCGCACACTGCTGGTGGACCTGGACGCCCAGGCCAACTCCACGCACTACCTGACTGGGCTGACCGGCGATGACATTCCCACGGGCATCGCCGACTTCTTCAAGCAGATCCTCGCTGGCGGTACGGCTGGCAAGAAGGCGCGTCCGCCGATCCTCGAAACGGCCTTCGACAACCTGCACCTGATCAGCGCCACGGCCGAGCTGGCCGACCTGCAGCCCAAGCTGGAGGCCAAGCACAAGATCAACAAACTGCGAAAATTGCTCGACGGCCTTGCCGAGGATTACGACCGCATCTACCTCGACACACCGCCGGCGCTGAACTTCTACACCGTGTCGGCACTGATCGCTGCCGACCGCTGCCTGATCCCCTTCGACTGCGACAGCTTTTCCCGTCAGGCGCTGTACAGCCTGCTGGACGAGATCGAAGACATGAAGGACGACCATAACGAAACGCTTGAGGTCGAGGGCATCGTGGTCAATCAGTTCCAGCCGCGGGCCGCGCTGCCGCAGCAGATGATCGACGAGCTGCTGAGCGAAGGACTGCCGGTGCTGCCGGTCAACCTGATGAGTTCGGTAAAGATGCGCGAGTCGCACCAGGCCTGCATGCCGCTGGTCTATCTGGATCCTCGGCACAAGCTGAGCCTGCAGTTCGTCGAACTGCATGACCTGCTTGAAGCGAACGGCTGAGTCGTCTCCGGCTGCGCCTGGCGGCCCCTAGTCGTCGGCGCGCCGCTCCAGCTTCTTGCCCAGCCGCGAGGCATAGAGCTCGCCGATCATCCCGCGGCGGAACACCAGTACGCAGACCATGAAGATGATCCCGGTGACCAGCGTTACCGGCAGCTCCGAGGTGGCGAAGTAGTTGCCCAGGCTGGTCACCAGTGCGGCGCCGAAGATCGGCCCGACCAGCGTACCGATGCCGCCGAGCAGGGTCATCAACACCACCTCGCCGGACATCTGCCAGCTGACGTCGGTGAGCGTGGCGAACTGGAACACCAGCGCCTTCAGACCGCCAGCCAGCCCGGCCAAGGCGGCGGACATGACGAAGGCGCCGAGCTTGTAGCGCGACACCGAATAGCCCAGGGAAATGGCGCGGTTCTCGTTCTCGCGGATCGAGCGCAGGATCATGCCGTACGGCGAGTTGATCACACGCCAGATCAGCAGCATCCCGGCGAGGAACACCGACAGCACGAAGAAGTACATATACAGCGGCTCCTGCAGATCGATGAAGCCGAACAGGTGCCCGCGTGGAATGTTCTGAATGCCGTCTTCGCCATGGGTGAAGGGCGCCTGCAGGCAGAAGAAAAAGAACATCTGCGACAGCGCCAAGGTGATCATCGTCGAGTAAATGCCCTGCCGGCGGATCGCCAGGAAGCCGATGATCAGCCCAAGAAACGCCGCGCCGGCAACGCCGACGAGAATGCCCAGCTCGGGCGGCAATCCCCATTCCTTGACCGCGTGGGCGGTGAAATACGCCGCGCCGCCGAAGAACGCCGCGTGGCCGAAGGAGAGGATGCCGGTATAGCCGAGCAGCAGGTTGAAGGCGCAGGCGAAGAGGGCGAAGCACAGCACCTTCATCAGGAAGATCGGGTAGAAGTAGAACGGTGCCAGTGCCAGGGCGACCACGCCGATCAGGATCAGCACGGTCTCCAGGCGCAGCAGCGGACGTTTGGTGGTCGGCGTGACGCTCAGCTGGCTGTTCATCAGGCGTCCCTCCCCATCAGACCGGCGGGACGCACCAGCAGCACGATCGCCATGATCACGAAGATCACGATGTTGGAAGCCTCCGGATAGAACACCTTGGTCAGGCCCTCGAGAATGCCGAGCATGTAGCCGGTGATGATTGCGCCGAGAATCGAGCCCATGCCGCCGACCACCACCACGGCGAACACCACGATGATCAGGTTCGAGCCCATCAGCGGGCTGACCTGGTAGATCGGCGCGGCAAGCATGCCGGCCAGGCCGGCCAGTGCCGCGCCCATGCCGTAGGTGAAGGTCAGCAGCAGCGGCACGTTGATGCCGAAGGTGCGCACCAGCGTCGGGTTCTCGGTGGCGGCACGCAGGTAGGCGCCGAGCTTGGTCTTCTCGATCAGCAGCCAGCTGGCGATGCAGATCACCAGCGAGGCCAGCACCACCCAGGCGCGGTACTTGGGCAGGAACATGAAGCCCAGGTTGTAGCCGCCGGCCAGCTCCTTGGGCACCGCATAGGGTTGCCCGGAGGAGCCGTAGAAGTAGCGGAAGGCGCCCTCCAGGGCGAGCGCCAGGCCGAAGGTGAAGAGCAGGCTGTAGAGATGGTCGAGGTTGTACAGCCGCGACAGCGCCAGGCGCTCGATCACCGCGCTGCACAGGCCGACGATGATCGGCGCAAGGATCAGCGCCGGCCAGTAGCCGATGCCCAGGGTGGCCAGCAGCAGGTAGCCGGCGAAGGCGCCGATCATGTACTGCGCACCGTGGGCGAAGTTGATGATCTTCAGCATGCCGAAGATGATTGCCAGGCCCAGGCTGAGCATGGCGTAGAACGAGCCATTGATCAGGCCGATCAGAAGCTGGCCGAGAAACGCCTGGATCGGCACATCGAAAATCGTCGTCATCAGACCCCCAGGGCTTCGTTGAGCATGCTCATGCGGCCAGGCAGATCGGCAACGTCGAAGGTGTCGATGACCTGGCCGTGGTCCACCACGTAGAAGCGGTCGGCCACCTTGCTGGCGAAGCGGAAGTTCTGCTCCACCAGCAGGATGGTCATGCCGCGCTGCTTGAGCGTCTGCAGCACCTCGCCGATACGCTGGATGATCACCGGCGCCAGGCCTTCGGTGGGCTCGTCGAGGAGTAGCAGCCGGGCGCCGGTGCGCAGGATGCGCGCCATGGCGAGCATCTGCTGTTCGCCGCCGGAGAGCTTGGTGCCCGGGCTCTTGCGGCGTTCCTCGAGGTTGGGAAACAGCTGGTAGATCTCCGCCAGGCTCATGCCGCCCTTGGCGATCACCGGCGGCAGGGTGAGGTTCTCCTCGACGGTAAGCGTGGAGAAGATGCCGCGCTCCTCCGGCACGTAGCCGATGCCGTGGCGGGCAGTGCGGTGCAATGGCACCCGCAGCATGTCCTTGCCGTCGAAGCGGATCGTCCCGCTGCGCTTGCGGATGATGCCGACGATGGCGCGCAGCGCGGTGGTCTTGCCCACCCCGTTGCGGCCGAGCAGGGTCACCGTCTCGCCCGCATGGACGTCCAGGTCGATGCCGTGCAGGGCATGGCTTTCGCCATACCAGGCATTCAGCTCGCGCACGCTGAGCAGCGGTTCAGTCATCGTCGGTCCCCATGTAGGCCACGCGTACGCGCTCGTCCTGGCTGACCGTGCGGTAGTCGCCGGAGGTAAGGATTTCGCCGCGCTGCAACACGGTCACCTGATGGCAGAGGTCGGCGACCACCTTGAGGTTGTGCTCGACCATCAGCACGGCACGCTGGGTAGCCACTTCGCGAATGATCTCGGCCACCACGTGCACGTCTTCATGGCCGATGCCGGCCATGGGTTCGTCGAGCAGCAGCACCTTGGGCTCCAAGGCCAGGGTGGTGGCGATTTCCAGCACGCGCTTGCGCCCGTACGAGAGATCGGCGGCCGGTTCGTGGCGCTTGTCGGCCAGGCCGACGGACTCGATCAGCTGCAGGGCACGTTCGTTCAGCCGGTTCAGCGAACGCATCGGCAGCCAGAACTGGGTGGCCAGCCCGCTCGGGCGCTGCAGGGCGACGCGCACGTTGTCCAGCACCGAGAGGTGCGGGAACACCGCGGAGATCTGGAACGAGCGCACCAACCCCATGCGCGCCACCTTGGCCGGGTCGGTGCGGGTGATGTCCTGGTCGAGCAGGCGGATGCTCCCGGCGCTGGGTTGCAGGAACTTGGTCAGCAGGTTGAACACCGTGGTCTTGCCCGCGCCGTTGGGCCCGATCAGGGCGTGCACGCGGGCATGGCGCACGTCCAGATCGACGTTGTTGACCGCGACGAAGCCGCCGAACTCCTTGCGCAGGCCGCGCGCCGAGAGCATCACGGGCGTATCCCGTCCGGCGTCGCCAGCCGCGCTGGGCTGAACGGCGGCCATGCTCATTGCCCGACCAGCTCGCAGCCGCTGTCGGCCGGTTTGATGTAGGCCTCATCGCCCGGCACGGTGGCCAGCACCTTGTAGTAGTCCCAAGGCCGCGAGCTTTCCTCGGGTTTCTTCACTTCCATCAGGTAGACGTCGCTGATCAGCCGGCCGTTGGCGCCGACCTTGGCGTTGCGCGCGAAGACGTCGTCCACCGGCAGCTCGTGCATCGCCTTGGCCACCGGCTCGGTGGCGTCGGTACCGGCCTTCTCGATCGCCTTGAGGTACTGCATGACGCCGGAGTAGGTACCGGCGTGGACCATGTTCGGCATGCGCCCGGTGCGCTTGAAGAAGCGCTCGCCGAACTCGCGGGACTTGTCGTCGCCGTCCCAGTAGAAGCTCTCGGTCAGAGTCAGGCCCTGGGCGGCGTCCAGGCCCAGGCCGTGCACTTCGGCCAGGGTGAAGAGCAGCGCGGCGAGGCGCTGACCGCCGGCGACGATGCCGAACTCGGCGGCCTGCTTGATGCTGTTGGCTGTGTCCAGGCCCGCGTTGGCGAGGCCGATGACCTTGGCCCCGGAGGATTGCGCCTGCAGGAGGAACGAGGAGTAATCGGTGCTCGCCAGCGGATGGCGCACCGCGCCCTTGACCTCGCCGCCCTTGGACTTGACGAACTTGGAGGTCTGTTCCTCCAGCGAGTAGCCGAAGGCGTAGTCGGCGGTCAGGAAATACCAGCTGTCGCCGCCCTGGGACACCAGCGCACCGCCGGTGCCGACCGCCAGCGCATGGGTGTCGTAGGCCCAGTGAAAGCCGTAGGGCGAGCACTGCTTGCCGGTCAGCTCGGTGGTGGCAGCGCCGGTGACCAGGTTGATCTTCTTCTTGCTCTTGGAAATGCCCTGTACCGCCAGCGCCACCGAGGAGGTGGTCAGCTCCATGATCGAGTCGACCTGCTCGCGGTCGTACCACTGCCGCGCGATATTGGAGGCGATGTCCGGCTTGTTCTGGTGATCGGCGGTGACGATCTCGATGGGCGCGTCCAGTACCTTGCCGCCGAAGTCTTCGGCCGCCATCTTCGCCGCTTCGAACGACCACTTGCCGCCGAAGTCCGCGTACACGCCGGACTGGTCGTTGAGGATGCCGATCTTCACCTTGCCGTCGGAAATCTCGGCCGAGGCGGGAACGGCGACCGCGGCCGTCAGGGTTGCCGCTGCGATTGCTGAAAGCTTCATGCGTATCTCCTTGCACGGGTTGCTCGGCATACGGGCGCGCGCCGATGCGAGGCGAGCCGTACGGACGGGTTAGGGGAAAGCTGGGGAGGCGGGTAACAACGCAACGCCGGGCTCGCTCCGCGCGAGGGCCGCCGTGGTGCACCGGCGGACGGCGGTGCGTGGCAATCCGCGCATCAGGCAGGCTGCCGCCGTCGCGTCATGCTGCGAAGTCGAATGGCTGGATAGCGAAAGGGTAGGGCAAGAGTCAGTCGAAGCAGGGCACATGGGCGTCTTCTTCTTATTGTTGTTCTGGCTCTAACCGTAGCAGGGCTTCGACGGGACGCAACTCGATGCCGCTGCGATGATGGCGCTGCGGCGCAGATTCACGCCCGTAGCGGGGCCACGGGCGCAGGCGGGCGGGGGATCAGCGGGCGATCAGGATGTCGCAGGGCGGCTGGTCGAGAAACTGCCGCGCCAGGCTGCCGAGTAGCGCACTGCTCATCTCGCCACGGCTGTGGCTGCCCAGGGCGAGCAGCTGCGGTTGCCAGTCGCGCAGGGCGGCGTCCAGGCAGTTGCTGCGCTCGCCCTGATGCAGGCTGTAGCTCAGCAACGCACCGGTTTGCGGCAGTTGCTGCTGGATATCCTCCACCAGCTGATCGAACAGCTCCTGCTGCAGCACCAGACCCTCGGGGTCCGGGCCGTGCACCTCGGCCATCTCATGCACGTGCAGGGCATGCAGCTCGGCGTCGCCATCCAGCAGCTGCCAGGCGCACTGCATGGCGCGGGTGGCGCAGCGGGAGAAGTCCAGCGCGGCCATCGCGCGACGGTACGGCGCCTCGGCCGGCGCGACCACCAGCAGCAGCGGCGCGGTGCTCTCGAGCATGATGCGTTCCAGCGTGGTGCCGGCGAAGCCCTGACTGGAGCCACGGTGGTGGCGGCCCAGGACCAGCAGGTCGGCTTCCAGCCCTTCGGCCTGGGTGAGGATTTCCTCCACCGCCGGGCCGCGGCGAATCCAGGGCTCGAGCTGGTCCAGCTGCTGCTCGCGCAGACGCTTCTGCAGCCAGGCGCGTGCCGCGTGCTCGTCGGCTGACGGATCGCGCTCGTCGAGCACGTGCAGCAGGCTGAGCCGTGCGCCTGTCTGTCGCGCCAGCTGGACGGCACGCTGCAGGGCCAGATCGGCGTCCGGGCTGAGATCGTGAGCGACGAGAATGTGCTGGAACATGACTGGCCTCGCGAAGCTGGAGAAGAGGCGAGTATGCCGCGCCGCGGCAAGGCTGTCCTGCTGCATGCCAGCAGCGGAGGGGGCGTCGCGGCGGTTTCTGGCTGATCCGGCGCAACAACTTGCGCATCCATGCCCTTGCGCGCTTTTGTCGATACGCTCCTGCGGCTATGCTTGCCGGCATTCGAGCAGGAGTGAAGGATGAGCAAGGTCAGTGTGCTGGTAGTGGATGACGCGCCCTTTATCCGCGACCTGGTAAAGAAGGCGCTGCGCAGCCAATTTCCCGGGATTCGCACCGAGGATGCAGTGAATGGACGCAAGGCCCAGCAGATGCTCGCCCGTGAGCGCTTCGACCTGATCCTCTGCGACTGGGAGATGCCGGAGATGTCCGGCCTGGAGCTGCTGACCTGGTGCCGCACTCAGGACGCGCTGAAGGCCGTGCCGTTCATCATGGTGACCAGTCGTGGCGACAAGGAGAACGTGGTACAGGCCATCCAGGCCGGCGTATCCGACTTCATCGGCAAGCCCTTTTCCAACGAACAACTGACCAGCAAGGTGCGCAAGGCCCTCGGCCGTGCCGGCAAGCTGGATGCGTTGGCTGCCAGCGCACCGACACGGGTCCTGTCCACCGGCGTGGCCAATGACTCGCTGGCCGCACTGACCGGCGGCAAGGCGGAGGTCGTCCGTCCCGCTGCCGCTCCTGCTCCGGAAGCGAAGGCTGCGCCACTGATCCAGCCCTCATCGGCAGCCCCTGCCGCCGCCCCGGGTGCCGCCTCGTCCGGGCGCGGCCAGGGCCAGCTGCGGCTGGCCCATGGCAGCGTTGCCTGTGTGATCAAGGCGCTGAGCCTCAAGGAGGCGCTGCTGGTGGTCAAGCGCGGCGAGCCGCTGCCGCAGGTGCTGGAAAGTGCCGTGCTCGACCTGGAGCAGGGCGAGGGCGGCGAGATCGCGCGGCTCAACGGCTATCTGCATGCCGTCGCGGCGTTCGAGCCGAAGCCCGACAGCGACTGGCTGCAGCTCTCGTTCCGCTTCGTCGATCGCGATCCGCAGAAGCTCGACTACCTGTCGCGCCTGATCGCCCGCGGCACCGCTCAACGCCACTTCACGCCCGGCGCCTGAATGCGGGCCAGGCGACCGTTCGGCGCCTGGTCCACGCGACAAGCTGACAAGCTTCACACCCCGACGGTCGGTGGCTCGCGCAGGCCAACCGCCACTGCTAGTCTTTGCGCTCCAACACCATAATCACTAGAAAATCTGCCGTTATGCTGGGGCGCATTCTTCTGTTGCTCGGGCTGCCGCTGCTGGCCTCGCCGGCCTTGGCCCTGACCATCTACAAATACACCGACGCCAATGGAGTCGTGACCTATAGCGACCAGGCCGCGCCTGGTGCGCAGGTGTTCGTCTTCCGCGACCGCATGGTGGAAAAGCTCGACACTCAGGTGAAGCTGGAAACCCGCAAGCACGATGCGGGCGAAACGCTGCTGGTGCGCAACGACCTGTTCGCGCCGGTGGATATCGAGCTGAAGCTGGAGAACGTCGAGAACGCCGTGGGCGCACCGACCAAGCCGATCCGCTGGGTGCTGCCGCCACGCAGCCAGATCCGCCTGGCGACCCTGGCGCCGCGTGACGCCAGCAAGCCGCTCAAGTACACGCCCAAGCTGCGTCATGCGCTGGGCGATCCGCGGCTGATACCCAAGCCCTACAAGTACCCGCTGCCCTGGCGCGGTGGCCCGTTCCGCCTGACCCAGGGCGCCAACGGCCAGTACAGCCACTTCACACCCAAGGGCCGCTATGCCGTGGATATCGCCATGCCCGAGGGCACGCCGATCGTCGCCGCGCGCGGTGGCATGGTGGTGAAGATCGAGAACGAGCAGAGCGGCCGCGGCAACAACCCTGCCGGCAACTTCGTGCGCATCCTGCACGACGACGGCACCATGGGCGTCTATCTGCACCTGATGAAAGGGTCGGTGGCCGTGCGCGAAGGCCAGCGGGTCGAGACTGGCACCCGCATCGCGCGTTCCGGCAACACCGGCAACAGCACCGGCCCGCACCTGCACTTCGTGGTGCAGCGCAACGTGGGCCTGGCCATCGAGTCGATTCCCTTCGACTTTTCGCAGCCGGTCAACAGCCTGCCGAACTTCGCCGTGGGTGGGGAGTAGCCGCTGGCTACCCCCCAAAGCATGATCCGGCAGGCTGGTATCGCCTAGAGGCTTAGAACGCCAGACCAACCTTCAGGCCGACCTGCTCCTGCTTGAGCTTGCTGTTCTCGGCGAGCTCGCTGTTGCTGTCGAGTTCGTAGCGGGTCTGGGTGTAGTACAGGCTGGTGCTGATCGGCATGTTGTTGATGCCCTTGTTCCACAGCACGGTCAGCTCGCCGTAGGGGTTGACCTTGTCCTTCAGGTCGACGGTATCGCTTTCACCGCCGACCTTGAGCTTGCTGTCGGCCTCGATGGAATAGCGGGCTCCGACCTCCAGGCGCACGGTGTAGTTGGGCGTCAGGTAGTTGTAGCCGAGGCCGGCCTTGGCGAAAGGTGAGCGCGTGGTCAGCTTGACGTCTTCCTCGAACGGACCGACCCGAACGTCGTCCTGCTCGATGCGGCCCCAGTCGTAGCCACCGCCGACGATCACATCCACGTAGTTGTTGGTGCTCAACGCTGCGCGCAGGCCCAGGTCGAGATCGGCGCGAGCGGAGAGGAACTTGACATCATCCTTGTCGCGGTACTGCCCCTCGATGCCGGCCTGGTAGATGAAACCTTCCAGGCCAGTGAGCTTGTTGCCGAAGTTGTAGTACAGGCCGCCCTGGTTCAGGCGCTCCTTGTCACTCTCGTCATCGATGGTCAGCTTGTACTGATTGTGCGAGCCGATGACGCCGATGTTGGAGATCGGGCCGGTAGCAGACTGGGCGAAGGCGTGGGACGTGCCGGCCAGGCACAGGGCTAGCGCCGCCGTGGTGGTCAAACCGTTGATGCGCATGAGATTGCTCCATCGTCACTTGAAAGCCATGGCGCCCCGGGCGAGGCGCCTATGCCGTGGAGCAGGGCGAGGCGGCAAAATTCTCGAGATCACGATGAGCGGTCGTAAATTCTTGTAAATCAAGTATTAGCGAGCGGCATGTAAAGCAGAATGTAAATATCGGGCCAGCGACGCTAGCCCTGATATTTCAGCACCTTGGCCAGTACGATCTTGGGGCCGCGCATCTTCTTGATGACGATCTGCAGGCCTTCGACCTGCAACACTTCATCTTCGTCGGGAACGCGCTTGAGCGTTTCGTAGACGAGTCCGGCCAGGGTCTCGGCCTCCACATGATCGAGGTCGATGTCCAGCAGGCGCTCCAGCTTGAACAGCGGCGTGTCGCCACGCACCAGCAGCTTGCCGGGCTGGTAGGCGAGAACCCCGCGTTCGGTCTTGCGGTGCTCGTCCTGGATGTCGCCGACCAGCACTTCCAGCACATCCTCCATGGTCAGGAAGCCGATCACCTTGTGGTCGCCTTCTTCCACCAGCACGAAATGCGCGCCGCCCTGGCGGAACTGCTCCAGCAGGCTGGCCAGCGGCATGTGCTTGGACACCCGCTCCAGCGGACGCAGCAGCTCGTCCAGGCAGAAATGCTCGGCCAGGCGATCGTCGGCCGCCAACGCCAGCAGCAGGTCCTTGATGTGCAGCAGGCCGACGTACTCGCCCTTGATGCCGTCATAGACCGGGTAGCGGCTGTACTTGTGGCGGCGGATGACTTCCAGAATCTCGCTCAGCGGAGCGTCGTGCTCCAGCTGCAGCAGGTCCTCTCGGGAGTTGGCCCAGTCGACGACCTCCAGTTCACTCATCTCTACCGCCGAGGCCAGCACCTGGATCTGCGGGTTGCTCGGGTCGCGGGCGCGGTTGGAGTGCAGGATCAGCTTGAGCTCCTCGCGGCTGTAGTGATGGTCGTGGTGTGCGCCTGGCTCGCCCTGGCCGGCGATGCGCAGGATGGCATTGGCGCTGGCGTTGAGCAGGTAGATCGCCGGGTACATCAGCCAGTAGAACAGGTACAGCGGCACGGCCGTCCATAGCGACAGCAGCTCGGGCTTGCGGATCGCCCAGGACTTGGGCGCCAGCTCGCCGATGACGATGTGCAGGTAGGAAATGATGAAGAACGCCGTGAAGAAGGCGATGCCGTGCACCAGTGCCGGCGACTGGATGCCGAAGCTGGCCAGCACGGGTTCGAGCAGGTGGGCGAAGGCCGGCTCGCCGACCCAGCCAAGCCCCAGCGAGGCCAGGGTGATGCCCAGCTGGCAGGCCGAGAGATAGGCGTCCAGTTGCTGGTGCACGGTGCGCAGGATGTGTCCGCGCCAGCCGTGACGGCTGGCAATGGCTTCCACCTTGGTGGCGCGCAGCTTGACCATGGCGAACTCGGCGGCGACGAAGAAGCCGTTGAGCAGCACGAGGAACAGGGCAAATAGAATCAGACCGAAATCGGCGAAGTAGGAGGAGGCGGCGTAACTAGGGGAAGGGTCCATGAAGGGGGCGGGTGGCCAATGATCGCGACAGGATGGCGGCGGCGCAGCGGCTTTTCAAGCGACGAAGCGGGAAATTCCCGCCTCGCCGTCGGCTGGTCGGTCAGCGTCCGGGCACCTGGGCGGTGGGGAAGTGGCAGGAAAAGCAGCTGCCCCGGCCCGGCGCGCTGGTGATGTCCAGACGGCCCTGATGGCGCAGCAGCACGTGCTTGACGATGGCCAGGCCAAGGCCCGTGCCGCCGGTGCTGCTGGCGCGGCTCGAGTCGACGCGGTAGAAGCGCTCGGTCAGGCGCGGCAGGTGCTTCTGTTCGATGCCGATGCCGCTGTCCTCGACGCTCAGGTGCGCACCGGCCTCGTCGCCCCACCAGCGCACATGGATGGTGCCGCCGTCGGGGGTGTATTTCACCGCGTTGAAGACCAGGTTGGAGAAAGCGCTGCGCAGTTCCGTCTCGCTGCCCTTGAGCTGCAGCTGCGGATCGGCATCCAGACTGATCAGGTGGGCGCGGGCTCCGGAGAGCGCGCGGGCATCGCTGATGATCGACTGCAGCAGCAATCCGACCGCCACTGGCTGGTTGTCGGTCGGGCGGCTGCTGGTCTCCAGTCGCGCCAGCAACAGCAGGTCGTTGAGCAGGTGCTGCATGCGCCCGGCCTGCTGGTTCATCTGCTGTAGCGCGCGGAGCCAGCGCGGGTTCACCCCCTCGGCATGCTCCAGCAGGGTTTCCAGATAACCCGCGATGACGGTGAGCGGCGTGCGCAGCTCATGGGAGACGTTGGCAACGAAATCCTTGCGCATCTGCTCCAGCTGATGCAGCCGGGTGACATCGCGGACCAGCAGCAGGTGCTCGCGATTGCCGTAGCGGGTGATGTTGAACTGCAGGCGGATGCGATCGTCCACCGGCGAGGCCAGCTCCAGCGGCTGGTCGTAGTTGCCGCTGTCGAAGTACTCCTTGAACGCCGGGTGACGCACCAGATTGCCGATCGGATGGCCGGCATCCTGGGGCTTCTTCAGCCCGAGCAGGCGGTTGGCGGCTGGGTTCCACCACTCCAGGTTGCCATCGCTGTCGAGCATGATCACCGCATCCTTGAGCGCTGCGGTGGACCCCTGGGCGCGATCGATGATGCCCTGCAGCTCGCCTCGCAGGCGCAGGTCGCGGCGCTGCAGCTGGTAGAGGTTGTCGAACACATCGCCCCAGATGCCGGCCGAGTCGGGTGGCGGCTCGTCCGGATCGCTGCGGTGCAGCCAGCGCTGCAGGCGCAGCAGCTGGCGCAGGGTCCAGATGAGGTAACCGCTCAGACCGAGCACCAGTGCCCAGGCATATTCGCCACTGATCAGACCGAGCAGCAGGCAGCCGCCCAGCAACAGCAGCAGGCGGCGAACGAGGGCTCCTTGCCAGTCCTGATTCAAGCGATGTACTCCGAAGAGAACGCGACGGTGCGCGGTTGGGAACGCATGCTAAGGCGGCGCGCTCAGCTCTTGCTGGAGAAACGATAGCCGGTGCCGCGTACGGTCTGCACCAGGTTCTCGTAGGCCTCGCCGAGGGCCTTGCGCAGCCGGCGGATGTGTACGTCCACGGTGCGCTCCTCGACGTAGACATTGCCGCCCCAGACCTGATCGAGCAGCTGGCTGCGGGTGTAGGCGCGTTCCTGGTGGGTCATGAAGAACTGCAGCAGGCGGTATTCGGTCGGGCCCATCTCGGCTGGTTTGCCGTCGATGGTGACGCGGTGGCTGACCGGGTCGAGCAGCAGGCCGCCGATCTCGATGGGCGCCTCGCTGTCCACCGGCGTCGCGCGGCGCAGCACGGCCTTCAGCCGGGCCACCAGTTCGCGTGGCGAAAAGGGCTTGGTGATGTAGTCGTCGGCGCCGACCTCCAGGCCCTGGATCTTGTTGTCCTCTTCGCCTTTGGCGGTGAGCATGATGATCGGCGTGTCGGCGGTCAGCTCGTCGCGCTTGAGCCGTCGCGCCAGTTCGATGCCCGATGTGCCGGGCAGCATCCAGTCGAGCAGGATCAGGTCCGGTTTGCGGTCGATGATCAGCGCGTGGGCCTGTTGGGTGTTTTCCGCTTCGAGACAGTCATAGCCGGCCATTTCCAGGGCGACGACGATCATCTCCCGAATCGGCGCCTCGTCATCGACGATCAGTATGCTCTTGCCATTCATGGTCACGCCTCGGGTCCGTTCTTGTCGCTCGGCATTAGATAACGGAAATATTGCAGCCATGTGACAGGCAGACGGCAAGCCGGAGCAAGAAAGATTGTCTTCGATAGTGGCGTTTTGCTCAGGCCTTCGTCGCGTAATCCAGCACGATGCCGGCGAGAATCGCCAGGCCCGCCCAGTGATTGTGCAGGAACGCCTTGAAGCAGACCTGTGGCTTGCGCGAGGCGGTCTTCCAGTATTCCCAGGCGAAGCAGCCGGCTGCGACCACCAGCCCCAGGTGGAACCACTGGCCCAGCTCGAAACGCACTCCGGCGAGGATCAGGCAGAACAGCGCCAGCCCCTGCAGGGTGACGATGATGATGCGGTCCGCTTCACCGAAGAGGATGGCGGTGGACTTGATGCCGATCTTCAGGTCGTCTTCGCGATCGGCCATGGCGTAGTAGGTGTCGTAGGCCACGGTCCACAGCAGGTTGGCGATGAACAGCAGCCAGGCTTCCGGCGGCAGGCTGCCGCTCTCGGCGGTGAATGCCATGGGTATGCCCCACGAGAATGCCGCGCCGAGCACCACCTGAGGGTAAAAGGTGTAGCGCTTCATGAACGGGTAGCAGGCGGCCAGCGCCAGCGCGCCGAAGGACAGATAGACAGTGGTTGCGTTGGTCAGCAGCACCAGCACGAAGCTCAGTCCCACCAGGATGGCGAACAGCGTCCAGGCCTCCCGCGAACTGACCCGGCCGGCGGCCATGGGGCGCGCCTGGGTGCGCTGCACGTGGCCATCGAAGTTGCGATCGGCGAAATCGTTGACCACGCAGCCGGCGGCGCGCATCAGGATCACCCCGGTGATGAAGATGAACAGGTTCTTCGCGCTGGGCACGCCTTCGGCGGCGATCCACAGTGCCCACAGCGTCGGCCACAGCAGCAGATAGGTGCCGATGGGCTTGTCCAGGCGCATCAGCTGGATGAAATCCCAGGCGCGCGGGTGCAGGCGATTGCACGATTGCAGCAACTTCAAATACATCAGCGGCTCTCCTTGGCGAAGGGGGACATGCAGCGGTTCGCTCAGGGTGTGACGGCAGCGGCCTGCCACAGCGCGGGCAGGAACACCTCGGCGACCAGCACGCCGAGTCGATTCTGGCGGAAGCACGAGCGCCGCGCCCAGAGGCCGTCGACACGCTGTGCTTGCGGCAGCCATTGCGCCGGGTAGTGACAGGCTTCGAGCTGCCCGCGGGCGAAGGCCGGGTCGCTGAACAGCAGTTCGCCCAGGGAGCGATTGCCCAGGCTTTGCAGGTCCAGCCCGGCGGCGTCCAACTGGGCGCGCGCAGCGACGCTGCGGGCGAACACCCAGGGTTGTTCATGCCCGCACAGGTAGACCTCGCGCACCCATCCCTCGCTCGCCTCGGCCACGCCGAGCGCGGCGCACTCGTCGGCGCGCAGGGGCTGCCAGGCCTGGTGCAGGGGAATCACACTGAAGGCGCCATCGGCCAGCTCGGTCAGGCGGCGGGTCAGTGAGCCCTTGTCGACGTAAAGCCAGTCGTGCAGGGCGGGGTCGAGCGGGAAGGGCAGGCGGTCGGGGCTCAGCCAGTCTGGATTCGGGGACACGGCGATTCGGGCATGACGGAAAGAGCGGCGAGTCTAGCATGCGCCTGGCTGCCGGGCGGCTGCATGCGTCCCTGTGCCGGCGCGCGGCCTGTAGCGGCGCGGGCGGGACGCTACAGGGGGTCAGGTCCAGCCTTCGAGGCGCATGGTGGCGCGCACCAGGCGCTGTTCTTCCTGCTCGATCTCCTTGAGATTGTCGCGAATGCCGTGGATATGGTCGCGCGCGGCACGCTGGGCCTGCTCGGGCAGGCGTTCGATCACCGCGTGGTAGAGCCGCGAGTGCTGGCGGTCGATCTGTCGTTTCTGCGCCGGCCGGTGATAGAGGTTGTTCACCGAGGCGAACACGGTGCTGAGCATCAGGTCGGTCAGCGACTGCAGCGTATGCACCAGTACCGGGTTGTGCGAGGCCTCGCAGATGGCCAGGTGGAAGGCATGGTCCAGGCGCGCGTGTTCACGCGGGTCGGCACCCTGCTCGCTGGCGTGGGCGGCGAGCATCTCCTCGTAGCGCCGACGCAGCAGGACGAAATCCGCGTCGGTGCCGCGCAGTGCGGCGAGCCGTGCCGATTCGCTTTCCAGCAGCGCGCGCACTTCCAGCAGGTCGTAGAGGGTGCGCGGCTGCGAGTTGAACAGGTGCATCAATGGGCTGGCGTCGTGGTTGCCGGACAGCTCGGCGACGAAGGAGCCTCGGCCCTGGGAGGTCTCGATGATGCCGCGCCCGCGCAAAACGCGCAGGCCTTCGCGCAGTGCCGAGCGGGAGATGCCGAGCTTCTCGCACAGGCGGCGCTCGGAGGGCAGCGCCTGGCCGACCTTGAGCACGCCGTCGACGATCAGCCGTTCGATGCGCTCGGCCACCACGTCGGCGACTTGACGGCGGTCATTGTTGGGTTCGTTCGACATGCCAATTCTCCAGCTGGTAGGACCAGTTGACGGGCAGTTTACCTCGAATGCTGAAAAGCACCTAGCGGCGCGGCCTGGAAGGGCTTCAGGTAGTGCTTTGAACGGGATGACTACAAAAAACTGGTAGGACCAGTTGGTGCGGGCATGGACGGCTCGCGGCCATCGGCGCTAAAGATGCGTCATTCCACCGCAGCTGCCCGCGCTGGCGGTGACTCACGAAAGCGGAACCTGCCATGAACATTCTCTACGACGAACGCGTCGATGGTGCGTTGCCCAAGGTCGACAAGGCCGCCCTGCTGGCCGAGCTGCAGGCGCAGTTGCCCGATCTGGACATCCTCCACCGCAGCGAGGACCTCAAGCCCTACGAGTGCGATGGGCTGTCCGCCTATCGCACCACGCCGCTGCTGGTGGTGCTGCCCGAGCGCATCGAGCAGGTCGAGACGCTGCTCAAGCTCTGCCATCAGCGCGGCGTTCCGGTAGTCGCTCGCGGCGCCGGTACCGGGCTGTCCGGCGGTGCGCTGCCGCTGGAGCAGGGCATCCTGCTGGTGATGGCGCGCTTCAACAAGATTCTCGAAGTGGACCCGGCCGGTCGTTTCGCCCGCGTCCAGCCCGGTGTACGCAACCTGGCGATCTCCCACGCCGCGGCTCCCTTCGATCTGTATTACGCACCGGACCCCTCGTCGCAGATCGCCTGTTCCATCGGCGGCAACGTCGCCGAGAACGCCGGTGGCGTGCACTGCCTGAAATACGGGCTGACCGTGCATAACCTGCTCAAAGTGGACATCCTCACCGTCGAAGGCGAGCGCATGACGCTCGGCTCCGACGCCCTGGACTCGCCGGGCTTCGACCTGCTGGCGCTGTTCACCGGCTCCGAAGGCATGCTCGGCATCGTCACCGAAGTCACGGTCAAACTGCTACCCAAGCCGCAGGTGGCCAAGGTGCTGCTGGCCGCCTTCGACTCGGTGGAAAAGGCCGGTCGTGCGGTGGGCGACATCATCGCCGCCGGCATCATCCCCGGTGGCCTGGAAATGATGGACAACCTGTCGATCCGCGCCGCCGAGGACTTCATCCACGCTGGCTACCCGGTGGATGCCGAGGCGATCCTGCTCTGCGAGCTGGATGGCGTGGAAGCCGACGTGCACGACGACTGCGCGCGCGTCAGCGAAGTGCTCAAGCTGGCCGGCGCCACCGAAGTGCGCCTGGCCAAGGACGAAGCCGAGCGCGTGCGCTTCTGGGCGGGACGCAAGAACGCCTTCCCGGCGGTCGGCCGTATTTCGCCGGACTACTACTGCATGGACGGCACCATTCCGCGCCGCGAGCTGCCGGGCGTGCTCAAGGGGATTTCCGACCTGTCCGAGCAGTTCGGCCTGCGCGTGGCCAACGTGTTCCACGCCGGCGACGGCAACATGCACCCGCTGATCCTGTTCGATGCCAACCAGCCCGGTGAGCTGGAACGCGCCGAAGACCTGGGCGGCAAGATCCTCGAACTCTGCGTGAAGGTGGGCGGCAGCATTACCGGCGAACACGGCGTCGGCCGCGAGAAGATCAATCAGATGTGTTCGCAGTTCAACGCCGACGAGCTGACGCTGTTCCATGCGGTCAAGGCGGCCTTCGACCCGAGCGGCCTGCTCAACCCGGGCAAGAACATTCCGACCCTGCATCGCTGCGCCGAATTCGGCCGCATGCACATCCACAACGGCCAGCTGCCTTTCCCCGAACTGGAGCGTTTCTGATGTCCGTAATCGCCAACGACGCCAGCGCGCTGTTGCTGGACCAGGTCAACCAGGCGCTCGCCGCCAAGACCCCGCTGCGCATCCAGGGCAGCGGCAGCAAGGCCTTCCTCGGCCGCGCGGCCGAGGGCCAGCTGCTCGACGTGCGCGAGCACCGCGGCATCGTCAGCTACGACCCCACCGAGCTGGTGGTGACAGCGCGTGCCGGTACGCCGCTCGCCGAACTCGAGGCCACGCTGGACGAGGCCGGGCAAATGTTGCCTTGCGAGCCGCCGCACTTTGGCGAAGGCGCCACCGTCGGCGGCATGATCGCGGCCGGACTGTCCGGGCCGCGTCGGCCGTGGAGCGGTTCGGTGCGCGATTTCGTGCTCGGCTCGCGGGTCATCACCGGCCAGGGCAAGCACCTGCGTTTCGGCGGCGAGGTGATGAAGAACGTCGCCGGTTACGACCTGTCGCGCCTGATGGCCGGCAGCTTCGGCTGCCTCGGCGTGCTCACCGAAGTTTCGCTCAAGGTACTGCCCAAGCCACGCCTGTGCACCAGCCTGCGTCTGGAAATCGATCTCGAACGTGCGCTGCTCAAGCTCGCCGAATGGGGCCAGCAGCCGGTACCGATCAGCGCCGCCAGCCATGACGGCAAGGCCCTTTACCTGCGCCTGGAAGGTGGCGAAGGGTCGGTCAATGCCGCGCGCGAACGCATCGGCGGCGAGGATCTCGACCCTGGCTACTGGAACGAGCTGCGCGAGCAGCGCCTGGCGTTCTTCGCCGACCCGCGCCCGCTATGGCGCCTGTCGCTGCCGAACAACACGCCAGCCGTGGCGTTGCCGGGCGACCAGCTGGTGGACTGGGCCGGTGCCCAGCGCTGGCTGAAGTCCGATGCCGATGCGGTGACCATCCGCGGCATCGCCATTGAGGTCGGCGGCCACGCCACCTGCTTTACCGCAGGCGCGACGAGCAATCCGTTCCAGCCGCTGTCGGCGCCGCTGTTGCGCTATCACCGCCAGCTCAAGGCCGCGCTGGATCCGCAGGGGATCTTCAACCCCGGCCGCATGTATTCCGAGGTCTGACGACGTATGCAAACGAATCTGAGCGAAGCCGCGAAAAAACTGCCGCGCGCCGAGGAAGCGGAAAGCATCCTGCGCTCCTGCGTGCACTGTGGCTTCTGCAACGCCACCTGCCCGACCTACCAGCTGCTGGGCGACGAGTTGGACGGCCCGCGCGGGCGGATCTACCTGATGAAGCAGATGCTCGAGGGCGGTGAGGTGACCGAGAGCACCCAGCTGCACCTGGACCGCTGCCTGACCTGCCGGAACTGCGAGACCACCTGCCCGTCCGGGGTGAAGTACCACAACCTGCTGGACATCGGCCGCGACTTCATCGAGCAGCAGGTGCAGCGCCCGTTGGGCGAGCGCGTCGTGCGCGGCGGCCTGCGCACGGTGATCCCGCGACCGGGCCTGTTCAAGGCACTGCTGGGTGCCGGCAATGCGCTGAAGCCGTTGATGCCGGCCTCGCTGAAGGATCACCTGCCGCGCGAGATCCGGCCGGCCAAACCGCGCCCGCAGGTCATGCACCAGCGTCGCGTGCTGATGCTCGAAGGCTGCGTGCAGCCGAGCCTGTCGCCGAACACCAACGCCGCCGCTGCACGGGTGCTCGACCGCCTGGGCATCAGCGTCAGCCCGGCGCGTGAGGCCGGCTGTTGCGGTGCGGTGGACTACCACCTCAACGCCCAGGAGGCCGGTCTGGACCGCGCGCGGCGCAATATCGACGCCTGGTGGCCGGCCATCGAGGCCGGTGCCGAAGCCATCGTGCAGACGGCCAGCGGCTGCGGCGCCTTCGTCAAGGAGTACGGCCATCTGCTCAAGGACGACCCGGCCTACGCGGCCAAGGCCGCCCGTGTCAGCGAGCTGGCCAAGGACTTGGTCGAAGTGCTGCGCAGCGCCGAACTGGAAAAACTCGACGTGCGTGCCGACAAGCGCATGGCCTTCCACTGCCCGTGCACCTTGCAGCACGCACAGAAGCTCGGCGGCGCGGTCGAAGACGTGCTCACCCGTCTGGGCTACCAGCTCACTGCGGTGCCGGATGCGCACCTGTGCTGCGGCTCGGCCGGCAGCTATTCGATCACCCAGCCGGAGATTTCCCACCAGCTGCGCGACAACAAGCTCAACGCGCTGGAGAGCGGCAAGCCGGAAGTGATCGTCACCGCCAACATCGGTTGCCAGACCCACCTCGATGGCGCCGGCCGCACGCCGGTCAAGCACTGGATCGAAGTGGTCGAGGAATCGATGCAGTAGCAATGCCTCATGGTTCGGCCGTCCAGACAGGGCGGCCAACGAACAACCGAAATACGAAGACAGGAGAATCGAGATGAAAAGCAAAGCCGTACTGAGCCAGACCGAAGTCGCCACCATCCTCGCCGCCGCCCGTGCCGAAGCGCAGGCCAACGGCTGGGCCGTGACCATCGTCGTCGCCGACGACGGCGGCCATCCGCTGGCGCTGGAGCGTCTGGACGGCTGCGCGCCGATCGCCTCCTACATCGCCACCGAGAAGGCCCGCAGCTCGGCCCTCGGTCGCCGCGAAACCAAGGGCTATGAAGACATGGTCAACAACGGCCGCACTGCCTTCCTCTCCGCGCCGGTGGTCTGCTCCCTGGAAGGTGGCGTGCCGGTGGTGGTCGACGGCCACGTCATCGGTTCGGTCGGCGTCTCCGGTGTGACTGCCGCGCAGGACGCCCAGATCGCTAAGGCCGGCGTTGCCGCCCTGGCTAACTGAACAGACAAGGAGAACGACAGATGACCGAGCGTGTAACCCTAGGCCGCCTGCAGGTCGCGGCCAATCTGCAGCGATTCATCGAAGACGAAGTCCTGCCGGGCACCGGTATCGAAGCCGCCGCCTTCTGGCAGGGGCTGGACACCCTGGTCCACGACCTGGCGCCGAAGAACCGTGAGCTGCTTGCCGAGCGCGACCGCATGCAGGTCGAACTGGACAGCTGGCACAAGGCCAACCCGGGCCCGATCAAGGACATGGCCGCCTACCGCGCCTTCCTCGAGTCCATCGGCTACCTGCTGCCAGTGCCGGGTGAGGTGAAGATCGAGACGGCCAACGTCGATAGCGAGATCGCCACCCAGGCCGGCCCGCAGCTGGTGGTGCCGATCATGAACGCGCGCTATGCGCTGAACGCCGCCAACGCACGCTGGGGCTCGCTGTACGATGCGCTCTACGGCACCGACGCAATCTCCGAAGAGGGCGGTGCGCAGAAGGGCCCGGGCTACAACGAAGTCCGTGGCGCCAAGGTCATCGCCTATGCACGCACCTTCCTCGATCAGGCCGCGCCGCTGGCCGAAGGCAGTCACGCAGACGCCACCGCCTACCGCGTGCAGGACGGCCAGCTGAAGGTCACCCTGGAGAACGGCAGTGTCACCGGCCTCAAGCAGCCAGAGAAGTTCGTCGGCTTCCAGGGCGAAGCGGTCGAGCCGAAGGCCGTGCTGCTGAAGAACAACGGCCTGCACATCGAGATCCAGATCGACCCGAACAGCCCGATCGGCCAGACCGATGCCGCCGGCGTGAAGGACCTGCTGATCGAGTCCGCGGTTTCCACCATTCTCGACTGCGAAGATTCGGTCGCCGCGGTGGATGCCGACGACAAGGTGCTGGCCTACCGCAACTGGCTGGGCATCGTGCAGGGCACCCTCAGCGAGGAAGTGGCCAAGGGCAGCTCGAGCTTCGTCCGCCGCCTGAATCCGGACCGCGAATACAGCGCGCCCAACGGCGGCGAGCTGAAGCTGCACGGCCGCTCGCTGCTGTTCATCCGCAATGTCGGGCACCTGATGACCAACCCGGCGATTCTGCTGGAAGACGGCCGCGAGATCCCGGAAGGCATCATGGACGGCGTGTTCACCAGCCTGATCGCCAAGCATGACCTCAAGCGCAAGGGCAACTCGCGCACCGGCAGCGTCTACATCGTCAAGCCGAAGATGCACGGGCCGAAGGAAGTCGCCTTCGCCGACGAATTGTTCGGTCGCGTCGAGGACCTCATCGGTGTGCCGCGCTACACCCTGAAGATGGGCATCATGGACGAGGAGCGCCGTACCAGCGCCAACCTCAAGGCCTGCATCGCCGCGGCCAAGCACCGCGTGGCCTTCATCAACACGGGCTTCCTCGACCGTACCGGCGACGAGATGCACACCTGCATGGAAGCCGGACCGGTGCTGCGCAAGGGCGACATGAAAACCACGCCGTGGATACAGTCCTACGAGCGCAACAACGTACTGGTCGGCCTGGCCTGCGGCCTGCGCGGCAAGGCGCAGATCGGCAAGGGCATGTGGGCCATGCCGGACCTGATGGCGGCCATGCTCGAGCAGAAGATTGGCCATCCGAAGTCCGGCGCCAACACCGCCTGGGTGCCGTCGCCCACCGGCGCCACCCTGCATGCGCTGCATTACCACCAGGTGAACGTGCAGGCCGTGCAGAGCGAGCTGGAAAAGGTCGACCTGGCCGCCGAGCGCGAGCAGCTGCTCAACGATCTGCTGACCATCCCGGTGGTCGCCGAAGACAAGTGGAGCGCGGAGGAGAAGCAGCAGGAGTTGGACAACAACTGCCAGGGCATCCTCGGCTACGTGGTGCGCTGGGTCGAGCAGGGCGTCGGTTGTTCCAAGGTGCCGGACATCCACAACGTCGGCCTGATGGAAGACCGCGCCACCCTGCGCATCTCCAGCCAGCACATCGCCAACTGGCTGCACCACGGCGTGGTCAGCCGCGAGCAGGTGCAGGAAACCCTGGAGCGCATGGCCAAGGTGGTCGACCAGCAGAATGCCGGCGATCCGCTCTATCGCGCCATGTCCAGCGACTACACTCAGTCGATCGCCTTCCAGGCGGCGTCCGATCTGGTGTTCAAGGGCCGCGAGCAGCCGTCCGGTTATACCGAGCCGCTGCTGCACCAGTGGCGCCAGCGCTTCAAGGCCGCCCAGGGCTGATGAACAGGGGGAACCGCGTGCGGCCGGAGGTTCGGCCCCCGCGGTGAGGACAGGAGCCCCAGGCGTCCAACGGCGCCCGGGGCTTTCGAGCATGAGCGGCACTGTTTCGGCCGGGCCGTCGGGAAGCGCACCGCCTGGCTGCGCTTCATGCGAAGCACCGGGCACGCCCGGACACAATAGAAGTGGTTCACAACAAAAAACGCAGGGACCCAACAAATGAGTCAAACACTACTGTCCATCCTGGCCTTCGTGCCGCTGGTGCTGGCGGGTGTGCTGCTGATCGGCTTTCGCTGGCCGGCCAAGTACGCCATGCCGCTGGTTTTCGTCCTCACTGCGCTGATCGGCCTGCTGGCCTGGGACATGACCCTCAACCGGGTTATCGCCTCGACCTTCCAGGGCCTGATCCTCACCGCGGCGATCCTCTGGATCATCTTCGGTGCGATCCTGCTGCTCAACACGCTGAAACATTCCGGGGGGATCAGTTCGATTCGGCGTGGCTTCTCCAACATCAGCCCTGACCGTCGTGTCCAGGTGCTGATCGTCGCCTGGCTGTTCGGCTGCTTCATCGAGGGGGCCTCGGGCTTCGGTACGCCAGCGGCGGTGGCGGCACCGCTGATGGTAGCGCTGGGCTTCCCGGCGTTGGCGGCGGTGGTGATGGGGATGATGGTGCAGTCCACGCCGGTGTCCTTCGGTGCGGTGGGCACGCCGATCCTGGTCGGGGTCGGCGCCGGCCTGGACAAGAGCGGGATCAGCGCGCAGCTGGCGACCGTGGGCAGCAACTGGGACGTGTTCTTCCACCTGATCTTCTCGCGGGTGGCGATCATCCATGCGCTGTGCGGCATCCTCATGCCGCTGATCATGATCAGCATCATGACCCGCTACTTCGGCCGCAACAAATCCTGGACCGAAGGCCTGGCCGTGGCGCCGTTCGCGGTGTTCACCGGATTGTGCTTCGTCATCCCGTATGCCGCCGCCGGTGTGTTCCTCGGCCCGGAATTCCCCTCGATCATCGGTGCCCTGGTGGGCCTGGCCATCGTGGTGCCGGCGGCCAAGGCCGGCTTCCTGCTGCCGAAGGACAGCTGGGATTTTGCCCCGGCGAGCGAGTGGCCATCCGAGTGGATGGGCAAGATCGAGATGAAGATCGAGGACGTCGCCGGCAAGACGCCGATTTCCGTGCCGATGGCCTGGGCGCCGTACCTGATCCTGGCCGGCTTGCTGGTGGCCTCGCGGGTGTTCCCGGACTTCAAGGCCTTGCTGATGTCGCTGTCGTTCGGCTGGAAGGACATTCTCGGTGAGACCGGCGTCTCCGGCACGCTGGAGCCGCTGTACCTGCCCGGTGGCATTCTCTGCATCGTGGTGCTGATCACCTTCTTCCTGCATCGCATGAGCGCGCGGGAACTGGGCGCGGCGATCTCCGAGTCGAGCAAGACCCTGCTCGGCGCAGGCTTCGTGCTGATCTTCACCATCCCGATGGTGCGCATCCTGATCAACTCGGGCGTGAACGGCTCCGACCTGGTGTCCATGCCGGTGGCCATGGCGCAGCTGGTGGCCAACAGCGTGGGTGATGTCTATCCGTTCTTCGCGCCGGCGGTCGGTGCGCTGGGCGCCTTCATCGCCGGTTCCAACACCGTGTCCAACCTGATGCTGTCGCAGTTCCAGTTCAACACCGCGGGCCTGCTGGGGCTGTCCGGTGCGCTGATGGTGGCGCTGCAGTCGGTCGGTGCGGCGGCGGGCAACATGATCGCCATCCACAACGTGGTGGCGGCCTCGGCCACCGTCGGCCTGCTCGGTCGCGAAGGGATCACCCTGCGCAAGACCATGCTGCCAACCCTGTACTACCTCATCCTGGCCGGCACCATCGGCCTGATCGGGTTCTACGTGATGGGCATCAGCGATCCGCTGGTGGGTGCCGCAGGCTAAGCCAGGCGGTAGTTTGACGGGCGGCCCAGGCCGCCCGTTTTCATTTGTGCAGTTGGTGCGGCGCGCCGTTCTGGTATAGCGTGCGTCGCAGTCGACGGATCATCGAGGTTACCCATGAAGAAATGGCAATGTGTGGTGTGCGGCTATATCTATGACGAAGCGCTGGGCGCGCCGGAAGAGGGCATCGCCCCCGGCACGGCCTGGGAAGATGTGCCGGAAGACTGGGTTTGCCCCGATTGCGGCGTCGGCAAGCTGGACTTCGAGATGATCGCCATCGGCTGATTCCGTTTCGCCAACCTACCCCATGAGGACCTGACGTGAGCGCACCCGTAGTCATCATCGGCACCGGCCTGGCCGGTTACAACCTGGCGCGGGAGTTCCGCAAGCTGGACCCGCAGACGCCGCTGTTGCTGATCACCGCCGACGACGGTCGTTCCTATTCCAAACCACTGCTGTCCACCGGTTTTGCCGCCAACAAGGACGCCGACAGCCTGGGTATGGCCACCGCCGGAGCCATGGCCGAGCAGCTGAACGCGGAGATTCGCACGCACACCCGCGTCACCCGTCTGGACCCGGCGCACCGCCGTGTCTGGATCGGCAACGAACCGGTGCCATACCGGGATCTGGTGCTGGCCTGGGGCGCGCAGACGATCCGTGTGCCGGTGGAGGGCGATGCGGCGGATGCGGTCTATCCGATCAACGACCTGCACGACTATGGACGCTTCCGTGCCGCTGCCGCCGGCAAACGCCGCGTGCTGATCCTCGGCGCCGGGTTGATCGGCTGCGAGTTCGCCAACGACCTGCTGCAGGGCGGCCACGAGGTGGATCTGGTCGCCCCCAGCGAGCAGGTCATGCCGGGCCTGCTGCCGCTGCAGGCCGCCGAGGCGGTGAAGCGCGGCCTGGAGGGCATCGGCGCGCGCATTCATCTCGGGGCCACGCTGGAGCGCCTGCAGCGCAGCACCGACGGTCTGCAGGCGACCCTGTCCGACGGCTCGCAGCGGGCCTGCGATCTGGTGGTCAGTGCCGTCGGCCTGCGCCCACGTACCGAGCTGGCCGCCGAGGCGGGGCTTGAGGTCAAGCGCGGCATCGTCGTCGATCGCCTGCTCAAGACCTCGGCGGAGCACGTCTATGCCCTGGGCGATTGCGCCGAGGTGGAAGGGCTCAGCCTGCTCTACGTGATGCCGCTGATGGCCGGCGCACGGGCCTTGGCTAAAACGCTGTTTGGCAATCCGACCTTTGTCAGTTATGGCCCCATGCCGGTAACCGTGAAGACCCCGGCCTGTCCGGTAGTGGTCTCGATGCCCGCCGTGGGCAGTGCCGGCAGCTGGTCCGTCGAGGCCCAGGGCAACGACGTCAAGGCGCTCTATCTCGGGGCTTGCGGGGAGTTGCTCGGCTACGCGTTGACCGGCGCGGCGGTGCAGGAGCGACTGGCGCTGAACAAGCAGTTGCCACCGGTATTGGCGGAACTACCGCAAATTCTGTCGCTAAAGTCCCCCAACTGAGCTTGCAGGGCGTCCGCGGGGACTGGCGCAGGTGCTAGCGCCGTGCCATTCTCCATGGGGCTGCCCCAGCCTAGAGCTGTTGCAGCGCCTTTAGCGCTGTTCTTGTGAACAGTACGGACACAACAACAAAAACGTCTCAGAGGCTCCCAATGCGTAAACCGGAACTCGCCGCAGCCATTGCCGAGAAGGCTGATCTGTCCAAGGACCAGGCCAATCGCGTACTCAACGCCGTGCTGGATGAAATCACCAATGCGCTGAACCGCAAGGACAGCGTCACCCTGGTCGGTTTCGGCACCTTCGTTCAGCGCCACCGTGGCGCCCGCACCGGGAAAAACCCGCAGACCGGGCAACCGGTCACCATCAAGGCCAGCAATACCGTCGCGTTCAAACCGGGCAAGATGCTCAAAGACGCCGTCAACTGACGCTGCGCCGACCCGGAGCCGATCGGCTCCGGGTAAACCTGACCGACTGGTCTTCCCCGGACCCGTTCGTACCCGTCCTTCCCCCCGCCGACCAAGCCACTACAATGCGGCCTTCCTCTCGTACCGGTCGGGACAACACGTCATGAAATTCCGCTTTCTGCTTTGGATGCTGGGCCGCCTGATGGCCAAGGCCAGCCGCACCAACCCCGAGTTCCAGCAGCAGCTGGGCGACAAGGATCTGACCTTTCAGCTGCACACCTTGGATGGCAAGGTCGCCCGGCACTTCGTGGTGAAAGACCAGCGCGTCACCAGCAAGCGCGGCCCGGCGCCTGAGCCGGCGTTCTCCCTGGGGTTCAAGGATGCCGCCTATGGCTTCGCCACCATGACGGCGAAGAACAAGCAGCTGGCGTTCATGCAGGGGATTCAGAACAAGGACATCCAGATCCAGGGGAACCCGGCGCTGGTGATGTGGTTCCAGGGACTGACCAAATACCTGAAGCCGAAAAAGAAGAAGTAGTGTCGCCCTGAGCCCGCGATTCGGCGCGCTCATTTCTGGATGTCCGGCACCCGGCTCGTCAGACCCAAGCCTGCAGGTCACTTGTGGTGGAAAACGCTGCGCGGCTTCCACCCTACCGCCTTCCCGGTGCCAGATTCCTACACCTTCCTACGCCCGCTCCCGCCAAACCTTCGCCTCATCCTTCAGCCAGTCCCGAAACGCCACCAGCCCCGCCGACTCCACCTTGCGCTCCGGAATCATCAGGTAGTACGCCCGCGTCTCGCTGCGATAGGCGTGGGGATGCGCCAGCACCAGCCGCCCCTCGGCCAGTTCCCGCTGGATCAGGAACGGCGGAATCAGCGCTACCCCCATGCCGTGCTCGGCCGCCTGCGCCAGCATGGAGAACAGCTCCAGCCGCGGGCCGGTCATGTCGCGGGCGACTTTCAACCCCAGTGAATCGAACCACTGCCGCCAGGCATAGGGTCGGGTGGTCTGCTGAAGCAGCGGCAGGTGGGCCAGGGCTTGGGTCGTGAACGGCTGACCGTCGCGCAGCAGGGCGGGGCTGCAGACTGGCTGCAGGTCCTCGGGCATCAGGTAGTGCGCCTCGGTACCGGACCAGTCGGCATCGCCGAAGTAGATGGCAGCATCGAACTCGGTATCGGCAAAGAGAAAGGGCCGGGTGCGGTTGGTCAGGTTCACCGTGATTTCCGGATGCAGCGCCTGGAAATGCCTGAGGCGCGGCACCAGCCACTGGGTGCCGAAGGTCGGCACCACGGCCAGCTCCAGGCTCATGGCGCCCTGCTGGCCCATCACCGACAGCGTGTCGCGCTCCACCGCGTCCAGCTGCGCTGCGATGCGGCGGGCGTAGGACTGGCCGGCGGCGGTGAGCTTCACGCCGCGCCGCGAACGGCGGAACAGCGCCAGGCCGAGGAATTCCTCCAGCCCGCCGATCTGCCGGCAGATGGCGCTCTGGGTCAGTGCCAGCTCGTCGGCCGCGCGGGTGAAGCTCTCGTGGCGGGCAGCGGCCTCGAAGGCGATCAGCGCGGCGGTGCTGGGAATCTTGCGGCGCATTATGCAAAGACCTCACGGGATAAGCCTGACGATGGCCAAGGAGCTTATCTCGGAATGAGCGAAACGCACAGTTTGGTGCGAAATCCTCGTTTGCGACGCACCGGTGCGGCGCCTAGGATCAGCTCATCCCGCCCCGCGCCCGCGGTGCCGAAGACAACAAGAGGAGCCTCCCGAATGGCCGGCAAAGCAAGCTTCAACTGGATCGACCCGCTGCTGCTCGACCAGCAGCTGACCGAGGAAGAGCGCATGGTGCAGGCCAGCGCCGCGCAGTTCGCCGCCGACAAGCTGGCGCCGCGGGTGCTGGAAGCCTTCCGCCATGAGCGCACCGATCCGGCGATCTTTCGCGAGATGGGCGAGACCGGCCTGCTCGGCGCGACCATTCCCGAAGCCTACGGCGGCAGCGGGCTGAACTACGTGTGCTACGGCCTGATCGCCCGCGAGGTCGAGCGCATCGATTCGGGCTACCGCTCGATGATGAGCGTGCAGTCCTCGCTGGTGATGGTGCCGATCTTCGAGTTCGGCAACGAGGCGACCAGGCAGAAGTACCTGCCCAAGCTGGCCAGCGGCGAATACATCGGCTGCTTCGGCCTCACCGAGCCGAACCACGGCTCCGACCCTGGCTCGATGGTCACCCGGGCGAAAAAGGTCGACGGCGGCTATCGCCTGTCCGGCAGCAAGATGTGGATCACCAACAGCCCGATCGCCGATGTCTTCGTGGTCTGGGCCAAGGATGACGCCGGCGAGATTCGCGGCTTCGTGCTGGAAAAGGGCTGGGAAGGGCTGTCCGCCCCGACGATTCACGGAAAAGTCGGCCTGCGCGCCTCGATCACCGGCGAGATCGTCATGGACAACGTGTTCTGCCCGGAAGAGAACGCCTTCCCCGACGTGCGCGGGCTGAAGGGCCCGTTCACCTGCCTGAACAGTGCCCGCTACGGCATCAGCTGGGGCGCGCTGGGCGCCGCCGAGTTCTGCTGGCACACCGCGCGCCAGTACGTGCTCGACCGCCAGCAGTTCGGCCGGCCGCTGGCGGCCAACCAGCTGATCCAGAAGAAACTGGCCGACATGCAGACCGAGATCACCCTGGCCCTGCAGGGTTGCCTGCGCCTCGGCCGCATGAAGGACGAGGGCACCGCCGCGGTGGAAATCACCTCGATCATGAAGCGCAACAGCTGCGGCAAGGCACTCGACGTGGCGCGCATGGCGCGCGACATGATGGGCGGCAATGGCATCAGCGACGAGTTCGGCGTGGCCCGGCACCTGGTCAACCTGGAGGTGGTGAACACCTACGAGGGCACCCACGATGTGCATGCACTGATCCTCGGCCGCGCGCAGACAGGCATTCAGGCGTTCTTCTGAAACTGCACCCCTCTCCCAGAAGGAGAGGGGGCTTGCTCCGTCCAATAGCCTTCGAGGTTTCGTCCATGCCCGGCGCCCTGTCCCATATCCGTGTTCTCGACCTGTCGCGCGTGCTCGCCGGGCCCTGGTGCGGGCAGATCCTCGGTGATCTCGGCGCCGAGGTGATCAAGGTCGAGCGCCCTGGCACGGGCGACGATACTCGCCACTGGGGCCCGCCCTATCTCAAGGACCAGCACGGCGAGAACACCTCGGAGGCCGCCTATTACCTGACCGCCAACCGAAACAAGCAGTCGCTGACCGTCGACTTCACCCGGCCCGAGGGCCAGCGCATCATCCGCGAGCTGGTGGCGCAATGCGATGTACTGCTGGAGAACTTCAAGGTCGGCGGGCTGGCCGCCTACGGGCTGGATTACGAAAGCCTGAAGGCGATCAATCCGCGGCTGATCTATTGCTCGATCACCGGTTTCGGCCAGGACGGCCCCTACGCCACACGTGCCGGCTACGACTTCATGATCCAGGGGCTCGGCGGGCTGATGAGCCTGACCGGCCGCAGCGATGCGGAGGAGGGCGCCGGGCCGGTGAAGGTCGGCGTGGCGCTGACCGATATCCTCACCGGTCTGTACGCCACCGTTGGCGTGCTCGCTGCGCTGGCACATCGCGAACGCAGCGGCGAGGGCCAGCATATCGACACGGCGCTGCTCGACGTGCAGGTCGCCTGCCTCGGCAACCAGGCGCTCAACTACCTCACCACCGGCGTGGCGCCCAGGCGCATGGGCAATGCCCATCCGAACATCGTGCCCTATCAGGATTTCCCCACTGCGGACGGCGACATCATCCTCACCGTCGGTAACGACGGTCAGTTCCGCAAGTTCTGCGAGGTGGCCGGGCGTCCCGAGTGGGCGGCTGATGCCCGCTTCGCCACCAATCGCGCGCGCGTTGCCCATCGCGCCGAACTGATTCCGCTGATCCGCCAGGTCACGGTGTTCCGCACCACGGCCGAATGGGTCAGTGCGCTGGAGCAGGCCGGCGTGCCCTGCGGGCCGATCAACGACCTGGCGCAGGTGTTCGCCGACCCACAGGTGCAGCATCGCGGGCTGAGCGTGGAGATGCCGCATCCGCTGGCCGGCCGCGTGCCGCAGGTGGCCAGCCCGCTGCGGCTGTCCGCTTCGCCAGTGGCGTACCGCAACCCGCCGCCGCTGCTCGGCGAGCACAGCGAGGCGCTGTTGCAGCGCCTGCTGGGCATGAACGACGAGCAGATCGCCGGCCTACGCGCGGCCGGAGTGATCTAGCCTGGAGGCTATCTAGCTCAGAAGCCTTCCAGCACGATCTTGCCTTTGGCCTTGCCGCTTTCCAGCAGGGCATGGGCGCGGCGCAGGTTGGCCGCGTTGATGGTGCCGAAGTGCTCGCCGAGGGTGGTGCGCAGCACGCCCAGATCGACCAGCTGGCTGACGCGCTGCAGCAGGTGGTGCTGCTCGATCATGTCCGGCGTCTCGAACAGTGAGCGGGTGAACATCAGCTCCCAGTGCAGCGACAGACTCTTGCGCTTGAGCTTCATCACGTCCAGCGGCTGGGCCGGATCGTCGATCAGCGCCAGGCGGCCCTGGGGCGTCAGTGCCTCGACCAGCTGGTCGAAATGCTGATCGGTCTGGGTCAGGCTGGCGACATGGCTGACGCTGGCGAAACCGGCGCGCTGCAGCTCGGCGTGCAGCGGCTGGCTATGGTCGATGACATGATGGGCGCCGAGTTCGCGGGCCCAGGCCTGGGTTTCCGGGCGCGAGGCGGTGGCGATCACGCTGACCTTCGTGAGCTGACGGGCCAGCTGCAGCATGATCGAACCGACGCCGCCGGCGGCACCGACGATCAGCAGCTGCTGCCCGGCGCCCTGGCCTTCCACCAGTTGCAGGCGTTCGAACAGCAGCTCCCAGGCGGTGATGGCGGTCAGCGGCAGTGCGGCGGCCTCGGCGAAGCTCAGGCTCCGCGGCTTGCGGCCGACGATGCGCTCGTCCACCAGATGGCGTTCGCTGTTGCCGCCGGCGCGGGCGATGGAGCCGGCGTAGAACACCTCGTCGCCGACCTTGAACAGGCTGACTTCGCTGCCCACCCCGACCACCACACCGGCGACGTCCCAGCCCAGCACCTTCGGCTGACCGCCCTCGGGCTGAGTGTTGCGGCGTACCTTGGTATCCACCGGGTTGACCGAAATGGCGCGCACCTCCACCAGCAGGTCACGCGGGCCGGGTAGTGGCTCGGGCAGTTCCACGTCCTGCAGCGCGCGGGGATCGTCGATGGCGAGGGATTCGAAATAGGCGACCGCTTTCATGCTGTTGCTCCGTATGGGTTCGGTGGAGGGGCATGCTCAGCTATTTGACGCGGCGGAAAAACGGGGCGATAAGCGAGGCTCTTTCAACAGGATTTTGAAAATGCTGCGTATCGACGACCTGCAGCTGTTCGTCCGTACCGCCGACAGCGGCAGCCTTTCCGCGGCCGCGCGCGGGCTCGACGTGTCACCGGCGGTGGCCAGTGCAGCCTTGAAGCGCCTGGAGGCGAGCCTGGGCACGCGACTGTTCGTGCGCTCCACCCGCAGCCTTCGTCTGACCGCCGAGGGCGAGGCGTATCTGCTGCATGCCCGGGCAGCACTGGCCAGCCTGCACGAGGGTGCCCAGGCGCTCGCTGGCGGGCGCGAGGCGATCAGCGGCGTGCTGCAGCTGTCGGCGCCGTCCGACTTCGGGCGCAACGTTCTGCTGCCCTGGCTCGACGAATTCCAGGCGAGCCATCCGCAATTGCAGCTGCGCCTGCTGCTGGGCGACGGGTTGACCGACCTGTTCCGCCAGCCGGTGGACCTGGTCCTGCGTTACGGCGAGCCGCAGGATTCGAGCCTGGTGGCGCTACCGGTGGCGGCCGGCAATCGCCGGGTGCTGTGCGCCTCACCGGCCTACCTGCAGCGCCATGGCGCGCCGCAGCGGCTGGACGAACTGGCCGGGCACAACTGCCTGCGCTTCATGCTCGCCGGACGCGTGCACGACCGCTGGTGCTTTCAGGAGGGCCGCCGGGTGCGCACCGTGCAGGTAAGCGGTGATCGGGTCAGCGACGATGCCGACGTGGTGCGACGTTGGGCGCTGGCCGGCGGTGGGCTGGCCTACAAGTCCTGGCTGGATATCGCCGACGACGTGGCCGCGGGCCGTCTACAGGTGTTGTTGCCAGACTGTCTCGGCGAGGCGGCGCCCTTGACCCTGCTCTGCGCCCATCGCGCGCAGTTGAGCAAACCGGTGCGGCTGCTGCATGAACATCTGCAGACGCGTTGCAAGGCGCTGCTGGTGCGCGCGCCCTGGCGGAAGCTGTAGCTCGTTTTGAGCCACAGCCAGGCACGTTCGTTGCCGGCCTGAACTCTTATGGCGTTTGGCTATTCTTATCTGAGTACTGGTTAACACAATGGACAGGCGCATCATGCATACGCAGCGTTTTCGCTACACCTGGCAACTGACGGTTGTCGTCCTCATGTCCTGGCTGCTGGCCGGCTGCGGGATCAACAACATCCCCCGCTATGACGAGCAGGTGAAATCCGCCTGGTCGCAGGTAGAGAACCAATATCAGCGGCGTGCCGACCTGATTCCCAACCTGGTTGAAACGGTCAAGGGCTTCGCTCGTCAGGAGCAGGAAACCCTCACCGCGGTGGTGGAAGCGCGGGCCAAGGCCACGTCGATTCAGGTCGATGCCAGCACCCTGGATGATCCGCAGAAGCTGCAGCAGTTCCAACAGGCGCAGAATCAGCTGACCGGCGCCCTGAGCCGGCTGATGGCGGTATCCGAGCGCTATCCGGAGCTCAAATCCAATCAGAACTTCCTCGCCCTGCAATCGCAGCTCGAAGGCACCGAGAACCGCATTGCGGTGGCCCGGCGTGATTTCATCGCGGCGGTAGAGCGCTATAACACCGAGATCCGCACCTTCCCTGGCCGCATCTGGCACACGCTGATGTACAGCGACATGCCGATTCGCGAGAACTTCGAGGCGACGGCCGAGAACGCCGAGCAGGCGCCGCAAGTGCAGTTTCAATGACGCGCCGGTTTCCGCTGCTGCTGGCCCTGCTGCTCTGGGCCGGCAGCCTGTTCGCGCAGCAGGCCGAGCTGCCGGCGCTGACCGGTCGCGTGGTCGATCGCGCCGAATTGCTCGATACCCAGGCCGAGGCGCGCCTGACCAGCATGCTGGCGGCCCACGAGCAGGCCACCGGCGAGCAGGTGGTGGTGGTCACCGTACCGGACCTGGGCGGGCGCAGCATCGAGGAATTCGGCCTGGAGCTGGGTCGCACCTGGGGTATCGGGCAGGAGGGCGAGGACAACGGCGCACTGCTGATCGTCGCCCGTGACGACCGCAAGATCCGCATCGAGGTCGGCTACGGGCTGGAGGATCGCCTGACCGACGCGCAGTCTTCGGTGATCATCAACCGGGTCATCGCGCCGGCCTTCCAGCGCGGCGACTTCACGGCCGGCATCACCGAAGGCACGCAGGCGATCATCACCGTGCTCGGCGGCGATCCGCTGCCGGCGGAGCTGCGGCCGGTCATGCCGATGGGCCAGCAGGAACCCGGTGGCTTCGGCGTGCTGGCGTTCTTCCTGATGCTGGTGGCGATCTTCGTGCTCGGCGGTGGCCGTGGCGGTCGCGGCGGTGGACGTCGCGCCCTGCTGCTCGGCGCGCTGCTCGGTGGCATGGGGCGCGGAGGCGGCTTTGGCGGTGGCGGTTTCGGCGGCGGAGGCTTCGGTGGAGGCGGTGGTGGCTTCGGTGGCGGCGGCGCTTCCGGTGGCTGGTAAACGGACGATGGACGAACGATGACCTTACTCAGCGAAAGCGAACTGCGGCAGGTGGCCGAGGCGATCGAGCGCGTAGAGCGCAGCACCGACGCCGAACTGGTGACGGTGCTCGCCGCGCAGGCCGACGACTACCACTACATCCCACTGCTCTGGGCCAGCCTGATCGCGCTGCTGCTGCCTGGTGCATTACTGTTCTTCAGCGGCTGGCTGAGCGCCTGGCAGCTGCTGCTGGTGCAATGGGCGACCTTCATCGTGCTGGCGCTGCTGTTCAGGCTTCCCGGGGTGACCAGCCGACTGATTCCGCGTTCGGTGCGCTGCTGGCGCGCCTGCAATCTGGCGCGGCGGCAGTTCATCGAACTCAATCTGCACCACACCGAGGCCGATACCGGCGTGCTGATCTTCGTCTCCGAAGCCGAACGCTATGTGGAAATCCTGGTGGATCGCGGTATCTCAAGTCGCATCGACAACGCCGCCTGGGAATCCATCGTCGGCTGCTTCACCGAGCGGGTGAAGCAGGGACAGGTGCTCGAAGGTTTCCTCGGTTGCATCGAAGCCAGCGGTGCACTGCTGGCGCAGCATGTACCCAAGACCCACGAGCGCAACGAACTGCCCAACCGCCTGGTGCTGCTGCCTTAGCGTCACGCAAGGGGAGAGGCGTGCATTGCCTCTCCCCGTCACTCCCTTCCTTCACTGCATGCGCCGCTGCTCGGCCAGCATCAGGCGCTCGCGCTGCAACGCACGAGCGAGACCCTGCTGGCCCGCACGCTGGGCGGCGACGATCAGCGTCTGGTCGATCAGGTCACGCTGGGCGTGGCTGCCGCCGAACAGCTGCGCCTGATTGCGGATGCCCCGCAGCCGCTCGACGCAGCGCGCATGGTCGCCCTCGACGAAGGCTTCGACCGCCCCGACTGCCGGAGCGCCGATCAGGGCGGTGAAGCGTGCGTTGTCGTCAGCGCGCCCGCAGGCCCGCCGCTGTGCGTCGTGCAACAGGTCGAGCAGGTCGTCGCGGCCGGCGCAGGCGAAGGCCATCGCCGCATGGAAGTCGTTGAAGGCGTAGCAGCCATCCGCGGCCATCGCCGCCCAGCGCTCGGCCACGCCGGACCAGCGCTGGCCGACCTCCACCCCGCGCAGCTGCAGGCGCCACAGCAGCGCGCTGGCGTCGATCAGCTCCAGCGCCAGGCTGCTGCCGTGGCCGTTCAGCGGGCCGTCGAACAGAGCCAGGACGCTGTCGAAGTCGTCCATTTCCAGATGGTGCAGCGCCAGGTGCCACCAGTTGTGCACGGCGAGCATGCTGTCCTGCTGCCAGGCCGGATTGCCGCGCATCCAGGCGATGCCTTCCTCGCGCCGCCCCTGCATTTCCAGTACATGCGCAACGGCGTGCTGGGCCCAGGCATCGTCGGGCTGCAGTGCCACCGCTTCACGGCCCAGGCGCTCGGCAAGGCGGTAGTCGCCGCTTTCCTCGAGGCCGAACGCGTACAGCCCGAGCAGGGCGTGGTAGCCCGGCACTTCCAGCGACCAGTCCGGAAGCACGCGGGCGATGCGGTCGCGCAGCATGCGGGCGTCGCCGGTGAAGAAGTCGATCTGGTGGCCGGCCTGCAGGGCGAGCAGGTCGTGGGGGTAGTCGACGCTGAGGTCTTCCAGCGCGCGGCCGGCGGCGTACCAGCGGCCATCCATGAGCAGCCCCAGGGCGTGCAGGTGACGCGCTTCCCGCTCGTTGTGCGGCAAGGCCAGGGCGCGGTCACGCGAGGCCCGGGCCACCGGGAGGGCAGCTGCCTCCGTGCCAAGCAGATAGAGCCAGGCGTGCAGGACATGGCCCATCACCAGTTCAGGCGAGGCCTGCAGCGCGGCCTCGGTGGTTGCCAGCGAGGCGGCGTGCAGGCAGCGAAATTGCGCCAGCGCCTGGTCGAGCAGGGCCTGCGCCTCGCCGTTGCAGCCGGTCAGTTGGTACCCGTGTGCGTCTTTCATTGTTCTATGCTCCATGAGTCCGGTTCGTTGGTGTCGGCCAACGCGCCAATACTCAGGGTTACGCTTGCTTTGCACCCCAGTCATCCTGGAAACAAAACGGCTATTTCCGCCATGGCCCGCTCCGAGATCGCCGAACGTCCGCCATTGACCGTCGCCCTGCTGGCGACGCCGGACAGCACGGCCTCGACGCTGTTCGGCCTCTATGACCTGCTGCTTGGCACCCGTCGCGACTGGCAGCAGCTGATGCACCGCTGCGATGTGGCGTCGCCGTTCCGGCCACTCATCGTCAGCCGTGACGGCGGGCTGCTGCGGGTCTATAACGACATTCCGGTCCAGCCCCATGCGAGCCTCGCCGAAGCTCCGCCGGCGGACGTGGTGATCGTCAGCAATCTAGCCGTCAGCCCCTGGGAGCCCTTGGACGAGCGCTATGCGCCCGAGGCGCAATGGCTACGCGAGCGCTACGCGGCCGGGGCGACGCTGGCCGCGGCCTGCTCGGGGGCGATGCTGCTGGCGCAGACCGGGCTGCTGGCCGGTTGCGAAGGCACCTCGCACTGGGGTTACTGCGATTGCCTGCGCCGCGAGTATCCGGACGTGCACTGGCATCCGGACAAGGCGCTGGTCAGTACCGGCATCGGCCAGCGCCTGGTGATGTCCGGCAGCGGCAGCAGCTGGCACGCGCTGGGGCTGTTTCTCATCGCCCGTTTCGTCGGTGCGCGCGAGGCGATGGAAGTGGCGCGGCTGAACCTGTTCGACTGGGACGCCACCAGCCCGTTGGCCTACGCGGCGATGATGCGCACCGGTCAGCTGGCCGATCCGATCATCGCCCGCTGCCAGGAATGGGCCGCACAGCATTACGAGGAGGAGGCGCCGGTGAGTGCCATGGTGCGCATCAGCGGCCTGCCGGAGCGCACCTTCCAGCGCCGCTTCGCCCTGGCCACCGGGCTGACGCCGCTGGACTACATCCACACCCTGCGTCTGGAGGAGGCCAAGCAATTGCTAGAGAGCGGCGAGCTGTCGGTGGAGGCGATCGCCTGGGAGGTGGGCTATCAGGATGCGGGCTTTTTCGGCCGGCTGTTCCGGCGCAAGGTCGGCCTGACCCCGGCACAGTACCGCCGACGCTTCGGCGTGCTGTCGCGGCGTCTGGCCGGTATCGCCACGCTGCAGGAGGAGCGGGCGCCGGCCTTGCACTGAGCGGGCCGGCACCCGGTTATACCCGATTCAGAGCCGGGTCGGGCCTTCGTCGTCCTCGTCCGGCGAGACCACCGGAGCCAGTTCGAAACGGTCGGCCCCCTCCATGGCGCTGGCGGCGACACGGTCGATGCTGCTCAGCGCATGGCCGATGATGGAGCTGACGCTGGCTTCGTGATGCTGCGCCGGCAGTCGCTCGATGGCCGCCAGCACGTCTTCGCCCGGCACGGTTTCTTCGGCCAGCAGCTTGTCGGCGATCTCGTCCAGGGCCGGCTTCAGACGCTGCAGCAAGGCGATGCAGTCGCTGTAGAGCTGCTGCAGCAACTGGTCGGCGGCGCGGATGGACTCGCCGGAATCGAACTCGATATGGGCGTCGCGCACGGCCTGCAGGCTGAGCAGCGAGCCGTTCGGTCCCATGCCCAGCGCGCCGACCATCGACAGCGCGATCTTCGAGGCTTCCTGCAGATCCTGGCCGGCGCCGGAGGAGACTTCGTGGAAATACAGCTGCTCGGCACCGCGCCCGGCCAGCAGCATCTGGATGCGGTTGCGCAGCTCGGAATACATGTGCAGGCGCTTGTCCTCTACCGGCGTCACCAGGGTCACGCCCAGCGCCTGGCCGCGAGGCAGGATGGTGACCTTTTCCACCCGGCCGACATTCAACGCCGCGGCCACCAGCGCGTGGCCGGCCTCGTGCACGGCGATGCGCTTGCGGTCGGTGGGCGACATCGGCGTCACGCCGGACGGCTGCTCACCGATGCGGCAGGTTTCCACTGCATCGACGAAGTGGGCCATGTTCACCTGCTGCGCGCCGGTACGGGCGGCCAGCAGTGCGGCATGGTTGGCGATGTAGGCGATCGCCGCCGGCGTCAGCCCGACGGTATTGCGCGCCAGCTGCGGGAAATCCAGGTCGTCGGCAGCGTTGAGCTTGCCGGCGTAGAGGCGGAACAGCGCCTCGCGGTCATCCAGTCCCGGCAGGCCGACGGCGATGGAGCGGTCGAAGCGGCCTTCGCGCACCAGCGCCGGGTCGAGCGAGTTGGGGAAGTTGGTGGCACCGAGCACCAGCACGCCGCTGGCGCCGTCGAAGCCGTCCATCTCGGCGAGGAACTGGTTGATGATGCGGTTGCTCTCGGCATCGCTGGAGCGCGTCTGCTCGGCGCGCTTGCCGATGCCGTCGATCTCGTCGATGAAGATGATGCATGGTGCCTGCTTGCGCGCGGTGCGGAACAGCGCCTTGACCTTCTGGATGCCGACGCCGAAGTACATCGAGGAGAAATCGCTGCCGGTGACCTGGATGAAGCTGGCATTCGATTCACTCGCCAGCGCCTTGGCCAGCTGGGTCTTGCCGGTGCCCGGCTCGCCGGTCAGCAGCACGCCCTTGGGTGGGCGGGCGCCGAGACGCGCATAGGCGCCCGGGTCACGCAGGTAGGCGGTGACGTCGCTGAGCGCCTGCTTGGCCTCGGCGGCGCCGATCACGTCGGCGAAGGTGATGCCGCTGCCCTTGCGCTGCACCTCGAAGCTGCGCGTCTTCATGGCGAAGAAGATTGCCGCGCCGAGCAGCAGCAGGGCGATCGGCGAGTAGGGCAGCAGGTAGGTGTAGAAGGGCTTTTCCGCGTCGGTCTGGAACATCGCCAGCGGGAACAGCTCGCCGTTGCTCTGCGCGTACTGCTCGAGCAGCAATCCAGCCACGCGTCCGGACTGGTCCGGCACCCAGTAGCGCAGGCCGTCGTGCAGGCTGACGTAGACCGCATCCTTGCCCAGCGCGGCGCTGGCGATGCTGGCGCCACGCAGGTCGGCCAGCAGTACCGAGAGATCGCGGCGATTGGCCTGCCAGGGGGCGGTGGACTCCTGCAGGGCTTCGAGCATGCTCGCCGCCGCGCCAGTGGCTGGCGTCGACGGCGCGGCTGGGCGCAGCTGCCAATAGGCCACGCAGGCGGCGATCAGCAGAAGCAGGAAAACGGAGAGCACAGGGCCGCGACGACCTTGTAGCAGACGTGGTGTTTTCATTTCACATCCAATCGGGAGGCCCGATGTTTCGACAAACCACCGCCCGCAGGCGGACCACAGTTGATGTGCGGGAAACCCGCGGCGCCAAAGGTATGGCGCGCCACAGTTCGGATGTGTTGGATGCGATTTATATGCCCGACTGTGTCTCGGATCGGCAGACTCCGATAGCCGGCGAGAATACGGCAAGTGCCACCATGGGGGCGGCTGTGCGACGAACGGACGGCAGGTTTTCGACGAATGACCGTTCGCGCCGGGAACGAAATCGTCGCTGCACAAGCACGGCAGGGCTGCTGGTGCAGCGCCATTGCGTCGACGCGCCGCAGCGGCACGTGCCACATAAGTGACCGGCTGCAGAGATTGCCGCGCAAGGGCCTGTTACCGTTCGACGCCGCATGGACGTCCGTCACGCTCCGTTGCGGACATGCGACACACTGCCGACAGCCGACCCTGCCACGATGCCGGGCGCGCTCATAAAAACAACGTTCGATCGAGCCGAGACTTCAACATGCCAACCCGCAACAAGACCCTGCGCTCTGCCGTTCTGGGCGCGCTGTTCGCACTACTCCCGTTCGCCTCGGCCAACGCCCAGGATACGGTCAACCTGCTCACGCAGAACTTCCCGCCGTTCAGCATGGCCAATGACGGCAAGAACTTCGCGAAGGAGGAGGCCATCAGCGGTATCGACGCCGAGGTTGTGGCCGCTCTGTTCAAGCGTGCCGGCATACCCTACACGCTGACCCTGCGCTTCCCCTGGAGCCGCCTGCAGCAGCTGGCGGAAAAAACGCCCGGCTTCGCCGTGTTCTCCCTCAGCCGTACGCCTGAGCGTGAGCCGAAATACAAGTGGGTCGGCCCGCTCAGCGAGATCCAGATCGTGCTGCTCAAGCGCCCCGACAGCCCGATCCAGATATCCAGCCTGGAGGAGGCCCGGCAGTACCGCATCGGCTCGAAGGACGGCAGCGTCGGCAGCCAGTACCTGATCAGCCGGGGTATCGAGGTGCAGAGTTCGCTGATCGATACGCCGGCCAAGCTGAAGGCCGGCCAGTTCGATCTCTGGGCGACCACCAACCCCTCCGGCGAATACGAAGCCAAGCAGGCCGGCGTCGGCCCGCTGGCGGTGGCCCTGACCCTGAGTCGGGTCGACCTCTACCTGGCGATGAACAAGGAAACTCCCGACGAGGTCGTCGAGAAGCTGCAGCGCACCCTCGATCAGATGAAGCAGGAAGGCCTGCTGCAACAGGCTGCGCGCCGCTACGTGAACTGAAGTCAGCCCGCGCCGCGGGGGCGGCGCGACGGGCTTCAGCGCCGCTCGGAAATCGTCCCTGCGCTCAGCGCTCCGGGCTGCGCACCGAAATGCTCGAGCATGAAGTTGGCCAGCTCCGCCACTTCCCGATCATTGAAGTGCCGGTTGAAGGCCGGCATCAGGTGATGCCCGCTGGGCCCGTGCAGGGCGTCGCCATCGAGGATGACCCTGACCAGATTCAGGCCCTGCGGGTCGTTCAGCGTGCGCAGGCCGCGCAACGCGGCGTAGTCGCTCTGGCGGCCGCTGCCGTCCCACTGGTGGCAGCTGGCGCAGGCGTCGGCGAAGAGCTTCTGCCCCAGCGGGTGCTGGCTTTCGGCGGGCGGCTGATTGGCCAGTGAGCGGGCTTCGGGGCGTTTCACGTCCGCCGGCTGGGCTGGCACCGATTTGAGATAGACGACCATGGCCTGGATATCCTCGGGTGTGAGGTGGCGCAGGCTGTGGTTGACCACTTCGGCCATCGGCCCGCCCGCCACGCCGTAGCCCGGCGCGACGCCGGTGGCCAGGTAAGCCGCCAGGGCGTCGTCCGGCCAGCCGCCGATGCCGCTCTGCTCGTCGCCGGTGATGTTCCAGGCGGCCCAGCCCTGGATGGTCGCGCCAACGAGCGCCTTGGAGCTCTGCTTCGCCTGCATGACGTTGCGTGGCGTATGGCATTCACCGCAGTGCCCCGGACCTTCCACCAGGTAGGCGCCGCGGTTCCATTGCGCGGACTGCTGCGGGTCCGGCTCGAAGCGTTCGTCGTCGAGAAACAGCAGGTTCCACAGGGCGATGCCCCAGCGCTGGTTGAACGGAAAGCCGATGTCGTTCTCCCGGTTCGGCTGGTTCACCGGTTCCAGGCTGAACAGGTAGGCCTTGATGGCGAGGATGTCCTCGCGCGGCATCAGGGTGTAGGAGGTATAAGGAAAGGCTGGGTAGTAGTGGCGGCCATCCGGGCCGACGCCCTTCTGCATGGCCTCGACGAACTCATCGTCGGTCCAGTTGCCAATGCCGGTTTCCTTGTCCGGCGTGATATTGGTCGAGTACAGCGTGCCGAACGGCATTTCCACCGGCAGGCCGCCGGCGTAGGGCTTGCCGCCTTCGGTGACGTGGCAGGCCAGGCAGTCCGCGGCGCGGGTCAGGTATTCGCCGCGTTCGAGCAGGGCGTCGTCCGCCTGCTGCGCCAAGGCCGCCGTGCCGAACAGGGCCAGGGCAGCGCCCAGCAGGCTGCCGATTGTGAATCCATTGTTCATGCTGGGACTCCTCAGATCACGTAGTAGCCGGCGCGCGCCAGCGGCAGGCGGCGGATGCGCGTGCCGTTGGCCGCCGCCAGGGCGTTGACCAGCGCGGGGGCGATCATCGCCGTGCCGGCCTCGCCGACCCCGCCGGGCGCCTCGCGACTTTCGACGATGTAGGTTTCCACTGGCGGCGCATCACTGATGCGCAACTGCCGGTAGTCATGGAAGTTGGTCTGCTCGACGCGGCCCTCGCGCACGGTGATTTCGTTGAACAGCGCGGCAGACAGACCGAACAGGGTGCCGCCCTCGATCTGCGACTTGACCGACACCGGGTTCATCACCTGCCCGCAGTCGATGGCCACCACCAGTCGCTTGAGCCTGATGCCCTTGTCCTCGCTGACCTGCAGCTCGACCACGGTGGCGAGAAAGCTGCCAAAGACCTCCTGCACGGCCACGCCGCGACCGTGCCCGGCCTCGAGCGGTTCGCCCCAGCCGGCCTTTTCCGCAGCCAGACGCAGAACGCCCTGGGCACGGGGATGGCTGCCGAGCAGGGCCATGCGGTAGTCGACCGGGTCCTGCTCGGCGCTGCGGGCCACCTCGTCGATGAAGCTTTCCAGCATGTAGGTACTGCGCAGCGGGCCGACGCCGCGCCACCAGGACTGGTGCAGTGCCCGGGGTGGTACCGGCACGTAGTTCACCCGCAGGTTCGGCATCGCGTAGATCGGATGCATGGCGACTTCCACCGCATCGCCGTCCAGGCCATTCTCCGGCACCGCCTCGGGCGCGAAACGGGCCAGCACCGAGGCGCCAGCGATGGTGTGGCGCCAGCCCTGCAAGCGACCTTCGGCATCCAGCGCGGCAGCGAAGCGGTCGATGTAGTGCGGGCGGTACATGTCGTGGGTGGTGTCTTCCTCGCGGGTCCAGGTCAGCTTGATCGGATAATCGACCTGCGCCGCGATCGCCACCGCCTGGCTGATGAAGTCCACCTCCAGCCGCCGGCCGAAGGCGCCGCCGATGAGCTGGTTGTTGACGATCACCTGCTCGGCCGGGCGCCCGGCGGCCTCGGCGGCGGCCGTCTGCGCGCGCACCGGCACCTGGGTGCCGACCCACAGCTCGACGGCGTCTGCGCGCACCTCGGCGACGCAGGTCATGGGCTCCAGCGCGGCGTGGGCGAGGAAGGGCATTTCGTATTCGGCTTCGAAGGTCCTGGCCGCGTCCTTCAGTGCTGCATCGATGTCGCCCTGCTCGTTGGCGATGGCGCCGGGCTTGTCCAGCGCCTCTCTGATCTCGCGCTCCATCTGCGCCGAGTCGATGCCGGCGTTGTCGCCCAGCGCCCAGTCGATCTCCAGCGCGCGCACGCCAGCGAAGGCAGCCCAGGTGTGTTCGCCGATGACCGCCACGGCATTGTCCAGCCGCACCACCTCGATCACCCCCGGGATCTGCCGGGCCGCGCGTTCGTCGACCTCGCGCAGGGTGCCGCCGAGCACCGGGCAGGCGCGGATCGAGGCGTACTTCATGCCCGGCACCACCAGGTCGATGGTGAAGCGCGCGGTGCCGTCGACCTTGGCCGGTGTGTCCAGGCGCCGGGTCGGCTTGCCGATCAGCCTGAACTGATCGGCCGGCTTGAGCGGAATGTCTTCGGGGACCGGCAACTTCGCGGCGTCCTCGACCAGCTCGCCATAGCCGAGGCTCTGGCCGTCCGGGCCCAGTACGCGGCCGTTCTCGGCGCGCAGCTGATCGGCGCCCAGCTGCCAGTGCTGGGCCGCGGCCTGAATCAGCAGCAGGCGCGCCGCCGCGCCGGCCTGGCGCAGCGGCTCCCAGTTGCTGCGGATCGAGGTCGAGCCGCCGGTGGCCTGGAAATTCAGCAGCTTGTCGTTGTAGATCTGCTCGTTCGGCGGGGCTTCCTTGAGGGTGATCTGCTCGAGGCCGATCTCCAGCTCCTCGGCGACCATCACCGCCAGGCCGCTCTGCGCGCCCTGGCCCATCTCGATCTTCGGCACGGTGAAGGTGACCTGGCCGTCGCGGTCGATGCTGATGAAGGCATCCAGCGCCGTGGCGTTGGACATCGGCTGGTCTTCCGGGCCTTCGTTCAGGACCTGCTCGGCGAAGCTGCGCCCGGCGAACGGCAGGGTAAAACCAATCACCAGCCCGCCCAGTGCGAGGCTGCCGACCTTGAGCAAGGTGCGGCGCGAAGGGGACTGCAGGGTCGTGTCGGGTTGGCTCATCTCGCGCCTCCTCATGCCTGGGCGACGCGCTTGATGGCGCTGCGGATGCGGGTATAGGTGCAGCAGCGGCAGAGGTTGCCGGCCATGCCCTGGTCGATGGCGCGGTCGTCGGGCTGCGGGTTTTGCTCCAGCAGGGCGACGGCGGACATGATCTGCCCGCACTGGCAGTAGCCGCACTGCACCACCTCATCCTCCAGCCAGGCCTGTTGCACCTTGCGGCCGAGCTCCGTGTTGCCGATGCGTTCGATGGTCACCACCTTGCGGCCCTTCACCTCGCCGACCGGCAAGACGCAGGCGCGCGCCGCCTGGCCGTCCAGGTGCACGGTGCAGGCGCCGCACTGGGCGATACCGCAGCCGTACTTGCTGCCGGTGAGCCCTAGCACGTCGCGCAGGACCCAGAGCAGGGGCATGTCTTCGGGCACGTCGACCTGCAGGTCGGTGCCGTTGATGGAAAGCGTCAGCATGGAACGGGGACCTCACGTTAGGCTCGGAAACGGCGCGCTTATGTCTGGTTGGATGCGCGCGTTAGATCGAGACAACGGGAGCGGCAAAAATCGCGAAATTTTTCTGCTCCGCGCAGCCGGCGCCATGGCATTTGCGAAGCGCTGCCAGCGGTGGAGCGCAGAAAACGGAACGCTGCGGGATTTTTTGCCGATTTGGACTGCCTTAGTTCTCTGGAGTCGAGCGGGACCCTTCCCTTGTGCAATTCTGTCGATTCGAGAGCTTCGATGACCTGTCTGGATCATTACATGCGCGCGTTCTGCACGTTGGCGGCCGTCTGGCTGGTGCCGGCCTTCGGCAGCACCTTGCCCGAGCCCGTCGGCCACGTGGCCCGTGTGGAGGGTGCGGCCTTCGTCAGCAGCCGCGGCCATACCAATGCGGCCAAGGTCGGCCAGGCGATCATCCCGGGCGTTGCCCTGAGCACCGGTGCCGAGGGTGGGCTGGGGGTGATCATGGGCGACGGCAGCGTGTTGTCGTTCGGCCCGGACAGCGAGCTGACGCTGGACGATTACCGCTTCGCACCGGCGAGCGATGAGCTGCGTCTGCGCGCGACGCTCAACCGCGGCACGCTCAACCTGATCGCTGGCGACATGGCTCGGCTCGATCCCCAGGCCATCGCCGTCGAGACCCCGGAGGGCCGGGTCGGAGTGCGTGGCGGGCAGGTGCTGCTGAAGGTGAAACCGTGAAAGCCCGGTTGATGAGCGGCACGCTGCTGCTGGCAATGGCCGCGCTGGGCGGCTGCGCGCAGCATTCCTACGTGATGCTGGCGGATGATTCGGGCGGGCGTGGCGCTGCCGTGCTGGGCGACGAACAACGGGTGCTGGACATGCCGGGGCAGGGCATGGCGATTGCTCCTGGCGGGCAGGCCTTTGCGGTGTCGGACATGCAGCGCAAGGCCGATTTCGCCAAGGCGCTTTCGGCGCAGCCTGCATTGCCGGAGCGTTTCACCTTCCATCTGGCGCCTTCCGGCGAATTGGATGCCGGTGCGGAGCAGCTGCTGGACAGCGTGCTGCTTGCCGCGCGCCGCCGGGATTATCCGGTGGTCACCGTGATCGGCCATACCGACACCCTGGGCCACCGTGCCGCCAACGAGCAGGTCGGCATGCGCCGTGCCCAGCGCATGGCCGAGCTGCTGCGCGCCCGGGGGCTGGAGGCGATGGAGCTGCGGGTGGAGTCCCACGGCGAGCGCAACCTGCTGGTGGCGACGCCGGATGCCACCGCCGAACCGCGCAATCGGCGGGTCGAGGTGCTGGTGCGCTGAAGGGCACCGGCGCGGCGCGGGCCACGCCGGCTGGAGCGGGTCAGTCGATGACCAGGATCGCGTCCATCTCGACCTGCGCGCCTTTCGGCAGCGCAGCAACGCCAATGGCGGCGCGCGCCGGATAAGGCTGCTGGCAGTAACGACTCATCACCTCGTTGACGGTGGCGAAGTTGCCGAGGTCGGTGAGGAAAATGTTGAGCTTGGCAATGTCCTTCAGCGAGCCGCCAGCCGCTTCGGCCACCGCCTTGAGGTTCTCGAACACCTGCACGGCCTGCGCCTCGAAGCCTTCCACCAGCTCCATGGTCTTGGGGTCCAGCGGGATCTGCCCGGACAGGTAGACGGTGTTGCCGGCCTTGATGGCCTGGGAGTAGGTGCCGATGGCGGCCGGGGCCTTGTCGGTGTTGATCACGGTCTTGCTCATGGAAACTCCTCTGGGAATTGGGCAACGGGCAGCCAGCATAATGGCTGATGCCGGCAGCGGCCACCCGCGACAGTCGTCTGGGTGGACAGGTATCAGGGCAGGCGGGCGCGGGGCGCGGCGGGGCGACAGCACCGCCGCCGTGAGCGGGGTAGGCGATCAGGCCTTGACGCGGGTGATGCGGGTGACGCCCTTGATGGTGCGCAGCTTCTTGATTACGCGGGCCAGATGCACGCGGTCATGCACACTGACCACCAGCTGGACCACGCTGATGCGGCCGTCGCGCTCGTCCATGCCGATCTTCTCGATATTGCCGTCGGCGGCATTGACGCTGCCGGCGAGCAGGGCGATCAGGCCGCGCTGGTGCTCCAGTTCGACGCGCAGTTCGACGTTGAACTCGCCGGTGACGTCCTTGGACCAGGACAGCTGGATGCACTTGTCCGGATTGTGGCGGACGTCGGCGATGTTCCGGCAGGTTTCCAGGTGCACCACCATGCCCTTGCCGGCCGACAGGTGCCCGACGATGGGGTCGCCGGGGATCGGTGTGCAGCACTTGGCGTAGTTGAGTACCAACCCTTCGGTGCCGCGGATAGCCAGCGGCCCTTCGAGCGCTGGTGCCTGTTCGTCGTCCCGGGCAATCAGACGCCGGGCGATGACATAGGCCATGCGGTTGCCCAGGCCAATGTCTTCCAGCAGGTCCTCGACGTATTCCATGTGGTATTCGGCAAGCACCTGCTGGATGCGCTCGGGGCTGATCTTGTCCAGGCTTGTCTCGAAACCGCTGAGGGCCTTGCTCAGCAGCCGCTCGCCGAGATTGATGGACTCCGAGCGGCGCTGCAGCTTGAGCGCATGGCGAATGTGTGTGCGCGCCTTGCCGGTGACGACGAAATTCAGCCACGCCGGGTTCGGCCGAGCCCCCGGTGCGGTGACGATCTCCACCGTCGAGCCGCTTTCCAGCGGTTGCGACAGCGGCGCCAGGCGACGGTTGACGCGGCAGGCGATGCAGGTGTTGCCGACATCGGTGTGCACCGCGTAGGCGAAGTCGACCGCGGTGGAACCCTTGGGCAGTTCCATGATGCGGCCCTTGGGCGTGAAGACGTAGACCTCGTCCGGGAACAGGTCGATCTTGACGCTCTCGATGAATTCCAGCGAGTTGCCGGCGCGCTGCTGCAGCTCCAGCACACCCTTGACCCATTGCCGTGCGCGGGCGTGGGTGCCCTTGGGCACTTCATCCTCGTTGGACTTGTACAGCCAGTGCGCAGCGATGCCGTTGTTGGCCATCTCTTCCATTTCGCGGGTGCGGATCTGGATCTCGATGGGCACGCCGTGCATGCCGAACAGGGTGGTGTGCAGCGACTGGTAACCGTTGGCCTTGGGGATCGCGATGTAGTCCTTGAATCGCCCTGGAAGCGGCTTGTACAGGCTGTGCACTGCGCCGAGCACGCGGTAGCAGGTATCGACCTTGTCCACCACGATACGGAAGGCATAGACGTCCATGATCTCGTGGAACGCCTTGCGCTTGCCGCGCATCTTCTTGTAGATGCTGTACAGGTGCTTCTCGCGACCCAGGACCTCGCCTTCCAGACCATCGCGCTCGAGGCAGTGAATCAGCGACTGCTCGATCTTCTCGACGATCTCGTTGCGGTTGCCGCGAGCGCGGCGCACCGCGGCGCGGATACGTTCGGAGCGCATCGGGTGCATGGCTTTGAAGCCGAGGTCCTCGAACTCCACGCGCATCGTGTGCATACCGAGGCGATTGGCGATCGGTGCGTAGATTTCCAGGGTTTCCTTGGCGATGCGCCGGCGTTTCTCGCCGGCCAGCACCTCCAGGGTGCGCATGTTGTGCAGGCGGTCGGCGAGCTTGACCAGGATCACGCGGATGTCGCGGGCCATGGCCATGGCCATCTTCTGGAAATTCTCGGCCTGGGCCTCGGCCTTGGTCTCGAAGTTCATCTGGGTCAGCTTGCTGACCCCATCGACCAGCTCGGCGACGGTTTCGCCGAACTGGGCGACCAGAGCTTCCTTGGGAATGCCGGTATCCTCGATGACGTCGTGCAGCATCGCGGCCATCAGGCTCTGATGGTCCATGTGCATGTCGGCGAGGATATTGGCTACCGCGAGGGGATGGGTGACGTAGGCTTCACCGCTGCGCCGGCGCTGCCCGTCATGGGCCTGCTCGGCATAGAAATAGGCTCGGCGAACCAGGTTGACCTGGTCCGGGCCGAGATAGGTCGACAGGCGATCCGCGAGTGCGTCTATGGCTGGCAAGGTCGTACTCCCTGCCGGCTGACTTCGATCTTCTCGGTTCGACTTCGACCTGGCATTTAATCAGATGGCCTCGTTCGGCTCTTCCTCGTACTGGGTGAAGAGCGGTTCATCGTCAACGATTTCGTCCTGAGCAATGACATCGTAGTCGACCAGGCCGGAAGCGATCTCGCGCAGCGCGACAACGGTCGGCTTGTCGTTTTCCCAGGCCACTTTCGGCTCCTTGCCGCCGGTCGCCAGTTGACGTGCGCGCTTGGTGGCAAGCATGACCAGCTCGAAGCGGTTATCAACGTTGTCCAGGCAGTCTTCAACGGTAACGCGGGCCATGGTGTTCCTCGTGATCAGTAACGGTAGAGCATGCCCGGATGGGCGAGCGGACGGAGTAGTCTAAAAAATCACCAGCCGTAATGGAAGCGCTGTTTCTCAGGCGGTAGCGCCGTGCCGGCTTAGGCCAGCAACTCGCTGAGCAGGCGCGCATGGCGCTGCTGCTGGGCCTGCTGCTTGAGCTGATTGGCGCGGAAGATCGACTGCAGATCGATCAGCGCGTGGGCGAAGTCGTCGTTGATCACCAGGTAGTCGTACTCGACGTAGTGGCTCATCTCGCTGACCGCTTCGCGCATGCGCTTCTCGATGATCTCGTCGCTGTCCTGGCCGCGGTTGTTCAGGCGCTGGCGCAGGGCCTCCTGGGTCGGCGGCAGGATGAAGATCGATTGCGCCTGGGGCATCAGCCGGCGCACCTGCTGCGCGCCCTGCCAGTCGATCTCGAGGATCAGGTCGTAGCCCTCGGCCAGCGTCTGTTCCAGCCAGCGCTGGGAGGTGCCGTAAAGGTTGCCGAACACTTCGGCGTGTTCGAGAAACTCGTTGCGCTCCAGGCGCGCGAGGAATTCGTCGCGGCTGACGAAGTGATAGTTGACCCCGTCTACCTCACCCGGACGCATGGCGCGGGTGGTGTGGGAGACCGACACCCGCACCTGCGGCTGTGCATCGACCAGGGCCTTGACCAGGCTGGTCTTGCCGGCCCCGGAAGGCGCGGAAACGATATAGAGCGTACCGGTGGTGGCGGACATGACGGCTTCCTGGAAAACGCTGTGGGACAAAAAATAGACCAGCCGCAACGGCTGCTGGCAGTTATTCGAGGTTCTGTACCTGTTCGCGCATCTGCTCGATGAGGACTTTCAGGTTTACCGCGGCCTGAGTGCTGCGCGGGTCGAAGGCTTTCGAGCCGAGGGTGTTGGCCTCGCGGTTGAGTTCCTGCATGAGGAAGTCGAGGCGGCGCCCGGCGGCACCGCCGGCCTTGAGCACCCGCCGCACTTCGCTGACGTGGGTGCTCAGGCGATCGAGTTCCTCGGCGACATCGCTCTTCTGCGCCAGCAGAACCATTTCCTGCTCGAGGCGCTGCGGATCCAGCTCGGCACGCACCTCGCTGAAACGGTCGAGAATCTTCTGCCTCTGGGTGGCGAGCATCTGTGGCACTTGCTCACGCAGCGTGGCGACTTCCTCGAGGATGCTGTCCAGGCGTTCGCCGAGTAACTTGGCCAGCTCCTCGCCCTCGCGGCGGCGACCTTCCTTGAGCTGCTCCAGCGCCTTGTGGAACAGCTCGAGTGCGCTCTGGTTGAGCGCTTGCGGATCGAGCGCATCGCCGACCAGCACACCAGGCCAGCCGAGCACCTGCAGCGGATCGATGGCGGCAGGCTGGCGGATCAGCGCGGCAACGCTTTCAGCGGCGGCGATCAGCTGGCTGGCGCGCTCCTGGTCGACCTGCAGGTTGCCGCGCTGGCCTTCCTCCGCGAAGCGCAGGGTGCATTCCACCTTGCCGCGCGAGAGTCCTTTGCGCAGGGCATCGCGCACCTGGCCTTCGAGGTCGCGAAAGGCTTCCGGCAGGCGCAGGTGCGGCTCCAGATAGCGATGATTGACCGAGCGGATTTCCCAACTGAGGGTGCCATGGGCGCCGGCCTGCTCGCTGCGGGCAAAGGCCGTCATGCTGTGGACCATCGGGTTAACCTCTCGGATGCGGACTGCGAAAGGCGGAGGATTGTAAAGGAAACCGGCAATCGCTGCAGAGACGACCGGACTGTCGCGACCCTTTCCCGGCCAAGGGGCTCTATAATGCCGCTCACATGTGCGACACGTGTGTACGTGTCGTGGTTGGTCTGGTTCACTGCACCATGGCTCCAAATCCTTTGATATCAAGGGGTTGATGCCTAAAACAGCAGTCAATGTACCGGCTTTGCCTGGTAATCCTACGCTTCGGACGCTCTGCGTTTTGTCGAAGCGAGGCAATAAATCTGCATCAATTCGCACCCAAAATGGGTCCGCAATGGGGTGTAGAAACCAGAAAGTAGCAATCCAGCCTGGCTCGATTGTTACAAATAATGTCTAACCCATGGGGTGAATTCCGCCCTCTGGGCAGATTTCGTCCCTCACGTTGGGCATAGAGCCTTTATCACCGTCGTGAGACGTTGGGGGACGTTGAACCAAGCACGGAGCGTCAAGCTCCGAATCGCATTGCTCAGCTCTGCTTGTTCAGGGAGTACCGAGCCTGGCGTGTACCCGCCAGTTCATTAGATCGGCATGCGTTGGGGGCCAACTCCAAGGTGTGAAGCCTGATTAACAATGTCTCGCTCGCAAGAGGGTGTTATCCGGTGACGGAGAACGCTTCGCGTCCGAATTGCACGGACGTGTCGAGGCTAATGACCCAACCCGCATGGCTAACACATGTGAATCGTCGCCAGAACCTCCGTAAGCATTGACGGGCCTACGGCAATTATCGGCCCCAGCCAAACGGCAACGCAGTCGGTCATCACAGTAGGTGAGTGTGATGCGGTACCACGACGACTGCCGGGGGAAAGACGAAGCCTAAACGGGGAATTGATGCGACTCGGGGAACGTGGCAATCCCGACCACTCGCCTGGCCAGCAACATCGGTCAGGCAGGCAAACCGCAAGGGGCGCTGATGGGTGTGGGGAATGGGAGGATGCAAAAAGCGAAGGGCTACCTGTAATGGGTGGCATACCGGTTGAGATATTACCGGCAGGGGCAACCCTGGCTGACGTGCATCTGGTTTACGAGCGTAAGAAGAGCCGCTGATTCCAGCGATAACCAAACGACCCTATGGGCGACTACTGCCCATAGGGGAGTAGTCCGTCCTGAATGTCGTGCATATCAGGAGGACTGTATGAAAACGCAACCAGCAACATCGGTCGCGTCTGCGTCCTTCGACGGGGTGAAGAACTGGCACGATCTCGATTGGGCCAGAATTCAACAAACCGTTCGGAAAACGCAGCTAAAGATTGCGCAGGCAACTCGGGAAGGCGACTGGCGCAGGGTTAAACGCCTGCAACGACTGCTGACCCACTCGTTCTATGGTCGCTGTCTGGCCGTAAGACGAGTCACGGAGAACCGGGGTCGTAAGACGCCGGGTGTCGATGGAGAAACCTGGGGAACGCCTCAGGCCAAGCTCCATGCCGTGGGACGTCTGTCGAAACAACGAGGCTATCGGCCCAGACCGCTGTGGCGGGTATGGATACCGAAGCCCGGTAAACAGGAGAAACGCCCGCTGGGTATCCCGACGATGTTGGATCGGGCCATGCAGGCGCTGTATCTCCAAGCGTTGGAGCCTGTCGTGGAAAGCACCAGCGATCCGAAGTCCTATGGATTTCGCCCGGATCGTTCGACTGCTGACGCAATGGTTGAGCTTTTCCACCTGCTGTCGCCGCAAACGGCGCCGGTCTGGATTCTGGAAGGTGATATCAAAGGGTTCTTCGACAACATTAACCACGAGTGGCTGTGCCGGAATGTCCCGATGGATAGGAAGGTGCTGCGCAAATGGTTGAAGGCCGGGGTTATCGACCGGCGACAACTCATGGCTACGGAGGCCGGGACGCCGCAGGGAGGAATTATCTCGCCCTGTCTGGCAAACGCCACCCTGAATGGTCTGGAGACTCAGCTGAAGCGCCATCTGGCGCAGAAGCTGGGTGCCATGAAGGCCAGGAAGATCAAAGTGCAGTGTGTGCGCTATGCGGATGACTTCGTCGTGACAGCAGCCTCGAAAGAGCTGTTGGAAGAGGAGGTCAAACCCTGGGTAGAGCAATTCCTGTCGGTACGAGGGGTTGCGCTGTCACGGGAGAAAACGCAGATCACGCATATCCATCAAGGCTTCGATTTTCTGGGGTGGAATTTCAGGAAGTACGTGCCGAAATCGCCGTATAGGAACGCCAAGCTGTTGATCAAACCCTCGAAGAAGAACGTCTCGGCGTTCTATCGGAAAGTGCGCGAGATCATCAAAGGCAGCGGGGCTCTGACGCAGGATGCGTTGATCGGCCAGCTGAACCCGGTACTGAGAGGGTGGGCGCAATACCACTCCCCGGTCGTGGCAAAACAGACCTTCAGCAAGCTTGATCACTTGGTGTTCTGGCGACTCTGGAGGTGGGCGAAGCGTGAACGAGCCCCCTGAAACACCGGACACCGTTTCCCCCTTACCATAAGGGATAGGCAAACGGTCGTGTTTATGACTACCAGCAAAGACAGACATATCGAAGTACTCGGCCAGGAGCGGCGTCGCCGCTGGAGCGTCGAGGAGAAGCTCACCATGGTGCGCGAGAGCCTTGAGCCCGGGCACAGCGTCTCAGTGGTCGCCCGACGCCACGGCATCAACCCCAACCAGCTGTTTCATTGGCGCAAGCTCTATCAGGATGGCAGCCTGTCGGCAGTGAGCGCCGGAGAGGCCGTAGTTCCGGCTTCGGAGCTGGCCGATGCGATGAAGCAAATCCGCGAACTGCAACGAATGCTGGGCAAGAAGACTATGGAAGCGGAGGTGCTCAAGGAAGCTGTGGAGATCGCCCGTTCGCGAAAATGGATTGCGCACTCACCCTTGTTGCCGGGGGACGACCAGTGAAGCTGGTCAGCGAAAGTCTCGGTGTGTCGCGCTCGCAACTGACGGCTCGAATCAAGCAGGCCAAAGAAGACAGAGGAGCCCGTCGTCGGCGTATCCCTGACGATACGGCTCTGGTGGAGCGGATCAAGGCCTCAATCTCCGACTTGCCCAGCTATGGCTACCGCCGGGTCTGGGCGCTTCTACGTAGGCAGGCCGAACCGGTGGTCAATGTGAAACGGGTTTATCGGGTCATGCGCGACCATGACCTGCTGCTGGAGAAACGCCGCAAGCAGCCCGGTGTGGCTCGTCGTCATGAAGGCCGAGTGGCAGTGAGCGAGAGTAATACCCGTTGGTGCTCGGACGGTTTTGAATTTCGTTGTGACGATGGCGCCAAGCTGCGTGTGACCTTTGCCTTGGACTGCTGCGACCGCGAGGCTATCAGCTGGGTAGCCAGCCCGAGTGGCTACAGCGGTGATGACGTCCGTGACGTCATGCTTGAAGCCATCGAGAAACGTTTTGAACAGGCACTGCCTGTCACTCAGATTCAGTGGCTGAGCGATAACGGCTCGGCGTACACCGCCGAACAGACGCGCGCCTTTGCTCGCGAAATCGGCTTGATACCGCTGACCACGCCAGTGTGCAGCCCGCAGAGCAACGGCATGGCCGAGAGCTTTGTGAAGACGATGAAGCGTGATTACATCGCCCATATGCCACGGCCGGATCGCCAGACAGCGCTACGCAACCTGGCGATTGCTTTTGAGCATTACAACGAAGAGCATCCGCACAGCGCACTGAAGTACCGCTCGCCTCGGGAGTTCAGGCGGTTGGCCGTAACATCAACTTAACAGGGTTGTGGTGTCCGGTTTGATAGGGGCAAGTCCAAAGCGTAGGCATCCGAAGAAGTCGGCTGACTGGATCAGGAATAAATACTTCCGATCCATAGGCAGGCAGAACTGGGTGTTTGCGTATCCCTACAAGAATGGCAAGGGAGAAAGGCAGTTCCGACGGCTGTACGGGCTGGCGGAAACCGCAATCGTGCGTCACAAGCGTCTACCGGGTGAGTATCAGCCCTACGACGCGATGCAGGAGCTGAAGTGGGAAGCGCTGAGGGTCAAACGGATGCAGCACTCGCTGCGTTATCGGGGGCAGATACTCAGCATCTTCCGCAGGCAGAAGGGGCTTTGTGCCCTGTGCGGACATGCGATCAACAAGGAAACCGGCTGGCACGACCATCACGTCATCAGGCGTGTGGACGGCGGGCCGGATACTCTGAGGAATCGTATGCTGCTTCATCCCAACTGCCATGCGCTGGTGCACAGCCAGCGTGAAAAGGTAGCTCTGCGATATGGAGGGTAATGTTAATATCGCCACCATAGTTGCCGGCCAGCCATAGGCTGGCTTTTCGTAAACTTGAGCCGTATGCGGTGAAAGCCGCACGTACGGTTCTTAGGGGGGGACGGGCCAGTAATGGCCTGTCCCTACCCGACTCTTCTCTAGCAGGACCTACCCATGAAGCGACCCAGTGGCCGTGCCGCCGACCAGCTGCGCTCGATCCGCATCACCCGCAACTACACCAAGCATGCCGAAGGCTCGGTGCTGGTGGAGTTCGGTGATACCAAGGTGATCTGCACAGCCAGCATCGAGACAGGCGTACCGCGCTTCCTCAAGGGGCAGGGCCAGGGCTGGCTGACCGCCGAATACGGCATGCTGCCGCGCGCCACGGGTGAGCGTAACCAGCGCGAAGCGGCGCGGGGCAAGCAGGGCGGACGTACCCTGGAAATCCAGCGTCTGATCGGCCGTTCGCTGCGGGCCGCGCTGGACATGAGCAAGCTCGGCGAGAACACCCTGTACATCGACTGCGACGTGATCCAGGCAGACGGTGGTACGCGCACCGCCTCGATCACCGGCGCCATGGTGGCAGTGATCGACGCCCTCAAGGTGCTGAAGAAGCGCGGCGGTCTGAAGGGCGGCGATCCGGTCAAGCAGATGATTGCCGCCGTATCGGTCGGCATCTATCAGGGCGAGCCGGTGCTCGATCTGGACTATCTGGAAGACTCGGCTGCCGAAACCGATCTGAACGTCGTGATGACCGACGCCGGTGGCTTCATCGAGGTTCAGGGCACGGCCGAGGGCGCGCCGTTCCATGCCGACGAGCTCAACGCCATGCTGGCGCTGGCCCACGATGGTGTGCGTCAGCTGTTCGAACTGCAGCGCGCGGTGCTGGCGGACTGAGCGAGAGGTAAGGCGAAATGAGCGATCAGGATCTCGTGCCGTTGCCCAGCCGCGAAGCGCGTCAGTGGGCGATGTTCTGCCACTACTCGGCGTTCTTCTGGTTCCTGGCGCCGATGATCGGCAACGTGCTCGGCCCGCTGATCGTCTGGCAGTTGAAGAAGGACATGGACCCCTTCGTCGACCAACAGGGCAAGGAGGCGCTGAATTTCCAGCTGACCTTCAGCCTTGCGATGATGATCTGTGGCGTGCTGGCCTGGATCCTCATCGGCTTTCCGCTGATGGTGCTGGTGAGCGTGGTGGCGCTGGTGCTGGTGGTGATCGCCGGCATCCGTGCCAACGAAGGCAAGCCCTATCGCTACCCCTTCTGCTGGCGGATCGTCAGATAGGACGGTTTCGATTCCCTGACAGCTGAACGGCGGCCGACACATCGCGTGCCGGCTGCCGTTGCGAATCGCGTATTACAGGCTCAGCGTCCAGTCGTAATCGACGATCAGCGGAGCGTGCTGCGAGAAGCGCGGTTGGCGCGGCAGGCGGGCGCTGCGCACGAAGCGGCGCAGGCCTGAGGTCAGGATCTGGTAGTCGAAGCGCCAGCCGAGGTTGAGCATCTCGGCCTGCTCGGTATCCGGCCACCAGCTGAACAGGTCGCCTTCGCGATTGACCTCGCGCAGCGCGTCTATATAGCCCATGTTGCCGAAGATCTCATCCAGCCAGGCGCGCTCGGGCGCGAGGAAGCCCGGATCCTGCTGGCAGTCGCGCCAGTTCTTCACGTCCAGCTTCTGGTGGGCGACGTACAGCGAGCCGCAGTAGATGTACTCGCGGCGCTTGCGGCGCTGCTTGTCCAGATAGTGGGCGAAGTCATCCATGAACTTGAGCTTGTGGTTCAGGTTGGCATCGCCGCCCTGACCCGAAGGCACCAGCAGGCTGGCGATACTGACCTTGTCGAAGTCGGCCTGCAGATAACGCCCGTAGCGATCCGCCGTCTCGAAGCCCAGACCGGTGATCACGGCTTTGGGCTGCAGCCTGGAATAGAGCGCCACGCCTCCCTGCTCCGGAATCTCGGCATCGCAGGCGTAGAGGAAGTAGCCATCCAGTTGGTAGGCGGGGTCGTCGAGTTCCAAGGCGGAGGCGCGGGTATCCTGCAGGCAGATGACATCGGCATTCTGCGCTTGCAGCCAGCTGAGCAATCCCCGCTGTGCCGCCGCTTGAATGCCATTCACGTTGACGCTGATGATCCGCATAAATGGCCCCTAAAAACACGTGCGTGTATGATAACCCAAGCTCTTCGCAATTAGCTAAAACAGTGGTTTTCCGGGAAATTTCTTCATGCAGGCGTACCAGCGCGAGTTCATCCGCTTCGCCATCGAGCGCGGCGTTCTGCGTTTCGGTGAGTTCACCCTCAAGTCGGGGCGTACCAGTCCCTATTTCTTCAATGCCGGCCTGTTCAACAGCGGCAGCGCGCTGGCACAGCTCGGGCGGTTCTATGCCTCGGCGGTGATCGAGAGCGGCCTGGATTTCGACGTGATCTTCGGTCCGGCCTACAAGGGCATCCCGCTAGGCGCAGCCACGGCCATCGCGCTGGCCGAGCAGCATCAGCGTGACCTGCCGTGGTGCTTCAACCGCAAGGAAGCCAAGGATCACGGCGAGGGCGGCACCTTGGTCGGCGCCCCGCTGACTGGCCGCGTGCTGATCGTTGACGACGTGATCACCGCCGGCACCGCCATCCGTGAAGTCATGCAGATCATTCGGGCACAGAATGCCGAGGCGGCAGGTGTGCTGATTGCCCTGAATCGGCAGGAAAGAGGGCAGGGCGAGCTGTCGGCGATTCAAGAAGTTGAACGTGATTATCGAATGCCGGTGATCAGTATTGTGTCCCTGGAGCAAGTGCTGGAATATCTCGCCGATGATGTTCAGCTGAAACAGCACCTGCCCGCGGTTCAGGCTTATCGCGAGCAGTACGGAATCTGACCCAGGGTAGGTATTGCACATGCGTAGATCGGTAGCCACTCGAACGATGCTCCTGTTGGGGGTCATCTGTCCGGTAATGGCCTCGGCTGCCGAGCTTTATCGCTATGTCGACGAACGAGGCGTGGTGGTTCTCGATCGCCACGGCGTGCCGCCGCAGCATATCTCCCGCGGTTATCAGGTGCTCAACGAGCAGGGACGCGTGGTCCGCGAGGTGCCGCCGGCGCCGACCGCCGAAGAGTTCGCCCGGCTGCAGGCGAAGAAGGCGCGCGATGCGTCGGATGCACAGCTGCTGCGTCTCTATGCCAGCGTAGAGGATGTCGAGCGAGCTGAAACGCGCAAACTGGCCGAGCTCGATAGCGTGATCGGTTTGTCTCAGGGCAACCTGCAATCCATCCGCAGTCAGCACAGCAGTCTGCGCAAGCAGGCGGCGAACCACGAGCGGGCGGGGCGCAATGTCCCTGAGAATCTGCTGGCGCAGATCGAAAACCTCGAGAAGGAAGAGCAGAGCCTGTTGCGAGACCTGGCGCGTTTCGAGAAGACGCGTGCCGAGGCGGAGGTCAGCTTCGCCCAGGATCGGCAGCGAGTCGCCGAGCTGCTCGGGCAGAATCCATAAGCGCGTCGACCTGGCGCGCCCCTTCGAAACTTCCTGCTGAAAGCAATCTCGACGCATTAATGGCGATTCGCCATTTTTCTGGATGAATGCGTAGCTTGCTTACTATCATAAAAGACCGCTCTAACTCAATAGTTTCAAGGTCGTGATGAGTTGCTTGGAGTCAGTCTGTACCGTTGCGCAAAATTTTCGGTATGGCTGACTGGCATGAATGATAGGAACCTACGCAGTTATCAGGAGCTTCACAAGCCGAAGGGAAATTTCGCGACTCGCGCTGAATACCTTGAACACGAATTGGAGATCATGGCGCCGAAACGCTGGGGCGTGAACCTGCCGTTTCGTGACTACCGTTTCGAGTACGAAGACTGGGTGCCAGCCATGGCGGCAACCATCGGCAAGATTGTCATGGTGGCCGCAGTGGTCGCAGCGTTCGCCGGTCCGATGGGGCTGTCCAACGAGTTCGTGATCGAGAACGCGCGCTACGAGATGCTGATTGCCGCGCTGCTGTTCGTGGTGCTGTTTTCCGGCTTCCTCAATCCCACCGCCAACCTGGCCGGAACCCATGGTCCGCTGATCCCGCTGATTCCACTGATCGTCGCCTCGGGCGGTCATCCGATGGCGCTGGGCATCATGGTTGGGGTGCTCGGTTTTACCCTCGGCGTGTTCAAGGGTGGCAGCTTGCTGGCGCGGCTGACCAGCGACGGGGTGTGCGGCGGTCTGTTGCTCTACCTCGGCTTCATCGGCATCACCTCGCAGATCAAGAAGCTGTTCGGCTGGGCGGACAGTTTCGACATGGGCTATATCGCCTTTGTCGTGGTCTTCGCGACCATCGTCATGTATGCCTATCTCGAGCATATCCGCATGCGCTGGCTGGCGATTCCGCTGGGCTCGGCTCTGGCTGCGCTGATCGCCTTCGTGATGGGCGCTCCGTTCGAGTTCACCACCGAGCCGGGCGTGCCGAATCTCAATCCAATGTATTGGTGGGGCGAGGACACCGGCTGGCAGATCGGCCTGCCGGACCTGCATCATTTCATCGCGGTCGCGCCTTTCGCCGTGCTGGCGGTGGCCATGTGGTCACCGGATTTTCTCGGCCATCGCGTGTTTCAGCAGCTCAACTATCCGCCCAAGGCGAAGAAGGTGCTGATGAACATCGACGACACCATGTGCGTCGCGGCAGCGCGGCAGATCGTCGGCACTTCGCTGGGCGGGGGCAATCTGGCGTCGTCCTGGGGTACCTTCATGGTCCCGGCGGCCATCGCCAAGCGTCCGATCCCCGCAGGTGCGCTGCTCACCGGCCTGCTCTGCGTGGTCGCCGCGCTCTGGGGCTATCCGATGGACCTGGCCATCTGGCCGCCGGTTCTGAGCGTGGCGCTGATGGTCGGCGTGTTCCTGCCGCTGCTGGAAGCCGGCATGCAGATGACCCGCGAGGGCAAGACCTCGCAGTCGGCAGCCATCGTGATTTTCTCTTCGGCGCTGGTCAATCCGGTGTTCGGTTGGTCACTCACCGTGCTGCTGGACAACCTCGGACTGATCGGTGACAAGGAGCGCGGTCAGTCGCTGAGCCATCTGCACCGCTGGGTGATTCCGACGATTGTGTTCATCGTGCTGTGCGCGGTGATGCTGGGCATCGGCATGTTCCCGGGCATTCCGGCGATGCTCGAATCGTTCCGCATCGATCTCTGAGGTTCTAGCGCACACGAAAAAGGGGAGCCTGGGCTCCCCTTTTTCATGTACAGGTATCAGCGCTGACTGTTGGTGATCAGCGTGCCGACCCCAACGTCAGTAAAAATCTCCAGCAACACCGCATTGGGCACGCGGCCGTCGATGATATGCGCGCTGTTGACGCCGCCCTGCACGGCTTCCAGTGCACAGCGGATCTTCGGCAGCATACCGCCATAGATGGTGCCATCGGCAATCAGCGCATCGACCTGAGCGGTGGACAGCCCGGTCAGCACGTTGCCCTGCTTGTCCATCAGGCCGGCGATGTTGGTCAGCAGCATGAGCTTTTCGGCCTTCAACGCCTCTGCCACCTTGCCGGCCACCAGATCGGCGTTGATGTTGTACGACTCGCCGTTCTCGCCCACGCCGATCGGCGCGATGACCGGGATGAAGTTGCCCTGCACCAGCATTTCCAGCAGCTCGGCGTTGACGCCGGTAACCTCGCCTACATGGCCGATGTCGATGATTTCCGGCTTGGTCATCTCCGGCGTCTGACGGGTCGCCTTGAGCTTCCTGGCGCGGATCAGGCCGGCATCCTTGCCGGTCAGGCCAATGGCGCTGCCGCCATGCTGGTTGATCAGGCTGACAATGCTCTTGTTGACCTGGCCGCCGAGGACCATCTCCACCACATCCATGGTCTGGCTGTCGGTGACCCGCATGCCGTCGATGAAGTGGCTTTCGATGTTCAGGCGCTTGAGCAGATCGCCGATCTGCGGGCCGCCGCCGTGCACCACCACCGGGTTGATGCCCACCGCCTTCATCAGCACGATGTCGCGGGCGAAGCCGGTCTTCAGCTCCTCGCTCTCCATCGCGTTGCCGCCGTACTTGATGACCAGCGTCTTGCCGACGAATCGGCGGATGTAGGGCAGCGCTTCGGACAGGACCTTGGCGAATTGGGTGGCAGCTTCACGGCTGAGGGTCATGCAGGACTCCGCAAAATCAGAACGGCAGTTTGAGGTCGGGTGCAACGCTGAGCAGCTGGCCGCGGAAGACGTCCTGGATGCGGCTGAGCTCTTCTTCGCTGTCGGCCTCGAAGCGCAGTACCAGCACCGGGGTGGTGTTGGAGGCGCGGATCAGGCCCCAGCCCTTGGGATAGTCGACCCGCACACCGTCGAGGGTGATCAGGTTGGCTTCGCCCCATTTGGCGTCGCGTTGCAGGGCGTCCATGATGGTGAATTTGCTTTCCTCTGTCACCGTGATGTTGATCTCCGGCGTCGAGATATCGCAGGGGAAGGCGGCAAACACCTGTTCGGCGTCACGCTTGTCCTGACTGAGGATCTCCAGCAGGCGTGCAGCACTGTAGATGCCGTCGTCGAAGCCGAACCAGCGTTCCTTGAAGAAGATGTGGCCGCTCATCTCGCCGGCCAGCAGCGCGCCGGATTCCTTCATCTTCTTCTTGATCAGCGAATGGCCGGTCTTCCACATCACCGGGCGGCCGCCATAGCCGCTGATCAGCGGGGTCAGGCGGCGGGTGCATTTGACGTCGAAGATGATGTCGGCGCCTGGATTGCGCGAAACCACGTCCTTGGCGAACAGCATCAGCAGGCGGTCCGGGTAGATCATGGTGCCGGCGTTGGTCACCACGCCGACGCGATCGCCGTCGCCGTCGAAGGCCAGGCCCAGATCAGCCTTCTCGGATTTCACCTTGGCGATCAGGTCGACCAGGTTCTCCGGCTTGCCGGGATCGGGGTGGTGATTGGGGAAGTTGCCGTCGACCTCGCAGTACAGCGGGATCACGGTGCAACCCAGGGCCTCGATCAGCTTGGGCGCGATGACGCCGGCCACACCGTTGCCGCAGTCGACCACCACCTTCATCGGCTTGGCCATGGCGATGTCGCTGCGGATCTGCTCGAAGTAACGCTCCAGTACATCGACCTGTTCGACCTTGCCGACACCGCTGGACAGGTCGTTGGTCTCGATCCGCTTGCGCAGCACCTGGATCTGCTCGTTGGCCAGGGTGTCTCCGGCGATGACGATCTTGAAGCCGTTGTAGTCCGGCGGGTTGTGGCTACCGGTGAGCATCACCCCGGACTTGCCGGCGAGGATGTTGGCCGCGTAATAGAGCACCGGCGTCGGCACCATGCCGATGTCGCTGACGTCGCAGCCGCTGTCGAGCAGGCCCTGGATCAGGTGCTGGACCAGCTCCGGGCCGGACAGGCGACCGTCGCGGCCGACGGAAACGTTGGGTTCACCCTTGGCGAGGCTCTCGGACCCGATGGCGCGGCCGACCCAGTACGCGGTTTCGGTGGTCAGGCTGTCGCCGACAACGCCACGGATGTCGTAGGCGCGGAAGATACTGGCGGGCAAGTTCGGGGCTTTGGCGCTGCTCATTGCGGTTTCTCGCTCCTTGGTGTCGAGGCCGAAGATGTCCTGGTCCTCGTCGAGAATGTCGATGTCGAGAATATCGGTCTCCGGCAGGGGCGGAGCGACGTACTCGGTAGGTTTGGCGGGCCGTACGGCGGGGGCCGCGGCAGGTGCCTGAGTCGGAGCCGATCCGGCGGGGCGGACGGGCAGTCGGACCATGTTCCTGGCCAGTGCGTCGAGGACCGGCAGGCTCAAGGCCGGTATTTGGATGGTCTTGCCCGTGGAGAGTTCCTGCAGCAGGCGACTGATCCGCAGCACGTCTTCGCGCAGCTTGCGTTGCTGGCTGCCGAGCACCAGTTGCAGGCCGATCAGTACGCCGGCCAGTGCCAGCAGCGCCGCGGCGATCAGGTGCAGGGGCGTCAGCATGGCCGGCGCGGCTTCGCTGCCCGGAACGTAGCTCAGCGTCCAGTTGGAATTGCCGCTGGGCAGTGTCAGGGCCGTGGCATTGCCCGGGGTGCCGCGCTGCAGCAGCACTTGCTCCGGTGCGCCGGCGAATTGCTGGCTCAACCGCAGTTGCCCGGCGCCGGCGGGCAGCGTCGGGAGGCCGGCGAGGAGGCGTTCGAGGTCAGTCACCAGCAGCAGCGTGCCGCGAATCGCCTGCTGACCTTCGCCGCGCAGGGCGACGGCGCTGTACAGCAGCCAGCGGTTGTCGACCTTGTACGCTTCGGGGGCGGGCGCCTGGCCGGCTTCCGCACGCTGCAGCAGATCGAGCGCGGCGAAGTTCAGCGGTCCCGGGCGGCTGGTGTCGGGTACGGCGCGGCCGCGGACATTCAGATGCGCGTCGACCACGCCGGGCAGGTCCAGCAGGCGCTGCTCGGCATCGCGTCGACGCTCACCGTCGCCACGCAGCGCGTCGACCAGCATCAGTCGCTCCGTCACCGCCTGGGTATCGCCCTGCAGCTGACGCAGCGCTTGCTGCAGCGCGCTGGCCTGGCTCTGGCCCCAGGCGCTGGCCAGCTGCGTCCGTTGCTCCTGCTCGGCATTCTGCAGGCCCAGCCAGAGCAGCGCTGCCGCTGCGCCGAGGCCGATCAGGCAGCTCGCCAGGCCACCGAGCAAGGGTTTGATGTTGATGCCGCTGCGCTTGCTGCGGGTCTCGGCCGGGTTCAGTACGCCTGAATCCTTGGCGGTGCGCTTGAAGAGTGCCATGAAGCTCCTCGGATCATCCTGAAAGAAGTAAGCGGGGGTATCGCTCAGTGGCTGCCGGAGTGGCCGAATCCGCCGGCGCCGCGATCACTGCTGTCGAAGCTGTCGACCAGTTCGAAACGCGCCTGCACCACCGGCACCAGCATCAGCTGCGCGATGCGCTCGCCGACGGCGATGGTGAATGCGCTCTGGCCGCGGTTCCAGCAGGACACCATCAGCTCACCCTGGTAGTCCGAGTCGATCAGCCCGACCAGGTTGCCGAGCACGATGCCGTGCTTGTGGCCGAGGCCCGAACGCGGCAGGACCAGCGCGGCCAGGGTCGGGTCGGCGATGTGGATGGCCAGGCCGGTGGGGATCAGCAGGGTCTGGCCGGGTTCCAGGACGGTGTCCTGTTGCAGCATGGCGCGCAGGTCGAGACCGGCCGAGCCAGGTGTGGCGTATTCGGGCAGTGGGAAGTCCCGACCGAGGCGCGGGTCGAGGATCTTGGCTTGGAGTGCGTGCATGTCAGGACTCTTTGTAGCGCTCGGCGATGAAGGCTACCAGCGCACGGGCAATATGCCCCTTGCTGGCCTGGCCGAAGCGGGTTTCGTGCTGTTGGCGGTCGATCACGCTGACCGCGTTGTCTTCGCTGTTGAAGCCGATGCTGGGGTTGGCCACGTCGTTGGCGACGATCAGGTCGAGGTTCTTGTCGCGCAGCTTGCGGGCGGCATATTCGAGAAGATTCTCGGTCTCCGCGGCGAAGCCGACGCAGAACGGGCGATCCGCACGGCCTGCGAGGGTGGCGAGGATGTCCGGGTTGCGCACCATCTGCAGCAGCAGGCCATCGCCAGTGCTGGGGTCTTTCTTCAGTTTATGGGGTGCCACCACTTCCGGACGGTAATCGGCGACGGCTGCCGCGGCGATGAGGATGTCGCAGGGCATCGCCGCTTCGCAGGCCGCGAGCATGTCACGGGCACTGACGACGTCGATGCGCTGCACACGATCGGGAGTGGGCAGGAACACCGGGCCGGTCACCAGGGTGACCCGCGCGCCGGCTTCGGCAGCGGCCTCGGCGAGGGCGAAACCCATTTTTCCCGAGCTGTGGTTGGTGATGTAGCGCACCGGGTCGATGTTTTCCTGGGTGGGGCCGGCAGTGATCAGCAGATGCTTGCCGGTCAGCATGCCGGTCTCGAAGCAGTCGGCGGCGGCGCGCGCCAGCTCCTCGGCTTCGAGCATGCGCCCCATGCCGATGTCGCCGCAGGCCTGGCTGCCAGAGCCGGGTCCGAACAGGCGAATGCCACGTGCCAGCAGCTGCTCACGATTGGCCTGGGTAGCGGGGTCGGCCCACATGGCCTGGTTCATGGCCGGTGCCAGGGCGACCGGGGCGTTGGTCGCCAGCACCACGGTGGTCAGCAGATCATTGGCGACGCCCTGAGCAAGGCGGGCCATGAGGTCGGCGGTGGCCGGCGCGATCAGCACGAGGTCTGCCCAGCGAGCCAGTTCGATGTGCCCCATGGCCGCTTCCGCCGCGGGGTCGAGCAGGTCCAGGTGGACGGGATGGCCGGAGAGCGCCTGCAGGGTGAGGGGAGTGATGAACTCGCGCCCGCCCTGGGTCATCACCACCCGGACTTCGGCGCCATGGTCGCGCAGGCGGCGGACCAGTTCGGCGCTCTTGTAGGCGGCGATGCCGCCGCCGACGCCCAGGACGATGCGTTTACGATACAGCCGCTGCATAGGCCTGCCTTGTTATCTGGTAGGGATGTCCGGAGTGAGAACCAGGTCTGAAGTTGCCCGGTGCCCCGGAAAAATGACGGGCTAAGATAGCACAGCGCCCATAGCGGAAAAGTGAGCCTGCTCGACAGGGAGATGACATGAGCATACGTGACTGGCCGGCGTCGGAGCGGCCGCGGGAGAAGCTTCTCGATCAGGGCGCGGCCGCGCTTTCCGATGCCGAATTGCTGGCGATATTCCTGCGCACCGGCGTCGCCGGAAAGAGCGCGGTGGACCTGGCTCGCTACCTGCTCGCCGAGTTCGGCAGCCTGCGCGCGTTGCTGGAGGCGGATCTCGATCAGTTCAGCGCACACCTGGGGCTTGGACCGGCCAAGTTCGCCCAGTTACAGGCCGTGCTGGAGATGGGGCGCCGGCACCTGGCCGAACGGCTGCGCCGCGATTCGGCACTGGAATCGCCGCAGGCGGTACGCGATTACCTCAAGGCGCGCCTGCGCCACGAACCGCACGAGCTGTTCGGCTGCCTGTTTCTCGACGCCAAGCACCGGGTCCTGGCCTTCGAAGTGTTGTTCCACGGCACCATCGATGGCGCCAGCGTCTATCCGCGGCAGGTGGTCAAGCGTGCCCTGGCGCAGAACGCGGCGGCGGTGATCCTCACCCACAATCACCCGTCCGGTGTGGCCGAGCCGAGCCAGGCCGACCGTCAGCTGACCCAGCGGCTGAAAGACGCCCTGGCGCTGATCGACGTGCGGGTGCTCGATCATTTCATCGTCGGTGACGGCGAGCCGCTGTCGATGGCCGAATATGGCTGGATGTGAGCGTCGCTACGCCAGCAGCGGTACCAGCAGCAGCGGACCGAGCACCAGCAAAACGAAGCGGCCGTTCCAGCCGAAGGCGATGCGCCACGGGGAGATCCCCGCGTGGCGCGCCAGCATCAGCGCCGATGGCCCATAGGGCGACAGCAGCATCGCCAGAGAAAAGCCCACCAGCAGCGCCACCGCCGGCTGCATCACCGCGACGCCGTGGCCCGCCAGCTGGGCCAGCAGTGCGGCGCACAGGCTCAGCGAGATGATCGGCGCGACACCCAGCAGCGCCAACGCGATGATGGCGAGCATGCCGATGGCGCCGAGGCCGAACAGCGCCAGGGGCGTACTGCTGAAATGACCTGCCAGACGTTCGACCGGAATCAGGATGGCGGTCAGCCCGCCCAGCAAGGCGGAGCAGGCGAAGATGAAAGTCTCGTTACGCATTCCGGCAAGGGTGTCACGTACCTCGCCGTAGACGGCGGTTGGCGAGCCGCCCTGGTGCAGTAGCAGGCCGATCACGGCGAGCGGCACCAGCAGCATCGCTGCCTGGGTCGCTGACAGCCAGGTCTGGCTGGCCAGCAGAGCGATCAGCGCAATGCCCAGGAGGCTGCCATACAGCAGCCTGCGCAGCTCACCGGCTGGCGCGGGCGGCCGTTCGCTGCCCATCTGCAGTTGATGCAGCCGGTGATTGTCAATCGTCCAACCGACCACTAGCAGGATTGCCGCACAGAGCAGCCCGAACGGCAGCAGTGCGCTCCAGCTGAGCCCCGGCAGCTCGCGAGTGAGGATCGCCACGGCAACGCTGGTGGGCGCCAGCAGAGGCACCAGGGCGAAGCCGCGCAGTGCCGTGACCATCACCCCGCGGGCGCCCTCGCGCCGCTGTGCCGGACTGTAGCCGCGGCCGTCCAGATGACGTTCCAGCGAGCCGCAGACCAGGTTGAGCATGCCGAAGCTCAGCACCGAACTGATGGCGAAGGTGCTCAGCAGATAGCTCGGGTAGAGGCGCCGGCGCGGTTGTCGCAGCAGCAAGCGGTGCAGCTCGCCCAGTTGTGGCAGCCGCTTGACTGCGCAGTGCGCGAGCCCCAGCGCGCCGATGAACGCGCCGTAATAGGCAGCGGCAGCCAGCATCCGCTGCGCTTGTTCCCAGCTGGGCGTGCCAAGCAGCAACCAGTAGGCGAGCAGGCCGAGCGTGACCAGCCCCAGCCGGCGCGGGTAGGGCATCAGCGAGCGCCAGTGCCAGAGGAAGAACAGTACCAGCAGGGCGCCGCTGATCACGCTCGGCCATTGCAGGCGGGAGACCAGCGCGAACAGCTCGCAGGCGAGCGCCAGTGGCAGCAGGGCCAGCATCGGTCAGGGCAGCTCGCTGCGCAGCTTGCCGCGCTGGTAGACGCCTTCACCAAAGGCCAGCAGGCGATCTTGCTCGTCCAGCAGGTCGCAGCTGGCCATGAATACCTTGTGCCCGGAGGAGCGGCAGCGTGCCACCGCGCGGATGCGGCTGCCGGCTGGCGCCGGTGCGCTGAAGTTGACGTTCATCGACAGGGTGGTCGCCACGCGGCGCTGGTCCGCCTGCTCGGTCCAGGTGCCGCACAGGCCCATCGCCACGTCGAGCAAGGTTGCGCTGACGCCGCCGTGCAGGTTGCTGGCGTTGTTCAGGTGGCGCGGCTGCAGCAGCAGTTCGATCACCACCCGCTCGGGGCCGTACTCGGTCAGGCGGCAGCCGAGATCCTGAAAGAAGCCGGTTATGGAGGCTTCGACCTGCTGGCGTGAATGCTCGGACATAAGGGCGTATCGGTAGGAAGTTGCGCCGCAGAGTGGCAGCCTTTAGCCTGCTGGTCAATCTGACGGAATGCCATTCCGCACTGCGGAATATGCGGTGTGTGAGGAGGGTTTGGGATGTTCGAACGTATCGGAATCATCGGTGCCGGCGCCATGGGGCGGGGCATCGCTCAGCTGTTTGCCAGCGCGGGCAAGCAGGTGTGGCTCTACGATGCGCGCGGCGAGTCGGTCGCCGAGGCGCTGCGTTTCAATCGCGAGCTGCTGGAGCGCAGCCTGGCCAAGGGCCGCCTGAGCGCCGAGGCGCTCGACGCAACCCTGGCGCGGATGCGGCCGGCGTCGACGTTGCAGGAGCTGGCCGGTTGCGACCTGCTGATCGAGGCCATCGTCGAGAATCTCGAGGCCAAACAGGCACTGTTCGTCGAGCTGGAGGCGCTGGTTGCCGAGGACGCGGTACTGGCGACCAATACCTCGTCACTGTCGGTCACGCGGATCGCCGCGGCCTGCCGGCACCCGCAGCGGGTGGCCGGTTTTCATTTCTTCAACCCGGTGCCGTTGATGAAGCTGGTGGAAGTGGTGCGCGGCGAGCGCAGCGATCCGCAGGTGATCGAGCGGCTGGTCAAGCTGGCCGAAGAGGCCGGGCATTTCCCTGCGATCACACCCGATACTCCCGGTTTTCTGGTCAACCATGCCGGTCGCGCCTACAGCACCGAGGCGCAGCGCATCCTCGCCGAGGGCATCGCTGATGCCGAGCAGATCGACCGCATCCTGCGCGACGGCCCGGGCTTTCGCATGGGGCCGTTCGAACTGTTCGACCTCACCGGCCTGGACGTCTCTCACGCCGTGATGGAGTCGGTGTACCAGCAGTTCTACCAGGACCCACGCTATACGCCGTCCTACCAGGCCGCGCAGCGGGTCGCCGCCGGTCTGCTCGGGCGCAAGAGCGGCCAGGGCTATTACCGCTACGACAATGGCCAGCAGATGCGAACGCCGGCGCCGGCCCTCGAGCCAGTCTCGGTCGACCGACCGTTCTGGCTGGACAGCCAGGACGCCGAGCTGCGCGGTTGGCTGGCAGCCTTGCTGGGCCAGACGGGTGCGCAGCTGGAGTCGGGTGAGACGCCGTCGGAACGGGCCATCTGCCTGATCACTCCTTTGGGTGAGGACGCCAGCTCGATGATCGCGCGTCTGGGTTTGCCGGCGGCGCGTTGCGTCGCCTACGACCTGTTTTGCGATCGCGAACGGCGGCACGTGCTGATGCGTACGCCTGCGCTCGACCCCGCGCTGGAAGCCCAGGCGCGGCAGGCGCTGGGTGGCGACGGCGTGCCGGTGGAGGTGATCAACGATTCGCCGGGGTTCGTCAGTCAGCGCGTCGTGGCCAGCATCGTCAACCTGGGCTGCGAGATCGCGCAGAAGGGCATCGCCGATCCGCATACGCTGGACCGGGCGATTACCTTGGCGCTGGGCTACCCGAAGGGACCGCTGGGTTTCGCCGAGCATTATGGTGCGGCGCGCGTCCTCGCCATTCTCGAGGCGATGCAGGCCTGCTATGGCGGTGAGGCGCGCTACCGGCCGAGCCCCTGGCTGCGCCGGCGGGTACAGCTCGCGCTGCCCCTGAGCGCGCCGGAGCGGGCGTCGGCACCCTAGTTGTCGAGGCGACCGGAGGCGCGCGGTGGCGCCTTCAGTTTGTCCGGCCGCGGCCGTTAAGCCTGGGGTGAGCCTTCGATAACGGCACGGTGCTACTAAGGCACTACTGTTCTTTGTCGGAGGCTGTGGGTACAACGTCGGATCAATCCGACAAGAACAAGAGGCCCGTCCATGAGCCCCGCCAACCGCCACCCCAAGGCCATCGTGTTCCATGTAGCGCTGATCGTCGGTCTGCTGCTCATGCATTACTGGCTGGCCCCGCCTCTGCTGTTGACGGCGCTGTTGCTGCTCGCCGCGGCGCTATGGCCCTGGTTCACCTTCTGGGGCGCGGCAGACGACGGCGCGACGGCTGCCGATACGCCGCCGGCGTTCAGTGAGCTGACCAAGAATCTGTCGCGCAACACCTGCCACAACGCGCTTTCCGCCGCTCAGGTCGCTTTCAGCGCCGAGCAGCTGGCCAGCCGCCTGCAGTCGCAGCTCAAGGCGGTGAGCGAAATCGCCAACGGTGCCGAGGCGATTGCGGCCACCGAGCAGGACAGCGCCGAGCGCGCCCGACACACGCTGGATGCCGCGCAGTCGGTGCGCCAGCGCAGCGATGCCGGCCAGGCCGAGTTGCAGCGCGCCATCGAGCGGATGCAGCAGCTCAGCGCGCAGACCCATGCCAGTCGCGAGCTGATCGACGGCCTGTCCGCCCGCACCGAAGAGATTCGCCGGATCACCGACGTGATCCAGTCCATTGCCAGCCAGACCAATCTGCTCGCGCTCAACGCAGCCATCGAGGCCGCCCGCGCCGGCGAGGCGGGGCGCGGGTTTGCCGTGGTGGCCGACGAGGTGCGCAGCCTGGCGGCGCGTACCTCCAGCGCTACCGAAGAAGTGGGGCGCATGGTGGCCGACATTCGCCAGCAGAGCGAAGCGGTGGTCAGCTACATCCAGCGCCAGGCCAACGAGTTGGACGCCGCCGCCGAGCAGATCGCCACCACCGGCGAGCAGCTCAGCGGCATCGCCGGGCTGGCCGGCAGCGTCGAGTCCCAGGTGGAGCAGATCACCACCGGCACCGCCGACAACCATCAGCGCCTGACCGGGCAGTTCGTCGCCCTCGACCAGCTGCGCGCCGACGCACTGGACAGCGAGAAACAGACCCGCCAGCTGGAGCAGGCCGCCGAGCGGCTGGTGGCCCAGGCCGAGAGTGCCAGCGAGCAGCTCGCCGAGGTGCAGCTGGACGACTATCACCAGGCCATGTTCGACCTGGCGCGGCAGGGCGCTGCGGCCATCGCCGAGCGGTTCGAGGCGGACATCCAGGCCGGGCGGGTCAGCCTGGATGATCTCTTCGATCGCAACTACCGGGCGCTGCCCAATACCGACCCGGTGAAGTACCAGACGCGCTTCGACAAGTATGCCGACGAGGTTCTGCCAGCGATCCAGGAGCCGCTGCTGCAGCGGCATCCGGCACTGGTCTACGCCATCGCGACGACCCCGGAAGGCTATGTGCCGACCCACAACCGGGCCTTCAGCCAGCCGCCGGTGGGCAATCCGGAGATCGATCGGGTCAAGAGCCGCAGCAAGCGGCTGTTCAACGATCGCACCGGCGGCCGCTGCGGCAGTCATCAGCGGCGCCTGCTGTTGCAGACCTACAGTCGCGACACCGGCGAGCTGATGCATGATCTGTCGGTGCCGATCATGGTTCGCGGGCGCCACTGGGGTGGGCTGCGGCTGGGCTATCGCCCCGAGCAATAAGGCCGATCCCGAGGTTGGCGCGATCGCCCTGGCCCTGTGCAGCTGCACGGGCCAGGAAGCGACTAAGCTTGCTCGCTACTGGTTCTGCGGAGATGCAGCCGATGAAGACGCTCACCGATCACCTCGCGCAATACGCGGCCTACCACCGCGACCCGCGCAACCTGCTCACCCATTTCGTTGGCATTCCCCTGATCGTGGTGGCCGTGGCCGTGCTGCTGTCGCGCCCCGGCATCGCCTGGGCGGGCCTGTGGCTCAGTCCGGCGGCGCTGGTGTCGCTTGTCGCCGCGCTGTTCTATCTGCGTCTGGACCTGCGCTACGGCATGCTGATGAGCGCCGTGCTGGCGCTCTGCCTGTGGCTGGGTGCGCTGACCGCCGGAGCGGGCACGGCGCTCTGGCTGGGTATCGGCGTTGGGCTGTTCGTAGTGGGCTGGATCATCCAGTTCGTCGGCCACTATTTCGAGGGGCGCAAGCCGGCGTTCGTCGACGACCTCAGCGGGCTGATCATCGGGCCGCTGTTCGTCGCGGCCGAGCTCGGCTTCATGCTCGGGTTGCGCGAGCCGCTGCGCCTCGCCATCGAGGCGCGGGTCGGGCCGGTGCGTCTGCGCCACTCGGCCGCTCACGGCTGAGGGTCCTCAGGGCTTGGCGGCCATCCACTGGTCGCTGAGGCTGCGCGTATGGCGGTCGACCATGATCGGCGCGAACGGGCGGCCCGAGGCGGTGGTGAGGTTGTTGCTGGCGCTGTTCATGTCCTGCAGCGCCACCCGGAGGAAATCCCAGCGGGTCTTGAGCTTGGCCAACAGCGGGTCGCGCTTGCCGTCCAGCTCGGCGAGCTGGGCGTCGATGGCCGGCACCAGGTGGCGCTCATCCTGGCCGAGGTAGGTATCCGGCTGTTCGCGGGCGATCTCGAAGGAGCCGATATAGGCGCGGCTGAGGTATTGCACGGCAAGGTATTCGACCTTGGCCGGCAGTTCGGCCTGGCTGTCGGCGCCCTGCTGGGCGCGCACGGCCGTGAGGAAATCGCGTAGCGCCTTGCTCATCTGCAGCGGAAAGCCCCAGGGCATGTCGTCTTCGGCGGTGCCGAAGCTCGCACCTTCGCGAAGCCGGGCCAGCAGTTCCTGATGGCTTTCGCGTAATGCGCTGGTGGGGTTGGGTACCTGCATCAGGGCGGCGTTCAGCGCCCGCAGATCGTCTTCCAAGCGCAGCAGGTGTGCCTTCTGAAACCCTTCGCCACGGTAGAGCAGCAGGCTGCTGGTGGCGCGGTTGGCGTGAATCTGCATGTTCTGCAGCGGGGTGGTCGGCTCGGCAGCCTCGGTGAGGCCGGGCAGCATGCCGAGGATCAGCAATAACCAGAAGCGAGTGAAACGGTCCATTGTCGTGCTCCTTTTTTATTTTTATAGAAGCGATGCGTGCGTGGCAGCAGCATTCCTGAGCCTAACGGACCACTGGCTATCTGGTATCACCCCAAAGAATGATTTGCAGGGGGAGGACAGAAGGGCGGAGATGTGCTGCAGCTGACGCGCCGGCAGGTACTCGCTGCGCAGTCACCGGCGGCAGGGCGGTCCAGAGCGGATGCTAGAGCATCTTCTCCAGTCCGATCACGTCGGCGAACCAGGCGTTGAAGCGTCGCCAGAGCCCGCCGGGCTCCTTCTCCAGCACGCGCAGGCGACCGCCGTCCTCGGCGATCCAGACCAGCTGCTGGCGCCCGTCGCGCTCCTCCAGGCGTACCTCGTAGCTGAGCGCGGGCGACATGCCCTCCAGGGTCAGGCGATGGACCTCGCGGGCCAGCTCATGGCTTTCCACCAGCACGCCGACTTCGCTGTTCCAGAGCACCGAGCGCGGATCGAAATTCAGCGAGCCAATGAACACCTTTTCCTGATCGAACACTGCCGCCTTGCTGTGCAGGCTGGATTCGGACTCGCCGAGAAAGCTGTAGGACGGCTCCTGTTGCGGCTGCCGGCGCAGCTCGAACAGGCGCACGCCGTGCTCCAGCAGCTCGCGGCGGTAGGGTGCATAACCCCCATGCACGGCCGGCACGTCGGTCGCCTCCAGCGAATTGGTGAGGATGCGTACCGTCACCCCCGCACCGGCGCGCTCGGCCAGGTATTCCACGCCACTGGCGGTCGGCACGAAGTAGGCCGATATCAGTGTCAGCTCGCGGCTCACCGCCTGCATGGTCGGTGCCAGCTGAGTGGTCAGCAGCAGCGAGGTGGCCGGTATGCCCTCGGCGAGCAGCTTCTCCGGGGCATCCCACATCGCCTCGCCGGGTGCCCATATGAGCTCGTCGAGCCATTGCTGCAACTGCGGCTCCTGTTTGTACTGCATCAGCCGCTGATACTGCTCGCTGTTGTCCTGCCGCGCCTGCTGCAGGTAGTCGCGCAGTTGCCGGCGGGCCTTGTCCAGGCCGCTGGCCTTCGGTTGCCACCAGAGAAAGCGTTGGATCGGCACGCTCAGCTGATTGTTCCAGTACTCGTCGAAACTCCGCGCCAGCTGCTCGGCCACCGGGCCGGCGCCAAGCAGGTCGATGTCGGTGAAGTTCATCGCCTGGTCGGCCTCGAAGTACTCGTCCCCCAGGTTGCGCCCGCCAACGATGGCCAGGCTGCCGTCGACCAGCATGAGCTTGTTGTGCATGCGCCGATGCTGCAACGACAGGTGCAGCAGGCGGCCCATGGTTCGGGTAATCGCGTTGCTGCGGCCCAGGTGCAACGGGTTGAAGACGCGGATCTGGACGTTGGGATGGGCGGCGAGGGCGCCGATGCGGTAGTCCTGGCCGTCGCTGGTGGTGTCGTCCAGCAGCAGGCGTACACGAACGCCACGGTCGGCCGCCTGCAGCAGCTCGTCGATGAGTGCGCGGGTGGTCAGGCCGTCATGGACGATGTAGTACTGCACGTCCAGGCTGAGCTGGGCGGCGCGGATCATTTCGCTGCGGGCCGTGAAGGCCTCGGTGCTCTCGGCCAGCAGGCGAAAGCCGGAGTAGCCGTCCGGCTGGGAGGCAGCGAGCTGCTGTATCCGCCGGCCGAGGGGAGAGGCGTCCGGGGCGACCGAGTAGGACTCGGTCGGGGCTGGATGGCTGGCGCAACCGGCCAGCAGCACGAGCAGCAACAGCGCCAGATAGGCGCGCAAGGTTTCTCCGGGTCTGCATCCATTCATTCCATGCTTGGACGCTGCGCTTCGTCGGAAAATTCAGAAGCGATCCTTCAGCCGATACCAGAGCATGCCCATGGCCAGCAGCGGCGAGCGCAGCAGGCGGCCACCGGGAAAGGTCGGGTGCGGCACCTTGGCGAACAGATCGAAGCCATGGCTCTGCTGCGCCGTGATGGCTTCGGCCAGCAGGCGACCGGCCAGATGAGTGGCATTCAGCCCGTGCCCGGAATACGCCTGGGCGTAGAACACGTTGGGCTGCTCGGGCAGGCGCCCGATCTGCGGCAGGCGATTGGCGCCGATGCCGATCATGCCGCCCCACTGGTAGTCGATGCCGATGCCGATCAGCTGCGGGAACACCTCGAGCATTTTCGGCTGCATGTAGGCCGCAATGTCTTTCGGGTCGCGGCCCGAATAGTGGCAGGCGCCGCCGAACAGCAGACGTCCGTCGGTCGAGAGACGGAAGTAGTCGAGCGCCACGCGCTGGTCGCAGACTGCCGTATTCTGCGGCAGCAGTTCGCGGCACAGCGGTTCGGGCAGGCGCTCGGTGGCGATGATGTAACTGCCGGCCGGCAGCACCTTGCCGGCGAGCTTCGGCTGCAGGCCGTTGAGATAGGCGTTGCAGGCGAGCACCAAGGTTTCTGCCTGCACCACGCCATCGGCCGTGTGGACCTTGACCTGCGGGCCATACTCGATGCGTTCGACCTTCGACTGCTCGAACAGGCGTACGCCCAGCGACTGCGCCGCGGCCGCCTCGCCAAGCGCCAGATTCAGCGGGTGCAGGTGCCCGGAGCCCATATCCAGCAGGCCGCCGAGGTAACGCTGCGAGCCGATCACGGTGGCCAGGTTCGGTCGCGATACCCGTTGCAGCGGATGCGGATAACCCAGGCGCAGCAGGTCGGAATAGTCTTCGTCGAAGCCCTTGAGGTGACGCGGCTTGGTTGCCAGGTCGCAATAACCCCAGGTCAGGTCGCAATCGATGGCATAGCGTTCGATGCGCTGGCGAACGATCTCCACCGCCTCGAAGCCCATGCGCTTGAGCTCATCCACACCCTCTTCGCCGAGGATGTTGGTGAACTGCTCGACATCATGGCCGACGCCGCGGATCAGCTGGCCGCCGTTGCGCCCGCTGGCGCCCCAGCCGATGCAGTGCGCTTCCAGCAGGATGACGCTGAGCCCGCGTTCGGCCAGTTCGATGGCGGTATTGAGGCCGGAGAAGCCGCCACCGACGATGCACACGTCGGCCCGCTGTTCGCCCTGCAGGGGCTCGAAGGACAGCTCGCGGTTGACGCTCGCGGCATAGTAGGAAGGTGCATGGTCGCCGGTGTTCGAAGCGGATGCACGATGATTCACTGAAGTGTCATGAAAGGTCTGCATCTTTCTAGGGTAGACCGGAGCGGTGCCGCGGGGCAAAGGCGAGCTGGACCGACGGTGCGACGACTTGCTTGTCGCGGTACGTCCGGATGCACATCCGGAGGCTCTAGTCCGGGACCGGCAGGTCGAGGGACTCCTTGATCTCTTCCATCACGATATAACTCTTCGATTCCCGCACGTGGGGCAGCTTCAGCAGGATGTCGCCAAGCAGCTTGCGGTAGGAAGCCATCTCCGAAATGCGCGCCTTGACCAGGTAATCGAAATCACCGGACACCAGATGGCACTCCAGCACATGGGGTAGCTTGAGCACCGCGCGGCGGAATTCCTCGAAAATGTCGCCGGACTTGTACGCCAGGCTGATCTCGACGAATACCAGTAGCCCCGCCTTCAGATACTGCGGGTTCAGCCGCGCCGAATAGCCCATGATGATGCCCTCGCGCTCAAGGCGCCGGACCCGCTCGGTGCAGGGCGTGGTGGACAGGCCGACCCGCTCGCCCAGTTCGGTGAACGGCAGACGCCCCTCGGCTTGCAGGATGCGCAGGATATGACGATCGATCTTGTCCAGTTCGCGTCGGGTCTGATGGCGAGTTCTCAAGGGAAATACGCTCCAAATAAAGCGGCTCTGGCGTGAATTAAGGCCAAAGATAGCTTTTTATATGGTGAATAACACTGCTTCAGCCTTTTTATACTCCGAACAGTGAATCCGGAAAAGCCTGTTCGAGCGGGCGGGAGGCTGCAATGCGTGTACTGGTACTGGGTAGCGGAGTCGTCGGCACCGCCAGCGCCTACTATCTGGCGCGGGCCGGTTTCGAGGTGGTTGTGGTCGATCGGCAACCGGCCGTGGCAATGGAAACCAGCTTCGCCAATGCCGGCCAGGTGTCGCCGGGTTATGCCTCTCCCTGGGCCGCGCCGGGTGTGCCGCTGAAGGCGATGAAGTGGCTGCTGCAGCGTCATGCGCCGCTGGCCATCAAGCTTACCGGTGATATCGACCAGTATCTGTGGATGGCGCAGATGCTGCGCAACTGCACTGCGGCGCGTTATGCGGTGAACAAGGAGCGCATGGTGCGATTGTCCGAGTACAGTCGCGACTGCCTCGACGAGCTGCGCGCCGAAACCGGTATCGCCTACGAAGGGCGCCAGCTCGGTACCACGCAGCTGTTCCGCACTCAGGCCCAGCTGGATGCAGCGGCCAAGGACATCGCCGTGCTGGAGCGCTCCGGCGTGCCGTACGAACTGCTCGATCGCGCCGGTATCGCACGGGTCGAACCCGCCCTGGCCAAGGTCTCGCACAAGCTCAGTGGGGCCCTGCGTCTGCCCAACGACCAGACCGGTGACTGCCAGCTCTTCACCACCCGTCTGGCGGAGATGGCCCGAGCCCTGGGCGTCGAGTTCCGTTTCGAGCAGAACATCCAGCGTCTGGAACATGCCGGCGACCGCATCGCCGGGGTGTGGATCGACGGCAAGCTGGAAACTGCCGATCGCTACGTGCTGGCCTTGGGCAGCTACAGCCCTCAGATGCTCAAGCCGCTGGGCATCCGCGCGCCGGTCTACCCGCTCAAGGGCTATTCGCTGACCGTGCCGATCAGCGATCCGGCGATGGCGCCGCAGTCCACCGTGCTCGACGAGACCTACAAGGTCGCCATTACCCGCTTCGACCAGCGCATCCGCGTTGGTGGCATGGCGGAGATCGCCGGCCACGACCTGTCGCTCAACCCGCGTCGGCGGGAGACCCTCGAAATGGTGGTGGGCGACCTCTATCCGCAGGGCGGGGATCCGTCCGACGCGGTATTCTGGACCGGCCTGCGACCGGCCACGCCCGATGGCACACCGATCATCGGCGCGACCCCGTATCGCAACCTGTTCCTCAACACCGGTCACGGCACTCTGGGCTGGACCATGGCCTGCGGCTCTGGCCGGGTGCTCGCCGATCTGCTCGCCTCCAAGCGCCCGCAGATCAGCACCGAGGGCCTGGATATCTTCCGTTACGGCAAGCACAAGGAGAATCACAAACATGCCCATCCGGCGGCTGCACACTGAGACGCGCTACAGCGAGGCGGTGATCCACAACGGCGCGGTCTATCTGTCCGGGCAACTGGCCGATGACCTGACCGGAGACATCCGTCAGCAGACCCGCGAGACGCTTGCCAGCATCGAGCGCCTGCTGGACGAGGCGGGCACCAGCAAGGCCCGCCTGCTCTCGGCGACCATCCACCTCAAGGATATCGCGGGCGACTATGCCGGGATGAACGAGGTATGGGACGCCTGGCTGCCCTCGGGCACCGCGCCGGCGCGGACCACCGTTCAGGCACTGATGTACGCCCCTGACGTGCGGGTGGAAATCACGATCGTCGCTGCGATGCCCGACTTGGCAGGCCCGGTACTCTGAACATCGGCCGCGTGCCGCGCGACGAGCCGCCCGGTACGCGTGTTGTAAATTCTGAACGCCATTGCCATCATAAGCCCCCTTATCGCTTCGCTCTTGAAAGGGGGCTCCCGTATTGGACGTCGGTGTTCGACTGCAAACCATCCGCAAGCTCAAGGGCCTGTCCCAGCGCGAACTCGCCAAGCGCGCCGGCGTCACCAACAGCACCATTTCCATGATCGAGAAGAACAGCGTCAGCCCGTCCATCAGCTCGCTGAAAAAGGTGCTGAGCGGCATTCCGATGTCGCTGGTGGAATTCTTTTCCCCTGACTTCGATCAGGACAGCGATACCCAGGTGGTCTACAAGGGCAGCGAACTGATCGATATTTCCGACGGCGCGGTGAGCATGAAGCTGGTGGGCAAGGCGCACCCCGGTCGTGCCATCGCCTTTCTCGACGAAACCTATCCGCCGGGCTCCGATACCGGCATGGACATGCTGTCGCACCAGGGTGAAGAGGCCGGCATGCTGGTCGAGGGGCGCCTGGAGCTGACGGTGAGCGGCCAGGTCTACGTGCTGGAAAGCGGCGACAGCTATTACTTCGAGAGCAGCAAGCCGCATCGTTTCCGCAATCCGTTCGATGTGCCGGCGCGGCTGATCAGCGCCACCACACCGGCGAATTTTTAACGCGACCAGCGCGTCTCGTTCGAAAGTTCGATGCGACAAAGCGTCGCTGAGAATAGCTGGGCCTTTCGTATTGTTTCAGCCGGCATGGCTTGCCGGTATACTGATCGCCGCTCGCGATACCGTGGCCGCGGGCGTGTCTAGCCACAATGAGGGTGTAAGGTGAACCTGATTAAGAAGATCCTGGTAGCACAGACTGCCGTATTGGCCCTGTGGGCAATGAGCGCTCAGGCTGCGACCGACGAAGCAATCGCCGAGCGCCTCAAGCCGGTGGGCGAAGTATGTATCCAAGGTGAAGAGTGCGCAGCCGCTGGTGCCGGTGCTGCCGCAGCCGCCGGTGGTGCAGCTCGCAGCGGTTCCGACGTGTATGGCAAGTTCTGCACTGCCTGCCATGGCTCCGGTCTGTTGAACGCACCGAAGACCGGTGACAGCGCCGCCTGGTCCGCCCGTGCCGACGCTGCCGGTGGTCTGGACGGCCTGCTCAAGCACGCCATCAGCGGCATCAACGCCATGCCGCCGAAGGGCACCTGTGGCGACTGCTCCGATGACGAGCTGAAGGCCGCCATCCAGCACATGTCCGGCCTCTGATCGAGCGCTGCGTCATCAGCAAAGCCGCCTCCGGGCGGCTTTGTCGTTTCTGGAGGGAGCAAAGCGCGGCTGCCTCGAGTCGAAACCGATAGGCCGATCGGCCTGACTCATCGACCCGAGCAGGAGGCCCCGCATGCCCAGTACCGCGCCGCATCCCGAACTGCTGCAGCTCTGTAGTGACGGGCGCACGCCCAACAGCCCGCACCCGGTGCTGATCTATCGCCAGCTACCCTTGGCGGGGCCGAGCCCGGCCGAGGCGTTCGAGCGATTGTTCGACAGCCATCTGTGGCCCTCCGCCTGGCGCGGAACGGTTTACGACTACCACCATTACCATTCCACCGCCCACGAAGTGCTCGGCGTGGCCAGCGGCTGGGCGCGGCTGATGCTCGGCGGGGAGAAAGGCGAGGAAGTCGAGCTGCGTGCCGGCGATGCGCTGGTATTGCCTGCCGGTACTGGCCATTGCGCACTGGAGGCCAGCGAGGATTTTCAGGTGGTAGCCGGTTATCCGCTGGATCAGCAGTACGACATGCAGCGCCCCGATGCGGCCAGCCATGATGCCTCGCGGGCACGCATCGCCCGCGTCGGCGTGCCCGTCAGCGATCCGCTGGCCGGCACGCAGGGCGCACTGGTGACGCTCTGGCGCGGGGAGGCCGCGCCTGTCAGCCGATGAGTCGGCGCAGGTCGCGCTCAGTCGATGAACTGCACGGCACCGTCGGCCAGCGAGGCGACCCGGGCGAGTGACTCGACGCGGTAGCCAGCCTCTTCCAGTTCCTTGCGACCGGTCTGGAAGGATTTCTCGATGACGATGCCGAGACCGGCGATGCTCGCACCGGCCTGGTTGATGATCGAGATCAGACCCTTGGCGGCTTTGCCGTTGGCCAGGAAGTCGTCGATGATCAGCACGCGATCGTTGGCAGACAGGTGCTGCGTCGATACAGCGATGGTGCTTTCCACCTGCTTGGTAAACGAATAGACGGTCGCGGTGAGCAGGTTGTCATGCAGGGTCAGCGACTGATGCTTGCGGGCGAAGATCACCGGTACGCCCAGCTCCAGGCCGGCCATCACGGCCGGTGCGATGCCCGAGGCCTCGATGGTGACGATCTTGGTGATCCCGTCATCGCGGAAGCGACGAGCGAATTCTCGGCCGATGGCCTGCATCAGCACCGGGTCGATCTGGTGATTGAGGAACGCGTCGACCTTGAGAACCCGGTCGGAAAGCACGATGCCATGACTGCGAATCTTATCTTTCAGCTGTTCCACGAACGCTACCTCAAGCGTGGGCGGCCGCGGCTTGCCTGACGCTCGGCGCGGTGGCGCTTCTGCCGTCACTGCGTTTCGCAGCCTGGAAAAGCCGCGCATTCTCGCTCAATTCGCGGCGCCGATCCAAGGGCGACGTTCAGCTGAGCGGTTCGATCGACAGGCGGCGAAAGCGCACGGCCTCGCCATGGTGCTGCAGCACGATGTGGCCGGCGGTGGCCTGTGCATACAACGGCTTGTCGGCGAACTTGCTGGTCCGAATCTGCATGCGCAGATCCGGGTCATCCAGGCGATAAGAAAGCACCATGCGGTTGTCCAGCCAGTGTTCGACGTCCGCGTCGCGAACCACCAGCGCGCCTTCCATGAAACTGCCCGGTTCGATCGGCGTTTCCTGCTGCGTTGCCCGCAGGCCGTACAGGGCGCCGTTGCGTGTGGTCGGCTCGGCGCCGTCGGGATGCACGGCATCGTCCAGCAGCTGCATTTCCGGCCCGCTGTGCCAGGCAAGTTCGGCGGCCTCGTCGACGCGGTAGAACACCCCGGAGTTGCCGCCGACCGGCAGCGCGTATTCGAAACGCAGGATGAAGTTCGCGTAGCGCTCGCGGGATATCAGGTCGATCCGCGGCGCACCGACGATGGCGCACAGCTGCTCCTCGTCGCGGTACCAGCTGCCCTCGGGAAAATCGTCACCGTGCCAGGCACGCCACTGTGTTGCGTCGAGAATCATGCGTCGCTCCTATCCGAACAGTTGCTGCTTGCGCCGCAGCCAGCGGTAGCCGTACGGACCCAGCCGCAGCTGGAGCGGGGTGCCCTCGGGCTGCCCGTAGTCGCAGTCGGCGAGTACATCGACCATGTCCTGCAGGTCGTCGTCGGTGATCGTCACGGTGGTCTCGCGGTCCGCCAGATTCACCAGCATCAGCACCGTGGAATCGTTGTCGTGGCGAATGGCGAACACGCTCGGGTCGTCCACCTCCACCGTGCGCCGCTTGCCGATGCCGATCTCGCGCAGGCCGATGCGGGTGCGGATCATGTTGCCGGTGCGCGCCATCAGTGAGTCGCTGCGCAGGGTCTGGGCGAATACGTTGACCCTGTCGAAGGCGAAGGGCCCTTCATCGATCACCGGGGCGATCAGCCGTTGCGCGTCGATGCAGGAGAAGCCGGCGTTGGGCTCGTTGGACCACTGCATCGGCGTGCGCACCGCCAGCCGTTCCGGGCGCTCGAGATCGTCGCCCATGCCGATTTCCTCGCCGTAGCGGATGATCGGCGTGCCGGGCAGGGAGAAGAGCAGGGCGTGGGTGGCGGCGATGCGTCGCTCGTCGCCGTCGAGCATGGGCGCCAGGCGTCGGCGAATACCGCGGTTGTAGGCGCGCATGTTCTGGTCGGGGGCAAAGGTATCCAGCACCTCGTTGCGCTCATCCTCCTCCAGCCGGTCGAGGCTCAGCTCGTCGTGGTTGCGAATCCACAGGGCGTATTGCGAATGGCTGGGTGGCAGCGGCTGGCTGTTCAGCGCGCGACAGAGCGGCTCGGCCTGCTGCCTGGCGAGGGCGAGGAACAGATGGTTGTTGACCCAGAAGTCCAGCAGCAGGGTGACGCGGTCGGCCTCGTCACCGAAGTACTCGATGTACTTCTCCGGATCGGTATCGATCTCGCCGAGCAATACGGTCTCCGGGCGGCGCATGGTGACGAAGTCGCGCATGTGTTCCAGCAGCCAGTAACCCTGGCGCAGGTCGCCACCGCCGGCCTGGCGCACCATGTGCACCGCGGCGTCGATGCGAAAGCCCGACACGCCCAGGCGTAGCCAGAACGACATGATCCGCTCGATCTCGTGGATCACCCGCGGGTTGGTCAGGTTCAGGTCCGGCTCATGCTTGTAGAACAGATGGCGATAGTACTGGCCGGCCTGCTCGTCCCAGGTCCAGACGCTGTCTTCGACCGTGGGAAAGATCGGCTCGATGGCGTCGTCCGGCTCGTCGGCCCAGATGTAGTAGTCGCGATAGGGCGAGTCGCGGTCGCGGCGCGCTTCCTGGAACCAGCGGTGTTCGCTGGAGGTATGCTGCACGACCAGCTCGATGATCACGTGCAGACCCAGCTCCTCGGCCTTCTCCAGCAGGGCGACGATGTCGGCCAGGTCGCCGAAGCGCTCGGCCACCTGCAGATGGTCGCTGATGTCGTAGCCGGCATCCTCGAATGGCGACTGGTAGAAGGGCATGAGCCAGATCGCGGTGCAACCGAGGCCGCGAATGTAGTCGAGGCGCTCGGTGATGCCGCGCAGATCGCCGCAGCCATCGCCGTTGCTGTCACGGAACAGCGAGGGGTCGATCTGATAGATCACCGCGTTGCGGTACCAGAGTGGGCGCATGGTCAGGCCTCCGTCGGGCGCAGCACGAGTGCCTGGCCCGGGTTCAGGGTGCCGGCATAGGGCTCGCCTTCGCCGAGGCCGTCGCTGGCGATTTCCACCGTCCAGTCGCCACTCTGCGGGCAGGCATGCGCCGCTTCGGCGAAATTGATGCAGACCAGCCGCAGGTCATCGCCCAGCTGCCGGCGGTAGGCGAGCACCTCGGGGTGCGAGGGCAGTTCCTCGAAGTCGCCGTGCAGCAGCGCCGGGCTGGCCTTGCGCGCCGCGAGCAGGCGCTGATAGAGGGCGAACATCGAGTTCGCCGCGCCGACCTGCCGTTCCGCGGCCAGCTCGTCGGCATCGGGCGGAAAGGGCAGCCAGGGTGAGGCGCCATTCCAGTCATGGGGCGGTTCGGCCAGCCAGGGAATGGGAGCACGACAGCCGTCGCGGCCGCCCGGGTCGATGCGCGCCTCGTCGGCGATGTGTGCGTCTTCCAGGCCCAGCTCCTCGCCCTGGTAGATGAACGGTGTGCCGCGCAGCGTCAGCAACAGCACCGCGGCAGCGCGGGCCGCGCGCTCGGAGCCCTGGTAGCGGCTGCGCTGGCGCACATTGTCGTGGTTGGACAGCACCCAGGTCGGCCAGGCGCCGGCCGGCTGCAGCCAGTGCTCGACCTCACGGATGCAGGTGCGAAACAGCACCGGGTCCCAGGGCGCATCGAGCGGATTGAAGTTGAAGGCCAGGTGCAGCTCATCGCCGGCGCCGTAGTACTGCAGCACGCGCTCGGTGGAGCGGATGTTCACCTCGCCGACCAGCATGCGATCACCGGGATAGCTGTCGACCAGCTTGCGCAGGCCGCGCAGCACCTCGTGGCTGTAGGGCTGGTCGTTGAAGTCCGACAACGGCTGACCGGCCTGGCAGCGCGGATCGTCGGCGAAGCTCGGATCCTTGCCGGTGCAGTGAATGACGTCGATGCGAAAGCCATCGATGCCGCGATCGAGCCAGAAGCGCAGCACGTCGTGCATTGCCGCGACCACTTCGGGGTTGCGCCAGTTCAGGTCCGGCTGCTTGGCCAGGAACAGGTGCAGGTAGTACTGCTGGGTGTGCTCGTCCCAGGTCCAGGCGCTGCCGGCACCCAGCGCAGCGCGCCAGTTGTTCGGCTGGTCCCGCCAGATGTACCAGTCGCGCTTGGGGTTGTCCCGCGAGCTGCGCGACTCGACGAACCAGGGATGCTCGTCGGAGGTGTGATTGGGCACGAAGTCCAGCAGCACGCGAATATCGCGGGCATGGGCCTCTGCGATCAGCCGGTCGATGTCGGCCAGCGAGCCGAACAGCGGGTCGATGTCGCAGTAGTCGCTGATGTCGTAGCCGGCATCGGCCATCGGCGAGCGGAAGATCGGCGATAGCCACAGAGCATCGACCCCCAGCCGCTTGAGGTAGTCGAGGTGCCGCAGTACGCCCTGGAGGTCGCCGATGCCGTCGCCGTTGCTGTCAGCGAAGGATCGCGGGTAGATCTGATAAACGGTCGCACCCATCCACCACGGCGTTCGCGTTGTCTCGCTCATGCAGCGTACCCCCTGATTCGTCTGAGGTCGCGGCGGCTCGGCAACGCCGCCTCGTCAGCCATACGACTGGCAAGCGGGACACGGGTTCGCCACTTCCCTTGATCCCGGTCGGTTCATGGAGAACGCAAGGGTGGATACTGCGCCTAAGCTAACGACTGACTTTCAACCCCTCCGAGGAGATTTGCCATGCTGCGTATTGCCATCAATGGGTATGGGCGTATCGGTCGCGCGGTGGTGCGCGCGTTGTTCGGGCGCGGACTGCAGAATCAGGTGCAGGTGGTCGCCATCAACGACCTCAGCGAACACAACACGCTGGTGCACCTGACCCGTTTCGACTCGACCTTCGGTCGTTTTCCCGAGCCGGTGACGCTCGAGGGCGACTCGATGGTGGTGCGCGGTCAGTCCATCCGCCTGCTGGCCGAACGCGACGCCACCCAACTGCCGTGGAAGGAGCTGGGCGTCGATGTGGTGCTCGAGTGCACCGGCAAGTTCAAGCAGCGCGCGGCCATCGAGCAGCACCTGCAGGCCGGTGCCGGCCGGGTGTTCGCCTCGCATCCGCTGGATGGCGGCGACCTGACCGTGGTCTACGGCGTGAACCATCAGCTGCTGGCCGACCAGCGGGTGATCTCCAATGCCTCGTGCACCACCAATTGCCTGGCACCACTGGCCAAGGTGCTGCACGAGGCGGTCGGCATCCGCCAGGGGCTGCTCAACACCGTGCACTCCTACACCAACGACCAGAACCTGCTGGACAAGGCCCACAAGGACCTCTATCGAGCCCGCGCCGCCGGGCTGTCGATGATTCCGTCCACCACCGGTGCGGCCAAGGCCATCGGCCTGGTGCTTCCGGAACTGGCCGGGCGGCTGGACGGGCTGTCGGTGCGTGTGCCGACGCCGAACGTCTCGCTGGTGGACCTGACCTTCATCGCCGAGAACGCGCCGGCAAGCGTCGACGCGATCAACCAGATCCTGCGCGACGGTGCGCAGAAGCTGCCGGCCGGTGTGATGGAGTGCAACGACGAGGCGCTGGTGTCCTGCGACTTCAACGGCTATCCCGCCTCCTGCGTCGCCGACCTCAGCCAGACCCGCGTGCAGGGTGAGCTGGTCAAGGTGATGGCCTGGTACGACAACGAGTGGGGCTTCTCCAACCGCATGCTCGATGTGCTGCTGCACTGGCAAGGCGCCAACGCGGGATGACCGACGCCGACCGACCTGGTGTGGGGCAGGGGCTCTGGCAACTGCCCCTGGCGCAGTTTCGCAATGCCGTGGCCGAGCGCGCGCTGCCCGGCTGCGGCGCGGTCGCGGCGGTGACCGCGGACCTCGCCGTAGCGCTGATCGTCAAGGCGCTGCGGGTCACGGCCGGGCAGCGCGACGATGACCGCTGCAGCGCGTTGCTCGACGAGGCGCGGGCACTGCTCGGCCGTCCTGGTGCCTTTGCCGACGACGATGTGGCGGTGTTCCGCGAGGTGCTCAAGGATCAGCACGATGATCGCTTGGCGTCCTCGGCGGCGCGCCAGGCGTGTGCCGTGCCGCTGGCCACGGCCCATGCCTGTATCGAGGCGCTGGGCATAGCCGAGCGTGCCGTGCCGCTGGTCAACCCCGCGCTACGGTGCGACGTCGAGGCTGCCGTCCTGTTGCTGGTTGCCTGTGTCGATGCCGTGCTGCTCAATGTCGACGCCGATCTGCAAGGGCTGGACGACGCGCAGGCGCGCGCGCGAGTGCAGGTGCGGGCCGAGCGGCTGGCCATGGCAGTGGAGCGGCATCGGCAACGTTCGGTTTGATCAGCACGCGCACTGCGCAACGAATAAAACGAGACCATCGGTCTCGTTTTTTATTGACGTCTACCCATTCGCTTTCTACTCTCCAGGCTCGATAGTGAGACATAAAGTCTCAGAATAAGAAGCCGCCATGCCTCAGGCGGCCCACCTCGGAGAATGCTCATGAGCCACCGCATCGTCCTGCCGCGCCTGATGGAAGTCGGCGCTGGCGCCAGCGGGCAACTCGCCCGCGTGTTGCAGGAACTGGGCTGCAGTCGCCCGCTGATCGTCACCGACCGCATGATGGTCGAGCTCGGCTATGTCGCGCGCATCGCCGGTCAGCTGGAAGAGGCCGGCATCGCCAGCCAGTGCTTTGCCGATACCCTGCCCGAACCGACCGCTGCCTCCATTCGCGCCGGCGTCGAAATGGTTCGCCAGGGCGATTTCGATTCCATCGTCGCCCTCGGCGGCGGCAGCCCGATCGATTCGGCCAAGGCCATAGGCATCCTCGGCAAGTTCGGCGGCGAGATGCGCGACTACCGCTTCCCGCGCGATGTCAGCGAAGCCGGCCTGCCGCTGATCGCCATCCCCACCACCGCCGGCACCGGCTCGGAGGCGACGCGTTTCACCATCATCACCGACGAGACCAGCGACGAGAAAATGCTCTGCGCGGGCCTCGGCTTCATGCCCATCGCCGCGCTGATCGACTACGAGCTGACCCTCTCGCTGCCGCCGCGGGTCACCGCCGACACCGGCATCGACGCGCTGACCCACGCCATCGAGGCCTATGTCAGCCGCAAGGCCAGCCTCTACAGCGACTCTCAGGCGCTGGAAGCCATGCGCCTCTTGGCGCCGAACCTGCGCACAGCCTTCCACCAGCCGGACGACCGCGCCGCGCGTGAAGCGATGATGCTCGGGGCGACCCTGGCCGGAATCGCCTTCTCCAACGCCTCGGTGGCGCTGGTGCACGGCATGAGCCGGCCGATCGGTGCCTTCTTCCACGTGCCGCACGGGCTGTCCAACGCCATGCTGCTGCCGGCGATCACCGCTTTCTCGATTCCCGCGGCGCCCGAGCGCTACGCCGACTGCGCGCGGGCCATGGGCGTCGCTGCACAGACCGACAGCGTCGAGATGGCGAACGACAAGCTGCTCGCCGAGCTGCGGGCGATCAATCAGGAGCTGAAAGTGCCGAGCCCGGAACAATTCGGCATCGCCCGCGAACGCTTTTTCGAGCTGCGCGCGACCATGGCGCGTCAGGCGCTGGCCTCCGGCTCGCCGGGCAACAACCCGCGCGTGCCCACGGAAGCGGAAATCATCGACCTCTACGAAACCGTCTGGAACCAGGAGTGAAGCCATGCAGACCCTCGGCAACCTGATCAACAACGAGGCCGTCGCCGGCCGCTCCGAGCGCCATGCCACCGTCTACAACCCGGCCACCGGCGAGCCGCGCCTGTATGTCTCACTGTCCTCGGCGGACGAGACCCGCCAGGCCATTGCCGCTGCCCAGGCCGCCTTCGATGGCTGGTCGAAGACGCCGCCGCTGGTGCGCGCGCGGGTCATGTTCCGCTTCAAGGAACTGCTCGAGCGCCGCCGCGACGACGTCGCCCGCTTGATCACCAGTGAGCATGGCAAGGTATTTTCCGACGCCCAGGGCGAGGTGACCCGCGGGCTGGAAGTGGTGGAGTTCGCCTGCGGCATCCCGCATCTGCTCAAGGGCGAGTTTTCTTCCAACGTCGGCCGCGACATCGATTCGAATTCGCTGATGCAGCCGCTCGGTGTCTGCGCCGGGATCACCCCGTTCAACTTCCCGGCCATGGTGCCGCTGTGGATGCTGCCGGTGGCCATCGCCTGCGGTAACACCTTCGTCTTGAAGCCCTCGGAAAAGGACCCCAGCGCGACGATGCTGATCGGCGAACTTCTGGCCGAGGCGGGGCTGCCGGCTGGTGTGCTGAACATCGTCAACGGCGACAAGGAGGCGGTGGACGTGCTGCTCACCGATGAGCGGGTGCAATCGGTCAGCTTCGTCGGCTCGACGCCCATCGCCGAATACATCTATGCCACCGCCTCGGCCCACGGCAAGCGCTGCCAGGCGCTGGGCGGGGCGAAGAACCACATGGTGGTGATGCCCGACGCCGATCCGCAGCAGGTGGTCAGCTCGCTGATGGGCGCGGCCTACGGCTCCGCCGGCGAGCGCTGCATGGCGATTTCCGTCGCGGTGTGTGTCGGCGACGAGGTGGCTGACAAGCTGGTCGAAATGCTCAAAGGCGAAATCAGTCAGATGCGCACCGGCCCGGGCCTGGGCGTCGAGCCCGAGCCGCACATGGGCCCGCTGGTGACCCGCGAGCACCAGCAGAAGGTCAGCGGCTACATCGATCTGGGCGTGGCGGAAGGTGCAACGCTGGTCTGCGACGGCCGCGGCATCAAGGTCGAGGGCCACGAGAACGGCTTCTATGTCGGCCCGACGCTGTTTGACCGGGTCACGCCAGACATGCGCATCTACCGCGAGGAGATCTTCGGCCCGGTGCTGGCCGTGGTGCGGGTTGCGTCGTTCGACGAGGCGCTGCAACTGATCAACGACCACGAGTTCGGCAACGGCACCTCGATCTTCACCCGTGACGGCGACACCGCGCGGCAGTTCGAGGAGAACGTCAAGGTTGGCATGGTTGGCGTCAACGTGCCGATTCCGGTGCCGATGGCCTTCCATTGCTTCGGCGGCTGGAAGCGCTCGGTGTTCGGCCCGCTGAACATGCACGGCCCGGATGGGGTGCGTTTCTTCACCCGGATGAAGACCGTGACCCGGCGCTGGCCCACCGGTATCCGTGCCGGCACCGAGTTCGCCATGCCGACCATGAAGTAGCCCGCGCGGTCCCGTTGCACTGGCGGTGCCGGTCGCTACACTCCTGGGCGCCCTGTGGGCGTCCATCTCTATCGAACGACAAGGCAGACGATGCGCAGCACTCCCCGCGAGAAAGGCTCTTCCATCACCCGCGTGCTGGAAATCATCGAGGCGGTGGCGGCGGCGAAGGAGCCGCTCAGCCCGACTGCACTGGCCGAGCGCCTGGACATCCCCAAGGCCAGCGCGCACCGGCTGGTGCAGACTCTGGAAAAGGAAGGCTTCCTGCAATTCGGCCTGCGCGGCGGGCTGCTGCCGGGCGAGCGCCTGCATGTCGCGGCGCTGAACATCCTGCGCAGCAGCCGGCACAAGGCGCTGCGCCAGGCGATCCTGCGCCAGCTCTCCGAAGCCATCGGCGAGACCTGCGGTCTGGCGATTCCGGACGGGCTGGACATGCTCTATTTCGATCGGGTGCAGACCAACTGGCCGCTGCAGATCAACCTGCCGATCGGCAGCCACACGCCGCTCTGGTGCACCGCCAGCGGCAAGCTCTATCTGGCCTCGCTGCCGCCGGAGCAGCTGGAGCGGGTGCTGCCGCGCCTGCCGCTGCAGCGCATGGCGCGCAACACCCTCACCGATCTCAGCGCGCTGCGCGACGACCTGGCCCGCGTACGCGAGGAACAGCTGGGAACCGACTGCGAGGAGTTCATCGACGGCATGGTCGCCTGTGCGGTGCCGGTACGTGCCTCCGACGGCGAGCTGCTGGCCTGCCTGTTCAGCCACGCGCCGGTGATCCGCTGTTCGATGGCGCAGCTGCTGGCATTCGTGCCACGAATGCGTGCCGCTGCACGCGAACTGGAGGCGGTGCTCGGCAGCGCGGCGGCGCTGGAGGCCGATCAGAGCACGTAGAACAGAATGGCGATGAAGTGCAGTAGGCTGCCGACCATCACGAAGATGTGCCAGATGCCGTGCCAGTGCCGGAAGCGGTCGTCGAAGACGAAAAAGACGATGCCCACCGTGTAGCAGATGCCGCCGGCCAGCAACCAGCTGAAACCGGCGCCCCCCAGGGCGGCGAACAGCGGCTTGACCGCCACCAGCACGATCCAGCCCATCACGGCGTAGATCACCAGTGACAGCACCCGTGCTTCGGAGCGCGGCTTGATCTCCTGCAGCATGCCGATCACCGCGAGGCCCCAGACGATGCCGAACAGCGTCCAGCCCCAGGTGCCGGCCAGGGTGACCAGACAGAACGGCGTGTAGCTGCCGGCGATCAAGAGGTAGATCGACAGGTGATCGAGCTTGCGCATGACCACCTTCGCCCGCCCGCGCAGGCTGTGATAGAGCGTCGAGATGCTATACAGCAGGATCAGGCTCAGACCGTAGATCGCAACGCTGACGATCTTTACCGTCGAGCCGTCGAGCGCGGCGAGGACCAGCAGCCAGATCGCGCCGAGACACGCCAGCGCAGCACCGACCAGGTGCGTCCAGGCATTGAAGCGTTCGCCGTGATACATCCCAACCCTCCCGAAAACCACGATGCCAGCAGCATGCCGCGTCAGCGTTACGGGATTCAAACCGGCCGCGAAAAAAAAAGATGGGCGCGGCGAGCCGTCAGCGCTTGAGCATCGCCCGCATCGCTGCCAGGGCGTCGTTGCCGCGCGCGGCCTTGACCTCCACCGGCGCTTCTTCCATGCCTTCCCAGACCAGATCCTCGGGCGGCAGCTCGTCGAGGAAGCGGCTCGGCGTACAGTCGATCACCTCGCCATACTGCTTGCGCTTGGCGGCGAAGGTCAGCGCCAGGTTGCGCTTGGCGCGGGTGATGCCGACGTAGGCCAGGCGCCGCTCTTCCTCGATGGTGTCGGCCTCGATGCTGGAACGGTGCGGAAGGATTTCCTCCTCGAAACCGATGATGTACACCGAAGGAAATTCCAGGCCCTTGGAGGCGTGCATCGTCATCATCTGTACGCCCTCGGCACCTTCTTCCTCTTCCTGCTGGCGCTCGAGCATGTCGCGCAGCACCAGCTTGCCGATGGCATCCTCGATGGTCATGTCGCCGTCTTCGTCTTTTTCCAGGGTGTTTTTCAGCGCATCGACGAGAAACCAGACGTTGCCCATGCGCGCGTCGGCCACCTTGTCGCTGGAGGCGTTCTGCCTGAGCCAGTTCTCGTAGTCGATGTCCATCACCATGCTGCGGATGGCGGCGATCGGGTCGTTCTGCGCGCACTGCTGGCGCACGTTGTCCATCCAGTGCTTGAAGCGCGCCAGGCGCTCGGCATAGCGGCTGTCCAGATGCGCGCCGAGGCCGATTTCGTCAGCGGCGGCGTACATGCTGATGCCGCGCTCGCTGGCGTAGTTGCCGAGCTTTTCCAGGGTGGTGGAGCCGATCTCCCGTCGCGGCACGTTGATCACCCGCAGAAAGGCGTTGTCGTCGTCCGGGTTGACCAGCAGGCGGAAGTAGCTCATCAGGTCCTTCACCTCCTGGCGGGCGAAGAAGCTGGTGCCGCCGGACAGGCGATAGGGAATCTGGTGGTGCTGCAGCTTCAGCTCCATCAGCTTGGCCTGGTAGTTGCCGCGGTAGAGGATGGCGAAGTCGCTGTAGGGACGCTGGGTGCGCAGGTGCTCGGTGAGGATTTCCAGTGCCACCCGCTCGCACTCGGCCTCTTCGTTGCGCGTGCGGATCACGCGGATCTCGTCGCCATGGCCCATTTCCGACCACAGTTGCTTCTCGAACACGTGGGGGTTGTTGGCGATGAGGATGTTGGCGCACTTGAGGATGCGGCTGGTGGAGCGGTAGTTCTGCTCCAGCATTACCACCTTCAGGGACGGGTAGTCCTCCTTCAGCAGCATCAGGTTTTCCGGACGCGCGCCGCGCCAGGCGTAGATCGACTGGTCGTCGTCGCCGACCACGGTGAACTGGTTGCGCATGCCCACCAGCATCTTCACCAGCAGGTACTGGCTGGCATTGGTGTCCTGGTATTCGTCCACCAGCAGGTAGCGGATGCGGTTCTGCCACTTCTCGAGGATGTCGGGGTGTTCTTGGAAGAGCTTGACCGGCAGCAGGATCAGGTCGTTGAAGTCCACCGCGTTGTACGCCTTGAGCGTGCGCTGGTAGTGCAGGTAGACGATGGCGGCGGTCTGCTCCTTGGGGCCGCGCGCCTTGGCCAGGGCCTCGTCGGGCAGAATCAGGTCGTTCTTCCAGCTGTCGATGAGGTTCTTGATCTCGTCCGCACCGTCGTCGCCGGAATACTCCTTCTGCATGATGTCGGTGAGCAGCGCCTTGATGTCGCCGTCATCGAAGATCGAGAAGCCGGGCTTGTAGCCCAGGCGCGCGTATTCCTTGCGGATGATGTTCATGCCCAGGTTGTGGAAAGTGGACACGGTAAGGCCGCGCGCCTCGCTGCCCTTGAGCAGGGTGCCGACGCGCTCCTTCATCTCCCGCGCCGCCTTGTTGGTGAAGGTCATGGCGACGATGTGACGGGCCTGGATGCCGCAGTTCTGCACCAGGTGGGCGATCTTGCGGGTGATCACGCTGGTCTTGCCGGAGCCGGCACCGGCGAGCACCAGCAGGGGGCCGCCGACGTAGTTCACGGCTTCCTGCTGCCGAGGATTGAGTCGGGACATGTTGTTCAGGTCGTTCGAAACGGGGGCGCGAGTTTAACAGGCCGAAAGGGTGATGCAGGCGCGTTACAGACGCAATAAAACGCCGGTCGTCGCGCGTGGGGCTTGGCTAATGGCAAGAATCGATTAGTCTTGTCGCGCTGCAGGATGCTGGGGTGGTTGCACAGGGACTGGTGGGATCGGAGACCCTTTGGTGTCTTCAACAGCTCAAGAGTCCGGAGGCCGCTTGCCAGCGCCTGCCCAACCCATGCCATTGTTGCTGTTGGCGCATCGCCCAGACTGGGCGGTGCGGCTGCGCGCCTGCCTGCAGGGTTCGGCCCACGCCGAACAGCTGGTCGTGGCGACGGACTGGCAAACCGTCAGCCAGCAGCTCGAATCTCCCTGTCTGGTCCTGGCGACGCCGCAATGCCGGCCCGCACCCGGGCGCTTTCCCTGGCCGCTGATCCTGCTGCTCGACGAGGAGCCGGAAGAAACCCCGGAAGGTGCGGTCGACTGGCTGGTGGCCGACCAGCTCAGCGCCGAGGTGCTGCGCCGTTGTCTGCGCTACGTGCGCGAGCGCTGCAACCTGCAGGGCACCCTGCAGAAGCTGGCGGTGCGCGACCCGCACACCGGCATCGCCAATCGTCAGGGCTTCCAGGCGCAGCTGCTCGACGCCCTGAGCGAGCACGACGGTCATGGCCTGGAGCTCGGCTACCTGGACCTGGACAATTTCCGCCACGTCAACGACGCCCTCGGCCACGATGCCGGAGATCGGCTGATCCTGCAGGTGGTTGCCCGGCTCAAGGCGCAGCTGGAAGTGGGCGATCTGCTGGCGCGGCTGGGCGGCGACGAGTTCGCCTTGCTGCTCGACACCCGTGACGATGCCGGACGCGCCGATGCGATCGCCGATCGCATCGTCGAAGCGTTGGCCGAGCCCTACTGGGTGGACGGCGAAAGCCTGATGCTCGGCTGCAGCCTCGGGCTGGCGCGAGCCAGCGCCGGCACCTCGGCCGATGCGCTGCTCTGGCATGCGCAACTGGCGATGCGTCAGGCCAAGGCCAGCCAGGGCTGCACCTGGTGCCTGTACGACGAGCACGTCAGCCGCAGTGCCCGCAGCCTGGCCGACCAGGAGGGCGAGCTGCGCCGCGCGCTGCGCCGTGGTGAGCTGGAGCTGCACTACCAGCCGCGGCTGTGTCTGGACACGGGCCGCGTGGTCGGCATCGAGGCGCTGGTGCGTTGGCTGCATCCCGAACGCGGTCTGCTCGGGCCGGACGCCTTCATTCCCATGGCCGAGGAAAGCGGCCTGATCGTGCCGCTCGGCTACTGGGTCATCGCCCACGCCCTGCGCGACCTGCAGAGCCTGCACGAGCAGGGTGCGGACTCGCTGCACATGGCGGTCAACCTGTCGTTCCGGCAGTTCCAGGACAGCCAGTTGCTGCCGACACTGACGCGGCTGATCGACGAGCGCGCCATCGACCCGCACTGGCTCGAGTTCGAGCTTACCGAAACCGCCGTCATGCGCCGCAGCGAGCAGGTGCAGACCGCCATGCAGGCGCTTGGCCAGCTGGGCGTGCGCTTCTCGCTGGATGACTTCGGCACCGGCTTTTCCTCCTTCGTGCACCTGTCCAACCTGCCGATCACCCTGCTGAAGGTCGACAAGAGTTTCGTCGCCGGGATGATCGCGCGCCCCGAGAAGATGCAGCTGGTACGGGCAATGATCGGCCTGGCCCGCGAACTGGAGCTGCAAGTGGTCGCCGAGGGGGTTGAAACCGCTGAGCAACTGGAGCTGCTGCGCCAGTTTGGTGCGCAGCAGGTGCAGGGCTATCTGGTCAGCCAGCCGTTGCCGCTGGCCGAGCTGATGAGCTTCATGAACGCCGAGCGCCAGGCTGCGGGCCTGACGCACTGAGCTGAAGCGCTCGGCGGAACCCGCTCCGCCTCAGCGGACCATGTGCAGGAAGTGCATGTGCTTCTCGTACTGGCCGAGGATGTCGCCGATCACGTCTTCACGGCTCCAGCCCATCACGTCGTAATCCTGCCCGCCTTCCTTGAGATGCACCTCGGCGCGGAAGTACTTGCGCTCCTCGCGCTCGTCGTCCTCGCTGGTGGCGACGAAACTCGGCATGGCGTAGGCCCGCGGGCGCACCTCGTAGATGAAGTCCGGCTCGCCTTCGTGGGTGATTTCGAAGCGCAAGCGACGATCGTCACCTTCGCTGATCTCCACCGCATAGCCCTGCTTGCGCATTTCCTCGGCGATGTCTTCGTAGGCCGGACGCACCACTTCGGTGATGAAGCGCACCACATGGGCGCGTCGCGGGAACAGCATCAGCGTACGCAGGCGACGTTGCCAGCCACCGGCGCTGCGCGGTGCGCTGGGTGACGTGCTCAGGGCCTGGTAGCGCAGCCCCTGTTTGGTGGCATCCAGGCGCAGCGCCTTGAGCAGACCCCACATCGAACAGAGTAGCGCGATGGTGAAGGGCAGGGCGCTGGCGATGGTCGCCGTCTGCAGCGCGGTCAGACCATCGGCGAGCAGCAGCGCGATGGCCACGCCGCCCATGGAGGCGGCCCAGAAGATGCGCTGCCAGACCGGCGTGCCCTGCTTGCCGCCGGACGCGAGCATGTCCACCACCAGTGCGCCGGAGTCGGCGGAGGTGACGAAGAACACCACCACCATGATGATCGCCACGAGGGAGATCAGTGCCGAGAACGGAAAATGTTCGAAGAAGGCGAACAGTGCCAGTGAGCTGTCCTGTTCGATGGCCTCGCCGAGGCTGCTCACGTGCTCCCAGAGGATCATGTGGATGGCGGTATCGCCGAACACGGTCATCCACAACAGGGTGAAGGCGGTGGGTACCAGCAGCACACCTGCAACGAATTCGCGGATGGTCCGGCCGCGGGAAATGCGCGCGATGAACAGGCCGACGAAGGGCGACCAGGCCAGCCACCAGCCCCAGTAGAACAGCGTCCAGCCGCCGATCCAGTCGTTCGGCTCGTAGGCGTAGAGGTTGAAGGTCTTGTTGACGATGTCCGACAGGTAGCTGCCGATGTTCTGCACGAAGGTCTGCAGGATGAACACCGTCGGCCCCGCGATCAGCACCATCAGCATCAGCAGGCCGGCCAGCGACAGATTCAGCTCGGACAGCCGCCGCACGCCCTTGTCCAGCCCGGTCACCACCGAAATGGTGGCGAGCAAGGTGGTGGCGACGATCAGGCCGATCTGCACCGGAATGGTCACCGGCAGGCCGTAGAGGTGGTTCAGCCCGGTGTTGATCTGGGTGACACCCAGGCCCAGCGAGGTGGCGACGCCGAGCACCGTGCCGATGATGGCGAAGATGTCCACCGCGTGCCCGATGGGGCCGTAGATACGCTCGCCGATCAGCGGGTAGAGCGCCGAGCGCAGTGTCAGCGGCAGGCCGTGACGGTAGGCGAAGTAGGCGAGGATCATCGCCACGATGGCGTAGATCGACCAGGCGTGCAGGCCCCAGTGAAAGAAGGTGATCTTCATCGCTTCGCGGGCGGCGAGCGTCGTGCCGCCTTCGCCGACCGGCGGCGAGAGGAAATGCATGACCGGCTCGGCGACGCCGAAGAACATCAGGCCGATGCCCATGCCGGCGGAGAAGAGCATGGCGAACCAGGTCAGGGCGCTGTAGTCCGGTTCGCTGTGGTCCGGGCCGAGCTTGATGTCGCCGTAGCGACTGAAGGCCAGCAGCACCACCATCAGCAGGATGAGTGCGACGGCGAGAATGTACAGCCAGCTGACATTGGCGATGATCCAGGCCTGGGCGTCGCCGAACAGGTCCTGCGCGTGTTCCTGAAAGGCGACGCTGTAGATCACCAGTGCCAGGATGATGACTGCCGAGCCGTAAAAGACCGGGGCGTTGAGGTGAGAAGACGAGGGCTGTTTGGCCTCCATGCTGCGCTCCTTCGGTTGTGTCTGGGGAGTGGCCGCCTGTGGCGAAAGCCAGGCAACTTAACACAGACCGCAAAAGCGTCCGCTTGTCAGCAGGCATCCGGCAACGTCGAATGCCCCGGCCGGAGGGGCTCAGGCCTGGCTGCCGGGGCGATATTGCAGCGCTTCGGCCAGATGTTGCCGGCCGATGCGTTCGGCCTGCTCCAGGTCGGCCAGGGTGCGTGCGACCTTGAGCAACCGGTGTGCGGCGCGCAGGGACAGTGCGAGACGCTCGCAGGCGCGCTCCAGCCACGCCTGATCCTCGGCGGTCAGCTGGCAGTGCTCACGCAGACCGGTCAGGTCGAGAAAGGCGTTGGCGCAGCCCTGGCGGGCGAGTTGCAGTCGCCGCGCCTCGGCCACCTGTGCGGCGAGCACGGCGCTGCTCTGGCCGGTCTGTGGCGCTGCGTTGAGGGCGGTGGCCTCGCGCGCCACGGTCAGATGCAGGTCGATGCGGTCGAGCAGCGGTCCGGAGAGCTTGTTGCGGTAGCGCTGGATCTGCTCCGGCGTGCAGCGGCAGCGACCATTAGGGTCGCCCAGATAGCCGCACGGGCAGGGGTTCATTGCCGCCACCAGCTGGAAACGCGCCGGAAAACGCACCTTGTCCCGCGCCCGGGCGATGACGATATGGCCCGATTCCAGTGGCTCGCGCAGCACCTCCAGCACCTTGCGGTCGAACTCCGGTAGCTCGTCGAGAAACAGTACACCCTGATGCGCCAGGGTGATCTCGCCCGGTTGCGGCCGGCTGCCGCCACCCACCAGCGCCGGGCCCGATGCACTGTGATGGGGCTGGCGGAACGGGCGCTGCGGCCAGTGCTGCAGCGGGCTGTGGCTGGCCACCGAATGAATCGCGGCCACTTCCAGCGCCTCCTGCTCATCCAGCGGCGGCAGCAGGCCGGGCAGCCGGCTGGCCAATAGCGTCTTGCCGGTGCCGGGCGGCCCGGAGAACAACAGGTTGTGTGCGCCGGCCGCGGCGATAAGCAGGCCGCGTTTGGCCGCCTGCTGGCCCTGTACGTCGGCCAGGTCGGGGTAGGGCTGGACCTGCCGCAGCAGCCCCTGGGCCACGTAGGGCTCGAGCGGGGTAACGCCGTTGAAGTGGGCGGCAACTTCCAGCAGATGCTCGGCGGCAAAGACGGTCAGGCCCGAGGCGAGGCTGGCCTCCTCGGCATTGGCTCGCGGCACCAGCAGCGCACGGCCGGCGGCACGCGCGGCGAGGGCGGCAGGCAGCACGCCCTGGACCGGGCGCAAGGCACCGGACAACGCCAGTTCGCCCAGGCATTCCAGCTGCTCCAGGCGTTCGCTGGGCAGCTGTCCGCTGGCGGCGAGGATGCCCAGCGCGATGGCCAGGTCGAAGCGGCCACCGTCCTTGGGCAGATCGGCAGGGGCGAGATTGAGCGTGATGCGCCGGGCGGGGAAATCGAAACCGGAGGTCAGGATGGCGCTGCGCACGCGATCCTTGCTCTCCTTGACGGCGGTTTCCGGCAGGCCGACCAGGGTCAACGCCGGCAGGCCGTTGGCCAGATGCGCCTCGACGGTCACCGCCGGGGCTTCGACGCCGATCTGAGCGCGGCTATGGACGATGGCCAGGGACATGCGATCACTCCTTTGATCGTGTCACGGCCCGGTCGGTCAGGACGCGGGCGGTGTGAGCTTCTCTTCCAGTTCGGCGACCTTGGCTTCGAGCGCCTCGAGTCGGGCGCGGGTGCGGGCGAGCACCACCATCTGGCTGTCGAACTCGTCGCGACTGACCACGTCGAGCTTGTTCAGTGCACCCTGCACCACGCCCTTGAGCTGGGCTTCGAACTCGCCGCGCGGCAGCGGCGTTTCACCGTTGAACAGGCGCGAGGCCTGGGAGCCGATGGCATCTAGGAAAGCTTTTGGCGGCAACATTGAAAACACCTGTCGTTGAACGGGGCCCAGTGTAGCACGGCGTTTTTTTCGCCTTTCCCGGCTGCGGTGCACAAAAAATGAGCAGGCCATGGTGCAGCTGCGCACCATTTTCGTGCGTTCGTTGTGCTCAACCGTCCGTCGGACCGCTCCGTTTGCGGCCGAGCCCCCGCAGCAAGCGGCTCGCGCAAAGCTGGCATCGATTCTGCTTTGTCCCCGTTGACGCACGCACCGGTTCGTTGCGGTGCATGGGCGATTCGCGACGCTTCGTCGGCGAGATTGGTGGTGTCGGTCCGCGGCCCGGCTGAAGCCGGAGCGTTACAAGAGCCAGACACTGAGCTTAGACTTGAGCCGGGTTCGTACTTCTGGGGCAAGTCCACCTAAACGGGAGAAGTTTTCATGAAACTAGTCACTGCCATCATCAAGCCGTTCAAGCTGGACGACGTGCGCGAGTCGCTGTCGGAGATTGGCGTACAGGGCATCACCGTCACCGAAGTCAAGGGCTTCGGCCGTCAGAAGGGCCACACCGAGCTGTACCGCGGCGCCGAATACGTCGTCGACTTCCTGCCAAAGGTGAAGATCGACGTGGCCATCGCCGACGATCAGCTCGATCGCGTGATCGAGGCCATCACCAAGGCGGCCAACACCGGCAAGATCGGTGACGGCAAGATCTTCGTGGTCAACCTGGAACAGGCCATCCGCATCCGTACCGGCGAAACCGATACCGACGCGATTTAAGCAGCACCTCCGAACCCCCACGCCCCAGGAGTAAAACCATGACTCTGCGAAGATTCGCAGGGCTAGGAGCCCTTTTGTCTCTGTTAAGCCCAGGCCTGGCCATGGCGCAGGAGGCAACGCTGGATTCAGGCGATACGGCATGGATGCTGACGGCCACTGCGCTGGTGCTGTTCATGACCATCCCCGGACTGGCGCTGTTCTACGGCGGCATGGTCCGCTCGAAGAACATCCTCTCGGTGATGATGCAGTGCTTCGCCATCACCGGCCTGATGAGCATCCTCTGGATGGTCTATGGCTACAGCCTCGCATTCGATACCACCGGTATGGAAGCGGGCGTCACCAACTTCAATTCCTTCGTCGGTGGTCTGGATCGCGCCTTCCTCAGCGGCCTGACTCCTGACAGCCTGGTCGGCGCCTTCCCGGAAAGCGTCTTCATCACGTTCCAGATGACCTTCGCCATCATCACCCCGGCGCTCATCGTCGGCGCCTTCGCCGAGCGCATGAAGTTCTCGGCGATGCTGGTGTTCATGGGCGTGTGGTTCACCCTGGTCTATGCGCCGATCGCGCATATGGTCTGGGGCGGTGACGGTGGCCTGATGTGGGACTGGGGCGTGCTGGATTTCGCCGGTGGCACCGTGGTGCACATCAATGCCGGTGTCGCCGGTCTGGTGGCCTGCCTGGTCCTGGGCAAGCGCAAGGGCTTCCCGACCACGCCGATGGCACCGCACAACCTGGGGCTGACCCTGGTCGGCGCGGCGATGCTGTGGATTGGCTGGTTCGGCTTCAACGCCGGATCGGCCGTGGCTGCCAACGGCACCGCCGGCATGGCCATGCTGGTGACCCAGATCGCCACCGCCGCAGCTGCGCTCGGCTGGATGTTCGCCGAGTGGATCGGCCACGGCAAACCCAGCGCGCTGGGCATCGCCTCGGGCGTGGTCGCCGGTCTGGTCGCCATCACCCCGGCTGCCGGCACCGTCGGGCCGATGGGCGCGCTGATCATCGGCCTGGTCTCGGGGGTGGTCTGCTTCTTCTGCGCCACCAGCCTGAAACGCAAGCTCGGCTACGACGATTCGCTGGATGCCTTCGGCGTGCACGGCGTGGGCGGCATCGTCGGCGCGCTGCTCACCGGCATCTTCGCCGCACCCATGCTGGGCGGTTTCGGTGAGGTGGAGAACATCGGCCTGCAGCTGTGGATTCAGTTCAAGGGCGTGCTCTTCACCGTCGTCTACACCGGCATCGTCACCTACCTGATCCTCAAGGCGATCGACCTGGTGATGGGCCTGCGGGTGAACGAGGAGCAAGAGACCATCGGCCTCGACCTCAGCCTGCACAACGAGCGCGGCTACAACCTGTAACCCATTTCAGCGCAGTACCCCGGAGCCAACACCGGGGTCAGGGCAGGCCCGCCGGAGCAGCGTGCGGCGGCCTGCGGACCGAACAGCGCACACAGCGCGACAGCAAGAGGTGACACATGGATAGCACTGCATTGATACCCGTCCAGTACGGACTCGATACCTTCTACTTCGTGATCTGCGGAGCGCTGGTGATGTGGATGGCGGCGGGTTTCGCCATGCTCGAGGCCGGTCTGGTGCGGGCCAAGAACACTGCCGAGATTCTGACCAAGAACATCGTGCTCTACGCGCTGGCGTCGATCATGTACCTGCTGGTCGGCTACTACATCATGTACTCCAGTCCGGAAGGCGGCATTTTCCCGAGCCTGGGCTTCCTCATCGGTGACGAGCATGCGGTCGACCTGGTCGCCGGCGGCGGCGAGGATGCGCCTTACTATTCGGCCCGCGCGGACTTCTTCTTCCAGATCGTCTTCGCCGCGACCTGCATGTCGGTGGTCTCCGGTGCGGTGGCCGAGCGCATGAAACTGTGGGCCTTCATCGCCTTCGCGGTGGTGATGACCGGCTTCATCTACCCGATCCAGGGTTTCTGGAAGTGGGGCGGCGGCTTCCTCGACGCGGCCGGCTTCCTCGACTTCGCCGGTTCCGGTGTGGTGCACATGGCCGGTGCCGCTGCGGCCCTGGCCGGTGTCCTGCTGCTCGGGGCGCGCAAGGGCAAGTACGGCCCGAACGGTCAGATCAATGCCATTCCGGGTGCCAACATGCCGCTGGCGACCCTCGGGGCATTCATCCTGTGGATGGGCTGGTTCGGCTTCAACGGCGGCTCGCAGCTGAAAATGAGCACCATCGAGGACGCCAACGCGGTGGCCCAGGTCTTCGTCAACACCAACATGGGTGCCGCTGGTGGCCTGATCGCGGCCCTGATCACCGCGCGCCTGCTGTTCGGCAAGTCAGACCTGACCATGGTGCTCAACGGCGCCCTGGCCGGCCTGGTGGCGATCACTGCCGAACCGCTGACCCCGAGCGCGCTGCAAGCCACCCTGATCGGCGGTGTGGGCGGTGTGCTGGTGGTGTTCAGCATCCTCGGTCTGGACAAGCTCAAGCTCGATGACCCGGTCGGTGCCATCTCCGTGCATGGTGTCGCCGGTATGTGGGGCCTGCTGGCCGTGCCGCTGACCAATGCCGACGCTTCTTTCGGCGCGCAGCTGCTGGGCCTGGTGTCGATCTTCCTCTGGGTGTTCATCGCCAGCCTGATCGTGTGGGGCATCATCAAGGCGGTGATGGGCCTGCGCGTCAGCGAGGAAGAGGAGTACGAGGGCGTGGACGTGGTCGAGTGCGGCCTGGAGGCGTACCCGGAGTTCACTCGCCAGTAATGTTTCGCTGATACATGACAAGGGCGCCTTTTGGCGCCCTTTGTTTTTTCCGGCGCCACGCTAGAATGCGCGCGACCAGCCGTCGAACATGAGTGCTGTACATGTGGCAACAGACCCTGATCACCTTGCGCGCGCGCCCACGCGGTTTTCATCTGATCACCGACGAGCTGCTCGCCGCGCTGCCGGAACTGCGGCAATGTCAGGTCGGTCTGTTACACCTGTGGCTGCGGCATACCTCGGCCTCGCTGACGATCAACGAGAATGCCGACTCAGCGGTACGGCGCGATTTCGAACGGTTCTTCAATCGTCTGGTGCCGCAGGGCGAGGACGGTTACGAGCATGACTACGAAGGGCCGGACGACTTGCCGGCACACTTCAAGGCCAGCCTGCTCGGCTGCCAGCTGAGCCTGCCGGTAAGCGCGGGGCGCCTGGCACTGGGGACTTGGCAGGGCGTCTATCTCGGAGAGCACCGCGACCAGGGTGGCGCGCGGCAGATAGTGGCAACGCTGCACGGGACGGCAAGTTGAATTTTTTTTGGTGATGTCGGTCATTCCGCATCGCTGGGCTATAACTTACTCCGCTTTGGCAAGCCATGAGGTACAACATGAGCGACGAAGAACTAGAACAAGACGATCTGGAAGTGGGCGACGAGGAGGAAGGGGAGGAGCTGAACGCTGCCGATGACGGCGACGACAGCCTCGACGAGGAGGGCACCGACAGCGAGCGGGCCACGCCGACCAAGAAGGCCAAGGCCAAGTCCGCCGAGCCGGACGAGCTGCCGAGCCTGGAAGCCAAGCAGAAGGAGCGCGAAGCGCTGGCGCGGGCCATGGAAGAGTTCCTGGCACGTGGCGGCCGCGTTCAGGAGGTCGAACCCAATGTGGTCGCCGACCCGCCGAAGAAGCCGGATAGCAAGTACGGCAGCCGTCCTATCTGAGCTGCACGGATCACGAAGAAGCCCGCTATTGAGCGGGCTTCTTCGTTTCAGCGGCGCGCTGGCGGTGGCTCAGTTGTCGCGCCAGGCGAGCAGCAGCTTGGGCAGGTCGGCCAGGCGCTGGATCTCGGCGTCAGGCTGGTAGTCGTGCGCCCAGGCGATCCGCTTCGGGTTGAACCACACCGCGCGTAGCCCAGCCTGCTGTGCGCCGGCGATGTCGTCCAGGGCATGGTCGCCGATGTGCACCGCCTGTTCCGGGCGCGCATCACCCAGGCGCAGGGCCTGCTGGAATGGATGCGGATCCGGTTTGCCGACGCCCAGATCCTCAGCGCACAGGGTGAACTGGAAGTAGTCCGCCAGGCCCAGGCGGCGCACATCCGCATTGCCGTTGGTGATCACGCCGAGGGTGTAGTGATTGGCCAGGAATTCCAGGGTGGGTTGCACGTCGGGGAAGATCTGTACCTCGTGACGAGCATCGAGGAACACCTGGAACGCCTGCTCGGCCAGGCCGTTCGCCTCGTCGGCAGGGTAGCCGGCATCCTGCAGGGCATGTTGCAGAATGCGCCGGCGCAGCTCGCTGATGCGGTGGCGCAGCGCCGGCTCCTGCTCCACCAGCATGCGGCGTATTGCACCCAGCGCCTCGATGGGAAAATCGCCGAGCCGCGGTGCATGGGCGGCGAGCCAGTCGCGCAGTGCGGTTTCCGCGCTCTGGATGGCTGGCGTGGTTTCCCAGAAGGTGTCGTCGAGGTCGAAGGTGATCAGGCGGATGCTCATGTGTCGGTGTCCTGCTTGCGCTTGGCGCGCGGATGCGCATGGTCGTAGACCTTGGCCAGGTGCTGGAAATCCAGGTGGGTGTAGATCTGCGTCGTGCCGATGTCGGCATGGCCGAGCAGCTCCTGCACCGAGCGCAGGTCCTGCGAGGATTCCAGCAGATGGCTGGCGAAACTGTGGCGCAGCATGTGCGGGTGCAGATGCTGACCGAGTTCGCGCACACCGGCCTGGCGCACCCGCAGCTGCACGGCACGGGCGCCGAGGCGACGCCCTTGCTGGCCGATGAACACCGCACCGTCGGCGGGCCCGGCCAGCGTTCGCAACGGTAACCAGGCCTGCAGCGCCTCACGCGCCTTGCTGCCGACCGGCAGTTCGCGCACCTTGTTGCCCTTGCCCAGTACCCGCACCAGACCGGCGGCGAGGTCGAGCTGATCGAGGTTCAGACCGACCAGTTCGGACAGGCGCAGACCGGAGGAATAAAACAGTTCGAGCATCGCCTGATCGCGACGGGCGATGAAATCGTCCTCGACACCGCCATCGAGCAGCTGCATGGCGCGATCGGTATCCAGCAGGCGCGGCAATCGGCGCTCGCCCTTGGGGGCGGACAGGCCGGTGGCCGGGTCGTGCTCGCAGAGCCCTTCCTGGTTGAGGTAGCGATACAGCCCGCGCACTGATGACAAGAGGCGTGCCAGGCTGCGGCTGGACTGTCCCTGGCGATGCTGTTCGGCGATCAGGTGGCGCAGATGGCGGCCCTGCAGGTCGCGCCAGCCGGCGATGCGCTCGCGCTCGCAGTAGGTGAGAACCTTGTCCAGATCGCGACGATAGGCATCCAGCGAATGGCCGGACAGCTGCCGCGCGCTGCGCAGGTATTCGAAGTAGGCGTCGAGTTCGTTCTGCACCGTGCTCCCTCGCTCGCGAAAAGAACGGCCGCGCCAGCCGACGCCGGCGGCTGCGCTCAGCGTACCGAGCGCAGCGGGGTGCCGAAGCGCGGTAAGACGCGCGCGAGCACTTCGGCGATATAACCGAGGAACAGGGTGCCCAGCGAGCTCTTGTAGTGCTGCGGGTCGCGGCTGCCGATGGCGAGAACCCCCAGCTGGTCGTCGAGGCTGACCACTGCGGCGGAGCCGACGCTGGGGCCATCCTCGCCGAACAGAAAGCTGAGCTCGTGGGGACGCAGCACGCCGCAGATGGTCTTGCCACCCTCGAGCAGGCCACCGATGTTCTGCTTGGCCTCGGCGGTGCTGACGCAGCGGCCGACCGGCAATGTCGCCTCGCTGAACAGGATCAGGCTGACGTAAGGCACCTGAAACTCATGGCGCAGGCTGTCTTCCACCGCGCTGACCACCTCTTCCAGGCTACCGGCGTCGAGCAGGTCGAGCACCAGGCGGCGGGTCTTGTCGAACAGGCGATCGTTGTCGCGGGCCACGTCCATCAGCTGCGACAGGCGATGGCGCATCTCGATGTTGCGCTCGCGCAGCAGCTTGACCTGGCGTTCCACCAGCGACACGGCGGTGCCCGGCTGGTGTGGGATACGCAATTCCGGGATCAGCTCGTCGTGGTCGACGAAGAACTCCGGATGGGCGCGCAGGTAGGCGGCGACGGCTTCGGCGTCGGGTAGCGGAGTGCTGCCCTGGGTCTGGTCGGTCATAGGCGAACCTGTCCTTCAAAAACGCGAACGGCGGGGCCGGTCATCATAACCGGCTGCCCCGGACCTGCCCATTCGATGGACAGACGGCCGCCGGGCAGTTCGATCTGCACCGGCGAGTCCATCCAGCCCTGGCGAATGGCGGCTACCGCGGCCGCACAGGCACCGGTGCCGCAGGCCTGGGTCTCGCCAGCCCCGCGCTCCCAGACGCGCAGCCGTGCATGGCGGCGATCAACCACCTGCAGGAAGCCGACGTTGACCCGCTGCGGAAAGCGCGGGTGATGCTCGATCTTCGGCCCCAGTTCATGCACCGGCGCACGCTCGACGCTGTCCACCCGCAGCACCGCATGGGGGTTGCCCATGGATACCGCGGCCAGTTCGACCTGCTGCCCGTCCACCTCGAGCGCATAGCTCAGGGCTTCGCGTTCGGCCTGAAACGGTATCTCGGCCGGCACCAGGCGCGGCGGGCCCATGTCGACGCGGATCTGTCCATCGGGGCGGATGTCCAGCTCGATGATGCCGCCCTTGGTCTCCACCTTGATCTTGCGTTTGACAGTCAGGCGCTTGTCGACCACGAAGCGGGCGAAGCAGCGCGCGCCGTTGCCGCATTGCTCCACTTCCGAACCGTCGGTGTTGAAGATGCGGTAGCGAAAATCCACGTCCGGATTCTGCGGCGGCTCGACGATCAGCAGCTGATCGAAGCCGACGCCGGTGTGACGGTCGCCCCATTGCTTGGCGTGCTTGGGCTGGATGTGCGCGTGCTGGCTGACCAGGTCGATGACCATGAAGTCGTTGCCCAGACCGTGCATCTTGGTAAAGCGCAGAAGCATGATCGTGGCCTCAAGTGGGCAGCAGGCTTTCGCCGGCGTACAGCTCCTGAACGCTCTCGCGACGGCGCACTTCGAAGGCCTGGTCACCATCCACCAGCACCTCGGCGGCGCGGCCGCGGGTGTTGTAGTTGGAGCTCATGACGAAGCCATAGGCGCCGGCCGAACACACCGCAAGCAGGTCGCCTTCGGCCAGTGCCAGCTCGCGATCCTTGGCGAGGAAGTCGCCGGTCTCGCAGATCGGCCCGACGATGTCGTAGCGGCGCGCATCGCCTTCGTGCGGCTGCACCGCGACCACGTTCATCCAGGCCTGGTACAGCGCCGGACGGATCAGGTCGTTCATCGCCGCATCGACGATGGCGAAATCCTTGTGCGCGGTGTGCTTGAGATACTCCACGCGGGTCAGCAGCAGGCCGGCGTTGGCGACGATGGAGCGGCCCGGCTCGAACACCAGCGCCAGGCCACGGCCTTCGATGCGCTGGCGCACGGCCTGGATGTAGTCACCGGCCAGCGGCGGCTGTTCGTCGCGATAGCGCACCCCGAGACCGCCGCCCAGGTCCAGGTGACGGATCTGGATGCCGCGCGTGGCGAGCCGATCGATCAGCGCCAGCAGGCGGTCGAGGGCATCGAGGAAGGGCGGCAGGCTGGTCAGCTGCGAGCCGATGTGGCAGTCGACGCCGACCACTTCCAGGTTCGGCAGCTCGGCCGCGCGGGCGTAGACCGCCTCGGCGTTGTCGATATCGATGCCGAACTTGTTCTCTTTCAACCCGGTGGAGATGTAGGGATGGGTGCCGGCATCCACGTCTGGATTGACCCGCAGGGAAACCGGCGCCTTCATGCCCAGTTCGGCGGCGACCTGCTGCAGACGCTCCAGCTCGTCGGTGGACTCGACGTTGAAGCAGTGCACGCCGACTTCCAGCGCACGGCGCATGTCGTCGCGAGTCTTGCCGACGCCGGAGAAGACAATGCGGCCCGGCTCGCCGCCGGCGGCGAGCACGCGCTCCAGTTCACCGCGCGAGACGATGTCGAAGCCCGCGCCGAGACGTGCCAACACGTTCAGTACACCGAGGTTCGAGTTGGCCTTGACGGCGAAGCAGACCAGGTGCGGCATGCCTTCCAGCGCATCGGCGTAAGCCCGGTACTGGGCCTCGATGTGGGCGCGGGAATAGACGTAGGTCGGCGTGCCGAAGCGTTGCGCGAGTGCGGGCAGTGCCACGCCCTCCGCGAAGAGTTGACCGTCGCGGTACGAGAAGGCCTCCATGAACAGCCTCCTTTAGAGTTCGAAACGGTCTTTGGAACGTTCTTTGACGGTCTGCTCGTCATCCGGCAGATACAGCGGACCTTTCTGGCCGCAGCCGCTGAGCGCGGCGGCGAAGACGGCGAGAGCGATGAAGGGAAGCAGAAGGCGCTTCATGGGGACTGGAATCCTTGAAAAATCTAATCGCCGGAGTATACCCAGCACCCGCCGGATTGCCTATGCGAGCCGCACGTCACACGGCGGCTGACCTGGCGGTCGGCTCGCTTGACCCGTCCGCGCCCTGCTAAGCTCGCCGCCGTCGAGCGCGACCTGCGTCGCGCGCAGAATCATCGAGGAAAGTTGCATGAGCCTGAGCGAAGCCCGTTACCACGACCTGGTCGATGCCGTGCAGGAGAGCGTCGAGGACGTGTTCGACGACACCAGCCTGGATGTCGACCTGGAGAACTCCGGTGGCGTACTGACCGTGCGTTTCGACAACGGCAGCCAGCTGATCCTCAGTCGGCAGCCGGCGCTGCGTCAGCTGTGGGTGGCGGCACGTTCCGGCGGCTTTCATTTCGACTATGACGAAGGCAGCCAGCTGTGGCTGTGCGATGCCAGCGGCGAGCGCCTCGGCGAACTCCTGACGCGGGTCACGCAGGAGCAGGGTGGGGAGGCGCTTGAGTTCGAGGATCTCTGATCCGGCTGGTCTGCAGCCCGCGAGTTTACTGGCCTGCGGGCTGGGGTCTTGCTTATTCGGGCTGCTGTGATAGTGTCTCCGGCAGGTCAGCAAAACCCCGCCTTCGGGCGGGGTTTTGCTTTTTTCAGCATTTCATTTTCCCAGGAGCTAGCCAGAGCCCATGACCAGTGCACCGCCGATCATCCTTACCAAACTCGACCTGCAGCGCCTCGAGCGGCTGCTCGACAGCCTGGACGATTACGGTCCGGCCGCCGAAGCGCTCGAGCAGGAACTGTCGCGGGCGCAGGTCGTGGAACGCAGCGAGATGCCTGCCGGTGTCGTGACCATGAACTCGCGCGTGCACTGCCGCGACGAGGGCAGCGGCAAGGACTACCACCTGACGCTCGTCTACCCGCACGATGCCGGCAAGGAAGGCACCGTGTCCGTCCTCGCTCCGGTCGGCACCGCGCTGCTGGGCATGAGCGTCGGTCAGCACATCGACTGGCCAGCCCCGGGCGGCAAGATGATCAAGCTCACCCTGCTAGCCATCGAGTATCAGCCCGAAGCAGCCGGCGATCCGTTCTGATCCTGCGGTTGTCCGCTCTATAGGACCGGCGTCCCGCCGGTTCCCATCGATGTGGGGCGGCGCCTGCTGCAAGGGTGGGCGCGTCAGGCTCGCCGAGCGCGACGGCAGAAGGTTCTGACTATCCAGGCGCCAGCGTTCTCGTCAGTTCGTGGCGGCCGTTGGGCTTCCGACGGAAGCTGTCCGGTCAGCCGCCATATCTGCTCCGCTCGTTGCCAGGCGCTGGCATTGACAGGCGAGGCCCGCTGCCAGGCCTCGCAGGCAGCACGCAATTCCTGGTCGTCGGGCGAAGCCTGCAGCCAGATAAGCCATTCCATGGCGCAATTCATTGAGGTGCGGGATTTCAGGCGTCCATGGCGGCGTTCAGCGCGGCCTCCAGCCGCGACTTGTAGCGCAGGTACTGGACGGTCTGGCTGCGCCCATTGCCGTGCAGCCCGAACAGATCGATATCGGTGATGTAACAGGGGTAGCGTTCGCCGTCGCGGCGGCGGGCGACGATGGTGCGTGTCACGGCGGCGAACAGGTCGTTGCCGTATTCAAGGCCGGAGAACTCCTGCTGGTTGCAGTACAGCGTGACCTGCGAACGACCGTTATCGCCGGCTTCGACGATCGCCTGCACCTCATAGAACGGATCGGTGACCTCGCCCAGGGGGGCTGGACGCCGCTCCAGCGTCGACGGTTGCGGACCCTGACCGGGCTGGATGCGGTAGACCAGAATCGTCGGATCCAGCGGGGCGACACCCTCACCCGGCTGCTGCGCGGCGCGGCGGAACATCAGTGATTCGAGAAAACGCAGCAATGGGCGCAGCAGCGTGCGTTCATCGCGATAGGGCAGTTGCTGGCGCCACAAGGCGTTGCACTCGTCGAGCACACTGAGTTCGGCGCTGCAGTCCTCCGCACGGTAGAACACCTGCAGGCAGCCAGGCCGCCCCTGGGTCAGGATCAGCGCCAGGTCGTCGCCGGCCAGCGCCGCGCGATCGAGCTGCAGTGGGCTGTAGAGATGATGGGCCTCGCCAAGGTATTCCAGCAGTGCCGCCCGGTCGACCAGGCTGGTCAGCCGCAGGTCGCTCCCGTCGCGCTGCAGCACATGAAAGTGCTGGCGGATCTGCAGGAGATAGCGGCCGTGAGTAGCGCCGGCCAGGCTGCGTCGAGCGTCATCGAAGATCTGCTCGAGGCGTCGCGCAATGGCTTGCCCACGGTGGCGGGCAAAGCAGAACACCTGCAGTTGCGGGGGCTGGTCGCTGGCTCCGAGGTCGACGAGGTTGTCGCGCAGGCACAGGGCGAGCGCTTTCGGCCCTTCGTAGCGCGTTACCAGCATCTCGTTCCAGCTGTTGAGCGTCACCTGATCCACGCTCTGCACCAGATTCTCAACGGCGCCGGCGAGGATCGACTCGCTGCTGGCCAGTCCGGCGGCATGCAGCGCGGGATCCATCCCGATGTTGACCAGCAGCAACACACGGCTGGCCCTGCTCGGTGCGAGCAGCGCCTCCTCGTCCACGGCCGGTAGCGGCATGGGCAGCGCACGGCGCAGGTCGCTCAGCAGCGCGAACAGCTCGGCTTCGCTCAAGCCGCTGTCGCCGGGGAAGAGCGACAGATGGGTGCCGGTATCCACCACGCCGTTGCGGTGGCCCCAGGCGAGTAGCGCCAGCAGTTCGCGGGCGCGCTTCAATGGCGCGTAATTGGGCAGTTCCGGCGTCGTGAGCTGGCCCTGGTAGAGCGACCAGTGCACGTCGCCCGCACCGTCATAACCGTGCACCAGCGTCAGGCTGTCCTCGGACATGTCCGGCGAGATGCCGAGGTTGACCACCTCCACCTTGCCAGCCTTGCGTTCGATGGCCGCGTACAGGTGGCGGCCTAGTACGCCGAGATCGCGGCTGGTGAGCGGGCTGGTCGCTTGCACGCGCCGGGTGAAATCGCTGAGGAAGCGATAGCCATAGGTCAGTTCGTTGACCAGCGCGCGGCGTTCTTGACTGACCTGGCGCACCTTCCACTGGCTGCGATTGTCGAGCAGAGCGAACTGCCGCTCGTCCCAGCGCCAGTCGCGGGTCAGGCGTTCGAGCAGGCTGCGTTGCCAGCTCTTGTTGCGGTTGACCGGTGGGCGACTCAGCGGTCGGTTGATCTTCAGGTACAGGCAGCGTCGGGCGAGCTCCAGCCGCTCCTGAGCGCCGCGCTCGCACAGGTAGCGTTCGATGGCGTGATAGGCGGCGATATACGGATCGAGCTCGTCCAGGTCGGTGCGACCATGATAGATGGCCTGCTTGAAATCCAGCGCCAGGCAACGCAGCTGCGGGTACCGGCTGGCATAGACCTCCACCAGCAGCAGCTTGAACAGCGACTTGTACGGCGAGTCGATGGCCTTGTACAGCTGCCACAGGCCGGCGCCGACGAACTCGCCTGGCGGCACCTGGCCGAGATGACCGAGATCGAGCACCTCGTCGGCGCGCACGAAGCGCTTGGCCAGCAGCGTCGCCACGTAATCGTCGTAGCGATGCTCCTCGTAGTCGGGCACCAGCCACCACAGTGGCGTTCGCCCGCCGAGCCACAGCGCGGTGCGGTAGAACTCGTCGAGCAACAGATAATGTTGCGTGGTGCCGCAGTCGTCGGAGGTCAGCTTGGCGTCGCGCTGGCCCTGGGTGAAACGTTCGGGGTCCACCAGAAAGAAGTGCGCCTCGCTGCCCTGGCTCGCCGCCCAGGCTCGTAGCGACTCGCATTTGCGGCGCAGTTCCTCGAGTTGCCGTCCGTCGAGTTCCGGATCATGGCAGACCCATACGTCCAGATCGCTGTGCTCGTCCTGGGCAGCGGTGCCCAGGCTGCCCATCAGAAACAGGCCGAGAATCGGCTGAGGTGCCTTGCCGCGCACGGGCTTGTAGGCGAAGGAGCGGCTCAGGCGCTGCGCCTCGGCCAGCTGCTCGGCGTCCGGCTCGAAGTTGGCGAGACCGGCCGGCGTGGTGGCCGAGATGTAACCGGGCAGAATCGGATGATTGACGTGAAACAGCAGCGGCAGGAGCTTGAGCACCTGCTGCTGACGGGTCGACATGGCGGCCAGGGCCCGTTCCAGGCGTGCAGCGTTGACTGCCAGAAAGCGCGTGCGCAGGGTGGCCAGCACCTTGCGGTCGATGCCTTCTTCGAGAACCAGGTGGATGTGCTGAGTACGGGTCATGGGGCTTCGTGCAGGCGAGGCTAACCCTGTTGATCGGCCGGTATGGGCAGGGCTTGAGCCCGGCAGGGCGCCCGCCGACCGGTGGCTGCACCTGCCCGCGGCCGCACATTATCCGCGGCCCGGGCAAGCGAAGCAAAACGCAGTGGCGGATCAGGCCGGAACGGTCTCCGAAAGAATGGTCAGCAGCGTCTGAGCCTGTTCGGCGGCGTCGCGCCCGAGGCTGGTGAGATAGCCGCCGTCGGCCTGGGTGATCAGGCCCTTGGCATGCAAGCGGCTGAAGGCGGCGATGGTGGAGGGGCTGGCGTTGTGGTGCACCTTCAGCCCTTCCTGCAGGTTTTCCAGATTGAACTGGCAGAGGACTTCCAGCTCGGCGACCAACTCAGGGGTGTACGACATGCTCGCTCCTCGGATGGTGGGCTCATGCCCTGTTCGCTGAGTGTAGATGCTGTCGGCGCCCCTGCCTTGATCCAGATCCTATTCGGATGCTTCCGGCAATTCCGGCAGCTTGCGCAGCATGGTTTCGTAGGCGGCGCCGTCGAAGGGCCGATCGTCGCGCAGCATGGCGCGGATTTCGTGCGCCAGCACCAGCGCCATCATCTGCAGGCACTCGTCGCGCTCGTAGCCGACCAGGGTCAGTTTGTTCAGCGTCGCCTGGGTGGCCGCCGGCTCGCCGCTCTCCAGCTGGTTCTCGATGGCCTGGAGCAGGGCTTCTTCGGCGAAGGCTTCGTCTTCGTCGCTGGTATGCGTGTCGTTGGTCATGGGATTCCTATCGAGCGGCGCCGGATTTTCCTCGTCCAGCTGACAGAGCGTACAGCTGCCGTCGTCCGGCCGGTTAGTTTCGACGTAGCGTACCCGCCGCTGGGCGGCCTGGCGATCGGCATCGACGCGGTAACGCGGGCGGTCTGGGGCGGTCATGGTGCACCTCCTGGCTCTTTCCAGCTAAGCACCCGCACGCGCCGAGAGCAATGCATGCCGTGCCGCGGGCTCAATCCATGAAGCTTAGCGCCAGGCAGAGCAGGCCGAACGCGCCCCAGACCAGCGAAAAGATGATCGGCGTGCGTAGCGAGAACAGCAGCGTGCGCTTGTAGCGATGCCCGCCGACCGGGCTGTTGCCCTCGCCGAACAGTGCCGATTCGTTGTTCGGCAGCATGCCGACCCGGCCTTCGATCTGCAGCAGCTCGGCCTGTTTCTGATGCCAGCGCTCGATGACGTCGAAGTTGGCCTTGATGCCGGGCATGGCGTGGATCGAGGTGAGCAGGCCGAGCAGCGACAGGATGGCCGGCACCACCAGGCGGAACAGGTCGCCCCATTCGGGGTTGCTGTTGGCCATGGACGACGCGAACGCGATCATCAGGAACGACTGCGAGGCCAGGTAGGCGCTGGTGCGTTCGGCCAGCAGGCTGGACTCGAAGTGGATTTCGGAGCGGTAGAACAGCAGGCGCTCCTTGGGCGACTCGAAGAGCTCGCCGCCCTGGGTGTCCTGATTCAACAGCAGGGTGCGCAGGTCGGGCATGCGGGTTCCGTGTCATCGGTGAATGGCGGTTGCTGCATGTAGGTCAAGCGTGGAGCGCTAGAGTTCCGAGCGATGCGCTATCGGTCAGGCTGGGCGCGCGGGCTGTCGACGTGCGCAGCGCGGCACTGCCAGAGCAGCAAGGCCAGGCTGAGAAAGGCCAGGGACCAGCAGCCTGCCGCGATCAGCAGCCAACCCGGCTGTGGCAGCGCCAGCAGCGCGGGCACGACGCGGGCGAGGGCGGCCAGGCTGATCAGCAGCGCCATGGCCTGGATCCAGGGCCGCGCAGCCGGGTCGCGGAAGCGGTAGAGCAGACGCGTACGTGCCATCACCGCGAAGGTCAGGCTGCCCAGAGCGCCTACGCTCAGCGCATGCAGCGTTGCGCTCAACGACAGCGCTGGCAGCAGCAAGCCCAGCCCGAGCAGCAGCAGGCCGAACGCCAGCCAGGCGTAACCGAGCAGCAGGATCAGCAGGTCCGCGCGCGCGCAACGCCACGGTTGCCAGCGCAGCAGGCGGATCGCGCTGAGCACGCCGGCGCTGATCACCAGCGCGGCCGCGAGTTGACGCAGCAGCGGCCAGGGCAGCGGATTCAGCACGAAGGCGAGGCCCAGCAGAATCAGGACGGCGCCTTCCAGGCCAGGCTGTACCCGAGCATCCAGCCGCCGACCCTCACTCTGCGCATAACCGGCCATCGCCGGCGCGATGATCCGGCCGCCCATGAAGGCCATCAGCGTGGCGAACAGCAGCAAGGCTTCGACCAGCAGCAGCCGCTCGACGGCCACCCCCAGTTCGTTGCCGGCCATGGCGCTGAGCAGGGCGAGCCCGGCCAGCAGTGGCGCGACGCTCTGGTTGCGCCATTTCTTCGCGGCGCCGAAAAAGCGCGGCAGCACCTTCCAGGCCACGCCGCCGGCGAAGGTCGCGGCGCTTGCCAGCGCCAGCCAGGAACCCGGCCAGAGCAGGAAGCTCAGGCGCGCCAGTGCCCAACAGCCGAGCAGCGAGAGGATCAGGCGCAGTGGTTGCGGACCGAGCAGGTAACCGGCGACCACCGCCAGGGCGAAGCCGAAGAGCATTTCGTGGGCGTGCCCGCTGGGCGTGCTCAGGCCGGGCGGTGTGGGGATCAGGCCGAGCAGCGCGAATACCGAGATGGGCAGGATGAAGGCCGCATAGAGTGCGGCGACGGGGAAGAACCAGGCGTTGGCGAACGGCAGGCGCGGTTGGCGTGGGTGCATTGCGCACCTCCTGCGGGATGCGTGACGGGGCCTGAGCCCCGTCACCGAATGGCCATCAGCGGCCGGCGAGCAGCGCCTGACCGCGCTTGACTGCGGCGCGCACCTGCGCCGGCGCAGTACCGCCGATGTGGTCGCGGGCGTTGACCGAGCCCTCCAGGGTCAGCACGGCGAAGACGTCGTCGCCGATCTCTCCGCTGAACTGGCGCAGTTCGTCGAGGCTCATCTCGGCCAGATCCTTACCGGTCTGCACGCCGTACTTCACCGCATGGCCGACGATCTCGTGGCAGTCGCGGAAGGGCAGGCCTTTGCGCACCAGGTAGTCGGCCAGATCCGTGGCGGTGGAGAAGCCGCGCAACGCCGCCTCGCGCATGATTTCGCGCTTGGGCTTGATCGCCGGAACCATGTCGGCAAAGGCGCGCAGGCTGTCGCGCAGGGTGTCGGCGGCGTCGAACAGCGGCTCCTTGTCTTCCTGGTTGTCCTTGTTGTAGGCCAGCGGCTGGCCCTTCATCAGCACCAGCAGGCCGGCCAGCGCGCCAAATACGCGGCCAGTCTTGCCGCGTACCAGCTCGGGCACGTCGGGGTTTTTCTTCTGCGGCATGATCGAGGAGCCGGTGCAGAAACGGTCGGGCAGGTCGATGAACTGGAACTGGGCGCTGGTCCAGAGCACCAGCTCTTCGGAGAAGCGCGACAGGTGCATCATCGCCAGCGAGGCGGCGGCGCAGAATTCGATGGCGAAATCGCGATCGGAGACGCCGTCCAGCGAATTGCCGGAGATCGCTTCGAAACCCAGCAGCTCGCAGGTGATTTCCCGCTGGATAGGGTAGGTAGTGCCGGCGAGGGCAGCCGAGCCCAGCGGCATGCGGTTGGTGCGCTTGCGGCAGTCGACCAGACGCTCGTAGTCACGCGAGAGCATCTCGAACCAGGCCAGCAGATGGTGGCCGAAGGTCACCGGCTGGGCGGTCTGCAGGTGGGTGAAACCGGGCATGATGGTGTCGGCTTCGGCTTCGGCGAGACCCAGCAGACCCTGCTGCAGACGGGTGATCTCGCCAAGGATCAGGTCGATCTCGTCGCGCAGCCACAGGCGGATGTCGGTGGCGACCTGGTCGTTGCGCGACCGGCCGGTGTGCAGCTTCTTGCCGACGATGCCGATGCGGTCGGTCAGGCGCGCCTCGATGTTCATGTGCACGTCTTCCAGGTCCACGCGCCAGTCGAAGGTGCCGGCCTCGATCTCGCTCTGGATGTCCTTCAGGTTGGCGATGATCTGGTCGCGCTCGGCATCGGTCAGCACGCCGGCCTTGGCGAGCATGGTGGCGTGGGCGATGGAGCCCATGATGTCGTGGCGGTAGAGGCGCTTGTCGAACTCGACGGAGGCGGTGAATCGGGCGACGAAGGCGTCGACGGGCTCGCTGAAACGGCCGCCCCAGGACTGGTTGGTCTTGTCGGTGCTCATGAATGCGCTCGCTGAAATCCGAAGGCTGTGGAAAGGCGGCGATGATAGCAGGGATGGCGCCCTTGGCGGGCACGGCGGCAGGCGTCGGCGAAGGGTGAGCTGGCTGGCATTTTCGCATTATTCCGCCCGCGCAGCCCGACACGCGGCTTGCCGTTGTCCGGGCCTGCACGGAAACTGCCGGGCAGTCGAACCGCCGGGTTGAACCTGTGAAATCCACTGCCGTATCCGATGATTTTTTCGTGCCCGAGCTGTGCCAGCCCGAGGCGTTGCTCGGCCTCGTCCTGCTCGCCGAGCTGCTGGTTTTCGTGCTGGTGCTGGCCGAGCCTATGCAGCCGGGCTTCAACTGGATGCGCCTGGCACTGACCTCGCTGTTCGTGCAGTGGATCGTGCTGCTGTCCGCCGGCACCATGTGCCTGCTGCGTCCTCTGCTGGCGAGGCTCAGAGCGGCATTCGCCGGGCTGGCGTGCTGCGCGCTGGTGGTCGGGCTGACCCTGGCCTGCACCGCCGTGGCGGACATCTACCAGCTCGGGGGGCCGCTCTCGCGCGACGGCGAGGTCAATCTCTACCTGCGCCACGCGCTGATCAGCCTGATCATGTCGGGTCTGCTGCTACGCTATTTCTATCTGCAGAGCCAGTGGCGGCGCCAGGAGCAGGCCGAGCTGCGGGCGCGGATCGAATCGCTGCAGGCGCGCATTCGTCCGCACTTCCTGTTCAACAGCCTCAACAGCATCGCCGCACTGGTGGCGAGCGATCCGGCCAAGGCGGAGCAGGCTGTACTGGACCTGTCCGACCTGTTCCGTGCGAGCCTCGCGCGGCCGGGCACACTGGTGGCCTGGCGGGATGAGCTGGAGCTGTCGCGGCGTTACCTGTCGATCGAGCAATACCGCTTGGGCGACCGGTTGCAGATGGACTGGCGGGTCGATGGCGTGCCGGACGACTTGCCGATTCCGCAGCTGACGCTGCAGCCGCTGCTGGAGAACGCATTGGTCTATGGCATTCAGCCACGTATCGAGGGGGGCGTGGTCAGCGTAACCGCCGATTATGTCGACGGCATGTTTCAGTTGGTGGTCAGCAACCCGTTCGACGAAGCCGCTCAAGCGCAGGCCTCACGGGGCACACGGCAGGGTTTGCAGAACATCGACGCACGATTAGCGGCACTTTTCGGTCCGCTAGCGAGTCTCAGCGTGGAGCGCCGTGAAGGCCGCCATTACACATGTCTACGCTATCCGTGTGCGAGACAACCGCAGGAAGCCAGATCTATATGAATGTCCTGATTGTCGATGACGAACCTCTAGCCCGCGAGCGCCTGAGCCGACTGGTAGGTGACCTCGACGGCTATCGTGTCCTCGAGCCTGCCGCTAGCAATGGCGAAGAAGCACTGACGCTGATCGAGGAACTGCGCCCTGATATCGTGCTGCTGGATATCCGCATGCCCGGGCTCGATGGCCTGCAGGTCGCAGCCAGGCTCTGCGAGACGGATGCGCCGCCGGCGGTGATCTTTTGTACTGCCCATGATGAATTCGCCCTGGAGGCGTTCCAGGTCAGCGCGGTTGGCTACCTGGTCAAGCCGGTGCGCCCGGAGCATCTGTCGGAGGCGCTGAAGAAGGCCGAGCGGCCCAACCGCATGCAGCTGGCGGCGCTGACCCGACCGGCCGCCGTTTCCGGTGCCGGGCCGCGCAGCCACATCAGCGCACGTACCCGCAAGGGCATCGAGCTGATTCCGCTGGATCAGGTGATCTACTTCATCGCCGACCACAAGTACGTCACCCTGCGCCATGTCGGCGGTGAGGTGCTGCTGGACGAGCCGCTCAAATCCCTGGAAGACGAGTTCGGTGAACGCTTCGTGCGCATCCATCGCAACGCGCTGGTGTTCCGCGATCGGATCGAGCGTCTGCAGCGCACGCCGCTCGGGCACTTCCAGCTGTTCCTCAAGGGACTCGATGGCGAGGCGTTGACCGTGAGTCGGCGTCACGTGGCCGGTGTGCGCAAGCTGATGCAGAACCTCTGAAGCATACCGCCGGTGGCGCTGGCGTCCGCGGCCCGAGGGTCGCGGGCGCCAGCGCTGACGCTGCGTCGCGCCCACGCTTTCCTTGATTCCGGCCAACCCAGCCCGGACGTCCGGCCTGTTATCATCGCCGGCAATTCACTGTTCTGGAATTGCCCATGTCTCGCGAAATTCGCATCGCCACCCGCAAGAGTGCCCTGGCCCTGTGGCAGGCCGAATACGTCAAGGCACGCCTGGAGGCGTCGCATCCAGGGCTGAAGGTCAGCCTGGTGCCGATGGTCAGCCGTGGTGACAAGCTGCTCGATGCGCCGCTGGCGAAAATCGGCGGCAAGGGGCTGTTCGTCAAGGAACTGGAAACCGCGCTGCTGGAAAACGAGGCGGACATCGCCGTGCACTCCATGAAGGACGTGCCGATGGAATTCCCCGAAGGGCTGGGCCTGTATTGCATCTGCGAGCGGGAAGACCCGCGCGATGCCTTCGTCTCCAATCGCTTCGACAGCCTTGACGCGCTGCCGCCGGGAAGCGTGGTCGGCACCTCGTCGCTGCGTCGCCAGGCCCAGCTGCTGGCGCGCCGACCTGACCTGAAAATCCAGTTCCTGCGCGGCAACGTCAACACTCGGCTGGCCAAGCTCGACGCCGGCGAATACGACGCCATCATCCTCGCTGCCGCCGGGTTGATCCGCCTTGGTTTCGGTGAGCGCATCCGTTCCAGCATCGGCGTCGATGAAAGTCTGCCGGCCGGCGGACAGGGTGCGGTGGGCATCGAGTGCCGCACCGGCGATAGCGAAGTGCATGCGCTGCTGTCCTGCCTCAACCATGCGCCGACTGCCACCCGCGTCGTCGCCGAGCGCGCGCTGAACAAGCGCCTGAACGGCGGCTGCCAGGTGCCGATCGCCTGTTATGCGGTGCTCGAAGGCGAGCAGCTGTGGCTGCGTGGGCTGGTCGGGCAGCCGGACGGTACTCTGCTATTGCGCGCCGAAGGTCGTGCGCCGGCCGCAGAAGCCGAGGCGCTGGGCGTGCAGGTCGCCGAGGAACTGCTGGGCCAGGGTGCCGAGCAGATCCTCAAGGCAGTCTATGGCGAGGCTGGTCACGCGTGACCGGCTGGCGCCTGCTGCTGACCCGGCCGACCGAGGAATGCGAGGCATTGGCCGCGACTCTCGCCGAGGCTGGTGTGCACAGCTCCAGCCTGCCGCTGCTGGTGATCGAGCCGCTGCCGGAGTCCGCCGAGCAGCGTGCAATGATCCTCGAGCTGGATCGCTATTGCGCTGTCGTCGTGGTCAGCAAGCCGGCCGCCCGCCTGGGCCTGGAACTGCTCGATCGCTACTGGCTGCAGCCCCCGTTCGGTCAGGCCTGGTTCAGCGTCGGTGGCGCCACCGGGGCGATCCTCGAAGCCTACGGGCTGGACGTCAGCTGGCCCGAGCGGGGTGACGACAGTGAAGCGCTGCTGGCGCTGCCACGATTGGCGCAGGCGCTGGCCAGGCCCGATCCAAAGGTATTGATCATGCGCGGCGAGGGCGGCCGCGAGTTCCTCGCCGAGACGCTTCGCGGGCGTGGCGTGCAGGTCGACTTTCTCGAACTGTACCGTCGCAGCCTGCCCGACTATCCGCCTGGAACGCTGGTGCAGGTCGTTCGGTCGGAACGGCTCAACGGCCTGGTGGTCAGCAGTGGGCAGGGTCTGCTGTCGCTGCATGAGCTGGCAGCCGATACCTGGCCCGAATTGTGTGAGCTACCCTTGTTCGTACCCAGTCCGCGGGTGGCGGAGATGGCTCGACAGCTGGGCGCCAAACGAATTGTGGATTGCCGTGGCGCAGGAGCTGCGGCCTTGCTGGCGGCCTTGCGGGAAACCGCGGTGGCCGCTTCCTGATGCAAAGGATGGAAACGTGAGCGAAGCAGATTCCAAGAAAGAACCGCTGCAACCCCCCGCCAGCGAGCCGGCCCCCGCGACCGAGCCTGCGAAACCCGCAAAGCCCGCCAAGCCCGTCCCATCCAAGCCTGCCGCCAACGGCGGCGCCAAGTCCCTGGCAGCCTTGGCGCTGCTGGTCGGCCTGGGCGGCGTGGCGCTCGGTGGTTATGGCATCTGGCAGCTGCAACAGCTCGGTGCTCAGCAAGACCAGCGGCTCGAAGCCATGCAGGGGGCTGCCGAGCAGACGCGTCAGCTGGCCGAGCGCGAACGCCAGCTGGCTGCGCGGCTCGGTCGGCTGGAACAGCTGCCGTCGGCCAGCGAGCTGGAGGAGCGCCGTCGCCTGCTGGCCGCGCTGCAGAGTGATCAGCAGCGCCTTTCCGGGCGGGTCGAGCAGGTGCTGGGCGCGAGCCGCGAGGAGTGGCGCCTGGCCGAAGCCGAGCACCTGCTGCGCATGGCGATGCTGCGACTCTCGGCCATGCAGGACGTGAAAAGCGCCGAGATGCTGGTTCACGAAGCCGATCTGATTCTGCAGAAGCAGGACGATCCCGGTGCCTATGGCACCCGGCAGAAGTTGCTCGAAGGTCTCGAAGCGCTGCGCAGTCTGCCGGAGCTGGACCGTACCGGGCTGTTCCTGCAGCTGGGGGCATTGCGTGGGCAGACCGGCCAGCTCAGCGCGCTCGCCCCGGAATTCGTCAACGGCGAGGCGCTGCCGGAAAACGCCCAGGACAGTCGCTGGCAGCGCTGGCTGAACGAATTGACGCGCTACGTGCGGGTGGACTTCGATGCCAGTGCCGACGTGAAGCCGCTGCTCGCCGGCCAGACCCTGGGCCAGGTGCGCCTGGCACTGTCGCTGGCCATCGAGCAGGCGCAATGGGCCGTGCTCAACGGCAACACCCGGGTCTATCGGCAGTCGCTGGAGCAGGCGAGCACACTGCTCAAGGATCATTTCAGCGATGATAACGGCCAGGCCCGTGGCCTGCGCGAGCGCCTGGAAGCCCTTACCCAGCGCGAGGTCGAGGTGAGCCTGCCCGATCTCGCACCCGCCCTGCAGGCGCTGCAGGCCTACGTGCAGAAACGTGAGCGCCGCGATGAAAGCGACGCGGGCGAGACGTCCGCTCAGCCCGAGGCGCAGGACGCGGAGCAGGAGGCCCAGCGCACATGAGACGTCTGGTTCTGGTCTTCATTCTGCTGCTCGCGATCGCAGGTCTGCTCGGCTGGGCGATCAGCCAGAGCGCCGGTTATGTGCTGATCACCTATGACCGCTTCCGCTACGAATCGAGTTTCTGGGTCTTCCTCGCGCTGATTGGCTGCCTGTGGTTGCTGGCGCTGGCGGTGCACTGGGTGCTTGGGCTGCTGCACGTGTCCGGCGCGCTGATCAATCCCTGGTCGCGTCGCCATCGTGAGCGCCGTGTCGAGAAGGCCTCTCGACGAGGCCTGCGCGAACTTGCCGAAGGGCAGTGGGGGCCGGCGCTCGGCCATCTGCAGTTGGCTGCGGAAAGGGATCGTCAGCCGCTGGTCCACTACCTGGGCGCGGCGCGGGCAGCCAACGAGCTGGGCGAGTACGCACAGAGCGACGAGTTGCTGCAGAAGGCTCGCGAGCGCGAACCCGAAGCCGCACTGGCGATCGGCCTGACCCAGGCGCAGCTGCAGATCGCCCGTGGCCAGTATGTCGAAGCGCGGGCGTCTCTCAGCGCACTGCAAAGCGATCATCCACGGCACCCCTACGTGCTGACACTGTTGCAGCAGCTCTACGTGCAGCTCGAGGACTGGGCGGCGCTGTGCCGCCTGCTGCCGGAGCTGCGCAAGCATCGAGTGCTGCCACCGGCGCGCCTGAGCGAACTGGAGGTACTGGCGTGGACGGCGGCGGTCGAGCAGGCCGGGCAACCTTCCGAACTGACCGCGGAGGCGAGCCTGGAGGCGCTGAATCAGCGTTGGCAGACCGTTCCCAGCGCGCAGCGCGGGGAGCCATTGGTGGTGCGTGCCTATGCCGACGGGCTCGTCCGTCTGGGTGCGCAGGCGAAGGCCGAAGAGGTGCTCTACGCGGCGATCAAACGGCAGTACGACGATCGCCTGGTGGAACGCTATGGGCGTGTGCAGGGTAGCGATCCGGCGCGCCAGCTGGCCAATGCCGAGGGCTGGCTGAAGGATCACCCACAGAATGCCGTCCTGTTGCTGGCTCTCGGGCGGCTCAGCCTGCGCAATGCGCTGTGGGGCAAGGCGCGCGACTATCTGGAGGCGAGCCTGCGTTTCGATCATCGTCCGGAAACCTGCGCCGAGCTGGCGCGTCTGCTCGCGCAGCTGGGCGATACCGAAAGCAGCAACCGGTTGTTCCAGCAGGGTGTTGGCCTGCTCGATCGCAATCTTCCGGCTACGCTGTGACCGCTTCGTCAGGTCCGCCATGCGGCGGGCTTGACGGCTTCCTGCAGGCCTGCGAGCGCTTGTAACCACGACGGGGTTTCCACTACCGTAGCGAACTTTTCCTGCTAGCGGAGCCTCCATGCGCCTGGCCAGCCCTCGTTCCCTGTTCGTCATCGCCTTCCTGGGCAGCGCCTTGCTGATCGCCATCGCGCTCTACATGGAGCACGTGATGGGCCTTGCGCCATGCCCACTGTGCATCGTTCAGCGCATCTGCGTGATCGGCTTCGGCCTGGTCTGCCTGGTGGCGGCGATCCACGGGCCGGCGAAGGTGGGGCGTCGCGTCTATGCGGCCATCGCCGCGCTGTTCGTGGCCGCCGGTGCCGCTACCGCAATCCGCCAGATCTGGCTGCAGAGCGTGCCGGCCGATCAGCTGCCGAGCTGCCTGCCGAGCCTGGAATACATGATGGAGGCGCTGCCCTTCCAGGAAATCGCCCGCCTTGTTCTGCACGGCACCGCCGAATGCGCCGAGGTCAGCTGGACCATGCTCGGCATGAGCATCCCCGAGTGGAGCCTGTTGGGCTTCATCGGTATGGCGATCGTCTGCCTCTGGCAGCTGCTGCGCCGAGACTGATCGACTTTTCTCTTTTTCCCGCCGAACTCCTGCTGCTTTTGCACGGTCTTCTCATGGACGTGCGGCGCAGCTGAGGCTGCCTGTGCGCTCGCGCGATTCGTTGGGCATTTTGCTTGATGCATCGAGCGGCGCGGCATAGTCTGCTCGTGCGGTGACGGATTCTTGCCATTCGCGCCGCCACTCACCCAAGGCCGCTACCGAAAGACAAAAAAACGTCTCGGAATGGCGTACAAGCATCATCGATTAGGGAAGTGAGGTCATCATGCTCGAGAGCTGTCGGAATGCCCAGGAACGCTGGGGCGGTGTACATCTGCTGATCGACCGTTGGCTGCATGAACGCCATGCGCTGATCAACGCCTACGACCGGTTGCATATCGAGCGCGACGACGCTCGCCAGGCCCTGCAAAGGTTCTGCGAATATCTGGTCGACTACGTCTCGGCCGGCCATTTCGAAATCTACGAACAACTGCTTGCCGAGGCCGAGGCGTTCGGCGATGCGCGCGCCATCGAGCTGGCCAAGCAGATCTACCCGCGCATCGAGACCATCACCCAGGTGGCGCTGAGCTTCAACGATCGTTGCGAAAAGGGTGACTGCCTCGGCAGCCCCGGTCTGGCCGATGAGCTGAAGAAGCTCGGGCAGCTTCTGCACGAGCGTTTCGAACTGGAAGACTGCCTGATCGAAGTGCTGCATACAGCGCATAAGCAAGCGGCTGCTCCGGCCTGAGAACCGAGCCACCCGCTGCGGCGGGTGCAACGCTTCGCGTCCCCTGGCGGCCACCTGGCGGGCCGTCTAGTATGGGTGCACCGTTCCTGCCAGGAGGCACCTTCATGCCCGCGAAGAAGAAGTCGGTTACCACCCCGCTGCATCTGTTGCAGCAGCTTTCCCACAGCCTTATCGAACATCTGGACAAGGCCTGCAGCCAGGCGATCAAGGACGCCGAGGGCGCGCTCGCCAAGCTGCAGAAGCAGCGCGGCAAGGCGCAGGACAAGCTGACCAAGGCCCGGGCCAAGCTGGACGAGGCGGGCAGCACTGGCAAGCCCAAGGCGCAGACCAAGGCACGTGCCCGACTCGGCGAACTGGAAGAGTCCCTTACCCTGCTGCAGACCCGTCAGAGCGAAACGCTGAATTACTTGGCGGAGCTCAAGCGCGACGCCGAGCACAGCCTGAAGCTGGCGCAGGGCATCCGTCAGGTTGCCGATGCTGCAGACCAGGCGCTGCAAGGCCGTCAGCAGCCAGCCAAGCCTGCAGCAGCGCGCCCGGCGGCCGGCAAGTCCGCGCCGGCGGCCGCCAAGCCCCGCACCTCTACGACCAGAGCTCCCGCAGCCAAGGCTGACAGTGCCCCAGCGAAAGCCGGCACGACCACGACTGCCTCCAAGCCGGCCGCCAAGCCTGCGGCAAAGTCGCCAGCCAAGGCTGCGGTCAAACCGGCTGCGAAAGCGCCCGCCAGTGCCGCGGCCAAGCCCGCCACGACGGGGGCGAGCGCAAGCAAGGCGCCGGCCCGTTCACGTGCGGCTGCCGGTTCGAAGGCACCCGCGTCGGCGGAGAAAAAGACTGCCGCGTCGGCAGAGGCGCCGGACAAGGCGGCAGCTGCCAAGCCTGCAACCAAGGCCACAGCCAAGAAGCCGGTGGCGCGCAAGCCAGCGGCCAAGCGCGCCGCCGCTCAGCCAGCAGCCAGCTCCAGCTGAGTCTGCAGCGCCGCGCTGCGCAGGACTTCCAGCGCGGCGCGGTTGTGCGCTACCGGGACGAGGGGTTCCAGCCAGGCGTCGGCAGCGCCGTTCGAAGGCCAGTCCTGGCTGATCTTCTGCAACCGTTCGAGCAGTTCGCGCTCGGCTTGCAGTTCCAGCGCTTTCAACGCCTCACGCAGGCTGTGTAGCGCCAGGTCCTGTTCGGCCTGCGATCGCCATGCCTGACGCAACCCCCGCAGCGGCTCGATCACGTCCCCGCGCCAGGGCGCAGCAAGCGTGGTCAACGCCTGCAGACGCGCCTGGCTGCAGGCGACGCCGCGTGCCTGCAGCCAGGCGCCACACAACAGCAGGCACACGTCCGCGCCCTGGTTTTGCAGCTCCAGGCAGGCCGTTTCGACACCTGGTCGGGCATAGCAGGCTAGGGCGAAGGTCCAAAGGTCAGGGGTTCGCATTCGAGTGGCGCCTTTTTTTGTCGACCGCCCGGCTGGCTTTCCAGGCGAACTGATAAACTCGCGGCCATTATGATCCGACTTCAGAACCTCACTCTACAGCGCGGGCCCCAGCGACTGCTGGAAGGCGCCGAGCTGACCCTGCATCCCGGCCAGAAGGCCGGCCTGGTTGGTGCCAACGGTGCCGGCAAATCCACACTCTTCGCCCTGCTGCGTGGCGAGCTGGTACCCGATGGTGGCGACTGCCAGCTGCCGCCGGACTGGCGCATCGCGCACATGCGCCAGGAGATCGAGACCCTCGAGCGCCTGGCGGTGGACTATGTGCTCGATGGCGATGTTGAGCTGCGGCGCATCCAGACCGAACTGGCTGCCGCCGAGCAGGCCCATGATGGCAACGCACTGGCGCGCCTGCACACCGAACTGGACAACGCCGACGGCTACAGCGCCGATGCGCGGGCGCGCAAGCTGCTCGCCGGGCTGGGCTTTTCCAATGAGCAGATGGTGCTGCCGGTCGGCAGCTTTTCCGGCGGCTGGCGCATGCGTCTGAACCTGGCGCAGGCGCTGATGTGCCCGTCAGACCTCCTGCTGCTGGACGAACCGACCAACCACCTGGATCTGGATGCGATCCTCTGGCTGGAGGACTGGCTCAAGGGCTACCCCGGCACGCTGCTGCTGATTTCCCACGACCGCGACTTTCTCGACGCGGTGGTCGACCACGTCATCCACCTGGAGCAGCGCAAGCTGACCCTCTATCGCGGCGGCTACTCGGCGTTCGAACGCACCCGCGCCGAGCGTCTGGCCCAGCAGCAGCAGGCCTACGAGAAGCAGCAGGCGCAGCGCGCGCACATGGAAAGCTTCATCCGCCGCTTCAAGGCCAAGGCGACCAAGGCGCGCCAGGCACAGAGCCGGATCAAGGCCCTGGAGCGGCTGGAAGAGCTGGCCCCGGCGCACGTGGATTCGCCGTTCGACTTTCGTTTCCGCGAAGCGGACAAGGTCTCCAGTCCGTTGCTGGATCTGGCCGAGGGCCGCCTCGGCTATGGCGACAAGCTGGTTCTGGACAAGGTCAAGCTGCAGCTGGTGCCTGGCGCGCGGATCGGCCTGCTGGGTCCCAACGGTGCCGGCAAGTCGACCCTGATCAAGACGCTCTCCGGCGAGATTTCGCCCCTCGGCGGCCGCCTGCAGCGCGGCGAGAACCTGGTGGTCGGCTACTTCGCCCAGCATCAGCTCGACTCGCTCGACCCCAAGGCCAGCCCGCTGCTGCACCTGCAGCGCATCGCCGCCAACGAGCGCGAGCAGACCCTGCGCGATTTCCTCGGCGGCTTCGATTTCCGCGGCGATCGTTGCGACGAGCCGGTGTTGAACTTCTCCGGTGGCGAGAAGGCGCGCCTGGCGCTGGCGCTGATCGCCTGGGGCAAGCCCAACCTGCTGCTGCTCGACGAACCGACCAACCATCTGGATCTGGAGATGCGCCTGGCGCTGACCCTGGCGCTGCAGGACTTCGAAGGCGCGGTGCTGGTGGTGTCCCACGATCGGCATCTGCTCAAGAGCACCACCGACGAGTTCCTGCTGGTGGCAGACGGCCGGGTGCAGGACTTCGACGGCGATCTCGAGGATTACGCGCGCTGGCTGGTGGACTACCGTGCGCGGCAGCAGCCGTCTGTTGCCGCTGAAGCGGTCGCCGACAAGACCGACAAGCGCGCCCAGCGCCAGGCCGCCGCCGCGCTGCGCCAGCAGCTGGCACCGCACAAGCGCCAGGCCGACAAGCTGGAGAAGGACCTGGCTGACGTGCACGAAAAGCTGGCCGCCCTGGAAACGCGACTCGGCGACAGTGCGCTCTACGAGGCGGCGCGCAAGGACGAACTGCGCCAGTTGCTGGCGCAGCAGGCCGAGCTCAAGGTTCGTGAAGGCGAGCTGGAGGAGGCCTGGCTGGAGGCACTGGAAACCCTGGAAGCCTTGCAGGCGCAGCTGGAGGCCAGCGCATGAGCGAACCCTGGCTGACCCTGGTCGAGGAATGGCGCCTGCAATGGATGCTGGGCTTGCAAGTATTGCTGATCCTGCTGGTGGCCTACGTGCTGCAACGGCTGGTGGTACGCGGTCTGACGCGGGTTTCGTCGCGCTACCCGCTGCCACCGGAGTTGCTGATCCCGGTGCGCGGCGGCATCCGCTGGTTCATCATCGGCGGCGCGCTGATCATGGTGCTGGAGCGCTTCGGGGTGTCCGCCACGGTGCTGTGGACGGCCATTTCCGGTTTCGTCGCGGTAGCCGCGATCGCCTTCTTCGCCATCTGGAGCGTGCTGTCCAACCTGCTGTGTGCGGTGCTGATCCTGACTGTCGGGCCGTTCCGTCTGGGAGACGTGGTGGAAATCGTCGAGGCGTTCGACAAGCCGATCGTCAAAGGGCGTGTCATCGATATCAACCTGCTCTATACCACCCTGGAAGAAGTGGCCGAGGCGGGTACCGGGGCTATCGTCCAGGTGCCCAACAGCCTGTTCTTCCAGAAAGCCGTGCGCCGCTGGCGTGGTGCCGACGTCCAGCTCTTCAACCGTAATCTCAACGAGTAGAACACCATCATGGAATGGCTCAGCAACCCGGAAATCTGGGTCGCGTTTCTGACGCTGACTGCCCTGGAAATCGTCCTGGGCATCGACAACATCATCTTCATCTCCATTCTGGTCAGCCGCCTGCCCAAGGAACAGCAGCCCAAGGCGCGCTTCTTCGGCCTGGCGCTGGCGATGGGCACACGCATCCTGCTGTTGCTGTCGATCGCCTGGGTGATGCGTCTGACCAACGACCTGTTCACGGTCCTGGGGGAGGGCGTATCGGGGCGTGACCTGATCCTGTTCTTCGGCGGCCTGTTCCTGCTGTTCAAGAGCACCCTGGAAATCTGGCACAGCGTCGAAGGCGAGGAGGAAGAACAGACCGCCGGCGGCGCGGCCAAGGCGGGTTTCGTTGGCATCATCCTGCAGATCGCAGTGATCGACATCGTCTTCTCGCTGGATTCGGTGATCACCGCGGTAGGCCTGGTGCAGCATGTGCCGGTGATGGTCGCGGCAATCGTGATCGCGGTGCTGGTGATGATGGTTTCGGCCGGGACCATCGCCGATTTCATCGACAAGCATCCGACGCTGAAGATTCTCGCGCTGTCGTTCCTCATCGTCGTCGGCACGCTGCTGATCGCCGAAGCCTTCGATGTGCACGTGCCCAAGGGCTACGTCTACTTCGCCATGGCTTTCTCGCTCGGCGTCGAGGCGCTGAACATCCGCATGCGCAAGGCCATGAAGCGCAAGCTCAAGGAACCGGTGAAGCTGGGCAAGGGCTCGCCGGACTGAACCCACGCGTCTGAAACGGAGGGCATCACGATGACACTGGAAACCTGGCTCGCATTCTTTGTCGCCTGTTGGGTGATCAGCCTGTCGCCGGGCGCCGGGGCCATCGCGTCGATGTCCTGCGGCTTGCAGTACGGCTTCTGGCGCGGCTACTGGAACGCCATCGGCTTGCAGCTGGCGCTGGTACTGCAGATTGCCGTGGTCGCCGCCGGCGTCGGCGCGGTGCTGGCCACCTCGGAACTGGCGTTCGGCCTGATCAAGTGGTTCGGCGTCTGCTACCTGCTCTGGCTGGCCTGGAAGCAGTGGCAGGCGCAGCCCGAAGCGCTGGACGATTCGGCGGCGCCGCGGCCCATCGGCCGGCCGCTGAGCCTGGTCTTGCGTGGCTTCCTGGTCAATGCCAGCAACCCCAAGGCGATCGTCTTCATTCTTGCGGTGCTGCCGCAGTTCCTCGATCCGCAGCGGCCGCTGCTGCTGCAGTACAGCGAGATGGCCGCGACCATGGTGGTGGTCGATCTGGTGGTCATGGCCGGCTACACCGGGCTTGCCGCCAAGGTGCTGCGCCTGCTGCGTACGCCGCGTCAGCAGCGCCTGGTCAACCGCAGCTTTGCCACCATGTTCGCCGGGGCGGCGGCCCTGCTGGCGACCGTTCGGCGTGCCGCGGCATGAGCGAGGCGGTTACGATGCGCGTATGGATCGACGCCGATGCCTGCCCGCGCGCAGCCAAGGATCAGGTGATCAAGTTCGCCCTCAAACGCAAGTTCGAGGTGCTGCTGGTCGCCGGGCAGAGCCAGGTCAAGCCGGCGTTCGCCTGCGTGCGTCTGATTGTCGTGCCGAGCGGGCCGGATGCCGCGGACGACTATCTGGTCGAACATGCCGAGCCCGGTGACCTGGTGATCTGCAGCGACGTGCCACTGGCCGACCGGCTGGTGAAGAAGGGGGTCGCCGCGCTCGACCCGCGCGGGCGCGAGTTCGACGAGCGCAACATGGGCGAGCGCCTGGCGGTGCGCAACCTGTTCACCGATCTGCGGGATCAGGGGCAGGTGGGTGGCGGCCAGGCGGCTTACGGCGAGCGTGACCGTCAGGCGTTCGCCAATGCGCTGGACCGCTTGCTTACGCGGTTGTCACGGTCGCAGTGAGTGGCCGCTCGGCCAGCCAGTCGCGCAGCGCCGCTAACGGCAGCGGCCGGCTGTAGTAGTAACCCTGGATGAAGTCGCAGCCGTTTTCGCGCAGATAATCGAGCTGCACTGCCTCTTCCACCCCTTCGGCCACCACCTTCAGACCCAGCTTGTGCGCCATGGCGATGATCGCTGCGGTGATGGCGCGGTCGTTGGCCTGCTCGGCAATTTCCCGAACGAACGCACGGTCGACCTTGAGCGTATCGACCGGCAGCTGACGCAGGTAGGTCAGCGAGGAATAGCCGCTGCCGAAGTCATCGATCGAAACCTTCACGCCCAGCTCGCGCACCGCGTCCAGCGTGCGGATCGCCGCGCCGAGGCTGTTCATCAGGGCGTTCTCGGTGACTTCCACGGTCAGTCGCGCGGGCTCCAGCCCCGTGCGTTCTAGGATCCGCGCAACCACCGCGGGCATCTGCGGGTTGGACAGGTTGAGCGCCGAGCAGTTGACCGCCATGCGCAGATCGTGGCCTTCCTCCAGCAGCCCGACCAGGTCGGCGCAGGCGCGGCGCGCCACCCAGGTGTCCAGCTCGGCGACGAAGCCATGCTGTTCGGCCAGCCCGACGAAACGCTCCGGACTGATGAACCCCTGCTGCGGATGCTGCCAGCGCACCAGCGCTTCGAGGCTCACCGGGCGCCCGCTGCGGCCGTCGACGATGGGCTGGTAGTGCACGCTGAGCAGATTCTCGTTCAGCGCTCGGCGCAGGTCCTGCTCCAGCGACAGGTCCTCCTGGGCGCGCAGTTCCAGTGCCGGATTGAAGCGCAGGCTGCGGTTGCGGCCGCTGGCCTTGCACTGCCCGACGGCCAGGCCGGCGTGACGGAACAGGGCGTCGAAGTTGAGGCCGTCCTCGGGGTACTGGCTGATGCCGATGCTGGCTGTCAGGCGCAGTTGGGTGTCGCCCAGGACGAACGGCGGGCGCAGCTGGTCGAGGATCCGCTCGGCGGTCGCCTGGGCATGCTCCCAGGCGCCCAGGGTGAGCACGCAGAACTCGTCGCCGGAGAAGCGCGCCAGCATGTCGTGCTGACCGAGCACCGCGCGAATGCGTTGCGCCGCCTGTTGCAGCGCCAGGTCGCCGCTGCGGTGACCGAGGCTGTCGTTGATGCGTTTGAAGTTGTCCAGGTCCACCACCAGCACCGCCAGTGCCTGGCGCTCCTCGCGTGCGGCCAGCACCTGGGTGACCATCTCGGTGAAAGCGCGGCCGTTGAAAAGGTTGGTCAGCGGGTCGTAGTGGGTCATGGCGTTGAGCTGGTGCTCGGCCAGATCGAGCGCCTCGCGCTGCTCGCTGAAGCGCTGTTCGGCCCAGCTCGCAGCAATGCCGGTGACGATCACCAGCAGGGCTACCAAGCCGATCGCCGAGGCGAGTGCGCCCTGGCCGGTGTGGCTGCCGAATGGCGCGGCGTGCTCCACGAGACCGGCGGGGACAGCCAGGGTCAGCGCGTGCATCCCGGTGTAGTGCATGGAGACGATTGCTGCACCCATCACCAGGCTGCATAGCAGGCGCTGCCAGCGCTGATGGCGGCTCTGGCTGGTGCGAAAATGAAAGCCCAGTACCAGCGCGGCGATGGAAGCGCCAATGGCAATCAGCACCGAGGCGGCAAAAGCCAGCGGCGCGTAGTAAAGCGTGGCCAGCGAACGGATCGCGGCCATCCCGGTGTAGTGCATCGCCGCAATGCCGATGCCGGCGGCGGTTCCGGCCAGGGCATACTGCGCCACGCTCAGGTGATCGCGGCCGAGCACGCGCATCACCACGTAGGACACCGCCACGGCGATCAGTAGCGAAAGGGCGGTGATGCCGTGCTCGTAGCGAATGTCCAGCGGCGCGCGGAAGGCCAGCATGCCGATGAAATGCATCGACCAGATACCGCCTCCCAGGGCGAAGGCGCCGACCCAGCGCCATAGCTCGCGCCCGCGCGGGCTGCTGCTGCGGCTGACCCGCTTGGCCAGGGCCAGGGCGGTGAAGGCCGCGGCGCTGGCGATCAGATAGGAGAGCACGACCAGCATCGGGTCATGGCTATGCCCGAGCAGGACAACCTGGTCGGCGGGCAGGTCGGAAAACTGCAGTCTGGACACGCGGCGGCACTCGAACTGTCGGGCGTCCTGCCTCGTGGAGATGATGGCTCATGGCCATGTTCGGCAGAGTGTACGAGAGCGCACCCCGGCCGCCAATCTCCTATCGGCCGTTCAGCCGCAAAGATAAGTCCCGGTGCCCACCGCGATCAGCGTGTCCGATTCGTTGTGCAGCTCCGAACGCACCACCGCGACCTTGTTGCCCGAGCGCAGCAGGGTCGCGCTGGCAGTGAAGCGCGTACCGCGGCCGGGGCGCAGATAGTCGATGCGCAGGTCGATGGTGCCGAGGCGGGACAGGCGGGCGGCGCGTTCCTGCATGGTCAGGTGACGATGCTTGTCGAAGGCGCCCAGCATCGCCATGGCGCCACCGGCGACGTCGAGCAACGAGGCGATCACGCCGCCGTGGAGGATGCCATGGACGAAGTTGCCGACCAGCTCGGGCTTCATTGGCAGGTGCATCACCACCCGCGACGTGGATATCTCATCGAGCTCGATGCCCAGGGCCTGGTTGAAGGGGATGCGCTCGAACATCTGGCGTACCGCCTGGGCCTGCTCGGCGAGCAGCGCATCGTCATGGTTCATGGTCGGCATTCCTGAAAAGGGTCGGACCAAACTGCCCGAGGTCGTCCGGGCTGAACAGGTCGACGGCAAGAGCACCCGCGGCTTTGGCGACTTTCGCGCAAAAAAATCCCGGGTTGCCCCGGGATTACGGTCTGTTCGAAGACTCAGTCCTCGGTGGTCATCTCCAGCACTCGGTCGACCAGCTTGTAGATGCCGGACGCCGCTTCACTGATGGACTGCGCCAGCATGTAGGCCGGAGTAGTGACCAGGCGGTGCTGCTTGTCCACCACGATGTCGCTGACCTCGCAGGCCTGGTGGCTGGCTCCCATCTGGCCGACCGCCTTGGCGGCGTCGGCGTCGTCGCTGCCGAGGGTGCAGATCACGCCAGCGCCGAAGATCTCCGCGGCCATGGTTGGCGCGATGCACATCATGCCGACCGGCTTGCGCGCCTCGGCGAAGGCCTTGACCAGCGCCACCACGTCCGGCAGGGCCTTGCTGTTCGCACCTTCGGTGGCGAAGGTGGAGAGGTTCTTCGCGGCACCGAAGCCGCCAGGCATGATCAGCGCGTCGAAATCCTCGGCGCGTGCCTCGCGCAGATCCTTGATTTCGCCACGGGCCAGGCGTGCCGATTCGGTCAGTACGTTGCGCGATTCCGGCATTTCCTCGCCGGTCAGGTGGTTGATCACGTGCATCTGCGCAATGTTCGGTGCGAAGCACTGTACCTTGACGCCGCGCTGGTCCAGGCGCAGCAGGGTGATGACGCTCTCATAGATCTCCGAGCCGTCGTAGACGCCACAGCCGGATAGGATCACGGCGACTTTCTTGTTCATAGCGATACTCCTGGTCAGTTTCAACGGCCCTGGGGTGGGCGCTGCGGATGGGCTCGATGCTAATACCTGGGGCGGTTCCAGGTAAGCCCCGCATGCTGGTTTGGATTCGCCTGACTCGCCGGTGTTCATTGCCGCAGGTCTGGCACGCGACTTTGCGCCCGCTCAAAGCACTGGCAGTCGTGGGCGGGGCTGGCGACAATGGGACGATTTCGCTGGTCCGGCGGCATGGCGTTGTCATCATTTCGTCATGCGCCGGGCCTATAAAACGTCATATTCGCCCGTTTTGCGGGCCAGGAGTCCGTTGTGAGTTTCGTTCCTGCCAGCCGCCTGTTCCCCGCCACCCGCCTGCGCCGCAACCGTCGCGACGAGTTTTCCCGCCGTCTGGTGCGCGAGAACGTGCTGACGGTCGATGACCTGATCCTCCCGGTGTTCGTGCTCGATGGCGAGAACCGTCGCGAAGCCGTGCCGTCGATGCCCGGCGTCGAGCGGCTGTCCATCGACCTGCTGCTCGAGGAGGCCGAGGAGCTGGTGGCGCTGGGCATCCCGGCACTGGCGCTGTTCCCGGTGACGCCGCTGGAAAAGAAATCTCTGGATGCCGCCGAAGCCTGGAATCCGGACGGTATTGCCCAGCGTGCCACGCGTGCGCTGCGTGCTCGCTTCCCGGAGCTGGGCATCATCACCGACGTCGCCCTCGATCCGTTCACCACTCACGGCCAGGACGGCATCCTCGACGACAACGGCTACGTACAGAACGACGTCACCGTCGATGCGCTGGTCAAGCAGGCGCTCTCCCATGCCGAGGCCGGTGCTCAGGTGGTCGCGCCGTCGGACATGATGGATGGCCGCATTCAGGCGATCCGCGAGGCGCTGGAAGTGGCCGAGCACCACAACGTGCGCATCATGGCCTATTCGGCCAAGTACGCCAGTGCCTACTACGGCCCGTTCCGCGATGCGGTGGGTTCGGCAGCGAATCTCGGCAAGAGCAACAAGAACACCTACCAGATGGACCCGGCCAACGGCGACGAGGCACTTCACGAGGTGGGCGCGGACCTGGCCGAAGGCGCCGACATGGTCATGGTCAAGCCCGGCCTGCCGTACCTAGACATCGTCTGGCGGGTGAAGGAGGCCTTCAAGGCGCCGACCTTCGTCTATCAGGTCAGCGGCGAGTACGCCATGCACATGGCCGCCATCCAGAACGGCTGGCTGAGCGAGGCCGTCATCCTTGAGTCTTTGGTCGGCTTCAAGCGCGCCGGGGCCGATGGCATCCTCACCTACTTCGCCAAGCAGGCGGCACAACAATTAAAACGGGGCCAGTGAGCCCTTTTCGAGGCAAAGCGATGATCAACCAGGGACTCAGCGAAAAGGATCTGCAGGACGCCGTCGTCAGCGAGGCGCTGGAGGTGGTCGAGCCGGAAGCGGTAGCGGTGCCTTCCGCGCCGCCGGAAGTCGTCGAGGAGGCGCCGGTCGCACCGGTGACCAATCTGGATGACAGCGCGCTGTACATCCACCGCGAGCTTTCCCAGCTGCAGTTCAATATCCGCGTGCTGGAGCAGGCGCTGGACGAGTCCTATCCGCTGCTGGAACGGCTGAAGTTCCTGTTGATCTTCTCCAGCAACCTCGACGAGTTCTTCGAGATTCGCGTGGCCGGGTTGAAGAAGCGCGTCACCTTCGCCCGCGAGCAGGCCGGCGCCGATGGTCTGCAGCCGCATCAGGCGCTGGCGCGCATTTCCGAGCTGGTGCATGAACAGGTCGACCGCCAGTACGCGATCCTCAACGACGTGCTGTTGCCGGCGCTTGCCGAACATCAGATCCGCTTCATCCGCCGCCGGCACTGGACGGCCAAGCTCAAGACCTGGGTGCGTCGCTATTTCCGCGACGAGATCGCACCGATCGTCACGCCCATCGGGCTTGACCCGACCCATCCGTTCCCGCTGCTGGTGAACAAGAGTCTGAACTTCATCGTCGAGCTGGAGGGCGTCGATGCGTTCGGTCGCGATTCCGGTCTGGCGATCATCCCGGCGCCACGGCTGCTGCCGCGGGTGATTCGCGTGCCGGAGTCGGTCGGTGGTCCAGGCGACAATTTCGTCTTCCTCTCATCGATGATCCATGCCCACGCCGACGACCTGTTCCATGGCATGCGGGTCAAGGGCTGCTACCAGTTCCGCCTCACCCGTAACGCCGACCTCTCGGTGGACACCGAGGACGTCGAGGACCTGGCCCGCGCGCTGCGTGGCGAGCTGATCTCGCGGCGTTACGGCGATGCCGTGCGTCTCGAGGTGGCCGATACCTGTCCGCAACACCTGGCGGACTTCCTGCTCAAGCAATTCAGCCTCGGCGAGAGCGAGATGTACCGGGTCAACGGCCCGGTCAACCTGACCCGGCTGTTCAGCATCACCGGCCTGGACAGCCACCCGGAGCTGCAATACAGCCCGTTCACCCCGTCGATTCCGAAGCTCCTGCAGAACAGCGACAAGATCTTCAGCGTGATCAACAAGCAGGACATCCTGCTGCTGCACCCGTTCGAGTCGTTCACGCCGGTGGTCGACCTGCTGCGCGAGGCGGCCAAGGACCCCTGCGTGCTGGCGATCAAGCAGACGCTGTACCGCTCCGGCGCCAACTCCGAGATCGTCGACGCGCTGGTGGATGCGGCGCGCAGCGGCAAGGAGGTCACTGCGGTGATCGAACTGCGCGCCCGCTTCGACGAGGAATCCAACCTGCAGCTGGCCAGCCGCCTGCAGCAGGCCGGCGCGGTGGTGATTTACGGCGTGGTCGGCTACAAGACCCACGCCAAGATGATGCTGATCCTGCGTCGCGAGAACGGCGAGCTCTGCCGCTACGCGCACCTGGGCACCGGCAACTACCACGCGGCCAACGCGCGGCTGTACACCGACTACAGCCTGCTGACTTCGGACGACGCGCTCTGCGAGGACGTCTCCAAGCTGTTCAGCCAGCTGATCGGCATGGGCAAGACCATGCGCATGAAGAAGCTGCTGCACGCGCCCTTCACGCTGAAGAAGACGCTGCTCGACCTGATCACCCAGGAGACCCAGCATGCGGCCGAGGGCCGGCCGGCGCACATCATCCTGAAGATCAACGCACTGACCGATCCGAAGATGATCAAGGCGCTGTACAAGGCCAGCCAGACCGGCGTGCGTGTGGACCTCATCGTGCGCGGCATGTGCTGCCTGCGCCCTGGCATCGCCGGGGTCTCGCACAACATTCATGTGCGCTCGATCATCGGACGCTTCCTCGAGCACAGCCGGGTGTTCTACTTCCAGAACGATGGCGACGAGAAACTCTATCTCTCCAGTGCGGACTGGATGGAGCGCAATCTCGATCGGCGGGTGGAAACCTGCTTCCCGGTCGAGGGCAAGAAGCTGGTGACGCGGGTGAAGAAAGAGCTGGAGGGCTTCCTCAGCGACAACACCCAGAGCTGGATCCTGCAGCCTGACGGCAGCTACGTGCGCAACAGCCCGACCGGCAACCAGAACGCGCGCAACGTGCAGAGCACCTTGCTCGAGCGTCTCACCGGACCGCAGGTCGGGACGCGTTGAGTCCCGACTGGCTGCCGGTTAGCTGAATGAACAAGGGCCCCTGCGGGCCCTTGTTTCATTTCATGCGCAGGTCGTAGCCCACGCGCGCGAGCCAGGCGGCTTCGGCCTCGAAGTCGGCGCGGGTCAGCGGGTTGGCGTTCAGCCAGTCGGTCGGGAAGATCAGTTCCAGGCTGCGTTCGTCGGCCTTCAGTTGCACGTCGGAGACGGCATTGGCGCCGCGGATGTGGTGGAACAGGATCGCGAAGCGCAACAGGATGCACAGACGAACCAGGGCGTCGGCGTCGGCCCCGGTTTCACCGAACTTGTCCTGCGGAATATTGCGCCGATGGCCGCGCACCAGCAGTGCCAGCATGAGCTGGTCCTGCCGCGAGAAGCCGGGCAGGTCGGAGTGCTCGATCAGATAGGCGCCGTGCTTGTGGTAGTGATAGTGGGCGATGTCCAGACCCACTTCATGCACGCGCGCGGCCCAGGCGAGCAGCTCGCGGTGCCAGTCCTGATCCAGGTTCCAGGCTTCGGCCACCTGGTCGAAGGCCTCCAGCGCCTTGGCCTCGACCCGTGCGGCCTGCTCCATGTCGACGTGGTAGCGCTCCATGAGAAAGCTCAGCGAGCGGTCGCGGATGTCCTCGTCGTGATGGCGGCCCAGCAGGTCGTAGAGCACGCCTTCTCGCAGCGCGCCTTCGGAGTGGGTCATGCTGCTGATCTCGAGGGCATCGAAGATCGCCTCCAGAATCGCCAGACCCGCCGGAAACACCCCGCGGCGATCCGGCTTGATGCCGTCGATATCGATCTTTTCCACATCGCCGAGCTTGAACAGCTTGCGCTTGAGCCAGCCGATACCGTCGGCGTTGACCTCACCGTTGCCGAAACCACCGCTCTTGATCGCCAGCCCGACGGCGCGAATGGTGCCGGACGCGCCGATGGATTCCTGCCAGCCAAGCCGGCGCAGGCCGTGTTCGATACCCATCAATTCGACGCGTGCCGCCGTGTAGGCCTGAGCGTAGCGCGCCGGGGTGATCTTGCCGTCGCGAAAGAAGCGCTGGGTATAGCTCACGCAGCCCATCTGCAGGCTTTCACGCAGCTGCGACTCGAAGCCTTCGCCGATGATGAACTCGGTGCTGCCGCCGCCGATGTCGGCGACCAGGCGCCGGCCCTGACTGGCCGGAACGGTATGCGACACGCCGAGGTAGATCAGGCGCGCCTCTTCGCGGCCGGAAATGACTTCCACCTGATGGTTGATGATCTCTTCGGCGCGGCGAATGAAGGTGGCGCGGTTGCGCGCCTCGCGCAGGGCATTGGTACCGACGATGCGTACCGCGCCCTGGGGCAGGTGGTTGACCATCTGCGCGAAGCGCCGCAGGCAGTCCAGGCCACGCTGCATGGCGGCCTCGTCGAGCAGGCGGTTCTCGTCGATGCCGGCAGCCAGCTGCACCTTTTCGCCGAGTCGTTCGAGGATGCGCATTTCACCGTTGCTGGTGCGCGCGAGCACCATGTGAAAACTGTTCGAGCCCAGATCCAGGGCGGCGATCATGGGAAAGGATTCAGCGGTGTTCTGGCGCATTGGGCGGTCTCGATGCAAAACCCCGACATCCTGACACGATCGACCCCATCCGCCAACGCAGTCATCGCCGCAGCGGCCTGCTCCGGACGGGCGCTCGTCGGCCGCCGACCGGTCTGCAGCTTTCGGTCCGCACGCAGTAGGGCTATGATGGCGACCTTTCCGTTCCGACCCTGGAGAAAATCCATGAGCGACTACATCAACAATGTCAGCGACAGCAGCTTCGAGCAGGACGTCCTCCAGGCCGACGGTCCCGTGCTGGTCGACTACTGGGCTGAGTGGTGTGGCCCCTGCAAGATGATCGCGCCGGTACTCGACGAGATCGCCAAGGACTATGAGGGCCGTCTGAAGGTCTGCAAGCTGAACATCGACGAGAACCAGGAAACCCCGCCGAAGTACGGCGTGCGCGGTATCCCGACCCTGATGCTGTTCAAGAACGGCAACGTCGAAGCGACCAAGGTCGGTGCGCTGTCCAAATCGCAGCTGGCCGCCTTCCTCGACAGCAACATCTGAGTACGACGAAGATCGCCTCCAAAGCCCTCGCAGATGCGGGGGCTTTTTTCATCTGCAGGGTGGACGCTTCGCCTGCACGGTGCTAAATTCGGCCACGCGACGCTTTCTTCCGTCGCCCTCTGCATGCCGTCGCCGACGCACTTCAGCCTCATAAAGCACAACGAACCTCGTTCGTCTCCTGCTGCGCGGCTTCTCAAGCTAATCGCTTTCTACATCCTTCCTGATCTCTTTCTATGAATCTGACTGAACTCAAGCAAAAGCCCATCACCGAACTGCTGGAAATGGCCGAACAGATGGGCATCGACAACATGGCCCGTTCGCGCAAGCAGGACGTGATTTTCTCCCTGCTGAAAAAGCACGCGAAAAGCGGCGAGGAAATCTCCGGTGACGGCGTGCTGGAGATTCTCCAGGACGGTTTCGGCTTCCTGCGCTCCGCGGATTCTTCCTATCTGGCCGGCCCGGACGACATCTATGTGTCGCCCAGCCAGATCCGTCGCTTCAACCTGCGTACCGGCGACACCATCGTCGGCAAGATCCGCCCGCCGAAGGAAGGCGAGCGCTACTTCGCCCTGCTCAAGGTCGACTCGATCAACTACGATCGGCCGGAAAACGCGAAGAACAAGATTCTCTTCGAGAACCTGACCCCGCTGTTCCCCAACGAGCGCCTGAAGATGGAGGCCGGCAACGGCTCCACCGAAGACCTCACCGGTCGCGTGATCGACCTCTGCGCACCGATCGGCAAGGGTCAGCGCGGCCTGATCGTCGCCCCGCCGAAGGCGGGCAAGACGATCATGCTGCAGAACATCGCCAGCAACATCACCCGCAACAATCCCGAGTGCCACCTGATCGTCCTGTTGATCGACGAGCGCCCGGAAGAAGTGACCGAGATGCAGCGCACCGTGCGCGGCGAAGTGGTGGCCTCCACCTTTGACGAGCCGCCGACCCGCCACGTGCAGGTCGCTGAGATGGTGATCGAGAAGGCCAAGCGCCTGGTCGAGCACAAGAAGGATGTGGTCATCCTGCTCGACTCCATCACTCGCCTGGCGCGTGCCTACAACACCGTGATCCCGAGCTCCGGCAAGGTACTCACCGGTGGTGTCGACGCCCACGCGCTGGAGAAGCCCAAGCGTTTCTTCGGCGCCGCGCGCAACATCGAGGAGGGCGGCTCGCTGACCATCCTCGCCACCGCGCTGGTGGAAACCGGCTCGAAGATGGACGAGGTGATCTACGAGGAATTCAAGGGCACCGGTAACCTGGAGCTGCAACTGGACCGCCGCATCGCTGAAAAGCGTGTGTTCCCGGCCATCAACATCAACCGCTCCGGCACCCGCCGCGAGGAGTTGCTGACCGCCGAGGACGAGCTGCAGCGCATCTGGATCCTGCGCAAGCTGCTGCATCCGATGGACGAGATCGCCGCCATCGAGTTCCTGCTCGACAAGCTCAAGGACACCAAGACCAACGACGAATTCTTCATGTCCATGAAGCGCAAGTAAGCGATTCGTTGTTGCCAACAAGGCCGGGGAAACCCGGCCTTTGTCTGTCTGCAGGTTTTGGAAAACCCGGCGCTGGCGCTAAACTCTGCGCCCCGACCTGCCGGCCCATGCGAGGCTCAAGCATGCAGTATCGCGATCTGCGCGACTTTATCAGCGGCCTGGAAAAACGTGGTGAGCTCAAGCGCGTCACGGCTGCTGTGTCTCCCGTCCTGGAAATGACCGAAATCTGTGACCGCACCTTGCGCAGGCGAGGCCCGGCACTGCTCTTCGAAAATCCGACCGGCTTCGATATGCCGGTGCTGGGCAATCTGTTCGGCACGCCGGGACGGGTGGCACTGGGCATGGGCGCCGAGGATGTCTCCGAGCTGCGCGAGATCGGCAAACTGCTGGCCTTTCTCAAGGAGCCGGAGCCGCCGAAGGGGCTGAAGGACGCCTGGAGCAAGCTGCCGATCTACAAGAAGGTCATCAGCATGGCGCCCAAGGTGCTCAAGGATGCGCCCTGTCAGGAAGTGATCGTCGAGGGCGACGACGTCGACCTGACGAAGATTCCGGTGCAGCACTGCTGGCCGGGGGACGCCGCGCCGCTGATCACCTGGGGCCTGACCATCACCAAGGGGCCGAACAAGGAACGGCAGAACCTCGGCATCTACCGTCAGCAGGTGATCGGCCGTAACAAGGTCATCATGCGCTGGCTGAGCCACCGCGGCGGAGCGCTGGATTTCCGCGAGTGGTGCGAGAAGTACCCTGATCGACCCTACCCGGTAGCGGTGGCGCTGGGTGCCGATCCGGCAACCATTCTCGGCGCGGTCACGCCGGTGCCCGATACGCTCTCCGAGTACGCCTTCGCCGGCCTGCTGCGCGGCTCGCGCACCGAGCTGGTCAAGGCCATCGGCTCCGAACTGCAGGTGCCGGCCTATGCCGAGATCGTCCTCGAAGGGCATATCCATCCCGGCGAGATGGCCGATGAGGGGCCCTACGGCGATCACACTGGCTACTACAACGAGGTGGACCGCTTCCCGGTGTTCACCGTCGAGCGCATCACCCACCGCAAGAATCCGATCTACCACAGCACCTATACCGGGCGTCCGCCGGATGAGCCGGCGATTCTCGGTGTGGCGCTGAACGAGGTGTTCGTGCCGATCCTGCAAAAGCAGTTCCCGGAGATCGTCGACTTCTATCTGCCGCCGGAAGGCTGCTCCTACCGCATGGCGGTGGTGACGATGAAGAAGCAGTATCCCGGCCACGCCAAGCGGGTGATGCTCGGCGTGTGGAGCTTTCTGCGGCAGTTCATGTACACCAAGTTCGTCATTGTCACCGATGATGACATCAATGCCCGCGACTGGAACGACGTGATCTGGGCCATCACCACGCGCATGGACCCCAAGCGCGACACGGTGATGATCGACAACACGCCGATCGACTACCTGGATTTCGCTTCACCGATCTCCGGGCTGGGCTCGAAGATGGGCCTGGATGCGACACACAAGTGGCCGGGCGAGACTAACCGTGAGTGGGGGCGGGCCATCGTCCAGGATCCGGCAGTAAAGCGGCGGGTCGATGAACTCTGGTCGCAGCTGGGTATCGACTGACATAACCGAAGAGGCGGGCCCGAGCCCGTCCGAAGCCTTGGCGGGTTATCCCGTTCACAGAAAAGACGTGCAGATGAAAGTGACCTTGCAGCCCTCCGGCGCCGTGCTCGATGTACGCCCCGGCGAACGCCTCCTCGATGCAGCCAAGCGGCTGGGCTACGAATGCCCGCAGAGCTGCCGCAACGGCAATTGTCATATCTGCGCCTCGCTGCTGGTCGAGGGCAGCGTGCGGCAGGCCGGCGAGGTGCGGGATCATGGCGAGCTGCTGGCCTGCCTGGCCGAGCCGCTGGAAGACTGTGTGTTGCTCTGGGATGGCGTGCTGGCACCCGGCGAGCTGCCGGTGCGCGAGCTGAGCTGTCAGATCAGCGGCTACGAGGATGTGGGTGGCGACGTGGTGCGCCTGCGCTTGCGCCTGCCGGCCGGGCGTCAGCCGCGCTACCACGCCGGACAGTACCTGTTGCTGCAGCGCGAGGACGGCGAATGGTCGGCCTTCTCCCTGGCGTCGGCGCCGGGCAGTGGCCGCGAGCTGGAACTGCACGTGCTGGCTCGCGAGGAGTCGGCCGTCGAACTGCTGGCCTTCCTGCGTCGCCAGGGCTTCGCCCGAATCCAGATGCCCTTCGGCGACACGCACCTGGCCGAGCTGCCGGAGGGGCCGCTGGTGCTGATCGCCGCCGGTACCGGCATGGCGCAGATGCACAGCCTGATCGAGTACTGCCGGGCTGCCGGTTTCCCGCATCCGGTGCATCTGTACTGGGGTGTGCGGCGGCCGGAGGATTTCTACCGATTGCCCCATTGGGAAGAGTGGCAGGGCATGAGCAATCTGCACCTGCACCGTGTGGTCAGCGACGTCTGCGGCTGGGAAGGACGCTGCGGCATGCTGCACGAGGCGATTCGCGAGGATTTCAGTGACCTCAAGCCGCTGCATATCTATGCCAGTGGCTCGCCGTCGATGGTGTACGGCACGCTGGATGCGCTGGTGGCCGCGGGGATGGACCCGCATCAGATGCGTGCCGATGTCTTCGCTTATGCGCCCCGGGAAAGCTGAGCGGAGCCCTCCCGCTAACTTAGAAAAACGCCGGGGCATGCCCGGCGTTTTATTGTCAGCGCGCTTGCCGTTGCTGCAGCAGTAGATTCTTGTAGCCGCTGGCGGCCAGCGTCTTCTGCGCAGCGTTTAGCTGCTCGCGGCTACCGAACGGGCCGACCAGCACCCGGTACCAGGGCTCGTCACGTACCTTGACGCTTTCCACCCGCACATCCTGGCCAAGCAGGATGATCTGTGCGCGTACCCGGTCGGCCTCCGCCTGTTGGCGGAACGAGCCGGCCTGCAGGAAGAACTGCGTCACCGGCGCCTTGGCCACGGTCGGTGGCGGCGGTGGCACCTGACCATTGAGCGCGGCCTGGGCGCGAGCCTCGTCGATCTTCGCCGCTTCTTCCGGTGTGACCGGCGCGCTCGGCGGCTCGGGCTGCTTGGCCTCCGGCGGCAGGATCACCTCGGACTCGGGCAGCAGGGTGTAGAAATCATACTTCGGCTTGGGTGGCTGCTCAGTGGCTGGCGTGCGCTTGGGCTGTTCCTTCACGGCGGTCTTGGGTGCTTCCTTGGCGCGTTTGACCTCTTCACCGCCCGGTTCGAGGCTCATCAGGAACATGATGAATCCGCCGATGACCAGGCCGCAGACCAGCCAGATCCAGCCAGGCACGGGCTGCTTGGCCGGCGCCTGGTAACGGCTGGCGCCCCGCTTGGGTGCGGCTTTCTTCCTTGCTGCCACTTACATGCGCTCCAGTGGTTCCAGGCCGAGGAGTTCCAGGCCCTGCTTGAGGGTACGGCCGGTCAAGGCAGCCAGGCGCAGGCGGCTCTGCTTTTGCGCATCCTGTTCGGCACTGAGAATCGGACAGTGCTCATAGAAACTGGAGAACAGCCCGGCCAGGTCGTAGAGGTAAGCGCATAGCAGATGCGGCTCGCCTTTTTCGCCCACACTGTTCAGCACTTCGCCGAACTGGGCGAGCTTGGCGGCCAGGGCGAGTTCCTGCTCAGCGTCCAGCTGGATATGTCCGCTGATCTCGTCGATACCCTTGCCCAGCTTGCGGAACACACTGGCCACGCGGGTGTAGGCATAGAGCAGGTAAGGTGCAGTGTTGCCTTCGAAGCTCAGCATCAGTTCGAAGTTGAAGCGGTAATCGCTGGTGCGATGCTTGGATAGGTCGGCGTACTTGACCGCGCTAATGCCCACCGCACGGGCGATCTGACGCAGCTCGGCCTCGTCGAGTTCGGGGTTCTTGCCCTTGACCAGGGCATAGGCGCGCTGCTCGGCTTCGTCGAGCAGGTCGATCAGCTTGACCGTGCCGCCATCGCGGGTCTTGAACGGGCGGCCGTCGGCGCCGTTCATGGTGCCGAAGCCCATGTGCTCCAGCTGCATGCCTTCATGGACGAAGCCTGCGCGGCGGGCCACTTCGAAGGCCATCTGGAAATGCAGGGCCTGGCGCTGATCGACGAAATACAACACGCGATCGGCGTGCAGCTGCTGGCTGCGATAGCGCATGGCGGCCAGGTCGGTGGTGGCGTAGAGATAGCCGCCACCGGCCTTCTGCACGATCACCGGCAGCGGGTTGCCTTCGGCGTTCTTGAATTCATCGAGGAAGACGCACTGGGCGCCATTGTCCTCGGTCAGCAGGCCTTTCTCGCGCAGGGCCTCGACGATGTCCGCCAGGTCGGCGTTGTAGGCACTTTCGCCCTTGACGTCAGCCGGGGTCAGCTTGACGTTGAGGCGGTCATAGATCTTCTGGCAATGCGACAGCGAGATATCGTTGAAGCGCGTCCAGAGGCTCAGGCACTGGGCATCACCCGCCTGCAGCTTGACCACCAGCTCACGGGCGCGATCGGCGAACTCGGGCGACTCGTCGAAGCGTTGCTTGGCGGCGCGGTAGAACTGCTCGAGGTCGGCCAGCTCGCTTTCCGCGGCGGCCGGCTTCTCCTCGAGGTAGGCCAGCAGCATGCCGAACTGGGTGCCCCAGTCGCCGACGTGGTTCTGCCGGATCACCTCGTCGCCGAGGAACTCCAGCACCCGGCCCACCGCATCGCCGATGATGGTGGAGCGCAAATGCCCGACATGCATCTCCTTGGCCAGGTTCGGCGAGGACAGGTCGATCACCACACGCTGCTTGGCGCTCGCCTTGTGCACCGCAAGTTGCGCATCGGCCAGCGCGGTTTCGAGGCGCTGGGCCAGGGCGTCGCTGTTCTGGAAGAAGTTGAGAAAGCCCGGGCCGGCGATCTCGACCTTGCTGATCTGCGCGTCCTGGGGCAACGCGGCGATGAGCTTCTCGGCCAGCTCCCGCGGTTTCATGCCGGCCGGCTTGGCCAGCATCATGGCGATGTTGCTGGCGAAGTCGCCGTGACTCTTGTCCTTGGTGTTTTCCACCTGGATCGCGGGCGTCAGTCCCTCCGGCAGCACGCCCTCGCTGGTCAGGCGGACTAGGGCTTGCTGGATCAGGTGGCGAATGCTGTCTTTCATGGTCGGCTCGGTCCGCAGGAAGTGCGCGAAAACCCGGCATTATCGGGGCGTGATGGGTGCGGCTTCAAGCCGTGTGGTTCGCGCTGCCGGAAAGTCATGGTTCCGACGGCATGATCAGAACAGATCGATCGGGTCGACATCCAGGCTCCAGCGCACGGCGCGTCCGCCGGGCAGCTGCTCGAGCAGCGGCACCCAGGCATCCATCAGACGATGCAGGGCTGCGCGGGCGTTGCCCTGCAGCAGCAACTGCGCCCGGTAGCGCCCGGCGCGACGCTCCATCGGCGCTGGCACCGGACCGAGCAGCTCGATGCCGCTGAGCGGCAGCTGCCCAAGCGTTTGCTCCGCCAGCGTGCAGGCCTCGTCGAGAAAGGACTCGGCCTGGCCGGGCTTCTGCGCTTCGGCGCGCAGCAATGCCAGGTGGCTGAAGGGCGGCAGGCCGGCCGCGCGCCGTTCGGACAGCGCCTGCTCGGCGAAGGCGAAATAGCCCTGGTCGGTCAGCTGCACCAGCAGCGGGTGATCGGCCAGGTGCGTCTGAATGATCACCTTGCCCGGCTCCTCCGCGCGTCCGGCGCGCCCGGCGACCTGCACGATCAGCTGAGCCATGCGTTCGCTGGCGCGGAAGTCGGCGGAAAACAGCCCGCCGTCGGCATCGAGAATCGCCACCAGGGTCACCCGGGGGAAATGGTGACCCTTGGCGAGCATCTGGGTGCCGACCAGCAGGCAGGGGTCGCCACGGTTGATGGTGGTGAACATCTTTTCCATCGCGCCCTTGCGCGCCGTGCTGTCGCGGTCGATGCGCAGCACCGGGTAATCCGGGAACAGGACGCCAAGCCGTTCTTCGGCGCGCTCGGTCCCGGCGCCGACCGGACGCAGGTCCACCTTGCCGCAATCGGGGCAGTTGCGCGGCGGGCGCTCGACGTGCCCGCAGTGGTGGCAGCGCAGTTCGTTGTGCCGCTGGTGCAGGGTCATGCGCGCATCGCAGCGTTGGCATTGGCTGAGCCAGCCGCAGTCGTGGCAGAGCAGGGTTGGGGCGAAGCCGCGGCGGTTGAGATAGACCAGTACCTGCTGTCCGGCTGCGAGCGTCTGGCCGATGGCCTGTTGCAGCGGGCCGGATATGCCGGCGTCCAGGGGGCGACTTTTCACATCCAGCCGCAGGAAGCGCGGCTGCTGGGCATTGCCGGCGCGCTGGCTCAGCTTGAGTAGCGCATAGCGTCCGCTGTGGGCGTTGTGCAGGCTTTCCAGAGAGGGCGTCGCCGAGCCGAGCACGATCGGCAGGTTTTCCTGGCGAGCACGGACCAGCGCCAGGTCGCGAGCGTGATAGCGCAGGCCTTCCTGCTGTTTATAGGAAGCGTCATGTTCCTCGTCGATGATGATCAGGCCGGGATTCTTCATCGGCGTGAACAGGGCTGAGCGGGTGCCGATGATGATGTCCGCTTCGCCATCGCGGGCCGCGAGCCAGGCATCGAGCCGCTCGCGGTCGTTGATGTTGGAGTGCAGCAGCGCGATCCGGGCATTGAAGCGCTGTTCGAAGCGGGCCAGTGTCTGCGGGCCCAGGTTGATTTCCGGAATCAGCACCAGGGCCTGCTTGCCGGCCGCGAGCACTCGATGGATCAGCTGCAGATAGACCTCGGTCTTGCCGCTGCCGGTGACGCCGGCCAGCAGGAAGGCCTGAAAACCACCAAGGCCGGCGCTGATCGCTTCGAACGCCGCGCGCTGCTGCGCATTCAGCGTCAGCTCGGCCTGCAGCAGCCAGCTGCCGCTGTGCTGTCGCGGCGGACTGCAGCGACGCGATTCGACTCGCACCAGGCCTTTTTCCAGCAGCAGATCGAGGCTGTCCTTGTTCAGTTGCAGTTTGCCCAACAGGGCATGGGGCAGGCCGTGGGCATGCTGCGCGATGATCTTCAGGGTTTCGCGCTGACGCGGAGCGCGCGACAGTCGGGGATCGTCCGGATTGGCGCCTTCCGCCAGGCGCCAGTAGCGTTCCAGACGGGCTTCGGCCGGTTCACCCTGGCGCAGCAGGACCGGCAGTGCCCAGCTCAGGGTGTCTCCCAGACTGTGCTGGTAATACTGGGCGGTCCACAGGCAAAGCTTGAACAGGGAGGGCGGCAGCGGCGGCGTGCTGTCCAGCAGCTCGATGGCCGGTCTGAGCTTTTCCAGCGGCACTTCGCTCTGATCGCTCAGCTCTACCAGCACACCGATGACCTCGCGCCGGCCGAACGGCACGCGCAGGCGCATGCCCGGCTGCAACGAGCCGGCAGTTGCGCCGTGCGGTGGCAGGTAGTCGAACAGGCGGCGCAGCGGCGAAGGCAGCGCCAGACGGAGGATGCAGGAAGGCACGCGGTGATCCTTGATAATGAGCGCCGATGGTAAACGATCGCGGCGCTCGCCGCCGTCCCATAGCGCGATCCGGGTGGCGGGACGCCGGTCGCCTGCGCTTGCATCACCTTTGTGCTCTGGTATGATTCGCGCCCTACTTCGTGCGGTACTCGACATAGGGTCGGGTGGCGGCACGCAATCCCAGAGGATTCACCATGAAAGCCGATATCCATCCGAACTACGTCGAAATCGAAGCCACCTGCAGCTGTGGCAACGTCATCAAGACCCGCTCCACCCTGGGCAAGAACCTGAACATCGACGTCTGCTCCGAGTGCCACCCGTTCTACACCGGCAAGCAGAAGGTGCTGGATACCGGCGGCCGTATCGATCGCTTCAAGCAGCGTTTCGGTGTGTTCGGCGCCAAGTAAGCCGACGCGGCGGGAATCCGATGAGGTTTTCCGAACACATGAAAAAGGCGTCCCTCGTGGGCGCCTTTTTCGTTTCTGTCTTCTACAGCCTGCAGGCCCTTGCGTTCTGTCCCTCGCCCGGGACACTGCCGCTGGTGGGCGTGGCAAAGGTGGTCGATGGCGATACGCTGCGTCTGGTCGATGGGCGAAGCGTGCGCCTGATCGGTATCAACACGCCGGAACTGGGGCGTGATGGGCGCAAGGCCGAGCCGTTCGCCGTGGCGGCGCAGCGCCGGTTGCGCGCGCTGGTCGAGGCCAGCAATGGGCGAGTGGGGCTGGTCCCCGGGCGCGAGTCAAAGGATCGCTACGGTCGTACCCTGGCCCACGCCTATGACGAGCAGGGCCGTAATCTGGAATCGGCCTTGCTGGCCGAGGGCCTTGGCCTGATGGTGGCGATCGCCCCTAACACGGCGCTGGTGGCTTGCCACCAGCGGGCCGAGCAGCAGGCGCGTCAATCTCGCCTGGGTGTCTGGCGCAAGTTGACGCCGCGTTCGACTCGCGCCGTGAGGCAGGGTGGGTTCGCCTTGTTGCAGGGGATGGTCGAGCGGGTCGAGCATAATCGCGGCGGCTACTGGCTGGAGATGGAGGGCCCGCTGGTGGTTCACATTCCGCCGCAGGCGTTCAGTGCCTTCGACCTGGCTCAATTACCCAGGCTTGCTGGCAAGACGCTCGAACCCAGAGGTTGGCTGGTAGATCGTCGCGGACGGACTGGGACAGGGCAGGCGCGCTGGATGTTGCGGGTTACCCATCCCGCAATGCTCGGGTTGTCACGCTGACCGGGCAGTCAGTGCTCTACCCGAAAAGTCGTATGGGTCTGGGCTTGACAGCCTGCTCCGCACGTTGGCTTGTGAGCGCGCTCGTTCTTGGCGTATGCTCGACCGCCTGTCTGTCCCAGTAAAAATAAGCGGAAATGCCACATGACTGACCTGAAAACTGCCGCGCTCGAATACCATGCCCAGCCCCGTCCGGGAAAGTTGAGCGTCGAGCTCACCAAGCCGACCGCCACCGCTCGTGACCTTTCTCTGGCCTATAGCCCAGGCGTCGCCGAGCCGGTTCGCGAAATCGCTCGCGATGCGGAACTGGCTTACCGCTACACCGGCAAGGGCAACCTGGTGGCGGTTATCTCCGATGGCACCGCTATTCTCGGTCTGGGTAATCTCGGTCCGCTGGCTTCCAAGCCGGTAATGGAAGGCAAGGGCGTTCTGTTCAAGCGCTTCGCGGGTGTCGACGTGTTCGACATCGAAGTCGACGCAGAGAGCCCGCAGGCCTTCATCGATACCGTCAAGCGCATCTCGATCACCTTCGGTGGCATCAACCTTGAAGACATCAAGGCGCCGGAGTGTTTCGAGATCGAGCGCGCGCTGATCGAGCAGTGCGACATCCCCGTCTTCCACGACGACCAGCACGGCACCGCCATCGTGACCGCGGCAGGCATGCTCAACGCACTGGAGATCGCCGGCAAGACGCTGGAGCAGGCGAAGATCGTCTGCCTTGGTGCCGGCGCTGCCGCTACCTCATGCATGAAGCTGCTGGTCAGCATGGGCGCGAAGATCGAAAACATCTTCATGATCGACCGCAAGGGCGTGATCCACGCCGGCCGCGACGACCTCAACCAGTACAAGGCCGTGTTCGCCCACGAAACCGACAAGCGCACCCTGGATGACGCGCTCGATGGTGCTGATGTCTTCGTCGGCCTGTCGGGTGCCAACCTGCTGAGCCCGGAAGGCCTCAAGCGCATGGCGGCCAATCCGGTCGTGTTCGCTTGCTCCAACCCGGATCCGGAGATCAGTCCTGAGCTGGCACATGCAACCCGTTCGGACGTGATCATGGCGACCGGTCGTTCCGATTACCCGAACCAGGTCAACAACGTCCTCGGCTTCCCGTTCATCTTCCGCGGTGCGCTGGACGTTCGTGCCAAGCGCATCAACGAAGAGATGAAGATCGCCGCCGCGCTGGCTCTTCGTGATCTGGCCAAGCTGCCGGTACCGGCCGAAGTTGCCGCTGCCTATGGTGTGGACAGCCTGGAGTTCGGTCGCGAGTACATCATTCCGAAGCCCATGGATCCGCGTCTGATCACGTTGGTATCGGATGCCGTGGCCAAGGCGGCGATCGAGAGTGGTGTGGCCACGCTGCCATACCCATCGCACTATCCGCTGCAGTCGGTCGGCGATGTGTTCAACGGCTGATTCGCTCTGAAAAAGAAAAACCCCGCCGAGGCGGGGTTTTTTTTGGCTGCGAAGTCCGCCTCTGGATCAGAACAGATCGAGTGGCGCGGCTTCGTCAGCGGGCAGCGGGCTGCCCGGCGCCTGGTAGCCAGGATCGAACTCGCCCATCGGCGGTGGTGAGTCTTCGCTCTTGAACACTTCGAAGTACGCATCGGGTGTGTTGGGCGTGGCAGCCCGGCCGCTGACAGGATCGATCCGCAGCTTGAGCAGTCCGTCGGGCTCAGCCGGAGGATGCTCAGGCATGTCCTTGAGCACGGCGCTCATGTAATTCATCCAGATCGGCAGCGCGACCGTTCCGCCATACTCGTTGCGTCCGAGGCTTTGCGGTTGATCGAAGCCAGCCCAAACGGTGGTGACGAGGTCGGCGTTGTAGCCGGAGAACCAGCTGTCGATGGAGTCGTTGGTCGTGCCCGTCTTGCCGGCGATGTCGTCACGGCCCATGGCTAGCGCGCGGCGCCCGGTGCCTCGTTTGATCACATCCTGCAGCATGCTGGTCATGATGTAGGCGGTGCGTTCGTCGAGTACCTGTTCGGCAAAGCGCGGCGCGGCTGGCATTTGTTCACCGTCCGCGATGTCCGGGCTGCTCTGCACCGGATGGACCTCGACATCTGCAGTCTGCGTTTCTCGCGGCGGGACGCGTGCCGGATTGGCTTCGAACAGCAGGTTGCCCTCGCGATCCTCGATGCGCTGGATCAGGTAGGGCTCGATCTTGTAGCCGCCGTTGGCGAAGGTGGTCCAGCCGGTGGCGATTTCCATTGGCGTGAGCGTTGCCGTGCCTAGCGCCAGGGAAAGATTTCGCGGCAGGTCCTGCGCGTTGAAGCCGAAGCGAGTGATGTAGTTGATGGTGTAGTCGACCCCCATGGTCTGCAGCAGCCGAATCGACACCAGGTTCCTGGACTTGTACAGCGCTTCGCGCATGCGGATCGGCCCCAGGAATGTGTTGTTGTCGTTCTTCGGTCGCCAGATGCGGTCCATGCCCTGCTCTACGAACACGATGGGCGAGTCGTTGACCAGGCTCGCCGCGGTGTAACCGGCGTCCAGCGCGGCGCTATAAATGAACGGCTTGAAGCTGGATCCCGGCTGGCGCTTGGCCTGGATGGCACGGTTGTAATTGCTCTGGCCGAAGGAGAAACCGCCCGCCAGCGCTTCGATCGAACCATCCTCAGGGTCGAGCGAAACCAGTGCCGCTTGTGCCTGCGGAACCTGGCTGAACACGGCGGCTTCGTCCTGCCAGCGAATGCGCACCACGTCTCCCACCTTCACCACGTCCGCCGGACGCTGCGGGCGAGGCCCCATGCTATTGATGCCGAGGTACGGCCGGGCCCACTTCATGCTATCCCAGCTCACCGTGTGTTCCTGACCATCGCGGGTGATGACGAGGATTCCACTGGTCTCTACCTGGGTGACCGCGGCAGGCTGCAGGCCGGAAAGGCTTCGGTACTTGGCAAGTTCTTGAAGCCAGGTATCGCGGGGCGCGTTGGCCAGATTGGCTTCCGGCCCCCGATAGCCATGGCGCTGGTCGTACTCGATCAGTCCGCTGTTCAGTGCATTATTGGCCGCGATCTGGCGCTCGCTGGAAACCGTCGTGTAGACCCTGAAGCCATCCGTGTAGGCGGCGCTGCCGAAGCGGCCGACCATTTCTGCGCGTGCCATCTCGGCGATATAGGAGGCGTCGAGCTCCGGCTTTGCTCCGTGGTACCGAGCGGTCTCAGGTTCGGCCAGGGCCTGCCGATAGCTTGATTCATCCAGGGAGCCAAGGCGATACATGCGACCGAGGATCCAATCCCGTCGCTCCTTGCTGCGCGCCGGATTGACCAATGGGTTGAATGCGGATGGGGCCTTCGGCAGGCCGGCGATCATCGCCAGCTGGGCAACGCTCAGCTCGGAGATGGGCTTGCCGTAATAGACCTGAGCGGCGGCCTCGATTCCATAGGCGCGATTGCCGAGGTAGATCTTGTTGACGTACAGCTCGAGGATCTCGTTTTTGCTCAGCTCTCGCTCGATCTGCAGGGCCAGCAAAATTTCGTTGATTTTGCGTGAAAAGCTCCGCTCACTGGTCAGGAAGTAATTCTTTGCAACCTGCATGGTGATGGTGCTGCCACCGGTCTGAATCTGCCCGCTTTTCAATAATTGCGTGGCAGCGCGCATCAGGCCGGTTATGTCGACGCCATAATGATTGGCGAAATTGTCATCCTCCGCGGCAAGCAGCGCGTGGATGAAGGCTTGCGGTATGTCGTCGAAGCGAATGGGCGAGCGCCGCATCTCGCCAAACTCTGCGATCAGCTTGTCATCGGCGCTGTAGACTCGCAGCGGGATCTGGAGCTGGATGCTGCGAAGGGAATCGACCGAGGGCAGGTTAGGGCTGAGGTAGAGAAATGCACCGCTGATGCTGAGCAACAGGGCGCAAAAAACTGCGAAGCACGACCAGATAAGAAATTTCAAAAAACGCATCGGGGTTCTTGGAATCCAGGATTTGGGAGGGGGAGCGGCGACGATGCTGAAAGGGAAAACCGTTCACATTATATGCGCTTTTTTTGCCGGGTAGCCATTTGCGCTTCTGTCAAGGCTGTTATCTAATGTGGATAAACATAATTAATCCGTAAGTTGCGGATAAAGATAGGAAATCGGTCGTGCTAGGGCTCTTCACTAAGAAAGCGAACACGCTGCTTGGGATCGATATCAGTTCGACCTCAGTCAAGCTCCTCGAATTAAGTCGATCGGGTAATCGGTACCGCGTCGAGGCTTATGCCGTCGAGCCGCTACCACCGAATGCCGTCGTCGAAAAGAATATCGCCGAACTTGAGGGTGTCGGTCAGGCCCTGCAGCGAGTCGTTGCCAAGGCCAAGACCGGCTGCAAGTCCGCTGTTGTCGCTGTCTCCGGGTCTGCCGTCATCACAAAGATGATTGAAATGGATGCCGGGCTTTCTGATGAAGAGCTCGAGAACCAGCTCAAGATCGAGGCGGATCAGTACATCCCCTACCCACTGGAGGAAGTCGCGATCGACTTCGAGGTGCAAGGTCCTGCGCCTCGCGCGCCTGGCAGGGTAGAAGTTCTCCTCGCCGCTTGCCGTAAAGAGAATGTCGAGATCCGTGAAGCCGCGCTGGCCTTGGCCGGGCTTACCGCCAAAGTGGTGGATGTCGAGGCCTATGCGCTTGAGCGCTCCTATGGGTTGCTCGCTTCACAGCTGGGTACAGCGCACGGCGAGCTGACCGTTGCCGTCGTCGATATCGGCGCGACCATGACAACCCTGAGCGTGCTGCATAACGGGCGTACCATCTACACGCGCGAGCAGCTGTTCGGTGGTCGCCAACTGACCGAAGAGATCCAGCGCCGCTACGGTCTGTCTCAGGAAGAAGCCGGCCTTGCCAAGAAGCAAGGCGGTCTCCCAGATGACTACGACAGTGAAGTCCTGCTTCCGTTCAAGGAGGCGGTGGTGCAGCAGGTATCCCGCTCGTTGCAGTTCTTCTTCGCTGCAGGGCAGTTCCACGACGTCGACTGCATCCTGCTCGCGGGCGGGACGGCCTCCATTCCAGGTCTCGATCACATGATTCAGCAAAAGATCGGAACGCAAACTCTAGTGGCTAATCCTTTCGCCGATATGGCTTTGAGCGGCAAGGTGAACGCCGGGGCGCTGGCCAGCGATGCGCCTGCATTAATGATTGCATGCGGTTTGGCGCTGAGGAGCTTTGACTGATGGCTCAGATCAACCTACTTCCTTGGCGTGAACAGCTGCGGGAAGAGCGTAAGCAGCGCTTTCTGGCTTCCCTCATGGGCGTACTTGTCGTCGCTGCCGGATTGGTATTCCTAGGCGATCGCTATTTTCAGGGTGCGATCGAGCATCAGAATGCGAGGAACGAGTTCATCAAAAAAGAAATTGCAGTTCTGGATGCTCGGATCGCGGAAATCAAAGAGTTGAAGGAGCGTCGCCAGCAACTTCTGGAGCGAATGAAGATTATTCAGGATCTTCAGGGGAATCGCCCCATCATTGGCCGGGTATTCGATCAGCTCGTTAGAACGCTGCCCGAAGGTGTTTATTTCACGTCGCTCAAAATGACCGGAAAGAACATCGCGATCGTTGGTGCTGCTGAATCGAACAATCGGGTTTCAAACCTCATGCGTAATCTCGACGGCTCCGATTGGCTTGAAGCGCCGAATCTGAACGAGGTGAAGGCGGTTACTGCGGGGGCCGTCGATCAGGAAAATGTCTTCCAGTTGACAGTGCAGCAGACCCAGCCGGGCGCATCTACGGAAGGAGCTAAGCCATGAGTCTGGCTGAGTCGTTGGAAAGTCTTCGCAAGGTTGATCTTGCCGATCTGGATTTGAATAACCTGGGATCGTGGCCAGCGCCGGTTAAATTTATTACTGGTGTGATAGTGCTCGCGGCAGTGCTCGGCCTGGGGTATTACTTTCACTTGCAGGATCTGCAGTTGCAACTCGAGCAGCACCGTGCTCAAGAGGTAACTCTAAAACAACAGTTTTCAACCAAGGCGTTTCAGGCCGCTAACCTGGAAGCTTACAAAGAGCAGATGGCCGAAATGGAAACATCATTCGGTGCGCTGCTTCGACAGCTGCCAAGCGATACCGAGGTCCCGGGGCTGCTGGAAGACATCACTCGTACTGGTTTAGGTAGCGGGTTGGAGTTCGAGGAGATCAAGTTGCAGCCCGAAGTGGCTCAGCAGTTCTATATCGAACTGCCGATCAATATCAAGGTCATTGGCGGCTATCACGACCTGGCGACATTCGTAAGCGGCGTATCAAGTCTTCCGCGAATAGTTACGCTGCATGATTTCGAGATACTTCCCGAAAAGGGTGAAGCTGCTACATCGAAATTGCGCATGAGCATCGTTGCCAAGACTTATCGCTATAACGACAAGGGGCTGCAGAAATGAAGGGGGGGCGACTGACTGCGCTGGGTCTGACCCTGGCGGTGCTTTCGGGCTGCAGTGGCAGTTCTGACTTCAACGACCTACAGCAGTATATGGATGAGGTGAGAACCAAGCCGAAGGGCACGATCGAACCTCTGCCGGCCTTCATCCCTTATGAGGCGTTCACCTATAGCGCAGCAGCGTTGCGTCATCCATTCCAGCCGCCCGTGAAGCTTGACTTGGCGCAGCGGCAGCGAGGGTCGAAGGACATCCAGCCCGACGAGTCACGAGTCAAGCAGTTTCTCGAGGGGTTCAATATCGAGAACTTTTCCATGGTCGGCACGCTGGCCAATGGAGGTGGCCGGTATGCGCTGATCAAGGGGGGCGATGGTGTTCACCGGGTCAAGATTGGCGATTACCTGGGGCGTAACCACGGGCGCATCGTCGAAATCAGCGAGGCCGCAGTGGATGTGGTTGAAATCGTCCCTGATGGAGAGGGTGGGTGGCTTGAGCGCCCGCGCAGTCTGACCTTGAAAGAGCGCACCTAGCGCGGGGCAAAAGAATGGAAAACCTTTACCGGTCTGCACAACGGAAGCAATTTATGAACACTACCCTTTCTCGCCTGGGCGTATCTCTGCTGGCGGCATTTATTTCGCCAGCACTGCTGGCGGCCAATCTCAACGCCTTGGATGTGGCTGCTTTGCCGGGCGATCGGGTTGAGTTGAAACTGGCATTTGACGAGCCTGTCGCGTCACCTCGTGGCTACACGCTGGATCAGCCCGCGCGCATTGCCCTGGATCTTCCAGGCGTATCCAACAACCTGGGGGCCAAAAATCGGGAGCTGGGCGTTGGTAATGCACGCAGCGTAACGGTCGTCGAGGCTCAAGGGCGCACCCGGCTCATCGTCAATCTGACCGCGCTTGTTCCGTATTCCACTCGAGTGGACGGGAACAATCTGTTTGTCGTGCTGGGAGAAAGTTCGGGAGCGGCCAACCCTGTGTCTGCATCCGCCGCGATCACTGCTCCGCTTGTCAAGCCAGCCCCGGTAAAGCCGTTTGCGGCCGGCAAGGCGATCGACAATATCGATTTTCGCCGCGGTGAGGATGGTGCCGGAAACGTGGTAATCACACTGTCCGATCCGTCGGTAGGTTCGACTATCGAAGAGCAGGGTGGAAAGATCCGCGTTGTGTTCGCCAAGGCGGAGCTGCCTGAAGCACTGCGTGTTCGGCTCGACGTCCAGGATTTTGCTACGCCGGTGAAGTTTGTCGACTCGACCGCTCAGGCAGGCGGCGCCAGTATCGCCATCGAGCCTACAGGGCGATACGATTATCTCGCCTATCAGACAGACAACAAGCTGACCATCAGCGTAAAGCCCCTTACAGAAGAAGAGGCCGATAAGCGCAAGACAGACCGTTTTGCCTATTCCGGTGAAAAACTGTCGCTGAACTTCCAGGATATTGATGTTCGTTCCGTACTCCAGTTGATCGCTGATTTTACTGACCTGAACTTGGTTGCCAGCGACACCGTCAGTGGCAACATCACCCTTCGTTTGCAGAACGTGCCTTGGGACCAAGCGCTCGATCTGGTTTTGAAAACCAAGGGGCTGGATAAGCGGCAAGTAGGGAACGTGCTGCTCGTTGCGCCAGCTGACGAAATCGCTGCGCGTGAGCGCCAAGAGCTCGAGTCGCAGCGCCAGATTGCCGAGCTTGCACCGTTGCGTCGTGAGGTCGTGCAAGTCAACTATGCCAAGGCTGCGGACATTGCTCGCCTGTTCCAGTCAGTGACGAGCAACGGCGCCGTTGCAGAGGATCGTGGCTCTATAGCGGTGGATGATCGCACCAATAACATCATCGCTTATCAAACGCAGGAGCGACTTGACGAGCTGCGTCGCATCGTCGCTCAGCTCGACATTCCTGTGCGGCAAGTGATGATTGAGGCGCGCATTGTTGAGGCGAATGTGGGCTACGACAAAGCGCTTGGGGTTCGTTGGGGGGGGAGCTACACCAACGACAGCTGGGGCTTGTATGGCAAGGACGGTGCCATCGGCCGTGATGAAGATAGCGGTCGATATCTTCTCCCAGGTACAGACAAAGTCGGCAATTTTAAGCTTGAAGATGCGTTGGCCCCGGTTCCATTTGTCGATCTAGGAGTGCTTAACAGCACCGCCGGCATTGGGATCGGCTATGTCTCGGACCATGGAATCCTGGACCTTCAATTGTCGGCTATGGAGAAAACCGGTAACGGTGAAATCGTCTCCCAGCCAAAGGTGGTTACTGCGGATAAAGAAACGGCCAAGATCTTGAAAGGTGCGGAAATCCCCTACCAAGAAGCCAGTTCGAGTGGCGCAACGTCGACATCCTTCAAGGAGGCAGCTCTTTCGCTTGAGGTGACGCCGCAGATCACGCCGGACAACCGCATTATCATGGAGGTCAAGGTCACCAAGGATGCCCCTGATTTTGCTAACGCTCTGAATGGCGTGCCGCCGATCAACAAGAACGAAGTCAACGCCAAAGTTCTTGTTACCGACGGAGAAACAATCGTCATCGGTGGTGTATTCTCCAACAGCCAGATCAGCAGCATTGAAAAAGTGCCGTTTCTGGGCGACGTTCCGTTCGTTGGTCGCCTCTTCCGACGGGACATCGTGGAAGATAAAAAATCCGAGCTTCTGGTCTTCTTGACCCCTAGAATCCTCAACTACCGAGCGGTCGCCGTGGGCCAGTAATCGTTGCACAACTTCATCCTCATAGGCCCGATGGGAGCTGGTAAAAGCACCATCGGGCGCTTGCTTGCCAAAGAGCTGCGTCTGCCATTCAAGGATTCCGACAAGGAAATCGAGCAGCGGACCGGCGCCAGCATTCCTCTGATTTTCGATGTAGAGGGTGAGGCCGGTTTTCGCGAGCGTGAACGTGCAGTGATCGCCGATCTTTGTCAGCAGGACGGGGTGGTGCTCGCTACGGGTGGGGGCGCGGTGTTGCGCGAGGACAATCGCAAGGCACTTCGCTCCGGTGGTCGCGTCGTCTATCTCTGCACTTCTGTCGATCAGCAGCTCGAGCGCACGTCGCGCGACCGCAATCGTCCGTTGCTGCAGGCAAGCGATCCCCGTACCGTTCTTGCTGGGCTCATGGCTATTCGCGACCCGCTGTACCGCTCCATTGCGGATATCATCATCGAGACAGACGAGCGTCCGCCGCGGCTGGTGGTCATGGAAATTCTCGATAGGCTCGCTTCATTGCCTCCCCGTGAAAGCCAGGATGAATCTGCGCTATCCTAGCCCCCTTTATTGTTGGGGGCCCCATGCAGACTCTTCAGGTCGATCTCGGCGAGCGTAGCTATCCCATTCATATCGGCGAGCGATTGATCGATCGCAGCGATCTTTTTGCAAGCAAGATTCGCGGCCGCCAAGTCGCCATCGTGACCAATGAAACGGTTGCGCCACTGTACCTCGATCGTCTGACGAGCACGCTTTCCGGCTATTCCGTTACCCCCATAATCCTGCCTGATGGCGAAAGCCACAAAAATTGGGAGACGCTTCAGCTTATTTTCGACGCACTGCTCGGTGCTCGGCACGATCGCAATACAACGGTCGTGGCGTTGGGCGGCGGCGTCATCGGCGACATGGCGGGATTCGCGGCCGCCAGCTACCAGCGTGGTGTGGACTTCATCCAGGTGCCGACCACGCTTCTCTCGCAAGTGGACTCCTCGGTCGGTGGCAAGACCGGCATCAACCACCCGCTGGGCAAGAACATGATCGGCGCGTTCTACCAGCCTCGTGCGGTGGTCATCGATACCGCCACGTTGGCGACGTTGCCGTCTCGCGAGCTGTCTGCAGGGCTGGCTGAAGTCATCAAGTACGGGCTGATCTGCGACGAGCCCTTCCTGACCTGGCTCGAAGCCAATATCGATCGGATTCGCTCGCTGGATTCACTGGCGCTGACCGAGGCGATCCACCGTTCCTGCGCAGCCAAGGCCAAGGTGGTCAATGCGGACGAGCGAGAATCGGGTGTGCGCGCCACCCTCAACCTGGGCCATACCTTTGGCCACGCCATAGAGACCCATATGGGTTATGGGGTCTGGCTGCATGGTGAGGCGGTATCGGCGGGAACCGTGATGGCGCTTGAGATGTCCTCTCAGCTCGGCTGGATCGGCCAGGCGGATCGTGATCGCGCCATCCGGCTTTTGCAGCGAGCCGGGCTGCCGGTGGTGCCTCCTGCCGAGATGCAGCCGCAAGATTTCCTTGAGCACATGGCGGTGGACAAGAAGGTCCTGGATGGTCGTCTCCGTCTCGTGCTGCTTCGGCAGATGGGGGAGGCGGTTGTCACAGGCGACTTCCCTCGCGGCGTGCTCGAAACCACCTTGAGCGCCGATTACGGTGTTATGACGGAACACTTGGGAGCGTAAGAAAATTTCCATGAACAGTTTGTCCGCGGACGACGCGTTTCTGACTCACTATGGCTTCAGCCATGACCCTTTCGCGGCCCGTGTTCCGGGGTTCAAGTTCTTTCCCGCTCAGCGCAAGCCGGTGCTTGGGCAGCTGCACCACCTGGCCCGTTACAGCCAGTTGCTGTTGTTGGTGACCGGGCCGGAAGGCAGCGGCAAAACGTTGCTACGCCAGGCGCTTGTCGCCAGCAGCAACAAGCAGGCTGTGCAGAGCGTAGTCGTCACTCCGCAGAGCACCATGGACGCCAGTGCGCTGTTGGCGCAGATCGCTCAGGCACTCAACAGTCAGGACGCCGATTTCGATGGCATCATGGCGCAGGTAGTCCAGCTGGCTCTGACGGGGCAGGAAGTCTATCTGTTGGTGGATGATGCCGAGCGCCTGACTGGCGCTGCGGTGGAGACCCTGCTGCGTCTGGCTGCGGGGACACCTGAAGCGCGCCCGCACGTCTTTCTGTTTGGCGAGCCTGCGCTGGCCGGGCGACTTGAAGCCCTGAGCGAAGGCGAAGAACGCCATCACGCCATCGCCTTGCAACCTTATGAAGAAGATGAGACGCGCGAGTATCTGGCGCTGCGGCTCGAAGGTGCGGGTAGCGGCATCGAGTGCCTGAACGAGGAGCAGATTGCGCGTATCCATGATCAGTCGGGCGGCTGGCCTGGAGCGATCAACCAGGTGGCGCGTGACGAACTTCTCGCGGCGATGCAGAGCAGTCGCGGACGGCGGAAGTCCACCGGCATGGCATTGCCGCTGCCGAAGAAACATCTGTTGGCGGCGCTGGCCGTGATTGTGGTGGTCGCGATTGGCTTTCTGGTTCTGCGTGGTGGCGAGGGTGAGCGGTCGGTTGCGCCGCAAGCCACTCAGTTGCCGCTCGATGCTCCGGCGGGCTCATCAGCGGCTTCGTCTGAGCAGGGCGGGCAAACCGCGATCGAGTTCGATGCTGAGGAACGGCCGTTGTCGCTGCCGCTGGGCGGTGATGCGCAGCCGGTGATTCGAGAGCCGCTCGCTGCCGCTGCCGCTGCAGGTGGCGAAAACGATGCTGAGGTTGCGCTTCCCGGTGCGCGCGAATCGACAATTCCTGCACCTGCACCTGCACCTGCACCTGCACCTGCACCTGCACCTGCACCTGCACCGGTGGAGCGTGCCCAGCCTGCTCCGCCTGTTGCAACGGTGCCGACGCCGGCGCCGACACAGGCGCCTGCTCCGGCATCGCCGCAGGTGCGGCAGAATGTCGCCGAGCGTACGCCAGCGCCTACTGCTGCGCCCAGCGCTTCAGGCAATCGGTCTTGGTATGCCAGTCAGCCGGGCAGCAACTATCTGGTCCAGATCCTCGGGACACGTGTCGAAAAGAATGCCCAAGCGATCGTTCAGCAGCACGGCGCCAGCTATCGCTACTTCACCAAGACGCACGAAGGCAAGCCGCTCTACGTCGTCACCTATGGCAATTTTGCCAACCGAGCGGCAGCGGTTGCAGCGGTGAAGTCGCTGCCCGCTTCGCTCCAGGCCGGCAAGCCATGGGTACGAAGTTTCGCCAGCGTCCAGCAGGAATTGGCGCCAGCTCGATAAAAAATGCCCCAAAAAAGTGCGCAACGCACTGTTTTGGGGCTTGCAAAAATAATTGTGCCGATCTAGCGGGCTTTGTAAACTGCTCCCCCTTTTGCCCACGTGAATGACGGGGTGAGTCGCTGCGCCGTCAATAAGGGGTTGATTTACAACGCATTTAGCTGGTGGAGTGCCTATGAGAGCAGGTCTGTTTCGTCCTGAAGAGTTCAAGGATAACTGCGGCTTCGGTCTGATTGCCCACATGCAGGGCGAGGCAAGCCATCACCTGCTAAAGACTGCCATTCAGTCCCTGACATGCATGACTCACCGCGGCGGCATCAACGCCGATGGCAAGACCGGCGACGGCTGCGGTCTGTTGATGCAGAAGCCTGACGCCTTTCTGCGCGCGAAGGCCCTGGAGCATTTCAACGCCGAGCTGCCGGCCCAATATGCGGTTGGCATGGTCTTCCTCGATCAGGACGCCAGCAAGGCGGATCGCGCTCGTGCTCAGTTGAGCGAGGAAATCCAGGCGCAGGGGCTTACCCTGGTTGGCTGGCGTGAGGTCCCGGTGGACACCAGCGTTCTCGGGCAGCTGGCGCTCGAGCGTCTGCCGCGCATCGAGCAGGTGTTCGTTTCCGGCGAGGGCCTCGATGAGCGTCAGTTCGGCATCAAGCTGTTCTTCGCCCGCCGCCGCGCCGAAGTCGCACTGGCCGACGACAGCGCCTTCTACGTCTGCAGCCTCTCGGACAAGGACATCATCTACAAAGGCCTGATGATGCCGGCCGACCTGGCCCAGTTCTACCCGGACCTGGGTGACGAGCGCCTCGCGACCGCGATCTGCGTGTTCCACCAGCGTTTCTCCACCAACACCATGCCGCAGTGGCGGCTGGCTCAGCCGTTCCGCTTTCTTGCGCACAACGGCGAAATCAACACCATCACCGGTAACCGCAACTGGGCCCAGGCGCGCCGCCTGAAGTTCGCCAACGAATTGCTGCCGGATCTCGAAAGCCTGTCGCCGCTGATCAACCGCACCGGTTCTGACTCCTCGAGCATGGACAACATGCTCGAACTCTTGGTCACCGGAGGAATGGATCTGTTCCGTGGCCTGCGCATGATCATTCCGCCGGCCTGGCAGAACGTCGAGACCATGGACCCCGACCTGCGTGCCTTCTACGAATTCAACTCCATGCACATGGAGCCCTGGGATGGCCCGGCCGGCGTGGTGCTGACCGATGGCCGCCACGCGGTTTGTCTGCTCGACCGCAACGGGCTGCGTCCGGCGCGCTGGGTAACCACCAAGAATGGCTATATCACCCTCGCGTCCGAAGTCGGCGTCTGGGATTACAAGCCGGAAGATGTGCTTGCCAAGGGTCGTGTCGGCCCGGGGCAGATCCTCGCGGTGGACACCCACACCGGCAAGGTGCTGCACACCGATGACATCGACAACCACCTGAAGGCGCAGCAGCCTTACAAGAAGTGGCTGCGGCAGAACGCGCTGCGCATCCAGTCGACGCTGGATGACAACGATCACGGTTCGGCTTTCTACGATGCCGACCAGCTCAAGCAGTACATGAAGATGTACCAGGTCACCTTCGAGGAGCGTGACCAGGTGCTGCGCCCGCTGGCCGAACAGGGCCAGGAAGCGGTCGGATCGATGGGCGACGACACGCCCATGGCCGTGCTGTCGCGCCGCGTGCGTTCGCCCTACGACTACTTCCGCCAGCAGTTCGCCCAGGTGACCAACCCGCCGATCGACCCGCTGCGCGAAGCCATCGTGATGTCGCTGGAAACCTGTCTGGGTGCCGAGCGCAACGTCTTCGAGGAAACCGCCGAACACGCCAATCGGGCGATCCTGACCACGCCGGTGATCTCGCCCGCCAAATGGCGCACGATCATGAACCTCGAGCGGCCCGGCTTCGAGCGTCTGGTCATCGACCTCAACTACGAGGAAGGTACCGGCCTCGAGGCGGCGATCCGCAACATCGCCGATCAGGCCGAAGAGGCCGTGCGCGGGGGCAAGGTGCTGCTGGTGCTGAGCGATCGCCACATCGCTCCGGGCAAACTGCCGGTGCATGCTTCGCTGGCGGTCGGTGCGGTACACCACCGCCTGGTCGAGACCGGGCTGCGCTGCAGCTGCAACATCCTGGTGGAAACCGCCACCGCTCGCGATCCGCATCATTTCGCAGTGCTCATCGGTTTCGGTGCGACAGCTGTCTACCCGTTCCTCGCCTACGAAGTGCTGGGTGACCTGATCCGTACCGGCGAGGTGCTGGGCGATCTCTACGAAGTGTTCAAGCACTATCGCAAGGGCATCTCCAAGGGGCTGATGAAGATCATCTCCAAGATGGGCATCTCGACCATCGCGTCCTACCGCGGCGCGCAACTGTTCGAAGCCGTCGGCCTGTCCGACGAGGTCGTGGAGCTCAGCTTCCGCGGCGTCGCCAGTCGCATCAAGGGTGCCCGCTTCGAGGACCTCGAGGCCGAGCAGAAGGCGCTGGCGGTCGAAGCCTGGAGCAGCCGCAAGCCGATCCAGCAGGGTGGCCTGCTGAAGTTCGTCTACGGCGGCGAGTACCACGCCTACAACCCCGACGTGGTCAGCGCGCTGCAGCTCGCCGTGCAGAGCGGTGACTACAGCCGCTTCAAGGAGTACACGGCGCTGGTCGATCAGCGCCCGGTGGCGATGCTGCGTGACCTGCTCAAGGTCAAGCTGGCCGATCAGCCGCTGGCGCTGGAGGAGGTCGAGCCGCTGGATGCCATCCTCAAGCGCTTCGACTCCGCTGGTATTTCCTTGGGCGCACTGTCGCCGGAAGCCCACGAAGCCATCGCCGCGGCGATGAACCGCATCGGGGCGCGTTCGAACTCCGGTGAGGGCGGTGAAGACCCGGCCCGCTACGGCACCGAGCGCAGCTCGAAGATCAAGCAGGTCGCAACCGGCCGCTTCGGTGTGACCCCGGAATACCTGGTCAACGCCGAAGTGCTGCAGATCAAGGTCGCCCAGGGCGCCAAGCCGGGTGAAGGCGGCCAGCTGCCCGGTGGCAAGGTCAATGGCCTGATCGCGCGTCTGCGTTACGCCGTGCCCGGCGTGACCCTGATCTCCCCGCCGCCGCACCATGACATCTATTCCATCGAGGACCTCGCGCAGCTGATCTTCGACCTCAAGCAGGTCAATCCGCAGGCGCTGGTGTCCGTCAAGCTGGTGGCCGAGCCGGGCGTGGGCACCATCGCCGCCGGCGTGGCCAAGGCCTACGCCGACCTGATCACCATCTCCGGTTACGACGGCGGCACCGGTGCCTCGCCGCTGACCTCGATCCGCTATGCCGGTTCGCCGTGGGAGCTGGGCCTGGCGGAAACCCACCAGACCCTGCGCGGCAATGACCTGCGGGGCAAGGTCCGGGTGCAGACCGATGGTGGCCTGAAGACTGGCCTGGACGTGATCAAGGCCGCGATCCTCGGCGCCGAAAGCTTCGGCTTCGGGACCGCGCCGATGATCGCCCTGGGCTGCAAGTACCTGCGCATCTGCCACCTGAACAACTGCGCCACCGGCGTCGCAACCCAGAACGAGCAGCTGCGCAAGGATCACTTCATCGGCACGGTCGACATGGTGGTCAACTTCTTCCAGTTCGTCGCCGAGGAAACCCGCGAGTGGCTGGCCAAGCTGGGCGTGCGCAGCCTCGGCGAGCTGATCGGCCGTACCGATCTGCTCGAAGTGCTGCCGGGCGACACCGCCAAGCAGAACAACCTCGACCTGACGCCGCTGCTCGGCGGCAGCAGCATCCCGGCCGACAAGCCGCAGTTCTGCGAAGTGGAGAAGAACCCGCCGTTCGACCAAGGGTTGCTGGCAGAAGAAATGGTCAAGCTGGCCAAGAGTGCCATCGACGCCAAGAGCGGCGGCGAGTTCGAACTGGAGATCTGCAACTGCGACCGTTCCATCGGTGCGCGCGTCTCCGGCGAGATCGCCCGTCAGCATGGCAACCAGGGCATGAAGGATGCGCCGATTACCTTCCGCTTCAAGGGCACGGCGGGGCAGAGCTTCGGTGTGTGGAACGCCGGCGGCCTGAACCTGTACCTGGAAGGCGACGCCAACGACTACGTCGGCAAGGGTATGACCGGCGGCAAGCTGGTGGTCACCCCACCGCAGGGCGCTGCCTATCGTTCGCAGGATTCGGCCATCATCGGCAATACCTGCCTGTACGGCGCCACCGGTGGCAAGCTGTTCGCCGCCGGTACTGCCGGCGAGCGTTTCGCCGTGCGCAACTCCGGCGCCCATGCGGTCGTCGAGGGCACGGGCGACCATTGCTGCGAATACATGACCGGCGGCTTTGTCTGCGTACTGGGCAAGACCGGGCACAACTTCGGCTCCGGCATGACCGGTGGTTTCGCCTACGTGCTGGACATGGACAACAGTTTCGTCGACCGCGTGAACAACGAACTGGTCAACCTGCAGCGCATCACCGGCGAGGCGATGGAAGCCCATCGCAGCCATCTGCAGGATGTGCTGCGTGAGTACGTTGCCGAAACCGCGAGCGAGTGGGGGGCAGAACTGCTGGATAATCTTGACGACTATCTGCGTCGTTTCTGGCTGGTCAAGCCCAAGGCGGCCAACCTGGCCTCGCTGCTGTCGAGCACCCGGGCCAACCCGCAATAACAAGAAGCCGCTTCAGGCAGCGGCCCCGCCTTGGCTGGGGCCGCTGCTCACCCTGATTGTCTTGCAGCCGTATGTATCGTCTACGGCCGCTGTTGAGAGGTTATGAAATGACTGAACGTCTGAATAACGACTTCCAGTTCATCGAGGTCGGGCGCAAGGATCCGAAGAAGAAGCTGCTGCGCCAGCGCAAGAAGGAGTTCGTCGAGATCTACGAACCCTTCAAGCCGCAGCAGGCTTGCGAGCAGGCCCATCGCTGCCTGGGCTGCGGCAACCCTTATTGCGAGTGGAAATGCCCGGTCCACAACTACATCCCCAACTGGCTCAAGCTGGTTTCCGAGGGCAACATCCTCGCCGCTGCCGAGCTGGCTCATCAGACCAACACCCTGCCGGAAGTCTGTGGCCGCGTATGCCCACAGGATCGCCTCTGCGAAGGTGCCTGCACACTGAATGACGGTTTCGGTGCGGTGACCATCGGCTCGGTAGAGAAGTACATCGCCGACACCGCCTTCGCCATGGGCTGGCGGCCGGACATGTCCAAGGTCAAGCCGACCGGCAAGAAAGTCGCCATCATCGGTGCCGGCCCGGCGGGCCTTGGTTGCGCGGATATCCTCGTGCGCAACGGCGTGACCCCGGTAGTGTTCGACAAGAACCCCGAGATCGGTGGCCTGCTGACCTTCGGCATCCCTGAGTTCAAGCTGGAAAAGACCGTGCTCAGCCGCCGCCGCGAGATCTTCAGCGGCATGGGCATCGAGTTCCGCCTGAACACCGAAGTGGGCAAGGACATCAGCATCGATCAGCTGCTGGCTGATTACGATGCCATGTTCATGGGCATGGGCACCTACACCTACATGAAGGGCGGCTTCCCTGGCGAGGATCTGCCGGGGGTGTACGACGCGCTGGATTTCCTCATCGCCAACGTCAACCGCAACCTTGGCTTCGAAAAGTCCGCCGAGGACTTCATCGACATGAAGGGCAAGAAGGTCGTGGTTCTGGGTGGCGGTGATACCGCGATGGACTGCAACCGGACTTCCATCCGCCAGGGCGCCAAGAGCGTGACCTGTGCCTATCGTCGTGATGCGGCAAACATGCCGGGTTCGCGCCGTGAAGTGAAGAACGCCAAGGAAGAGGGCGTGAAGTTCCTCTTCAATCGCCAGCCCATCGCCATCGTCGGCGAAGGCAAGGTCGAAGGTGTGAAGGTAGTCGAGACCCGTCTCGGCGCGCCGGATGCCCGTGGCCGCCGCAGCCCCGAGCCGATCCCGGGCTCCGAGCAGGTGTTGCCTGCCGATGCGGTGGTCATCGCCTTCGGTTTCCGGCCGAGCCCGGCACCGTGGTTCGAGGGCCAGGGTATCCAACTGGATAACCAGGGCCGCGTCGTCGCCCCGGAGCGGGGTCAGTTCAAGCACCAGACCAGCAACCCGAAGATCTTCGCCGGCGGCGATATGGTTCGCGGCTCCGATCTGGTGGTGACCGCGATCTACGAAGGGCGCCAGGCTGCCGAAGGCATCATGGACTACCTCGGCGTCTGATCGGTGTTGATCGAGCGCCGACAGGGGCTCGGAACGGCCTGATTTGAATCAAGCCCAAAGGTAAAAGGCACGGCACTCGCCGTGCCTTTTTTTTTCCGCTTTGCGACAATGCACGGCACTTTTTCGCTGGAACCCTGCCATGACTGCCTTGAAGAACGACCGCTTCCTTCGTGCCCTGCTCAAGCAGCCTGTCGACGTCACCCCTGTGTGGATGATGCGCCAGGCCGGCCGCTATCTGCCCGAATACCGGGCCAGCCGCGCCAAGGCCGGTGACTTCATGAGCCTGTGCATGAATCCTGAGCTCGCCTGCGAGGTAACCCTGCAGCCGCTGGATCGCTATCCGCTGGATGCTGCGATCCTGTTCTCCGATATCCTCACCGTGCCGGACGCCATGGGGCTCGGCCTGTACTTCGAGACCGGTGAAGGTCCGCGCTTCAAGAAGGTGGTGAGCAGTGCGGCAGACATCGAGGCGCTACCGATTCCCGATCCGGAGAAGGATCTGGGATACGTGATGGACGCGGTGCGTACCATTCGCCGCGAACTCAACGGCCGCGTACCGCTGATCGGTTTCTCCGGAAGCCCGTGGACCCTGGCGACCTACATGGTCGAAGGCGGCTCCTCGAAGGACTTCCGCAAATCCAAGGCGATGCTCTACGAAAACCCGCAGGCAATGCACGCCTTGCTGGACAAGCTGGCCCAGTCGGTTACCAGCTACCTCAACGGCCAGATCCTGGCCGGCGCCCAGGCGGTGCAGATCTTCGATTCCTGGGGTGGCAGCCTGTCGGCCGCGGCCTATCAGGAGTTCTCCCTGGCCTATATGCGCAAAATCGTAGACGGTCTGATCCGCGAACATGACGGCCGCCGCGTGCCGGTGATCCTGTTCACCAAGGGTGGCGGGCTGTGGCTGGAGTCCATGGCCGACGCCGGTGCCGAAGCGCTGGGGCTGGACTGGACCTGCGACATCGGCGAGGCGCGCCGCCGCGTCGGCGACAAGGTGGCGCTGCAGGGCAACATGGACCCGAGCGTGCTCTATGCCAAGCCCGACGCCATCCGCGCCGAGGTCGCGCGTATCCTGGCAAGCTTCGGTCATGGCAATGGCCACGTGTTCAACCTGGGCCACGGCATCACGCCGGAAGTCGATCCAGCCCATGCCGGCGCCTTCATCGAGTCGGTGCACGAACTGTCCGCGCAATACCACGCCTGACTTTTCAACGGCTCGAAACGAAACGCCCCGCATCAGCTGGGCGTTTTGCATTGCGGGCTCAGTGTGCCGTCTGCGGCTCCGGCAGCGGACGCAGGCGCGCGAGGTGCAGCGCCACGGCGAAGGCGATCAGCAGCAGCGAGGCGATGAACAGGCCGACGCCATCCCAGCCGGCGGCGTGCCAGAAGACCCCACCCAGCGTGCCGGCGATGCTCGAGCCCAGGTAGTAACTGAACAGATAGAGCGAGGAGGCCTGGCCGCGTGCCTGCCGGGCACGGCGGCCAATCCAGCTGCTGGCGACCGAGTGGGCGCCGAAGAAACCGAAGGTAAACAGCAGCATGCCCAGCAGCACCAGCGGCAGCCGGTCGAACAGGGTCAGGCCCACGCCCGCCAGCATCAGGGCGATTACCAGCCAGAACACCCGCCGGCCGAAGCGATCGGCCAGCGCGCCGACTTGAGCCGAGCTGTAGATGCCCGACAGGTAGAGCACCGCCAGCAGACCGATCATGGTCTGGCTGAGGTGGAACGGCTCGGCAATCAGCCGATAGCCGATGTAGTTGTACAGCGTGACAAAGCTGCCCATCAGCAGGAAGCCCTGCAGGAACAGCCAGGGCAGGCCGGCATCGCGGAAGTGCAGGCGGTAGCCCTGCAACAGCCCCTGCGGGCGCAGCGGTCGCGGACGGAAGTGCCGCGATTCCGGTAGAAAGCGCCAGAGCAGCAGGGCCGCCAGCAGCGCCAGCCCGTCCATCAGTCCCAGCACGCTATGCCAGGACAGGTAATCCACCAGCACGCCGCTCAGCAAGCGTCCGCTCATGCCGCCGATGGCGTTGCCGCCGATGTACAGTCCCATTGCCAGGCCCAGGTGGTGGGGATGGATCTCCTCGCTCAGGTAGGTCATGGCCACTGCAGCCACGCCGCTGAGCGCCAGGCCGACCAGTGCGCGCATCAGCAGAACGCCATGCCAGCTGGGCGCCAGCGCACTACCGACGGTGAACACCGCGGCAGCGAGCAGGGAGGCGACCAGCACCTGCTTGCGGCCGATGGCATCGGAGATCGGCCCGGTGATCAGCAGGCCGACGGCCAGGGTCAGCGTCGAGAGCGAAAGGATCAAGCTGCTCTGCGCTGCGTTGATGCCGAATGCCTGCGACAGCATGGGCATCATCGGCTGCACGCAGTAGAGCAGGGCGAAGGTGGCGAAGCCGCCGGCGAACAGCGCCAGGGCGGTGCGCGCGAAGCGCGGGGTGCCTTTCTCTGTATGGCTGATGGGCGCGCCAGGCGCCGGTATCTCTGCTGACGCGTCGCTGGCGTCGTGCGTACTGCTCACGATGAAGACCTCTGTCCGATTCGCTTTTTCCGGCCAAAAGCGGCCCGTTACGCCTGTGATCGCTTTTTCGATCGACGGGCGCGATTGCTGTTGTTTGGGTTTATGGGAGGAATGATAGGAAGCTTTGTCTAAGCTATCCAATATATTATTCGACCTGAATGATATGTTTTGCGACTCATAAGGAGCCCTCATGGAGCTGCGTCATCTTCGCTACTTCGTGGCGGTCGCCGAGGAACTGCACTTCGGTCGCGCCGCCGAACAGCTGCGCATTTCACAGCCGCCGTTGAGCCAGCAGATCCAGGCGCTGGAACAGGAACTCGGCGTAAGGCTGTTCGATCGGACCAACCGGCGCGTGGCGCTGACCGACGCGGGCCGGTTGTTTCTCGAGGAAACGCGGCGCACGCTCGCGCAGGTCGACAAGTCGGTAGACGTGGCCCGGCGCGCCGAACAGGGCGAAATCGGTGAGCTCAAGGTGGGGTTCACCTCATCGGCGCCGTTCACCTCGATCCTGCCGCGGGCGATTCTGGCCTTTCGCCGCACCTTTCCTGCGGTGCATCTGGATTTGCAGGAGATGACCAGCAAGCAGGTGGTCGATGCCGTCCAGGACGAGACGCTGCAAGTGGGCATGATTCGCCCGTTCGCGTTGCCGGCGGGCCTGCAGACCGTCGAGCTGTTCAGTGAGCCGCTGGTGGCGCTGATGCATGCGGGACACCGGCTGGCTGATGCCGGGGACGAGGGGCTGACGCTGGCCGATCTGGCCGAGGAGCCCTTCGTGTTCTTCCCGCGCAGCTACGGTACGGGGCTGTACGACCAGCTGCTCAGCCTGGCGCGCCGTGCGGGCTTCAATCCACGCATCGCCCAGGAGGCGAACGAGGCGCTGACCATCATCGGCCTGGTCGCCGCCGGGCTGGGAGTGTCGGTGTTGCCGGCGTCGTTCCAGCGCATCCGCATCGACGGCGTGCGCTTTCTCACCCTGCAGGACAAGGATGCGACCACCGCCGTCTGGCTGGTCAAACGCCGGCAGGAGCAGTCGCCGTTGGCGCAGGCCTTCATGGAGCTGGTAACGCGCGAGGCCTCCGCTCAGCGCTAGGCGTTCGCTCAGGGCTGCTTGTAGTGGCCGGGTGTATCGCCCTTCTCGTGCTTGTGCACACGGGTCACGCGGATGTCGGTGATGCCCATGACTTCGGCCTGCTCCAGCAGCTGCGCCTCGTCGGCATCGGCCTTCGGCATCACCAGGCTGTTCTCGGCATCGGCATTGTGCAGCTGGATGAGGTGCCGCGCCGCCTCGCCCTGGGACAGGCTGTCGACGTCGGCGTCATAGGTCTCGGCGCGCGGGTCGTTCTGGTAGATGTAGTTGATTTCGAAGGTGTGCGAAGACTTGCCGAACATGAGGCGCTCCTGTGGAGGTCACTGATATTCAGTGGACTCGACGGCAACGGCAAACGTTCCAGCAGACGGTCGGCCCCTCACCGCACGCCCTGCTGTGCCAGCCAGGCGAGCAGTTGCGGCAGTGGCATGGCACCGCTCTGTCGTGCCACTTCGCGACCGTCACGGAACAGGATCAGGCTGGGAATGGAGCGGATTCCGAGCTGTGTCGACAGCTGGGCATTGGCTTCGCTATCGAGCTTGGCCAGGCGGCAGCGGCCCTGCAGCTGGCGGGCGGCCTCGGCGAAGGTCGGGGCGAAGCTGCGGCAGGGGCCACACCAGCTCGCCCAGACATCCACCAGTAGCGGCAGGTCGCCCTTGATCTGGTTGGCGAACTGGCTCTGTTGCAGCTCGAACGGTTGGTCCGGTAGCGCCTCGGACTTGCAGCGCCCGCAGCGTGGCGCGTCATGTACGCGCGCGGCAGGGATGCGGTTGAGGCTGGCGCACTGTGCGCAGGGAACGATCAACGAATCGGTCATGGCGAGGCTCCACGGCGGTATGCCGATAATGTGGAGCCTCGCCGGCGGATATCAAGCCGCGGGCGCTCTCAGCCCCTGGATGCGCTCAGCGCCTGGGCCAGGTCGGCAAGGATGTCGTCGATATGCTCGATGCCGATGGACAGCCGGATCAGATCCTGCGACACCCCGGCGCGGGCCAGCTCCTCGGCATTCAGCTGGCGGTGCGTGGTACTCGCCGGATGGCAGGCCAGGGACTTGGCATCGCCGATGTTGACCAGGCGCACCACCAGCTTGAGTGCATCGATGAACCGTGCGCCGGCCTCCATGCCGCCTTCGATGCCGAAGCAGAGGATCGAGGCCGGCGTACCACCCATGTAGCGGCGTGCCAGTTCGTGTTCGGGATGATCCTGCAGGCCGGCGTACTTGACCCAGGCTACCTGCGGATGGGCCTGGAGGAACTCGGCGACCTTCAGCGCATTCTCGCAATGACGCTCCATGCGCAGCGCCAGGGTTTCCAGCCCCTGCAGGATCAGAAACGAGTTGAACGGGGAAATCGCTGCGCCCATGTTGCGCAGCGGCACCACGCGGCAGCGACCGATGAAGGCGGCCGGGCCGAAGGCCTCGGTGTAGGTGACGCCGTGGTAGGACACATCCGGCGTGTTCAGCAGGGCGAAGCGCTCCTTGTGCTGTGCCCATGGAAATTTGCCGGAGTCGACGACGATTCCGCCGATGCTGGTGCCGTGGCCGCCCATGTACTTGGTCAGCGAATGCACGACGATGTCGGCGCCATGCTCGAACGGCCGGCAGAGCATCGGCGTGGCGACTGTATTGTCGACGATCAGCGGCACACCGTGGCGGTGCGCGGCTTCGGCCAGGGCGGCGAGATCGATGACATTGCCCGCCGGGTTGCCGATGGATTCGCAGAACACCGCCTTGGTGCGACCATCGATCAGCGCTTCCAGGGCTGCGATGTCATCGTGGGCGGCGAAACGCACCTCGATGCCCTGGCGCGGCAGGGTATGGGCGAACAGGTTGTAGGTGCCGCCATAGAGTTTGGCCACCGAGACGATGTTGTCGCCCACTTCGGCGATGGTCTGGATGGCGTAGGTGATCGCTGCCATGCCCGAGGCTACGGCCAGTGCAGCCACGCCGCCTTCAAGCGCTGCGACGCGCTGTTCAAGCACGTCGGTGGTGGGATTCATGATGCGCGTGTAGATGTTGCCCGGCACCTTCAGGTCGAACAGGTCGGCGCCGTGCTGGGTGTCATCGAAGGCGTAGGAGGTGGTCTGGTAGATCGGCACCGCCACCGCCCTGGTGGTCGGGTCCGGGCTGTAGCCAGCGTGGATGGCGAGGGTTTCCAGTTTCATGGCGCGCTCCTTTTTCTTGTTCATCATGGCAAAGGCCCGAGAGCATGAAACTGAACACCTGACCGGTCAATGATCCAGCGCAAGCCTTGCCGTCAAATCGGCGTTAGTGGCCAGAACAGCGGGATCACCAGCGTTCCGACCAGCCAGAGCAGCAGGTTCAGCGGGATGCCGATCTTGAGAAAGTCGGCGAAGCGATAGCCCCCGGCGTTGTAGACGAAGGTATTGGTCTGGTAGCCGATCGGTGTGGCGAAGCTGGCGCTTGCTGCGAACATCACCGCCACCACGAAGGCGCGTGGGTCGACGCCCAGGTGCTGCGCCAGGCCGATGGCGATGGGGGTGATCAGCACCGCCACGGCGTTGTTGGACAGCATCTCGGTGAGCAACGAGGTCAGCAGGTAGATGAACGACAGCATGAACAACGGCCCGGCCCAGGGCGTCACGGTGGTCACGTTCTGTACGATCAGCTGTACCAGACCTACCTTGTCCATGGCGATGCTGATGGCCAGCATGCCGAAGATCAGACTGAGGATCTTCCAGTCCACGGCCTTGTAGGCGTCCTCGACATCGAGGCAGCGCGTGGCCAGTACCGTGGCGGCGCCGATGATCGCCAGGCCTTCGATCGGCATCACGCCGAAGGCGGCGAGCCCCATCACTGCCAGCGTGGCGATGATGGCGATCGGCGCCTTGTCACGGCGGAACGCGCGTTCCTGTACGGCGTTGAGGCTGATCAGCTCGCCGTTGTCGGCGAAACGCTTGATCTGCGCCGGGGTGCCTTCGACCAGCATGACGTCGCCGAACTGCAGCTGGAAATCATCAAAGTTGCCTTGAATGTTCTCGTCCTGGCGGTGCACGGCAAGCACGCTGATGCCATAGCGGGCAGACAGGTCGAGGTCGCGCATCGGCCGGTGGCTGTAGCGCGACCCGCGGCCGACAATGGCTTCGGCGAGAATCACGTCTTCGCTGCTGATGGTCTCGAAGGCGTCGCCGCGGTTGAAGGTCAGGTGGCCGCTCTCGCGCAGCTCCACCACATCCTTGACCTGCCCGTGGATCATCAGCAGGTCGCCGGCGCTGAGGACGAAGTCGTGCTCCGGGCGGCTGAACAGCTGGCTGTCGCGGTTCACCTGCAGCACCTGCAGGCCGCTGCCGCCGTTCAGGTTGGCCTCGGCGATGGTCTTGCCGATCACCGGGGAGTTGAGCGGCACGCGCAGTTCGGTCATGAAGTTGCGATCCAGACGCGGGCCGAGCAGTTTGGACAGGGTGTCGCGCTCCGGTAGCAGATGCCTGCCGACCGTCAGCAGGTAGATCATGCCGGCAGCTGCCATGATCAGGCCGGCCGCAGTGATCTCGAACATGCCGAACGGCGCCAGGCCGGCCTTGCGCGCCACGCCATCGACGAGGATGTTGGTGGACGTGCCGATCATGGTCAGCGTGCCGCCGAGAATGGTCGCGTAGGACAACGGAATCAGCAGCTTCGACGGCGTGGTGCCGGCGCGCTTGGCCAGCGAAATCGCCACCGGCGTGAGGATCGCGACCACCGGCGTGTTGTTCAGGCAGGCGGAAATCACCAGCGCGGTGATCGTCAGGCCGAACAGTACGCGGGTAGGGCTGGTGCCGACCAGGTCGCCGAGCCAGGTGCCTAGGGCATCGATACAGCCGGTGCGCTCCAGCGCCGCGGATATGATGAACATGCAGGCGATCGTCACTGGCGCCGAGTTGGACAGCACGCCGAGCACCTCGCCCGGTGTCAGCAGCTGGGTGGCCAGCAACACCGCCACCGCGATTGCGACGACGATATCCGGGCTCCAGCTCTCCCTGATGAACGCCACCAATACCCAGATCAGCAAGGCGCAGACGAACAACAGCGGCAGCGATTCGGGAAACATGGACATCCTTAAGGTGGCGACGACGAAGAGCCGAACAGCGGCCCCGCGCGCACGATAGAGAGGTCAGCTTAGAGAGTCCAGAAACCTTTCCTGCTGTTTATATGCGATCTGGTTATTAGCGAGCTGTGGCAGTAGCCGGCACTCCAGCGCGACAGCTGTAGGGCAGACCTGGTGTCCTGCACAAATGAAAAAGCCGCGCAATGCGCGGCTTTGAAGGTGGTGGGCCCACACGGACTCGAACCGTGGACCAAAGGATTATGAGTCCTCTGCTCTAACCAACTGAGCTATAGGCCCCCAGAAGGCCGGCGGATTATAACGGCGGATGACAGTGGCGCCAATCGAAGCGCCCTGTTGATAGGCATTGGTGAAAAAAGAAACCCCCGGCATGCCGGGGGTTCTGGGTCTTACTCGTCGAGGAAGGAGCGCAGGTGCTCGCTTCTCGTCGGGTGGCGCAGCTTGCGCAGCGCCTTGGCTTCGATCTGGCGAATGCGCTCGCGGGTGACATCGAACTGCTTGCCGACTTCCTCGAGGGTGTGGTCGGTATTCATGTCGATGCCGAAGCGCATGCGCAGTACCTTGGCTTCACGGGCGGTGAGGCCGGACAGTACTTCGCGGGTGGCTTCCTTGAGGCTTTCCACGGTGGCCACGTCGATCGGCGACTGCATGGCCGAATCTTCGATGAAATCGCCCAGGTGCGAGTCTTCGTCGTCACCGATCGGCGTTTCCATGGAGATTGGCTCCTTGGCGATCTTCAGCACCTTGCGGATCTTGTCCTCGGGCATTTCCATGCGCTCGCCAAGCTCTTCGGGCGTGGGCTCGCGGCCCATTTCCTGCAGCATCTGACGGGAGATGCGGTTGAGCTTGTTGATCGTCTCGATCATGTGTACCGGGATGCGGATGGTCCGCGCCTGGTCGGCAATGGAGCGAGTGATCGCCTGGCGAATCCACCAGGTGGCGTAAGTCGAGAACTTGTAGCCGCGGCGGTATTCGAACTTGTCCACCGCCTTCATCAGGCCGATGTTGCCTTCCTGGATCAGGTCGAGGAACTGCAGGCCGCGGTTGGTGTACTTCTTGGCGATGGATATCACCAGGCGCAGGTTGGCCTCGACCATCTCCTTCTTCGCCCGGCGGGCCTTGGCCTCACCAATGGACATGCGGCGATTGATGTCCTTGATGTCGGCGATGGCGAGTTCGCACTGCTGTTCCAGTTCGATGAGCTTCTGCTGGCAGCGCTGAATCTCTTCCTTGCGGTTGCCGATGGCTTCGGCGTACTTGCTCTTGCCTGCAGCCAGTTGCTCGGCCCAGTCGAGATTGGTCTCGTTGCTCGGGAACTGACGCAGGAAGTCGGCGCGCGGCATGCGGGCATCACGCACGCACAACTGCATGATGGCGCGTTCCTGAGCACGGATCTGGTTCAGAGCATCACGCACGCGCTCGACCAGGGCATCGTACTGCTTGGGCACGAGCTTGATCGGCATAAACAGGATGGCGAGGGCTTCGAGCTCCTCGGTGGCCTGCTGGCTGGCGCGGCCGTGCTTCTTAAGGGCCTTGTTGGCTTTCTCAAGCTGTTCGGCGACCGCGCCGAAGCGCACGCGCGCAACTTCCGGATCGGGCCCGCCGTCGCCTTCTTCTTCCTCGGTATCCGACTCTTCTTCGTCGTCGTCGTCCTTGTCGTCGACTACCGGCTTGGCCGTGGTCTGCGGCGTTTCCGGCTCGACTTCCTGCGGTGCGGCAGCACCGTCGTCGTCGGGGTCGATGTAGCCGCTGAGGATGTCGGACAGGCGACCGCCTTCGTTCGTCACGCGCTCGTAGTCGGCGAGGATGCTGTCGACGGTGCCAGGGAAGTGGGCGATCGCGCTCATGACTTCGCGAATGCCTTCCTCAATGCGTTTGGCGATTTCGATCTCGCCTTCGCGGGTCAGCAGTTCGACGGTGCCCATCTCGCGCATGTACATGCGCACTGGGTCGGTGGTGCGGCCGATATCGGTCTCGACCGCGGCGAGTGCGGCTGCGGCCTCTTCGGCTGCGGCTTCATCGGTATCGGCTTCGGCCAACAACAGGGCATCGGCATCCGGAGCGGTCTCGAATACGTTGATGCCCATGTCGTTGATCATGCGAATGATGTCTTCCACCTGTTCCGGATCGGAAATATCCTCCGGCAGGTGGTCGTTAACCTCGGCGTAAGTCAGGTAACCCTGCTCACGGCCACGCTGGATCAACTCTTTGAGGCGGGACTGCTGTTGCGCTTTTCCGGACATATAACCCTATCCACTGAAGGTTCTGGCGGGCTGAAAACAAGCTGAGCATTATAGCCGAGCTAGGACCTCACGCGCCAGTTGAGGTCGGTGTAGCGGGTATTGCGTTGCGGCTCAATAGGTTACGCAGTTGGTCTTTTTCCTCTGCGCTGAGTTCACCCTGGCGAGCCTTGCGCAGCAGGCTTTCGAGGCGCCGTTCCCGCTGTCTGGCGGCAAGGCTATTAATGGTGTCGAAAAACTGCTGTTCAAGGTTATCGGCAGAGATCAGCCATTCTTTCTCTGCAAGTGCGCGTAAAAGTCGTCCCTGATCGGTGCCGTGCCACCGGGCGATCAGCTGCAGGCTGCGCAGCTTGGGGTTTTTCTGCAGGGTGCCGAGCAGCGCTACCAGCAGTTGGGCATAGGTATCGTCTTCTGCGGCGAAATGGCTGACGTCTTCGACCTTCTGCGCCAGCTCCGGGTGGTGCAGAAGGGTGCGCAGGGTGGTCAGTGCCGGAGGCTCGACCGTGGCGGGTGTGCGCGGCCCGCGTGGCATTAAGTCTGGACCCTGGCCGTTTTTTTTCCAGTCCTTTTTCCACTCTTTCTTGCCTGGCTTGCCGTTGCGCGGTTGCGGCTGCACGGGTTCCGGTGGCTCGAAGTGGTCGGGCTCGCCGTAGGCCGGGCTGGCGTCGTAGTAGGTGTAGTCGTCGTAGGTCGGCGTGCTGCTGGGCGCAGATACGGGCGCGGCGGCCATGTGCTGCAGCGCCTCGCCGTTGAGCCCAGTGATCTCGGCCAGGCGCTGACGCATCAGTGCGCGTAGGTTGTTGCCCGGTATCTTTTCGATGAGCGGTGCGGCCAGTGTCGCCAGATGGGCCTTGCCTTCCAGGGAGCGCGGATCGGCCTCTTCACTCAGTTGCTGGAAGAAATAGTCGGCCAGTGGTTGCGAGTGTTGCTGTATGCGGGCGCGAAAGGCGTCGGTGCCCTCGGCGCGGACCAAGGTGTCCGGATCTTCGCCGTCCGGCAGGAACAGGAAGCGGGCGCGGCGCCCGTCCTGAAGGTTCGGCAATGTTGCCTCCAGTGCGCGCCAGGCAGCCTTGCGTCCGGCGGCGTCCCCGTCGAAGCAGAACAGCACGCTGGGAACGATGCGGAACAGGCGTTTGAGGTGTTCCTCGCTGGTAGCGGTGCCCAGGGTGGCGACGGCATTGCGCAGACCTTGCTGGGCCAGGGCAATGACGTCCATGTAGCCCTCGACCACCATGATCTCGTCGAGATCGCGGTTGGCCTGGCGCGCTTCGTAGAGGCCGTAGAGCTCCTGACCTTTGTGGAATACCGGGGTCTCCGGCGAGTTGAGGTACTTGGGCTTGTCGTCGCCCAGCACCCGACCACCGAAGGCGATCACCCGACCACGGCTGTCGCGGATGGGAAACATCACGCGGTCGCGAAAGCGGTCGTAGCGCTTGCCGTTCTCGGCGTTCTCGATCAGCAGGCCGGCATCAATCAGCGCCTTCTGCTGAAGGGCGTCACCGCCGAGGTGCTTCATCAGGTTGTCCCAGCCGGGCGGTGCGAAGCCCAGGCCGAAGTCGCGGGCGATGACGCCGGACAGCCCGCGTCCCTTGAGGTACTCCACCGCGGCCTTGCGCGTCGGATGGCTTTTCAGCGCCTGGCGGTAATAGTCGGCGGCGGCGGCGAGCAGTGGGTAGAGTGGCGAATCGACCGGCTGGCGGGGCTTGTGCTTGCGCCCGCTGTCCTCGCGTGGGACTTCCATGCCGGCGCGCTTTGCCAGTTCTTCGACCGCCTGGGGGAAGTCCAGCTGGTCGTGGTCCATGACGAAGCCGAGGGCGTTGCCGCCGGCGCCGCAGCCAAAGCAGTAGTAGAACTGTTTGTCCGGGCTGACGCTGAAGGACGGCGTCTTTTCCTTGTGGAACGGGCAGAGGGCGCTGTAGTTCTTGCCGGTCTTCTTCAGCTGGATGCGCGAACCGACCACTTCGACGATGTCGGAGCGGTTGAGCAGGTCATCGATGAAGGATTGGGGGATCAGTCCGGCCATAGGGGTATCAGATTACGCTCGCATGCGCCGGAAATGAAAAAACTCCGGCCTTTCGCCGGCTGGCGAAGCGGAGTCTGCATGCAATGCAAAACCCGGCCGAAGCCGGGTTTGATGCGACGTCAGCCGTACTGGATCAGTACAGGCGGACGCTACGGCGCTGCTCGCGCTGCACTTTCTTGGCGTGACGCTTGACTGCTGCAGCAGCCTTGCGCTTGCGCTCGGCAGTCGGCTTCTCGTAGAACTCACGCGAACGGACTTCGGCCAGAACGCCGGCTTTTTCGCAGGAGCGCTTGAAGCGACGCAGTGCTACGTCGAAGGGTTCATTCTCTTTAACTTTGACAGCGGGCATCCAGGACTTACCTTCACTTGATTACCGGTGGCAACGCGCTTCGGCAATGACTCGCAAGCACGCTGGTTTTAAGGGTTGCGGATGTTACCCGCTCCAATGGCGGAATGCAAAGCCCCTGATCGAAAAGCGCTGGTCGGTCGGACGGCCCGACGATTAATATGCACGGCTTCATTCGCCTTCCGGAAGGTTGAACCCATGCTGGTGCTGGGGTTGGAAACGTCCTGCGACGAAACGGGTGTCGCGCTTTATGACAGCGAGCGGGGCCTGCTGGCCGACGCGCTATTCAGCCAGATCGACCTGCATCGCGTCTATGGCGGCGTGGTGCCGGAGCTGGCTTCCCGTGATCACGTGAAACGCATGCTGCCGCTGATTCGTCAGGTGCTGGCCGAGGCCGGCCGCGAGGCGGGGCAGGTCGACGCGGTGGCCTATACGGCAGGCCCGGGCCTGGTCGGTGCCCTGCTGGTCGGTGCGTCTTGTGCTCAGGCGCTGGCGCTGGCCTGGGGCGTGCCGGCGGTCGGTGTGCATCACATGGAAGGTCATCTGCTGGCGCCGATGCTCGAAGCGCAGCCTCCGGCGTTTCCGTTCGTCGCCTTGCTGGTGTCTGGCGGGCATACGCAGCTGGTGCGTGTGGATGGCATCGGCCGCTACGAGCTGCTCGGCGAATCGGTGGACGATGCCGCTGGCGAGGCGTTCGACAAGACCGCCAAGCTCATGGGCCTGCGCTACCCGGGCGGACCGGAGATCGCACGGCTGGCCGAGCAGGGCACGCCGGGACGCTTCGTCTTCCCGCGCCCGATGACCGACCGGCCGGGGCTGGACTTCAGCTTCAGTGGGTTGAAGACCTTCACGCTCAATACCTGGCAGCAGTGCCGCGATGCCGGCGACGACAGCGAGCAGACTCGCTGCGACATCGCGCTGGCCTTCCAGCAGGCGGTGGTGGAGACGCTGACCATCAAGTGCCGACGGGCGCTGAAGCAGACCGGGCTGAAATCGCTGGTCATCGCTGGAGGGGTCAGTGCCAACCAGTCGCTGCGTCAGTCGCTGGAAACGATGCTTGCCGAACTCAAGGGGCAGGTGTTCTATGCGCGGCCACGTTTCTGCACCGACAACGGCGCAATGATCGCCTACGCTGGCTGTCAACGCCTGCTGGCGGGCCAGCATGATGGGCCGGCGATCGCCGTACAGCCACGCTGGTCAATGGAGACGCTGCCGGCGATCTGAACCGCATCGACCTAGAAGTGCCTTTCCCGGCCAGCGAACAGATCGCGAACATTGCTGCGGTGACGCCAGACTATCAGCGTTGCCAACAGGCTCATCGGCAGCAGCGCACCGGGCTGCTGCCAGGCCAGCAGCGGCAGGCAGAGCGGCAGGGCGATCAGGGCTGCCAGCGAACTGGTGCGGGTCATGCGGAATACCAGGAGCCAGGCGGCGATGGCCAACAGCGCGGCCGGCGGGTAGAGCGCGAGCAGGGCGCCGGCGGCGGTCGCCACGCCCTTGCCGCCGCGAAAACGGAAGTACAACGGATAGAGATGGCCGCATACCGCCGCCAGACCGATCCAGGCCTGCTGCTGGACGCTCATGTCCAGCGAGGCGGCCAGCAGGACGGGCAGCAAGCCCTTGAGCAGATCGCCGAACAGCGTGCAGATCGCCAGGCGCTTGCCGGCCAGACGAAGCATATTGGTGGCGCCGGGGTTGCCGGAGCCACCGGCGCGCGGGTCGGGTATCCCGGCCAGGCGGCTGAGCAGTATGGCGAATGACAGCGAGCCGATCAGGTACGCGAGCAAGGTCAGCAGCCAGAACATGGAATCCATCCGGGGCAGGGAGTCCCTGAGTCTAACGGCGCGTTTCGAGCTTGTCGTGCCGCAGGAGAACGTTGCGTGGATACAGTCTTCATCGAAGGCCTGGAAGTGGATACGGTGATCGGCGCCTATGATTGGGAGCGCGGCATCCGGCAGTGCCTGCAGTTGGACCTGACGCTGGGCTGGGACATCCGTCCGGCGGCGCGGAACGACGAGCTGGACAAGGCGCTGGACTATGCCAAGGTCGCCGCAGCCATCGATCAGTTCGCTGCCGAGGCGCGCTTCGAGCTGGTCGAGACCTTCGCCGAACGCCTGGCGCAGCGCCTGATGAGCGAGTTCGGCATTCTCTGGCTGCGCCTGCGGGTCACCAAGCCCGGCGTCAATGCGCGCGCCCGTGCGCTGGGCGTGGAGATCGAACGCGGATGTCGCTAACTCCGGTGCTGCTCGGCCTGGGCAGCAATGTCCAGCGTGAGCCCCATCTGCATGCCGGCCTCGATGCGCTGGCCGAGCTGCTGGTGAACATGCGTTGTTCGCCGGTGTTCGAAAGCCTGGCGGTGGGCTACAAGGGCGACAACTTCTACAACCTCGTGGTCGCCGGCGATACCGAGCTGCCGCTGACCGAACTGGACCGGCGGCTCAAGTTCATCGAGGCGGACAACGGTCGTTACGCGCCGGATCGCAAGGGATTGCCACTAGATATCGACGTGCTGCTCTATGGCGAGCTGGTCGGCAATTTCCACGGTTTGCTGCTGCCGCGTGCGGAGATTCTCAAGAACGCCTTCGTGCTCTGGCCGCTGGCGCTGCTGGCCCCGACCGTACGGCACCCGGCCGCGGACGCCAGCTTTGCCGAGCTGTGGGCGCAATCGACCATCGACCAACAGCTCTGGCCGGTGCCCTTCCAGTGGCGCGGCGCGGAGCTCACGCCCCCGGAGCTGGTCCGCGCCCACCCGCCGCGTTGTGCCTGACTAGCCGTTATTCGCATTCTGCTGGCAATGCCGCCGCAGTGCCTCGAGTCGGGCAGCGGCGAGTGCCTTGCCCAGCTCGGCGCCCTGGTGGCCTTGTTCCAGCAGCGGTTTGATCGCGACGTCACGAGCTGTTTTCGCCGCCGCCCGCAGGTAGTCGACCTGGGGTAAGGGTTGCGCGGCGCCGTCTGCCGGGGCGGTCATTTCGCAGGCCGCGATGAAGTGCTCGAAGCGTTCCGGGCGGCGATAGATATCGAAGTGCTGCAGCATGTCGAGCAATGCCTCGGCGGGCAGCGTGCGCGCATCGAGTGCGTTCTGGTGGTAGCGGCCGAACAGCATCGCCAGTTCCTGGCAATCCCGCGGCGCCTTGCAGCGCTGGTTCAGGGCGGCGATGGCCTGCAGGCGTGCCTCCTGGCTGGCGGCTGGTCCGGCGCTGCCGAGCAGCAGGCAGGCCCAGCGTACCGGCAGTGGCTGGGCGTGCTTCGCACAGCGCCGCAGTGCGCCGAGCAATGCTTCGCCATGTGCGCTTTGCTCCTCGAAACTGGCAGCCAGTTCGGGGAACAGCTCTGGTAGGGCGTGACAGGCTTGCAGTACCTGAATGAAGACATCTGGGCGCGGCTCCATCAAGGCGCGGGAGATCTCCTTCCAGCTGCGTTCGGCGGTGAGTGCCGACAGCTCGCCGGAGCGCGCCAGCTGACGCATCAGCTCAAGGGTTTCGTCGGCGATGCGAAAACCGAGGTCGGCGTAACGCGCGGCGAAGCGCGCCACGCGCAGCACGCGCAGCGGGTCTTCCGCAAAGGCCGGCGACACGTGGCGCAACAGTCGGGCCTGCAGATCACGCTGGCCGCCGTAGGGGTCGATCAATTGCCCCTGCTCGTCTTCGGCAATGGCATTGATGGTGAGGTCGCGTCGCTGCAGATCCTCCTCGAGGGTGACCTCGGGGCTGGCATGGAAGGTGAAGCCGCCATAACCGCGGCCGCTCTTGCGCTCGGTACGGGCCAGGGCGTACTCCTCGCCGCTCTGCGGATGCAGGAACACCGGAAAGTCTGCTCCCACCGGGCGAAAGCCCTGGGCCTGCATTACCTCCGGGGTGGCGCCGACCACCACCCAGTCCACTTCACTGACCGCGCGCCCCAACAGGCGATCACGCACCGCGCCGCCGACTTTGTAGATCTGCATAACCACCTCCGTAGGCGCGGAGGATAAAGGATATCGGCCGTATGGCCACAGATTGGTGCTGAGGAAGGGGCCGCGGGCGTTGCCCGCGACGTCGGTCAGGCGAAGTTCATGCCGGGGAAGCGGCTGTCGGTCTCCGTCTCGTTGCTGGCGCGAGGGGGCATGTGATGGGTGTTGACCAGCTTGTCGTCCTGCATCGATTGCAGGTGCACGTCGAACCCCCACAGCCGGTGCAGATGCTTGAGTACCTCGTCGGTGGATGCGCCCAGCGGCTTGCGATCATGCTGCATGTGACGCAGGGTCAGCGAGCGATCACCGCGGCGATCGACGTTCCACACCTGCACGTTGGGTTCGCGGTTGCCGAGGTTGTACTGCGCCGCGAGCAATTCGCGAATGGTGTGGTAGCCACTTTCGTCGTGGATCGCCGGCACCAGCAGTTCGTCCTTGCGGTCGTCGTCGAGAATACTGAACAGCTTCAAATCGCGGATCACCTTGGGCGAGAGGAATTGCAGGATGAAGCTCTCGTCCTTGAAGTTGTTCATGGCGAATTTCACAGTGGTCAGCCAGTCGCTGCCGGCGATGTCCGGGAACCAGCGCTTGTCCTCTTCGGTCGGGTTCTCGCAGATCCGGCGGATGTCCTGGTACATGGCGAAGCCCAGGGTGTAAGGGTTGATGCCGCTGTAGTAGGGGCTGTCGAAGCCGGGCTGGTAGATCACGCTGGTATGCGACTGCAGGAACTCCATCATGAAGCCGTCGGTGACCAGGCCTTCGTCGTACAGATCGTTGAGCAGGGTGTAGTGCCAGAAGGTGGCCCAGCCCTCGTTCATCACCTGGGTCTGGCGCTGTGGATAGAAGTATTGTGCGATCTTGCGCACGATGCGCACCACCTCGCGCTGCCACGGCTCCAACAAAGGGGCGTGTTTCTCGATGAAATAGAGAATGTTCTCCTGCGGCTCCGCCGGGAAACGCTGGTTCCCGGCCTGCCCGTCGCCCTTGTCGGCGCCCTTGGGAATGGTTCGCCAGAGATCGTTGATCTGCCGCTGCAGATGCTCCTCGCGGTCCTTCTGCCGGCGCCGTTCTTCCTCGGCAGAGATGGGGTAGGGGCGCTTGTAGCGGTCGACGCCGTAGTTCATCAGCGCGTGGCACGAGTCGAGCAGGTCTTCCACCGCATCGATGCCGTGGCGTTCCTCGCACTGCATGATGTACTGCTTGGCGAACACCAGGTAGTCGATGATCGAGCTGGCGTCGGTCCAGGTGCGGAACAGGTAGTTGCCCTTGAAGAAACTGTTGTGGCCGTAGCTCGCATGGGCAATTACCAGTGCTTGCATGCACATGGTGTTCTCTTCCATGAGGTAAGCAATGCAGGGGTCGGAGTTGATCACGATCTCGTAGGCCAGCCCCATCTGGCCACGTTTGTAGTGCTTTTCGGTATGCAGGAACTGCTTGCCGTAGGACCAGTGGTGATAGCCCAGCGGCATGCCCACCGACGCATAGGCGTCCATCATCTGCTCGGCGGTAATCACCTCGATCTGGTTCGGATAGGTATCCAGCGCATAGCGTTCGGCGATGCGGCCGATCTCGCGGTCGTACTGCCGGATCAGGTCGAAGGTCCATTCCGAGCCGGTGGAAATGGGCTGTCGTTTCATGCTGCACACCTCAGCTGGTCATGCGCCGCTGGAAGAGTTCGCGGAACACCGGATAGATGTCCGCGGCGCTCACCAGTTGCTGTTGGGCGAACGCATCGGAAAAGGCTTCGGCGACCTGATTGTATTCGTACCAGAGCGCCTGGTGTTCGCGCGGGGTGATTTCGACGTAGGTGAAGTACTGCACGAACGGCATGATCTGGTTGATCAGGATATCGCGGCACAGCGGCGAATCGTCGTTCCAGTTGTCGCCGTCGGAAGCTTGCGCGGCGTAGATGTTCCACTCGTTGGCCGGATAACGCTCGGCCATGATCTCCTGCATCATCTTCAGCGCGCTGGAAACGATGGTGCCGCCGGTTTCGCGCGAGTAGAAGAACTCTTCCTCGTCCACTTCCTTGGCGCTGGTGTGGTGGCGAATGAATACCACGTCGATCTTGTCGTAGTTCCGCTTGAGGAACAGGTACAACAGGATGAAGAAGCGCTTGGCGATGTCCTTGGTGGACTGGGTCATCGAACCGGAAACGTCCATCAGGCAGAACATCACCGCCTTTGAGCTGGGGTTGGGATGCTTGACCAGCAGGTTGTACTTGAGATCGAAGGTGTCCAGAAATGGCACGCGGTTGATGCGCGCCTTGAGCCGTTCGATCTCTTCTTCGGCAGCCTTGATGTCGCCGAAATTGTGCGGCTCCTCCAGGCGCAGCCGTTCCAGCTCGGCCTTCAGCGCCCTGAGCTGGGCACGGCTGCTGCCCGATAGCGCAATGCGGCGGGCATGGGCTGAACGCAGGGTGCGGACGATGTTGATGCGCGACGGGTTGCCTTCGTTGGCGATGCCGGCGCGTACCGTCTTGAAGGTGTCCGTGCCGGTAAGGTGACGCTTGACCAGGTTGGGCAGCTCCAGGTCCTCGAACATGAAGTCGAGAAACTCCTCCTGGGTGATCTGAAAGACGAAGTCATCCATGCCTTCGCCGCTGTTGCTGGCCTGGCCTGCGCCTTGCCCTCCGCCGCCACCCTGCGGCCTTGGAATGCGCTCGCCGGCGACAAACTCCTTGTTGCCGGGGTGGACGATGGTCTGGCGTCCGCCGCGGCCGTGGTGAAGTACCGGCTCATCGATGTCGCGTCCGGGGATGCTGATCTGTTCGCCGTGTTCCATGTCGGTGATGGAACGACGGCCAACGGCTTCCTCCACCGCTTTCTTGATGTGCCCACGGTACCGCTGCAGGAAGCGCTGGCGGTTCACCGTGCTTTTGTTCTTGCCATTCAGGCGACGGTCGATCACGTAGCTCATAGGCCCTCCGGGCTAGGCTGAAAAGCATAGACCCGAAGCCGGAAGCGGAGCGTTCCGTTCCCGGCTTCAGGCTTCCAGCCGCTTACTGCGATTTACGCACCCGCAGATACCACTCGGAGAGCAGGCGAACCTGCTTCTCGGTATAGCCGCGCTCAACCATGCGCACGACGAAATCGTTGTGCTTCTTCTGGTCTTCCTTGCTGGCCTTGGCGTTGAAGCTGATGACCGGCAGCAGGTCCTCGGTGTTGGAGAACATCTTCTTCTCGATCACCACGCGCAGCTTCTCGTAGGACAGCCACGACGGGTTCTTGCCGTTGTTGTTGGCGCGGGCGCGCAGCACGAAGTTGACGATCTCGTTGCGGAAATCCTTCGGGTTGCTGATGCCGGCTGGCTTCTCGATCTTTTCCAGCTCCTCGTTGAGCGCCACGCGGTTGAGGATTTCGCCGGTCTCCGGATCGCGGTATTCCTGATCCTGAATCCAGAAGTCGGCGTACAGCACGTAGCGATCGAAGATGTTCTGCCCGTACTCGCTGTAAGACTCGAGGTAGGCGGTCTGGATCTCTTTGCCGATGAACTCGATGTAGCGCGGCGCCAGGTACTCCTTGATGAAGCGCAGGTAGCGCTCGCGCACCTCGGCGGGGAACTGTTCCTGCTCGATCTGCTGCTCCAGCACGTAAAGCAGGTGCACCGGGTTGGCGGCGATCTCGTGGGGGTCGAAGTTGAACACCTTGGAAAGAATCTTGAAGGCGAAACGGGTGGAAAGTCCGTTCATGCCCTCGTCGACGCCAGCGGCATCGCGGTATTCCTGGATCGACTTGGCCTTGGGATCGGTGTCCTTGAGGTTCTCGCCGTCATAGACGCGCATCTTCGAATAGATGTTTGAGTTCTCTGGCTCCTTCAGGCGCGACAGCACCGAGAACTGCGCCAGCATCTTCAGCGTGTCCGGCGCGCAATGAGCTCTGGACAGCGAGCTGTTGGCCAGCAGCTTGTCGTAGATCTTGATCTCATCCGAGACGCGCAGGCAGTACGGCACCTTGACGATGTAGATGCGGTCGATGAAGGCCTCGTTGTTCTTGTTGTTGCGGAAGCTGTGCCACTCCGACTCGTTGGAGTGGGCCAGCAGGATGCCGCTGTAGGGAATCGCGCCCAGGCCCTCGGTGCTGTTGTAGTTGCCCTCCTGAGTCGCGGTCAGCAGCGGGTGCAAGACCTTGATCGGCGCCTTGAACATCTCGACGAATTCCATAAGGCCCTGGTTGGCCCGGCACAGCGCGCCCGAGTAGCTGTAGGCGTCGGCATCGTTCTGCGGGAATTCCTCGAGCTTGCGGATATCCACCTTGCCCACCAGCGAAGAGATGTCCTGGTTGTTCTCGTCACCCGGCTCGGTCTTGGCCACGGCGATCTGGTTGAGGATCGACGGGTAGAGCTTGACCACGCGGAACTTGGAAATGTCGCCGCCGAATTCCTGCAGGCGCTTGGTCGCCCAGGGCGACATGATCGAGTTCAGGTAGCGCGGCGGGATGCCGTAGTCCTCCTCGAGGATCTGCGCGTCCTCCACCGGGTTGAACAGCCCCAACGGCGATTCGAAGACCGGCGAGCCCTTGATGGCGTAGAAGGGCACGCGTTCCATCAGTTGCTTGAGCTTTTCGGCTAGCGACGACTTGCCGCCGCCCACCGGGCCGAGGAGATACAGGATCTGCTTCTTCTCTTCCAGGCCCTGCGCGGCGTGGCGGAAGTAGGAGACGATCTGGTCGATGCATTCCTCCATGCCATGGAAATCCTCGAAGGCCGGATAACGGCGGATCACCTTGTTGGAGAAGATGCGCGACAGTCGTGGGTCGGTGGAAGTGTCCACCAGTTCGGGCTCGCCGATCGCCATCAGCAGGCGCTCGGCCGCGCTGGCGTAGGTTCGTGGGTCCGCCTTGCACAGATCGAGGTATTCCTGGAGTGAATATTCCTCCTGGCGGGTCGCTTCGAAACGTTGCTGGAAGTGGCTGAAAATGCTCATGACTTCACCTCGATCGATGCACGAATAGGCGCGTCATCAGGCACTCTGGAGCACGGCCGAAGTGGCGGCCAGTGGAGTTCCCCCGAACACCTAATGGTCGAAACCCTGAATTCCGTCAGCCGTTTCCCGGCTTCGTTTATTTGGATGGCCTGAACTCAAGGATAGTTCGGATTCGGCAAGGTCAAGGTGCGCGAGGGGTTTTCGGCGCTGCCGTTCGGCTGACAACAGCGTCTGGGCCGCGGATGACGCGGCGTTGAGGCGAAATAATTTTTTACTGTTGTTCGTCGTGCTCGACGTCGCTGGGGTAGGTATGGCGCCAGAGCTCGAAGCCACCGTCGAGGCTGTAGACCTCGGAGAAGCCCTGGTTGACCAGATAGGCTGCGGCGCTCTGGCTGGAGTGGCCGTGATAGCAGGTAACGATCAGCGGATGGTCGAGGTCGGCCGCAGCGATGAAGTCCGGCAGCGAATGGTTGTCCAGGTGCCGCGAGCCGCTGATATGGCCGTTGGCGAAGCTGTGCGGGTCGCGGATATCGACGATGACCGCGCCTGCATTGCGCATGGCGTGGGCCTGTTCCGGCGGGATGCGTTTGAAGTCGGTCATGCGGGTTTCCCGTGTTCGCATTCGCAGCGATGCATTTCGCCGCTGTCGAGGTTCATCAGGGTCATGGCGTTGCCCCAGACGCAGCCGGTGTCCAGCGCGAAGACGTTCGGCTCGTCGCACTGGCCTTCCAGTGCGGCCCAGTGGCCGAAGATCAGCTTGACGTTGCGGGTCTTGCGGCTGGCGTGACTGAACCAGGGCGCGTAGCCGGCTGGCGCGCTGTCGGCACCTTCCTTGGCGTCCAGGTCGAGCGTGCCGTCGGCCTTGCAGAAGCGCATGCGGGTGAAGTAGTTCGTGATCAGGCGCAGGCGCGGCACTCCGTGCAGCTCCTTGTTCCACTTCGCCGGCTGGTTGCCATACATGCCGTCGAGGAAGGGCAGCAGCAATGCGTCGTCCTGCAGCGCCTGCTCAACCTCGGCGGCGCGGCGCAGGGCCTTTTCCAGCGACCACTGCGGCGGGATGCCGGCGTGCACCATGGCGGTATGCCGCTCGGCGTCATGGTGAATGAGTTTCTGCTGGCGCAACCAGTCGATCAGGTCGGTGCGATCCGGAGCGTCGAGGATCGCCTGCAGGGTGTCGGACTTGCGCATGCGCTCGATGTTATGGGCCACCGCCAGCAGGTGCAGGTCGTGGTTGCCCAGCACGGTGATCGCGGAGGATTCGAGGTCGCGCACGAAACGCAGGGCTTCCAGCGACTGCGGGCCGCGGTTGACCAGATCACCGGCCAGCCACAGACAATCCCGCGAGGGGCTGAAGTCGACCCGCTCCAGAAGGCAGGTCAGGGGTTCGAGGCAACCCTGCAGGTCGCCGACGGCATAGGTCGTCAATGCAATGCTCCGGGTACGGCAAGGCGGAACGGTGCGATGACGGCATCGAAGCTGTGACCGTCCTCGGCCACCATCTGATAGCTGCCCTGCATGCTGCCGACACAGGTCGGCAGCAACGTTCCGCTGGTGTAGACGTGGTGCTCGCCCGGTGCGATCAACGGTTGTTCGCCGATGACGCCGGCGCCACGCACTTCCTGCACGTGGCCGTCGCCGTCGGTGATGATCCAGTGTCGCGACAGCAGCTGCGCCGCCACCTCGCCTTTGTTCTCGATGGTTACGGTGTAGGCAAAGGCATAGCGGTTTTGTTCCGGCTCGGATTGCGCGGCCAGATAGCGGGGCGTGACGCTGACGTCGATGCGGTAGCGTGGGTCTTCGGTCATGGTCAGCTCGCGGGAGGCGCCAGGGCGGATGCGCTAGCTGCGCTCGGTCAGTTGATCGGAAAGGCGGACGAAGGCCGCCAGGTCCAGCTGTTCGGGGCGCAGACTGCCATCTACGCCCGCTGCCTCGATGGCTTCGGCATCCAGCAGGCCCTTGAGGGTGTTGCGCAGGGTCTTGCGCCGTTGATTGAACGCCTCGCGAACGACGCGCTCGAGCTGGCGGTGATCGCGCGCCGGATGAGGCAGCGTCTCGTGCGGCACCAGGCGAACGATCGCCGAATCGACCTTCGGTGCCGGGTTGAAGGCACCCGGGCCGACGTTGAACAGATGCTCCACCCGGCAGTGATACTGCACCATGATCGACAGCCGCCCCCAATCACCGCCGCCAGGTTGCGCGGCCAGCCGCTCGACCACTTCCTTCTGCAGCATGAAGTGCATGTCACGGATCAGCTGTGCGTGTTCGAGCAGGTGGAAGATCAGCGGGGTCGAGATGTTGTAGGGCAGGTTGCCGACGATGCGCAGGCTGGCCGGCTCCTGGCTGAGCCGGCTGAAGTCGAACTTCAGGGCGTCGCCCTGGTTCAGGTTGAAGTTCTCGCGCCCGGCGAACTTGGCCTGAAGGATGGGGATCAGGTCCAGGTCGAGCTCGACGACATCCAGCTGGGCGCCGCTGTCGAGCAGCCCTTCGGTGAGGGCACCCTGCCCGGGACCGATCTCCACCAGTCGCTCACCCGGCTTAGCGTGGATCGCCCGCAGAATGCGGTGGATCACGCCGGCGTCGTGCAGGAAGTTCTGGCCGAAGCGTTTGCGCGCGCGGTGTTGGTAGTCGGACATGAAGGCAGCTCCAGGCTTCAAGCCGCAAGCGTCAAGCAAGAGCGTAAAGCGAAAAATGAAAGGAGCGAAGCTTACCAGCTGAGTCGCCGGGCCGGCACCCATTGCGAGACGGATGCCGGGGTGGACCGGCTTCCTAAGCGACGCCCGACATCTGGTAGGCCGTTTCCAGCGCGACCTGCAGGCTGCCGATGTCGACGCGGCCGGTCCCGGCCAGGTCCAGGGCGGTGCCGTGGTCCACCGAGGTGCGTACGATCGGCAGGCCGAGGGTGACGTTGACCGCTGCGCCGAAGCCCTTGTACTTGAGCACCGGCAGGCCCTGATCGTGATACATCGCCAGCACTGCATCGCAGTGTTCGAGGTGCTTGGGGGTGAACAACGTGTCGGCGGGCAGTGGGCCGATCAGCTCGATGCCCTCCTCGCGCAGACCCGCCAGCGTCGGCTCGATGACTTCGATTTCCTCGCGCCCCAGGTGGCCGCCTTCCCCGGCATGGGGATTCAGGCCACAGACCAGAATGCGCGGGCGGGCGATGCCGAACTTGCTCACCAGGTCCGCGTGCAGGACGCGCGTGACCCGCTGCAGACGCTCGGCGGTGATCGCATCGGCGACATCCCTGAGCGGCAGGTGGGTGGTCACCAGCGCCACACGCAGGCCGCGCGTGGCGAGCATCATCACCACCTGTTCGGTGTGGGTCAGCTCGGCGAGAAATTCGGTGTGTCCCGAGAAGGGAATGCCGGCTTCGTTGATCACGCCCTTGTGCACCGGGGCGGTAATCATGCCGGCGAAACTGCCGTCCAGGCAGCCGCGCCCGGCGCGGGTCAACGTCTCCAGTACATAGTGAGCGTTGCGCGGGTCGAGCTGGCCTGCCGTCACCGCTGTGGCGAGCGGTGTGTCCCAGACGTACAGACAGTTGGCTGGCGCGGGCTCGCCGGGCCAGTCCTGCGGTCCGGCATCGCGTAGTTCGATGCTCAGCCCCAGCTGTTCGGCGCGCTGGGCCAGCAGCGCGCGGCTGGCGATGGCCACCAATGGCCGCGGTTGCGCCTGGCGTGCCAGCAACAGGCACAGATCCGGGCCGATGCCGGCCGGTTCGCCGGGCGTCAGAACGAAGGGGCGGGACGTGGGCATCGAGATTCTCCGCTAGGCATCGGGCGGTGATCCGCCGGAAATGAAAACGGGGTGGCGACCCTTCGGCCATCACCCCGCATTGCTGTTGCGTGTAGTTACAGCGTGCAGCTTAGAGCTTGACCTCGACGTAGGCCTCGTCACGGATCTGGCGCAGCCAGGCCTGCAGCTCTTCATCGTACTTGCGGTTGCGCAGCAGGCTCAGCGCCTGTTGCTCGCGGAACTGCTCGCTGGCATCGGTGGCGCGGCGGCCGAGCACCTCGAGGATGTGCCAACCATAGGGCGACTTGAATACCTGGGACAGCTCGCCACTGGGGGTGTTGGCCATGACTTCACGGAACTCGGGCACCAGCGAGGCCGGATCGATCCAGTTCAGGTCGCCACCGTTGAGAGCCGAACCCGGGTCCTCGGATAAGCTCCTGGCCAGCTGAGCGAAATCTTCGCCGGCATTGATGCGGTCACGCAGACGCTGCACCAGCAGTCGGGCTTCTTCGTCGCTGCGGATCGCGCTGGGCTTGATCAGGATGTGACGCACATGCACTTCGTCGCGCACCTGCGTCTCGCCACCACGCTTGTCCAGCAGCTTGAGCATGACGAAGCCCGGCGGCGTACGCACCGGCTGGGTCACTTCGCCGACCGACAGCTCGCGTACTTCTGTGTCGAACGGTGGCGGCAGCTGGGCGGCCTTGCGCCAACCCATGTCGCCACCTTCCAGCGCGTTCTCGCTGCCCGAGCGGGACACGGCCAGGCGGGCGAAGTCCGCGCCCTGCTGTAGCTGTTGATAGGTGTCCATGGCCGTGCGCTCGGCAGCCTGGATGGTGGCCGAGTCGGCACCTTCCGGCACGGCGATGAGGATATTGGCCAGGTGGTACTCCTCGGACAGCTGCAGCTTGCCGAGATCCGACGCGAGGAAGTTCTGCACCTCCTGGTTGGACACCTGGATACGCTCGGCGACGCGGCGCTGACGCACACGGCTGATGACCATCTCGCGGCGGATCTGCTCGCGGGCGGTTTCCAGGCTCAGGCCGTCACGGGCCAGCGCCTCGCGGAACTGCTCCAGCGACATGTTGTTGCGCTGGGCGATGGTGCCCATGGCCTGGTTGAGTTCTTCGTCGGAGATGCGGATGCCGGAGCGCTCACCGATCTGCAGCTGCAAATTCTCGGTGATCAGGCGCTCGAGCACCTGTTGTTGCAGCACGTCGGTCGGCGGCGCATCGGCGCCGCGCTTCTCGATGGTCTGCTGGACCTCGCGCATGCGCTGATTCAACTGGCTCTGCATGATGACGTCGTTATCGACGATCGCCACCACGCGATCCAGTGGTTGAACCTGGGCGAGGGCCGCAGGCGCGAGGGTCGCACCGCTCAGCAGCAGTGCGCCGAGCGCGAGCGGGCGCAGTACTTCAGAAAGCTTGGTCTTCACGTTCACGGTAGCCTTGGATGCCTTCGTCGAGGAAAGTTTCGGTCGCATTGCCGACTACGCCGCCGAGTCCCTTGAGGACGATCTGCAGGAAGATGCCGCGGTCCGGCTCGTCGTTGCGGTCGGGGTTGAGGCTGGTCTCGTCGTAGTCGATCCAGTAGCGATTGATCAGGCGCAGCTTCCAGCAGCAACTGTCGTACTCGAAGCCACCGAAGGCTTCCAGGGTGCGGCTGCGGCTGTAGTCATGCTGCCAACGGGCGATGACGCTCCATTGCGGGACCACCGGCCAGATGACCGAGAAGTCGTGCTGGTTGATCTTGTAGTAGTCCTTGATGTACTCCGGATTCGGATCGCCGTTCTCAAGCACTTCGTTGCCATAATCCCCGCCATATCTCCATTCGCCGGTCGCCTGGTCGAAACGTACTGTGTCGTTGCGGTAGCGATAGCCGAGGTTGACGATCTTGCCTGGGTTATCTTCCGGCTGGTAATGCCACATGGCGCTGCCCGAACGTGTTTGGCCAGCATCCGGATCCCAATTGAAGGTTGAGGTGAACCGCCAGTCGCGGTTGTAGCGATACATATACTCCAGTGCGTAGGGCGACACGTCTGCCCTGGCATCGGCGCGGTCCGCAACGGTCATGCCAGGCAACTGGACTTCGCGGTCCCGGAAGTAATAGCTCTGACCGATGCTGAAGCGCTGGCGCTCAAAACCGTTGGGCTCGACCCAGCGGCTGGTGACGCCGAGCGAAACCTGATTGGCATCTCCAATCCGATCATTACCGGAGAAGCGGTTCTCGCGCCATAGCGAGGAATAGCTGAAGCTGCTTTCACCGGTATCGAAAACCGGAATATCGTCCTGATCTTCCTTCGGCACATAGAGATAGAACAGGCGCGGCTCGAGGGTCTGGCGATAGTTCTGGCCGAACCACTGGGTGTCTCGGTCGAAATACAGACCGCTGTCGACACTAAGGATCGGTACGCTTCGATCAGGTGAGCGTTTGAAGTCGGTGACGCCGCCGAATGCCGGATCACGCCCGCGAGCGTCCAAATCCAGATCATATTGGGTGTAAGCGTACTTCAGCGATGGGGTAATGAATCCCCATGCCCAGTTCAGCGGCAAACTGACACCGGGCTCTAGGTGCACGCGTTCGCCTTCGGCGCGGTTCAGGCCGCTCAGCCGATCGTCATACCACTGCTCCGGATTGCCATCTTCATTGATGAAGTTGCCGCTGCGCAGGCTGCGCTGGAAGCTGACGAACTCGGTCTTGTAAGCGAAGTTCAGGCCGCCCGGCTGGAAAGGCAGGCGCCCGTCCAGGGTCAGCTGTGGCAGGCGCTCGTAAGGCGTGATGTCGGTTACCGTGGCGCGCTCGTAGGCATGCATGTTCAGGCGCGCGGTGTAGGTGTTGCCGCGGTACGTGAGCGTGCCGCGCTGATCGAGATGATCGGGCTGGTTGATGTTGAGGTTGGTATCCAGATCCTGGAAGTAGTAGGGATCGCTGATATCGGTGTAGTCCACCTCGGCGAGCCAGCGCGAATCCAGGCCGGTACGGTTCTGCCAGCTGTACATCCAGCGCTGGTCCTCGTACTCGGACTGCAGTTTGCGGTCGTCGTTGCTGTCATCCAGGTATGCGGCGCCGAACTGGCCCTCGCTGCTGCGCGTCAGGTAGCGGAATTCGCCTTCCATCAGCAGGCCGCGATCGGTCATCAGGTGCGGATACAGCGTGGCGTCGAAGTTCGGCGCCAGGTTGAAGTAGTACGGGGTCTGCACGGAGAAGCCGTTGTCGCTGGACGAACCGATGCTCGGTGCGAGGAAGCCCGACTGGCGACGGTCATCGATGGGGAAGTGGATATAAGGTGTGTAGAACACCGGAATATCCTTGACCCGCAGCGTGACGTTGGTTGCCGAACCGAAGCCGGTGGCCGGGTTCAGCGTGACGTTGTTGCCTTTCAGGTGCCAGGTATTTTCGCCCGGCTCGCAGCTGGTGTAGGTGCCATCCTTGAGGCGGATGATCGCGGTCTCTTCGCGCTTGGCGTACTGCGCGCTGCCGCGGACCTTGCCGGAGTGCACGACATATTCGGCGTTCTCCACCTTGGCTTCGCCGCTGTCGAGGAAGATTTCGGCGCGATCGCCTACCAGCAGTGCGTCGCGGTCGCGGAGACGGACGTTGCCGGTCAGCTCGCCGCGATTTTCCAGCTGGTGCAGGCTGGCTTCATCCGCCTCGACCTGGATGCTGCCCTGGCGCAGAACCACATCGCCAGCGAGGGTGGCGATTTCCTGCTCCTGCTCGTAGCGTGTGGCCTTGGCCGACACGTAGGTCGGCGCTTCGCTCATCGGCGTGGTGTCGAATTTGCCGGGACGGTCAGGCTCGACATAGGTGCCTGCGCAGTACGGGCCGGTTTCGGCGAGCTGAGCGGGTGTCAGCTGATCGCGGGGCACCCAGTCCAGATGGCTGTAGTCGGCACTGCGTGAGGCCAGCGCGCGGCCCTTGCTCTCGGTGACCAGTTTGGTCGTGGCTGTCGGCTGCTGCGCCTGGGCAGTGCCTGGCTTGGCGGTGGCCGCAGTGCTCACGGCGCTGCCGCTATGGGCCGGGCGCGGAGGCAGAGCGGGGCTGGCCGCGTTGGAGGCGCAGTTCCAGCCCCCGGATGCGTCCGGCTGGCAGGCGAACTGTTCGGCGGCGAAAACAAAAGGAACAGCTACCGGTTGCAATGCGAGCAGACCGCCAGTAACCAATAGAGGGAATTTTTTACGAAACGCGGGGTATTTGACTGCCATCTTGTTTTTTGGTCCGTGCTTGCGGCGAGCCATCGGCCGGCTGGGCCGCACGCCTCTCGATGGGCTGAGAAAGATGCAGGATAATAAAGCATGACCCGCCTATCGGCTAGCGCCGTGGAGACCCCCTGGATGCCGCATCAAGATCAACGTCTGCTGGACCTCAGCGCCTGGCTGGACCAGCAACTACCGGAACTCTTCGCCCGTTGCGGCTGGGGCGAAGTACCGACCGCGGAGCTCACCGCGGCGAGCAGCGATGCCAGTTTTCGTCGTTACTTCCGCTGGCAAGGCGGCGAGCGCAGCCTGATCGTGATGGACGCGCCGCCACCCCAGGAAGACTGCCGTCCCTTCGTCAAGGTGGCGCAGATGCTGGACGAAGCCGGTGTGCATGTACCGCAGGTGCTGGCTGCTGACCTGCAGCGCGGCTTTCTGCTGCTGACCGACCTCGGACGTCAGACCTATCTGGACGTGATCGACGCGGGTAACGCCGATCAGCTGTTCGATGATGCCATCGAGGCGCTGCTCAAGTTCCAGCTGCAGCCGGTCGCGCAGGCGATGCCGGCCTATGACGAGGCCTTGCTGCGGCGCGAACTGCAGCTGTTTCCCGAATGGTACGTGCAGCGCCACCTGGGCCATGCGTTCAGCGAAGCGCAGCAGGGCGCGTGGGAGCGCATCTGCCGGCTGCTGATCGACTCGGCCCTGGCGCAACCACGGGTTCTGGTGCATCGCGACTACATGCCGCGCAACCTGATGATCAGTGAGCCCAATCCTGGCGTCCTGGACTTTCAGGACGCGGTGCTCGGCCCGGTCAGCTACGACATCACCTCGCTGTTCAAGGACGCCTTCCTCAGCTGGCCCGAGCCGCAGGTACGGGCGTGGCTGGAGGTCTATTGGGGCCGTGCCCGTGCGGCGGGCGTGGCGCTGCCCGAGTCGTTCGAGGAATTCCTGCGCGCCAGCGATCTGATGGGGGTGCAACGTCACCTCAAGGTGATCGGCATCTTCGCGCGAATCTGCCATCGCGACGGCAAGCCCCGTTATCTCGCCGATGTGCCGCGTTTCTTCGCCTATATCGAGGCCGTGCTGGCGCGGCGGCCGGAGCTGGGCGAGTTGCGGCAGCTGATCGCCGAGCTGCCAAAGGCGCCGCAGGCATGAAGGCCATGATCCTCGCCGCGGGCAAGGGCGAGCGCCTGCGCCCCTTGACCCTGCACACGCCCAAGCCGCTGGTGCGCGCCGCCGGCGTGCCGCTGATCGAGTATCACGTTCGTGCCCTGGCGACCGCCGGCTTCGACGAGCTGGTGATCAACCATGCCTGGCTCGGCCAGCAGATCGAGGACTATCTCGGCGATGGCAGCCGTTTCGGCGTGGCGATCCGCTATTCGGCCGAAGGCGAGCCGCTGGAGACTGGCGGCGGAATCCACCGGGCCCTGGGCCTGCTCGGCGATGAGCCCTTCCTGGTGGTCAACGGCGATATCTGGACCGACTACGATTTTACCCGGCTACGCAAACCGCTCGATGGGCTGGCCCACCTGGTGCTGGTCGACAATCCGCCGCACAACCCCGGCGGCGATTTCCGCCTGGCCGCCGAGCGTGTCGCGACAGCCGAAGGGGAGGGCGACGCGCTGACCTACAGCGGCATCTCGGTGCTGCATCCGGCCTTGTTCGAAGGCTGTCAGGCCGGTGCCTTCAAGCTCGCACCCCTGTTGCGGCGTGCCATGGCCGACCAGCAGGTGAGCGGCGAGCGTTTCGCAGGCATCTGGATTGACGTCGGTACCCACGAACGGCTGGCGGAAGTCGAACGGATACTCGAGGCGCGGCGCTGAGATGTTCTGGCCCATTACCCTGCTGGGGCTGTTGATCGGCTGGTTGCTCGCCAGCATTCCCGGTGCCCTGCTCGGCGGTCTGCTGGGCCAGGTGCTGGATCGCCGTCTGGGGCTCGATTCATGGGCCAGCTTGCGTGAGCGCCTGGCTGGCAAGTCGGCGCTGAAGGGCAATGAGCTGCTGTTCTTTCTACTCGGGCGCCTGGCCAAAAGTGGCGGGCGGGTCAGTCCTGCGCATATCCAGGCGGCACGCGAGGAGATGCGCCGCCAGGGCCTCGATGCGTCGGGGCAGCAGCGGGCCATCGCCGCGTTCAATCGCGGCAAGGCCAGCGGCGATGGCTTGCGCGTGACCCTGCAGCGGCTACGTGGGCAGCGTGAGGAGGGGCGGCGCCTGATCCAGGCCTGCTGGCGCATGGCCCGAGCCCAGGGAAGCATGGGCGCACGTGAGCATGAACTGGTGCTGCTCTGGGGCAAGTGGCTGGGTTGGAATGCTGCCGAAGTGGCGGCGCTCGATCAGGGCGCGGCGCGGCGCAACGAGGCGCCGGCCGGGCGCGGCGGAGCCTACGAGCAGGCCTTGCAGCTACTGGGTGTGCGCCAAGATAGCGACCCGCAGCTGATCAAACGGGCCTATCGCCGCCTGCTGAGCAAGCATCACCCGGACAAGCAGGCTGGCGCGGGAGCGAGCCCGGCGCAAGTTCGCGAAGCGACCGAGCGCACCCGCGAGCTGCACAGCGCCTATGCGCTGATCCGCGAGCGCCGCGGTTTTCGCTGAGCCGGTCAGCGCACTGGCTTGCGCGCGAGCCAGCCGCGCACCCGGCGCACCAGCTGCTCCTGATCGGCGTCGCGACCGCCACCCAGGTTCGGCAGGGCGACCTGTCGATAATCCGGATGTCCGGCGCGGCGCATGGCGTTGCGTCGCTGCATGGCCTGCCGCTGGGCAACCGGGCGGTCGCCAGTGTGGAAGTCGCCGATGCCGACCGCCAGCTTCGCCAGATCATCATCCAAGGCTTTCTCGGCGACCGCCGGCGCGCGCGGATCGATCAGGACCAGCTGGGCGATCTCCTTCGACGGTGTCTGCGCGAGATAGCGGGCAGCCCAGTAAGCTCCCGTACCATGGCCGAGCAGGGTGATCGTCGGTGCCTGCAAGGTCCGGGCATTTTCGATGGCGGCCGCCAGTCGCGCCTGCATGCGCTCGGCGTGGCTGGGCCGCGGCGCATCCTGCTCGGCTGCAGTCGCGTCAGGCTCGTCACTGTCCGCCGGGGCTGTCTGTTCGGGTAGATAGCCAGCCGAATCGGGCGGCGCAGCAGGCTGTTCGGTCTCGCTGTCGCTGTCCCCGGTGGGCTTATCGGCCGCAGCCGATGGCTCGGGTGGCGGCAGGCGCGGGCCGGGACTCAGCTCCGGATCGTCGGGCGTCAGGCTGAGGGTATGCCAGCCATGTGCCGCCAGGCCCCGTCTAAGCGGGCCGACCGCCCGCGGCCAGTCGGCCGTCTCGCCTTCGCCCGGCACGATGACCACCACGCCGCGGGGCTTGGCGGTATTGGCTGGCTGCCAGAGGGCAAGAAACCTGTCGTCGCCGCCCAGTTCGATCTGCGCCGCCGTCTCGAGCTGCCGCTGCAGCCCGGCAGCCAATGCCTCGCCGCGGGTCTGCGGGGCCGGACGCGGGCGGGAGGCTGGCTCATCCGCCTGCGTCTGCTCGGCGGCTTCCGGCTCCTGGGCCTGAGCAACAGACGGCAGGCTGCCACCGAGCGCAACGCTGAGCAGGAGCACGATAGCGGGCAGGCGGCACATGGGCTGTCTCCGGATAGCGGCCGGCACCACGCTGGCGCCGGCAGGGGTTATGCATTACAACAGCGTGTCGGCACGCCCATCAATCGCGTGAATATATGTTCGCTCTATCCCTGCGCCTCTTTCTTCTGCTCAGCCTGGCCACGCCATTTGCCGCTGGCGCCGTGTCGCTGGATGCCGCCAGTCGTGCCTGGCTCGAACAGCATGCCGAATGGCGGGTGGGCGTGGTGATGGGCGCGCCGTATGCCGAATATGACCAGCGTCAGCGGCGCCTGTCCGGATTCCATGTGCAGCTGATGGAACAGCTTGCCGCCGAACTCGGCGTGCGGCTGCAATGGCGCCGCTTCAACGACGAGGCGGCGCTGCAGGAGGCGGCGCTGGAAGGCAGGATCGACGTGGCACCCGGGCTGCGCCAGACGCCGGCCGGGTTGCGCCTGTGGCGCTACAGCGATCCTTTCCTGCGCATCCCGCGGCTGATCGTCGGTGATCGCGCTGGTCCACGCGCCGTCGACTTGGAATACCTGCATCCCAGCGAGCTGGTTGCCGCGGCGGGGCCGGGGCCGGTCAGCGAGTTCCTTGCCAGCAACTACCCCAATATCACCGTGCTCACCGCGGCGAGCCAGGCCGATGCCTTGCGCCAGGTACTGGAGGGCAAGGCCAGCTACGCGGTCGTCGACGAGCCGCTGTTCGCTCGTCTGTCGCAACAGCTCGAATACGACGCCCTGGCAGTGGTCGGCGACCTGGGCAACCCGCAGCTGCTGCGGATCGCTTCGCGGCGCGACAGCCCCGAGCTCGCCGCGGTGCTCGACGCCGCGCTGCGGCAGTTCCCGGCTCGGGAGTTCGGCCAGCTGCAGGAACAGTGGCTCAAGCCTCGCAGCATCGACCTCGGACGCGAGGTCGGGTACTGGCGAAGCCTGGCCTTGCTGCTGGGCGTACTGCTGCTGGCCTGTCTGCTGATGCTGGCCTGGCAGCGACGTCAGCATGGCCTGCTGGAAAGTCGGCTGAAGACCGCACGCCGCGACATCGCGCTGCGCGAGGCGGCCGAGGAAGCGCAGCGGCTGACGCAGTTCTGTCTCGATCACAGCACTGTCGGCATCCTCTGGCTCAACTGGGACAGCCGAGTGCGCTACGCCAATCAGGCCGCCGAACTGCTGCTCGGGCATTCGTCCGGTGGCTTGCTCGACCTGCCGCTGGAAACCTTCGACCCGGCGCTGGGCATGGATGCCTGGCTGGCGCGTTGGCGGGCCGCGCGCACGGGCGAAGACGACCGCCAGGTGCACGAATGCGAGTGGCAGCGCGCCGACGGCCAGCGCTTTCCGGCGGCGGTCACCTACAGCTTCCTGCGCTTCGGCAGCCGCGAATACCTGGTGGTCTTTCTCGCCGACATCACCGAGCGCCGCCGCGCCAGCGCCCAGCTGCAGGAGAGCGAAGCGCGCCTGAAGGCCATGGCGGGCAACGTGCCGGGCTTGGTGTTTCGCCTGGAGCGCGACGGGCCGCAGGCGCCGGTACGGGTCGCCTATATCAGCGAAGCCAGCCAGCGCCTAGTGGGCTACTCCGCCGAGCGCCTGTTGCAGCCGGGGCAGGGCATCCGCAGCCTGGTGCATGCCGATGACGAGGCCGGCTACTGGGCCAGCCAGCAGCTGGCGCTGGAGAAAAGCCAGGACTGGCGCTGGCAGGGGCGCATTCTCAATCGCGATGGCGACGTGCGCTGGGCCGATATCCGCGCTTCCGTGCGCGGCCAGCCGGATGGCCGCCAGGTGTGGGACGGTATCGTCTGGGACATCACCGAGAACAAGCGCATCGAGCTGGAGCTGGATGCCTCGCGCGCGCAATTGCGCCAGCTGGCCGCGCACCTGGAGACGGTGCGCGAGGAGGAGAAGGCGCACATCGCGCGCGAGGTGCATGACGAGCTGGGCCAGGTGCTGACCGTGCTGAAGCTCGAGACCTCGATGTGCGAGCTGGGCTTCGCCGAGCTCGATCCGGCGCTGGCGCAGCGGCTGGACAGCATGAAGCGGCTGATCGCCCAGCTGTTCCAGCGGGTGCGCGACGTGGCCACGGCGCTACGCCCGCCGATCCTCGATGCCGGCATCGCTTCGGCGGTGGAGTGGCAGGCGCGGCGCTTCGAGGAACGCAGCGGCGTGGCCTGCCTGGTCGAGGTGCCCGAGTGCCCGCCCGCGCTGGGCAATGCCAAGGCCATCGGCCTGTTCCGCATCCTTCAGGAGTCGTTGACCAACGTGATGCGCCATGCCCGCGCACAAACGGTCAGCGTGCAGCTGCAGCTCGAGGGCGACATGCTCTGCCTGCGCGTCAGCGATGACGGCTGTGGCTTCGCCGACGCGGCGCGCAGCGCGGGCAGCTCGTTCGGCCTGGTGGGCATGCGCGAGCGCATCCAGATGCTCGGCGGCCAGCTCTGCATCGACAGCCAGCCCGGCGAGGGCACTACCATCACGGCACGGGTCCCGCTGGACCCCCTGCCACTTCCTTCACCTGCAAGCACTGGAGCACTGCCGTCATGGTCAGGGTCATGGTCGCCGAGGATCACACCATCGTCCGTGAGGGCATCAAACAGTTGATCGGTATGGCGCGCGACATGCAGGTGGTCGGCGAGGCCGCCAACGGCCAGCAGTTGCTCGACCAGCTGCGCCAGGTCAGCTGCGACGTGGTGCTGCTGGACCTTTCCATGCCCGGCGTCAACGGCCTCGAGGCGATCCCACGGATTCGCGCGCTGAGCCAGCCGCCGGCGGTGCTGGTGCTGTCGATGCACGACGAAGCGCAGATGGCGGCGCGGGCACTGAAGATAGGTGCCGCCGGCTACGCGACCAACGACAGCGAGCCGGCGCTGCTGTTGACTGCCTTGCGCAAGGTGGCCGGTGGCGGGCGCTACATCGACCCGGCACTGGCCGACCGCATGGTCTTCGAGGTCGGTCTGACCGATTCGCGGCCGCCCCATGCATTGCTTTCCGAGCGCGAGTACTCGGTGTTCGAACGCCTGGTGCAGGGCGATTCGGTAAACGACATCGCCGGCAAGCTGGCCCTGAGCAGCAAGACCATCAGCACCCACAAGGCCCGCCTGATGCAGAAGCTGGCCGCGCATTCCGTGGCCGACCTGGTGCGCTATGCCATGGAACACAAGCTGGTCTGAGCTCCCGCCCGCCGACCCGTCTGTAGGGCGTTCCCTACACGCGACTCTCCTGCACGCCTAGGGCAATCGCTCCGCTGCACCGATTTTTCCGCCGCCGCTGCGCTTCTACGCTGTGGCCACGGTTCAACGGTTAGGCAGGTGCAGCAGCATGGTCGAGTCAACGACGAACGATATCCTGGTGAGCTTTCGCGGCGTCCAGAAGAGTTATGACGGCGAGTCGCTGATCGTCAGGGATCTGAACCTGGACATCCGCCGCGGCGAATTCCTCACCCTGCTCGGGCCGTCCGGCTCGGGCAAGACCACCAGCCTGATGATGCTGGCCGGTTTCGAGACGCCCACCGCGGGGGAGATTCTCCTCAATGGCCGGGCGATCAACAACGTGCCGCCGCACAAGCGCGACATGGGCATGGTGTTTCAGAACTACGCGCTGTTCCCGCACATGACCGTGTCGGAAAACCTGGCGTTTCCGCTCAGCGTGCGCGGCATGGCCAAGCCGGACATCAAGGAGCGGGTCAAGCGCGCGCTGGCGATGGTCCAGCTGGAGGGCTTTCGCAACCGCTATCCGGCGCAGCTTTCCGGTGGCCAGCAGCAGCGCGTGGCGCTCGCCCGCGCGCTGGTGTTCGAGCCGCAGCTAGTGCTGATGGACGAACCGCTGGGCGCGCTGGACAAGCAGCTGCGCGAGCAGATGCAGATGGAGATCAAGCACCTGCACGAGCGCCTCGGCGTCACCGTGGTGTACGTCACCCACGACCAGGGTGAGGCGCTGACCATGTCCGATCGGGTGGCGGTGTTCCATCAGGGCCAGATCCAGCAGATCGAAGACCCGCGCACCCTGTACGAAAAGCCGTTGAACACCTTCGTCGCCAACTTTCTCGGCGAAAACAACCGGCTGCCGGCGCACCTGCTGGAGCGGCGTGGCGAGAGCTGCACGGTCAAGCTCGGCCGCGGCGAAACCGTCGAGGCGCTGGCGGTCAATGTCGGTGCGACGGGGTCGCCGGTCAGCCTGTCGATCCGTCCGGAGCGGGTGCTGCTCAACGGTGCCAGTGCCAGCTGCCCGAACCGCTTCACCGGGCGCGTTGCCGAGTTCATCTACCTGGGCGACCACATCCGCATCCGTCTCGAGGTCTGCGGCGTCAGCGATTTCTTCGTCAAGCAGCCGATCGCCGAGTTCGACCAAGCCCTGCGCGTGGGCGACGTGGTGCCGATCGGCTGGCACGTCGAGCACGTCCGCGCGCTCGACCCGCTGCAGGCGGCCTGAGCCAAGCCCGCAGCAACCCCAAACAACTGCATCAAGGAGCGAACTGTCATGAGCAACTACCTGAAACTGTCCGCGCTGGCGCTCGGGCTCGTCTGTGCCGGGCAAGCGGCTGCCGAGAACCTCACTGCGGTGAGCTTCGGCGGCGCCAACAAGCAGGCCCAGGTGAAGGCCTTCTATCAGCCGTGGGAAGCCGCCGGTCACGGCCGCATCGTCGCCGGCGAATACAACGGCGAAATGGCCAAGGTCAAGGCGATGGTCGACACCAACAGTGTGTCGTGGAACCTGGTGGAGGTGGAGTCGCCGGAGCTGGCGCGCGGTTGTGACGAGGGGCTGTTCGAGGAGCTTGATCCGGGCTTCGTCGGCAATCCGGGCGATTTCGTCAAGGGTGCGATACAGCCCTGCGGCGTGGGCTTCTTCGTCTGGTCGACGGTACTCGCCTATAACGCCGACAAGCTCAAGAACGCGCCGTCCGGCTGGGCGGATTTCTGGGATACCGAGAAATTCCCCGGCAAGCGCGGCCTGCGCAAGGGTGCCAAGTACACCCTGGAATTTGCGCTGATGGCCGATGGTGTGCCGGCCAAGGAGGTCTATCAGGTGCTGGCCACCAAGGACGGCCAGAACCGCGCCTTCAGGAAGCTCGATCAGCTCAAACCGCATATCCAGTGGTGGGAAGCCGGCGCGCAGCCGCCGCAGTTCCTCGCCTCCGGCGACGTGGTGATGAGCAGCGCCTACAACGGCCGCATCGCTGCCGTGCAGAACGAGAGCAACCTGCAGATCGTCTGGAACGGCGGCATCTACGACTTCGATTCCTGGGCCATCCCCAAGGGTGCCAAGAGTCAGGAGCAGGCACGCAAGTTCATCGCCTTCACCGTCGAGCCGCAGCAGCAGAAGGCCTATGCCGAGAACATCGCCTATGGCCCGGCGAACACCCAGGCCGTGTCGTTGCTGGATGAAAAACGCCTGGCGCAGATGCCCACCGCGCCGGAAAACATCGCCGACCAGGTGGCGATGGACGTGACCTTCTGGGCCGACTACGGCGAACAGCTTGAACAGCGTTTCAACGCCTGGGCAGCACGCTGACCCTGGAGCCCCGCCGCACTGGCGGGGCCGGTCCCAGCCATCGGAACGAATCGCGGAGTCTTCATGGCCACAGCAATATCCCTGCCGGCGAACCAGATCGCCGAGCCCAATCTGAAACAGCGACTGGCACGGGCCGAACGGGTGAACAAGCTCAAGTCGCAGGCGCTGATCCTGCCGCTGCTGCTGTTCGTGCTGCTGACCTTCCTGGTTCCCATCGCCTCGCTGCTCTGGCGCAGCGTCGAGAATCCGGAGGTGGTGAACACGTTGCCACGCACGCTGGAGGCGCTGGCCGCATGGGATGGTCGCGGACTGCCGGCGGAACCCGCCTACCAGGCGTTGGCCGAGGACCTCTATCAGGCGCGTCGCGAGCAAACCCTGGGCGATCTGTCCAAGCGGCTGAACATGGAGCTGGCCGGCTACCGCAGCCTGCTGACCAAGACCGCGCGAGCGCTGCCGTTCCGCGAGACGCCCGCGTCGTATCAGGAGGCGCTGGAGGCGCTCGACGAGCGCTGGGGCGATCCGGCGTTCTGGCAGATCATCCAGCGTAACGACAGTGCGGTGACCGGTTATTACCTGCTGGCGGCGCTGGATCACCGCATCGACGAGCTGGGTGAGCTGGCCAAGGTCTCGCCGGATCAGGCGGTGTACCTGGACATCTTTGCCCGCACGTTCTGGATGGGCCTGGTGATCACGGTGGTCTGCCTGCTGCTGGCCTATCCGCTGGCCTATCTGCTGGCCAACCTGCCGGCGCGGCAGAGCAACCTGCTGATGATCCTGGTGCTGCTGCCGTTCTGGACCTCGATCCTGGTGCGCGTCGCCGCATGGATCGTGCTGCTGCAGTCGGGCGGGCTGATCAACGGTGCGCTGCTCAAGATGGGCCTGATTGACGAGCCGCTGCAGCTGGTGTTCAACCGCACCGGTGTGTACATCGCCATGGTGCACATTCTGCTGCCGTTCATGATCCTGCCGATCTACAGCGTGATGAAGAACATCTCGCCGAGCTACATGCGTGCGGCGGTCTCGCTGGGCTGTCATCCGTTCGCCAGCTTCTGGCGGGTGTACTTCCCGCAGACGTTGGCCGGGGTCGGTGCCGGCAGCCTGCTGGTGTTCATCATCGCCATCGGCTACTACATCACCCCGGCGCTGCTCGGCAGCCCGAACGACCAGATGGTCAGCTATTTCGTCGCCTTCTATACCAACACCACCATCAACTGGGGCATGGCCACGGCGCTGGGCGGCCTGCTGCTGCTCGCCACCATGCTGCTGTACGTCATCTACAGCTGGCTGGTCGGTGCCAGCCGTCTGCGGCTGGGTTGAGATGGGCCACGTCGCGGCGCGGCCGCCTTTTCAGAGTCTTCATGCCGGGCAGGAGAACCGTTCATGCTGAGCCCCTACATGTCGCCCGTTGAGCGGGCCTGGTACTACGCTCTGCGCATCCTCTGCGCGCTGGTGCTGCTGTTTCTGATCGTGCCGGTGCTGGTCATCGTGCCGCTGTCGTTCAACTCCGGTTCGTTCCTGGTCTATCCGCTGCAGGGGTTCTCGTTGCGCTGGTACGAGGCGCTGTTCACCTCGGCGGACTGGATGCGCTCGCTGAAGAACAGTCTGCTCATCGCCCCGGCTGCGACCTTGCTCGCCGTGGTCCTTGGCACCCTGGCGGCGGTCGGCCTGACCCGCGCGGAGTTCCGCGGCAAGGCGCTGCTGATGACGGTGCTGATCTCGCCGATGGTGGTGCCGGTGGTGATCATCGGTGTCGCCAGCTACCTGTTCTTCGCCCCGCTGGGCATGGGCAACAGCTACCTGTCGCTGATCCTGGTGCACGCGGTGCTCGGCGTGCCCTTCGTGATCATCACGGTGTCGGCGACGCTGCAGGGCTTCAACTACAACCTGGTGCGCGCCGCGGCCAGCCTTGGCGCCTCGCCGCTGACCGCGTTCTTCCGGGTAACCCTGCCGCTGATCGCACCGGGGGTTATTTCCGGCGCGCTGTTCGCCTTCGCCACCTCGTTCGATGAAGTGGTGGTGACGCTGTTCCTCGCCGGCCCCGAGCAGATCACCCTGCCACGGCAGATGTTCAGCGGCATCCGCGAGAACCTCAGCCCGACCATCGCCGCCGCGGCGACGTTGCTGATCGGCTTCTCCATCGCCCTGCTGCTGACCCTGGAGTGGCTGCGAGGCCGCGCCGAGAAGCTGCGCACCCAACAACCTGCCTGACGGAATACGCACATGACTCTGCAACTTGGGCAACCCGATCTGTTGCGCCAAACGGCCTATCTCAACGGTGAATGGCGCGAGGCCGACAGTGGCGCGCGCACCGAGATCTTCAACCCGGCCACCGGCGAGCTGATCGGCGCCGTGCCGAACATGGGCCGCGGTGAAACCCGCCGCGCCATCGAAGCCGCGCAGGCAGCCCAGCCGGCCTGGCGCGCGCTGACCGCGAAGGAGCGCGCTGCGCGCCTGCGGCGCTGGTACGAACTGATGCTGGAGAATCAGGAAGACCTGGCGCGGATCATGACCGCCGAACAGGGCAAGCCGCTGGCCGAGGCGCGGGGTGAGGTGGCCTACGCCGCATCCTTCCTCGAATGGTTCGCCGAGGAAGGCAAGCGCCTGTACGGCGACGTGATCCCGGCCCACGCGGGCGACAAGCGCATCCTGGTGCAGAAGGAGCCGGTCGGTGTCACCGCGGCAATCACGCCGTGGAATTTCCCCAGCGCGATGATCACCCGCAAGGCCGGCCCGGCCCTCGCCGCGGGCTGTGCCATGGTGCTCAAGCCGGCACCGCAGACACCATTCTCGGCGCTGGCACTGGCCGCACTGGCCGAGCGTGCGGGCATCCCGGCGGGGCTGTTCAGCGTGATCACCGCCGATGCCGCCACGTCCCGCGAAGTGGGCGCCGAGCTCTGTGAACACCCGGTGGTGCGCAAGCTCTCGTTCACCGGCTCGACGGCGGTGGGCATCAAGCTGATGCAGCAGTGCGCGCCGACGCTCAAGAAGCTCTCGCTGGAGCTGGGCGGCAACGCACCCTTTATCGTCTTCGACGACGCCGATCTGGACGCGGCGGTCGAGGGCGCGATGATCTCCAAGTACCGCAACGCCGGGCAGACCTGCGTATGTGCCAATCGCATCTACGTGCAGGACGGCATCTACGACGCCTTCGTCGACAAATTCTCCGCGGCGGTCGCGCGGCTGAAGGTCGGCAACGGAGCGGAGGAGGGCGTGACCACCGGTCCGCTGATCGACGCCGCAGCCGTGGCCAAGGTTCAGCGCCATCTGCAGGACGCCCTCGCCAAGGGTGCCACCCTGCTGGCCGGTGGCAAACCCCATGCCTTGGGTGGCAACTTCTTCGAGCCGACGCTGGTGGGCGGCGTCACTGCCGAGATGGCCGTGGCGCGCGAGGAAACCTTCGGCCCGCTGGCGCCGCTGTTCCGCTTCCGCGATGAAGCCGAGGTGATCCGCCAGGCCAACGACACCGAATTCGGCCTTGCCGCCTATTTCTACGCCCGCGACCTGAGCCGCGTGTTCCGCGTCGCCGAGGCGCTGGAGTACGGCATGGTGGGCATCAACACCGGGGTGATCTCCACCGAGGTGGCGCCGTTCGGTGGCATGAAGACATCGGGCCTCGGACGTGAAGGCTCGAAGTACGGCCTGGATGAATACGTGGAAATCAAATACCTGTGCCTGGGCGGCATCTGACCAAGCGGCTCAAATCAGGCGTGCAAAATAATGCACGGAGTTTTACTGTAATCCGAACGCTCTGGATGGTGCGGCAGTCGATCATCGTATGCTGCCGCGCCCGCTTCCTGGCGTTCTTTCCGACCCGTGCCGACGATGAGCGGCTACCGAGGAGCTTATGAGCAAGACCAACGAATCCCTGATGCAACGCCGTGTCGCCGCTGTTCCCCGTGGCGTCGGCCAGATCCACCCGATCTTTGCCGACCACGCGAAGAACAGCAGCGTGGTGGATGTGGAGGGCCGCGAGTTCATCGATTTCGCCGGCGGCATCGCCGTGCTGAATACCGGCCACCTGCACCCGAAGATCGTCAAGGCGGTGGAAGACCAGCTGCACAAGCTCACCCACACCTGCTTCCAGGTGTTGGCCTACGAGCCGTACGTCGAGCTGTGCGAGAAGATCAACGCGCGGGTACCGGGTGATTTCGCCAAGAAGACTCTGCTGGTCACCACCGGCTCCGAGGCCGTGGAGAACGCGGTGAAGATCGCCCGCGCCGCCACCGGCCGTGCCGGCGTGATTGCCTTCACCGGCGCCTTTCACGGCCGCACCATGATGACCCTCGGTCTGACCGGCAAGGTCGCCCCGTACTCCGCCGGCATGGGCCTGATGCCCGGCGGGATCTTCCGTGCGCAGTATCCCTGCGCGATCCATGGTGTCAGCGTCGATGACTCGATCGCGAGCATCGAGCGCATCTTCAAGAACGACGCCGAGCCGCGCGACATCGCCGCGATCATCGTCGAACCGGTGCAGGGCGAGGGCGGCTTCAATGTCGCGCCGAAGGATTTCATGGCCCGCCTGCGCGCGCTCTGCGACGAGCACGGCATCCTGCTGATCGCCGACGAGGTGCAGACCGGCGCCGGACGCACCGGCACCTTCTTCGCCATGGAGCAGATGGGCGTGGTTGCCGACCTGACCACCTTCGCCAAATCCGTCGGTGGTGGTTTCCCGATTGCTGGTGTCTGTGGCAAGGCCGAGATCATGGATGCCATCGCGCCCGGCGGGCTGGGCGGCACCTATGCCGGCAACCCGCTGTCCTGCGCGGCGGCGCTGGCGGTCATGGAAATCTTCGAGGAGGAGCATTTGCTCGACCGCTGCAAGGCGGTGGCGGAGAAGCTCACCGCCGGCCTCAAGGCGATCCAGGCCAAGCACAAGGAGATCGGCGAGGTGCGCGGCCTCGGCGCGATGATCGCCATCGAGCTGTTCGAGGATGGCGACCTGGCGCGACCGGCCGCGGCGCTGACGTCGCAGATCGTCGCCCGGGCGCGGGAGAAGGGCTTGATCCTGCTGTCCTGCGGTACCTACTACAACGTGCTGCGCGTGCTGGTGCCGCTGACCGTCGAGGACGAGCTGCTCGAGCGCGGCCTGGCCATCCTCGGCGAGTGTTTCGACGAGCTGACCTGATCCGACCTGGCGCGCCGGCATTCGTGGCGGATGTCAGGCGCGCCGCAACCCTGACCCCTCGGGTACAATGCGCGGCATCTTGCCGTGCTACCCGAGGTCGTCATGCAGCCGTTCGCCATCGCCCCTTCGATTCTTTCCGCCAATTTCGCCCGCCTGGGCGAGGAAGTGGACAACGTGCTGGCCGCCGGCGCCGACATCGTCCATTTCGACGTGATGGACAACCACTACGTGCCCAACCTGACCATCGGCCCGATGGTCTGCTCGGCGCTGCGCAAGCATGGCGTCACCGCGCCCATCGACGTGCACCTGATGGTCAAGCCGGTGGATCGCATGATCGGCGACTTCCTCGAGGCCGGCGCTACTTACATCACCTTCCACCCGGAAGCCTCGGAGCACATCGACCGTTCGCTGCAGCTGATCAAGGACGGCGGCGCCAAGGCCGGTCTGGTGTTCAATCCGGCAACGCCGTTAGACGTGCTCAAGTACGTCATGGACAAGGTCGACATGGTCCTGCTGATGAGCGTCAACCCTGGCTTCGGCGGGCAGAAGTTCATTCCCGGCACGCTGGACAAGCTGCGCGAGGCGCGCGCCCTGATCGACGCCAGCGGCCGCGAGATTCGCCTGGAGATCGATGGCGGCGTCAATCCGAAGAACATCCGCGAGATCGCCGCAGCAGGCGCGGACACCTTCGTCGCCGGCTCGGCCATCTTCAACCAACCGGACTACAAGGCGGTGATCGACCAGATGCGCGCCGAGCTGGCGCTGGCCCGCCCATGACTCGCCTGGAGCAACTGTTCGACGGCACGCTGCCACGGCTGGTGATGTTCGATCTGGACGGCACCCTGATGGACTCGGTACCGGACCTGGCCGCCGCGGTGGACAAGATGCTGATGCTGCTCGGTCGCGAGCCCGCCGGCATCGAGCGGGTACGCGACTGGGTCGGCAACGGCTCGCGCGTGCTGGTGCGTCGCGCCTTGGCCGGGCAGCTGGACCATGACGGTGTGGCCGACGAGCTGGCTGACGAGGCGCTGGCGCTGTTCATGCAGGCATACTCCGGCGGCCATGAGCTAACCACCGTCTATCCGGGCGTTCGCGAATGCCTGGATTGGCTGCGCGAGCGCGAGGTGAAGCTCGCGATCATCACCAACAAGCCGGCGCAGTTCATCGAACCGCTGCTGGAGGAGAAGGGGCTGGCCGGTTACTTCCAGTGGCTGGTCGGTGGCGATACCTTGCCGCAGCAGAAGCCCGATCCGGCGGCGCTGTTCTGGGTGATGGACAAGGCGGGCGTTGCGCCCCGCGAATCGCTGTTCGTGGGGGATTCGCGCAATGACGTGCGGGCTGCGAAGGCGGCGGCGGTCCCCTGTGTCGCGCTCACTTATGGCTACAACCACGGCGAGCCCATCGCGAATGAGCAGCCAGCGCTGGTGCTCGACAACCTGCGCGAGCTGGTTGCTTCGGCTCCGGGGCTGCGCTAGTGTGGCCGGACTCTTTTTGACCCCCCGAAGAGATCCGCTCGTGGTGCTCACCCGCAGACAATGGATGAAAGTCATCAAGGCCCTGGCCCGTTGGCGCTGGCGCGCCTGACTTTTCCTGCCGGCCAGGCCGGCGCGTTTGCCGTTGTTCGTTCGAACCCTCCTCAGACCACGAGGCTGACATGACCCGCGAAGAATTCCTGCGTTTGGCCGCCGAAGGCCATAACCGCATTCCCCTGTCGTTCGAGACCCTCGCCGACTTCGACACCCCGTTGTCGCTATACCTGAAACTGGCCGATGCGCCGAATTCCTACCTGCTCGAGTCCGTCCAGGGCGGCGAGAAGTGGGGGCGCTATTCGATCATCGGTCTGCCTTGCCGCACTGTAATGCGCGTGCAGGATCACCGCATCAGCATAACTACCGATGGCGTCGAGACCGAAACCTGTGAGGTCGAAGATCCGCTGGCGTTCGTCGAGTCCTTCCAGCAGCGCTACCGCGTCGCGCCGGTGGAGGGCCTGCCGCGCTTCAATGGCGGCCTGGTGGGCTACTTTGGCTACGACAGCGTGCGTTATGTCGAACGCAAACTGGGTAACTGCCCCAATCCCGATCCGTTGGGCACGCCGGATATCCTGCTGATGGTGTCCGACGCCGTGGTGGTGTTCGACAACCTCGCTGGCAAGCTGCACTGCATCGTGCTGGTCGACCCGTCGCAGCCGGACGCCTACGAGGCGGGCCAGGCTCGCTTGCAATCGCTGCGGGCAAAGCTGCGCCAGTCGATCACGCCGCGCCTGGGCCTGGATTTCGAAAAGAGCAACGGCGCCGAGCCGACCTTTCGCTCCAGCTTCAGCCGCGAGGACTACGAGCAGGCCGTCAACCGCATCAAGGACTACATCCTGGCTGGCGACTGCATGCAGGTGGTGATTTCCCAGCGCATGTCGATCCCGTTCCAGGCCGCACCGATCGATCTGTACCGCGCGCTGCGCTGTTTCAATCCGACGCCCTACATGTACTTCTTCAATTTCGGCGACTTCCACGTGGTGGGGTCGTCGCCGGAAGTGCTGGTGCGGGTCGAGGAAGGCCTGGTCACGGTCCGCCCCATCGCCGGCACGCGTCCGCGCGGTGCCAACGAAGAGGCTGATCTGGCGTTGGAGCAGGACCTGCTCAGCGATGCCAAGGAGCTCGCCGAACACCTGATGCTGATCGACCTGGGCCGCAACGATGTCGGTCGTGTCGCCGAGACCGGCACCGTGCGCCTGACCGAGAAGATGGTCATCGAGCGCTATTCGAATGTCATGCACATCGTGTCCAACGTCACCGGTCAGCTCAAGGCGCCATTGACGGCGATGGACGCGCTGCGCGCGATCCTGCCGGCCGGCACGCTCTCTGGGGCACCAAAGATCCGCGCGATGGAAATCATCGACGAGCTGGAGCCGGTCAAGCGTGGTGTCTACGGTGGCGCGGTCGGCTATCTGGCCTGGAACGGCAACATGGACACCGCCATCGCAATTCGTACCGCGGTGATCAAGGACGGCGAACTGCACGTGCAGGCCGGCGCCGGCATCGTTGCCGATTCGCAGCCTGCGCTCGAGTGGGAAGAGACGCTGAACAAGCGCCGCGCCATGTTCCGCGCGGTGGCCCTGGCCGAACGCGACCAGCAGGAGAACTGATCATGCTGCTGATGATCGATAACTACGATTCCTTTACCTACAACGTCGTGCAGTACCTCGGCGAGCTTGGTGCCGACGTCAAGGTGGTGCGCAACGACGAGCTGAGCGTGGCCGAGATCGAAGCGCTGAATCCGGAGCGCATCGTCGTCTCGCCGGGCCCGTGCACGCCGAACGAGGCCGGCGTGTCGCTGGAGCTGATTCGTCATTTCGCCGGCAAGTTGCCCATTCTCGGCGTTTGCCTCGGCCACCAGAGCATCGGTCAGGCCTTCGGTGGCGATGTGGTACGTGCTCGGCAGGCCATGCACGGCAAGACCAGCCCGGTGTTTCACCATGACCAGGGTGTGTTCGCCGGGCTCAATAATCCGCTGACCGTCACCCGGTACCACTCGCTGGTGGTCAAGCGCGAGACGTTGCCCGACTCCCTGGAAATCACCGCCTGGACCCAGCTGGACGATGGCTCGGCCGACGAGATCATGGGCTTGCGGCACAAAACGCTGAATATAGAGGGTGTGCAGTTCCACCCCGAATCGATCCTCACCGAACAGGGCCATGAGCTGTTCGCGAATTTTCTGAAGCAGACCGGAGGCGTGCGCTGATGGATATCAAGGAAGCCCTCAACCGCATCGTCGGTCAGCTGGACCTGACCACCGAAGAGATGCAGGCGGTGATGCGTCAGATCATGACCGGTCAATGCACTGATGCGCAGGTCGGTGCGTTCCTCATGGGCATGCGCATGAAGAGCGAAACCATCGACGAGATCGTCGGCGCGGTGCAGGTCATGCGTGAGCTTGCTGCCCCGGTGCGTTTCGACACCGACAAGCTTGTCGACACCTGTGGCACCGGTGGCGACGGCATGAATATCTTCAACGTGTCCACTGCCGCCTCGTTCGTCGTTGCGGCCGCTGGCGGCAAGGTCGCCAAGCACGGTAACCGCGCAGTATCCGGCAAGAGCGGCAGCGCCGATCTGCTCGAGGCGGCCGGGGTCTTCCTCGACCTGACGCCCGAGCAGGTGGCGCGCAGTGTCGATACGGTCGGCGTCGGCTTCATGTTCGCCCCGGCCCATCATGGCGCCATGAAGCATGCGGCCGGCCCGCGCCGCGAACTCGGCCTGCGGACGCTGTTCAATATCCTCGGCCCCATGGCCAACCCGGCCGGCGTCTGCCATCAGGTGCTTGGCGTGTTCAGCAAGGCATTGTGCCGGCCGATGGCCGAAGTGCTGGCGCGTCTGGGCAGCAAGCATGTGCTGGTGGTGCATGCGCAGGACGGGCTGGACGAGATCAGTCTGGCCGCGCCAACGCATGTTGCCGAGCTGAAGGATGGTGAGATCCGTGAATACAGCATTCAGCCCGAAGACTTCGGGATCAAGAGTCAGAGCCTGATCGGTCTGAACGTCGAGGATGCACAGGGTTCGCTGGCCTTGATCCGCGATGCGCTGGGGCGTCGGCAGAGCGAGAACGGGCAGAAGGCTGCCGACATGATCGTGCTCAACGCTGGCGCTGCGCTTTACGCAGCCGATCTGGCGAGCAGCCTGAAGCAGGGTGTCGAGATGGCGCATGATGCCCTCAGCACCGGGTTGGCGCGTGACAAGCTGGAGGAGCTGGTGTCCTTCACCGCGGTATTCAAGCAGGAGAATCAAAAGTGAGCGTGCCGACCGTTCTGGAGAAGATCATCGCCCGCAAGTTCGAGGAGGTTGCGCAGCGCAGTCGCCAGGTCGGGCTGGGTGAGCTGGAGCAGCGTGCCGCAGCTGCCGAACCGGTGCGTGGCTTCGCTGCCGCGCTTGAGCGCCGGGTGCGCAGCAAGGAGCCTGCGGTTATCGCTGAGGTGAAGAAGGCATCGCCGAGCAAAGGGGTCATTCGCGATCCCTTCCTGCCCGCCGAAATTGCCGCCAGCTACGAGACCGGGGGCGCTGCTTGCCTGTCGGTGTTGACCGACATCGATTTCTTTCAGGGCGCCGATGAATATCTGCAGCAGGCGCGGGCGGCTTGCTCGCTGCCGGTTATCCGCAAGGATTTCATGATCGACCCGTATCAGGTGGTCGAAGCGCGAGCGCTTGGCGCCGACTGCATTCTGCTGATCGTCGCGGCACTGGACGATGTGCGTATGCACGAGCTGGCCGCGGTGGCCAAGCAGCAGGGGCTGGACGTGCTGGTAGAGGTGCACGACGCTGCCGAACTCGAACGTGCGCTGCGTCTGGAAACGCCGCTGGTGGGCATCAACAACCGCAACCTGCATACCTTCGAGGTCAATCTGGAAACCACGCTGGATCTGCTGCCGCGGATTCCAAAGGATCGTCTGGTGGTGACCGAGAGCGGGATCTTCAATCGTGCCGATGTCGAGCTGATGGAGATAAACCAGGTGTATGCATTCCTGGTGGGCGAAGCGTTCATGCGCGCCGAGCAACCTGGCGTAGAGCTGCAGCGCCTGTTCTACCCTGATCGTTCGCGCGGCCGTGCGGCCCCTGTCGCTGCCGATCCGGAGTGACCGCCTGCCCGCGCATTGCGCGCTGGCAGGTAGCGGTCTGAAGGATCAGCGAGTGCCGAATACCACCATGGTCTTGCCTTTGACATAGACGAGACCCTGGGCTTCCAGGCTCTTGAGCACCCGACCGACCATCTCGCGGGAGCAACCGACGATACGGCCGATTTCCTGGCGGGTGATCTTGATCTGCATGCCGTCCGGATGAGTCATGGCGTCGGGCTGCTTGCACAGGTCGAGCAAGGTGCGCGCGACACGGCCGGTAACGTCGAGGAAGGCCAGGTCGCCGACCTTGCGTGTGGTGTTGCGCAGACGCTCGGCCATCTGACTGCCGAGGGCGTAGAGGATGTCCGGATCCTGCTGGGTCAGCTCGCGGAATTTCGCGTAACTCAGCTCGGCCACTTCGCACTCGGTCTTTGCGCGGACCCAGGCGCTACGTTCCTTGTCCGAACCTTCCTTTTCGAAAAGCCCCATCTCTCCGAAAAAGTCGCCCGCGTTCAGGTAAGCGATGATCATCTCGCGGCCGTCATCATCCTCGATAAGGATGGTGACCGAGCCTTTGACGATGAAAAAAAGCGACTCGCAACGGTCGCCAGCGTAAATGATCGTGCTTTTTGCCGTGTACCGCCGTCTATGGCAGTGCGCGAGCAACTTGTCGATATTCTTGATCTTGATCTTGGGCGTGAGCGAGATAGCTACCATGCTGTGGGGTCCGGATAAGTATTTGAAAGACTGATTGGTTATTGTTATTTGTGACTATGATTCAGCTTTCGTCAGCTTAACGACGAAGGTAGTCCGAGAGCAAAGTTGCGACACCGGAAACGTGCGGGTCAACGCACCTTTAGTCGTGTGTATCGTCGCTGGCGACAAGACGACCCATGTTAAGCTATTTGTTCTGGTCTTTATGGAGTTGGCGATGAAAGCGCGCATTCAATGGGTCGATGGCGCAATGTTCCTGGGTGAGTCCGGAAGCGGTCATGTCGTTGTCATGGACGGGCCACCCGAGAACGGTGGGCGAAACCTCGGTGTACGGCCCATGGAGATGCTGCTGCTCGGCCTGGGTGGCTGCAGCAATTTCGACGTGGTCAGCATCCTGAAAAAGTCGCGACAGGCGGTCGATAGCTGCGAAGCCTTCGTAGAGGCCGAACGCGCTTCGGAAGACCCCAAGGTATTTACTCGTATCCACCTGCGTTTCGTCGTCAAGGGCCGCGGGCTGAAGGAGGCTCAGGTCAAGCGCGCCGTCGAGCTGTCGGCCGAGAAGTACTGCTCCGCTTCCATCATGCTCGGTAGAGCTGGCGTCGAGATCACCCACGCTTACGAAATCGTCGAACTGGACTGATCGTGGCCGTGCAGGTCCGGCCAGGCTCGATAACCTGACCAAGATTAACTGGCGTATGTACAACGCATGGACGACGCGTACGACGCCGAATGGCTCACCAGATTCTTAGCGATGTGATCGATCACAAGTGCAAATATCTCGACATTGCCATGATCTCGCCGCTGAAGGCACTCTTTGCTGATCGAAGATTCGATCGAACATCGTCACCTTCGGCTTTTTGCGCGTTCATTCGGATCGAGGGAACGAACACATCGCATCGAGCATGAATTCAATTGTGTCTTCGCGGATACATGCCCGGCGTATCAGAGGTTCGACATAAACAAGAAAGGGCGCCGCTGCGCCCTTTCTTGTGCCCGCTCGCCTATTCAGATGCGGTAGGTGGCCTTGGTCATGACTTTGGAAACCAGGCTCATGCCGAACTTGACGGGTGCCGGGAAGCGCAGCCCACCGGCTTCGATCGCCGCCGTGGAATGCTGTGCTTCGTCCTCGCGCATCTGCTCGAGAATGGATCGGGATTTCTCATCCCCGGCTGGCAACTGGCCGAGGTGATCGTCCAGGTGCTTGCAGACCTGGTCTTCGGTCGCCGCGACAAAGCCGAGACTGATGCGGTCGCTGATCAACCCGGCCGAGGCCCCGATGCCGAAGGAAAGGCCATAGAAAATCGGGTTGAGCACACTGGTGTGGCTGCCCAGCTGGCGGATGCGCTGCTCACACCAGGCCAGATGATCGATCTCCTCATCCGCAGCCTGCTCCATCGCCTGGCGCACCCGCGGCAGGCGCGCCGTCAGTGCCTGCCCCTGGTAAAGCGCCTGGGCGCAGACTTCACCGGTGTGGTTGATGCGCATCAACCCGGCAACATGGCGGGTTTCACTCTCGCTGAGCTCCGTCTCGGTCTTCAGCAGTGCCGGCGAAGGGCGCGAGGGTTGACCGCTGAACGGGAGCAGCGTCCGTAATGCCGCATCGGCCTGCATGAGCAGTCGGTCGGCAGGGGAGTAGTGGCGTTGGCTGGGCATATGTCCTCCGGAAAAAGATGAGGTCGCTAGCAAGGCATCATTCGCGGTGCGGGGATTGCGCTGCCGTCAGCCGGGCGGCCAGTGCATCTGGCGTTGTCCGAGTACGTGCATATGAATGTGATAGACCGTCTGCCCGCCAAGGTCGTTGCAGTTCATTACGACTCGAAAGCCATCCTGGCAGCCCTGTTCTTCGGCCAGGCGCTGCGCCGTGAAGAGGATGTGCCCGGCGAGCACCTTGTCGTCCTTCTCGCTCAAATCATGCAGCGTGGCAATGTGCTTTTTCGGAATGACCAGAAAGTGGACGGGAGCCGGAGCGCCAATGTCGTGGAAGGCAATGACCTGATCGTCCTCATAAAGCTTGCGCGCCGGGATTTCCCCGGCCACGATCTTGCAAAACAGGCAATCCATGACGGTTCTCCGATTGCGTCGGCCGTACAGTGTATCAGGGCGATCCAGCCAGGGTGAGCCTGCACAGGGAGGTGAGGTGAAGAACGATATCCATGATCTGGGCCTTGTGCTCGAATCGCGCGTCAAACTCGTGCTGGTCGAGTCGTGGGACGAGCGGCGGGTGCTCGAAACCCTGACGGGGCTGGCCGTACGGCAAGGCTTGGGTTTTTACGTCTGGTCTGCTACCGAAGGGCTGCGGCATCTGGGTTTCGGGGGTGAGCTGCAAGGCGGCGAGGAAAGCTGCTCGCCGGAGGTGGCGCTCAAGCGGGTGAAGCAGGACGTTCGGGCGAACCTCTATGTGTTCTGCGACCTGCATCCATACCTGGACGAGCCAAAGCTGGTGCGCTTGCTCAAGGATATTGCACTGAGCGAAGCGCCCATGGCGCCCACCATCGTCCTGGTGTCGCATGCGCTCAAGCTGCCGCCCGAGGTGCAACGCCTCGCTGCACGATTCAGCCTGTCGTTGCCTGCCGAAGAGGAGCTGATCGCGATCGTTCGTGAGGAAGCCACTCGCTGGAGCGAGCGCAATCGAGGGGCGAGGGTTCGCACCGACAATCGGACCCTGCAGCAGGTCGTGAAGAATCTGCGCGGCCTAAGCCACGCCGAGGCGCGAGCCCTCGCGCGCAATGTCATCTGCGATGACGGCGCCATCACGCAAGATGACCTGCCCGACCTCAACCGGGCCAAGTTCCGGCTGCTGGATCTCGACGGCGTGCTGGGCTTCGAATACGAAACCGCGCGCTTTGCGGAAGTCGGAGGGCTGGCGAATTTCAAGCGCTGGCTGGCTGAGCGTCAGGGCGCATTCCTCGGCGGTCAGGGTGACGACCTGCCACGCGGAGTGATGCTGGTCGGGGTCCAGGGTGGCGGCAAGAGCCTCGCTGCGAAGGCGGTTGCCGGTTTATGGGGGCTGCCCCTGCTGCGCCTTGACTTCGCGTGCCTGTACAACAAGTACTTCGGCGAAACCGAGCGCAATCTGCGGGAGGCTCTGGCACTGGCCGAACAGATGGCGCCTTGTGTGCTGTGGATGGACGAGATCGAGAAAGGCCTGGCAACCGGCGACATGGACGGCGGTGTCAGCCAGCGGGTATTGGGGACGTTGCTGACCTGGATGGCTGAGCGCACCGCCCCGGTGTTCATGGTGGCCACGGCGAACGCGATCGATCGGCTGCCGCCTGAGTTGCTGCGCAAAGGGCGCTTTGACGAGCTGTTCTTCGTCGACCTGCCCGACCTGGCGACGCGCGCGGAGATCTTCCGAATTCACCTTGCTCGCCGTGAAATGGAGCCGGACGGTCTCGGGCTCATGGCGCTAGCCGAGGCCAGTGAAGGATTCTCTGGTGCGGAAATCGAGCAGGTGGTGGTCAGCGCCGTCTATGCCGCCCAAGCCCAGCAAAGACCGGTCGATCAGGCGATGCTGCTCGAAAGCCTGCGAGCGACCGCGCCACTGTCGGTGGTCATGTCCGAGCATCTATCGGCCCTGCGCGCCTGGGCGCAGGGTCGTACGGTGCGTGCTGATTGACTGCTGACCTCAGAAGGCACTCTGGCGCAGATCGACCAGCGTCGGGACGGTCAATGCTGCCGCGACGCCAATCAGGATGACCACCAGCCAGAGGGTCGCGAGTATCTTTACCGACAGGCTGTTGGGGGGCGGCGGCGAGCCGTATCGATTGACGTCTTTGCTTCCCGGCACGAGCATCATGACGAAGGGGAAGATCGTGCCGACGACTGGCACCAGGTTCAGCAGGAGCAGCCAGCCAGACCAACCAAAATCGTGCAGGCGCTGCACGCCGATCTGTACGTTGACCACCAGCATGCCGATGAAGATCAGGCCCATGCAGATCACGCCGGCAATGCTGGAGATGGCCATGATAATTCCGGCGATGCCGAACAGCCCCGCTGACGCGAGCACGACGACCAGTGACCAGGCCAGATAGCGAAGTCGACCGATCCGTCCGCTGACGGAGAAGGGCTTGAGTTCCCCGTGCATCGGCATGACCTCGCCTACGAGGGACGAGGGAGGCGCGTACGGGGAAGGCCCTGCACTTGCGCTGCGAGGCTTGGTCTCCTCGCGCAGCTGGGCCTGGCGTGCGAGGTACTTGTCGATGATGATGCCGCAGGCGCTGCATTCGCTGGATTGGCTTTGCACGTGGCCGCATTTGGGGCAGGTCATCGGAGCGGCGCTGGGCTCATGAACGCGTGCAGCAGCCAGCTCTTCCTCGGTCTGGACCAGACTCAACGAGGGTGCCATGCGCTCGGGCTCCTTGTATGCCCTGGCCCCCGCCCGGTGCAGCGCGCCGAGGTACTTGTCGGCCTCATTGCTGCTGAGCTTGCTCTTGATGATGGCAGCCTCGCCACTGAACAGGCGTTCCACCTTGCCGAGGTCGGTCTTGAATAGCGCTGCGAGATTGGTCTTCACTGCCTCGAGAGGCATGTCTGGCATCAATTCGCCGTTGAAGACAATCCTGAATTGAGCTTCTTGCATGTGGCGTCCGTGTCACAGATGGGTGGTGGGGCAAGAGTAGAGAGCTTGCACAGCGGAAACAACACGGTTCAGCCAAGACTTCGAGCTGTATGCCACAAAGCCGGCCGCCGGGCCGGCTTTGATCGGAGCTTTCAGAACGGCTTGATGACCACCAGAATGACGATGGCGATCAGAAAGAGCACGGGAATCTCGTTGAACCAGCGATAGAAAACGTGGCCCCGCATGTTCTCGTCACGTGCAAAGCGCTTCATCTGCGCACCGCACATGTGGTGATAGCCGATCAGCAGAAGCACCAGGGTCAGCTTCGCGTGGAGCCATCCTCCGGTGCTGAACAATCCGGGGTTGAGCATGACCATCCATACTCCGAAAACCAGGGTGGCGATCATCGACGGCAGCATGATGCCGCGGTACAGCTTCCTTTCCATGATCTTGAAGCGTTCCCGGCTAGGTTGATCGTCACTCATCGCGTGATAGACGAACAGGCGCGGCAGGTAGAACAAGCCGGCAAACCAGCAAACGATGGCGATGATGTGCAGCGCTTTGAGCCAGAGGTAAAGCATCGGATTGAATCCTTCGAAGGCGGACGCGTCGATAGTAGTGGCTGGGGTCGCGCCCGTCATCCCGACGGTTGGCCCGCGATCAAAGCAGCTTTATCATCGCGCCTTTACGTTTTCAGTTCGAGGGCAGGTCATGATCAAGGTCGGTATCGTAGGCGGCACAGGCTATACGGGCGTCGAATTGTTGCGCCTGCTCGCTCAGCATCCGCAGGCCGAAGTGGTGGTGATCACCTCCCGCTCTGAGGATGGAGTGAAGGTCACCGACATGTTCCCGAACCTGCGCGGGCATTACGATGGCCTCGCATTCAGCGTGCCCGATGCAGCCACGCTGGGCGCCTGCGATGTCGTGTTCTTCGCTACTCCGCATGGTGTTGCTCACGCACTGGCCGGAGAGCTGCTGGCCGCGGGAACGCGGGTGATCGACCTGTCGGCGGATTTCCGGTTGCAGGATGCCGATGAGTGGGCCAAGTGGTACGGCCAGGCTCATGGCGCTCCCGAGCTGCTGCCCGAAGCGGTTTACGGCCTGCCGGAGGTCAATCGCGATCAGATCAGGAAGGCTCGCCTGATCGCGGTACCTGGCTGCTATCCAACCGCGACCCAGTTGGGTTTTCTGCCTTTGCTGGAGAACGGACTGGCCGATGCGTCGCGCTTGATCGCCGACTGCAAGTCCGGTGTCAGTGGTGCCGGACGCGCCGCAAAGATCGGATCGCTGTTCACCGAGGCTGGCGAAAGCATGATGGCGTACGCCGTCAAAGGGCACCGTCATCTGCCTGAAATCAGCCAAGGGCTGCGCCGGGCAGCTCAGGGTGACATTGGCCTGACCTTCGTCCCGCATCTGACCCCGATGATTCGCGGCATCCATGCGACACTGTACGCTACGGTTGCGGATACTTCGGTGGATCTGCAGCGCCTGTATGAGCATCGCTATGCCGATGAGCCTTTTGTGGACGTCATGCCCGCGGGCAGCCACCCTGAGACCCGTAGCGTGCGTGGCGCCAACGTCTGCCGTATCGCTGTGCACCGCCCTCAGGGTGGCGATCTGGTCGTGATCCTGTCGGTCATCGACAATCTGGTGAAGGGTGCCTCTGGTCAGGCCGTCCAGAACATGAACATCCTTTTTGATCTGGACGAGCGCATGGGGCTGGGCAATGCGGCGCTGCTGCCGTGATGGAGTCGCATGACGTAGCTCGACCGGGCAATGGTGAATAGTTGACCGGTTTTGTCAGGCAAGCCGATAATGCAACGTCAACGCAGTAGGGCGTTTCACGCCAGGAGAACCCAATGAGTGTCGAATCCTTCACGCCCACCGCCATCCAGTTCAGTCAGGGGGCTGCGAGCAAGGTGAAGAGCCTCGTCGATGAGGAAGGCAATCCGCGCCTGAAGCTGCGCGTCTTCGTCACGGGTGGCGGGTGCTCGGGTTTCCAGTATGGCTTCACGTTCGATGAGGATGTGGCCGATGACGATACGGTTATCGAGCGCGAGGGCGTCAGTCTCGTGGTGGATCCGATGAGCTATCAGTACCTGGCAGGTGCTGAGGTTGACTATCAGGAAGGTCTGGAAGGCTCGCGCTTTGTCATCAAGAATCCGAATGCCACGACCACCTGCGGTTGCGGACAGTCGTTTTCAATCTGACCCATCGTTGAACCGAGAACGCCGTGCTTATGCACGGCGTTTTTGTTTGCGCGGCTTGCTATGCGGGATAAATGGCGCCGAGGATGCGCTCGCCTCTTGCCCCGGTCACGCTGGGGCGGTTGGCAGGAATGCGCTCCAGGCAGCAATGCGCGAGCCAGGCGAACGCCATCGCTTCCACCCAATCCGGCGGCACGCCTTCGCTGTCCGTGCTTCTGACATCTATGGCGGGGAGTAGCGCTTGTAAACGCCGCATCAGCACCAGGTTATGCGCGCCGCCGCCGCAAACGAGCAGGTCCTGGGTACCGGGTTGGCTCCCAACAAGTGATTCGGCAATGCTTCTGGCGGTCAGCTCGAGCAGTGTTGCCTGTACTGCTTCGGGCTGCAGGTGCTCGCGTCCTGCCAGCATTCTTTCCAGCCATTCGAGATTGAATCGCTCGCGTCCGGTGCTCTTCGGCCCACGCGTCGTGAAGAAGCTGTCGCGCAGCATGTCGCCAAGCAGGCCTTGATCTGTCGTGCCGCTGGCCGCCCAGTCGCCGTTACGGTCGTACGGTTGGCTCAAGTGGCGCTGAATCCACGCATCCATGAGGGCATTGCCCGGCCCGCAGTCGAAACCATGGGTGGGCTTACCGGGACATAGAAGACTGAGATTACTGAAGCCGCCGATGTTGAGCACCGCGCGCACTCGATCAGCCCTGCCAAAAACCGACTCATGGAAGGCCGGCACAAGCGGCGCGCCCTGGCCGCCAGCGGCCACATCGCGACGGCGGAAGTCGCTGACGACGGTGATGCCGGTCAGCTCTGCCAGCAGCGCTGGATTGCCGATCTGAATGGTGAAACCGCGCTGGGGTTCATGACGCACCGTTTGGCCGTGGCTGCCGATGGCGCGTACGGATTCGGGCGAGAGGTGCTGCTCGGCGAGTAGCTGGTTGGCCATGCCGGCCACCAGCTTCGCCCAATGCTGCTCCGCTATGGCCGCCCGCGCCAGTTCATCCCCAGAGGATGAGCACAACGCCAACAGCTCCTGGCGGAGCTGGTCAGGCATCGCCTGGTAGCGGGTGGCAAGCAGGCGAGTGTGGTCGGTCTGCTCTACAAGAGCGAGGTCCACACCATCCAGGCTGGTGCCAGACATCACTCCCAGATAGAGGGGCACGATTACTGCCGGTTGAGGGCCAGCATGGTGGCCCTTTCTTCATCCATGCGCGCCATCAGGGGTTGGCTCTGCTGCATGAAACGTGGCATCTCGCTCTTGGCGATCGGGTCGGCCATTGGCAGTTTCAGTCCGAGTGGGTCGACGTGGACACCGTCTACCTGGAACTCGTAATGCAGGTGCGGTCCGGTGGAAAGTCCGGTGGTCCCGATATACCCGATGATCTGGCCCTGCTTCACGGTGGAACCGTTGCGTACGCCTTTGGCGAAGCCCTGCATGTGCGCGTAAAGGGTCCGATAGCGCTGGCCGTGCTGGATGATCACGGTATTGCCGTAACCCCCCTTGCGGCCTGCCAGCAGGACCTTGCCATCTCCCGCGCTCTTGATCGGCGTGCCGTGTGGAGCGGCGTAATCCACGCCTTTGTGTGCACGAATCTTGTTCAGAATGGGATGCTTGCGGCCATTGGAGAAGCGCGAGCTGATTCTGGCGAAGTCCACCGGCGTACGGATAAACGCTTTGCGCATGCTGGTGCCGTCGGCGTTGTAGTAGCTGGTGGTGCCATCCTTGCTGGTGTAACGAACCGCAGAATAGGTCTTGCCACGGTTGGTAAAGCGGGCAGCCAGGATATTGCCGGTACCTACGCGCTGACCTTCCACAGTCTTCTCTTCGTAAATGACCTCGAAGCTGTCGCCCTTGCGGATGTCGAGCGCGAAATCGATGTCATATCCGAAGACATTGGCCAGATCCATCGTCAGGTTGTGGCTGAGGCCGGCGCGCTTGGCTGCGAGGAACAGGCTGCTATCGATCTCGCCGCGGGCATAGACGGTACTGACCTCCGGCTTCACCTGCTCTTTCTTGAATACGTAACCCTTGGGGGTTTGTTCCAGCGCGAGGGTTTCGAGACTGTTGAGCTTGCTTCGCAGGCTCGCGAGCTCACCTTGCTCGGTCAGCTGGAATTCGAGCGTCTGACCGATCTTCAGGCGGGAAAGCTGCTTGGCATCCGGACTGCTCGCCAGGACTGCATGCATGACGGCTGGCGACAGGCCAACCTTGGCAAATACGGTCGATAGCGTATCCCCATTGGCTACCACTACGCTTTTTGCCAGAGGATCGGTTTCGGCAACAGGCTCGCCAGTCTGGTCTTCTGGTTTGTCCTCGTCACTGCTCGCCTGCTCGGATGTCTGCATGTCGGAAGCGTAGGCGAACGGAGAATCTGCGGGGCTTTGCGCGGTGGTATCAGGCTCGGCGATGATCTGTCCGGAGGACTCGAGCTTGAGGTCGAGGAAGGTTTTCTTCGCTTCGACTTCACGGGATGGGAATACGAGCAGCGCCAGGCTCAGCAGCGCGGCTACACCACTAGCAGCCAGAAGATGGCTCTTGGGGTAGTTCGGAGCTTTTGATTTGGAAGGCATCATTGGGCTTCTGGCATTTTTTTGTGCGGGAAATAACTGTCTAAAATATAAGCAAAGCCCTGCTGAGGCAACCCTTGCGGCTAGTTAACTGCCGGCCGGTGCAGGCCTCGAGGTTTGTAAACGGCCTGCGATATTGTAAGGTTGTCGCCCTTTATAATGGATGGTGCGGGGCATTGCCATGAAGTCGGTTCAAGAGCAGTTGTCGGTGATCAAGAGGGGCGCTGATGAGGTGCTCGTCGAGTCTGAGCTGGTTGCCAAGCTTGAGCGAGGCGAGCCGCTGCGCGTCAAGGCTGGATTCGATCCGACGGCTCCCGACCTTCATCTCGGTCACACGGTGCTGATCAACAAGATGCGCCAGCTTCAGGAGCTCGGGCATCAGGTAGTCTTCCTTATAGGTGATTTTACCGGGATGATTGGTGACCCAAGTGGCAAAAGTGCCACAAGGCCGCCGCTGACGCGGGATCAGGTGCTGGAGAACGCCGAGACCTACAAGGCTCAAGTGTTCAAGATTCTGGATCCGGCAAGAACCGAAGTGGCATTCAACTCAACCTGGATGGACCAGCTGTCGCCTGCAGACTTCATTCGCCTGGCTTCCCAGTACACAGTTGCGCGAATGCTCGAGCGTGACGACTTCAGTAAGCGTTACTCGACCAACCAACCGATCGCCATTCACGAATTCCTGTATCCGCTGGTTCAAGGCTATGACTCCGTGGCGCTGAAAGCTGATATCGAGCTCGGCGGGACGGACCAGAAATTCAACCTGCTCATGGGGCGTGAGCTGCAGCGGGCGTACGGCCAGCCTTCCCAGTGCGTGGTGACCATGCCGTTGCTTGAAGGGCTCGATGGCATCAAGAAGATGTCCAAATCCCTTGGGAACTACGTCGGGATCCAGGAAGCGCCTGGAGTGATGTATAGCAAGCTGGTGTCGATTCCTGATTCGCTCATGTGGCGGTATTTCGAGCTGCTTAGCTTCCGCTCTGAGGAAGAGATTGCCGAGTTTCGATCCGACGTGTCGCGCGGTGCCAATCCGCGCGACATCAAGATCAAGTTGGCTGAGGAAATCGTTGCGCGTTTCCATGGTGACGAAGCCGCTGCGACGGCTCATCGCTCGGCAGGTAATAGAATGAAGGATGGCGAGCTACCAGAGGACCTGCCTCAGATTGACTTGGTTTCCGAGCAGGACATGCCTATTGCCTCTGTTCTCAATAAAGCCGGGCTCGTTAAGAACGCTGCCATGGCGCGCGATCTGCTCGGCTCTGGCGGGGTGCGTGTTGACGGGCAGGTCGTGGATCGCGATTTCGTGTTTGAGTTGGGCGCGACGCATGTCTGTCAGGCAGGCAAGAAGTCGTTCGCTCGCGTTGCGCTAAAGTCGGGTTAAAAACCGAAATAAACGGTTGACGGCAGTTTTCAGGTGCCTATAATGCGCACCACTTCCGGCGCAGTCCTCAAGCAAAACCTCTTGTAAATCAAAAGGTTAGCTAAATAAAAGGGTTGCACTGGTGGCGGATTCGGGTAGAATGCGCCGCGCTGGCAGGGCGGTGGTTGAGTCCTGTTGGTGGCTTCGGTCGGGTTGATCGAAAGCGGTTGAAAGAGGTGGTTGACAGCGGTTTTGGACGCTGTATGATTCGCCTCCCGCTGACGAGAGATGCAGATTGATCGAGGCGGCAAGCGGTTGAGTAGAAAAGAGATTTTCGAAAAACAGCTTGACAGTAAGAAAGGCTGCTGTAGAATGCGCGGCCTCGGTTGAGACGAAAGGCTTGATCGAAACGCTCTTTAACAACTGAATCAAGCAATTCGTGTGGGTGCTTGTGAATGTAAGACTGGTAGTCGCAAGATTATCAGCATCACAAAGCAACACTCGTTTATTCGAGAGTTACTCTTTCTAGTAAAGAGATTTGCGATTGCTGAGCCAAGTTTAGGGTTTTCTCAAAACCCAAGCAGTATTGAACTGAAGAGTTTGATCATGGCTCAGATTGAACGCTGGCGGCAGGCCTAACACATGCAAGTCGAGCGGATGAGTGGAGCTTGCTCCATGATTCAGCGGCGGACGGGTGAGTAATGCCTAGGAATCTGCCTGGTAGTGGGGGACAACGTTTCGAAAGGAACGCTAATACCGCATACGTCCTACGGGAGAAAGTGGGGGATCTTCGGACCTCACGCTATCAGATGAGCCTAGGTCGGATTAGCTAGTTGGTGAGGTAAAGGCTCACCAAGGCGACGATCCGTAACTGGTCTGAGAGGATGATCAGTCACACTGGAACTGAGACACGGTCCAGACTCCTACGGGAGGCAGCAGTGGGGAATATTGGACAATGGGCGAAAGCCTGATCCAGCCATGCCGCGTGTGTGAAGAAGGTCTTCGGATTGTAAAGCACTTTAAGTTGGGAGGAAGGGCAGTAAGTTAATACCTTGCTGTTTTGACGTTACCAACAGAATAAGCACCGGCTAACTTCGTGCCAGCAGCCGCGGTAATACGAAGGGTGCAAGCGTTAATCGGAATTACTGGGCGTAAAGCGCGCGTAGGTGGTTCGTTAAGTTGGATGTGAAAGCCCCGGGCTCAACCTGGGAACTGCATCCAAAACTGGCGAGCTAGAGTATGGCAGAGGGTGGTGGAATTTCCTGTGTAGCGGTGAAATGCGTAGATATAGGAAGGAACACCAGTGGCGAAGGCGACCACCTGGGCTAATACTGACACTGAGGTGCGAAAGCGTGGGGAGCAAACATGATTAGATACCCTGGTAGTCCACGCCGTAAACGATGTCGACTAGCCGTTGGGATCCTTGAGATCTTAGTGGCGCAGCTAACGCATTAAGTCGACCGCCTGGGGAGTACGGCCGCAAGGTTAAAACTCAAATGAATTGACGGGGGCCCGCACAAGCGGTGGAGCATGTGGTTTAATTCGAAGCAACGCGAAGAACCTTACCAGGCCTTGACATGCAGAGAACTTTCCAGAGATGGATTGGTGCCTTCGGGAACTCTGACACAGGTGCTGCATGGCTGTCGTCAGCTCGTGTCGTGAGATGTTGGGTTAAGTCCCGTAACGAGCGCAACCCTTGTCCTTAGTTACCAGCACGTTAAGGTGGGCACTCTAAGGAGACTGCCGGTGACAAACCGGAGGAAGGTGGGGATGACGTCAAGTCATCATGGCCCTTACGGCCTGGGCTACACACGTGCTACAATGGTCGGTACAAAGGGTTGCCAAGCCGCGAGGTGGAGCTAATCCCATAAAACCGATCGTAGTCCGGATCGCAGTCTGCAACTCGACTGCGTGAAGTCGGAATCGCTAGTAATCGTGAATCAGAATGTCACGGTGAATACGTTCCCGGGCCTTGTACACACCGCCCGTCACACCATGGGAGTGGGTTGCTCCAGAAGTAGCTAGTCTAACCTTCGGGGGGACGGTTACCACGGAGTGATTCATGACTGGGGTGAAGTCGTAACAAGGTAGCCGTAGGGGAACCTGCGGCTGGATCACCTCCTTAATCGAAGACACCGGCTTCGTCATAAGCTCCCACACGAATTGCTTGATTCACTTGCGAAAGGCGATTGGGTTTAGACCCGAGAGTAACGATTGGGTCTGTAGCTCAGTTGGTTAGAGCGCACCCCTGATAAGGGTGAGGTCGGCAGTTCGAATCTGCCCAGACCCACCAATCGAAGGGGCCATAGCTCAGCTGGGAGAGCGCCTGCTTTGCACGCAGGAGGTCAGCGGTTCGATCCCGCTTGGCTCCACCATTAACTCTAGTCGCCGAAAGCTCAGAAATGAGTGTTTACCAGGATGAGGTTGATTGCCTGGGTTGAGCATTGATTTCTGGACTTTGCGCCAGAACTGTTCTTTAAAAATTTGGGTATGTGATAGAAGTAGACCGATGTGTTGCTTTCACTGGCAGCATGTCGCGTCAAGGTAAAATTTGCGTGTTCTCTATGCAAATTTTCGGCGAATGTCGTCTTCACGTTATAGACAGTAACCAGATTGCTTGGGGTTATATGGTCAAGTGAAGAAGCGCATACGGTGGATGCCTTGGCAGTCAGAGGCGATGAAAGACGTGGTAGCCTGCGAAAAGCTTCGGGGAGTCGGCAAACAGACTTTGATCCGGAGATGTCTGAATGGGGGAACCCAGCCATCATAAGATGGTTATCACACACTGAATACATAGGTGTGTGAGGCGAACCAGGGGAACTGAAACATCTAAGTACCCTGAGGAAAAGAAATCAACCGAGATTCCCTTAGTAGTGGCGAGCGAACGGGGACTAGCCCTTAAGCTTCTTTGATTTTAGCGGAACGCTCTGGAAAGTGCGGCCATAGTGGGTGATAGCCCTGTACGCGAAAGGATCTTAGAAGTGAAATCGAGTAGGACGGAGCACGAGAAACTTTGTCTGAACATGGGGGGACCATCCTCCAAGGCTAAATACTACTGACTGACCGATAGTGAACCAGTACCGTGAGGGAAAGGCGAAAAGAACCCCGGAGAGGGGAGTGAAATAGAACCTGAAACCGTATGCGTACAAGCAGTGGGAGCCTACTTTGTTAGGTGACTGCGTACCTTTTGTATAATGGGTCAGCGACTTATTTTCAGTGGCGAGCTTAACCGAATAGGGGAGGCGTAGCGAAAGCGAGTCTTAATAGGGCGTCTAGTCGCTGGGAATAGACCCGAAACCGGGCGATCTATCCATGGGCAGGTTGAAGGTTAGGTAACACTGACTGGAGGACCGAACCGACTACCGTTGAAAAGTTAGCGGATGACCTGTGGATCGGAGTGAAAGGCTAATCAAGCTCGGAGATAGCTGGTTCTCCTCGAAAGCTATTTAGGTAGCGCCTCGTGTATCACTGCTGGGGGTAGAGCACTGTTTCGGCTAGGGGGTCACCCCGACTTACCAAACCGATGCAAACTCCGAATACCAGCAAGTGTCAGCACGGGAGACACACGGCGGGTGCTAACGTCCGTCGTGAAAAGGGAAACAACCCAGACCGTCAGCTAAGGTCCCAAAGTCATGGTTAAGTGGGAAACGATGTGGGAAGGCTTAGACAGCTAGGAGGTTGGCTTAGAAGCAGCCATCCTTTAAAGAAAGCGTAATAGCTCACTAGTCGAGTCGGCCTGCGCGGAAGATGTAACGGGGCTCAAACCATGCACCGAAGCTACGGGTTCAACGCAAGTTGAGCGGTAGAGGAGCGTTCTGTAAGCCTGTGAAGGTGAGTTGAGAAGCTCGCTGGAGGTATCAGAAGTGCGAATGCTGACATGAGTAACGACAATGCGAGTGAAAAACTCGCACGCCGAAAGACCAAGGGTTCCTGCGCAACGTTAATCGACGCAGGGTGAGTCGGTCCCTAAGGCGAGGCTGAAGAGCGTAGTCGATGGGAAACGGGTTAATATTCCCGTACTTCTAGTTACTGCGATGGGGGGACGGAGAAGGCTAGGCCAGCAAGGCGTTGGTTGTCCTTGTTTAAGGTGGTAGGCAGAGATCTTAGGTAAATCCGGGGTCTTAATGCCGAGAGCTGATGACGAGCTTTCTTTTAGAAAGCGAAGTGGTTGATGCCATGCTTCCAGGAAAAGCCTCTAAGCTTCAGGTAACTAGGAACCGTACCCCAAACCGACACAGGTGGTTGGGTAGAGAATACCAAGGCGCTTGAGAGAACTCGGGTGAAGGAACTAGGCAAAATGGCACCGTAACTTCGGGAGAAGGTGCGCCGGTGAGGGTGAAGTATTTACTACGTAAGCCCATGCCGGTCGAAGATACCAGGCCGCTGCGACTGTTTATTAAAAACACAGCACTCTGCAAACACGAAAGTGGACGTATAGGGTGTGACGCCTGCCCGGTGCCGGAAGGTTAATTGATGGGGTTAGCGCAAGCGAAGCTCTTGATCGAAGCCCCGGTAAACGGCGGCCGTAACTATAACGGTCCTAAGGTAGCGAAATTCCTTGTCGGGTAAGTTCCGACCTGCACGAATGGCGTAACGATGGCGGCGCTGTCTCCACCCGAGACTCAGTGAAATTGAAATCGCTGTGAAGATGCAGTGTATCCGCGGCTAGACGGAAAGACCCCGTGAACCTTTACTATAGCTTTGCACTGGACTTTGAGCTTGCTTGTGTAGGATAGGTGGGAGGCTTTGAAGCGTGGACGCCAGTTCGCGTGGAGCCATCCTTGAAATACCACCCTGGCAACCTTGAGGTTCTAACTCTGGTCCGTTATCCGGATCGAGGACAGTGTATGGTGGGTAGTTTGACTGGGGCGGTCTCCTCCTAAAGAGTAACGGAGGAGTACGAAGGTGCGCTCAGACCGGTCGGAAATCGGTCGCAGAGTATAAAGGCAAAAGCGCGCTTGACTGCGAGACAGACACGTCGAGCAGGTACGAAAGTAGGTCTTAGTGATCCGGTGGTTCTGTATGGAAGGGCCATCGCTCAACGGATAAAAGGTACTCCGGGGATAACAGGCTGATACCGCCCAAGAGTTCATATCGACGGCGGTGTTTGGCACCTCGATGTCGGCTCATCACATCCTGGGGCTGAAGCCGGTCCCAAGGGTATGGCTGTTCGCCATTTAAAGTGGTACGCGAGCTGGGTTTAGAACGTCGTGAGACAGTTCGGTCCCTATCTGCCGTGGACGTTTGAGATTTGAGAGGGGCTGCTCCTAGTACGAGAGGACCGGAGTGGACGAACCTCTGGTGTTCCGGTTGTCACGCCAGTGGCATTGCCGGGTAGCTACGTTCGGAAGAGATAACCGCTGAAAGCATCTAAGCGGGAAACTTGCCTCAAGATGAGATCTCACTGGAGCCTTGAGCTCCCTAAAGGGCCGTCGAAGACTACGACGTTGATAGGTTGGGTGTGTAAGCGCTGTGAGGCGTTGAGCTAACCAATACTAATTGCCCGTGAGGCTTGACCATATAACACCCAAACAATTTGGCTGTTAGACGGTAAGTCGACAAACAGACCGAAAATCTGCACGAACACGCAATACCGATTCGATCACATACCCAATTCGCTGCAGCGGCTAAACCCCGAGGCAGCAACCGAATTGCTTGACGACCATAGAGCGTTGGAACCACCTGATCCCATTCCGAACTCAGAAGTGAAACGATGCATCGCCGATGGTAGTGTGGGGTTTCCCCATGTGAGAGTAGGTCATCGTCAAGCTCCTACACCAAACCCCCGATCCGCGTAAGCGGGTCGGGGGTTTGCTTTTGGGGCGGCAGAAAGCTTTGTGCAGCCATTCTCTGTATCGCTATTATTCGGGCCTCGTTATGGGGGTGGCATGAATAAGCTTTTAAGGTTGCTCCAAGATGGGCGGTTTCATTCTGGGCAGGAGTTGGGCGAGGCATTGGGAGTAAGTCGCAGTGCTGTCTGGAAACACCTCCAGCGCATTCAGAATGAAACCGCGCTCCCCCTCTATAAGGTCCCAGGCCGCGGGTACCGATTGGCAGAGCCATTGTCGCTGCTCACCGAAGATCAGTTGCTTCCGCAATTGGAGGCGTTGGGCTGGGAGCTCTATCTCTTCGACGCTCTCGACTCGACAAACGCAGAAGCTCTACGGCTTCTGTCTACTGGTCGGGCTCCGTTCCTGGTAGTTGCCGAGTCTCAGTCTGCCGGACGGGGGCGGCGTGGGCGGCACTGGGTGAGTCCGTTCGGGCAGAACCTGTATTGCAGCTTGGCGTTCAAGGTGCACGGTGGCACTAGGCAGCTGTCGGGCATGAGTCTGGTGGTCGGCTTGGCCGTCATGCAGACATTGCGCGGAATGGGATTGCCTCAAGCCGGGCTGAAGTGGCCGAACGACGTGTATGTGGACGGGCGCAAGATCGGCGGGATTCTGCTGGAGTTGACCGGGGATCCGGCGGATGAGTGCCATGTCATAGCCGGCATCGGGATCAATGTGAATATGGCGGACGCTGAGGGGATCGACCAACCTTGGACATCGCTCCGGGAGTGGATTGGGATGGTTGATCGAAATGAGCTGCTGCTGACGCTCGCCGCCACACTCAAGACATACCTTGATCGACACCTGGCTGCTGGTTTCGCCAGCCTCAGGGAGGAGTGGGAGGCCGCCCATATTTGGCAGGGGCAAAGCTGTACGCTTAGTACCGGCGCGCATGAGCTATCAGGAACGGTCTTAGGGGTCGATCCGCAAGGTGGGCTCAGGCTAATGATTGATGGTGTTGAGCGTTCCTTCAGTGGGGGAGAACTTAGCTTGAGGTTGGATCGATGATTCTTGAGCTGGATTGCGGCAACAGCTTGATCAAGTGGCGCGCGTTGAGCCCTGACTCTGGAGTCGTGGTTGCGCAAGGGGCCTCGAGTTCGTCGATAGAACTGTTGAGCGAACTCGCCAGTTTGGCCTTGTTGCGAATATCAAAAGCCAGATTGGTCAGTGTCCGCAGCGATCAGGAAACCGCAGAAATCTGCTCGCGTATATCGGACGCGCTAGGTGTTGGGGTGCAGCGCGCTGTGCCCTCGAAGGAGCTTGGCGGGGTAGTCAATGGATATTTAGAGCACGAGCGTCTCGGGATGGATCGCTGGCTGGCTATGGTTGGCGCTTTTCAGTTAAGGCGCAATGCAATGCTTGTGGTGGACCTGGGCACGGCAGTAACTGCGGATCTTGTGGATGAGAACGGCTTGCACCTAGGTGGCTACATTTGTCCCGGCCTGTCCTTGCTGAGAAGTCAGTTACATACTCATACGCAGCGCATACGTTATTCGATGGAGGAGGCGCTTTCCTCGTGCGACGCTCTAGAGCCTGGGCGCACTACAGGTGAAGCAGTAGAGCGCGGCTGCCTGTTGATGCTTCGCAGCTTTGTGTCGTCGCAAATCGCGCACGCCAGTGGTCGTTTCGGGACGGACGTCAGTGTATATGCCACGGGAGGGGACGCTGCGCTCATAGAGGATATCGATCTGATCCAGCGGGTGCCGGATCTCGTTTTCCGAGGGCTGGCAATCGCTTGCCCCTAGCGCATCTATAAGGTTGAAAATCGAATGCGTTGGTTGTTTCTTCTTTTGGTGCTTTTGAATGTTTTTTTCTGGATTCAGCACCAGTATCAGTCTCCGGTCCGTGTCAAAGAAATAACGCCGCTGGATTCCTATAATCGCCCTCAGCAGAACATAACGCTGCTAAGTGAATCTTCAGCAAAGGAGCGCAGAAGCAGTGCCTCGCCGCTCGCTACAGAGAACGGTTGCTTGTTCCTGGGTGGGTTCGATGATCGGCCGCCGGCGGAAGCCCTGGAGCAGAGGCTGCTAAGCCTGGACGTACAGTCTGAAATACAGGAGGTGGATACAGCCAGTGGCGTGGACTACTGGGTGTATCTGCCTCCTCTAGCGTCCAGGCAGGCGTCTTTGCGTCAGTTGCGTGAGCTGCAAAGTCGCAATATCGACAGCTACATCATTACGGTAGGCGATCTGGCAAACGGCATTTCCCTTGGAATATTTTCCCGCAAAGACTCTGCAGAAGGGGTCGTTGCGCGCTTGCGCGAGGTGGATTATGCGGCGCTGGTTCGAGAGTTACCGAGAATGCACCGCAAGTACTGGGTGCGCGTAGGGGCCGCCAGCCGTGGTCAGCTGGACGATGCAATGTTGCAGGGGTTGAAGAACGACATGCCGGAGCTGCAGCATCGGCAGATGCCCTGCGCGGGCGTTGCAACTTCTGAATAGTTTGCATAGAATGGCGCCCGCTTCGCAGCGAGGGCTGAATGGTCTCTCCGTGGAGCGGCTGTCAATGAAGCTAACCTCAAGATTTATATGAGAAAATGCTTGACAGCGTGGTGGCAGATGCTGAAAATGCCGCCTCACTTTGGAGGGGTTCCCGAGCGGCCAAAGGGATCAGACTGTAAATCTGACGTCATAGACTTCGAAGGTTCGAATCCTTCCCCCTCCACCAGATTCAAGCGTAAGCTTCGGCGTTCGCGGGTATAGTTTAGTGGTAGAACCTCAGCCTTCCAAGCTGATGATGCGGGTTCGATTCCCGCTACCCGCTCCAGGTTCGATGTTTGCGGTATATGTTTCGCTCATGTAGCTCAGTTGGTAGAGCACACCCTTGGTAAGGGTGAGGTCAGCGGTTCAAATCCGCTCATGAGCTCCAAACCTCAAAGGCAGATATGTGAATATCTGCCTTTGTTTTAATGGTGGCGTGACTAGCTCAATTCAACGATGGGAGACGGTCTCGATGGCTAAAGAAAAGTTCGAACGTAACAAACCGCACGTCAACGTCGGCACCATTGGTCACGTCGACCATGGCAAGACCACTCTGACTGCCGCTCTGACTCGCGTGTGCTCCGAGGTCTTCGGTTCCGCTCGTGTCGACTTCGACAAGATCGATAGCGCTCCGGAAGAGAAGGCTCGTGGCATCACCATCAACACCGCCCACGTAGAGTACGACTCCAACGTCCGTCACTACGCGCACGTTGACTGCCCGGGTCACGCTGACTACGTGAAGAACATGATCACCGGTGCTGCCCAGATGGACGGCGCGATCCTGGTCTGCTCGGCTGCTGACGGCCCCATGCCGCAGACTCGCGAGCACATCCTGCTGTCCCGTCAGGTTGGTGTTCCGTACATCGTCGTGTTCCTGAACAAGGCCGACATGGTTGATGACGCCGAGCTGCTCGAGCTGGTCGAGATGGAAGTTCGTGACCTGCTGTCGACCTACGACTTCCCGGGTGACGACACTCCGATCATCATCGGCTCCGCGCTGATGGCGCTGAACGGCGAAGACGACAACGAGCTCGGCACCACTGCGGTGAAGAAGCTGGTCGAGACCCTGGACAGCTACATTCCCGAGCCGGTTCGTGCCATCGACAAGCCGTTCCTGATGCCGATCGAAGACGTGTTCTCGATCTCCGGTCGCGGCACGGTGGTAACCGGTCGCGTAGAGCGCGGCATCGTCAAGGTTCAGGAAGAGATCGAGATCGTCGGTCTGCGTCCGACCACCAAGACTACCTGCACCGGCGTTGAGATGTTCCGCAAGCTGCTCGACGAGGGTCGTGCTGGCGAGAACTGCGGCGTGCTGCTGCGTGGCACCAAGCGTGACGAAGTGGAGCGTGGTCAGGTTCTGGCCAAGCCGGGCACCATCAAGCCGCACACCAAGTTCGAAGCCGAAGTGTACGTGCTGTCCAAGGAAGAAGGTGGTCGTCACACCCCGTTCTTTAAGGGCTACCGTCCTCAGTTCTACTTCCGTACCACTGATGTGACCGGATCGTGCGAACTGCCGGAAGGCGTCGAGATGGTAATGCCGGGCGACAACGTGAAGATGGTTGTCACCCTGATCAAGCCGATCGCCATGGAAGACGGCCTGCGCTTCGCGATTCGCGAAGGTGGTCGTACCGTTGGTGCCGGCGTGGTTGCCAAGATCGTCGAATAACGATTGATCTGTTTGAAGCAGGTCGGCATAATAGTCGGCCTGTCTCTTTCTAGGCCAGTAGCTCAATTGGCAGAGCGGCGGTCTCCAAAACCGCAGGTTGGGGGTTCGATTCCCTCCTGGCCTGCCATTTTCAATATCGAATATGGCAGTCTTTACAAGGTTCTAGCAGATGAATGTCAAAGCTGAAGCCAATGATGCGCGCTTCGATCTGGTGAAGTGGCTTGTTGTGGCTGCTTTGGTTGTGGTTGCTGTTGTTGGCAATCAGTACTACTCCGCTGAGCCTATTCTCTATCGTGTCCTTGCTGTTCTCGCAATAGGCGTGGTTGCCGCGTTTGTTGCTCTGCAGACGTCCAAGGGGCGTTCGTTTGCCGTGTTGCTGAAAGAAGCGCGCGGCGAGATTCGCAAGGTCGTCTGGCCGACCCGTCAGGAAACCACTCAGACTACGTTGATCGTGGTCGTTGTCGTTCTGGTTATGGCGCTGCTGTTGTGGGGGCTCGATTCCCTGCTTGGCTGGTTGGTCTCCATGGTTGTGGGTTAAGGGTGTCTCGTGGCTAAGCGTTGGTATGTTGTGCATGCTTACTCGGGTTACGAGAAGCACGTCATGCGCTCTCTGATTGAGCGCGTCAAGCTTGCCGGCATGGAAGATGAGTTCGGCGAGATTCTTGTTCCGACCGAGGAAGTGGTCGAGATGCGTAACGGGCAGAAGCGCAAGAGTGAGCGCAAGTTCTTCCCAGGTTACGTGCTCGTTCAGATGGAGATGAATGAGGGTACTTGGCACCTGGTCAAGGATACTCCTCGTGTGATGGGCTTTATCGGCGGTACGGCTGACAAGCCGGCGCCCATTACGGACAAAGAGGCTGAGGCCATTCTTCGTCGCGTCGCCGATGGCAGTGATAAGCCGAAACCGAAAACGCTCTTCGAGCCAGGTGAAGTGGTGCGGGTGGCCGATGGTCCGTTCGCAGATTTCAATGGCGTGGTCGAAGAGGTCAATTACGAGAAGAGCAGAATCCAGGTTGCGGTTCTTATCTTCGGTCGCTCTACGCCAGTAGAGCTGGAGTTCAGTCAGGTCGAAAAGGTTTAACTGAACGAAGCATCCCTCACCCCGCAGCTTCAGGCTGCGGGGTTTTGTCGTCACTGGGATAAATCAGCAATGGGGAGCCGCAAGGCGTTATAACCCGTAACGGAGTAACTATGGCTAAGAAGATTCAAGCTTACATCAAGCTTCAGGTAAAGGCCGGTCAGGCTAACCCGTCGCCGCCCGTCGGCCCCGCTCTGGGTCAGCATGGCGTCAACATCATGGAATTCTGCAAGGCGTTCAACGCCCGGACCCAGGGCCAGGAGCCCGGTCTGCCGACTCCCGTGATCATCACTGTCTACAGCGATCGCAGCTTCACTTTTGAAACCAAGAGTACTCCTGCTGCAGTGCTGCTGAAGAAAGCTGCTGGCATCACCAGCGGTTCCGCTCGCCCCAACACTCAGAAGGTCGGCACCGTCACTCGTGCGCAGTTGGAAGAGATCGCCAAGGCCAAGCAGGCTGATCTGACTGCTGCCGAAATGGAAGCTGCCGTTCGGACCATCGCTGGTTCGGCTCGTAGCATGGGTCTGAATGTGGAGGGTGTGTAATGGCTAAGCTGACCAAGCGCCAGAAGGCTATCGCTGAGAAAATCGAATCCGGCAAGCAGTATGCGTTCGAAGACGCCGCCAAGCTGCTGGCAGAGGTTTCTGCTGTCAAGTTCACCGAGTCGTTCGATATCGCGATCAATCTCGGTGTCGATCCGCGTAAGTCCGACCAGGTCGTTCGCGGTGCAACCGTTCTGCCGAATGGCACTGGCAAGACCGTCCGCGTAGCCGTTTTCACCCAGGGTCCGGGCGCCGAAGCTGCTCTGGCCGCCGGTGCTGACCGCGTAGGTATGGACGATCTGGCTGCCGAAATGAAGGGCGGCGACCTGAACTATGACGTCGTCATCGCCTCTCCGGATGCTATGCGTGTCGTTGGTCAGTTGGGCCAGATTCTCGGCCCGCGTGGCCTGATGCCGAACCCGAAGGTGGGTACTGTCACTCCGGACGTCGCGACCGCTGTCAAGAACGCCAAGGCCGGTCAGGTACGTTTCCGTACTGACAAGAACGGCATCATCCACACCTCCGTGGGTAAAGTCGGTTTCGACGCCGCTGCGCTGAAGCAGAACGTCGAAGCGCTGCTGTCGGATCTGAAGCGCCTGAAGCCGTCGACGTCCAAAGGTATTTACGTCAAGCGCGTGACCCTGAGCACCACCATGGGTCCGGGACTGGTCATCGATCAGGCTTCCCTGGAAGCGTAAGACATCAGTCGCCTCATTCGTGAGGCGGCTCGCAAGATTGGGGTCCCTGCCTGGCGGGGGCTATCCAAGACCGTAGGTGGCGCAAGCCTTAAACCCGGAGAGTGATCTCTTGAACCTACGCAGATGGTGCTCCCGATTCGTACCGAATCAGACACCAAAACGCCGTCGGGCTTCGGCCTGACGAAACGGTAAAAACCAGGAGTAAACCCGTGGCAATTAAACTCGAAGACAAGAAGGCCATCGTCGCTGAAGTCAACGAGGCTGCCAAAGCCGGTCTGTCCGCTGTCGTGGCTGATGCCCGTGGCGTGACCGTCGGCGCAATGACCGGACTCCGTAAAGAGGCCCGAGCGGCTGGTGTATACGTGAAAGTCGTGCGTAACACCCTGCTCAAGCGCGCTGTTGAAGGCACTCAGTTCGACGTGCTCAACGACGTGTTCAAAGGCCCGACCCTGATCGCATTTTCCAATGAACATCCGGGCGCTGCTGCTCGTATCTTCAAGGAATTCGCCAAGGGTCAGGACAAGTTCGAGATCAAGGCAGCTGCGTTCGAGGGCAAGTTCCTCGCAGCAAACCAGATCGACGTACTGGCAAGCCTGCCGACTCGCGAAGAGGGCATTGCACAGCTGATGAGCGTGATTCAAGGCGCCACCAGCAAGCTCGCTCGCACCCTGGCAGCTATTCGCGACCAGAAAGAAGCTGCGGCTGCCTAAGGCAGCGTAAGCCCTTTCAAAATCACATGTTTAATTTGATGGCTGCGTAAGCTGTCACCCCAATACAGGAATAGATAGTCATGTCTCTGACTAACGAGCAAATCATCGAAGCGATCGGCCAGAAATCCGTCATGGAAATCGTCGAGCTGATCAAGGCGATGGAAGAAACTTTCGGCGTTACCGCTGCTGCCGCTGTTGCCGCTGGCCCGGCTGCCGCTGCCCCGGCTGCTGAAGAGCAGACCGAGTTCACCATCGTTCTGGCCGAAGCCGGCGACAAGAAAGTGAACGTGATCAAGGCGGTTCGCGAGCTGACCGGTCTGGGCCTGAAAGAAGCCAAGGCTGTCGTTGACGGCGCCCCGGGCGTGGTCAAGGAAGGCGTTTCGAAGGAAGAAGCCGAAGCAGCCAAGAAGGCTCTGGAAGAAGCTGGCGCCAAAGTCGAGCTCAAGTAAGCGACGACCTTGCGTCTACAGCCCGAGCGACTCGCGACAGGCTGATGGCTGGTGGCTCTTGCCACCGGCCTTTTTCCGTTATGGAAAGCCAGCCATGCTGGCTCTTCCTCGGAAGCCACCTACAGGTGGCGCGAACCATGGGGTTCGCAAGATTTTCTGGCTGCTCCCGTCGGGAGAAGCCAACAAGCAGGTGACCAAGCTGGGGAACGCTGATGGCTTACTCATACACTGAGAAAAAACGTATCCGCAAGGACTTTAGCAAGTTACCGCACGTGATGGACGTGCCGTATCTTTTGGCCATCCAGCTGGATTCGTATCGCGAATTCCTGCAGGCGGGAGCGACCAAAGATCAGTTCCGCGACATTGGCTTGCATGCAGCCTTCAAATCCGTTTTCCCGATTATCAGCTATTCCGGCAATGCAGCGCTGGAATACGTCGGCTATCGCCTGGGCGAGCCGGCTTTCGATGTCAAGGAATGTGTCCTGCGCGGCGTGACCTTCGCCGTTCCGCTGCGCGTCAAGGTGCGCCTGATCATTTTCGACAAAGAGTCGTCGAACAAGGCCATCAAGGACATCAAGGAACAGGAAGTCTACATGGGGGAAATCCCCCTCATGACCGAGAACGGTACCTTCATCATCAACGGTACCGAACGCGTCATCGTTTCCCAGCTGCATCGTTCGCCGGGCGTGTTCTTCGATCATGACCGCGGCAAGACCCACAGCTCCGGCAAGCTGCTGTACTCCGCGCGCATCATTCCTTACCGCGGCTCCTGGCTGGACTTCGAATTCGATCCGAAGGACGCAGTGTTCGTCCGTATCGACCGTCGCCGCAAGTTGCCGGCTTCGGTTCTTCTGCGTGCGCTCAATTACAGCACCGAAGAGATCCTGGACGCCTTCTACGATACCAACGTCTTCCACGTCAAAGGCGAAACCCTGGCGCTGGAACTGGTACCGCAGCGTCTGCGCGGCGAGATCGCTACTTTCGACATCAAGGATGACAGCGGCAAAGTCATCGTCGAGCAGGGCCGTCGCATCACCGCTCGCCACATCAACCAGCTCGACAAGTCCGGCATCAAAGAACTCGAGATGCCAATGGACTACGTCCTGGGTCGTACCGTCGCCAAGGCGATCGTGCATCCGGCCACTGGCGAGATCATCGCCGAGTGCAACACCGAGCTGACCGTCGACGTCATGGCGAAGATCGTCAAGGCGCAGGTCGTACGCTTCGAGACGCTGTACACCAACGACATCGATTGTGGTCCGTTCATTTCCGACACGCTGAAGATCGATTCGACCACCAATCAGCTCGAAGCGCTGGTCGAGATCTATCGCATGATGCGCCCGGGCGAGCCGCCAACCAAGGACGCCGCCGAGACGCTGTTCAACAACCTGTTCTTCGCTGCCGAGCGCTACGACCTGTCGGCTGTCGGCCGGATGAAGTTCAACCGCCGTATCGGTCGTACCGAGATCGAGGGCTCCGGCGTACTGAGCCGTGAGGATATCGTCGCGGTTCTGAAGACCCTGGTCGACATCCGCAACGGCAAAGGCATCGTTGACGACATCGATCACCTGGGTAACCGTCGCGTGCGCTGTGTCGGCGAAATGGCCGAAAACCAGTTCCGCGTTGGCCTGGTGCGCGTCGAGCGTGCGGTCAAAGAGCGTCTGTCGATGGCCGAAAGCGAAGGCCTGATGCCGCAGGACCTGATCAATGCCAAGCCGGTTGCGGCGGCGGTGAAGGAGTTCTTCGGTTCCAGCCAGCTCTCGCAGTTCATGGACCAGAACAACCCGCTTTCGGAGATCACCCACAAGCGCCGCGTCTCCGCACTCGGCCCGGGCGGTCTGACCCGTGAGCGTGCCGGCTTCGAGGTGCGTGACGTGCACCCGACTCACTACGGCCGTGTCTGCCCGATCGAAACTCCGGAAGGTCCGAACATCGGTCTGATCAACTCGCTGGCCGCCTACGCCCGCACCAACCAGTATGGCTTCCTGGAAAGTCCGTACCGCGTGGTCAAGGATGGCGAAGTCACCGACGAGATCGTATTCCTCTCGGCAATCGAAGAAGCCGACCACGTCATCGCTCAGGCCAGCGCCAAGCTGGACGGTCGCAAGCTGGTCGACGAGCTGGTGGCTGTGCGTCATCTGAACGAATTCACCGTCAAGGCGCCGGAAGACGTGACCCTGATGGACGTCTCTCCGAAGCAGGTCGTCTCCGTCGCTGCCTCGCTGATTCCGTTCCTCGAGCACGACGACGCCAACCGCGCGCTGATGGGTTCCAACATGCAGCGTCAGGCCGTGCCGACCCTGCGTTCGGACAAGCCGCTGGTAGGTACCGGCATGGAGCGCAACGTGGCACGCGACTCCGGCGTCTGCGTGGTCGCTCGTCGCGGCGGCGTGATCGACTCGGTCGATGCCAGCCGTATCGTGGTGCGCGTGCGTGACGATGAGGTCGAGACCGGCGAAGCGGGTGTCGACATCTATAACCTGACCAAGTACACCCGCTCCAACCAGAACACCTGCATCAACCAGCGTCCGCTGGTGCGCAAGGGTGACGTGGTGGCGCGTGGCGACATCATGGCCGACGGTCCGTCCACCGACATGGGCGAGCTGGCACTGGGTCAGAACATGCGCGTCGCGTTCATGCCGTGGAACGGCTACAACTTCGAGGACTCCATCCTCCTCTCGGAGCGCGTGGTTCAGGAAGACCGTTTTACCACTATCCATATCCAGGAACTGACCTGCGTGTCGCGCGACACCAAGCTCGGCCCAGAGGAGATCACCGCAGACATCCCGAACGTGGGTGAGGCTGCGCTGAACAAGCTGGACGAGGCCGGTATCGTCTACGTCGGTGCCGAAGTCGGCCCAGGCGACATCCTGGTCGGCAAGGTGACGCCGAAGGGCGAAACCCAGCTGACCCCGGAAGAGAAGCTGCTACGTGCGATCTTCGGTGAGAAGGCTTCCGACGTGAAAGACACGTCCCTGCGTGTGCCGACCGGCACCAAGGGCACCGTCATCGACGTGCAGGTGTTCATCCGCGACGGCGTCGAGCGCGACTCCCGTGCGCTGGCCATCGAGAAGATGCAGCTCGACGAGATCCGCAAGGACCTCAATGAAGAGTTCCGTATCGTCGAAGGCGCCACGTTCGAGCGTCTGCGCTCGGCCTTGGTCGGTGCGACTGCCGAGGGCGGTGCAGGTCTGAAGAAGGGTGTCGTGATCACCGACGAGATCCTCGACGGGCTCGAGCATGGCCAGTGGTTCAAGCTGCGCATGGCCGAAGACGCGCTGAATGAGCAGTTGGAGAAGGCCCAGGCCTACCTCTCCGATCGCCGTCAGCTGATCGACGACAAGTTCGAAGACAAGAAGCGCAAGCTGCAGCAGGGCGACGACCTCGCACCGGGCGTGCTGAAGATCGTCAAGGTCTATCTGGCCATCAAGCGTCGCATCCAGCCGGGCGACAAGATGGCCGGTCGTCACGGTAACAAGGGTGTGGTCTCGGTGATCATGCCGGTCGAAGACATGCCGCATGATGCCAACGGTACGCCGGTGGACATCGTCCTGAACCCGCTGGGTGTACCGTCGCGTATGAACGTCGGGCAGATCCTCGAAACCCACCTGGGCCTTGCGGCCAAGGGCCTGGGCGAGAAGATCAACCTGATGCTCGAAGAGCAGCGCAAGGTCGCCGAGCTGCGCAAGTTCCTGCACGAGATCTACAACGAGATCGGCGGGCGTCAGGAAAATCTGGACGACCTGAGCGATCAGGAAGTGCTGGACCTGGCGAACAACCTGCGCAAGGGCGTGCCGATGGCGACCCCGGTGTTCGACGGTGCCAAGGAGCGCGAGATCAAGGCCATGCTGAAGCTGGCCGATCTGCCGGAAAGTGGCCAGATGCAGCTGTTCGACGGCCGTACCGGTAATGCGTTCGAGCGCACCACCACCGTCGGCTACATGTACATGCTCAAGCTGAACCACCTGGTCGACGACAAGATGCACGCGCGTTCCACCGGTTCGTACAGTCTGGTCACCCAGCAGCCGCTGGGCGGCAAGGCGCAGTTCGGTGGTCAGCGTTTCGGGGAGATGGAGGTCTGGGCCCTGGAGGCCTATGGCGCCGCGTACACCCTGCAGGAAATGCTCACGGTCAAGTCGGACGACGTGAACGGGCGGACCAAGATGTACAAGAACATCGTGGACGGCGATCACCGCATGGAGGCCGGCATGCCGGAGTCCTTCAACGTGCTGATCAAAGAAATCCGCTCGCTCGGTATCGATATCGATCTGGAAACCGAATAACCACGCACCGCCTGCGCGGCACCCGGCGTCAGCCGGCTGCCGCAGGTCCGTGAGGAGGAAAGGCCTTGAAAGACTTGCTGAATCTGTTGAAAAACCAGGGTCAAATCGAAGAGTTCGATGCCATCAAGATTGCCCTGGCGTCCCCCGAGATGATCCGTTCCTGGTCCTTCGGTGAAGTGAAGAAGCCGGAGACCATCAACTACCGTACGTTCAAGCCCGAGCGTGACGGCCTTTTCTGCGCCAAGATCTTTGGCCCGGTCAAGGACTACGAGTGCCTGTGCGGCAAGTACAAGCGCCTCAAGCATCGCGGTGTGATCTGCGAGAAGTGTGGTGTGGAAGTTGCGCTGGCCAAGGTGCGTCGCGAGCGCATGGCGCACATCGAACTGGCTTCTCCGGTCGCGCACATCTGGTTCCTGAAGTCGCTGCCGTCCCGTATCGGCCTGCTGCTGGACATGACCCTGCGCGATATCGAGCGCGTGCTCTATTTCGAGAGCTACGTGGTGATCGATCCGGGCATGACCACTCTGGAGAAAGGTCAGCTGCTTAACGACGAGCAGTACTTCGAAGCCCTCGAAGAGTTCGGTGACGACTTCGATGCCCGCATGGGTGCCGAGGCTGTCCGCGAGCTGCTGATCCAGATCGACCTGGAGCACGAGATTGGCCGTTTGCGCGAGGAAATTCCGCAGACCAACTCGGAAACCAAGATCAAGAAGCTCTCCAAGCGTCTGAAGCTGATGGAGGCTTTCCATGGCTCGGGCAACCTGCCGGAGTGGATGATCCTGACCGTGCTGCCGGTGCTGCCGCCGGATCTGCGTCCGCTGGTTCCGCTGGATGGCGGTCGTTTCGCGACTTCGGATCTGAACGATCTGTATCGCCGCGTGATCAACCGCAACAACCGTCTGAAGCGCCTGCTCGACCTGTCGGCGCCGGATATCATCGTGCGCAACGAAAAGCGCATGCTGCAGGAAGCGGTCGATGCGCTGCTGGACAACGGCCGCCGCGGCCGCGCCATCACCGGTTCGAACAAGCGCCCGCTGAAGTCCCTGGCTGACATGATCAAGGGCAAGCAGGGTCGTTTCCGTCAGAACCTGCTCGGCAAGCGCGTGGACTACTCCGGTCGTTCCGTGATCACCGTAGGTCCGACCCTGCGTCTGCACCAGTGCGGCCTGCCGAAGAAGATGGCGCTCGAGCTGTTCAAGCCGTTCATCTTCGGCAAGCTGGAAATGCGCGGCATGGCCACCACCATCAAGGCGGCCAAGAAGATGGTCGAGCGCGAGCTGCCGGAAGTCTGGGACGTTCTCGCCGAAGTGATTCGCGAGCATCCCGTACTGCTCAACCGCGCACCGACCCTGCACCGTCTGGGTATCCAGGCGTTCGAGCCGGTACTGATCGAAGGCAAGGCGATCCAGCTGCACCCGCTGGTCTGTGCCGCGTACAACGCCGACTTCGACGGTGACCAGATGGCCGTGCACGTGCCGCTGACGCTGGAAGCTCAGCTGGAAGCGCGCGCGCTGATGATGTCGACCAACAACATCCTCTCGCCAGCCAACGGTGAGCCGATCATCGTTCCGTCGCAGGACGTGGTTCTGGGTCTATACTACATGACCCGTGAAGCCATCAATGCCAAGGGCGAAGGGCGCGTGTTCGCCGACCTGCAGGAAGTCGACCGCGTGTTCCGCGCCGGTGAAGCCTCGCTGCACGCCCGGGTCAAGGTGCGCATCAACGAGACCATCAAGGATCGTGACGGCAGCATCACCAAGAACACCCGCATCGTCGACACCACCGTCGGCCGCGCGCTGCTGTTCCAGATCGTGCCGGAAGGGATGTCATTCGACGTCGTCAACCAGCCGATGAAGAAAAAGGCGATCTCCAAGCTGATCAACCTGTGCTACCGCACCGTTGGTCTGAAGGATACTGTCATCTTCGCCGACCAGCTGATGTACACCGGCTTCGCCTACTCGACCATTTCCGGTGTTTCGATCGGTGTGAACGATTTCGTCATCCCGGACGAGAAGGCGCGCATCATCGATGCGGCCACCGAAGAAGTGAAGGAGATCGAATCGCAGTACGCCTCCGGCCTGGTTACCCAGGGCGAGAAGTACAACAAGGTGATCGACCTCTGGTCCAAGGCCAACGACGAAGTGTCCAAGGCCATGATGGCCAACCTCTCGAAAGAGAAGGTCATCGACCGCGAAGGCAACGAAGCCGAGCAGGATTCGTTCAACTCGATGTACATGATGGCCGACTCCGGTGCGCGGGGTTCCGCGGCTCAGATTCGCCAGCTGGCCGGTATGCGTGGCCTGATGGCCAAGCCGGACGGCTCCATCATCGAAACGCCGATTACGGCGAACTTCCGTGAGGGTCTGAACGTACTGCAGTACTTCATCTCCACGCACGGTGCTCGTAAGGGTCTGGCGGATACCGCACTGAAAACCGCGAACTCCGGGTACCTGACTCGTCGTCTGGTGGATGTCGCGCAGGATCTGGTGGTCACCGAGATCGATTGCGGCACCGAGCAGGGTCTGCACATGACTCCGCACATCGAAGGCGGCGACGTGGTCGAGCCGCTGGGCGAGCGCGTGCTGGGTCGCGTGATTGCGCGTGACGTGCTCAAGCCGGGCACCGATGACGTGCTGGTTCCGGCGGGTACGTTGATCGACGAGCAGTGGGTCGACTTTATCGAGCTGAACAGCATCGACGAAGTGATCGTGCGCTCGCCGATCTCCTGTGAAACCCGCTACGGCATCTGTGCCAAGTGCTACGGTCGTGATCTGGCCCGTGGGCATCAGGTCAACATCGGCGAGGCGGTCGGCGTTATCGCTGCCCAGTCGATCGGTGAGCCGGGTACTCAGCTCACCATGCGTACGTTCCACATCGGTGGTGCGGCGAGCCGTACCTCGGCCGTCGACAACGTGCTGGTGAAGAACGGCGGTACCATCCGCCTGCATAACCTGAAGCACGTCGAGCGTGCCGATGGCGCGCTGGTGGCCGTGTCTCGTTCCGGCGAGCTGGCCGTGGCGGACGACTTCGGTCGTGAGCGCGAGCGCTACAAGCTGCCGTACGGTGCTGTGATTTCCGTGAAGGAAGGCGACAAGGTCGACGCTGGCGCCGTGGTTGCCAAGTGGGACCCGCACACCCACCCGATCGTGACCGAAATGAAGGGTGTCGTGACCTTCGTTGGCATGGAGGAGAACATCACCATCAAGCGCCAGACCGACGAGCTGACCGGTCTGACCAACATCGAGGTGATGGATCCGAAGGACCGTCCGGCAGCAGGCAAGGACATCCGTCCGGCGATCAAGATGGTCGACGCCAATGGCAAGGAGTTGTTGCTGCCAGGTACCGACGTACCGGCCCAGTACTTCCTGCCGGCTAACGCGCTGGTCGGTGTTGCGGACGGCTCCGAGATCAATGTGGGTGACGTCATCGCACGTATCCCACAGGAAACCTCGAAGACCCGCGACATCACCGGTGGTCTGCCGCGCGTTGCCGACCTGTTCGAAGCGCGTCGTCCGAAGGAGCCGTCCATCCTGGCGGAAATCAGCGGCACGATTTCCTTCGGTAAGGAAACCAAGGGCAAGCGTCGCCTGGTGATTACGCCGACCGACGGTAGCGATCCGTACGAAGAGCTGATTCCGAAGTGGCGTCACCTGAACGTCTTCGAAGGCGAACAGGTGAACAAGGGTGAAGTGATCTCCGACGGCCCGAGCAACCCGCACGACATTCTGCGGCTGTTGGGCGTCAGCGCACTGGCACGCTACATCGTCAACGAGATCCAGGACGTTTACCGACTGCAGGGCGTGAAGATCAACGACAAGCACATCGAGACCATCCTGCGGCAGATGCTGCGCAAGGTCGAGATCACCGAGTCGGGCGATTCCAGCTTCATCAAGGGCGACCAGATGGAACTGACCCAGGTGCTGGAAGAGAACGAGCGTCTGAGCGCAGAGGACAAGTTCGTCGCCAAGTACGTCCGCGTCCTGCTGGGCATCACCAAGGCGTCGTTGTCGACCGAGTCGTTCATCTCCGCGGCCTCATTCCAGGAGACCACCCGCGTGCTGACCGAAGCGGCCGTGACTGGCAAGCGCGACTACCTGCGCGGCCTGAAGGAGAACGTGGTTGTGGGTCGTCTGATCCCGGCCGGTACCGGTCTGGCGTATCACAGCGAGCGCAAGCGCAAGCGTGATGCCGAGAAGCCGGTCCGCGTGAGTGCCGATGAAGTCGAGGCGGCGCTGACTGAAGCGCTGAACTCCAGCGGCAATTGAGAGTGCCAGGCCCCGGTCGCAAGCCGGGGCCTGCCTTGACGGTGGGCGAGAAGCTCTTTAGACTCTCGTACCCCTAAATTGGCGGGGCTTCGTGCCCTGCCATTTTTCGTTTGTGTCGAAAGACAACAGTGGAGCTAGTAGATGGCAACTATCAACCAGCTGGTACGTCAGCCGCGCAAGCGGGTCGTCGAGAAAAGCGACGTCCCTGCGCTGCAAAACTGCCCGCAGCGTCGTGGCGTGTGCACCCGTGTGTACACCACCACGCCGAAGAAACCGAACTCCGCACTGCGTAAGGTGTGCCGTGTTCGTCTGACCAATGGCTATGAAGTCGCCTCCTACATCGGTGGTGAAGGTCATAACCTGCAAGAGCACAGCGTAGTGCTGATCCGTGGCGGTCGTGTAAAAGACCTTCCGGGTGTGCGTTACCACACCGTGCGCGGTTCGCTGGATACCTCCGGCGTAAAAGACCGTAAGCAGGGTCGTTCCAAGTACGGCGCCAAGCGTCCGAAGTAAGCAGTATTTCTATTTATTTGAGTCGATAAGAGTAAGGTCGGGCGTAACCTGCGCGTTACCGTTCCGAGCTAACCTGAAGACCGTTTGAGGGCTTATCAATGCCAAGACGTCGTGTAGCAGCCAAGCGCGAGATTCTGGACGATCCGAAGTACGGAAGTCTGATCCTGGCCAAGTTCATGAACCACGTGATGGAAAGCGGCAAGAAGGCCGTTGCCGAGCGTATCGTTTATGGTGCCTTGGACAAGGTGAAGGAGCGCAAGAATGGCGACCCCCTGGAAGTCTTCGAAAAAGCACTCGATGCCATCGCTCCGCTGGTCGAAGTCAAGTCCCGCCGTGTAGGCGGTGCTACCTACCAGGTTCCGGTCGAAGTTCGTCCTTCCCGTCGTAACGCGCTGGCCATGCGCTGGCTGGTAGATGCTGCGCGCAAGCGTGGCGAAAAATCCATGGCGCTGCGCCTCGCTGGCGAGCTGCTGGATGCTTTTGAAGGTAAAGGCGCTGCGGTCAAGAAGCGCGAAGACGTGCACCGTATGGCTGAAGCCAACAAGGCCTTCTCGCACTACCGCTTCTAAATCAAGCGCAACTTTTACGAGGACCTTATTGTGGCCCGTACTACCCCTATCAACCGCTACCGTAACATCGGTATCTGTGCCCACGTCGACGCGGGCAAGACTACCACCACGGAGCGGATTCTGTTTTACACCGGCCTCAGCCACAAGATGGGTGAAGTGCATGACGGTGCGGCGACCACCGACTGGATGGTGCAGGAGCAGGAGCGTGGTATCACCATCACCTCCGCTGCTGTCACGACCTTTTGGCAGGGTTCGCGCGGTCAGTACGACAACTATCGTGTAAACGTCATCGATACCCCCGGTCACGTTGACTTCACCATCGAAGTAGAGCGCTCCCTGCGCGTTCTCGACGGTGCTGTCGTTGTGTTCTGTGGTACCTCCGGCGTTGAGCCGCAGTCCGAAACCGTATGGCGTCAGGCCAACAAGTACGGCGTGCCGCGTATCGTTTACGTCAACAAGATGGACCGTCAGGGTGCCAACTTCCTGCGCGTCGTCGGTCAGATCAAGCAGCGCCTGGGTCACACCCCGGTTCCTGTTCAGCTGGCCATTGGTTCCGAAGAGAACTTCGCCGGTCAGATCGATCTGATCAAGATGAAGGCCATCTACTGGAACGATGACGACAAGGGAACCACCTACCGCGAGGAAGAGATTCCGGCGGAGCTGATGGATCTGGCCGAAGAATATCGCTCGAGCATGATCGAGGCTGCGGCCGAGGCCAACGAAGAGCTGATGAACAAGTATCTCGAAGGTGGTGAGCTGACCATCGAAGAGATCAAGGCTGGTCTGCGTCAGCGCACCATCGCCTGTGAAATCGTTCCGGCCGTTTGTGGTTCGTCCTTCAAGAACAAGGGCGTGCCCCTGGTTCTCGATGCTGTCATCGACTATCTGCCTGCGCCGACCGAGATTCCCCCGATTCAGGGCGTCAATCCGGATAACGAAGAGCAGATCGACGAGCGTCATGCAAGTGATGACGAGCCGTTCTCCGCTCTGGCGTTCAAGATCGCTACCGACCCGTTCGTGGGTACCCTGACCTTTACTCGTGTTTATTCCGGTGTGCTGTCTTCCGGTGACTCGGTAATCAACTCGGTCAAGGGCAAGAAGGAGCGCGTGGGTCGGATGGTGCAGATGCACGCCAACCAGCGTGACGAGATCAAGGAGTGCCGTGCCGGCGACATCGCCGCGCTGATCGGCATGAAGGACGTCACCACGGGTGACACCCTCTGCTCGATCGAGAAGCCGATCATCCTCGAGCGTATGGACTTCCCGGAGCCGGTTATCTCGGTAGCTGTCGAGCCGAAGACCAAGGCAGACCAGGAAAAGATGGGTATCGCGCTGGGCAAACTGGCTCAGGAAGACCCGTCGTTCCGTGTCCAGACCGACGAAGAGACTGGTCAGACCATCATTTCCGGTATGGGTGAGCTGCACCTCGACATTCTCGTCGACCGTATGCGTCGCGAGTTCAACGTTGAGGCGAACATCGGTAAGCCGCAGGTTTCCTACCGTGAAACCATCACCAAGGACAATGTCGAGATCGAAGGCAAGTTCGTTCGTCAGTCCGGTGGTCGTGGTCAGTTCGGTCATTGCTGGATCCGTTTCTCGACCCCGGACGTGGACGAGAAGGGCAACATCACCGAAGGCCTGGTGTTCACCAACGAAGTTGTGGGTGGTGTGGTTCCGAAGGAATACATCCCGGCAATCCAGAAGGGCATCGAAGAGCAGATGAAGAACGGCGTTGTCGCCGGCTATCCGCTGATCGGCCTGAAGGCGACCGTGTTCGATGGCTCCTACCACGACGTCGACTCCAACGAGATGGCGTTCAAGGTTGCAGCTTCGATGGCGACCAAGCAGCTGGCCCAGAAGGGCGGCGGCAAGGTGCTCGAGCCGATCATGAAGGTCGAAGTGGTGACCCCTGAGGACTACATGGGTGACGTGATGGGTGACCTGAACCGTCGTCGTGGTCTGATCCAGGGTATGGAAGACTCGGTCTCCGGCAAGATTATCCGTGCTGAGGTTCCGCTCGGAGAGATGTTCGGTTACGCAACCGACGTTCGTTCCATGTCTCAGGGTCGCGCGAGCTACTCCATGGAATTCTCCAAATACGCTGAGGCTCCGGCGAATATCGTCGAGACGCTCGTCAAAAAACAAGGTTGATTCAGCCCTTTAAGTAAGAGGTTTACTGTCGTGGCTAAGGAAAAATTCGAACGTAACAAACCGCACGTCAACGTCGGCACCATTGGTCACGTCGACCATGGCAAGACTACTCTGACTGCCGCTCTGACTCGCGTGTGCTCCGAGGTCTTCGGTTCCGCTCGTGTCGACTTCGACAAGATCGATAGCGCTCCGGAAGAGAAGGCTCGCGGCATCACCATCAACACCGCCCACGTAGAGTACGACTCCAACGTCCGTCACTACGCGCACGTTGACTGCCCGGGTCACGCTGACTACGTGAAGAACATGATCACCGGTGCTGCCCAGATGGACGGCGCGATCCTGGTCTGCTCGGCTGCTGACGGCCCCATGCCGCAGACTCGCGAGCACATCCTGCTGTCCCGTCAGGTTGGTGTTCCGTACATCGTCGTGTTCCTGAACAAGGCCGACATGGTTGATGACGCCGAGCTGCTCGAGCTGGTCGAGATGGAAGTTCGCGACCTGCTGTCGACCTACGACTTCCCGGGTGATGACACTCCGATCATCATCGGCTCCGCGCTGATGGCGCTGAACGGCGAAGACGACAACGAGCTCGGCACCACTGCGGTGAAGAAGCTGGTCGAGACCCTCGACAGCTACATCCCCGAGCCGGTTCGTGCCATCGACAAGCCGTTCCTGATGCCGATCGAAGACGTGTTCTCGATCTCCGGTCGCGGCACCGTGGTAACCGGTCGCGTGGAGCGCGGCATCGTCAAGGTTCAGGAAGAGATCGAGATCGTCGGTCTGCGTCCGACCACCAAGACTACCTGCACCGGCGTTGAGATGTTCCGCAAGCTGCTCGATGAAGGTCGTGCTGGCGAGAACTGCGGTGTGCTGCTGCGTGGCACCAAGCGTGACGAAGTGGAGCGTGGTCAGGTTCTGGCCAAGCCGGGCACCATCAAGCCGCACACCAAGTTCGAAGCCGAAGTGTACGTGCTGTCCAAGGAAGAAGGTGGTCGTCACACCCCGTTCTTCAAGGGCTACCGTCCGCAGTTCTACTTCCGTACCACTGACGTGACTGGTTCGTGCGAGCTGCCGGAAGGCGTCGAGATGGTAATGCCGGGCGACAACGTGAAGATGGTTGTCACCCTGATCAAGCCGATCGCCATGGAAGACGGCCTGCGCTTCGCGATTCGCGAAGGTGGTCGTACCGTTGGTGCCGGCGTGGTTGCCAAGATCGTCGAGTAATATTTGACGATGATGAAAAAGGCCCCTTCGGGGGCCTTTTTCTATTGTTGATCATTTATTGACACCCTATAGGTGCATCCGTACAATTGCGCCTCCTTTTACCGGGGGTATTGCGCCTGGTAGGGTGGCTACTTGGAGTCTGAGGTCAAAATGCAAAACCAACAAATCCGTATTCGGTTGAAGGCTTTTGACCATCGCCTGATCGATCAATCAACCCAGGAAATCGTGGAAACCGCGAAACGTACTGGTGCTCAGGTGCGTGGTCCGATTCCGCTGCCAACCCGCAAAGAGCGGTTCACTGTGCTGGTTTCTCCGCACGTCAACAAAGACGCGCGCGATCAGTATGAAATTCGAACCCACAAGCGTGTGCTGGACATCGTTCAGCCGACCGACAAAACCGTCGATGCGCTGATGAAGCTCGATCTTGCGGCTGGTGTGGAAGTGCAGATCAGCCTCGGCTAAAACCTGAGAGTTTTAGTCGTGTAACGCTCTGAAATGGGCGGCCATAGCGGGTGAAAGCCCCGTACACTCAAGAGGTTTAAAAATGACTATTGGTGTAGTCGGTCGTAAATGCGGCATGACCCGCGTTTTCACCGAGGATGGTGTCTCTATTCCGGTTACGGTCATCGAGATCGAGCCGAATCGCGTCACTCAGTTCAAGAATGAAGAGAGCGATGGCTATCGTGCAGTGCAGGTCACTGTCGGTGAGCGTCGTGCGTCCCGTGTTACCAAGGCTCAGGCCGGTCACTTCGCCAAGGCGAACGTGGCAGCAGGTCGTGGCGTCTGGGAATTCCGCCTCGAAGGCGAGGAGTTCCAGGTTGGTGACCAGATCAATGCCGAAATTTTCCAGGCGGGCCAGCTGGTGGATGTCACCGGTCAGTCCAAGGGTAAAGGCTTTGCCGGTACCATCAAGCGCTGGAATTTCCGTGGTCAGGACAATACCCACGGTAACTCCGTATCCCACCGCGTCCCGGGCTCTATTGGTCAGTGCCAGACTCCAGGTCGTGTATTCAAGGGCAAGAAGATGTCCGGGCACATGGGCGCCGAGCGCGTAACCGTGCAGTCTCTGGAAATCGTGCGTGTCGATGCCGAGCGTAACCTGCTGCTGGTCAAGGGTGCAGTCCCTGGTGCCACCGGTGGTGACGTGTTCGTGCGTCCGGCCGTCAAGGCTCGCGGTTAAGGGGGAGTTCACATGCAATTGAATGTAAATGGCGCACAGGCCATCGAAGTCTCCGATCGCACCTTTGGTGGTGAGTTCAACGAGACGCTGGTGCACCAGGCAGTCGTCGCCTACATGGCTGGCGGTCGTCAGGGTAGCAAGCAGCAGAAGACCCGCTCCGATGTGTCCGGTGGTGGCAAGCGTCCGTGGCGCCAGAAAGGCACCGGTCGCGCTCGTGCCGGTACCACTCGTGGTCCGATCTGGCGTGGCGGTGGTGTCACCTTCGCTGCTCGCCCGCAGAACCACGAGCAGAAGCTGAACAAGAAGATGTATCGCGCTGCGCTGCGTTCCATCCTTGCTGAGCTGGTTCGCTCCGAGCGTCTGGTAGTCGTAGAAGATTTCGCCGTCGATGCCCCGAAGACCAAGGCGCTTGCCAGCAAGCTCAATGGTATGGGTCTGAGCGACGTGCTGATCGTTTCCGATGCTGTCGATCAGAACCTGTACCTGGCTGCGCGCAATCTGCCGCATGTCGACGTACGTGACGTCCAGGGTTCCGATCCGGTCAGCCTGATCGCCTATGACAAGGTGTTGATCACCGTGTCGGCTGTGAAGAAATTCGAGGAGCTGCTGGGATGAACCAGGAACGCGTATTCAAAGTCCTGCTTGGTCCGCACGTCTCCGAGAAGGCTACCGTGCTGGCTGACAGCAAGAAGCAATTCGTTTTCAAGGTTGCGACTGACGCAACCAAGCTGGAAATCAAGAAGGCTGTTGAAAGCCTGTTCGACGTGAAGGTCGCCGCCGTCAACACCCTGAACGTTCAGGGCAAGACCAAGCGCACCGCTCGCGGTCTGGGCAAGCGCAACGACTGGAAGAAGGCTTATATCGCTCTTCAGCCAGGCCAGGATCTCGATTTCTCCGGCAGTGCTGAGTAAGGAAGGGGTGCATCATGGCAATCGTTAAATGCAAACCGACTTCCGCGGGCCGCCGTTTTGTGGTCAAGGTGGTCAATCAGGAGCTGCACAAAGGCGCTCCTTACGCACCGCTGCTCGAGAAGAAGTCGAAGACTGGCGGCCGTAACAACAACGGTCGTATCACCACTCGCCACATCGGCGGTGGTCACAAGCAGCATTACCGTCTGGTCGATTTTCGTCGCAACAAGGATGGCATTCCGGCCATCGTCGAGCGTATCGAATACGATCCGAACCGTACTGCGCACATCGCGCTGCTGAAGTATGCCGACGGTGAGCGTCGCTACATCATCGCGCCGAAAGGCGTGAGCGCTGGCGATCAGCTGGTCTCGGGCATCAATGCTCCGATCAAGGCTGGTAACAGCCTGCCGCTGCGTAACATCCCGCTGGGTTCTACCGTTCACGGTATCGAGCTCAAGCCGGGCAAGGGCGCTCAGCTCGTTCGCTCCGCTGGTGCTTCGGCTCAGCTGGTCGCTCGTGAGGGCTCCTATGTGACGCTGCGTCTGCGCTCCGGCGAAATGCGCAAGGTGTTGGCTGAATGCCGTGCGACCCTGGGCGAAGTCTCGAACTCCGAGCACAGCCTGCGTTCGCTGGGTAAGGCCGGTGCCAAGCGCTGGAAGGGCATTCGCCCGACCGTTCGTGGTGTCGCGATGAACCCGGTCGATCACCCGCACGGTGGTGGTGAAGGTCGTACCTCCGGTGGTCGTCATCCGGTGTCGCCATGGGGCTTCCCGACTAAGGGCGCGAAGACCCGCACTAACAAGCGCACCGATAACATGATCGTCCGTCGTCGCAAGTAACTAGAGGGATACGACAGTGCCGCGTTCTCTGAAAAAAGGTCCTTTTATCGATCTTCACCTACTGAAGAAGGTCGAAGCGGCGGTGGAAAAGAATGATCGCAAGCCGGTGAAAACCTGGTCGCGTCGTTCGATGATCCTGCCGCAGATGGTCGGTCTGACCATCGCTGTACACAACGGTCGCCAACATGTTCCGGTCCTCGTGTCCGAAGACATGGTCGGCCACAAACTCGGCGAGTTCGCTGCTACCCGCACTTATCGTGGGCACGTGGCGGACAAGAAAGGCAAGCGCTAAGGGGTAAGGAAAGATGGAAGTAGCCGCTAAGTTGTCGGGCGCTCGCATCTCCGCCCAGAAAGCCCGCCTGGTCGCCGACCAGATCCGCGGGAAGAAGGTGGGCGATGCGCTCAACCTCCTGGCTTTCAGCAGTAAGAAAGCCGCCGAGATCATGAAGAAGGTGCTGGAGTCGGCCGTTGCCAACGCCGAGCACAACGAAGGCGCTGATGTGGATGACCTGAAAGTCTCCACCGTCTTCGTCAACGAAGGGCGTTCGCTTAAGCGCATCATGCCGCGTGCCAAAGGCCGCGCTGATCGCATCGTCAAGCGGTCTTGCCATATCACTGTCAAGGTTGCGGACAAGTAACGGAGTCGATCAGATGGGTCAGAAAGTACATCCCACTGGCATTCGCCTGGGAATCGTCAAGGAGCACACCTCCGTCTGGTACGCAGACGGCCGTACGTATGCAGACTATCTGCTTGCAGATCTGAACGTGCGTGAGTACCTCCAAGACAAACTAAAAAGCGCGTCCGTAAGCCGTATCGATATCCATCGCCCGGCTCAAACCGCACGCATCACCATCCACACCGCTCGTCCCGGCATCGTGATCGGCAAGAAGGGTGAGGATGTTGAGAAGCTGCGTCAGGACCTGACCAAGCAAATGGGTGTGCCGGTGCACATCAATATCGAAGAGATCCGCAAGCCGGAGCTCGACGCCATGCTGGTTGCACAGAGCGTAGCTCAGCAGCTGGAGCGTCGCGTGATGTTCCGTCGCGCCATGAAGCGCGCCGTACAGAACGCCATGCGTATTGGTGCCAAGGGCATCAAGATCCAGGTCAGTGGTCGTCTGGGTGGGGCTGAAATCGCCCGTACCGAGTGGTATCGCGAAGGTCGTGTGCCGCTGCACACCCTGCGTGCCGATATCGATTACAACACTTACGAAGCGCACACCACCTACGGTGTGATTGGTGTCAAGGTGTGGATCTTCAAAGGCGAAGTGATTGGTGGTCGCCATGAAGAGCTCAAGCCTCAAGCGCCTGCTCCTCGTAAAAAAGCTGCTAAGTAAGGGGTACGCCAAATGTTGCAACCCAAGCGTACAAAATTCCGCAAGCAGATGACCGGCCACAACCGTGGTCTGGCTCAGCGCGGTAGCAAGGTCAGCTTCGGCGAGTTCGCGCTGAAGTCTGTTTCTCGTGGTCGTCTGACCGCGCGTCAGATCGAGGCTGCACGTCGTGCGCTGACTCGTCACGTCAAGCGTGGCGGTAAGATCTGGATCCGCGTGTTCCCCGACAAGCCCGTTACCAAGAAGCCCCTGGAAGTTCGTATGGGTAAAGGTAAGGGTAGCGTCGAGTACTGGGTAGCCCAGATTCAGCCGGGCAAGGTGCTTTACGAGATCGAGGGTGTTTCCGAAGAGCTGGCGCGTGAGGCTTTCGCCCTGGCCGCTGCAAAGCTGCCGCTCGCCACCTCCTTTGTTAAGCGGACGGTGATGTGATGAAAGCGAATGAACTTCGTGAAAAATCCGTTGAGCAGCTGAACGAGCAACTGCTCGAGCTGCTGCGGGACCAGTTCAATCTGCGTATGCAGAAAGCGACTGGCCAGTTGGGGCAGTCTCACCTGCTCTCGCAAGTCAAGCGCGACATCGCTCGTGTCAAGACTGTGCTCAACCAGCAGGCAGGTAAGTGATCATGGCTGAAGCTCAGAAAACCGTCCGCACGCTGACCGGCCGTGTCGTCAGCGACAAGATGGACAAGACCATCACCGTACTGATCGAGCGTCGCGTCAAGCACCCGATCTACGGCAAATACGTTAAGCGTTCGACCAAACTGCACGCCCACGACGAAACCAACCAGTGCAAGATCGGCGACAAGGTTTCCATTCGTGAAACCCGTCCGCAGTCCAAGACCAAGTCCTGGGCGCTGGTTGAAGTCGTTGAACGCGCCGTCGAAGTCTAAGGGCTAGGGGTCGGAGAAATTATATGATTCAGACTCAATCCATGCTCGATGTGGCTGATAACAGTGGCGCTCGTCGCGTCATGTGTATCAAGGTGCTCGGCGGTTCTCACCGCCGTTACGCCGGCATCGGCGACATTATCAAGGTCACCGTCAAGGAAGCGATTCCGCGTGGCAAGGTCAAGAAAGGCCAGGTGATGACCGCTGTAGTGGTCCGCACCCGTCACGGTGTTCGCCGTCCCGACGGTTCCATCATCCGCTTCGATGGCAACGCTGCTGTTCTGCTGAACAACAAGCAAGAGCCTATCGGCACCCGCATCTTCGGGCCGGTGACTCGTGAGCTTCGTACCGAGAAGTTCATGAAGATCGTTTCGCTCGCACCTGAAGTGCTGTAAGGAGTAGCCGCATGCAAAAGATTCGTCGCAACGACGAGATCATCGTCATCGCCGGCAAAGACAAGGGCAAGCGCGGTAAGGTGCTGAAGGTGCTCGCTGACGACCGTCTGGTCGTTGGCGGGATCAACCTGGTCAAGCGCCACACCAAGCCGAACCCGATGTCCGGTGTTCAGGGCGGTATCGTCGAGAAAGAGGCGCCTTTGCACGTCTCTAACGTCGCCATTTTCAATGGTGAAACCAACAAGGCAGACCGCGTTGGCTTCAAGGTTGAAGAAGGCAAGAAAATTCGTGTCTTCAAGTCGACCCAGAAGCCGGTTGACGCTTGAGACTGCTAGGTAGATAACCATGGCACGACTAAAAGAAGTTTATCGGAAGGAAATCGCGCCCAAGCTGAAAGAAGAACTTCAGCTCAAGAACGTGATGGAAGTTCCGCGCATTACCAAGATCACCCTCAACATGGGTATCGGCGAAGCGATCGGTGACAAGAAGATCATCGACAACGCGGTTGCCGATCTGGAAAAGATCACCGGTCAGAAGGTTGTAGTGACCCACGCTCGCAAGTCCATCGCAGGCTTCAAGGTCCGCGAAGGCTGGCCGATCGGCGTCAAGGTAACCCTGCGCAGCGATCGCATGTACGAATTCCTGGATCGTCTGCTTTCGATCTCCCTGCCGCGCGTGCGTGACTTCCGCGGCCTGAATGCCAAGTCCTTCGATGGCCGCGGCAACTACAGCATGGGTGTCAAAGAGCAGATCATCTTCCCGGAAATCGATTACGACAAGATCGATGCCCTGCGTGGTCTGGATATCACTCTGACCACTACTGCTCGGACGGATGATGAGGGTCGTGCGTTGCTGCGCGCTTTCAACTTCCCGTTCCGTAACTGATTGGAGTAGGCACATGGCTAAGCAAAGCATGAAGAACCGTGAGCTGAAGCGTCAGCGCACGGTTGCCAAGTTCGCCCAGAAGCGTGCGGCACTCAAAGCGATCATCGCTAGCCCGGAGTCCACTCCGGAGGCGCGTTGGGAAGCTCAGGTGGCCCTGCAGAAGCAGCCGCGTGATGCAAGCGCTTCGCGCCTGCGTAACCGCTGCCGTCTGACTGGCCGTCCGCACGGCGTCTATCGCAAGTTCGGCCTCGCGCGCAACATGCTGCGCCAGGCCGCCATGCGCGGTGACGTACCGGGCCTGGTCAAAGCCAGCTGGTAAGAATCAAACAGGGCCCTCGGGCCCTGTTTGTTTTGGTCGAGCCCCTTTCGGGGCTTGATTCGTTTCTGGTGAGCGCCTAGAATGCCCGGCTCGCCTGAGCCTCGCATTTTTGTAGGGTTCGCCCGTTGGCGACACGAGCCGTCCAAGGCTTATTTTTTTGTTTTAGGAGCTAAGAGCCCATGAGTATGCAGGACCCGTTAGCGGACATGCTAACTCGTATCCGTAATGCCCAGATGGCCGAAAAGTCCGTCGTAAGCATGCCGTCTTCCACGCTGAAGGTGGCTGTAGCCAACGTTCTTCAAGGTGAAGGCTATATCGCGGGATACCAGGTCAGTGGCGACGTCAAGCCGCAGCTGTCCATCGAGCTTAAGTATTTCGAAGGCCGTCCGGTCATCGAGGAACTGAAGCGCGTAAGTCGTCCTGGCCTGCGCCAGTACAAATCCGTTGACCAGTTGCCGAAAGTTCGCGGTGGCCTGGGTGTCTCGATCGTCTCCACCAACAAGGGTGTGATGACTGATCGTGCTGCTCGCGCTGCTGGTGTCGGCGGCGAAGTGCTTTGCACTGTGTTCTAAGGGGGGATAAGCATGTCTCGCGTTGCTAAGAACCCCGTCAAGCTGCCCGCTGGCGTTGAAATCAAAATGTCCGGCCAGCAGCTTTTGGTGAAGGGTGCAAAAGGCGCTCTGGAGCTGAACGTTCATCCTTCCGTTGAGGTTATCCAGGAAGGTGGTGAGCTGCGTTTCGCCGGTCGTAACGGTGATCAGCAGACTCGCGCCATGGCCGGTACTACCCGCGCTCTGGTCAACAACATGGTGATCGGTGTCAGTCAGGGCTTCGAGCGCAAGCTCCAGCTGGTCGGCGTCGGTTACAAGGCGCAAGCCAAAGGTCAAGTGCTGTCCCTGGCTCTCGGTTTCTCGCATCCGGTGGATTATGAGCTGCCGCAAGGCGTCACCGCCGAGACCCCCAGCCAGACCGATATCCTGATCAAGGGTGTCGACAAGCAACTGGTCGGTCAGGTGGCTGCTGAAATTCGTGATTTCCGTCGTCCGGAGCCTTACAAGGGCAAAGGCGTGCGGTACTCGGATGAAGTAGTCCGTCGCAAAGAAGCTAAGAAGAAGTAGGGCATAGCAAATGAGCGTAAAGAAAGAAACTCGTCTGCGTCGCGCTCGCAAAGCGCGCCTGAAGATGCGCGAGCTGGAAGCCGTACGCCTCTGCGTGCACCGCTCTTCCCAGCACATCTACGCCCAGGTCCTTTCGGCCGACGGCGGCAAGGTCCTGGCAAGCGCCTCGACTCTGGACAAAGAACTGCGTGACGGTGCCACCGGCAACGTTGACGCTGCCAAGAAAGTCGGTCAACTGGTCGCTGAGCGCGCGAAAGCCGCAGGCGTCACTCAGGTGGCGTTCGACCGTTCTGGCTTCAAGTACCACGGTCGTGTGAAGGCACTGGCTGATGCTGCTCGTGAAGGCGGGCTGGAGTTCTAAGTTATGGCAAATAACGAGCAAAAGCGCGACGAAGGCTACATCGAGAAGCTGGTTCAAGTTAACCGCGTCGCAAAAACCGTGAAGGGTGGTCGTATCTTCACCTTCACCGCGCTGACTGTAGTTGGTGATGGTAAGGGTCGTGTTGGTTTCGGTCGCGGCAAGTCCCGCGAAGTGCCGGCTGCCATTCAGAAGGCCATGGAAGCGGCGCGCCGCAACATGATCCAGGTCGACTTGAACGGCACTACGCTTCAGTACGCCACCAAGGCGGCTCACGGCGCATCCAAGATCTACATGCAGCCTGCCTCCGAAGGTACCGGTGTTATCGCTGGTGGTGCCATGCGCGCCATCCTTGAAGTGGCCGGTGTGCACAACGTCCTGGCCAAGTGCTACGGCTCTACCAACCCGGTCAACGTGGTGCATGCCACCTTCAAGGGTCTGAAGGCGATGCAGTCGCCTGAGTCGATTGCTGCCAAGCGCGGCAAGAGCGTCGAGGAGATTTCCTGATCATGGCTAACACCGTCAAGGTTACGCTGATCAAGAGCGTCAGCGGTCGTATCCCCAATCACAAGCTGTGCGTCAAGGGCCTGGGCCTGCGTCGCATTGGTCACACCGTAGAAGTTCAGGATACTCCTGAGAACCGCGGCATGATCAACAAGGCTTACTACATGCTCCGTGTGGAGGGCTAAGCCATGCAACTGAACGATCTGCGTTCTGCGCCGGGTGCCCGTCGCGAAAAGCTGCGTCCGGGTCGTGGTATCGGCAGCGGTCTGGGTAAGACCGGTGGCCGTGGCCACAAAGGTCAGACTTCCCGCTCCGGCGGCAAGATCGCTCCGGGCTTCGAGGGTGGTCAGCAGCCGCTGCACCGCCGTCTGCCGAAGTTCGGCTTCGTTTCGCTGAAGGCCATGGATCGCGCAGAAGTGCGCACTTCCGAACTGGCTAAGGTGGAAGGCGACGTTGTTACCGTACAGAGCCTGAAAGACGCCAACGTCATCAACCAGAACGTGCAGCGTGTGAAAGTCATGCTGTCCGGTGAGGTTGGGCGTGCGGTCACTCTAAAGGGCATCGCAGCCACCAAGGGTGCGCGTGCGGCTATCGAAGCAGCTGGCGGCAAGTTCGAGGAATAAATGGCTAAGCAAGGTGCTCTCTCCGCGCTGAGTAATGGTGGTCTGTCCGAACTCTGGGCTCGTCTGCGCTTTCTGTTCATGGCGATCATCGTCTACCGGATTGGCGCACACATTCCAGTACCCGGGATCAATCCCGATCGGCTGGCCGAGCTGTTCCGTCAGAACGAGGGGACCATCCTTAGCTTGTTCAACATGTTTTCCGGCGGTGCGCTGGAGCGCATGAGCATCTTTGCGCTGGGGATCATGCCGTACATCTCGGCATCGATCATCATGCAGCTCATGACCGCTGTCAGTCCGCAGCTGGAGCAGTTGAAGAAAGAAGGCGAAGCCGGTCGTCGCAAGATCAGCCAGTACACGCGTTACGGAACGCTGGTTCTGGCAATCGTGCAGGCCGTCGGCATGTCGGTCGGACTGGCGGGGCAGGGTGTCGCGTTCAGTAACGACTTCGGCTTCTACTTCGTGGCCATCACGACCTTCGTGTCTGGTGCGATGTTCATGATGTGGCTGGGCGAGCAGATCACCGAGCGTGGGGTTGGCAACGGTATCTCGATGCTGATCTTCGCTGGGATCGTCGCCGGATTGCCGGGCGCGCTCGGGCAGTCGTTCGAGTCCGCTCGCCAAGGCGATATCAACATCATCGCTTTGCTGGCCGTGGGGCTGCTGGCGGTTGCGATCATCGGTTTCGTGGTGTTCATCGAGCGTGGGCAGCGTCGCATTGCGGTGCACTACGCCAAGCGTCAGCAAGGTCGTAAGGTCTTCGCTGCGCAGACCAGCCACCTGCCGTTGAAAGTCAACATGGCGGGCGTTATCCCGGCCATCTTCGCCAGCAGCATCCTGCTGTTCCCGGCTTCGCTGGGGCAGTGGTTCGGCCAGTCCGAAAACATGGGTTGGTTGGCTGATATCTCTCAGGCGATCGCGCCCGGGCAGCCGTTGAACATCCTGCTGTTCAGTGCTGGGATCATTTTCTTCTGCTTCTTCTATACGGCATTGATGTTCAATCCGAAGGACGTGGCGGAGAACCTGAAGAAGTCCGGTGCGTTTATTCCCGGGATTCGTCCTGGTGAGCAGTCGGCTCGCTATATCGATGGCGTGTTGACCCGCTTGACCATGTTCGGCGCCCTGTACATGACGGCTGTCTGCCTGCTGCCGCAGTTCCTTGTGGTTGCAGCCAACGTGCCGTTCTACCTTGGTGGGACCTCGTTGCTGATCGTGGTTGTGGTTGTCATGGACTTCATGTCCCAAGTGCAATCGCACCTCATGTCGCACCAGTACGATTCCCTGATGAAGAAAGCCAACCTGAAGGGCTACGGTAGCGGAATGCTCCGCTGAAGTGGTTCGTAAGGTTCTAGGAGTTGGTGATGAAAGTTCGTGCATCGGTTAAAAAGCTGTGCCGTAACTGCAAGATCATCCGTCGCGACGGTGTCGTGCGCGTGATCTGCAGCGCAGAACCGCGTCACAAGCAGCGCCAAGGCTGATTGTGTAAGGCGTTATAACCCGGCAGCTAGTGCGCTGCCGGGTTGAATATTTGTTATTACAGCGTTAATATCTCGCGCCCTTTTCTTGGCTTCCGGGGCGTAGGTAGCTGTCAATTGGAGTTTCACTGAATGGCCCGTATTGCAGGCGTCAACATTCCGGATAACAAGCACACTGTTATCTCGCTGACCTACATCTACGGTGTTGGTCGCACCCGTGCGCAGGAAATCTGTGCCGCTACCGGTGTGAATCCGGCAGCAAAGATCAAGGATCTTTCCGACGAGCAGGTCGAACTGCTGCGTGGCGAAGTCGGCAAGTTCATCGTTGAGGGCGACCTGCGTCGCGACGTCAACATGAAAATCAAGCGCTTGATGGACCTGGGTTGCTATCGCGGCCTGCGCCATCGTCGTGGTCTTCCGGTTCGCGGTCAGCGCACCAAGACCAACGCACGTACCCGTAAGGGCCCGCGCAAGCCGATCCGCAAGTAATCGCGTCAGCGAATCGACAGGAATCTAGTCATGGCAAAACCTGCTGCTCGTCCTCGTAAAAAAGTCAAAAAGACAGTGGTTGATGGCATCGCCCACATCCACGCTTCTTTCAACAACACCATCGTGACCATCACCGATCGTCAGGGCAATGCGCTGTCCTGGGCTACCTCGGGTGGTTCCGGTTTCCGCGGCTCGCGTAAGAGCACTCCGTTCGCTGCCCAGATCGCTGCAGAGCGCGCTGGCCAGGCTGCTCTGGAGTACGGCCTGAAGAACCTAGACGTCAACGTCAAGGGCCCGGGCCCGGGTCGTGAGTCCGCCGTGCGTGCTTTGAACGCATGTGGTTATAAAATCGCCAGCATCACCGACGTGACGCCGATCCCGCACAACGGGTGCCGTCCGCCGAAGAAGCGCCGCGTGTAATCAGGAGACAGTAAAGAATGGCTCGTTATATTGGTCCCAAGTGCAAACTGTCTCGTCGTGAAGGCACTGATCTCTTCCTGAAGAGTGGTGCGCGCGCGCTCGAATCCAAGTGCAACATTGAAACTCCGCCAGGTGTGCACGGCCAGCGTCGTGGCCGCCTGTCCGACTACGGCACCCAGCTGCGCGAGAAGCAGAAAGTGCGCCGTATCTACGGTGTGCTGGAGCGTCAGTTCAGCGGTTACTACAAGGAAGCTGCCAGCCGCAAGGGCGCTACCGGCGAGAACCTGCTGCAGCTGCTCGAGTGCCGTCTGGACAACGTCGTGTATCGCATGGGCTTCGGCTCCACTCGTGCCGAATCGCGCCAGCTGGTCTCGCACAAGTCGATCACCGTCAACGGTCAGACCGTGAACATCCCGTCGTACCAGGTCAAGGCCGGTGACGTGGTTGCGGTTCGCGAGAAGTGCCGTAATCAGCTGCGTATCGCCCAGGCCCTCGAGCTGTGCGCTCAGCGCGGCCGCGTTGAATGGGTCGAAGTAGATACCGACAAGAAATCTGGTGTTTTCAAGAATGTTCCGGCTCGCAGCGATCTGTCCGCCGACATCAACGAAAACCTGATTGTCGAGCTCTACTCCAAGTAAGGGCTAGAAAATAGGTGTATCCATGCAGAGTTCGGTAAATGAGTTCCTGACCCCCCGCCATATTGATGTGCAGGTGGTCAGTCCGACCCGTGCCAAGATCACTCTCGAGCCCCTCGAGCGTGGTTTTGGCCACACCCTGGGCAACGCGCTGCGTCGTATTCTGTTGTCCTCCATGCCCGGCTGCGCTGTGGTCGAGGCTGAGATCGACGGTGTGCTCCACGAGTACAGCGCCATCGAGGGCGTGCAGGAAGATGTAATCGAAATCCTGCTCAACCTCAAAGGTATCGCCATCAAGCTGCACGGCCGTGATGAAGTGACCTTGAGCCTGGTGAAGAAGGGCGCGGGCGCTGTTACCGCTGCCGATATCCAGCTGGATCACGATGTCGAAATCGTCAATGGCGATCACCTGATCGCCAACCTGGCGGCAAACGGCTCGATCAACATGAAGCTCAAGGTCGCTCGCGGCCGTGGTTACGAGCCTGCTGACTCGCGTCAGAGTGATGAAGATGAGAGCCGTAGCATCGGTCGTCTTCAGCTCGACGCCACCTTCAGCCCGGTTCGTCGCGTGGCTTATGTGGTCGAGAATGCTCGTGTCGAGCAGCGCACCAACCTGGACAAGCTGGTCATTGACCTGGAAACCAACGGCACCCTGGATCCCGAAGAGGCGATCCGTCGTGCAGCGACCATCCTGCAACAGCAGCTGGCTGCGTTCGTCGACCTGAAGGGCGACAGCGAGCCGGTGGTTGTCGAGCAGGAAGACGAGATCGATCCGATCCTGTTGCGTCCGGTGGACGACCTGGAACTGACCGTACGTTCGGCCAACTGCCTCAAGGCAGAGAACATCTACTACATTGGTGATCTGATTCAGCGCACCGAAGTAGAGCTGTTGAAAACGCCGAACCTGGGCAAGAAGTCCCTGACCGAGATCAAGGACGTTCTGGCTTCGCGTGGTTTGTCCCTCGGTATGCGCCTGGATAACTGGCCGCCGGCAAGTCTCAAGAAGGACGATAAGGCCACTGCCTGATCGCCCCCAGTAACCGAACTGAACGTTTGGTAAGGAATTTCAATCATGCGTCATCGTAAAAGTGGCCGTCATCTGAGCCGCACCAGCGCCCACCGCAAGGCCATGTTCCAGAACATGGCGGTGTCGCTGTTCGAGCACGAACTGATCAAGACCACCCTGCCCAAGGCCAAAGAACTGCGTCGCGTTGCCGAGCCGCTGATCACCCTGGCCAAGGAAGACAGCGTTGCCAACCGCCGCCTGGCTTTCGACCGTACCCGTTCGAAAGCTGCTGTAGGCAAGCTGTTCAACGATCTGGGCAAGCGCTACGCCACCCGTCAGGGCGGCTATCTGCGCATCCTCAAGTGCGGTTTCCGCGCAGGGGACAACGCACCTATGGCTTACGTCGAGCTGGTTGACCGTCCGGTCGCTGGTGAGGTTGAAGCCGCAGCCGAGTAATCGGCCGCTGTATGAAGAACCGGGCCTAGGCCCGGTTTTTTATTGTCTGAACGATGGTGCTGCTCTATCAGCTTGGTTCGTTTAATAAATTAGTTCTTTATTGGCGTCTCGTTAGAATTCTCCTCAAGCCGACTTAACCGGTATGTACAAGGAGATACAGCATGAGCCAAGGCAAGACCCTCACCACCGCTGGTGGCGCCCCCGTTGCCGACAATCAGAATTCTCGTTCAGCCGGGCCTCGTGGCCCTTTGTTGCTGGATGACTTCTACTTGGTCGAAAAGCTCGCCCATTTCAACCGCGAAGTCATTCCGGAGCGTCGTGTGCACGCCAAGGGCTCTGGGGCCTATGGCACGCTAACCGTGACCGCAGACATAACTCACCTGACCTGTGCCAAGTTGTTCGAGTCCGTTGGCAAGCAAACGCCCCTGTTCCTGCGCTTTTCCACAGTAGGGGGTGAGCGCGGCTCGGCGGATACCGAGCGTGATCCTCGCGGCTTCGCGGTGAAGTTCTATACCGAGGAAGGCAATTGGGACGTCGTGGGTAACAACACGCCGGTCTTCTTCATCCGCGATCCGCTGAAATTTCCGGATTTCATCCATACGCAAAAGCGTGACCCATGGAGCAATCTGAAGAGCCCGCAGATGATGTGGGATTTCTGGTCGCACTCGCCCGAGGCGTTGCATCAGGTCACCATCCTGTTTTCCGATCGTGGCATCCCCGATGGTTATCGGTTCATGCACGGCTTCGGCAGTCACACCTTCAGCCTGGTCAATAGTGAAGGCGAGCGGCACTGGGTGAAGTTCCACTTCAAGAGCATGCAAGGGATCAGAAACCTGCATCCGAGCGAGGCAGCACGCCTTGCCGGCAGCGATCCCGATTATGCGCAGCGGGATCTTTTCCACGCGATCGAGCGGGGCGAGTTCCCCAGGTGGAAGCTCTGCATCCAGGTGATGAGCGAGGCGGAGGCGGCCAGCCGTGCCGAAAATCCTTTCGACGTCACCAAGGTCTGGTCGCAGAAGGAGTTTCCGCTGATCGAAGTGGGGATGGTCGAGCTGAATCGCAATCCGCAGAACTATTTCGCCGAGGTCGAACAGGCTGCCTTTGCCCCGAGCAACGTCGTCCCGGGTATCGGCCTGTCGCCGGATCGCATGCTTCAGGGGCGGGTATTCGCTTACGCCGATGCCCATCGCTACCGCGTCGGCACCAACCATCAGCAGCTTCCGGTCAATGCGCCGCGTTGCCCGGTCCACAACTATCAGCGTGATGGCGCGATGCGTTTTGATGGCAACGGTGGTTCGGCGCCCAACTACGAGCCGAACAGCTACAGCGACGCCCCCAAGCAGGCAGCGCAGTACGCCGAACCGGCGCTTGTGCTCTCCGGTGCGGCTGACCGATATGACCACAGGGCCGATGACGACTATTTCAGTCAGGCGGGAGCTCTGTTCCGTCTGATGACAGCTGAGCAGCAGAACCTGCTGATCGGCAATATTGTCGGTGCGATGGCAGGCGTCTCGCGTGACGTGCAGTTGCGCCAGCTGGGGCACTTCTTCAAGGCCGACCCGGCATACGGGGCGGGTATCGCCCGGGGACTGGGGATCGACCCGAACGAAGTCGCCTAAGCTGTACCGAGCCGTAGAGCGCAGAAGCCGGGCCCCGGAAGAGCCCGGCTTTTTTGCGGCTGGTCGTCAGTGACGGTCGCGCTCCAGCAGCGGTTTGAGGAAATGCCCGGTGTGCGACTGCGACATTTCCGCGACCTCTTCCGGTGTGCCGCTGGCGATGATCTGACCGCCCTTGGAGCCGCCTTCCGGGCCGAGGTCCACCAGCCAGTCAGCGGTTTTGATCACGTCCAGGTTGTGCTCGATAACCACCACCGTGTTGCCGTGGTCGCGCAGGCGATGCAGCACATCGAGTAGCTGCTGGATGTCGGCGAAGTGCAGGCCGGTGGTGGGCTCGTCGAGGATGTACAGGGTCTTGCCGGTGTCGCGTTTGGACAGCTCGCGGGACAGCTTCACCCGTTGTGCCTCGCCCCCGGACAGCGTGGTCGCGCTCTGCCCTAGCTTGATGTACGACAGCCCGACGTCCATCAGGGTTTGCAGCTTGCGTGCAACTGCCGGCACTGGGTCGAAGAATTCGCGAGCTTCCTCGATGGTCATGTCCAGTACCTCGGTGATGCTCTTGCCCTTGTACTTCACCTCCAGTGTCTCGCGGTTGTAGCGCTTGCCCTTGCACACGTCGCAGGGGACGTAGATGTCCGGTAGAAAATGCATTTCCACCTTGATCACACCGTCGCCCTGGCAGGCTTCGCAGCGGCCGCCCTTTACATTGAAGGAGAAGCGTCCTGGCCCGTAACCGCGCGAGCGGGCCTCCGGTACCCCGGCAAAGAGTTCGCGGATGGGCGTGAACAGGCCGGTGTAGGTCGCCGGGTTGGAGCGTGGGGTGCGGCCGATGGGGCTCTGGTCGATGTCGACGACCTTGTCGAGGTGCTGCAGGCCGTCGAAGCTGTCGTAGGGCGCCACTTCCAGGGTGGACGCGCCATTGAGCGCCGTGGCAGTGATCGGGAACAGCGTGTTATTGATCAGCGTCGACTTGCCCGAGCCGGATACGCCGGTGATGCAGGTCAGCAGCCCCACCGGGATCTCCAGATCGACGTTACGCAGGTTGTTGCCGCGGGCGCCCTTGAGCTTGAGCAGCTTTTTCGGGTCGCGACGGGTGCGTTCCGGTGGGTAATTGATCGTCACCCGGCCGGAGAGGTACTTGCCGGTCAGGGAGTCCGGGTGCGCCATCACCTCGTCGGGGGTACCCTCGGCGACGATGCGGCCACCATGCACCCCGGCCCCCGGGCCAATGTCCACCACGTAGTCGGCAAGGCGGATGGCGTCCTCGTCATGCTCGACCACGATCACCGTGTTGCCGATGTCGCGCAGGTGACGAAGGGTGCCCAGCAGGCGCTCATTGTCGCGCTGGTGCAGGCCGATCGAGGGCTCATCGAGGATGTACATCACACCGACCAGGCCGGCGCCGATCTGGCTCGCCAGTCGGATGCGCTGGGCCTCGCCGCCGGACAGCGTATCCGCACTGCGGTCGAGGGTCAGGTAGTCGAGGCCGACATTGACCAGGAATTGCAGACGCTCGCGGATCTCCTTGAGGATCTTGTCGGCGATTTCGCCGCGACGACCGCTGAGCGAGAGTCCGCCGAAATAATCGGTGGCGTCGCCGATGGGCAGTGCCGTGACCGCCGGCAGTGTCTTGTCGCCAACCCACACGTGGCGAGCCTCGCGGCGCAGGCGGGTGCCGCGGCATTCCGGGCAGGGCTGAGTGCTGAGGTACTTCGCCAGCTCTTCGCGCACCGAAGTGGACTCGGTCTCGCGGTAGCGGCGTTCGAGGTTGGGGATGATGCCTTCGAACGGATGCGAGCGCCTGACGATGTCCCCGCGGTCATTGAGGTAACGAAACTCGACATTCTCCCGGCCGCTTCCGCGCAGGATGAACTTCTGATGCTCGGCGGCCAGCGAGTCGAAGGGCTCGTCCAGACTGAACCCGTAATGCGAGGACAGCGAGCCGAGCATCTGGAAATAATAGACGTTGCGCCGGTCCCAGCCGCGGATCGCACCTTCGGCCAGGGTGAGCTCGCCGTTGACCAGGCGCTTGGCATCGAAGAACTGCTTCACGCCCAGGCCATCGCAGGTCGGGCAGGCACCTGCCGGGTTGTTGAAGGAGAACAGCTTGGGTTCCAGCTCGCTGATGGAGTGACCGCAGATCGGGCAGGCGAAGCGTGCGGAGAAGATCATCTCCTCGCTTTCTTCGTCCTCATCCATGGGCGCGACCAGCGCGATGCCGTCCGCCAGTTTCAGCGCCGTCTCGAAGGATTCGGCCAGACGCTGCTGCAGGTCGCCGCGAACCTTGAAGCGATCCACCACGACATCGATGGAGTGCTTCTTCTGTTTGTCCAGCTTGGGCAGTTCGTCCAGCTCGTAGAGGCGGCCGTTGACGCGGGCGCGAACGAAGCCCTGGGCCCGGAGCTCGTCGAACACGGCCAGGTGCTCGCCCTTTCGCTCGCGAATGACGGGTGCCAGCAGCATCAGCTTGCGCCCTTCTGGCAGCGCCAGGACTTGGTCGACCATCTGACTGACGGTTTGCGCTTCCAGCGGCGCGTCATGGTCCGGGCAGCGTGGTGTGCCGACCCGCGCGTAGAGCAGGCGCAGGTAATCGTAGATCTCGGTGATGGTGCCGACGGTGGAGCGCGGGTTGTGCGATGTCGACTTTTGTTCGATCGAAATGGCCGGAGAAAGCCCTTCGATGGTGTCCACGTCGGGCTTTTCCATCATCGAAAGGAACTGTCGGGCGTAGGCCGAGAGCGATTCGACGTAGCGGCGCTGGCCTTCGGCATAAAGCGTGTCGAACGCCAGCGAAGACTTGCCGGAGCCGGAGAGGCCGGTGATGACGATCAGCTTGTCGCGTGGCAGGGTGAGGTCGATGTTCTTCAGGTTGTGGGTGCGTGCCCCACGAATCAGAATCTTGTCCAAAACAGCCTCGCGTGGCGGGCGGAAACCCGAAAGTATACGGCCGGGGTGATAGTCGCGGCAAAACCGCGCGCCTGTGCCGAGCGGGGGAGGGCTGCTAGAATCGCCGCCGGTTCATACAAGCGAGACCCTCCATGCAGGACCCCTACAGCGAGCGCATGAGCGCCAGCGAAAAACGCGCAGCTTCCGGGCTGGCGCTGGTGTTCGCTTTTCGCATGCTCGGCATGTTCATGGTTTTGCCCGTGCTGGCAACCTACGGCATGGACCTGGAAGGCGCTACGCCGACCCTGATCGGCCTTGCCATCGGTGCCTATGGTTTGACCCAGGCGCTGCTGCAAATTCCCTTCGGCATTCTCTCTGACCGCATCGGGCGCCTGCCGATCATCTATTTCGGTCTGGCGATCTTCGCCGCCGGCGCGGTTCTGGCGGCGATGTCCGACAGCATCTGGGGTGTGGTCGCGGGGCGGGTGCTGCAGGGCGCCGGCGCGATCTCCGCCGCGGTGATGGCGTTGCTGTCCGACCTGACCCGCGAGCAACACCGGACCAAGGCGATGGCGCTGATCGGGGTGAGCATCGGCTTCTCCTTTGCCGTGGCCATGATCATCGGCCCCCTGTTGACGCGTGCCTTCGGTCTTTCCGGGTTGTTCTGGGTGACGGCGGCGATGGCAGTGGTTGGCGGGCTCATCGTTGCGCTGCTGCCCAAGGCCCAGGCCCATGTCCGTCATCGGGAATCCGGGGTCGCCCGGCAGGCGCTGGGTCTGACGTTGCGTCATCCAGACCTGCTGCGCCTGGATTTCAGCATCCTGGCATTACACGCGATTCTCATGGCGAGCTTCGTCGCGCTGCCGCTGGCGCTGGTGGAGCAGGGCGCATTGCCCAAGGACGAGCATTGGTGGGTCTACCTGACTGCGCTGCTGATCGGCTTCTTCGGCATGATTCCGTTCATCATCTATGGCGAGAAGAAGCGCCAGATGCGCCGCGTGCTGCTCGGTGCCGTCTGTGCGCTGCTGCTGTGCGAGCTGTTCTTCTGGTGGTTCGGCAACGGCCTGTGGATGCTGGTGGTGGGCATGGTTGCCTTCTTCGTCGCCTTCAATCTGCTTGAGGCGTCGTTGCCGTCGCTGATCAGCAAGGTGGCGCCGGCAGGTGGCAAGGGCACCGCCATGGGGGTCTACTCCACCAGTCAGTTCCTCGGTGCCGGGCTGGGCGGCGTCCTGGGCGGCATGCTCTATCAGCAGGGCGGGCTGGCCCTGGTGTTCGCTGGCTGCGTGGCACTCTGCGCACTGTGGTTCGTGATCGCCTTCAGCATGCGCGAGCCTCCCTATGTCACCAGCCTGCGCCTGCCGCTTTCGGCCGGCGCGCTGAGCAACACCCGGCTCGAGGCCGACCTGCTGCACGTGCCCGGCGTGAGCGATGTGCTGATCGTGCTCGACGAGGCGGCCGCCTATGTGAAGGTCGATACCCTGGTGCTGGATCGCGACGCGCTGGATCGTTTGGTCGCCTGACCAACACGACGCTCGTCGCGGCCGTGGTGCTGCGCACGGCGACGCAACTTGCTGGCGCGTTGGTTGGTTGTCAGGGGTGGCTGAGGTAAGATTCGCGGTCATCGGGTCTCCTGGTAGCAGGATCGCCATCGGTGAGCCCACTTAAATTCAATGTTCCAAGAGGAGTTACCCATGGCCAGAGGGGTGAACAAAGTCATCTTGATCGGCAATGTCGGCGGCGACCCGGAAACCCGCTACATGCCCAATGGCAATGCGGTGACCAACATCACGCTGGCAACCACCGACAGCTGGAAGGACAAGCAGACCGGTCAGCTTCAGGAGCGCACCGAGTGGCACCGTGTGGTGCTGTTCGGCAAGGTCGCCGAGATCGCCGGCGAGTACCTGCGCAAGGGTTCGCAGTGCTACATCGAAGGTCGCCTGCAGACTCGCGAGTGGGAAAAGGATGGCGTCAAGCGCTACACCACCGAAATCGTCGTCGACATGAATGGCACCATGCAGCTGCTCGGCGGCCGTGGCGGCAGTTCCGATGACGCGCCACGTCAGCCGCGCCCGCAGCGCGAGCCGCAACAGGCTCCGCGTCAGCAGGCTCAGCCGCAGCAGCCGGCCGCACGGCAGCAGCCAGCGCCGGACTATGACAGCTTCGATGACGACATCCCCTTCTAGAGTTTCCTGAATGCGAATGCGCCTGATGCTGTTGGGCGGCGGCAATGCCCTGGGCCAGGCGCTCATCCGCCTCGGCGCCGAGGAAGACATCGGTTTTCTCGCGCCGCGCCCGCCCGCCCAGGGCTGGGATGCCGCCAGTCTTACCCAGTTGCTCGACGACAACCGTCCGGATGTCGTCATCAACCTCGCCTATTACTACGACTGGTTCCAGAGCGGGCAGCCCAACGAACCGGCGCTCGCGGCTCAGGAGCGCGCTGTGGAGCGGCTTGCCGAGCTGTGCCAGCACCACGATTTCGTTCTCCTGCAGCCTTCGAGCTACCGCGTGTTCGATGGCGCGCGCACCACTGCCTACAGCGAAAAGGATGAGGTCGCGCCGCTGGATGCCCGGGGGCAGGCGCTCTGGCGCATCGAGCAGAGCGTGCGGGCGCTGTGCCCGCGTCATGTGCTGTTGCGTTTCGGCTGGCTGCTCGACGACAGTCGTGACGGTGTGCTGGGGCGTGTTCTGCAACGGCTGGAGCAGAGCGAGGCGATCCTGCTGGCGGACGATCGCCGTGGCAATCCGACGCCGGTGGATGACGCTGCGAGAGTCATTCTTGCAGTGCTCAAGCAGCTCGATTGCCAGGCCCCGTTGTGGGGCACCTACCATTACGGCGGCCACGAAGCTTCGACGCCGCTGCTGGTCGCGCAGGCGCTGCTTGGCGAGGCCGCCAAGTATCGCGATGTGACGACCGCCAAGCTGACGCCGGTCGCTCACGCCGACTGTTCGGATGCCGCGGCTGAGCCGCAGCACGGTGTGCTGGCCTGCAAGAAGATATTCACCACCTTCGGTATCAAGCCGCGTGCCTGGCGCACCGGCCTGCCGAGCCTGCTGGAGCGTTATTACCGCCATGGCTGATGCCCCGATCCTGATCACAGGTGGCGCCGGCTTCATCGGCTCCAACCTGGTCGATGCACTGCTGGCACGCGGTTACGCCGTTCGAGTGCTGGACAATCTGTCCACTGGCAAGCGTGAGAACCTGCCACAGGATGAGCGCGTCGAGCTCATCGTCGGTGATGTCGCCGACGCCGAATGCGTGCGTCGCTCGGTGCAGGGTTGTCGCGCCGTGGTGCATCTGGCCGCGGTGGCCTCGGTGCAAGCGTCGGTGGACGATCCGCTCGGTACGCATCAGAGCAACCTGATCGGCACGCTCAATCTATGCGAAGCGATGCGTGAGGCAGGCGTGCAGCGAGTGTTGTTTGCCTCGAGCGCGGCGGTCTATGGCAACAACGGGGAAGGTCAGGCCATCGATGAAGGCACCGCGAAGGCGCCGCTTACCCCCTACGCCGCGGACAAGCTGGCCAGTGAGCACTACCTAGATTTCTATCGGCGCCAGCATGGTCTGGAGCCGGTGGTGTTCCGCTTCTTCAATGTTTACGGCCCGCGGCAGGATCCGTCGTCGCCCTATTCCGGGGTGATCAGCATCTTCACCGAGCGGGCGCAGAAGGGACTGCCGATTGCGGTGTTCGGCGATGGGGAGCAGACGCGGGATTTCATCTATGTAGGGGATCTGGTCGAGGTGCTGGTGCAGGCACTCGAAGCGCCGGATGCGCCGGAAGGGGCGGTGAACGTTGGGCTCAACAAGGCGACGTCGTTGAACGAGCTGCTCGACGCGATTGGCGATGTGCTGGGGGATCTGCCCGAGGTGAGCTATCAGGCGGCGCGCTCGGGAGACATCCGTCATTCGCGGGCGAACAATGCGCGACTGGTTCAGCGCTACCGCGTGCCAGAACCGCCGACCAGCATGCGCGAAGGGCTGGCCCGTTTATTGGGCAAGTAAGCGAAACCGGAAAAGACAAAAGGCGCCAATGGCGCCTTTTGTCTGTCTGCGACTCGGTCAGGCCGATTCGTCAGAACTTGTAGCCGAGGCCGACCATGTAGACGAAGGGGTCGACGTCTACGTCGACTTTGACCTTGCCCAGTACCGCGTGGTTGGAAGTAGCTTCAGTATCGATGTCGATATAGCGAACCTGAGCGTTGAGCATGATGTTGTCTGTGAGCATGTAATCCATGCCTACTTGTGCGGCCAGGCCCCAAGAATCTTTCAGGTCCAGGCCGTTGAAACCATTCCCCTCAGCCTGGCTGCTCAACTTGTCGTCGAAGAACCATGTGTAGTTAACGCCAGCCCCAACGTACGGTTGGAAAGCCGACGTTTTATCCAGCGGGTAGTAGATAACGCTCAGGGTCGGCGGCAGATGCTTGATAGTTCCGAACTTCCCGTCCAGTGGTGCGCCAAGGCCTTTGACGCCAACGTCGTGGCTGAACGGCGTAGCGGCCAGCAGTTCGATCCCTACCTTGTCGGTGATCATGTAGGCGAAGTTGAGGCCCAACTGAGTGTCGCTGTCGAGCGTAGCCTTGGTACCGGCAATTGGACCGGTCAGTGCGGTAGAGATAGAACTGCTGTCTTCACGCGGATCAACGGTAACCGCACCAGCGCGAACGATGATGTCCCCGGCTTCGAAAGCCTGGGCGAAGGGGGCGGCCAGCGCCAGGGCCAGCGCGGAAGCGGTGAACAGGGTCTTGCGCATGATGATGCTCCGTTTGTTGGAATGCGATTGGGGGCCATGGTAGGCAGTGGGCGCTTGGGCTTTTTGATCCAGCTCAATGAAAGCCGCGTCGTCAGCTGCGACGTAATGCCCGGGTTGCTTTGCGTCAATTCACAGATGATAATGTTTCTCTTTTGAGTTAACGACCGTCTGCAAGGACCCCTCCATGCCTTCCTTCATCCCCCGCCTGTTGGCGGTTGCCGTGCTGCCGTGCTGCCTGCACCTGTATGCCGGGTCGCTCTCCGCGGCCCCGCTGGACGCTGCGCTCGATGAGAGCGAGCGCCTGTCTGCCGAAGCCAAGGCTTCGCAAGCGCGGATCGATCAGCTCGACGACGCCACGCGCGAGATGCTCACCGAGTACCGCAACGCGCTGCAGCAGACCGAAGCCCTGAAGGCCTACAACAAGCAGCTGCAGGAATTGACCGCTGCGCAGCGCAAGGAACTGGTGGGCTTCCAGCGCCAGCTGGACAGCATCGAGCGCACCCAGGAAGCGGTAACGCCGCAAATGAGTCGCATGGTCGAGGTGCTCGGCGAGTTCATCGCAGCCGACTTGCCGTTCCTGCCCGAGGAGCGCGCTGATCGCCTGGCCGGCCTGCAGGACCTGCTGCCGCGTGCCGACGTCAGTCTGGCGGAGAAGTACCGGCGCATCCTCGAGGCCTATCAGATCGAAAGCGACTACGGCCGCACACTGGAAGCCTGGCGCGGCGAACTGCCGGGCAATGGCGATTCGCGTAGCGTCGAGTTCCTCCGTCTGGGCCGGGTGATGCTCTATTACCAGACCCTCGATGCCCACGAGAGCGGCTGGTGGAACCCGCAGACGCGCAGCTGGGAAGTGCTCGATGGCAGCGCCCGACGGCCGCTGACCCAGGCCATCGCCATTGCCCGCCAGCAGCAGGCGCCCGCATATCTGCAACTGCCCGTGAAGACCCTGGCCGAGGAGGCCGCGCAATGAGCCGTCTGTTTTCCCTGTTCCTTGTCGCGCTGCTGCCGCTCACCTCTCATGCGGCGGAGCCGCTCAGTCCCGACCAGCTGCTCGAGCGCATTCGCAGCGACCGCGCGGCCGAGGTCAGCGCCATGCAGACCCGCGAGCAGGCCTTCGTGCGTGACCGTGGCGAGCAGCAGCAACTGCTGTCACGCGCACGGGCCGCCCTCGCCGAGCAGAAGGCCGAGGCCGAGCGGCTGAAGGCTGAATTCGACCGCCAGGAAGCGGAGCTGGCCGAGCAGGAAAAGCTGCTGGCACAGCGTGTCGGTCATCTCGGCGAGCTGTTCGGCGTGGTGCGGCAGAGTGCCGGTGATATCGCCGGCCAGTGGCAGGATAGCCTGCTCAATGCCCAGTATCCCGAGCGACTCAAGCAGCTGCGCAGCCTGGCCGAAAGTCGTGCCTTGCCATCAGCCGATGACCTCGATGCCTTCTGGATGACCCTCCTCGAAGACCTGGCGGCCAGCGGCCGCGTCGAGCGCGTGCAACTTCCGGTGGTGGGCACCGACGGTGCGCGCAGCGAGCAGCCGGTACTGCGTGTCGGCAGCTTCTCCGCCTTTACCAGCGACGCCTTCCTGCGCTACGACGCTGATGCCGGGGAGCTGCTGGTGCCGCCGCGTCAGCCTTCCGGCACGGGCCTGATCGAGGATTACCTGAAAAGCTCCGATGCCCTGGCCACGCTGCCTGTCGACCCGAGCCGGGGTACCCTGCTGGCGCAGTTGCAGCGCCAGCCGGACCTGTGGGATCGAGTCAAGCAGGGCGGTCTGGTCGGTGGCGTGATCCTGGTGCTCGGCGCCATCGGTCTGCTGCTGGCGATCTGGCGCATGGTCTATCTCGGTGGCATTGGCCGCAAGGTTGGAAGTCAGATGCGCGAGCTCAATCATCCGCGCGACGACAACCCGCTCGGCCGCATCATCGGCGTGCTGGGGCCCAAGCCGCAGCTGTCGGACCTGGAGACGCTGGAGCTCAAGCTGGACGAAGCCATCCTGCAGGAAACCCCGCCGCTGGAGCGTGGCCAACCGCTACTCAAGCTGCTCGCCGCCGTGGCGCCGCTGCTCGGCCTGCTGGGTACCGTGACCGGCATGATCATCACCTTCCAGGCCATCACCCAGAGTGGTGGCGGCGATTCGCGGCTGATGGCCGACGGCATTTCCCAGGCGCTGGTGACTACAGTGCTGGGCCTGGTGGTGGCGATTCCGCTGCTGTTCCTGCACAGCCTGTTGGCCAGCCGCAGCAAGGCGCTGATCCAGCTGCTGGAGCAGCAGAGCGCCGGGCTGATCGCGCTGCATCTGTCCGGAGCACCGCGCCGTGACTGATCTGCGCGCTCACTGGCTGAGTGTTGTCGACAGCGGTCACGCGCTGCTCGACTTCATGACCGCGGGTGGGGTGGTGATGTGGGCATTGGCCGGCCTGTGCGTGCTGTATTGGACGCTGGTGTTCGAGCGCCTGTGGTTCATGCGTCGGGTCTTCCCGCATTGGGTCGAGTCGCGCCGGCAGGCCTGGGCGCAGCTGGCCGATGAGCCCGGCAGCTGGCAGCGCGCCGTGCGCCTGGCCTGGCTGGCGCAGGCACAGCAGCAGCTGTCCGGCCCGCTGCGGTTGAGCAAGACGCTGGTTGCGATGTATCCGCTGCTCGGCCTGCTGGGCACGGTCAGCGGCATGATCGCGGTTTTCGATGTGCTGGCGCTCAGCGGCACCGGCAACCCTCGCGGCATGGCTGCGGGCGTCTGGCAGGCGACCCTGCCGACCATGGCCGGCATGGTGCTGGCCATCACGGGATTGTTCAGTCTGGCGCGCCTCGAGCGAATCGCGCGCCAGTCTCTCGACCGGCTGGCCGACCAGCTGCGTCACGATTGAGGATTAGCGGGATGCGTATGCGTCGTCACCATTACCAGCAGGAAGAAGACACCGGTATCGATCTCACGCCGATGCTCGACGTGGTCTTCATCATGCTGATCTTCTTCATCGTCACCAGCTCCTTCATCAAGGAGTCGGGTGTCGAGGTCCAGCGCCCGCAGGCCGATACCGCGAGCACGCAGGACAAGGGCAACATCCTTATCGCCGTCACCGCCGATGGGCAGGTCTGGATCGACAAGCAGGCGGTGGACGTGCGCAGCGTCCGCGCCCATGTCGAGCGGATGCGGGTGGATCAGCCCGAGGGCGCGGTGGTTGTCCAGGCAGACCAGGATGCCCGCACCGGCCTTGTGGTGCAGGTGATGGACCAGGCGCGCCAGGCCGGCGTGCAGGACGTGGCGCTGGCTGCCAGCACGGGGTCGCGCTGATGCAACCGCGGCTGGTCCGTTTCAGTCTGGCTTTTGTCGCCGCCTGCGTGGTGGCGCTGCTGCTGTTCGCCCTGATGCTGAGCATGGTCAATCCACCGCGCAGCAAGATTCAGGAAGACCCGCTGGCCATCGCCAATTTCGTGCGTATGGATGGACGCAACGAAGACAGCGTCACGCGCACTCGCCAGCAGGCGCCGCAACCGCCACAGCCGAAGACGCCGCAACCGCCGACGCCGCCGACGCCGAACATGGCCACGCCGGATGCCAACCTGCCGAAGCTCGACCTCGATCTGCCGAGCATCGATGCGGGCATTTCGGTTGCGACCGCGCCGGCGCCCAGCCTGACCGGCCTGACCGCTGCGCAGAGCACGCCTGCGGCCGCTCCGGCACCGGCTAGCGCGGCGGTCGAGGCGGCTGGCAAGCCGGGTGGCCCCGAGCAGGAAGTCATGCCGCTCAACGACGTGCGTCCGGAGTATCCCTATCGAGCACGGCAGCAGGGCATCGAGGGCCATATCAAGCTTGCCTTCACCATCAATCCCCAGGGGCGGGTGGAGAACATCCGCGTACTGGAGGCGTCACCACGCAACGTGTTCGATCGCGAGGCCCGGCGTGCTGCGGCCCGCTGGCGTTTCGCCCCGCGTACCGAGAACGGCGCGCCGGTATCCCGAGAAGCCGTTAAAACCCTGCACTTCCGCCTGCAAGGAGAACGCTGAAATGCTTCGTCTGCTGCTTGTGCTGACCCTTTTCCTCGCTGCTTCGGTCCAGGCTGCCCAGGCCATCGACCCGGCCGTGTTCATGGCGCTCGAGCGAGCGCAGACCGCGCAGAGCAAGGGCGACTATGCGGCTGCACGCAAGGCGCTGGACGGCGCGAGCGCCAAGCCGGGGAGCAACGAAGAGGCTTTGCTCTGGCGCAGCCGAGGCTATCTGGCCTGGGCCGAAGGCAACAACCGGCAGGCGCTGGAGTGGCTGGACAAGGCCGTGGCCAGCGGCAAGCTGGACGAGCAACTGCTGGCCGGCGAGCGCCTCAATCTGGCACGCTTGAACCTGGTCGAGGGGCGCTATGCCAAGGTCGTCAGCCTGCTGGGCTCGGCCAATCAGGCCGACGAGGAGATCCTGCAGATGCTGGTGCAGGCCTATCAGGGGCTCGGTCAGCATGCCAAGGCCCTGCCGCTGGCCGAACGTTACGTGCAGGCCAATCCGAAAGCCGGCGACACCTGGCTGCAGTTCCTGGTCGCCGGCAATGCCGAACTCAAACGCTATCAGGCCGCCGAACGCTGGCAACAGCAACTCTTGCTGCGCCATCCCGATCAGGTCAAGGCCTGGCGGCAGCTCGCCGGCCTTCAGCAGCTGGCCGGTGCCGAGGATCGCGCGCTGGCTACCCTACGGGCGGCGCACACCAAGGGGCTGCGCTTCACTGAGGCCGAGCTGGACAACCTGGTCGCGCTGGCCAGTGCCGCCGGCCAGCCCTGGCAGGGCGCCAAGCTGTTGGAGGGCATGCTTGCCTCGCGCTTGCTGCCGAGCAATGCGCAACGTCAGGAACGCATGGGCATGCTCTGGTGGCAGGCACGTGAGCGTACCGAAGCCGCCAAGATCTATCGGCAGTTGGCGACCCAGACCGGCAGTGCCAAGTTCTGGATGAATGTCGCACAGCTCGAACTGGAACAGGCCCGCTGGCAGGCCGGGCTCGAAGCGCTGAAACAGGCGGAGCGAGCCGGAGCGGAGCGTCGCTGGGTGCGCGAGTGGCGGGAGTGGGCTGAAGGCGAGCTCAGCTTCGAGCGCGAACGGCAGGTCGCCAGCGTCCGCTGATTGGCGTGGCGACCACGGCGATCACTATCGCCGTCGTCCTGCGCCTGCTGGTCACTGCAACTCGTAGGGATAGATCTTCTGCGCCTGCATGCGGTAGCCGGCCTCTGCCAGCTCGCTGCTGGCATGCTCGACGCGCATGGGCCCTTCGATCCAGAACGGCTCGTACAGCGCTTCTACCCGCACGCCCAGTTCACTGGTGGCATGCACGATCTGGTTGGACGGCGGTGGTGGCACATGGATGCAGGCGCCGAAATAGGGCACCAGCAGGAACTCAATGACGCGCCCTTCGTCGGTCATGTCCAGCGGCACGATATAGCCTGGCAATTTCACCATCTGCCCATCGAGCGCCTCGACCACCGGCGCGGCCGGCGACTGCTGTGCCGCGGCCGGGCCGGCCTCGGCGGCGAGCGCATCGGCCAGCTGCGACATGTCATGTATCGCCAGCGGCGGTGGCGGCGGAGGGGCTCCTTCCGGAATCAGCTCCGACCATTGCAGCAGACGGACTTCAGCCGCGTGCAGGGGCAGCGCGCAGGCCAGGAGCAGGGCGAACAGCAGGCGTGGCATGGGCTTCCTCATAGTCGGATCGACAGGCCATCGGCAAGCGATTGGCGATACGCCCGCCAGGCCGGCACGCTGCCCATCAGCAGCGCGGCCAGCAGGATAGCGCCAAGCAGGCTCCACTCATAGGCGCTCGGCCAGGCCAGCGGCAGATACAGGCCGTACAGGCTCTGCAGCGGCGCCTGTGCGATGGCGATCCCTGCATACAACAGGGCCAGCCCCAGCAGCGTGCCCGCCAGCGCCAGACCGAAGGCCTCGATGATCAACAGCGCGGCGATATGCCAGGGGCGAGCACCCACTGAGCGCAGGATCGCCATCTCCCGGCGACGTTCGTTGAGGCTGGTGAGGATCGCCGTCAGCATGCCGATCAGCCCGGTCAGCACGACGAATAGCGAGACCACGAACAGCGCCTTCTCGGCTGTGCCCATCAGGCTCCAGAGTTCCTGCAGGGCAACGCCGGGCAGGATCGCCAGCAGCGGTTCGCCGCGGTACTGGTTGATTTCCCGTTGCAGGGTGAACGTGGCGACCTTGCTGTTCAAGCCGAGCAGGAACGCCGTGATCTGCTGTGGCTGAAGATCTAGGCCACGCGCTTGCTCGGCGTCGATGCGTGCGGCGCCGCGCGCCGGCATGCCGTTCTGCCAGTCGATGTGCAGCGCTTCCATGCCGGCCAGGCTGATGTGCAGGGTGCGGTCGACAGGAGTGCCGGTGCGCTGCAGCACGCCAACCACGCGGAACGGCTTGTCGTCGTGCTGCACCAGGCTGACCCGAGCGGTGCCATGGGCCAGCACGATACTGTCGTCGAGCCGGTAGCCCAGCGCGCTGGCCACTTCGGCGCCCAGTACTACCTCGAACGGGTCGCTTTCGAAGGCGCGGCCTTCGGCCAGCTGCAGCTGCTGCTTGCGGCCGTAGCGGTAATGCTCGAAATAGGCGCTGCTGGTGCCCATCACTCGATAACCACGATGGGAATCGCCGAGGGAAATCGGGATTGCCCAGTCGACACGCGGGTGTTCGGCGAAGTGCTGGTAGCTTTCCCAGCGGATGTTGTTCGTCGCGTTACCGATGCGAAACACCGAATAGAGCAGCAGATTCACCGAGCCGGAGCGGGCGCCGACCACCAGATCGGTGCCGCTGATGGTGCTGGCGAAGCTGGCGCGGGTTTCGCTGCGTACCCGTTCGACGGCGAGCAGCAGGCACACTGACAGCGCGATGGCGAATACGGTCAACAGGGCGGTAAAGCGGCGATTGTTAAGGCTCGCCAGGGCCAGGCGCAGTAGATACATCGCTCAGCACTCCGGCGCGCGTGCGGCGCGATTGAGATCGGCCAGCGACAGGCTGCGGTCGAACAGCGGTGCGAGGCTTTGATCATGGCTGACGAACAGCAGGCTGGCGCCCGCCGCCCGGCACTCGGAAAACAGCAGTTTCAGGAAGGCTTCGCGGCTGTCCGCATCCAGTGCCGAGGTCGGCTCGTCGGCGATGACCAGCTCGGGCTGGCCGATCAGCGCTCGGGCGGCAGCCACGCGCTGCTGCTGGCCGATGGAGAGCGCATCGGCCCGCCGCTCGAACAGCTCCGGTGCCAGCCCCAGGTGCTCCAGCAGGCTGGCCGCGGCGGCGTCCGTGCTGCCGTGCCGCTTGCGCGCACGTTCGGCACGTAGCCGCGAAAAATGGCAGGGCAGACCGACGTTTTCACGCACCGAGAGAAAGGGCAGCAGGTTGAACTGCTGAAAGATGTAGCCGGTGTGATCGACCCGGAAGCGATCACGGGCGCCCGCCGACAGGCTGCCGAGGTCACGGTCGAGCAGGCGCACGCTGCCGCGCGCGGCCTTTTGCACGCCGCCGATCAGACCGAGCAGGGTGGTCTTGCCGCTGCCCGAGGGGCCTTTGAGAAACAGGCTCTCGCCGCGCTCGAGGCGAAAGCAGGGGATGTCCAGCAGCTCGGCCTGGCGTGGCCAGGCGAAGCCGAGGTTGTCGATTGCGAGAAGTGGAGCGGTCATCGATGTCCAGTGCCGGTTCAGAAAGGCAGCTGCGTGCGCGCCGGGGTCAGTTCCGCGCCCTGTTGGCCGTTGGGGCCGATCAGTTGTACCTGAATCTTCTCCGTGCCGGGGAATCGTTCGAACAGGCCCTTGAGATCCAGCGCCTGGAGCGCCCCCGGATTGCTGCAATCGAACTGGTAGCTTGCCTCGATATCACTGTGGCCGCCGTGTTCCTCTGCGGCGGCATGGCTGTGTTCGTGCTGGTGGTCATCGTCCTGGTCGCGGCGCTGGTAACCGGCGTGAGCCGAACCGAGCAGTTCGCCATGCAGGTGCTGCTCGCTGACCGAGCAGCCGGCGGCCGTCGGCAGGCCGAACAACGCTGCCGGTTGCTCCAGCTGGCTCCGCGCCTCGGCAATCTTCGCTTCGTCCGCTGGCGTGGCAGGTGCGTGTTCGAAGCCGACCAGGTTCATGGCCGGGCTGATGAACTCCAGTTCTAGACGCTTGCCATCCAGCGCGGCATTCAGGCGAGCCGCACCATGTTCGTGGGCGCCGAGGCTGGCAGCTTCTTCATGTTCGTGATGATGATCTTCATGTGCTTGGCTGTAGCTCAGGGGCAACAGAAGCACGGGTACGGCGAGCAGTAAGTGGCGCATGGTCAGCTCCATTGGCAAGGGTCCGTTACGTTATAACAACTTTGCCGCTTGGCTGGCCAGCGCGGCCCGTGCATGTGAGCATGAATGCATATTTCAGGAGGGACAGCATGATCCGAATCCGCGGACGCATAGGGGACTGGCCGGTCGATCTGGAAATCGAACTGGGCGAAGAGGACTGGTCGGGCCTGGCGCGTGGGCTGGGCGCCGTCGAGATCAGCTCGGCCGGGCGGCCTGCAACGGCGGCATCGCCGCCGGCCGATGCGCTCTGGCACAGCGCCCGGGAATGCCTGCGCAGTGCCGGGACGTTGGAAGGGCCGCAGTTGTTCGCCGAGCTGGAGGCGATCACCGGGAGCGCGCAGCTGGCCAAGCGGTTGCTGGTGCGGCTGCGTCATTGCGACGAGGTACGGGTCGAGCATGGCGCCGATTCGGCCTGCTATCACTGGATCGGCGAGCCCGCTGACGGACTCGCCACCAGCGGCGGCCGGGATCAGTAGATCGCCTGATAGAGCTTGCGGCGATACAGCGTCACCAGCGGATGGTCGTTGCCGAGCAGGTCGAAGACCTGCAGCAGGGTCTTGTGCGGCAGCCCGTCGGCATAGCTTCGGTTGCGCACGAACAGTCTGAGCAGCCCGTCCAGCGCCGCTTCATACTGCTGCCGCGCCAGCTGCTGGACGGCCAGCTGGTATGCCGCCTCGTCATCCTCGCCGTTCTGCGCCAGGCGGCTCTTCAGCGTAGCGGCATCGGGCAGGTCATTGGCCTGACGCAGGAACGTCAGTTGCGCGCGCGCGCCGGCCAGCGCCTGCTTGTGCTCATCGCCCTTCACGGCATTGAGCACGGTTTCCGCCTCGCCCAGCTCGCCCCGTTCGGCCAGGCAGCGCGCGTACAGAATCAGGCCGGCGGCGTTCTCGTTGTCCTCGCTGAGCAGCTGCTGCAGCTGCGCCTCTGCCTCGGCAAAACGGCCTTCGGCGAAGGCCGCCTCAGCGCTTTCCAGCAGATTGCCCTGCGGCGATGCCGGGGCCTGTACATGGGGCTCGAGCATGGCGCGAATCGCGGATTCCGGCTGCGCACCGGCGAAACCGTCCACCGGCTGGCCGTCCTTGAACAGCACCACGGTCGGCAGGCTGCGGATACCGAAGCGGGCGACGACCTCCTGCTCGATGTCGCAGTTGACCTTCGCCAGCAGCAACTCGCCCTGGTACTCCTCGGTGATCTTCGCCAGCAAGGGCATCAGCGCCTTGCATGGCGCGCACCATTCGGCCCAGAAATCCACCAGCACCGGCTTGTGGAACGAGTTCTCGAGCACCAGCTGTTCGAAACTGGCGGTGGTGACATCGAAGATATAGGGCGTCTGGCTCATCGGAATTCTCGTCGGCGACGGGTGACTGGGAAGCTGTGCATGGTAAGTGGGGGCGCGGCATGCAGGAAGCAAGGGCTCGCGCGACGGATGTCATTGGACTAAGGTTGCGCCGGCTTCGGCGTTACGGCAGCGATCCTGCCGCCGAGGCGAAACCCTTTTCCTAGACCGGTGCGGCGTTTGCAGTCGCGCGTCATAAGGAGCTTCACATGTCCGTTCTCTCCGATTTCCGGGAGCGCTATCTCGTGCGCTTCTGGTCGCCCCTGCCGGCGCTCGTCGCGCTGGGTGTCGCCTCCGCCTACTACTTCGCCATCACCGGAACCTTCTGGGCCGTCACCGGCGAATTCACCCGCTGGGGTGGGCACATCATTTCCTGGTTCGGCTACACCCCGCAGGAGTGGAGCTATTTCAAGCTGATCGGCCTGGCCGGTACGCCGCTCGATCGCATCGACGGCGTGATGATCATCGGCATGCTGCTTGGCGCGCTCTGTGCGGCGCTGTGGGCAAACAACGTCAGCCTGCGCTGGCCGACCAGCAGACGTCGCCTGCTGCAGGGCCTGATCGGCGGCATCATCGCCGGCTTCGGTGCGCGTCTGGCCATGGGCTGCAACCTGGCGGCCTTCTTCACCGGCATTCCAATGTTCTCGCTGCATGCCTGGGCTTTCATGCTGGCCACCGTGGGCGGCGCCTGGATCGGCGTGAAGATCTGCCTGCTGCCCTGGCTGCGCACGCCGCTGAAGGTCGGTAGCCAAGCCAGTTCGCTGTTCGGTGACGTGGAAGGCACGCGGCGGCGGGCCTCTTTGCAGGCGCGCCTCGGCACCGGGGTGGCGGTGCTGGCCATCGCATTCGCTGCCTGGCGCTTCGATGCCTCGCTGGTGCTGGGCATGGCGGTGCTGTTCGGCTTGTTGTTCGGCGGGCTGATCGAGCGGGCGCAGATCTGCTTCACCAGTGCCGCCCGCGACCTCTGGACCACCGGCCGAACCCGCGCGGCCTACGGCATCCTGCTCGGCATGGCGGTGGCCTGCGTCGGTACGTTCGGTGCCATCGCGCTGGGGGCAAGCCCGAAGATTTTCTGGATGGGGCCGAACGCGATTCTCGGCGGCGTGCTGTTCGGCATTGGCATTGTCGTCGCCGGTGGCTGCGAAACCGGCTGGATGTATCGCGCCATGGAAGGGCAGGTGCACTTCTGGGTGGTGGGCGTCGGCAACGTCATCGGCGGCACGCTGGTGGCGGTGTACTGGGACCAGCTGGGCACGTCGCTGGCGCTGCCCTATCCGAAGATCAATCTGCTGGAGAGCTTCGGCCCGGCCAGCGGATTGCTGCTGACCTTTGCCGGCCTGGCCGTCGCCATGTTGCTGGTGCACCTCAACGCACGTCGTTTCCAACCGAAAAGGAGTCCTGCCCGTGAGCCAGGCCAAACCGAATCTCTCGCTTGATCTGCGGGGCGAGCACTGCCCGTATAACGCCATCGCCACGCTGGAAACCCTGGCGACCATGCAACCAGGGCAGTTGCTGGAAGTGGTGACGGACTGTTCGCAGTCGGTGCACGGCATTCCCGAGGACGCCACGGCCAAGGGTTACAACTGCCTGGCGGTGGAGCAGCACGGTCCGCTGTTCCGCTTTCTCATCGAAGTGCCGCGCTGAGCAGGCCATGTGACGGTCGCTATGGCGCTGCCAGCGGCCAGCGTCCCAGCGCGTCGTAGCGCACGCCGCCCGGCGTTGCCGTCGACAGATAGAGGCCGAAGTGGTCGGCGTGCCAGGCGAAGCCCGGCGCGGCGCCGCTCGATCGGCTGCGGGCCTGGCGGGCCAGCGTCAGGTGCGGGAGGAAGGGCCGGCTGTCGAGCACCACGCCTAGCGCGGCCAGATGCTCGGCAAGGGTAGCGACCAGCCTCGACAGGGCCTGCGGCGTCGTGCTCGGTTGCAGGCAGATGAAGCCCTTGCCGATGGTGGTGAGCCGGTCCAGCCGGAGGTCGAATGCCGTCCCCTCGATGCCTGATGCCATGGTCAGCAGCGCATCCAGCCGCTCTTTCGGCTGGGCACCGAGAAAGGCCAGGGTCATGTGCAGATTGGCTTCGGCCACCGGGCGCCCGTCGAATGCCTGGCCGTCACGCCAGGCGCAGATGGCCGTCGCCTGCTCGGGCGGGCAGGGCAGGGCGAAGAACAGGCGCAGACTTTCCTCGCTCATGGTGTCTCCGTATGGCTAGCGCGTCGCGTGGTAGAGGCTCACCTGGCGAAACTCCGCCGGCTCTGCCAGATCCGGCCAGGTGCACGCATTAAGTACGGCCAGGCGCCGGTACAGCGGGTGGGCGAAGTCCCGCACGCGGGAGTCGGCCACCAGCGCTTCCCGGCCTCGGCTGAGAAACTGGTCCAGCAGCGGCAGGTTGGCGCGGTCGTAGAGCACATCGGCGACGAGGATCAGATCGAAGCGATCCGCTTCGCCGAAGAAGTCCTGCGAATAGCGTAGCTCGACACCGTTGAGCGCGGCGTTCGCCCGGCAGGCGGCGAGTGCCAGCGGGTCCAGGTCGCAGGCCACCACCTCGGCGGCTCCTGCCTTGGCCGCGGCGATGGCGGCGACGCCGGAACCCGTGCCGAAATCCAGCACGCGCTTGCCGCGCACCCAGTCCGGGCGCTCGGCCAGCCAGCGGGCCAGGACCAGTCCGCTGGCCCAGCAGAAACACCAATATGGTGGCTCGTCGAGAATGCGCCGGGTTTCTTCGGGGCTGAAGGCGCGATCCATGTTGGCCGCATCGATCAGCCAGAGGCGCAGCTCGGTGTCCGGCAGCGTCTCGGCGACCAGGCGGGCATCGCCCAGCAGTTCGTGCAGCGCGGCCTGCAGCTGCGCCGGTGCGCTCACGGTGCCGGAACCAGCTGCAGCGGTCCGAGCGCCTGGCTGGCGGCACTCGATATGGTGCGCGGCGGCAGGCGCATGATCAGCTGGCCGGCGCGCGTGACGCGGCCGCGCAGCTCGACGCGCTGGCCGGCCGGGAAGGCGTCGGGGTTGAACTGGAGGATGAACGGCAGCTCACCGTCGCGGCCCTTGAGCTGCACGTTACTGAGCAGGCGGTCGGGCTGGTCGCGACGATCGACCTCCAAGAGGGCCAGCTCCACGTCGCTGCCGGCCGGTGCGCCGATCAGGCTGCCGCTCAGTTCGTTGAGCAGTTTGGAATGGGGGGTGGTGCTCAGCTCGACGGGAGCCGTCGGTGGCTCGCTGGGTTGGCTGCCGCAGCCGGCGAGCAGCGTCAGCAGGGCGGGCAGAACGAGAAAACGTGATGGCACGGACGGCCTCCTGAACGGCGATTGCGGGCTTGTATAGCAGCAAAGCCGTCGCCTTGTCTTGCCGGTCGGATGCGCTACCATGGCCGTCCCGACGTACGACCGATTCCAGCCCCATGCATTGTCCCTTCTGCGGTGCCCATGACACCAAGGTCATCGATTCTCGCCTGGTCGCCGAGGGCGATCAGGTGCGCCGCCGCCGCGAGTGCCTGGCCTGTGGCGAGCGCTTCACCACCTTCGAAACCGCCGAGCTGGTGATGCCGCGACTGATCAAATCCGACGGCAGTCGCCAGCCGTTCGACGAGCAGAAACTGCGCGCCGGCATGCAGCGTGCGCTGGAGAAACGCCCGGTCAGCGTCGAGCGCCTGGAAGCTGCGATCGCCCATATCAAGCATCAGCTGCGCGCCACCGGCGAGCGTGAGATCAAGTCGCGCGTGCTCGGCGAGCTGGTGATGGCCGAGCTGCAGAAGCTCGACGAGGTCGCCTATATCCGCTTCGCCTCGGTCTACCGCCGCTTCCAAGACCTCAACGAGTTCCGCGAGGAAATCGAGCGGCTGTCCCGCGAGCCGGCCAAGCCCGAATGACGGCCGATCACGCCTGGATGGCCCGGGCGCTGCAGTTGGCACGCAAGGGGCTTTATTCGACCCATCCGAACCCGCGGGTCGGTTGCGTCATCGTCGCCGATGGCGAACTGGTCGGTGAGGGCTGGCACGTACGCGCCGGCGAGCCACATGCCGAAGTCCATGCGCTGCGCCAGGCCGGCGAGCGCGCCCGCGGTGCCACCGCCTACGTCACCCTCGAACCCTGCAGCCATTACGGGCGCACGCCGCCCTGTGCCGAAGCGCTGGTCAAGGCCGGTGTCGGGCGCGTGGTGGCGGCCATGCAGGACCCCAATCCGCAGGTCGCCGGGAACGGTCTGGAGCGGCTGCGCAGCGCCGGTATCGAAGTTGCCAGCGGCGTGCTGGAAGGCGAGGCGCGGGAACTCAATGCGGGCTTTACCAAGCGCATGGAAAGCGGCCTGCCATACGTGCGCGCCAAGCTGGCCATGAGCCTGGACGGGCGCACCGCGATGGCCAGCGGCGAGAGCCAGTGGATCACCGGCCCGGCGGCGCGTGCCGAGGTGCAGCGCCTGCGCGCCCGCTCCAGCGTGGTGCTGACCGGCGCTGACACCGTGCTGATGGATGTCGCGCGGCTGACCGTACGCGGCGCCGAACTGGGGCTGGATGCGGAAACCATTGCGCTGGCGCTGCAGCGCCCGCCGCTGCGGGTGCTGGTCGATGGTCGGCTGCGCGTGCCGCTGGATGCGCCGTTCTTTCAGGCCGGTCCGGCGCTGGTCGTCACGGTGGTCGCCGGCTGCGAGGAGACCTATCGTCGCGCCGGTCACGAGGCGCTGGTGCTGGGGCAGGAGCGGGTCGACCTGGCCGCGCTGCTGCGCGAGCTGGCTGCCCGTGGTGCCAACGAGGTGCTGGTCGAGGCCGGACCGCGGCTGGTCGGTGCGTTCGCCAGCCTCGGCCTGATCGACGAGTACCAGCTGTTCATGGCGGCCAAGTTTCTCGGCTCCTCGGCGCGGCCGCTGCTGGAGCTTCCGCTCGAGCGCATGAGCGAGGCGCGCGAGTTGAAGATCGTCGACATCCGTGCGGTGGGCGACGACTGGAAGATCGTGGCGCGCCCGGCCAACTGATCGGCAACCCGTGTCGGCGGTGTCCGCCGATAGCCTGCGTCTTGCATTCAGATAGCTGCTACCGGGCGATAACGGGCTGCCCCGCGTCGCTATTTGTGTTAAAAACGCTGCCGGGCCGCAAACGGCCCAACGTTCTCAGGGCGGGGTGCGATTCCCCACCGGCGGTAATGGCGCAGTTACAAGGATGAAAGCGTAGCGAGCGCTGAGCAGGCAAGGCGTGATTCGACGAGAAGGCGGGCTTTACTGGGGGCAGCGAGGCCTTGGTAAATGAGCACTTCGAGGAGGAGCACAACGCAGCATGCTCTGCGCGCAGTAGCTTTCAATCGCGTCTAGCCCGCGAGCGCTTGCTTCGGCAAGGTCAGCAGACCCGGTGTGATTCCGGGGCCGACGGTATAGTCCGGATGAGAGAGAGCGGGATATTCCGATGGGCGCCGTCCGTGCACCCGTCATGCATCCCTATCGATCCGTAGCGCCCTGTTTTTCAAAAACAGGAGTTCGTCGTATGCAGCGTTTTATCCGCCTTCCACGGGAGGCCACATGTTCACCGGAATAATCGAAGCCATCGGCACCATCCGTGCGCTCACACCCAAGGGCGGCGACGTCCGCGTGCTGGTCGAAACCGGCAAGCTGGATCTGGGCGACGTCAAGCTGGGCGACAGCATCGCCGTCAACGGCGTCTGCCTGACGGCGGTGGAGCTGCCGGGTAACGGCTTCTGGGCCGACGTCAGCCGCGAAACTCTGGCGCGCACCGCCTTCATCGATCTCAAGGCCGGCAGCCGGGTCAACCTGGAAAAGGCGCTGACCCCCACCAGCCGCCTCGGCGGTCATCTGGTCAGCGGCCATGTCGATGGTGTCGGCGAGGTCGTGGCGCGGGAAGATAATGCCCGCGCCGTGCAGTTCCGCATCCGCGCGCCGCGCGAGCTGGCCAAGTACATTGCGCTCAAGGGGTCGATCACCGTCGACGGCACCAGCCTCACGGTCAATGCGGTCAATGGCGCCGAATTCGAGCTGACCATCGTGCCGCACACCCTCGGCGAAACCATCATGGCCGACTACCGCCCCGGGCGGCAGGTGAACCTGGAGGTCGACCTGCTGGCGCGCTACCTGGAGCGCCTGATGATGGGCGACAAGGCCGCCGAACCCAAGGCCTCGGGGCTCACCGAAGGTTTTCTCGCCGAGCACGGCTACCTGAAGAATTGAGGAGACGCCCGATGGCGCTCAATACCGCTGAAGAACTGATCGAAGACATCCGCGCCGGCAAGATGGTCATCCTCATGGATGACGAGGATCGCGAGAACGAGGGCGACATCATTGTCGCCTCCGAGTGCGTGACCGCCGAGCACATCAATTTCATGGCGCGCTTCGCCCGCGGCCTGATCTGCATGCCCATGACCCGCGAACGCTGCGAGCTGCTCAAGCTGCCGCTGATGGCGCCGCGCAACGGCTCGGGCTTCGGCACCAAGTTCACCGTTTCCATCGAGGCCGCCGAAGGCGTGACCACCGGCATTTCCGCGGCTGACCGCGCGCGTACCGTGCAGGCCGCGGTGGCGAAGAACGCCAAGGCCGAGGACATCGTCAGCCCCGGCCACATCTTTCCGCTGATGGCGCAACCGGGCGGCGTGCTGGCGCGTGCCGGCCACACCGAGGCCGCCTGTGACCTGGCGCGCATGGCCGGGTTCGAGGCCAGCGGCGTGATCTGCGAAATCATGAATGACGACGGCACCATGGCGCGCCGTCCTGAGCTGGAAGTCTTCGCCGAGCAGCACGGGCTGAAGATCGGCACCATCGCCGACCTGATCCACTACCGCATGATCCACGAGCGCACCGTGCAGCGGGTTTCCGAGCAGCCGCTGGAAACCGAGCTGGGCCAGTTCAACCTGGTCACCTACCGCGACGGCGTCGAGGACACCGTGCACATGGCACTGACCCGCGGTGAGATTTCCCCGGAAGAGCCGACCCTGGTGCGCGTGCACAACATGGAGCCGCTGCGTGATCTGCTGCTGGTCACCGTGCCGGGGCGCTGGAGCCTGCGCGCTGCGATGAGCGAGGTGGCCAAGGCCGGCAAGGGCGTGGTGCTGCTGCTCGGCAATCCGCTGACCGGCCCGCAGCTGCTGGCGCAGCTGACCCGTCAGCAGCCGCCGACCCCGGCCACCTACAGCACCGTCGGCGCCGGTTCGCAGATCCTGCGTGACCTGGGCGTGCGCAAGATGCGCCTGATGAGCGCGCCGATGAAGTTCAACGCGATATCCGGCTTTGATCTGGAAGTTGTAGAATACCTGCCCGCTGAGTAAGGGTGCCGCGCTACTGCGCTTGGACATACTGCGTTGAAAACAGGCGAGGCTTGCTCATTTACCTCGGTAAACTCCGCCGCCTCACCTGCTTTCGCCTTGTCTGTCCTGCGCTCGCTACGCGCTGCTCCGTAGGGCTGTCCTGTTTTGTCCATAAGCTCTTTAACGCTATACGAGATTTGTACCATGCCCCTGAAGACCATCGAAGGAACCTTCATCGCCCCGCAGGGCAAATACGCCCTGGTCGTAGGCCGCTTCAACAGCTTCGTCGTCGAGAGCCTGGTCAGCGGCGCGGTCGACGCGCTGGTTCGCCACGGCGTCAGCGAAAACGACATCACCATCATCCGCGCACCGGGTGCCTTCGAGATTCCGCTGGTCGCCCAGAAGGTCGCGCAGCAGGGTGAATACGACGCCATCATCGCCCTCGGCGCGGTCATCCGCGGTGGCACGCCGCACTTCGAATATGTCGCCGGTGAGTGCACCAAGGGCCTGGCCCAGGTCTCCATGGAGTTCGGCGTTCCGGTAGCCTTTGGCGTGCTGACCGTCGATTCCATCGAACAGGCCATCGAGCGCTCCGGCACCAAGGCCGGTAACAAAGGCGCCGAAGCCGCACTCTCCGCACTGGAAATGGTGAGTCTGCTGTCGCAGCTGGAGGCGAAGTGAGCCTGAATCACGACGATAGCCAGGACGCACCGCAGCCCAAGGCCAAGGGCAAGATCGCCACGCGCCGGGTCGCTCGCAGCCTGGCGATGCAGGCGTTGTATCAGTGGCACATGGCCGGTCAGAGCCTCAACGAGATCGAGGCGCAGTTCCGCGTCGACAACGATTTCAGCGGTGTTGACGGTGCCTACTTCCACGAACTGCTCAATGGCGTGGCGCGCAAGAAGACCGAGGTCGACCAGGCCATTGCGCCGAATCTCGACCGTCCGCTGGACGAGCTCGATCCGGTGGAGCTGGCCATCCTGCGCCTGTCGACCTACGAGCTGATGCAGCGCATCGACGTGCCGTACCGCGTGGTCATCAACGAAGGCATCGAGCTGGCCAAGGTCTACGGCGCCACCGACGGACACAAGTTCGTCAACGGCGTGCTGGACAAGCTGGCCCCATCGTTGCGCAGCGCCGAAGTGCGCAACCACAAGCGCTGAGGGCCGCTCGCCTTGCTGGGTGAGTTCGAGCTGATCCGTCACTACTTCGCCGCCGCCGCTTGTGCCAGGGCCGGCGGCGAAGTCGTTCTCGGCATCGGCGATGATTGCGCCCTGCTGCAGATCCCCTCCGGTGAACAGCTGGCCGTGTCCACCGACACCCTGGTCGCCGGCGTGCATTTCCCCGATCCCTGCGATCCGTTCCTGCTCGGCCAGCGCGCCCTGGCCGTCGCCGCCAGCGACCTGGCCGGCATGGGCGCCACACCCATCGGCTTCACCCTTGCCCTGAGCCTGCCGAGCGGCGATCCGCTCTGGCTCGCCGAGTTCGCCCGCGGACTGGATGCGATGGCGCTCGACTGCAGCCTGCGTCTGATTGGCGGCGATACCACCCGTGGCCCGCTGAGCCTGACTGTCACCGTGTTCGGCCGCGTGCCGTCCGGGCAGGCACTGGTTCGGTCCGGCGCGCAGGTCGGCGATCTGCTCTGCGTCGGCGGCGTGCTGGGCGAGGCAGCCGGCGCGTTGCCGCTGGTGTTGCGGCAGGCCGAAGCCGATGCGCATGTCGCTGAACACCTGCTGGCGCGTTACTGGTCACCCCAACCGCAGCTGGCCCTGGGCGAGGCGCTACGAGGCAAGGCCACGGCGGCGCTGGATATCTCCGACGGCCTGCTGGCTGACTGCGGGCATATTGCCAAGGCATCACGCGTCGCGCTGCAGATCGAGCGTGATCGGCTGCCGTTGTCCGAGCCGCTGTGCCGTTTCGCCGGCGACGCCGAAGCGCTGCGTTGCGCGCTGGCTGGCGGCGACGACTACCTGCTGGCCTTCACCCTGCCGCCTGCCGAGCTGGCGCCGCTGCAGGCTGCCGGCTGGCCGGTGCAGGTCATCGGCCGGGTGATGGCAGGGGAGGGTGTTCAGCTGATCGATGCAGCGGGCAACGAAGTGCCCGTCTCCGAGCGGGGCTACAACCATTTCAATGCGTAAGCGCCGCTGCGAGAGCAGCCGCTTGCCTCCGACCCGATAAGGAATGCTGTTTTGACTGATACCTCACCGGTCGCGGCGAAGCCGCAAACCCTGGTCTGGTCCAACCCCTGGCACAACCTGGCGTTCGGCTTTGGCTCCGGGTTGATGCCCAAGGCGCCGGGCACCTGGGGTTCGCTGGTAGCGCTGCCGTTTGTGCCGCTGTGGCAGTTGCTGCCAGGCTGGGGCTATCTGCTGATGCTCGGCCTGAGCATGCTGTTCGGCGTCTGGCTGTGCGGCAAGGTGGCGCGCGAGCTCGGCGTGCACGACCACGAAGGCATCGTCTGGGACGAATTCGTGGGTATCTGGATCACCTTCTGGCTGGTGCCGGAGGGCTGGTACTGGCTGCTGCTCGGCTTCGTGGTGTTTCGCGTGATGGATATCGCCAAGCCGTGGCCGATCAGCTGGGTGGATCGGCATATCCATGGCGGGGTGGGCATCATGCTCGACGATATCCTTGCCGGGGTCGCCGCCTGGGCGGTCATGCAGGGGCTGGTGGCGCTGTTGGTTTGATTGTGCGTCCGGTCGCTGCAGGTCGCTGACGGTTGGTGGATGATCGGCGGCTCCGGTCCGGGCGGCCAGATTTCGAGGAAGGAATAGCCATGCGTAGCATCCCCGTTCTGTTCGCCGGCCTGTTGCTGCTGCCCGCGCTGACACAGGCCGCCTCAATGGTGCAGGTGGTCGGGCTGTTTCCCGGCGCGGCGGTGGTCAACGTCGACGGCCAGCGCAAGCTGGTCAAGGTCGGGCAGACCGGGCCGGGCGGCGTTCAGGTGGTCAGTGCCGATGCCAGCGGCGCGGTGCTGAGGGTCGACGGCGTCGAACGTCACTACAACCTGAGCCGCGAATACAGCGGCGCCTACGCGGCGCCGAGCAAGACCCAGCTGAGCGTGGCCAAGGGTACCGGCGGCCATTACTGGATCGCCGGTGCGATCAATGGCCAGCCGATCCAGTTTCTCGTCGACACCGGCGCCACCTCGGTGGCGATCAACGAGCACCAGGCCCGCCGGCTGGGCATCGACTACCGCGTCAACGGTCGGGCGATGGTAGTGAGCACTGCCAGCGGCACGGCCAAGGCCTGGCGCGTGCACTTGAACAGCGTCAAGGTCGGGGCGATCGAAGTGCTCGGCGTCGAGGCTGTCGTCGTCGAGGGCGGTTCGCCCACCGACGCGCTGCTCGGCATGAGCTTTCTCGGGCGCGTCAGCTGGCGCGAGGAGCAGGGCGTGCTGGTGCTGGAGTCGAAGACGTCCTGAGCGCCGACCGGGTTGCCGGTCTGGACGGCAGTATCGGCGCGCTCGTCGGCGAAACTCTCGCGCCTGATTCGCCCGCAGTTAGTGTTACAATGTCCGCTTTTCTGCCGCCTGGGATTTCCGCCCGTGTCTGTCGTGTTCGTCGCCGCTTCCCAACTGCCGACGCCGTTCGGCGTGTTCACCATGCATGGTTTTCTCGACCAGGACACTGGCAAGGAACATGTCGCGCTGACCCTCGGCGATGTGGCCGATGGCAAGCCGGTGCTGGGGCGTCTGCATTCCGAATGCCTGACCGGCGATGCGCTGTTCAGCCTGCGCTGTGACTGCGGCTTTCAGCTGGAAGCGGCGCTGCGCGCGATAGCCGACGAAGGACGCGGCGTACTGCTTTATCTGCGCCAGGAAGGCCGTGGTATCGGCCTGCTGAACAAGATCCGCGCCTACGAGCTGCAGGATGCCGGCGCCGATACCGTCGAGGCCAACGAGCGCCTGGGCTTCGCCCCGGACATGCGCGACTACGGTATCTGCCTGCCGATGCTCGAGCATCTGGGCATCGGCGAAATCAAGCTGATGACCAACAACCCGCGCAAGGTCAAGGCGCTGCAGGGCTTCGGCATCCGCGTGGCCGAGCGCAAACCGCTGCAGATCGCGCACAACCCGCACAACCGCAAGTATCTCGCGACCAAGGCCGGCAAGCTCGGTCATATGCTCGGCGAGATCCACCAGGGCGAAGCCGAGCAGTCGTGAGCCGCGTCGCCGCCCGCCGCCAGCTTGCGCGTGACGGCTGGCTGCATACGCTGCTGATGGTGCTGCCTGTGTTGGTGCTCGGGCGCGCATCGGTGGTGTTTGCCGATTGGGGGCTACCGCTCTTCGCTGCTGGCATGGTTTCGCTGTTCTTCAGCCTGCGGGCCTTCACCGCCTTCAAACACGCACTGATCGCCACCGAGCAGGCGCTGGACAGTCCTGCCGAGGCGGAAGCCTGGGCGCGTTTGCGCCGCGTTCGCCGATGCGGCCTGTTGATCGCGTCGCTGCCGGCCTGGTTCGCGGCCGCCGGGGCTCTGCTGGGCATGGAGCCGGTCGCCCGCCTGTTGCTGGTATTCGGCAGCCTGGTGCTGCTGGTGCTCTACCGTATTCCGCGGCAGCTGCACTGATGCGTCTCCTGCTGCTGGCCGCCCTGGCACTGCTGGCCACGTTGCCTGCGGTTGCCGCGCAGCGGGTCGTAAGCCTGGCGCCCTCGCTCAGCGAAATCATGCTGGAACTCGATGCCGTAGACCGCCTGGCCGGTGTGCTGGACGGCGGCGAACGTCCCGCTGCCCTGGCTCAGGTACCGTCGGTGGGGCGTTATGGACAGGTGGAGATGGAGACCTTGCTCAGCCTGCGCCCCGATCTGGTCCTGCTCTGGCCGGACAGCGTGCCGCGCAGCCAGCGCGAGCAGCTGCAGCAGTTCGGTATTCCCGTGCTGGTGGTGGCGCAGACTCGCCTCGACGGGCTGGCCGAGCAATTCAGGGTGATCGGCCAGGCGGTCGGACGCACGGAGCAGGGCGAGCGCCTGGCCGAGGCGTTTCGCGCCGGGCTCGCCGAGCTGCGCACAGCCTACGCCCGTGAACGGCCGTTGCGGGTGTTCTACCAGATCTGGAACCGCCCGCTGTATACCCTCGGCGGGCAACAGATCATCAGCGAAGCCATCGAGGTGTGTGGTGGGCAGAACATTTTCGCCGACCTGACCCTGGCCGCCCCGCAGGTCAGCATCGAAGCCGTGCTTGCCCGCGATCCCGAAGTCATTCTGGCCGGCAGCGGGGCGCAGCTGGACGAGTGGCAGGCCTGGCCGCAGCTCAGCGCCGTGCGCGATGGGAGGTTACTGGAAGTGCCGGACAAGGGCCTGGAGCGACCGAGCTTCCAGATGCTGGGAGCGATCCGGAAGCTCTGCAGGATTATGGCGCAGGCGGCGTCTGGATAGCGCTGGGCTCGCTTCTGCTGTCTCTGATGACTTCCGTCCTTTTTTCTTCCTCTGTCAGGTGCCGAGAGCCGTCAGCGCTTGCCGTAGCTCTTGCTGACGAACTGTACTTCACTGATGCCGCGCCTCTGGTTGATCACGAGGGTCATCACGAAGAAGACATTGACCATCATGTTGCACAACCTCGGCAGGATCGGCGGCACGTCGATGCCTTCCTGATCGACCCGGACCATCGCACGAATGGCTTTTTTCGCGCATGAGCGTGCGTGGTGAAGTTGCGGTACCGGTGCACTGCCGCGTGGCAGTACGAAGCCCTGCAGGCGGGTGCTCACTTCCATCTGATAATGGCTCAACCGGCCTTGCAGCCAGACCACGTCGGCCTCCTCCACGGCCAGCCGTCCGCGAATCGAGCCATTGACATGGAAGGCCAGCGGCTGCAGTTGTTCGAGATCGGCGCGCAGGTCGTCGAACGGCATGAGGTCGATGATTTCGCCTATATGCCCGCACAACTCATCGGTGATCACCTCGAAATCGCACAGTACCGAGGTTTCATGAATGAAGGGATAGCAGACCTCGTCCCAGTTCCTGCTCGGTTTCAATGCCATGTTCACCTCGCCTGAATGATGGGGGGCTGCTGTGTGAAGTCCACATACACCTCGACCTGAAATACCTCGGCCAGATCCTCAGCCGTCAGCACCTCTTCTGGCGTGCCGGTGCGGTATATGCGGCCCTGGTGCATCAGGCAAAGGCGATCGCAATAACGCGCCGCCAATCCCAAATCATGGATCGAGACCAGCACGCCGCAACCTTCGCCCGCATATTGCCTGAGCAATTGCAGAATATGCCGCTGGTAATACAGGTCGAGGCTGGCGACCGGTTCGTCGGCGATCAGCACGCGAGGCTCGCCGGCCAGCACGCGGGCCAGCCAGACGCGCGTCTGCTCGCCGCCGGAGAGCTGGTCGATACGCCGCCCGCGCCATTGCCAGACGCCGGCCTGGTGCATGGCATGGTGGATCTTGCCGACATCCTCATCGCCCCAGGGCAGGCGGCCAAGGGTGACGATGTTCTCCACGGTCAAAGCCCAGGCGCTTTGGCTGGACTGCGGCAACAGCGCGACCTGGCGCGCACGTTCGTCGCCGCGCAGGTCTTGGCTGGACTGGCCGCCGATTTCTACCTGGCCGCGGTACGTTTGCACGCCGGCCAGGCAGTTGAGCAAAGTGGACTTGCCCGAGCCGTTGGGGCCGATGATGCCCAGCACCTCACCGGCAGCGAGAGCCAGATCGGCTTCATGCAGGCGCTCGGCCACGCTCAACTGGTGCGCTCGAATCAGCTCCATTTCCGCCGCTCCCGCCAAACCAGCCAAATGAACAATGGGGCTCCGATCAGCGATGTCAGTACTCCAAGTTTGAGTTCGCGCCCTGGTGGTAACAGCCGGACGAGCAGGTCGGCGCACAGCACCAGCGTGGCACCAGCCAGCATCGATGGGATCAGCAGACGATCGGGCCGGTGCTTGACCAACGGGCGCACCAGGTGGGGCACGATCAGCCCGACAAAACCTATGGCGCCGGCTACCGCCACCGCCGAGCCGACCAGCACCGCCGCCCCTAGCACGATCAGCCGGCTGCCGCGTTTGACGTTCAATCCGAGGCTTTGCGCAGCACGCTCGCCAAGACTGAGGCCATACAGCAGCGGACGTTGGCGCAGAATCAGTAGTCCTCCGATCAGCAGGGCCGGCAGCAAGATGCGCAGGTGGTTCAGCCCACGTTCGGACACTGAGCCCAGCAGCCAGAACACCAGTTCCTGCATGGCATAGGGGTTGGGTGCGAAGTTCAGCAGCACCGCCAGCAGCGCACCGCTGACGGTGGATATTGCCAGCCCAGCCATGATGACCATCGACGGACGCGAGGAGCCGGCCAAGGCGAGCATGAGGACGAGGGCAACGCCGGCTCCCAGTAACCCGGCCAGTGCTGGCGCCATCTCGCCGGCGAAGGACAGCAGACCGAAGTAGAACACCGCTGCTGCGCCGAGCGCCGCGCCCTGGCTGGCGCCGATGAGGCCCGGATCGGCCAGCGGATTGCGCAGCAGGCCCTGCAATGCGGCGCCGGAGAGACCCAGCGCCGCGCCGACACAGATGGCCAGCAACGTACGCGGCAGGCGAATGTCGCCAACCACGATGGCATCGAGCGTGTCCGAGCCGCGCAGCCAGTCGAGCAGGCCGCCGACCAGGCTGACAGAGGTCGAGCCCAGGCTCAGCGAAAGCAGGACGGCAATCAGCAATGCAACGCCCAGCAGCGGCGTGATCAGTCGAGCCATTGGTGCAGTTGTCCTATCAGGTCCCAGGTCCAGGGCCCCGGGCATTGCCAGCGCCAGTAATCGGTGGCTAACCAGCGTTCAGGCGGTACGGCCCTGGCCAGTGCCGGATGCTCGGCAAATTGATTGGCCAGCGCACGATGTGCAGGCGCGGCCCAGAGGATGGCGTCCGGTGGATCGCTGACGATGCTTTCCAGATCCAGGCGCAGGTAGCCGGGCTCGGTCAGGTAGTTGCTCCAACCGGCATGCTCGAGAATCTCGTGTTCCAGCGTGCCGGTGCCTGTTCCGATGCCATTTGAGCCGAGCAGCAACAGGCGCTGGGGCCTGGTAGGGCGGCGATGTGGCGCGGGTACTTCGCTAGCGAGCGCTTCGGACAGTTGCAGATGACGCAAAAACTGTTTTTCGTATGCCACCACCTGCTGCAGAGTCAGCGGCAGCGCCAGCACTTCCACGCGCACGCCCAGGCTCTGCAGCCGTTGGCGCAACATGACCGCAGCATATTGGCCGACCAGCACCAGGTCTGGCCGCAGCGCATAGATGCTCTCCAGGCTGCCGTCGTGCAATGGCCACTCGGGGCCGATCCAGTCGATGGGGTAGCGCTTCTGGAGCGCGGACAGGGCTGCCACGTTTTGCCGGTCGGCATGATGCGCCACCAGCCAGTCCAGGCACAGATCGAGGGACAGGATGCGCTGGGGCGTCGCTGCCAGAACCCAGCTTGGTAATGCCAGCAACATGATCAGCAGAGCAATCGCCAGGCGCAGCATGGAGAAGCCTTATCAGGGGCGCCCTGGCGCTACGCCAGGGCGGGATCTTGCCGGCTGAGCCGACGACCTCGGTGAGGTTACAGTTGGGGTATCCAGGTCATGCCGACCATCACGCTTGCCGGTGTTTCCCGGTAGCCGTATTCCTGGCCGTTGTGGCTGTACACCAGGCGGCTATAGTCCTTGTCCAGCACGTTGGCCAGCTTCATGTCGAAGGCCAGCTCGCTGCTGGCCTGCCAACTGGCGCGCAGGTCCAGAACACCGTAACCGGGCAGTTCTGATGTGTTGGCGGCGTTACCGTAGCTGCTGCTGACGGCAGCGAAGCTGGCACCGACGCCGAAATCGCCGAACTGACGATCAACATTCAGGTTCAGGGTGCGCTTGGCGCGGTTGGACAGGGTGTGGCCATTTTCGCGGTTACGTGGATCGATGACGCTGATACCCAAATCCCCGTGCCAGCCGAAAAGCTCCTGCCTGAGGACCGCTTCGAAGCCGTTGACCCGGGCCCGGTCGGTGTTTTCCGTGGTGCTTTCCCACGTCACCGGATCGCTCACGATGGTAATCAGGTCGCGAAAATCCGTGCGATACAACGAAGTTTCCAGGCGCGTGCTCGGGCTGAGCTGGCTACGCCATTGCAGTTCATAGCTGCGGGATCTTTCCGGTTTCAAGTCCGGATTGCCTTGGTAGCCGCCATCCAGTGGCCAGTAAAGATCGGCAAAGGTCGGTACACGGAAGCCTTCGGCGTAGGACAGGATCAGCTGGTTGTCCGCATCGAGCTGGTAGCTAAGCGCCCCATTGAAGGTGCTCTCGTTGCCGAATTGCTGGTTATCATCGTGGCGCATGCCCAGTTCGGTGCCGAAGCGCTGGCCCTGAAAGCTGTGCTGGGCAAAGACTGCCTTGTTGTCGCGGCTGTCGACGCCGAAATCATTGCTGCTGCGGACCTTGTCATTCAGATAGTCGGCACCCAGGCGCAGGCTATGGCCATCGCCCAGCGTCAGGGTATTGAGCCAGTTGGCCGAGTCGCGATAGCTGTTGTTGACCGTACTGCCGGGGAACAGCTTGTCGAAGTTTTCCTGCTTGTCTTCGCTGTGGCCGAGTTCGATACGGCTGCGCCAGACATCGTTGATGCGCCCGTCCAGCCAGGTGGTGGTGGTGCTGACGCTGTACTCGTCGTAGGGCTCGGCAGGGAACGTCAGGAAGGTGCTTGGATCCCAACGCCCGAAGGGGTTATCGATCTCTGTCTTGCCTCGCTGATCCAGTACGGTAAAACCGGCTTGCAGGTCGTCGCTGAGCTGGTGGCTCAAGCTGAGCGCCAGGGAGCGGTTGCGGTAGGCGTCATGGTCCGCATCACTGGCGTAAGAGGTGCGGGTGCGGTCGATACCGGCGGTTTCTTCCAGCCCGGCGGACAGGCTGAAGCGGGTGCGCTCATCGCCACCGGACAGGCCAAGGGTGCGCTCCCAGGTATTGTCGCTGCCGCCGGCGATGCGTACGTAGGGGCGCAGTTCTTGGCCTTCACCTCGGCGGGTGAAGATCTGAATCACGCCGCCCATGGCATCGGCTCCATGAATGGCCGAACGCGATCCGCGCAGAACCTCGATGCGCTCGATCTGATCGATACTGAGAAACTGCAACGCCGCACCACCAGCGGTAGCCGAGCCCGCTCGTACACCGTCGATCAACACCAGCGTCTGAGCCGTGCTCGTACCGCGGACATAAAGGCCATAGCCGGCGCCGCGGCCTCCGTAGTTGGCAACCTGAACACCGGGCACCTGCGTCAACAGTTGGGGCACGCTGGCCGGACGTAACCGCTCGATATCCGCACGGGTGAACACGGTACTGGCGGCGCTGCTGTCACTGCGCTGTTCCACATCGCGATTGGCCGTGATCAACGTATCGGAGAGCTTTAGTGCGTCCTCGCGGGACGATGTCTGAGCTAATGCCAAGCTGGGCGTCAGGGCAACGGCCAGTGCCAAGCGGGATAATTTCATCGGTAAAGATTCCTCAAAAGATTTCAGCACTTTTGAGGAGGGCAGGAACAAGCGCGGGGGATGACGGGCAGCAGCGCTTGACGGTGCTGCCCTCCGCAACACCAGTCGAATCCGTCAGGCCGGTCTCCGGGCTGTCGACACGCATCACGCTCACCTTCCCATGTCGGAACACAGTGGCTGTGGAGCGGACGGCGATCCCTGGGGATCGCGGTCGATTACCGTTGCGGGGGCAGCGCCGGCCTTGCTCATCGAGCGCACCGGCTTCCCGTTTAATGCGGACCTTGCGGTCGTGCACACCTGGGCGGATAAGAAAACGCGCGAACCTTACGGCTGGTGCTGGGGAAACACAAGCGGACGAATGGCCGCAAGGACAGTGGTATCCAAGCAAAGCCGCGTCCCAGGCCGCTCGAACGTTGCTCGAAAAAACATCCAGCCGCGATGGTGCGCAATGTTCAGCGATCGGCGCTGACTTGCGGGCGCCTACATTGGGCTCGAAGCCGCCGAGGTCGTGCCGACTGTCGCCAAGCGACGGCGGCATGTCCGCGCGACAGCGCCGAGCTTTATGAAAGCCCCCCGACAATCTGTAGATCACTCTGCCCATTGCCCTGCCGGCGCACCTGGATCTGCACTGGAATGCGCTCGTGCATTTCCGCCACATGGGAGATCACCGCCACCTTGCGGCCCTGGGCCTGCAGCGAATCCAGCGCGTCCATGGCGATTTGCAGCGACTCGGGATCGAGGCTGCCGAAGCCTTCGTCGATAAACAGCGACTCGATCCTGAGCTTGCTCGAGGCCATCGAGGCCAGGCCCAGCGCCAGGGCCAGCGAAACGAGAAAGGTCTCGCCGCCGGACAGCGAATGCACCGAGCGCAGTTCGTCACCCATTTCGGTATCCATCACCAGCAACCCCAGCGGGCTGCCGCCGCGCTTGAGCCGATAGCGCCGCGCCAGTTGGCGCAGCTGCACGTTGGCGTGCTGCACCAACAGGTCGAGGTTGTAGGCCTGGGCGATCTTGCGGAACGCACCGCCGTCGCTCGAACCGATCAGCGCGGCGATGCGTCCCCAGCGCTGATGCTCGGCCCGCGCCGCGTCGATCTGGGTGAGCAGCTCCTGGCTCTGACTGCGGCGTTTGTCGTCGTCGATCAGCTGGGCGCGGGTTTCCGCACAGCGTTGATCGGCCTGCTCGCACTGCTGCAGCTGCTCGGCATAGCGCTGTTGCAGCTGCTCGGTATCCGGGGCGTCGCTCTGCTGCTGTTTGTGCAGGTTCAGGCGGTTGAGGCAACCGTCGAGACGCTCGCGACAGCGGGTCAGGGTTTCGGCGTTCTGTTGCAGGCGCTGGCGCGCCTCGGCAATCAGCTGGTCATCCATGTGCAGCAGCTGGGCGAGGGTGGCGTCGTCCAGCTGCGGGTGGCTGGTGCGCCATGTGGCCAGTTCCGCTTTCAGCGCGTCGCGTTCCTGTTCCAGTTCGGCTTGGCGCTGGCGACAGTTCTGCTGCTCGCTGTGCAGTCGCGTCAGGCCAACCTTGCTCTCGTTGAGCTGCCGATCGATCTCGGCCTGGGTTTGCCGCGCAGCCTGGATGGTCGCGTCCAGCTGCTGTTGCCAGGCGCTGGCGCTGGTCTGTTCGCCAAGGCTGGTACGCAGCGCCTGCTGGCAGGCCAGCAGCAGTTTCTCGCGCTCGGTCAGTCGTGCGCTGCAGCTTTCCTGTTTCTCCTGGCGATGGCGTTGTTGCAACTGCTCGTCGCTGCGGCGCTGCTCGCACTGGCGCAGCTCCTCGGCCAGCTCGGTCTGCGCCTGCAGTTGCTGTAGCCGCGTGGCGATGCTGACGTCCAACTGCAGAAAGGTCTGCGCCGGATTTTCACGCCAGCGCTGCAGTTGCTCGACGGGCAACAGTTCGGCGAAGGCCGCCAGCTCCTCGTCGAGCTGTTGGCTGTCGCGGGCCAGGGCATCGTGCTGGCGGGCGAGTTGCTGGGTCGCCTCGACGCAGGCCTCGCGCGCGGCCTGCCAGGCCTGCTGCAGGGTTTCGCTGCGCTGTTGCAGCGCGAGCAGTTGCTGCTGACGCTGGCTGGTGTTGGCGATCTGGTCTTTGAGTGTCGTCAGCTGCGCTTCCAGCCATTGCGAACGCTCGGCTTCCGGCTGCTCAAGCAATCGCGTGTGTGCGGGCAGGGCGAGGAGGCGCGGTGCCAGGGCCTGCAGCTGCGCCTCCACTTCGCCCTGGCGTTGTTGCGTCTGGCGCAACTGCGTGCTGAGCGCGACATGGCGATCCCGCAGTTCCTGCAGACACTGGTCCTGTTCCTGCAGCGACTGGCGAGCGCGCGCGGCTTCGCTGTCGTCGTGCTGATCTAGGCTGGCGACCAGCGCGTCGGTCTGCTGCCAGGGATGCTCGTCGCTGCCGCAGACCGGGCAGGGCTCGCCGGGAACGAGTGCCGCACGCAGCGCTTCGACATTCTCGCTGCGTGCCAGGCGTTGGCGTTCGAGCAGGGCGAGGGTGACCTTGAGCGCCTGCTCGGCAGCATCACGGTCACTGCGAAGCTGTTTGCCCTGAGGTACCAGGCTGTCCAGCTCGGCCTGCTGGCGGATGTGGGCGTCGCTCAGTGCGCGCTGGCTGGCGGTGAGCGTGAGCTGCTGCGCCCAGAGTTCGCGCAGGGCCTCGGTTTCGCGCTCGGCCTGGCGCCATTCGTCGAGCTGTCGATGCAGACCGGCCAGCTGTTCGGCCAGCCCTAGTTCGCTGTCGCGCTCGCGTTGCAGATTGTCCAGCGCCTCGCGCGCCTGGCTTTGTCGGGTTTCGGCAGCCTTGGCCTGCGCTTCCAGTGCCGGGAGTTCGCCCTGACCTTGCTGCAGCCGCGCCGCCAGCTGGACGGCCTGTTGCAGACGCGGACGGTAACCGCCCCAGGCTGCACAAAGTGGTTGCAGCGCTGCGCTCGTCTCGAGTTGCTGCGTCAGCGTTGCTAGCTGTTCGGCGGCGCGCTGTTGCTGCTCGGCGAGCTGCTTGAGCGTTGCCTCGCCGGTGCTCGCCGCGGCATCGGCCTGGACGCTTTCTTCGCGGATCGAGGCGAGGTCGGCGTTCAGATGCTGTAGGCGTTCTTCTTCACGGCGCGCCTGGACGAGCCGCGGCTCGGCGTCCTGGCGCGCCTGTTCGGCCGCACGCAGGACGTTGCCGGCCGCTTCGCACTCGCACTGCAAGGTGTCGAGACGTTGCTGCAGGCTTTGCGCCTCGTGCTGCAGGCGAGCGAGGCTGTCGGCGGCCTTGCCCAGCAGCGGTTCGAGTTCCTGCTGGCGGAGAAAGCGGTGGCGCTGCGGTGCGAGCCGTTCGAACAGGTCGAGAATACGGCGGGCCTCGGTCAGGCTCTCGCGCTCGCCTTCGGCGTCCTGCAGCTGCTGGCGTGCGGCTTCGCGCTCGTTTTCCAGGCGCTGCAGTTCGCTGAGCCATTGCCGCTGGGCTTCCAGCTCCTTGAGCTGCTGTTGCAGCTTCTTCAATTCTTCGAGCTGGGCCTGATGTTCGCGCTCCAGTACTTCACGCTGCTCGGGCTCCAGCGGCTGCAGGCCGCCGGCCTGCTGTTCAAGGCGAGTCAGGCTCTCCTTCGCCTGCTTGGCGGCCTCGAACGCGGCCTGGCCGAGCCGGCTGTAGAGGCCGGTATCGGTGAGCTTTTCCAGCAGGGTGCCGCGCTCGTTGTCGTCGGCCTTGAGGAAGGCGGAAAACTCGCTCTGCGCCAGCAGCACGGCGCGGGTGAACTGCGCCAGGGTCAGCCCAAGGCGGGCTTCGAGCAGTTCCTTGAATTCGCGTTTCTTGCCGCTGGCCAGGAGCGTGCCGCTGTCGAGATCCGTAAGGCTCTGGCTGCTGGCCTGCAGGCGGCCGTCGACCTTCTCGCGGGCGCGCTTGACCTCCCAGCGTGCGCGGTAGCGGTGGCCGTCGACGCCGACGAAATCGACCTCGGCGTAGCCGCTGCCACAACCGCGGCGCAGCAGGTTGCGCTCGTCGCCGCCGCCGATTTCGGCCTCCACGTCGGGGACCTTGTTCAGCGGTGAGACGCTGTCGAGCCGGGGTGTGCTGCCAAATAGCGCGAGGCACAGGGCGTCGAGGATGGTGCTCTTGCCCGCACCTGTAGGCCCGGTGATGGCGAACAGGCCAGCGCTGGCCAGGGGTTCGGCGGTGAAATCGATGATCTGTTCGCCGGCCAAGGAGGCCAGGTTCTTCAGGCGGATGGCGAGGATTTTCATCGCTCAATCTCCTCATGGGCGAACTCGACTCGTTGCAGCAAAGTGGCGAAATCGTCCAGCGCCTGCTCGTCCGCCGGGTTGCCGTACTGTTCTTCCCAGGCGCGGGCGAACAGCTCCTGCGGGGTGATCTGGTCGAGACCGAGCAGCACTTCCGATTCCGTCTCGCCGCGCTTGCCGGCGTATTCACTGGCGATGCGCACCAAGCGGCAGGCCTTGCCGGTGATCGCGGTTTCGATGCGCTGGCGCAGGTCCGGCAGCGGCTCGTCGAGCAGCACGCGTACCTCCAGCCAGGGCAGGTTGTCGTCGAACAGACCGGTGGGCGGCAGCGCTTCCAGCGCGGTGATCACGTCGGCTAGCGGGGCGCGGCCGATGCGGATCATTTCCACCGCGCGCGGCACCGGCAGGCTGTCGACCTGTTTCAGGGCCTCGCCATCGAGTTCGACCAGCAGCACCTGATGCGGGTAGTTCACCTCGGCAAAGGACAGCGGCAGCGGCGAGCCGCTGTAGCGGATGCGCGCCTGCCCGGCGACCTGCTGCGGCTTGTGCAGGTGGCCGAGGGCGACGTAGGCGACCGATTCGGGAAACAGGCTGGCCGGCAGCGCTTCGGCGCTGCCGATAACGATATTGCGCTCGGACTCCTCCGAGACCGCGCCGCCGGCCATGTGCGCGTGGCTCATGGCGACCAGCGCCTGGCCGGGCTGGCGTGCGGTTTCGGCGGCGGCGATGAGGCGTTCATGCACCTGACGGATGCCGGCCATATAGTCGTCGCCCAGCGTCATTCCGGTGACTTCGGCCGGACGCAGGAAGGGCAGGGTGAGACACCAGGCGGCGGTGTTGCCATTGGCGTCATGCAGCGGTACGAGCAGACGCTGGTGATCCAGCTGGCCCTCGGCGACCCAGCTGATGCGTCCCACGGCATGGGCGTTGAGGCGCCTCATTAGCGGTGCCGGCAGCTCGATGCGCCCGCCCGAGTCGTGGTTGCCGGCGATCATCACGATGTCCAGCTGCGGGAGCTTTTCGTGGGCGCGGACGATGAAGTCGTAGAGGCGCTCCTGGGCCTTGAGTGGCGGGTTGACCGTGTCGAACACGTCGCCGGCGATCAGCAGGGCGTCGGCGCGGTGGACTACCAGCTGGTCGAGCAGCCAGGCGAGGAACTGCGCGTGTTCGTGGTCGCGGTCCTGGCCGTGGAGGGTCTGGCCGAGGTGCCAGTCGGAGGTGTGGATCAGGCGCATGGGCTCAGGCTCATTGTGTGCGGGCGCCGCGGCGAACCGCTGGCGTGGGATGGGCGGTGGGTGGTTGCGTCGGATGTAAAGGCTTGTGGGCGCGGTTGGATGTGGCTGTCACTTATCGTGCTGGTATGACGCGCTGGTTTCGCCCTGCTGGGCGACTCACTTTTTTCAGTCGCGAAAAAAGTAAGCAAAAACGCTTGCCCCTCCATCCGGCCCCGGCTGCGCCGGGGTTCCCTCGTTCCGGTGACGTTCCAAGGGCCCGCTGCGAAGGGCCATCCCTGGCCCATCGCAGCTCTCGCGGCATCCATGCCGCTCAACCCTTTCCACGCCACCTGCACTCGGCCTCCTGAAAGGGGCGTTTGGTGTTGCCTGAAAGGTCGTGCAATTGGGGATGGGCAGGGGGCGCTGTAAATGGCCGAACCCACGCTCTGCTTGGTTGCGTTGTCTGTAGCTTGGGTAACGCGACGCTTACCCACCGGTTTGCAAAGTAACCCGCCGTGGTCCGGCAACACCTTGCTTGAAGCCAGCGGTGGAAAATGTTGATCAGTGTTCCACCTTATATCGGGACACGTCATGACGGTACGTCCCTGTCCCGTCATTCCTCGCTCGGCGTCCATTGCTCGCGTCCCGCTGTGCAAGGGCTGAGTTCGGCCTCCTGAGGCGGATTCCAGTCCGGGTCGCCTGATGGATCGAAGGCTAACTACGCTTTGCTTCGCAGTTGACTTTGCTTTGTGCGTTTCCATGCGCGGCCTGACAGGCAGCACCAGATTCCCCTTCAGTAGGGAGAGCGGAATCGTTGCGCAAGGGGGTGAGCCGCATGGATGCGGCGAAAGGCTTAAAGGGCCATGGATGGCCCTTGTAAGCCGACCCCTGGAGCGGCGATGAAGCGAACGAACCCTGCGCGTAGCGCAGGGCCGGATGTAGGGGCGCGCTTTCTTTTGCTTACTTTTCTTTGCGCGTGCAAAGAAAAGTGAGTCGCCCAGCAGGGCGAAACCTGAGCCAAACGCCAAGGAAATCGCGCCGCTCACATACCGAGCTCCGTGCCGACGCCCTTCACGGCCAAGAGCGCCCCCAAGAGCCCTCACGAGTACAACCACTCCTTCAACGCCTGCAGATTCCCCACCTGCAGCTGCTGCGCCGCCGCATTGGCCTGCACGGTATTCGGATCGATACCGAAGCGCTGCAGCACGTACTGCACCAGCGCTCCGCGCGTCTCGACCGGCAGCTGGCCCTCGACCATGCCGAAATCCACCTCGATGATCGCCTTCTGTGCCGGGCTCAATCGTGCGTCCGGCTCGATCAGCACGGTCACCGGCGTGTTCCATGCCTCGTCCTGTTCGCGGGTGTGTTCGCTGGCGTCCATCAGGTCTGGCTCGCCGCGAAAGCGGCTGAGCACGAAGTCGCGGTATTCGCGGTTCTTCTCGCAGTAGGCGCGCACATGCCAGCGCATGCCGGTGAACACCAGCGTGTGCGGCGCCATCACGCGGATTTCCACCTCGGGATTGGCCAGCGAGACATACTCGCTCTCCAGCCGCAGCCCCTCGCGGCAGGCCTGCAGGATCGGCCGCAGCACCTCGGGTCGGATACTGCGGTCCGGCACCTGCAGCACTTCGGTATGCGCGTAGGCCAGCGCCAGGCCCTCGATATGCGGGGCGCGGACACGGTTCTGGTCGAGCAAATGCAGATAGGCGCTGGCGCTGCCGTCGATGAACAGCGGCTGGAAGCCTTTGGTCGGCTTGTAGCCCTTCAGATGGCGGTCATATGTCAGGTTTCTGGGCGCATGTTCGTTCAGGTAGGTGTTGATGTCTTTCGATGCCTGCTGGCGGCTGATGCCGAAACTCTGCATCAGGTGGCCCGTGGTCAGGCGGCCTTCCCACCAGGCGATGGTCTCGATCAGCCGGTAGCGCAGCGCCAGGTCCCAGCGAATCTGACTGATCGATTGCTTGCGTTTCATCGCCTCTGCACCTGTTCCAAAGATTTACATGCCTATGTCGAGCAGGTCGACGTGTCGCTCAACGCTACATATATTCGGGGTATGTTTCAACTCGATCCGGTGGATGAGGAGACCCTGACATGAGCCTGATGATCAATGCGTTGGTGATGTCCTGCATGGCGTTCGTTGTGATGCTGTTTCTGGCTTGGCTGGCCTATGGCAGCGGCGATCGGAAGGGGTGATGAGCGTTACAGTTCTATGAAGATCAGTGGATTCCCGATGGACGGCATGAATCTCCGAGCGATGAACAGGGTCTTTGTCTCAGGCTCATTGCTAGAGATGTTCCATGAAGACTCTGTCCCGCTACCTGGCCGAAACCTTCACCTCGCAGTACCGCACGCGCGTCGAGCCGCAAGCGGACGGTCGCCTGCTGGTGCATGTCGGCTACCCGATCAATGGCACCCACGCCACGCGCATCATGGCCGGGCACCAGGTGCAGAACACCCTGCTGGTCGAAACCATTCTCGAAGACATGCGTAACGAGCTGGCTCGCCCGCAATAACGGTCAGCGCGTCGCCGGTAGTGCGATGCGCACGCGCAAACCACCCAGCGGGCTTTCTTCAAGACTCCACTCGCCACGCCAAGCCGTCAGGATATCGCTGACGATCCCCAGCCCCAGCCCGTGACCTTCCGCCGACTCGTCCAGCCGAACGCCACGGTTGATGACCTGTTCGCGCTGTGCCGCCGGAATCCCCGGTCCGTCGTCGTCCACCAGCAGGACGAAGGCATCGCCGCTGCGCTCGATGCTCAGCTCCACACGGTTACGGGCCCACTTGCAGGCGTTATCCAGCAGATTGCCCAGCAGCTCGAGCATGTCCTCGCGGTCACGCGGCAACCGGCAGCCGGCGGGCGCCTGCCAGCGCAGGTCGAGGCCGCTGCGGTGGATCATCGCCAGCGTATCGAACAGTGCCGGCAGTTCCGCACCGCAGTCGAAATGCGCACCGGGCAGCACGTCCACTGATAGCCGCGCGCGGCCCAGTTCGCGGCTGACCCGTTGCTGGATCTGCTCCAGCTGCTCCTGCAGGCTGGCCTGCAGTTCGGGGTGGGCGGCGACTTCTTCGCGTTGCACCAGGCTGCCGAGCACGGCCAGTGGCGTCTTCAGCGCGTGGCCGAGGTTGCCCAGCGCGTGCCGCGAGCGCTGCAAGGTGTCCTCGGTGTGGCTGAGCAGGTGGTTGATCTGCTCGACCAGCGGCTGCAGCTCGACGGGCGCCTGCTGGTCCAGCTGCTGGCGCTGGCCCTGCTGCAACTGGGCGATCTGCTGCCGGGCGCGCTCCAGCGGGCGCAGTGCCAGGCCCATGGCGTAGCGCTGCAAAAGCAGCAGGGCGAGCAGGGCGAAACCGACCAGGCCCAGACCGCTCAGCCGCACGCGGGCAAAGCTGTCGAGAACCGGTGTGTAGTCCTGCGCCACGCTGATGACGATCGGCTGTCCGTCGCGGCGGTACTCGGCGCGATAACCCAGCAGTCGCTGTTCCTGCGGGCCGTCGAGCAGTTCGTCCGCCAGTCCCGCGCGTTCCGGCCATTCTGGCGAGGCGTCCCACAGCGAGCGGGAACGCCAGGTGCGCTCGGGCAGTTCGATCTTGAAGTAGTGGCCGGAGAACGGCCGTTGATAGCGTGGGTTGAGGCGCTGTACGTCCAGCTGATCACCGTTCGGTCCCTTCACCAAGGCAATCAGCAGGCCTTCGGTTTCCTCGCGCAGGTCGGTTTCCAGACTGCGCCTGAGGCCTGACTCGAAGAGCCACAGGCTGGTCTGCACCAGCACCAGCGCGACCAGCAGCAGAGTGGCGATCAGCGCCAGGCTGAGGCTGCGCTGAATCGATTTCACGGCTGGCCGCCGAAGCGATAGCCCTGGCCACGGCGCGTTTCGATCAGCTCGCGACCGAGCTTGCCGCGCAGCCTGTTGACATGCACCTCGATGACGTTGGAATCGCGTTCGGTTTCACCGTCGTACAGGTGTTCGGTCAGTTGGGTTTTCGACAGCAGCTGCCCCGGATGCAGCATGAAGTAGCGCAGCAGGCGGAATTCACCGGCGGTGAGTTCGATGTCCTGGCCGTCCTTGCGACAGCACTGGCGCGACTCGTCCAGCTCCAGGCCACCGGCTTGCAGCATGGGCTGGTTGGCCAGGCCGTGGGCACGGCGCAGCAGCGCCTGGATGCGCAACAGCAGCTCTTCGGGATGAAAGGGTTTGGTCAGGTAGTCGTCGGCGCCGGCCTTGAGGCCGTCGATGCGTTCGGCCCAAGAGCCGCGCGCGGTAAGGATCAGCACCGGTGTGGTGAGGTCACCGGCGCGCCAGTCGTGCAGCACCTCCAGCCCCGGTTTGCCAGGCAAGCCGAGGTCGAGAATGATCAGGTCGTAGGGCTCGGTCGCGCCCTGGTATGCGGCGTCGCGGCCATCGGCGAGCCAGTCGGTGGCGTAGCCCTGGCGGTTGAGACTGGCGATCAGTTCATCGGCCAGCGGCACGCTGTCTTCGACCAGCAGCAGGCGCATCAGTCTTCTTCATCCTTGAGCAGGCGCCCGTCGCGGGCATCCAGTTCGAGCTCGCGGGCAACGCCGTCGGTGGTGAGCAATTCGATCTCGTAAACGTAGATGCCATCTTCCTCCTCCAGCTCCGCTTCCAGCAGGCTGGCCCCCGGATAGCGCTCCATGGCGCGCTGGAGCAGAGCTTCCAGCGGCATGATGAGGCCCTCGCGGCGTAGCCGCAGGGCCTCATCCTGGTCCAGGTCGCGGCTCGCCGCTGGAGTGGCAGCGAGCAGCAGGGTCAGTGGAACGGTTACGAAAAGGGGGGCACGCATGGCTGGCCTCAGTCGTCCTGATGGTCCTTCAGCACTTCGCCGGTTTTGGCGTCGAGCTCGACGTCCCATTGCACACCTTTGTCGTCGCGCAATTCAAGTTGATAGACGTAGCGGCCGTACTCTTCTTCCAGCTCGGTCTCCTCGATGGTCGCGCCGGGATGCTTGGCCAATGCCGCTTCGTTGAGCTTCTCGAACGACTGGATGGTGCCGGCATCGCGCAGCTTCAGTGCCTCGTCCGGGCCGATGTCCTTGGCCATGGCCAGGTTGGCGCCGAGGGCGAGGGTGGCGGCGGTGAGCAGCGTAGTCAGTGTTTTCATGGTTTTGATTCCTGTGGTTGGTTTCGACGATTCACAGGTTACGAGGGCTTGCTTAAACGAAACTGAACGCCACCACCCGCCTGCGAATGCACCGTTCGGGCGAGGGCGAACCGCGCCATGGGGACTACGCTTGCTGCAGGTCAGCACAACCGATCCTCTGGGTGAGACGCCATGAAAACCGTGTTTCTCGTACTGCTTGCGACCCTAGGGCTGAGTGGCCAGGCCTCTGCCGAGGATCTGCTGAAGCCCTCCACCACACCGCCAACGGTCGACGATGTGGCGGCTGGCAACAGCCTGGAGACCGAGCCCGCTTACAGGGCCGAAGGCGTGATCCGCGCCATCGATGCGCAGCAGGGCACCGTCACCATCGCCCACGGGCCGGTGCCTGAGCTGAAGTGGCCGGCGATGGTGATGCCGTTCAAGTTGGACGCCGCACAGCTCGGCGGACTGGCCGTGGGCGATGCGGTGGAGTTCCGCTTCAGCAACGGCGAGATGGACCCGCAGATCGTCTTCATTCGACGGCAGTAGACAGTGGCTGGTACGGGCAATTGGTTGAACTTAGCGGTCGCCGTTGGGCTCGTAATTCAGGCAGGGGCCATTCGTATGGCCGGATCTGGTTCCATTTGAAGAAGGAAAACGACATGTATAACAAGACACTAACCGCGGCGTTCGCCGTTGCCATCCTGAGCTCCGGTGCTGCCTTTGCGGCCGACAAGCCCGGCGCTGATTGGATCACCCTTGAGCAAGCCGTCGAGAAGGCCAAGGCCGCCGGCTATACCGAACTGCATGGCATCGAGGCCGATGATGACGGTTGGGAAGGCGAGGGCATGAAGCAGGACGGCAAGAAGTACGAGTTCAAGATCGATGGCCGCACTGGCGAAGTTACCAAGGACAAAGAAGACTGAGCCGACGCACTCCACGTGCCTGGCGTCTTTGCTGAGCGCATCGCCTGCCTTACAGCGGCGCTGTGCTCAGCTGTCACTTGCCACAACACTCCCGCAACGGGAGGCAGCCACTGACAGAGCGGGTATCATTCACCTCCCTCGTCGTTCCGTGTAGCTGCACTCATGTTCGCTTCCAGCCCCCGTCCCAGCACCCTGCATCTGCCGCAAGGCGATTGGCATACGGTGCTCGACTGCCTGTGCGCGCACTTCCCGGCGATCAGTCGCGATACCTGGCTCGATCGCATCGCCCGCGGCCGCGTGCTGGATGCGCAGATGCAGCCGATCGATGCCGCGCAAGCCTATCGGGTCGGCATGCGCATTCATTACTTTCGTGAAGTGCCGAACGAGACCCCGGTGCCATTCGAAGAACGCATCCTGCACGTCGACGAGCATCTGGTGGTGGCGGACAAGCCCCACTTTCTCTCGGTGATGCCGGCTGGCGAATACGTCAATGAAACCCTGCTGGCGCGGCTCAGCAAACGGCTCGGTAACACCGATCTGGTGCCGATTCATCGCATCGATCGGCTCACCGCCGGTCTGGTGCTGTTCTCGGCCAACCGCGAAAGCCGTGGCGCCTACCAGGCGCTGTTCCGTGAGCGGGAGATCAGCAAGCGCTACGAGGCAATCTGCCCGGCGCTGCCGCATCTCGAATTTCCCCTGCGACGACGCCTGTGCATGGTGCCGGGTGACCCCTTCTTCCTGATGCGCGAAGGCGAGGATGAGCCGAACAGCGAAACGCTGATCGAGGTGCTCGAACGGCGCGGCGACCTCTGGCGCTACGGGCTTTCCCCCATCAGCGGCAAAAAGCACCAGCTGCGCCTGCACATGGCGACCCTCGGCGCCGGTATCTGCAACGATCCGTTCTATCCCGAGCTGCTCGAGCGCAGCGAGCGTGAGGCCGACGACTACGCGCGGCCACTGAAGCTGTTGGCGCGCGGGTTGCAATTTCGCGATCCGCTGACTGGTGAACGTCGCGAGTTCGAGAGCACGTTGCAACTGGACTGGTAACGGCGGGCGCACCTTCGCGGCGGTGGCGAGTCTCAAATCCAAGACAGCCCAGCCACTGGTGCAGCCATGCCCGAAGGTCCTTCCATCGTCATCCTGCGTGAAGAAGTCGCGGCATTCGCCGGGGGCACCATCGAAAGTGCCGAGGGTAGCGCTAAGATCGACATGTCCCGGCTGGCCGGTCAGGTGGTGCGTGGCTTCCATAGCTGGGGCAAGCATTTCCTGATCGAGCTGGAGGGCGTCTCCGTCCGCATCCACCTGCTGCTGTTCGGCAGCTATCGCATCAATGAGCGCAAGGACGCCGTAGCACGGCTGAGTCTGGGCTTTGCCAACGGCGAGCTGAACTTCTACGCCTGCTCGGTGCAGTTGATCGAAGGGCCGCTGGATGCGACGTACGACTGGAGCATGGACCTGATGAGCGACGCCTGGAGCCCGCGCGCCACGCTCAAGCGGCTGCGCGAACGTCCGCAGCTATTGGCCTGCGATGCGCTGCTCGACCAGGCGCTGTTCGCCGGCTCCGGCAATATCATCAAGAACGAGGTGCTCTACCGCATTCGCGTGCATCCACTGTCGTTGATCGGCGAACTGCCGGCGGCCAAATTGCGCGAGCTGGTGCGTGAGGCGCGTACCTACAGCTTCGAATTTCTCGAGTGGAAGCGGGCCGGTGTGCTCAAGGCGCACTGGCTGGCCCACGGCAAGACCACCTGCGTGCGCTGCCGGATTCCGTTGGTCAGGGTGAAAGAGCTGGGGCGCAGCCAGCGCCGGGCATTCTTCTGCGAGCGCTGCCAGAAGCGCTATGGTGATGCAGCGCAGGTGGCGGCCGACGAGCCGAGCGCGGTGGATGAGGGGTAGGGTGTACAACGGCGCAGCCGTGTCCACGCGGTTGATCTGCCGCCGCCGAGGTGGTTCGCCGGGTTCCGGTGGAATAGCTGCGCGTTTTCCACCCTACGGCGGCTGTGGTGTTGGGGCGTAGATGGTTTGCCGGTGCAGGATCCTCGTAGGGTGGACAACGGCACCGCCTTGTCCACGCGGCTGGCTTGGAAGAACACTGGGACAGCTGCCGCGTTATTCACCCTATGTGCCGCTCGTTGCCTATCGCCTCAGCGCAACAGCGGCCTGAGCGCCTCGGCCAGTTGCGGGGCCATGCTCACCGCGTTGCTTTCATGGGCGATGCAGTCGGTGCTCCAGATCTGACCGACGCCGGCAGCGCGGATCACCGCCAGCGCATCGTCGGCGAAGAGGGCGTGGGTCACTGCGACGTCTACTGAGGCGGCGCCGGCGGCCAGTAGTTTCTCCGCGGCGTTGGCAAGGGTGCGGCCGGAACTGGCGACGTCATCGAGCAGCACCACATGGCGCCCGGAAAACTCCAGCGCCGGCAGTGCGATGTCGACCTGGCGATCGCCGTGGCGCACCTTGTTGCACACGCCGTGTTCGAAACCATGTTCGACGGCGGCGGCTTCGATCCATTGCAGCGCCTCAGCATCCGGGCCGATCAGCAGGGCATCGGGATGCCGCTTGGCGATCAGCCGTGCCAGCGCCGGTGCCGCGCACAGTGTCACGGCATCTTCCAGCGGCACGGCTTCCTGCAGGGTAGCGACGCGGTGCAGGTGCGGATCGACCGTGATCAGCCCGTCGAACTGGCTGGCCAGCAGCTGGCCGAGCACCCGCTGGCTGACCACTTCACCGGGATTGAAGGCGATGTCCTGACGCATGTAGGCCAGATAAGGCGTGACCAGGATCAGTCGCCTGGCGCCCAGTCGGCGCGCCTCGCCGGCGATCAGCAGCAGCTCGACCAGCTTCTCGTTGGGATGGTCGAGGCCGCGGTAGATCACCAGCTGCTCGGCGATGGCCTCGCCTTCACCCAGTGGCAGACGCAGGCGTAGTTCGTCATCGGGAAAACGATGGCGCTCGACTGCCGCAGCGGCCAGCCCAGAGGCTTCGGCCAGTCGCAGGGCGGCGGCGCGCTCGTCATCGAAATACAGCAGCTGGCTTTGCATCGGCACTCCCGAAACGGTTTTTGGCTGTCCGGCGCTGCCGACCTGATCCTCCGGCGATCTCGGCGCGACAGTCTGCCTGAATGGGATACAGACAGCCTGCAGCCCGCAGCCGTTCGCCGGGGTGGCCAGTCGTCGTCAGCGCGCTGCCCAGCCGCCGTCCATGTTCCACGCGGCGCCGCGTACCTGATCGCCGGCCTCGCTGCAGAGGAACAGCGCCATCGCACCCAGCTGCGCGGGGGTGACGAAGTCCAGCGAAGGCTGCTTCTCGGCCAGTAGGTCGTGGCGGGCGCGTTGCTCGTCGCCGCTCTCCCGCGCGCGCTCGTCGATCTGCTGCTGTACCAGCGGGGTCAGCACCCAGCCGGGGCAGATGGCATTGCAGGTGATCGGCGTGGTGGCGGTTTCCAGCGCGACGACCTTGGTCAGCCCGACCAGCCCGTGCTTGGCGGCGACGTAGGCGGCCTTCTGCTCGGAGCCCACCAGCCCGTGCACCGAGGCGATATTGATGATCCGCCCCCAGCCGCGCTGGCGCATGCCGGGCAGCGCCAGGCGTGTGGTGTGAAACGCCGAGGACAGATTGATGGCGATGATGGCGTCCCAGCGCTCCACCGGGAACTGCTCCACCGGCGCGACATGCTGAATGCCGGCGTTGTTGACCAGAATGTCGATGCCGCCGAAGTCGCGCTCGGCATAGGCGAACAGCTCGGCGATCTGTGCCGGGTCCGACACGTCCGCGCCGTGGTGGCCGACCTTGTGGCCGTGCCGGCCGACTTCGGCCAGCGCTGTCGAGGCATCGCCGAAACCGTTGAGGATCAGGTCGGCGCCGGCTTCGGCCAGCTTCAGCGCGATGCCGAGGCCGATCCCGCTGGTGGAGCCGGTGACCAGGGCGGTCTTGCCAGTGAGGTTCATGCGATTCTCCCGTGTGGCGGCCGTCGTGCGCGGCGCCCTTTGCTTGTTGTTGTCGGAAGGCACAGCTGATCGCGCGGCGCTCGTCGTGCCGCCGGCCGGAAGCGCCCGGCCCGCAACAGCGGCGCACAACGCCCGGCGAGCCGGGCGCGCCCCATCAGACGATGCCGGTAGCGTAGTACACGCCGATCACGAAGAAGGCCGCGGCGGTGGCGATCAGGGTGATGGCGAAGATGTCCTTGTAGGATTCGCGGTGGGTCAGTCCGGTGACGGCCAGCAACGTGATCACCGCGCCGTTGTGCGGCAGGGTGTCGAGCCCGCCGGAGGCCATCGAAGCTACCCGGTGCAGCACTTCCAGCGGTATCTGTGCGGCGTTGGCCGCGGCGACGAAATTGTCGGCCATCGCGGCCAGGGCAATGCTCATGCCGCCGGAGGCCGAGCCGGTGATGCCGGCCAGCAGGTTAACGGTGATGGCTTCGTTGATCAGCGGATTGGGAATCGCCGACAGCGCATCGGCCACCACGATGAAGCCCGGCAGCGAGGCGATCACCGCGCCGAAGCCGAATTCCGACGCGGTGTTCATCGCCGCCAGCAGCGAACCACCGACCGCCGTGCGGCTGCCCTCGGCGAGCTTGCCGCGCAGGGTGCCGAAGCTGGTCGCCAGTACCAGGGCGATGCCCAGCAGCAGCGCGGCCTCCACCGCCCAGATCGCGGTGAGCTTGCCGACCTCGGTGACCAGCGGTGCGCTCATGCCGGGCAGCTGCAGCGTGTGGCTGGTGCCGTAGAACTTGGGAATCCAGCGGGTGAACAGGAGGTTGGCGACCAGCACCAGCAGCAGCGGCGACAGCGCCAGCCAGGGGTTGGGCAGGGCGATGTCGGCGGGCGTCTCCGGCTCGTTGCGCAGGTTGGTGCCATAGCCTTCGCCGGCGGCAATGGCCTTGCCGAGCTGCCACTTGAGATAGAGCATGCCCAGGCCGAACACGAAGACCGTGCCGATCAGGCCGAGCCAGGGTGCGGCCCAGGCGTTGGTATTGAAGAAGGTGGTGGGGATGATGTTCTGGATCTGCGGCGTGCCGGGAATGGCCGTCATGGTGAAGGTGAACGCGCCGAGGGCGATGGTCGCCGGGATCAGGCGCTTGGGCATGTTGCTCTGGCGGAACATCTCGGCAGCGAACGGGTACACCGCGAACACCACGACGAACAGCGACACACCGCCGTAGGTCAGCAGCGCGCAGACCAGCACGATTACCAGCATTGCCTGGCTGGTGCCGAGCAGGCGGATCGCCGCGGCGACGATGGAGCGCGAAAAACCCGACATCTCGATCAGCTTGCCGAACACCGCACCGAGCAGGAACACCGGGAAGTACAGCTTGATGAAGCCGACCATCTTCTCCATGAAGATGCCGGTGAAGGCCGGCGCCACGGCGGACGGGTCGGTGAGCAGCACCGCGCCCATGGCGGCGATGGGAGCGAACAGAATGACGCTGTAGCCGCGGTAGGCGGCGAGCATCAGCAGGGCCAATGCAGCAAGGGCGATGACGACGCTCATCGGGGACGATCTCCTGGCCCCGTGCGGCACGACCGAACGCTGCCGAGGGCATTCGGGGACTCGCTGCTGCACGGCAGGCGCATTGTTTTTCTTGTTTCGGCTGCGGACAGGCCGCACGGTGATTTAGCGAGTTCCGTGCCAGATACGCAAGTCGCTGATTTGCATGGTTTTTATCTTGATTGTCCAGATAGCTGGACGGCGCTTGTGTCTTGCATCCTGGACAGCCTGGTCCAGCATTCCGGACAGCGTTGCCGTCCGGAATGCTCCGGCCTCAGGTCAGGAAATAGAGCCCGCCGGCGATCACCACACCGGAGAACACCAGGCAGAGCAGGCAGTAGCCCATGATGTCGCGGGCACCGAGCCCGGCGATGCCCAGCAGCGGCAGAGCCCAGAACGGCTGGATCATGTTGGTCCAGGCATCGCCCCAGGCGATCGCCATGGCCGTGATTTCCGGCGCCACGCCCAGCGCCGCGCCGGCCGGCAGCATGATCGGCCCCTGCACCGCCCATTGGCCGCCGCCGGAGGGCACGAAGACGTTGACCAGCCCGGCGCTGAGAAAGGCCAGCACCGGGAAGCTCTCGGCCGACGACCAGGCGATGAAGGTGTCGGTGACCTGCCGGCCGAGGGACAGGCCAGCGGCGTTGGCGCCGACCATCATCCCCATGATCCCGGCGTAGAAAGGGAACTGCACGACGATGCCGGCGATGCCGCGGATGCTTTCCTCGATGGCGCGCATGTAGCGCTCCGGCGTGCCGTGCATCAGCAGGCCGGCGAAGAGGAAGATCGAGATCACGATGTTCAGGCTCAGCGCCAGACCGTTCTCGCTGAAGTGACGGTAGAAGAACAGCACCGCCAGCGCGACCATGATCAGGCCGAGAATGCGGCTGTCGTCCAGGCGCTGGGTGGCAGTTTCCCGCGGGATATCGCTCGGCTGGGGCTCTTCCAGCAGCGCCGGGTCGACCACTTTCGGCGTCTTCGGCTGCATGGCCCAGTTCAGCAGCGGCAGGCCCACCACCAGCACGGCGATGATGATCAGGTTGTAGGAAGCGAACAGCGTCTGGCCGACACCGATGGCTTCGGTCAGCGCGCCGCCGGTCATCTTCTCCAGATCGGCCCCGCCGCTGGCCAGCGACAGCGGAATCGAGCCGGAAAAGCCGCCGTGCCAGATCAGGAATCCTGAGTAGGCCGAGGCCACCAGCAGCGGGTAGTCGACGCCGCGCACCTGGCGTGCCAGCGCGCGGGCGAACACGGCGCCGATCACCAGGCCGAAGCCCCAGTTGATCCAGGAACCGGCCAGCGCCACCAGAGTCACCAGCACGATGGCCTGGCCCGGGGACTGCGGGATACGGGCCATGCGGTCGAGCAGGCGATTGATTGCCGGCGCCCGTGCCAGGGCATGGCCGGTGACCAGGATCAGCGACATCTGCATGGTGAAGGCCAGCAGGTTCCAGAAGCCGTTGCCCCAGTGCTGCGCCATGGCCGGCAGGCCCTGACCGGTGCTGAGCATGGCGGCGATCAGCACGATCAACGTGAGCAGGATGGCGAAGACGAAGGGCGAGGGAAGGAAGCGTTGCACCAGGTAGACGCTGGCGGCGGTTATTCTGTTGAGCACGATGGGGTTCTCCCTTGTTGTCGTTATGTCGCCGCGCAGGTGCGGCGCTTCGCTTATGAGTGCGGCGGCGGCCGGCTGTTCCCGCTGCGCTGCGCCTGAGGAGGTTGGTCGATGCGTGTTGCGCTTTCACTGTCGCTGCTGCTGTTTGTGGCTTCCGCTCAGGCACAAGAGCCGCTGCGGCTGCGCATCCAGGGGCATGAGCTGCACGCCGAATACGCGCAGACCGTCGCCCAGCGCGAGCGCGGGCTGATGGGGCGCCGCGAGCTGGCCGTCGACAGCGGCATGCTGTTCCGCTTTGATGAAGTGCGCCGCCACTGCCTGTGGATGAAGGACACGCCGCTGCCCTTGTCGGCGGCGTTCTTCGATGAGGCTGGGCTTCTGGTCGATGTGATCGACCTGGAGCCTTTCAACACGGAGATACGCTGTTCGAAGCGGCCCGCGCGTTATGCCCTGGAGATGAACCAGGGCTGGTTCGCCGAGCGGGAGATCGGACGGGGCGCGCGGCTGGCAGGGATTCCGGTGGAGTAGGCCAACCCTGCCCAATGACCCGCGTCCCGCCTCAATCCAGCGGTAACTCCGTGGTCCGCTTCACTTCGCTCATGGCGATATGTGAGTGCGCCTCCTGCACGTGGGGGCGCTGCAGGAGCTGGTCACGCAGGAAGCGTTCGTAACTGTCGATATCCCGTGCCACCACCTTGAGCAGGTAATCCGACTCACCGGCCATGGTGTGGCACTCCAGCACCTCGGGATAACCCACCACCGCCCGCTCGAACTCGTCGAGGTTGCTGCGCCCATGGGCCGAGAGCTTGATGTTGACGAACACCGTCATGTTCAGCCCGAGCTTCTTCGGGTTGAGCAGGGCGACCTTGCGCTCGATCAGCCCCTCCTCCTGCATGCGATGGATGCGTCGCCAGCAGGGCGATTGCGACAGCTCGACCTTCTCGGCGATTTCCGCAGCGGACAGATCGGCGTTGTGCTGCAGCAGCAGGAGGATCTTGCGATCGGTGCTACTCAGAGGTGTGGACTGCATGGTCGTTCCTGTTTTGTTGTTGTTTGCGAATGGGTCATGCACAGAACCGCTGTTCTACCGCAAAAGTAGAAAGAAAATCTCTCCGCGTCACGGTCAGACTGTTAATCGACACGCGACGGTGGGGTGATCCCCTGCCGATTGCCGGCGTGGAGAAACAACCGTGCGGTTTCTCCATGACTGCGTCAGGCGGGTAGCGAACAACGCCACCCTGACTCCGATAACAACAAATTAGGAGCGCCCCATGTCTCTGGCCGAGATCCGTCTGGACGACAAGTACCGGCTTGCTACCGGTCATCTGTACCTCACCGGCACCCAGGCGCTGACCCGCTTGCCGATGCTGCAGCATCAGCGTGATCAGGCCCGTGGTTTGAACGCCGGTGGCTTCATCTCCGGCTATCGCGGCTCGCCACTGGGCGGGCTGGACAAGAGCCTCTGGGAAGCCCGCGACTACCTCAAGCAACACGCCATCCACTTCCAGCCGGGCGTCAACGAAGAGCTGGCCGCCACCGCGGTGTGGGGCAGCCAGCAGACCAACCTGTTCCCCGGCGCCAGGTACGACGGCGTGTTCGCCATGTGGTACGGCAAGGGGCCGGGCGTCGACCGTGCCGGTGACGTGTTCAAGCATGCGAATGCGGCGGGTGTGTCGCCCAAGGGTGGCGTGCTGCTGCTGGCGGGTGACGACCACGGCTGCAAATCCTCGACGCTGCCGCACCAGAGCGAGCATGCCTTCATCGCCGCCTCGATTCCGGTGCTGAATCCGGCGAACGTTCAGGAAATCCTCGACTACGGCATCATCGGCTGGGAGCTGTCGCGCTACTCCGGCTGCTGGGTGGCGCTGAAGACCATCGCCGAGAACGTCGACTCCTCCGCCGTGGTGGAAGTCGATCCGCTGCGCGTGCAGACGCGTATCCCGGAAGATTTCGAGCTGCCCGAAGACGGCGTGCACATCCGCTGGCCGGACCCGCCGCTGGCTCAGGAAAAGCGCCTCAACCTGTACAAGATCTACGCCGCACGCGCCTTCGCCCGGGCCAACAACCTGAACCGGGTGATGCTCGATTCGCCGAATCCGCGGCTTGGCATCATCACCACCGGCAAGTCCTATCTCGACGTGCGTCAGGCGCTGGACGACCTGGGCCTGGACGAAGCGCTGTGCGCCTCGGTCGGCCTGCGCGTGCTCAAGGTCGGCATGAGCTGGCCGCTGGAACCGGTCTCGGTGCACGAGTTCGCCCAGGGGCTGGACGAGATTCTGGTGGTCGAGGAGAAGCGCAGCATCATCGAGGACCAGCTCACCGGACAGCTCTACAACTGGCCCGTCAGCAAGCGTCCGCGGGTGGTCGGCGAGTTCGACGAGCAGGGCAACTCGCTGCTGCCGAACCTCTCCGAGCTGACCCCGGCGATGATCGCCCGGGTGATCGCCAAGCGCCTCGCGCCGATCTACACCAGCGACAGCATCCAGGCACGCCTGGCCTTCCTGGCCGCCAAGGAGAAGGCCCTGGCCGCGCGCAGCTACAGCACCGTGCGCACGCCGCACTACTGCTCCGGCTGCCCGCACAACACCTCCACCAAGGTGCCCGAGGGCAGCCGCGCCTCGGCCGGTATCGGCTGTCACTACATGGTGCAGTGGATGGACCGGCGCACCGAGACCTTTACCCAGATGGGCGGCGAGGGCGTCAACTGGATCGGCCAGGCGCCGTTCACCGACACCCCGCACATGTTCCAGAACCTCGGCGACGGCACCTACTTCCACTCCGGCAGCCTCGCGGTGCGTGCGGCAGTGGCAGCCGGCGTCAACATCACCTTCAAGATTCTCTACAACGATGCCGTGGCCATGACCGGCGGCCAGCCCATCGACGGCGAGCTGCGCGTCGACCAGCTCAGCCGGCAGATCTTCCACGAGGGGGTCAAACGCATTGCCCTGGTCAGCGACGAGCCGGACAAGTACCCGACCCGCGATACCTTCGCGCCGATCACCAGCTTCCACCATCGCCGCGAACTGGATGCGGTGCAGCGTGAGCTGCGTGAATTCAAGGGCGTCTCGGTGATCATCTACGACCAGACCTGTGCCACCGAGAAGCGTCGTCGGCGCAAGCGCGGCAAGCTGGAAGACCCGGCCAAGCGCGTGTTCATCAATCCCGCCGTGTGCGAGGGTTGCGGCGACTGCGGCGAGAAGTCCAACTGCCTGTCGGTGCTGCCGAAGGAAACCGAGCTGGGCCGCAAGCGCGAGATCGACCAGAACGCCTGCAACAAGGACTACTCCTGCGTCGAGGGCTTCTGCCCGAGTTTCGTCACCGTGCATGGCGGCGGGCTGCGCAAGCCCGAAGCCGTGGCTGGCGGTATCGAGGCGGCGACCTTGCCCGAGCCGCAGCATCCGTCGCTGGAGCGGCCATGGAATGTGCTGATCCCCGGCGTCGGCGGCAGCGGCGTGACCACCCTCGGCGCGCTGCTCGGCATGGCCGCGCACCTGGAAGGCAAGGGCTGCACCGTGCTCGACCAGGCCGGTCTGGCGCAGAAATTCGGCCCGGTGACCACTCACGTGCGCATCGCCGCTAAGCAGAGCGACATCTACGCGGTGCGTATCGCCGCCGGTGAAGCCGACCTGCTGCTGGGCTGCGACTTGATCGTCGCGGCGGGCGATGAATCGCTGACCCGCCTCAACGAGCAGATCAGCAATGCCGTGGTGAACAGCCACGAGTCCGCCACCGCCGAGTTCACTCGCAACCCGGACGCCCAGGTGCCCGGCGCGGCCATGCGCCAGGCGATCAGCGACGCGGTCGGCGCCGAGAAGACCCACTTCGTCGATGCCACCCGCCTGGCCACGCGGCTCTTGGGCGACAGCATCGCCACCAACCTGTTCCTGCTCGGCTTCGCCTATCAGCAGGGGCTGCTGCCGATCAGCGCCGAGGCCATCGAGAAGGCCATCGAACTCAATGGCGTTGCCGCCAAGCTGAATCTGCAGGCCTTCCGCTGGGGCCGCCGTGCGGTGCTCGAACGCGAGGCCGTGGAGGGGCTGGCGCGCCCAGTCGAAGCCGCCGAACCACTCTGTAAAACCCTGGAAGAGATCGTCGAGTGGCGCGTGGACTTCCTTACCCGCTACCAGAACGCCGCGCTGGCGCGCCGCTATCGCCAGCTGGTCGAGCGCGTGCGCGATGCCGATACGGCGGACGATCTGGCGCTGTCCAAGGCCGTCGCCCGCTACTACTTCAAGCTCCTGGCCTACAAGGACGAGTACGAGGTGGCGCGGCTCTACAGCGAGCCGGAATTCCGCCAGCAGCTCGAGGCGCAGTTCGAGGGCGACTACAAGCTGCAGTTCCACCTCGCCCCGGCCTGGCTGGCCAAGCGTGACGCGGTTACCGGCGAGCCGCGCAAGCGCGAGCTGGGGCCGTGGATGCTCAATGTGTTCGGCGTGCTGGCCAAGTTCCGCTTCCTGCGTGGCACGCCCCTGGACCCGTTCGGCTATGGCCACGACCGCCGCGTCGAACGCCAGTTGATCAGCGAGTACGAGAACACCGTGGACGAGCTGCTGGCCCAGCTCAAGCCGACCAACTACCGCACCGCCGTGGCCATCGCCGCGCTGCCGGAGCAGATCCGCGGCTACGGCCCGGTGAAGGAGCGTTCCATCGCCAAGGCCCGCCAGCAGGAGAAGTTGCTCCGCGAGCAGTTGGCCAAAGGCGACGAGGTGCAGAGCGTACGGCTGTTCCAGCCGGCGGCGTAGCTCGCAGTGCGCTAGCGGGGTGAAATCGGTCGCCCCGCATGGCCACCGCCGCAGGCGATACCCGCTAACGAGGCCCTGTCCGTGACAGGCCACCAGACAAACAAGAACGAGGTAACCCAATGTCCGTCTTCGCTCATCCTGACTTCGACCGCCACGAGCAGGTGGTCTTCTGCCATGACCAGGCGTCGGGTCTGAAAGCCATCATCGCCATCCACGACACGCGCCTCGGGCCGGCGCTGGGTGGCTGCCGGATGTTCCCCTATGCCAGTGACGACGAGGCCCTGCGCGATGTGCTGCGGCTGTCGCGCGGGATGACGCTGAAATCCTCGCTGGCCGGGCTCAAGCTCGGCGGCGGCAAGGCGGTGATCATCGGCGACCCGCATACCGGCAAGAGCCAGGCGCTGCTGCACGCCATGGGCGACTTCGTCGACAGCCTCGGCGGGCGCTACATCACCGCCGCCGACTCCGGCACCGGCGATGCCGAAATGCAGGCCTTCGCCCAGCGCACCCGCCATGTGGTCGGCGCCACGCCGCGCACCCTGCTCGACGGCAGCGTCGCCAGCGGCGACCCGTCGCCGTCTACCGCCTACGGCGTTTTCGTCGGCCTCAAGGAAGCGGTGCGCCAGCGCCTCGGTCGCGACGAGCTGACCGGGCTGAAGGTGGCGATCCAGGGCGTCGGCCATGTCGGGCTGGGGCTGGCGCGGCACCTGAAAGCGGCAGGCGCCGAACTGTGGGTGGCGGACATCTTCGATGCCAACGTCAAGCAGGCAATGGACGAGCTGGGAGCCAACGTGGTGCGCCCGCAGGACATCTACGGTCTCGATGTTGACGTCTTCGCGCCCTGCGCCATGGGCGGCATCCTCAACGAGCAGACCCTGGAAGTGCTGCGTGCCCCGGTGATCGCTGGGGCTGCCAACAACCAGCTGGCCAGCGCCGAGATCGGTGTCGAACTGCAGCGGCGCAACCAGCTCTACGCGCCGGACTACGCAATCAACGCCGGCGGCATCATCGACGTCTACTACCAGCGCAACGGCGGCAGCGCCGCACAGATCGATGCCCATGTGAACGCCATCGCCGGCACGCTGCGCGAGATTTTCGAGCGGGCCGCCGCCAGTGGCGAGTGCACCTCGGTGATCGCCGACCGCCTGGCGCTCGAGCACTTGCAGGCCGGCGGCGCGCCGCAGGTCGCGACGCTGCAGCGGCAGGCTTCATGACGGCACATGGCCGGTCGCCCGAGCGCGCCGGCCTTCGCTGAGTGGGGCGGCGGGCTCTGATCGCCAGCGCCGTACCCGCTCCGTTCGTTCGCACCATCCCTGACAAAAACAACAAGCAGGAATCCGCAATGACCGATAAAACCAGCCTCGCGGCCGGCACCTTCGCCGGCGCGCGCGCACGCATCCAGGACAACGCCAGCCGAGGCCTGTGGTCCTCCCGCTGGGTGTTCTTCCTCGCCGCCACCGGCTCCGCTGTGGGCCTGGGCAATATCTGGAAATTCCCCTACGTGACCGGGCAGAACGGCGGCGGCGCCTTCGTGCTGGTCTATCTCGCCTGCATCCTGTTGATCGGCATTCCGCTGCTGATGGCCGAGGTGATGATCGGCCGCCGTGGTCGGGCGAACCCTGATGGCGCCGTGGCGCGGCTGGCGCGCGAGGCCGGGGCCAGTTCGCGCTGGCGGGTGGTGGGCTGGCTCGGAGGGCTGACCGGCTTTCTCATCCTGAGTTTCTATCTGGTGGTGGCCGGCTGGGCGCTGGCCTATGTGCCGGCGACCTTCAGCGGCGGCTTCACCGGGGTCAGCGGGGAGGCCAGTGGTGCGCTGTTCGGCGCGCTGCTGGCGGACCCGCTGCGCCTGGTGGTCTGTGCCACGCTGGTGCTGGCGGCGACCATGCTGATCGTCGGCTTCGGCGTGCGCGGCGGGCTGGAGCGATCGCTGCGCTTTCTGATGCCCGGGCTGTTCGTGCTGATGCTGGTGCTGGTGGTCTACGCCGCCATCGAAGGCGAGTTCGCCCAGGCGCTGCAGTTTCTTTTCGTGCCGGACTTTTCCGCGCTGACCGCGCAGAGCGTGCTGGTCGCCCTCGGCCATGCCTTCTTCACCCTGAGCCTGGGCTGCGGCGCGATGATGGTCTACGGCTCCTATCTGCCGGAAGGCACCTCGATCGCCAAGACCTCGATTCTGGTGGCGCTGGCCGATACCGCGGTGGCGCTGCTGGCCGGCCTGGCGATCTTCCCGCTGGTGTTCGGCAACGCGCTGGAGCCGGGGGCCGGGCCGGGGTTGATCTTCGTCACGCTGCCGATCGCCTTCGGCCAGATGCCGCTGGGGCAGGTCGTCGGCGGGTTGTTCTTCGTGATGCTGGTGATCGCCGCGCTGACCTCGGCCATTTCGCTCTCCGAGCCGAGCATCGCCTGGCTCACCGAGCGCTTTCGCATCAGCCGGACTAAGGCCGTGCTGGGCAGCGGCCTGGTGCTCTGGCTGCTGAGCCTGGGCAGCGTGTTCTCGTTCAACCACTGGGCGGACTACCAGCTGTTCGGCAAGACCTTCTTCGACACCCTGGACTACCTCACCACCAATTGGTTGATGCCGCTGGGCGGGCTGGGCACGGTGCTGTTCACCGGCTGGGTGCTGCAGCGTCACGTGGTCAGCGAGGCCATCGGCATTCGCAACGCCGGGCTGTTCCAGGCCTGGTGGAAGCTGCTGCGCTACGGCACGCCGGTGGCCATCGTGCTGGTATTCCTCAACCTGCTCGGGCTGATCTAGCGCGACCTCGGTCGTCCGTGCAGAACGCGCCGGTGGGCTGAAGCCCATCCCGCAAGCATGCTGCGGGCTTCTCAGGAAGCCCTTTTGGTGGGCTCAGGTCCATCCATCGAGGCCGACGCCGGCCTTGGTGGGTGGGCTTCAGCCCACCTTCTTTTATGCGCGACGCCATTGCGCCAGATGACATGTGCGGCAGCTTGTCGCACCAGGCTGTCAGCTTTTCGTTACGCCTGGCAAGCCGCCGAGCCAGGCTTTTCAGCGAAAAACGCGCTGTAAGGAAAACCTGACAGCGGGGATGGCTCCAGCCGCTTTCCGTGCCCGTAAACAGCATTGTTCGCCGCCTTGGCCTGGGGTGTGATGGGGCCAGCCAAGCCGTGCAATGGCAGTCCTCACAACAATAATCAGGAGGCGATATGAACGCCGTGAACAAGATCGAACAGCACAACCCCATCGGCACCGACGGCTTCGAGTTCGTCGAATTCACCGCGCCGAATGCCGAGGGCATCGAGCAGCTGCGCACGCTGTTCACCCAGATGGGCTTTACCGAAACCGCCAAGCACCGCTCCAAGGAGGTCTGGCTGTTCCAGCAGCACGACATCAATATCGTGCTCAACGGCAGCCCCACCGGGCATGTGCGCGAGTTCGGCGAGAAGCACGGCCCGAGCGCCTGCGCCATGGCCTTCCGGGTGAAGAACGCCGCGCAGGCCGCTGCCTACGTCGAATCGCAGGGCGCCAAGCTGGTCGGCAGCCACGCCAACTTCGGCGAGCTGAACATCCCCTGCGTCGAAGGCATCGGCGGCTCGCTGCTTTATCTCGTCGACCGCTACGGCGACAAGAGCATCTACGACGTCGACTTCGAGTACATCGAAGGGCGCACGCCGAACGACAATGCCGTCGGCCTGATGTGTATCGATCACCTGACCCACAACGTGCGTCGCGGGCAGATGGACGTCTGGTCCGGTTTCTACGAGCGCATCGCCAATTTCCGCGAGATTCGCTACTTCGACATCGAGGGCAAGCTGACCGGCCTGTTCTCCCGTGCCATGACCGCGCCCTGCGGCAAGATCCGCATTCCGATCAACGAGTCGGCCGACGACAAGTCGCAGATCGAGGAATTCATCCGCGAGTACCACGGCGAGGGCATCCAGCACATCGCGCTGTCCACCGACGACATCTACGAGACCGTGCGCCGCCTGCGTGCCAACGGCGTGGACTTCATGACCACCCCGGACACCTACTACGAGAAAGTCGACACCCGCGTCGCCGGCCACGGCGAGCCGCTCGGCCAGCTACGCGAGCTGAACCTGTTGATCGACGGTGCGCCGGGCGATGACGGCATCCTGCTGCAGATCTTCACCAACACGGTGATCGGCCCGATCTTCTTCGAAATCATCCAGCGCAAGGGCAACCAGGGCTTCGGCGAAGGCAACTTCAAGGCGCTGTTCGAATCCATCGAGGAAGACCAGGTGCGTCGTGGCGTGATCAAGGCGGGCGAGTAAGGCCGCGCGAGGACCGTAGGGTGGAAGACTGCGGAGCATCTTCCACGCGTCCGTGTCGGGCCGACCAACGCGTGGATGTGCTTCGCGACATCCACCCTACGCATCGGCAACCACCGCAGCGCCATTCAGATCACGCGGTATCACGAAGGAGAGGCACATGAGCCGCAAATGGATCAGTTTCCCCATCCGCGAGGGTGAGAGTTCGCGTCAGGCGCACTGCGATTTTCCGCAGGGCACCTACGAGCGCGAAATGGGCCGCGAAGGCTTCTTCGGCCCGGCTTCGCACCTGCATCACAAGCATCCGCCGACCGGCTGGATCGACTGGGAAGGCCCGCTGCGCCCGCACGCCTTCAACTTCAATCACATCCCCAGCGAAGGCGACTGCCCGCTGCAGGCGCCGCTGGCGCTGCACAATGCCGACGTCAAGCTGCGCCTGTGGAAGACCAACGGCGCCATGCGCCACCTGGTGCGCAACGGTGATGGTGACGAACTGCTGTTCATCCACGAGGGCGCCGGGCATCTGTACTGCGACTTCGGCCACCTGGAGTTTCGCGACGGCGACTACCTGATGATCCCGCGCGGCACCGCCTGGCGCATCGAGGCGACGCAGCCGGTGTTCATGCTGCTGATCGAGAACACCGACGGCGCCTACCAGCTGCCGGAAAAAGGCCTGGTCGGCCCGCATGCCATCTTCGACGCCGCGGTGCTCGACCATCCGCGGCTGGACGAGGCCTTCCGCGCGCAGCAGGACGAGAACCCCTGGCAGATCCGCATCAAGCGGCGCGACCAGATCACCACCGTGACCTACCCGTACAACCCGCTGGACGTGGTCGGCTGGCACGGCGACAACACCGTGGTACGGCTCAACTGGCGTGACATCCGCCCGCTGATGAGCCATCGCTACCACCTGCCGCCGTCGGCGCACACCACCTTCGTCGCCAACGGTTTCGTGGTCTGCACCTTCACGCCGCGGCCGGTGGAATCCGATCCGGGTGCGCTGAAGGTGCCGTTCTTCCACAACAACGACGACTACGACGAAGTGCTGTTCTACCACCGCGGCAACTTCTTCAGCCGCGACAACATCGAGCAGGGCATGGTGACCTTCCACCCCTGCGGCTTCCCCCACGGGCCGCATCCGAAGGCGCTGAAGAAGGCCAGCACCGACCCGGCGACCTTTGCCGACGAGGTGGCGGTGATGATCGACACCCGCCGCGCGCTGGAAGTCGGCGAGGCTGCCGCCGCCGTCGATGTCCCCGAATACGTCAACTCCTGGCGTGCGCCGGGCAAGGAATCCTGATGAAACTCGCAACCCTCAACCAGGGCCGCGACGGCGTGCTCGTCGTGGTCTCCCGTGATCTCGCCCAGGCGGTGAAAGTGCCGCAGATCGCCGCCACGCTGCAGGCGGCGCTGGATGACTGGAACTACTGCAAGCCGAAGCTGGAAGCGGTCTACCAGCGCCTCAACGACGGGCTGGAGGAGGGCGCATTCGCCTTCGACCAGAGCGCCTGCCACAGCCCGCTGCCGCGCGCCTATCACTGGGCGGACGGCAGCGCCTACGTCAATCACGTCGAGCTGGTGCGCAAGGCGCGTGGCGCCGAGATGCCGGAGTCCTTCTGGCACGATCCGCTGATGTATCAGGGCGGCGCCGATGCCTTCATCCCGCCGCACAGCCCGATCCGCCTGGCCGACGAGGCCTGGGGCATCGATCTGGAAGGCGAACTGGCGGTGATCACCGACGACGTGCCCATGGGTGCGACGCCGGCCGAGGCGGCCGCGCATATCCAGCTGCTGATGCTGGTCAACGACGTGTCGCTGCGCAACCTGATCCCTGGCGAGCTGGCCAAGGGCTTCGGCTTCTACCAGAGCAAGCCGTCGTCGAGCTTCTCGCCGGTGGCGGTGACGCCGGACGAGCTGGGCGAAACCTGGCGCGACGGCAAGGTGCACCGGCCTCTGGTCTCGCACATCAACGGTGAGCTGTTCGGCCAGCCGGATGCCGGCACCGACATGACCTTCAACTTCCCGACCCTGGTCGCCCATGCCGCGCGCACGCGTCCGCTGGGCGCCGGCACCATCATCGGCTCGGGTACCGTGTCGAACTACGATCGCAGTGCCGGCTCGTCCTGCCTGGCCGAGAAGCGCATGCTCGAGGTCATCGAGCACGGCGAGGCGAAGACGCCGTTCCTCAAGTTCGGCGACCGGGTGCGCATCGAGATGTTCGACGCCGCCGGGCAGAGCATCTTCGGCGCCATCGATCAGCAGGTCGAGCGCTATGAGCACTGAGCTGACGCTCTACGGCTACTGGCGCTCCAGTGCCGCCTACCGGGTGCGCATCGCGCTGAATCTGAAGGGCCTGGCCTATCGGCAGGTGCCGGTGCATCTGGTCAAGGATGGCGGCCAGCAGCGTGCGGCCGATTACCGCGCCCTCAACCCGCAGCAGCTGGTGCCGTTGCTGGTCGATGAAGCCAACAGTGGCGCGCGCATCAGCCAGTCGCTGGCGATCCTGGAGTACCTCGACGAGGTGTTTCCGGTGCCGGCCCTGTTGCCGGCCGATCCGGTCGAGCGCGCCCGGGTGCGCTCGCTGGCGATGCATATCGCCTGCGAGATCCATCCACTGAACAACCTGCGCGTGCTGCAGTACCTCAGTGCCGAACTGGGCGTCGACGACGAGGCGAAGAACGCCTGGTACCGGCACTGGGTCGCGCAGGGCCTGGCGGCGGTGGAGCAAGGGCTGGAAACCTTTGGTGACAAGCGTTCACTGACCAACCGGCCAGGTTACCTGGAGGCGTGCCTGGTTCCGCAGGTATACAATGCGCGCCGTTTTGCCTGTGACCTCGCGGCGTATCCACGCATTCTCGAGATCGTCGCACGCTGCGAGACGCTTCCGGCCTTCCAGCAGGCCGCGCCGGAGGTGCAGCCCGACGCTCAATGAAAGACTGAATCCGCCTTGCACGCCGCCGCGCCCTGCGCGACGGTCCCGATCCCGTCACAGATAACAACAAACAGGTGACGTATGACTCGTGAAAAACCGAAGAACCTCTGGCTCTCGCGCTGGGGTTTCATCCTCGCGGCAACCGGCTCGGCCGTGGGCCTGGGCAACATCTGGAAATTTCCCTACATCACCGGTGAATTCGGCGGTGGTGCCTTCGTATTGATGTACCTGCTGTGCATCCTGGCCATCGGCGTGCCGGTGATGATGTGCGAGATCGCCATTGGCCGCCGCGGCCGTGGCAGCCCGATCGACGCCATCGGCCGGGTGGTCCGCGAGAACAACGGCAATCTGCTGTGGAAGGCAGTGGGTGGCATGGCCATGACGGCCGGCTTCCTGATCCTCTGCTTCTACGTCGTGGTCGCCGGCTGGGCCTTCGCCTACACGGTGAAGATGCTCGACGGCTCGTTGGCCGCCACCAGCGTCGAGGCGCTCGGTGGGGTGTTCGAGGCGCACAATGCCAACCCCTGGGAACTCGGTGGCTGGAGCCTGCTGGTTGCGCTGCTGACCCTGTGGATCGTCGCCAAGGGCGTGCAGAAGGGTATCGAGAACGCCGTGCGCTGGATGATGCCGGGCCTGGCCGTGCTGCTGCTGATCCTCGTCGGCTACGCGGTGACCAGCGGCGGATTCGATCAGGGCTTCGCTTTCCTGTTCAGCTTCGATACCTCGAAGATCACCGGCGAGGCGCTGCTGGCCGCGCTCGGCCACGCGTTCTTCACCCTCAGCCTGGCGTCCGGCGCGATCCTCACCTACGGCTCGTACATTCCGGACGACCAGTCCATCGCCCGCACCACCTTCATGGTCGCCATCGCCGATACCTGCGTGGCGCTGCTGGCGGGCCTGGCGATCTTCCCGATCATCTTCGCCAACGGCATGGACCCGACTGCCGGCCCTGGGCTGATCTTCATGAGCCTGCCGCTGGCCTTCCAGCAGATGCCGTTCGGCACCGCCTTCGGCGTGCTGTTCTTCGCCATGGTATCGATCGCCGCGCTGACCTCGGCGATCTCCATGATCGAGGCCACCGTCGCCTACCTCAACGAGAAGCACGGCATTTCGCGGATCAAGGCGGCAATGGGTTCCGGCGTGGTGCTGCTGGTGATCAGCCTGCTGGCGATGCTCTCGTTCAACCTGATGTCGGGCTGGACGCCGATGGGCAAGAACTTCTTCGACTGGCTGGATTACCTGACCTCGCGCTGGATGATGCCGCTGGGCGGGATCTTTACCGTGCTGCTGGCCGGCTACGCGCTGCGCAGTGAGATCATGCGCGACGAGCTGAACCTGCCGCCGCTGGGCTACGCGCTGTGGCTGTTCATGGTGCGCTATGTCTGTCCGGTGCTGATCCTCATGGTCTTCCTGCATGCCCTTGGCTGGCTGGGCTTCGACCCGTTGCAGCGCTGGTACTGGATCGCCGGAGCGATCGGTGCGCTGGCGGTGCTTGGCGAGATGTTGCGTCCGCGGGTGATGCCGGCACTGGCCGGTCGCTGACCACGGCGCGGCCCCTTCGCGTGAAGAACGCCAGCCAGCAGGCTGGCGTTTTTTATGGGGAAACATCCGCATTGCGACTAGTAGGTCAAGTTTCTTTGGGAACGGCCGAAAAAGTGATTGAGATCAAAGGAATGCACAGTGCGCAGGATGCCAGCACCCCGTTCAGTCATTCGGATGCGCCTCAAATGTCTAGTCATCTTAAGTTCAGCCACAAGATTCTGCTGGCCGCCTCGTTAGTGGTGATCGCAACTTTTGCGCTGTTTACCCTCTATAACGATTATCTGCAGCGGAGCGCCATTCGCGCCAACCTCGAAAGCTACCTGGGGGAAATGGGCGAGGTTACCGCCCACAACATTCAGAACTGGCTGTCAGGCCGTATCCTGCTGGTGGAAAGCGCTGCGCAGACCATCGGCCGGGATGACTCGGCAGAGTCTGTTGGCAGTCTGCTCGAACAACGTGCACTGACCTCTACGTTCATGTTCACCTATCTCGGCGGAGCCGATGGCAGCTATATCCTCCGCCCTTACGAGGCCATGCCGGACGACTACGATGCGAGAACTCGCCCCTGGTACAAGGATGCGCTGTCTGCAGATGGCACGACGCTGACCGAACCTTACCTGGATGCCACGCTGAACGAGCTGGTTGTGACAGTCGCAACCCCGGTCAAAAGCGGCCAGGGCGCGACGGGTGTAGTTGGTGGCGACCTAGGCCTGAAAACTCTGGTGGATATGCTCAACGCGCTGGATTTTGATGGCATGGGGTACGCCTTTCTTGTCAGCGGCGACGGCAAGGTGTTGGTCCATCCCGATCAGCAGATGGTCATGAAGTCGCTCCAGGATATTTACCCGCAGAATACGCCGTCGCTCAGTAGTGGCTATGTCGAGGCGCAGCTTGAGGGTAATCCGCGCATCCTCGGCTTCAGCCCAGTCAAGGGCCTGCCTTCGGTGCAATGGTACGTGGGTATTTCGCTGGATCGTGACAAGGCCTATGCCGCGCTGACCAGTTTCCGCACCACTGCGCTGGTCGCCACGGTTGCCGCCGTGGCGTTCATCCTGCTGCTGCTGGGCATGTTGATTCGTGTGCTGATGCGTCCGCTCACCGACATGGGCCGCGCCATGGCCAACATTGCCGAGGGCGAGGGTGACCTGACCCGGCGCCTCGCCGTGCAGTCCAGAGATGAGTTCGGTCAGCTGGCGACCGCCTTCAATCGCTTCGTCGAGCGTATCCATGAATCGATCCGCGAGGTGTCCTCGGCCACATTGCAGGTCAACGAAGTGGCGCAACGCGTGCTCAGCGCTTCGAATGCATCGATGGCCAACTCCGACGAGCAGGCCAGCCGCACCAACAGCGTGGCGGCGGCGATCAACGAACTCGGTGCCGCCGCCCAGGAGATCGCCCGCAACGCGGCGGATGCCTCGCAGCATGCCAGCGGCGCGCGGCATCAGGCCGAAGACGGTCGCCAGGTGGTGGAGCAGAACATCGCCGCCATGCGCGAGCTGTCGGCGAAGATCAGTGCTTCCTGTTCGCAGATCGAGGCCCTGAATGCCAAGACCGTGGACATCGGCCAGATTCTCGAGGTGATCAAGGGCATTTCCGAGCAGACCAACCTGCTCGCGCTGAACGCCGCCATCGAGGCGGCGCGGGCCGGCGAGGCAGGCCGCGGTTTCGCCGTGGTCGCCGACGAGGTGCGCAATCTGGCGCATCGCACGCAGAGCTCGGCGCAGGAAATCCAGCAGATGATCGAGCAGCTGCAGGTCGGCGCCGGTGCTTCGGTACAGACCATGACCGAAAGCCAGCGGCAGAGTGAGTCCAGCGTCTCCATCGCCGACCGCGCCGGCGAGCGCCTCGGCGAGGTGACCCAGCGCATCGGCGAGATCGACGGCATGAACCAGTCGGTGGCCACCGCCACCGAGGAGCAGACCGCGGTGATCGAGTCGCTGAACATGGACATCACCGAGATCAACACGCTGAACCAGCAAGGCGTGGAGAACCTGCAGTCGACCCTGCGGGCCTGTGGTGACCTGGACCAGCAGGCGCGTCGGCTCAAGCAACTAGTGGACAGCTTCCGCATCTGACCAGAACGGGTTTTTAGAGGGCGCTTCGGCGCCCTTTTTCATGGATGTGTTTTGGCAGCGGAGCAATGTGCCCGCGGCGGCAGTCTCACCTGTTCACGTCGCGCTTCAACAAGGAGGCTCCATGAAAATTCTCATCGTGCTCACGTCCCACGACCAGCTGGGTGACACCGGCAAAAAGACCGGCTTCTGGCTGGAGGAATTCGCCGCGCCGTACTACGTCTTCAAGGATGCCGGAGCGCAGGTGGTGCTCGCCTCGCCCGAGGGTGGCGAGCCGCCGCTCGACCCGAAAAGCGACCAGCCCGACGCCCAGACCGAGGCCACCGAGCGCTTCAACGGGGACGGCGAGGCGCAGACGCTGCTGGCCAACACCTATCGGCTGGATCAGGTCTCGGCCGAGGATTTCGACGCGGTGTTCTACCCCGGTGGCCATGGTCCGCTGTGGGACCTGGTGAACAACCCGACGTCCATCGCCCTGCTCGAGTCCTTCGTCAAATCAGACAAGCCGATAGGCGCGGTCTGCCATGCACCGGCGGCGTTGACCGAGGTGCGCGGCAAGGATGGCGAGTATCTGGTCAAGGGCAAGCGCGTCACCGGCTTTACCAATGGCGAGGAGGCGGGGGTGGAGTTGACCGAGGTGGTGCCGTTCCTGCTCGAGGACCGCCTGCGCGAGCGCGGCGGGCAGTACAGCAAGGGCGCCGACTGGACACCCTATGTGCAGGTCGATGGGCTGCTGGTGACGGGGCAGAATCCGGCGTCATCCGAGGCGGCAGCGCAGGAGCTGCTCAAGCTGCTGCGCGCGGGTTAGACGTCAGCGCGGCCAGGCGAGCCGTTCCGCCTGGCCGCAACTTTCGAACAGCGGCCGGCTGAACAGGTAGCCCTGCATCAGATGGATGCCCAGATCGAACAGGGCGCTGCATTCGTCGGCGGTCTCGACGCCTTCGCCGATCACCTTGATGCCCAGCTCCTCGCACATCGACACGGTGCCGCGGACGATGGCCTGGCGCGTGCGGCTCTGGTCGATGCCGCGGATAAGGTCCATGTCCAGCTTGATGATGTCCGGCTGAAAATCGGCCAGCAGGTTGAGGCCGGCGAAGCCCGCACCGAAGTCGTCGATGGCGGTGAGAAAGCCGATGCGCTGATACTCGCGAAACACCTCGGTGAGCCATTTGCCGTCGCTGATGCGCTCGCCTTCGACGGTCTCGAAGATGATCCGCTCGATCGGAAAGTCATGGGCGCGCGCAGCCTCCAGCGTCGAGCGAATGCACAGCTCGGGGCGGTAGATGGCGTTGGGCATGAAATTGATCGACAACCTGCTTTGCATGCCTAGCTTCGCCGCAGTCTTGATCGCTTTCACCCGGCCGGCCTGATCGAAGCGGAAACGGTTCTCCTCGTTCACCTGAGCTAGCACGCTGGGGGCGGGCTCGCCGCCAGTGCCGCGCACCAGTGCTTCGTGAGCGAAAATTTCGCGGCGGCGCAGATCGACTATCGGCTGGAAGGCATAGCTGAAGCCGAAGCCGAGGCGTTCGCCGCTGGCGCAGCTGGGACACGCACCGTGATCGCTCGCGCCGTGGCAGGAATAAGCGTCGGGAGCCGGGTTGGGGCTAGTGCTGGAATACATGGACGCGCTCTTCTGCATGGATATGCCAGTGTAGCGGCCGCGAAGGCCCTGGCTGGAGGCCATCCGTCCGCAGTTGGCGGGCTGCGGCCCTCTGCGAGGCGCGGCTGTCTTACGCTACGTGGACGGCGGGCCATGCGGCTATGCAAGGTGGCTTCGTAGCGGTTCCGGACTGGGCGTTATCCCACGGCGGCCCGTTGCTGCCGTTTCCCGTCAGCTGGCGCATGCGGGTGGTTGGAGACCGGAGAACATGCCAGAGCGAGCAGGGCGGGCTGCTGCTAGAATCCGCCCTTTTTCACCGCGCCGAATCGGCGCCGCGAGCCTGCCATGACCTTCGCCTCCCTGGGCCTGATCGATCCGCTGCTGCGGACCCTGGAAACCCTCGACTATCGCAAGCCGACGCCGGTGCAGGCCGAGGCCATTCCCGCCGTGCTCAAAGGCCGCGACCTGATGGCAGCGGCGCAGACCGGTACCGGCAAGACCGCCGGTTTCGCCCTGCCATTGCTGCAGCGCCTGACCATGGAAGGCGCCAAGGTGGCGAGCAATTCGGTGCGCGCGCTGGTACTGGTGCCGACCCGTGAACTGGCCGAGCAGGTTCACGAGAGCTTTCGCGTGTACGGGCAGAACCTGCCGCTGCGCACCTACGCGGTGTACGGCGGCGTGAGCATCAATCCGCAGATGATGGCGCTGCGCAAGGGCATCGATGTGCTGGTGGCCACCCCGGGGCGCCTGCTCGACCTCTACCGGCAGAACGCCGTCGGTTTCGCCCAGTTGCAGGCGCTGGTGCTCGACGAGGCGGACCGCATGCTCGACCTCGGTTTCGCTGAAGAGCTGGATGCGCTGTTCTCCGCTTTGCCGAAAAAGCGCCAGACCCTGCTGTTTTCCGCGACCTTCTCCGAGGCGATCCGGCAGATGGCCCGCGAGCTGCTGCGCGACCCGCTGTCGGTCGAGGTCAGCCCACGCAACGCCGCGGCGAAGACGGTCAAGCAGTGGCTGGTGCCGGTGGACAAGAAGCGCAAGAGCGAGCTGTTCCTGCATCTGCTGGCGGAGCGGCGCTGGGGTCAGGTGCTGGTATTCGTCAAGACGCGCAAGGGCGTCGATCAGCTGGTGGACGAGCTGCAGGCGCAGGGCATCGCCAGCGACGCGATCCACGGCGACAAGCCGCAGGCCTCGCGTCTGCGCGCGCTGGAGCGCTTCAAGGCTGGCGAGGTGCAGGTGCTGGTGGCGACCGACGTGGCGGCGCGCGGACTGGACATCCACGACCTGCCGCAGGTGGTCAACTTCGACCTGCCCATAGTCGCCGAGGATTACGTGCATCGCATCGGTCGTACCGGCCGCGCCGGAGCCAGTGGCGAGGCGATCTCCCTGGTCGCCGCCGACGAGGTGGACCAGCTGGCCGCCATCGAGACCCTGATCAATCAGGTGCTGCCGCGGCATGACGAGCCGGGCTTCGTACCGGATCACCGCGTGCCGGCCACGGCGCTGGGCGGGCAGATCATCAAGAAACCGAAGAAACCCAAGAAGCCCAAGGAAGCTGCCGGCAAGGGCAAGATCCATCTCGGCAACTGGTTCGAGGAGAACGAAAAGCCCAACGCCCGGCCGATTCGCAAGGTGCCGAGCCTCGGCGGCGGCAAACCGGCTAAGAAGCGCTAAGAGTCTTAGAACACTGGCTCTTCGGGTCAGGCTGGAACGTATGATGCGAGGAAACCTGAGCATGGGTAGCAAAACGACGTCGGTGATCCTGCTGGTCGGCGTGCTGTTCAGTGTATCGGCAGAGGCGTCCATGAGGTGTGGCACCCGCCTGGTTGGTCTGGGCGACACAGATGAGCAGGTCGAGGCCAAGTGCGGTCCTGCCGATCGCCAAAGCGTCGAAGCACCGTCGCTGCGTAGCGATGGTGTCGTACAGCCGGGAGCTGTCAGGGTCGACCGCCGGGTCTACGGTCCGCGAAACGGCGCGGAACATCATCTTCGCTTCATCGATGGCCGTTTGGTTGAAATCCGTATGGTGCGCGAGCCAGAGCCGAGCAGGTTGTAATCCGCTTTCGCCATGCAGCTGTGCCGGTCGTGCAAACGGCAATTCTGTCCACAGTCGCCGTAACGCTTGCGGGCCTACAGGCTCGCCAGCGCCGACACCACCAGCAGCAACGCCATCGCCTGGTTGAAGCGGCGTAGATGCGTCGCCGAGCGCAGCAGCCGGGCCGCACCGGCGCCGAGCAGGGCCCAGGCCGCCAGGCAGGGCAGGGCGATCAGGAAGAACAGCAGCGCGTGGATGGCGTAGCGCCCGGCATCGGCGTTGGCGCCGCTGAACACGCCGACCACCGCCAGCGCCATCATCCATACCTTCGGGTTGATCACCTGCAGCCCGGCGGCGCCCAGGGCGCCGAGTCGACGGCTGGCGGTGTCGGCTTCGATCGCTTCGGTCGGGCTGCGGGCGATCTGCCAGGCCAGGTAGAGCAGCCAGCCGACCCCGAGCCAGGCCATCGCCTGCTGCAATGGCGGATGGCGCAGCAGCCATTCTCCGGCGCCAAGGCCCACCAGCAGCACGATCAGCGCCGCGGCCGCGCAGGCGCCAAAGATGATGGGAAGCGCCGCCAGCAGGCCGAAGCGCGAGCTGTTGCTCAGCACCAGGATGTTGGTCGGGCCCGGGGTGATGGAGGCGACGAAGGCAAACAGCACGAAAGGCAGCCACTGGCTCATCGTGGCGGCCTCGTTTCGTGGGAGCGGTCAGGGCGGGGGCTGGGCGACATGGCGATCGGCTCCGTCGGGTTGCGGATGGCCGAATGATCGCGCCTGCCGGTTCAGCGGTCTGGAAGATTCGAGCAGCGCCTGCGGTAATGCGCCGGGGTCAGGCCGTAGGCGCGGCGAAACCAGCGGCCCATATGACTCTGGTCGGCGAAACCCAGTGTCATCGCCACCCGCGCCGGTGGCTGCCCGCTGGCCAGCAGCTGTCGTGCCCTGGCCAGGCGCAGCTGGACCAGATAGGCATGCGGCGCGATGCCGAACGCGGCCTTGAACGCCCGCGACAGGCGGAAGCGATCGACACCGCTTGCCCAGGCCAGCTCGTCCAGGCCCAGGTCCTGCTCCATGTGCGCGTGCAGATAATCCCGTGCCCGCAGTGCCACCAGCGGCATGCGCGGATCGCTGTCGAGCCGCGGGCGCCAGGCCAGATGTCGCGCCAGCTTGGCCAGCAACGCATCCAGCGCGGCCTGGCGGACGATGCGCAGATCGCGGCTCTGCAGTGCCTGGAAGGCTTCGGCAATCACCGCCAGCAACTCGGGCTCGCTGGCCAGCGTCTTGGCGAATGCCGGCTGGCAATCGCCTGGCGCGTCCTCGAACAGCCCGCGCAGCTCGCGCTCGAGCCAGTGCGGGTCGAGGTAGAGCATCGAGTAGGTGAAGCCGCCCCGGGCCGGGGCGTGGCCATCGTGCAGCTCGCCGGGTTCGAGCAGAAAGACCTGGCCTGGGGTGCTGCTGTGCAGTGCCTTGCGGCAATGGAACTGTTGCACGCCCTGTTCGGTGAAGCCGATCAGGTAGCTGTCGTGGAAGTGCGGATCGTAGGCGTGGCCTTCGAAATGGGCGCGGATCGTCTCGATGCCGGTTTCGGCATCCCTGTTCAGCTCGATCCAGTCATTGTTGCCCATGGCGGTGACTCCGGTGACGCTTCGGCAAGCGTTGCTCGGGTTGAGTATCGTCCGCCGGGCGGGCCATCGTCTGGAACATTCGTGCAGCGGTGCTCGACGGATGGTCGGCCACTCTGCCCGATGATTGATCTGGGTCTAGGCTTGCTGCCGTCTGCCTGGCGCAGACTCGAACGTCCCGAATCAAGGAGCAAGCCCATGACCCAGACCATGAAAGCGGCAGTGGTTCACGCCTTTGGCGAGCCGCTGCGCCTCGAGGAAGTCAAGGTGCCGATGCCCGGCCCCGGTCAGATCCTGGTGAAGATCGCCGCCTCCGGCGTCTGCCACACCGACCTGCACGCTGCCGAGGGCGACTGGCCGGTGAAACCGTCCCTGCCGTTCATTCCCGGCCATGAAGGCGTTGGCCACGTCGCGGCGGTGGGTGCCGGCGTGACCCGGGTGAAGGAGGGCGATCGCGTCGGCGTGCCCTGGCTGTACACCGCCTGCGGCTGCTGCGAGCACTGCCTGACCGGCTGGGAAACCCTCTGCGAAGGCCAGCAGAACACCGGTTACTCGGTCAATGGCGGCTACGCCGAATACGTGCTGGCCGACCCAAACTACGTTGGCATCCTGCCGAAGAACGTCGAGTTCGACGAGATCGCGCCGATTCTCTGCGCCGGTGTCACTGTCTACAAGGGCCTCAAGGTCACCGGTGCACGCCCCGGCCAGTGGGTGGTGATCTCCGGCATCGGCGGCCTCGGTCATGTCGCGGTGCAGTACGCCAAGGCGATGGGGCTGCACGTGGTGGCGGTGGATGTGGATGACGCCAAGCTGGAGCTGGCCAAGCGTCTGGGTGCCAAGCTGACCATCAACGCACGCACGGAGAATCCCGTGGAGGTGGTCCAGCGCGATATCGGCGGCGCCCACGGCGTGCTGGTCACCGCGGTGTCCAACAGCGCCTTCGGCCAGGCCATCGGCATGGCGCGGCGGCATGGCACCGTGGCGCTGGTCGGGCTGCCGCCGGGAGACTTCCCGACGCCGATCTTCGACGTCGTGCTCAAGGCCATCAGCATCACCGGCTCGATCGTCGGCACCCGCGCCGATCTGCAGGAGGCGCTGGATTTCGCCGGCGAGGGCCTGGTCAAGGCGACCATCCACACCGACAGCCTGGACAACATCAACCAGATCTTCGACGACATGCGCGCCGGGCGCATCGAAGGCCGTATCGTGATGAAGATGTAGCAGGCCGTGCGGCCGGCAGCGCACCGTTCAGCGCGGCGCGTTTGCCGGCACGTTGGCACGCAGCCAGCGCAGCATGGCTTCGGCTGCGGCGCGTCCGCTGGCAAAGCAGGCGGTCAGCAGATAGCCACCGGTCGGCGCTTCCCAGTCGAGCATTTCGCCAGCGCAGAACACGCCGGGTAGCCGGCGCAGCATCAGATCCTCGTCCAGTTCCTCGAAGGGCACGCCGCCGGCGCTGCTGATCGCCTCGTCCAGCGGACGCGGGCGGACCAGGCGGATGGGCAGCGCCTTGATCGCGGCGGCCAGGGCCTGTGGGGCCTGGAAGGTCGTGGCATCGGTCAGCTCGCGCAACAGCGCCGCCTTGACGCCGTCGAGCTTCAGCTGGCGGTGCAGGTGCTTGGCCATGGACTGCGAGCCCCGCGGTCTGGCCAGGGCGCTGGCGATCTGCGTCAGGGTGCGATCCGGCAGCAGGTCGAGCAGTACCGTGGCGACGCCGTCACGGTTGATCGTGTTGCGGATCGGCGCCGAGAGCGCATAGACCAGGCTGCCCTCGATGCCCGTGGCGGTGAGCACGAACTCGCCCTTGCGCGGTGCTTCGCCGGGCAATGCCAGGCTGACCGTCTTCAGCGGCGCGCCGGCGAATTTCTCCCGCAGGTGCTCGCTCCAGCCGGCTACCTCGAAGCCACAGTTGGCCGGCTGCAGCGGCGCGATGGCGATCCCGCGGTTCTGCAGCAGGGGCACCCAGGCGCCATCCGAACCCAGTCTGGCCCAACTGCCGCCGCCGAGGGCGAGCAGGGTGGCGTCCGCCTCGATCAGGCTTTCGCCTTGCGGCCCGGCGATACGCAGCGCGCCATGCTCGTCCCAGCCCAGCCAGCGCTGGCGGGTATGCAGCTGCACGCCGCTTTCACGCAGGCGCTTGAGCCAGGCGCGCAGCAGGGGCGCGGCCTTCATGTCGGTGGGAAACACCCGGCCCGAACTGCCGACAAAGGTGTCGATGCCCAACCCGTGAATCCATTCGCGCAGCGCATCCGGGGAGAAGGCATCGAGCAGCGGACGCAGGTCGCCGGCGCGCTCGGCGTAGCGGCTGACGAACGCGGCGTAGTCCTCGGCATGGGTGATGTTCATGCCGCCAACGCCGGCCAGCAGGAACTTGCGCCCCACCGAGGGCATGGCGTCATACAGGTCGACATTCACGCCTGCCTGCCCGAGCACCTCGGCGGCCATCAGGCCGGCCGGACCACCACCGATGATGGCGACGCGAAAAGAGGAGGGCTGGGGCATGGTGGCAACCGGGCAGGCGAGCGGGGCGGGCATTGTAGCTGCTGACGGTTGCTCAGCCGAGCCCGTGGCGCTGCCAGGCCGAGTGGGCGCTGACATGCAAGGTCGCATGACGATGGGCGAGCAGGGCGCGGTCCTTGTCGTAGCCGCCGCCGATCAGCCCGACCACGGGAATGTCTCGACCCAGGCAGTGATCGAGCACCGCGCTGTCGCGCGCGGCGAGTCCGGCGTCGGTCAGCGAGAGCAGGCCCAGGGCGTCGTCGCGGTGGACGTCGACGCCGGCGTCATAGAGCACCAGGTCCGGCTGATAGATCGGCAGCAGGTAGTTCAGCGTGTCGTGCACGACCTGGAGGTAGGCCTCGTCGCCCATGCCCGGCGGTAGCGGGATGTCCCAGTCGCTATGGGCCTTGCGGGTGGGGAAGTTCTTCTCGCAGTGCAGCGAGACGGTCACCGCATCCGGCACGTTCTCCAGGATGCGCGCGGTGCCGTCGCCCTGGTGCACGTCGCAGTCGAAGATCAGCACGCGCCCGACACGTCCGCTTTCCAGCAGGTACAGCGCGATCACCGCCAGGTCGTTGAAGATGCAGAAGCCCGAGGCGTGATCGCGATGCGCATGGTGCGTGCCGCCGGCCAGATGGCAGGCCAGACCGTGCTGCAGCGCCTGCTCCGCCGCCAGCAGCGAGCCGCCTACTGCCCGCACGGTGCGCTGCGCCAGCTCCGGGCTCCAGGGCAGGCCGAGCCGGCGCAGCTCGTCGCGGCCCATCTCGCCGCTGCAGTAGCGCGCGACATAATCGGCGTCATGGGCCAGAGTCAGGATGTCGCGGCTGCAAAGTGACGGGCGCAATAGCGCTGCGTCCGTGGTCATACCGAGAGTGACCAGGTGGTCACGCAGCAGACGAAACTTCTCCATGGGAAATCGATGGCCCGGCGGCAGCGGCGGGCTGTAATCGTCGTGATAGACCAGGGGAAGGGACATGAACCACGCGTGTTCGACAGATGTGCGCCGCAGTATGCAGGCTGGCCGTCGACGCGCTCAAGGAGCAAGGATGGTCGATCGAATCGCCCTCGAAACCTCGCGTCTGCGGCTGCGCAGCTGGCATGACGACGACCTCGAGCCATTGGCGCAGCTGTGCGCCGACCCGGAAGTCATGCGCTACGACCCGGCCCTGCTGTCGCGGGATGAGTGCGCCGCGCTGATGGTGCGCAGTCGCCTTCATCTGCTGCGGCACGGCTTCGGCCTGTGGGCGCTGGAACGCAAGGACAGTGGTGCCTTTATCGGCTACTGCGGGCTGGTCTGGGCGCCGTCGTCGGTGCCGGGCTCGGCGGTGGAGCTGCGCTGGGGCGTGGCCTGTGAACAATGGGGCCAGGGCCTGGTGCTCGAGGCGGCACGGGCGGTTCTGCAGCATGCCTTCGTCACCCTGCAATTGCCCGAGGTGGTCGCCTGCATGGCGCAGATCAACGAGCCGGCCAAGCAGCTGGTGGCGGAGCTGGGCATGCGCGCCGATCAGGCTGCGTCCTTCTCCCACCCGGAGCTGGCGGCGGGGCACCCGTTGCACGAGCAGCTGCTCTACCGGCTGCAGCGGGGCGATTGGCGACAATAAGCCCTGTTGCTGGAGCGTTGCCGGCGAAATCCGTAACATGGCGCGCCTGTCCGCCCCCCTTATCAAGGATGCCGAAATGACCCAGATACTCGACGCCCTGGTCAATCTGCTGACCCTGGAACGCATCGAGGAAAACCTGTTCCGTGGCGCCAGCCAGGACCTCGGCTTTCCCCAGCTGTTCGGCGGGCAGGTGCTCGGCCAGGTGATCTCCGCTGCCAGCCAGACGGTGACGCCGGAGCGCCATGTGCATTCGCTGCACGGCTATTTCCTGCGTCCCGGTGACTCGCACCAGCCGGTGGTGTACGACGTCGATCGCGTACGCGATGGCGGCAGCTTCACCACGCGACGGGTCAGCGCGATCCAGAAGGGGCAGACCATCTTCACCGGCATCGCCTCGTTCCAGGCCGAGGAAACGGGCTACGAGCACCAGTTGCCGATGCCGGATGTGATCGGGCCGGACGACCTGCCCAACGAGTGGGAGCTGCTGCACAAGCTTTCGCCGATGGTGCCGGAACGTGTGATGGAGAAGCTGCGCCGGCCCAAGCCCATCGAGATTCGCCCGGTCACCCTGGTCGATCCGGCCAACCCGCAGCCGATCGAACCGGTCCGCCACCTGTGGTTCCGCGCCGACGGCTCGCTGCCCGACAGCCCGGCGCTGCACAAGTACCTGCTCGCCTACGCCTCGGACTTCAGCTTTATCGGCACCGCGTTGCAGCCCCACGGCGTCAGCTCGTGGAGCAAGTTCATCCAGCTGGCCAGCCTCGATCATGCCATCTGGTTCCACCGCGAAGTGAAGATGGACGACTGGCTGCTGTACTCCATCGACAGCCCCTGGGCCGGCAATGCCCGCGGCTTCGCCCGTGGCAGCATCTTCAACCGCCAGGGCGAGCTGGTTGCCTCGGTGGCCCAGGAAGGCCTGATCCGCGTGCGCGAGGACTGGATGTGAAGATCGCCGAGGTGCGGCACTGGGTGTTCGACATGGACGGCACCCTGACCATCGCCGTGCACGATTTCGCCGCGATCCGCCGCGCCCTGGAGATTCCCGAGGAGGACGACATCCTCCATCACCTGGCTGCGCTGCCGGCCGACGAAGCGGCGGCCAAGCGCGCCTGGCTGCTGGAGCACGAACGCGAACTCGCCTACGCCGCACGCCCGGCCGAAGGCGCCCGCGAGCTGCTGCATGCGCTGCGCGAGCGCGGCTGCCGCCTCGGCGTGCTGACCCGCAATGCCCACGAACTGGCGCTGGTGACCCTGCAGGCGGTGGGCATGGGCGACTGTTTTCTGCCCGAGGACATCCTCGGTCGCGACGAGGCACCGCCCAAGCCGCATCCGGGCGGGCTGCTGCATTTGGCGGAGCGCTGGGGCGTGGCGCCGGCGTCGATGCTGATGGTGGGGGACTACCGCTTCGACCTGGAATGCGCCAGGGCCGCTGGCGCGCGCGGGGTGCTGGTCAACGTGCCGCGCAATGAATGGCCGGAGCTGGCCGACCTGTACGCGCCTGATTGTCGTGCGCTGCACGGCATGCTGGGCTGAGAGCGGACATCGGCGCCTGGAGGTGGGCTCAGGCCCACCAGTCATTGCAACGGCCCTCGCAGGCGTGCCCGCCCCCCAGGGTGCGGGCGCGCCCGGAAGCGCCTACAGCCGCGCCGCCTTGAAGGTGTCGCAGCGCGCCGGATCACCGTGTTCGAAGCCATCGCGGAACCAGCGCACCCGCTGCGCCGAGGTGCCGTGGGTGAAGGCATCCGGGACCACGCGGCCCTGGCTGCGCTTCTGCAGGTTGTCGTCGCCGATGGCATTGGCGGCGTTCAGCGCTTCTTCCAGGTCGCCTTCCTCCAGCCAGTCGTGGCGTTGCTGGGCGTGATAGGCCCAGACGCCGGCATAGCAGTCGGCCTGCAGTTCCTGGCGCACCAGCAGACCGTTGTCGCCTTCCATCCGCGCGCCACGCTGGCGGGCGGCCTGCATCTGCTGCGAAACGCCGAGCAGTGTCTGCACGTGATGACCGACCTCATGGGCGATCACATAGGCCTGGGCAAAGTCACCGGCGGCGGAAAAGCGCCGGGCCATCTCGTCGAAGAACTGCAGGTCGAGGTAGACCTGCTGATCGCCGGGGCAATAGAACGGGCCGACTGCCGAACTGGCGAAGCCGCAGGCCGAGTTCACGCCGCCGCGAAACAGCACCAGGGTCGGGTCGCGGTACTGCGCGCCGTTCTGCTGGAACAGGGCGCGCCAGGTGTCTTCGGTGTCGCCAAGCACGGCGCGGACGAATTCCACCTGCGGATCGTCGCCAGCCGGGCGCTGGCCTTGCTGAGAGACTGCGGGCCCGCCCTGGTTGGCCAACTGGCCGAGAATCTGCAGCGGATCCTGGCCCGAGAGCAGGCCGATCACTACCACGATGGCGATGCCGCCCAGACCGAGGCCGCCGCCCAGGCGCATGCCGCTGCGGCCTCTGGCGTCCACTACGTTGTCGCTGCGTCGGGCTCGATTCCAGCGCATGAGTTGCCCCTCGGGTGGATGGATGGGAGCGCCGGCCGCAGCGAAGCGGCCAGCGCTTTCCACTCAGACCCGTGCACCGGGCAAAACGCTGCAGCGGATGTTGGCTGTCGGGTACCGATCAGTTGCCGGGGTACTCGGAAATCACGCTCTCCTTGCCCTGCTTGCTGACGCCGATCACCTGGAAGGCGTCCTTGCGCTCACCCATTTCCATGCCGGGTGAGCCGACCGGCATGCCCGGCACCGCGGCGCCGATCAGGTCAGGCTGTGCGCGCAGTTTGAGAATGTCCGCCGCCGGCACGTGGCCTTCGACGAACTTGCCGTCGATCACACCGGTGTGGCAGGAGCCGAGGCGGTGCGGTACTCCATGCTCCATCTTCACCGAGGTCATGTCGTTGACCACGTGATCGGCCACGGCGAAGCCGTTGTCTTCCAGATGCTCGATCCATGCCTTGCAGCAGCCACAGTTGGGGTCACGGTAGACGTCGATGGCGATGGGGTCGGCCGCCTGGGCGAAACCGGCGAACAGGAGGGGGGCGAGCAGAAGACGGCGCATGGGAATCTCCAACGAGCGAGAGGCCCAGAATACGCTGGGGCGATGCCATTCCCAAGCCGCACCCCGCGCGCAATTGTCACGCCGTAAGACGCTTTCGGACGGTCGGTCGACATCGCGGTCGCGAAACAAAACGGGCGCAGCACAGTCCCATGCCAACCGGGATAGCGAGTCGCACATCAGGAGAGTTTTCGATGCGTTTTGCCCGTTTCGTTCTGCTCGCGCAGGCACTGGTGATGGCCAGCCTCAGCCTGGCCTACTGGTTTCGCCCCTACGAGATGGCCAATCTGAACGGCATGCTGTTGATGGAAGGCGCGTCCGTCAGCCATATGCGGGTCTACTACGGCGGCCTGCAGCTGGGCCTGGCGCTGTTCCTGATCTGGGCTGCGCGGGCGCCGGAGCGGGCGCGGCCGGCCCTGATGATGCTGATGATCACCATGACGGCACTGGTGCTCGGGCGGCTGGTGTCGCTCTGGCTGGATGGCGGCGAGCTGGTCGGCTTCGATCTGGCCTCGCTGGTCTACCGGATCTTCGCTGCCGCCCTGGCGGCGGTCGCCTGGTACGTCATTCGTGAGCGTCCGGAGCCGGCGCCCGAGCGCATCGAGCCGGCTGCGCGCAGGCGCGTCAGCGAGCCGCCGAAACCCTTCCAGCTCGGCGAAGTGCCGCCGACGCTCGAGCCGGCCCCGGCCGAGCCGGCTGCGCAGCCGTTTCGTCGTGGCGATCCATCCGAGTGAGTTTCAGGCAGCCGCCTCGAGGTAGGCGGAAAGGCTGTGCTGGTCGAGAATCTCGATGCGTCGTCGCTGCACGGCGATCAGCCCGGCATCGGTCAGCCGGTGCAGGATGCGTGACAGCGTCTCCGGCTGGATGCCCAGTTGCGAGGCGATCAGGCGCTTGGGCAGGTCCAGGTCGATGACGTCGCTGCGCGCCGTCTGCCGCTCCTGAAACAGGTAGCGCACGACGCGCTGGCAGACGTTGGACGAGGTCAGGTTGTCGATCTGGTGCAGGCGCTGGTTGAGCCGCGCGCTCAGGCTGCTGAGCAGCTGCATGCACAGCTGCGGCTGGGTCTCCAGCAGACGCAGGTAGTGGCTGTTCTGCACGTTGAGTACCAGGCTCTCCTTGAGCGTGGTAGCGCTCAGCGGATGTTCGGCGAGCTTGTTGAAGAGCATCGCCTCGGCGAAGGCCTCGCCCGGACGGATCACCTCGATGACCTTCTCCTGGCCATCGCAGGTGACGCGGTGCAGCTTGACCTGGCCGTTGATCAGCACATGGAAATGCTCGGGCGCATCCCCCTGATGGAACAACGTGCAACCGGCCGGCAGATGCCTGGCCGTGGTGTGCGTGGCGATGTTCTGCAGGGCCGTTTCCGACAGCCCGCGGAACAGATGATGACGGCGCAACGTATTGAGCACTGCGGAGCCTGTCAGCATGGCCATCCCCCTCCTTTTGATGGGGGCATGCTAGGTTGCACGGTGCCGCTATCCCATTTCCCCTAAGCCATACCTCTTTATGGGCAAAGGAGGTAGTCGCGCTCAGCGGCTGCTGCCGGCGAGGCGCTCGTAGTCCAGGGTCAGCTGCTCGATCTTGCGCAGCAGCGAATCGCTGGTGGTGACGATCACCGTAGGGACGAAGCGGGAGTCATCCGCGAGGCTGAAGCCGGCCCGGGCGAAGCGCCACTGGGCGGCGATCTGTTCGAGCTGGCGGTTGATTGCCTCGGTGTTCTGCGGCGCCTTGTTCAGCTCATCCAGGCCGCGCTCGAACTCCGCGACCGCGGCATCGAAGTCCTCCCGCAGACGTTGATCCGGCAGTTTCCAGCTCATGGCCAGGTAGAGCATGGCGATGCGTTGACTGAGCATGCGCTGGCGTCCGCTGCGGTTGACCAGGCGCGCCGCGTGGTTGCCGCTGTGGCGCTCGATTTCCTGAACCAGAGCCTCGCTCTGAGCGAGGAAGCGCTCGGCCAGGCGCAGCAGCTCGGCCGACTGCTCGCGGTCCGGACGGCTCAACGCCAGCTGGCGGTACTGGTGCCAGGTCTGGGTAGTCTCGTCGAGGGCCTTGCGGATGCCGTCGCTGGGCGCATAGTCGCCCAGCAGCTGGGCGTTTTCCTCGAGGCTGGCGATGCTGCTGTCGAGCTGGCTGGCGGCGAGGTCGACGCGGGTATCGGTGCCGATCATCAGGTAATTCTTGGCAATGCGCTGGCTGAGCATGCGCTGCATGCCGGCGCGGTTGACCGCTTCGGCGTCGCTGATGGCAGCCTGGCAGGAAAGGCTGCCGGCGAGCAGGCCGAGCAGCAGGGAGGTGGGTAGCAGGATCTTGAACATGGGCGCTCCTTACGTCCGGGCGGGCGCGATGCTGACCAGCCGGTCAGTTCGACGAGGACGAGACGATAGAGCGCTTCACGTGGATGACATTGATGATCGTCAAGGGGGCGGCCACGGCATTGCGCCTTGCGCGCTCACGCACAGAATGCGAGCGATTGGCGGTGGCTCAACCTTTCGCCTCGTTCTCCAGCACCCAGACCGCGGCCTCGACCCGTGAGCGCAGGCCCAGCTTGTGCAGCAGGTTCTTCACATGGACCTTCACCGTGCCCTCGGTGATGCCGAGCTTGCGGGCGATCATCTTGTTGCTCTGGCCCTTGGCGATCTGTCGCAGCACTTCCTTCTCGCGCTTGGTCAGGCTGGAGAACTGCACCTGCCCGGTGGGCTTGGGGCGCACCCGGATGGCTTCGGCGAGCACCTGGGTCAGCTCCGGGCTCAGGGCCATGCGTCCGGTGGCGGCGATGCGGATCTGCTCGATCAGCTCCTCGGCGTCCATGTCCTTGAGCAGGTAGCCGTCGGCGCCGTTGCGCAGCGCTTCGAGCACGTGGCTCTGTTCGTCGGAGACGGTGAACATGATGATGCGCGCGTCGATATCGGCATCGCGCATGCGTCGGGTGGTCTCAAGGCCGTCGATGCCCGGCATGTTGAGGTCCATCAGAATCAGGTCGGGTTCGATCTGCTGCGCCAGGCGGATGGCGTCCTCACCGTTGCCGGCCTCGCCGACCATCTCCAGGTCGTCTTCCAGCTCCAGCAGGTCACGCAGACCCCGACGCATCATGGGATGGTCGTCGACCAGCAGGATTCGTGTGGTTGTCCCTTCGTTCATGCGTGACAGGCTCCTGTATCAGGGGAATGTGGCGATAGGCGGGCGGGAAGCGCAGGTGTACCCGGGTGCCGCCGCCGGGACGCAGCCCGATGCTGATGCTGCCATTCAGGCTGTTGGCGCGCTCGCGCAGGATGATCAGGCCATAGTGGCCGGTGCGCTGCTCCTCGGGCCTGATGCCGATGCCGTCGTCCTCGATCTCGACGTTGATGGTGCCGATGCCGTCCTGGGTCAGGCGCAGCCAGCAATGCTCGGCCTCGGCGTGCTTGACCACGTTGCTCAGCGCCTCGCGGATGATCTGCAGGCAGTGCACTTCCTCGTTGGGCGTCAGTGGGCAGTGGTCCAGCTGGAAGTCGCTCTCGATGTGCAGCCCGGAGTTGGCGCCGAACTCCTCGATGGTGGCCTGTAGTGCCGGCTTGAGCCCCGGTTCGTTGACCTTGATGCGGAAGGTGGTGAGCAGCTCGCGCAGCTGGCGGTAGGCCGAATTCAGTCCGCGGTCGATCTGCTGCACGCTGTCATCCAGCTGCGCCTGACCGCTTTCCTTCTGCATCAGCCGCTTCAGACGCGCCAGCTGCAGCTTCTGTGCGGACAGCGCCTGGGCCAGCGAATCGTGCAGCTCGCGGGCGATCACCGCGCGTTCTTCCATCAGCGCCAGTCGGGCCTGCTTCTGCCCCAGCTGCGCCAGGCTCAGGGAGGCAGCGAACAGGTCGGCCAGGGTGGTCAGCAACAGCGTTTGCCAGGCTTCCAGTGGCTGGCCCGGCGGATGGGCGACGCGCAGCGAGCCGAGATCATCCGGCCCGGAGCGCAACTCGAAGGATATCAACTCCTCACCACTGGGCAGTCGGCCGGTCTGGTTGACCAGGCAGGTCCCGCATTGCGGCAGCTTGCAGTACTCGGGCGGGCGGAGATCGCGGGAGGTCATGGCGGTATGGCTGCCGGCTTCGGCCGAGCGGTTCAGGCACAGCGAGATCGGCCCGGTGCCGAGGATCTGCTGCATCTTGGCGAGCAGCGAGCCCATCATCTGCGAAGGGTCGTCCGGCTGGCTGTAGAGCATGCGCGCACTGTTGAATAGCAGCTGCAGCGTGGCGTTGCTGCGGGTGAGGGCGGCGGTCTTGTCGTCGACCTTCTGCTCCATGTCGGCATAGAGGCTGGCCAGCTCCTTGCTCATCTGGTTGAGGGTGCGTGCCAGCAGGCTCAGTTCGGTTTCGCCGGGGATCTGTACCTCGCCGCTGAAGTCACCCTTGCCGATGTCGCGCGCCAGCTTGGTCAGGCTGCGCAGCGGCGTGGCCAGGTTGTTGTGCAGGCCGTAGATCAGCACGAAGGCGATCAGCACGATGACGAACAGCGTCCCCGCCTGCAGGGCACGGATGACGCCAAGCTTGCCCTCGGAGGCTTCCTGCAGGGAGCGCACGAAGACGTCCAGCTCCCTGACGAACTCCGGTACCTCCCGGCGATAGTCCTCCAGCTGCGGTGGCTGTGCATCGAGCAGCGGACGCATGCGTTCCTGCCAGTGTTGCAGCACACCGGCGTGCAGAGCCGGCAGCTCGGTGTTGCCATGGCGGTGCAGAGCCGAGCGCAGCGTGGCTGAGCGCAGGGTCCGTTCCAGTGTGTCGATGCGTGCCTCCAGTGCCGCTTCCGGACCCTGCTCCGCGGTGAACGACAACCGGTAGGCCTGCATGCGCAGGCTGCCGGCCTGGTTGATGGCCTCGGCATCGCCTTCCAGCGCATCGGCCAAGTAGAGGCTGGCCAACATGCTGACCAGGGAAAAGCCGATGATCACGACGAACGCCACCAGCGTATTGAAAACGATGGAGTGGCGGGTCGAGAGCTGGTCGCGGTCGAGTTGAGGCATGGTCGGCTCGTCGGGCGGCGATGACGCATTCTGCGCCTTGCGGCATTCGCTTGCCATGGTGAGGGGTGTACTCCCAATGCTTTCGGGGTTATGCCTGGTGCCACAACCGGTTGTTTGATGGTTTCTTAACTTATTGATAAATAATGATTTTTATCATGAAAATCGGAATATCCCGAAAGAGGTAGAAAGGTACCCCAAAGCAAATTGCCACCTGTCGTGTATTGACCTGAGTCAAATTCGGGACGGTCCCCTCCGCTTAGCGTGCGAGCCATTCCTGACCCCGCTGCGTTTGTCAGCAGGGCCTTGGCGCCAAGAGGATCGACCATGAGCAATATCGAAAAGTGGGACGTGGAGGACCAGGTCTTCTGGGACACCACCGGCAAGCGGGTCGCCAATCGCAACCTCTGGATCTCCATCCCGAGTCTGCTGATGGGCTTCGCCATCTGGCTGATGTGGGGCATCGTCACGGTGCAGATGCTCAATCTGGGCTTTCCCTTCGAGCCGGCCGAACTGTTCACCCTGACCGCCATCGCCGGTCTCACCGGCGCCACGCTGCGTATCCCGGCGTCGTTCATGATCCGCATCGCCGGCGGGCGCAACACCATATTCCTGACCACCGCCCTGCTGATGATCCCGGCCGCCGGCGCCGGCATCGCGCTGCAGAGCCAGGACACCCCACTGTGGGTGTTCCAGCTGCTGGCCTTCCTCTCCGGCATCGGTGGCGGCAACTTCGCCTGCTCGATGAGCAACATCAGCACCTTCTTCCCGAAGAACCAGCAGGGCCTGGCCCTGGGCCTGAACGCCGGCCTCGGTAACTTCGGCGTGACCACCATGCAGATCCTCATCCCGCTGGTGATGACCGCCGGTGTGTTCGGCGCGATGGCCGGTGCGCCGATGGAGCTGATCAAGGATAGCGGCACGCTGATCGGCAAGATCTCCGCCGGTACCGAAACCTGGATTCAGAACGCCGGCTGGGTCTGGCTGCTGTTCCTCGTCCCGCTGGCCTTCGCCGGCTGGTTCGGCATGAACAACCTGCTGGTGATCTCGCCAACACCGGGTTACCCGCTGAACGCCTTCGGCAAGATTCTCGGCCTCTATGCCGTGGGCTTCGTCGCCGCCGCCCTCGGCCTGTACCTCTACCTGCCTGCACCGACCGGCCTCGGCGTGCTGAACATGTGGGGCGTAATGCTGCTCACCATCGGCCTGACCCTCGGCATGCTGCGCATGCTGCCGGGCAGCATCAAGCCGAACATCAAGCGCCAGTTCACCATCTTCAGCGACAAGCACACCTGGTCGATGAGCATCCTCTACATCCTGACCTTCGGCTCGTTCATCGGCTTCTCCATGGCGCTGCCGCTGTCGATCACGGTGATCTTCGGCTTCATGAACGAAGTGGCCGCCGACGGCACCATCACCCGCGTCGCCAACCCCAACGCACCGAGCGCATTGACCTACGCCTGGATCGGCCCCTTCATCGGCGCCCTGATCCGTCCGCTGGGCGGCTGGATCTCCGACAAGGTCGGCGGCTCCATCGTCACCCAGGTGATCTCGGTGGTGATGGTCATCGCCTCGGTCGCCGCCGGCTACGTGATGCACCAGGCCTACGGCTCGGCCCAGCCCGAGGAGTACTTCTTCCTCTTCCTGGTGCTGTTCCTGGTGCTGTTCGCTGCCAGCGGCATCGGCAACGGCTCCACCTTCCGCACCATCGGCGTGATCTACGACCGCGAGAAGGCCGGCCCGGTCCTCGGCTGGACCTCCGCCGTCGCCGCCTACGGCTCCTTCGTCGCCCCCATCGTGATCGGCGAGCAGGTCAAGGCCGGTACCCCCGAAGTGGCGATGTACGGCTTCGCGGTGTTCTACGCGCTGTGCCTGATCCTCAACTGGTGGTTCTACCTGCGCCCCAACGCCTACGTGAAGAACCCCTGAGTCTGGAGAGCTGCCATGAACATCATGATTGCCTACGACAACTCGCGTAACGCCCGCAAAGCGTTGGACGCCACCCTCGAGATGTTCGGTCCGCTGAAGCCGCTGATCATGCTGATCGGCGTGGTGGAAGAGACCCGTGACACCAGCGATTCGGCGGTCGAGCTGTACGAGCGTGAGCGTCGCGAATTCCAGGCCTTCCTGCAGGAGGCGGCGGCCAAGGTCAGCGCCTTCGGCCTGGACGTCGACGTGATCCTCGCCGAAGGCGACGCCCGCAAGATGATCCTCAAGGCTGCCGAGCACAAGAAGCCGGACCTGCTGGTCATCGCGCGACATTCAAACGAACCGGACGGCGGCTTCATTTCCCGCTCGCTGAATCTGCTGGTCGACGAGCTCGACTACATGACCTTCGGCAGCGTCAGCGCCTTCCTGGCCCGCCGGGCGCCTTGCCCGGTCCTGATTCAAGCCTGCCCCTGAGTGAGGAGCTCATCATGAGAGTTTCTACGCTGTTCGAATGGAAGCGCCCCGAGATCCGGGCTCTGCACCTGACCTGGATCGCCTTCTACATTTGTTTCTTCGTCTGGTTCGGCATGGCGCCGCTGGCCTCGAGCATGCTGAAAAGCGTGAACTGGCTGACGCCCGAAGACCTCAAGCTGTTCGCCATCGCCAACGTGGCGCTGACCATCCCGGCGCGCATCCTGGTCGGCATGGCGCTCGACCACTGGGGCCCGCGTCGGGTGTTCTCGGTGCTGCTGGTGGTCATGGCGATCCCGGCCCTGTTCTTCGCCTTCGGTGACAGCCGCACCCAGCTGCTGGTCTCGCGCCTGATCCTCAGCTCCATCGGCGCCAGCTTCGTGGTCGGCATTCACATGACCGCCATGTGGTTCAAGCCCAAGGACATCGGTTTCGCCGAAGGCTTCTATGCCGGCTGGGGCAACTTCGGTTCCGCTGCTGCCGCCATGAGTCTGCCGGCCATCGCCATCCATGCCTTCGGTGGCCCGGAAGGCTGGCGTTGGGCTACGGCAAGCTCGGCCATCATCATGGCGCTGTATGGCGTCTACTACTGGTTCGCCATTACCGACGGCCCCGCCGGCACCGTGCACCGCAAGCCGCACAAGGCCAGTGCGCTGGAAGTCAGCACCTGGGCCGACATGATCAAGCTGATCATCTGGACCATTCCCATGGTCGGTGTGCTCGCTGTCCTGGTCTGGCGCGTCGAGGGCATGGGCTACCTGGGCTCCACTGGCGCGCTGATCTGTTACGCGGCGATCGTGCTGGTGGTGGTGTTTCAGGTGGTGCAGATCCTGCGGGTCAACGTGCCGATCCTGAAGAAGGGCGTGCCGGAAGACGACAAGTACCCCTTCAACACCGTGGCTGCGCTGAACTCCACCTACTTCGCCAACTTCGGTGCCGAGCTGGCGGTGGTGTCGATGCTGCCGATGTTCTTCGAGCAGACCTGGGGGCTGACGCCGACCACCGCCGGCATCATCGCCGCCTCCTTCGCCTTCGTGAACCTGGTGGCGCGGCCCATGGGCGGCCTGGTCTCCGACCGCTTCGGTAACCGTCGCTTCGTGATGCTGGCGTACATGCTGGGGATCGCCGTCGGCTTCCTGCTGATGGGCCTGATGAACTCCAAGTGGCCGCTGATCGTGGCCGTGGCGATCACCGTGCTCTGCTCGGTATTCGTCCAGGGCGCCGAAGGCGCGACCTTCGGGATCATCCCGTCGATCAAGCGCCGCGTCACCGGGCAGATCTCCGGCATGGCCGGGGCCTACGGCAACGTCGGTGCCGTCTGCTACCTGACTCTGTTCACCTTCGTGACCCCATCGCAGTTCTTCATGGTGATCGCCGCCGGTGCCTTCGTCAGCTTCGGGCTCTGCCTGCTCTGGCTGAAGGAGCCCGAGGGCGCGTTCTCCGACGAGTACTACGTGTCCAGCGTCGACCGTGAGCTGGAGGCCCGCCAGAAGCTCGCGTCCTGAGATTTCACCGAACGAATGCGCCAGCCACGCCGGCTGGCGCAAGCCGAGATTGATAAGCCGACCGGTCGGGCCAGTGGTTCGCAACCGGAGTGAGGAGAGAAAACGATGAGCCACTTGCTCGATCAACTGCGCTTCTTCAACAGGAAGCAAGGCGAGTTCGCCGATGGTCATGGTGAAACCCGCATCGAATCCCGCGACTGGGAGAACGTCTACCGCTCGCGCTGGCAGTACGACAAGATCGTGCGCTCGACCCACGGCGTGAACTGCACCGGTTCCTGCTCCTGGAAGATCTACGTCAAGAACGGCCTGATCACCTGGGAAACCCAGCAGACTGACTACCCGCGCACCCGCAACGACCTACCCAACCACGAGCCACGCGGCTGCCCGCGCGGTGCCAGCTACAGCTGGTACATCTACAGCGCCAACCGCCTGAAGTACCCCAAGGTGCGCAAGCCGCTGCTCAAGCTGTGGCGTGAAGCACGGCGCAACATGACCCCGGTGGACGCCTGGGCCAGCATCGTCGAGGACAAGGCCAAGGCCGAGTCCTACAAGAGCAAGCGCGGCATGGGCGGCTTCATCCGCTCGAGCTGGGACGAAGTCAACGAGATCATCGCCGCGGCCAACGTCTACACCGTCAAGCAGTACGGTCCGGACCGCGTCATCGGCTTCTCGCCGATCCCGGCCATGTCCATGGTTTCCTACGCGGCCGGTAGCCGTTACCTGTCGCTGATCGGCGGCGTGTGCCTGTCGTTCTACGACTGGTACTGCGACCTGCCGCCGGCCTCGCCGCAGATCTGGGGCGAGCAGACCGACGTGCCGGAATCGGCCGACTGGTACAACTCCAACTACATCATCGCCTGGGGCTCCAACGTCCCGCAGACCCGTACGCCGGACGCTCACTTCTTCACCGAGGTCCGCTACAAGGGCACCAAGACGGTCGCCATCACCCCGGACTACGCCGAAGTCGCCAAGCTCACCGACCTCTGGCTCAATCCGAAGCAGGGCACCGACGCCGCGCTGGCCCAGGCCTTCGCCCACGTCATCTTCAAGGAATTCCACCTGGAGAAGCCGAGCGAGTACTTCCGCGACTACGCCAAGCGCTACACCGACCTGCCGGTGCTGGTGCGCCTGAACGAGAAGGACGGCAGCTACATCGCCGACCGCTTCCTGCGCGCCTCCGACCTGGCCGACAACCTCGGCCAGGAAAACAACCCCGAGTGGAAGACCATCGCCGTCGACGGCAGCACCGGCGAGCTGGTTTCGCCGCTGGGTTCGATCGGTTACCGCTGGGGCGAGAAGGGCAAGTGGAACATCGAGGCCCGCGAAGGCAAGGACGGTCGTGATGTCGACCTCTCCCTGACCCAGATCGAGGGCGGCGAGACGGCCGAGGTCGCCTTCCCGTACTTCGGCGGCATCCTCCACGAGCACTTCCAGCACGCCGAAGGCGAAAGCATCCAGCTGCGCCGCGTGCCGGTCCGCACCATCACCCTGGCCGACGGCAGCACCACCAAGGTCGCCACCGTGTTCGACCTGATGGCTGCCAACCTGGGTATCGACCGTGGTCTGGGTGGCGGCAACGTCGCTTCCAGCTACGACGACGCCAGCGTGCCCGGCACTCCGGCCTGGCAGGAAGTCATCACTGGCGTGTCCCGCGAGAAGGCCATCCAGATCGCCCGTGAATTCGCCGACAACGCCGACAAGACCCATGGCCGGTCCATGATCATCGTCGGTGCGGCGATGAACCACTGGTACCACATGGACATGAACTACCGCGGCCTGATCAACATGCTGATGTTGTGCGGTTGCGTCGGTCAGACCGGTGGTGGCTGGGCGCACTACGTGGGTCAGGAGAAGCTGCGTCCGCAGTGTGGCTGGCTGCCGCTGGCCTTCGGCCTCGACTGGAGCCGTCCGCCGCGCCAGATGAACGGCACCAGCTTCTTCTACAACCACAGCTCGCAGTGGCGCCACGAGAAGATGAGCATCCACGAAGTGCTCTCGCCGCTGGCCGACAAGTCGCAGTTCCCCGAGCACATGCTCGACTACAACATCCGCGCCGAACGCGCCGGCTGGCTGCCGAGCGCACCGCAGCTCAACCGCAACCCGCTGCAGATCTGCCGTGATGCCGAGGCGGCCGGCATGTCGCCGGTCGACTACGTCACCCAGTCGCTGAAGGACGGCTCGCTGAAGTTCGCCTGCGAACAGCCGGACAATCCGGATAACTTCCCGCGCAACATGTTCGTCTGGCGCTCCAACCTCCTGGGCAGTTCGGGCAAGGGCCACGAGTACATGCTCAAGTACCTCCTGGGCACCAAGAACGGCGTGATGAACGAAGACCTGGGCAAGCGCGCCGACGGCTTCAAGCCGACCGAGGCCGAATGGCAGGACGAGGGCGCCATCGGCAAGCTCGATCTGGTCACCACCCTCGACTTCCGCATGTCCTCGACCTGCGTGTACTCCGACATCGTTCTGCCGACCGCGACCTGGTACGAGAAGGACGACATGAACACCTCGGACATGCACCCCTTCATCCACCCGCTGTCGGCGGCGATCGACCCGGCCTGGGAAGCCAAGTCCGATTGGGAGATCTACAAGGGCATCGCCAAGGCCTTCTCGAAGATGGCCGAAGGTCAGCTGGGCGTGGAGAAGGACCTGGTCACCGTGCCGCTCCTGCACGACAGCCCCGGCGAACTGGCGCAGCCGTTCGGCGGTACCGACTGGAAGACCGCTGGCGTCGATCCGCAGCCGGGCAAGAACTGCCCGAACATGGCCGTGGTCGAGCGCGACTACCCGGCCACCTACAAGAAGTTCACCTCCCTCGGCCCGCTGCTCGACAAGCTCGGCAACGGCGGCAAGGGCATCAACTGGAACACCCAGGATGAAGTCGATTTCCTCGGCGAGCTGAACTACAAGGTGCGCGACGAGGGCGTCAGCCAAGGGCGTCCGCAGATCGAATCGGCCATCGATGCTGCCGAGGTCATCCTCAGCCTGGCACCGGAAACCAACGGTCACGTTGCCGTGAAGGCCTGGGCCGCGCTGTCGGAATTCACCGGCCGCGACCACAGCCACCTGGCGCTGCCCAAGGAGCACGAGGCGATCCGCTTCCGTGACATCCAGGCGCAGCCGCGCAAGATCATCTCCAGCCCGACCTGGTCAGGCCTGGAAGACGAGCATGTGTCGTACAACGCCGGCTACACCAATGTTCACGAGCTGATCCCGTGGCGCACCATCACCGGTCGCCAGCAGTTCTTCCAGGATCACCCCTGGATGCAGGCCTTCGGCGAGCAGCTGATGAGCTACCGGCCGCCGATCAACACCCGCACGATCGATTACGTGAAGGGCAAGAAGAGCAACGGCAACCCCGAGATCGTCCTGAACTGGATCACCCCGCACCAAAAGTGGGGCATCCACAGCACCTACTCGGACAACCTGATCATGCTGACCCTGAGCCGTGGCGGCCCGATCGTGTGGATGTCCGAAGTCGACGCCAAGAAGGCCGGCATCGAGGACAACGACTGGATCGAGTGCTTCAACGCCAACGGCGCCCTGACCGCCCGCGCGGTGGTCAGCCAGCGCGTGATGGAAGGCATGGTGATGATGTACCACGCCCAGGAACGCATCGTGAACGTGCCGGGCGCCGAGAGCACCAAGACCCGCGGCGGCCACCACAACTCGGTGACCCGTGTGGTGCTCAAGCCCACCCACATGATCGGCGGCTACGCCCAGCAGGCGTACGGCTTCAACTACTACGGCACCGTGGGTTGCAACCGTGACGAGTTCGTCGTGGTGCGCAAGATGGCCAAGGTCGACTGGCTCGACGGCCCGAACGGCAACGACCTGCCGCAACCCCTGCCGCAAGATATCTGAGGAATAAGGCCATGAAGATTCGTTCACAAGTAGGCATGGTCCTGAACCTGGACAAGTGCATCGGCTGCCACACCTGCTCGATCACCTGCAAGAACGTCTGGACCAGCCGCGAAGGCATGGAATACGCCTGGTTCAACAACGTCGAGACCAAGCCCGGCATCGGCTACCCGAAGGAGTGGGAAAACCAGGACAAGTGGAAGGGCGGCTGGGTGCGCAACGGCGACGGCACCATCAACCCGAAGATCGGCGGCAAGTTCCGCGTGCTGGCGAACATCTTCGCCAACCCGGACCTGCCGACGATCGACGACTACTACGAGCCGTTCGACTTCGACTACCAGAACCTGCACACCGCGCCGATCTCCGAACATCAGCCGGTGGCGCGTCCGCGCTCGCTGATCTCCGGTCAGCGCATGGAGAAGATCGAGTGGGGCCCGAACTGGGAAGAGATTCTCGGTACCGAGTTCGCCAAGCGCCGCAAGGACAAGAACTTCGACAAGGTGCAGGCCGACATCTACGGCCAGTACGAAAACACCTTCATGATGTACCTGCCGCGCCTGTGCGAGCACTGCCTGAACCCGGCCTGCGCCGCGTCCTGCCCGAGCGGTGCGATCTACAAGCGCGAGGAGGATGGCATCGTCCTCATCGACCAGGAGAAGTGCCGCGGCTGGCGGATGTGCATCAGCGGCTGCCCGTACAAGAAGATCTACTTCAACTGGAAGAGCGGCAAATCCGAGAAGTGCATCTTCTGCTTCCCGCGCATCGAGGCCGGCATGCCGACCGTCTGTGCCGAGACCTGCGTGGGCCGCATCCGCTACCTCGGCGTGCTGCTGTACGACGCCGACCGCATCCATGAAGTGGCCAGCACCGTCAACGAGCAGGACCTGTACGCCAAGCAGCTGGAGATCTTCCTCGATCCGTTCGACCCGAAGGTCATCGAGCAGGCGCTCAACGACGGCGTTCCGATGTCGGTGATCGAAGCCGCGCAGAAGTCGCCGGTATACAAGATGGCGGTGGACTGGAAGCTGGCCCTGCCGCTGCATCCGGAATACCGCACGCTGCCGATGGTGTGGTACGTGCCGCCGCTGTCGCCGATCCAGAACGCCGCCAGCGCCGGTCACGTCAGCATGGACGGCGTGCTGCCGGACGTCGACAGCCTGCGCATCCCGCTGCGCTATCTGGCCAACCTGCTCACCGCAGGCGACGAGGAGCCGGTCAAGCTGGCGCTCAAGCGCATGCTCGCCATGCGTGCCTACAAGCGCGCCGAGCAGGTCGATGGCGTGCAGGACCTCAAGGTGCTGGAGAGCGTCGGCCTGTCGGTGGCCCAGGTGGAGGACATGTACCGCTACCTGGCCATCGCCAACTACGAGGACCGCTACGTGATCCCGACCGCGCACCGCGAAGAGGCCATGAGCGACGCCTTCGCCGAGCGCTCCGGTTGCGGCTTCAGCTTCGGCAGCGGCTGCTCGGGCGCCTCGGACACCAACATGTTCGGCGCCAGGAAGGCCAACCGCCGCGACATCATCAAGACCGTCCAGCTGTGGGAGGACTGAGCCATGCGCATCCTTAAAGTGATTTCCCTGCTGCTGGACTATCCCGACCAGCACCTGCGCGACGGCCATGCCGAACTGGCTCAGGCCATCGGTTCGGCCCGCGAGATCAGCCCGGAGCAGCGCATCGCGCTGCGCCGCCTGCTCGACGAGCTGACCGAAGACGACCTGATGGACGTGCAGGAGCGCTACACCGACCTGTTCGACCGCGGCCGTTCACTGTCGCTGCTGCTGTTCGAGCACGTGCATGGCGAGTCCCGCGATCGCGGCCAGGCCATGGTCGACCTGATGGCGCAGTACACCGAGGCCGGTTTCGAAATCGGCGTACGCGAGCTGCCGGACTACATCCCGCTGTACCTCGAGTACCTCGCCACCCGCGATGACCTCGAGGCCCGCGAGGGTCTGGCCGACGTGTCGCACCTGCTGGCTCTGCTGGCAGCGCGTCTGCAGGAACGCGAGAGCCCGCATGCCGCGTGCTTCACCGCACTGCTGCAGATCGCCGGCGAGCCGGTGCAGGAAACCCTGGCCAGCCTGCAGGAGCAGGTCGCCGCCGAAGAGCGCGACGACTCGCTGGAGGCGCTGGACAAGATCTGGGAGGAGGAGCAGGTCAACTTCCTCCAGGCCGAGCAGCAGGATCGCTGCCCATCCATGCCGAGCGGGCCGGGTAAGGCTCGCGAGGAAAGCCCGGTGCCGCTGCACTGGACCGATTTCAAGCATGACGGGCAGGCCGCCGCGCTCGCCCAGGAGGTGCGCAATGTCTAACTTCAATTTCCTGCTGTTCGGGGTCTACCCCTACATCGCCCTGGCCATCTGCCTGATCGGCAGCTGGGCGCGCTTCGACCTGTCGCAATACAGCTGGAAGGCCGGCTCGAGCCAGATGCTGTCGAACAACCGCATGCGCCTGGCGAGCAACCTGTTCCACGTCGGCATCATCTTCATCCTGGCCGGTCACTTCGTCGGCCTGCTGATGCCCGAGGCGCTGTATCACCACTTCATCACCAGCGGTCAGAAGCAGATCGTGGCGATGGTGTCCGGTGGCTTCTTCGGCATCCTCTGCCTGATCGGCCTGGTGATGCTGATCCATCGCCGGCTGACCGACGCGCGTGTGCGGGCCACCTCCAACACCAGCGACGTGATGATCCTGTTCGTGCTGCTGGCGCAGCTGGTGCTGGGGCTGCTGACCATCGTCGCCTCCACCGGCCACCTGGACGGTTCGGTGATGGTGCTGCTGGGCACCTGGGCACAGAGCCTGGTCACCCTGCAGCCGGTCAAGGCCGCAGGCGCCATCGAGTCGGTCAGCGTCATCTACAAGCTGCACGTGTTCCTCGGCATGACCCTGTTCGTGCTGTTCCCCTTCACCCGTCTGGTGCACATCGTCAGCGCGCCGGTGTGGTACCTGGGCCGGCGCTACCAGATCGTCCGGCAGAAGGGCGTCAAGCCGGCCATGCCGCGTCCGCAGCGCCCGCGCACCTACGAAGCACCGGTACGCGAAACTGCCGTGCCGTCCGCCGTGCCTGCCACGGCAAAGAGCAAGAGCCCGGTATGACCCTTGCCGGCTGACGCCCACGCGTCAGCCGGTCTGGCCGATCGGATCGAAGCTTCAAGCGTCTTATCGAGGTAATCATCATGGGTTGTGGATGTGGTGGAAGCACGGGTGGTGGCGGCTGCGGTGGCGGCGCCCGCCCGGAAATCGAAGTGCCGGCCGAGGCCCCTCTTTTCGAGGAGCTGCCGCATGAAGAAGAACACCAGCCCGCCGAGGAGCAGGCCTCCGGCGAGCCGCTGCTGATCGCCAGCAGCGAGCAGGAGTGGCCGCGGGTGCGGGTCAACGGGGTGGCGATCGCGCCCCAGGCCATCGCCCAGGAATTGCAGTATCACCCCGCCGAGAGCCGCGACGAGGCGGTCTTTCTGGCGACCCAGGCACTGGTGGTGCGCGAGCTGTTGCAGCAGCGCATCGCCGAACTCGGCCTGGTGGTGCGTGCTGAATTCGGTGAAAGCGAGGAAGAAGCGGCCACCCGCACGCTGATCGAACAGGAAGTGCCGCTGCCGCTGGCCGACGAGGCGGCCTGTCAGCAGTACTACAACGGCAACCGTCAGCGCTTCTTCAGCGCGCCGCTGCTGGCCGCGCGGCACATCCTGCTGGCCTGTCCGGGGGATGACGCCGAAGCGCGCAGCCTGGCGCGGGAACAGGCGCTGGGCCTGTTGCAGCAACTGCAGGCGGCGCCGCAACGCTTCGCCGAGCTCGCGTTGCAGCATTCGGCCTGTCCGTCCAAGGAGCAGGGCGGGGCGCTTGGGCAGATCAGCAAGGGCCAGACCGTGCCGGAGTTCGAGCGCCAGCTGTTCCGTCTGCCGGTCGGCCTCTGCCAGCAGCCGCTGGAAAGCCGCTATGGCTACCATCTGGTGTTCGTCGACCAGCGTATCGAGGGCGAGCAATTGCCCTATGAGATCGTCGCCGGAACGATTCGCGCCGAACTCAACCAGCGTGTCTGGCAGATCGGCGTCAGCCAGTACCTGCAGAACCTGGTGGGGGCGGCGAACATCGAAGGCATTCACCTGCAGGGCGCGGAAACGCCACTGATGCAATGACGGCGGCTTGGCCCTGCGTCGGGTGGATGATGCTTCACCACCCACCACGCGGGGCCCACGGTGGATGAAAAAGTGTCATCCACCCTACGAGGCTTCAGAGGTGTTATCGATGACTCAACTACGCGATGCCCACAACCGCCAGATCGACTACCTGCGCATGTCGGTCACCGACCGCTGCGACTTCCGCTGCGTCTACTGCATGGCCGAGGACATGACCTTCCTGCCGCGCCAGCAGGTGCTCGGTCTGGAGGAGCTGGAGCGCATCGCGCGCATCTTCGTCGGGCTGGGCGTGAAGAAGATTCGCCTCACCGGCGGCGAGCCGCTGGTACGCCAGGGCATCGTCGGTCTCTGCGAGCGCATCGCGGCCTTGCCCGGTCTGCGTGAACTGGTGATGACCACCAACGGCTCGCAGCTGGTCAGGCTCGCCGCACCGCTGGCACGGGCCGGGGTCAAGCGGCTGAACATCAGTCTGGATAGTCTGGACGCCGAGAAATTCCACGCCATTACCCGCACCGGCCAGCTGCAGCAGGTGCTCGACGGCATCGATGCGGCGCGCGCCGCCGGCTTCGAGCGGATCAAGCTCAATGCCGTGGTGATGAAGGGCCGCAACGCCGAGGAAGTCGCCGACCTGGTGGACTTCGCCATCGCCGGCGGGCTGGACCTGAGCTTCATCGAGGAAATGCCGCTGGGCGATGTCGGCCGTTCGCGCGGCGAGAGCTTCTGCTCCAGCGACGAGGTCAAGGCGCTGATCGCCGAGCGTCACGCGCTGATCGATTCGGCCGAGCAGAGCGGCGGGCCGGCGCGCTATGTGCGCCTGCCGGAGCACCCGCAGACGCGCATCGGCTTCATCTCGCCGCATTCGCACAACTTCTGCGCCACCTGCAACCGCGTGCGGCTGACCGTGGAAGGTCGCCTGCTGCTGTGCCTGGGCCACGAGCATTCCATCGACCTGCGCGCACTGCTGCGCCGCCACCCGACCAGCGACCAGCCGGTGATCGACGCCATTCACGCCGCGCTGCAACGCAAACCGCTGCGTCACGAATTCTCCAGCGGCGGCGAGGTCCAGGTATTGCGCTTCATGAACGCCAGCGGCGGTTGACTGCCCGCGCCGAACGGGCTGCGGGCCGACCGTTTTATTCGCTACCATCGGCCGGCACTGCCGGTCTGACCCATGCCCCGCTGCGTTGCAGTCGGGTTTGTCGCAACGCTCGCTGACCAACGCCATGCGCGTTGGTCGACCTGCCGGCACCGCCTGCCGCGCGCCTACCTCCAACGGGGAATGGGCTGGCCCGCGGCGCCGGTGCAGCCTGCGCACACATCTTCAAGGGAGTTTCGAGCCATGGCTCACCTGTCCAACACCGAATTCCAGCCTCTGAACATCGCCGTGCTCACGGTGAGCGATACCCGCAACCTGGACACCGATACCTCCGGCCAGGCGCTGATCGACGGCCTGCAGAGCGCAGGCCATACGCTGGCCGAGCGGGCCATCGTCAAGGACGACATCTGGCAGATCCGCGCCCGGGTGTGCAACTGGATCGCCAGCGAAAACGTGCAGGTGGTGCTGATCACCGGCGGCACCGGTTTCACCGCCCGCGACAACACCCCGCAGGCCGTACAGCCGCTGCTGGACAAGGACGTCGACGGCTTCGGCGAACTGTTCCGCCATGTATCGCTGAGCGAGATCGGCACCTCCACGGTGCAGTCCCGCGCGCTGGCCGGGATGAGCAACGGCACGCTGGTCTGCTGCCTGCCGGGTTCAACCAACGCCTGCCGCACCGCCTGGAACAAGATCCTCGTCGAGCAGTTGGATAGCCGTACCAAACCCTGCAACTTCGTCCCGCACCTGAAGGCGGCCGCGGTGGACAACTGCGGGCCACGCTCATGAGCGCCTGCGGCTGCGATACCGGCGGGCTGAAGCCGGTCGACGAGGCCATCGCCGAGCTGCTGGCGCGGGTGCCGGCGCCGCCCGCGGTGGAAGAGGTCGCGCTGCGCGATGCCCTCGGTCGCGTGCTCGCCGAGCCGCTGGATGCCAGCTTTCCGGTGCCCCCCTGGGACAATAGCGCGATGGACGGCTACGCCCTGCGCGCCGCCGATCTGCCGGCCGAAGGCGGTGCGCTGCCACTGGCCGGACGCATCGCCGCCGGGGACGCCGCCAGTCAGCAGCTGCCGGCCGGGCATGCGGTGCGCATTTTCACCGGCGCGCCGTTGCCGCCGGGCGCGGACGCCGTGGTGGCGCAGGAAAACTGCCGTATCGAAGGCGATCGCATCTGGCTGCCGGCGGTGAACGCCGGTGACAACGTGCGCTGCCTGGGTGAGGAAACCGCGGCTGGCGAGCGTCTGATCGACGCCGGCAAGCGTCTGCGCCCGCAGGAGCTCGGCCTGCTGGCGACCTTCGGCGTGGCGCGGGTGAAGGTGTACCGGCGCCTGCGCGTGGCGCTGCTGTCCAGCGGCAACGAACTGCGCGAGCCGGGCGAGCCGCTGGACGCCGGGCAGATCTACAACTCCAACCGCTACAGCCTGCTCGGCGTGTTGCAGAGCCTCGGCTGCGAAGTGCACGACTACCCGATCCTGATCGACGATCTGGGCGCCAGCCGCGACGCGCTGGCCGATGCGGCGAGCCGCTTCGACCTGATCATCACCTCGGGCGGTGTTTCGGTGGGTGAGGAGGATCATCTCAAGCAGGCGATTCGCGAATTGGGCGAGCTGCACCTGTGGCGTCTGGCGATCCAGCCGGGCAAGCCGCTGGCCTTCGGCGAAGTCAACGGCACGCCGTGGATCGGCCTGCCCGGCAACCCGGCGGCGGCACTGGTCACCTCGCTGGTGGTGGCTCGGCCGTTCCTGCTGCGCGCCCAGGGCTGCACGCAGGTGCAGGTCACGCCGCTGCGCCTGCCTGCCGGCTTCGCCTGGCGCAAGGCCAACGTGCGCCAGCAGTTCCTGCGCGCGCGGCTCGAAGCGGTCGATGGCCGGCTCGAGGTGCGTCTGTTCCCGCGCCAGGGCTCGGCCATGCTGACCTCGGCGACCTGGGCGGATGGCCTGGCCATCGTCGAGTGCCAGCGCACCCTCGCCGAAGGCGAGCTGGTGCAGTACCTGCCGTTCAGCGAACTGCTCGGCTGAAACGCCACAACGCCCGGCCGATGCGAATCGGCCGGGCGTTGTCGCGTCTGCGCCTCAGGCCTGGTGGCGCTGCGGTAGCATGCGCAACAGGGTGCCGTCGCGGCGCACGTACTGGTGGAACAGCGCGGCTGCGGCATGCAGGCCGATCAGCCAGTAGCCGGCCACCGCCAGCGTTTCATGCAGCTCCTTGAAATCGCCGGCCAGCGCCTTGTCCGCGCCGATCAGCGCTGGCAGCTCGAGGCCGAAGAAGGGGATCGGCTTGCCCGCCGCGCTCAGGGTCAGCCAGCCGAGCAGCGGCAGACCGATCATCAGGCCGTACAGCGCCAGGTGCATCAGCTTGGCCAGCGCCTGTTCCCAACCCGCGCCGGCAAGCGAGCGCGGCGCCGGGTGCAACCAGCGGGCGATCAGCCGCAGCCAGACCAGCGCGAACACCGTCATGCCCAGCATGAAATGCCAGTGCTTGAGCAACTCGCGTGGCTCGCTGCCCTTGGCGAAGTTGCCCTTGAGTTCGATGGTGGCGTAGACGGCGGCAATCAGCAGCAGCATCAGCCAGTGCAGGGCGATGCTCAGCCGGCCGTAACGCGGCAGGGGGGTGGTCACAGACATTTCACGCACTCCGTGTAGGGGAATGGCGGCAGTCTAGGGCGCCAGGCTTAAGCGAACCTTAGCGAATGCCCGTTGCGCCTGTGGCGTGCGGTCGCGGCTGCGCGCCAGTGGTCGTGCTGAGAGGCTGGCGGGGCAGGTGCACGGCGACCTGCAGCCCGCCGAGCGGCGAGTCGGCCAGCTCGATGCTGGCGCCGTGCAGCTCGGCAATGCGCGCGACGATGGCCAGGCCGAGGCCCGCACCCTGGCCGTCACCCTGTCGATAGAAGCGCTCGAACAGCTTGTCACGTTGCGTCGCCGGCACCCCGGGGCCGCTGTCGTCCACCTGTAGCGTGATCGCGGTAGCGGTGGCCTGCAGGCCGACCTGGATCTGGCCGCCGTCGGGGGTGTACTGCAGGGCGTTGCCGACCAGATTCTGCAGCAGCGTGGCGAGGCTCGCCGCATCGCCGCTGAGGTGGAAATCGGCCAGCTCGTCGACATCCAGCGTCAGCTCCTGGCCGCGGGCCAGCGCCAGGGGCGTTAGCTCGGCGAGGGTTTTACGACACAGCGGCAGCAGATCGAGGTCGGTCAGGCCCAGGCGCTGGGCACTCGGTTCCAGGCGCGCCAGGGTCAGCAGCTGGGTGACCACGCGGGTGGTGCGGTCGACGCCGGCGATCAGCTGTTCGAGAGCCCGTTCGCGCTCGTCCTCGCTGGCGGCCTGCAGCGCGTTCTGTGCATGGATGCGCAGCACCGCCAGCGGCGTGCGCAGTTCGTGGGCGGCGTCGGCGATGAAGCGCTTCTCCCGTTCGATCAGCTGATTGACCTGTTGCAGCAGGCGATTGAGCGAGGCCGCCACCGGTTCCAGCTCCTGCGGCAGCGGTGCCAGCAACAGCGGCGCGAGGTTGTCCGGGTCGCGGCTCTTGAGCAACTGAGCCATGCGTGCCAGCGGGCGCAGGCCCCAGCCCACCGCCAGCCAGATCAGCAACGCCAGCAGTGGCAGGCCGACGAGGTCGGGCAACAGGCTGCGCCGGGCGATCTTGCCCACCAGCTCGCCCCGCACATCGCCGCGCTCGCTGACCAGAATCCACAGCGCGTCCTCGCGGTCGTGCAGCAGGAACAGGCGCCAGGCATGGCCGTCGAGCAGCACCTCGTGATAGCCGCCGGCCAGGTGGCTGAACGGCGACGCCGAACCCGCGGCCAGCTGCTGCAGGGCGCCGTTCGGTGCGCCGGCCGACTGCAGCACGCTGTTGCCGTCCTCGGCGTAGACCTGAAAACCCAGCTTGGTCTCGTAGTCGTGCCCCGGCACGCCCTGATCGCGGCGAGCGTTCACCGCCGCATCCAGCGCGGTTTGCAGGGCCTGACGGGCCTGCGGCTCCATCTCGCGCATCACCAGGCCCTGCACCAGCCGCGCGCTTTGCGCCAGCTGGGCGTCGAACAGTTCCTCGATCTCGTGGCGCGCGTCGCGGTAGCTGCGCCAGGAGATCAGGCTCAGCGAGACCAGCAGGGTGCCGAGCAGCAGCGCCAGGGTGCGCTGGCGGATCGAGCGCTTCAGCATTTGTCCACCAGATAGCCGACGCCGCGCACGGTGCGGATCAGCTCGGGAAAGAACTTCTTGCGCAGGTGGTGGATGTGCACCTCCAGCGCATTGCTCTCGACGTCCTCGTCCCAGCCGTAGAGCACCTGCTGCAGGCGATCGCGGGTCAGCACGCGACCGGGCTGGGCGAGCAGCTCGTGGAGCAGGACGAACTCCTTGCGCGGCAGGTTGATCGGCGTGCCCTGGTAACTGACCTGCTGGTTGACCGGGTCGAGCAGGATGCCGCGGTATTCCAGCACCGGTTCCGGTCGATTGAAGCTGCGCCGGAGCAGGGCACGCAGGCGGGCCTTGAGTTCGGCGACGTCGAACGGCTTGACCAGGTAGTCGTCGGCGCCGGCGTCCAGCCCGGCGATGCGGTCGCTGGTGGCATCGCGCGCGGTGAGTACCAGCACCGGCACCGGATTGCCGGCAGCGCGCAGGCGCTTGAGAAGCTCCAGCCCGTCCAGGCGCGGCAGGCCGAGGTCGAGGATGACCAGCTCGAAGCTTTCATGGTTCAGCGCGTGCAGCGCGCTGGCGCCGTCCTGCAGCCAGTCCACCGTATAGCCCTCCGGCTTGAGCGCGGTGCGGATGCCCTCGCCAAGGGCGCGATCGTCTTCCACCAGCAGAATGCGCATGTCGTTCCTGTCGTTCCTGTCGTTCTCGGCCGCTGGGCGTTGCTGTGCATTCAACGCCGCCGTCTCGGTTTATTCCAGCTTTTCCTTGACCTTGCCGAGCAGCGCGCGGGCTTCGTCGCGGCGACCGGCATCGGCGACTTCACGACCCGCGCGGTCGGACGCGGCGAGGGCCTTTTCCAGCGCCGCGCGCGCTTCCCCGTAGCGTTTCTGACGCAGCAGGAAATCACCGTGGAAGTAGTTCGGGTCGATGCCGTTCGGGTTCAGCGCCAGCGCCTGCTTGAACAGCGCCTCGGCCTTGTCCTCGTCACCGAAACCGATCGGCCACCCGGGCACCTGGTAGTAGAGACTGGCGAGGCTGGTGTAGGCCGAACCGTCGAGTGCCGCGGGGTCGAGTTCGATGGCCTTTTCCAGTTCGGCCTTGGCCTGCTTGACCAGCCCCAGCGCGCCGAGTCCGCCTTTGGCGCCAGCCCAGGTGCTGAGCACGATGCCGTGCCAGATATGCAGTTCGGCGGCCTGCGGTTCGCCGATCACAGCGCTTTGGGCCTGCGAAGCGAGCCTGGCGAAGGCGGTTTCGCGCTGAGCCTCGGGCGTCTGGTAGTTGATCTCGGCCCAGCGCGTCTGGATCTGACGTAGCGACGACTCGCCGGCCGGGCTGAGAGCGAAGGAGGGCTGGCTGGCCAGGGCCAGCATCAGGGCGCAAAGGCCTAACAGAGGCTTCATGGGTGTTCTCCGGGAGCGGTGGGTTGCGGTGCGGGTGGCTGTTCGGCACGGGCAAAGCGCTTGATCACCGGCAATTGCTTGCGCAGCGCCTGGTCGACCAGTCGCGGCAGCACGCCGTTGAGGCGCACGAAGAGTTTTTCCGGCCAGCCGAGATAGAACTCCTCTCGCTCGGCGGTGATGGCATGGACGATCTGCCGGGCGACCTCTTGCGGATCATCCATCTCCACCTTCAGCTCGTCGTTCATCGCTACCACGTCGGCGCTGTTCATCGCCGTACGGGTGGCGCGCGGCGCGATATAGAGCACCTTGATCTGGCTGTCGGCCAGCTCGCGGCGCAGCGCCTCGGAGAAGCCGCGCAAGGCGAACTTGCTGGCGCAGTAGGCGGTGAAGCCGGGGTAGCCGATGGAGCCGAAAGTCGAGCCGAGATTGACCAGCAGCGCTCGCGGTTGCTGGCGCAGCAAGGGCAGCAGCAGGTGGGTCAACTGCAGGGTGGCGGTGACGTTGACGCCGATCAGCCGGGCGATGGCGTCCTCGTCCTGTTGTTCGAGCAGGCTGAACTGATTGACCCCAGCGGCGTTGATCACACCGTTGAGCCCGCCAAAGCGGCGCGCGGCCTCCAGCACCAGCTGTCGCCCGCTGCGTTGGGTGAGGTCTGCCACGACCAGACTGATCTGCCCAGGGTAACGGCGGGCCAGGCTTTCCAGCGCAATGCTGTCGCGCCCCACCAGCAGCAGCCGGGCACCGCCGGCGCAGAGCCGTTCCACCAGCAGCTGGCCGATACCGCCGCTGGCACCGGTGAGCAGGAGGCGCGCGTCAGGCAAGTGCATGGTCGTGCTCCGCCGCGGGAAGGCTGCGGAAGATGTCGCCATAGAGGCGGTAGACCACCCGTGCGGTGTGCACCACGGCGGCCTTGTCGTCCTCGTTATCGAGGCGGTTCATCAGGCGCTTGAAGAACTCGATGTGCTCCAGGTCCAGGCTGCCGTGGGAGGTCAGGTAGCTGAACGCCTTGGCCGGCAGGTCGAGCTTGTCCTGCAGCACGCCGGCGGCCTGGGTGGCCAGGGCGATGCTGGTACCTTCGAGCACGTTGACCATGCCGAAGAAGCTCGCCGGGTTGTGCCGGGCGATGCGGTCGTAGACGTAGGCGACCATCAGCTCGGTGGGCAGCGCCGGCTGGCCATGGCGCACCGCCTCGGCATCGCCGCCGCAGGCGCGGATGTCGTTGAGGATCCATTCCTGGTGGCCGATCTCTTCCTCGATGTACTCGGCGATGGCCTCGCGCAGCCATTCCAGCCGCTCCGGCAGGCGCGCACCGCAGGCCATCAGCAGCGGCACCGTGTGTTTGACGTGGTGGTAGGCCTGGGTGAGGAAGGCGATGTATTGCGCGCGGGTTGCGGTGCCGGCGAGTGCCGAATGGATGATCGGCGCGGCCAACAGGTAGTCGCGCTCGGCGCTGGTCTGCTGTTGCAGCTGGTCGAAGAATTCCATGGTGAACCTCGAAAGTCAGGGCTGAAAGGCGTTAATCGCCGATTGGTAATGATCGAAGAGGACATTGCGGCGCAGGCGCCCGTTGACAGTGGCCAGGCCGTTGCTGGCGCTGAACGGCGCATCGGCACGCAGCCATTGGTGTACGCGGGCATAGTCGGGCAGGCTGGCGTTGACCCGCTCGACTGCCGTCTGCAGCTCGGCATCGCTGCAATCGCCGCGTCTGGGCACCAGCACGGCGGCGTTCTGTGCCAGTGCTTCGCCATGCAGCCAGGCCTGGGCGATGGGGGCCTGCTGCACCAACTCCGCCTCGACCCATTCCGGGTTGACGTTGCGCCCGTAGGCGGTGACGAACTGGTGCTTCTTGCGCCCGTGCAGGATCAGGAAGCCATCCTCGAAATGGCCTAGGTCGCCGGTGGCCAGCCACTCGCCGGTCAGCGGCGGTTCGCCGAGATAGCCGAGCATGTGCGGGCCGCGCACCAGTACCTCGCCATCGTCGGCCAAGCGCAGCTCGACGTGTGGCAGCGGCCGGCCGACCGTGCCGATGCGCCGCGCCTCGGGTGTGTTCAGGCAGACCACCGAGGCGCATTCGGACAAGCCGTAGCCCTCGAACACCGGTAGGCCGAGCCGCTCGGCGCGCTCCAACAGCTGCGGCGCGACGCGACCGCCACCGACCGCGATAAAGCGCAGCGAGGTCGGCATCGGCACGCCCTGCTCGGCGGCGCTGACCAGAGCCAGCAACAGCTGCGGCAGCAGGATCAGGCTGTGCGGCTGGCTCGCCTGCAGCGTGGCCACCAGACGTTGCAGCTCGAAGCCCGCCGCGCCGCTGAAGCCGATCTCCGCCAGCGGGCGCAATTCGATCCGTGCACCGGCCAGCAGCGGCGCATAGAGCCCGGCGATGTTCTCCAGCAGCGTCGCCAGTGGCAGCACGCACAGGTGCTGTCGCACGTCGCACGGCAGGCTGGCCTGCCGCAGGCTCTCGGCCACCGCCAGCTGCGCTTCGGCATCCAGACAGACGCCCTTGGGCTGGCCGGTGGTGCCGGAGGTGTAGGTGATCTTGCAGGTGCCGGCCGGCACCGGCGTAACTGTCTGCGGCTGGCGCAGCAGCAGGCCGGCTTCCGCCGGTTGGAAGCCGCAACGCTCGGCAAGCGCGCATGGCGTGCCGATCAGGCAGTCGATGCCGGCGTGGTTCAGTACATGCTCCTGCTGTGCCGGGGAAAAAAAGCCCGGCAGCGGCACGCAGATCAGCCCGGCGCGCAGCAGGGCCAGATCCCAAAGCGCCCACTCCAGGCCGTTGTCCAGCGCCAGGGCTACGCGCTGCACGCCGAGCTGTTGCAGCTGACTGGCACGTGCGGCCACCTCGTGGCGCAATTCGGCGTAGCTCATTTGGCGCGGCCCTTCGCCCAGGGCGATGCCGCTGTGCTGTTCCAGGACTGTCCAGAAGCGTTCAGTTGCAGGCTGCATGCGGCACCTCCGAGGCATCGAACAACGGTTGGTAGCCAAGTCGGGCGTAGATGCCCAGCTGCAGCAGGCGCTGGTGGCCGGGCAGGATCTCGCCGGCCATCAGCTGCGGGCGGCTGGCGTAGTAGCTGCCCCAGTCGGCCAGCTCCTCGCCCATCCGCGCCGGGTCGGCCGGGGCCAGCGCCAGTGGCTCCAGGGCCAGGCGCTGGAAGCTGTTGAGCAGGGCCGGCGTGCCGGTGAACACCACCCAGCGAAAGCCCTGGGCGACCAGCAGATCGGTCAGCGCGACGATCAGGAGCCGCGCCGAGGCGCTGCCGAAGGCCGCCAGGTTGCCGACCTCGACGATCTCCTCGCGCGGCACCGAGCGGCCGCTGCGGCGGGCAACGGCCAGCTCGATGGGTTCGTCCAGGTACCGTTCGAGAAACAGCGGGCGACGCTGCGCGCTGCGCAGGCCGACCGCGCCCTGCACCTCGCCGTTGTCGCCATGCAGGCCAAGCAGGCAGGGCATGAAGTGACGCACCCGGGCGCCGTAATGCTCGGCGAAGCGCTGGCGAATGAAGTCTTCAAGGGCCACGCGCCGCGGGTTCTTGCCGGCCTGTGTCAGTTGCAGGCAGAGCGAGGGCTCGCGGCCGATGCGGGCCAGTATGTCGGTGTGATCAACCCAGGGCAGTTCCATCGGGGAACCTCGTTTAGAAGCCTGGGCCGATTGTTGGTGGGCAAACTTAAGGCAGTCTTAAGTCGCCGAAGCCGTCAGAACGCTGACATTTTCTTCACATTCGCTGGGCTATGGTCGCGGCGCTCGGGGTCGAGCCACCGGTGCTCCAGCTGCGCCAGAGGCCCATCGAACGCTGGCCGGCCGACCACCGAAGCAGCTATCGCAAGCAGAGCGAGCCGCGAAGAGGAAGGCCAGCAGATGCAGATTCATCCATACCCCGCGCCACGCCCGGCCACAGGCTCGGGCTGCCATTACCGGCTGTTCGGCCTGCTCGCATTGCTGCTGATCGGCCTGGGCGCGAGCATCGCGCTGCATTGGAACGAGCGGCTGTATTTCCACCTGACCCATCAGTGGAACGTCAGCGCGCACGATCCGGCGCTGCGTTGGCTGCCGGGCTATCGGGTAGCCATCGACGCCCGACCGATCGAGGGCATCAGCCGCAACCTCTCGGCGATCACCTACGACAGCGATCTCGACCGGCTGCTTGGCGTGATCAATGGCGGGCCGACGGAAATCGTCGCGTTGAGCAAGCGCGGCGAGCTGCTCGAGCGCTACCCGCTGGAAGGCTTCGGCGATATCGAGGGGCTGACCTATATGGGTGGCGGCCGGGTTGCGGTGTCCGACGAGCGTGCCCAGCGGATCAGCATCTTCCAGCTGCCGACACTGGCGCGCAGCATCAATGTGTCCGAGGCCAGGTTCTTCTCCCTGGGCATCGGCCTCAACGGCAACAAGGGCTTCGAGGGGGTGACCTACGATGCCGTGGGCGACCGCCTGTTCATCGTCAAGGAGCGCGACCCGCGCCAGCTCTACGAGGTCCGGGGCGTCGCCGCCAGCCTCGACGGCCAGCTGCAACTGGCCGTTCACGATCGCAGTGACTGGATCGCCAGTCAGGTGTTCGCCACCGACCTCTCCGACATCCACTTCGATGCCGAGACCGGCCACCTGATTCTGCTCAGCGACGAGTCGCGGCTGGTGATGGAGCTCGGCGCCGACGGCCGCATGCTCAGCTACCGCAGCCTCAACGGCCTGTTCAGCGACCTCGGCCGCTCGGCACCGCAGCCTGAAGGCGTGACCCTGGACAATGACGGCACGCTGTACGTGGTCAGCGAGCCGAACCTGTTCTACAGCTTCCGCCGCGAGGAGGGTCAACCGGAATACCACGAGCCAGAGGAGCAGCAGGACGAGATAACGAAGCTGAGCATGACGGAGAAAAGGCATCGTATGATCCACGGCTGAGGACGAACGCGGCGCAGTCTGCGTTGACGTCCCTGAGCCCTTCGTCAAGAAGCCATGAAAAGATCGTCATAGCCGCGAACCGATATGCGCATCCTGGTCATTGAAGACAACCGTGACATCCTGGCCAACGTGCTCGACTACCTCGAGCTCAAGGGCTACCTGGTGGACTGTGCGCAGGACGGGCTGAGTGGCCTGCATCTGGCCGCGACCCAGGAATACGACCTCATCGTGCTGGACATCATGCTGCCCGGCATCGATGGCTATCAGGTGTGCAAGCGCCTGCGCGAAGACGCACGGCGCGACACGCCGATCATCATGCTCACCGCGCGCGACGCCCTGCCGGATCGCATCAAGGGATTGGAAGCCGGCGCCGACGACTATCTGATCAAGCCCTTCGCGCTGTCCGAACTGGTCGCCCGTATCGAGGCGGTGTTGCGTCGCAGCCAGGGTTCGCGGCGTCGCCAGCTGCAGGTCGGTGACCTGGTCTATGACCTCGATACCCTGGCCGTCAGCCGCGGCGGCGTGCCGATACGGCTCAACCCCATCGGCCACAAGCTGCTGGCCATCCTCATGCAGCGCAGCCCGGCGGTGGTGCGCCGCGAGGCGCTGGAGGAGGCGCTGTGGGGCGACAACGTACCGGACAGCGACAGCCTGCGCAGCCACATCCACCAGCTGCGCCAGGCACTGGACAAGCCCTTCGACCGGCCGCTGCTGCACACCGTGCACGGTGTGGGCTTCCGTCTGGCGGAGGATGGCGATGCTCACTAAGCAACCCTTCGCCCGCCGCATCGTCATCGCCTTCACGCTGATGACCCTGGTGGTCAGCGGCGTGTTCTCGCTGGGGATCGTCGCGGTGGTCTACTTCGTCGAGTCACAGCTGGTGACCGAGGAGCTGAGTCGCGAGCTGGATATCGTGCTGCACGAGGACCTGCCCAGCGGACGCCCACCGCGCCTCGACGCCCAGACACGCTTCTTCAGCACCGCGCTGCCGGACTATCCGCTGCCCGAAGGCTTCGCCACGCTGCCCGAGGGCTTCACCGAGGTGGTCCGCGGCGACGAGGCCTACTACGTCTACGTTCGCGATCTGGACGGCGAGCGTTACGTGCTGATGGAAGACCAGAACGAGTTCGAGGAGCGCGAGAACGCTCTGTTCAAGACAGTGCTCGCCGGCTTCCTGCTGAGCGTGCTGGGCGCCTGGCTGCTCGGCCGGCTGATGGCGCACAAGGTGATGGCCCCGGTCAGCCGGCTGGCCAATCAGGTACGCCACCGCGACCAGCTGCATCCGCTGGCACCGCCGCTGGCGCTGCAGTATGTGGATGACGAGGTGGGCCATCTGGCGGCTGCGTTCGACAGCACCCTCGGCCAGCTGCGCCAGACGCTGGAGCGCGAGCGGCTGTTCACCGCCGACGTCAGCCACGAGCTGCGCACGCCGCTGATGGTGGTGCTCGGCGCCTGCGAGCTGCTGCTCGCCGGCGACCTGCCCGAGCGCTCGCGGCGCCAGGCCGAGCGCATCCAGCGCGCGGCCGAGGAGATGCAGGCGCTGGTCGACACCTTCCTGTTGCTGGCGCGGGCCAGACCCGATCAGCAGGAGGTCTTCGGTGGCAGCGCCGGCCTGGCTGACGTGGCCCGCGAGCAGAGCGAGCGCTGGGGGCCACCGATGCGGGAAAAGGGACTGGCGTTCGAGGTGGTGCGCGAAGGCGATGACCAGCAGACCTACAACCACACGCTGCTCGGCACGGTGATGTCCAACCTGCTGCGCAACGCCTTGCACTACACCGAGCACGGGCAGGTGCGACTGGTGCTCGAGCACGGCGGCTTCCGCGTCGAAGACACCGGCGTGGGGATTCCGGTAGATCAGCAGGAGCGCATGTTCCAGCCCTTCGTGCGGGGCGCCGAGGGGCGCGGCGAAGGGCTCGGCCTGGGGCTGTCGCTGGTGCGGCGAATCTGTGCGCACCAGGGCTGGGCGGTCGAAGTGCATGGCCGCGAACCCTGCGGCAGCTGCTTTGCCGTCCGCCTGGCGTCTTGACGTTTTTTTCACATCTCTTTGACAACCCGTTGATGTCCGGCCGGTTAGTTTGGCGCTCCGTCTTCCCCCGGAGTGCCCGACATGCCGACATCGAGCCCCATCGAACTTGAGTTCTCGCGCAAGTACGACCGCCAGCACGCCTACGAATACCTGCACAAGCACCAGGACGGCCTCGCCCGGCGGCTGTCGCACTGGCGTGACGAGCAGATGGCGCGACGCGCGCTGAAAATCGCCGGCGAACCCGATCTGGTCCTCGATCTGCCCTGTGGTGCCGGGCGCTTCTGGCCGCTTTTGGCCGAGCACCCGAGCCGGATGATCTTCGCCGCGGACAATTCCGCCGACATGCTGGCCATCGCCGAGGCCGCGCAGCCGCTGGATGTGGTCAAGCGGGTGGAGACCTTCCAGACCTCGGCCTTCGCCATCGATATGGGCGACAACGCGGTGGACAGCATCTTCTGCATGCGCCTGCTGCATCACATCGCCGACCCGGCGCATCGCCTGGCGATGCTGCGCAAATTCCACCGCGTCACGCGCGACACGCTGATCGTCTCGCTGTGGGTGGACGGCAACTACAAGGCCTGGAAGCGCAGGCGCCTGGAGCGTCGGCGGCCGGCCAAGGACAACCAGAACCGCTTCGTGGTCGCCCGTTCGGTGATCGAGGCGGAGTTCGCCGAGGCCGGTTTCGACATCCTCGACCGCAGCGATTTCCTCCCGGGCTACGCCATGTGGCGGGTCTACGTCCTGCGCAAGCGGGGTTGAGCATGAGCCGAGCCTTCGTACTGCCGGCCCGCGAGGCGCGGACCAGCACCTTTCAGCGCTGGTGGGACATGCGTGGCGAGTGGGTCGAGGAGCCCAACCGGCGACGCGCCGGCGAAAGCGGTGTGCAGCGGATTCGCCCGCGCGATCTGCAGCAGCCGTTGCTCTACTGCAAGCGCCAGATCGGCCATCTGTACCGCTCGCCGCTGCATCCGTTCGGCCGGCCCACGGTGATGCGCGAGTGCCACGCGCTGCAGGCCCTGCGTGATCTCGGGGTGCGCGTGCCGGAGCTGATCTACTGCGGTACGCGGCAGCAGGCAGGGCAGTGGCAGGCCCTGCTGGTAACGGCCGAACTGCAGGGCTTCGTCAGCCTGGAGGACTGGTACGGCGAGGGCATGCCGGGCTACTACGGCAGCGTCGTGCAGGCACGCATGCTGGATGCGGTCGGCCGCACCCTCGGGCGTCTCCACCACGCGCGTTGGCAGCATGGTTGCTGTTACCCCAAGCACATTTTCCTCAGGGTCCATGGCCAAGACGATGGAGCGCAGGTCGAGGTGGCCCTGCTCGATCTGGAAAAGAGCCGGCGTCGGCTGCGCCGTCACGCCGCCGCCCGGCATGACCTGCGCCAGCTCAGGCGTCATTGCGTGGCCATGAGCGAACCGGACTGGCAACGGCTGCTGACCGCCCATGCCGGCTATCGCGAGGTGCGCTGCGATGTCGCCTGAATGCTCATCCGAAAGCGGCAGCACAGTGGCCGATGGCGCGGCGCTCAAGGGGCGCAGCGGCCTGATGCGGCTGTGGCTCGCCGGGGGCTATTCGCTGGCCGGCCTGCGGGCCGCCTACCGCGGTGAAGCGGCGTTCCGCCAGGTGGTGCTGCTCTGCCTGCTGCTGATACCGCTGGCATTCCTGCTCGAGGTCAGTCGGGTCGAGCGCGCCGTGCTGATCGCCGTGGTGCTGTTGGCGCCCATCGTCGAGCTGCTCAATTCGGCCATCGAGGCCACCGTCGACCGCATTTCGCTGGAGCTGCACCCGCTGTCCAAGCGCGCCAAGGACATGGGCAGCGCGGCGCAGCTGCTGACCATGCTGCTGATCGCGCTGATCTGGGCGGTGATCCTCCTCTGAATTTCTTCCATTTACCCAGGACTTTCCCATGACCGACGCAACCGCCCGCGCGCAGCCTGTCCAGCCCGGACTACGCCACCACCTGCTGTTCATGGCTGGCAGTGCGCTCGCACTGCTGACGCTGTTGGCCCTGCTGCGCCTGGCACTGCTGCTGTTCAACCGCGAGCTGCTTGGTGACGCCTCGCTGGCCACCCTGCTCGAAGGCTTCGGCAACGGCCTGCGTTTCGACCTGCGCGTGCTGGTCTATATCTTCGTGCCGCTGTCGTTGGCGGTGTTTAGCCCACGCGCAATGGCCGCGCGCAGGCTGCAGCGAATCTGGCTCACCGCCTGCGCCAGTCTGGCGATCCTGCTCGGCGTGATCGAGCTGAACTTCTATCAGGAGTTTCATCAGCGGCTGAATGCGCTGGTCTTCCAATACCTCGGCGAGGATCCGGCCACGGTGTTGAGCATGCTCTGGCACGGCTTTCCGGTGGTGACGTTGTTGAGCGTCTGGGGCGGGTTGACGCTGGTCTGGGCGCTGCTGCTCCGCTGGCTCGACGGTCGCTGCCGGCCGCGCGGCGCCAGCCAGATGCGCCGCTCGCCAGCTCGTCCGCCGCTGGCCTGGCACTGGCGTGGCGCCACGCTGCTGGTGCTGGTCCTGATCAGCGTGGTCGCCGCTCGCGGCACCCTGCGTCAGGGCCCGCCGCTACGCTGGGGCGATGCCTTCACCACCGACTCGGTGTTCATCAACCAGCTCGGCCTGAACCCGGCGCTGACCCTCTACGAGGCGGCGAAGAACCGCTATTCCGATCATCGCGACAACGCCTGGGAAGCCGTGCTGCCCGAGGACGAGGCCCTGGCGGTCACCCGCGAGCTGCTGTTGACCGGCAACGACCAGCTGGCCGACCCGGAGCTGGCCGCTGTGCGCCGCGACTACCGGGCGCCGGAGGCCGCTCGCTTGCCGGTGCGTAACGTGGTGGTCATCCTGATGGAGAGTTTCGCCGGGCGCTATGTCGGCGCGCTGGGCAGCCGCGACGGCATCACACCTCACTTCGACCGCCTGGCCGGTGAGGGCCTGCTGTTCGAGCGCTTCTTCGCCAACGGCACCCACACCCACCAGGGCATGTTCGCCAGCATGGCGTGCTTTCCCAATCTGCCGGGGTTCGAGTACCTGATGCAGTCACCGGAGGGCGGCAACCGCTTCTCCGGGCTGCCGCAGCTGCTCAGCGCCCGGGCGTTCAACGACGTCTACGTCTACAACGGCGATTTCGCCTGGGACAACCAGGCCGGCTTCTTCGGCAACCAGGGCATGACCCGTTTTGTCGGGCGCAACGACTACGTCGACCCGGTGGTGGCTGACCCGACCTGGGGCGTCTCCGACCAGGACATGTTCGACCGCGCCGTGCAGGAGCTCGGCGCGCTGGCACCGGACGAGCCCTTCTATGCACTGCTGCAGACGCTGTCCAACCACACACCCTATGCGCTGCCGGACCCGCTGCCGGTGCCGGCGGTCACCAGCCATGGCTCGCAGGATGCGCACCTGACCGCCATGCGCTATTCCGACTGGGCGCTGGGCCGCTTCTTCGAGCAGGCCAAGCGCCAGCCCTGGTACAAGGAGACCCTGTTCGTGGTGGTCGGCGACCATGGCTTCGGCGCGCCGGAACAGCTCACCGAGATGGATCTGTTCCGTTTCCACGTGCCGCTGCTGCTGATCGCCCCGGGCGTTACCGAGCAGTTCGGCAGCCGGCGCGAAGTGGTGGGTACCCAGGTCGACGTGGTGCCGACCATCATGGGCCGCCTCGGGGGCGAGGTGCGCCATCAGTGCTGGGGTCGCGACCTGCTGGCACTGGATGAACGTGACCCGGGCTTCGGCATCATCAAGCCCTCGGGCAGCGATCAGACCGTGGCGATGATCCGCGGCGAGCAGATCCTGGTACAGCCCAAGGACCTCGAGCCGCGCCTGTACCGCTATCGCCTCGGTGCCGATGCCAGCGCCCAGCGGATCGAGGATGCCGACAACGCGGCGTCGATGCTGCGCCAGCTGCAGGCCTATCTGCAGGTGGCCACCGGCAGCCTGCTGGCCAACACCGCGGGCGATCGTGAGCGGAAGGAGACGGCAACCGGAGAAACGCTGGCGCGCGCTGCCGCCGACGGTGAACCACCGATTGCGCCGAAGGGCCAGCGCGGCCCCCGCGAGGGCTGAGGGCTCAAGTGCGCCGAGCAGCAAGTGGTGTGCCGGGGCTGGCGAGTGCGCTGCTGCCTCAGCGGCGAACCAGCAGCACCCCGGCTTCCATGTGGTGGGTGTAGGGGAACTGATCGAACAGCGCGCAGCGCTCGATGCGATGGGTGTCGGCGAGCTGGGCGATGTTCTGCGCCAGGGTCTCCGGATTGCAGGAGATGTAGAGGATGCGCTCGAAGCGACGGGTCAGTTCGCAGGTGTCCGGGTCCATGCCGGCGCGTGGCGGGTCGACGAAGACGCTGCCGAAGTCGTAGCTCTTCAGGTCGATCCCGGCCAGGCGGCGGAACGGGCGCACCTCGTTCAGTGCCTGCGTCAGCTCCTCGGCGGAGAGCCGCACCAGCTCGATGTTGTCGATGCCGTTGTCTTCGATGTTGGCCAGCGCGGCGTTGACCGAGGTCTTGCTGATCTCGGTGGCCAGCACGCGGCGCACGCGGGTGGCCAGCGGCAGGGTGAAGTTGCCGTTGCCGCAGTACAGCTCCAGCAGGTCGTCATCGCGTTCGCCGAGCGCTTCGAAGGCCCAGTTCAGCATCTTCTGGCAGACCTCGCCGTTGGGCTGGGTGAAGGCGCCTTCCGGCTGGCGGTAGCGGAAGCGGCGGCCGGCGACCACCAGCTGTTCTTCCACGTAATCGCGGCCGATGACGATGCGCTTGCCCTTGGAACGGCCGACCAGGCTGACGCCGAGGTCGGCGGCAAGCTGCTCGGCTTCGGCCTGCCAGGCCTCGTCCAATGGGCGGTGGTAGGCGAGGGTGATCAGCGCATCGCCGCTCAGGGTGGTGAGAAATTCGACCTGGAACAGCTTGAAGCTGAGCACTTCCGACGCCTGCCAGGCGGCCTTCAGTTGCGGCATCAGCTCGTTGATGCGGCGGCTGGCGATAGGGAAGTCGTCGATCAGGATCGCCTTGTGCTTGTCGCCCTGCTCGAACATCGCGTAATGGCGCTGGCCGTCTTCGCGCCACAGGCGGAACTCGGCACGCAGGCGGTAATGCTCGCGGGGCGAGTCGAAGACCTCCGCTGCCGGTGCATCGAACGGTGCCAGCAGCTCCTCCAGCCGGGCGGCTTTTTCGGCGAGTTGGGCGGCGTAGGTGGCGGGGTCGAATTGCGGAGCGCTCATGAAGACTCTTGGAAAGGTAGGTAATCGTAGGGTGGATCGGGGTGCGCAGCTGGCGCTTCATCCATCCACCGTCGCCGGGTGAAAGGTGGATGAAAAGCGCCATCCACCCTACGGAGCGTCAGCCGGCGAACCAGCCCAGCTTGACCACGAACAGCGCCGAGAGAATCCACATCGCCGGGCTCAGCTCGCGCCAGCGGCCGGCCAGCAGCTTGATGGCGGTCCAGGCGATGAAGCCGAAGGCGATGCCGTTGGCGATGGAGAAGGTCAGCGGCATGGCCAGCGCGGCGATGGCCACCGGCGCGGCGACGGTGAGGTCGTCCCAGTCGATGCCGGCCAGGCTGCTCATCATCAGTACGGCGACAAACAGCAGCGCCGGGGCGGTGGCGTAGGCCGGCACGGCACCGGCCAGCGGGGCGAAGAACAGGCTGAGCAGGAACAGCAGGGCGACCACGCAGGCGGTCAGGCCGGTGCGGCCACCGGCAGCGGTACCGGCGGCGGATTCGATGTAGCTGGTGGTGGTCGAGGTACCCAGCGCCGCGCCGGCCATGGTGGCGGTGCTGTCGGCGAGCAGGGCGCGGCCCAGGCGCGGCATCTTGCCGTCCTTGTCCAGCAGCTCGGCTTTTTGCGCCACGCCGATCAGGGTGCCGGAAGTGTCGAACAGGTCGACGAAGAGGAAGGCGAAGATCACGCTGATCAGGCCGATATCCAGCGCACCCATGATGTCCAGCTGCATGAAAGTCGGCGCCAGCGACGGCGGCATCGACACCACGCCGTTGAGCTGCGATAGACCCAGCGCGATCGATAGCACGGTTACTAAGATGATTCCAATCATCACTGCACCGGTCACCCGGAGATAGGCGAGCGCAACAATGATGAAAAAGCCAAGGCATGCCAGCAACGGGCCGCCGGCGCTCACGTCTCCAAGCGTTAGCATCGTAGCTGGGTGGGAAACAACGATCCCTGACTTCTGAAGAGCGATGATCGCCAGAAACAGGCCGATACCGGCGGCAATGCCGGCGCGCAGGGCCAGCGGAATGCTGTGGATGATCCATTCACGGATCTTGAAGATCGACAGGCCGAAGAAGATCAGGCCGGAGAGGAACACTGCACCCAGCGCGGTCTGCCAGGTGTAACCCATGGTCAGCACCACGGTGTAGGTGAAGAAGGCGTTCAGGCCCATGCCCGGTGCCAGCGCGATCGGGTAGTTGGCGACCAGACCCATGATCGCCGAGCCGATGGCTGCTGCCAGGCAGGTGGCGACGAACACCGCGCCGTGGTCCATGCCGGTCTCGGCGAGGATGCTCGGGTTGACGAAGAGGATGTAGGCCATTGTCAGGAAGGTGGTGATGCCGGCCAGGATCTCGGTGCGCAGCGTGGTGTTGTGCGCCTTGAGTTGAAACAGCTTTTCCAGCATGGTCGATCCTCTTGTGCCGGTTAAGTGTGGGGCCGTCGCCTCTGGCGGGCGGCTGGCCTGTCGTCGCAAAAGCCGGGCATCTTACACCGGCCGGCAGCGCGGTTGAATTTCCATTGAGCAGGTGAACGCCATGAGCAAACGTGTCCTGATTCCGATCGCCGACGGTTCCGAAGACCTGGAGGTCGTCACCCTGATCGACGTGCTGCGCCGTGCCGAGTTCGACGTGGTGGTGGCCAGCGCCGAGGAACGGCGCATGCTGACCTGTGCGCGCGGGACCCGGATCACTGCCGACACCATGCTGCTCGACGTGCTGGCGCAGGACTTCGACCTCATCGTGCTGCCCGGCGGCATGCCCGGCGCGAAGACCCTCGGCGAGCTGGAGCCACTGGCCGAGCGCGTACGCCAGCAGGCCCGCGCCGGACTGGACTACGCGGCGATCTGCGCCGCGCCGGCGGTGGCGCTGCACCCCTACGGTGTGCTAAAGGGCCGCCAGGTGACCTGCTACCCAGGCATGAGCGACAACCTCACCGGCACGCATTTCCTCGACCAGCCGGTGGTGGTGGACGGCAACTGCATCACCAGCCAGGGCCCGGCGACCGCCCTGGAGTTCGCCCTGACCCTGGTGGAGCGACTGGCCGGACGGGGCAAGCGGCGCGAGGTGGCCGACGCCATGCTGGTGCCGGCGACGAACTAACCACGCAGCCCATCGGTCACTGCTTGCATGCCGGCCAGCCGGTGCAAACGGTGAATTCGAGGAGAACGATGGACAGTGTCGATCTGGCAGTGCTGCGGCGTGCCCGCGACTGGTTGCGTGACGGTCACGCGGTGGTGCTCTACACGGTGATCGAAACCTGGGGCAGCGCGCCGCGCCCGGTGGGCTCGCTGCTGGCGCTGCGCGGCGACGGCCGTGTCGAGGGCTCGGTGTCCGGTGGGTGCGTCGAGGACGACCTGCTCGCCCGGGTCATGGCCGATGAGCCACCGTCGACCTGCCAGCTGATCACCTATGGCGTGAGCAAGGAGGAATCCGCGCGTTTCGGCCTGCCCTGCGGCGGCACCCTGCGCCTGCTGCAGGAGCCATTGCGCGATGCCGGCTGGATCGACGAGCTGCTGTCGCGCTGTGCCGCACACGAGCGGCTGCTGCGCCGGCTGGACATGGCCAGCGGCGCGGTCGTCCTGCAGCCCGCCGGGCGTGAGGCTGTGCTGCAGTTCGACGGGCATACCCTGCGCGCGCCATTCGGTCCGGCCTGGCGCCTGCTGATGATCGGCGCCGGGCAGCTGTCGCGCTATGTCGCCGACCTGGCTCACGGCCTCGGCTTCGAGGTGCTGATCTGTGACCCACGCGAAGGCTATGCCCACGACTGGAATCCGGCCGCCGTGCGCTTCGTGCCCGGCATGCCGGACGACGCCGTGCTGGCCATCGAGCCGGATGCGCACACCGCCATCGTCGCGCTGACCCACGACCCGCGGCTGGACGACATGGCGCTGCTCACCGCGCTGCAGTCCGAAGCCTTCTACGTCGGCGCCCTGGGCTCGCGGGTCAATAGCGAGAAGCGCAAGGCGCGCCTGCTCTCGCTGGGTCTTGGCGAGCGCCAGGTGCAGCGCCTGCACGGCCCCATCGGGCTGCCCATCGGCAGCCGCACGCCGGCGGAAATTGCCCTGTCGCTGATGGCCGAGGTGGTGGCGCTGAAGAATGGCGCCCTGGCGCCGAGCCTGTCGGCGCAGCAGCGCTGTGCCTGAGCACAGGGTGTCTGGTGCCGGTGTCTGCGCCATCGTGCTCGCCGCCGGGCAGGGCAGCCGTTACCGCGCGGCCGGTGGTGCGGACAAGCTGCTGGCGCCGAGCCTCAGCGATGCGCCGGCGCCGCCGGTGCTCGCCGCCACGCTGGCGAACCTGCGCGGCGTCGCCGAGCGGCTGCTGGTGGTGACCCGCGCCGACAATGGTCCGCTGCACGACTGGCTTCGCGCCCATGCCGAGGACTGCGAGCGGCTGCTGGTGGAGACCCGTGGCCTCGGTCATAGCCTGGCCCAGGCGGTCGCCCATGCACCGGCGGCCCACGGCTGGCTGGTGGCGCTGGGCGACATGCCCTATGTCCAGCCAGCGACCCTGCGGGCCATCGTCGCGGCGATCGACCACGACAATCTGGTGGTGCCTGTCCATCAGGGGCGGCCCGGCCATCCGCGCGGGATTGGTGGCGCTCATCGCGAACGGTTGCTGCAGCTCGATGGCGATCGCGGTGCCCAGGCGCTGTTCGCCCGGCATGCCGTGCAGCAGCTGGAGGTGGACGACCCTGGCGTGTTGCAGGACATCGACCACCCGGACGATCGCCGGCGGTGCTGATCCGATAAGCCTGCACGGCGATGCTCCGGCCCCTGCTCAGGGAGCGGAACGATTTCGGCGCCACGCCAGTCGTACCCCAAGACGCACGGACAGCGCACACCAATGCCCAAACCGTGAGGCTGCCATGAGCGAACATTCTTCAGCTGCAGGCCAGACCTGCACCATCAGCCTGGAGCTGAACGGCGAACGCCGTGAGCTCCAGGTGCAACCCTGGACCACCTTGCTCGACCTGCTGCGCGACCAGCTCGGCCTGACCGGCACCAAGAAAGGCTGCGATCACGGCCAGTGCGGCGCCTGCACGGTGCTGCTCGACGGGCGGCGCATCAACAGTTGCCTGACCCTGGCGGTGATGCACGACGGCGCGCGTCTGACCACCATCGAGGGCCTGGCCAGCACCGAGGCGCTGCACCCGCTGCAGGCCGCCTTCGTCAAGCACGATGCCTTCCAGTGTGGTTATTGCACGCCGGGGCAGATCTGCTCGGCGGCCGGGCTCGCGGCCGAGCACCGCGCCAGCAGCCGCGACGAGATCCGCGAACACATGAGCGGCAACCTCTGCCGCTGCGGCGCCTATCCGAACATCCTCGCCGCCATCGAGGAGGCACTGCCGGTGCTACGTGGCCAGGAGGGTGCGCAATGACGCCGTTCAGCTACCAGCGCCCCGAACGTATCGACCAGGCCATCGCCCTGCACGGGCCGGACAGCCGCTATATCGCCGGTGGCACCAACCTGCTCGACCTGATGAAGGAAAACGTGCTGCATCCGGGCCAGCTGATCGACATCAACGGCCTGCCGCTGCGTGAGATCGAACAGACAGCCGAGGGTGGCCTGCGCATCGGTGCGCTGGTGAGCAACGCCGACCTGGCCTGGCACCCGCAGATCGAGCAGCGCTACCCGCTGCTGAGCAAGGCCATTCTTGCCGGGGCATCGCCCCAGCTGCGCAACATGGCCAGCACCGGCGGTAATCTGCTGCAGCGCACCCGCTGCTACTACTTCTATGACACCGCCACCCCGTGCAACAAGCGCGAGCCAGGGTCCGGCTGCGGCGCACACGACGGGCGCAACCGCATCCACGCCATCCTCGGTGCCAGCGAGGCGTGCGTCGCCGTGCATCCCTCGGACATGTGCGTCGCGCTGGCGGCGCTGGACGCGCGGGTGCACATCGAAGGGCCGCATGGCCAGCGGCGCGTCGACCTGGTGGACTTTCACCGCCTGCCCGGCGACCAGCCGCAGCTGGACAACGTGCTCACCGAAGGCGAGCTGATCACCGCCGTCGAACTGCCGGTGGAGGGCTTCGCCAGCCACTGCGCCTACCTCAAGGTGCGTGACCGCGCGTCCTACGCTTTCGCGCTGGTCTCCGTTGCCGCCGCGCTGGAGGTCGATGGCGACGTCATCCGTCGCGCACGCATCGCCCTGGGCGGCGTGGCCCACAAGCCCTGGCGCCTGGAGGAAGCCGAAGACCTGCTCAGTGGTCAGCGCGCCGAGCCGGCGAGGTTCGCCGCGGCGGCCGATCGCCTGCTGCAAGGCGCGCAACCGCTTGCCGACAATGCCTTCAAGATCGACCTGGCCCATCGCGCCATCGTGCGCGCGCTCACCGAAGCCGCCGGAGGAACCGTCCGATGAACAGCGCCAACTCTCCACTCGGCAAGCCCCTGGATCGCGTCGACGGCCCGCTCAAGGTCACCGGCAAGGCCTGTTATGCCGCCGAAGCCGAGGTGCCGGGGCTGCTCTACGGCGCGGTGGTCTCGAGCCGCATCGCCCGTGGCCGAGTCACGCGCATCGACGCCGCCGCGGCCGAGGCACTGCCCGGCGTGCGCCTGGTGCTGACCCATCAGAACCGACCGCCGGTGGCCAGCTACGACAAGCCCTACGAGGACGATGATGCCGCCGAAGGCTCGCCGTTCCGCCCGCTGTACAACGACCGCGTGCTCTACAGCGGCCAGCCTCTGGCGCTGGTGGTGGCCGAGACCCAGGCCCTGGCGCGCCATGCGGCGAGCCTGGTGCGAGTCGAATACGAAGTCGAGGCGCACCAGACCGATCTGCAGGCCGTGCGCGACCAGGCCCACGATGCGCCTGCCGAGCTGCCCGAGCCGCGCGGTGATTTCGACTCGGCGTTCGCGGCGGCGGCAAATCGCATCGACCGTGAGTACGAGACCCCGGTGGAACACCACAACCCCATGGAGCCGCATGCTTCCATCGTCCAGTACCAGCCGGGCGGGGAGCTGCTGATCCACGACAAGACCCAGGGCGTGCAGAACTGCCAGCGCTACCTGGAGCAGGTGTTCGACATGGAGGGCAAGATCCGCGTGCTGTCGCCCTTCGTCGGCGGTGCCTTCGGCTCCGGCCTGCGCCCGCAGTACCAGCTGCCGCTGGCGGTGATGGCCGCGCTCAAGCTCAAGGCTTCGGTGCGCGTCGAGCTGACCCGCCAGCAGATGTTCACCTTCGGCTATCGCCCACGCACCGTCCAGCAGCTCAAGCTGGCGGCCGATGGTGACGGGCGGCTGCAGGCCATCGAGCACAGGGCCATCGGCCAGACCTCGCGCTTCGAGGACTTCACCGAACACGAGGTGGAGTGGTCCGGCATGCTCTACGCCTGCGACAACGTGCGCCTCGGCTACCGTCTGGCGCCGCTGGACGTCTATACCCCGCTGGACATGCGCGCCCCGGGGGCGACCATTGGCGTCTATGCGCTGGAGTGCGCGATGGACGAGCTGGCTTATGAAGTCGGTATCGATCCGCTGGAGCTGCGCTTGCGCAACTACACCGAGACCAACGGCAACGAGGGCAAGCGCTATTCCAGCAAGGAACTGCGTGCCTGCTACCAGCAGGGTGCCGAGCGTTTCGGCTGGTCGCGGCGCCCGGCGCAGCCACGCAGTCTGCGCGACGGCCATCAACTGGTCGGCATGGGCATGGCCACCGGTGTCTGGGAGGCGATGCAGATGCCGGCCTCCGCTCGCGCCTGTCTCGACGCGGACGGAAGGCTGCTGGTAACCAGCGCCACCGCCGACATCGGCACCGGCACCTACACCGCGATGACCCAGATCGCCGCCGACGCGATGGGCCTGCCGATGAGCGAGGTGGAATTCCGTCTGGGTGATTCCAGCCTGCCGCAGGCGCCGCTGGAAGGCGGGTCGGCCACCGTGTCCTCGGTCGGTAGTGCGGTGCAGCGCGCCTGCGCCGGCCTGCGGCAGAAGCTGCTGGACGCCGTGCAGCAGTCGCCGGCCTCGCCGTTCACCGGGGCGAGTCTGGACGCGGTGGAGTTCGTCGATGGGCAGCTGCGGCTGAAAACCGGCGAACATGCCGTGGCGCTGCGCGACATCGTCCAGGTCAGCGGCGCGCTGGACGCCGAAGCCAGCGTCAAGCCCGACGAGAAGCGCGACGCCTGGGCGACCGCGACCCATTCGGCGGTGTTCGTCGAAGTGCGCGTCGACGAGGACCTTGGCACCATCAAGGTCAGCCGCGTGGTCAGTGCGATCGCCGCCGGACGAATCGTCAACCCGAAGACGGCCGGCAACCAGATCGTCGGCGGCGTGGTCTGGGGCATCGGCCAGGCGCTGCACGAGGAGACGCTGATCGACCACCGGCTCGGCCGCTACATGAACCACAACCTCGCCGAGTACCACATCCCGGTGAACGCGGACATTCCGGAGGTCGAGGTGATCTTCGTCGAGGAACACGACGAGGTGGTCAACGAGCTCGGGTCGAAGGGAGTAGGGGAGATCGGTATCGTCGGTGTGGCGGCGGCGGTGGCCAATGCGATCTACAACGCGACCGGCAGGCGGGTAAGGGACCTGCCGATTACCCTGGATAAACTGCTGTAGTCGCCGGCGCGCTGGGTGGGCTTCGGCCCGCCGTTGCGGCTGAGGAAGATGGAGCCGCTGATGGTCCCCGCGCTGCGGCGTGGTGGACCGCGCCGTTTTGACGCTACGCGGTCGGAGGGGTTTGAGTCCGTTTTGCCTGTAGGTTTTCGGTCGCGATCTTTCTTCGCTTTTTCTGGCGCGCGTGGGCATGCGACTTCACGTGCCCCTGCATCAAACCTTCAATACCCGCCTGAGCAGGAACTGCCTCACCGGCACCACCGCTCGCTCCTGCGCCAGCACGCACACCACGATGCACAATCCCAGATACAGCGGATAGAAGGCCGGCGTCAGCGCCAGTTCCCCCGCCTGAGCCACGCAATCGGCCCAGTCCTCGAGGCATTCGGCCGACACCGCCCCGAGCAGCTTCTCCGAGCGCGAGAAGAGGATGAACACCGGCACATGCAGCACGAACAGCGGCAACGAGGCCGCTCCCAGGCGCTGTGACCAGCCGACCACTGCGGCACTGCGTGGCGTGGCGATCAGCGCGCAGAGCCAGACCAGCGCCAGTTGCGCCGGCAGCAGCAGGCCGTTGTGCAACAGGAAATACCAGTAGCGTTCGCCCTTGAGCAGCCACACCGTGGCCAGAAAGCTCGCCAGCACGAAGGCCCCCAGTGCCAGCCGTGCTGCGATGCCGAGTTGCCCGCCGGCCGCTCGCCATTCGCGGAACAGCCCGCAGAGCAGAATGCCGGCGAGAAATTCCGGCAGCCGCAGCAGCGGCATGCGGTGCAGCATGCCGGTGACGGGAATGCCGTAGGCATCCTGCTGGATCGCCCACAGCGGCGGCAGCAGGTAGAGCGCGGCGATTGCCAGCAGCCACCAGCCCTTGTGGCGCAGGCGCATCAGGCGCGGTGCCAGCAGCGGGAAGCACAGGTAGAAGAAGAACAGCGTGGAGATCGACCACAGCGGCGGGTTGAACGTCAGGTACAGCGGGTTCCAGGCATGCAGCATCAGCAGCTGCAGAATGAAGTTGAACGCCAGCTCGCGGTTGTTCATGAAGTACTCGAGGGCGTCGCGGGCCTCGCCGCTGAGCTCCTCGTTGGTGTCGTAGACCACATAGCGCAGGCTCGCCTTGGCGTCGTCCGGCGGAATGCCTAGCTTGGCGATGATGGTCAGCACGATGGCCGTCAGCAGCAGCGAGAACAGGTGCAGCGGGTAGAGGTTGGCCAGGCGTTTGCCGAGGAAATGCCGCGCCGGCTCGCGCAGTTCGCCCTGCCGACAATAGACGTGCGCCAGCAGAAAGCCGGAGAGGACGAAGAAACTGCTGGTGGCGAAGAAGCCGACGCCGGCCAGCTCCGAGAGCCAGGTCGGCTCGTCCTCGACGTAGGCGTGCACGGTATGGAACAGCACGACATAGATGGCCAGCAGAAAGCGCAGCCACTCCAGTCCGATGAAATGTTCGGTGCGCGCCACTGCTCCACTCCTGCGTCGGTTGATAGTCATCGGACTCGCATCGACGCCAGCGGTTGCGCTGCACCGGTAATCGGGACCCGGCGCACGCCCGCCAGCGCCGGTGGTCGGATAGGTGGGAAATGCACCATTCGATCCGGAGGCCCATGTTGTTGCCCGCCCAGCTTCGTTCACCGTTCGCCGCTCTGTGTCTGCTGCTGATCACGCTGTCGCTCGCCCAGCGCGCCGTGGCGCAGGACAGCATCGAATGGAGCGGCCCGTTCCTGGCCCGCCTGGCGCAGGTGGACAGGCAGACACCGGGGCAACTGGGCGTCTACGTCAAGGACATGCAGACCGGCATCTCGGTCTCCTACCACGGCGAGGACGCCTGGTACCTGGCCTCGACGGTCAAGGTGCCGATTGCCATCGCGGTGATGCGCCGTGTCGAGCAGGACGACTTGACGTTGGACAGCCCGGTGACCCTGCTTGCCAGCGACTATGTCGACGGTGCCGGCCCGACCAACAGCCATGCGCCGGGCAAGGCGCTGAGCGTGCGCTATCTGCTGGACCAGATGCTGATCCACAGCGACAACACCGCCAGCGACATGCTGATCAGGCTGGTCGGCATCGACCAGGTCAATGCGGTTACCCGCGAGCTGGTGCCCGAGGGTTTCGGGCCGATCACCACCCTGGCCGATGTGCGACGGCTGATCTATGGCGAACTGCATCCGGCGGCGCGCACCCTGTCCGGTAAGGATTTTCTCGCCCTCAAGCGGCAGCCGAACGACGCCGGCCGCCTGGCCTTGCTGCCGCGGCTGATCGGCGTGGAGCGCAGCGCGCTGGTGCCCATCAGCCTCGGCGAGGCCTACGAGCGTTACTACGCCACGCCGTTCAACTCCGGCACGCTGAAGGCCTATGGCGATCTGCTCTCGGCACTCGATGCCGGCACCGCGCTGGGGCCGGCGAGCACCGAGTACCTGCTGAGCGTGATGCGCCGGGTCGAGACCGGCGGGCGGCGAATCAAGGCTGGCCTGCCGTCCGGCACCGGGTTCGCGCACAAGACCGGCACCCAGCGCGCGCGCATCTGCGATGCCGGGCTGGTGGACCAGCCAGGCGCGGCGGACTCGACGTCCCAGCGCCTGATCATTGTCGCCTGCGTGCGCGGGGTGGCCTCCACCACCCAGGCCGAGCGGGCATTGCGTGGCACCGGCGAGGCCGTCGCCGCAACGGGGTTGATTCGAAGATGAGCAGATTGATCGCGTTGGGCGCACTGCTGGTGCCACTGGCCGGCCTGACGGCCTGCACCGAACAGGCCGAGGCGACCTGGAAGGATGGGCTGGAGCAGGAGCTGCGCCGCGTCGACGAGGCGTCGCCAGGCAAGCTCGGCGTGTACATCAAGCATCTGGGCGAGGACGCCGAGCTGCGCTACGACGCCGAGCGCTTCTGGTACCTCGGCTCGGCAGTGAAGGTGCCGATCGCGCTGGCCGTGCTGCAGGGCGTCGACGATGACGAGTTTCGCCTCGATCAGCGGCTGACGCTGGAGGCGGAGGACAAGGTGGACGGCTCCGGCGATCTGGTCTGGCAGGACAATGGCGTCGATTACTCGCTGCGCGACCTGCTCAAGGAAATGCTCATCGAAAGCGACAACACGGCCGCCAACATGCTGATCCGCCTGGTCGGCGAGGATGCGCTCAACCAGCGCACCCGCAAGAGCATGGGCGGTGACTTCGAGGCCATCACCAGCTTTACCCAGGTGCGGCGCGACGTATACGGCGAGGTACATCCCGATGCCGCCCGGCTGGACAACATGCAGCTGGTGGAGCTGGCCTCAGCGCCGTTCAGCAAGCCGCGTTATGAGGCGCTGGCGCGGGTACTCAATCTGCGGCAGGACGAGTTGAAGGCGGCAAGCATGGAGCAGGCCTACGAGCGCTACTACGCCCGCCAGCTCAACTCCAGCAGCCTGGTGGCCTACGGCACGATGCTGGAAAAACTGGTGCGCGGGGAGTTGCTGTCGGCCGAGAGCCGCGATCTGCTGTACGGCTTCATGAAGCTCGATTCCTATGACAACTACCGGCTCGAGGCCGGGCTGCCGGAGGACGTGCCCTTCATCCAGAAGACCGGCACGCAGCTGGAGCGCGCCTGCCATGTGGGCGTGATCGAGCCGCAGGACGAGCGCCGTGCGATCGTCGTGGTGGCCTGCGCCGAAGGCCTGGACGAAGGCAAGGAAGCCGGCAGCCTGTTCGAACAGGTCGGCCAGGCGATCAGCAAGGCGTTGCTGAGCGAGGCGCCGCCGAACTGAGCCGCGCCTGCAGCAAGGCAAGCCCGGCAGTTGGTCATTCGTTGGCGTTGCCGGTCGGCAGCAAACCTCGTTCGGCGAATACCGTCTTGACGGTGTGCATGCCATTGAGTGCCGCCGGGAAGCCCGCATAAACCGCCATCTGAATGACCACTTCGACGATCTGCTCCGGCGTGCAGCCGACATTCAGCGCGCCGTGAACGTGCACCGCCAGCTGCGGTTGGCAGTGGCCGAGCGCGGTGAGCGCCGCCACGGTCGCCAGCTCGCGCTGGGGGAGGTCCAGGCCGGGGCGCTGATAGATGTCGCCGAAGGGAAACTCGATCACGTAGCGGGCCAGGTCCGGTGCGATGGCTTGCAGGCTGTCGATGACCTTGCGCCCGGCTTCGCCGTCAATTTCTTCGAGCTTGGCCAGGCCGTTTGTGTAGCGGGTCGATGCAGACATGGAGCGTTCCTCTTGATGGGTAAGGGCCGTACGCGGCCGCGCAGGCCCGGCCCGCGGGTTGCGCGGCAAATGGCGCCAAGCGGCGTTGCGGGACTTGGCAAGGGAACCCCATTACCTGCGTCCCGCGCCTGCGGAACGCCGCCCGGCCATGGCACCATTTGGTGCAGCAACGCGGCTTGCGACGAAACGGGAACAGACCCTAGAGGAAAGCCTGCGGGTTGGAGTCAGCTCCAGGTCAAGCGGAAGTTTGCTGGCGATACAGGGCGATCTTCGCGCGCAACGCGTCGAGATGATCATGGTCGCGCTGGATGCGTTCCTGCAGCCGGGCCGCATGTTCTTCGAGCAGCGCCTGGCGCGCCGCCAGCGTGGTATCGCCGCATTCGCGCAGTTCGGCATAGCGGATGATGTCGTCCAGCGCCATTCCGGTGTCTTTCAGGCGCAGGATGAAGCCGATCCACTCCAGGTCGCGTGGGCCATAGACGCGAAAACCGCTGGCATCCCGAGCGACCTGCCGCAGCAGGCCGATCTTCTCGTAATAGCGCAGCGTGTCGGCGGACAGCCCGGTACGTGCGGCGAACTGCTGGATGCTCAGGCGGACCGGCACCTCGTTCATGCCTTGATCGACCGCAGAACGACGAATTTCGGCGTGGCGGCGACCTGCTCGGCATTGCCGAACAGACGCTTGAGCTTGAGGTGATAGCCGAGGTGGCGATTGCCGACGATCCACAGCTCGCCGCCCTTGGTCAGTGCCGCCTTGGCCTGGGTGAACATGCGCCAGGCGAGGAAATCACCGACCACCTGCTGCTGGTGGAACGGCGGATTGCACAGTACCAGATCCAGCGAGCCGGGCGGTTGCTCGGCCAGGCCGTCGCCGGCGCGGATATCGGCCGGGCGCTCGCCGAGGATCGCCTGCCAGTTCTCGCGCGCCGACTGCACCGCCATGTAGCTCTCGTCCACCAGGGTCAGCTCCGCCTGCGGGTTACCCAGCGCGTAGACGATGCCGAGCACGCCGTTGCCGCAGCCGAGGTCGGCGACACGTAGCGCGCCGAGCGCCTTGGGCAGATGCGGCAGAAAGGCACGCGTGCCGATGTCCAGCCCTTCGCGACAGAACAGGTTGGCGTGGTTTAGCAGTTCCAGTTTTGGCTGGTCGAGCTGATAACGGGTCGGGTAGGGCGACCGCGGTACCGGTTTCGCGCTTGGCGTGGCGCTGAGCAGGCGGGCCTTCTTTACCGCCAGCGAAGCCTGCACCGGGCCGATGTACTGCTCCAGCAGATCGCCGGCGGCACGCGGCAGGTGCTTGATCATCGCCGCCGCGATCACCTGCGCGCCGGGCGCCAGCTGGTCGTGCAGACGGATCAGCTGTTCTTCCAGCAGGGCTAGGGTCTTCGGTACGCGAATCAGCACCCGGTCGAACGGGCCCTCGGCGACCTCGCTGGCGGGAACGAAACGCACGCGTTCGGCCGGCAGGTCGTTGCGTGCCAGGTTTTTCTGCAGGGCCAGATGGGCCAGATGCGAATCGCCGCTGCTGGTCACTTCGACATGCGCGGCCAGCGCGCAGGCTAGCGCACCGAAGCTGTCATTGAGAATTAGCACCCGCGTGGCGGCCGGCAGACGCTGTTCATGCAACGTGGCGAGCACGTATTCGTCGGCGGCGTCGAAGGCCTGCAACGGCTCGTTGGGCTGCTCCGGCTGGCGGATCAGGTCGAGGCTGGCGTACGGGGTGTCGAGAATAGGCATGAGAACTGGCGGTGTTTGTGGGCGTCGGAAAGGAGTATCAAGAGTTCACGGGGCGCCACGTAAGTGTCCACTGATGCTCGGAGGGAGCGAAGTATGACCGCCAGCGAAGAGAAGTTCACCCGCCAGCGCCTGCTCGAGGTGCAGACGCTGACGCCCAACCTGTTCACCCTGCGCACCAGCCGCGACCCCGGCTTTCGTTTCACCGCCGGGCAGTTCGCCCGCCTCGGCGTGCGCAAGCCCAGCGGCTGTATTGTCTGGCGTGCCTACTCCATGGTATCGGCGCCGCACGACGAGTTTCTCGATTTCTTCTCCATCGTGGTGCCGGACGGCGAATTCACCAGTGAGCTGAGCCGGCTCGAGGTGGGCGACGAGTTGCTGGTGGACAAGCAGGCCTTCGGCTTCCTGACGCTGGATCGCTTTCCCGATGGTCGTGACCTCTGGCTGCTGGCCACCGGCACCGGGATCGCCCCGTTTCTGTCGATCCTGCAGGACTTCGAGGCCTGGCAGCGCTTCGAGCGCATCATTCTCGTCTACAGCGTGCGCGAAGCCCGCGAACTGGCCTATCAGCAGCTGATCGCCGAACTGCCTCAGCGCGACTACCTGGAGGGTCTCGGCGCGAAGCTGCTGTACCTGCCGGTAGTCACGCGCGAACGGGTGTCCGGCGCGCTGCATGGGCGCATCACCACGCTGATCGAGAACGGCGAACTGGAGCGCGCCGCGGATCTGCAGCTGACGCCGGAGCATTCGCGGATCATGCTCTGCGGCAACCCGCAGATGATCGAGGACACCCGTGCGGTACTGAAAGCCCGTGATCTGAACCTGGCGATGACCCGCAGGCCCGGTCAGGTGGCAGTGGAGAACTACTGGTAGTCGATTGCCGCGGGAAGCCCCGCAAAGCAAAAGCCCCCGCCGGACGATCCGACGGGGGCTTTGTCTTTCTGGCCGAGGCTTGCCGGTCGGCGCAGCCGTTACACGACGCCCTGGGCCAGCATGGCATCGGCGACCTTGACGAAGCCGGCGATGTTGGCGCCCTTGACGTAGTTGATCCGGCCGTTTTCATCGCCGTGGGCGACGCAGGCGTGGTGGATCGACTGCATGATGCCGTGCAGCTTGGTGTCCACCTCACCAGCGGTCCAGTGCAGGCGCATGGCGTTCTGGCTCATCTCCAGGCCGCTACAGGCCACACCACCGGCGTTGGAGGCCTTGCCCGGGGCATAGAGGATGCCGGCCTCGAGGAACAGGTCCACGGCTTCCAGGGTCGACGGCATGTTGGCGCCTTCGGCGACGCAGATGCAGCCGTTCTTCAGCAGCGCGCGGGCGTCTTCGCCGTCCAGCTCGTTCTGCGTGGCGCAGGGCAGGGCGATGTCGCACGGCAGGCTCCAGGGACGCTGGTCGGCCATGTAGGTCACGTCGAACTGCGTGCCCATCTCTTCCAGACGACCGCGACGGACGTTCTTCAGATCCATCAGATAGGCCCACTGCTCGTCGGTCATGCCGTCCGGGAAGTGCAGCGTGCCGCCGGAGTCCGACAGCGAGACGACGCGGCCGCCCAGCTCCATGACTTTCTGCGCGGCGTACTGCGCGACGTTACCGGAGCCGGAGATCGCCACGCGCTTGCCATCGAAGCTGCTGTGGGTGCTCTTGAGCATTTCCTCGGCGAAATACACGCAGCCGTAGCCGGTGGCTTCCGGGCGGATCAGGCTGCCGCCGTAGGGCAGGCCCTTGCCGGTCAGTACCGAGGTGAACTGGTTGGACAGGCGCTTGTACTGGCCGAACAGGAAACCGATCTCGCGGCCGCCAACGCCGATGTCTCCGGCTGGCACGTCGAGGTCGGCGCCGATGTGGCGGTACAGCTCGCTCATGAAGGACTGGCAGAAGCGCATCACTTCGTTGTCGCTCTTGCCCTTCGGGTTGAAGTCCGAACCGCCCTTGCCGCCGCCCATGGGCAGCGAGGTGAGGGAGTTCTTGAAGACCTGCTCGAAGGCGAGAAACTTGAGTACGCCGATGTTTACCGACGGGTGGAAGCGCAGGCCGCCCTTGTATGGGCCGATGGCGCTGTTCATCTGGATGCGGAAACCGCGGTTGACCTGGACGCGGCCCTGATCGTCGACCCACGGCACGCGGAAGATGATGGCGCGCTCCGGCTCCACCATGCGTTCGATGATGCCGGCCTGCATGTAGTGCGGGTGGGCTTCGAGGAATGGCCAGAGGCTGCGAACCACTTCTTCCACCGCCTGGTGGAATTCGGGTTGGTGGGGGTCGCGTTGCTTCAGTCGGGCGAGAAAGGCATCAACGGTTTCGATCATCAGTAGGCCCTCGGCGACCGCTTGTTGGCAGTCATTGATAATTTTTTTGGCGGGCGACTGTAACAAACCTGATTTGCACCGCGGAAGTGCGATGTGGCTAGAGGGTGCCTTTATGTGGTGCGCGGCGTGCGGCGCCAGCGGATGGTGATGCTTTGCGCGTATCGCTTGTCTGGTGCGCCTTTCAAGGGAGGTCGAGAAGGATTTCCCCGTCGCTGTCCTGCTTTGCGCCGAAATGTCGCATCGAACGCATCGTTTTTGTGCAGGTGGCGGGCGAAGCGGTCAGTCCGCCAGCTCGCACCGGTTGCGACCGCTGCGCTTGGCCCGCAGCAGGGCGAGATCGGCACGGTTGATGGTGTTCGAATAGGTTTCCTCGGGGCGCAGTTCGGCGATGCCCATGCTGGCGGTGACCCCGAGCAGATCCTCGTTCACCCGTACCCCCAGCGCCGCGATGCTGGCGCCCAGGCGGCGCATGACGGTCTGCGCCATCTGTGCGGTGCACTCGGGCATCAGGATCAGGAACTCCTCGCCGCCCCAACGGCCGCACAGGTCGTGCTCGCGGATCTCCGACTCCATCACCCGTACCACCTCGATCAGCACCCGGTCGCCGACATCGTGGCCGTAGTCATCGTTGATGATCTTGAAGCGGTCGATGTCGAGCATGACCAGCGCCAGCGGGCGTGCATAGCGTTTGGCCCGCTCGCTTTCCTCGCGCAGGCGTTCGGTGAGCAGGCGGCGGTTGGCGATGCCGGTCAGCGAGTCCAGCATCGAGGCTTCACGTAGCGAGGCGTTGAGATCCTGCATCATCGCCTGGTAGCGATCGGAGATGCGCGCAACCTTCTCCAGCTGGCGCAGCTGCTTGTCGAAGCGCGCCGCCAGGCTCAGTTCACGCTCGCGGGCAATGCTCTGGTAGCCGTCGGAGACGCGGGCGATTCGCTCGATGCGCCCGAGCAGATCGTGGTGGGCGCTCCACAGCTGGCTCAGGGCTTCCTTGAGTGGATGCCCTTCGAACTGTGGATCGGCGAGAAGGCTGGCTACTTCTTGCTCTAACGGTGATGGCCCGCGCATATCGACCTTCTGTCAGTCGTGACTCAGGATGGAGAACGGAAAGGTGCAGTCCTCCTTGAACTCTTCGGCCAGCTCGACCACGCGCTCGTTGCGGACGTCGTAGTACCAGTTGACCGCCACCTGGCGGCCATCCTGGAACGCGGCCTCGAGCAGGTCGAAGATGTCCATCATCGCCTTGATGCTGCTGGTATTGAGGTACAGCAGGCGCAGTTCGAGGCTGAGCGGGTGGCTGGCCTGGCCCAGGAAGCGTTCGATCCACTCGTAGACCTGATGGAACAGTTCGTAGGAATTTTCCGGATAGGAATCGCCATGCATCGAGACGATGCCTTTTTCCCAGTCGGACTGGATAGCGGGAGTGGACTGGCTGCCGGGGATGGAAAAGTCGTTCATGGGGATGCTCTTGGGATTCAGATGACGGCGCTCAGGCTGATGAAGGAAAGTTCGCCGGAGACCGGCTGCAGCGAAGCCTTGAGGGGTTCGCTGGACTTGCGGGCGATATCGATCAGGCCCAGCCCTGCGCCGGTGGCCACGTGTTCGTCGCGTGGCTTGCGCAGTTGCTCCTTGTACAGAGCCTTCAGTTCGGCTTTGTCTTTCTTCGCCAGTTCCGCGACAGCGTTGAGCAATACCTGACCGTCGGCGGTTTCGATGAGATTGCCTGCCGAGACGACATAGCGGCCCTGGTCATCACGGGAAACCACCACGGTGGCGCCGGCCTGCTGATCGGACCAGTTCTTCTCGCGGGTGTAGTGGCGGATGTTCTGCGTCATTTCGATGTACACGGCGAACACGTCCATCGCCGAAGATGGATGTGCCTGCTCTTCGGTCATGTAGTTGCGCAGCGCGTTGCCGATTTCTTCGATCAGGCTGCGTGAGATGGGGCCGTTGAAGCACAGCATGATCTGTTGCTGGTTGTAGCATTCGCGCATCGCGAACATGTCAATGGGGGCCATGGCCAACTCCCTGTCTCAATCGAAACGGAAACATAACATCGTGATGTCGTCGCGCTGCGGAAATTCTCCCTGGTAGCGCGCCAGTGCGAGGCTGAAGGCTTCGCCCTGTTCAGCCAGTGGACGCCTTGCATGCTCACGGATCATGCTGGCGAAGCGGCTATTGCCGAAGCCGTAGCCCTGGTCGCCGCCGGCCTGGTCGAGGAATCCGTCGGTGGTCATGTAGAAGGTCCGACCTGACCGCAGGTCGATACTGGTGTTGTGGTACTCGCCGACGCGCTTGTCGCCGATCGCCCGGCGTGCCGCCTTGACCTCGTGAACGTCCTCGCCATCACAGTAGTACAGCGCGATCTTCGCGCCGGAATAATGCACCTTGCGCCGCTTGAGATCGACATAGGCCAGGCCGATGTCCATGTTGGTGGCCAGCGCGTGGGCATCATCCTCTTCCTTGAGCATGCTGCGCACGATGGCGTCGGTACGCGCCAGCGCCGCGGCCGGATCGGCCAGGCCGGTGCTGCCGAGTGCCTGATCGATCGCGGCATGGGCCAGCATGGTCATCAGGGCGCCGGGTACGCCATGGCCGGCGCAGTCGACCACGCCAAACAGACAGCCGTGGTCGTCGGCGCGATAGACATAGAAGTCACCACCAACGACATCGCGCGGCCGCCACAGCACCGCATGGCGATCGCCCATGGCGCTGACCAGCTGCCGGTTCGGCAGGATCGAGCGCTGGATGAGGCTGGCGTAATCGATGGAGTCGTCGATCTTCTTGTGTGCCGCGGCCATGTCCCGGTTGGCCTGTTCCAGGTCGCGGGTGCGCTCGCGTACGCGGTTCTCCAGCTCGCTGGTGTGGCTGCGCACCTTCTGTGCCATGGCGCCGAAGGCTGCACTGAGCTCGCCGATCTCATCCTGGCGATGCAGCGGCAGCGGCGCGTCGTACTGCCCGGCCGCCAGCGCCTGGGCGCTGCGGCGTAGCTGGCGCAGCGGCTTGAGCACGCGCTTCTCCACCAGCCAGGCGCCACCGCCGATCAGCAGCAGGAACAGCACGAGGAACAGTCCGATGGCCGGCAGCAGCGGACGCACCTCGACCACCTGTGCGGTGCTCAGGTCGACGGCGCTGGCGACGAACCACTGCAGTTCCGGAATCCAGCTCAGCGCCAGCAACCGCGGGGCGCCATCCAGCGTGACCCGAACGGTCGCCACGCTGCCCGGACTGTCGCGGCTTTCGGCCATGGCCTGGCGTACCGCAGACGCAGCGCTGAGGTCGTCGAGCAGGCCGAGGATGTTGGTGGACAGCGAGCGCCCCCGTGCCGTCTCGGCATTCAGGGTGACGAGGTTCTGGTTGGGGTGGACCAGGATGGAGCCGAAGGCGTCGAGCACCATCGACTCGACACCGACCTTGTTGGACTCGATGAAGTCGTCGAGGAAAGCCTGCAGGCCGATGCCAGAGCCGACCAGCCCGAGGCGCCGATCGCCATCTCGTACCTGCACGTTGAACCAGACCTTGAGTTCGCCGGTGACCACCGAACGATCGACGTTGAGTGCGTAGGGTGCATTGGCCTGGAGCGTCTGGAAGAACCACTCGTCGCGCGGATTGTCCGGGCTCATTTCATAGCGCGGCGTCTCGCTGGGCGCCTGGTCGGGCCCGTTGGAATAGTAGCTGTTGCTGCGTGCCGACGCGGCAAAGTAGGCGTGATCGCCCAGCGCTTGCTGGTAACCGGCAGCTTCCTTGAAAAAGATCTCGCGCTTGGTCGGATTGCGCTCGTCGTTGAGCCAGGCGAGGGTCAACTGCGACGCGGCGAGGCGCTGGGCGAGTGCGAGCTCGCGAGACACCGGCGCGAACAGGCGTTCGCGGTTGAGTTGCACCACGTTGCGTGCATAGGCTTCGCCGAAGCGGTTCTGCACGCCGAGCAGCGCCTCGCGGCCGATGAAGCCTGCGAACACGAAGGCCAGCAGGCAGGTAAGCAACAAGGCCAGCAGTGATTTGCCGCGCAATCCCAGGGCTGCCATGCGAAATTCCTTCCTGTCACGAAGTCGTGGCGCGGTAGACGATTGCCGGCCGTGGGTCAGAGTGGGCGGCAATTATCCGGCATAAGGCGTTTTGCTACTAGTCGATTGTCGTGTTTCTGACGCAGGAACGGAGCCGATTGGCTCCGTTCCTGTGTGCATGCCGACTTACTGCGCCAGTTTCTTGTACTTGACGCGGTGGGGCTGGGACGCGGCATCGCCGAGGCGCTTCTTGCGATCGGCCTCGTACTCGGTGTAGTTGCCCTCGAAGAACACCACGCTGCCATCGTCCTCGTAGGAGAGGATATGAGTGGCGACCCGATCGAGGAACCAGCGGTCGTGGGAGATCACGATGGCGGCGCCGGGGAAGTCCAGCAGTGCCTCTTCCAGCGAGCGCAGGGTTTCCACGTCGAGGTCGTTGGACGGTTCGTCGAGCAGCAGCACGTTGGCACCCTGCTTGAGGGTCAGCGCCAGGTGCAGGCGGCCACGCTCACCACCGGACAGATCCTTGACGAACTTCTGCTGGTCGCCGCCCTTGAAGTTGAAGCGGCCGACGTAGCCGCGCGACGGCACCTCGTAGTTGCCGATCTTGATCATGTCGAGTCCGTCGGACACCGCTTCCCACACGGTCTTGCTGCCGTCCAGGTCGTCGCGGCTCTGATCCACGCAGGCCAGCTGCACGGTATCGCCGATCTCGATGCTGCCCGAATCCGGGGTTTCCTTGCCCATGATCATCCGGAACAGGGTCGACTTACCGGCGCCGTTACCACCGATCACGCCGACGATGGCGCCCTTGGGCATGCTGAAGCTCAAGTCGTCGATCAGCACGCGGTCGCCGTAGCCCTTGGTCACGTTCTTGAACTCGATGACCTTGTCGCCCAGGCGCGGGCCGGCCGGGATGTAGATTTCGTTGGTCTCGGCGCGCTTCTGGAATTCCTGCGACTGCATCTCCTCGAAGCGCTGCAGGCGGGCCTTGGACTTGGCCTGGCGGGCCTTGGCGCCCTTGCGCACCCACTCCAGCTCTTCCTTCATGGCTTTTTCGTGGGCCGACTGCTGCTTGGACTCCTGGGCCAGACGCTCGGACTTGGCTTCCAGCCAGCCGGAGTAGTTACCCTCGTGCGGGATGCCGGCGCCGCGGTCGAGCTCGAGAATCCAGCCGGCGACGTTGTCGAGGAAGTAGCGGTCGTGGGTGATGGCCACCACGGTGCCCGGGAAGTCATGGAGGAACCGCTCCAGCCAGGCGACCGAGTCGGCGTCCAGGTGGTTGGTCGGTTCGTCCAGCAGCAGCATGTCGGGAGCCGACAGCAGCAGACGACACAGCGCCACACGACGCTTCTCTCCGCCGGAGAGGTGCTCGACCTTGGCGTCCCACGGCGGCAGGCGCAGGGCGTCGGCGGCGACTTCCAGCTGACGCTCCAGGTTGTGACCGTCGGACGCTTGCAGGATGGCCTCCAGCTTGGCCTGCTCGGCAGCCAGGGCATCGAAATCGGCGTCCGGCTCGGCGTAGGCGGCGTACACCTGATCCAGGCGCGCCTGGGCGTCCTTGATCTGGCTGACGGCTTCTTCCACCACATCGCGAACGGTCTTGCTCGGGTCGAGCTGTGGCTCCTGTGGCAGGTAGCCGACATTGATCCCCGGCATGGCGCGGGCTTCGCCGTCGAACTCGGTGTCGACGCCGGCCATGATGCGCAGCAGGGTGGACTTACCCGCGCCGTTCAGGCCGAGCACGCCGATCTTGGCGCCAGGGAAGAACGACAGGGAAATGTTCTTGAGGATCTCACGCTTCGGCGGAACGACCTTGCTCAGCCGGTGCATGGTGTAGACGTATTGAGCCATGGAAACAGATGCCCGTGACAGTGGTGATGGATGCCGCCCTGGAGCCCGCGAGGGCCAGGAAAAAGGGAGGCATGTAAAGGGCGCAAAGCTACCCGAATGCACCGGTCAGGGCAAACCGCCGCAGCGCCGCGGCTGCGGCTCCGGGGCGCCTGCTGCTCATCTTGTACATGACTATCGCTCATACCCGCCGCCGGCCGGATGAGGTAGAATCCGCGCCTCTCTTTTATACCGCCAGCTGATCTCAGAGGACTGCCATGTTCAGCCGTGATTTGACCCTCGCCCGTTTCGACGCCGATCTCTTCGCTGCCATGCAGCAGGAAGCCAAGCGTCAGGAAGACCACATCGAGCTGATCGCCTCGGAGAACTACACCAGCCCGGCGGTGATGGAAGCCCAGGGTTCGGTGCTGACCAACAAGTACGCCGAAGGCTACCCGGGCAAGCGCTACTACGGCGGTTGCGAGTACGTCGACGTGGTCGAGCAGCTGGCCATCGATCGCGCCAAGCAGCTGTTCGGCGCCGACTACGCCAACGTCCAGCCGCACGCCGGCTCCCAGGCCAATGCCGCGGTCTACCTGGCCCTGCTCAGTGCGGGCGACACCATCCTCGGCATGAGCCTGGCCCACGGTGGTCACCTGACCCACGGTGCCAGCGTGTCCTCCTCCGGCAAGCTGTACAACGCCGTGCAGTACGGCATCAACGATCAAGGCCTGATCGACTACGACGAAGTCGAGCGCCTGGCCGTCGAGCACAAGCCGAAGATGATCGTCGCCGGTTTCTCGGCCTATTCCCAGAAGCTGGACTTTGCCCGCTTCCGCGAGATCGCCGACAAGGTCGGTGCCTATCTCTTCGTCGACATGGCTCACGTGGCCGGTCTGGTCGCCGCCGGCGTCTACCCGAACCCGGTGCCCTTCGCCGACGTGGTCACCACCACTACCCACAAGACCCTGCGCGGCCCGCGCGGCGGCCTGATCCTGGCCAAGAAGAACGAGGAGATCGAGAAGAAACTCAACTCCGCAGTCTTCCCGGGCGCCCAGGGCGGCCCGCTGGAGCACGTCATCGCGGCCAAGGCGGTGTGCTTCAAGGAAGCCCTGCAGCCCGAGTTCAAGGCTTACCAGCAGCAGGTAGTGAAAAACGCCCAGGCCATGGCCGAAGTATTCATCCAGCGCGGTTTCGACGTGGTTTCCGGCGGCACCCAGAACCACCTGTTCCTGCTCTCGCTGATCAAGCAGGACATCACTGGCAAGGACGCGGACGCCGCCCTGGGTCGCGCCCATATCACCGTGAACAAGAACAGCGTGCCGAACGATCCGCGTTCGCCGTTCGTCACTTCCGGTCTGCGTATCGGTACGCCGGCCGTCACCACCCGCGGTTTCGGCGAGACCGAGTGCCGCGAGCTGGCCGGCTGGATCTGCGACATCCTCGATAACATGGGCGACGAGTCGGTGATCGACGCGGTCCGCGGCAAGGTCGAGGCGGTCTGCGCCAAGTTCCCGGTGTACGGAAACTAAGCGCGTCCAGACGCAAACGGAAAGCCCGCGCAAGCGGGCTTTCTGCTTTCTGGCGCCAGCAACTGCTGATGGCTTGATCCCGGTCGTCGCTGCGGGCTTGTGCCGCGCTAGACTCCGCTTACCGCTCATCGGAGTTCTGGCATGTTCAAAAACGCCACTGGCGTGATCCTCCCGCCACCGCTTATCTACCTGTTGTTCCTGGCTGCCGCCTGGTTGCTCGACGCGATGCTGCCCATCGCGCTGCCGCAGACGCTCTGGACGCGCTACATCGGTTGGGGATTGATCGATGCCGGCGTGCTGTTGATGCTGTGGGCCGGGTTGTTGATGCTCTGGCGCAAGACCACGGTCAATCCCTACGGCAAGCCCGCGCAATTGCTGGAGGAGGGGCCGTTCCGCTTTTCGCGCAATCCCATCTACCTGGCCGACAGCCTGATCTACGGCGGCATCGCCTTGCTCTGGGGCTCGCTGTGGCCATGGCTGCTGCTGCCCCTGGTGATCCTGACCATGCAGCGCGGGGTGATCGTGCACGAAGAGCGATTGCTGGGGCAGCTGTTCGGCGATGACTATCGGGCCTACTGCACGCGCGTCCGCCGCTGGTTGTGACGACGACTTCAGCTGGCGCTGTCCTATAGTGAACCCAGACCTAGCGGAGTAATGCCATGAGTGATTCGTCCAGTGAGCGCCGGCGCTTTCAGCGCATCGAGTTCGACGCTGCCACCGAGCTGGTTCAGGGCGAGCGCCGCTGGCCGGTCGAACTGCATGACCTGTCGCTCAAAGGTCTGCTGGTCCGCCGTCCGGCGGGCTGGAGCGCCGACGCCGGGCAGCCGTTCGAGGCGCGGGTTCGGCTGTCCGACGATGCCGAGGTGCGCATGGAGGTGACGATGAGCCACGAGGAGGGCGAGCTGATCGGTTTCGCCTGCCAGCACATCGACCTCGACTCCATTGCCCACCTGCGCCGTCTGGTGGAGCTCAATCTCGGCGACGAAGCGCTGCTGGAGCGCGAGTTGGCCGCGCTCGGCGAGGCCTGACGGCTATTCGAAGAGCGCGTCGAGCGCCTGTTCCAAACGCGTCACCGCGATGATCTGCAGGCCCGCCGGCGCCTCTTTCGGCGCGTTGCCCTTGGGCACGATGGCGCGCTTGAAGCCATGCTTGGCGGCCTCCTTCAGCCGCTCCTGACCGCTCGGTACCGGGCGGATCTCTCCGGACAGTCCCACTTCGCCGAACACCAGGAGGTCGGTATCCAGCGGCCGGTTGCGCAGGCTGGAGATCACCGCAGCCATCAGCGCCAGATCCGCCGCGGTTTCCAGCACTTTCACGCCGCCCACCACGTTGATGAACACGTCCTGGTCATAGGTCGGGATGCTGCCATGGCGATGCAGCACGGCCAGCAGCATGGCCAGGCGGTTCTGGTCCAGGCCGAGGGTGACGCGGCGCGGGTTGGCCAGGTGGCTGGTGTCGACCAGCGCCTGCACTTCCACCAGCATCGGCCGGGTGCCTTCCCAGGTCGCCATCACCACGCTGCCGGGCACCGCCTCCTGGGCGCGGGTGAGGAAGATTGCCGAGGGGTTGGTGACTTCCTTCAGACCCTTGTCGGTCATGCCGAACACGCCCAGCTCGTTGACCGCGCCGAAGCGGTTTTTCACCGCACGCAACAGGCGCAGGCGGCCATCGGACTCGCCCTCGAAATAGAGCACCGTGTCGACCATATGCTCGAGCACGCGCGGCCCGGCCAGGGCGCCTTCCTTGGTGACGTGGCCGACGAGGAAGATCGCCGTGCCGCTCTGCTTGGCGTAGCGCACCAGCAGCGCCGCGCTCTCGCGCACCTGGGCGACGCCACCCGGCGCGGATTGCAATTGCTCGGTGAAGATGGTCTGGATCGAGTCGATCACCATCACCTTGGGCTTTTCCAGCCGCGCGGTGGCGATGATGGATTCGATGCAGGTCTCGGTCATCACCTTGAGTTTGTCCTGCGGCAGGTCCAGGCGCCGCGCGCGCATGGCCACCTGCTGCTGGGATTCCTCGCCGGTGACGTAGAGCGCCGGGAAACGCTGGGCGATGGCGCAGAGCGTCTGCAGCAGGATGGTGGACTTGCCGATGCCCGGATCGCCGCCGATCAGCACCACCGAGCCGTCCACCAGGCCGCCACCGAGCACGCGGTCCAGCTCGCCGGAGGCGGTGGAGAAGCGCGGCACTTCCTCGACGCTGACCTCGGCCAGGGTCTTGATATTGGCCTGGTCACCGGCCCAACCGGCGCGCCCGGACGGCGGCGCCGCGCCTTCGATGAGGGTTTCCACCAGGGTATTCCAGGCGCCGCAGTCGCCGCACTGGCCGGCCCACTTGGGAAAGGTCGAGCCGCACTCGGTGCAGCCGTACATGCGCTTGGCTTTGGCCATGGGAACTCCGGGTCGGGGAAATGGAGTCGCATGATAGCCGTTGACTTGATCGCCATCAGCCACAAGCGGCGCACGAGTCGTCAGACTTCGAACAAATGGGACGGGAGCGAGAACCATGCGCCATCTGCTGTTTCTTCACCTGCTCGGTGCCAGCGTCTGGGTTGGCGGACACCTGGTGTTGCTGTTCGGCGTGCTGCCCAGGGCCATGCGCCAGCGCGACCCGCAGCCGGTGCGCAATTTCGAGCAGATCTACGAACGCATCGGCATTCCCGCGCTGCTGGTGCAGATCGTGACCGGGCTATGGATGGCGAGCCTGTGGCTGCCCCATGCGCAGTGGTTCGGTGATTCGCCCATCGCCCATCTGGTGCAGGCCAAGCTGGCGCTGCTGGGTTTTACCGCGCTGCTCGGAGTGCATGCACGCCTGGCGCTGATTCCGCGGCTCGATGCCCAGCGCTTGCCGCAGCTGGGGTTGCATATCGTGCTGATCACTCTGACGGCGGTGGCCTTCGTCTGGGTCGGGGCGGGGTTCAGGTTCGGCGGGTTGCTCTAGAAGGATAGGCGGCTGGCCGTAGGGCCGAACTTGTTCGGTCGTTGAGTGGCTGGCCGAATGAATTCGGCCCTACGGTCGGGTTGTCGAGCTTGCTGTTGTCTGGTACAGGCGTCAGCCGCAGCAACCGCCGCAGCAGCTGCCCGAGGCGCGCTTGAGGTCGCGGGCGATGTCTTCCTTCAGGACGCTGTGCTCTTGCTTGAGCGATTCGAGCGTGGCGCTGTCGGCGCCATCTTCCAGGCTGCGGATGCGCTGGCTCAGCGCTTCGTAGTTCTCGGCCTTGCGGGCAAAAGTGGGGTCTTCCTGGCTCAGTTTCAGCAGCTGTGCCTGTTTCTCGGGAAAGTCATTGCTCAGGGAGTGATGTTCGACGTGCATGAAAGGCCGCTCCGGGGGTTCAGGAAAAGCTGAACCTTAGTCTTTCGCAGGTGTTTCCCGGTTGACGGCGATCAAGCGGATGAATTTCATCCTTCCTCTCGTCGCCGCGTCAGGGGCTGTTGCCATTCTCGTTGCAACGGGGCTCGCGATGAAACGGCAATAGATCCTGGCCTCTGCCTTCAAGCCCGCCTATGCTCTAGCGGGCCGCTTGCGGGCATATAGCAACCAAGAAAGAAGGACTAGTCACATGAGCTTTCTCAGCGAATTCAAGACCTTTGCCGTCAGGGGCAATGTCATCGACATGGCGGTGGGGATCATCATCGGCGCGGCGTTCGGGAAGATCGTTTCCTCGTTCGTCGACGGTGTGGTCATGCCACCCCTGGGCCTGCTGATCGGCGGGGTGGATTTCTCCGATCTGGCCATAGTGCTCAAGGAAGCGGTGGGCGACGCGCCCGCGGTGACGCTCAATTACGGAATGTTCATCCAGACGGTGGTCGATTTCGTCATCATCGCCTTCGCCATCTTCCTGGCCATCAAGGCGATCAACACCCTCAAGCGCCAGGAGGCCGAGGCACCCTCGGCACCACCGGCACCGACCAAGGAAGAAGTGCTGCTGACCGAGATTCGCGATCTGCTTAAGGAGCAGAACCGCTCCTGATACTCAGGTCGTGATCAGCCGCTTGAGCCATTCCAGCAGCACGCCAGGCAGCAGTTCCGGTTTGGGCAGCAAGGCGTACTGCCGAGCGCCGAAGACGCGGGGCAGGTAGTTGGCGGCCTGGCGGTCGATGGTCAGGCAGAACGTCGAAATGCCCTGCAAGGTGGCTTCGGTGACCGCCTGACGCATGTCTTCCACGCCGTAGCGGCCCTCGTAGTCATCCTTGTCGTTCGGCTTGCCATCGGAGAGCAGCAGCAGAAGCCGATGAGAGGCGGCCTGCTGCAGTAGACCCGTACTGGCATGGCGAATGGCGGCGCCGGCGCGAGTGTAGTGCTCGGGCTCCAGCGCGCTGATGCGCAGCGCCACCTCGTTGCTGAAGGTTTCGTCGAATGCTTTCAGCTCCCGCACGATCACCGCATCGGGGCCTTCCCCCGAGAACGCCTGCACCGCATAGGGCTCCCCCAGCCCGTCGAGCGCGATGCACACCAGCAGCAGCGCCTCGCGCTCCACGTCGATGACGCGCCGCTCGGCTGAAACCCAGCCGTCGGTCGAGCCGCTGACGTCGATCAGCAGGGTGATGGCCAGGTCCCGTTCCGCCCTGCGCTGGCACTGGTACAGCGCCTCGGACAGCGAGCCACCGGCGCGGAAATCCGCATAGCTGTCGATATAGGCGTGCAGATCGATTTCATCCCCGTCGAGCTGTCGCCTGCGCGTGACACGGCGGGCCCTGAGCATCTCGAAGCGCCGCCGGATCTGATTCAGCAAGGCGCGATGCTTGTCCAGGGTATCGTCCACCCATTTCTGGCTGCCGGGCAGGTTGGGGAGCAGCCTGACGGTGGCGCCGGGCTGGCGGTAATGCCCGCCGCGGTAATCCCATTCGGGGTAGTGCAGCCCCTGGCCATCGGCGATGGCGCGCTTGAGTTGCAGGGCGGTATTGCTGTCCGGTGGGTCGTCGGAGATCAGCACCTCCTTGGGCCTGCCCGGCGTTGCTACCAGGCGCGCCTCGGGCAGTTCGGAAAGCATATCGCCGTATTCGTCGGCACTGGTGTCTTCGTCGCGGTCGACCGGGCGGTTGAGCCCTAGCGGGTCCTCGGCATGCTGGTGAGGCTCGTCGGCCTGCACCATGAAAATCCCCTCGTCGCCTTCATCCTCATCCTCTTTCGACTCGCGCACCTGCGGGCGACGGGGCAGGTTGGCGCTACGGGGCGCCGAGGCATTCGTATCACTGTCCGCAGGCGCGTCCTGGCTCGGCCTGGCCTTGGCGGTATTGGACGCGGGCGCATGCAGGGTGCCGGTCCACTCGTCCCGCAGCAGCGGGGCATTGCCGCCGGAGCGGTCTTCGATCGAGAGTCCCAGGTCGGCCAGCAGGCCCTCGGCGAGCCGCAGCGATTGCGCGGGCGACTCACTCAGCAGGAAGCCTGGCGGCGGCTGATCGCAGCGGCTGTCGAGCAGTTGCCTGAGCAGCCTTTCCAGTGGCTGGCGTGAGCGGGAAAACGCCGCCAGCGGCGGGCGGCGTTGCAGGCAGCGCTGGCGCAGCCGCTCGATGGCGGGCGTCATGCCGGGCAGCGTTTGCGCCAGCTGTGCGTCCACCGACCAGGCTTCGAGCAGCAGGTAGGCATCCGCCAGCATCGCAGGCGAGGCGGGAGGCAGCGCCTGGGCCGTGCCGCGCTGGGCGCGCAGCGCCTGTTGCAGCGCCATCACCCGGTAGGCTTCGGCACCGTGCTCGATGTCCCGCAGGCCGGAGTCGGCGGGCAGCCACAGGCGCTGGCCATCGGTGGCGGGAATTGGCTGCTGTTGCCAGGGCGCCTGGACGCGGCGGAAAAAGCGTGCCAGCAGAGTCGGCAAGGCGGGCGGTTGGGCGATTCTGATCGGGTAGCTGCTGCCGGTCACCGCGCTGATCAGCAAGTCCAGGCGCGGTGCGATATCGACCAGCATGACCGTTGGTGGGCCTTCCGGCAGTGGGCGATAGCGCCGCCACAAGCGCTGCACATGGATGGTCGCATGACGCGCCGCGTCGCTGACCAGCTCCTCGGCTTCAGCCATGGCGGTTGCTAGACAAAAGTGCCGTCGACCAGATCGCGCAGCGCGCTGACCATGGACGGCTCATCCGAAAGCGGCGAGACGATGGCGGCATAACAGGCTTCACGCACCGGGATGCCGCAGAGCGTCAGGGTCCCGGCCGCGATCAGCAGGCGGGTGCTCGGCACCTCCGCCAGGCCACGGTCGCGCAACTGGCGGATACGTTCGGCCAGGCTGACCAGCCCTCTGGCGACGGCCGGTTCGACGCCGCTCTCGTGCTGCACGATCAGCGCCTCGTGTTCCGGCGCGGGAAAGTCCAGGTCCATGGCGACGAAGCGCTGGCGGGTGCTGGGCTTGAGGTCCTTGAGCATGCGCTGGTAGCCGGGGTTGTAGGACACCACCAGTTGGAAGCCGGGCGCCGCCTCGATGTTCTCGCCGGTCTTGTCGATGGGCAGCATGCGCCGGTAGTCGGTCAGTGCGTGTAGCACCACCACGGTGTCCTGACGCGCCTCGACGACTTCGTCCAGGTAGCAGATGGCGCCTTCGCGCACGGCGCGGGTCAGCGGGCCGTCCTGCCAGACGGTGCCGTCATGGCGGATCAGGTAGCGGCCGATCAGGTCGCTGGCCGAGAGGTCGTCGTGGCAGGGTATGGTCACCAGCGGGCGGCCCAGGCGCCAGGCCATGTGCTCGACGAAACGGGTCTTGCCGCAGCCGGTCGGGCCCTTGAGCATGACTGCTAGGCCGCGTGCGTGGCACTGCTCGAACAGCGCGACTTCATTGCCTGTCGGCTGATACCAGGGCTCATCGGCCGTCGGGCGTGCAGCCAGGCTGCGGATGGACTGATCCAAGCCCACCTCAGACCACCCGGTCGGCGGGCACGGCGGGCTCCATCAGCTCGTTGTCCAGCGTCTCGAAGCGCGGTCGGTAGCTGAAGAAGTCGTAGATGAACAGCCCCACGCCCGTGGCGAAGATACTCGCGGTGGAGATCAGCATCACGAAGTGGATCTGGATTTTCAGCTGCGCATCCAGGTAACCCATGCCCATGATCCGTTCCAGATACACCTGGCCGATCCCGGCCGTGGCGAAGGACAGGGTCATGCCGAACATGCCGGCCAGCTGCAGCCAGAACGCCCAATAGCCGATGGTGGTGCCTTGCTCCGGGCGCTTGTTGGTCAGCGACGGCAGTGCGTAGGTAATCATCGCCAGCACGATCATGGCGTAGGCGCCATAGAAGGCGGCGTGACCGTGCATGGCGGTGATCAGCGTGCCGTGGGTCCATTTGTTGATGCTCGGCCAGGTATGGGCCAAGCCCAGCAGGCCCGCGCCGAACAGGGTGAAGATGGTGCTGCCGAGGGTCCAGTGCAGGGCCAGCGAATTGGGGTGCGCCAGGCCCGAGCGGCGCATGGCGCTGTAGGCGTACATCGCCATGCCGACGATGGCCAGCGGCTCCAGCGCGCTGAAGAAGCCGCCGATGGGCAGCCAGTAGTAGGGCACGCCGACCCAGTAATAATGGTGTGCGGTGCCAAGAATGCCGGCGATGAACACCAGGCCGACGATCACGTACAGCCACTTCTCCAGCACCTCGCGGTCGGCGCCGGACAGGCGGATCAGCAGGTAGGCGAGGAAGGCGCCCATGATCATCATCCACACGCCTTCGACCCACAGGTGAATGGTCCACCAGCGATAGAAGATGGAGACCGTGTAGTTCTCGTAATGCAGCAGCGCCGGAAAGAACAGCACGGCGGAGCTGACCAGCCCGAGCAGCAGCACGCCTTCGGTGGTGGTGAAGCGGCCGGATTTCCTGATGGTCATGCCGATGTTGTAAAGGAAGATCAGCATGCAGATGACGATGACGATCTTGTGCGGCAGGGGCTGCTCGAGCAGCTTGTTGCCGGTGCCGTAGCCGAACAGGTAGCCGATGACCGCGGTCACGCCCATCAGGGTCCAGAGCACGAGCTGGATGTAGGCCAGCTTGGTGCTGTGCAGCTCTGTGCGCGACTCGTCCGGCACCATCCAGTAGGTCGCGCCCATGAAGCCGGTGAGTACCCAGACGATCAGCAGGTTGGTGTGAATCACCTTGGTGACATCGAACGGCAGGATGTTCAGCAGCGGGTCCGGCCCCAGGTACTTGGTCGCCGACAGCAGGCCGAACACCAGTTGCAGACCGAACAGCACCATGGCGACGGCGAAGTACCAGTAGGCGACCGATTGAGATTTATAGCGCATGGCTGAACCTCTGCATGTTCGTCCGGCGGGCCGTGGGCGCCGCGATCATTTGAATGACGCCAGGTACCGCACCAGCTGATCGAGCTGCTCGTCCGTCAGCGACTCGCCGTAACTGGTGGGCATGAAGGACACGCCTCCTGCCGAATACATCTCGCCGGGATGCAGGTAGGCGCTGGGCGAAACGATGGATTCGCGGATGAAGGCCTCGACGCTGTCGGCCTTGCCCTGGTAGTCCGGCGAGTCGATGGTCTGTTGCGCCCGTGCCGCCAGGCCGGCGAGGGTTGGCCCGGCCAGGTTCACCCCGGGGGCGATGGAATGGCAGGCGTTGCAGGCCGGGGTTGCGGTACGGAACAGCGCTTCGCCGAGGGCGATGGGATCTTCGTTGCCGGAAACGGGGCGGGCGCCGGGTGGCATCTGGTCGGCGGTCTTGTCCGGGCCGGAAATGTCCTGCTGGGCGATGCTCAGGCTGGTGCCGGGAATCGACGAGCCGGTGACCAGTATCGGGCGCGGCGGCCAGCCCTGGTTGTCGACATTGGCGACCCAGTCGAAGAAGGCGATCAGGTCGTCGATCTCCTCGTCGCTGAGGTTGGGGTTGGGCATCAGCCGGCGGTGGCGCTGCTCGTCGTAGAAGCGCTCCGGCGCCTTCAAGAAGGCCTTGAGATAAGGCGCGCCGCGCAACTGGGTGATCTTGGTCAGGTCCGGTGCGTAGTAGGCGCCTTCGCCGAATAGGGTGTGGCAGTTGATGCAGTTGTTGGCGTGCCAGACGTCCTGGCCGCGGGTGACCGCGGGCGTGATGCTGTCGGCATTGGTCAGCTTCGGAAACTGCCGGTGACTGTCGACGGTCATCCCAAGAAACACCAAAGCCGAGACAAGCGTGGAAATAATGGCAAAAGAGCGAGTCTGTCTCTTGTTCATCTCGGGCTCCGGTCAGACGCCGATGCCGGCCCAATGGACGATGCCCATGATGCCGGCGTAGAGGGCTGCGGCTACCATCAGCGCGAGCACCGCAAAGCTGAGAATTCTGAAGAACTTCACCAAGGCTAAGCTCCTTTCGGTGATCGGCGCTGCGCCACGCCGGTAATCGTTAGTCATGGTTTATTTGCTTCCGTTCCGTTTCCGTATCCGTTTCGTTCCGTTTCGCTGCGCTGGTGGCGTGGCGCTGGATACTGACCAGCACCACCGCGTCCGTGAGTGCTCGCAGCGCATGCTCGACCTGGCCGGCCAGGTACAGGTGATCGTTCGCGCGCATCGGTTGCCAGCCGCCGTGGGCCTGGACTTCGATCTGACCCTGCAGGCAGAGCAGGGTGATGGGGCCGGCAACGGCGTGGGGTGGAACCTGCTTGCCGGCGGGCAGGCACAGGCGCATCACCTCGAGCTCGGGGGTGCTGACGATCGCTTGCGATTGCAGGGTTGGGGCTTGTGGATGGGCCAGCAGGCCGATCACTTCACCCGAGCGGGCATGGTGCAGGGCCATGGGTCTTCACCGTTCGGAGCGGGTATTCGAAGGCTAGACCAGGGGAAGGGATACGTCAAACCTGCAGGCAGGGCGCCTGCAGGTTCTGTGGCCGAGGACTCTTACTCGGGCTTCGGCGTCGTCGCGGTGCTGGCGGGCAGCACCGGGTAGGCTACCTGAGGCTGATCGCCGGTCACGCTGCGCAGGAAGGCGGTGATGGCGCTGACCTCGTCCTGATTGAGCTGACGGCCCAGCTGGCTGTCGCCCATGATGGCCACCGCCTGCTCCAGTTCCCAGACCTCGCCGCTGTGGAAGTACGGCGGCGTCAGGGCGACGTTGCGCAGCGGTGCGGCGCGGAAGACGTATTCGTCGCTGGCGGTATTGGTCACCGTGAAGCGGCCCTTGTCGCCGGCCGGCAGCACTTCGGCACCCGGCTTCTTGACGACGCCGAACGGGAAGTAGCCCTGGCCGCCGAGGTTCACGCCGTTGTGGCAGGCGGAACAGCCCGCGTCCATGAACAGCGCGAGGCCTTGCTTCTGCTTGTCATCCAGGGCCTTGTCCTCGCCCTTGAGGAAGCGGTCGAACGGTGAGTTCGGCGTGGTGAGGCTGACTTCGAAGGCTTCCAGCGCATAGGCCATGTTGTCGAAGCTGACCGGGTCCTTGTCTTTCGGGAAGGCCTTCTTGAACTCGGCGGCGTACTCCGGAATGCTCTTGAGCGTGGCGACGACGCGTTCGGGCGTGCTGTTCATTTCCACGCTCGCCTGGACCGGGCCCTTGGCCTGTTCCTGGAGATCCTTGGCGCGGCCATCCCAGAACTGGGCGGCGTTGAACACGGCATTCAGCACGGTGGGCGAGTTGCGCGGGCCTTTCTGCCAGCCATGGCCGATGGACGTCGGCACGTTGTCGCTGCCGCCGATGCTCAGGTTGTGGCAGGTGTTGCAGCTGATCACATGGCTGCTGGACAGGCGCGGGTCGAACCACAGCTTGTGCCCGAGCATGGCCTGATCCTCGCTGACCTTCTGGCCACGCACCTCGGTGACTTTGTCCGGAATCGGCTTGAAGATGGCATTGGCGCGTTCGCGAAGATCGTCAGCACTCGCGGCGCCGGTGACCAATAGGCTGCTAAGCAATAGGGGAAGAGAAGGGCGCATCACGGAAGCTCCTTTTTGTGTTGGCTGGCTTTAGGAAGCGCTTTTCCGTCAAGCGACCGTTTGATCTGCATCAAGCCCCGGGGCGGTGTCCGCTGCGGCCAAATGTATCCACTTGTGTCATTGCAGCCGCCGCTCGGGTTTTATCGCCGAAACCGGACCGTCGGCCGCTGGATGCCCGGCCCGGCTGCCAGCCTTGCGGCGCGCCCGAGGCAACGCCAGAATGACGCCATCAATCGTGGCCGCATGCGCCACTCCAGCAAGGATTCCCGATGCCTGAAACTGTCGCTGCCGGCTTGCGCCTGGCACCCGATGCGCTGACCCGTCCCTTCGAGCCCAGCCAATTCAACTTCAAGACCACCGCCGAGCTTGAGCCCTTTCTCGGCGTGCTCGGTCAGGAGCGCGCCGTCGAGGCGCTGCAATTCGGCGTTGCCATGCCACGACCCGGTTACAACGTCTATGTGATGGGCGAGCCGGGCACCGGGCGTTTCTCTTTCGTACGGCGTTACCTGAAGGCCGAAGGCAAGCGACTGCAGACGCCGTCGGACTGGGTCTACGTCAACAACTTCAACGAGCCCCGTGAGCCGCGCGTGCTCGAGTTGCCCCATGGTGGCGCGGCGGGGTTCATCGCCGACATCAACCAGCTGATCGACAACCTGCTGGCGACCTTTCCGGCGGTGTTCGAGCATCCGAGTTTCCAGCAGAAGAAGAGCGCCATCGACCGCGCCTTCAACCAGCGCTACGACAAGGCGCTGGACGTCATCGAGAAGCTTGCGCTCGAGAAGGAAATCGCCCTCTACCGCGACAGCACCAATATCGCCTTCACCCCGATGAAGGACGGCAAGGCGCTGGACGAGACCGAATTCGCTCAGCTGCCGGAAGCCGAGCGCGAGCGCTACCACGAAGATATTTCCGCGCTGGAAGTGCGGCTGAACGAAGAGCTGGCCAGCCTCCCGCAGTGGAAGCGCGAGTCCACCAACCAGTTGCGCCAGCTCAATGACGAGACCATCAGTCAGGCACTGCAGCCGCTGCTGGCGCCCCTTTCGGAAAAGTATGCCGAGAACGCCGGCATCGAGGCTTATCTGCAGGCGGTGCAGGTCAACCTGCTGAAGACCGTGGTCGAGCAGCTGGTCGACGAGAACCGCCCGGAGGCACAGAACCGCGTGCTGCTCGAGGAGCAGTACAGCCCGAGCCTGGTGGTCGGCCACCCGGTCGATGGCGGCGCGCCGGTGGTGTTCGAGCCGCACCCGACCTTCGACAACCTGTTCGGCCGTATCGAATACGGTACCGACCAGGGCGCGCTTTATACCAGCTACCGCCAGCTGCGCCCCGGCGCCCTGCATCGCGCCAATGGCGGCTTTCTCATGCTGGAGGCCGAGAAGCTGCTCAGCGAGCCCTTCGTCTGGGAGGCGCTCAAGCGCGCCCTGCAATCGCGCAAGCTGAAGATGGAGTCGCCGTTGGCCGAGCTGGGTCGCCTGGCCACGGTGACGCTGACGCCGCAGGTCATCCCGCTGAACGTCAAGGTGATCATCATCGGCTCGCGCCAGCTCTATTACACGCTGCAGGACCTGGATCCGGACTTCCAGGAGATGTTCCGCGTGCTGGTGGACTTTGACGAGGACATCCCGCTGGCCGAGGACAGCCTCGAGCAGTTCGCCCAGCTGATGAAAACCCGCACATCGGAAGAGGGCATGGCCCCTCTCACCTCGGCAGCGGTGGCGCGCCTGGCAACCTACAGCGCACGTCTGGCCGAGCATCAGGGGCGGTTGTCGGCGCGCATTGGCGACCTGTTCCAGCTGGTCAGCGAGGCCGACTTCATTCGCCAGCTGGCCAAGGACGAGGTGACGGACGTCGGCCATATCGAGCGTGCACTGAAGGCCAAGGCCACGCGTACGGGCCGCGTTTCGGCGCGGATTCTCGAGGACATCCTCGCCGGCGTGATCCTGATCGACAGTGAGGGTGCGGCGATCGGCAAGTGCAACGGCCTGACCGTGCTGGAAGTCGGTGATTCGGCATTCGGTATGCCGGCACGCATCTCCGCCACCGTCTATCCGGGTGGTTCAGGCATCGTCGACATCGAACGTGAGGTCAACCTCGGCCAGCCGATCCACTCCAAGGGGGTGATGATCCTCACTGGCTACCTGGGCAGCCGCTACGCCCAGGAGTTTCCCCTGGAGATTTCCGCGAGCATCGCGCTGGAACAGTCCTACGGTTACGTCGATGGCGACAGCGCCTCGCTGGGCGAGTGCTGTGCGCTGATCTCGGCGCTGTCGCGCACACCGCTCAAGCAGTGCTTCGCCATCACCGGCTCGATCAACCAGTTCGGTGAAGTGCAGGCGGTCGGCGGGGTCAACGAGAAGATCGAAGGCTTCTTCCGCCTCTGCGAGGCGCGCGGCCTGACCGGCGAGCAGGGGGTGATCATCCCGTTCGCCAACGTCACCACCCTCATGCTCGATGAGCGCGTGCTGGAGGCCGTACGCCAGCAGCGCTTCCACGTCTATGCTGTAAGACAGGTGGATGAGGCGTTGTCGCTGCTGGTGGGCGAGGATGTGGGCGCGGCCAATGAGCAGGGCCACTTTCCCAAGGGCAGCGTGAACGCCAGGGTAGTCGAACGGCTGCGCGACATCGCCGAGATCGAACTGGAAGAGGAAGGCAAGGGCGAGACGGCGGCGGCGCCGGAGCAAGAGGCTGCCAAATCCGAAGGGAGCAGCTGAACGTCGCCATTGTGCGGTTTTTGAACGGAACGATAGGGCGCGCGGCGGGTCTGCAGTGGAGAAGGGCATGCACCCTTCATTCACAGGATTATCCACAGCTTCAGGGGATAAACAGGCTCTCGCGCTACATCCGTGCTGGATGTTCCGCGTCAGCCCGACGCGAGGATTGCCGTCATGCCGCACAACCTTTGTCTCAACCGCCAGTGCCTGGGCCTGGTTACCCGTATCGAATGCGTTATCCGCCCCCTCGCTGGCGGCAATGGCCTATGGACGCTGCTCTGCGCCGCTGGGCTGGCCGATGGTCAGCCCACCGCGATCAAGGTTCAGGGCCCCTTCCATGGGCCGGCCATGGCTGAGTCGGTGCTGCAGGCCATCGCCGACAATCTCGTCGGGCAGGGCTACCGCGAATCGGACGATCCCTCCATCTGGCAGCTGCACATGCAGGCCGAGCTGCGGCGAGTCAATGCCAACCAGGGGCGCTTCCTCAGCGGCTGGGAATGATCGTCACAGCGTCATCGATGTGCGGCCTTCTGGCGCTGACCTGCCGGTGACGGCCCGGTTCTGTCCTGGCGCCACGATGACCCTTTGCCCGCCTTGGTCCGCTCGACCCTGCTGCGTATACTCGCGCCTCGTTCAATTACCGCTGTGAGACCTCATGGAACGCATTCTCGAGAACGCCATGTATGCCGCTCGCTGGCTGCTGGCGCCCATCTATTTCGGTCTGGCATTTGCGCTGCTGGCCCTGGCGATCAAGTTCTTTCAGGAGATCTTCCATATCCTGCCGATGATCCTCTCCATCAGCGAGGCGGATCTGGTGCTGACCCTGCTGTCGCTGATCGACATGGCGCTGGTCGGCGGGCTGCTGGTGATGGTGATGATCTCCGGCTACGAGAATTTCGTTTCGCAACTGGACGTGGACGAGGGCAAGGAAAAGCTCGACTGGCTCGGCAAGATGGATTCCAGCTCGCTGAAGCTCAAGGTCGCCGCCTCCATCGTGGCGATTTCCTCTATCCACCTGCTGCGTATGTTCATGGACGTACAGCAGATCGATAGCGAAAAGCTGATGTGGTACGTGATCATCCACCTCACCTTCGTGGTGTCGGCCTTTGCCATGGGTTACATGGACAAGATCACCAAGCACTGACACCTCGCCTGCGGCAGTCATCGGAAAAGCTGTACAGAATTATTGTTTTGTTCAATATTCTGTATCGTTATTTCCTGAGTACTTGCCATGAACCTGAGCGACCTCGCCCGGCATGCCAATGCGGGGCGTATCGATGCCCTCGAGCTGATTTCCCTTGAGGGCGGCATCTATATCCTCGACATCTATCTGCAAGGCCAGCGACACGCGCTGGTCGACGAGCGCGGCAGCGTTTGCCATCTGCGCTCGGTCGAGCACGCGCGCGACCTGCTGCGCGACCTTCCCGAGCTGCCATTCCATCTGGTGCAGCAGTCCCCTTATGACGAGATGTGCGGCCTGGCGGATGGCGTTCGCGAGCCGCTGCGCGTACCCATCGGCATGCGTTCGCAGTGGTGAGACTCGCCAGGGCGTGTGCTGAAGGCGCTTCGCTGTGAGCGTAGCGGCGCTGCGGCTGGTGCTGGGGGACCAGCTGAGCTTCGAGCTGTCCGCCCTCGAAGGTCTTGATGTGGCGCGTGACCGGGTGCTGCTCGCGGAAGTGGCGGAGGAGGCAGGTCACGTTCCCCATCATCCGCAGAAGATCGCCTTCATATTCAGCGCCATGCGCCACTTTGCCGAGGCACTGCGGCTGCGCGGCGTGGCGGTGGACTATGTACGGCTCGACGATCCGGCCAACAGTGGCTCGCTGGCCGGCGAGCTGCTCCGTTTCGCGACGCTGCATCGGCCACGATCGATTCATGTCACCGAGGCCGGCGACTGGCGCGTCGAGCAGGCGCTCAACGGTTGCGGCCTGCCAATCACCTGGCATGCCGATCGGCGTTTCATCTGCTCGCGCAGCGAGTTCGCGCGTTGGGCACAGGGCAAGGCGCAGTTGCGCATGGAGTTCTTCTACCGCGAGATGCGGCGTCGAACCGGCTTGCTGCTGAATCCGGATGGCTCACCGGAGGGTGGTGTCTGGAATCTCGACGCCGACAATCGCAAGGCGCTGCCGCGCGGGTTACATGGCCCGATCAGGCTGTCCCTTACGGCCGATGACATTACCCGTGAAGTGCTGACACTGGTGAGCTCACGCTTCGCCCATCACTACGGCGGCCTGGATGGCTTCGATTACCCGGTGACCCACGCCGAGGCCGAGCAGCTCTGGAAGCACTTTTTGGATTTCGGCCTGGCGGCGTTCGGTGATTACCAGAACGCCATGGCCAGCGGCGATCCCTTTCTGTTTCATGCGCGCATCGCCGCGGCGCTCAACGTCGGACTGCTCGACCTACGGCGACTGTGCGCCGATGTCGAGGCGGCCTATCGAACGGGGAACGTGGCGCTGAACGCGGCCGAGGGCTTCATTCGTCAGCTGATCGGCTGGCGCGAGTACGTGCGCGGCATCTACTGGCTGCAGATGCCCGACTATGCGCGGCGCAATGCATTCGGCAACGACCGACCACTGCCGGAGTTCTACTGGACCGGTCGGACGCGGATGAACTGCATGCGCCAGGTGATCGGCCAGACGCTCGAACTGGCCTACGCGCATCATATCCAGCGGCTGATGGTGACTGGCAACTTCGCCCTGCTCGCGGGTATCGCACCGCCTGCGCTGTGCGACTGGTACCTGGCCGTCTACATGGATGCCTTCGAGTGGGTGGAGCTGCCCAACGTGCTGGGCATGGTGCTGCACGCCGACGGTGGTTACCTGGGGTCCAAGCCTTACTGCGCGAGCGGCCAGTACATCAAGCGGATGTCCGATTACTGCCAGGGTTGCTCATACAGCGTGGCCGAGAGCACGACGGAGAATGCCTGTCCGTTCAACGCGCTGTACTGGCATTTCCTGATGCGCCACCGTGAGCGGCTGCAGGGCAATCCACGAATGACCATGGTCTATCGCAACTTGACCCGCATGGACGAGGCCAGGCAGCAAGCGCTCTGGCAGCGTGGCGAGGCGCTGCTGGCACGGCTGGATGCTGGGGATTCCTTGTGAGAAGGAAGGCCGACCTGCCATCGAAGGTTTGTGCCCGCTGCGGCCTGCCGTTCACCTGGCGCAGGAAGTGGGCGCGCTGCTGGGATGAAGTGCGTTACTGCTCGCAGCGCTGCCGGGGCAGGTGAGCCACGCTGCGACGACTCCGGCTGTTCGGCTGTGCTAGTCTGGCCGACCTTTTTTACCTGACCGGAGCCCGGCATGACCGAACTCAATCTCTCCACCGACGAAACCCGCGTCAGCTACGGCATTGGCCGTCAGCTGGGTGATCAGCTGCGTGACAACCCGCCGCCGGGTGTCAGCCTCGACGCGGTGATCGCCGGTATTCGTGACGCGTTCGCCGGTGCTGCCAGCCAGGTCAGCCCCGAGGCGCTGAATGCCAGCTTCGCGGTGATCCGCCAGCGCATGCAGGTCGAAGCTCAGCAGAAGGCCGAGGCCGCCGCTGCCGAAGGCCGTGCCTTCCTCGCCGAAAACGCCAAGCGCGACGGCGTGGTGGTGCTGGAATCCGGTCTGCAGTATGAAGTGCTGTCCGCAGGCGACGGCGCCAAGCCGACCCGCGAAGACAGCGTGCGGACCCACTACCACGGCACCCTGATCGACGGCAGCGTGTTTGACAGCTCCTACCAGCGCGGCCAGCCGGCCGAGTTCCCGGTCGGAGGTGTCATCGCCGGCTGGACCGAGGCGCTGCAGCTGATGAATGCCGGTAGCAAATGGCGCCTCTATGTGCCGAGCGAACTGGCCTATGGTGCGCAGGGCGTCGGTAGCATCCCGCCGCACAGTACGCTGGTGTTCGACGTCGAACTGCTGGACGTGCTCTGACGCGGTTGCGATCGACGGTCTCTCGGTAGCTGTCGCGCAATGCGCGGCGGCGCTGGCCACGGGACGCACGTGTTCCCACCTCGGTGCGTGCGTTCAGGCCTCGATCGGCTCAGGGGCGCAACGCCCGGGCATAGCTGAACAGAAACAGATTGCGGATCTGCTCCTTGAGTACGCAGGGCTCGTTCGTGCTGAGCTCCTGCAGGTCGAGATCGCCCTGCTCGCGCAGCTCCTCCAGCGCCTCTCCTTCCAGTGAAACGCACACCGCGCCGGTGTTGCGGTCGAGTATCCGCAGGTAGGGTTGCGGCCGGTCCAGCCAGGCATCGATCAGATAGGTCATGCGGCACCTCCCATTCAGTTTGTTAATGAGAATAATTGTTATTCGCAAATATGCAAGCGCAATTATTCACCGCTCATGCGAGCGGAGAGGAGGGGCTTGATAGGAGGGGCGAGCTGCGCGCTTGGCGCAGCGTCAAGAAGGGTGTCAGTGCGTGCGGGCTACCGCGAAGCGGCAAAGCTGGACCAGTGCGTTGCGATACTGATTGGCCGGAATGACTTCGAGGCAGGCGATGGCGCGTTCGGCATAGTCGCGGGCGAGCTTGGCGGTGTAGTCCAGGGCGCCGGACGCCTCGACTGCGCTGCGGATGCTCTCCAGATCTTCCAGTCCGCCTTTCTGGATGGCCTTGCGCACCAGGGCAGCCTGTTCGGCGGTGCCTTCGCGCATCGTGTAGATCAGCGGTAGCGTGGGTTTGCCTTCGGCGAGGTCATCGCCAACGTTCTTGCCGAGGGTTTCGGCATCACCTTGGTAGTCGAGCAGATCATCCACCAGCTGGAACGCGATGCCGAGGTGGTCGCCGAAGGTACGCAGCGCCTCGCGCTGCTGCTCGCTGGCGCCGGCCAGCGTGGCGGCACTGTGCGTCGAGGCCTCGAAGAGCATCGCGGTCTTGCCGCGGATGACTTCCATGTAGATCTCTTCGGTGGTGCTGGCGTCGCGAACCTTCGACAACTGCAGCACTTCGCCTTCGGCGATGACCCGGGTCGCTTGGGAAATGATGCGCATGACGGGCATCGAATCCAGTTCGACCATCATCTCGAACGAGCGCGCATATAGAAAGTCGCCAACCAGCACGCTGGGCGCGTTGCCCCATAGCGCATTGGCGGTGGAGCGGCCACGACGCATGCCGGACATATCGACGACGTCGTCATGCAGCAGCGTGGAGGTGTGGAGGAATTCGATGATGGCGGCGAGCAGGCGCAATTGCTCACCCTGATGGCCCAGCGCGCTGCCGCTCAGCAGCACCAGCAGCGGGCGCAGGCGTTTGCCGCCGGCCGAAGTGATGTAATCCCCGATCTTTTCCACCAGAGGAACGCGCGAAGTCAGCTGCTTGCGGATGATGCCGTCGACAGCGGCAAAATCGTCCGCCACAACTTGATAGAAAGGCTGGGGTTGCATCGGGGACTCCTCGCAGATTGCGCGGCATGCTAGGGGGCGGGTCTGGCACTGTCAAGGCAACGCCCTTTGGCTATTGCGCGGGGTGTGGTGCATGCGTACAATCGCGGACCCTGAACTTCCCCCTGGGCATTTCCCTGCCTTACGCAATTGCACGGGCGTCACCTTCCGGCCCCATGCAGCCATGCCAGCCACTAATCATTCTTTCAAAGCGCTGGGTGAGCAGGATCAACGGAGATACAAGATGTACGCAGTTATCGTAACCGGCGGCAAGCAATACAAGGTTGCCGAAGGCGAATACCTCAAGATTGAAAAACTCGAAGTTCCGACTGGCGAAGCTGTCACCTTTGACCGCGTTCTGCTGATCGGCAACGGCGACGATGTGAAGATCGGCGCTCCGGTGGTCGATGGTGCCAAAGTCACCGCTGAAGTGGTTGCCCAGGGCCGCCACGACAAAGTGACCATCATCAAGTTCCGCCGTCGTAAGCACCACATGAAGCGTCAGGGCCACCGTCAGTGGTTCACTGAGGTCAAAATCACCGGTATTCAGGGCTAATCGGGCCTGAATCCCCATATAGGAGTATTGAACTCATGGCACACAAAAAAGCTGGCGGTTCTACCCGCAACGGTCGCGACTCAGAAGCCAAACGACTTGGCGTGAAGATGTACGGCGGCCAGGCCATCAAGGCCGGCAACATCATCGTGCGTCAGCGCGGCACCCAGTTCCACGCCGGTTATGGCGTTGGCATGGGCAAGGACCACACCCTCTTCGCCAAGGTCGAAGGCGTGGTCAAGTTCGAAGTGAAGGGCGCTTTTGGCCGTCGCTACGTGAGCGTCGTCGCAGCCTAACTGCGGCGTTGCTGGAAAAGCCCTGTCATGCGACGGGGCTTTTTTGTTTCTGTATCCTGTGAGGCTCTTGCCGAGAACCGCTTGGCGATCGTCCGGTTTTTCGCAAGATCCTTACGTTCTTGTTTCTTAAGCCCGTCCTGCGACGGGAGGCGTTCCCATGAAATTCGTCGATGAAGTATCGATTTTTGTAAAGGCCGGCGACGGCGGTAACGGCATGATGAGCTTCCGCCGCGAGAAGTTCATCGAAAAGGGTGGCCCCAACGGCGGTGATGGTGGTGACGGCGGCTCGGTGTATCTCGAGGCTGACGAGAACCTCAATACGCTGGTGGACTATCGCTATACCCGGCGCTTCCAAGCGCAGAACGGGCAGAAGGGCGGCAGCACCGATTGCACTGGCGCCAAAGGCGAAGACCTTATCCTGCCGGTGCCGGTAGGTACCACGGTCATCGATGCGGCGACCCAGGAAATCATGGGCGACCTGACCAAGGCTGGTCAGCGACTGCTGGTGGCGCAGGGTGGCTGGCACGGGCTCGGCAATACGCGTTTCAAGTCCAGCACCAACCGCGCGCCGCGGCAGACAACGCCAGGCAAGCCGGGCGATGCGCGCGACCTCAAGCTGGAGCTGAAGGTGCTGGCGGACGTCGGTCTGCTCGGATTGCCGAATGCCGGCAAGAGTACCTTCATTCGCTCGGTGTCGGCGGCCAAGCCGAAGGTGGCTGACTATCCGTTCACCACGCTGGTGCCGAACCTCGGCGTGGTCAGCGTGGGTCGCTACAAGAGCTTTGTGATTGCCGATATTCCGGGGCTGATCGAGGGTGCCTCGGAAGGTGCCGGGCTCGGCATTCGCTTCCTCAAGCACTTGGCGCGTACCCGTCTGCTGCTGCATCTGGTCGATATGGCGCCGCTGGACGGCAGTGACCCTGCCGATGCTGCTGAGGTGATCCTGCACGAGCTGGAGAAGTTCAGTCCGGCGCTGACGCAGCGTGATCGCTGGCTGGTGCTGAACAAGGCCGATCAGCTGCTTGAAGAAGAGCGCGAAGAGCGCGTCCGGCAGGTGGTCGAGCGGCTGGACTGGAAAGGACCGGTGTTCGTCATCTCCGCGCTGGAGAGCGAGGGTACCGAGGCGCTCAGTCAGGCGATCATGCGTTACCTGGACGAGCGCGCCGTGCGTATCGCCGAGGAGCCGGAGTATGCCGAGGCGCTTGCCGAGCTGGATCGGCAGATCGAGGACGAGGCGCGGGCTCGGCTGCAGGAGCTCGATGATCAGCGGGCGCTGCGTCGTGCTGGCGTCAAGTCGGTCGAAGAGGCGGATGATGACGACTTCGACGACGATGATGATGACGAGGGCGGCGCCGAGATCATCTACGTTCGCTGACGCGAGCGTCGGGCCGCTGTGAGGTCTGGTTCAGGCGGGTGATCGACGGGCTGGCTCGTGCGCAGCCCGATCCGGAAGTGTTTTGGCCGAATGGAAGGCGGGAACGATGCGGGACAAGGTGAGCGGCGCGCGGCGCTGGGTGGTGAAGATTGGCAGTGCGCTGCTGACCGCCGACGGTCGAGGGCTCGATCAGGCGGCGATGGCTGTCTGGGTCGACCAGATGGTGGCGCTGCGAGCGGCGGGCGTCGAGCTGGTGCTGGTCTCGTCCGGTGCGGTGGCCGCCGGCATGAGTCGTCTCGGCTGGGCTTCGCGCCCCAAGGCGGTGCACGAGCTTCAGGCTGCCGCTGCGGTGGGCCAGATGGGGTTGATTCGTGCCTGGGAGTCGAGCTTTGCGCGCTGCGATCAGCAGACCGCGCAGATTCTGGTCACCCATGACGATCTGTCCGATCGCAAGCGCTACCTCAATGCGCGCAGCACGTTGCGCACGCTCATCGATCTCGGCGTGGTGCCGGTCATCAACGAGAACGACACGGTGGTCACCGACGAGATCCGCTTCGGTGACAACGATACCCTGGCCGCACTGGTTGCCAACCTGGTCGAGGCCGATCTGCTGGTGATCCTCACCGATCGCGATGGCATGTTCGATGCCGATCCGCGCCATAACCCCGAAGCCAATCTGATCAGCGAGGCGCGTGCCGACGACCCGGCGCTGGATGCGGTCGCAGGCGGCACCGGTGGCGCCCTGGGGCGCGGCGGCATGCAGACGAAGCTCCGGGCGGCGCGCCTCGCTGCGCGTTCCGGTGCGCACACGGTGATCGTCGGTGGGCGCATCGAGCAGGTGCTGTCGCGCCTCAAGGCGGGCGAGCGGCTGGGTACCCTGCTGGCGCCTGAATGCAATCGGCATGCGGCGCGCAAGCAATGGCTGGCCGGGCATCTGCAGACGCGTGGCACGCTGACCCTGGATGAAGGGGCGGTGCTGGCCTTGCGTCAGGGCAACCGCAGCCTGCTGCCGGTCGGCGTGCGTGCGGTGCAGGGCGCGTTCCGTCGTGGCGAGATGGTGGTCTGCGTCGGTCCGCAGGGCGCCGAGGTGGCGCGTGGTCTGGTGAATTACAGTGCAGCCGAGGCGCAGCGCATTCTCGGGCGGCCATCCGACGAGATCGAAAAGCTGCTGGGCTATGTCGATGAGCCCGAGTTGATCCATCGCGACAACATGATTCTGGTCTGAGGTGTTCCATGCGCTTGGCGATTGCGGCACTGATGATGGGATTGGCCCTGCCGGGCCTGGCGGCTGCCGAGGAGATCGGCGCGGTCGACACGGTGTTCAAGTGGCTCGGGCCGAATCACAAGATCGTCGTCGAGGCATTCGATGATCCCATGGTCGATGGCGTGACCTGCTATCTGTCGCGGGCCAAGACCGGTGGAATAAAAGGTGGCCTGGGGTTGGCGGAGGATCGCGCGGAAGCCTCCATCGCCTGTCGTCAGGTCGGCCCGATTCGCATCAAGGGCAAGCTCAAGGATGGCGATTTGGTGTTCAAGGAGCGCACGTCGCTGGTGTTCAAGACCATGCAGGTGGTGCGTTTCTTTGACGAGTCGCGCAATGCGCTGGTCTATCTCGTGTACAGCGATCGGGTCATCGAGGGTAGTCCGCAGAATGCTGTGACGGCGATTCCGATTCTGCCCTGGCCGGTGACGCAATAATTGCCGTCGTCTGGATCCGTCGGGGTGAGGCAGAAAAAGCAGGCACAAAAAAACCGGCGCTAGGCCGGTTTTTTTACAAGAACCTGCAGTTAGGCTGCAGCAGCTTCGCCGAGGGCCTTGATGTGGCCGTTCAGGCGGCTCTTGTGACGAGCGGCTTTGTTCTTGTGGATGATGCCTTTGTCGGCCATGCGGTCGATGACCGGCACAGCGGCGGTGTAGGCTGCGCGGGCCTTGTCCAGGTCCTTGGCGTCGATGGCCTTGACCACATTCTTGATGTAGGTGCGAACCATGGAGCGCAAGCTGGCGTTGTGGCTGCGACGCTTCTCAGCCTGAATTGCGCGTTTTTTGGCGGAAGGGCTGTTGGCCACCGTCGAACTCCTCGAAAACGTGGGGATTGCAAAGCAAATAAGGCCGCGAATCATGCCGATGCGAAGGGCGTTTGTCAAGCCTGGTCGAATGGCTTGAGAAGCTGGCCGGACAGATGGGCTGAGGCTAAACTCGCCGCCTCATTTCGTGTCGTAACTGGCCATCGATCAGGCCGGCGCAGGGCGCCCGGTCGATCACTCTCGCTGCAACTCTAGGAAGACAAATGTCCGAAAAAATCGGCAAGGGCGGATTGTTGCGCTCCAGCGCCGTGGTCAGTGTCATGACCCTGCTGTCGCGCGTGCTGGGCATGGTACGCGATATGGTGGTCGCCAGCTACTTCGGCTCCGGTGCGGCGGCGGATGCGTTCTTCATCGCGTTCAAGATCCCCAACTTCCTCCGCCGGTTGTTCGCCGAGGGGGCCTTCGCCCAGGCCTTCGTGCCGGTGTTGTCGGAGTACCGCACCAAGCGCACGCTGGCGGACGTCAAGCAGCTGGTGGATCGTACGGCTGGCATGCTGGGGCTCATTCTGGCAGGGCTGACTGCATTGGGCGTGCTGTTCGCGCCCTATGTGGTGATGGTCTTCGCGCCGGGCTTTCATGACGATCCGGCGAAAATGCAGCTGGCCGGCGAGCTGCTGCGCATCACCTTTCCCTATCTGATGCTGATCTCGCTGACGGCCTTCACCTCGGGGGTGCTGAACAGCTACGGCTATTTCGCGGTGCCCGGCTTCACGCCTGTGCTGCTCAACGTCTGCATGATCATGTCGGCGTTGTTCCTGACCCCCTATTTCGATCAGCCGATCATGGCGCTGGCCTGGGGCGTGTTCATCGCCGGGTTCGCCCAGCTGGCTTTCCAGCTGCCGTATGTCGCCAAGCTGGGGCTGCTGCCCAGGCCACGAGTCAAGCGGGGTGACGAGGGGGTGCGGCGCATCATGCTGTTGATGGTGCCGGCGCTGTTCGGGGTTTCGGTGAGCCAGATCAATCTACTGCTGGATACCGTGCTGGCGTCCTTCCTGCAAACCGGCAGCGTCTCCTGGCTCTATTACGCCGACCGGCTGTCTGAATTGCCGCTGGGTGCGTTCGGCATCGCCATCGGCACGGTAATTCTACCGAGCCTGTCGCGCCAGCATGCTGGCGAGGATCCCAAGGCGTTCTCGGCGACTCTGGACTGGGCGCTGCGCATGGTGCTGCTGGTGGGCGTACCGGCGGCACTGGCACTGGGCATTCTCGCCGAACCGATGATCGCCAGCCTGTTCTACTACGGCGCCATGAGCGAGGAGGCGGTAGTGCAGTCGGCTCGGGCGCTGCAGGCGTACTCGCTGGGCGTACTGGCGTTCATGTTGATCAAGGTGCTGGCGCCGGGCTTCTTCGCGCGTCAGGACCTGAAGACGCCGGTGCGTGTCGCCGTGATCTGTATGGTGGCGAACATGGTGATGAACCTGATTCTGATCTGGCCGCTGCAGCACGTCGGCCTGGCGCTGGCGACTTCGCTGTCATCCATGCTCAATGCCGTGCTGCTTTTCTGGGGGCTGTACAAAATCGGCGTCTATCGGCCGGCACCCGGCTGGTGGCTGTTCGGCCTGCGCCTGGCGGCGGCCTGTGCGGCGATGGTGGCGGTGGTCTGGTGGCTGAACGTGCCGGCCCAGGACTGGTTCCAGTGGGGTTGGCAGCAGCGCGCGCTGCAATTGGGCTTGCTGGTCTGTGCCGGCCTGGCGGCATTTGCCGGCGGGCTCTTGCTGACGGGGTTGCGGCCGCGACATTTGCGGCATTGATCGCCACTGTCCGGCCGATGCAAACCTGTCCGGGATGCTCGGCACATGCGTATAATCGGCCACTTTTCAAGCAAGAAGTGCGGTATGCAGCTGGTTCGAGGCCTTCACAATCTGCGACCCCGGCATCGGGGCTGCGTCGCCACCATCGGCAATTTCGACGGCGTGCACCGGGGGCATCAGGCCATCCTGGCGCGGCTGCGCGAGCGTGCGGCCGAATTGGGGCTGCCCAGTTGTGTGGTGATCTTCGAGCCGCAACCGCGTGAGTTCTTTTCGCCGGACAAGGCGCCGGCACGGCTCACCCGGTTGCGTGAAAAGCTGCAGCTCCTGAGCGAGCAGGGCGTCGATCTGGTGCTGTGTCTGGCGTTCAATCGCCGCCTGCGTGAGCTGAGTGCCGCCGAGTTCGTCCATGCCACGCTGGTGGAAGGCCTTGGCGTGCGGCACCTGGAAGTGGGTGACGATTTCCGTTTCGGTTGCGACCGCGCCGGCGATTTCGATTTCCTGCTCAAGGCCGGCGCGGCCGAAGGCTTCTCGGTTGAGGCCGCGACCACCATTGAGGTGGATGGCGAGCGGGTCAGCAGTACGCGGCTGCGCCAAGTGCTGGCCGACGGTGACCTGGGCTGTGCCGAGGCGCTGCTCGGCAGGCCGTTCGGTATCACCGGTCGGGTCATGCATGGGCAAAAGCTAGGTCGCCAGCTCGGCGCACCGACTGCCAATGTGCAGCTCAAGCGTCGCAATACGCCGCTCAGCGGCGTGTTCGTCGTGACACTCGAGGTAGAGGGCAATGTGTTCGCAGGCGTGGCCAACATCGGCATGCGGCCTACGGTCGAAAGCGACGGCCAGCCCCATCTGGAGGTCCATCTGCTCGATTACCAGGGTGACCTGTATGGCCGTCTGGTGCAGGTGACCTTTCATCGCAAGCTGCGCGACGAGCAGCGCTTTGCCTCGCTTGAGGCGCTCAAGACGGCGATCGATGCGGACATCGCCGCTGCCCGTGATTACTGGCGGGCTTCATCCCTTATGACGAGTCAGGACTGAAATGACCGATTACAAAGCGACCCTCAATCTGCCGTCCACGGCATTTCCGATGAAGGCCGGTCTGCCACAGCGCGAGCCGGAGATTCTGCAGCGCTGGAACAGCATCGACCTGTACCGGAAGCTGCGGCAGATCGGCGAGGGACGCCCGAAGTTCATCCTGCACGATGGCCCGCCGTACGCCAACGGCAACATCCACATCGGCCATGCGGTGAACAAGGTCATCAAGGACATGATCGTGCGTTCGCGTACCCTCGCCGGGTTCGACGCACCTTACGTACCGGGTTGGGACTGCCATGGCTTGCCCATCGAGCACAAGGTCGAGACCACCTTCGGCAAGAACCAGCCAGCGGATCTGACCCGCGAGCGTTGCCGCGCCTACGCCGCCGAGCAGATCGAAGGGCAGAAGGCCGACTTCATTCGTCTCGGCGTTCTGGGCGACTGGGACAACCCCTACAAGACCATGGACTTCGCCAACGAGGCCGGGGAAATTCGTGCCCTGGCCAAGATGGTTGAGGGTGGCTTTGTCTTCAAGGGCCTGAAGCCGGTGAATTGGTGCTTCGACTGCGGTTCGGCGCTGGCAGAGGCCGAGGTGGAGTATCAGGACAAGAAATCCGATGCCATCGACGTCGCCTTCGATGTCGAGGACGCCGACAAGCTGGCCGCCGCGTTCGGCCTGGCCAGTCTGGCCAAGTCCGCCAGCATCGTCATCTGGACCACCACGCCCTGGACCATTCCGGCCAACCAGGCGCTGAACGTGCATCCCGAGTTCGTCTATGCGCTGGTGGACACCGGCGAGCGCTTGCTGGTGCTGGCCGAAGAACTGGTCGAGTCCTGTCTGCAGCGCTATGGCCTGGCCGGTGAAATCATCGCCCGTTGCGAAGGCAAGGCGCTGGAGCTGATCCGCTTCCGTCATCCGTTCTACGAGCGCTTCGCTCCGGTCTATCTGGCCGACTACGTGGAAACCGGTGCCGGTACCGGTATCGTCCATTCGGCGCCCGCATACGGCGAGGACGACTTCCGCTCCTGCAAGCACTACGGGATGGAGAATGACGACATTCTCGGCCCGGTGCAGAGCAACGGCGTCTATGTCTCGGATCTGCCGTTCTTTGGCGGCCAGTTCATCTGGAAGGCTAATCCGGTGATCGTCGAAAAGCTCGCCGAGGTGGGTGCGCTGCTCAAGCACGAGTCGATCCAGCACAGCTACATGCACTGCTGGCGGCACAAGACGCCGCTGATCTACCGCGCCACGGCGCAGTGGTTCGTCGGCATGGACAAGGTTGCCCATGACGGCAGTTCGCTGCGTCGTCGTGCACTGGACGCCATCGAGCAGACCGAGTTCGTCCCGGCCTGGGGGCAGGCGCGCCTGCACGGCATGATCGCCGGACGCCCGGACTGGTGCATCTCGCGCCAGCGCACCTGGGGCGTGCCGATCCCGTTCTTCCTGCACAAGGAAAGCGGCGAACTGCACCCGCGCACCGTCGAGCTGATGGAGCAGGTGGCGCAGCGCGTAGAGCAGGGCGGTATCGAGGCCTGGTCGAAGCTGGACGCGGCCGAGCTGCTCGGCGACGAAGCGGCGCAGTACGAGAAGATCACCGATACCCTGGACGTCTGGTTCGATTCCGGCACCACCCACTGGCACGTGATGCGCGGCTCGCACCCCATGGGCCACGAGCAGGGGCCGCGTGCCGACCTCTATCTGGAAGGCTCCGATCAGCATCGCGGCTGGTTCCATTCCTCGCTGCTGACCGGCGCGGCCATCGACGGTCATGCGCCGTACAAGGGCCTGCTGACCCACGGTTTCACCGTGGATGAGAACGGCCGCAAGATGTCCAAGTCCCTCGGCAACGTCATCGCGCCGCAGGAAATCACCGACAGCATGGGCGCCGACATCCTGCGTCTGTGGGTCTCGGCCACCGACTATTCCGGCGAGATGGCGGTTTCCAAGCAGATCCTGCAGCGCAGCGCCGATGCCTATCGACGCATCCGCAACACCGCGCGCTTCCTGCTCTCGAATCTCGACGGTTTCGACCCGGCGCAGCACATGGTGCCGAATGATCAGCTGATTGCGCTGGATCGCTGGGCCATCGACCGTGCGCTGCTGCTGCAGCGCGAGATCGAGGAGGCTTACACCAGCTACCGGTTCTGGAACGTTTACCAGAAGGTGCACAACTTCTGCGTGCAGGAGCTGGGCGGCTTCTATCTGGACATCATCAAGGACCGCCAGTACACCACCGGCGCCGACAGTCTGCCGCGGCGTTCCTGCCAGACTGCGCTGTACCACATTGCCGAGGCGCTGGTGCGCTGGATCGCACCGATCCTGGCGTTCACCGCCGAAGAGATCTGGCAGTACCTGCCGGGCGAGCGTAACGAGTCGGTGATGCTCAATACCTGGTACGAAGGGCTTGCCGAGCTGCCGGAAGGCTTCGAGCTGGGTCGCCCGTTCTGGGACAAGGTCATGGAGGTCAAGGCGGCGGTAAACAAGGAGCTGGAGAACCAGCGCAACGCCAAGGCCATCGGCGGTAACCTGCAGGCCGAAGTCACGCTGTATGCCGAAGATGCCCTGGTTGCAGAGTTGGCCAAGCTCGGCAACGAGCTGCGCTTCGTACTGATCACCTCTGCTGTCGATATCGCACCACTGACCCAGGCGCCAGCCGAAGCCGTGGACAGCGAATTGGTCGGCCTCAAGCTGGTGGTCAAGAAGACCGAGCACAGCAAGTGCGGGCGTTGCTGGCATCACCTTCCAGATGTTGGTGCTCATGCCGAGCATCCGGAAATCTGCGGGCGCTGCATCGAGAACATCGAAGGTGCTGGTGAGGTTCGCCACTATGCGTGACTCTGTGCTTACTGCCGTAGGGTGGGCTTCAGCCCCCCATTACGACGTGGCCTTCCGTTTCGGTGGGGAAAGGACCACCACCACCTTGCCGCGCGGTGTGCTAGCGGAGGCTGCGGTATGAGTGCACGTTTCGGCAGGCTCCCCTGGCTTTGGCTCAGTGTGCTGGTGATCGCCTTCGATCAGGCGACAAAACACTACTTCGAGGCCAATTTCAGCCTGTATCAAAAGGTCGACGTAGTTCCCGGCTACTTCGCCTGGACGCTGGCTTACAACACCGGTGCGGCGTTCAGCTTCCTCGCCGATCACGGTGGCTGGCAGCGCTGGCTGTTTGCCGTGATCGCGATTGGCGTAAGCGCTGTGCTGGTGGTCTGGCTTAAGCGTCTAAAACCGAACGAAACCTGGCTGGCCGTCGCGCTGGCGCTGGTTCTGGGCGGTGCGATTGGCAATCTCTACGACCGCGTGGTGCTGGGCCATGTGGTCGATTTCATCCTGGTGCATTGGCAGAATCGCTGGTATTTCCCTGCATTCAATATCGCCGATAGCGCCATCACCGTCGGCGCCGTGATGCTGGCGCTGGATATGTTCAAGGGCAACAAGACCGGAGAAGCCGCACATGACTGAACAGCGCATTGGGCCGGACAAGGAAGTCACCCTGCATTTCGCGCTCGGCCTGGAGACGGGTGAGCTGGTCGACAGCACGTTCGACAAGAAGCCTGCCACCTTCAAGGTGGGCGATGGCAACCTGCTGCCAGGCTTCGAGCAGCAACTCTACGGACTCAAGGCAGGTGACAAGCGCACCCTGCAGATTGCGCCGGAGCAGGGCTTCGGTCAGGTCAACCAGCAGAATGTGCAGGTCATGCCACGCAGTCAGTTCGCCGGGATGGAGCTCTCCGAAGGCTTGATGGTGAGCTTTCAGGACGCGGCCCGCACTGAGCTGCCAGGGGTGGTGAAGGCCTTCGATGACAATCAGGTCACTGTCGACTTCAACCATCCTCTGGCTGGCAAGACCCTGACGTTCGAAGTCGAAATCATCGACGTCAAACCGGTGTAACCGGCTCGCAGTCGGCGGAGGCGTTCGCGTCCGCTGGCTGACGAAGGGCACCCGAGAAAGCCCGCACGTATCGCGTTACACTCCCCCGTCATCAAGCCTTCGCGTGCCGAGACCCATCATGCAAATCAAACTCGCCAACCCTCGCGGCTTCTGCGCGGGTGTAGATCGCGCCATCGAAATCGTCAACCGCGCCTTGGAAGTCTTCGGTCCTCCGATCTATGTGCGACATGAGGTCGTGCACAACAAGTTCGTCGTGGAAGACCTGCGTGCCCGCGGTGCGGTCTTCGTCGAGGAGCTGGATCAGGTGCCGGACAACGTCATCGTCATCTTCAGCGCCCATGGCGTTTCACAGGCCGTTCGACAGGAAGCCGAGAAACGCGGCCTGAAGGTGTTCGACGCCACCTGTCCACTGGTGACCAAGGTGCATCTGGAAGTGGCCAAGTACAGTCGTGAAGGGCGCGAGTGCATCCTCATCGGCCACCAGGGCCACCCTGAAGTCGAAGGCACCATGGGGCAGTACGACTCGCGGAATGGCGGTGCGATCTATCTGGTCGAGGATGAAGAGGATGTCGCTCAGCTGCAGGTGCGCAACCCCGAGACCCTGGCATTCGTCACCCAGACCACGTTGTCCATGGATGACACCAGTCGCGTCATCGACGCGCTGCGCAGCAAGTACCCGAGCATCGGCGGTCCACGCAAGGACGACATCTGCTACGCCACGCAGAATCGCCAGGATGCGGTAAAGCAATTGGCCGATGAATGCGACGTGGTACTGGTGGTCGGCAGCCCCAACAGCTCAAACTCAAACCGTCTGCGTGAGCTGGCAGAGCGCATGAACACCCCGGCCTATCTGATCGACGGCGCCGAGGACCTCAAGCGAGAATGGTTCGAGAGCGTCGAGCGTATCGGCATCACCGCCGGCGCATCGGCGCCAGAGGTGCTGGTGCGTGGGGTAATGGAGCGGCTGAAAGAGTGGGGTGCCAGCGACATGGCCGAGCTGGAAGGGCGGCCGGAGAACGTGACGTTCTCCATGCCGAAGGAACTGCGGGTTAAGGCACTGTGATGCTTTCTCGTCAAAAAAGGGGTCTTTAGAGACCCCTTTTTTATTGTCTAGCGGAGCGCCTTCAGTTCAACGCCAGCAATCCGCTGCGCTCTTGCTGCCAGTGTTACCTTTGATGCCAAGGGCATTCAAAGTCAGGTTGCCGCATTTAGCGTCGCCGAAATCCTGTTCTGCTGTCAGCGTATACCCGCCGTCGCCATTGGTAGAGCCTACGGAAAGCGTGTACTTGCCTGTTTCCGAAGTGTTGCCGTTCTTCAGACCCAGCTTGGCGATATTCGCGTCGGCGGTTACGTAGGCGTTGTTCTGGCCGAAATAGCGCTCCTGTCGAGCGGCTGCATCGTTCAGCAGCGCCTGGCCTTCGGTACGGTTACCGCGTTTAACGTACTCGTCATAACTGGGATAGGCGATCGCCGCCAGGATCCCGATGATTGCGACGACAATCATGACCTCGATCAGGGTGAAACCGCTCTGAGCGCGCTTCATGTACTGCTCCATTAATACTGAGTTCATCCGGCTGCTACTCCTGCTCGACCCGGCGCCAGCTCTGGCGGCCCAGGCTGGCCGGATCTGGGTAGACGTTAACGCATTCCTGGCCTGTGCAATACTGGTAGGTCCCATCGGAATCCTGCGATAGCGTGCCGCCCCCTTCACCGTCCTGGCGGATGGCTGAGACGTTGGTTGTGCCTATGTCCGTTGTCGGGCGGTAGTCGAAGGCGTTGTGGGACGTTCTGCCGCCTGTGAAGGGGTTGATGGCATAGGTCCAGTTGTTCGCGCCGTCACCACATGGATCATCGTTAGGGATCAGCGTCTGGAAGAAGATCGTGCGGCCCAGCTGCGACATGTTTTCCACCACCATCTCCCCCTGGCTCTTGCGCAGGTTCAGAAACCAGCCGTTTTGTGCCGCTTGGGTGTCACTGCCCTGCCAGCTGACGTTGTTATTGCTCAGTACGAGACCTTGGCGCGTGGTGCCGTTGGCCTCGACGGTGGTTTGGGTTGTGATCGTCTGTTCCTGCAAGCTACTGCGAGCGATATTCGGGTCACTTGCTTCCTCGCCCAGCGTCTGTTTGTCCCAGATGCCATATACCGTTTGGGCGAAACTCTTGTCGCCTTCCTTGTCGCCGGTTTCGAAGAACTTGCCGGTACCGAATACGACCAGATAGCCGAAGCCAGTAGGGTGGAGCACTAGGCTTGGTGCTGATGTAATGGGCTGACGACCTTTGGTCCCGGTGTTTGCCACGGCGCTGAACAGCGGTTGGCCACCAAAGGCCACCTCGAAGTCATCAATGGCGTTTTCACTGTCATCTTCGGTGGTGAAGGGCGCCGTATCACTACGACCGTTACGCAGCAGGTCGAAACGCCAGAGATTGCCTTGCAGATCTCCTGCATAGGCGTAATCAGCTACGCCGTCGGCGTTGTAATCGGCAAGCTTCGGCGTCGAAAGGCCGTTGGCAATGCCGTTTACGCCTTCAACCTCAAGGCTTTTGAGGAGGGTGCCTTCCATTGCATCGACGATGAACAGAGCCGCCTTGCCGTTGGTGTTGTTGGCGCTTTCGTAGCCGTTACCAAATACGACGGCCCAGGTTCCGGTGTGCAGGCGCGCAATCGTAGGCTGGGAGAAGCTATAGCCCATCTTCACAGCTGCGTCAGCCGGCAGGCTGCTGTCATCGAATTCCCATAGCAGCTCTTCGCTTCCGGGGGACGTGATATCCAGTGCGAAAATGGATTTGCCGCCTGCCTTCAAGGTACCGACCAGGATGGTGCGCCACTCGGTGCCGTTATAGACATCGGCTACGACTGGGCTGCCGTCGACATAGAACTCATGGCTGTAATTGTTTCCGGTCAGTTTGTTCAACTTGTGGAAAACCGCGCTGGGGACGAAGGCGAACTCTTCGACGCCGGTCAGTGCATTGAAGCCATGCAGCATGCCGTCATTCCCGCCCACGTAAACGCGCGGCGTGCGGTTGGCGATGCTGGTCGCGAAGGTCGAGTAAGCAGTGTTCCCTTCCAGCCGGTTGCTGTAGTTGACGAGGTAACGTGGCCCTGTGACCACGGCTGGGCTTGATGAATAGAAATCTCCCAATACACCACTGCGGTGGCGGAATGGTGAGCCCTCATCACTGCGCTTGCCGCGCAGATACTCCAGTCGGCGTTGGCCAAGTGTGTCGGGCAGGTTGCTATTTTCCGGGTCGCGGCTGAGCAGGTTAGCTAACGTGCCGTCGGTATTCGCAGCGCCGGCGTTTTCCCAGCTGAAGTTCACCAGGCCGCTGTTCGTATTGCCAGCCATCTTGATGTTGCGGCTTTGCCACCCAGGCACCTGATTCTTGGCACTCCATATCTCGGAAGTCTCGAATGCGTTGTTTTGAGCGCTCCACGTTTTTTCGAAACGCTTGACGTCGCCCGACCAGTTGTCGTCGCTGGCATAGGACGTCTGATAGGAGACTGTCTTTACCGTACCGTTGTTGTTCTCGTCGGTGCTGACTTGACCAGAGTTGATTGCGGGCCTCGCCGCAGTGGATTTGCGATCAGCGATGCGGGACAGGATGTCATCAAATGCCTTAACCATCGCCTCCGGTCTGTCGACGCTGAAGAACTCGCCGCGAGAGTTGATGGCAGCGTGCCAGAGGTCGTAGACGTTGTTAGCGCTGCCGCTGGAGGCAGCTGGCCAGTTGGCTGTGCCTGCGAGTAGGTTGGAATAGCCTTGACCTGCGAATGTGCTGCCAGCCCAGGGAATGCTGGCATTGTTCAAGGACTCGGTCAGCCCCAGACCCATGACGAAGTTCGTCATATGCTGCCAGGTCGCTGGGTCATTACGCGGATCCCAGTAATCTGTGGTGTTGTCCCCGCTTTTGAAAGGCATATAAGCGGGCAGATCATTGTCGAGATTTGGATTGAGGTCTGTAGCCCAGTAGTGCATCGCAAGGTCAGCCAGGGTTTCGTTCGTGCTGTCGTAGTAGGGCTTGCGTTGGCTGTAGGCTCGTCCGTCGGGCAATGTAAAGTTCGCCGCGTCATGACGGAAATTACTTGGCATCGTGGTCGTGGCGTTCCACTGTCCGTCGGTCATGAGGATGTGGTAACTGGCCCGGCAGGCATATGTGTTTTGCGGAGTGTTGCCCGTGCCGTTAGGGTTCTTCTGCCACGGCGTGCTTGTGGTATAGAACTCACCAGCTCTTTTGAGAGCAGCTGGCAAGGGCGTGCTTTGGTCAAAGGCAATAGTTCGTAGCCACGCGTAGAGTTGCCCTTTATGAGTTGGGGAATATTCTTTGAAAGCGTTGTTTTTACATTGGCTATTGGGGTCGGTACTGCTGAACGTCGTGCAGTTACCTAGGCTCTGCCAGCTTAGGCGCACCGAGGGCGACAAGTCATAGAACGCCAGTGCAGCCGCAGTCACTGTGGAAAGAGCGCGGTTACGGTAAAAGGAGTACCAGTTAGCGAAATTCTGACGTTCGTCCGTGCTGATGAAATTTAGACGATAGCAACTGTCATTGACAGTGGTGCATGTCGGGGAGATAGAAGCGTCATATTTGTAATAGTAAGGGGGGACGCTGACTTGGGTTAAGCTAGCTGTGAAGCTATTGTTAGAGCCGGTGCAGGCCGCAGTTACAGTCACGCCTGCCATCGTTGCGGTCGCTGTACAGCTGTTTTTGCCAGTTCGGGTGATAGCGAAGGTGATGTCGCCCACGGTAACCGGGGTGGTATCGTTAGTTGTGCGGCTAGCGCTAGCGCTGAAGTCTGCTGCGGGATTTTGCGCTAAGCGGAATAAGGTTCCAGTGCTTCCGCCGTACTTTGTGAAGTCCGCGTACGTATAGCTCGAAGGTGCATTGGTGATCGGTACGTCCCAAGATACGCGGTAGTTGGCCTTGCTAAGGTCGACTGAGCCAACGGTGGTATTAAAACCGTTATGCCAAGCAGCAGTGAAACTCGTTGATAGCTGTTGCTCGACGCCCGCCGTTGTGAAAACGATGGGTGCTTTATAAATCACATTAGGGTTGTAGTAAATCGGGTTGTAATCGCTCGATTTGGCCCTGCGCGTTGTATGAGTAGCTCCCATGCTATCAGGCGCGAAAGCCCAGCGCATACTGCCCGAGTCGTCCAGTGTCAGCAACATGTTTGGCGGGACGCCAACAGTAAGACTTAATGGGCTCTGTGATACAGCAGCAAAGCTGTTGACTGCGCTCAGCAGTGCCACGCCGAACAACGCAGACGACAGCGTCTTGGCATGAGAATAGGTTCGAAAACGAAACATGATGTCGGCTCTCAATTGTTAAGGCCAAGGTAGATGTTGGCGTGCGTCGACTGCAGATAAAGAGCATCGCCAGTCTTGCCATTGTTGAGGTAGAAGTAGGTGCCGTTCCCTTCGCCACGGCCGCCATACTCCGCGTTCAGGGCTGCGTTGCCGGTCTCGTCCGCCAGAATGCTGTTGTAGGACGCATCTGCTTCAGTTTCTGCGGCGGGGTCTGTGCCACGGTAAGGCATCCAGACTTTCGACGTGATCGACAGGTCGTCCGCGCTGATGAGTTGCGGCTGGTCTACGAAGGCCAGGCGGCGATCGGGTTCTACTTCAAGCAGACATGGCTTATTGATGCCGTTGAGCTTTATCGTGTTCGAGGTCTCGCAGTTAGCCGCGTTAGCTTCAAGCTTGTCGGCCAAGTTGCCAGGACCGTAAAAACGAAACTCAGCTTCCCGCAATGCCGCGTCCGCAATGTTCTGCGTTTTCATGTCTTGGGCGCGGTTTGCCGTTATACGTGATTCAAGCGTCACGCCACGCATGCTGCTGACCGCAAGCACCGTTAGGACCAGGAGCATGACGAGTGATACGAGCAGCACCGCGCCGCCCTGAGACTTGCGAGTGTTAAGGCTCATGGCATGAGGTTCCTTAGGGTCTGAGTTGCTCCTGCAACTTGATAGATACGTCCGCTGTCTGCGTCCTGCAGACGGGTTTGTTCATCCGCGGGTGCCTCGACGAGCCAATCGGCAAGCACCTTCGAATCGTCGCTGTCACGCTGTCTGGCACGGCTGGTGAGCAGCAGCGAATAGCGCACGCTGCGAATGGCGCCGCTGGCCGGCGTCCAGTCGGCTTGCGAGATGAATGTCGTGACTTCCTTTTCCAGCATGTCTGCTTTGCCAACCCCAAAATCGAGCCGGAAATCGGCAATGCCGCGAAGCACCTCACCGTACTGTGGGCTGGGGGCGTTCAGGCTCTTGCAAAGCAGCGCGCCGCTCTGCAATTCCCCGTCGCTACTTGGCTCATACTTGAAAGCCAGAACGGTGAGTTCACTCGCATCTGGTGGCGACGAAGGGAATGCCTCGTTGTATACGACCGGGCTGGCAACGCCCTGACAGTCAAGTTCGTTGCTCACCTGTGGCTGGTATCGGATGCAGAAACCGATCCCTTCGTCGGGGTCGAGGCCAGTGGCTGCGTGGCCTGCGCTGAATGCCTGACATCCGCCGGTAGCTCCACGGGCAGGAAATACGATATCTAGCAATGCCGAAGGCGAGCGACGATACCCGGCCTTGCCCAGATAGTCGTTGATTACAAGAGCGGCGAAACGGCTGTTTTCCACGTTTCCCGCCTGATTCTGCTGGTAAACGTAGTTGCGCTTGTTGTCGATATAAACCTGGGTGATCCCGAGGATGAGGAAGCTGCTGATAACCAACGCGATCAACAGCTCGACCATGGACAGGCCGACTTCATGTTTCATGTGTTTCATGGTTCTACCCGAACGGTGTAGGTGCAGACGGTGTCGTCGGTATTGCTCGAGTCGAGACAGGCGCCTTCTCGAACTTGCCAGGCCATATGAATCTCGAGCATCGAGCCTTGGCCGTCGCAATTGCCCGGCGTGGAGCTTCGGCAGATGTAGGTATCGCTGTCGAACAGCTCGGCTCCGCCAGGTAGCGCTGCTTCCACCTTGTCCGCCCAGCAGTCACGCAACTCTTTTGCTGTCTGCGCTATTCGGGTCGGGCTAGCGACGCAGCTTTCACGATCAATGAAATCGCTTCCGGCCTCCTTGTAGAACATCGAGCTGCTTTTTAACCCGCTGTTCATGGGGAACTTTGGAGGGGAGGTGTTGAAAAGCTCTTTCGGGTGTGCCCGTATGATTTCGATAAGGTCTCCGGACAGAAGAATGGCCGTGTTGCGTTGTACGGAGTCCTGGGTGTATTGGATGCTGCGGCCTTGCAGCGCCACCATTCCAAGTACTCCGATGGTGGTCAGCAGTAGCGCTACGAGCACTTCGATCAGACTGAAGCCTTTATTGGTTTTCATCGCTTTCCTCATGGGGTGCAGCTGTCCAAGGCGGCTCCATCTTTCTGGCCTCGTGGGTAAAGAACGAGACCGCCGCTGGGTTGTACTTCGAGCAAGTAGCCGGTGGTGGGGTCTGCTTCGCGGCAGATGGTGAACTTGGCGGCTGTCGCGGTCCCGTTGGGGCGATACACGAGCTTGTTGTCGCTCAGGGCCGAACTGAGTATTTCAGCGTGCTCCGGATTGTGTTCGAGAACTCGCTCGGCTTCGTTGCTGCCGCTTTTGCGGATTTCCCATGGCGCGTTGCTTTTGATCTGCACTTCATATGGTTGCCGATTGAGCGCAGCCTGGCCGCGAGCGAACTGCAGGAAAGTGACCAGCTCCTCCGCCTTGCTTTGCACCTGGTTGCCGCGGATCAGCGCGTTGAAACTGGGAACGGCAATCGCGGCGAATATGCCAAGTAACACCAAGGTGATCATCAATTCGATCAGGGTGAATCCGTGCATGTCGGTTCGGCGTGACATGGTGTGCTCCAAGAGAATCGTGAGCGAATAATGCAAATGCACCAGTGTGTCTGTCCTTCTGCGGAAGATGGTTGGCACATATACGTGGATGGGCGGTCGGCCCTTCGATCTGCGTCAAATCAAGTTGTGACGGCGTCGATGTTCGTGTTCCTGCTCAAGCAATTCAGTCATCGACACAGATTCGCGTTGCTGGCGTTTTCTGCGGGCGACCCGGCTCGTACCCGACCTTGTCGATTGAGAATGAGCTGCCAGGCAATTTGCTGTTTGTAGCATTGGAAGAAGCGTCCATTGCTTGTGGGGCTGGTGCCGTTGTCACGGAAGCGCACGGAAGGGCTGAACCCCCTCCAGCGCAGCGTATGGGCCGGAAGCTGGGTGTGCTTCAGTATCTGGCCGCTCGGTGCACGAATGAGCCAACCATCCGTCCAGCTGGATGAGCAGCTCTTTCCGTTTCCGCTCCCGCATATCTCGATGGTCCGGCGCTGCAGAATCGCTTGCGTGCGGGCGGTGTACAGCGCGTTCTCGATCTCGTCTTTCAGTGCCTCCTGTCGATTCCGTTCAATCACCTCTCCAAATGCCGCGACGGCGATCGCGACAGCGATGCCCAGTATTGTCAGCGTGACGATCAGTTCGATAAGCGTGAAGCCTTGATTTCGGTTCGACATAGTGCGGTTCCTTTGCACGTATGATGTTCGGCCGTCCTGGCTGCTGTTCGCGCATGTCATGAAGAGATGCGCGAACGTTCTCTTTTAAAGCAGCGTGCCCGGCCGTCCAAGTCAGCTCGGGCGGAAATGTGAACCAGATTGTGGGAGAGGCTTGTGAATCAAGAAGTGATCGTTGTCGGCGGAGGCGTGATTGGTCTGCTATCGGCCTATCGAATGGCGGAAGCGGGGAAGTCGGTGTTGCTGCTGGAGTCTGGCGATGTCGGCAGCGAAGCCTCCTGGGCTGGCGGCGGGATCGTTTCGCCTCTGTACCCGTGGCGCTACAGCCCGGCGGTTACGGCGCTTGCGCATTGGTCGCAGGACTTCTACCCGCAGCTGGGTGAACGGCTGCTAAGCGAGACGGGCGTGGACCCCGAGGTGCATGTGACGGGGCTCTATTGGCTCGATCTGCACGACGAGGCCGAGGCGCTGAGTTGGGCCGAGCGCTATGGCCGACCTTTGCAATCGGTGTCGATGGAGGCGGTACATCGGGCGGTGCCTTCGCTGGGCGATGGGTACCAGCGGGCCGTGTATATGCAGGGAGTCGCCAACATTCGCAATCCGCGGCTGCTGCAGTCGTTACGCGGGGCGCTGGCAAGGTTGCCCAACGTGACGGTCGTCGAGCATTGCCCGGTCGAGGGCTTTCTGCAGGACGGCTCGCGGATCGTGGGCGTGAGGACGGCGCAGGGCGATATGCATGCCGAGCAGGTCGTGGTGGCGGCGGGCGCCTGGAGTGCACAGCTGCTGGCGACGCTGGGGCTGGAGATTCCGGTCAAGCCGATGAAGGGGCAGATGATCCTCTTCAAGTGCGCCGAAGACTTCCTGCCGAGCATGGTGCTGGCCAAGCGGCGCTATGCGATTCCGCGGCGCGACGGCCATATCCTGGTCGGCAGCACGCTGGAAGATGTCGGCTTCGACAAGACGCCCACCGAGGATGCGCTGCAAAGCCTGCGAGCGACCGCAATCGAATTGCTGCCCGCGCTGGCCAACGCGCAAGTGGTCAGACACTGGGCAGGTCTGCGGCCCGGTTCGCCGGACGGCGTGCCTTATATAGGACCGGTGAGCGGCTTCGATGGGCTGTGGCTGAACTGCGGGCACTTCCGCAACGGGCTGGTGCTGGCACCTGCGTCCTGCCAGCTTCTGGCGGATCTGATGCTCGGTCGCGAACCGATCGTGGACCCGGCACCTTATGCGCCAACCGGACGTATCGTCTGAGGCGCGCAGGCTCGAACTTTTCTCGCAGGTCGTCCGGCCGGCACTGGTCGTTGTCCGGGCGGCGGTCTGCTAGCTGGGCCGCAATGCTGGTAAATTAGCCGGCTGTTCGGTCCTGTCAGACAGGACCAGATTCGCGAGCGAGGTTTGCGTGGCCAAGAAAACCACTTCCCTGGCCGGCCTGGGTGGGCTGGTCTATTCCACCGACAGCGGTCGGCATTGTCCCGACTGCAGTCAGCCTCTGGGCAGCTGCGTGTGCAAGCAAAACCTCGTGCCCGAAGGCGACGGCATTGCGCGGGTACGTCGCGAGAGCAAGGGCCGGGGTGGCAAGACGGTGACGACTATCAGTGGCGTGCCTCTGCCGGAGAGCGAGCTCAAGGAGCTCGCCAGCGCGCTGAAACGCCGTTGTGGTACCGGCGGGGCGCTGAAAGACGGTGTCATCGAGATTCAGGGCGATCACGTGCAGCTGCTGCTCGACGAACTCGGCAAACGCGGCTTCAAGGCCAAGAAGTCTGGCGGCTGAGTGCCGCTGTGACAGCCTCACCAATTTTCACCTTTTTGCGCATATCGGCTGTCGAAGCCGCATAGCCTTCGCCGGGCACATCTGCTTGCGGCGAAACGTTCAATTCTTTCCGGGAGGCTTCGATGCCTGTACGACGCACACGCAAAGACGACGGTAGCCAGTGGACCGCTGCCGACAGCCGCAGCATCTATGGCATTCGCCACTGGGGCGCCGGTTACTTCGCCATCAATGATCAGGGCAACGTCGAGGTTCGCCCGCAGGGCCCCAGCGGCGAGCCGATCGAATTCAACGGGCTGATCGAACAACTGCGCGAGGCAGGGCTGTCGCTGCCGTTGCTGGTGCGCTTCCCCGGTATCCTGCAGGACCGCGTGCGGCGCCTGACTGGCGCCTTCGATGCCAACATCGAGCGCATGGAGTACGCCGGCAAGTACACCGCGTTGTACCCGATCAAGGTCAATCAGCAGGAAGCGGTGGTGGAGAACATCATCGCCACGCAGAACGTTTCCATCGGCCTGGAGGCAGGCTCCAAGCCGGAGCTGATGGCGGTGCTGGCGCTGGCGCCGAAGGGCGGCACCATCGTCTGCAATGGCTACAAGGATCGCGAGTTCATCCGCCTGGCGCTGATGGGTCAGAAGCTCGGCCACAAGGTGTTCATCGTCATCGAGAAGGAGTCCGAGGTCGGACTGGTGATCGAGGAGGCCAACGAGCTCAAGCTGACCCCGCAGGTCGGTCTGCGTGTGCGCCTGTCGTCGCTGGCATCGTCCAAATGGGCCGATACCGGTGGCGAGCGTTCCAAGTTCGGCTTGTCCGCAGCGCAGTTGCTCTCGGTGATCGAACGCTTCCGCGCCGCAGAAATGGATCAGGGCATCCGCCTGCTGCACTTCCACATGGGATCGCAGATCGCCAACCTGGCGGATTACCGTCAGGGCTTCCGTGAGGCTATCCGTTACTACGCCGAGCTACGGGCGTTGAACCTGCCGGTGGATTACATCGATGTCGGCGGCGGCCTGGGCGTCGACTACGACGGCACCCACTCGCGCAATGCCAGTTCGATCAACTACGACATCGACGAATATGCCGGTACCGTGGTCGGCATGCTCAAGGAGTTCTGCGAGGCGCAGGGGCTGCCGCATCCGAACATCTTCTCCGAGAGCGGTCGGGCGATGACGGCGCACCATGCGGTGCTGGTCATGCAGGTCACCGACGTCGAGCGGCACAACGACGAAATACCGCAGATCGACAACTACGGCGAGCTGCCGGACATCGTCCAGTCGCTGGCCGATCTGCTCGGGCCGACCGACCCGGAAATGGTCACCGAGACCTACTGGCGCGCCACCCATTACATGAGCGAGTCCAGCGCGCAGTACGCGTCCGGCAAGCTGACGCTGGCGCAGAAGGCGCTGGCCGAGCAGAGCTATTTCGCCATCTGCCGTCGTCTGTACAACCAGCTCAAGGCCCGTCAGCGCTCCCATCGGGCGGTGCTCGACGAGCTCAATGACAAGCTGGCGGACAAGTACATCTGCAATTTCTCGGTGTTCCAGAGCCTGCCCGATACCTGGGCGATCGACCAGATCCTGCCGATCGTGCCGCTGCAGCGGCTGACCGAGGAGCCGGTGCGGCGCGCCGTGCTGCAGGACCTGACCTGCGACTCGGACGGCAAGATCAAGCACTACGTCGACGAGCAGAGCATCGAGAGCAGCATGCCGGTGCACGAGGTCGCGCCTGGCGAGGAGTATTTCCTCGGGGTGTTCCTCGTGGGTGCCTATCAGGAAATTCTCGGCGACATGCACAACCTGTTCGGCGATACCGATTCGGTGAACGTCTATCAGCGCGAGGACGGTAGCTACTACCACGCCGGCATCGAGACCCATGACACCATCGAGGACATGCTGCGCTATGTGCATCTGTCGCCCGAGGAGCTGATGACCTACTACCGCGACAAGGTGGCCGGGGCCAAGTTGAGCGCCAAGGAACGCACGCAGTACATCGACGCGCTGCGCCTGGGACTGACGCGTTCGTCCTACCTGACGCCCTGATGGGTGCCCGGCGTCAGCCGGGCATGACGCCGAAGCCCCGTGCCATCAGCGCCGCCAGCAGGGGAATCATCGCGAGCAGCAGCAGCTCCAGGCGGATGGTCAGCTTGACCCATCTGGCGCTGCCGCTCGAGATGGTCGGTGCCTGGCCTGCCGCGAGAGCGGGGCGCCAGCGCAGAAAGGTCAGCGTCGGGTAGATGGACAGGACGGCGACGACTACGAACAAACCGACCTTGGCGTGAAAGAAGCTGTTCTTCAGATAGTAGTCCAGTCCCTTGCCGTAGAAGACCGCCCGGGCGATGCCGCTCGCCAGCACGGCCGCGGCCGTGATGCCAAAGGCTATATCGATGCGGAACAGGCTGCGCGCGCGCTCCAGCGTCAGCGGCTGGCGGAACAGCTGATGCTCCAGCAGCAACAGGGCAAAGAGCAGGAAGATCGCCAGGAAGTGGAGGTAGGCGGCAATGGCATAGGCCATGTTCAGCGTCCTTCGGAATGGGTGGTGCCAGGCGTGCTCATGGTAAACCAGGCGCTGCGGCGCTGCAGACGCAAGGCGAGCACGCCCAGGCAGATGCCACGCGTCAGCATGAAGGCGAGAAACGCCAGCCACAAGCCGTGATTGCCCAGCCCCTGCAGCAGCCAGCCCAGCGGCAACGTCAGCGCCACTGCCAGCAGCATGCTGTTGCGCATCTCCCGCGCGCGGGTGGCGCCGATGAACAGGCCATCGAGCAGATAGCTCCAGACCGCGATCAGCGGCAATGTCGCCAGATAGGGCAAGTAGGTCAGCGCGGTCTGGCGCACCTCGGGTATGTCGGTCTGCAACTGGATGAACAGCTGGCCGCCGAACAGAAAGAACAGGCCGAAGGCGATGCTGGCCAGCAATGACCAACCCCCGGCAACCACCATCACCCGTTGCAGTGCGTTGCGGTCGCCTGCACCGATGGCATGCCCGCTCAAGGCTTCCACCGCATGGGCCAGTCCGTCGAGGGCATGCGCGGTCAGCAGCAGGCCGTTGAGCAGCAGGGCGTTGGCGGCGACTGTGGCATCGCCCAGGCGGGTGCCCTGCACCGTGATCAGGAAGAACACCAGCTGCAGTGCCAGCGAGCGCAGGAAAATGTCGCGGTTGACCGCCATCAGCGGGCGCCAGCTTGTCCAGTGCCGCAGCGCGCGAGTGTCGAGTCGGCCGGGATAACGCGCCAGGGCCTTGCGAGTAAGGGCCAGGCCAAGCAGCGCGCCGCTCCATTCGGCGATCACCGAGGCGCGAGCGGCCCCGGCCACGCCCCAGTCGAGGCCGAGCACGAACCACAGGTCCAGCGCGACATTGATGAGGTTGGTCGTCAGCAGAATGGCCAGCGGCGCGCGGGCGTTCTGCGTGCCGAGAAACCAGCCGATCAGTGCATAGCTGGCCAGCGCGGCGGGCAGGCCGAACAGGCGCGTGTGAAAATAGTCGCGGGTCAGGTCGTTCAGTTCCGCCGAGGGCTGCATCAGCTGCAGCGCGGCGCCCTTGAGTGGCACCCCGAGCGTGCCCAGCAGCAGGGCGAAGCCGACGGCCAGCAACAGTCCCTGCAACAGTATCTGGCGCAGCGCGCCGCCATCCTGGCGGCCGGCTGCCTGTGCGGCGAAGCCGGTGGTACCCATGCGCAGGAAGCCCATCACCCACACCAGCAGCGTGTACAGGCTGCCGCCAACCGCTACCGCGCCCAGCTGGTGAGCGTGCGGCAGATGGCCGATCACGCTGCTGTCCACCAGCGCCACCAGCGGCACGGACAGGTTCGACAGGATCATCGGCGCCGCCAGCGCCCACACCTTCTGATGCGTGGGCGCGTGGCGCCAGGCGGCAAGCATGCGGGACATTACGGGCCTCCGGGACGGCCCGGCACTATACGTGGCCTGTGGGAAAAGAGGAAAAACCGCAGTGCCCGGGGCACACCGGGCGATGTATCGGCGCGATCAGTGAATCAGCCAGCTCAGCAGCCACAAGCCGAGGAACAGCCAGACCAGTCCGCCGATGATCGAGCCGCGGAAGAATGAGCGAACGGCCGCGACCAGCAACAGCAGGCCGATGACCAGCGCGACCAGGCTCAGCAGCGAGCGGTCCATCCCCAGCGTGCGTGACAACCCCTCGAGAAAGTTGTGCCCGGCGCGGGCAAACAGGCCGAAGAAGTCGGCCAGCCCTTCGACGATGAAACGTATGACGGTGCCGAGTGCCTGACCCAGCCACTCGAAGAATCCTTCTACCCGCATCTATCACTCTCCCAGATCGTTCGATTGCGGTGCGCAAGCGCAGCCCTGGGCATTGGGCTGCTGGCCGGGGCCGAGAGTTCAATGTCAGAGGGGAACAAGCGCGGCGGATGAGGGTCGGAATGTCCCTGCGTAGTGCGTGACGCATCCGTCGCGATTCCTGCCTTCATTCAACTGCAACAAGTCCCGGGCAGCCTGCCCACACGACTTCAACGAGTAGACACCATGCGAGCCCTCGCCATCGCGCAGCTGGGACGACTGGCGACGCTGCGCCCCTTGAGCTGGGCCTGTGGCCTGCTGCTGTTCTGCCTGCTGTACCTTGCCGTCACGCTGCATCTGGATGAGCGGCTGTTCTACACACTGAAAACCACCTGGCATGAGAACAGCTGGGAGCGTCGCAGCCTGTGGCTGCCGGAATACCGGGCGAGAATCGATGCGTTGCCCGTGGCAACGGTGAAGGACAACCTTTCCGGGCTGACCTACGACGAGCGTCGTGGTCACCTGTGGGCCGTGGTCAACAACCCCGAGGAGCTGTTGGCGCTGGGCCGTGATGGGACGTTCATCGCGCGCTACCCGCTGCAGGGCTTCGAAGACGTCGAGGGCGTGACCTATCTGGGTGACGACCTGCTGGTGCTGACCGAGGAACGCCAGCAGGCGCTGGTGGTGGTGCAAGTGCCGAACCTGGCCGGCCCGCTGCGCCGCGCCGATGCACGCTCCATCACGCTGGCGCTGAACGAGGCGGACAACACCGGTTTCGAAGGCGTCGGTTACGACCGAGCGGGCGATCGTCTGTTCGTGGTCAAGGAGCATTCGCCGCGCAAGCTCTATGAAATCCACGGCATCAAGCGCAGCCTGGCCGGCGACATGGACATCAAGATCATCGACCGCCAGGCCTGGATCGACAAGCTTGACATGGCCAGCGACCTGTCGTCGGTGCATTTCGACGAGCAGACCGGTCACCTCGTGTTGCTCAGCGACGAGGCGAAGATGATGCTGGAGCTGGATGCCGAGGGGGAGCTGGTCAGTTTCCGCTCGCTATGGCGCGGTTTCGCCGGGCTCGAGCGCAGCGTGCCGCAGGCCGAGGGCATGACGTTCGACGCTCAGGGCAATCTTTATCTGGTCAGCGAGCCCAACCTGTTCTACGCCTTCGAGCATCAGTGAGAATGACCTGGCTGTGCAAACCTAGCCACGCTGGATCAGCCAGACACCGCCGAAGATCAGCAACAGGCCGGCCACCTTGCCGAGGCTGATGGGCGACTGGCGGAAACCGGCCCAGCCGAAGTGGTCCAGCAGCAGGGCGACGAACAACTGCCCGGCCAGCAGCAACGCCATGAACAGCAGCGCGCCGGTGCGCGGCGCGGCGAAGGCGGCGGTGGCGATAAAGAACGCGCCCAGCAGGCCGCCGGTCCATTGCCACCAGCTCAGTGCCTTGAGGGACTGCAGCGCCGGCAGGTCGCGCTGGGTCAGCACAATGAGGAACAGGGCCAGAGTGCCGACAGCGAAGGAAAGCAGCGCCGCGCCCATGACGTTGCCGAGCTGGCGAGCCACCTGACCGTTGATTCCGGCCTGCAAAGGCAGCATGGCTCCGGCAATGAACGGCAGGGTGAGCAACCACCAGGCAACAGCAGGCATTTCAGGTCTCCAAGGATCAGCGGCGCGACAGTATGGCGAGCGCGGCAGTCACTCGCCAGCACCGCGGCAGGTTCAGGCGCTTGGCTCAGTGCGGTGGGTACTGCGACAGCACCCGCGCCACCAGCTCGCGCATGCTGCCAGTGCGCTCGTCGGGCGTGCCCTGGCGGTTGCGCAGTACCTGTTCGGCACTGCCACGCCAGACCAGCTTGCCGTCGGTGGCGTCATACAGATCGATCTGCAAGGTGCCGACCTGACAGTCGATGGTGCGGGTATCGGTGAACATCGGTCCGCCCCAGTAGCCGTACCAGGGGTTGCCCCAGGCGCCGGAAGTGGTCGTGTATTGCTGGGTGCGCTGGTCGACGATGTACCAGGCCTGCACCTGCACGCCGGCCGCGGCACTCGCCGTGGCGGGCCGCAGCCCGCGCTGGTCCAGTTGCTCGGCAATGGCGTCGCGGATGCGCTGCTCGGTGAGGTCGCTCTGTATGCGCGGGTCATCCGGCCGGTACTGCAGCGCCGGCTCCTTCCAGCTCCAGGCGCGATAGGCGGAGAAATCCCGTGTCGGATCAAAATCACGCTGCACCTGCGGGCCCTGGCAGGCGACGAGGGCGAGGAGTAGGGGAATCAGCAACAGGCGGCGGAACATGATCGTTCTCCAGGGAAGGGTCTGCTCAGTCTAGGCCCGGCGCCTTCGTTCGGCGCGTAGCCACTTGCCGCACTCAGCGCGGCGGATAATCGGCCAGCGCCCGCTCGACGGCCTGGCGCACCGCATCTTGCTGCTTGGCCCGGCTGCCGCTCAGGCGCGCTTCGGCACGATTGCTCCAGACCGATTGCCCGGAGGCCGCATCGAACATCTCGATGCGCACCGAGACGACTTCCTCCTCGTAGTTGCGCACGATGGGCACACTGGTGCCGACGCCATACCCGGTGCCGTAGCCACCGCCATAACGGCCTACGCCGACATGCGGGCCGTAGCCGTAGTTGTCGTAGGTCTGGCGGACTCGGGTTTCCTTGCTGGCGCTGGCGCTGATCCGTACATCACCCGGAGCGTTGCCCGGGGCCGGGCGCAGACCACGTTGATCGAGTGCGCCGGCGACCATTTCCTGCAGTTCTTCACCGCTGATCGAGGCCGTACCCGGTGGCGGGCTGCGCCAGCTCCAGTGCTGGTAGCTGGAGAAGTCCCGGGGCGCGGCCGGGTAGGTGGGCGCCTGGATCTGTTCCACCGGAGGGGCGGGCGGGATCGGCGCCGATTCATCGGTATAGGGGTTCTGGCTCTGGCAGGCCGCGAGGGTAAGGCAGAGCAAGGGCAAGAACGCGCGGTTCGACATGGAAACCTCCCGGCCGGCTCAGCGTGGTCGGCACAACCAGTGCAGATAGCGCCCGAGGCCGGCGAAGGTGGGATGGCGGCGGTAGGCCAGCTCCATCTCGATGAGGTCGGCCGGCTCGGTGCGGGCCTGGAAATCGGCGGGCATGTAGTCATGGAAAACGCGCACGCCACTGCTGAATTCGACCTGCCAGTGCGGCGCGAGTTGCGCAGCCAGTTCGCGTGGGTCCAGCGGTTGCTGCGGGGTCAGGCTCTGCCGTTCGCCGGCATAGGTCTGGCTGCGCAGCTTCTTGAAGTGGCCCTTGAGCAGGTTGCGGTAGATCAGCGCATCGCGGTTGTAGAAGGCCAGCGACAGCCAGCCATCGGCCGCGGTCAGGCGGTGCAGCACCGGCAGGATCGCTTGGGGCTCGGCGAGCCACTCCAGCACGGCGTGGCAGATGACCAAGTCGAAGCGGCCGTCGACACGCGCTTCCACCTCCTGCCAGGGCGCCTGGATGAAGGTGGCCTGCTGACCGGCGTCGGCGAACTGCTGGCGGGCGCCTTGCAGCATCGGTTCGGCGGGCTCGGCGAGGGTGACCGCATGGCCCTGCTGCGCCAGCCAGAGGCTCATATGGCCGAGCCCGGCGCCGATGTCCAGCACCCGCAGCGGGCGCGGCGGCAGGATCTCGGCCAGGTCGGCCTGCAGCACGGCCAGGCGGATCGCGCCCTTGGCGCCGCCGTAGATCTTCTCGGCGAAACGCGTCGCCAGCTCGTCGAAATGGCGGTCGCTCATCGGACGAAGCGCCGCTCGTTGTCGGCCAGCTTGTCCAGCAGCGCCTGTTCCATGTCGATCCCCAGCTCGCTGCACATCAGCAGCAGGTACATGAGGATGTCGCCGACCTCCTGGCCAGCGTGCTCGAGCTTGTCGGCCGATAGCTGGCGCGACTCGTCCTCGGTCTGCCACTGGAAGATTTCCACCAGCTCGGCCATTTCCACGCTGGCGGCCATGGCGAGGTTCTTCGGGCTGTGAAAGCGCTGCCAGTCGTTGCGATCGCGGATCGCATGCAGGCGCTGGGTGATCTGTTCGATGTTCATCAGGGGAGGCGGGCTGTTCGAAAGACGACAAGCTTCCGCCAGTGCGTCGGCGCCCGCAAGAGGGCGTCAGCCGCGGCGGACCTTCAGCTCGCGCTCGATGGCGATCACGCCGGGGCGGTAGTCGCCCTGTTCGATGGCGCGAATGGCCTGCTCCAGCACCTGCTCGGCGATCTGTGCGTGCTGCTGGGAAATCGCGTTGACCCGGATCGGCAGGAAATCCAGCAACTGCGCATCACCGAAGGTGCCCAGCCGCAGCTGTTCGGGCCAGAGCAGGTTGCGCTCGCGCAGCGCGTCGAACACGCCTTCCAGCAGCACGTAGGCGGTGGTGATCAGCGCATCGGGCAGCGCGCCGCGGTCGAGCAGGGCGAGCATCTGCGCGCGGCCGCAGGCGCGGCTGAACTGCTCGGCACGCAGGATGCTGACCGGCCCGCGGTGCTGCGCCAGTGCCTGCTGGAAACCTTCCTCGCGCTGCTGGCTGATGCGCAGCGCCGGGCGCGCGCTGATCAGGGCGACATGCGCCTCGGGCGGCACGTCCAGCGAGCGGGTCAGCTGCGCGCCGGCCTCGCGGTCGTCGCTGACCACCGAACTGAAGTGCTCGGCATCCAGCGCACGGTCCAGCGCGATCACCGGCGTGCCGGTCGCCTGGACCTTGCGGTACCCGGCATCGTCCGCCGGCAGGCAGCTGGCGACGATCAGCGCATCGCAGCGTCGCGAGCGCAGCACCTGAATGACCTGGCGCTCGGTGTCCGGCTCGTCGTCCGTCCCGGCGATCAGCAACTGGTAGCCGCGCTGTCGCGCACGCTGCTCGAGCAGCTTGGCCAGGCGTGCATAGCTGGGGTTTTCCAGGTCCGGCACGATGAAACCGAGGGTCCGGGACTGCCCGCGGCGCAGCCCGGCGGCCTGCTGGTCGAGCTGGAAACCCTGCTGCTCGGCGACCGCCAGCACGCGCTCGACCGTGGCTGGACTGATCCGTCGCTGCGCGGCCTTGCCGTTGAGCACGTAGCTGGCGGTGGTTACCGAAACGTTGGCGAGGCGGGCGATGTCGGTCAGTTTCAACTGGGGGCCTAAGACGGGTGGTATGAACTCGGGCTTCTAGAATTACCCAATATTGCGTAATGTGCCAGCCTTGGCTGAAACGTTTCAGCAGCTCTCAGGTCTGAAGCGCCAGCCCAGGATTCGGGCAATGCCGGCGCATCGTCGGCCACAACAATCGCGAGCCCCGCAGGAGTTCTTCATGCTTGAGTTGAATGCGCAGCACATCCACATGCATCAGGTCGCGGCGGACAAACCGGCCGCGCTGGCCCTGCTCGGCGAGGTGCTGGTCGCCGACGGGCTGGTGGCGCCCGGCTACCTGGACGGCTTGCGCGCACGCGAAGCCCAGGGCTCGACCTTTCTCGGCCAGGGCATCGCGATCCCCCATGGCACCCCGGAAACCCGCGATCAGGTGTTCACCACGGGCGTGCGGCTGCTGCATTTTCCGGAGGGCGTCGACTGGGGCAACGGCCAGCAGGTCCACCTTGCCATCGGCATCGCCGCGCGTTCCGACGAGCATCTGCGTCTGCTGCAGCTGCTGACCCGCGCTCTCGGTGAGGGCGACCTCAGTGAGGCGCTGCAGAAGGCCGAAAGCCCCGAGGCGATCATCGCGCTGCTGCAGGGCGCGCCGCAGGAACTGGCGCTCGATGGCGAGCTGGTGGGGCTGGGCGTCGCCGCCGAGGACTTCGATGAGCTGGCCTGGCAGGGCGTCAAGCTGCTCAAGCGCGCCGAATGCGTGGTCTCTGGCTTCAATGCCGGGCTCGCGCTCGACCAGGCCTTGCCGCTGGGTGAGGGCCTCTGGTGGCTGAGCAGCGAGCAGTCGGTGCAGCGACCGGGGCTGGCGTTCGTCACACCCGCCGCGTCGCTGGATCATCACGGCCAGCCGCTCAACGGCCTGTTCGTGCTGGCCAGTCTCGGTGAAGCGCACCGGGCGATGCTCGAACGCCTGTGCAACCTGCTGATTGAGGGGCGCGGCGCGGAGCTGAGCCAGGCGACTTCCAGTCGCACAGTGCTCGAAGCCCTGGGCGGCGACGTGCCGGCGGACTGGCCGAGCGCCCGCGTGCCGCTGGCCAATGCCCACGGCCTGCACGCACGGCCCGCCAAGGTGCTGACCGAGGTCGCACAGGCCTTTGCCGGCGAGATCCGCGTGCGCCTGGCCGGCAGCCAGAGCGCGGGGGTGTCGGCCAAGAGCCTGAGCAAGCTGCTGGTGATGGGCTCGCATCGCGGGCAGGTGCTGGAGTTCATCGCCGAGCCCTCGATCGCCGACGATGCCTTGCCGGCGTTGGTGCGCGCGGTGGAGGAAGGGCTGGGCGAGGAAATCGAGCCGCTGCCAGTCGGCGGGGAACCGGCGGAGCCGCCAGCTGCCACCGTGCAACTGAACGAAGCCGCCCAGGACGTGCCCGCCTTGCGGGCCGGCGAGCAGGTGATCGGCATCGCCGCCTCGCCCGGCATCGCCATCGGCCCGGTGCTGGTGCGCAAGCCGCAGGCGATTGACTATCCGCGGCGCGGCGAATCGCCCGCCGTCGAGCTGCAGCGGCTCGACGCGGCGCTGGACAAGGTGTTCGCGGAAATCGGCACGCTGATCGCGCAGAGCCAGGTCGCCAGCATCCGCGACATCTTTACCACCCACCAGGCCATGCTCAGGGATCCTGCCCTGCGCGAAGAGGTGCAGGTGTGCCTGCAGAAAGGCCTCAGCGCCGAGGCGGCCTGGATGGAGGAAATCGAAAGCGCGGCGCAGCAGCAGGAGGCGCTGCATGACCAGCTGCTCGCCGAGCGTGCGGCCGACCTGCGCGACGTGGGCCGCCGCGTGCTGGCCTGCCTGGCCGGTGTCGAAGCCGAGCAGGCCCCGGACGAGCCCTACATTCTGGTGATGGACGAGGTGGCGCCGTCGGACGTCGCCACCCTCAATGCCCAGCGCGTCGCCGGCATTCTCACCGCCGGCGGCGGCGCCACCTCGCACAGCGCCATCATTGCCCGGGCGTTGGGTATTCCGGCCATCGTCGGCGCCGGGCCCGGTGTGCTCGGCCTGGCGCCCAACACCTTGCTGCTACTCGATGGCGAGCGCGGTGAGCTGCTGGTAGCGCCGAGCGATACGCAGCTCGAACAGGCCCGGGGCGAGCGCGCCGCGCGGGAGGAACGCAAGCGCCTGGCCCATGAGCGACGTCTGGAGCCGGCGATCACCCGTGACGGCCATCCGGTGGAGATCGCTGCCAACATCGGCGCCGCCGGCGAGACGCCCGAGGCGGTGGCGCTCGGTGCCGAGGGCATCGGCCTGCTGCGCACCGAGCTGGTGTTCATGAACCACGCTCAGGCGCCGGATCAGGCGACCCAGGAAGCCGAATACCGCCGTGTGCTGGAAGCCCTCGAAGGCCGGCCCCTGGTGGTGCGCACGCTCGATGTCGGCGGCGATAAGCCGCTGCCGTACTGGCCGATGCCGGCCGAGGAGAACCCCTTCCTCGGTGTGCGCGGCATTCGCCTGAGCCTGCAGCGCCCGGACATCCTCGAAACCCAGCTGCGTGCCTTGCTCGCCTCCGCCGACGGCCGGCCGCTGCGGATCATGTTTCCCATGGTCGGCAATATCGAGGAATGGCGCACCGCCAAGGCGCTGGTCGATCGCCTGCGCGTCGAATTGCCGGTGGCCGACCTGCAGGTGGGCATCATGATCGAGATCCCGTCCGCCGCGCTGATCGCGCCGGTGCTGGCGCAGGAAGTCGATTTTTTCAGCATCGGTACCAACGATCTGACCCAGTACACGCTGGCCATCGACCGCGGCCACCCGACTCTTTCAGGGCAGGCTGACGGCTTGCACCCGGCCGTGTTGCGTCTGATCGGTATGACGGTGGAAGCCGCCCACGCGCAGGGCAAATGGGTGGGCGTCTGCGGCGAGCTGGCCGCCGATGCGCTGGCGATACCGATGCTGGTGGGGCTGGGCGTTGATGAGTTGAGCGTGTCGGCGCGCAGCATTGCGCTGGTCAAGGCGCGGGTGCGCGAGCTGAACTTCGTCGCCTGTCAGCAACTCGCTCAGCAGGCCCTGATGTTGCCCGGCGCCCATGAAGTGCGCGCCTTCGTCGGGGAGCACTGCTGATGGCGCGCGTATTGACCGTCACCCTCAATCCCGCGCTGGATCTCACCGTGCAGCTGCCCGCGCTGCGCCTGGGCGAAGTCAATCGCAGCGACAACCTGCAGGTGCACGCCGCGGGCAAGGGGCTCAATGTCGCCCAGGTCCTGGCCGATCTCGGCCATCAGCTGACCGTGACCGGCTTTCTCGGCGAAGCCAATGCCCAGCCTTTCGAGCAGCTGTTCGCCGCACGGGGCTTTGCCGACGAGTTCGTCCGCGTGGCGGGCGAGACCCGCAGCAACATCAAGCTGGCCGAGGCGGATGGGCGGATCACCGATATCAATGGCCCGGGGCTGGAGGTCGGTGCCGCCCAGCGCGACGAGCTGCTAGCCCGCCTCGAACGCATGGTGCCTGGCCATGAGCTGGTCGTGGTGGCCGGCAGCCTGCCGCGCGGCGTCGAGGCTCCGTGGTTCGTCGAGCTGCTGCAGCAGCTCGCGCGGCTCGGTGCGCGTGTCGCGCTGGACACCAGTGGCGCGGCGCTGCGCGAAGGGCTGGCCCTGTCACCCTGGCTGATCAAGCCCAACGAAGAGGAACTGGCCCAGGCCCGCGACCTCGATCCGGCCGACGCGCAGGCCCTGGCCGACGAGGCTCGGCGCCTGAATGCCCGCATCGAGCATGTCGTGATGTCCCAGGGCGCCGCCGGGGTCAGCTGGTTTTCGCCGGCTGCCGCCTGGCATGCCCAGCCGCCGAAGGTGCGGGTGGTCAGCACCGTGGGCGCCGGGGATTCGCTGCTGGCCGGCATGCTCCACGGCTTGCTGGCGGGTTGGCCGGCCGAGCGAACGCTGGCGCATGCCACGGCGATTGCCGCTCAGGCCGTCGGCCAAATCGGCTTCGGCATCACTGATCGGGCGCAACTGGCCGAGCTTGAAGCGGCCGTGCGGTTGCAGCCGCTCAGCCAATAATTACAAGAGGTGAAGGAATGAATCTGCTCATCATCACGGCCTGCCCCAACGGAATGGTCACCAGCGTGCTGACCTCGCGCCTGCTCGAAGCCGCGGCTCATCGCCTGGGCTGGTCGACCGCCGTGGAAGTCCACGATCCCAAGGCCATCGGCTCGCCGCTCACGGCCGAACAGATCGCCGAGGCCGACTTGGTCGTGGTGGTGAAAACCGGGCCATTGTCGCTGCAACGCTTCGTCGGCAAGCGTGTCGTGCAGTCGACCCCGTCCGAGGCCCTGCTCGACCCAGAAGGCTTCCTGCGCAGCGCCGCCGATACCGCAGCCGAATTGCAGCCGGTCGACGAAGCCGACGCCGCGCCGTCCGCCGGCAAACCCAAGCTGGTGGCCATCACCGCATGCCCGACCGGCGTGGCGCACACCTTCATGGCCGCCGAGGCGCTGCAGCAGGCCGCCGCGCGCAAGGGCTACGACCTGCAGGTGGAGACGCGTGGCTCGGTGGGCGCGCGCAACGTGCTGGACCCCCAGGCCATCGAGGAAGCCGACGCGGTGCTGCTGGCGACCGATATCGAGGTGGATGTCACCCGTTTCGCCGGCAAGCGCGTGTTCCGCTGCGGCACCGGTGTCGCACTGAAGCAACCGGAGGCGACGCTGGATCGTGCGCTGCAGGAAGCGGCCGTGCTCGGCGGTGGCGTCACGGCAAGTGCCGCTACGGGAGAGCAGAAAGCGGAGAAGACCGGTGTCTACAAACACCTGCTGACCGGGGTGTCCTACATGCTGCCGATGGTGGTGGCGGGCGGTTTGTTGATCGCCCTGTCGTTCGTCTTCGGCATCGAGGCGTTCAAGGAGGAGGGCACGCTAGCCGCTGCCTTGATGAAGATCGGCGGCGAAACCGCTTTCCAGCTGATGGTGCCGCTGCTGGCCGGCTACATCGCCTATTCCATCGCCGACCGCCCGGGCCTGGCGCCCGGCATGATCGGCGGCTTGCTGGCCGGCACGCTCGGCGCGGGCTTCATTGGCGGCATCATCGCCGGTTTCGTCGCCGGCTATGCGGCCAAGGCGGTGAGTCGCTGGATTCCACTGCCGGCCAGCATCGAATCGCTCAAGCCGATCCTGATCATTCCGCTGCTGGCCAGCCTGGTGACGGGCCTGGTGATGATCTACATCGTCGGCACGCCGGTGGCGAAGCTGCTCGCCGGGCTCACCGAGTTCCTCGACACCATGGGCACCTCCAACGCGATCCTGCTCGGGCTGCTGCTGGGCACCATGATGTGCGTCGACCTCGGTGGGCCGGTGAACAAGGCGGCCTATGCCTTCTCCGTCGGGCTGCTCGCCTCGCAAAGCTACGCGCCGATGGCCGCGACCATGGCCGCCGGCATGGTGCCGCCGATCGGCATGGGCATCGCCACGCTGATCGCCCGCCGCAAGTTCGCCCAGACCGAGCGCGAAGCCGGCAAGGCCGCGCTGGTGCTGGGTTGCTGCTTCATCTCCGAGGGCGCGATTCCCTTCGCTGCCAAGGACCCGCTGCGGGTGATTCCGGCCAGCATCGCCGGTGGTGCACTGACCGGCGCGCTGTCCATGGCGTTCGGTGCCAAGCTGCTGGCGCCCCATGGCGGGCTGTTCGTGCTGCTGATTCCCAACGCGATCAACCATGCATTGCTCTACCTGGTCGCGATCCTGGCCGGGAGCCTGCTGACCGGGGTGGTCTACGCGCTGATCAAGCGGCCCGAGACTCAGCCGCTTGCGGTCGGTGCGGCCGCCTGACCGGCAGGCCAAAAGGGCTGAACTAAAGGGCTCCGCGCCGCATCCACTACAAGCTGGCGAAGACTTTGTGTCAGAAGGTTTCGCCAGCTTTTTGCTTTGCATCGATCTGGCTGGAGACTGCGATGAGTATCGATTACGGGGCGCGGCCCCTGCGTATCACCCTGACCGCCCTGGTGATTCTGGTACTGGGTGCGCTCATGACCATCGGCGGCGGCTACCTCGCGACGTTGGGCGGTTCCTGGTACTACCTGGTCGCCGGTGTCGGTCTGCTGGTGGTGGCCGGCCTGCTGTTCACCCGGCGGCGCGCGGCGATCTGGCTGTACGCGACGTTGCTGCTGGGCACGCTGGCCTGGACGTTCTACGAGGTGCGCTTCGACTGGTGGCAGCTGGCACCGCGGATCGACCTCTGGTGCATCCTCGGGCTCTGGCTGATCCTGCCCTTCGTCAATCGCCATGTCAGCGATCGGCTGATCTGGCGCGACGGTGCGAGCGGTCTGCTCGGGATCGGCCTGCTGGCCGGTGCGCTGATGGCAGGCTATTCGCTGACGCAGGACTACCACTCGATCACCGGTGAGTTCAGCGACGCGCAGATGCAGGGTCTGGCCCCGGAAGGTCAGGCCGGACGCCAGGCCAGCGAGTGGACGGCCTATGGCGGCTCCGACCGGGGCGACCGCTACGCTCCGGCGGACCTGATCACGCCGGCCAATGGCGGCAAGCTGAAGAAGGCCTGGGAGTTCCACACCGGCGATCTGCCGGGTGAGGGCGACCCCGGCGAGATCACCTACCAGGTCACACCGCTGAAGGTTGGCGACAACCTGTTCATCTGCACCCCGCACAGCATCGCCATCGCGGTGGATGCCGACACCGGCGAGGAGCGCTGGCGCTTCGATCCGAGCATCAATCGCGATGCCGAGTACTACCAGCACATGACCTGCCGCGGTCTGGCCTACCACGACGCCACGGCCTACAGCCAGGCGCCGGCCTCTGCGGCCGAGCCGGCTGCGCGTTGCGAGCGCCGATTGTTCCTGCCGACCAATGACGGCACGCTGATCGCCCTGGACGTTGCCGACGGCAAGCCCTGCGAGGACTTCGGTGATGCCGGCACGGTGGACCTCAAGGCCGGGCTGGGCGAGGGCGCGCTGGGCGTCTACCTGCCGACTTCGCCGCCCGTGGTGACCGAGAAGCTGGTCATCGTCGGTGGCTCGATCACCGACAACGGTGCGGTGGATTCCCCCAGCGGGGTGATCCGCGCCTATGACGTGCGCAGCGGCGAGCTGGTATGGAATTTCGACCCGGGCAATCCGGACGCCACCGAGCCCCTGGCCCCCGGCGAAACCTACGTGCGCAGCACGCCGAACTCCTGGACCATCGCCACCGCCGACGAGTCGCTGGGGCTGGTCTACATCCCCACCGGCAACCAGACGCCGGACCAGTGGGCGCAGCCGCGAACGCCGGAATCCGAGCGCTTCACGGACACTCTGGTAGCGCTGGACCTGGCGAGCGGTCAGGTGCGCTGGGAATTCCAGACGGTGCACCACGATCTCTGGGATCGCGACTTGCCCTCGCAGCCCACGCTGGTGGATATCGACGGGCCGCAGGGCAAGGTCCCGGCCATCATCCAGCCGACCAAGCGCGGCGACCTGTACATCCTCGACCGGCGTACTGGCGAGCCCATCGTGCCGGTCGACGAGATGCCCGTGCCGCAAGGCACCGACTACGGCGAGTTCACCGCGCCCACGCAGCCCTATTCGGCCGTAAGCTACGCGCCGGACGAGCCACTGCGCGAGCGCGACATGTGGGGTGGCACGCCGCTGGACCAGATGATGTGCCGCATCCAGTTCCGCCAGCTGCGCTACGAGGGCGATTTCACGCCGCCGTCGGAGCAGGGCTCGCTGATCTACCCGGGCAACGTGGGAACCTTTAACTGGCCGTCCGTGGCCGTCGATCCGAGCCGCCAGCTGCTGTTCGGCGCACCGAACTACCTGGCCTTCGTCTCGACCATGGTCAACCGTGATGACGTCGATCCGGAGGAGCGCACCGGTGGTGGCGAGACCGGTCTGCAGCCGAACCTCGGCGCGCCGTACATGGTGCGGCTGGAGCCCTTCCTGTCGGTGCTCGGCCTGCCTTGCCAGACGCCACCCTGGGGTTACGTCACCGCGCTGGACCTGCGCAGCATGAAAAAGGTCTGGATGCACAAGAACGGCACCAGCCGCGACAGCGCGCCCTTGGGCATCCCGCTGCCGGTGGGTACGCCAGCGCTGGGTGGGCCGATCGTCACCGCGGGTGGCGTGGCCTTCATGAGCGGGACCCTGGACTACTACCTGCGCGCCTACGACCTGCAAAACGGCAAGGAACTGTGGAAAGGTCGCCTGCCCGCCGGTGGCCAGGCGACGCCGATGACCTACGTGTCCGAGAAGACCGGCAAGCAGTACGTGGTGCAGATGGCCGGCGGGCATGGCTCGTTCGGCACCAAGCTGGGTGACTCCTTGATCGCCTGGACACTTGAGGAGTAGGTTATAGGGGTGGGGGTGTTAGTCGCGGCGCTAGGCATGGCCGCCAGCCCCTCACCCTAGCCCTCTCCCCAGAGGAGAGAGGGGACTGGACCGAGTTGGGTTGCCGGTCCGGTGTAGGGTGGAATGCATGATGTGCCTGCCATCTAAGGATGGTTCGGTGGCTTCACTCAGGCCACCGTTCCCCGTTGGAGAGGAAGGGGCGAGGCCGGGCTTCGACCCATACCGGCATAACTCGCTCGGTACCAAACTGGGTGATTCATTGATCGCCTGGACGCTTGAGGAGTAGCTGATAGGGCTGTGGGTTTTAGTTGCGGCGCTAGGCATGGCGGCCAGCCCCTCACCCTAGCCCTCTCCCCGGAGGGGCGAGGGGACTGCGCCGAGTTGGGTTGCCGGTCCGGTGTAGGGTGGAATGCATGATGTGCCCGCCAAGTACGGATGATTCGGTGGCTTCATTCAGGCCCCCTCTCCCCGCTGGGGAGAGGGTTGGGGTGAGGGGCGCGGGCTTCGATCCAGCGCAACAGCTCCGTCAGAACGCCTTCCAGATTCTGCAATACGTCCAGATTACTGAAACGCAGCACCTCCAGCCCCTGGCGCTCCAGATGCGCTGTCCGCAGCTGATCCCGTGCAAGCCCGGCGGCGTCATGGTGTTGCCCGCCATCGAGCTCGATCACCAGCCGCAGCTCGGCACAGTAGAAATCCAGCACATAAGGCGGCCACGGGTGCTGCCGCCGGAACTTGAATCCCGCTAAGCCGCGATTGCGCAGCCGCCGCCATAGAAGGCGCTCGCAATCGGTGAGCTGGCTGCGAAGCGCTCTGGCGAAGTGACGTTGTTCGGGCGATGGGCGTTCGGTAGGCATCGCACATCCTTGTGTCGGTATAGGCCTCTCGCATCCGTGCGAGAGCTTGCTCGATCAGCGCGAGGCGGTCGGTTGCCTCAATGATGCTCGCGCGTCGCCCGGAACTTCACCTCCGGCCAGCGCTCTTCCATCAGGCTGAGGTTGACGCGGGTCGGGGCCAGGTAGGTGAGGTGGCCGCCGCCGTCGACAGCGAGGTTTTCGTAGGCCTTGTCCTTGAATTCCTTGAGCTTCTTCTCGTCGCTGCACTCGATCCAGCGCGCCGACCAGACGTTGATTGCCTCGTAGGCGCATTCAACCTTGTATTCCTCCTTCAGGCGGCTGGCGACCACGTCGAACTGCAGCACGCCCACCGCGCCGAGGATGATGTCGTTGTTGCGCTCCGGGAAGAACACCTGGGTGGCGCCTTCCTCGGCCAACTCCTGCAGGCCCTGGCGCAGCTGCTTGGATTTGAGCGGATCCTTCAGACGCACGCGCCGGAACAGTTCCGGGGCGAAGTGCGGGATGCCGGTGAAGCCCAGCACTTCGCCTTCGGTGAAGGTATCGCCGATCTGGATGGTGCCGTGGTTGTGCAGGCCGATGATGTCGCCGGCCCAGGCTTCCTCCAGCATCTCCCGCTCGCTGGAGAAGAAGGTCAGCGCGTCGGCGATCTTCAGGTCCTTTTTGATGCGCACGTGGCGCATCTTCATGCCTTTCTCGTACTTGCCCGAGCAGATGCGCATGAAGGCGATGCGGTCGCGGTGCTTGGGGTCCATGTTCGCCTGGATCTTGAACACGAAACCTGTGAATTTCTCCTCGACCGGCTCCACGGTGCGCTCGTTGGCGACGCGCGCCAGCGGCTTCGGTGCCCAGTCGACGACGGCGTCCAGCACATGGTCGACGCCGAAGTTGCCGAGCGCGGTGCCGAAGAAGACCGGGGTCATCTCGCCGCGTAGGAAGGCGTCCTTGTCGAATTCGTGGCAGGCGCCCTGGACCAGCTCCAGCTGCTCGACGAAATCGTCGTACATATCGCCCAGGTGCGCGCGGGCCTCGTCGGAATCGAGCTTGTCGATGACCCGTGTCTCGATGCGTTCGTGGCCATGGCCGGGCACGAAGACGATGATGCGGTCCTCGGCCAGGTGGTACACGCCCTTGAAGTCGCGATAGCAGCCGATCGGCCAGGTGATGGGCGCGGCCTTGATCTTCAGGACCGCTTCGATCTCGTCGAGCAGTTCGATGGGGTCTCGGATGTCGCGGTCGAGCTTGTTGATAAAGCTCACGATTGGCGTATCCCGCAGGCGGCAGACATCCATCAGCGCAATGGTACGTGGCTCGACGCCCTTACCGCCGTCGAGCACCATCAGCGCCGAGTCCACCGCGGTCAGGGTGCGGTAGGTGTCCTCCGAGAAGTCCTCGTGGCCGGGGGTGTCGAGCAGGTTGATCATGTGCTCGCGGTAGGGGAACTGCATCACCGAGGTGGTGATGGAGATGCCGCGCTGCTTTTCCATCTCCATCCAGTCGGAGGTGGCGTGGCGGTCGGACTTGCGGGATTTCACCGTGCCGGCGACGGCGATCGCCTTGCCCATCAGCAGCAGCTTTTCGGTGATGGTGGTCTTGCCCGCATCGGGGTGCGAGATGATGGCGAAGGTACGGCGCTTCGCGACTTCGGCGGCCTGAGTGGTCATCGGAATTAAGGAACCCGTCGACGAGTAGTCGGTCTGTCAAAAAAGGCGGCGATTATAGCGGCAAATGGATTTCCCTGCGGCCGGCACGGCAGCGGAAATCAGCCGTTTTGTGCAGTTTCCATGACGCTTTGTTTTGAATCGACAACAACTCGAAACGGATGCGCAATCGGGACGTTTTTTTGATTGATCTATGCCCCCCTTGGTCCTAAAGTTCGCGCCCGAACGTCCATGCTGGCAACGATCCATCCGGCTCAAGTACTGACGACGAGAGATCCACGTGATACTCGGCGACATGCCTTGGGAAGTAGGCGAACCAAAGTGGGGAAACTGATCAGGCGTTCTTGTCAGGGCTGACGCCCTTCACCCCTCATCCGACTTTTGTTTCCCGTTTTTGGAGTCCCACGCATGACGGTCAAGATCGAAGACTATTTCCCGCGCGCCACCTTCCAGAAGATGAAGGCCTTCGCCGACCAGCACGAAACCCCGTTCGTGGTGATCGACACCGAAACCATCAGCAAGGCCTACGACGACCTGCGCGCCGGTTTCGAATTCGCCAAGGTGTACTACGCCGTCAAGGCCAACCCAGCGGTGGAAATCATCGACCTGCTGCGTGACAAGGGCTCGAGCTTCGATATCGCCTCGATCTACGAGCTGGACAAGGTCATGTCCCGCGGCGTCGGTCCGGAGCGCATCAGCTACGGCAACACCATCAAGAAATCCCGGGACATCCGCTACTTCTTCGAGAAGGGCGTGCGCATGTTCGCCACCGACTCCGAAGCCGACCTGCGCAACATCGCCAAGGCCGCGCCGGGCGCGAAGGTCTATGTGCGCATCCTCACCGAAGGCTCGACCACGGCCGACTGGCCGCTGTCGCGCAAGTTCGGCTGCCAGACCGACATGGCCATGGATCTGCTGATTCTTGCCCGCCAGCTGGGCCTGGAACCGTACGGCATTTCCTTCCACGTCGGCTCGCAGCAGCGCGACATCTCCGTCTGGGACGCCGCCATCGCCAAGGTCAAGGTGATCTTCGAGCGCCTGAAGGAAGAAGACGGCATCGAGCTGAAGATGATCAACATGGGTGGCGGCTTCCCGGCCAACTACATCACCCGCACCAACAGCCTGGAAACCTACGCCGAGGAGATCATCCGCTTCCTCAAGGAAGACTTCGGCGACGACCTGCCGGAAATCATCCTGGAGCCGGGCCGCTCGCTGATCGCCAATGCCGGCATCCTGGTGAGCGAAGTGGTGCTGGTGGCACGCAAGTCGCGCACCGCCGTGGAGCGCTGGGTGTACGTCGATGTGGGCAAGTTCAGCGGTCTGATCGAAACCATGGACGAGTCCATCAAGTTCCCGATCTACACCGAGAAGAAGGGTGAGGTGGAGGAAGTGGTGATCGCCGGTCCGACCTGCGACAGCGCGGACATCATGTACGAGAACTACAAGTACGGCCTGCCGCTGAATCTGGCCATCGGTGATCGCCTGTACTGGCTGTCCACCGGTGCCTACACCACCAGCTACAGCGCCGTCGAATTCAACGGCTTTCCGCCGCTGAAGGCCTACTACATCTAAGCCTTAGTCGCTGCACGAACGCCCCGCCATGCGGGGCGTTTTCGTTTCCGCCTTTCGCTCACCGCGCCCCGGCGCGTAGCTCGTCGCGTCGTCGCGCGTAGGCCTCGACGATATCGGCGATCTGCGGCAATGCGGCGGCCCGCAGGCTGGCCAGCGCGGTCTCGATAAACCTGAGATGGCCGAGCCGCAAGGCGCGCTCCAGCCAGCCGCGGGCCTGCTCCCATTGGCCCTGTGCCAGCAATACGGCAGCGTGGCTGAACTGCCCGCGGAAGTCGCCGGCTTCGGCCGAGCGTGCATACCAGGCGTGTGCCGCGGTGACATCCCGGGCCACGCCGCAGCCGTCTTCGAGGCAGCGGCCGGTGAGGTTCATCGACTTGGCATGACCAAGCTCGGCAGCCTGACGATAGAGCCGGTAGGCGGTCGTGTGGTCCTTCACCACGCCACGTCCGGTGGCCAGCAGGTTGGCGAGGTTGTACATGCCCCAGTCCAGCCCCAGATCGGCGGCGCGGCGGTAGTAGTCGGCGGCGCGCTTCGTATCGGCTGTGCAACCCCAGCCGTGTTCGTGGCAGCGCCCGGCCATGTTGCAGGCCATGGCATGTCCGCGCTCGGCGGCGATGTCGAACCAGGTCAGGGCCAGCGTCGGATCGGCCTGGATGCCGTAGCCTTCCAGCAGGATCTGACCGAGCAGTGCCTGGGCCTCGATTTCCCCGTTCGCCGCAGCCGCCAGTACCAATCGCGCGGCACGCTGCGGCTGTTCGGCGAGATCGCCCAGCTGGGTGGTGTCGAGTGTTTCCTCACGGCGCAGAAGATGCTGCATCAGACCTCGACCCAGCGCCGCAGCAGGTTGTGATAAGTGCCCGTCAGCTGCACCAGGGACGGGTGGTCTGGCACATCGGCAGTCAGCTGCTGAATGGCCTGATCCATCTCGTAAAGCAGCGTGCGCTGAGCGTCCTCGCGCACCAGGCTCTGAATCCAGAAGAACGAGGCCAGCCGTGCGCCGCGGGTTACCGGCTCGACCTTGTGCAGGCTGGTGCTGGGGTAGAGCACCATGTCGCCGGCAGCTAATTTGACCCGCTGGGTGCCGTAGGTGTCCTGGATGACCAGGTCGCCGCCGTCGTACTCGTCGGGGTCGCTGAAGAACAGCGTGGCGGACAAGTCGGTGCGCACGCGCTCGGCGCTGTTGCGCACCTGCCGCACCGCGTTGTCGATGTGATAGCCGAACTCGCCGCCGGCCGTATAGCAGTTGAACAGGGGTGGGAAGACCTTGCTCGGCAGTGCGGCGGACATGAACTGCGGATGTTGCCAGAGACGCTGCAGCATGGCTTCGGCGATCTCGCGGGCGAGCGGGTCGTCTTCGGCCAGCTGCAGGTTGTGTTTCGCCTTGGCCGACTGGTAGCCGGCCGTTACCCGACCGTCCTGCCAGGCAGCCTGTTCCAGCGCGACGCGGATACGGGCGGTTTCTTCGCGGGAAAACACATTGGCAATGCGTAGCAGCATGGGACACCGGCAGAAGGAAAAGGTTGAACGATATTAGTTTGCATTTAGATGTTTCAGAATGCGACAGAATGTATCAGAATGCCATCCGCTAATAATAGCAATTCGCAGTTGCATTAACTCCTGAGGATCTGCATTCCATGTCGCGTCAGTCTCTCGAACTGGCCCAGCCACCCCGCGTGTTGGCTTCGGCTATTGGTGTTGCCCTAACCGCTTTCTCCGCCCCCTCCATTGCCCAGTCCGTGCCGGACACCACTGCCGCCCGCGGCGATGCGCCGGTCGCGCTCGACGAATTGACCGTGATCGGCGAGCAGGAGCAAAGCTACAAAGCCGATACCTCCGCTTCGAAGAAGTACACCGCGCCGCTGCGCGAGACCCCAAAATCGGTCACCGTGATTACCGATCAGGTGATCCGCGACACCGGCTCGCTCACGCTGGTCGACGCGTTGCGTACCACCTCCGGCATTACCTTCGGTGCGGGTGAGGGCGGCAACCCGGCGGGTGACCGGCCGATCATTCGCGGCTTCAACGCCGAGAGCGACACCTTTATCGATGGCCTGCGTGATGTTGGCTCGCAAACCCGCGAGATCTTCAACGTCGAGCGCATCGAGGTGAGCAAGGGGCCGGGGTCGGCCTACACTGGCGCGGGCTCCACGGGTGGCAGCCTCAATCTGATCAGCAAGACCGCCAAGCAGCGCGACTTCGGCGACGCCAGCGTCACCCTCGGCTCGGACCAGACGCGCCGCTACACACTGGACGTCAACCGCGTGCTCGGCGACAACGTCGCCGGGCGCCTGAACCTGATGAAGCACGAAGCCAACGTCGCCGGCCGCGATGGCGTTGACGTCAGTCGTTGGGGCGTGGCGCCGACCATCACCTTCGGCTTCGATACGCCGACCCGCGCGACGCTGTCGTACTACCACCTGGAAACCGACGACATGCCGGATTACGGCATTCCGCTGACGGTGGCGACGCCGAGCAATCCGCGCCGCGAGCCCGCCAAGGTCGATCGGGACAACTTCTATGGCCTGGAAAGTCGCGATTTCCGCGAGAGCACCACGGATGCCGGCACGATCCGTTTGGAGCACGACCTGAACGAGAACCTGACCGTCTCCAACACCACACGTATCGCCCGCACCACCCTGGACTACATCGTCACCAACCCGGATGACTCGCGTGGCAACGTGGCCAATGGCCTGGTTTCGCGCTCTGCCAAGAGCCGCAACTCCAACACCCAGAGCTGGGTCAACCAGACCGACCTGACCGCACGGTTCGATACCGGCAGCATCGAGCACACCCTGGTATCGGGCGTCGAGATCAGCGATGTGGGGGTGCACAACCGACCCTACATAGTGACTCCGGGTACCAGCGGCAACACCTGTACGCCGGCGCACCTGGCGTCCGGTGACTGCACCAGCCTGTACAACCCCAGCCCCAAGGATGCCTGGACCGGCAGCATTGCGCGCAGCACCGCGACGACCGATACCGACACCGAAACGCTGGCGGCCTATGTATTCGATACGCTGAAGTTCAACGAGCAATGGTCGCTGAACATGGGCCTGCGCTACGACGACTACGAAACGGAGCAGAAGGCCGTCTCCACTGCCGGAGTGGTGACGCGGCCGGAGAACAAGAGCCACTTCTGGAACTACCAGTTGGGCCTGGTCTTCAATCCGCTGCCCAACGGCAGCCTCTACGCGGCCTGGTCGACCTCCAGCAACCCGTCCGGCGAGACCGGTGGAGAGGGTGCCGATGCGCTCAGCGTCAACAACGCGATTCTCGATCCCGAGCGCAACCGTAACTACGAGATCGGCACCAAGTGGGACTTCCTCGATGAGCGTCTCGGCCTGACCGCCGCGCTGTTCCGCACCGAGAAGACCAACGCGCGGGTGACCAACGCCAGCGGTTTCCAGGAAAGCATCGGTGAAACCCGGGTCGATGGCCTGGAACTGGGCGCCACCGGTCAACTCACCCGCAACTGGCAGGTGTTCGCCAGCTACACCTACCTGGACGCCGAACTGGTCAAGTCCGGTGCCGCCAATATCGGCACGCGGACCAACCCGATCTACGTCGACGGCCTGTATGACGGCAACGAGGTGCCCAGCACGCCGAAGCACAGCTTCAGCTTCTGGAACACCTACAACCTGACCCAGGACCTGACCATCGGTGGCGGCGCCACCTATGTCGACTCCCGCTTCGGCGATGCGGCCAATAACATCGAAGTGCCTGAGTACTGGCGCTACGACGCCATGGCGGCCTATCGCGTGAACAAGAACCTGGACTTGCAGCTGAACGTGCAGAACCTGACCGACAAGCGCTACTTCGATCAGGTCTACGGCAGCCACTATGCTCATGTCGCAGCCGGTCGGACCGCATTGCTGAGCACCAATTTCCACTTCTGATCCGCAGGCGTGAAAGAACAAAGGCCGCTCTTCGAAGCGGCCTTTGTCGTTATCAGGCGTCAGTACAGGTCGCGGCGATAGCGTCCCTGTTCGCTCAACTGCTCCAGTCGCGTCTGGCCGAGCAGCCCCAGCAGTATCTGCTGCACCTCCTGGCCCATGCCCTCGAGGCTGCCACAGACATAGATCGCCGCGCCCTGTGCGACCCAGTGGCGCAGGTCGTCTGCCGCATCCCGCAGGACGTGCTGCACGTAGCGCTTCTCAGGCTGGTCGCGAGAGAACGCCAGGTCCAGCCGCTGCAGATGGCCGCTTTCACGCCACAGTGCCAATTCTTCGTGGAAGAGAAAGTCGTGTGCCGCGTTGCGCTCGCCGAACAGCAGCCAGTTGCGCGAGCCCGGATGTGCGGCACGTTCGCGCAGGTGCGCACGCAGTACGGCAATGCCCGTGCCGTTGCCGATCAGGATGAGTGGCGTGGCGGCGTCCGGGCCATGGAATGCGGGGTTGCTGCGGATGCGCAGATCGATCTCTTCGCCAATGGCCGCGTAGCGGCATAACCAGCCGGAACCGAGCCCGGGAGTGCCATCGGCCTGGAAGGCTTCGCGTACCACCAGCTGCACGGCGCCGTCCGCCGGTATCGAGGCGATGGAATATTCGCGGTGTGGCAACGGCGGCAAGGCCAGCAGCGCCTCGGCGTCGAGGCCGTGCAGGTCGCCAGTGGCGGGCAGATGCCTTCTGGACAGTTGTGCGGCCAGGCTTTGGCCGTCGAACAATTCATGAGGATCGAGGCCCACATCGAGCAACAAGGCTTCGATGCGCGCGAGCGCATGGCGCGGGCCGACCTCGACGATATCGCCTGCGCGCCATGATGTCTGTTCGCTCGGCGGTGCAAGGGTCAGCAGCTGTACCGGCGCCCCGGAACTGCCAGGGTTGAGGCAATGCCGGTCGGTCAGGCGCCAGGGTTGATAGGGTGCCGGCAGCCAGTCGCTGAAATGGCTGTCGCCGCTCAGGTGGGCCAGTTGATGTTGCCAGTGACGTAGCACGCCAGGATCGCCGCGATCGGCTTCCAGCCGGTCGAACAGCGGCAAGCCCCCGAGCTGGCGCAGACGCTCGTCGAGGCGGCGGCCGAAGGCACAGAAATCCCGGTACTGGCGATCACCGAAGGCCAGTACGGCATATTCCAGCGATTGCGCATGAATGCCATCGGCGGCGAGCCGCTGCTCGAAGCGGGCCGCATTGTCCGGTGCCTCGCCTTCGCCGTAGGTGCTGACGACGAACAGGATGCGCGGGGCCGCCCAGTGGTTCGGGTCCAGCGCATTGAGCGGCAGCAGCAGCGTCTGCTGGCCCGCGTCGCGCAGCTGCGCTGCGCTGCGTTCGGCGAAGTCCTGTGCCTGACCGCCCTGGCTGGCATAGGCGATCACCAGCTGTGCCGGGCCATCGACGGCCGCGCGCGGGCGCAACCGTCCATGCCAGCAGCGTAGCGAAAGCGCGAGATAGAGCGCGATCACCACTGCCGCGCTGACCTCCCGCGCCGGTTGCCACCAGAGCAGGCAGGACGCGACGGCGATACAGCTGTACAGCGGCCAGGCGCGCAGAAGCGCTAAGAGGGATGAGTGCAACGGAAGGCTCATCGACGAGGGGGAAAAGGCTGGCCCGAGCCGTTACGACGGCTCGGACCTGGTCGGCGCGTCAGGGCGCCAGCACTTCCAGGGTTGCGCTGTAGCTGGCGCGGCGCTCGGTGGCCGGCTTGCTGACGCCCTTGTCGGTGGTCAGCTCGGCTTCCATCCAGTACATGCCCGCTTCTGGCCAGGTAATGCTCACCTTGCCGTCCTTGTCGGTTTTCGCCTTTATCTCACCGAGCTCGTCGCGATAGCGGTTGCCTCCCGGAATCACGCTGATCTCGACATCGGCGGCCGGCTTGCCGTCGAGCAGGAAGACGAAGTCTGCCGCTTCGCCGGCGAACAGGTCGTTGGGGTGGGTGACGGGCTTGAGCTCCAGGCCCTGGCCGGTCGGTGCGAGCACTTCGGTGGATGGCGCGCCGGAGGTGACGAACACTTCCATGCGGTTGCTGGTCTGGCTGACCTTGAGCCCTTCGGCCTTCGCCGGGACGTCCTTGGTGAAGCTTTCCGCGGTGCCCATCCAGCGGCGCGGCTGACCGTTTTCCTTCCAGCTGGCGAACAGGCCACTGTTGGCCACGGCCAGCTTGTAGGTGCCTTTCTGGCTCAGCTGTACATCGAAGGTGCTGCGGTAGCGGCCGATGCTGCCGTTCTGCGCGGACACGTTCGAGCCATCCGGCGCGATGATCTGCAGTTCGGGAACCGGCCGGCGCATGCCCGGCGGGCCGCCTGCCGGCGCCTGGGCTGCCTCGCCGATGCCCTTGAGGCGCATCGGTACGTGTTCGAAGTAGAACAGATCGTTGGAAACGGCAGCGTCGACGGTGATCCATGGCTCTTCGCCGGAGAGTACGGTGGCCGAGGGCAGCATCCAGGCGCGGTGGGCCTGGGCCGACAGCGGCAGACAGACGGCGAGCGCCAGGGTGGTCCATTTGATGACGGGTTTCATGGCGTGGGTCCTGTTCATGGGGTCAGCTTGAGGGTGATTGCGCCCAGTTCGCTCTGACCCTGGGCTTGGTGCTCGGCGCTCTGTTTAGGCGGCCAGCTGAACGGCACACGCAGCAGTTCGCGGCCGCCGACTTCACGGGCGGCCTCGACCACGACGCGGTACTCGCCCGCTTCCAGCGTCTTGAGTGGCGCCTGCCGGTCGGAGAACTGCAACCTGTGACTGCCCACGGCACGGGTGGCACCGCTGACACCGTCGACCGGCATTTCCAGGCTGCGGCCACTGCGTCTCCACCACTGGCGCAGGTCCTTGAGCCACTTCTCGCCCTCCTTGTCCTTGAGCTTGGTGTCGTACCACACCGCCAGATTGGCGACATGGCTCTGGTCCGGTCGCTCGAGCCAGATGGCGACATAGGGGCGGTGGTACTCGGCGACATCCAGACGCGGGATTTCCACGTCCAGCTGCAGGTCCGCCGCGTGCAGCGGGGCGCTGAGCAGGGCGAGGGGCAACAACAGGCGTTTACGCATGGGCAGTCCTTAATGAATGAAGAGCAGCGCCAGCAGCAGCGGTATCACCAGCCCCAGGCCTACCAGCGGCCAGGTGCTGGGCCGGTTGCCGGCGTGACGTTGCAGGAGCAGCAGGCCGGTGAGGCTGAACACCACACAGGCAACGGCGAAGAAGTCGATGAACCAGCTCCAGGCCTCACCGGTGTGGCGGCCCTTGTGCAGGTCGTTGAAGTAGGCGATCCAGCCGCGGTCGGTCGACTCGTATTCCAGTTCGCCGGTTTCGCTACTCAGGCTCAGCCAGGCATCGCCGCCGGGGCGCGGCAGGGCGACATAGAGTTCGCCATCGCTCCATTCGGCCTCACGCCCGGCCAGGCGAATGTCCAGTGTCTGCTCCAGCCAAGCGCGCAGTTCGACGGGCAGACCCGACTCGGGCGTTTCGGTTTGCAGTTTGGCGAGCAGCGATTCGGGAAGCTGCGCAGCGCGGCTTTGCACCTGCGGTTTGCTTTCGATCTGGCCGGCGTGGTTGAGGGTGATGCCCGTGACTGAGAAGAGCAGCATGCCAACCAGGCACAGCGCGGAGCTGATCCAGTGCCATTGGCGCAACGTGCCGAGCCACAGACGCATGGTGATTCTTACCTTGGAGAAGAGTGGGGCGAATTCTAGGGTGCCTGCTCACAGAGATGCTAAAGATTTACAAACAGCATACATTCGCGTCTTTGCTGTCAGGCTGTACCGGAAACAACGAAGCCGGGTCCAACCCGGCTCGTCGTCTTCTGGGCGGTCAGAAGGTGAAGTTGGCGGACAGCCACAGACGGCGGCCTTCTTCCACGATTCCAGTAGTGGCGGCACCGAAGTGGCTGTAGTCGGTGCCGTAAGCGGGGTCGCCAGGTACTCCGCCCGGCGCAGTAATAACACCTGCGCTGTTATAACGGGGAGTTGAATAGGTGGTGTAGGCACTACCGTCGACAAAGTCTTTGTCGAACAGGTTGTAAATCGTCGCGTTGATAGTCAGGTTCTCGGCAGCTCGATACGACCCGCCAAGATGGAACAGGGTATACGCCTTAGTGTTCTTGCCCAGCGTGTCGTAGATCGACTGGCTGGTGGAGTAGGTGCCATCGGCATTCGCGAGGTTGGCATAGCTGGAGGTAAAGCGCGCACGCTCCCCGCGATACTCGCTCTTCAACCACAGGCCCAGGCGCTCAGAGGTCTGCCAGTCGAGTTTAACGTTGGCCAGGTGTTCAGGCGTGTTGGTTAGCGGTTCGCCTTTGTTACTGCCACTCTTTTGCTCGCTATCGGTGTAGGTGTAATTGCCGCTCAACGTCCAGGCGGGAGCGAAGTTCCAGCTGGCAGCCAGCTCGATGCCCTTGGTGGTCGCATCGTCGATGTTGATGTTGCGTGGGCAGGTTCCCGGTGGGGTGCTGCCGGAGCCGGGGTTGCTGGCGCACAGAGGATTTGCTACCGGGTCACCAGAGGCGATCTTGTCCTTAAATTTGTTATGGAACAGCGTGGCGTTCGCGCTAAAGCCCGTAAGGCTGTCGTAGTAAGCGCCGAGTTCGGTCGTCGTACTGGTTTCCGGTTTCAGGTCGGGATTACCGATGGTCGTGGTCGAGCCCTGCCCGGTAACTCCATTGATGCCATCGTGCAGATCATTTAGGTCTGGCGCTTTGTAACCACGGCTGACGCCACCTTTGAGCGTCCAGTGATCGGTGGTATTCCACACTAGATACGCGCGGGGGCTGAAATGGCCACCGAAGGTTTCATGGTCGTCATATCGGCCGCCGACGGTCAGTGCCAGATCGTTGCGAATACGCCACTCATTTTCTGCAAAGACTGCTTTGGTCGTTTGCTCGAAATCCTCCCCAGCGAGGCTGTCGGTCATCTCCGCTTTCCACCACTGGAGCCCTACCGTAGCGATGTTGGCGTCTCCAATCGGAGTGGTGAGTTTGCTGTCCAAAACAGTATTCGTTGTTTTGAGCTCGCGGTCGTCGCCGACGATGATAGAGGGGAAGTTGGGGTACGGGGCGCCGATTGGGAGGAAACCGGGACGGCCGAAGGTGCCGCCGGGAATGGTGCGGCCAATGGTTTCAGTGGTGTTTCGCATCAGACTGCTGTCGACTGTGCCGAAGCCAAAGCGGCCTGTGTGAGTCAGTGCGTACTGATCACGCTCGAAACGCAGCTTGTCGGCGTAGCCATTGGCCTGTGTTGGCTGGTTGACGCTGCACCCCGTATCCGCAGCGCCGCTGCCCTGGCCATCAAGAGTTCCGAGCTGGCAGTCGTCATTCTCGTAACGTTGCCGGCCACGCTCAACGTCCAATGAGATGTCGTGGCTATCGTTGGGCGTCAGGGTCAGACGGCCACCTATGGTGTGATTGCCGCCCTCGACCGCAGAGCCACCACGGCGGCTCATGGGTACGCCAGGAGCAATCTCCAGATCGGACGCTTCACGATCGAACAGGCTTCCGCGCAGCTGCAGGCCCAGCAAGCCATCGACCAGCGGGCCACTGGCGTAGATGCTGGTGTTGCGGGTATCGCCGAAGTCGCGGTCTTCCTGGTAGGTGTAGTCCTGCGTCAGCGATCCGGTCCATTCCTTGGCCACCTTGCGGGTAATGATGTTGATCACGCCGCCCATGGCGTCAGAACCATAAAGCGTCGACATCGGGCCGCGGATGACTTCGATACGTTCGATGGCAGAGAGTGGCGGCATGAAGCTGGTGGACGTTTCGTTGAAGCCGTTGGGCGTGACATTGCCCGCCGCGTTCTGACGGCGCCCGTCGATAAGGATCAGGGTGTACTGGCTCGGCATGCCGCGGATGCTGATATTCAATCCGCCGGTCTTGCCCGTGCCCTGGCCGATGTCGATGCCTTCCACGTCGCCCAGAGCCTGCGCCAGGTTGTTGTAGCGCTTTTGCTGCAGATCTTCACGGCTGATGACGCTGATGCTCGCCGGTGCTTCGGTGATCTTCTGTTCGAAGCCTGCGGCACTGACGACCGTGTCGTTGAGCGTGACAGGCGCGTTCTGGGCCAGGGCCGTCCAGCTGCAGCCGATCATGGCGCAGGACAGGGCAGTACGTGCGAAGGGGGTAGACATGCGGGCTCCTTGTAGCCGTCTCGTTGGCGCCAGCATGATAATCATTCGTAAACGAGAATTTACGCTTTACTGCATTAAGTTCTCATTTGTGATGTCCAATCGGTCGCCAGCCCTTGCATGGCGCGGGCTGGCCATTTGTAAGCAGATATTTAAAAGTGGTCCGAACGGTCAGTTTCGGTCATGGCATCTGAACTTCGATGACGCCGTCGGCGTTGATCGTGACCTGGCGAGTGCCTGCCTCGATCTCCGGTACCGGTGCTGATTCCATCATGTCCATCTTCATCGCGCTGCTACGCATGACCGGCTGAAAGCCGCCGCCGTTGAGGTTGAGGCTCACTAGCTTGTAGCCGCTGCCGCCCAGGGCTTCGGTCGCCAGCTGGGCGCGGGCCTGGAACGCGGCTACGGCATCCTTGAGCAGAGCGTCCTCGTTCTGCTTGCGGATCGGATCGGAGACGCTGAAATACATGCCGCCCATCTTCAGGCTCTTCATCAGTTCGGCAGTCAGTTTCGACAGGCTGGCGAAATCGCCGCTTTCCAGGCGCAGCTCGGCACGCTCTCGCCAGCCGGTGATCTGCTGACCCTTGTCGTCGTAGACCGGATAGCTGTTGCGGCTGCCCTGGCTGACGATCACGTCCTTGTTCTGGCGAGCGGTCTGCAGCGCCTGGTTCAACGCGCGAGTCGTCTGCGCCGCGAGCTCGGCGGGGTCGCTGTGCTGTGCTTCGCTGTAGAGCGTGACGTGCATACGGTCATGGGCCACTTCGCTGCTGACTTCGGCGCGCAGGGCGACCTGGTTGTAGCGGGCCTCTTCGGCCATGGCGGGCAGGCTGGTAGCGCTCGCGAGCACGGCGACGAAGGCTGCGCGGCGGAGGAGGGATGGGTGCATAACGGGTCCTTGGCATGGGCACCGGTGCGGTGCGGTAGCTCAAGACTCTAACTCCGCCAGCGAATGTGTGCAGCAGTCCGTGCGTCGAGTTGCCGCATTTTGGGCTGGCTTGCGAACGGCTTGGTTATACTCCGCCGAATTGTTGGAGACTCCATGTACGCATCCGTCCCGCTGCTGTCCGCCAGCCGGCAGAACCTTCGGCTTCTGACCCTAATTCGCATCGTGGTGCTGGCCGCACAGTCCGGTGCCGTGGGTGTGGCCTACGCAACCCAGCTGCTGACGCTGCCCTGGCTGGCGCTGGGAATCACCCTGGCGGTGTCCGCTGTGCTTTGCCTGGGAACGGCGCTGCGCTTGCGCGGGCCCTGGCCGGTCACCGAGCTCGAATATGCGGTGCATCTGGGCTGCGACCTGCTGATCCACAGCGCCCTGCTTTACTACTCCGGTGGTTCGACCAACCCCTTCGTCTCCTATTACCTGGTTCCGCTGACCATCGCCGCGGCGACACTGCCCTGGCTGTATTCCATCGTGCTTTCCGGGCTGGCGCTGCTGGGCTACACGCTGATGCTGGTGTGGTACGACCCGCTCACCCTGCCGCCGTTCGAGCGCGCCACGCTGCAGGTCTACGGCATGTGGCTGAGCTTCGCCCTGGCGGCGGCGCTGATTACCTTCTTCGTCGCGCGCATGGCCGAGCAACTGCGCCGTCAGGAGCAGCAGCAGGCCCAGCGACGTGAGGAGAGCATGCGTGACCAGCAGCTGCTGGCCGTGGCGACCCAGGCCGCCGGTGCCGCCCATGAGCTGGGCACGCCGCTGGCGACCATGAGCGTGCTGCTCAAGGAGTTGCGCCAGGAATACAACGACCCGCAGTTGAACGAGGATCTCGGCCTGCTGCAGTCGCAGGTCCAGCTCTGCAAGGAAAGCCTGCGCCAGCTGGTTCGCGCCGCCGAGGCGGACCGGCGGCAGGCCGTGGTCGAGCAGACGGCGCGCGAGTGGGTCGAATCGGTGCTGCAGCGCTGGCATCTCATGCGTCCCGAGGCCACCTACCGCTTCCACTGCGTGGGCCTTGGCAGCGCGCCCAAGCTGATGCCACCGGCGGACCTCAGCCAGTCGCTGCTCAACCTGTTGAACAATGCCACCGATGCCAGCCCGGAAGATCTCGAGATTCGTCTGGACTGGGATGCGCAGTGGATCCGGCTGACCATTCGCGACCATGGCGCCGGCGTGCCGCTGGCCATTGCCGAGCAGATTGGCCGCCCCTTCATCACGACCAAGGGCAAAGGTTTCGGCCTTGGTCTGTTTCTCAGTCAGGCCAGCGTCACCCGCGCTGGCGGCACGGTGAAGCTCTACAATCACGAAGAAGGTGGCACACTGACCGAGCTACGCCTGCCGCACGGCTCGGTACGCGCGTGAACCTGATCGTGACCAATGCGAGGAAATGCACAGATGACCGACGAGTTGCAGCAAGAGGGTGAGGAACAGCCTCATCTGCTCCTGGTGGATGACGACCCCACGTTCACCCGGGTGATGGCGCGCGCCATGAGCCGTCGCGGACTGCAGGTCAGTATCGCCGGTTCGGCCGAAGAGGGCCTGGCGCTGGCCAAGCAGGACGTTCCCGATTACGCGGTCCTCGACCTGAAGATGGAGGGTGATTCGGGCCTGGTGCTGTTGCCCAAGCTGCTCGAGCTCGACCCGGAGATGCGGGTGCTGATCCTGACCGGCTACTCCAGCATCGCCACGGCGGTGGAAGCCATCAAACGCGGCGCCTGCAATTACCTGTGCAAGCCCGCCGATGCGGATGATGTGCTGGCCGCGCTGCTGTCGCAGCATGCCGACCTCGACAGTCTGGTGCCGGAAAACCCGATGTCGGTCGATCGCCTGCAGTGGGAGCATATCCAGCGCGTGCTGAGCGAGCACGACGGCAACATCTCCGCCACTGCGCGTGCGCTGGGGATGCATCGGCGGACCTTGCAACGCAAGCTGCAGAAGCGACCGGTTCGTCGCTGAGCCAACGCACCAGCGCCAGGCACGCCCGCCTGGTGAGCGTCAGGGGCTGACCGTCCACTCTGTGGCGGTTGGGCCCGGGCGGCGCTCATGCTTTATGCTTGCGCTTCCGTAGTCGCAGGCGTCATCCATGCTTCCCCTCATCCTGCAGACCCTGAGCGTTACCGCTCCGGTGTTTGCCATGCTGTTTCTCGGCGTCGCGCTCAAGCGCCTCGGCTGGATCGACTCGGCATTCGTCTATACCGCGTCGGCACTGGTGTTCAAGGGCACCATGCCGACCCTGCTGTTCATCTCCATCATCAAGGCCGACCTGAATGCGGCGCTTCAGCCTGCGCTGTTGCTGTACTTCGTCGTCGCCACGATAGCCACGTTCTTCGTCGCCTGGCTCTGGGCGCTGTGGCGCTGCCCCGTGTCCGACCGGGGCGTGTACGTTCAGGGCGCCTTTCGCGGCAACAACGGCATCGTCGGGCTGGCTTTGGCCAGCAGCCTCTACGGCGACTACGGGCTCTCGGTCGGCGGAGTGCTGGCCGGTGTGGTGATCCTGGTCTACAACAGCCTTTCGGCGATGGTCCTGGCCATCTACAGTCCGAACGGCCAGGTCGGGGCGAAGGACATCCTGCTCAGCATCCTGCGCAATCCCTTGATCATCGGTGTTGTCGCCGCGGTGCCGTTCGCCCTTTGGCAGATCGCCTTGCCGGGGTGGCTGATGACGTCCGGGCAGTACTTCGCCCAGATGACGCTGCCGCTGGCGCTGATCTGCATTGGTGCCACGCTGTCGCTCGACGCCCTGCGTACCAGCAGCGGCAGCGCGCTGAGCTCGAGCCTGATGAAGATGGTGTGGCTTCCGGCGCTTGCAACGCTCGGTGCCTGGGCCTGCGGGTTCCGCAACGCCGAACTGGGCATCCTGTTTCTCTATTTCGCCAGCCCTACGGCCGCGGCGAGCTTCGTCATGGCGCGTGCCGTCAACTCCAATCACCAGCTTGCCGCCACCATCATCGTTATCACCACACTGATGGCGGCCCTTAGCATCAATGCCGGGTTGTTCGTGCTGGGATGGCTGGGCTGGACCTGAGTCGTCCATCAGTACGGTGCGACGGCTACCGTTTATCGTCAATGTGATCGATATCGGCTTTATGGCTTAAGAATCACTGCGCCATGGTCGTAATCGGTCATCAGACCTCAGAAAAAAAACCGCGTTTCCGTCAAATTGCCCGGAACGTTCGACGGCATGCCAGCAAGGCAGCCGGTTTGTGTTCCAGGAAATCTTTCATGGCATTTTTCACACCTTCGAACCGGTCGCTGACGCGTGACGATATCCGCGTGGTGAATCTGCGGCGGCTGGCAGTGCCGGGCCTTGTTCTGGTGCTGGGCCTGAGTCTGGGCAGCTTCGCCGGCGGCGTCTGGGTTGGCAGCGACCTGCGCCCGCAGGAGAGCGTCCAGCTGGACGAGCCTGCTCTCGCCGATGAGGGCCGCTTCGCCATTGCGCGTGTCGGCGAGGTGGTCGGCCGGTTGAAATCCCTCGAGTCCGATCTGCTCGCCTTGCAGCAGATGCTGGACCAGCAGCGTGAGCTGCACGGTCAGCTGTCAGCGCTGGATCCGACATTGCTGCCGGTGCTGGCGCCGGAACGTCCCGTCGGCGCAGGGCAGGGCGGTGTGCTGTTGCCGCCCCGCGGCTGCGCCGGCGAGCTGTCGCAGGATGGCGAGACGCTGACCCTGGCCGATCTGCGGCGCAGCGAGACCTCGGCGCGCTGCATGCGCGTGCTGCTCGATGGCCTGATGCAGCGGGTGGCCGAGCGCAATGCGGCACTGATGGCGATCCCATCCCGGCGGCCGGTGGGCGAGGCGCGCCTGGGCTCTGCCTTTGGCAATCGCATCGATCCCTTCCGCAAGACCCTGGCCTTTCATTCTGGCGTGGACTTCGCGCTGAAGAGCGGCTCCGATGTGGTTGCGGCCGCCGGCGGTCGGGTGCGCTTCGCCGGCTACCGTGGCGCATACGGCAAGCTGGTGGAGATCGATCATGGCAACCGGCTGGTCACGCGGTACGCTCATCTGTCGCGGCTGGATGTACGCCAGGGTGAGGTGGTCACACCGGCGCAGCGTATCGGGGCGGTGGGGTCGACGGGGCGTTCGACCGGCCCGCATCTGCACTTCGAAGTGCTGCACAAGGGGCGCTTCGTCGATCCACAGCGTTTTCTGGCACTGGGCGATCTGGAGCGCGCCAGCGATGGCCTGGCTGAAGACTAGGCGGCCGTCCACGCGCGAGCTGGTACGTGCCGAACATCGGCTGCAGGCAGCACGCGGCGCTCGCGCGGGGCGCCTGATCATCCTCGCCTTGCTTTGCGTGATCGGCGCACTGCTGTACCTGCGGCTCGACGAACAGGCGGCTCAGGCGCGGCAGATCGAAGTGCTGCATCAGCAAAACCTGACGCTCAGTGCCGAGCTGGAGCATGCCCGGCTGCAGCGGCAGGAAGCCCAGGCCACCGAGGAGCAGCTGTTACGGCGTATCGCCACCCTTTCCGCGCAGGTCGAGCGCTTGCAGACCGACCTGGCCTTCTTCCGGCAACAGAAGAAGGCTCGTTAACTTTCTGGAGTGAGTGATGTTCAACAAGAAGAAGCCGGTGGCGCGCGTCACCATTGACCAGTTTTCCAGCCTGATCTCCGGCAACCTGTCGCTGGTCGGCGACGTGACGTTCGAAGAAGGGCTGAAGGTAAGTGGCGAGGTGCGAGGCAATGTTCGCCACAAGGCTGGCACCCACAGCCTGCTCGCACTCAGCGCCGAGGGTTGGATCGAGGGCAATGTCAGCAGCTACGATGCGCTGATCGACGGCACCATCGTTGGCGATCTTGTTGTCGAGCATCTGCTGGAGCTGCATTCCAATGCGCAGGTTCGCGGCAATATCCGCTATCGCCAGCTGAGCATGGAAAATGGCGCCGTGGTCGATGGCACCCTCAGTCGTATGGGGGAGGAAGAGGAAACGGCGCAGGTGCTCGAACTGCCTCGGCCGCAGGTGCGCGAAGGCTGAACGGGCGGGCCGCTCCGGCCCGCCCAGGCGTCCTCTGCGTTAGCGCTGGACCTTCCAGGCGCGGGCGGCGATGACCAGCAGGGTGATGGCGGTCAGCGGCAGGGCATAGCCGATCATCGCATCGCCGAAGGTCTCGGCGAACGGTCGACCGGTGCTGGTCAGTACCAGGTACAGCGTGTACGCCACGTAGTAGGCGAGGAACAGCGCGCCTTCCCAGCGCTTGATGCAGTAGCCGGCGAAGAAGATCGGCAGGCAGGCCACGGCGACCGCGATCATTACCGGGAAGTCGAATGCCAGTGCGTTGGACGACACGCCGATCGCCTGCGGCGAAACCAGCGAGGCCAGGCCTAGCACGCAGAGCAGGTTGAAGATGTTGCTGCCGACGATGTTGCCCACCGCGATATCACGCTCGCCGCGGAAGGCCGCCATGATCGATGTGGCCAGTTCCGGCAGCGAAGTGCCGACCGCGATCACGGTGAGGCCGATGACCAGTTCCGACAGGCCGAGCGCGCGTGCCAGCGCGACGGCACCCTCGACCAGGAAGTTGGACCCGACGACCAGCAGTACCAGCCCAGCGAGCACCAGGCCGGCATTGATCAGGCCGGCATGGGGTTTGGCCGGTTCGTCGAGACCGAACTCCTTGGCGAACTCGTCATCGGCAGCGGCCGCGCTCTCGCGACGGCTGCTGATCACCAGGAACAGGGTGTAGATCACCACGGCGCTGAACAGGATGGCGCCGTCGATGCGACTGAGCTGGCCATCCCAGGCCAGGCCGAAGGTGACTAGGCTGGCGCCGATCATGATCGGCACGTCGAGGCGGATCAACTGGCGCGACACCACCAGCGGCGCAACCAGCGCCGTCATGCCGAGGATCAGCAGCACGTTGGCGATGTTGCTGCCGACCACGTTGCCAATGGCGATATCGCCACTGCCATTGAGCGAAGCCTGCACGCTGACCGCCGTTTCCGGTGCGCTGGTGCCGAAGGCGACCACGGTCAGGCCGATGACCAGCGGCGAAATGCCGAACTGCGCGGCGAGCCTGGCTGCGCCGCGTACCAGTACCTCCGCGCCGGCAACGAGCAGCACCAGGCCGGCAATGAGATAGACGAAGGTCATCAGGGTCACGATAGAGGGCTCCACTAAGGAAAAGGATCGGGGTTCAGCGCTGGTGGCGCCAAGCGCGCAGGAAGATCACCAAAAGCGTGACGGCCGTCAAGGGGAAGGCGAACCAGAGCATTGCATCACGTAACAGGTCGATGGCGCCGAGCCCGGTGGCGAACATGACCAGATAGAGCGTGTAGGCCACGTAATAGGCAAAGAACAGCAGCCCCTCCCAGCGACGGATGCAGTAACCGGAGAAGAAGATCGGCAGGCAGGCGACGAATACCGCCAGCATCACCGGAAAGTCGAACGACTGTGCGTTGGGCGAAATCGACAGGCCACCTGGCGCGACCGCCGCTCCTGCCCCGAGCACCAGCAGCAGGTTGAAGATGCAGCTGCCCACCACATTGCCCACCGCGATGTCGCGCTCACCCTTGATCACCGCGAGCACCGAGGTCGCCAGCTCCGGCATCGAGGTGCCGACCGCTACCACCGTAAGGCCGATGACCAGCTCCGAAAGGCCCAGTGCCCGCGCCAGGCCGACCGCGCCTTCGATCAGCAGATTCGAGCCGCCGACCAGCAGGCCGAGGCCGAGCAGGATCAGCAACAGCTGGAACACCCAGGCGAAGGGCTTGTCGCTCTCGTCCGGGCCGAACTCCGTGGCGAACTCATCGTCTCCGGCCGGCGCCTTCTCGCGCTTGCTGGCGGCCACCAGAAACAGTGTGTAGCCGATCAGGCTGATCAGCAGCAGGGCACCATCCAGGCGGCTGATGCTGCCGTTCCAGGCCAGCGCGTAGCAGAGCAGGCCGGCGCCGATCATCACTGGCACGTCAAGCCGGATGAGTTGGCGGGACACCACCAGCGGTGCGATGAGCGCCGAGAGGCCGAGGATCAACAGGATATTGGCGATATTGCTGCCGATCACGTTGCCCACGGCGATGTCGCCGCTGCCGCCCAGGGAGGCCTGCACACTGACTGCCGTTTCCGGTGCGCTGGTGCCGAAGGCGACCACGGTCAGCCCGATGATCAGCGGTGGAATGCCAAAGCGGCTGGCCAGTCGGGCGGCGCCGCGGACCAACGCTTCGGCGCCGACAACCAGCAGCACCAGGCCGCCGATGAGGTAGGCGAAGGTGATCAGCGACATGCATGCGCTCCGGTGGGGGCAAAAATGGATTCTGTGGTCGTCATCGGGTTCAGGGGCGAGATCGGCTCATTCATGGAAGGGTTTCGATACGTACGCGGACCACGCCGCGGTCCAGCATGTCCAGTTGCGCAGCCGCGGCGCGGGAGACATCGATGATGCGGCCACGACGGAACGGTCCGCGGTCGTTGATGCGCACGACTACCTGCTTGCCGTTCTGCTGGTTGGTCACTCGCACGCGCGTGCCGAACGGCAGGCTGCGATGGGCGGCGACCAGTGCATTCTGATCATGGGTCTCGCCATTGGCCGTGCGCTGCCCATGATGCATGCGCGCGTAATAGGAGGCCTTGCCGCTCTGGGTGAAGCGTTCCTGTGTCGGGGGTGATGCCTGCGGTGGTTGCGTCGGTTGACGCTCGGCGCAGCCGCTGGCCAGCAGGGCCAGAACCAGCAGGGCGGTGAAGCGAGTCAGTCGCATGGGGAATCCTTCCGTTGGGTCGATCGCTCGAGCGGCGAAAGCCCGCGGCAGGCATGGCGAAGTTCGGGCAGCGCCGAGGGCTCGATGCGGCGACGCCACGGCTGCAGGGGCTGCAACCGTGGCGTCGCTTCGCTCAGCTTAGCCTTCGAGTTTCTTCTTCAGCAGTTGGTTCACCTGACCGGGGTTGGCCTTGCCTTTGGACGCCTTCATCGCCTGGCCGACAAAGAAGCCGAACATCTTGCCGCGCTTGGCTTCATCGCTGGCGCGGTACTGCTCGACCTGCTCGGCATTCGCCGCCAGCACTTCGTCCAGCATGGCTTCGATGGCGCCGGAGTCGGTGACCTGCTTGAGGCCTTTCTTCTCAATGATCTCGTCAGCCGAGCCTTCACCGGCGGCCATGGCCTCGAAGACCATCTTGGCGATCTTGCCGCTGATGGTGTTGTCCTTGATGCGCAGGATCATGCCGCCCAGCTGTTCGGCTGTTACCGGCGACTGCTCGATTTCCAGGCCTTCCTTGTTGAGCAGGCTGGACAGCTCGCCCATCACCCAGTTGGCGGCGAGCTTGGCATCGCCGCAGGTGGCGTTGACCTGTTCGAAGTAGTCGGCCATCTCGCGGCTGGCCGAGAGCACGCTGGCATCATAGGTGGACAGACCGAACTCGCGCTCGAAGCGTTCGCGCTTCTGGCCAGGCAGCTCGGGCAGGCTGGCGCGCACTTCATCGAGGAAGCTCTGCTCGATCACCACCGGGAGCAGGTCTGGGCAGGGGAAGTAGCGGTAGTCGTTGGCTTCTTCCTTGCTGCGCATGGAGCGCGTCTCGTCCTTGTTCGGGTCGTACAGGCGGGTCTCCTGCACCACCTTGCCGCCGTCCTCGATCAGCTCGATCTGACGCTGCACCTCGTGGTTGATCGCCTTTTCGATGAAGCGGAAGGAGTTGACGTTCTTGATCTCGGCGCGGGTGCCGAACTCCGCCTGGCCCTTGGGTCGCACGGAAACGTTGCAGTCGCAGCGCAGCGAACCTTCGGCCATGTTGCCGTCGCAGATGCCCAGATAGCGCACCAGCGCATGGATCGCCTTGACGTAGGCGACGGCCTCCTTGGCGCTGCGGATGTCCGGTTCCGAGACGATCTCCAGGAGCGGTGTGCCGGCACGGTTCAGGTCGATGCCGCTCATGCCATGGAAGTCTTCATGCAGGCTCTTGCCGGCATCCTCTTCCAGGTGCGCACGGGTGATGCCAATGCGACGTGTGCTGCCGTCTTCCAGGGTGATGTCCAGGTGGCCCTTGCCAACGATGGGATGATCCATCTGGCTGGTCTGGTAGCCCTTGGGCAGGTCGGGGTAGAAGTAGTTCTTGCGCGCGAAGACGTTCTTCTCGGCGATCTCGGCATCGATGGCCAGACCGAACTTGCAGGCCATGCGCACGGCCACGGCGTTGAGCACCGGCAAGGTGCCGGGCATGCCGAGATCGACCAGGCTGGCCTGGGTGTTGGGCTCGGCGCCGAAGGTGGTGGCGCTGCCGGAAAAGATCTTCGACTGGGTGCTGAGCTGTGCGTGGATTTCCAGCCCGATCACGGTTTCCCATTGCATCTGTTCGATCTCCTCAGAATCCGGCCGGGGCGCGCAGGTGCCAGTCGCTGACCTGCTGATACTGGTGCGCCACGTTGAGCAGGCGCGCCTCCTGGAAATACGGGGCGAGCAGTTGCACGCCCACCGGCAGGCCGTCGATGAAGCCGGCCGGCATCGACAGGCCCGGTATGCCCGCGAGATTGGCGGTGATGGTGTAGATGTCTTCCAGATAGGCAGAAACCGGATCGGCGTTCTTCTCGCCCAGCTTCCAGGCCAGGTTCGGCGTGGTCGGGCCGAGGATCAGGTCGACCTGCTCGAAGGCCGCGACGAAGTCCTGCTTGATCAGGCGGCGGATCTTCTGAGCCTTGAGGTAGTAGGCATCGTAGTAGCCGGCCGACAGCGCATAGGTGCCGACCATGATGCGCCGCTTGACCTCGTCGCCGAAGCCTTCGGCGCGCGAGCGCTTGTAGAGGTCGGTCAGATCGACCGGATTCTCGCAACGATAGCCGAAGCGCACGCCATCGAAGCGCGAGAGGTTGGAAGAGGCCTCGGCCGGCGCGATCACATAATAGGAAGGAATCGCATGCTGCATGTTCGGCAGGCTGATCTCCTTGACCGTGGCGCCGAGCTTCTTCAGCTCCTCGACGGACGCCATGACGGCATCGGCGATCTTCGGGTCGAGGCCGGCACCGAAGTACTCCTTCGGCAGACCGATGCGCAGGCCGGCGAGCGGCTGGCTAAGGGCGGCGAGGTAGTCATCCAGCGGCTGCTCGACGCTGGTCGAGTCCTTCGGGTCGAAGCCGGCCATGGCCGAGAGCAGCAGCGCGCAGTCTTCAGCGGTGCGCGCCATCGGGCCGCCCTGGTCGAGGCTCGAGGCGTAGGCCACCATGCCCCAGCGCGAGACGCGCCCGTAGGTGGGCTTGAGACCGGTGAGGTTGGTCAGCGCGGCCGGCTGGCGGATCGAGCCGCCAGTGTCGGTTCCGGTGGCAGCTGGCAGCAGACGTGCCGCAATGGCCGCTGCGGAACCGCCGGAGGAACCGCCCGGTACGCGGGACAGGTCCCAAGGGTTCTTCACCGCGCCGTAGTAGCTCGACTCGTTGGCCGAGCCCATGGCGAATTCGTCCATGTTCAGCTTGCCGAGCGTGACCGTGCCGGCGGCGGCGAGGCGTTCCACCACGGTGGCGTCGTAGGGCGCCTTGAAGCTGTCGAGGATCTTCGAGCCGCAGCTGGTGCGAATGCCCTGGGTGCAGAACAGGTCCTTGTGACCGATTGGCGCACCGAGCAGCGCACCGTTCTCGCCGGCGGCGCGACGCGCATCGGCGGCCTTCGCCTGGGTGATGGCGAGTTCATCGGTGACGCTGATGAAGCTGTTCAGTTGCGGGTCGAGCTGTTCGATGCGCGCCAGCAGGGTGCGTGTCAGCTCTTCGGCAGAAAAGCGCTTCTCCGCGAGGTTGCGGGCAATCTCGGCGAGCGTCAGGTTGTGCATGGCGGTGTCCTTCATCACTCGATCACCCGGGGAACCAGATACAGGCCTTCTTCCACGGCCGGTGCGATGGCCTGGTAGGCGTCGCGCTGATTGCGTTCGGTGACCACGTCGGCGCGCAGGCGCTGGGTGGTTTCCAGCGGGTGAGCCAGAGGCTCGATGCCGGTGGTGTCGACCGCCTGCATGCGATCGATCAGGCCGAGGATATTGTTGAGGGTCTCGGTGGTGCGGGGCAGGTCGGCTTCAGACAGGCCCAGTCGGGCCAGGTGAGCGATCTTTTCCACCTCGGTGCGTTCAAGCGCCATCGGGTATCTCCAGCGGAAAGCGAATCGGGCTGCACCTTCCGTCGATTGACGGGGCGCGTGGCGGCGCTGGTTTGGCCGCAGCAATGGGCTTTCGGGCCCGGAAAAGCCGTCAATCTTACATGCCCCAGGCGCTTATCGGTAGCGTGCGCAGGGCACTGCGGCCAATGCGCGCCCCTTGTGGCGCCATGTTGCGGCCTAGCGCGTAATGGCTCACGTCTGGCGCTACGCGGGCGGACTCGCGCCTTGCCCTAAGTTCGCACCATTGTTAGAGTTTGCGGCACTTTTTTCCCCACGCGTTTGCCCCAGGGCCCTTTTCCCATGTTCAAGAAACTGCGTGGCATGTTTTCCAGTGATCTGTCGATCGACCTGGGCACTGCCAATACCCTTATTTATGTGCGCGATCGCGGTATCGTTCTCGACGAGCCGTCGGTGGTCGCCATCCGTAGCCACGGCAACCAGAAAAGCGTCGTCGCCGTAGGCACCGAGGCCAAGCGCATGCTGGGCCGTACCCCGGGCAACATCAATGCGATCCGCCCGATGAAGGATGGTGTGATTGCCGACTTCAGCGTTTGCGAAAAGATGCTGCAGTACTTCATCAACAAGGTGCACGAGAACAGTTTTCTGCAGCCCAGCCCACGTGTGCTGATCTGCGTACCCTGCAAGTCGACCCAGGTCGAGCGTCGCGCGATCCGCGAGTCGGCTCTCGGTGCCGGTGCGCGGGAAGTGTTCCTGATCGAAGAACCCATGGCCGCAGCCATCGGCGCCGGCCTGCCGGTGGACGAGGCGCGTGGCTCGATGGTCGTGGACATCGGCGGCGGCACCACCGAGATCGCGCTGATCTCCCTCAACGGCGTGGTCTACGCCGAATCCGTGCGGGTCGGTGGCGATCGCTTCGACGAATCCATCGTGACCTACGTGCGGCGCAACTACGGCAGCCTGATCGGCGAATCGACCGCCGAGCGCATCAAGCAGGAAATCGGTACCGCCTTCCCGGGCGGCGAGTTGCGTGAAGTGGACGTGCGCGGCCGCAACCTGGCCGAGGGCGTGCCGCGTAGCTTCACGCTGAACTCCAACGAGGTGCTCGAGGCCCTGCAGGAATCCCTGGCGACCATCGTTCAGGCGGTCAAGAGTGCCCTGGAGCAGTCGCCGCCGGAACTGGCCTCCGATATCGCCGAGCGCGGTCTGGTACTGACCGGTGGCGGCGCGCTGCTGCGTGATCTGGACAAGCTGCTGGCCCAGGAAACCGGTCTGCCGGTGATCGTTGCCGAAGAGCCGCTGACCTGCGTTGCCCGTGGCGGCGGTCGTGCGCTGGAAATGATGGATCGTCACGCCATGGACCTGCTGTCCACTGAGTGAGTTAGCGCTTCGTCGCTCATGACAAGCCGAAAGCTCCGGTTGCGCCGGCTTTCGGCTTGTCGCGTTTAGCCCCAGCCATCAGCCAAGAGGTAGTCGCGATCAAGCCGCTATTTGCCAAAGGACCCATGCTCGGCGTACGCCTGTTGGTGTTCGTCGTGCTTTGTGTCGTGCTGATGGTGGTGGATGCCCGCTTCGACGCGCTGAAGACCGTCCGCAGCCAGATGGGCCTGGTGCTGACTCCGTTCTACTGGGTCGCCGATATGCCGGTGCGTATCTGGCGCGGGGCAACAGCCCAGATAGCCACCAGCAACAGCCTGATGGCAGAGAACGAGCGGCTCAAGGCCGAGGCGCTGCTGATGCAGCGGCGGCTGCAGAAGCTGGCCACGCTCACCGAACAGAACGTGCGCTTGCGCGAGCTGCTCAACTCCTCGGCGCTGGTCGACGACCGGGTGCTGGTTGCCGAGTTGATCGGCCTGGACCCCAACCCCTTCACCCACCGCATCCTGATCGACAAGGGCGAGAAGGACGGCGTGTTCATGGGGCAGCCGGTGCTCGATGCCAGCGGCCTGATGGGGCAGGTGGTCGAAGTGCTGCCGTACGCCGCGCGGGTCCTGCTGCTGACCGACGTCACCCACAGCATTCCGGTCCAGGTCAACCGCAACGGCCTGCGCGCCATTGCGGTCGGAACCGGCAATCCGGACTACCTCGAGCTGCGCCACGTGGCCGAGACCGCCGACATCAAGGCCGGCGACCTGCTGGTCAGCTCCGGGCTTGGGCAGCGTTTTCCCAGCGGTTACCCGGTGGCGCAAGTGACCGAGGTGGTGCACGGTTCCGGTCAGCCTTTCGCCATCGTGCGTGCGGTGCCGACGGCGATGCTCAATCGTAGCCGCTACCTGATGCTGGTCTTCAGTGATTCGCGGACACCCGAAGAGCGCGCGGCCGCTGCCGCCGAAGCGCAGGCCGACGCCGATCAGAAAGCTGCCGCCGAAGGGGCCGCGGCGAGCCAGGCGCCTGGCGAGTCCGGCAGCGCTGCCGAAGGCGCACAACCGGCCGCCGGTGCCGCGCCGGCGGCACCAGCCCAGGAGGCGGGACAATGATCAGTGGGCGTCCGAACAACGGTTGGGTCATCTGGTTCAGTCTGACGCTCGCACTGTTGCTCAGCGTCGCGCCGATGCCCGGCAGTGCGGAAATCGCCCGGCCGTTGTGGCTGGGCCTGGTGATTGCCTTCTGGTCGCTGACGTTGCCGCATCGCGGCGGTCTGGGTGCAGCCTTCTGCTTCGGGCTGGCGCAGGACGTGCTCGCCGGCACCCTGTTCGGCCAGAGCGCGTTGCCGCTGATTCTCATCGCCTTTCTGGTGCTGAGCCTGCAGCAGCGTCTGCGCATGTTTCCCCTGTGGCAGCAAAGCATGGTGCTGCTGGTCGTGCTTGGCCTCGCGCAGCTGGTCCAGCTCAGGCTCAACACGCTGACCGGCAATCGTCCGCCGACCTTGCTGTTCCTGGTGCCGGTGCCCATCAGCGCGCTGCTCTGGCCATGGGTCTACGTGGCGTTGCAGGGAATGCGCCAGCGGTTTGCCGTTTACTGATCCTCCGCGCGCTGCGCATCCGGTCAAAAGTCTGCTGTTTTGTGTGGGTTTGTGTCGCTCGGCACGGGCCGTGCCTTGATGATGTATGGCATTTCTGAAATCATCCGCGCCGGGATGGCGTTCAGCCATCACCTGTTCCGCTTCAGACCACGATAAGCACAACAGCACGGGCGACGAGTATGGAAGCTGGCATTTCGATTTTTTCCAAGGCCGAAGGCACTCGCGCTCCGCGCGTTCTGCTGGCAATCAGCGCAGTCGGAGCGTTGCTGGCGCTGGGCATGAACAGCAGCTACACCCAGGCCGACGCTGCCCCGCAGGCATCACAGCTATCCACCCCGGCGGCACCCGAATCTCCTGCTGCGGGCGGTACCACCGCCGTTGAAGCCTCCGCCGAATCGCCGCGTGCCGAGCAGCTGAGCAGCAAGATCGCCGAACTCGACGCCATCCTTCTCGATAAACAGAAGCTCGAAGATGCCCTCCGCACCGAGAAGAGCGAACTGGCGGCTGCGCAATTGCAAATGGCGAACAGCAAGAAGCTGATTCGCATGGAGGTAGACGAGTTTCTCGGGCAGAGCGCCGAGCGCAAGCGCCTCGACGAGCTGCTCGACGAGCACAAGCGCAATGCAGAGGCTGTGGCGGCCATTTCCGGGCGTGTCGAGGCGCTGGAAAAGGACCTGGGCAGCCAGCACCTGAAGTTTTCTCTCGCCGCGCGCGACGTCGAACGCCTCAAGTCGCAACTGGCGGCTGAAATCCGTGAGCGCAACAGCAAGAAGATTCAGAGCATCGCGCGCAAGCTGGACAAGACCATCCGCTTCGAACAGCCGGTGTCCTTCCGTTGCTCGGCCAGCAAGAGCCTGGCCGCGTGCCTCGCCGAGCACCGCAACGATGGTCAGATGTCGCAGTGGGTGCTGGAGAACTACCAGCGCGTCCTGGCCGACGACATTCGTGAGCAGGTTACCGAGCTGAGGATGGATCCCAGCTGGTATCGCTACCGCACCCGTACCGAGTTCGCTCAGGCGAGCATGAGCCTGGACGGTACCGTTCAGGCTCTGATGAATGTCGAGGCCACCATCAGCGCCAAGCAGATGATGCCCTGCGCCATCCTCGACGTGCCGTTCGAACAGTGCGACAGCAAGATGTATTCGCTGATCGTACGCAGCAACAAGTACGACGATCGGGTGCGCATCAATGATCAGGACCATGGCGCAACGCCGGTCTCGCTGATGCTCGACGGAGGCATCTACGATATTCAGATCACTTCCGGTGGCACGACCCAGAAGCGCACGCTGTCGCTCAAGGGCGACCAGGTGGTCAACTTCCGATTCTGAGTCATCCCGGCCGGCGTAGCCTTTACGCCGGCCTCTGCGCCTTCCTCGACGTACCCGGATATGCGACGCTGTCGCTTATTTATCGTTGAGGACCCGCCATGGGCGCTTTGTTTCTTGCCTCGGCATCACCCCGTCGCCGCGAGCTGCTCGCGCAGATCGGCGTTCCGTTTTCCCTGCTCAGCGTATCCGTCGACGAGACGCCATCACCGACCGAAACCCCTGAGGCCTACGTCGAGCGCGTCGCGAGAGACAAGGCATTGACCGGACTGGCGAACCTGGGCGATGGCCAGGGCTGCGTGCTGGGCGCCGACACCAGCGTGGTGCTCGATCAGCACATTCTGGGCAAGCCGGTCGATCGTGCCGATGGTCTGGCCATGCTCGTGGCCCTGTCCGGGCGTACCCACCGGGTCATGACGGCAGTGGCCGTGGCCAGCCGCGAGGCTTGCGAAGTGCGCACCGTAATCAGCGAAGTAACCTTCCGCACCATCAGCGATGACGAGGCCGAACGCTACTGGGCCAGCGGCGAACCGTTGGACAAGGCGGGTGGCTACGCCATTCAGGGTTGGGGGGCGGTATTCGTCAGTCAACTGCATGGCAGCTACTCGGCGGTGGTCGGCCTGCCATTGTGCGAAACCGCGCAGCTGCTCGATGCGTTCGGCCTGGCGCGTTGGACCAAAGCCTCACGCTAGAGCCTTGCGGCTTCGGCCCGCAGGCCGGTTAGAATCGTCCAGGACCCGCAGCCAGAGCTGCCCATCAAGCCACCGCCGAGAACAACAATGAGCGAAGAAATCCTGATGAACATCACCCCCATGGAATCGCGGGTGGCGGTGGTGGAGAACGGTGTGCTGCAGGAGGTGCATGTCGAGCGCACGCAACGCCGTGGCATCGTCGGCAGTATCTACAAAGGCAAGGTGGTGCGGGTGCTGCCCGGCATGCAGGCGGCCTTCGTCGATATTGGTCTGGACCGCGCGGCGTTCATCCACGCCTCGGAGATTTCCGCGCGCGAAGGCAACGCGGTCGAGCCGATCAATGCGCTGGTACACGAGGGGCAGAGCCTGGTGGTCCAGGTCACCAAGGACCCGATCGGCACCAAGGGCGCGCGCCTGACCACCCAGCTGTCGATCCCGTCGCGCTATCTGGTCTACATGCCGCGCACCAGCCATGTCGGCATTTCCCTGCGCATCGAGGACGAAGCCGAGCGCGAACGGCTCAAGCAGGTGGTTGCCGAATGCGTGGCGGCCGAAGGCATCCAGGAGGCCGGCGGCTTCATTCTGCGCACCGCCGCCGAGGGTGCGGGCCGCGACGAAATCCTCATGGATATCCGCTACCTGCGCCGACTCTGGGAGCAGATCGCGGGCCAGATCAAGACCGCCGCCGCCCCGACGGTGATCTACGAGGACCTGTCATTGGCCATGCGCACCCTGCGCGACCTGGTCAATCCGCGGATCGAGAAGATCCGCATCGACTCGCGGGAAAACTTCCAGAAGGTCAGCCAGTTCGTCGGCGAACTGATGCCCGAACTGGGTGACCGACTCGAGCATTACCCCGGTGAACGCCCGATCTTCGATCTCTATGGCGTCGAGGACGAGATTCAGAAGGCGCTGGAGCGCAAGGTGATGCTCAAGTCCGGCGGCTACCTGATCATCGACCCCGCCGAAGCGATGACCACCATCGACGTCAACACCGGCGCCTTCGTAGGTCACCGCACCCTCGAGGAAACCATCTTCAAGACCAACCTCGAGTCGGCCACTGCCATCGCCCGCCAGCTGCGGCTGCGCAACCTGGGCGGGATCATCATCATCGACTTCATCGACATGGAGGACGAGGAGCATCGCCGGCAGGTGCTGCGCACCCTGGAGAAGCAGCTGGAGCGCGACCACGCCAAGACCAACATCATCGGCATCACCGAGCTCGGCCTGGTGCAGATGACCCGCAAGCGTACCCGCGAAAGTCTCGAACAGGTGCTCTGCGAGCCATGCATGTGCTGCCAGGGTCGCGGCAAGCTGAAGACGCCGGAGACGGTCTGCTACGAGATCTTCCGCGAAATCCTGCGCGAGGCCCGCGCCTACCAGGCCGAGGGTTATCGGGTGCTCGCCAACCAGAAGGTGATCGATCGCCTGCTGGACGAGGAGTCGGGCAATGTCGCCGATCTCGAGGCTTTCATCGGCCGCTCCATCAAGTTCCAGGTGGAAAGCATGTATTCCCAGGAACAGTACGACGTGGTGCTGCTCTGAACAGAGGTACACCAGACCGCCAGGGCCGGGATAACCGGAGCGCATCGGCATGAACCGCCTCGCCGCCTTTCTCGTCACGCTGTCGCGCCAGTTGTTCTGGGTGGCCGCGTTCGGCCTGATTCTGGCTGCGCTTTATGTCAGCCTGGGCCGGCAGCTGGTGCCGCTGGTTGCCGAATACCGCACGGAACTGCAGGAAAGGGTGCGCACCGCCCTCGATATGCCGGTGACATTGGGGCGCCTGGAAGGGCGTTGGGAGGGTCTTGCGCCGCGCCTGCTGGCGCATGACGTGCTGCTGGGCGAGGGCGACAGTGCGATGCGTCTGGATCGCATCGCCGTCGTGCCCGATCTGGCCGGCAGCCTCTGGGCACGCTCATGGCGGCTGAGTTCGCTGGAGTTCAGCGGCGTGCACCTGTCTGTGCTAGAGGGCGAAGATGGCGAATGGCAGGTCAAGGGCCTGCCAGAGCGCGACGATGCGCCGCCGCCCGATCCGCAGAAAATACTCGAGGCGCTCCAGCATATTCGTGGCCTGGCGTTGCTCGACAGCCAGATCACCCTGGAGCCCTTCGGTGATTCACCGCTGACCCTTAGCTACACGGACCTTTCGCTACGCGCCGATGGCAATCGTTTGCGACTGGACGGGCGCAGTGTGCTGCCGGATGGCCAGCCGCTGGCCCTGCGCCTGAACGCGCGCGTGCAGCCGCAGCGTTGGGCGCAGGCTGAGGCGCAGCTGTATCTGAGCCTGCCGCAAAGCGACTGGGCCGCCTGGTTGCCAGGCCGATTGACCGGCGCTTGGCAACTGCAGACGGCGCAGCTGGGGGGAGAGCTCTGGCTGCGCTGGAAGGCGCAGCAGCTCGAGCGTGCCGTGCTGCGGTTGAACGCGCCGCGGCTGCGTGCCGCCTATGCCGAGCATCCGCCGGTCCAGCTGGAGGATCTGGCGGTCGACGCCTACGTCGACCTGACCGAGCAGGGTTATCGGCTGCTGCTCGACCGCCTGGCTTTCGACCTTGAAGGTGAGCGCTGGGGCGACGCGCGCCTGCTGCTGCAGGAGAGTCGGGCCGAGCAGCACTGGCGACTGCAGGCCGATCGGCTGAACGTCGCGCCGATCGCCAACCTTGCGCGTGCGCTGGCGCCGCTGCCCGAGACGGCGGTGGAAACGCTGGGCGCGCTGCAGCCCAGCGGAACGCTGCGCAATCTGCGCGCGGACTTCTACCCCCAGATGGATTCGCCGCAGCGACTGCGCTTTGCGGCCAACCTGGAGCGGATCAGCTTCAGCGCGCAGAACTGGATTCCCGCAGTAGGCAATGGCAGCGGCAGCATCCAGGGTGACCTGGCCAGCGGTGAGCTACGCCTGGACAGCGATGATTTCAGCCTGCATCTGGCGCCTCTTTATCCTGAACCCTGGCACTATCGGCACGGCGCCGGCCGGCTGACCTGGACTCTGGATGAGCAGGCTTTCACCCTCGCCGCCCCCTATCTGCGCGTCGATGGAGAGGAGGGCAGGATCGCCGGCGATTTCCTGATTCGCCTCGCGCGCGATCCCGAAGTCGAGGACTACATGGACCTGCGCGTCGGCCTCAGCGAGGGTGATGCACGTTACACCGAGAAGTACCTGCCGACGAAATCGCCGGCGTTGAGCCCGGCGCTGGTCGATTGGCTCAAGGATGCGATTCGCGCGGGCACCGTCGAGCAGGGCTACTTCCAGTATCAGGGTGCGTTGAACAAAGGTGCCCCCGACAGTGCTCGCAGCATCAGCCTGTACTTCAAGGTGCGTGACGCCGAGCTGGCCTTCCAGCCGGGCTGGCCGGCCCTGCAGCAGGGGCGCGGCGAGGTCCTGGTGGAAGACAGCGGCGTCCGTGTGCGCCTTGCCGAAGGGCGGATTCTCGACAGCCGCGTGCATGACGTGACGGCGGAAGTGGCTCATGTCGGCAGCGGGCAGGTGCCGCAATTGGCGATCAAGGGGCAGGTCAGCAGCAGCCTGCCAGATGCGCTGCGCCTGCTGCAGGAGGCACCGATCGGGACCGGCGAGACCTTCGCCGGCTGGCAAGGGCAGGGCGAACTGGATGGTGCGCTCGATCTGCAGATTCCATTGGGCAAGGGCACGCCACGGGTCGTCGTGGATTTTGCCAGCAGCGATGCGGCGCTACAGATCAAGGACCCAGCGCTGGCGTTCGAGCGGCTCAGCGGCCGATTTCGCTACGACACCGCGCGTGGGCTGAGCGCCGACGAGATTCAGGCACGGCTGTTCGGGCGCGCCGTCAACGGCAAGGCGGTTGCGACCGGTTCGGTCGGCAAGCCGGCCTCGCGCATCGAGGCGCGGGGCAGCGTGGCACTCAAACCGCTGCTGGAATGGCTCGACGTCAAGCAGCCGGTGCCGGCCAGCGGCGAACTGCCCTATCAGTTGCGCCTGGAACTGGCGGCCGAAAGCAGCCAGTTGCAGATCGACTCGTCGCTCCAGGGCCTGCGCATCGACCTCCCGGCGCCGTTCGGCAAGGCTGCCAGCGTGCGGCGCGACAGCACGTTGCGCATGTCCCTGCAGGGTGCGGAGCGACGCTATTCCATACGGCATGACGAGTTGGCCGCGCTGGTCTTCGTCGCGCCCCCTGATGCCTGGGCGCAGGGACGCGGCGAGCTGCGCTTGGGTGGCGGTGCGGCGAATCTACCAGGGCGACCCGGGCTGTACGTCAAGGGGCGCCTGCCGGAGCTGGACTGGAATGCCTGGCGTGCCGTGCTTGATCAGCATGGCAAGGGCGACACGCAGCAGACGACCGGCTCGCTGCTGCGGCAGGTGCAGGTCGATATCGATCGTTTCGAGGGCTTCGGCACCCGTATCGACAGGCTGGGCATCGACCTGCAACGCGGTTCTGCTGCCTGGTCCCTCGGCCTGCGCAGTTCGCTCGTCGGCGGCACGGTGCGTCTGCCGGACGCCGATGACGGCATCATCGTAGCCAACCTGACCCACCTGCGCCTGCCGGCGGCAGAGCCTGGCGAAGCCGCCAGTGCGCGGTCGGATCCCCTGGCCGACGTGGATCCGCAAAGCCTGCCGGCGATGGACCTGGCCATCGAGCGGGTTTCCCTTGGTGACGATCTGCTCGGCGCTTGGGCGCTCAAGCTGCGCCCAGTCGGCACTGGTGTGGAGTTTCGCGATCTCGCGTTGCAGCTCAAGGGGTTGAGGATCAGCGGAAACGGAGGTTGGGGCGCCGGGCAGAGCTGGTACAAGGGTCGGCTGGAAGGCGGCAACCTGGCCGACGTGCTGCTGGCCTGGGGCTTTGCGCCCTCGGTGACCAGCGAAAGCTTCCGCCTGGATGCCGACGGGCGCTGGCCGGGCTCGCCAGCCTGGTTCGCCATGGCGCGCTATTCCGGCAGCATGCAGCCCCGACTGCGCAAGGGGCAGTTCGTCGAGGTGGACGGCAGCGCGCAGGCACTGCGGGTGTTCGGCGTGCTGAATTTCAACTCCATCGGCCGCCGGCTACGGCTGGATTTCTCCGATCTGTTCGGCAAGGGCCTCAGCTACGACCGGCTGGACGGCAGCCTGCAGGCCGATGCTGGCGTTTTCACTACCCGCGAACCGATCACCGTCAGCGGGCCGTCGAGCAATCTGGAGCTGGATGGCACGCTCGACATGGCGCGCGACGAGATCGACGCCAAGCTGCTGGTTACGTTGCCGATCAGCAACAACCTGCCGCTGGCAGCGCTGATCGTCGGTGCGCCAGCGATCGGCGGCGCGCTGTTCGTGGCTGACAAGCTGCTGGGTGATCGCGTCGCGCGCTTCGCCAGTGTGCAGTACGACGTCAAGGGGCCGTGGCAGTCGCCGAAGATCAGTTTCGACAAACCTTTCGAGAAGCCCAACTGAGCCGGGTTCGCAGCGGGCTTCGCATCTCACTAGCGGGGAGCCTATGTCCTTAGCCGTGATTCAAATGGCCACCGGGGCCGAGGTCGCGCACAACCTGGCCCAGGCGCGGCAATTGCTCGAACAGGCGGCGGAGGCCGGTGCGCGTCTGGCGGTGCTGCCGGAAAACTTCGCTGCCATGGGCCGCAATGATCTGCCGAGCCTCGGCCGCGCCGAGGCCATGGGCGAGGGCCCGATCCTGCCGTGGTTGAAACAAGCCGCCCGCGACCTCAGGTTGTGGATAGTCGCCGGGACCCTGCCGTTACCGCCCGACGATTGCCCGCAGGGCAAGCCCAACGCCTGCTCGCTGCTCATCGACGAGCAGGGGCAGCGGGTGGCGCGTTACGACAAGCTGCATCTATTCGACGCGGATGTCGCCGACAGCCGCGGCCGATATCGCGAGTCCGATGACTATGCGGCGGGCAGTCAGGTGGTGGTGGCCGATACGCCGCTCGGAAGGCTGGGCATGAGCGTGTGTTACGACCTGCGCTTTGCCGAGCTGTATACCGCTTTGCGGGCGGCGGGCGCGGAATTGATCAGCGTGCCCTCGGCGTTTACCGCGGTGACCGGCGAGGCCCACTGGACCGCGCTGATTCGCGCGCGGGCCATCGAGACCCAGTGCTATGTCCTGGCGGCGGCACAGGGCGGCGAGCACCCTGGTGGTCGCATCACCCATGGGCATTCGTCTATCGTTGACCCATGGGGCCGGCTGCTGTGCGAGCAGCCGAGCGGTGAGGCGGCTCTGCTTGCCGAGCGAGACGCAATCGAGCAGGCCGCTATCCGCCAACGCATGCTGGTGCAACGTCACCGCCGATTTTCCGTACCGTGCCTGGGCACGGAACCTTTGGAGTAGATATGAGTGAACTGCTGTTACCCGTCACCGAGCGACTGCTGACCCCCGGAGGTCTGGGACTCGACGATCTGCCCGGTTTGCTGGGTGAGCTCGCCGGCCCCGGCGTGGATGCCGCGGACCTGTATTTCCAGGACCAGGTATCCGAGTCCTGGGTGCTCGAGGATGGCATCGTCAAGGAAGGCGGGTTCCACCTCGAGCAGGGCGTGGGCGTACGGGCGCTGTCGGGGGAGAAGACCGGCTTTGCCTACAGCAATGCGATCACTGCCGATGCCCTGCGTCAGGCCGCGCAGGCCGCCCGCTCCATCGCCCGTAGCGGGCAGCAGGGGCAGGTCAAGGTGCTCGGCAGGGCGGCCTTCGCGCCGCTGTATCATCAGGATAATCCGCTGGATGGCCTGAGCCGCGCCGAGAAGGTGGACCTGCTCAAGCGCATCGACGTAGCCACCCGTGCGCTGGACCCACGCATCAAGCAGGTCACGGTGAGCCTGGCGGGCGTATGGGAACATATTCTCGTCGCTGCCATGGATGGCGGACTGGCGGCGGATATCCGCCCGCTGGTGCGCTTCAACGTCAGTGTGATCGTCGAGCAGAACGGCCGCCGGGAGCGCGGAGGGCAGGGCGGTGGCGGGCGCACCGGGTATCAGTACTTCCTCAGCGAAGACCGCGCCATGGGCTATGCCCGCGAAGCGCTGCGCCAGGCGCTGGTCAATCTCGAGGCGGTGCCAGCGCCGGCCGGTTCGCTGCCGGTGGTGCTGGGGCCGGGCTGGTCCGGCGTGCTGCTGCACGAGGCCGTCGGCCACGGCCTGGAAGGCGACTTCAACCGCAAGGGCAGCTCAGCCTACAGCGGCCGCATCGGCCAGCAGGTCGCGTCGAAGCTGTGCACCATAGTTGATGACGGCACCCTGGCCGACCGCCGCGGCTCGCTCAGCGTCGACGACGAAGGTACGCCGACGCAGTGCACCACACTGATCGAGAACGGCATCCTCAAGGGCTATATCCAGGACAAGCTCAATGCGCGCCTGATGGGCGTCGCACCGACCGGCAATGGTCGCCGCGAGTCTTACGCGCATCTGCCCATGCCGCGCATGACCAACACCTACATGCTGGCCGGCGAAAGCGACCCCGAGGAGATCATCCGCTCGGTGAAGAAGGGCATCTACTGCGCCAGCCTCGGCGGCGGCCAGGTGGACATCACCAGCGGCAAGTTCGTCTTCTCCACCAGTGAGGCCTATCTGGTCGAAGACGGCAGGATCACTGCGCCGGTCAAGGGTGCGACGCTGATCGGCAACGGTCCGGAGGTGATGAATCGCGTGTCCATGGTGGGCAACGACCTGGCACTGGACAGCGGAGTCGGCACCTGCGGCAAGGATGGCCAATCGGTGCCGGTCGGCGTCGGCCAGCCGACGCTGAAGATCGACGAAATCACGGTGGGGGGGACCGGCGCTTGACGCTGCCGGTCATCAGGTGCCGACTCGGGGTCAGCCGGCACATGAGAAAGGACCTGTTTATCGCAGGCCGCGCTTGGTCTCGTCCAGGTCGCGGATGTATTTGAAGATCTTGCGGCTGGCAGCCGGCGGCTTGTTGCGCGCCGCTTCATGCTGGGCGTGGCGGATCAGCCCGCGCAGATGCTGGCGGTCGGTTTCGGGGAATTCGACGACGAAGGCTTCCAGCGTCTCGTCATTGCCGGCGATGAGCCGGTCGCGCCAGCGCTCGAGGGCGTGGAAGCGTTCGTTGTACTGGCGGGTCGAGGCGTCGAGTTGATCGACCAGGGCGACGATGGCATCGACATCCTGATCACGCATCAGCTTGCCGATGTACTGGATGTGCCGTTTGCGGGCGATATGCGCCTTGTGCTTCGGGGCGTCGGCCAGGGCCTTGTGCAGCGCGTCGCTGAGCGGCAGCCGGGCGATGAGGTCGGGTTTGAGCGTGGTCAGGCGTTCGCCGAGTTCCTGCAGGGCGAGCAGTTCGCGCTTGACCTGGGATTTGCTTTTTTCGTCGAAATCATCGACGTCGGAGTGTTCAGACATGGGGATGGTCCACTAGGAAATGCCGCCATGATAGCAGCAGCCCTGGCAGCAGGCTCCCGACTGGCCGCGCCGGGCTGCAATTGATTTGAGTGCAGGTGTTGTTTTGGGAGTGCTTATGAGTGAAGTAGACGGCATCGGTCCGCATGCGCTGCCCGGTTTGCGCGAGAAGGTCGAGCGCATCATCGAGGAAGCGCGGCGGCAGGGCGCCAGCGCCAGCGAGGTCTCTGTCTCCATGGAGCAGGGGCTGTCCACGACGGTGCGCCAGGGTGAAGTGGAAACGGTCGAATTCAATCGGGACCAGGGTTTCGGCATTACCCTCTATGTCGGCCAGAGCAAGGGCTCGGCCAGCACCACCGGCAGCGGCGACGAGGCCATCCGGGAAACCGTGGCCGCCGCGCTGGCCATCGCCAGGCACGCTTCGCAGGACGAGTTTGCCGGCCTGGCCGACGCCACGCTGATGGCTCGGGAGCTTCCCGATCTGGATCTCTACCATCCATGGTCGATTACCCCGGAGCAGGCGATCGAGCAGGCGCTGAGTTGTGAAAGCGCGGCGTTCGACTTCGATGCACGCATCCGCAACGCCGACGGCACCAGTCTCAACACCCATCAGGGCTGCCGTGCCTACGGCAACAGCAATGGCTTTATCGGCGGTTATTGCAGCACACGGCACAGTCTGAGCTGCGTGATGATCGCCGAAAGCGAAGGCCAGATGCAGCGCGACTACTTCTACGACGTCAACCGTATCGGCGAGGCGCTGATCGATCCACAGACCATCGGCCGGCGCGCAGCCGAGCGTGCAGTGCGGCGCCTGGGCGCGCGACCGATCCCGACTTGCGAGGTGCCGGTGTTGTTCGCGCCGGAGCTGGCGACGGGGCTGTTTAGCCATTTCATCGCCGCCATCTCCGGCGGCAACCTGTATCGCAAGGCCTCCTATCTGGAGGACGCACTGGGCCAGACGCTGTTCCCCGAATGGCTGAGTCTCGACGAACGCCCACATATCCCGCGTGCGCTTGGCAGCGCCAGCTACGATGGCGATGGCCTGGCGACCTACGCCAAGCCTTTCGTGGAAAACGGCCGCCTGATTTCCTATGTGCTTTCGACCTATTCCGGGCGCAAGCTGGGCATGCCGAGCACTGCCAACGCGGGTGGCGTGCACAACCTGTTCGTCAGCCACGGTGAGGAAGATCAGGCTGCCCTGCTGCGACGCATGGGGCGCGGCCTGCTGGTGACCGAGCTGATGGGGCAGGGACTGAATCTGGTCACCGGTGACTATTCACGCGGCGCCGGCGGCTACTGGGTGGAGAACGGCGAGATCCAGTTCCCCGTGCAGGAGGTGACCATCGCCGGCAATCTGCGCGACATGTTCCGCCAGATCGTCGCCATTGGTTGCGACATCGAGACGCGCGGCAACGTGCGGACCGGCTCGGTGCTGATCGAGCGAATGATGGTGGCCGGGAAGTAAGCGGGAGGGTGTGGCGTGCTCGCTGCGAGCACGCCCGAATGGGCGGACGGCTATTCGCCTTCTTCGAAGTAGTCGTCGATCAACGCCACGAGGGCGTCCAGGGCTTCTTCTTCCTGCTCGCCATCGGCATGCAGATGCACCGTAGTGCCCTTGCTGGCGGCCAGCATCATGACGGCCATGATGCTCTTGCCGTCGACCAGCGTGGCGGGACAGCGGCCCACCCGGATCTTGCAGGGAAAGCGGTTGGCGACGGCGACGAACTTGGCCGCCGCACGCGCGTGCAGGCCAAGCTTGTTGATGATGGTGACTTCGCGGGCGGGCATGGGTTTACGTATTCCTAGGCGAGATCCCGGTGACGGACCTGCAGGTTCTTCAGCGGCTCCTTGAGCGCCAGACCGAGTCGCTCGGCTAGGTACACCGAGCGGTGATGGCCTCCGGTGCAGCCGATGGCGATGGTGACGTACGCTCGGTTGCTGGCGGCGAAGCGTGGCAGCCATTTGCTCAGGTAAGCGTGGATGTCCTGAAACATCTCCTCCACATCGGACTGGGCGGCCAGATAGTCGATCACCGGCTGATCGAGCCCGGAGAAGTCGCGCAATTCGGCCTTCCAGTACGGGTTGGGCAGGCAGCGCACGTCGAATACCAGATCGGCATCGACCGGCATGCCGCGCTTGAATCCGAACGATTCGATGAGAAAGGCCGTGCCTGGCTCAGGCTTGTTGAGCAGCCGCAGCTTGAGCATGTCGCGCAGCTGATAGAGGTTCAGGTGCGTGGTGTCGATCTTCAGGTCGGCATGATCGATGATTGCCGCCAGCAGCAGCTCCTCGTCACGAATCGCCTCGGCCAGCGAACGGCTTTCGTTGGTCAGCGGGTGGCGCCGACGGGTTTCGGAGAAGCGCTTGAGCAGGGTTTCGTCGTCGGCATCCAGATACAGCACGTCGCACTGAATATGCCGGGCGCGAACCTCTTCGAGCAGTTCGGGAAAACGCTTGAGCTGGCTGGGCAGGTTGCGCGCATCGATCGACACGGCAACCTGTGGGTGCAGCAGTTCGGTGTGCAGCAGGGCGCGCTCGGCAAGCTCGGGCAGCAGGCCAGCGGGCAGGTTGTCGATGCAGTAGAACCCGTTGTCTTCGAGTACGTTCAGCGCGGTGCTCTTGCCCGAGCCCGAACGCCCACTGACGATGATCAGTCGCATCTGTACCCCATCGCGCTAGCCACCGTTCTGCACATCCACGACGACCTGGTACAGGCTGTCGTTGCTGGGTGCCTCGCGCAGACGTTGCCGTACCTCTTCACGGTCGAGCATGCTGGCGATCTGGCGCAGCAACTCGAGGTGCTCGTCGGTGGCCGCCTCCGGGACCAGCAGCACGAACAGCAGATCGACCGGGGCGCCATCGATGGCGTCGAAGTCCACCGGCGTTTCCAGGCGCAGCACGGCACTCACGGGGGCATTGCAGCCGACCATGCGGCAGTGCGGAATGGCGATGCCATTGCCGAAGCCGGTCGAGCCCAGCTTTTCACGGGCGATCAGGCTTTCGAAGATGGTCTGGGAGTCGAGGTCGGAAAGGTCCTGGGCGATCACCTTGGCGATCTGCTCCAGGACGCGCTTCTTGCTACCGCCCGGGACGTTCACCAGGGAACGTCCGGGGGTCAGGATGTTTTCGAGTCGGATCATAATGAGCGTCAGCGGGTGACGGCACCCTGGGTGTGGTCGAGCTGCTTCTCCTTGTGCTTGATCAGCTGACGGTCGAGCTTGTCGACCAGCAGGTCCACGGCAGCGTACATGTCTTCGTGTTCGGCATTGCCCACCACTTCGCGACCGGCGACGTGCAGGGTGGCTTCGGCTTTCTGCTTGAGTTTCTCGACCTGCAGGACCACTTGGACGCTGATGATGCGGTCGAAATGACGGGCCAGTCGGTCGAATTTCTCCTCGATGTAGTCACGCAGGGCATCGGTAACTTCCAGATGAACACCGCTGATGTTGACTTGCATACTGCTATCTCCTTTGCCTTGTGCGAAGAGCAGGTCTTGAGGCCTGCCGCCGGGACAGTTCGACCAGTGGCCGATCACAGCAATCGTTTACGCTCGCTGGACGGTGCGATACCGAGCGACTCGCGGTATTTCGCAACGGTGCGGCGGGCCACCTGGATGCCCTGCGCCTCCAGTAAACCAGCGATCTTGCTGTCGCTCAACGGCTTTTTCGGGTTTTCCGCGGCGACCAGCTTCTTGATGATCGCGCGGATCGCGGTGGACGAACATTCGCCGCCTTCCGCCGTGCTGACGTGGCTGGAGAAGAAGTATTTGAGTTCGTAGATGCCACGCGGCGTATGCATGTATTTCTGCGTGGTGACGCGGGAAATCGTCGACTCATGCATCCCCACGGCTTCGGCGATGTCGTGCAGCACCAGCGGCTTCATCGCCTCGTCGCCGTGTTCGAGGAAGGCACGCTGGTGCTCGACGATCTGGGTGGCGACCTTCATCAGTGTTTCGTTGCGACTGAGCAGGCTCTTGATGAACCAGCGCGCTTCCTGCAGCTGGTTGCGCATGAAGGTATTGTCGGCACTCGAATCGGCGCGCTTTACGAAGCTGGCGTACTGGGCATTGACGCGAAGTCGGGGCATGGCGTCCTGGTTGAGCTCCACCAACCAGCGATCGTTGTGCTTGCGTACGATGACGTCCGGCACCACGTACTCCGGCTCGCTCGCCTCGATCTGCGAGCCCGGGCGCGGGTTGAGGCTCTGGATGAGCTCGATGACCTGGCGCAGCTCGTCTTCCTTGAGCTTCATGCGGCGCATCAGCAGGCTGTAGTCGCGGCTACCCAACAGGTTCAGATGGTCACTCACCAGCCGCTGGGCTTCGCTGAGCCAAGGGGTGCGGTCAGGGAGCTGGCGCAGCTGCAGGAGCAGGCATTCGCGCAGATCCCGTGCGCCGATACCGGCAGGTTCGAACTGCTGTACGCGGCGCAGCACGACTTCGACCTCGTCGAGCTCGATTTCAAGCTCCGGGTCGAAGCTGTCCACGATTTCCTGCAGAGACTCCTCGAGATAGCCCTGATCGTTGATGCAGTCGATCAGTGTGGTGGCGATCAGGCGGTCGGTGTCGCTCATGGGGGCGAGGTTGAGCTGCCACAGCAGATGGCTCTGCAGGCTGACACCGCTGGAGGTACGGCTGGTGAAGTCCCATTCGTCGTCGTCGTTGCTCGGCAGGTTGCTGGCGCTGGTCTGGTAAATGTCTTCCCAGGCGGTGTCGACGGGTAGCTCGCTGGGAATGCGCTCACCCCAGTCGGCCTCGTCGAGGCCTTCGCCGCTGTGCGAAGGCTCTTCATAGGTGCTTTCCTGAGTGCTGATCTTTTCGCTACCAGCGTCGCTCGAACGATCGACGGCCTTGGCCATGGGGTCGGAGCCGTCGAAGTCGTCACCGTCCTCTTCACGCTCGAGCATGGGATTGGAGTCCAGCGCTTCCTGGATCTCCTGTTGCAGATCGAGGGTGGAAAGCTGGAGGAGCCGTATGGCCTGTTGCAGCTGCGGTGTCATCGTCAGCTGCTGGCCCATCTTCAGGACTAGCGATGGTTTCATGGCAGAGGACTTCGAACCTTGTATGCCGGCGCAACCGCGCCTGTTCCGACATGCGGCGCTCGAGGCGCCGATGAAAGCAAATTATATGCCTGCCGACGAAGCCTTTGCCTAGAGGCGATTTGCCGAGCCGAGCAAAAAATCCGCTCTTACAGTCGGAATTCGTGGCCCAGGTAGACTTCCTTGACCAGCTGGTTGGCGAGGATGCTCTGGGCATCGCCTTCGGCGATCAGCTGGCCGTCGTTGACGATGTACGCCGTCTCGCAGATGTCCAGAGTTTCCCGAACGTTGTGGTCGGTGATCAGCACCCCGATGCCCTTGGCCTTGAGGTGGTGGATGATCTGCTTGATGTCGCCCACCGAGATCGGGTCGACACCGGCGAAGGGTTCGTCGAGCAGGATGAACTTCGGCGCCGTAGCCAGGGCGCGGGCGATTTCCACGCGACGGCGCTCGCCGCCGGACAGGCTCATGCCGAGACTGTCGCGGATATGGTTGATGTGGAATTCCTGCAGCAGGCCTTCCAGTGCCTGCTGGCGGCCACCGCGGTCCAGATCCTTGCGGGTCTCGAGAATCGCCATGATGTTGTCGGCGACCGACAGCTTGCGGAAGATCGAGGCTTCCTGCGGCAGGTAACCGATGCCGGCACGGGCCCGGCCATGCATCGGAAGGTGGGTCACGTCGTTCTGGTCGATCAGCACGCGACCCTGATCGGCATTCACCAGTCCGGCGATCATGTAGAAGCAGGTAGTCTTGCCGGCGCCATTCGGGCCAAGCAGGCCGACGATCTGCCCGCTCTCGATAGACAGGCTGACGTCGCGAACGACCTGCCGGCTCTTGTAGCTCTTGGCCAGATGCTGGGCTTTGAGGACGGCCATTACTGGGGCTGCTCCGCGGCCTGCTCGCGCTTGCGTGGTTGGATGACCATGTCGACCCGCGGACGCGGCGTGCTGACGTCGGTATTGGTGGCGCGGCCGGCGTTGACGATCTGGCGGCGGGTGTCATAGACGATCTTCTCGCCTTCGAAGGTGTTGCCTTCCTGGACGACCTTGGCCTGGTCGAGCAGCACGATGCGCTCGTTGGCGGCAAAGTACTGGATGGTCAGGCCGTAGGCCTTGACGATCTCCTTGTCCACGGCCGGCTTCTGCTCGTAGTAGGCCGGCTTGCCGATGGAGGTGAAGACTTCCACATCGCCATTGCTGTCCTGGGTGATGGTGACGGTGTCGCCGGTGATCTTCATGGTGCCCTGGGTGATCACCACATCGCCGCGGTACACGGCCACGCCCTGTCGGTCGTCCAGTTCGGCCGAGTCAGCCTGTACGCGGATGGGCTGTTCACGATCCTCGGGAAGCGCCCAGGCACTGGCGCCGAGCCAGAATGCGCTCAAACCGAGCAGGAGGGGGAGAGTCTTAACGCAGCTCATGCTGGCCTCTTACGTTGGACAGCAGGAGCATCCTGCCGTCATCCAGATACGCTTTCATGCCGGTCGCCGTGGTCACGCCATTGGCGGCGTCGATTCTAACGGCTTGATTGGTCTCGGCATAATCCTTGTCCGGCCACACCGTCAGCCGGCTGGTGGTGAGAATCGTCGGACGGCCCTTGGCGTCGGTCCGCTCGACCCGGACCTTGTCGATCAGCAGGACCTCGTCACCCTCCGCCGAAACCTCTCCGCGCTCGCTGCGCACATGCCAGGGGTGCTCGCCGCCGCGGTAGGACAGCAGGTCGGGTTTGGTCAAGAGGCTGACGTCGCTGGCCTTGATGTGTTCGACCTTCTCCGCGGTCATCTCGTAGTTGCGCTTGCCATCCGCCTGGTACTGGACCGTACGTGAATTGATCACATAGAAATCCACATCCGGTGTCTCGCCGCTGGCCACGGTTGGCTGCTGCATGAAACTCTCCGGACGGATGTTCCAGTAGCCGATGGCCACCAGAACGGCAGCGATCAGCGTGAGCAGGGCGGGAAAGCGCAGTTTGCGGAGCATCCAGACCTCTACAGATAGGCGTTCTGAGCGGCTGCCAGGGTGCCCTGGGCGCGCATGATCAATTCGCAGAACTCACGTGCCGCGCCTTCGCCGCCGCGTGCCTGGGTCACGCCGTGAGCGTGGTCGCGCACGAAGGCGTCGGCGCTGGCGACCGCCATGCCCAGGCCGACGCGGCGGATCACCGGCAGATCAGGCAGGTCGTCACCGAGATAGGCCACTTCAGAGTAGCTCAGCCCGAGTTCGGCCAGCAGCTCGTCGAGAACCACCAGCTTGTCTTCGCGCCCCTGATACAGGTGCTGAATGCCGAGGTTCTGCGCGCGGCGCTCGACCACTGGCGTCTTGCGCCCACTGATGATAGCGGTGCGCACGCCGGAGTTGATCAGCATCTTGATGCCGTGGCCGTCCAGGGTGTTGAAGGTCTTGAATTCGCTGCCGTCGGTGAGAAAGTACAGGCGACCGTCGGTCAGTACGCCATCCACATCGAAGATGGCCAGGCGGATGTCACGTGCGCGCTGCAGAAGATGTTCGTGCATTACATGACCCCCGCACGCAGCAGGTCGTGCATGTTCAGGGCGCCGATGGGCAGCTCCTGTTCATCGATCACTACCAGTGAGCTGATCTTGTGGTCTTCCATGATCTTCAGTGCCTCGGCAGCCAGCATCTCGGCATTGGCGGTCTTGCCATGAACGGTCATGACCTCGTCGATGCGGGTCTGGCGCACGTCCACGCCCTTGTCCAGGGCGCGACGCAGGTCGCCATCGGTGAAAATCCCGGCCAGGCGCCCGTCGGTCTCGACGATCACGGTCATGCCCAGCCCTTTCTGCGTCATTTCCAGAAGGGCATCGCGCAGCGAGGTGCCGCGGAGCACGCTGGGGAGACGTTCGCCAGTGTGCATGACGTGTTCGACCTTGAGCAGCAGGCGTCGGCCAAGGGCACCACCGGGATGGGAAAAGGCGAAGTCTTCGGCAGTAAAGCCGCGAGCCTCGAGCAGGGCAATCGCCAGGGCATCGCCGAGCACCAGGCTGGCGGTGGTGGAGGAGGTCGGTGCGAGGTTCAGCGGGCAGGCCTCGATAGCCACGCTGGCATCCAGGTTCACTGCTGCAGCCTTGGCCAGTACCGAGCTGGGGTTGCCGGTCATGCTGATAAGGGTGATGCCCAGGCGCTTTATCAACGGCAACAGGGTGACGATCTCGCTGGTGGTGCCGGAATTGGAAAGCGCCAGTACCACATCGTCCGGAGTGATCATGCCCATGTCGCCGTGGCTGGCCTCGGCGGGGTGCACGAAGAAGGCGGCGGTGCCGGTGCTGGCCAGGGTGGCAGCGATCTTGCGACCGATATGCCCCGACTTGCCCATGCCGACCACAACGACACGGCCCTTGCAGGCGAGGATCAATTCGCAGGCTTGTACGAAGCTGGCATCGATACGCGCGTTCAGCTGCTCAACTGCCTCGATTTCCAGGCGAATGGTGCGCTGCGCGGTTTCGATCAATTGACTGCTTTGGCTCATGGCTGGCGAGGTCGTCCGATTAAAAGGCGAGGATTATAGCGAGATTCGACTTGTGGCTCATGGAAAATGTGGCAGGTGCCAGGGCGGCGCCCCCAGCGCTGTGTACATCACCAAGCTGAACCCTGGCTGAACAGGCGTCTCGCTGGTCATCTGCTGAAACGCTCATTGGTTGGGCGGCCCCTGGCGCGGTGCTATAGTGCGCGCCCGAAAACGGTCAGGCAGAAGTATCCCGGCGTCATCGGGAGCCGTCTGTTTCGCAGACTGCATGCAAGGAGACCAGATGAGCGCCTGCAACGACTACGCGGTCGAGCTGAAGGGAGTAACCTTCAAGCGCGGCGAGCGCAGTATTTTCGATAACGTCGACATCGCGATCCCGCGAGGCAAGGTCACGGCCATCATGGGGCCGTCCGGCTGTGGCAAGACGACCCTGCTGCGGCTGATCGCTGCGCAGCTGATGCCTGCACGCGGCGAGGTCTGGGTGGCGGGCAACAACCTGCCGAGCCTCTCGCGCAGCGAGCTGTTCGACATGCGTAAGCAGATGGGCGTGTTGTTCCAGAGCGGAGCTCTGTTCACCGATCTCGACGTGTTCGAGAACGTCGCCTTTCCGCTGCGCGTGCATACCCGGCTGCCTGACGAAATGATCCGCGACATCGTGCTGATGAAATTGCAGGCGGTGGGTTTGCGGGGCGCCATCGAGCTGATGCCCGACGAACTGTCCGGTGGCATGAAGCGGCGTGTCGCGCTGGCGCGGGCCATCGCGCTGGATCCGCAGATTCTCATGTATGACGAGCCGTTCGCCGGTCAGGACCCGATCGCGATGGGCGTGCTGGTCCGCTTGATCCGTTTGCTCAACGATGCGCTGGACATTACCAGTATCGTGGTGTCCCACGACTTGGCCGAAACCGCCTCCATCGCCGATTACATCTATGTGGTCGGCGATGCTCAGGTGCTTGGCCAGGGCACGCCGGCCGAGCTGATGGAGTCGGACAATCCACGCATCCGGCAGTTCATGAAAGGCTCGGCGGACGGCCCGGTGCCCTTCCACTTTCCGGCGCCAGCCTACGCCGATGACCTGCTCGGAGGCGCCGATGCGTAAGCGTTCGTTGATGGACCGGATCGCCCTGCTCGGGCGTGCCGGCCTGGATGTGCTGGCGGCGCTGGGGCGCTCGACGATCTTCCTCGTTCATGCACTGTTTGGCCGCAGCGGCTTGCGCAACGGCTTTTCGCTGCTGGTCAAGCAGCTGTACTCGGTCGGCATGCTGTCGCTGGCGATCGTCGTCGTGTCCGGTATTTTCATCGGCATGGTGCTGGCGCTGCAGGGCTACAACATCCTCAGCAGCTATGGCTCCGAGCAGGCGGTCGGGCAGATGGTGGCGCTGACGTTGCTGCGCGAACTCGGCCCGGTGGTCACCGCATTGCTGTTCGCCGGTCGCGCAGGCTCCGCACTGGCGGCCGAGATCGGCAACATGAAATCCACCGAGCAGCTGTCGAGCCTGGAGATGATTGGCGTCGATCCGCTGAAGTACATCATCGCGCCGCGTCTGTGGGCCGGCTTCATTTCCCTGCCACTGCTGACGCTGATCTTCAATGTGGTCGGCATCTGGGGCGGAGCGATGGTCGCCGTGGACTGGCTCGGCGTATACGAAGGGTCGTTCTGGGCCAACATGCAGAACAGTGTCGATTTCCATTCGGATGTGCTCAACGGCGTGATCAAGAGCGTCGTCTTTGCACTGGTCGTGACCTGGATCGCGGTGTTCCAGGGCTACGACTGCGAACCGACTTCCGAGGGGATCAGTCGTGCCACCACCCGGACCGTGGTGTATGCCTCGCTGGCAGTACTCGGCCTCGATTTCATTCTGACCGCGTTGATGTTTGGAGATTTCTGATGCGTATCCGCACACTGGAAATGGGTGTCGGCCTGTTCCTGCTTGCCGGCCTGCTGGCCCTGCTGCTGCTGTCGCTGCGCGTCAGCGGACTGAGCGTTGGCAGTGCCGATACCTACAAGCTGTATGCCTATTTCGACAATATTGCCGGTTTGACTGTCCGATCCAAGGTGACCATGGCGGGTGTGACCATCGGCAAGGTCACGGCGATCGACCTCGATCGCGACAGCTACACCGGTCGGGTGACCCTGGAAATCCAGGAAGACGTGAACATCCTGCCGGCTGACTCCACGGCGTCGATCCTGACGGCTGGTCTGCTGGGCGAGAAATATGTCGGAATCAGCGTGGGCGGCGACGACGAAGTGCTCAAGGATGGTGACACCATTCAGGACACCCAGTCTTCGCTGGTACTCGAGGATCTGATCGGCAAGTTCCTGCTCAATTCTGTGAATAAAGATTGAAGGAGACATTCATGATCACTGCCCTGCGTCGCGGTCTGCTGGTTCTGCTGGCCGTGTTGCCCCTGTTCTCCCATGCCGCGCTGACCGCGCATCAGGTGATCCAGAAGACCACCGACGAGTTGCTGGCCGACCTGAAGGCCAACAAGGAGCAGTACCGCAGCGATCCGGCGGCCTTCTATGACTCGCTCAACGAGATTCTCGGTCCGGTGGTCGATGCCGACGGGATCTCGCGCAGCATCATGACCGTCAAGTATTCGCGCAACGCCAGTCCCGAGCAGATGAAGCGCTTCCAGGAGAACTTCAAGCGCAGCCTGATGCAGTTCTATGGCAACGCCCTGCTCGAGTACAACAACCAGCAGATCCGCGTATTGCCGCCCAGCGGCAAGCAGGACCCCAAGCGCACCAGCGTCGGCATGGAGGTGGTGGGGCGCCAGGGCGAGATCTATCCGGTGTCCTACACCATGGTCAATGACGGCGAATGGCGCGTGCGCAACGTGATCATCAACGGCATCAACATCGGCAAGCTGTTCCGCGACCAGTTCGCCGACTCTATGCAGCGCAACGGCGGTGATCTGGACAAAACCATCGATGGCTGGGCCGAGGTCGTGGCGCGTGCCAAGGACACCGAGGCTGGACAGCAGGCAGTCGGCGATGAGTGAGGCCCGGATCGAGCGCGGTGGAGAAGGCGAGTTGCGCCTGATCGGCGTGCTGGATTACCGCAGCGGCCCGGCCTTGCGTGAGGCTGGTCGGGCGCTCATCGCCGGCAGCCGGGCGCCGTTGACGCTGGACTGCTCGGCGGTCGAGCGTTCCAGCAGTGTCGGGCTGTCGCTGCTGCTGGCCTTCATGCGCGATGCCAAGGCTGCGGGCATCGATCTGCGCGTCAGTGCATTGCCAGGCGATATGTACAAGATTGCCAAGGTGTCCGGCTTGTTGGATATCCTGCCGCTGGAAGCTTCCCGGGTTTAGAAAAGGATGCCGTATGAAACTGCGCTGGGCGGAAAATCTGCGCGATAGCCTGCACGAGCTGGCCGAGTCCCTCGGCAATCTGCTGGTCGAGAGTTTTCACTACCTGGCGCTGTTCGCCATCGGCGCCGTGACGGCCTGGGCGGCAGTCATGGCGTTTCTCGGCATGGTCGAGAAGGGCCATATCACGATCGATGACATTCTTCTGCTGTTCATCTATCTCGAGCTGGGCGCGATGGTTGGCATCTATTTCAAGACCAACCACATGCCGGTGCGCTTCCTTATCTATGTGGCGATCACCGCGCTGACCCGCCTGCTGATTTCCGATATTTCCCATCACCACCGTCCGGACATGGGCGTGGTCTATGTGTCCGGCGCGATCCTGCTGCTGGCGCTGGCGATCCTGGTGGTGCGCTTCGCCTCCTCGCGCTTCCCTGCCGTGCAGAGCGACAGCGGGCTGTCCCGGCATCGGCGCGAGCGTGATCAGGGGGCCGAAACGCTGGATTGAGATCTGTGCGCGAGGTTCGGGGTTCGCAGCCTTCGGGCTTTTTTGTATGATGGCCGGCCCGTGCGCGTCCTGCGCCCGATCGAGGTAGAACATGCAGGCCCTAGAAGTGAAGAATTTCCTGGAAGCGAAGATTCCGGGAACCCAGGTGGAAGTGGAAGGCGAAGGCTGCAACTTCCAGCTCAATGTGATCAGTGATGAACTGGCCGCCCTGAGCCCGGTGAAGCGTCAGCAGCAGATCTACGCTCATCTCAATCCATGGATCGCCGACGGCAGCATCCACGCCGTCACCATGAAGTTCTTCAGTCGCACAGACTGGGCCGCGCGCGCCTGATCGCTCAGGCCCGCGCAACCAATCATTCCAGGCAGAGCGCGTCTCGATGACCGCGCCGCCCCCTTCGACAGTGCTTCGAGCCTCCGGCTTACGGGTATATCCATGGACAAACTGATCATTACCGGCGGCATTCGCCTCGATGGCGAGATTCGCATTTCCGGCGCGAAGAACTCCGCTCTGCCGATCCTGGCCGCCACCTTGCTGGCCGACACCCCGGTTACCGTCTGCAACCTGCCGCACCTGCACGACATCACCACGATGATCGAGCTGTTCGGCCGCATGGGCGTGCAGCCGATCATCGACGAGAAGCTCAGCGTCGAAGTCGACGCCAGCAGCATCAAGACTCTGGTGGCGCCGTACGAACTGGTGAAGACCATGCGTGCGTCGATCCTGGTGCTCGGCCCGATGGTTGCGCGTTTCGGCGAGGCGGAGGTCGCGCTGCCCGGTGGTTGCGCCATCGGTTCGCGTCCGGTCGACCTGCACATCCGCGGACTCGAGGCCATGGGCGCGCAGATCGACGTCGAGGGCGGCTACATCAAGGCCAAGGCGCCGGCCGGCGGCCTGCGTGGCGCGCACTTCTTCTTCGACACCGTCAGCGTGACCGGTACCGAGAACATCATGATGGCCGCTGCGCTGGCGAACGGCCGCAGCGTGCTGGAAAACGCCGCGCGTGAGCCGGAGGTGGTCGATCTGGCCAACTTCCTCAACGCCATGGGCGCCAAAGTGTCCGGCGCCGGCACCGATACCATCGTCATCGATGGTGTCAAGCGCCTCGGTGGTGGTCGCTACAGCGTGATGCCCGACCGTATCGAGACCGGAACCTATCTGGTCGCCGCTGCGGCGACTGGCGGGCGTGTACGTCTGAAGGATACCGACGCGACGCTGCTCGAGGCCGTGCTGCACAAGCTGGTGGAGGCTGGCGCGCATATCGATACCGGCAGTGACTGGATCGAGCTGGACATGAAGGGCAAGCGGCCGAAGGCGGTCAATGTGCGCACCGCGCCGTACCCGGCATTCCCCACCGACATGCAGGCGCAGTTCATCGCCCTGAATGCCATCGCCGAGGGCACCGGCACGGTCATCGAAACGGTCTTCGAAAATCGCTTCATGCACGTCTACGAGATGAATCGCATGGGTGCGCAGATTCTCGTCGAGGGCAATACCGCCATCGTCACGGGCGTCGATCACCTCAAGGGTGCCCCGGTCATGGCGACCGACCTGCGTGCGTCGGCGAGCCTCGTGATCGCCGGTCTGGTGGCCGAAGGCGATACGCTGATCGACCGCATCTACCACATCGATCGTGGCTACGAGTGCATCGAGGAGAAGCTGCAGTTGCTGGGGGCGAAGATTCGCCGCGTTCCCGGCTGATAGCGATCTGCTGCGCGTCGGTCATGCTGCGTTAAAAACAGGCTCGGAATTGCTCATTTACAGCTAGTACACTCTGCTTCCTCGCCTGTTTGACTCGCTGGCGCTCACCCTTCGGACCAGCCTTCGGCTGTTACTCTCGGTGGTCGTTGCGCCTTGCATGACTCAGTTCGCAAGAACGCCGTTGGTTATTTGGTCGTCCCATCAAGGTTGGCCGTTGCCGTTCAAGGAAAACGCTCCATGCTCACCATCGCCCTGTCCAAAGGCCGCATCCTCGACGACACCCTGCCGTTGCTGGCTGCTGCGGGTATCGTACCCACCGAGAACCCGGACAAGAGCCGCAAGCTGATCATTCCAACCACCCAGGATGACGTGCGGCTGTTGATCGTTCGCGCCACCGACGTACCGACATACGTCGAACATGGTGCGGCTGACCTCGGCGTCGCTGGCAAGGACGTGCTGATGGAGTACGGCGGCCAGGGCTTGTACGAGCCGCTCGATCTGAAGATTGCCAACTGCAAGCTGATGACCGCCGGCAAGGTCGGCGCGCCGGAGCCCAAGGGGCGTCTGCGCGTGGCTACCAAGTTCGTCAATGTCGCCAAGCGCTACTACGCCGAGCAGGGCCGCCAGGTCGACATCATCAAGCTGTACGGCTCCATGGAGCTGGCCCCGCTGGTGGGGCTCGCCGACAAGATCATCGACGTGGTCGACACCGGCAACACCTTGCGCGCCAACGGTCTGGAGCCACAGGAGCTGATCGCCACCATCAGTTCGCGTCTGATCGTGAACAAGGCTTCGATGAAGATGCAGCATGCGCGTATCCAGGCGCTGATCGACACCTTGCACGCGGCGGTCGAGCAGCATCAGCATTGATGCGCCTCGCGGTCTTCACCGCGCCTGCCTATTCGTGCCATAGCTGAAATTCTCGGGTGCCCGCACGGTGGGCTTGATATTCTAGCGGCGCCTGAGAACCTGGCCGAAGGACGACGGTGCGTCGGTACTGCGGCCATGGGAGCAGGCTCGGAAGGCCCATCTACAGCTCAACAGCTCATTAAAGGTGCGCCTCCTCGCCAGTTCTGCCCAGCATTGCTTTAGCGCGCGAGACGCTGCACAGGTCTCGAAAGCCAGTTTGTCGATCCGAAGCCCAGCCAACCATGAGGCCCACCATGACCGCTCCTTCCGCCATTCGCCGACTCAACGCTGCCGATGCCGACTTTGCCCGTCATCTGGACCATCTGCTGAGCTGGGAAAGTGTTTCTGATGACGGTGTGAACGAGCGGGTCCTCGAGATCATCAAGGCCGTGCGCGAGCGTGGTGATGCAGCGGTTGTCGAGCTGACCCAGCGCTTCGATGCTCTGGAAGTCGCCTCCATGGCGGACCTGATCCTGCCGCGCGCGCGCCTGGAGCAGGCGCTCGAGCGGATCACGCCAGCGCAGCGCGAGGCCCTGGAGATCGCCGCCGAGCGCGTACGCAGCTATCACGAGCGGCAGAAACAGGACTCCTGGACCTACACCGAGGCCGACGGCACGGTGCTCGGTCAGAAGGTCACCCCGCTGGATCGCGCCGGCCTCTACGTGCCGGGCGGCAAGGCTTCCTACCCATCTTCAGTGCTGATGAATGCCATCCCGGCCAAGGTCGCCGGCGTGCCCGAGGTGGTCATGGTGGTGCCCACACCGCGCGGCGAGGTCAATGAGCTCGTGCTGGCTGCTGCCTGCATCGCTGGCGTAGACCGCGTCTTCACCATTGGCGGTGCGCAGGCCGTCGCAGCATTGGCCTATGGCACGGAGAGCGTACCGCCGGTGGACAAGATCGTCGGCCCGGGCAATATCTACGTCGCCACGGCCAAGCGCCACGTGTTCGGCAAGGTCGGCATCGACATGATCGCCGGGCCGTCGGAAATTCTCGTGGTCTGCGATGGCCAGACCGATCCGGACTGGATCGCCATGGACCTGTTCTCCCAGGCCGAACACGACGAGGATGCGCAGTCGATCCTGGTCAGCCCGGACGCCGCTTTCCTCGATCGCGTCGCCGAGAGCATTGCCCGTCTGCTGCCGACCCTGGAGCGCGCCGACATCGCTCGCACCTCCATCGAGGGCCGCGGCGCGCTGATCCAGGTGGCCGACATGCAGCAGGCCATCGAGGTGGCCAACCGCATCGCCCCTGAGCACCTGGAACTTTCGGTCGCCGAGCCGGAACAATGGCTGCCGCAGATTCGTCATGCCGGTGCGATCTTCATGGGACGCTACACCGCCGAGGCGCTGGGTGATTACTGCGCAGGGCCCAACCACGTGCTGCCGACCTCCGGCACCGCGCGCTTTTCCTCGCCGCTGGGCGTTTACGACTTCCAGAAGCGCTCGTCGATCATCAATTGCTCGGCCGAGGGCGCTTCGGCGCTGGGCAAGGTGGCATCGGTTCTGGCCCGTGGTGAATCGCTGACCGCTCACGCGCGCAGCGCCGAGTACCGGATCAAGTAAGCCGTAAGGTGGGAGCGAGGCCGCCGGCCCCTTCCGCCTGATGTCACTGGTGGAAAGCGTCACGCGATTTCCACCCTACGCCAAGCAGATCGAATTCGAGGAGAGAAGGGCGGTGAGCAAATTCTGGAGCCCCTTCGTCAAGGACCTGGTGCCCTATGTGCCGGGCGAGCAGCCCAAGTTGAGCAAGCTGGTCAAGCTCAACACCAACGAGAATCCCTATGGCCCGTCGCCGCGGGCAATCGCCGCCATGCAGGCGGAAATCAACGACGGCCTGCGGCTGTATCCTGACCCCAACGGCGAGCGCCTGAAGCAGGCTGTAGCGGACTACTACGGTGTGCAGATGGCGCAGGTGTTCGTCGGCAACGGCTCGGACGAAGTGCTGGCGCATGCCTTTCACGGCCTGTTCCAGCATGGCCGCCCGCTGCTGTTTCCGGACGTGACATACAGCTTCTACCCGGTCTATTGCGGCCTGTACGGCATCGACTACCAAGCCGTTGCGCTGAACGAGCAGTTCCAGATCGACGTGGCGGATTATCAGCGGCCGAACGGCGGCATCATCTTTCCCAACCCGAACGCCCCGACTGGTTGCCTGCTGCCGCTTGAGGCTATCGAGCGATTGCTGCAGGCCAATAGCGAGTCCGTCGTGCTGGTCGACGAGGCCTATGTGGACTTCGGTGGCGAGTCGGCGATTGCGCTGGTCGATTGCTACCCGAACCTGCTGGTCACCCAGACGCTTTCCAAGTCACGCTCGCTGGCCGGCCTGCGGGTCGGCCTGGCGGTAGGACATCCGGACCTGATCGAGGCGCTGGAGCGGATCAAGAACAGCTTCAACTCCTACCCGCTGGACCGCATCGCCATCGCCGGCGCGGCTGCAGCGTTCGCGGATCGTGAGTATTTCGAGCAGACCTGCCGGCAGGTCATCGCCAGCCGCGAGGCGGTGGTGGCGGCGCTTCACGAGCGCGGCTTCGAGGTGCTGCCGTCGGCGGCGAACTTCATTTTCGCGCGTCACCCTCAGCGCGACGCCGCCGCCATCGCCGCAGCGCTGCGCGAGCAGGGCGTGATCGTGCGTCACTTCAAGCAGCCGCGAATCGAGCAGTTCCTGCGCATCACCATCGGCACGCCGGAACAGAACCAGGCTCTGCTCGAGGCGCTCGGCTAACGCAGGGCGGGCGCGTCCTCCGGTGGTTTTTCGGGGGCGTCCCGGGTTACTTCGGCGCCACTGGCGGGCGCATGCCCACTTCCGCCGTCAACGTCAGCGGTTTGCCGTTGCGCAGAATGTCGATATCGATCTTCTCGCCTGGGCGGGCGCGGGCAACCTGGTTCATCGAGCTGCGTCCGTCGGCCGACTGTACGCCGTCGATGCTCAGGATCAGGTCGCCCGGCTGCAGCCCGGCACGAGCAGCCGGACCGTCGCGGTAAACGCCCGCGACGACGATGCCCGGGCGGCCTTCCTGGCCGAACGACTCGGCAAGCTCCTGGGTCAGCGATTGCACCTCCACGCCGAGCCAGCCGCGAATAACCTGGCCGTGTTCGATGATCGATTTCATCACCTCCAGCGCAAGCTTCACCGGGATGGCGAATCCGATGCCCTGCGAACCGCCGGACTCGGAAATGATGGCGGTGTTGATGCCGATCAGGTTGCCTCCGGCATCCACCAGCGCGCCACCCGAGTTGCCACGGTTGATCGCAGCATCGGTCTGGATGAAGTCCTCGTAGGTATTGAGGCCCAGCTGGTTGCGACCGGTGGCGCTGATGATGCCCATGGTGACGGTCTGCCCGACGCCGAAGGGGTTGCCTATCGCCAGGGTGACGTCGCCTACGCGAATGCGGTCGGAATGGCCGAGCGTGATGGCGGGCAGGTCGGCCAGGTCGATCTTGAGCACGGCGAGGTCGGTTTCCGGATCGCTGCCGATCACCCGGGCCAAGGTTTCGCGGCCGTCCTTGAGCGCTACCACGATCTGCTCAGCGTTGGCCGTCACATGGTTGTTCGTGAGCAGGTAGCCTTCCGAACTCATGATCACCGCTGAGCCGAGGCTGGACTCCATCCGCCGCTGCCTTGGCAGGTTGTCGCTGAAGAAGCGCTGGAACAGGGGATCCTTGGATAGCGGCGGCTGCTGCTCGGTCTTTTCGATAACCTTTGTGGTGTACAGGTTGGCAACGGCCGGTGCGGCCCCGGCCACGGCATTGGCGTAGGAGTACGGACCCTGCTGCGGCGCGGCGGCCACCAGCGGCGCCTGTTGCAGGCCGAGGTCGTGCTCCTTGAGTCCTACCAGCTGCGGATAACGCTGGATGATCAGCAGTGCTACGAGTAGACCGACCAGCAGCGGCCAGCCGAGGAAACGCAGGGCATTGAACATCGCGCGGGAGTCCGGACAGAGTTGCGGGCATGGGGAGTGCCCCTTAAGGTGGCGGCATTATACGAAGCTGTGACCGAAATGCAGCTTCATCCGTAAGATCGATTCGGTCGCGCTGTTCGACTGCTGCGCGCCGGCTGCGACGAAGGGGAACCCATGCCAGTAGCACTCACCACCCTGGTACAGGAGGCGGACCGGTTTCTCGATGCCGCCAGGATCGCCGATTACTGCCCCAACGGACTGCAGGTCGAAGGGCGGCCGCAGGTCGCCCGGATCGTCAGCGGCGTGACCGCCAGCCAGGCACTCCTGGACGCTGCGGTCCAAGCACAGGCGGATGTGGTGCTGGTGCATCATGGCTACTTCTGGAAGAACGAGGACGCCCGTGTCGTGGGCATGAAACAGCGCCGCCTGAAAACCCTGCTGAGCCACGATATTTCGCTGCTGGCCTACCATCTGCCCCTGGATGTGCATCCTGATGTGGGCAACAACGTGCAGCTGGCCGCCCTGCTTGGTCTGAGCGTCGAGGGGCCGCTGGAGCCCGGTAATCCGCGGTCGGTCGGCCTGGTCGGCTCGCTGCCCGAGTCGCTGGCACCGGGCGAGTTCAAGGCGAGGATCGGACAGGCGTTGGGCCGCGAGCCGCTGATGGTCGACGGGCACAGGCCGATCCAGCGCGTGGCCTGGTGTACCGGCGCGGCCCAGGGTTATATCGAGCAGGCAGTGGCCGCCGGGGTGGATGCCTATATCACCGGAGAGATTTCCGAGCCCACCGCACATGTCGCGCGGGAGAACGGCCTCAGCTTCTTCGCCGCCGGTCATCACGCCACAGAGCGATACGGGGTGCGTGCGCTGGGCGAGTACCTTGCCCGGCATTTCGGCATCGAGCACCGCTTCATCGATTGCGACAATCCGGCCTGAGCCGATCCGCACTGTCGCATCACCGTGCTTCCGGCGCCTGCCATTTGCCTGCGTCGGAGCGGCTTCGAGTCGGTATAAATCTATAGCTTTTAGGTCTAAAAGGCGGCCTGATTAGAATCTATGGCCGTGTTAGAGTTGCGCCCAATTCACGGCCGTCTGGCCGTCAACCTGCAAAATCGTGAGTAGCCATGGTCGACAAACTGACGCATCTGAAACAGCTGGAGGCGGAAAGCATCCATATCATTCGCGAGGTTGCTGCGGAGTTCGGCAACCCGGTGATGCTCTATTCCATTGGCAAGGATTCGGCCGTGATGCTGCACCTGGCGCGCAAGGCCTTCTTCCCGGGCAAGCTGCCGTTTCCTGTGCTGCATGTCGATACACGCTGGAAATTCCAGGAGATGTACCGTTTCCGCGAGAAGATGGTCAGCGAGATGGGGTTGGACCTGATCACCCACATCAACCCGGACGGTGTGGCGCAGGACATGAACCCCTTCACCTATGGCAGCGCCAAGCACACCGATGTGATGAAGACCGAGGGCCTCAAGCAGGCGCTGGACAAGTACGGCTTCGACGCCGCCTTCGGTGGTGCTCGCCGCGACGAGGAAAAGTCCCGCGCCAAGGAGCGCGTCTACTCCTTCCGTGACAGCAAGCACCGCTGGGACCCGAAGAATCAGCGCCCCGAGCTGTGGAACCTGTACAACGGCAAGGTGAAGAAGGGCGAGTCCATCCGTGTGTTCCCGCTGTCGAACTGGACCGAGCTGGACATCTGGCAGTACATCTATCTGGAGCAGATCCCGATCGTGCCGCTGTACTTCGCTGCCGAGCGCGAAGTGGTCGAGCTCAATGGCACCCTGGTGATGATCGATGACGAGCGAATCCTCAGCTACCTCACGCCCGAACAGAAGGCGAGCATCCACAAGAAGATGGTGCGTTTCCGCACCCTCGGCTGCTACCCGCTGACCGGTGCGGTCGAGTCCACCGCAACCACGCTGCCGGAGATCATCCAGGAAATGCTCCTGACCCGGACCTCCGAACGCCAGGGCCGCGTCATCGACCACGACGCCACGGGCTCGATGGAAGAAAAGAAACGCCAGGGTTACTTCTAAGGAAACGCATCATGAGTCACCAATCCGATCTGATCAGCGAGGACATCCTCGCCTACCTGGCGCAACACGAGCGCAAGGAACTGCTGCGTTTCCTGACCTGCGGCAACGTCGATGACGGCAAGAGCACGCTGATCGGCCGCCTGCTGCACGACTCGAAGATGATCTACGAGGACCACCTCGAAGCCATCACCCGCGACTCGAAGAAGGTCGGCACTACCGGCGAAGACGTCGATCTGGCGCTGCTGGTGGATGGCCTGCAGGCCGAGCGCGAGCAGGGCATCACCATCGATGTGGCGTACCGTTATTTTTCCACCGCCAAGCGCAAGTTCATCATTGCCGATACTCCTGGCCACGAGCAGTACACCCGCAACATGGCCACCGGCGCGTCCACCTGCGACCTGGCGATCATTCTGGTCGATGCGCGCTATGGCGTGCAGACCCAGACCAAGCGTCACAGCTTCATCACCTCGCTGCTGGGCATCAAGCACATCGTCGTCGCCATCAACAAGATGGACCTGATGAACTTCGATCAGGACGTGTTCGAGCGCATCAAGGCCGACTACCTGGCATTCGCCGAGCGTATCGAGCTGAAGCCGTCGTCCCTGCACTTCGTGCCGATGTCGGCGCTCAAGGGCGATAACGTGGTCAATCGCAGCGAGCGTGCGCCCTGGTACCAGGGCCAGTCGCTGATGGAGATTCTCGAGAGTGTCGAGATCGCAGGGGACCGCAACTTCGATGATCTGCGCTTCCCGGTGCAGTACGTCAATCGCCCCAACCTCAACTTCCGCGGTTTCGCCGGGACCCTGGCGAGCGGCATCGTGCGCAAGGGCGACGAGATCGCCGTGCTGCCGTCCGGCAAGACCAGTCGAGTCAAGTCCATCGTCACCTTCGATGGTGAACTCGAGCAGGCGACCCCTGGCGAGGCTGTCACCCTGACGCTGGAAGACGAGATCGACGTTTCCCGCGGCGACATGCTGGTGCATGCCGACAGCCGCCCGCGTATCGCCGACAGCTTCGAGGCGATGCTGGTGTGGATGGGCGAAGAGCCGATGCTGCCGGGCAAGAAATACGACATCAAGCGCGCTACCAGTTACGTGCCGGGCTCCATCGCAAGCATCAGCCATAAGGTGGATGTGAACACGCTGGAGAAGGGCGCTGCGAGTAGCCTTCAGCTCAACGAGATCGGCAAGGTCAAGGTCAGCCTGGACGCGCCGATCGCTCTGGACGGCTACGCACAGAACCGCACCACCGGTGCCTTCATCGTCATCGATCGCCTCACTAATGGCACCGTCGGCGCCGGCATGATCATCGCCGACCCGGTTGCCCATGGATCGGGCGGTCATCACGGTGCGCTGGCGCATGTTTCAACGGAAGAGCGCGCCACACGCTTCGGTCAGCAGCCGGCAACCGTGCTGTTCACCGGGCTTTCCGGCGCCGGCAAGAGCACCCTGGCCTATGCGGTGGAGCGCAAGTTGTTCGATATGGGGCGTGCGGTTTACGTCCTCGACGGCCAGAACCTGCGCCACGACCTGAACAAAGGCCTGCCGCAGGATCGCGCCGGCCGCACCGAAAACTGGCGCCGTGCCGCCAATGTGGCACGTCAGTTCAACGAGGCAGGCCTCCTAACGCTCGCCGCATTTGTCGCTCCAGATGCCGAAGGTCGCGAACAGGCCAAGGCGCTGATCGGCACCGATCGGGCTATCACCGTTTATGTCCAGGCTTCACCGCAGGCCTGCCAGCAGCGCGATCCGCAGGGGTTGTACGCGGCAGGCGGCGACAACATCCCGGGCGAGTCCTTCCCCTATGATGTGCCGGTGAATGCTGATCTGGTGATCGACACGGAGTCGCTTACGGTGGAAGAAAGTGCCAAACAGGTGATTGATCTGCTGCGCAAGCGTGGCGCTATCTAAGCGAGCAATCTGTGGAAACGATGACGCCCTGCCCCTGCAGGGCGTTTTTGTTTGAGTCGGTTACCGCCTCCCCGCAAATGCCAAGCAGGCGTAGGTTGGAATAGCCGAAGGCGAATTCCGACGTTCGAAATGCGGGTACGGTTATGGTATCGGCCGGAGGGCGTGCCATTCGCGGTAACGATGGAATCGCCTCTGGCGATTCCATCCTACGAAAAGCGATCCGCCATACCTCGCTCATTTCCCGGCACGAGAAGCTTCGCGTCGCCCGCCCAATCTGCAGGGTACAGCCCAGCACGCACGTCACGATGAAAGCTCGAATAGGGCCAGTCCCCTACGCGTCGAACCAGGCCATGTTTGAGTGGATTTACATACACATAATCCACATGACGCCGGAGGTCGGTTTCGTTACGGATGAGATGTTCCCAATAACGCCGCTGCCAGATTCCACGCTCGCCTCGCTGCAGGCGCACGGCTGACCGATATTCGTCAGGAGGCAAGGCGCGGCTGAAGAACGTCTTGATCAAGCGCCAACGCAGGGGATAGGCCGCGTCACCCGGCGGCAGTGTCCAGACACAATGCATATGCTCGGGCAGTACCACCCAGGCATCGATGGTAAACGGATGGAGTCGATGCACGCGTCGGACCGAAGTTCGAAGCAGATCGATATGCCGGACCAGTAGATCATTACCGCGGCGCTGCAAAAGGTTGACGGTGAAAAACCAGCTCGCGCCTGGAGCCAGGGCTCGACGATAGTTAGGCATCCTTGCCTCTCCGACATATTCATGGACCCGAAGTGTAGGCGGGATCAATCGGCAGCGATGTGGCCCATTCGCGGTAACGACGGAAGCGCCTTTGGCGATTCCATCCTACGAAAGCCAATTTGCCGTCCCGCGATGCCCAGCCAACGTAGGTTGGATTAGCCAAAGGCGTAATCCGACGTTCGAGAGGGTCCGGGCGATGGAGGTGCTTGGCCGGGCGGACGTGGCCCATGCCGCGGCAACCGATGGAAGCGCCATACGAACCGCAACCAACGCCCGGTCAACGTAGGTTGGAATAGCCGAAGGCGTATTCCGACGTTCGGGAGGGTCGTACCGCGGTGAGGTGTTTGGCCGAGAGGACGTGGCCTATGTCGCGGCAACCGACGGATGCGCCTCCGGCGATTCCATCATTCGAAAAGCGATCCGCCGCACCGCGGGTGGCCACAAACAGCAAAATGCCCCGCACGAAGGCGAGGCGTTTAGTTTGCAATGGCGGGTGCTGTAGGTCGCAATGAATGACGGATTACGCTTCGTTAATCCATCTTACGAATTACAGGGCTAATCCACCTTACGAATCGATCCGCCTTACCGCGTTAGCCGAAGGCGTAATCCTACGTTCGAGAGGGTGGGTGCGGTTGCGGTGTTGGACGGTGGATGCAGCCGGTTCGCGGCAAACGACGGAAGCGCCTCTGGCGATTCCATCATACGAAGGTGAACCGCCGTACCGCGATGCCCACCGCCGTACCGCGGTTCGGAAAAACGATCCGACGATCCGCGACGCCCAGTCAACGTAGGTTGGATTAGCCGAAGGCGTAATCCGACGTTCGAGTGGGTTGGCGCGGTTGCGGTGTTGGGCGGTGGATGCAGCCGATTCGCGGTAACCGACGGAAGCGCCTTCGGCGATTCCATCATACGGAAAGTGATCCGCCATACCGCGATTACGGAAAGCGGTTCGCCGCCCGCGATGCCCAGGCAACGTAGGTTGGATTAGCCGAAGGCGTAATCCGACGTTCGAGTGGGTAGGTGCGGTTGCGGTGTTGAGTGGTGGATGCAGCCGGTTCGCGGTAAACGATGGAAGCGCCTTCGGCGATTCCATCATACGGAAAGCGTTTCGCCGCTCCGCGATGTCCAGGCAACGTAGGTTGGATTAGCCGAAGGCGCAATCCGACGTTCGAGTGAGTGGGTGCGGTTGCGGTGTTGGGTGGTGGATGCAGTTGGTTCGCGGTAACCGATGGAAGCGCCTTTGGCGATTCCATCATACGAAAAGCGATGCGTCGATCCGCGATGTCCAGCCAACGTAGGTTGGATTAGCCGAAGGCGTAATCCGACATTCGAGTGGGTGGGTGCGGTTGCGGTGTTGGGCGGTGGATGCAGCCGATTCGCGGTAACCGACGGAAGCGCCTTCGGCGATTCCATCATACGGAAAGTGATCCGCCATACCGCGATGGACGATGGATATCGCCGTTTCGTGGCAAACGACGGAAGCGCCTTCGGCGATTCCATCATACGGAAAGCGATCCGTCATACCGCGATGCATCGATTCGCCACCTCCAAACAGCAAAACGCCCCGCACGAAGGCGAGGCGTTTAGTTTGCAATGGCGGATGCAGTAGGTTCGCGGTGAACGACGGATTACGCTTCGCTAATCCATCTTACGAATTGATCCGCCTTACCGCGTTGATCCGCCGTACCGCGGTCGTGTGGATGTTAGCTGCCGGAGATTGTACCAGTACAAACTTTTGGCTTGAGATCATTGTCCACATTGGTATTGCAAGTCCACGTACCGGTTACTCCGGCGTTCGTATCAGCAGCGCGAGCCCATTGAATGCTCCGACCGTTGACCTGAGGATTACCTTTGAGCGCACAAGTCACAGTTGACTGCCCAGTGGTTGCAACACTAGTTGTGATATCACAACGGGTTGTCGACGCTTTGCTTAGACCAACCAGCAACACATGTGCATCTGTAGCGCCAGACATTGCTGTTGCATCTGCTGCAGAAATGCCCTCTGCTAGCTTTGCTTCAATATTTACTTTTGCGGGTGTGATCTCGGCAAGCGCCGCGGCCGCCTGAGAACGTGCCGTGTAATTTTGATAAGCCGGCAACGCCACCGCAGCCAAAATCCCGATAATCGCCACAACGATCATCAATTCAATAAGGGTAAAACCCTTCTGCATCTGAGCTTTCATTTGTATCTCCTTAAGTGTTAAGGCTGTGAGCCTGACAGAGCTAAAGCAGTTGGCGTGCCAGCTCTCGTTCGTCGTGAGCGCAGCGGCCAATACTGTGAAGTGCCTCAACCTCTTGCTGCCACTGAGAGCTGTACCCCGAGCGCAACCCGCTTTCCTTGGCCCCATGTACCGATACCAAGCCGCGATATTGCACTTCAACCTGGACTCTTTGCGGGCTATATGTGACCAATAACGTCACTTGCCGCCGCCCTTGTTTGCAGCCACCGGCATCTACGCTATAAGGCGGGCATAGATTGGAGCGAGGCCGCCATGAGCGAAAACATTTCCCTATCCGGGCTGGCACGGCAGATGGTCGTGGCCGGCGTGTTGGACGAAAAAACGGCCCAGCAGGCGCAGGCTCAAGCCGTTCGCGGCAAAACACCCTTTGTCACCTATGTAGTGCAGAACAAGTTGGCCAAAGGCCGCGCCATAGCCGAGCTTGCTTCCGATCAATTCGGTGTAGCGCTGCTGGACCTGTCTGCGCTGAACAAGGAGTCGCTGCCCAAGGATCTGATCAGTGAGAAGTTGGCCCGCCAACATCGGGTGCTGCCGCTTTCCAAGCGCGGCACCAAGCTTTATGTCGCCATCTCCGATCCGGCTAATCATCAATCGATTGCCGATATCCAGTTCAGTACCGGGCTGAGCATCGAGTCGATTCTGGTGGAAGACGACAAGCTGGGCGAGGCCATCGACAAACTGTACGAAAGCGGCGCCACCGGACTAGAGGAGCTGGGCGAAGTCGATCTGGATGGGGTCGATGTCGAGTCCGTCACCGAAGATGGAAAAGCTGAGGAAGGCGGAGAGGCTGCTGACGACGCCCCTGTAGTGCGCTTCGTCAACAAGATGCTGCTCGACGCCATTCGTGGTGGCTCGTCCGATTTGCACTTCGAGCCCTACGAAAAAGCCTACCGCGTGCGGCTTCGCACGGATGGCATCCTGCATGAGGTCGCGCGTCCGCCGATTCAGCTTGCACCGCGAATTTCTGCGCGCCTAAAGGTCATGGCCGGGCTGGATATCTCCGAGCGGCGTAAGCCGCAGGATGGCCGGATCAAGATGAAGCTGTCTAAGACCAAGGCCATCGATTTCCGCGTAAATACGCTACCCACCCTATGGGGCGAGAAAATCGTGATGCGTATCCTCGACCCGTCCAGTGCGCAGATGGGGATCGATGCCCTGGGTTACGAGGAAGAACAGAAAGAGCTCTACATGAATGCCTTGCGCCAGCCACAAGGCATGATCCTGGTTACCGGCCCGACTGGGTCGGGCAAGACGGTTTCGCTGTATACCGGTCTGAATATCCTCAATACCGTGGACGTGAACATCTCCACCGCGGAAGACCCAGTGGAGATCAATCTGGAGGGTATTAACCAGGTCAACGTAAACCCGCGCCAAGGTATGGACTTCGCTCAGGCCCTCCGTGCCTTTCTACGTCAGGACCCGGACATCATTATGGTGGGCGAGATCCGCGATCTGGAGACCGCCGAGATTGCGATCAAGGCGGCGCAGACGGGCCATATGGTAATGTCGACACTTCATACCAATAGCGCTGCGGAAACCCTGACGCGTCTGCGCAACATGGGGGTGCCTGCGTTCAATATCGCGACCTCCGTGAACCTGATCATTGCTCAGCGTCTGGCGCGAAAGCTTTGCAATAGCTGCAAGAAAGAGATCGATCTGCCGCGCGAGGCTCTGTTGGAAGAGGGCTTCCCCGCCGACAAGATTGGAACCTTCAAGATCTATGGTCCGGTTGGTTGCGACAATTGCAAAGGCGGTTACAAAGGTCGTGTCGGTATTTATGAAGTGGTTAAAAACACGCCGGCGTTGGCGAGGATTATCATGGAGGACGGCAATTCCATCGACATTTCCACCCAGATGCGTAAAGACGGCTTCAACGATCTGCGTACTTCGGCCCTAGTGAAGGCCATGCAGGGCGTGACCAGCCTGGAAGAAGTGAACCGGGTGACCAAGGACTAACATGGCGCAGAAAGCGATAAAAACCAGCGTGTTCACCTGGGAAGGCACCAACAAGCAGGGCGCGAAGATAAAGGGCGAGCTCAGCGGCGTGAGCCCGGCGATGGTCAAGGCCCAGCTGCGCAAGCAGGGTGTTAACCCTCAGAAGGTGCGCAAGAAGTCGGCCTCGTTGTTCAGTGCTGGCAAAAAGATCAAGCCGATGGACATCGCCCTCTTCACTCGCCAGATGGCAACCATGATGAAAGCAGGTGTGCCGCTATTGCAGTCCTTCGACATCATCGGTGAGGGCTTTGACAATCCGAATATGCGCAAACTGGTGGATGATCTGAAACAGGAGGTCGCCGCGGGTAATAGCTTCGCAACCGCACTGCGCAAGAAGCCTCAATACTTCGATGATCTCTATTGCAATCTGGTTGACTCAGGCGAGCAGTCCGGTTCGCTAGAAACGCTGCTTGATCGGGTGGCAACCTACAAGGAAAAGACCGAGGCCCTGAAGGCCAAGATCAAGAAGGCGATGAATTACCCCATTGCCGTGGTGCTGGTTGCAATCATCGTTTCGGCGATTCTGCTGATCAAGGTGGTTCCACAGTTTCAGGATGTATTCGCGAACTTCGGTGCAGAGCTTCCGGCATTCACATTGTTTGTGATTGGCATATCCGAAGCGCTTCAGGCTTGGTGGCATCTGGTTTTGCTGGCGTTGGTCGGTGCTGCCTATGCCTTCAAGACTGCTCACGGCAAGTCCGAGCGCTTTCGTAACTCGTTTGACAGGTTTCTTCTTAAAATGCCGATTGTCGGAGATATTCTCTATAAATCTGCTGTTGCGCGTTTTGCTCGCACCTTAGCTACGACCTTTGCCGCAGGCGTGCCGTTAGTGGACGCGTTAGATTCAGTTGCGGGCGCGACAGGTAACGTGGTTTTCCGTAACGCCACGCTGAAGGTAAAGAGCGATGTTTCTAGCGGTATGCAGCTGAACTTCTCCATGCGCACGACGGGTACTTTTCCGAGCATGGCGATCCAGATGACTGCCATTGGCGAGGAATCCGGCTCGCTGGATGAAATGCTAGCTAAGGTCGCGACCTTCTATGAAGACGAAGTTGACAATATGGTCGACGGGCTGACTGCCCTGATGGAGCCAATGATCATGGCGGTGCTTGGCGTGCTGGTCGGCGGTTTGATCATTGCCATGTACCTGCCGATTTTCCAACTGGGCGCTGTGGTCTAAGCATGGGGCTGCTCGATTATTTGGCCAGCCACGTGCTGGCCTTTGTTTTGTCTGCTGCAGTGCTCGGTCTGCTGGTTGGCAGCTTTCTCAATGTCGTGATTTACCGTTTGCCAATAATGATGCAGCGCGAATGGCGCATGCAGGCGCGGGAATATTTGGAGTATCCGCCCGAGCCAATTGGGGAGCGTTTCAATCTACTGGTGCCGAGTTCACGCTGCCCTCACTGCGGTCATCGTATCCGTGCCTGGGAGAACATTCCCTTGGTCAGCTGGCTGGCGCTGCGTGGAAAGTGCTCGTCTTGTCAGGCGCCGATCAGCTGTCGATATCCGTTGGTTGAGCTGGCGTGTGGCGTGCTATCCGGATACGTGGCATGGCATTTCGGTTTTTCCTGGCAGGCAGGGGCGATGCTTCTGCTGACCTGGGGGGTGCTGGCGATGAGCATGATCGATGTCGATCATCAGTTGCTGCCTGACTCGCTCGTGCTGCCGCTCTTGTGGTTAGGGTTGATTGCCAACAACTTTACTCTGTTCGCCTCTCTCGAGGATGCGCTGTGGGGGGCGATAGCCGGTTACCTGAGCCTATGGTCCGTTTATTGGCTGTTCAAGCTGGTCACAGGCAAAGAGGGTATGGGCTACGGCGATTTCAAGCTGCTGGCGATGCTTGGTGCCTGGGGCGGCTGGCAGGTTCTGCCGCTCACTATCTTGCTGTCTTCGGTGGTCGGCGCCGTGCTTGGCAGTATTTTGCTGAGGGTGCAGCGGGCTGAAAGCAGTACGCCCATTCCGTTCGGGCCGTATCTGGCGATAGCGGGGTGGATTGCGTTGCTTTGGGGCGACCGAATTACCGAAAGCTACCTCCAGTTCGCTCGCTTCTAACTGCGCTCGGTCGGTCGACCTGTCACGATCAGCTTTTCTCTGTCGTCCCATTTCGAACGCTGAGGCTTGCGCACAGCTCGCCGAGTGGTTACTACTGCGCGCGTCTTATTTGGCCTGGGATATTAGACGGATGAAGCCTTGGGTTCTCGGGTTGACCGGCGGTATTGGCAGTGGCAAGACTGCAGTGGCAAACCAGTTTGCAAATCTTGGCGTGCATGTAGTCGATGCCGATGAAGCGGCGCGTTGGGTCGTTGAGCCCGGTCGCCCGGCGTTGCGGCAGATTGCTGAGCATTTCGGCGATGCCGTACTGCTGCCAGAGGGCGGCTTGGATCGTGCTGCGCTGCGTGAGCGGGTATTTGCGAATACGGCTGAGCGCCAATGGCTCGAAAGCCTTTTGCATCCTATGATTCGCGCCGAGGTTGCGCAGCACCTGGCGGCAGCGACGTCTCCTTACGCCATCATGGTGTCTCCGTTGCTTATAGAAACCGGGCAGTATCGCCAGGTGGAGCGTGTACTGGTGGTCGATGTGCCAGATACTCTCCAGGTCGTTCGTACCGCGGCCCGTGATCAGGCAACTGAAGAGCAGGTGCGGGCGATTATTCAGGTCCAGGCCAGGCGGGAGGAGCGCCTGCGGCATGCGGACGATGTCCTTGTAAATGACCGTGATCTGGCGTGGCTCAAATCGGAAGTCGAGCGTTTGCACCGCTTCTATCTGACATTGCGAGGAGGCCAGGAATGACCGCGACTGTAGTCGAGTGCCCCACCTGCGGGGCGCCAGTGGAGTGGGGGCCTCAGAGCCCAAGTCGGCCGTTTTGCTCTGAGCGCTGCAAGCTCATCGATCTTGGGGCTTGGGCTGCGGAGGAGCACGCCATTCCCGGAAGCGATCTGGAGGATGAGCTGTTTTCCGGTGATCTGCCGCCCCGCGAGCATTGACTCGCAGCTTTCTCATTTATCTTCTTTCCAGGGCGCCTGCAGGTAGCGGCTCTGGTTGAAGCTTTCCATCCAGTCCGGATAGAAGACGACCAGCGCCGTGATTGCCGTGCCGTTGATGAACGCCTCGGGAAACATCACGAGCCAGATGTAGCCGGCAAAGTCTTCCAGCCAGGGCGGCATCGGGTAGCGGCCATCGATCAGCAGTATGCCGAGGGATGCCAGGATGCAGGCCAGGGCGGCGAGTGCCGCTGGAAAGAAGCCCGCAAAGAAGATGAAGACGAAGAGGTTGCGCGGCTGGGATCGCTCCACCAGGCGGGCGCAGATGACTGTGACAAAGACCGGGATCAACACCAGCAGCACGCCGTTGGTCCCCAGGGCGGTGAGATGCTGATGGCCGGTAAGGGTCAGGCCCAGCTGGGCTGCCAGAGCTGCGATGATCGCCAGCGGCCAGTCGAGCAGCAGAGTAACTGCCGTCAGTCCGATGAAGTGGAATGAAAGACCGGAGTCGAAGTCCCGGCGAACCAACCACAGCAGAAAGATGGCCAGCATCGCTCCGAACAGCAGGTGTTGCCGTCGCGCATCGCTGAAGAGCTCGACCCAGGGGGCGCGCCACGCCGCCCAGAGCAAGGCAAGCGAATAGATCAGCCAACCTGCGACAAGGGTGGAGGGAGCTAGGAGATGCGCGGCGATCATCCTGTCGGATCCTGTGTGTCGTTACCTGAAACTGCTGATGGCTCGTTTTTTCTGTGTCAGGGGGCCGGATTCGGTTGCGCCGTATGAATGGCGTCGATGGCTGCTAAGACTTCGTTCGACAGTGTCAGATCAAGGCTGCCGATATTGGATTCGAGCTGCTGCAGTGTCGTGGCACCGATGATATTGCTGGTGACGAAGGGCCGGGATGTTACGTAGGCAAGGGCCATCTGCGCGGGCTCCAGGCCATGCTGGTGGGCCAGGGCGACATAGCGGGAACAGGCGGCTCGTGCCTGTGGGTTGTTGTAGCGTGCGAAGCGCTGGAATAGTGAAAGTCGCGCATTCGCCGGGCAGGCGCCGTTTTCGTATTTGCCGCTCAGCATGCCGAACGCCAGTGGCGAGTATGCCAGCAGTCCGCACTGTTCACGCATGCTGATCTCCGCCAGGCCCACCTCAAAGCTGCGGTTGAGGAGGTTGTAGGGGTTTTGTATCGAGACGGCGCGCGGCCATTTGTGCGTCTCGGCCAGTTGCAGGTACTTCATGGCGCCCCAGGGGGTCTCGTTGGAAATGCCAATGTGGCGGATTCGACCGGCCCTGACTTCGTCATCAAGGGCGGCAAGCGTTTCTTCCAGAGGTGTGAAATCGTCGTCCGGCAGGTGCTGGTAGCCCAAACGCCCGAAAAAGTTCGTGCTGCGTTCCGGCCAATGCAGCTGATAAAGGTCGATCCAGTCGGTTTGCAGTCGGCGCAGGCTGTCATCAAGGGCGGTGCGAATGTGCTCACGGTTGAATCGCGGACGGCCGTTGCGAATGTGGCTGATGCCGTTGCCAGGGCCGGCGATCTTGGTTGCGAGTATCCAGTCGGCTCGATCGCCGCGGCTCTTGAAGTAGGTGCCAATGTACTGCTCGGTGGTGGCGTAGGTTTCCGGGCGCGGCGGAACGGGATACATCTCCGCAGTATCGATGAAGTTGATGCCAGCGGCTTTGGCCATGTCGATCTGAGCGAAGGCGTCAGCCTCGGTGTTCTGCTCGCCCCATGTCATGGTGCCGAGGCAGAGTGAGCTTACGTTCAGGTCGGTTCGGCCGAGCGGACGAAATTCCATGGAGTGCCTCCGGGCTGGCGAAAGTTTTAGGGATGCGAGATTAACGAAATTCGCCCAATAGATGACATGAGAGTGATCGCGACCGCCCGAAGTGCCGATGAGGCTCTGGCATATAGCGCGGTGCATGCACGCCGGCGCTTGCTGAGACGACGGGCGCTTTGGAACTCCGAGAGGATAAATGTTGGTTGCTATTTTTCTGGCAATCAGGATAATTCCGCAGCCTGTCGGCGGGGATGCCTAGCCCGTCGACGCAAGCCAATGGTAGGGGATGCCTAGCCTACCGAACCACTGCCGTGGCGGACGCGCTGACCCGAGCCCCCGATAGCGTCTGTTTCCGGCTGCCCTGTTCTTGTCAGGGCGAGCACTATTCAGTAAGATTCGCCGTCTTATTTTCAGGGCGGCCCCTGAGGCTATAACGAATGAAGACATTTACTGCTAAACCGGAAACCGTCAAGCGCGACTGGTTCGTCGTCGACGCTGCCGGCCAGACCCTGGGTCGTCTGGCAACCGAAATCGCCAGCCGCCTGCGTGGCAAGCACAAGCCGGAATACACCCCTCACGTCGATACTGGCGATTACATCGTCGTGATCAATGCTGAGCAAGTGCGTGTTACCGGTGCCAAGACCAGCGACAAGATGTACTACTCTCACTCCGGTTTCCCGGGTGGCATCAAGTCGATCAACTTCGAGAAGCTGATCGCCAAGGCGCCTGAGCGCGTGATCGAGACTGCGGTCAAGGGTATGCTGCCGAAGAACCCGCTGGGTCGCGACATGTATCGTAAGCTGAAGGTCTACAAGGGTGCCAATCACCCGCACACCGCTCAGCAGCCCCAAGAACTGAAGATTTAACGGAATAGTTCAATTATGTCGGCGACTCAAAATTACGGCACTGGCCGTCGCAAGACTGCAACCGCACGCGTCTTCCTGCGTCCGGGCACTGGCAAGATTTCCATCAACAACCGTGAGCTGGATAATTTCTTTGGCCGCGAAACTGCTCGCATGGTCGTGCGTCAGCCGCTGGAGCTGACCGAGACCGTCGAAAAGTTCGATATCTACGTCACTGTTCTGGGTGGTGGTGTCAGTGGTCAGGCTGGTGCTATCCGCCACGGTATCACTCGTGCGCTGATCTCCTACGACGAGAGCCTGCGTAGCCCGTTGCGCAAGGCTGGCTTCGTCACTCGTGACGCCCGCGAAGTCGAGCGTAAGAAGGTCGGTCTGCGTAAAGCACGCAAGCGTCCGCAGTACTCCAAGCGCTAATTCGCGCTTTCAAAGAAACGCCCAGTTTCGTTCGGAGCTGGGCGTTTTTTTTGGTTCTTCGCGGACTCTGGGGGAAGAGCGAGTTGACAGTCAGGGAAGCAGGTAAATTGGCAGTCGCCAAACACACCCTTCACCTGTCCCTGCTGTCGCCGTGCATCCTATTGATCTTGCCTCGTTCTGGCCAGGCTATGACGCCGTTGCCTGCCGTTCATCCGCCAACAACTCCCTTCTGATTGAGCTCGAGCCTCAAGCCGGTTCAGTGCCCAAGTGCGGGCGTTGTGGTCAGCTCAGTCCGTTGATTCACGAGCGCCGAATTCGTCTGGTGCGCGATCGTGATCTGTTCGATCAGCGCGTCTTGCTTCAACTACCCGTGCGCCGAGTCGATTGCCTGAACTGTGGTCGGGTGACCGAGCGGATCGACTGGCTGGAGCCTGCATCTCGCCTGACCCGGCGGTTACAGGTCTGGCTCGAAAGCTTGCTGCGGCTGCTGCCGATCAGCCACGTCAGCCAGCTCACCGGCCTGCACTGGCACACCCTCAAGACGCTCGACAAGCGCCGCCTGCAAGCCGAGGTAGGCACCTTCTATTCAAGCGGTGTCCGCCGCCTGGTGATGGACGAGTTCGCCCTGCACAAGGGGCATCGCTATGCCACGGTCATCATGGACGCCGAGCGAACACGGGTGCTGTGGGTCGGCCACGGCAACAGCCGTGAGGCGATCCGCCCGTTCTTTGAATTGCTCGGCGAGCACTGCCAGCAGATTGAGGCGGTGGCCATGGACATGAACACGGCTTTCGACCTGGAGGTGAAGAAGCATTGCCCGCAGGCCGAAGTGGTGTACGACCTGTTTCACGTCGTCGCGCGCTACGGTCGGGATGTGATCGACCGAATCCGGGTCGACCAGGCCAACCTTCTGCGCGAAGACAAGCCGGCACGAAAGGCGGTCAAGCAGAGTCGTTGGCTGCTGCTGCGCAACCGCGACAACCTGAAGGACGGACAGGCCGTGCAGTTACAGGAGCTGCTTGCTGCCAACCAGCCGTTGGCTACGGTCTATGTGCTCAAGGATGCGCTGAAGGATGTTTGGTACGCCCCCAGCGTACGAGAGGGTTGGCGACGCTGGCGAACCTGGCTGCGACATGCTCGCGAGAGCGACCTCGCGCCGCTGCAACGCTTCGCTCGCAACCTGCGCAAATACGCGCGAGGCATCCTTGCCAGTGCTCACTTCCACATGCATACCAGCGTCCTTGAGGGTGTTAACAACCGCATCAAGGTAATCAAGCGCATGGCCTATGGATTCCGGGACTCGGAGTACTTCTTCCTGAAAATCAAGGCCGCCTTCCCCGGGAAAGCGCGATGAACCTTTTTTTTGCCTTGCACTTTTGTTTTGGTGCGACAGTGTGTCGCGTGCTGGAGGGCTTGGTTTGCCTGAGGGTAAAGGCATTGTGACAGGCTATTACCTTGTCAGAAGAGGGTCTTTTCTTTACCATTTGGCGAATTTTTCGCGGCTCAATTTTACGTAGTACATGCCTGCTTCACGGCAGGCCATAAGAAGCTGATGGGAGACGACTGAATGAGCAATGACGGCGTGAATGCAGGCCGGCGTCGCTTCCTTGTGGCCGCCACTTCGGTGGTGGGCGCTGCAGGAGCGGTGGGTGCTGCGGTCCCGTTCGTGGGATCGTGGTTCCCAAGTGCCAAGGCCAAGGCTGCCGGTGCGCCGGTAAAGGTAAATATCAGCAAGATCGAGCCTGGACAGCAAATGGTTGCTGAATGGCGTGGTCAGCCGGTGTTTATTGTGCGTCGAACCGACGAGGTTCTCGGGAATCTTGAGAAGGTCGCTGCCCAGGTGGCCGATCCTGAGTCCAAGGAGTCCGACCAGCCTGCATATGTCGACCCGAAGAACCGGTCTATCAAGCCCGAGCTTCTTGTGGTCGTAGGGCTGTGCACTCATTTGGGTTGTTCGCCTTCGTTCCGTCCCGAGGTGGCTGCGGCCGATCTCGGCGCCGACTGGTTGGGTGGCTATTTCTGCCCTTGCCACGGCTCCAAATACGATATGGCCGGTCGCGTCTACAAGGCGCAGCCTGCTCCCTTGAACCTGCCGGTGCCCCCGCACTCGTACGAGACCGATAATGTCATCATCATCGGTGTGGACCAGGAGAACGCCTGATGAGCAAGTTCATGGAATGGGTTGACGCCCGCTTCCCCGCTACCAAGATGTGGGAAGATCACCTCTCGAAGTACTACGCCCCCAAGAACTTCAACGTCCTGTACTTCTTCGGTTCGTTGGCGCTGCTCGTGCTGGTCAATCAGATTCTTACCGGTATCTGGCTGACCATGAGCTTCGAGCCGTCGGCTGAAGGTGCGTTCGCCTCCGTCGAGTACATCATGCGTGATGTCGAGTACGGCTGGATCATCCGCTATCTGCACTCCACCGGCGCTTCGGCTTTCTTTGTGGTGGTGTATCTGCACATGTTCCGCGGTCTGCTCTACGGCTCCTACCAGAAGCCGCGTGAGCTGGTGTGGATCTTCGGTATGATGATCTACCTCGCGCTGATGGCCGAGGCCTTCATGGGCTACCTGCTGCCGTGGGGCCAGATGTCCTACTGGGGTGCGCAGGTGATCATTTCGCTGTTCGGTGCCATTCCGGTCATCGGCGACGATCTGACCCAGTGGATCCGTGGTGACTACCTGATCTCGGGCATCACCCTGAACCGCTTCTTCGCGCTGCATGTGATTGCGCTGCCGATCGTGATTCTCGGTCTGGTCGTCCTGCACATTCTGGCGCTGCACGAAGTGGGTTCGAACAACCCGCTGGGCGTGGATATCAAGAAGACCAAGGATGAAGCCGGTGTGCCGCTCGATGGCATTCCCTTCCATCCGTACTACACCGTGAAAGACATCGTCGGGGTTGTGGTGTTCCTCTTCGTCTTCTGCGCGGTTGTATTCTTCTTCCCGGAAATGGGCGGCTACTTCCTCGAGAAGCCGAACTTCGAAGTGGCGAACGCGTTCAAGACGCCTGAGCACATCGCACCTGTCTGGTACTTCACTCCGTTCTACGCGATTTTGCGTGCGGTACCTGACAAGTTGCTCGGCGTGATCGCCATGGGGGCCGCTATCGCAGTGTTGTTCGTTCTGCCGTGGCTGGATCGCAGCCCCGTCAAGTCCATGAAATACAAGGGCTGGATGAGCAAGATCGCGCTGCTGGCGTTCTGCATCTCCTTCATCATTCTCGGTGTACTGGGCGTACTGTCGCCGACGCCTGAGCGTACTCTGGTGTCGCGGATCTGTACTGCTATCTACTTCGGATACTTCATCCTGATGCCGTTCTACACCAAGCTCGAGAAGACCAAAGTGGTTCCGGAAAGGGTGGATGGCTGATGAAAAAGCAATTTGCTGCATTGATTCTTGCAATTCTGCCGGCCTTCACTTTTGCGGCCGGCCCGGCGGTACATTTGGATAAGGTCGATATCGACCTGACCGACAAGGCGGCCATGCAGGATGGTCTGAAGACCTTCGCCAACTATTGCATGGGTTGCCATGGTGCGCAGTATCAGCGCTATGAGCGCGTCGCCACCGATCTGGGTATCCCGGAAGAGGTGATGATGGACAATATCGTCTTCACGGACGCCAAGTTTGGTGATCACATGAAGATCGGTATGAAGCCTGAAGACGCCAAAGTCTGGTTCGGCGCCGCTCCGCCGGATCTCACCCTGGTTGCTCGTGTTCGTGGCAACGACTGGCTGTATACCTACATGCGCAGCTTCTATGAAGATCCGGCGCGTCCGTACGGCGTCAACAACAGCGTGTTCCCCAATGTTGGTATGCCGCATGTTCTGGCTCCGCTCCAGGGTCGCCGGGTTGTCGGATGTAAGCAGGTCCAAGTGGTCGAGAATGGCCGCAAGCAGTTCGATCCGCTGACCGGCACACCGATCACTCAGGAAGCCTGTGACCAGATGGTTGTCGAGCCTGGTACTGGGTCGCTCTCCGAGGCTGAGTACGACGAGAAGATCAAGAATCTGGTGACCTTCCTGGCGTACTCGGCCAATCCGGTCAAGCTGGAAAGCCAGCGCATCGGTACCTACGTGCTGCTGTTCCTGGCTGTGTTCTTCGTGTTCGCCTACCTGCTCAAGCGCGAGTACTGGAAAGACGTTCACTAAGCACTTCGCGGTAATCGTTGTACCTTGCGCGCGCCCAATGGGCGCGCGTGTTTTTTCTGCCTCGAGATATAGTGAGGAAGGCCCTATGGCTGCGACCAACCGGTTGGGCTGCTATTCCGATCCTGCCGATCATTACTGTCATCGCGTTCGCCTTGTTCTCGCCGAGAAAGGGGTTAGCGTGGACATCGTTGATGTCGAAGCGGGCCAGTGTCCGGTCAAGTTGGCCGAGGTGAATCCATACGCCAGCGTGCCCACACTGGTGGATCGAGATCTGGCGCTATACGAGCCCGGCGTGATTCTCGAGTATCTGGAGGAGCGCTATCCGCATCCACCGTTGCTGCCGGTCTATCCGGTGGCGCGCGCCAATACGCGTCTGTTGGTGCATCGTATCCAGCGTGATTGGTGTTCGCTGGCCGACCGCATTCTGGACCAGCGCGTCGCGGAGGCTCAGCGCGCTCAGGCACGCAAGGAGCTCCGTGAAAGCCTGATCGGTGTATCGCCGATATTCGCGGAAAAGCCTTACTTCATGAGTGACGAGATCAGCCTTGTCGACTGCTGTCTGTTGCCTATCCTCTGGCGTTTGCCCAGACTCGGTATCGAGTTGCCTCGAGCGGCCAAGCCGCTGCTCGATTACATGGAGCGCAATTTCGCTCGCGAGGCTTTCCAGGCCAGTCTTTCCGCCGTCGAGCGCAACATGCGCTAAGCGAGGTCATCAATGAATTCGAGTCGCCCGTATCTGGTACGAGCACTTTACGAGTGGATCGTCGACAACGATTGCACGCCGCACCTGCTGGTGAATGTCGATTATCCGGGGGTGCAGGTGCCGGCAGGCTACGCCAGCGATGGTCAGATCGTATTGAACGTCGCCCCCAGCGCCGTGCGGCATCTTCATATGGATAACGAGGCGATCAGTTTCGAGGGGCGCTTTGGTGGCGTAGCTCATTCATTGAACGTGCCGTCCGCCGCGGTCATGGCGATCTATGCCCGGGAAAACGGGCAAGGCATGGTGTTCGAGATCGAGCCGACTCCACCGGACGATGACGCGCCGAGCGATGCTGGTGGCGCTGCTGGAGGAGAGGGGCCGCGACCGGGCGGTCGCCCGAGTCTGAAGGTCGTAAAATGAGGTGATGCGGCGCCCGGTGACAGGGCGCCGCTGACCGATCAGTCGATATATTCGAACAGCTTGACGATCCGCTGTACCCCGGCGACGCCCTGGACAAGGTTAGTCGCGCGGCTGCCTTCCTGGCGTGTGACCAGGCCTAGCAGATAGACGATCCCGTTCTCAGTGATCACCTTGATTCGCGAGCCAGGCACGCTGTTGTCGGCGAGCATCTGCGTCTTGATCTTGGTGGTCAGCCAGGAGTCGTTGCTGCGCGCCAGTGCGGATGAGGGCTGCAGAATCTGTAGCTCATTGTGTACGCGCTTGACGCGTTGCACGCCGCTGGCTGCCTGTTCTGCCATCTGCTTGAGTTCTTCGCGAGGCGTCTGCCCGGCCAACAGCACGACGCCGTTGTAGCTGGCAACCACGATGTGGCTACGCTGGTCGAGGTCCGGATGGGCCTTGGCAATGTTGACCGCTGCCTTGGTCTCGATCAGCGAGTCGTCGATCTTGCTGCCGATGGTCCGTGTGCCCCGATTGTCGGCGATCGGGTCGTCGCGCGTGGCCGTCAACACCGAGCTGCAGCCGGTGACGGCCAGGCAAATTCCCAGGGCGATGGCAGGCAAGCGGAAACGGTTCATTCCTCACTCCCAAACAGTTGATTGTCGATCAGGTCGCAGAGGCAGTGGATCGCCAGGAGATGGACTTCCTGGATGCGTGCGGTCACTTTTGCCGGTACGCGGATTTCAACGTCTTCCGGCAGCAGCAGCGAGGCCATCCCGCCGCCATCGCGGCCGGTGAGGGCAACTACCAGCATTTCCCGGTCGTGGGCAGCCTGGATCGCCTGGATCACGTTGGCGGAGTTACCGCTCGTGGAGATGGCGAGCAGCACGTCCCCGGGTTGTCCCAGCGCGCGGATCTGCTTTGAGAACACCTCGTTGTAGCTGTAATCGTTGGCAATCGAGGTGATGGTGGAGCTGTCGGTGGTCAGTGCGATGGCCGGAAGGCTTGGGCGCTCTCTCTCGAAGCGGTTCAGCAGTTCCGAGGAGAAGTGCTGGGCATCGCCGGCTGAACCGCCATTACCGCAGGTCAGGATCTTGCCTTCGCTGAGCAGTGCATTAACCATCGCTTGGCCGGCTTGCTCGATGCTGGGGGCTAGCACTTCCATGGCCTGCTGCTTGGTTTCGATGCTGGCCTGGAAGAGTTGGCGGATTCGGGTTTGCATGTCCATTGGTGGTTGACCTTCAAGGTGGCAGGCTCGCCCGAAAAAGCGGTCGGACGATGCACTTGCGGTTCGCTAGGGCCGGACGGCATCGCGCAGCGGTCGCCGCGCAGTGTTTCGTTCAGCTTTCAAATGCGTTGCGGATCCAGTTCAGGTCCTTTGCTTGGCCTGGCGCGGTGATGGCGACTACGTCGAAGCGGCAAGGGTGCTTGGCCCAGCGGCCATGTGCCTGCAGAAACAACTGGGCAGCCTTGATCAGCTTTTGCTGCTTGCGCACATCGACGCTTTCCAGGGCGCCGCCCCAGGCGGTATGCCGCCTGTAGCGGACTTCGACGAATACTACTGTATCGCCGTCGAGCATGACCAGATCGAGCTCGCCGCTGCGGCACGACCAGTTGCGTTCGAGTAGGCGCAGGCCGCTGTCGCTGAGATGCTGCAGGGCCAGTGCTTCGGCAGAGCGTCCGCTGCTCTGGCTTTCGCTCATTACTGCGGCTCGTCCAGCCGCTCTACGGCGCCATCGCGGAACTGTGCCCAGGGCAGCTGGCGCTCGATTCGCTGCTGTGGGTTCAGGCTGAGGGTACCGGAAAGCCCATCGAGGTGAGTGTCCGGAAGGGCCAGCAACTGATTGAGTCGGGGTGCCAGCAGGTAGGCGTCGGCACCCATGGCATAGAGCCGGCCGAGGCTTCCGCCCGCTTGCGGCCATTTCTGCTCGACTTCCTGTCGAAGGGGCAGCTGGTCGTTCAGCAGCCATGGCGTCTCGGCAAAGCGGATCCCTTCAAGGTCGAGGTACTGCGTGCGGTCATGATTGGCCGCGTGCAGGTGGGATGTGGCGTATACCGGCAGGTCACCCGCGTACTGGAAGATCAGGGTCGGCCTGACCTGCTGGGCCTGTTGTGGTGTGGCCGCCAGGAAGATGAAATCGACGTCCTGCCGACGTGTTGGCTGGCTGGCGGTGGATGCGTCTGTGATGCTGCTTACGCGTTGTCCGCGCTGCTCACTGTTGCGTAGCTGCAGCAGATCGGCGATCTGGTTGGCCAGCTGGACGGGTTCGGCCAGTGGCTCTGATGCGACCAGCGTTCCGCCTGCTTCCTGCCAGCTCTGGCGGAAGGCTTCCAGAATCCTTGCGCCCCATTCTCCGCGAGGCGCCAGCGCGATTGCGCGGCGATGGCCGTCCGCCCACGCGCGGCGAGCGACTTCGCGTGCTTCATCTTCCGCAGCCAGGCCGAACTGAAAGAGCTGAGGTGGTGTGCGCTGTCCGGCGTCGCTGTAGTTGAGCGCCAATGTGGTGATAGGTAGCTGATCGCGTTCCGCGAGCTGGCGCACCAGGTCCTTTTCGAGCGGGCCGACCACCAGCTGTACGCCAGCGGCCTGGGCTTGGCGATAGAAGTCGTCGATGGACTTCATCCGCGAGCTGTCATACAGCTCGATGCGCAGTTCGGCACCGGCCTGCTGTGCGTGCAGATGAGCAGCCAGGAAACCGTCGCGAAGGGCACGAGCAACGCTCGCCAGTTGGCCTTCCATAGGAAGAAGCAGCGCTACGTGATTCAGCGGTTGGTCGGCGAGTTCACGCAGCTTCTGCAGTGACTCCGGGAGCTGCTGCGCGGCGGGGTGCTGAGGGTTCTGCGCGATCCAGTCGTCGATAGCGCGTTGCTGCTGCGCGATGGTACCGGCGCGTTTGAGCGAAAGCGCTAAGGCTTGCCAGCCGGCCAGATCGGTATCGGCGGCGCCTTGCAGTTGCTGCTCGGGAAGGGCGGACAGGAGTTTCCAGATGGTTTCGTGGTTGGCCTGCGCCTGCTCGCCGCTCAGCAGTGGCGCAGTGAATACGCGCTCACGGGCGGCTGCTAAAGGCTTGTTGTTTGCCTCCAGTGCTTGGGCGCGAGCGAGCTGGCTGCGAATCTGCTGGCTGACGGGAAGCTCGCCCAGACGCTCGAATGACGGGTGCTGCAGCGCTTGTTCTGCCTTTTCGGGCTCCCCGTCGGCGAGTGCGATTTCGGCCTGCAGCGTCAGTGCGAAAATTTGCTGCGCAGGCTTCAGTGCGTCCAGTTGAACCTGCTGCAGAATGCTGCGGGCTTGCGCGCGGTTGCCCTGCTGAATGCTCTGGTCGGCAGCTGCCAGGCGCAGCTGGGTGGCCTGTTCGGCGTCGCTCTGCTCAGCCTGCTTCAACAGTTGCTGAGTGGATGCCTGCGGCGTCCGGGGCAGTTCGCCGAGCGTGGACGAGGGGGAGCTGGAGCAGGCTGCGAGCAGGGTGGCGACGCAGAGGAGAAGGAGGGGGCGTAAGCAAGCCATTGGTTAATCGTTCCTGAAAGCACTGCGAGTGTCGGCCGATTGTACCCAACCACCGAAGGGGCCGCGATGTTGCGGCGGTGAATCGGGCTACAATGCGCATTTCCTATTTGAGGTAAGCCCTGTGACTGCCAGCGGTGGTGCGAATTCCGGAGTGGGTACGCTTTATGTCGTCGCCACGCCGATCGGCAATCTGGAGGACATCAGCGCCAGGGCGCTGCGTGTACTTCGCGAGGTGGCGCTTATCGCCGCCGAGGACACTCGCCACTCCTCGCGGCTGCTGGCGCACTTCGGTATCCAGACGCCGCTGGCTGCTTGTCATGAGCATAACGAGCGCAACGAAGGGGGGCGGTTCATCGAGCGACTCCAGGCAGGGGATGACGTGGCGCTGATCTCCGATGCCGGCACGCCCTTGATCTCCGATCCTGGCTACCATCTGGTGCGTCAGGCCCGGGCGGCAGGAGTGGCTGTCGTCCCGGTGCCGGGGGCCTGCGCACTGATAGCCGCTCTCTCGGCGGCGGGTTTGCCGTCGGACCGTTTCATCTTCGAGGGGTTTCTTCCCGCTAAGGCGGCTGCGCGACGTACACGTCTCGAGGCGCTGAAGGAGGAGCCGCGTACGCTGATCTTCTATGAAGCCCCGCATCGCATACTTGAGTCGCTGGGAGATTTCGAGGATGTGTTCGGTGGTGAGCGCATGGCGGTGCTTGGGCGCGAGCTGACGAAGACCTTCGAAACCTTGAAGGGCTTGCCGTTGGGGGCTTTACGCGCTTGGGTCGAGGCGGACAGCAACCAGCAGCGAGGCGAATGTGTGCTGCTGGTGGAAGGGTGGGAGGCGCCGCAAGGCGAGAGCGCGGTGAGTGCCGAAGCGCTGCGGGTGCTCGATCTGTTATTGGCAGAAATGCCGCTCAAGCGCGCTGCTGCCGTCGCGGCTGACATCACTGGCGTGCGCAAGAATCTGCTGTATCAGGCGGCGCTAGAGCGCAAGTAGCAAGGCGCCCTGCCGGCGTTTCGCTTGCGGCATGGTGCGCGCGACGGTACTCTGGCGCCCGGAGAGTCGATCGGACAGTCGCTGTCTCTTTTTGTTCCGGCAAGAAGGGAGGGAGGAAAGTCCGGGCTCCATAGGGCAAAGTGCCAGGTAACGCCTGGGAGGCGTGAGCCTACGGAAAGTGCCACAGAAAATAACCGCCTAAGCGCTTCGGCGCCGGTAAGGGTGAAAAGGTGCGGTAAGAGCGCACCGCACGGCTGGCAACAGTCCGTGGCTAGGTAAACCCCACTTGGAGCAAGACCAAATAGGGATCCATTGGCGTGGCCCGCGCTGGATCCGGGTAGGTTGCTAGAGGCAGTCAGTGATGGCTGTCGTAGAGGAATGGCTGTCCTCGACAGAACCCGGCTTACAGATCGACTCTCCGTTTCTTCCTTCCGTAATGTCCGCTTTTAATTCCGAAAGATTCTTGCTCTTAACAAAGTACTTTAACTTTGTTGAGTAACTCCTTGTTGTCCTTAAAAAGCCATTCTCGGGCTGCCCGCTTTTCCCCATTTATCCCCACCTGACATCGCTAAATTGCCGCTCCGTAAGGCTTTTTCCCGCTGGGCTCGCCTTGACGGTGGGGCGGCTGCGTTTCTATAGTGCGCACAAGTGGTAGGAAGTGGCAGAAAGTGGGTAGATATGGGCACGGATAGCTAATTCAGGGGAAGCGCAAGCGTGTTTCGCGGAGCTAACGCCATCAGTCTCGACGCCAAAGGCCGGCTAGCCATGCCCAGCCGGTATCGTGACGAGCTGAATTCCCGTGGCGATGGCCAGCTGATCATCACGATCGATGCCGTGGACCGCTGCTTGTGCATATATCCGCTGCCCGAGTGGGAACTCATCGAGGCAAAACTTCGTGAGTTGCCTTCCCTGCGAGAAGAGGCCCGCCGCCTGCAGCGTCTGTTGATCGGCAACGCGGTCGACCTGGAAATGGATGGCAGCGGTCGAGTGGTCGTGCCGCCGCGTCTGCGTGAATACGCCCGGCTGGACAAGCGCGCGATGTTGGTGGGGCAACTCAACAAGTTTCAACTGTGGAACGAGGACGACTGGAACGCGATTTCTGACGCGGACCTGGCGGCCATCAAGCAACCCGGCGGTCTGCCGGAAGAACTACGTGACCTTATCCTGTGAGCCAGATCAGCAGCCTGCGACATATCACCGTGTTGCTCGACGAAGCCGTCGCGGCGCTGAACGTGCGCGCCGATGGTCGCTATCTGGACGGGACCTTCGGGCGGGGCGGCCATAGCCGGCTACTTCTGCAACAGCTCGGTCCTAATGGCCAGTTGCTAGGATTCGACAAGGACCCATTAGCTATCGCTACGGGACAAGCGCTGGCGGCCGAGGACGGCCGCTTTGTCGTTGTGCAGAGAAGTTTTGCCGAGCTCGGTGATGAAGTCGCGCAACGCGGCTGGACGGGGGGTGTGAGCGGCATTCTGCTTGATCTGGGCGTGTCGTCGCCTCAGCTGGACGACCCCATTCGCGGCTTCAGTTTTCTGAACGACGGCCCCCTGGACATGCGCATGGATCCGAGTCGTGGCGTGAGTGCGGCCGAATGGATTGCCTCGGCCGATGAGGACGAGATCGCACGGGTGTTCAAGGACTACGGTGAAGAGCGTTTCGCCAAACGTATGGCTCGTGCAGTGGTGCAGCGGCGCGCTGAGGCACCCTTCGAGCGAACCGCCGATCTGGCCAAGGTGCTGACCGACGCCAATCCAGCCTGGGAGAAAGGCAAGAACCCGGCAACACGGGCCTTCCAGGGGCTGCGCATTCATATCAACAACGAGCTGGGCGATCTGGAGTGTGGTCTCGACGCAGCGCTGGAAGCGCTGGAAGTGGGCGGTCGCCTGGTCGTCATCAGCTTCCATTCGCTGGAAGATCGCATCGTCAAACAGTTCATGCGTCGGCACGCCAAGGGCGAGGCAGACAAGCTGCCGCGTGACCTGCCAATCATCCCGAAGGCCTTCGAGCCGCGTCTGAAGCTGATCGGCAAGCCGCAATACGCATCCGAAGCGGAAGTGAAAGCCAATCCACGCTCGCGCAGCGCTGTCATGCGTGTCGCGGAGAAAGTGCGATGAGCCGCGTGCTGCGTGCCATGCCCAACGGCAGCCTGCTGATGCTGGTGCTGTTCGTCAGCGTTCTCCTGTCGGCGATCGCGGTTGCCTACTGCGCGCATTGGAACCGTCAGCTGTTGAACGAGCTGTATGGCGAACTCAGCGTGCGTGACAAGGCCCAGGCCGAATGGGGACGACTGATTCTCGAGCAAAGCACCTGGACGGCGCACAGCCGCATCGAGACGCTGGCTACCGAGCAGCTGCGCATGCACATTCCTGCGGCGGCAGACGTCCGATTGGTGAAGCCATGATGAGTCTTCAGGGCGCGCTTTATCCCTGGCGCTTTCGCATCGTTCTCGCGCTGCTGGCGTTGCTGGTGGGCGTGATCGCCTGGCGCATCGTCGATCTGCAGGTCATGGATCAGGGCTTCCTGAAAGGCCAGGGCGACGCGCGCAGCGTTCGCCATATTCCGATTCCCGCGCACCGGGGTCTGATCACCGATCGTAACGGCGAGCCGCTCGCCGTGAGCACGCCTGTGACCACTCTTTGGGGCAACCCCAAGGAACTACAGGCCGCGCGCGCCCGCTGGCCAGAACTCGCCAAGGCGCTCGGGCAGGACGCAGCGGTGCTGAGCGAACGGCTGCAATCGCAAGCCTCGCGCGAATTCATGTACCTGGTGCGCGGCCTGACGCCGGAGCAGGGCCAGGAAATTCTCGACCTGAAGATTCCCGGCGTTTACGCGCAGGAGGAGTTCCGTCGCTTCTATCCGGCAGGCGAAGTGGCAGCGCACGTAGTCGGCTTCACCGACATCGACGATCGCGGTCGTGAAGGCATGGAGCTGGCCTATGACGAGTGGCTGGCCGGTGTCCCGGGCAAGCGCCAGGTGCTCAAGGACCGCCGCGGGCGCCTGATCAAGGACGTCCAGGTCACCAAGAACGCCAAGCCCGGCAAGGCCATGGCGCTGTCGATCGACCTGCGCCTGCAGTACCTCGCCCACAGTGAGCTGCGCAACGTCGTGCATGAATACGGTGCCAAGGCGGCAAGCCTGGTGATGGTGGACGTCAAGACTGGCGAGATCCTCGCCATGGCCAACCAGCCGACCTACAACCCGAACAACCGCCGCAACCTGCAGCCGGCGGCGATGCGCAACCGCGCCATGATCGACGTCTTCGAGCCGGGCTCGACGGTCAAGCCGTTCAGCATCGCGGCGGCACTGGCGACCGGCAAGTACCAGCCGGATTCGGTGGTCAACACGCTGCCGGGCTGGATGCGAATCGGCCGCTACACCATCCGCGACGTGTCCCGCGGCGGCATGCTGTCGCTGACCGGAATCCTGATGAAGTCGAGCAACGTCGGCATCAGCAAGATCGCCCTGGATATAGGTGCCGAGCCGGTTTACGCGGTGATGCAGCAGGCCGGCTTCGGCCAGGACACCGGCCTGGGCTTCCCTGGCGAGCGCGTCGGCAACCTGCCCAACCATCGCAAGTGGCGGGATGCGGAAACCGCGTCCCTGGCCTACGGCTATGGCCTTTCCGTGACGGCGGTACAGCTGGCGCACGCCTATGCCGTGCTGGGCAACCAAGGCACCAACGTGCCGCTCTCCTTGTTGCGCCTGGATCGCGCGCAGGACGGCGTGCAAGTCATCGACAAGCAGATTTCCGGCACCGTGCTGCAGATGCTGCGGGCGGTGGTCGAGGAGGAAGGCGGCGGTGGCGCGCGGGCCAAGGTGCCGGGCTACCACGTCGGCGGCAAGAGCGGTACCGCGAAGAAGATCTCCGGTACCGGTGGCTATACCAAGGATGCTTACCGTTCGTTCTTCGCCGGCGTCGCGCCGCTTTCCAACCCGCGAATCGCCGCGGTGGTCGTCGTGGACGAGCCGAGCAAGGGTCAGTACTACGGTGGTCTGGTGGCCGCTCCGGTGTTCGGCAAGGTCATGGCGCGCGCACTGCGCCTGATGAATGTCGCGCCGGACAATCTGCCGCCGCCCGCCGAGCTGCAGACCGCGGAAGCGGCCAAAGGCAAGGGAGGGCGCAGCTGATGCCGATGCCATTGAATCACCTGCTGCCACACGCCGGCAGTGACGTCCTGATCCGCGAGCTGACGCTCGACAGCCGCAAGGTTCGTGGCGGCGACCTGTTCCTGGCGGTGCCGGGGCTGCAGCATGACGGGCGCGATCATGTACAGGACGCCATTGCCCGCGGCGCCGCTGCGGTCGCTTACGAATCCGAAGGGCTGGATCAGGCGCTGACCGGTGCCGCGGTGATGGTGCCGGTGCATCACCTGGCCGGTCAGCTCTCGGCCATAGCCGGGCGCTTCTACGGAGAGCCCAGCCGCAACCTGCGTCTGGTCGGTGTCACCGGAACCAACGGCAAGACCAGCGTCAGCCAGCTGATCGCCCAGGCCCTCGACCGTCTCGGCGAACCCTGCGGGATCATCGGCACCCTGGGCACCGGTTTCTACGGTCAGCTGGAAATGGGGCGGCATACCACGCCGGATGCGATCGGCGTTCAGGCGACCCTTGCTCAGCTGAAGCAGGAAGGCGCGCGCGCCGTGGCGATGGAGGTGTCGTCCCATGGCCTCGATCAGGGCCGCGTCGCCGCGCTGGAGTTCGACGTCGCTGTCTTTACCAACCTGTCGCGCGACCATCTCGATTACCACGGCACCATGGAAGCCTACGGCGCTGCCAAGGCTCGGCTGTTCGGCGTGCCTGGTCTGAGCTGTCGGGTGATCAATCTCGACGATGGCTTCGGCCGTGCGCTAGCCGGTGAGGAGCGCGAATCGCGGCTGATCAGCTACAGCCTGGAAGACGCCTCTGCCTACCTGTACTGCCCCGAGGCGCAGCTCGACGATGACGGCATTCATGCGCGGCTGATCACCCCGCAGGGTGAGCGCTCGCTGCGCAGCCCGCTGCTGGGCCGCTTCAACGTCAGCAACGTGCTCGCCGCCGTTGGCGCCTTGCTCGGTATGGACTACCCGCTGGACGAGATCCTCGCCGTGCTGCCGGAGCTTGAAGGCCCGGCCGGCCGCATGCAGCGTCTGGGCGGCGGCGACCGGCCACTGGTGGTGGTCGATTACGCCCATACCCCCGACGCTCTGGAAAAGGTGCTTACTGCACTACGTCCGCACGCACGTGGTCGCTTGCTCTGCCTGTTCGGCTGCGGTGGTGACCGTGACACCGGCAAGCGCCCACTCATGGCCGAGGTCGCCGAGCGGCTGGCCGATGGGGTTGTGGTTACCGATGACAACCCGCGCAACGAGGCGCCGGAACGCATTCTCGACGATGTCCGCAGCGGCTTCGTCAATCCGGAAGCGGTGACCTTTGTGCAGGGTCGCGCCCAGGCGATTGCCCGGCTCATCGCGGCCGCCAATGCCAGCGATGTGGTAGTGCTCGCTGGCAAGGGCCACGAGGACTATCAGGACATTCGCGGCGAGCGGCTGCCGTTCTCCGATATCGAGGAAGCCTGTACCGCACTGTCCACCTGGGAGAAGCCCGATGCTTGAAGCCATGCGACTGAGCGAGCTGCAGCTGCCGTTGTCCGGCCGTCTGGTGGGGGCCGATGCCAGCTTCTCTGCGGTCAGCACTGACAGCCGGGCGACCCAGCCGGGGCAGCTGTTCATTGCGCTGACCGGTCCGCGCTTCGATGGTCATGCCTATCTCGCCGAGGTGGCCGCCAAAGGCGCGGTGGCGGCTCTGGTCGCACGCGAAGTCGAGGGCGCGCCGCTGCCGCAGCTGGTTGTCGCCGATACTCGCCTGGCGCTGGGGCGTCTGGGGGCGCTCAACCGTGAGGCCTTCAAGGGGCCAGTCGCCGCCATCACCGGCTCGAGTGGCAAGACCAGCGTCAAGGAAATGCTCGCCAGCATTCTGCGCAGTGCTCACGGGCACGACGCCGTGCTGGCTACGCGCGGCAATCTGAACAACGACCTCGGTGCGCCACTGACGCTGCTGGAACTGAGCGCCGAACACCGCAGCGCGGTCATCGAGCTCGGCGCCTCGCGAGTGGGTGACATCGCTTACACCGTCAGCCTGGTGCGCCCGGATGTCAGCCTGATCACCAACGCCGGAACCGCCCATGTCGGCGAATTCGGCGGCCCGGAAAAGATCGTTCAGGCCAAGGGCGAGATTCTCGACGGCCTGAGCGCAACCGGCACCGCCGTGCTGAATCGTGACGACAAGGCCTACCCGATCTGGGCCGAGCGTGTGGCTGGCAAGCGCATCGTGTCGTTCGGTCTGGACAACCCGCTTGCCGATTTTTCCGCTGGTTCGATCGCCTACGACCAGCGCGGTTGCCCAAATTTCGTACTGACCGGCCCGCTGGGCAACCTGCGCGTGCAGCTCAACCTGCTGGGCCGCCACAATGTGGCCAATGCGCTGGCTGCCGCCGCGGCCGCCCACGCCTTGGGCATCACCGCCGAGGCTGTCGTGGCCGGATTGCAGGGCCTGCAACCCGTCAAGGGGCGTACCGTGGCGCAGATGCTCGCCAATGGTGTGCGTCTCATCGACGACAGCTACAACGCCAACCCCGCTTCGATCTGCGCCGCGATCGACGTGCTTGCCAGTTTCGCCGGGCGCACCATTCTCGTCCTGGGGGACATGGGTGAGCTGGGCGAGTGGGCCGAGCAGGGGCATCGCGATGTCGGTGCCTACGCGGCGGGCAAGGTCGACACCCTCTATGCCGTTGGGCCACTGATGGCCCATGCGGTCGCCGCTTTCGGGCAGGGTGCCCGGCATTTCGCCGATCAGGCCAGCCTGATCGAAAGCCTGCGTGCCGAGCAGGGCAGCGGCACCACCATTCTGATCAAGGGCTCGCGTAGCGCGGCGATGGACAAAGTCGTCGATGCGCTCGCTGGGCCATCCATGGAGAAACACTGATGCTGCTGCTGCTCGCCGAGTATCTGCAACAGTTCCACAAGGGCTTCGCGGTCTTCCAGTACCTGTCGCTGCGTGGAATCCTCGGCGTCCTCACCGCGCTGGTACTGTCGCTGTGGATGGGCCCGTGGCTGATCCGCACCCTCCAGTTGCGCCAGATCGGCCAGGCGGTGCGTACCGACGGACCGCAGTCGCATCTGTCGAAATCCGGCACGCCCACCATGGGTGGCGCGCTGATCCTCAGTGCCATCGGCATTTCCACGCTACTCTGGGCCGACCTGGCCAACCGCTACGTGTGGGTCGTGCTGGCGGTGACATTGCTGTTCGGCGCCATCGGGTGGGTCGATGACTACCGCAAGGTGATCGAGAAGAACTCGCGCGGGTTGCCAAGCCGCTGGAAGTATTTCTGGCAGTCGGTGTTCGGCCTCGGTGCGGCGATCTTCCTTTATATGACTGCGCAGACGCCGGTTGAAACGACGCTGATCCTGCCGCTGCTGAAGAACATCGAGATCCCGCTGGGCATCGGTTTCGTGATTCTCACCTATTTCGTCATCGTCGGTTCGAGCAATGCGGTCAACCTCACCGACGGCCTCGACGGCCTGGCGATCATGCCGACCGTGATGGTCGGCGGCGGTCTGGGCATCTTCTGTTACCTCTCCGGTAACGTGAATTTCGCCGAGTATCTGCTGATCCCCTACATCCCCGGTTCCGGAGAACTCATCGTCTTCTGCGGCGCGCTGATCGGTGCCGGCCTCGGCTTCCTCTGGTTCAACACCTATCCGGCGCAGGTCTTCATGGGCGACGTCGGCGCGCTGGCCTTGGGCGCAGCGCTGGGCACCATTGCCGTGATCGTCCGCCAGGAAGTGGTGCTGTTCATCATGGGCGGCGTGTTCGTGATGGAAACGCTGTCGGTGATGATCCAGGTCGCCAGCTTCAAGCTCACCGGCAAACGCGTTTTCCGCATGGCGCCGATCCATCACCATTTCGAACTCAAAGGCTGGCCCGAACCCCGGGTGATCGTGCGCTTCTGGATCATTACCGTGATCCTGGTGCTCGTCGGCCTTGCCACCCTGAAACTGAGGTAACCGAGAGTGCTCATCGCTTCCGACCAGTTCCGCATCGTTGTCGGCCTCGGCAAGAGCGGCATGTCCCTGGTTCGCCACCTGGCGCGCCGCGGGCTGCCGTTTGCCGTGGTGGACACTCGTGCGAACCCGCCGGAACTGGCCACGCTGAAGGCCGAGTACCCGGATGTGCAGGTACGCTGCGGCGAACTGGATGTGAATTTCCTCTGTACCGCCAGCGAGCTGCTGGTGAGCCCCGGGCTTGCGGTCAGCACGCCGGCGTTGCAGGAAGCCGCGGCACGGGGCGTCAAGCTGTCGGGGGACATCGAACTGTTCGCCCGCGAAGCCAAGGCACCCATCGTCGCGATCACCGGCTCCAACGCCAAGAGCACTGTGACCACCCTGGTCGGCGAGATGGCCGCGGCAGCCGGGCGTACCGTGGCGGTCGGCGGCAATCTGGGCACGCCAGCGCTCGATCTGCTTGCCGATGAAGTCGATCTCTACGTACTGGAGCTTTCCAGCTTCCAGCTGGAAACCACCGAGCAGCTCAATGCCGAAGTGGCCACCTGCCTGAACATCAGCGAAGACCACATGGACCGCTACAGTGGGCTGCCGGCTTATCACCAGGCCAAGCACCGCATCTTCCGTGGCGCGCGTCAGGTGGTGGTCAATCGGGATGACCGCCTGAGCCGGCCGCTGGTGGGTGAGGATGTGCCGACCTGGACCTTCGGGCTCGGCAAGCCGGACTTCAAGGGCTTCGGGCTCTTCGAGGAAAAAGGCGAGAAGTACCTGGCGTTCCAGTTCGAGGCGCTGATGCCGGTGCGCGAACTGAAGATGCGCGGTGCGCATAATCAGTCCAACGCCCTGGCTGCGTTGGCACTCGGGCACGCGGTGGGGCTGCCGTTCGGCCCCATGCTGGATACGCTGCGTCGTTTCACCGGTTTGCCGCACCGTTGCCAGTGGGTCGGTGAGCGTGCCGGTGTCAGCTATTACGACGACTCCAAGGCCACCAACGTCGGTGCTGCGCTGGCAGCGATCGAAGGCCTCGGCGCCGACATCGACGGCAAGCTGGTGCTGATCGCCGGCGGCGACGGCAAGGGCGCCGACTTCTCCGCGCTGCGCGCTCCCGTGGCGCGTTACTGCCGAGCCGTGGTGCTGCTCGGTCGCGACGCCCCGCGTCTGGCCGAGGCGCTGGGCGAAGCGACGGTGCTGATCCGCGTCGCCAGCCTGGAAGAGGCTGTACAGCGCGCCGCCGAATGTGCGGAGTCGGGCGATGCGGTACTGCTTTCGCCGGCCTGCGCCAGCCTGGACATGTTCAAGAACTTCGAGGAGCGCGGTCGTCTCTTCGCCGCTGCGGTGGAGGCGCTCGACTGATGCTCGCCTTCCTGCGCCAAGCCCCTTCGCCCCTGTACGGCCGCCGTGGTGTGGACCTGGACTTCCCCATGCTGGCCGGTTGTCTGGCGCTGCTTGGTCTCGGCCTGGTGATGATCACCTCGGCGTCGTCCGAGGTGGCGGCGGTCAACTCCGGCAATCCGCTGTACCACATGATTCGCCACCTGATCTATGTGGTGCTGGGGCTGGGTGCCGGCGCCGCGATGCTGCTGGTACCGCTTTCGTTCTGGCAGCGGATGGACTGGATGCTGCTCCTGGCGGCCTTCGGGCTGTTGATCCTGGTGCTGCTGCCGGGCATCGGTCGCGAGGTCAATGGTTCCATGCGCTGGATCGGCTTCGGCGCGTTCAACGTGCAGCCGTCGGAGCTGGCCAAGGTATTCGTGGTGATCTACCTGGCCGGTTATCTGGTGCGCCGGCAGGAGGAAGTTCGCGAGAGCCTGTGGGGCTTCGCCAAGCCGTTCCTGGTGCTGCTGCCAATGGCGTTCCTGCTGTTGCTGGAGCCCGACTTCGGGGCGACGGTGGTGATGATGGGCGCTGCGGTGGCCATGCTGTTCCTCGGCGGGGTCGGGATGATCCGCTTCAGCCTGCTGGTGATCGCCGCGGTCGGCGCAGTGGTGGTCCTGGTGCAGACTCAGGAATACCGCCTGCAGCGCCTGATCACTTTTACCGACCCCTGGGCCGACCAGTATGGTGCCGGCTATCAGCTGACCCAGGCGCTGATCGCCTTCGGGCGTGGCGAATGGTTCGGCGTCGGCCTCGGCAACAGCGTACAGAAGCAGTTCTACCTGCCCGAAGCGCACACCGACTTCGTGTTCTCGGTACTTGCCGAAGAGCTGGGCATGATCGGCGCGCTGGCGACCATCGCCCTGTTTGCCTTCGTCGGCGTGCGTGCCCTCTACATCGGACTCTGGGCAGAGAAGGCTCGGCAGTTCTTCGCCGCCTATGTCGCCTGGGGTCTGGCGTTCCTCTGGCTCGGTCAGTTCCTGATCAACGTCGGGGTGAATGTCGGCCTGTTGCCGACCAAGGGCCTGACGCTGCCCTTCCTCAGTTACGGCGGCAGCTCGCTGGTGGTGACCTGCGCGAGCATGGCGCTGCTGCTGCGCATCGAGTGGGAAAGCCGCACCGTACTGGGCAGCGAGGACACCGAGTTCGACGAGTCCGACTTTGCCGAGCCCTCGGCCAAGGAGGTCGCTCATGGCCGCTAATGTCCTGATCATGGCCGGCGGTACCGGTGGGCACGTATTCCCTGCGTTGGCCTGCGCGCGCGAGTTCCAGGCGCGTGGCTATGCCGTGCATTGGCTCGGCACGCCGCGTGGCATCGAGAACGAACTGGTGCCTGCTGCCGGGCTGCCATTGCATCTGATTCAGGTCAGTGGACTGCGCGGCAAAGGTCTGGCGTCGCTGATCAAGGCTCCGCTGCAGCTGGTTCGCTCGCTGTTCCAGGCGCGCCGCATCATCCGTGAGCTGCGTCCGGTCTGTGTGCTGGGGCTTGGCGGCTACGTCACAGGTCCCGGCGGGCTGGCGGCCAAACTGGCCGGCGTGCCGCTGGTGATCCACGAGCAGAACGCCGTGGCCGGTACCGCCAACCGTAGCCTGGTGCCGTTGGCCAGCCGGGTCTGCGAGGCGTTCCCGGATACCTTCAGCTCCAGCGCCAAGCGCCGGACCACCGGCAACCCGGTGCGGGAGGAACTGTTTCTGGAAACCCCGCGCGACAGCCTGGCTCATCGTCGGCCGCGTCTGCTGGTGCTGGGTGGCAGCCTGGGTGCCGAACCGCTGAACAAGCTGTTGCCCGCAGCGCTGGCGCAGGTCCCCGCCGAACTGCGGCCGGAAGTGTTCCACCAGGCCGGCAAACAGCACGCCGAGATCACCGAGCAGCGCTATGCCGAGGCGGGCGTCGAGGCCGAGGTTGCGCCCTTCATCAAGGACATGGCGCGGGCTTACGCCTGGGCCGATCTGGTGATCTGCCGCGCCGGCGCACTCACCGTGTGTGAGCTGGCCGCCGCCGGGCTGCCGTCGTTCCTGGTGCCGTTGCCTCACGCGATCGACGATCACCAAACCCGCAATGCCGAATATTTGGCGAAGGAGGGTGCTGCCGTCCTTCTGCCACAAGCCAAGACTGACGCGGCCGCGCTCGCCGCTCAGCTGACCGAGGTAATGATGCAGCCGGAAAAACTCAAGGCCATGGGGGCCACCGCGCGCCGCCTGGCCCGGCCCGACGCCACCCGCAGCGTGGTCGATATCTGCCTGGAGGTGGCCCATGGCTAAGTCGCCCGCTGCGGTGAAAGCCGAAGTACGCCGCATGCGGCGCATCCGCCGCATTCATTTCGTTGGCATCGGCGGGGTCGGCATGTGCGGCATCGCCGAAGTGCTGCTCAACCTCGGCTACGAGGTGTCCGGCTCGGACCTCAAGGAGTCGGCCAGTACCGAGCGTCTGCAGAGCTTCGGCGCACAGATCTTCATCGGCCACCAGGCCGGCAATGTCGCCGGTGCCGACGTGCTGGTGGTGTCCAGCGCGATCAATTCGGCCAATCCGGAAGTGGCCCTGGCCCTGGAACAGCGCATCCCGGTGGTGCCGCGGGCCGAGATGCTCGCCGAGTTGATGCGCTACCGGCATGGCATCGCCGTCGCCGGAACCCATGGCAAGACCACCACCACCAGCTTGCTGGCTTCGGTGTTCGCGGCAGGTGGGCTCGATCCGACCTTCGTCATCGGTGGCCGTCTGACCGCGGCTGGTACCAATGCGCAGCTGGGCAGCAGCCGTTACCTGATCGCCGAAGCGGACGAAAGCGACGCCAGCTTCCTCCACCTGCAGCCGATGGTGGCGGTGGTGACCAACATCGACGCCGACCACATGAGCACCTATGGCGGCGACTTCGGCAAGCTGAAGAAGACCTTCGTCGAGTTCCTGCACAACCTGCCGTTCTACGGCCTGGCGGTGCTCTGCGTCGACGATCCGGTGGTGCGCGAGATCATTCCGCAGATCGGCCGTCCGACTACCACCTACGGTTTCAGTGAAGACGCCGACGTGCGTGCCATCAACGTTCGTCAGGAAGGCATGCGCACCTATTTCACCGTGCTGCGCGACGGCTGCGAACCGCTGGACGTCTCGGTGCACATGCCCGGCAACCACAACGTGCTCAATGCCCTGGCCACCATCGCCATCGCCACCGACGAGGGCATCGATGACGAAGCCATAGTCCAGGGCCTGGCCGAGTTCGCCGGCGTCGGCCGCCGTTTCCAGGTCTACGGCAATCTGCCGGTGGACGGCGGCAGCGTGATGCTGGTGGACGACTACGGCCACCACCCGCGGGAGGTCGCTGCGGTGATCAAGGCGGTACGTGGTGGCTGGCCGGAGCGGCGCCTGGTGATGGTCTACCAGCCACACCGCTACAGCCGTACCCGGGACCTCTACGACGACTTCGTGCAGGTGCTCGGCGAATCCAACGTGCTGCTGCTGATGGAGGTCTACCCGGCCGGTGAAGAGCCCATCCCCGGTGCCGACAGTCGTCAGCTGTGCCACAGCATCCGCCAGCGCGGTCAGCTCGACCCCATCTATGTCGAGCGTGGCGTCGATCTGGCGCCGCTGGTCAAGCCGCTGCTGCGTGCCGGTGACATCCTGCTCTGCCAGGGCGCTGGTGATATCGGCGGGCTGGCTCCGCAACTTCTCAAGAGTCCCCTGTTCGGTGGCGATGACGCCGCAAGGAAAACCAAATGATGGCTTTGCAATCGACGCGCGACCCCAAGGAATTCGGCCGCGTCGCCGTGCTCTTCGGCGGCAGGAGCGCCGAGCGCGAGGTCTCCCTCAAGTCCGGCGCTGCCGTGCTCGCCGCGTTGCAGGCGGCGGGTGTGGATGCCTTCGGTATCGATGCCGGTGATGACCTGCTGCAGCGCCTGAGCAGCGAGCGGATCGACCGTGCCTTTATCGTCCTGCACGGCCGCGGTGGCGAAGATGGCAGCATGCAGGGGCTGCTGGAGTGTGCCGGCATTCCTTACACCGGCAGCGGCATCCTCGCCTCGGCGCTGGCCATGGACAAGCTGCGCACCAAGCAGGTCTGGCAGAGCCTAGGCCTGCCAACGCCGCGGCACGCGGTGCTGGCCAGCGAAGCCGACTGCCAGGCCGCGGCCCAGATGCTGGGCTTTCCGCTGATCGTCAAGCCGGCGCACGAGGGATCGAGCATCGGTATGGCCAAGGTTGGCGATGTCGCCGAGCTGATCGCCGCCTGGCGCGCAGCGAGCACCTATGACGCGCAGGTGCTGGTTGAACAGTGGATCCAGGGCCCCGAGTTCACCGTGGCGGTGCTGCACGGTGAGGTCCTGCCGCCGATTGGCCTGGGCACGCCGCATACCTTTTACGATTACGACGCCAAGTACCTGGCCTCCGATACCCAGTACCGCATCCCCTGCGGGCTGGACGCGGCCCGCGAAGAAGAACTCAAGGTGCTCTCGGCGCGTGCCTGCGAGGCGGTGGGTATTCGCGGTTGGGCGCGGGTGGACGTGATGCAGGATGCCGAGGGCAACTTCTGGCTGCTGGAAGTGAACACCGTGCCGGGCATGACCGATCACAGCCTGGTGCCGATGGCGGCGCGTGCCGCCGGGCTGGATTTCCAGCAGCTGGTGCTGAGCATTCTCGACGACAGCCTCGAGGCGGGGAACTGAGCCATGATCACCACGCTGCGTCATTCGCAACCCGGCAACGGACGTGCCTCGCGCAAGCCCGTGCAACGGGGTGCGAGCCGCCTGGTGACGCCGCAGCCGCTGTCGCAGCGCCTGCCCAGGCCCAGCCTTGCCGGTCTGAAGCGTTTCGTCTGGCCAGTGCTGCTGGTCGGCCTGGCGGTCGGGCTGTACGAACTGGGCGAGCGCCTGCTGCCCTATGCCGACCGGCCGATCGCCAAGGTCAGCGTTCAGGGCGAGCTGGGTTACGTAAGCCGCGAGGCGGTTCAGCAGCGCATCGCGCCTTTCGTCGAGCAGAGCTTCTTCAAGGTTGATCTGAACGGCATGCGCCACCAACTCGAACAGATGCCATGGATTGCCCATGTCGAGGTTCGCCGCGTCTGGCCGGATCAGGTGATGGTGCATCTGGATGAGCAATTGCCGATTGCCCGTTGGGGGGGCGAAGCATTGCTTAACAATAAAGGCCAGGCTTTCTCGCCGGATGACCTGAGCCGATATGAACACTTGCCACATTTGTATGGTCCGAAGCGGGCCCAACAGCGGGTCATGCAGCAATACCAGATGCTCAGCCAGATGCTGCGCCCGCTGGGGTTCTCCATTTCCCGTCTCGAGCTGCGTGAACGTGGAAGCTGGTTCCTGACCACCAACCAGGGCATCGAGTTGTTGCTGGGGCGGGACCAGGTAGTAGAAAAAATGCGTCGCTTCACTGCCATTTATCAAAAGGCACTGGAGCAGGAAAGCGAGAAAATCGCACGGATCGACCTGCGCTATGCGAACGGCCTGGCAGTCGCCTGGCATGAGCCGATCCCGACTGCGACGGATACGACCGTCGCTGCGAAGAATTGAGGAATGAAACACATGTCGAGCGTGCAAAGCGGCAAGATGATCGTCGGCCTGGACATCGGCACCTCCAAGGTGGTGGCGCTGGTGGGCGAGGTGACCGCCGATGGTGAACTGGAAATCGTGGGCATCGGTACCCATCCTTCGCGCGGCCTGAAGAAGGGCGTGGTGGTGAACATCGAATCCACCGTGCAGTCGATCCAGCGCGCCATCGAAGAAGCCCAGCTGATGGCTGGCTGCCGCATCCATTCAGCCTTCGTCGGTCTGGCCGGCAATCACATCCGCAGCCTGAACTCCCACGGCATCGTGGCCATCCGCGACCGCGAAGTGAGTACCGCCGATCTGGAGCGTGTGCTCGACGCGGCGCAGGCGGTTGCCATTCCTGCCGATCAGCGCGTGCTGCACACCCTGCCGCAGGACTACGTGATCGACAACCAGGAGGGCGTGCGTGAACCGCTGGGCATGTCCGGCGTGCGTCTGGAGGCCAAGGTGCACGTAGTCACCTGTGCGGTGAACGCCGCGCAGAATGTCGAGAAGTGCGTGCGCCGCTGCGGTCTGGAAGTGGACGACATCATTCTCGAGCAACTGGCTTCGGCGCACGCCGTGCTGACCGATGACGAGAAGGAGCTGGGCGTCTGCCTGGTGGATATCGGCGGGGGCACCACCGACATCTGCATCTTCACCGAGGGCGCGATCCGCCATACGGCCGTGATCCCGATCGCTGGCGACCAGGTCACCAACGACATCGCGATGGCCCTGCGTACGCCGACCCAGTATGCCGAGGAGATCAAGATTCGTTATGCTTGCGCGCTGGCCAAGCTGGCTGGCGCGGGCGAGACCATCAAGGTCCCCAGCGTTGGCGATCGCCCTCCGCGTGAACTGTCCCGGCAGGCCCTGGCAGAGGTGGTAGAGCCGCGTTACGACGAGCTCTTCACCCTGATCCAGGCCGAGCTGCGGCGCAGCGGTTACGAGGATCTGGTCCCGGCCGGGATCGTTCTCACCGGCGGTACAGCGAAGATGGAAGGAGCCGTCGACCTGGCCGAGGAAATCTTTCACATGCCGGTGCGCCTTGGCGTGCCGCACAGCGTCAAGGGACTGGCCGACGTAGTACGCAATCCAATCTATTCGACGGGCGTGGGCCTGCTGCTGTACGGACTGCACAAGCAGGCCGACGGCGTTCCCGTGCCTGGACTCGGCAGCTTTGCCGACGAATCAAAGGCGTCTGTTCTGGATCGGCTCAAGGGCTGGATCCAGGGCAATTTTTAAGCAGTGCGCTGTAAAACCAAAACTAGAAAGCTGGAAGGAGAGAGGGAAATGTTCGAACTCGTAGATCATACCCCGCAAAGTGCAGTCATCAAGGTCATCGGCGTTGGTGGCGGCGGCGGCAATGCCGTGAACCACATGGTTCGCAACAACGTTGAAGGCGTCGAATTCATCTGCGCCAACACCGATGCGCAGGCGCTGAAAAAGGTCGAGGCGCGTACCGTGCTGCAGCTCGGCTCGGCCATCACCAAAGGCCTGGGCGCCGGCACCAATCCGGACATCGGCCGTCAGGCTGCGATGGAAGACCGCGAGCGCATCGCCGAAGTGCTGGAAGGCGCTGACATGGTGTTCATCACCACTGGCATGGGTGGCGGTACCGGTACCGGTGCCGCACCGATCATCGCTTCGGTCGCCAAGGAAATGGGCATCCTGACCGTCGCCGTGGTCACTCGGCCGTTCCCCTTCGAAGGCCGCCGCCGCATGCAGGTTGCCGACGAGGGTATCCGCGCACTGTCCGAATGTGTCGACTCGCTGATCACCATTCCCAACGAGAAGTTGCTGACCATCCTCGGCAAGGACGCGAGCCTGCTGGCCGCCTTTGCCAAGGCTGACGACGTGCTGACCGGCGCGGTGCGCGGCATCTCCGACATCATGCAGCGTCCGGGCCTGATGAACGTCGACTTCGCCGACGTGAAGACTGTCATGGGCGAAATGGGCATGGCCATGATGGGCACCGGTTGCTCCACCGGCCCGAACCGCGCGCGTGAAGCGACCGAAGCGGCCATTCGCAACCCGCTGCTGGAAGACGTCAACCTGCAGGGTGCACGCGGCATTCTGGTCAACATCACCGCCGGTCTGGACCTGTCGCTCGGCGAGTACGCCGCAGTGGGCGAGATCATCGAGGCCTTCGCTTCCGATGAAGCCACTGTCAAGGTTGGTGCCGTGATCGATCCAGACATGGCTGACGAGCTGCATGTCACCGTGGTCGCCACCGGCCTGGGTCCGCGCAACGAAAAGCCGGTCAAGGTCATCGACAATACCGTGCAGACCGTCGCCGCTGCCGCTCCGGCCCCGCGCCAGCAGGAGCAGGCTGCCGTGAACTACCGCGATCTGGAGCGCCCGACCGTCATGCGCAACCAGGCCCATGCAGCGGCCACCGCTGCCAAGCTGAATCCGCAGGAGGATCTGGATTATCTGGATATTCCGGCGTTCCTGCGTCGTCAGGCCGATTGATTGAAGTTATCAGGAGTATTGGTGTGATTGGTGTTCAGCAAAGTTGGCATCTGCTATTATCGCCGCCAATTGTTGAAAACTATTCGCAACTAGTGCTACAGCGAAGCAAAAGGCCATGATCAGACAACGCACCCTGAAGAACATCATTCGCGCCACCGGCGTCGGCTTGCATTCGGGAGAGAAGGTTTATCTCACCCTGAAACCGGCACCGGTGGACACCGGGATCGTGTTCTGTCGCACCGACCTCAACCCGCCTGTGGAGATTCCCGCGCGGGCCGAGAATGTTGGCGAAACCACCATGTCCACGACGCTGGTCAACGGTGACGTCAAGGTCGACACTGTGGAGCATCTGCTTTCGGCAATGGCCGGCCTGGGGATCGACAACGCCTACGTCGAACTCTCCGCGTCGGAAGTGCCGATCATGGACGGCAGCGCTGGGCCTTTCGTATTCCTGATTCAATCCGCCGGCCTGCAGGAGCAGGACGCCCACAAGAAGTTCATCCGCATCAAGCGTGAAGTGACGGTCGAGGAGGGCGACAAGCGCGCGACCTTCCTGCCTTTCGACGGCTTCAAGGTGAGCTTCGAGATCGATTTCGATCACCCGGTTTTCAAGGGTCGCACCCAGACTGCCAGTGTGGACTTCTCGAGCACTTCCTTCGTCAAGGAAGTCAGCCGTGCACGGACCTTCGGGTTCATGCGTGACATCGAGTTTCTCCGCTCGCACAACCTGGCTCTGGGCGGCAGCGTTGAGAACGCCATCGTGGTGGACGAAACCAGTGTGCTCAATGAAGACGGCCTGCGTTACGAGGACGAATTCGTGAAGCACAAGATTCTCGATGCCATCGGTGATCTGTACTTGCTGGGCACCAGTCTGATCGGCGAATTCCGCGGCTATAAATCCGGCCACGCGTTGAACAACCGTTTGCTACGCACCCTGATGGCACAGAAGGATGCGTGGGAACTGGTGACCTTCGATGACCCGCAGACCGCACCGATCTCCTACATGCGTCCGGTGGCAGCCGGCTAAGCTGTACCTCTCTTCCTAGATTTAAGGCCACCCTCGGGTGGCCTTTTTTTATTCCGTAGCAGAGCCGGCTGATTCCGCATCAGTTCATGCCATCCAGCAGGCCGGCCAGATCATCGGCGTGCTCTTCTTCCTGCGCCAGGATGTCTTCGAAGATGCGCCGGGTGGTGGGGTCTTTGTCGCCGATGTACTGGACGATCTCGCGATAGCTGTCGATGGCGATGCGTTCGGCCACCAGGTTTTCGAAGACCATGTCGCGCAGGCCGTTGCCCTCGGCGTACTGCGCATGGGCGCGTTCGGTGAGGCTGTCGGGGTTGAAGTCGGGCTCGCCACCCAGCTGAACGATCCGCTCGGCCAGGCGATTGGCGTGTTCCTGCTCCTCATTGGCGTGCTCGAGGAACTCGGCGGCGGCGACGCTGGATTTCAGCCCGGTCGCCATGTAGTAGTGACGCTTGTAGCGCAGGTAACAGACCAGCTCGGTGGCCAGCGCCTCGTTCAGCAGGTTGATCACCACCTCGCGGTCGGCCGAATAGCTCTCGGTGACCGCGCCATTCTCGACGTGTTGACGGGCCCGTTCGCGCAGGCTCTGTTTGTCGCTCAGTTGTACGTAACTCATCGCCATCTCCTGGTCTATGCACCCTGTGCAGTGCTTCACGGTTCGCCAATTGAGATCGGGATGCTGGCGAAAAGTTTAGCCCGCCACCTGTTCCGGTGGCGGACGCTCCGGTTCGGACTGGCCAGGGCCGGGCTCGTCGATGGGCACCGGCTCGTCTGGGTCCTCGCGCTTGGGATTGCCCGGTGCCGGCACTGGAGGCTGTTGGCTGGTCTCGATTGAGATCATCAGCTTAGCGCCTTCAGCAACTCGTCCTTGCGCATCTTCGAGCGGCCACGAATGTCGCGCTCGCGAGCCTTTTCCATCAGCTGGTCGCGGGTCATGTCGGCAAGGCTGGTGCTGGACGAACCTGAGCCGCGTGCCGAGCCCTTGTTGGGCGATTTGCCCTTGCGCGCATCTGCGGCGCGATGGGCCGAATCCTTGCGGTCGGCGCGCTTGGCCGTTTCGCTCTTGCCCTTGCCGGAACCGCCCTTGCGTTCACCGCCACCGGACTGCTTGTTGACCGTGGCCCAGGCACGTGCTTCGGCCTCTTTCTCCGAGACGCCACGCTCCTCGTAGCTTTCCTCGATGTGCTCAGCCTTGCGCTGCTGCTTGTCGGTGTACTTGGATTTGTCTCCACGGGGCATGGTGAAACCTCCTCTGGCATCTACCACTGTGCTTGGACGTGAATGCGAGCCTCAGCGACGCAGGTTGCGCTGGTTTTCCTCGAGCTGCTTGCAGGTCAGGAAACCCTGGCCATCCACCCGGCCGGCACTGTCGAAACTGACGTAATAGGGCTGCTGCTTGCCGTCCCGGTTGAGGATGTAGTCGTGACACAGACCCGGTACCACGGTGCGTGCCGTAGCCCGGGACGGTTCACCGCCGATGCTGAGCACGCGCGCCTGCGTCATGCCGGTTTCCACGTCCCGTACCAGCGGCTCGTCGCGATAGGTGATTCGGTCGACGGGGTTCTGCACGTTGCTGGAGCAGCCGATCAACAGAGCCAGCGGAGCGATGAAAAAAAGGGTGCGCTTGAACATGTGAGATCCTCATGCCGGACGGTCATGCTTTTATGGCCATCAGGCGGCTCGCAAGGTTCAACGTGGCAAAGCGCCGGCGGCTCGGCGGTCGTCTGGAGTGACACGCCAGATGACATCACCCACGTCATCGGCAACCAGTAGCGCGCCGTGCCGATCCACCGCGACGCCGACGGGCCGGCCCATGGCTTCGCCCGCAGCATTGACGAAGCCGCTCAGCACGTCTTCCGTCTGCCCGGCCGGCTTGCCATCGCGAAAGGGAATGAACACCACCTTGTAGCCGCTACGGGGCCTGCGGTTCCATGAACCGTGCTGCCCTACGAACGCGCCGTGGAGGTAGCGTGACGGCAGCAGCCTGCCCTCGTAGAAGGCGAGTCCGAGGGAAGCGGTGTGCGCGCCCAGTGCGTAGTCCGGAACGATGGCGCGCTCGACCAGATCCGGTCGCTGCGGTTTGACCCGAATATCGACATGCTGGCCGAAGTAGCTGTAGGGCCAGCCGTAGAAGCCGCCGTCCCGGACCGAGGTCATGTAGTCCGGTACCAGGTCACTGCCGATCTCGTCGCGCTCGTTGACGGTGGTCCAGAGGTCGCCGGTATCAGGGTGCCAGGCCAGGCCGTTGGGGTTGCGCAGGCCGGAGGCGAACACCCGCAGCGTGCCGGCCTGCGGATCGACCTCCAGTATCGCGGCGCGGTTGACCTCGGCGGCCATGCCGTTCTCCGCCACGTTGCTGTTGGAGCCGCTGGTAACGTATAGCCGCGAGCCATCCCGGCTGGCGATGACGTTCTTGGTCCAGTGATGGTTGATCGGCCCCGCCGGCAGGTCCACTACCTTTTGCGCGGGCGCTGTGATGCGGTCAGCACCCTGTTCGTAGGGGTAGCGCAGCAGGGCATCGGTGTTGGCCACATAGAAGCTGTCGCCGATCAGCGCCATGCCAAACGGCGAATTTAGGTTTTCGAGGAAGGTGGTGCGCACTTCCGGCACGCCGTCACCGTCGCCGTCTCGCAGCAGGGTGATGCGATTGGCGCTTGGCCCGCCCGAGCCTGCACGCGCCATGAGCTTCTTCGCGATCCAGCCGCGCAGGCCCTGGTTCTCCTGCTTCGGCGGGGCGTCGCTTTCGGCCACCAGTACATCCCCATTGGGAAGCACATACAGCCAGCGTGGATGGTCCAGGTCCGTGGCGAATGCCTCTACGCGCAGACCGGGCGCGGCCTGCGGCTTGGCGCCGGGTGGCCAGCCTCTGGCCGTGGCGATATGAACCGTGGGCAGCAGCGTCTTGTTCGGCGCGGGCAGGGCAGGTGTCGGGCCATAACCGCTTTCCACCGGCAGCTTGGCGGTTTCGCTGCAGCCGCCAAGGGCAAGCAGCGCGGCGAGAAGCAGCGTGACGATCCGTGTATGGCACAGCATGGAATGACCCTCGGATGAACGATGGTTCGATCAGGGCGCGCGATTGGCCTCGCGCCGCTTGCGTGCTGCGCGCAGCGCCGTGTGACGCTCCAGCCGAGGCATCAGCACGAAGATGGCCAGAGCCAGCAGCGTACTTAGCACAGCGGTGGCTTCATGCCCCAGGCCAACGGCCACACCGATGGCTGCGGTAAGCCAGATTCCGGCGGCAGTCGTCAGGCCTTTCACATTCTCCACCGAGCTGCCCTTCAGAATAGTTCCTGCGCCAAGAAAGCCGATGCCGGTGACCAGGCCCTGGATCACCCGGGAAATGTCCTCGAGGCTCATGCCGGCCTGCACCGGCACCAGTACCAGCAGCGCCGCACCAAGGGCCACCAGCATATGCGTGCGCAATCCGGCCGCCTTGCGTTTGCGCTCGCGTTCATAGCCCAGCAGGCCGCCGAGAATCGTTGCGATCAGCAAGCGGCTGCTGACCCGCGTCGCATCTTCCAGGTCGGTGATATCGGAAAACTCCGCGGTCACGGTACTGGAGATGATCGCCCACCATTCCATGTCCTTCTCCATGCCAGGCTGGTCCAGATATGGAGTCGCGGCAGCGGCCGGGGGTTCGCTACTCGGTGACTCGGAAGCGCAGCATGCCGATCATCTGCCCGGCTTCGGTGACGACGCGAACGCGCCAGCGCCCCGCGGGCTGCGCGGGGAAGTTGCGCTTGTGCGTCCAGGCCCGGTAACCGGCTTCGCGACCGCCGCTGATGTCCAGCGCGATACGATCGACGCGCCGCCCGTTATGCGTCCACTCGTGGTAGATGCGCTCTTTCAGCCCGCGCGGTGCGTTGATCGCGGTATAGGCATACAGCCCGTTGGCCTGCAGCTCGGCGCTGCTCAGCTCGCGCAGCCCTCTGCCGGGTTTGCGCTGACGGTCGTCGAGGCTCATGGTCACGGCGACATCCGTCAGCCAGAGCGTCGCCGGCGGAACCCAGGTCCGTCCCAACCAGCCGGCGGCACCCAGTGCCACCGCCAGCAGCAGGACGCCCGGTATGGTGCGCCAGCCTAGACGCGGGAACAGGCCGCTGAGGCTGGGTAATGCCAGGAGCACGGCGACGCCCAGGGCGAGTTGGTAGCTTTGCGGGGTGGACAGGTGAAGGATGATCGGCAGGGCCGTGAGCAGTACCGCGAACAAGGTCAGCGCATGGAAGCCCAGATAGACCCAGCGGCGCGGCGCCAGCCACTTGTAGTACAGCGGGTCGATCAGCGAGACGAGCGCCGCCAGCCCCAGTAGCCCGGTGAACAGCGCCTGGCCGCTGTTCCAGGTGGTGGTTATGGCGAAGAACGGAATGATGAAGAACAGGCTTTCCTGATGAACCATCTGCGTGGCATAGCGCAGCAGCGGTTGCGGCACTTGCCAGCCGAACCAGCGCTGCAGGCTTCTGCGCAGGCTGGATTCGAGCACCAGCCAGAGCCAGCTGACCAGCATGACCAGCGCGACCACCTTGGCCAGCCCGGCGTGGCGTTCCACCAGCACGAAACTGGCGACGCCGGAGATGAATCCGAACAGCGCAACGGTGCCGGGGTAGCGTCGGATCAGATTGCTGCCCAGCTCGAACAGGCGCGACAGCAGTGGCTTGAGTTGCATGTTGAGGCGGTCCGGCTACGGGCAGTGGTACTGCCTACGAGTATCGAGCAGTGAGCGGCAGAAGCAAGGCTGCCGTGCACACGGCATCGGCGGTGACGTGATGCCTGCCGGCTAGCCTGGAGCTCCCGTGTGGGGCACCAGGCGAATGGGCGGCGCTCAGTGGTCGGCCTGCGGAACCTGCTGCGCTACGTCGGTCTGCTCCGGCATCGCGGACGAGTGATGGCTGGTGATCAGCCACTGCCCGGCATCCGCAAACCACTTGTAGGTGAAGGTGTAACGCGCGGGGACAGTGGCCCCGTCGGCGAAATGGAAGCTGTACAGGCCGGTGTCGAGCGCGCTGTTGCAGTCGATCATGACCATGCGCGAGACGATCTCGCCCTTCGGCTTGAGCGCCAGGAAGTGCTGGAAGTAGTCCAGCTTGGCCTCAGGCGTTTGCCGTGGGGTGTTGGATACCGTGGGGAGAATCATCGAATCGTGAGCATAGTTTTCCACGACCCGTTGCGGATCGCCCGTCTGCACGTCGGCATTCCAGCGGTCGAACAGGGCGGCGACCTCGGCCTCGTCGATAGGCTGGCAGGCCTGTTCGTTCGCCAGGGTTGCAACAGGGGAAAGGGCAAATAGCAGGGGCAGGGCGTATTTCATCGTGTCACTCGTAACCGGTGGGTGAATTGCGGAGCGGCGCCGCAGCGGTACTGCACGGTGTGCAGGGGATGTGACCTCGTCGCCTTCCGCTTATTCGCGGCCGGTGGTCGATTGCCCGATTGCCGCCTCGACGGCTTCGCGAACGAGGGTGTAGGCGTGCACCTTGTCCGGTGCCAGCCGAACCTGCGGCAGACCAACCGTTTCGCAGAGACGGTCCATGAAATCCTGCTCGGCTTCGGGTTCGTCCAGATTGATCACGCAAACGGGCTGCAGGTCCGTCTTCGTGCACAGGAGGAAATCGAAGCGCGCCGCTGCGATGCGGTTGCTGGCCTGGTACCAATAGGCGCGCCGGGGGATGGCGGTGACTTCGATGACATCGGCGACGCTCACCTTGGGGAGCACCAGGTAGCGCTCGCCGAACGTTCCTTGCAAGTGCTCCAGCAGTTCGCGCTCGGCAGAAGCGAACAGAGGCACCTTGAGTCGATAGGGGTATTGCAGCGCCGGGTGGTTGAGTTGGCGATTCTTGATGAAGAACACCAGCACGAAGCAAACGAACGCTACCAGCGTCAATGCCAGCCAGCTCATTGGGTTGCCTCCGTCATCGGTCTTTGATCGAAGCGTTGTTGCTCTGATTGTGAGCCCGGGCCGGCTAAATGGTTCGCTCGTTTATCCACTACAGCTGTGAGTGTTGTTGTGGATAACCGCTGGACTTCGGTCGCTAGGCCTTATGGGACTAAGGCGTGGCGGCTCTGGTCCGCTTTTGATCAGTTAGCCTTGGAGCGCCCGGACCAGTCCGCGGGAGGAATTATGTTTGCGCCGATGCTGCTGCGCGGGATGGTTATCCCCGACTCCTGTGGACGTGGCTGTGGATAACGTGGGGGAGGCGTGCTGCAGGCCACCAGCGGTGCGGCGTGCAGCACGCAGAGCAAAAATTGATCAGCTGTGTCGGGTCATTGCGGCGCGGTCTTGGCCCAGCGACTGTGAGCGGGCGGCTGCCAGGCTTCAAGCAGGCTGATCAGGCTCTGCGGCTGATCGCTGCGTTGCAGCATCTCGCGGTGCTGCGCGCGGACGAAGCCCTCTTCAACCAGATGATCGAGGAAGTGGCTGAGCTTGCTGTAGAAGTGATTGACGTCCAGCAGGCCGAGCGGCTTGGGGTGATAGCCCAACTGGCCCCACGTCCAGACTTCGAACAGTTCTTCCAGCGTACCCAGCCCACCGGGCAGGGCAATGAAGGCGTCCGCCAGCTCCGCCATGCGCGCCTTGCGCGCATGCATGCCGTCGACCACTTCCAATCGGGTGAGGCCGGTGTGGCCGACTTCGGCGTCCTTCAGGCTCTGAGGAATGATGCCAATGACCTCGCCACCGGCGGCCATGGTGGCATCCGCCACCACGCCCATCAGGCCTACGGCGCCGCCCCCGTAGACGAGGCGAATACCGTTGGCGGCCAGGGTGCGACCGAGATCCTGGGCGGCTTGTTCATAAACGGGATTGGTACCGCGGCTGGCGCCGCAGAAAACGCAGATGGAACGCAGGGACATCGGCTACTCCGCTGGTTGGGCTGGCAGCGAAGGTTACGCCGCCACGCCTCACCGGCCAAGGGAGGCAATGTCCCTGGACTGAGCGCCGGCTTATCGCGCTCGCTCAGCACCCGGCGGCAGCCGAGGCGTAATTAGCGAACAGACGCTCGAACAGGCTATGGCTGGACATGATGGGCTCCCTCGTCGTTGATAGCCCCATGCTACGGCCGATGCCGCGGCGCTGCCGTTAGTTTCTGAACATCGCCTCGATAGCGCCGCGCCTACGAGTCGTTGTGTCGTTGTCCCCGAATTGTGTGCGCCACTCTGTGGATAACCTTGGGAAGACTGCCCGCAAGCGAAGCGCCGTGGGGAGTGGCGAACCTTGTATGTTTTTTGTGCGGCTGCCAATCGTGCGGCGGCAGGCCGCATCCCAGAAGGGTTGACGGGCATGCGTCGGGATTGCAGCAGTCAGACTGCCGAGGATAGTGACTGCCCTATTTATCCACGAAAGCTGTGGAAAACTCTGTGAGTTGTTTGGGCAAAGACTTCTGCAGGCAGCCAATGGCGCGGCCGGCCGGGTGTTGCGCGAAATCCGCCCAGGCTCCGCGAATGGGCAAGGGTCATCCCCGGCCCTTATGCCGCGGCATTCATTTCTGGCCGCTTGCTTGTGGGGACGCCGAGGCCTGTTCAACACTCCGGTCCCTGAATCTCATCCAACAAGAATCGCTGAGGGAGTTCGCATATGACTGATGCCATCCGCTTCGAAGACAAGGTCGTGATCGTGACCGGGGCCGGCGGCGGACTGGGGCGTGCCCATGCCCTGTTGTTCGCCCACCATGGCGCCAGAGTGGTGGTCAACGACCTGGGTGGCAGCACCCAGGGCGAGGGCGCGAACAGTTCCGCAGCCGACCGGGTGGTGGAGGAGATCCGCCAGGCCGGTGGCCAGGCGGTTGCCAATCATGACTCGGTGACCGACGGCGCGCGTATCGTTCAGCAGGCGCTGGACACCTACGGGCGCATCGATGTGGTGGTCAACAACGCGGGCATCCTGCGCGACAAGACCTTTCACAAGATGGAAGACGCCGACTGGGACCTGGTCTACCGCGTGCACGTCGAGGGCTCCTACAAGGTGACCCGCGCCGCCTGGCCGCACATGCGTGAACAAGGCTTTGGCCGGGTGATCTTCACTGCCTCGACCTCCGGCATCTACGGCAACTTCGGCCAGTCCAACTACGGTATGGCCAAGCTTGGCCTGTACGGGCTGACACGTACCCTGGCGCTGGAAGGGCGCAAGAACAACGTGCTGGTCAATGCCATCGCCCCCACGGGCGGCACGCGGATGACCGAGGGGCTGATCCCGCCGCAGGTGTTCGAGCAGTTGAAGCCGGAGCTGGTCAGCCCGCTGGTCGTCTACCTGGGAAGCGAGCAATGCCAGGACACCGGCGGGCTGTTCGAAGTGGGCGGCGGCTGGATGGGGAAGGTGCGCTGGGAGCGCAGTCTCGGCGTGGGCTTCGACCCCAAGGCCGGGTTCGATGCCGAGGATGTTGCGGCGCAGTGGCAGCAGATCTGCAATTTCGAGAATGCTGCGCATCCGGCCGACAACATCGAGGCGCTGAAGGAGATGATGGCCAACCTGCAGAAGCATGCCGGCTGATACCTCCTGCCGCTTGGCGCTCCGCCGGCATGGCCGGCGGAGCGTTCACACCGGAGCCGGATCCGGCTCCGGTCGCAACAGGCGCAGCGCCTTTTCCCGCGCCTGGGTGAGATTGCGTACGTAGAGCAGATGCCCCTGCAGGCGATGGATGCCGGCACGGCGCAGCTTCAGCCGGACCTGCGCACTGCTGCCACTGAGAATGAGGGTGACGCCCAGGCGGCGGTAATCCACCAGCACGTTCTCCAGCGATGCCAGGGCCGTCATGTCCATCATTGGCACCGCGCTGATGTCGACGATCACCACCTTGACCTCGGGGTTGAAGCGCCGCAGCGCGCCCAGAGCCTTTTCCGCGGCGCCAAAGAACAGCGGCCCGCGGATCGCATAGGTGGCCACATGCTCGGGCATGTCCCGGAGGATGCGCCGCTGCTCCCGGGAGAGGGCGGTGGTGTCGGTCAGCTCGCTCATGCGCTTGATGAACAACCCGGCCGCCAGCAGCAGCCCGACGCCTACCGCCAACACCATGTCGAACAGCACGGTGAGGATCAGGCAGGTCAGCAGCACCAGCACGTCGCTGCGCGGGGCGATGCGCAACACGTGCATCACGTGCGGTGCTTCGCTCATGTTCCAGGCCACCATCACCAGCAACGCCGCCAGTGCTGCCATTGGCAGATAGCTGAACAGCGGCGCCAGCCAGAGTATTGCGACCAGCACGACGCCGGCGTGGATCATCGAGGCCAGTGGCGAAAACGCGCCGGCCCTGACATTGGTCGCGCTGCGGGCGATGGCGGCGGTCGCGGTGATGCCACCGAACAGTGGCGCGACCAGATTGCCCAGCCCCTGGCCGATCAGCTCGCCGTTGGGCTCGTGGCTGCTGCCGGTCATGCCATCGGCGACGACGGCGCAGAGTAGCGATTCGATGGCGCCGAGCATGGCAATGGCGAAAGCCGGTGCCAGCAGCTGGCGGAACAGTTCGTAGCTCAGCTCTAGCGGCTGGCCGTCCGGACCGGGCAACAGCCACGGCCAGGCAAAATCCGGCAGGAACGGCGGAATGCCCGGGTGTGTGACGCCATCCAGGGTGTAGCTGAAGCGTTCACCAAGGGTTGCGACCGACAGCCCTGAAGACTCCAGCAGTGCCCCTGCCACCGCCCCGACCGTCAGCGCCACCAGATGTCCCGGGATCTTGGGCACCCAGCGTGGCCAGACGATCAGCACGGTGAGGCAGATCACGGCCACCAGGGCGTCACCCAGATGCGCGCTGGGCAACGAGCGCAAAAGCAGGCCGACCTGCTCGACATAGTGCTGCGGTTGCTCGGAGAGGGTCAGGCCGAACAGGTCCTTGATCTGCAAGGTGGCGATGACGATGCCGATGCCCGCGGTGAAACCGAGGGTCACGGGGTAGGGGATAAAGGCGATCAGGCGGCCGGCGCGCAGCAGGCCGAGGGTGATCAGAATCAGGCCGGCGAGCATGGTGCACAGCAGCAGTCCGCCCAGGCCGAACTGCTGGGTGATCGGTAACAGAATCACCACGAACGCCGCCGTCGGCCCGGAAACGTTGAAGCGTGAGCCCCCGGTCAGGGCGATCAGCGGAGCCGCCACGAGTACCGTGTACAACCCGTGCTGGGGCGCCACGCCGACCGCGATGGCCAGTGCCATGGCCAGGGGGATGGCGATGATGCCAACGGTCAATCCGGCGCTGATGTCGCCGCGCAATGCGCGGGCTCCGTAACCCAGGTGCAAGGCCTGCCGCCATGCCGCGAACAGAGGGGGTAACTTCATGCCTGGAACGCTCCTTGTAGGCGAAGGCGCCATTATAGGCGCCAGACACCGCTTGTTATTTGTGCCGAACAATCGCCTGTGATCGCGGCCAGGCGATGTACGACCTTGGTCGCAAGCGGTCCTGGCGCGTTGAGTGAGCCGCCTGCGAGGAGTAAACTGCCGCCCCCGTGAGACCCCGTGGACCGGAGGCGGCATGCGTAAAGACAAGAAGCAGGTGATTGGCGACGAGATCGGGGATGAGTCGATCAAGCTGTTTCTGCAGCCTGAACCGGCTGACGACACCCCACCTTCGTTGCACAAGCTGATCAAGGCCTACCGCGGCCTTCGCATCGATGACTTCGAGCGCTTTCTCGGCTTCTTCGTGGCTGCCGGCTACGATCTCGACGCCAGGAACAGCAAAGGGCAGAGCTTTGTCGATCTGATCGCCGATCAGCGTCAGGCCGCGCCCTATATCGAGCTGATCGAGGCCCGGCGCGGCTGAACTGCGGGTCGCCATTTCGTATCGAACGCATCGGATTCAATCGGCAGCGCGCGTACTGCGAGCCGCGCGCTGTGATCGAACTCGGCAACATGATTCGCAATCGTTTTCCTCGCAGCGTCCACCGTCGAGCACCGGGCCAGGCCCGCTCCGGAGGGATCGCAGCGAGAGGGAGGAGGCCAAAAGCCGACCTTCCGAAGCTGGCAGGCAGCCTGTGGTTGCCTGTTCTCGGGCACATGTTCCCGAGCAGCGGTCCAGGCACATGCTCCGTTCCTGACCGTCTGGCTGGTGGGTTTTACGGGGCCGCGTACTGCGGTCACGACAGTTTAATGCTGTGATTCTGGAGAACGCGTTGATGACGCAACACGATAGCGAAGCAGTGGATATGGTGCTGGTGGGAGCCGGCATCATGAGTGCGACCCTGGCGGTACTGCTCAAGGAACTCGATCCCAATATCAAGCTGGAAATCGTCGAGCTGCAGGAATCCGGAGCCATCGAAAGCTCCAACCCGTGGAACAACGCCGGTACCGGCCACGCGGGCCTTTGCGAGCTGAACTACACCCCTGACAGCAAAGACGGCACGATCGACATCAAGAAGGCCGTGCTGATCAACACCCAGTTCGAAGTCTCGAAGCAGTTCTGGGCCTACCTGGCCGACCGCGAAGGCTTCGGCTCCCCGCGCGATTTCATCAATCCTGTTCCGCACCTGAGCTTCGTGCGCGGCAGCAAGAACATCGACTATCTCAAGCGCCGCTTCGACGCGCTGAAGACGCATCACGCCTTCGCCGACATGGAGTACAGCGAGGATCGCGCGACCCTCGCCGAGTGGATGCCGCTGATGATGCCGGGCCGTGATCCGAGCGAGCCGATCGCCGCGACGCGCGCCATGAACGGCACCGACGTCAACTTCGGTGCGGTGACCAGCCAGCTGCTCGGTTACCTCGCGCGCAGTGGCGGGGTCAAGATTTCCTACAACCAGAAGGTCACCGGTCTCGACCGTACCGCCAGCGGCTGGAAGGTCGACATCAAGAACACCCGCACCGGTGGCTCGCGTCAGGTGCAAGCCGGATTCGTATTCCTCGGCGCTGGCGGTGCCGCGCTGCCGCTGCTGCAGATGTCCGGCATCGAGGAGGGCAAGGGCTTCGGTGGTTTCCCGGTCAGTGGTCAGTGGCTGCGCTGCGACAACCAGGAAATCGTCAAGCAGCACCAGGCCAAGGTCTACAGCCTGGCCGCGGTGGGCGCACCGCCGATGTCGGTGCCGCACCTCGATACCCGCGTGGTCGATGGCAAGAAGTCTCTGCTGTTCGGCCCCTACGCCGGTTTCACCACCAAGTTCCTCAAGCGCGGTTCGTTCATGGACCTGCCGCTGTCGATTCGCCCGAGCAACATCGGCCCGATGATGGCCGTCGCTCGCGACAACATGGACCTGACCCGCTACCTGATCAAGGAAGTGATGCAGTCCATGGAGGATCGCCTGGCAACGCTGCGCGGCTTCTATCCGGAGGCCAAGGCCGAAGACTGGCGCCTGGAGATCGCCGGTCAGCGCGTGCAGATCATCAAGAAGGATCCGAAGAAGGGTGGCATCCTGCAGTTCGGCACCGAACTGGTCGCAGCGAAGGATGGCACCATCGCCGCACTGCTCGGCGCATCGCCGGGTGCTTCGGTGACTGTCTCCATCATGCTCGATCTGCTCGAGCGCTGCTTCCCCGAGCAGTACCGCTCGCAGGCCTGGTCGAGCAAGCTGCAGGAAATGTTCCCGGCGCGCGAAGCCACGCTGCAGAACGACGCGGCAGCCTATCGTGAGATCAGCCAGATGGCGGACAAGCGCCTCGGCCTGACCTACTGATCAGCTGCGCTGAAGCGAAAAAGCCCCGTACCGAACGTACGGGGCTTTTTTGTGCCTCCGGTTCTACCTGCGCATCACGCCGCGCGCAGGCTCTCGGCGGGAAGCGGCTGGCCAATCCAGCTCAGGCGAACTTCCTCCACCTCGACCCAGGCGGCGCCTGCGGGCTTGCAGGCACTGCTGAGCAGCATGCGGCACCGGCCATGTTCATCGAGCAGCGCGAAGTGGCGAGCGGGGCGGCGGCGCAACAGGGAAATCAGCTGTCGCATGATGGTTTGCACTCATGGTGATTGGCGTCTCGTCGTTATCGCAAAGTCCTGTGACAACTGCGTGAAAAGGAACGCGGCAGTGGCGCCGCCGGTCTGAATCGCATCACTGTCGGCGCGTCGTGCCGGTGGGTATACTGCGCCGCATTCATCGCCCCTAACCCTGGAGAAAACAGCATGCTGCAACGCCTGTTGTTCGGTCTTGTCACCGTTCTTGGAATGAGTCTGGTCGGTTGTGCCCACAGCCCGCAGCAGCTCGACCCGAACCCCAAACTCAACGGCACCATCAATCCCGTTGGCCAGGGGCAGCCCGTGGTCGTACGGGTGGTCGATGCGCGCCCGTCGCCGACCCTCGGCACTCGTGGCGGCCTGTATCCGGAAACCAGCGCTGTGATCGTGCCGAGTGCCAAGGTCATCCCCAAGCTGCAGGCCCAGACCGAAGCCGCCGTGCGACTGCTCGGTTTCACGCCATCGCCGAACGCCTATAACGCGCCGCAGCTGACGCTGACCTTGGCCGAGCTGAAGTATCAGTCGCCGAAGGAGGGGCTGTACGTCACCGAGGCGAATATCGGCGCAACGCTTAAGATCGAGGTGCAGAACGCCGGCAAGCGCTACAACGGCCGCTATGGTGCATCGTTGAACCAGCGCTTCGGCATGGCGCCAAACGAGCAGACCAACACCAAGCTGGTCAGCGATGTGCTGAGCGATGCGCTGACCCGGGTATTCCGCGACGACAACATCGGCCGCCTGCTGGCCCAGTAAGCCGGCCCGCGATACCACGTACGTGCTGCACCCGAACCCCGCCACGGCTGTCCGTGGCGGGGTTTCTTTTTGCCCCTGCCATAACGACGACGCCCCGCCCGAGGCGGGGCGTCGGTGGCGAGCAGGCTGTCAGCGTACGCCGGAGCTGCGCAGGGCTGCCGGGGTGTACTGGTTGGAGTTGGCCTTGTAGTTATAGGTGTAGGGGTTCTTCTCTTCGTTCTTCATGCCCATGACCAGGTAGCGGCCGGAAATGAGGTCGTAGAGGGTCTCCATGGAGTACAGCGGAACCTGCACATTGTAGAAGTGCAGGCCGTGGGCTTCGGCCACGCGCCAGAGCTGATTGCGACCGTCGTAATGATCGACCACTGCGGCCTGCCAGGTGTCCTCGTCGATGAAGAAGTGGCGCTTGGCATAGATATGGCGCTCACCCGTCTTCAGGGTCGCTTCCACTTCCCACACGCGGTGCAGCTCGTAGCGAGTCAGATCCTGGTTGATGTGGCCGGGCTTGATGATGTCGCTGTACTTGAGCTGCGGCGAATCCAGGCGATAGGCGTTGTACGGGATGTACAGCTCCTTCTTGCCGATCAGCTTCCAGTCGTAGCGGTCCGGCGCGCCGTTGAACATGTCCAGATTGTCGGAGGTACGCAGGCCGTCCGCTGCGGTGCCCGGGCCGTCATAGGCGACCTGCGGGGCGCGGCGCACGCGGCGCTGGCCGGCGTTGTAAATCCACGCCATTCGCGGTTCCTTCACCTGGTCCAGGGTTTCGTGCACCAGCAGCACGTTGCCGGCCAGGCGGGAGGGTTCGGTGACCTGCTGCTTGAAATAGAACAGCACGTTGCCATGCTTCTCCGGCTTGTAGTCGGTGAGGGTGTCGGTGTAGACCACCTCGTCGACGAACTTCACCAGGCTGAAGTTGCCGTTCACCTGCGGCGTGGCCTGGGCGACGACGCGACGCGCCGAGCCGCCACGGTAGCGGGTGATGTGGTTCCAGATGACTTCCAGACCGTCCTTGGGAATCGGGAAGGCGATGGCCTTCTCGAAGTTCTCCAGGCCGTTGCCGCCGCGAACCAGCTGGGTCTGCGTGGCGTTGCGGGCCGCCGCGTCGTAGACGTGCTGCGGCATGGCGGCGCTGCGCCGGGTCTCGTACACCGGCAGCCGGTAGCTGTCCGGGTAACGCTTGAACATGGCGATCTGGCCGGGCGTGAGGTTGGCCTTGTACTGCTCGTAGTTCTGCGCGGTGATGGTGAACTTCGGCTTGTCGCCGGCATAGGGATCGCCGACGAAGCCATCGGGCGAAACCGGAGCGGCATCCTGCGCCAGACCGCCGGTCCAGGCGGGAATGGTGCCTGCCGCATTACCAGCCTTCTCGGCGCCGACCGGGGTCAGTTCGCTGCCCAGGCGTGCCGCCTCGGACTGGGATACCGCGGCCATGGCGCTGCTGGCCAGCAGCGATAGGGTTAAGGCTCCGGTTGTGAACATTGTTGTTTTCATTATTTCGTCCTGTGGTTCTGAATACTGATTCCCCGTGGCGCAGCCGAAGCGGCGCCAAGTGATCGGCGTAGCGATGTGTGCCGGCAGCGGCTCCGGGTGATGCCGTGGATGTCGCTGTCGACCCCCGCACACGCTCTATTTCGCCGTTTCGAGGTATGCCGAGGGTGAAGGTGGGGCCGGTCATAAGTCAAGGCCGACCGGTGAAGATGGCGTCATAATCCGGGGTGATGATGGTGCCGGCGCGCGCCATTTCGTCGGTTTTGCCGGGGAAGGAAGGGCTGCACAGGTAAACTGGGCGGCTGTCCGGCGTCGGCCGGTCGACATGTAATCGAGGAATCCCGATGCTGTTTCATGCGCAGACCGAGCTGATCCTGGCTCCGGCGTTGCTTCTCAATGTACTAGCGCTGGTATGCGCGCTATGCGGCGGATGGCTGCTGGCGGCGACCCAGTGGCGGGCCGCACGGGCCGGTTCGCGCGGTCAGGCCGCGGTCGGTTCGTCGGTGCTGCTGACTCGCGCAGCTGCAACCGCGCGGGTCAACCTGGCCTTCTACCGTTTCGGTGCAGGCGGGCTGGCGCTCGCCCTCGGCCTGTCCATGGCCTCGCGGATGCTCTGAGCGGACTGTTCAGGGCTCCAACCCAGCCAGCAGGCGGTACTGGTTGCGCACCGGGGTCGCGTACTGCTGGATCAGGTACGGCTGCTGCACGCTCGGGCAGGCAGCCAGACGTTTGCTCCATTCGGCTTCGGCCCGCTCGATTTCCTCGCGGCTGAACAGTTCGGCGGCACTGGGCACCTTGATTTCCGGGTCCTGCTCGTCCCATAGCCGGTAGGCCAGGTAGTGCACCGGAAACAGCCGGTAGCTACCGAGAATCTGCCGATCCACCGCTATGGCCATCTGCTTGGCGTCGTCCGGCACGCTTTCCATCGGCGAGCCGAAGGCAATGTGTACGCGGCCTTTATAGCCGGTGATACCCAACGCGATGCTGGTGTCATCCTCGCCCGGAGCCTTGCTGTAGGTTCCGGTCGTGGCGCGGATGTAGAGCTCCCGGGCCTTGGCCTGATCGCAGGGGTCGTACTCGTAGCTGATCGATACCGGCACCGGACGCAGCGCCTCCAGCGCCTCGGCGAAGGCTTCGTCCTTGCGGCTCATGTGCAGCATCTTGAGGATGGCCGAATCGGTACGGTCGTCACCATCCTTGGCGCGGCCCTCGGCCTGGGCGATCCAGACCGACTCGCCGTCGTTGCGTATCGAGTGATTGATGTACGCCGAGAGTACCTGATAGGCGGCCAGCTTCTCCCGGCGGCCAGTGATGGAACGGCGCACGATGAAGCTCTTGTTCAGGCGCATCAGGTCGCTGACGAAGGGGCGTTGCAGCAGGTTGTCGCCGATGGCGATGCGCGGTGTGCGGATGCCGGCCTGGTAGACCGCGTAGTTGACGAAGGCCGGGTCCATCACGATGTCGCGGTGATTGGCCAGGAACAGGTAGGCGCGGCCCTTCTGCAGGTGCTCCAGTCCGGAGAAGGTCACGCCGTCGGTGGCGCGCTCGATGGTCCGGTCGATATAGGCTTCGATCTTGTGCTGCAGGGCATCCACTGTATGGATGCTGGCGAACTGCTTGCGCAGGCGGCGCGAGATCACCGGCTTGATCAGCCAGCCCATGCTGTCGGCCAGGCGCGGGAAGCGGAAGTGCGCCAGAATGTCGAGAAACTCCCGGTCAGCGAACAGGCGCGCCATGACAGTCGGTACTTCGGCGTCGGCGTAGGGTCGGATGGCTTCGAATTCGTCCATCATGCTCTCTGTAAAGGAAATGAGGAACGGGCCTGCAGCACAGGGCAGGGCGATTTGCGGAACGGACCGGAGCCGGCTGGCTCATACTCATGGAGTTCGGATGCCGTTTCGCCTGATCGTCTGCCGATGCCTGCGACCCAGAGGTGTCACTGCGAGGCGCACCGGGTCGGTCTTCTCAAAAGGTGCGAATCGACAACCTTTGAAGACGGCGATTATAGCGACAAGTCACGTGGAGGATTGATGCTCGAGACACAGGTCTATCAGTGCCCGTATTGCGGCGAGGCGGTAGAGACCACGCTCGATCTCAGTGCCGGTGATCAGCAGTACATCGAGGACTGCGCGGTGTGCTGCCGCCCGGTGCAGTTCGACCTGCGTACCGATGGTGTCGACTGGCAACTACAGGTCTTCAGGGAGGACGAATGATGCGTCGCATCTACGAGCCGCGCGACCTGCTGGAAGCGGAAATGCTCAGCGGCATGCTGGTGGCCGAGGGCATCGAGGCATTCCTTGCCGGTAGCCACCTGATCGGCGCCATGGGTGAGTTGCCCGCAGCGGGGCTGCTCGGTCTGATGGTGCCGGACGAGGATGCCGAACGCGCGCGCCAGCTGATCGCTGCGTACAATGGCGCCGAGCCGGTGCCGGGCGATGAACCGGAGAGCTATCCCGGCGAACTGATCTGCTGACGAGTTCCCTTATGTGCGGCCGCTACGCCCTTTTCCGCTGGAGCCAGGATTTCGCCGCCTTGCCCGGTTTTCCTTCCGATCAAAGACCGCACTGGAGTCTCGCGCCGGGCGCTTCGGTGCTGCTGCTGCGCCAGGCCGACAGAGGCTTGCAGCTGGACCGGGTGCGCTGGGGGCTGACGCCTGCCTGGCTGACTGACCTGACCCGCACACCGGCCCAGGCCCGGGCCGAAACCCTGGCCGAGCAGCCCATGTTCCGCGAAGCCTTTCGCCTGCGTCGCGGGCTGTTGCCGGCCAACGGCTTCTATGAGTGGCGCGGCTCGGCCCGCAAGCGCCCGTACTGGATGACTTGTGACGGCTCGCTCGCCTATTTCGCGGCGCTCTGGGAAGCCTATCCGGTGCAGGGGCACACCTATCTCAGCGCAGCTGTCGTGACCCAGCCGGCGGCGACGCTACGCCGGCCATTGATCCTCGACGAGGCCCGACAGGCGGCCTGGCTCGACCCCGCCACGCCGCTCGAAACGCTGCAGCAGTTGCTGCTGCAGCCGAGCCCGGCACTGCGCGAACGGCCGCTGGCGACGTTGGTCAACGATCCGCGCCTCGATGCGCCCGAATGCCTCACCCCGGCTTGAGGCGGGGCCTTCGGAGCGTCTGCGTCAGACCTTGAACTGATTGATCAGCCGGCGCTGCTGCTCGGCCAGACGCGTCAGGCCGGCGCTCGCCTGGCTGGCTTCCTCGGCGCCGCCAGCGACGTCCTGGGCGACCTGACCGATGTTGGTGACATTGCGGTTGATGTCTTCGGCCACCGCGCTCTGTTCCTCGGCGGCGCTGGCGATCTGGTTGTTCATGTCGTTGATCAGCGAAACCGCCTGGGTGATTGCCTGCAGCGCCTCGGCTGCCGCATCGGCCTGCTCGACGCTGCGCTGCGTGCGGCTCTGGCTCTGTTCCATCACCTGTACCACGTCCCGCGTGCCGTTCTGCAGCTGCTGGATCATCTGCTGGATCTCACCGGTGGCCTGCTGCGTCTTCTGCGCCAGATTGCGGACCTCGTCGGCCACCACGGCGAAGCCGCGGCCCTGCTCACCGGCACGGGCAGCCTCGATCGCCGCGTTCAGGGCCAGCAGGTTGGTCTGCTCGGCAATGCTGCGAATGGTCACCAGGATGGCATCGATGTTCTCGCTGTCGCGGGCCAGGGTCTGCACAACGTCCACGGCACGGCCGATTTCGCCGGCCAGTTCGGTGATGGTGGCGCCGGTATCCTGCACGATATGCCGGCCCTGATTGGCCGCGCGGTCGGCATGGCTGGCAGCCTCCGCGGCCTGGGTCGCATTGCGCGCCACGTCCTGCGCCGTGGCGGTCATCTCGTGCACAGCGGTGGCGACCAGTTCGATCTCGGCCAGCTGCGTCTGCACGCCCTTGTCGGTACGGATGGCGATGTCGGCGGTGTGCTCGGACGCATCGCTGACCTTCTGCACCGAGCCGACCACCTCGCTGATCATGCCCTGCAGGCGTGTCAGGAACGTGTTGAAACCGGTGGCGATCTGGCCCAGCTCGTTGCGACTGTCGATATGCAGGCGCTGGGTCAGGTCACCTTCGCCCTGGCCGATGTTGTCCAGCATCACCACCATGTCGCGCAGCGGACGGGTGATGCGCCGGCTGATCAGCCAGATGGCCAGCAGACCGGCAACGGCGATGAGCACGCCGATGATCAACATGGTGGTCAGACTGCTGCGGCTTTCCGCGCCGAGTGCCGCCATCAGCTGATCCAGATCCTTCATCACCTCGGCGATCGGCAGCTGCAGCATCAGGACCCAGCGCGCGTCGGTACCTTCGAAGGAGAACGGCAGGAACAATGCGACGTGCCCACCTGCCTGGTCGATCTGGTAATGGCTCTGCCCGGCTGGCAGGCGCTGGACCAGCACCTGCTCCTCGGCATCGAGAATCTGTGCTGCAGGCTTGCCGATCAGGCTCTTGTCGGTGCTGTAGGCAGCCAGGCGGCCGTTGTTGGAAATCAGCGCGATCTCGCCGACGCCGCCATAGAGCTGCGCGTTGGCGTTGCTCAGCAACTGCTGGATGAAGTCGACACTGATGTCCGCGCCAACGATGCCGTGAAACTTGCCATCGACCAGAATGGGGGCATTGAACGAGGAAAGAAGGTAGGTCTGGCCGTTCATGTCATACGGTGCCGGGTCGCCGACGCACGGCTTGAGCTGTTCGCGCGGGCACAGGTAGTACTCGCCGGCGCGTATCCCGGTGTCGAGCAGCCTGGTGTCTTCGATGTCGGAGAGGCGGTCGATCTTCATTTGGCCGCTGCCATCGCGGTAGATCCAGCTGGCGAAGCGACCGTCGAGCATGCCCGGCTCGTCGCCGCGATACATCAGGTCGTTCGCATCCACGCCGTTCGGTTCCCAGGCGATATAGGTGCTGGTGAGATCGGGGTTCTCGATCAACGTCTGGCGCGCGAGATTGATCAGCTCCTCGCGCCTGAGGTTGGCCATCGGCATGCCGTCATCACCGGTCAGTGCGGTGAGCGTATGCACCCTGGCCAGGCTGGTGGCGATCTGCAGGGGTGCCTGCAGCTGTGCCTGGATGCGGTTGACCTGTGCCTGAGCCAGGGCGGTGACGCGCTGCTCCACCATGCCGTCGATCAGCGCGCGAGTCCGCTCCTCGACCAGCGCCTGGCTGCGCACGCCCGCCGCCAGTGCATAGAGCAACAGCGCCGCGATGACGGTCAGGGTGCAGGCGCCGGCCAGTGCGGCGAAGGCGGTCTGGATGGATCGGAACATGGCGTTACTCCAGTTGCGCAGCGGATAGCCACCTTATCGGCAGGATTTGCGACAACTGCAGCGGGGCGGCCGGTTGCCTGCCCGATAGGCCCGATCTAGGATACGGTGCAGGTTTTCCGGAGAGACTCGATGTTCAAGCCGCGCACGTTATCCATGCTGATCGCCGCCACCGCGCTGGCCGGCTGTCAGGCCGTCAACACCACCAGCGGTGGGGCCGTGGGGGTCGACCGCAAGCAGTACATGTTCAGCATGCTGTCGACCGACCAGGTCAACCAGATGTATGCCCAGTCCTATCAGGAAACGCTCAGCGCTGCCGCAAGCAAGGGCGTGCTGGAAAAGAACACGGCGATTGCCAAGCGCGTCAATGGCATCGCCGAGCGGCTGATCGCCAAGGTCGGCGTATTCCGCCCGGATGCCGCGCAGTGGGCCTGGGAAGTTAATGTCATCGACAGCCCCGAGCTGAATGCCAACTGCGGCCCGGGCGGCAAGATCATCTTCTATACCGGGTTGATCGAGAAGCTGAAGCTCACCGACGACGAGATCGCCGCGGTGATGGGCCACGAGATCGCCCACGCGCTGCGTGAGCACGGGCGCGAGGCCATGTCCAAGGCCTACGGCGTGCAGATGGCCACCCAACTGGGCTCGGCGATGGGTGTCGGCACTGGCGGACTGCAGCTGGCGAACATGGGCGTCGAGTACCTGATGACGCTGCCCAACAGCCGTGGCAACGAGAACGAAGCCGACCTGATCGGCCTGGAGCTGGCCGCCCGTGCCGGTTACAACCCGAACGCGGCGATCACGCTGTGGGAAAAGATGGCCTCGGCCGGTGGCTCGGCTCCGCCTGAGTTCATGAGCACCCACCCGTCCTCGGCGACTCGCACGGCGGCGCTGCGTGCCAACATTCCGAAGGTGATGCCGCTCTACGAGCAGGCTCGCGGCGGCCGCTGACGAAGATGGTCGCCGACCGCTCAGGTCGGCGACAGTAGGGTCGAGAGAGGCGTTTCGATACCCAGCTGCTGGTGCACACCCTCGAGATCGATGAGGGTGTTGACCTCCTCGATGTCGCCGGCAGGATTGAGCGTCCAGACGCTCATGGCGGCGATGGCGAGGATCTTGTCGGTGACCGAATAGCCAAACAGGGGCGTGGCCAGCGTACCCATCACCGTGCTCGAGGTGACCACCTTGTGGCCCTCGCAGATGCACTCATCCACCACCACTTCCAGGTCCGGCATGGCCGCACGCACGTTGCGCACGAGTTCGGCGAAGCCTGCGCTGTTCAGCGGCTGGCTGATGAATGAGCCCTTGTAGGCGAAATACTTGCTCTGCATCTGTTCGGAAAGGGCCAGGCGGCCCTTGTTCCAGCTCAGATCGATATGGTTGCAGACTCGTTTCTTGCGTCCATCCGCTGACATGCAGCCGGTCTCCTCGGGGCGCTGGTGGTGCGCTGCGGTAGCGCACTCTATCAGCTCCGTCGGCGCGCAGATTTGCGCTGCGTATCAGCCTGAGACAATCGTGCTCATGGTCACAGCCTGATAACCGGCGTAGACGGCGAGAGCGGCGAAACCGCCGGCCGCGACCCGGCGAATCAGCGTCAGCGGCAGGCGATCGGCCGCGAAATGGCTCACCAGCACCACAGGAACGTTGGCCAGCAGCATGCCGACCGTGGTGCCGAGAATGACCAACACGAACTCGGGGTATTGCGCAGCCAGCATCACTGTGGCGACCTGGGTCTTGTCGCCCATCTCGGCGATGAAAAAGGCGATTGTGGTGGCGACGAAGGGGCCATAGGGGCGACCGAGCCTGGCATCGTCATCGTCGAGCTTGTCGGGCACCAGCGTCCACAGCGCCACGGCGGCGAAGCTCGCGGCGAGAATCCAGCTCAGCACGACCGGCGAGAACAGGCTTGATACCCAGCTGCCCACGGCACCGGCCGCGGCATGGTTGGCCAGTGTCGCCACGACGATGCCCCAGATGATCGGCCAGGGGCGGCGATAGCGGGCCGCCAGCAGAAGCGCGAGCAATTGGGTCTTGTCGCCGATTTCGGCGAGGGCAACGATGAGGGTGGGAACGAAGAACGATTCCAAGCGGCATTCCTTACAGGGCGGGTCGACAGATTCACCATGACATGCGCAGCCTGCCCGCCCGGGTCAGGTGTACATGTCATGGGTCTTGTCAAACCGGGCCATGCGCTATTGCTAGGCTGGCCGGTCGCATGCGCCATGGTCTGCGGACCAAGTGTGTTGACGCATGCCGGACGAGCAGGGCGCTCGTCGGAGACTACTCCCCCAAGGACGGCGGCGAGTTTGCCGCACCCGGCCGGTGGATGCAACCGCTCGTCGCCGGCCTCAGCGCCGCTCGGCGCGGTAGATGCGGAATCCGTCGCGTTCGGCCAGCGTCTGGCAGGCGCCGAGATGGCGCTCGATCAGCGGCGGGTAACGCAGAAAGGCATTGGCCACGATACGCATCTCGCCACTCGCCTGCAGATGCTCGGCGGCGCGCTCGATCAGCGTTTCGCTGGCCTGGTAGCTGGTGTGCACGCCCTGGTGGAAGGGTGGGTTGCTGATGATGGCCGCCAGTTGCCGAGGCGCAGCGTCGATGCCATCGCCGGCAATGACTTCAGCTTCGAGCCCGTTGGCGGCGAGCGTCCGGCGACTGCTTTCGACGGCGAAGGCGTCGACGTCCAGCAGCACCAGCTCGCTTTGCGGATAACGGCGCTTCAGCGTGGCACCGAGAATGCCGGCACCGCAGCCGAAATCCAGCAGTCGGCCCCCGGGCAGGTTATCGAGGTGCTCGAGCAGCAGGGCGCTGCCCAGATCCAGCCGACCATGGCTGAACACACCCGGCAGGCTGACCACCTCGAGCGGCCCGTCAGCCAGCTGAAGGGTGATATGGCTGGCCAGGGCATCGAGATCCGGCGCGGCGGGCGCCTGCTCGATCTCGACCTGCCAGAGCTGGCAGTGGCGGGCACTGTCAAGCTTGCGCGCACGGCCGAAGCTGCCCAACTGCTTGGCGGCGCGCTCGATGCCGCCGCGCTTCTCGCCCACCAGGTATAGCGGTCGGCCGGGCAAACGTGCCGCCAGGGTCTGCAACAGATAGTCCGTCAGCTCGCGGGACTTCGGCAGGAACAGCACCGCCGTGTCGAACACCCCCTGCGGCGGGGCGACGCCGAAGGAGCAGCGCCCGCCGAAGCGCTTGTCCAGCTGCTGCTGTTCGCCGGCGTGCCAGCTCCAGGCGGTGGCGCCCGCCAGCTGTCCCAGCAGGTCGTCGGCCGGCAGGCCGGCGAGCAATGCCCGGCCGCCGAACAGCTCGGCTTGACGCAGCAGCACTTCGCTTCGCGGGTCCATTGGCGTCTCCCTGAAAAAGGCCGGGAGCTTAGGGGCTCGGCGGCCTCTCTCGCAAGCCGCAGTTGCCCGGCTCAGTTGACCTGGCGGAGTGGGCTGCCGGCGAAGAACGCCGTGGCGTTCTCGGCCAGCTGAGCGACGATGCGCTGGCGAGCCTCGCGGCTGCCCCAGGCGCTGTGCGGGGTGACGATCAGACGCGGCAGGTCCGGGGCGAGCAGCGGGTTGTCATCGCGTGGCGGCTCGCTGGTCAGCACATCGGTGGCAGCACCGCCCAGGTGGCCTCGGCGCAGGGCATCGGCCAGTGCCTGTTCGTCCACCAGCCCGCCTCGGGCGGCGTTGATCAGGAAGGCGGTCGGCTTCATCAGCTGCAGCTCGCGGGCACCGATGAGATTGAGCGTCTGTTCGGTCAGCGGGCAATGCAGGGTCAGTGCATCGACCTGTGGCAGCAGCTCGTCCAGGTCGAGGCGATCCGGGCGCTTCGGCCGTCCCGGCAGGTTGCCGACCAGCACCCGCATGCCCAGGGCTTCGGCCAGCTTCGCCACGGCACTGCCCAGCTCGCCATGCCCGAGCAGGCCGAGGGTCTTGCCGTCCAGCTCGACGATCGGGAAGTCGAGCAGGCAGAACTGTCCGCTTTCCTGCCAACGTCCGCGGGCGACGGCAGCCTGGTAGTCGGGCAGCCGCGTGGCCAGGGCCAGCAGCAGCATCAGGGTGTGCTGGGCGACGGTTGGGGTGCCGTAGGCCTGGCAATTGCTGACGGCGATGCCGCGTTCACGGGCGGCCTGCAGGTCGATGTTGTTGACGCCGGTCGCCGAGACGAGGATCAGCTTGAGTTCCGGGCAGGCGGCGAGGGTTTGCGCATCCAGGGCCACCTTGTTGACGATGGCAACCTGCGCGCCGCGCAGGCGCTCGACGACCTGTTCCGGCGTGCTCAGGTCGTGGCAGACCAGCTCGTCGAAGGCGCTGCGCAGCGGGGCGAGGTCGAGGTCGCCCTGGTCGAGCGGGGAGAGGTCGAGGAAAACGGCGCGATTGGGCATCAACTGTACCTTTCGAAGTCGCCAGGGCTGGTCGACAATGCCAACCTGGGCTTAGGCGTGGAGAGCGGATTGTGTACTGGATGGAATTTATGACCGTGGCGCTGGTGCATCTGCTCGCGGTGGCGAGCCCCGGCCCGGATTTCGCGGTGGTGGTGCGCGAAAGCGTGGCGCAGGGCCGGCGTGCGGGTAGCTGGACGGCGCTGGGAGTCGGCTGCGGAATATTCGTCCATGTCGCCTACTCCCTGCTCGGCATCGGCCTGATCGTCTCGCAGTCGATTGTGCTGTTCAACCTCTTCAAGTGGCTGGCGGCCGCTTATCTGGTGTACCTCGGCTGGCGAGCGCTGCGGGCTCGGCCGATGAGCCTGGAGGCGATCGACGGGACGAACGCGCCGGTGGCGCGAAGCGCGTGGCGGGCGTTCGTGATCGGCTTCGTCACCAATGGCCTGAACCCCAAGGCCACGCTGTTCTTCCTCTCGCTATTCACCGTCGTGATCAGCCCCGATACACCGCTGCTGGTGCAGGCCGGCTACGGTCTCTACCTCGCCGGTGCGACCGCGCTGTGGTTTCTGCTGGTGGCCTGGCTGTTCAGCCGAGGCCGCGTGCGTGCTGGCTTTGCGCGCATGGGGCACTGGTTCGATCGGCTGACGGGGGCGGTGCTGATCGGCCTCGGCGCTCGCCTGGCCCTGAGCGAGATCGGTTAACACGCTGAAACGAGGTGCGGGGAAAATAATCCTTTGGACTGATTTTGCCCGGGGGGCGACGCTCTAGAGTGCAGCGTACAAGTCCAACAAGAACAGGATGCCCTCCATGCTGCAGACCCGTGTCATCAAGCCCGCGGCGAACGCCTACCAGTATCCCCTGCTGATCAAGCGCCTGCTGCTGTCCGGCGTGCGCTACGAGCGCAGCCGGGAAATCGTCTACCGCGACCAGCTGCGTTACGACTACCGCACCCTCACCCAGCGTGTGGCGCGGCTGGCCAATGTGCTGACCGCGGCCGGGGTCAAGCCGGGCGATACGGTGGCGGTGATGGACTGGGACAGCCATCGCTACCTCGAATGCATGTTCGCCATCCCGATGATCGGCGCGGTGGTACACACCATCAACGTGCGGCTGTCGCCGGATCAGATCCTCTACACCATGAACCACGCCGACGACCGCTTCGTGCTGGTCAACAGCGAGTTCGTACCGCTGTACCAGGCGATCGCCGGCCAGCTGACCACCGTGCAGAAGACCCTGCTGCTCACCGACAGCGATGCGCACGATGTTGGCTTGCCGGACTGCGTCGGCGAGTACGAAAGCCTGCTGGCCGACGCCGCGCCGAGCTACGACTTCCCGGACTTCGACGAGGATTCGGTCGCCACGACCTTCTACACCACCGGCACCACCGGTAACCCCAAAGGCGTGTACTTCACCCATCGCCAGCTGGTGCTGCACACCCTGGCCGCGGCGGTGACCGTCGGCTGTCGGGAAAATCCGCGGCTGATGGGCTCGGACGACGTCTACATGCCGATCACACCGATGTTCCACGTGCATGCCTGGGGGCTGCCCTACGTTGCCACCATGCTCGGCCTCAAACAGGTTTATCCGGGCCGCTACGACCCCGAGTACCTGATCGACCTCTGGCGCCGTGAGCAGGTGACTTTCTCTCATTGCGTGCCGACCATCGTGCAGATGCTGCTCAACGCCAAGGCGGCCCAGGGCACCGACTTCAAGGGCTGGAAGATCACCATCGGCGGCAGCGCGCTGACCCGCGGCCTCTACGACCAGGCAAAGGCGTCCGGTATGAATCTGATCGCCGCCTACGGCATGTCCGAGACCTGCCCGCTGATCTCCGGGGCGCACATCAACGACGAACTGCTGGAGGCCGACGAGGACACGCGCAGCACCTTCCACCTCAAGGCGGGTGTGCCGGTGGTGCTGGTGGACGCGGCGATCCAGGCCGCCGATGGCAGTTTCCTGCCGGCGGATGGCGCCTCTCAGGGCGAGCTGGTACTGCGGGCGCCCTGGCTGACCCAGGGCTACTACAACGAGCCGGAGAAGAGCGAGGAGCTCTGGGCCGGCGGCTGGCTGCATACCGGTGACGTCGCGGTGATCGACGAGATGGCTAATATCGAGATCCGCGACCGCATCAAGGACGTGATCAAGACTGGCGGGGAGTGGTTGTCGTCACTGACGTTGGAGGGACTGATCAGCCGCCACGAGGCTGTGCGTGACGTGGCCGTGGTGGGGGTGCCGGACGAGCGCTGGGGTGAGCGGCCCTTCGCACTGGTGGTGCTGGGCGAAGGCCAAGAGTTGAATGCCGAACAGCTGCGTAACTTCCTCGAGCCGGCGGTTGCCGAAGGCCATATCAACAAGTGGGCGATTCCCCAGCAGATCGCCGTGGTCACCGAGATTCCCAAGACCAGTGTCGGCAAGCTGGACAAGAAGCGCATCCGCAGTGAGCTTGCCCGCTGGCAGACGGAGGGCGTCGCGCAGCAGGCTTCGCGCTGAAGGCGTTCGGTTACGCGGGGGCGGACTCCAGCAGGGTCTGCACCCGTTCTTGCAGGACGTCCAGTGTGAAGGGCTTGCCGAGCAGGTCCTCGGCTTGCGTCGAGGGTCGTGCGGCGATCAGCGCTTCCTCCGCATAGCCGGTGATCATCAGCACCTTCAGGTCCGGCAGCTGCAGGCGGGCCCGCTCGGCGAACTGATGCCCGTTCATGCCGCCGGGCAGGCCGATATCGGTGATCAGCAGATCTATCGGGTCGGTCTTCGCCAGCAGGTCGAGGGCGGTGACGCCATTGGCCGCCTGCAACGTCCGGTGGCCCATTTCTTCCAGCACCTCGCATACCAGCGTGCGGATGTTGTCCTCGTCGTCCACCACCAGCACGCGACGGCCGGCTGGGGCATTCGGCCGCTGGCGCGGTGCGGCCTGCTCCGGCTGTTCCAGCAGGGCGCCTCGGTAGCGTGGCAGATACAGGCAGACCGAGGTGCCCTGGTCGGGCGTGCTGTCGATCTGCACGCTGCCGCCCGATTGCCGGGCGAACCCGTAGACCATCGACAGGCCCAGACCGGTTCCGGCGCCCAGCGGCTTGGTGGTGAAAAAGGGGTCGAACACATAGGGCAGCTTTTCCGGTGCGATACCACTGCCGTTGTCTTCGACGCACAACAGCACATAGCTGCCGGCGGACATGCCCAAACGGGCCGCTGCTGCGTCGTCCAACTCCCGGTTGGCGGTGCTGATGCGCAAACGGCCGCCGTTGGGCATGGCGTCACGGGCGTTGAGCGCCAGGTTCAGCAGCACGTTCTCCAGCTGATTGGCATCGCAACGGGTCAGCCAGAGGTCGTCGGCGAGCATCAGCTCGAACGCCACCAGCGGGCCGATGGTGCGTTGCAGCAGGTCCCGCATGCTGCTGACCAGCGCGTTGCCGTCGGTCGGCCGCATCTGCAACGGCTGGCGCCGGGAGAAGGCCAGCAGCCGATGGGTCAGGGCAGCCGCCCGGTCTGCCGAGCTCTGGGCATTGACGAGATGGCGTCGCAGGTCATCGTGGCGGCCCTGATCGAGGCGACGTTCGAGCAGGCCCAGCGAGCCGACGATGCCGCCCAGCAGGTTGTTGAAGTCATGGGCGAGGCCACTGGTGAGCTGACCGACCGCTTCCATCTTCTGTGCCTGGTGCAGTGCCGATTCGGCGGCTGCGCGGGCTGCAATGGCCTCATCGACTCGGCTTTCCAGCGTGTCGTTCAGGCGCTGCAGGGCCAGTTCGGTGCGCTTGTGCTCGGTGACATCGATGCACGCGCCGACCAGGTAGGATGGCCGCCCGGCCTGGTCACGCACGTTCATCGCCCGCCCGAACAGCCAGCGCTCGCCCTGGCCCAGCAGCACGCGGAAGTGCATTTCGAAATCGTCACCACTCCTGGCGCAGCGTTCGCCCACAGCACCAGGCGTTCGCGGTCGTCGTGGTGCATGCGCTCGAGCAGGTCGCTCAGGTGGATCTCGCCGAAGCCCTCCATGCCCACCAGGCGCAACATGGCGGCGTCCATGTCGATCCGCTGGCTCGCGAGCTGCCAATAGAAGGTCCCCGTGCCCGAGACCAGCAGCGCGGCATTCAGGCGTTCGTCACTTTCCTGCAGCTGCGCACGGGCAAGCTCCTGGGCATGCAAATGGGCGGTAACGTCCTCGACCCGATGGATGACATAACGCACCCGCCCGCGGTCGTCCTTCACCGGCGCGTTGACCACGTTCCAGAAGCGCTCCTCGAATCCGCCGCCACTGGCTTCGGGGCGCCGGATGGCATAACGCACCTGGCTCAGTCGCTGGGTCTGGCCGGTGGCGATGACATCCTCCAGGGAGCGACGCAGCGTCGCTGCGCCGGAGCTCGGCTTCTCCGGCTCATGGTCGCTGAATACCTCGAACAGCGGCTTGCCGATCACGTCTTCCCGGCGAGTCATGGTGACGCGCAAGCGCTCGTCACTGCTGGCAACCATGGTGTATTCGGCATCCGCCGCCACGATCAGATAAATGCCGGGCAGGCCGTCGATGATTGCCTGCAGGTCATGCATAACGATCAGTTCCCTCGGTTGGGGTGCGCCTAATGCGCATGCCTTTTCAATGACTCCATCGGGGCCGGAAAATTGCCCGGCGGTCGTGGGCGGTGCGCAGGATTGCCTGCCACCCGTGCAGGCGGCAATCTGTTCGTCCCGCGCCGTCGGCGCAGTGAAACAGCCCAATCGAGGACGTCATGGCGGCCACCCAAACAACGCTGATCCGCGAAACCTTTCCCGTCGGCCCCTTGCAGTGCAACTGCACCATCATCGGCGACCCGCTGAGCAAGAAAGCCATCGTGGTCGACCCGGGTGGCGACCCAGAACTCATCATGGCGCGGCTGGAGGCCCATGGTCTGAAGGTGGTCAGCATCATCCACACCCATGCGCATCTGGATCACTTCCTCGCGTCCGGCAAGATGAAGGAGCGGACCGGCGCCACGCTGCATCTGCACAAGGCCGACCAGTTCCTCTGGGACAACCTGGAAATGCAGTGCCGCATGTTCGGCGTGCCCTACACGCCAGTGCCGGCGCCCGACCGGTGGCTGGCCGATGACGAGGAGCTGGCCTGCGGCTGCGGCGTGGCGCTGCATACCCCTGGGCATACGCCAGGCTCGATGAGCTTCTGGTTCGCCGACGCCAAGCTGCTGATCGCTGGCGATACGCTGTTTCGCCGCGGAATCGGGCGCACCGATCTGTGGGGCGGCGACTACGCCAGCATCGAGCGGTCCATCCGGCAGCGGCTCTATGCCCTCGACGAAGACGCCACGGTGGTGACCGGACACGGCCCGGATACCCGCCTGGGTGATGAGATGCGGGAAAACCCCTTCGTGCGTGCCTGATGTGCCGAGCCGTTGGACGGGTTCTGCCGCACGGTTCCTATTCTCGCGCATGGTCGATGGTAATCTAGCGCCGCATTCAGGGCTGCGCTCGGCGAGCGAAGGGACGGTCCTGGCAACTGACGAGAGAAGGAAGTGATTATGAAAATGCTGAACATGACCGCCCTGGCTGCAAGTGTCGCTCTGCTGGTCGGCTGCACCACCAACCCCTACACCGGCGAACAGCAGGCCGGCAAGGCGGGCGTCTATGGCGGTATCGGCGCTGTCAGCGGCGCGGTCATCGGTGCCGCGACCTCGAGCAAGAAGGACCGTACCAAGGGCGCGCTGATCGGCGCCGCGGTCGGTGGTGCGGCGGGCGGTGGCTATGGCTATTACGTCGACACCCAGGAAGCCAAGCTGCGCCAGACGCTGCAGGGCACCGGTGTTCAGGTTCAGCGCAATGGCGACAACCTGACTCTGATCATGCCGGGCAACATCACTTTCGCCAGCAACTCGGCGGACATCTCCAGCAGCTTCTACCCGACGCTGAACTCGCTGGTGCAGGTCTTCAAGGAGTTCAACAAGAACGGCGTCGACATCGTCGGCCATACCGACAGCACCGGTTCGCTGCAACTGAACCAGGACCTGTCCAACCGCCGCGCGCAGAGCGTCGCGTCCTACCTGATCGCCAACGGTGTTGCTCCGGCGCGTATCTCTTCTTACGGCGCCGGCCCGAGCCAGCCGATCGCCAGCAACGATACGGCCGCCGGCCGCGCACAGAATCGTCGCGTCGAGATCAACCTTCGTCCGCTGTAATCGTGTCATAGGTTGCAGGGCTGCAATGGCCCTGCAACTGCCGAAATTCAGACGCCATTAATCTGCTAGACCCTTCCGCCATGGAACCTCTCTGCGCTATTCGAATCTGACCTTCGATAGCACGCCGGTTGGCACAGAGGAGGTCGAATGGATGATCGTCCCGCTCTCCATTCCCGTAGGTCCTGGCTGCCAGTTCTGGTCGCACTGGCCCTGATGGCGGGCCTGGGAGGATGGATTGGCTGGCAATGGCACGTCCAGGAGCAGCGCAGCAAGGTCGAGCAGGAGCAGCGCTTCACGTTTGCCGTCGATGACATCGATCACACCCTCCGCGAGCGGATGCGTGCCTACGAGATGGTGCTACGTGGGCTGGCTGGCGTTGTGGCTGGCAGCGACGAGGTCAAGGCCGACGACTGGGCGCGTGCCGCGGACCAGTTGCAGCTGCAGGACTTCTATCCCGGTATCCAGGCGGTTGCGCTGGCCCGCCATGCGACGCCGCAGACCCTGCCTGACCTGATCGCGCAGATTCGCGCCTCCGGCCGCGAGCGTTTCCGCATGTACCCGTCGGGTGAGCGCGACGAGTACGTGGTGACCGACTACATCCACCCGACCGACTGGCGCAATCGACGCGTGCTCGGTTTCGACCTGTTCAGCGAAGCGACCCGTCGCGAGGCCATCATCAGCTCCCGCGACAGTGGCAACCCGGTGCTTACCGGCCCGCTGCGGCTCAAGCAGGAAACCGACCAGAATGTGCAGTCTGGCGTGCTGCTGTTCTTCCCGCTCTATGCGCAGGCTGCCCCGGTGACCACCGAAGACGAGCGTCAGCGCGCGTTCATCGGCACCCTGCATGGCGCTTTTCGCCTGACCGACCTGATGGAAGGCATCCTGGGTTCGCGCAGCCGGATGCTGCAATTGCAGCTGTTCGATGCAGCCAGCCCCGATTCGCCGCTGCTGACGGGGCGTGCCCAGGTCAGCGCCGATGCCAAGTTCCAGCGCATCCGCAACATCTACATGTATGGCCGTAGCTGGCAGCTACAGGTGGCGAGCACGCCGGAATACGAGGCGGTGCTGCGTGATAACAACCGGGCGTTCAACCTTGCCGCGGCGTTGACCGCCGCGGTGCTGTTCTCCCTGCTGGTGGGCGGCTATCTATACCTGCGCGAGCGGGCGCTGCGCAGCAGTCAGGCGCTCAGCCTGCAACTGCAGGAGCGCGAAGCGCGGTTCCGCCAGCTGATCGAGCAGCTGCCGGTGGCGACGCTACTGTGCAACGCGGGTGGGCGCATCGAACTGGCCAACCAGAGCGCAGGGCAGCTGCTGGGCGGGCCGGCCGATCTGCTTGCCGGCGAACGGGTCAGCCGCTATGTGCCAGGTGTGCTCGGGGAGCAGATCCTCCGGCAACTGCGCGACACCACTCAGCTTGAGCTGCAGGCGCAGCGCGAAGATGGCACGCCGATTCCGGTGGCCGTCAGCCTGACCAGCTTCCGCCACGACGATGCGCTGTATTACGTCATCAACCTGCTCGATCTGCAGGCCCGCAAGCGGGACGACGAGCGCTTCCGCAACGTCGTGGAAGCCTCGCCCAATGCCTTCGTCCTGGTCGACACGCAGGGCAGCATCGTGATGGTCAATCGGCAGACCGAGCTGCTGTTCGGTTACACGCGCCAGGAATTGCTCGGCCAGCCGGTCGAGCTGCTGTTGCCGGAGGCACTGCGCGACGCGCACCGAGGCTTGCGACAGGGCTATACGGAACATCCCGAGCCGCGACGGATGGGCAGCAACCGCGAGCTGTTCGGTCTTCACCGTGACGGCAGCGCGTTGCCGGTGGAGATCGGTCTGTCGCCCTTGCGCAGCGGCGACGAACAGCTGCTGCAGGCAGTGATCATCGACATCAGCCATCGCAAGGCTGCCGAGCGGCGGTTGCGCGAACAGGCCGATCAGCTCGCGGTGGCCAACCGCTACAAGTCGGAATTCCTCGCCAACATGTCCCACGAGCTGCGTACGCCGCTCAACAGCATCCTGATCCTCAGCGATCAGCTGCGACAGAACGGCGCCGGCAACCTCAACGACAAACAGGTCCGGCATGCCGACATCATCCATCGGGCCGGGCACGAGCTGCTGCAGCTGATCAACGACGTGCTGGATCTGGCCAAGATCGAATCCGGCCACATGCAGCTCAAGCTGGAACCGCTGAACCTGCGCGATCTGCTCAGAGACCTGGAAGCCTCGCTTGGCAGCATGGCCGCGCAGAAGGGGCTGAGCCTGACCATGGAGGTCGATCCTGCGGTACCGCTGACACTGAACTCCGATCGCGCTCGCCTGCAACAGATCCTGAACAACCTGCTGACCAATGCGCTGAAGTTCACCGAGAAGGGCCAGGTCCAGCTGACGGCCAGTCTTCTGCCCGCCGATCAGGACGGGCGGCAGATGCTGCAGCTGCAGGTCCGCGACAGCGGCATCGGGATTGCCAAGGATCAGCAGGAGCGCATTTTCCAGGCCTTCCAGCAGATCGATGGATCGATCAGTCGGCATTACGGCGGCACCGGCCTGGGGCTGGCGATCACGCGGCAACTGGTGGAAGTGTTGGGCGGCCAGGTAATGGTCAACAGCGAACTGGGACAAGGGGCGACCTTCACCGTGCTGTTGCCGGTCGTCTCGGACGCACCCGCGGCGACCCAGGCCCAGCTGCCTCGCCAACCGCAACGGCGCGGGCGCGGACCGGGGTTGCTGATCGTCGAGGACGATGCCGATTTCGCCTCGGTGGTGGCCGAGGTCGGGCAGAACCATGGCTTTACCAGCCTGATCTGCAGCACCGGCGAGCAGGGTCTGGAGGCGCTGCGCCGTGAGCATTTCGCCGCAGTGATTCTCGACATCCTGCTGCCGGACATCAGCGGCTGGCAGGTGCACCGTGAGCTGCGTGCCGACGAGCGGCACCAGGGCATGCCGGTAATCATCATCTCCTGCGTGCCGCAGCCGCATGACTGGCACGACGACGGTTCGCGCTATCTGGTCAAACCCGTGGCACAGGCCGAGCTGGAGCGCATTTTCATCGAGCTGGCCCGCCATGAGCACAACCCGCTGCGTCTGCTGCTGGTGGAAACCGATCCGCGCCGCCGCATGCTGATCCGCGACTATTTCGAGCGGTTAGGGTACAGCGTGACCCTGGCTGCGACGGCCGAGGCGGCCAGGCTGGCCTATGCCGAACAGACGTTCCCCGTGGTGGTGGTCGACCATGAGCTGAGCGATGACACCGGCCTCGACCTGCTCGATGCCCTCGAACGCTTGCGCTCGCTGCGTGGCATCACGGTGCTGCTGAACAGCCGACAGCCGCTGTCGGACGAGGAAATGCAACGCTTGCGCCGCTATTCGGCGATGACGCTGTCCAAGGAGGAAGATGTGGAACGCATGGGAGCATTGATACGACCGGAGCCGGCGGCGGCGTCGCCGAGCCCGGCCGCCTCGCTACAGGTGGCGTCCGCCGGGCAGCGTGTGCTGCTGGTGGACGAGGATGTGCGGCTGATCTATTCGCTGACGGCCCAGCTCGACGAGCTGGGTTTGCCGGTGGTGCCGGCAACCAGCGCCGACGAGGCGGTCGAACGTTTCGAAGAGGATGCCTTCGATCTGGTACTGCTGGACATGAGCCAACCCGGAGCGGAAGGTCCGGAGTTGGCACGAAGACTCAAACAGGACCATGACTGCCAGGCGCCGATCGTAGCCCTGGTAACCGTGGCCGATGCCGAGACGCGCGAGCGCTGCATCGCCGCGGGGGCCGACGACCTGTTGCTCAAACCGGTCGAAACCCCGGCACTGGCGGCGTTGCTGCGTCAATGGTTGGGGCTGGCAGTGGGTGCGGCTGATGCTGGAGAGGAGTGAGCGAGAAGTGCGCGCTGAACATGGCTGTGGTGGAAACGAAGCCCGACCGATATCGCCCGACGCGGTCGATGGCTGGCGAACATGCTTGTTGCCAACCGCTCGGCAAGGTTGGCTCGGAGGTTGGCGATGAGTCAGACGCAGCTTAAGGCCAAGCCACGCAGCCGCACGCTGTTGGTGGTGGACGATCGCGAAGCCAATCTGGTGGCGATGGAGGCTCTGCTCGGCGACGGTGACTGGCAGGTGCATACCGTCAACTCCGGCGAGGCGGCGCTCAAGGCGCTGCTCGAACTGGACGTGGAGCTGGTGCTGCTGGACGTGCAGATGCCCGGCATGGATGGCTTCGAGGTTGCGCGGCTGATGCGCGGCAGCCCACACACGCGCTACACGCCAATCATCTTCGTCTCGGCCATCGCGCATACCCGCGACTCGGTGCTGCGCGGTTACGCCACCGGGGCGGTGGATTTCATCCTCAAGCCGTTCGACCCTCAGGTGCTCAAGCACAAGATCAACACGCTGCTGGCCCACGAGCACAATCGCCGCGACCTGCAGCTGCTCACCCAGCAACTCGACAGCGCCCGCGCGTTCAATGCCTCGGTGCTGAGCAACGCGGCCGAAGGCATCCTGGTGGTCGCCGAGGATGGCTACATCAGCTTCGCCAATCCGGCGATCGCCGGCATGTTGCACACCCGCGTAGAGGACCTGCAGGGTACGCCCCTGCTGTCGCATCTGGCGGCGCCGGAAATGCCCGACAGCTGGCACGAATCGGACTTCTATCGCTACTGGCGCAGTGGTTCGACCTATCGCCTGCACGAGGCGCAGCTGCACACTGCCAACGGCACGCCGTTGCCGGTGGCGCTGTCCAGCTCGCCGCTGCCACGCCAGCAGCGTTCAATGGTGGTCATTGCGCTGGACATGTCGGTGGTGCGCAATCTCCATACGCAGCTGGAAACCCAGGCGGTGACCGATTCGCTCACCGGGCTGCTCAATCGCCGCGGCTTCCATCAGGCGCTGGAGTCGTCGCTGGCGCGGGTCGACCGCAACGGCAAGCGGATGGCCATCCTCTATATCGACCTGGACGGCTTCAAGCGCATCAACGACTCCCTCGGCCACGACGCGGGCGATGAAATCCTCTGCAAGGTGGCGCGTCTGCTGGAAACCTGTATGCGCCCCTACGACATCATCGCGCGCATGGGCGGGGACGAATTCACCGCGCTGCTCGATTCGCTCGATCATCCGGAAGACGCGGCACGGGTGGCAGAAAAGCTCATCGAACTGATCTCTGTGCGACACAAGATCGACGGCACCGAGGTGACCCTTGGTGCGAGCATCGGCATTGCCCATTTTCCGGATTGCGGCGTCAGCGTCGACCAACTGCTGCGCTCGGCGGACATGGCCATGTACGAGGCCAAGCGTGCCGGTCGCCGCCAGTATCGCTTCTTCTCCAGCGACATGAACGAGCGTGCCCACGCGCGGCTGATGATGGAGGAGAACCTGCGCAGCGCCACCGAACGCAATGACTTCGAACTGCTCTTCCAGCCGCAGGTGATGCTGGCCAGCGGCAAGCTCCGGGGCTTCGAAGGGCTGCTGCGCTGGCCGCAGGGCGATGCCGGCGAGAACCAGCCGGGCAATTTCATTCCGCTGCTGGAGGAAACCCGGCTGATCGAGCGGGTGGGGGAATGGGTGTTGCGCGAGGGCATGGACCAGTACTGCCGGTGGCTGCCCGCATTCGGCAGCGACCTGATCCTCAGCCTGAACGTCAGCCCGGTTCAGTTCAGCCGCGCGGGACTGTTCGACGTGCTGCGACGGCTGCTCGACGAGTACCAGCTGAACCCTGCGCAGCTGGAACTGGAAGTCACCGAAGGCACGCTGATGCAGGACCTGGAACAGAGCTGCGAGAAGCTCCGCCAGCTGCGCAAGCTCGGCGTGCGGGTGGCCATCGACGACTTCGGCACCGGTTATTCGTCGCTGGCGTATCTGCGCCACTTCGAGCTGGATACGCTGAAGATCGATCGGCTGTTCATCGCCAACATGCTGGACTCTCCGCGCGATGCGGCGGTCGTCAGCACCATTATCGACCTGGGGCGCAACCTCGGCCTGGAAGTGGTGGCCGAAGGGGTGGAAACCCTGGCGCAGCGTGACTGGCTGCTGCACAACGGCTGCGACGTCATGCAGGGCTTCCTGGTGTCACCGGCGGTGACAGCCGAGCAGGCCCGGGCGTTTCCGGCCAGCGTGTCCTGGGGCGCGCTCTGAACGGTCAGCGCCGCGTCGGGTAGTCCTGATGCAGCTGGGCCAGTTGTGCGTCCTTCTCGGTCCACAGCTGGTTGACCCACTGCTGGAAGGCCAGGCGGTAGGACTCGTCCTGATCGTAGTTCCGGCGCAGGAACTCGGCAGGGATCGGCTGTGCCTCGACCCGTACCACGACCCGAGGGATATTGCCGGCCAACAGGTCCCAGAAGCTGGGGCGACCGTCCGGGTAGTGGATGGTGATGTTGATCAGCGCGGACAGCTGCTCGCCCATGGCGTCGATGACGAAAGCGATGCCGCCGGCCCTCGGCTTGAGCAGATGTCGATAGGGCGAGGCCTGCTCGGCGTGCTTGTCTTCGGTGAAGCGGGTACCTTCCAGGAAATTGAACACCGACACCGGGTTGGTCCGATAACGCTCGCAGGCCCGGCGCGTGCTGGCCAGATCCTCGCCGCGCTTTTCCGGGTGCTTGGCCAGGTATTCCTTGCTGAATCGCTTCATGAAGGGAAACTCCAGCGCCCACCAGCACAGGCCGATCACCGGCACCCAGATCAGCTCCTGCTTGAGGAAGAACTTGAGGAACGGCATGCGCCGGTTGAGCTGGTATTGCAGCACGAGAATGTCCGCCCAGCTCTGGTGGTTGCTGGTCACCAGGTAGGAGTGATGCATGTCGACCTGATCCAGGCCCTGCACGTCCCAGCGGATCGGGCGAACCAGATCCATCCAGAAGCTGTTCATCGCGATCCAGGACTCGGCGATCCAGTGCATGCCGAAGCGCAGGCTGCGTTGTACCGCTGGAACGGGAAGCGCCAACTTGAGCAGCGACAGGGCGAACAGCGGCCAGCACCAGAACAGGGTATTGAGCGCCAGCAGCAGGGCGGCAAGGCTGCCGCGCAGTGGGGCGGGGAGGAAGCTCAGCATGAAATTCTCATCGATACGGCTGATTCGAGGCGCCAAGAGTAGCGATTATGCGCTGAACTGCAACTATCGAGAGTAGTGGCAATGGCTGCCGCCGACGCGCAGGCGCGGCGGCAGCCATCGTCAGAAGGCCGATCAGCCCTTCTGGTTGGCGGCCTGCAGGGCGGTGAGGGCGATGGTGAAGACGATGTCGTCCACCAGGGCGCCGCGCGACAGGTCGTTCACCGGCTTGGCGAGGCCTTGCAGCATCGGACCGACGCTGAGGCAGTTGGCGTTGCGCTGAACGGCCTTGTAGGTGGTGTTACCGGTGTTCAGGTCAGGGAAGATGAACACCGTGGCCTGGCCGGCCACCTTGCTGTTCGGCGCCTTCTGCCGGCCGACGCTGAGCACGGAAGCGGCGTCGTACTGCAGGGGGCCGTCGATCGGCAGGTCCGGTGCACGCTCCTGAGCGATGCGGGTGGCTTCGGCGACTTTCTCGACTTCCGCACCGCTGCCGGAGCTGCCGGTAGAGTAGCTGATCATCGCCACGCGCGGATTGACGCCCAGCGCCACGGCGGACTCGGCGCTCTGCAGAGCGATCTCGGCCAGTTCGGTGGCGCTCGGGTTCGGGTTCACCGCGCAGTCGCCATAGACCAGCACCTGATCCGGCAGCAGCATGAAGAACACCGAAGACACCAGGCTGTAGCCCGGCGCGGTCTTGATCAGCTGCAGGGCCGGGCGAATGGTGTTGGCGGTGGTGTGCACGGCACCGGAAACCAGGCCGTCCACTTCGTCCAGCGCCAGCATCATGGTGCCGAGGACCACGGTGTCCTTCAGCTGCTCGCGGGCATCGTCGGGCGTCAGGCCCTTGGCCTTGCGCATCTCGCACATCGGCTCGACGTAGCGGTTGGCGATGCTGTCCGGATCGAGGATTTCCAGGCTGGCCGGCAGGGTGATGCCCTGCTCGCGGGCGACCTGCTGGACTTCCTCCGGCTTGGCCAGCAGCACGCAGCGGGCGATGCCGCGCTCCTGGCAGATGGCGGCGGCGCGGATGGTGCGCGGCTCGTTGCCTTCCGGCAGAACGATGCGCTTGTTGGCGTCCTGCGCGCGCTTGACCAGCTGATAGCGGAACGCCGCCGGTGACATGCGCAGCTCGCCACGCGGCACGCTGCAGCGGGTGTGGAGAAATTCGGGGTGCAGGTGCTTGGCGATGAAGTCGGTCACGCGGGTGGCGCGCTCGATGTCGTCCGCCGGGGTTTCCTTGTTCAGGCCGAACAGGTTGTTGGCCGTGTCGTAGGAGTTGGTCTCGACGGTCATCACCGGCAGGCCGCCGTCCAGCGCGGCCTTGCACAGCTCGAGGATGCGCGGGTCCGGCGCGAAGTCGCTGCACAGCAGCAGTCCGGCGAGCTTCTCGCCATTGAGCGAGGCCAGGCTGGCGGCGAGGATGATGTCGTCGCGGTCGCCCGGGGTCACCACCAGCACGCCGGAGCGCAGCAGTTGCACGGTGTTGGGCACGGCGCGGGCGCAGAGCACGATCTTGTTCACGCGGCGCTGGTCGGCCTCGCCGGCGTTGAGCACCTGGGCGCCGAGCAGTTCGGCGATGTCACGGGTGCGCAGGGCGTTGAGTTCCTCGGAGAACGGGATGGTGCCGAGCAGCTGGAAGTCGGCGCTGCCCAGCAGCGGCAGGTGCTGCTTGAGGCTGTCGACGAAAGCCGGCAGGCCTTCCTCGGTCTTGACCTTGTTGAGGATCACGCCGAGCACCTTGGGATCCTTGGCGCCGCCGTACAGCTGGGCCTGAATCTCGATGCGCTCGGCCAGACGCTTGAGGCTGTCGCTGCCCTGGGCCGCGATGAGGATGACCTCGGCGTCCAGGCTCTTGGCGAGCTGGGTGTTGATGCGCTGGGTGTAGTTGGACTCGCGGGTCGGCACCATGCCTTCGACGATGACCACGTCCTTGCCCACAGCGACTTGCTGGAAGCGGCTGACCACGTCCTCGAGCAACAGGTCGATCTCGCCATCGGCGAGCTGGCGCTCCACCTGTTCCAGCGGCAGCGGTTCGGGAGAGGTCAGGTTCAGCGTGCGCTCGACGAGGATGCAGGAGCGCTCGCGGCCCTGGTCGACCGGGAAGGGTTGGGCGATCGGCTTGAAGAAACCGACCTTCAGCCCGGCGCTTTCCAGCGCGCGGATCAGGCCGAGGCTGATGGAATTGAGGCCGCCGCCGAAACCGGTAGGGGCAAGGAAGAGTGTGTGCATGGCATCTCCTAGTGGACAGGGTGCTCGGGTAACGGGTGCCGGGCGGCGGCTAGGCTAGGCGACTCGCCCGAGGGCGGAAACTGCCGGATTGCCGCGGCGCTCAAGAGCGGAAACCCGACGGCATGGCCTGTCGGGTTTCGCTATCGCTGCTTGCCTGTTTGCGCTCAGGCGTCCAGCAGGGCCAGCGTGTCGAGGGCAATCTGGCGCTCCTCGTTGGTCGGCACGACCATGACGCGCGGGCTGCCCTGAGCCTGGATTTCGCCGGCGACACCACGAGTGCAGCGGGCGTTGGCTTCGGCATCGAGCTTGAAGCCGAACAGCTTGAGGTGCTCCAGGGTGCGCTCGCGTACGGCCGAGGAGTTCTCGCCGATGCCGCCGGTGAAGACCAGACCGTCCAGCTGCGGCAGGGCGCAGGACATGGCGGCCAGCGACTTGGCCAGGCGATAGCAGAACACCTCGAAGGCCAGCACGGCGCCCGGATGCCCGGCCTGACGCGCTTCGGCCAGGGTGCGCATGTCGTTGGACAGACCGGACAGCCCCTTCAGGCCGCTCTCCTTGTTGAGCATGTTGTCGATCTTGGCGAGGTCCCAGCCCAGGGTCTTGTGCAGGAAGTTGTGCAGGCTCGGGTCGACATCGCCGCTGCGGGTGCCCATCACCAGGCCTTCGAGCGGGGTCAGGCCCATGCTGGTGTCGCGGCTTTCACCATTGACCACGGCACAGGTGGAGCAACCGTTGCCCAGGTGAGCGACCAGCCAGCTGCTGTTGTCGACCGGTACACCGGCCAGCTCGGCGGCGCGCTTGCTGACATAGCGATGGCTGGTGCCGTGAAAACCGTAGCGGCGCACGCCATGGTCCTTGTAGAGCACGTCCGGCACGGCGTAGCGGTAGGCGTGCTCGGGCATGGTCTGGTGGAAGGCGGTGTCGAAGACGCCGACCTGCGGTAGTTCCGGGAAGAGGTTGATGGCGGCGTGGATGCCGCTCAGGTTGGCCGGGTTGTGCAGCGGCGCCAGTTGGATGTTGGCTTCGATGCCGGCCAGGGTTTCGTCGTTGAGCAGCGTCGAGGCGAAGAACTTCTCGCCACCGTGCACCACGCGGTGGCCGATGCCGTCCAGATGGCCACCGGCGGCGTCTTCGACGCGCGGCAGGATCTGGGCCAGAGCAGCCTGATGATCGGCGTTGGGCACCTTGACGCTTTCCTTGCCAGCGGCGCTCTCGAAGTGGATGACGGCCTCCGGGCTGCCGATGCACTCGGCCAGGCCTTGTAGCGGGAAGGTCGCTTGCGCTTCGTTGACCAGGGCGAACTTGATCGACGAGCTGCCACAGTTAATCACCAGGATGTTACGAGCCGACATCGGTGCTCCTTGGATCTCTAATGTTATTGAAATGGGTGCCAAAGATACTTTTCGCGGATTCTTGCACATCGTCCATGAAAGCGATGCCATCCAAAGGTTGTAGTCCCACGTTCAATGGGACTACATCCTGGCCGCTGGCGACGGGCGGCGCGGGCCCGTTCATCCATGCCCGGTTCGCAATCGGCGCGGTGGATGGTTAAACTTCGATATCCATTCTCTCAAGCAAAGGTTCTGCCCCATGCTGATTGCCGCTAACAAGGCTGTCTCCATCGACTACACACTCACCAACGACGCCGGTGAGGTGATCGACAGCTCGGCCGGCGGCGCGCCGCTGGTCTATCTGCACGGCGCCGGCAACATCATCCCCGGCCTGGAAAAGGCCCTCGAGGGCAAGCAGGGCGGCGACCAGATCCAGGTTTCCATCGAGCCGCAGGACGCTTACGGCGAGTACAGCCCGGAGCTGGTCGCTACGCTGAATCGCGCCATGTTCGAAGGCGTCGACGAACTCGAAGTCGGCATGCAGTTCCACGCCTCCGGTCCGGACGGCGGCATGCAGATCGTCACCATCCGTGACGTCGAAGGCGACGACGTGATCGTCGACGGCAACCACCCGCTGGCCGGCCAGCGCCTGAACTTCGACGTCAAGGTCGTCAGCGTGCGTGACGCCAGCGACGAAGAAGTGGCCCACGGCCATATCCATGGCGAGGGTGGTCACCACCACTGATCCGGCCGCCATAACGGCGACCGCACACACGGCGGCAGGAACGGCTGCCGTGCCGATCGAAAAAGAGAGCGCTCCGGTCGTGTGCCGGGGCGTTTTTTTGTCAGGAGAGATGTCATGAGCGCATTCCATCAATTGGTGTTGCCAGGCCTGGGCGGCGAGGAATTGCCGCTGGCGCAGTTCGGCGATCGGATCACGCTGGTGGTCAATGTCGCCTCCCAGTGCGGACTGACGCCGCAGTACGCCGGCCTCGAGCGGTTGCAGCAGCAGTACGCCGCTCGAGGCTTCAGTGTGCTGGGTGTGCCATGCAATCAGTTCGCGGCGCAGGAGCCCGGCAGCGACGATGAGATCCGCTCGTTCTGCACGCTGAATTACGGCGTCAGCTTCCCCCTGAGTGGCAAGCTCGAAGTCAATGGACCGCAGCGTCATCCGCTGTATCGGCTGCTGGCGGGTGAGGGCGCCGATTTCCCCGGGGACATCAGCTGGAACTTCGAGAAGTTCCTCGTCGGCAAGGACGGTCGCGTCCTGGCGCGCTTCTCGCCGCGCACCGCGCCGGACGATCCCGCCCTGATCCAGGCGATCGAAAGCGCTCTGGCCTGATCCCGCCTCTCGCGACCGCAGCCGCGGTCGCGCTTCTTTTTCCCGCCTTGCGTGTTGTGCCATCGCTGCCATGGTTGCGGCTGGATAAGCGCCATGGATGATGCTGTGCCGGCGAGACGACCGGTCATATTCTCGGTGCATGAGCAATCCAGCACGCAACGACAAGCGCGACCTGATCCTGTCCAAAGGCGCCCAGGTGATGACCCGCCGCGGCTATCACGGGACCGGGGTGCAGGAAATCGTCCAGGCCGCAGGGATCCCCAAGGGCTCGTTCTATCACTACTTCGCCAGCAAGGAAGATTTCGCCCTGCAGGCGCTGGAGTACATCTATGCGCCGCGGCTGGAGCGCTATCGGCTGGCGTTGAGCAATGCCTCCTTGCCACCCGTGCAACGCATCCTGGATTACTACGCCGATCTCGTAGCGCACTTCGCCCGTCAGGAACGGCCGGAGTATCACTGCTTCATCGGTAGCCTGAGCTTCGAGATGGCGGAACTCTGTCCGCCGATCGCAACCCGGCTCAGCGAGATTCTGACGCGCTCCGTCGAGCTGCTCGCGCACTGCCTGGAGCAGGGGCGCAGCGCTGGTGCGCTTGCACCGGACAGCGACTGTCGGGCCGTTGCCGAGTTCATCAGCAACGCCTGGGAAGGCGCGCTGCTGCGCATGAAAGTGAGCGGCAGCGTCGCCCCGCTAAAGGTTTTCCTCCAGCAGCTCGAGCGCCTGTTGGCGCCGGCTGCGCCTCGTTTGCCGAGCCACGAGCGCTCGGTTGCCTTGCCCAGATGAATAAAAAGGAGTCGCATCGATGACCGCTAGCGTACAAGCCCTGTTTGAGCCCTTCGAATTGGGCGCCCTTCGTTTGCCGACCCGTGTGGTCATGGCGCCGATGACCCGGTCGTTCTCGCCCAACGGCGTACCCACCGCCGATGTGGTGGAGTACTACCGTCGGCGTGCCGCTTCCGGGGTCGGGTTGATCATCACCGAGGGCACCACGGTCAATCACGCGGCATCCAACGGCTACCCGCATGTTCCGCGCTTCTATGGCGAGGATGCGTTGGCCGGCTGGAAGGCTGTCGTCGAGGCGGTGCATGGCGCTGGCGGCAAGATCGTCCCGCAGCTCTGGCACGTGGGTAACGTGCGTCGCAAGGGCACTGAGCCGGAGCCGGACGTGCCAGGTTACGGGCCGATGGAAAAGCAAAAGGACGGGCAGGTCGTCGTTCATGGCATGACCAAGCAGGACATTCAGGACGTGATCGAAGCCTTCGCCCAGGCTGCCCGCGACGCGCAGGCGATCGGCATGGACGGCGTGGAGATTCACGGTGCCCATGGCTATCTGATCGACCAGTTCTTCTGGGAAGGCAGCAACCAGCGCACCGACGAGTACGGCGGCAGCCTGGCCAACCGCTCGCGCTTCGCCATCGAGCTGGTGCAGGCCGTACGTGCGGCGGTCGGGCCTGACTTTCCGATCATCTTCCGCTTCTCGCAGTGGAAGCAGCAGGACTACACCGCACGGCTGGTGCCGTCGCCCGAAGCGCTCGGCGAGTTCCTTGCACCGCTGGCCGACGCCGGGGTGGACATCTTCCACTGTTCGACGCGTCGTTTCTGGGAACCGGAGTTCGAGGGCTCGGAACTCAACCTGGCCGGCTGGACCCGCCAGCTGACCGGCAAGCCGACCATCACCGTGGGCAGCGTCGGCCTGGACGGCGAATTCCTGCAGTTCATGGTCAAGACCGACAAGGTGGCGCAGCCGGCCAACATCGAAGGCCTGCTGGAGCGGCTGAACAAGGCCGAGTTCGATCTGGTGGCGGTGGGGCGTGCGCTGATCTGCGATCCGGAATGGGCGGTAAAGGTGCGCGAGGGGCGGATGCAGGACATTCTGCCGTTCAGCCGCGAGGCGTTGAAGACGCTGGCGTGAGTGAGGGCGGCAGCCAGAGCCATCTGGCTGCCGCTGCCCCCGCCGCGGCGGCGCTCCGGGCCGCCGCGCTGTTTAGCCGCCGAACGAGACGCCAAGCGCCTATGCTGGCCGATCGAGCTGCCGATTCGGCCCGCCTTCCCGGACCCAGAACAACGTGGCTCCTGCGACCGCTGCCGGCATGATCAGCAGGTTCAGCACCGGTACCAGCAACGCCGCATAGGTCACCGCACCAAAGCTCAGGCTCTGCCAGCGACGCTGGCGCAGCCAGACCATCATGTCGGCCCAGCTCAGCTTGTTGTTGTCCGCCGGGTAATCGATGTACTGCACCGCCATCATCCATACGCCGAACAGCAGCCATAACGGTGCGGCTGCGAGGTTCAGCACCGGGATGAACGAGAGCACCAGCAGGGCGAGTGCACGCGGTGCGAAGTAGGCCAGCTTGCGCAATTCACGGCCGATGGTGCGGGGCAGCATGGCAAGCAGCTCGGCCCAACTGAAGGGCGGTGCGGCGTCTTCTCCGCGTACCACCACCTCGACCTTCTCTGAGAGAAAGCCGTTGAAGGGCGCGGCGATGATGTTGGCCAGCATGGTGAAGGTAAAGAACACCATCAGCACCACAAGCGCAACGAATAACGGCCAGAGCAGGTATTCGAGAAAGGCCAGCCAGCTCGGCAGGCTCGGCATGAAGGTGTCGACCCAACCGCTGAACTGGCCCACGGCCAGCCAGATCAGGCCGAAGAACAGCAGCACGTTCACGGTCAGGGGCAGGATCACGAACAGGCGCAGCCCCGGGCTAAGCACCAGGCGCAGACCTTCGCGCAGGTACTGCGGGCCGGAAAGAGCGGATACGGGCATGGCATCTCCTGTGAGGCATTGTCGTGACGGGAAGAGGGATAGCCCACGACTATGGGCGGGATGCGAAAGCTGAATTATCCGCCGCGCTGCGGCATGGGTAAGGTGGTGCCCATCGCTTTTCGGGTCATCCGCTCCTTAAGCCTTCCCCAAGTGCTTGGATGACCCTTTTTCTTCGGTCGAGCCGGGCGGGCCGGCTCTTGCCGCAACGCGGCTTACTTGCGGTGGAGTGGCTGACTGTCGAAGCGCACGCCCGGCAGTCCCGTCTCCATCAGCGCGCGGATGTTGCGATGGTCGCTGCCGTTCGGGTTGGCCAGCACCGCCTGGTAGTGTTCGCCGAACGCGAGCAGAGCCTCTTCCGTGCTGAAACCCTCCAGCAGGGCCAGGCCGAGCGTCTTGCAGGAGCCCTCGTTCTCGCCGGCGGCATTCTCCAGCGTGCCATTGACGAAACGGCTCGGCTGGTAGTCGTAGTTGCTGGCGATGAAGGCGAGGGTGTCACTGAACGCGTGGTTGCGGTTGCGCAGGCTCGCGCGGAAGTCCTTCAGGTCTGTCATTATTTCTGTGCCTTGTCGAAAGCGGCCTGTTGCTCGGCGGTCGCTTCCTTCTGATAGCGTTTTTTCCATTCACTGTACGGCATGCCGTACACCTCTTCGCGCGCCTGGTCGATGGTCAGTTCGACCTCCAGGTCGTCGGCGGCGGCCTTGTACCATTTCGACAGGCAGTTGCGGCAGAAACCGGCCAGATTCATCAGGTCGATATTCTGCGCATCAGGGCGGGTGCGCAGGTGCTGGACCAGGCGACGGAAGGCGGCGGCTTCCAGTTCAGTGCGTTCTTGGTCGTTCATCTCTCGGGTCTCGGCGTTGGCTGAGGTCGGCCGGATCATAACCTCGCCTCGTTGAGCGAACCAGCCTTGTTCCGCGTCAATCCCGATGGGCTGCCAGGGTGATCGATACCGACTCGGCGAAGCGCAGCGCATGAGGCTTGTCGACCTCCACTTCGGCATAGCGCACCTGCGGATACTGCATCACCAGATCGAGGATTTCCTGGGTCAGCCGTTCGAGCAGGGCGAAACGGTTGTCCTCGACATGCTGGATGATCGCCTTGGTGATGGTGCGGTAGTTCAGCGCCTGTTCGATGTCGTTCTCGCGTACCGCTTCGGCGGCCGGGTAGAGCATGGTCAGGTTGATCAGCACGTCCTGGCGATTGAGGATTTCCTCTTCCTTGATGCCGATGTAGGTGCGCAGTCGCAGGTCCTTGACGCGGATGCGCGCCATCGCGGGTTCCAGTCTGGGCATGTCGTCTCCTTGTCGTGTCAGATCAGATGGCGACCGCCGTTGACGGTCAGTGTGGTGCCGGTGACGTAGGGATTGTCGAGCAGATAGCGCAGGCTCTGGTAGATCACTTCGGCGCCGGGCTCGATACCCAGCGCCGACTTGGCCAATGCCTTGCGGCGATAGTCCTCGTCGTCGTCCGGGTTGAACTGGATCAGCGCCGGCGCAATGCCGTTGACCTTGATCTGCGGGGCCAGGCTGGCGGCGAAGGAAAGCGTCAGGCTGTCCAGGCCGGCCTTGCTCGCGGCGTAGGCGATGTGCTTCTTGCTGCCCTTGCGGGTGACATCGTCGCCGATGTGCACGATATCCGCCGGGCCGCCGTAGCGCAGCAAATCGGCACAGCGCAGGTTGATCAGGTAGGGCGCGAGCATGTGGATCTGAAACAGCTGGCGGAAGGCGTCGGCTTCCTGCCCGGGCGTATCGGCGCGCCATTGCGAGGCGTTGTGCACGATCGCCCGCAGGCTGCCGGTCAGTTGCCGGATGGCAGTGATGAAGGCATGAATGCCGGCTTCATCGCTGAAGTCCGCCTGCACCACCTGCGCTCCGCGGGCACGCAGCCGCGCTACGCTGTCGCGCTCGCGACGGTAGCTGATGATGACCGGGTAACCGTCATCCAGCAGGCGTTCGGCGCAATGCAACCCGATCCGCTGGCTGGCTCCGGTGATGAGAATCGGGGCCTGATGCATGAGTATCCACTGCCGGAAGTGGGCGGACGTCCCGCAGGCGCGGGCCGTCGCTAATGGCGTGGGAGCTTACACCAGATCAGCCGGCAGCTCAGGTTGCAAATCGGGGTGCAGCCGCTGGTGCTGGCGATAGAGGAAGGAGCGGATGCGCTCGGCGTCCTTTTCCCGGGCGAACTCGACTTCATAGGCGGCCCGGCCGCCGTTCAGTTCGCGTACCCGGTGGGCGTCGATTTCCAGCGGCGTATCGTCAGGCAAGGCCAGGCGCAGATGGAAATGCTTGGGAGGCTTGCGATGCTTGCCGGCTTCTACCAGCAGGCCGTGGGGGGAGAGTTCATGCACGCTCAGCGGACTCTCGCCGCCGTCGCTCTCCAGTAACGGCAGCGGTTCGTCCAGATGCAACCGCCAGGCACGAGTCGTCGGGCCGCGCTCGTAGATGACCGGTGGCGCCAGTTGCAGATCGAGGCTGTGCAGCTCGTCTTCGCGCAGCTGCAGCGGGAAGGACATGCGGAAGTCCTCGAACTCGGCCTGCAGCGACAGGTTGGCGCGGGCGGCCAGTTGCATCAGCAGCTCGTTGGAACGCGCGCCGCCATCGATCCGGAAACCCGTGGAGCGCTCGTTGCCGCTGCCGCCGTTGCGCTGCATCAGCTGGCGGATGAAGGTCAGCTCGTCTTTGCTGAGTATGGTCTCTTCCGCCATTGCGGATACCCTCGGAAGGCGCCGGCCTTCCCTCGATCTGGCGTCGCGGTCGTGGCCGCTTTCGCCTGCGACCGGTATGGCCGCATTCATTGTGGCAATCGGGCCTTCGATCGCCTGTGCGAAGTTTAGTTCCGTATCGCTGGTGCTTCCTGGTTGTGCGTCGCAGTGTGGAGATTGCGGCATAATGCGCGGCTTTGAATTGCCTCGGAGCGCAGCATGAAAGTCGCCATTCTTTCCGGAAGCGTCTACGGCACGGCTGAAGACGTAGCCCGCCATGCCGAACGCCAGTTGAAGGCCGCCGGCTTCGACGCCTGGCACGATCCCCGCGCCCAGCTGCAGCAGATTCTCGACTTTGCGCCCGACGCGCTGCTGGTCGTGACCTCCACCACCGGTATGGGCGAGCTGCCGGACAGCTTCATTCCCCTGTACACCGCCATTCGTGATCGGTTTCCGGCCTGGAGCGGCCTGCCTGGTGCCGTCATTGCGTTGGGCGACGCCAGCTACGGCGACACCTTCTGTGGCGGTGGTGAATTGATCCGCGAGCTGTACGCCGAACTGGGCGTGCGTGAAGTGGTGGAGATGCTGCGTCTCGATGCCAGTGAGACGGTCACCCCGGAAAGCGATGCCGAGCCCTGGCTGGAGGCATTCGCTGCAGCCCTGCGCGGCTGATCCTGGCTCGCCGGGCCAACGGCCTGGCTGCAAGGGCAACTGCCGCCCTGTCGGCGGCTGGCTAGAATCGATGGCACCTTCACGACAATAACAAGAGGTGCCCTCGATGACTGCGCTGCACACCCTGCCTTCGCTTCAGCCCCAGGTCAGCCCCGCCGAATGGCAGGCGCGGGTGGACCTCGCCGCCTGCTACCGACTGGTGGCGCTACACGGCTGGGATGACCTCATCTTCACCCATATCTCGGCGAAGATTCCCGACACCGAGCAGTTCCTGATCAATCCGTACGGGTTGATGTTCCATGAAATCACCGCCTCGAGCCTGGTCAAGGTCGACCTGGCCGGCAACAAGGTGATGGACACCCCCTACGAGATCAATCCCGCCGGCTACACCATCCACAGCGCGGTGCATGAGGTTCGCCACGACGTCGGCTGCGTCATGCATACCCATACCGCCGCCGGGGTCGCCGTGTCGGCGCAGCGTCAGGGGTTGCTGCCCATCAGCCAGCAGTCGCTGTTCGTCCTGGCCAGCCTGTCGACGCACGGTTATGAGGGGGTCGCACTGAACCACGAGGAAAAGGCGCGACTGCAAGCCGACCTGGGCGAGGCCGGCTTCATGCTGTTGCACAACCACGGCCTGATGACCTGCGGCGGCAGCATCGCCGACACCTTTCTGATGATGTTCATCTTCCAGCGCGCCTGCGAAATCCAGGTCATGGCACAGGCCGGTGGCAGCGAACTGATCGCCATTCCGGAACAGATCCTGGCCGGTGCCAAGGCCATGGCCGCCGGGGTGACCCGAACCCGCTCGGGCATGGGTGGCGCGCTGGCCTGGCCGGCCCTGCTGCGCAAGCTGGATGTGCAAAGCCCCGGTTACGATGCCTGAGGCACAAGCGCCTCAGGCCGTTCTGGCGAATTGCTGAAGCGCTGGATAGAAGTCGCGGAAATCCTGGAGCAGCGGTTCGTACAGCTGCTCCAACTCCGCCAGCCCGCCGGCCAGGCCATCCGGTCGGCTCAGGCGCCGGCTCATGTTGGCCAGCACCCGTTCCAGTACCTCGAATTCGCGATAACTGCCCAGCCAGTCGTGCGCGGCCATGTGCGGCGCGATCACCGCAAGCTTGCCTGGCAGCTCGGGTTCGGCAGCCAGTACGCCGTAGACGCGCTGGGTAAAGCGCTCGAGGGGCTCGCTCGAATAGTCCGCCCAGTTGGCCGCCAGGCAGTGATCGAAGAACAGGTCTATCAGAATGCCGGCATAGCGGCGTCGTTCGCTGGGGAAGCGGCTTTTGGCCTGCAGAACCAGCGGATGACTGTCGGTGAAGGCGTCGATCTGGCGATGCAGGCGGATGCCGGCTTCGATCTCGGCCGGCCAGCGACCCTGTAGCGGTCCCTTGACGAAGTCGCCGTAGAGGCTGCCGAGCAGGTCGCCCGGCTGCGGGCCGCCGAGGTGAAGGTGTGCGAGATAGTTCATGGGCGAAGCTTAGCGCAGCTACCGTGTCCTGGGACGCCTCAGGCTGCCTCGCGCAGCTGCCCGCGCGACTCGGGCCGCAGCGCGTCGGCGATCGCGTGCTGCGCGGCGGTGGCGATGGCCTTGCGGTCGAGCGTGCGCGTATCGATCGGCGGCAGCAGGCGGATTTCCACGTCGCAGCTATCGCTCGTCAGCAGGCGATGTAGATGGTCGGGCAACTCATCGTCGCCGATGAAGGGTGCGATGGTGTCCCGTTCGCCGTTGCGTCGATAACGGATGGCAACCGGCTGCACCGCGCGCCCTGCATCGATGGCGCAGGCGAAGAGCCGAGAATGGAAGGTGCGCACTTCCTTGCCATCGGTGGAGGTGCCTTCGGGGAAGATCAGCAGATGGCGCCCCTGGAGCAGGTGCGTGGTCAGTTGCCGATTGACCAACGCCGCGTCGCCGCTTCCACGGCGAATGAACAGCGTGCCGGCCGCCTGGGCGAGCCAACCCAGCGCGGGCCAGGCGCGGACCTCGGCTTTGGCCAGGAAGGACAGCGGCGCGAGCATGCCCAGCAGCGGGATATCGCACCAGGAGACATGATTGGCCACCCACAGCATCGGCTGCGCCGGCAGCTCGCCCGTGACGCGCACGCGAAAGGGCAGAGTGGCCGCCAGTCGGGCGAGAAACCACCGGGTCAGCTGCTGCTTGCGCAGGGCCGAGACGGGCACCGCGCCGCGTTCGGCAAGCCCCAGCGCGGCCGCCACGATCAGGCCGCTCAGAACCACCCCGGCAACCCGCAGCAGACGCCAGTACAGGCGCATGCGCGGCATCTACACCGCTGCCTTGAAATGGCGTGCGTAGCGCGGACAGAGCTCTTCGCGCTTGAGCAGGATGAACACGTCGGCCACCTGGAATTCCGGATCCCAGCAGGGCTCGCCGCAGATCTTCGCGCCGAGGCGCATGTAGGCCTTGAGCAGCGGTGGCAGCTGGGCGGTGACGTTCTCCGGCAGCTCCTGTGCGGGTAGCGGCGTACGCGGCTCGGCGTGCAGCAGCTCGGTGCTGAGGTGGCTGTCGCGCAGCCGCTGCATGATGGCGTGGGCCTGGATACCGCCGTCGCGCATGGGGATGCTGGCGCAGCCCATCAGGTAGCGGTAACCGCCCCGATTGAGTTCCTCGGCCAGCTCGCTCCAGAGCACGGCGATGGTCGCGCCGTTGCGATAGGCCGGCGCCACGCAGGTGCGGCCGATCTCCAGTACCGGCTCGTCCAGCTGCGCCAGGCCATGCAGGGCGAACTCGCCTTCGCTGTAGAAGCGGCCCAGCTGGCGAGCGGTAAGGTGATCCAGCAGGCGGGTGGTGGCGACCAGTTCGCCGCTGGCCAGGTCACGCACGCCGATATGCCGGCAGTGGCTATCGAAATCGTCCATGTCCAGGCCCAGTTCGGCGCCCTGCAGCCGAGCCTCGAACTCGCTGCTGAATACGCGATAGCGCAGGGCCTGGGCTTCGCGCAGGGCATCTTCACCTTGCAGGCGTTCGGCTTGAAGTTGACGTGTACTGCGGTCGACGATGGCATTCATGCTCTGTCTCCTTGTCCGCCGTGGCAGTGGCGGGTTGGCGATGCATCGCGAGCGTCTGGTTGTTATCGTTGGGCTCGCCTGGTCTGGCTGGATCAGGCTAGGGGCCGGGCATGTCGCCGCTGTGACGAACGGATGATGGTTGGATGACGGCGTGAAACCTTGGAGATGAGCATGTCGTGGGCAGAATTGATCGGGCCGCTGCAGCCCATCGCGGCTAGCGCCGGGCTAAGCGGCTGGTATGAAGATCTGTGCGCAGCGGCTGGCCGCTCGGGCACGCTGGGCCTGGCGGTACACGGTGGGCGCCTGGCGGCGACGCCAGGGTTGGCCTTTCTTGCCGGCTATCAGGCAGCGCTGCGGGCGCTGTGGCCCGAGGCGCCGGCAGGGCTGGGGGCGCTTTGCACCACTGAACGACGCAGGCTGCGCCCCGCCGACATGACCACGCGCTGGGACGGCGTGCAGCTCAATGGCAGCAAGGACTTCGTGACCACAGGCGATGCGGTGCAGTGGCTGCTGGTCTCGGCCCGGGAGGAGGGTGCCGACGAGCCGCCGCGCCTCGGCCTGTTCGCCGTCGAGCCGACCGCTGCTGGCGTAGCGCTGACCCCGGGCCCGAGTCTGCCGATCGTTCCCGACATCCCTCATGCCCGTCTCCAGCTGGCTGGCGCGCCGGCGAAGCGCCTGGCCGGCGATGGCTGGAGTGACTACGTCAAACCTTTCCGTACCCATGAGGATCTGCACGTGTTGGCCGCGCTGACCGCCTGGCTCTATGGTGTGGCGCTGCGCGAGCAGTGGCCGCGCGACCTGGAGCTTCGCCTGCTGGCAATCCTGGGCGGCGCGGCGGAAGTGGCCCGACTGCCAGCCGACGAGCCCGCCACGCACCTCCTGTTGGCCGCACAGCTCGAGCAGTTCGCTGCGCTGCAAGGGGGACTCGACTCGGTCATGGCTCGCGGCGAAGTCGCGGCGCTCTGGCAGCGCGATCGAGGCGTGCTGGCGCTGGCGCGAGATGCACAGGCGCGCCGCCTGGAGCAGGCCTGCCGCGCGCTCGGGCTGGGCTAAAAGCCTGCTGGCGGGAACTCTGTCTGCCCGTGGCGAGCCTATAGGGATCACCCGTTTGCGCCGGCGCCTGCCACGCCAGCCATTGCCTTGCCGAGGCGCGCGGGTAAGCTACCGCGCTGCGTCCGTCTTGCGCGGATCGACGCAGCCTTCTGCGTTTGCTTCGGGATGTCGACCGGAAAAAGGGATTTCATGTCGTATCGTTGTTGCTCTGCCATGTCGCTTCGCCGGGCTGCCGGCGCGTTCAACCCGGGTGATGCCTGGTGATGCTGGCCGGTGCCGTATTTCCCTGGCGCAGCGACAACCGCTTCCGTCTGCTGATCGACGGGCCGCAGTTCTTTCCCGCCATGATCGAAGCGATCGAGCGCGCAGAGCGGCGCATCGATCTCGAGCTGTATCTGGTGGAGGACGGCCATTGCCTGGAACGCATGCTCGAGCCGCTGGTGCGTGCGGCGGAGCGGGGCGTGCGCGTGCGCTGCCTGTTCGACGGTTTCGGGTGCCTGAAGATGAGCCAGGCCAATCGCGACCGCATGACTGCCGCCGGGATCGAGCTGCGGCTGTACAACCCGCTGTCGCTGCGCCTCAAGCTGCGCAACCTCCATCGCGATCATCGCAAGCTGCTGCTGGTGGACGGTGGCGTCGGCTTCGTCGGTGGCACCGGTATCACCGACGAATTCTGGAACCCGCGCAAACCTGCCGTGCACTGGCACGAGGTGATGGTCGAGATGTTCGGCCCACTGCTGCAGGACTGGCAGGAACTGTTCGACAGCCAGTGGGTGCACTGCCTGAGGCGGCGGATCTGGCAACTGCCCCTGCCGAGCCGTGCACCGCGCATTCCTCAGGTGCCCGAGGGGCCGGGCCTGGGTCGCGTCGCCTATGCCGCAGCGCGTCAGCATCGCGACATTTTGCTCAGCCTGTTGCGCAACCTGCGCCGGGCACAGACGCGTATCTGGCTGGCGACACCCTATTTCCTGCCCACCGGCAAGGTGCGTCGCGCGCTGATCCGGGCGGCACGCCGTGGCGTCGACGTGCGCCTTCTGCTCACCAGTCGCAACACCGATCATCCACCGGTGCGCTATGCCGGTCAGCGCTTCTACCCACGCCTGCTGCGTGCCGGCGTGCGGATTTATGAATATCAGCCACACTTCTCGCACCTGAAAATGGTGCTGGTCGATGACTGGGTCAGCGTCGGCTCATGCAACTTCGACTATTGGAACCTGCGCTGGAACCTGGAGGCCAACCTCGAAGCGATCGACGCTTCACTCAGCGCCCAGGTCCAGCGGAGTTTCGAGCGCGACTTTCAGGACAGCAGCGAGATCGATCTGGCCAGCTGGTACGCCAGGCCGCTGCATCTGCGGCTCTATCAGCGCCTGTGGGGCGCGATGGACCGTCTGCTGGTGAACATTTTCAACCGCAACGGCTGACGGTCGTTGTGTACCGGAGCAAAGGCTCCAGACCCGCGCGAAAGAGGACGATGCAATGGCAGCAAAGAACATTGTGATGCTGGTGGGTGACTACGCCGAGGATTACGAAACCATGGTGCCGTTCCAGGCCCTGCAGATGGTTGGCCATCGCGTGCATGCGGTGTGCCCTGACAAGAAGGCCGGCGACACCGTGCGCACCGCGATCCATGATTTCGAGGGCGACCAGACCTACAGCGAGAAGCCGGGCCACAATTTTGCGCTGAACTTCGATTTCACCGCGGTGCGTGCCGAGGACTATGACGCGCTGGTGATTCCTGGCGGCCGCGCGCCGGAGTATCTGCGCCTGAACGAGCAGGTGCTGGCGCTGGTACGGGCCTTCGACGAAGCCGGCAAGCCGATCGCTGCCGTCTGTCACGGCGCACAGCTGCTGGCCGCCGCTGGCGTGCTGAAGGGCCGCGCCTGTAGCGCCTATCCAGCCTGCGCACCGGAGGTGAAGCTGGCCGGCGGCGACTATGTCGACATCCCGGTGGACCAGGCGCACACCGAAGGCAATCTGGTCAGCGCCCCGGCTTGGCCGGCGCATCCCGCCTGGCTGGCGGGCTTTCTCAAGCTGCTCGGCACCGAGATAAAGCTGTAGGATGCCCTGCGTGCCGTCTCGCATTTGCCGGGCGGCACGCATGACGACCCCGCGGCTCGTGCCGCTTCAGCAAGAGTGCCATTCGTGTCTGCCACTCCCAACGATCCCCTTCATGGCATCACCCTTGAAGCCATGCTCACCGAGCTGCATGCCCACTATGGCTGGGACGGCTTGGCCCAGCGCGTCGATATCCGTTGCTTCAAGAGCGAACCGAGCATCAAGTCGAGCCTGAAATTCCTGCGCAAGACGCCATGGGCGCGGCAGAAAGTCGAAGCGCTGTTCGTCCAGTTGCGCCGCCGCGGCTGATCAGGCGGTGTGAAAGCGAAAAGCCCGGCACTAGGCCGGGCTTTTCGTTTCCGCGCAGATGCTTACTGCACCTCGACCGCCAGGCTGTCGGCGATCTTCTTCTGCCAGATCGCCGGACCGGTGATGTGCACGGACTCGCCGTTGGTGTCGACCGCGACGGTGACCGGCATGTCCTTCACTTCGAACTCGTAGATCGCTTCCATACCCAGTTCGGCGAACGCCAGCACCTTGGACTTCTTGATCGCCTGGGCCACCAGATAGGCGGCTCCGCCGACGGCCATCAGGTACACGGCCTTATTGTCCTTGATCGCCTCGATGGCGATCGGGCCACGCTCGGACTTGCCGATCATGCCCAACAGGCCTGTGCTTTCCAGGATCTGCCGGGTGAACTTGTCCATCCGGGTCGCCGTGGTCGGGCCAGCCGGGCCGACCACTTCGTCACCGACCGGATCGACCGGGCCGACGTAGTAGATGAAGCGTCCCTTGAGGTCCACCGGCAGCTCTTCGCCCTTGTTCAGCATGTCGACCATGCGCTTGTGCGCGGCGTCGCGGCCGGTGAGCATCTTGCCGTTGAGCAGGATGGTCTCGCCCGGCTTCCAGCTCTGCACTTCCTCCGGCGTGATGCTGTCCAGATCGACGCGGCGGGCGCTCGGGCCGGCTTCCCAGACGATTTCCGGGTAGGCGTCCAGTGGCGGCGCTTCCAGGCTGGCCGGGCCGGAGCCATCGAGCACGAAGTGGGCGTGACGGGTGGCGGCGCAGTTCGGGATCATGCACACCGGCAGCGAGGCGGCGTGGGTCGGGTAATCCATGATCTTCACGTCGAGTACGGTGGTCAGGCCACCCAGGCCCTGGGCTCCGATACCCAGCTGGTTGACCTTCTCGAACAGCTCCAGGCGCAGCTCCTCGATGCGGTTCTGCGGGCCGCGGGCCTTGAGCTCATGGATGTCGATCGGCTCCATCAGCACTTCCTTGGCCATCACCGCGGCCTTTTCCGCGGTGCCGCCGATGCCGATGCCGAGCATGCCCGGCGGGCACCAGCCGGCGCCCATGGTCGGAACGGTCTTGAGCACCCAGTCGACGATGGAGTCGGACGGGTTGAGCATGGCCATCTTCGACTTGTTTTCCGAACCACCGCCTTTGGCGGCCACATCCACCTCGACTTTGTCACCGGGGACGATGGAGTAATGGATGACAGCCGGGGTATTGTCCTTGGTGTTCTTGCGGGAACCTGCCGGGTCGGCCAGGATCGAAGCACGCAGCACGTTTTCGGGCAGGTTGTAGGCGCGGCGTACGCCCTCGTTGATCATGTCGTCCAGGCTCATGGTGGCGCCATCCCAGCGCACGTCCATGCCGACGCGGACGAAGACGGTGACGATGCCGGTGTCCTGGCAGATCGGGCGGTGACCAGTGGCGCACATGCGCGAGTTGATCAGAATCTGCGCCATGGAGTCGCGGGCGGCCGGGGATTCTTCACGCAGGTAGGCTTCGTGCATCGCCTGGATGAAATCCACGGGATGGTAGTAAGAAATGAACTGCAAAGCGTCGGCGACGCTTTGAACCAGGTCGTCTTGCTTGATCACGGTCATGCAGCGCGTCCTCATGGCGGGGCGGTAAGAGGCGCGTCGGGAGTGGCAGTCGACGCGCCGCGAAAAAATGCGCGGCAGTATAACGCGTCAGACTGCGCGGTACACGGACGGACCAGGAGCGATGGGAATGCCGGCTAGGTTTTTGTTTTCGGTAAGCGTAGAGTGCGGCAAATTGCCACAGTGGGATGGATCCCTATGAGTGCGATGCGTTACGAGACCGATGAGCGATCGCTGCAGCAGTTGGTCACTCGGCGATTCGCAATGGCGTCCGTCACCTATGGCTTGGCCCTGCTGCTGACCTGGGTGGCCGTGGCGAGTGGTTTCTACGAGGCGCCGATCGCCAGCGCGGTGGTGCATTCGGCGCTGATCGTGGTGAGTCAGCTGATGTTCTTCTGGCTGTTCCACCGAGGCATCAATCTGCGCTTCAAGGATCCCAGCCTGACCGAGCCACAGGTGCTGGTGGGACTGATCTGGCTGACCTATTTCCTCTTCAACCTGGGGAGCGCACGGGGCTCACTGCTCGTGCTCTATCTGCTGGTGTTGATGTTCGCGGTCTTTCTGCCGCCCAAGATCTTCATCCGCTACGCCTCCCTGGCATTTCTCAGCTTTGTCGGCCTGGCCGCGCTGGACTACTACCTCGAGCGCCCGATGGACACCACGGCGCTCGCGCTACAGGCCAGCGTGCTGCTGGTGACGCTGATCTGGATGTGCCTGTTCGCCGGTCACGTATATCGCCTGCGCCAGCGCATGCGCCAACGTCGCTATGCGCTGCAGGCGCACCAGGACACCCTGCGCGGCATGATGCGGCAGCTGGAGGACCTGGCCTCCACCGATGAGCTGACTGGGCTGTACAACCGTCGACGTTTCCTGCGCATCGCCGAGGGCGACCTGAGTCGTCTGCGCAAGGGGCATCAATCGGGCCTCGCGCTGATCGACCTCGATCACTTCAAGCGGATCAACGATATCCACGGCCATGCCACTGGCGACCGCGTGCTGCAGACCTTCGCCAAGGTGGCCCGCTCCTGCCTGCGTGACGACGATGTCTTGGCCCGCTACGGCGGCGAGGAGTTCGTCCTGCTGCTGCCGGAAACCGATGCCGAGCAGTTCCGTGCCTGCTGTGAGCGTTTGCGCGAAGCCTTCGCCAGTGCCGAGCCGGAGGATGCCGAGATCGCGGCCGGCCATCTCAGCCTGTCCATCGGTCTGACCCTGTTGAACGCCGGGGATGAGCTGGATGCCGCCCTGCAGCGGGCGGACGAGGCGCTCTATCGAGCCAAGCGGGCCGGGCGCAATCGCTGCGAGGCGGCATGGGATACCTGCGATGCCTGAACTCCGCTGCGCCGGACGTCGTTGGACCGTACCAACCGAGAGCAATCTGCTCGACGCGCTGACGCTGGCTGGCGTGACGGTGCCCTCCAGCTGTCGCGCCGGAAGCTGCCATGCCTGCCTGGTGCGATGCGTGGCAGGGGAGCCGCGTGACCTGCAGCCGGAGCTGCTGCGACCCGAGCAGCGCGAGGCCGGCTGGCGGCTCGCCTGCCAGTGCCGGGTCGACGGCGATCTGAGCGTGGAGGTGTTCGATCCTCGTCGCGACGGGCTGGCCACGCGGGTGCAAAGGCTGGAGCGGTTGGGCGCCGATGTGCTGCGGCTGCGTCTGTTGCCGGAGCGGCCGCTGCGCTATCGGGCTGGTCAGCATCTCTTGCTCTGGACGGCGGCAGGGGTGGCCCGGCCATATTCTCTGGCCAGCCTTCCCAACGAGGATCCCTGGCTGGAGTTTCATATCGACAGCAGCCGACCCGGGGCCTTCTGCGACTTCGCGCGTGAATTGCGTCCCGGCGACTTGCTGCGGCTGGGCGAACTGCATGGAGGCGCGTTGGACTACGAGCCGGAATGGTGCGAGCGACCCTTGCTGTTGCTGGCGGCCGGAACCGGACTGGCACCCCTCTGGAGTCTGTTGCGCGAGAGCTTGCGCCAGGGCCATCGCGGGCCGATCCGGTTGTTGCATGTCTGCCGTCAGGGGCATTACCTGAAGGAGCCTCTGCAGGCCTTGGCGCGGGCGCATGACAACCTGCAACTGGAATGGATCAGCCATGAAGAGCGGGATCGCATGCTGAGTACGCTGCGGCCCACATCGCGCCGTGATGTCGCGCTGGTCTGCGGCGGTCCATCGTTCGTCGACGCCTGCGCCCGGCGTCTGTATCTCGCTGGTCTGCCGCGCGGGCAGATATTCGGCGATGCCTTTATCAGCGCCAACCAAGCCGGCGTCTCCTGAAAGCACAAAGGCCGGCAAGATGCCGGCCTTTGTGTTGATGCGCTGGCGCGATTACTGATCGCCGACGCGCAGGATCTTCATTGTGTTGGTGCCGCCGGTGCTGTCGTGGTAGCTGTCACCCTTGGTCAGAATCACCCAGTCGCCCGGTTGCACGATGTTGCGCTTGAGCAACTCTTCCACCGCGATCTGGCTGACCTTGTCCGCCGGCAGAGCTGCCGGATCGAACGGAATGGTCTGCACGCCGCGGAACAGCGCAACCCGTGCCTGGGTTTCGCGGTGCGGCGAGAAGGCGAAGATCGGCACCGAGGAGCGGATGCGCGACATGATCAGCGGCGTGTAGCCACTTTCGGTCAGGGCAATGATCGCCTTGACGCCGGGGAAGTGGTTGGCGGTGTACATCGCCGCCAGGGCCGCGCTTTCGTCACAGCGCTCGAACTGCTGGCCGAGGCGGTGACCGGACTTGGTGCTGGTCGGGTGCTTTTCCGCACCGCAGCAGACGCGCGCCATGGCCTTGATCGCTTCGATCGGGTATTCGCCTGCGGCGCTTTCCGCCGACAGCATCACCGCGTCGGTGTAGTCGAGTACCGCGTTGGCTACATCGGACACTTCGGCACGGGTCGGCATCGGGCTGTGAATCATCGACTCCATCATCTGGGTCGCGGTGATCACCACCTTGTTGTGGCGACGCGCGTGCAGAATGATCTTCTTCTGGATGCCCACGAGTTCGGCATCGCCGATTTCCACGCCGAGGTCGCCGCGCGCCACCATCACGCCGTCGCTGGCGCGGATCAGGCCGTCCAGTGCCTCGTCGTCCGCAACCGCTTCGGCCCGCTCGATCTTGGCGATCAGCCAGGCGCTGGAGCCGGCTTCGTCGCGCAGGCGGCGGGCCAGGTCCATGTCAGCCGCATCGCGCGGGAAGGAAACGGCCAGGTAATCCAGCTGCAGGTCGGCGGCCAGTTTGATGTCGGCCTTGTCCTTGGCAGTCAGCGCCGGTGCGGTCAGACCGCCGCCGCGACGGTTGATGCCCTTGTTGTCGGACAGCGGGCCGCCGATCAGCACGGTGCAGTGCAGTTCATCGGCCGTGGCGTTGTCCACGCGCATTACCACGCGCCCATCGTCCAGCAGCAGCTCGTCGCCAACACCGCAATCCTTGACCAAATCCGGGTAATCGATACCAACGACTTCCTGGGTGCCGGCGTCGCGCGGGTGGGTGACGGAGAAGCGGAACTGGTCGCCTTCCTTCAGCTCGATGCGCTTGTCGGTGAACTTGGCGATGCGGATCTTCGGGCCCTGCAGGTCGCCTAGCAGTGCGACGAAGCGGCCATGGCGAGCGGCGATCTCACGGACCAGCTCGGCCCGGGCACGGTGCTCGTCGGGGCTGCCGTGGGAGAAGTTCAGGCGGGCGACATCCAGCCCGGCGATGATCATCTTCTCCAGCACATCCGGCGAACTGCTGGCCGGGCCCAGGGTGGCGACGATCTTGGTGCGACGCTGAATCATTCAAATGGCTCCTTCTTCTGGCTGGCTGCGAGGCTACTATGCTCGACCGTTGTAGTCATCGCCCGGCGGCCACTACTCTTTCGGCGCATCTGACGGGCTGTCTGCAGGTTTTTCCGGCGCGGTCGATACAGGAGCATTACGGAGGAACCCATGCGTACCCTGATCATCGTTTTTCTGACCCTGTTCACCGTGGGCTGTAGTGCCCGCCACGCGTCCGATCGCCATCTGGACGAGGCATACCGGCATTACGAGGCTGATAATTGCGAGCGGGTGATGCAGTCGCTGTCGCAGGCGGAGCGTCGCAGCAAACCGCGTAGCCAGGCGCAGCCGGAGATCTCGCTGCTGCGCGGCCAGTGCCTGGAGCGGCAGGGGCTGTTCGTCGACGCGGCGGAAACCTACCGCTTCATCATCGAGCGATTCCCTGCCAGCGAATACGCCTACCGCGCCCGCGCCCGACTGGAGACTCTGCGTCAGCTGGGGCACTATCACAGCGAGGCGCAGCCGGTGGCACAGCCGGCCAGGCGTTGAACACCACACCGTTCATGTGAGGGAACATGCGAGCGCTGCTTCTGACCCTGATACTGATGCCGGCGCTGGCATCCGCGCAGATCTACCGGTGGACCGATGCCGAAGGGCGCGTCCATTTCGGCCAGCGTCCGCCCGCCGGCGCCGAGCAGATCGAGGTGCGTCCGCAGGTCGTCGAACGCGACGACCAGACCCGCGAGCGCGAGGCGCGCAGCGAGCGTTTCTTCGATGCGCGCCGCCAGGAGCAGCAGGCGGCGCGCGAGCAGGCCAGCCAGACACGGGCTGCTCGAGAGCAGGAATGCCAGGGCCTGCGCAGCCAGTTGTCGCAATTGCAGCTCGGCGGACGCTTCTTCCGTAACGATGCAGCCGGAGAGCGCGTCTACTACAGTGACAGTGAACTAGAGGCGGCTCGACAGCGCCTGGCGGCGCGCATCAGCCAGGTCTGCAACTGAGCCGAAGGGACTCGATCGCAGGGCTAAGGTAGAAGGCTTGGACGACATGAACATGGCGAACCAGCGTCGTATTCAGCGGCATCAGCTGCCGTACTACCTCAACGTATTCAACCGTTTCACGGAAAAGCCGCTGGGCTTCATCGGCAATCTGTCCGAGGGCGGACTGATGCTGATCAGCCCCTATCCGATGATGCTCGGGGTACGCTTCGAGATGCGCCTGAAAATCCCCGGCCAGACCGGCCAGCTGCGCCATGTGGACTTCAGCGCCTTCAGCCTGTGGTCAAGCGAAGACGTGACGCCGGGCAGCTACGACACCGGCTTCTCGCTGATCGATCCGCCAGGCGAGATCCGCGAGATGATCGCCGCGTTGCATCACTATTTCAGCTTCCAGCCGATGCTGCATGTGCCGCTGGCGCATCAGACCTGCCCGCCCTCGGACCGCTTTACCGACAAGGACTGCTGTCACGGCGTCTAGACCTGTGATGGAGTGCCTTGGCCAGCCTTACAGCGACCCGGTTTTCTTCCAGGCCAGATAACGGCCGACCAGCGCCGGCCCGAGGTCGCTGGGCTGGACGTCGAGCACCGGCAGGCCGCTGGCGCTCAGACGACGGTGCAGTTGCTGGCGGGCGTTGAGGTATTCCTGTGCGCCGCAGTAGTCGAGCGCGTCATCCAGACTCTGCACCGGCCGCTGGCGCAGCTGATCCAACACTTTCTCACGCAGACTCACCAGCAGGACGCGATGCCGACGGGCCAGGCGCTGCAGGGCCGAGTGCAGCTCGACGTCATCCTCGTCACGCAGATTGCTCAGCACGATGACCAGCGCTCGGCGTGACTGGCGTGCCAGCAATTGCTCGACGGCCGCGCTGTAGTCGGCCGGCTGCTGGGTCGGTTGCAGGTCATAGAGGCTATTGAGCAGCAGGCGCAGTTGTTGCTGGCCCTTCGCTGGCGGCACATGGCGCTGCGCGTGGCTGGCGAAGGTGCAGGCACCGACCGCATCGCCTTGCCGCAACGCGGCATAGGCGAGCAGCAGGCTGGCGTTGAGCGCATGGTCGAAATGCGACAGGTCGCCATCCTGGCTGCGCATCCGGCGGCCGCAGTCGAGCATCAGCATGATCTGCTGGTCGCGCTCGTCCTGGTACTCGCGGGCGATCGGTGTACGGGCGCGTGCGGTGGCCTTCCAGTCGATCTGACGCAGGGTGTCGCCTTCGCGAAACTCGCGTAGCTGGTGAAACTCCAGGCCGAGCCCGCGACGTGGTTGCTGGCGCACGCCAAGGCGGTTCAGCCACAGGTCGATGGCTTTGAGTCCGGCGCCATGCAGTTGAGCGAAGTCGGGGTAGACGCGCGTCTCGCTGAACAACGTCAGCGGTCGCCGACTGCGCCACAGGCCCAGCGGACTGAGCAGGCGGACATCGCAACGCTGGAACATTACCTGTCCGCGCTGGTTCGGCTGCACGCGGTAGTCGAGACGGCAATGTTCGCCGGATTGCAGACGCACCCGCTGCGGCAGCTGCTCTACGGTCATGCCGGGCGGGACGTGATCGAACAGCTCCAGCTCGAGCGGGGCGGGCTGTCGATTGCTCACCGTAAGCTGCACCGGGCTCCAGTGGCCCAGCGGCAGGCTGCCCGACAGGCTACGTTGCACCTCGGGTGTCGGCAGGCGCCGCAACCTGTAGACATCGAACAGTGCCGTGGCCAGCAATGCCAGCAGCAGCCCCCACCAGACCGGCTGCAGGCTGGTTGCGAGTTCCAGCTGCAGCGCGGCCATTACGCCGATGACCAGGGCCAGCAGCGCCACGGCGGCCAGCGCAACGAGCAGGCGACGGGATGGACTCATGCGCGCGGCGCCGGGACCTGATCGAGTAGCTGGTGCAGGACCTGATCCACCGAAAGCCCCTCGATATCCAGTTCCGCCGAAAGCCGTACGCGATGGCGAAGCACGGCCCGCGCGCAATCCTTGATGTCATCCGGGGTGACGAACTCGCCGCCGCGCAGCAGCGCCCTGGCACGTCCGCCGCGTACCAGGGCGATCGAGGCACGGGGGCCAGCACCCAGCGCCAGGCCTGGCCAGCTGCGCGTGCTGCGCACCAGGCGCACGGCATAGTCCAGCACCTGCTCATCCAGCGGCAGCTCGCTGGCGATCTTCTGCAGCGCCTGCACGTCGCGTGCCTGCACCAGCTGGCGCAGTGCGCTGACGTCGAGCATGTCGGCGCGTGCCGAACGGCTGACCTGACGGACCAGCTCCAGCTCTTCATCCGCTTGCGGGTAATCCATGCGCAACATGAGCATGAAGCGGTCCAGTTCGGCTTCTGGCAGCGGGTAGGTACCTTCCTGCTCGATGGGGTTCTGCGTCGCCATGACCATGAACGGTTGCGGCACTGCCAATGCCCGGCCTTCGAGGGTCACCTGCCGCTCCTGCATCACTTCGAGCAGTGCCGCCTGAGTCTTGGCTGGTGCGCGGTTGATCTCGTCGGCCAGCAGCAGATTGGTGAATACCGGCCCCTTGCGCAGCTTGAACTGCTCGCTCTGCATGTCGTAGACCGCATGGCCGGTGACGTCGCTGGGCATCAGGTCCGGCGTGAACTGGATGCGCGAGAACTCGCCACCGAAGCAGCGCGCCAAGGCACGCACCAGAAGCGTCTTGCCCAGTCCGGGGACACCTTCGATCAGCACGTGGCCACCGGCGATCAGCGCGGTCAGAACGCCGTCGATGACCTCGTCCTGGCCGATCACCGCCTTGTGCAGTTCATCGCGCAGCGCCTGGGCCAGCTGGGCGGCACGTGCGCGCTGGCTGATGGGGCTGGCGGTCGGGGCGGGGCTGCTCGAATCGGGGATCTGTTCGCTCATAACGCATTCCTGAGGCTTTGCAGGTCGGCGACCTGGCGGGTGAATTCGATGGCCGACAGGCGCTGCGCCGGCACTGGGCGCATGGCCTGCTCGACACGGCCTGGTGGCAGATTGGTGAGGCGGGCGAGCAGGGGCAGTTGCGCACCGGCCGAGAGCTGTTCGAAGCCGGGGTGATGGCGGCTGGCGCGGCAGCGGATGTCCAGCTGCAGCTGCTGCAGCAGCCGGGCCTGATTGCCGTGACGCATGAGGAACTCCGCCGAGCCGTGCAGGTGCTCTTGCAGCTGCCGGCGCGCCGGGCTGGCGGCAGGCAATATCGGCCCGAAACGCTGACCGGCGTGCCAGAGCCCGAGCACCAGAAGCAGTCCCAGGGCGACCAGCAGTTGCGGAAAATACCGGCGCAGCTGCGTGAACAGCCCGTCGTGCTCGCTGCGGTGCACAAGCGTCACTGCGCTGTCCTGGGTCAGATACCACAGCAGCCAGGCGTGGTCGTAATCGTCGATCTTGCGGTTCTGCCAGATCCAGCTATCGGTCAGGGCAGTGATCAGCCCGTCGCCGTGCTGCAGCTGCAGCATATGCGTGGCACCGGCGCTGTTGGCCCAGGCGTGGGCCCGATTATCGGCGTCGTACAGATGAAAGTCGGTGTCGAAGGCGATGAACGCTGGTGCGCGCTCGTTCTCCAGATAGAGCTTGGTCAGCTGCGGATGCTCTTCGGCGGTTGAGGACTGCGGCGTCTGGCTGCTTTCGTCCAGTTCCTCCGTTGCGTATTGCTGCAGATTGAGCCGGTCGAGCAGCAGGTCGCCACTTTTGCCTGCTTTCTCGTCCCACAGCCGCTCCGCCACCACCACAAGATGGCCGCCGGCGGCCGCCCAATCGAGCAGGCGTTCGGTCTGCCGTGGCGTCAGGTTGCGCCGGTCACCCAGCAGGAGCAGGGTCCGGCCCTCGCTTGGCAGCGTCTCGACGCTGCCGATGCCTTCGTGATGTTCCACCGTGAGGCCGAGGCCGCGCAGGAACAGCTCCGCGGCGAGATAAGGGTTACTGCGTGCTTCCGGGGCCGGCCCATGTTCGACCACATCCTCGTAAGGTTGCAGCTGGCTGGCCAGCCAGATGATCAACAGGCCGAGCAGCAGCACCGCCACGGCGGCCAGCGCACGCGTATGCAGGCGACTCATGCCTGCACCTGCTGGCCGAACAGTCCGCGCCAATCGGCACACAGCGCATCGCGGGCCTCCGTTTCGGCGGGTCGGTGCCCGTACGCCTGCGCCTGCCAATGTCGGGTGAGGCGCTCGGCGAAGCCGGCCAGGGACTCGTGCTGCAGCTGACGCACCTGCTGCAGCACTTCACCTTCGGTGTGTGCTGCGTTCAAGGGTAGCTGGAAGTCGTGCAGCAGGCGGCTGAGCAGGCCGCGATAGAGCAGTGCCAGTGCCGCACGTGGGTCAGTCTGCCAGAGCCGTTCGGCTTCGCCGGCAATGTCGGCTGGCAGCTTCTCGGGCGCGACATCGAGGCCGAACAGCTGGGTGGGCGCTACGGCGGTACGTCGCTTGGGCATGCGCAGGCGCCCGGCGAAAACCTGCAGCCACTCGCGGTAGCGCCACAACACAATCGCCACCACCGAGGCCAGCAGCGTCCACAGCAGCACTTCCAGGATCTGTGCCAGGCGCTCCAGCCCTTGCCACAGCGAACCGCCCTGCAGCAGGCGTTCGAGCAGGCGTGCCAGGGTGCTCGGTCGCTCGGACGCTTGGCCATCGCCCAAGCGCCAGCGCGTCACGGTTTCGCGATGCTGGAACGGCGGCTGGTCTAGCAGCGCATCGATTCGTTTCCGTGCTGCGTCACTGGTCAGTGGCTGGTTGAGCAGTCGTTCGCTCTCCGGTCCCGGCTGGGTGGTGTCGGCTTGCGCAGCGGGTGCCGCCCAGGCGCTATTGTCCGCCGGCCAGAACAACAGGCTGACGGCGAGCAGAACCGCTGGCATGGTACTGAGCAGGCGCTGACGCAGGCGGCGGAAGGCGAGTTCGATGTCCCAGGCTTCAAGGTGGGTGCGTCGGTTGAGATAGAGGCTGAAGCCGCAGGCGACGTAGATCGGTTCCCAGACGACCAGCACCAGCGCGTAGAGCAGGTTCGACAGATGCTCGAGCCAGAGCCACTCGCCGCTCAGCCCGAGCAGGTCCTCCCAGTTCCAGCGCTGAACCAGCTGTGCCGGCAGGAAGAAATACAGCAGGCCCAGCAGGCCGAGCCAGAGCGCGCCTTCCAGATGTACGCCAACCACGGTCAGCCAGCTGGCCGCGCGACCGTTGCGCAGGCTCAGTGTCACCAGGCGCTGCTTGCGGGCCCGGCCATCGAGGCCTTCGAGCTGCTGCACAGGCAGGTCGAAGCTGCGCGTCGTGATCAGCCGGCGCCAGGTCAGGCTGGCTAGCCATTGCTGGCGCAACAGGCCAGGAAAGGCCTTGAGGCTTTCGCGCAGGGAGGGCGTCTCGCCAAACAGGGCTTTGGACAGGATGTGCAGCGGTAGCCGCTCGAACAACGGCTTGAGCCACCAGAACAGCAGCAGCGCGACGCTCGGGTGCTGCCACAGCAGCAGACTGAACAAGCCGAAAACCGGCAGCGTGACGGCTGCCCAGCTGAGCATCAGCAGTCTGGCGTGGCGCCGGGCCAGATGGATGCCGAGATCCAGCGCCTCCCATGAACTGCGCGGGCGTATCGAGACGCTGGCTTCAGTCAGCTGCATAACGACCCCGCCCGGCGAACATGAAGTAGGCGCCCACCAGCAGCCACAGCGCTGCGCCGACGATGTATTTGATGGTCGGCGTCGTCAGCGTCATGGAGGACCAATAGGCTTCGACGAACGCGGCGATCAGCAGGAAGGCGGTTGCGCCGCAGACCAGCTGGATGCCGTGTTTGGCTGCCAGGCGCAGTGCTTGCGCGCGAGTTCGGCAGCCCGGCGCCAACAGTGCTGCACCGAGCTGCAGCCCGGCCGCGCCGGCGAAGGTGATGGCCGTCAGCTCGAACGCACCATGGCCGATGACGAACGACCAGAATGGCTGGTGGTAGCCGATGCCCGTCAGGTGGCCGGCCACTGCGCCGATGGTCAGGCCGTTGAAGAGCAAAAAGAACAAGGTCCCCAGGCCGAACAGCAGCCCGCTGGCGAACGTCTGGAAGGCGATGCCGATGTTGTTCATCACGTAGTATCCGAACATCAGCCAGTCGTCACCGGCTCCGCGCTCGGCAAAACGGCCCAGGCGACTGGCATCGGGGTCGTACATCTGCTCCATCTGCGCGACCTGGTCGGCCGGCAGCACGCTGTAGACGAGGTCCGGAAAGGCGTATACCAGCGCAGCCATGCCGAGCAGGCTGCCGTAGAACAGCAGGCTGGCCGCCAGCACGTAGCGCCATTGGAGGCGCACGGCGCGGGCGAACCCGCCAGTGATGAAGCCGAGCATGCGGCCGAGCAACGGGCTGCGGTGGCGATAGAACTGCTGATGGCCACGCAGGACCAGCCGTTGCAGCTGCTCGACCAACTGGCTGCTGTAGCCGCGGGATTCGGCAATGGCGAGCTGCTGGCAGAGCTGGCGGTAGGCGGCAGGGAAGGCGTCGGCCTGTTGCGCGCTGGCCTTGCCACGCTCGAGCGCGTCCAGCTGCGCTGCGAATTCGAGCCAGCGCGCCTGATGCAGGCGTTCGAATGCGGCCTGCTTCATGCTGCACCCATTAGCGAACGGGCGATGCCGTGAATTTTCGCCTCGGCCTCCTGGTCCGAGGTCGCCAGCGGTTCGGCCAGGATCGAAGCCAGCTCGAGGCGGCGCTCGGCGGAAAGGCTGGCCTGGCGTTCGGCAAAGGCGATCAGCGCGCGCTGCTCGTCGAGGGTCAGTTTGAACGGAGCCGTGACGGCTTCCGCATCCGGCAGTGCTGGGCGCACAGCGGGTTTTTCCTGATAGACCACCAACGTGCCTGCTGCCAGGTCGCCGAGTCGCTTGAAGGCAGGGTTTGCGAGGCAACTCAATGCGCCCAGGAAATAGCCGAACGGCAGCAGGTCGACGAAACGCAGCAGATTGCGCGTCAGCGAGGACGTCCAGCCCACCGGCGTGCCGTCGTCATGCACGACGCGCAGCCCCAGCCAGTATTTTCCCGGCGTGCGGCCCTGATTCAGAACTTCGAAGAGCACCATGTACCACCACTGGACGAGAAACAGCAGCAGTGCGCCCAGCCCCATGCCGAACTTGCCCAGCAGTCCGAGCGTAAAGAAGAGGATCAGTAGCAGGGCGCCGCGAATACCCAGGTCGATGGTGAAGGCGAGCGCGCGCGGAACGAGACCGGCCGGGCGCAACACCAGGTCGATGCCCTCTGGGGTTTCCACGCGATGGCTGGTGTCGAGCAGGGCTTGGCGGTCGATGTTCGATGGCAAGGGCAAGGTCGTCTAGGGTCAGGCAGAAGCTGATGCTATGCGGCAAGCACGGCTGCGGCAATGCGCGCGATGGTCAGATGACCGGCCGGGCGCCGAAAGTGGGACGGATTATGGCGAAATGCCTGCTTCCTTGCAGGATGCCGTTCGCAGAGCGGGGCACCTTCTTGGACTCACCGCGATGGCCATGTCGCAGCTGTTAGACTGCTGTGCTGATCGAGAAGGACTCTCCCGTGACTCCAAGCATCTTCTGGTACGACTTCGAAACCACAGGCATATCGCCCAGCCGCGACCGCCCCTTGCAGGTTGCCGGTATCCGCACCAACGAGGCGCTCGAGGAAATCGGCGAGCCGCTGAACATCTACTGTCGACCCGGCGACGACATCCTTCCCCATCCCGCCGCGTGCCTGGTCACGGGAATCACGCCTGCAGTTCTGCAGCAGAAGGGGATGTGCGAGGCCCAGTTCGTTCATCATCTGCATCGGGAATTGTCGACTCCCGGAACCTGCGGCGCCGGCTACAACAGCCTGCGTTTCGACGACGAAGTGACCCGCTACAGCCTGTACCGCAATTTCTACGATCCGTATGCACGCGAATGGCAGGGCGGCAACAGCCGTTGGGATCTGATCGATCTGGTGCGTACCGCCTATGCGCTGCGCCCGGAAGGAATTGGCTGGCCGGAAGACGACGGGCGGGTGACGCTCAAGCTCGAGCGTTTGAGTGCCGCCAATGGGCTGGAACATCTGAACGCCCACGACGCGCTGTCCGATGTGCGCGCCACCATTGGCCTCGCCAGGCTCATTCGTGAGCGGCAGCCGCGTCTGTACGAATATCTCTTCAATCTGCGTCGCAAACATGCGGTGCTCGAGCAGGTCACCCTGCTGGAGCCGCTGGTGCACGTGTCCGGACGCTTCTCGGCTGCCCGGCATTTCCTCTCCGTGGTGCTGCCGCTGGCCTGGCATCCGCGCAACCGCAATGCGCTGATCGTTTGCGATCTGCAAGCCGAGGTGCGGCCGTTATGGCTGGAAAGCGCGGAAACGCTGCGACAGCGGCTCTACACGCGTCGCGACGAGCTGGCCGAGGGCGAATTACCGGTCCCGCTGAAGCTCGTGCACATCAACAAGTGCCCGGTCCTGGCGCCGCTCAAGGTCTTGCGCGAGGCGGATATCCAGCGTCTGGAGCTGGACTTGCCTGCGTGCCACGAACGTGCTGACGCGCTACGCGAACAGCGCCACGTGTGGAGCCCAAAGCTGGACGAGGTGTACCGCGAAGAGGGGTTCATCGGTGTGGACGATCCGGAACAGCAACTCTATGACGGCTTTCTGGGCGAGCGCGATCGGCGGCTGTGCGATCGGATTCGCGAGATGGCGCCGGCAGAGCTCGCTCGGCAACAGTGCCACTTCGATGATGTACGGTTAGAGGAATTGCTGTTCCGTTATCGCGCGCGCAACTTTCCGGAAGCGTTATCGGCTGAAGAGCGGGTGAGGTGGCAACGGTTCTGCCAACAGCGCCTTAGCGGCGAGATAGCCGGCGCGCCCAATACCCTTGCGCAGTTCGAGGCGGATATACAACAGTTCATGCTCACTGCCACCCCGGCGCAGCAGCAGCTATTGCAGCAGTGGCGTGAATACGGGCGCGCCTTGGGTGAGCGTTACGGGTGCAACTAGCGCGTCCGGCCCGGTTGGCTATCGAAAAAGAGCAGCGGCTGTTACGGGTGGGAAGCGCGCAATAAAAAACGCCGCTTGTCGACGTCGATCAATAACGTCGGGAAGCGGCGTTCTTTATAACCCTGGTATTGCTTAGCCCAGAAGAGTGGCCCAGCTTTCCACGGTGTCGGAGCCCCATTGGGCTTTCCATTCTTTCAGCGTCTTGTGGTTGCCACCTTTGGTTTCAATCACTTCACCGCTGTGCGGGTTCTTGTACTGCTTGACGCGACGTGCGCGCTTGCTGGTGGCCGGCGCTTTCGCCGCACGTGGAGTTTTGCTGTTGCGGGAGGCATCCGGATCGAGCAGGGCGATGATGTCGCGCAGCGACTTCTGGTATTCGCCCATGAGTTCGCGCAGCTTGCCTTCGAACTCCAGTTCCTTTTTCAGTTTGTCATCTTCGGAAAGGGACTTCAGTCGCTCCTGAAGTTCCTTGATGGCCTCTTCAGTGGCGCGATACTCGTTGATCAGTGACATGTGACTTCCTTGGATTAGGTTTGAACGCAAGTGTCAGCAATCATAGTCCTGCGTAATGGGCAAGTAAATATAGATGGATAAAAAAGCGGGGCACTTTTTGTAGGGATATTTCATGCGTACCGAAGGGCCAGCGCGGACAGCTTTCGACAAGCTTAAACAAACGTAATTTCTGTTTTATCGGGCAAGTTTTTTCGATTGTTTCCAAGGCGTGTCCAAATAACCGGACAGCTGAATCGTGCCGGCGGGTTGCGTGGCTTCTGAATCGAGCGCCGGCGTTAACGCGATGGCTGTGCTGTTGTCTGCTGGGATAGAATGCCGCGTTTCCTTCGTGTCGGAGTAACCGTTAATGCGCACTTTCAGGCTGGTGATTGCCTGCCCCGATGGCGTTGGCATTGTTGCCAAGGTCAGTAACTTTCTCGCCACCTACAATGGCTGGATCACGGAAGCCAACCACCATTCCGACCACCAGAGCGGCTGGTTCTTCATGCGCCATGAAATCCGCGCTGATTCGCTTCCGTTCGACCTCGACGGGTTCCGTCAGGCCTTTGCCCCGATTGCCCGCGAGTTTTCCATGGAGTGGCGTATCACCGACTCCGAGCGGCGCCAGCGCGTGGTTCTGATGGCGAGCCGTGAATCGCATTGCCTGGCCGACCTGCTGCATCGCTGGCACAGCGGCGAGCTGGATTGCGACATTCCTTGCGTGATTTCCAACCATGACGATCTGCGCAGCATGGTCGAGTGGCACGGGATTCCATACTTCCATGTCCCCGTCGATCCTGCCAACAAGCAGGAGGCCTTCGCTGAAGTGACGCGCCTGGTGCGCGAACAGCGTGCCGATGTGATCGTGCTGGCGCGCTACATGCAGATTCTGCCTGCCGAACTGTGCGACGAATTCGCCCAGCGGGTGATCAACATCCACCACAGCTTCCTGCCGTCTTTCGTCGGCGCCAAGCCGTATCACCAGGCCTCGCTGCGGGGTGTGAAGCTGATCGGGGCGACCTGTCACTATGTCACCGAGGAGCTCGATGCCGGGCCGATCATCGAGCAGGACGTGGTCCGCGTCAGTCATCGCGACAGCATCGAGGACATGGTTCGCCTCGGCAAGGACGTGGAGAAGATGGTGCTTTCCCGCGGCCTGCGCTATCACTTGGAAGATCGCGTGCTGGTACACAGCAACAAGACCCTCGTGTTCAACTGACAGTCCGGAGGCGCCGTGGCAGATCCTTTCGAGCGTGTCGTGGCCAAGGCGCCGCCGGTCATCGGCAGTGGTTGCACCCAGCGCTACGACCCGGAGGCGTTATCGCCCGAGCAGGGCACGGAATTCGCTGGGGCGGTGGAGTTATGGGCACAGCTGCGCCGTGAGCAGGTGCCGTGCGATTCAGGCAAAACCGAAGATGGCGAAAGCGAACCTGAACAGTAGCTGGCGATTGGGAGCTGACGGATGCACGCATTGATCGATCATCTGCTGCTGGGGGCGGACGCCAACGGCGAACCCAGCGTGCAGTCCCTGCGTCTTGCCAATCGGCATGGCCTGATCGCCGGCGCCACCGGCACCGGAAAGACGGTGACCTTGCAACGGCTGGCCGAGCAGTTCAGCGATGCCGGGGTCGCGGTCTTCGCCGCGGACATCAAGGGTGACCTGTGCGGGCTGGGCGCCGCGGGCTCGCCTCAAGGCAAGATCGCCGAGCGGATCGCCAGCATGCCCTGGCTCGATCATCGTCCGCAGGCGTACCCGGTCACCCTGTGGGACGTACATGGTCGTAGCGGCCATCCCTTGCGTACTACGCTGAGCGAAATGGGGCCGCTGCTGCTCGGCAATCTGCTGCAACTGACCGATAGTCAGCAATCGGCGCTCTTTGCGGCCTTCAAGGTGGCGGATCGCGAAGGGCTGTTGCTGCTCGACCTGAAAGACCTCAAGGCGCTGCTCGCCCACCTCAAGGCTGAACCACAGATGCTGGGCGAGGACAGCGCGCTGTTCACCGCGGCCTCGTCGCAGGCCTTGTTGCGGCGCCTGGCGACGCTGGAGCAGCAGGGTGCTGAAGCCTTGTTCGGCGAACCTGCATTGCAGCTCGAAGATATCCTGCAGCCGGCGCCCGACGGACGCGGTGTCATCCATCTGCTCGATGCAAGCACGCTGGTTCACGAGGCGCCCAAGGTTTACGCGACCTTTCTGCTCTGGTTGCTGGCCGAGCTGTTCGAGCAGCTTCCGGAGCGGGGCGACGCCGATAGACCAGTGCTGGCGCTGTTCTTCGACGAGGCGCACCTGTTGTTCGGTGATACGCCAAAAGCACTGCAGGAGCGCCTGGTGCAGGTGGTACGGCTGATTCGCTCGAAGGGCGTGGGCGTCTACTTCGTTACGCAGTCTCCGGCCGATCTTCCGGATACGGTGCTGGCTCAGCTGGGGCTGCGCATCCAGCACGGGCTGCGGGCGTTCACGGTCAAGGAGCAGAAGGCGCTGCGCTCGGTGGCGGACGGCTTTCGCGCCAACCCGGAATTCTCGACGCTCGATGTGCTGACCCAGCTTGGAATCGGCGAAGCGCTGGTCGGTGGTCTCGAGGAAAAGGGAACCCCAGCGATGGTGCAGCGCGTCGCGATCGCACCGCCGCAGTCGCGCATTGGTCCGCTGAGCGAGCCCGAACGCGCGGCACTTATCGCGCGCTCCGATCTTGGGCGTCGCTACGACAAGCCCTTCGATCGGGAGTCGGCCTACGAGATGCTGAGTGCCCGGGCAGCGCAGAACGTCGAGCAGGAGCGTGAAACTGCAAACAAGCCTCGTCGCGAGACGAACAAGACTGGCAGTGAATTGAGTGATCTGGCTGGCCGTGTAGTGAAGAGTGCGCTGAGCCAGGCCGCGAACCAGTTGGGGCGGCAGTTGGCCAGAGGTTTGCTGGGCTCTTTATGGGGCGGCAAGCGCTGACGGTTTCGTTCCAGCCGCAATTGACGCACTGCGTATGTTCGTACGCTTCAGATGCTGCGGTTAGGCCGGCGGTGTAATTGCGCCGTCACAATCGGCACGCTTCGCCTGTTCCAGCTTTTGAACTTCCTGTTGAAAAACCTGATCGAGCACGGTGGGCTTCTTTCGCCACGGTTTGCGTTCGGGCTCGCGTTCAGCGGCGTAAGTCGTTATTTCACCACCGTAGATATTGGTAAAACGCTGAGCCTGGCGCTCGAGTTCTGCGCGCAGTTCGTCTTTGGTCACGTAATAAAACCTGTGTTGGATGATTTGAATTGAGACGTGGCAGTCAGCAAATGATTGCATGGCCAGTTTGTAACCACTGTTTGCCGGCTGCATGGCCAGCATATGCCTGCAAGAAATGAGGTCAATTTAAAAGATTTAAACAATTGCGGAGCAAGCGGCAAAAGCGAGGACTGGTTCGAAAAAAACGTCATGCCGATGAGTTGCGAAGTATGCCTCGCTATCCTTTACCGGGCCAGGAAAAAGAAAACCCGCCGAAGCGGGTTTTCCTCAATGCACCGAGAACAACTATCGCGCCACTTTGGCCTCGTTGCTCTGTTCGGCGCGTCCGTAAACATCGTCGAAGCGCTCGATATCGTCCTCACCCAGATAGCTGCCGGACTGGACTTCGATGATTTCCAGCGGAATCTTGCCCGGGTTGGCGAGGCGATGCACCGAAGTGATCGGAATATAGGTCGACTGATTCTCGGTGAGCAGGAACGTCTTGTCGTTGCAGGTTACCTGAGCGGTGCCGGATACCACGATCCAGTGCTCGGCACGGTGGTGGTGCATCTGCAGCGAGAGGCTGGCGCCCGGATTCACGCAGATGCGCTTGACCTGGAAGCGACCGCCCATGTCCACCGAGTCGTACCAGCCCCAGGGGCGGTACACGGCGCAGTGGTTCTTGGTCTCGCTGCGCTCCTGGGCGTCGAGCTTGCTGACCAGTTTCTTGACGTCCTGCACCTTATCCTTGTGCGCAACCATCATGGCGTCTTTGGTTTCCACGACCACGATGTCTTCCAGACCCAGCACCGTGACCAGCTTGCCATTGCCGTGGACCAGGCAATTGCGCGAGTCCTCGGCGATCACGTCGCCTTTGAGCACGTTGCCATTCTGGTCCTTCTCGTGCACGTCCCAGATCGACGACCAGGAGCCGACATCGCTCCAGCCGGCGGACATCGGAACCACACAGGCCAACTGAGTCTTTTCCATCACGGCGTAGTCGATGGAGTTGTCCGGGCAGCAGGCGAAGGTGGCCGGATCGATCAGCACTTCGTCGCCGTTCTTCACGCTGCGCTCGAGCGCGACCCAGCAGGTGTCGTAGATGTCCGGGTCGTGCTTCTTCAGTTCATCCAGGAAGACACTGGCGCGGAACAGGAACATGCCGCTGTTCCAGTAATAGTCGCCCGACTCCAGATAGCTCTGGGCGCGCGCTTCGTCCGGCTTCTCGACGAACTGGGCGACGCGCTTGATGCCATCCGGCAGACCGGTATTGGCGTCCTGGCTGCCACGGATGTAGCCGTAGCCGGTTTCGGGACGGGTCGGCGGCACGCCGAAAAGCACCATCTCACCGTTCTCGGCGGCATTGGTGGCCAGCGCCAGGGAGCGCTGGAAGGCTTTCTGGTCTTCGATCACATGGTCAGCCGGCAGGACCAGCAGCAGCTCGTCGCGGCCTTCCTCGATCAGCTTCATCGCGGCGATGCCGATGGCGGGTGCCGTGTTGCGACCGAAAGGCTCGAGCAGCAGGCCCTGGACGCCCAGCTTGCGAGCCGCCAGCTGCTCCTTGACGATGAAGCGATGGTCCTTGTTGCACACCAGCAAAGGCTGCTGCATGCCGTCGAAGGCCAGGCGCTCGACAGTCTGCTGGAACAATGTCTGTTCGCCAGTCAGTGCAAGGAACTGCTTGGGGAACGACTTGCGGGAGAGGGGCCACAGTCGGGAGCCGCTACCACCTGAAAGAATAACCGGGATCATATTGCTTCTCCTGAATCGTTTCGAAGGTCGTTCTACTTGTTCGATGGGGCAGCCCATCTGGCTGCACCGCTCGTTTCGTGTTCATTCGCGAAGGAATCGCCGGAACGAAATCCGCTCTGTCCCGAAGCGCTGCTCCGGGATTGGAAATCTGTATTCATTGGTTCGCTGAGTTACCGGACCATCGCGCTCAGGCCGTGGCTATCTGTTGCGCGCTGCCAGTTGATGCGTGCCTGTGGCCGACCAATGACGAGTTGATTGACGCCATCGTCGGGAGTGGTGCGTGGCGTATGTTGCGCGTCCAATAGGGGCGGTGCGTTTGCATGGCCGTAACCCTCTGTTCGTGCCTTGCTCGGCGTTTGTCATGCGAGGTGCCGCGTTGGCACTGCTCGACGCCTCGGCCATTGGCCTGATGCCCGGCAGCATCGCTGCTCGAGGTTGCGCTACCGCCGGGGTCGCGCTGCGACCGGGAACGGAGCGGTTTGCAAGTCTGATTACCCTATGCACGTTCATGTGCGACGTCCCTTTCCACCTGGAATTGTCGGTACGCGCTTATGATTGCCAGCTGTGCTCGATAGTTCCCGCGCCGACTACCGTTGATCGGTGAGTTTTTTCGACGGGTTCTCGGTATGTGATCGACGGCGGGGCTGGACTCGACGGACCTGCGAGAGGGGCTGGCTGGGATGCAGGAGGGCGGCGCGGGAGATGGATGGCGTGACGTCGCGCCATCCACTGAAGCCGGATTACTGGTCGCTGGCGTCGCGCAGGAAAACCAGGTGATCGGCAGAGGAGTCGTTCGCGCTGTAGCGGTAGCCTTCGTAGTCGAAGGCCGACAGCTGATCGGGGGTGCTGATGCGCTCCTTGATGATCCAGCGAGCCATCAGGCCTCGTGCCTTCTTCGCATAGAAGGAGATGATCTTGTACTGGCCGTTCTTCATGTCCTTGAAATCGACATTGATGATGCGGGCATTCAACGCATTGCGTTTGACCGCGCTGAAGTATTCGTTGGACGCCAGGTTGAGCAGCACGTCGTCGCCCTGATCGGCGAGCGCTTCGTTCAGCCAGTCGCTGATACGTTCGCCCCAGAACGCGTATAGGTCCTTGCCGCGGGGATTGGTCAGCTTGGTGCCCATCTCCAGGCGATAGGGCTGCATGAGGTCCAGCGGCCGCAGCAGGCCATAGAGTCCAGAGAGCATGCGCAGGTGCTTCTGCGCGAACAGCAGGTCGTCTTCGGTGAAGTCATCGGCGTTGAGTCCGGTATAGACGTCACCCTTGAACGCGAGCAGCGCCTGCTTGGCGTTGCTCGGGGTGAACGCCGGTGTCCAACTGCCGTAGCGAGCAACGTTCAACGCTGCCAGCTTGTCGGAGAGGTGCATCAGTTCGCTGATCTGCGCCGGCGAGTAGCGACGAAGCAATTCGATCAACTGCTGTGAGTGGTCGAGGTACTGGGGCTGGGTGAAGCGTTCGGTTATCGGGGGCGTGTCGTAATCGAGTGTCTTGGCCGGGGAAATCACCATCAGCATGCAAGGTCTCCTTTCTGATGGCGCGATTGTAGGGGCACGGCCGGCGAGTCTCCAGCTATGGGCGTCATAGCCTCTGGTGTTGACCTTGCCCGTGGGGCAAGGCGCAAGCTAGTGCCAGTCGAGTTAGGAGTTCGTATGTCTGACTGCAATCACGCGCAATGGCAACCGCCACATGATTACCGCCCGCTCGAGCGCCGCTCGGAACGGCGAACATGGGCGGTGGTGATTCTCACCGGTCTGACGATGCTGCTGGAGATCGTCGCCGGTTACTGGTTCAACTCCATGGCATTGCTCGCCGATGGCTGGCACATGGCCTCGCACATGGTCGCCATAGGCCTCGCCGCGCTCGCGTATCTGTTGGCGCGGCGCTATGCGGCGGACCATCGTTTCGCGTTCGGCACCTGGAAGATCGAGGTGCTGGCCGGTTTCGCCAGCGCGCTGCTGCTGGTGGTGGTGGCGCTGTTCATGATCGGTGAGTCGTTGCTGCGCTTCTGGGCGCCGGCGGCGATCGGCTTCGATGAGGCGCTGGTGGTTGCGGTCGTCGGCCTGCTGGTGAATCTGTTATCGGCCTGGTTGCTGCGGGACCAGCATGATCACGGCCACGGCCACGGCCACGGCCACGGCCACGGCGATGATGCCCATAGCCATGCTGAGCGGGGTCATGCGCACGCACACGGTGCGCCAGGCAAGGACCTCAACCGCCATGCAGCCTTCATCCATGTGTTGACCGATGCCCTGACCTCGGTGGCGGCCATCATCGCCTTGCTGGGCGGCAAGCTCTTCGGCTGGGGCTGGCTTGACCCGGCGATGGGCATCATCGGCGCCCTGGTGATTCTCGTCTGGGCCCGCGGTCTGTTGCGCGATACGGCCAAGGCGCTGCTGGACCGTGAGATGGATGACCCGCTGGTGGGCAAGGTGCGCGAGGCGCTTGAGCGGGTGCCCGACACGGAGGTCACCGACCTGCATCTGTGGCGTGTGGGGCGATCGCAGTACAGCTGCATCCTGAGCGTGGTGACGCATCAGCCCCACACGGCCGACCGCTACAAGGCGGCGCTGCAACCCTTTGCGCAGCTGGTGCACATCACCGCCGAAGTGAATCGCTGCGGCGAAAGCGCGCACCTTGATTCTCGACAATAACGCGCAGGAAAGCCGCGAGCCAAGGCCCTGTGGTCGATTCGTGAAAAAAAGCCGTGTTCAACGGAAAAGTCTTTTGCCTGTCATAAGTTTTACGGTATTACCAAGTTCAGACCGCCGAACCCTGCGACACAGGTGGCGGCTCCTGGGCAGCCCCGAATCCACCGGCTTCCCTCGTCCGCTCACCCCCAATCGCACGGCGGTCACTCTGCGGCGGAGCGCTTATCCGCTTCGCTTCTGACCCTAGAAGAAGGTGATCGGTATGGATGACTACGGCAGATCTCGCGCCACCCAGCCCACGCTCTACGTCCTCGACACGAACGTCCTGATACACGATCCCAACGCCTTGCTGAATTTCCAGGAACACCAGGTCGCCATTCCCATGACCGTGCTGGAGGAGCTCGATCAGCTCAAGACCGGCAAGCACAGCGTGGCGGCCGAGTGCCGCCAGGCGATCCGCCTGATCGACAAGCTACTGGGCGATGCCACGCCGGAAGAAGTCGAGTTGGGTGTGCCGATCCAACGTGGCAAGAGCGGCCCATCCGGAAGCCTTTCGATCCTGATGAGCAAGGGCGGCGACTCCATCGCACTCCCGGAAGACCTGAACGACAACAAGATCATCAATCAGGTGGTCAGGCTCAGCAAACAGCGGCCCGAGGTCCCCGTGGTGTTGGTGACCAAGGACATCAACATGCGCCTGAAGGCGCGAGCCTGCGGGGTGGCGGCCGAGGATTACCATACCGATCAACTGGTCGACGACATCGGCCAGCTGTCGCGGGGCTATCACAGTGTTAGTGGCTCCTTCTGGGACCGGGTGAGCAAGGTGGAGACCCACCAGGGCCATGGGCGCACCTGGCATCGCGTCCAGCTGATCGACAACCTGCCGGCGGTGCACATCAACGAATTCATCATCGACGAGCAGGGCTTCGTGGGTTGGATCAAGGGCATCAAGGCCGATGAGCTGCTGCTGCTCGACCTGCATCAGGAGCCATTGCTGCACCAGGAAGCCTGGGGGTTGCGCCCGCGTGATATCCATCAGGCGCTGGCATTGTTCGCCTTGCTCGATCCGGATATCCATCTGGTCAACCTGTCCGGCGCTGCCGGCTCGGGCAAGACCATTCTGGCGCTGGCGGCGGCCATCGAGCAGACCGTGGTCAGCAAGCGCTACCGGCGCATCATTGCCACCCGCAGCGTGCAGGGGCTGGACGAAGACATCGGCTTCTTGCCCGGCACCGAGGCCGAGAAGATGGAGCCCTGGCTGGGGGCGATCACTGACAATCTCGAAGCGCTGCACATGGACGACGAGAACACCCACGGCAGCATCGATTACATCCTGCAGAAGGTACCGTTGCAGTTCAAATCGCTGAACTACATCCGCGGCCGTAGCTTCCAGCAGAGCCTGATTCTGATCGACGAGTGCCAGAACCTGACGCCGCACCAGATGAAGACCATCATCACCCGTGCGGGCAACGGTTCGAAGGTGGTGTGTCTGGGCAACCTGGCGCAGATCGATACGCCCTATCTGTCCGCGACCAGTTCCGGATTGACCTACCTCACCGAACGCTTCAAGGACTTCTCCCACGGCGTGCATATCACCCTGCAGGGCGTGCCGCGCTCGGTACTGGCTGAATACGCCGAAGCGCACATGTAGAGGGCTCGAGGCTGGCGATGCCCGGAGTACCTCTTACGAGGCGGGTCCATCGCCAGCGGCTGGGGTAGACTCCTGATTTTCAGCTCAGGAGCGCCAAATGCTCACCCATCTCGATTCCCAAGGCCGCGCCAGCATGGTCGACGTCACCGACAAGGCCGTGACGGCGCGCGAGGCCGTGGCGGAGGCACGCGTGCGCATGCTGCCGCAGACCCTGCAGATGATTCAGCAGGGTGGCCATCCCAAGGGCGACGTATTCGCCGTGGCACGCGTCGCCGGCATCCAGGCGGCGAAGAAAACCCATGAACTGATTCCGCTCTGTCACCCGCTGCTGCTGACCAGCATCAAGGTCGAGCTCCAGGCCGATGGCGAAGACAGCGTCCTGATCCGAGCGGTATGCAAGCTGGCGGGCCAGACGGGCGTGGAGATGGAGGCGCTGACCGCTGCGAGCGTCGCCGCATTGACCATCTATGACATGTGCAAGGCCGTGGACCGCGGCATGGTGATCGAAGGGGTGCGGTTGTTGGAAAAACTCGGCGGCAAGAGCGGACATTGGCAGGTGCAGGCATGATTTCGATTCAGTTCTTCGCCCGATATCGGGAAACCCTCGGCAGCGATGGCGAGCGCATCCAATGGGATGAGTCGCTCGGCAGCGTGGATGACGTCCGCCGACATTTGTTGGCGCGCGGCGGCGTCTGGGAGGTGCTCGGCGAGCAGAACCTGATGTGCGCGCGCAATCAGGAACTGTGTGGCCTAGAAGAAGCCGTTGCCGATGGCGACGAGGTGGCGTTCTTTCCTACCGTGACCGGAGGTTGAGCATGGCGGTTCGTGTTCAACAGGCCTCGTTTGACCCGGGCGCGGAGCTTAACGCGCTGCACGCCGCCAACCTGGGCATCGGTGCGGTGGCCGGCTTCGTCGGCTATGTGCGGGACTTCAATGACGGACAGGACGTGGCCGGCATGTTTCTCGAACATGCCCCCGGCATGACGGAGAGGGCGCTGGAGAAGATCGTGCAGGAGGCCGAGCATCGCTGGCCACTGCTGCGCCTGGATGTGCTGCACCGCGTTGGATCGCTGGAGCCTGGCGAGCCGATCGTGTTCGTCGGTGCGGCCAGTGCCCATCGCGATGCCGCCTTCGATGCCTGTCGCTTCGTCATGGACTACCTGAAAACGCGCGCGCCGTTCTGGAAGAAGGAAAGCACCGCAGCCGGGCCACGCTGGGTCGAGGGCCGTGCCAGCGATCAGCTGGCAGTCGAGCGCTGGAACGAGAAGAGCTGAGCCTTCAATAGAAGGTGATGTACATCTTGAAGGCCAGCGTCGAGAACATGGTGAGGATGCCTAGGCTCAGCAGTCCGACGCCCCATTGTTTGTCCCGGTAGTTGAAGCCCACGCAGAGCAGGACAAAACCGACGACGATGAGGGTCAATAACCAGTGCATGCTGTCCATCGGTGATCCTCCTGATTCGATACCTGGGTACTACTTTAGTCGCTTCGAGTCAGAAGCGGCTTGACCCAGGTCATCGGTGCCAGTCGACCGGCGCGCCTGGGCAGGCTCCGGGCAGCAAGGGGTTCAGCGCGAGCGAGGGACGGGCGCAAGCAGTTCCGCCGGCGGCATCTCGCACTGGATCTTGCGGCCGATCAGTGCCTCGATGGGCGGCAGAGCGAAGGCGTCGTCCTCGCCAGCGAAGCTGATGGAGGTGCCGCTGGTGCCGGCGCGGCCGGTCCGACCGATGCGGTGCACGTAATCGTCCGGGTCTTCTGGCAGGGTGAAGTTGATCACATGGCTGATGCCATCGACGTGAATGCCGCGACCGGCGACGTCGGTGGCGACCAGCACGCGAATCTTGCCCTCGCGAAAGCCCTCCAGCGTGCGGATGCGCTTGTGCTGCGGGACGTCGCCGGACATCTGCGCTGCACTGATGCCATCCTTGGTCAGGCGCTCTTCGATGCGTCGTACTTCGTCCTTGCGATTGGCGAAGACCATTACCCGCGTCCAGTCGTTCTGGGTGATCAGGTTGTACAGCAGCTTGTACTTGTCGCTGCCGGCAACGGCATAGACGTGCTGCTCGACGGTATCGCTGGCCACGTTCTCCGGTTCGATCTCGACCACGGCGGGGTTGGTTGTCCACTGCTGCGCCAGGTTCATCACGTCGTCGGTGAAGGTGGCGGAAAAGAGCAGGGTCTGGCGTTCGCTCTTGGGTGGCGTCTGCCTGATGATCTGGCGGACCTGCGGGATGAAGCCCATGTCGAGCATGCGGTCGGCTTCGTCGAGAACCATCACCTCGACCATGTCCAGGTGGACTTCGCCGCGCTGGTTGAAGTCCAGCAACCGGCCGGGGGTGGCCACCAGGATGTCGCAGTAGCGCGACTCCAGCTGCTTGAGCTGCTTGTCGAAATCCATGCCGCCGACAAAGCTCATCACGTTGAGTCCGGTGTACTTGGTCAGGTCCAGCGCATCGTTTGCGATCTGCACCACCAGTTCGCGAGTCGGAGCGATGATCAGGGCACGCGGCTCGCCCATGTAGCGTTCCTTGGGCGGTGGTGTTTCCAGCAGCTGGGTGATGGTCGAGATCAGGAAGGCCGCCGTCTTGCCTGTGCCGGTCTGTGCACGGCCGATGGCATCGCGGCCCTTGAGCGTGTAGCCCAGCACCTGTGCCTGGATCGGTGTGCAATAGGGGAAGCCCAGGTCATGGATCGCGTGCATCAGCTCCGGTGCGAGCTTGAAGTCATGAAAGCGGGTCTTGCCTTCGGCCGGCTCGACCACGAAGTCTTCCAGCTTCCAGGCCGGCGCGGCGGGTTTCGGCGGTTTGCTGCTGCGCTGGCGACGCGGTTTGTCGGCGCTGCGCTGGGAGGGTTGCGGCTTGGACTGGGTTTCGTCCGTCGCGCCCGGCTGCGTCACGGGGTCGGGTTGCCGTTCGGTAGTGGCAGATGGGGCGCCGGTGGGTATGCCGGCCCGCTCGTCCGGGGCCTTGCCAAAGATTTTCTTGAGTGCTTTGAGCACGGTCTTCTCGTCGTCGAATTGGGAAAGAATCGCGCGTCAGTGTAATGCAAGACGCAAACCTGGCGAAGCCTCCCGCCCCGGCGGGGTCGGCCGGCGCGGTGGCACCGGTCGACGAAGGCAGGCGTGGCGCGGCGCGCCGCCTGCCACGATTGCCGCACGCCTGGCTTGCGCTCGATGCGCCGGGTCAGCCAAGGCGTTCGGTGAGCCAGGCGCCGATGTCACGGATTTCCTCCGGCAGTACCTCATGGCCCATCGGGTAATCGCGCCAGGTCGCGGCGACGCCGGCGCCCTGCAGAGCCTGATAGGCCGCATGGCCCATCACCATGGGCACGACATCGTCGCGGCTGCCGTGCAGGCATAGCACCGGATACCGCAGCGCGGTCGGGGAGAACGCCGGCGGCTCGGTAAAGGTAGGCGCATAGGTCGAAAGCGCGATGACGCCACCCAGCGGCCCCTGCCAGCGCAGAAACGCGGTGTGCAGCACAACCGCGCCCCCTTGGGAGAAGCCGGCTAGGAAGATGCGTGCCGGATCGATTCCTGCGTCACGTTGCGCCTCGATCAGCGAGATGACCTGCTGTGCCGAAGCCTCCAGCTGCTCGCGATCGATCGCGCGGGCTGGGCTCATGGCGAGGATGTCGTACCAGCTCGGCATGCTCCATCCGCCGTTGATGGTCACCGGCCGTGTCGGCGCCTGGGGTAGCACGAAGCGTGTGCTGTGCAGGCGCTGCTGCAGGGCCTCGGCCACCGGCAGGAAGTCATAACGGTCTGCGCCCAGGCCATGCAGCCAGATGACGCAGGCGTCTGCGCTGGCGGTGGGTTCGAGGATCAGCGGTTCGCTCATGGATCGGCTCCAGTTCAGGGCAAGTCGCCTCGTCTTGGGGCAGGCGGGCGAGGAAATAGCGCGAGGGTACTCGCTCCTGCGACCGGATTGAACCCGCCCTAGAGCGTGGCGGGCGGCGTCGCATCGAGCTGGTATGCCGCTTGCTTTGGCTGCCTGGCTCTGAACGGAACGGCCCTGGCGAGCGGGGCCGAGGCAGTGAAATAAAGAACATTGCCGATCATAAACGGACGACTAGACTCAGGTCAGGCTGCGGCCGCTTCGCTGGTCAAGGCATCGAAGCGCCAGGCCCGAACCCGAGAATAAGAAAGCAAACTGGAGGTTTCGATGATTAGGGTGAAATCCACACTGGCTGCGCTGGGTGCTGCGTCACTGCTGGGCATCAGCGGGCTGGCGCAGGCAGGGGCGACCCTGGATGCGGTGCAGAAGAAAGGATTCGTGCAGTGCGGTATCAGCGATGGCCTTCCGGGCTTCTCGTTCGCCGATGCCAAGGGGCAATTCCAGGGGATCGACGTGGACGTGTGCCGCGCGGTCGCCGCAGCCGTGTTCGGCGATGCTACCAAGGTCAAGTACAGCCCGCTGACCGCCAAGGAGCGCTTCACCGCGCTGCAGTCGGGGGAAGTGGATGTGCTGTCGCGCAATACCACCTGGACCAGCTCGCGGGACGCCGCGATGGGGCTGAACTTCACCGGCGTGACCTACTACGACGGACAGGGCTTCCTGGTGAACAAGGAGCTTGGGGTGTCCTCGGCCAAGGAGCTGGACGGTGCCACGGTGTGCATCCAGGCCGGCACCACCACGGAGCTGAACCTGTCCGACTATTTCCGCGCCAATGGCCACAAGTACACCCCCATCACCTACGACACCTCGGACGAAAGCGCCAAGTCGCTGGAGTCCGGCCGCTGCGACGTGCTAACCTCGGACCAGTCCCAGCTCTACGCACAGCGCATCAAGCTGGCCAAGCCTGACGACTACGTCGTATTGCCTGAAGTGATTTCCAAGGAGCCGCTCGGCCCGGCCGTTCGCCAGGGTGACGAGGAGTGGTTCGATATCGTGCGCTGGACGCTGTTCGCCATGCTCAATGCCGAAGAGCTCGGCGTGACCTCGGCCAACGTCGAGGAGATGGCTAAGAGCACCAAGAATCCTGACGTGGCGCGTCTGCTGGGTGCCGAAGGCGAATACGGCAAGGATCTCAGACTGCCGAAGGATTGGGCCGTCCAGATCGTCAAGCAGGTAGGCAACTATGGCGAGATCTTCGATCGCAACGTGGGTGCCGGCAGTGAGCTGAAGATCGAGCGTGGCCTCAATGCCCTGTGGAACAAAGGTGGTTTGCAGTACGCGCCGCCGGTGCGTTGAGCCTCCGTGGCCGGCCTCGTGCCGGCTCGTTTCATGGATGAGTACGGCCGATCCGCGAGGGTCGGCCGTGCGGTATGAGGATTTTCGATGCGTTCGATCGCCAGAGGCACCGCGCCCCGACGTTCGCTGCTGACCGATCCACGAGTACGCGCCTGGGTCTTCCAAGTGATTGCAGTGTTGGCAGTGGTGGCGTTCGGCTGGTACCTGTTTCATAACACCCAGAACAATCTTGCCCATCGCGGCATCACGTCCGGATTCGGCTTTCTCAACAACGCCGCCGGCTTCGGCATTTCCCAGCATCTGATCGACTACAGCGAAAGCGACAGCTACGGGCGCGTTTTCTGGGTCGGTCTGCTCAACACCCTGCTGGTCAGCGTAATTGGGATCGTCCTGGCCACCATCATGGGCTTCATCCTCGGCGTGGGGCGCCTCTCCAGCAACTGGCTGATCCGCCAGCTGGCGACGCTTTACATTGAGATCTTCCGCAATATCCCGCCGCTGCTGCTGATCTTCTTCGTCTATTTCGCCGTAATCAGCCCGCTGCCGGGGCCGCGCAACAGCCTGAGCCTGTGGGATGCGGTGTTCGTCAACAATCGTGGCGTGCAGATGCCGGCGCCCAGTGCCGCTGATGGCTTCTGGGCGTTCTGGCTGGCGCTGCTGGTCGCTCTGGTCGCCGTGGTAATGCTGCACCGCTGGGCGCGGGCGCGACGGCATGCAACGGGACGCATGTTCCCGGTGTTCTGGACGAGCCTCGGGCTGTTCATCGCCATACCCTGGTTGGTGACGCTCGTTGCCGGGGCACCGTTCAGCTGGGAGGTACCGGAGCTGCAACGCTTCAACATCCGCGGCGGCTGGGTGGTGATACCGGAGCTGGTGTCGATCGTGGTGGCGCTTTCGGTCTATACCGCCGCCTTCATCGGAGAGACCGTGCGTTCGGGCATCCAGTCGGTCAGCCACGGCCAGACCGAGGCGGCCGCATCGCTCGGCCTGCGTCCGGGGCAGGTCCTGCGGCTGGTCATCGTGCCGCAGGCTTTGCGAGTGATCGTGCCGCCGCTGACCAGCCAGTACCTGAACCTGGCGAAGAACTCGTCGCTCGCAGCGGCGATCGGCTATCCGGACATGGTTTCGCTGTTCGCCGGTACGGTGCTCAACCAGACCGGGCAGGCCATCGAAACCATGGCCATCACCATGAGTGTCTATCTGGCCATCAGCATCAGCATCTCGCTGCTGATGAACTGGTACAACAAGCGCATTGCGCTGATCGAGCGGTGAGCGCATGACCATTCATTCCTTCAAGCCCGACCTGCCGCCGCCGACGATCAGCATCGGTGCGCTCGGCTGGCTGCGGGCCAATCTCTTCTCCAGTTGGATCAATACGCTGCTGACCCTGGTCGGGCTCTATCTGCTCTGGCTGATCGTGCCTCCGGTACTGGAATGGGCGATCTTCAAGGCTGACTGGACCGGCGACACCCGCGCCGATTGCAGCCGCGAAGGCGCCTGCTGGGTGTTCGTGCAGGTTCGCTTCGGCCAGTTCATGTACGGCTTCTACCCCACGGAGCTGCGCTGGCGGGTCGATGCGGCGGCATGGTTGGCGATCATCGGCGCGGCGCCACTGTTTCTGCGGCAGATGCCGCACAAGCTGCGCTACGGCATCGGTTACCTGCTGGTCTATCCGCTGCTGGCCTACTGGCTGTTGCATGGCGGATTCCTCGGGTTGCAGACGGTGCCGACCAGTCAGTGGGGCGGCTTGATGCTGACGGTGGTGATCGCCGCGGTGGGCATTGCCGGCGCCTTGCCTTTGGGCATCCTGCTGGCGCTCGGACGACGCTCGGACATGCCGGCCATCCGGGTGCTCTGCGTGACCTTCATCGAGTTCTGGCGCGGCGTACCGCTGATCACCGTGCTGTTCATGTCGTCTGTGATGCTGCCGCTGTTCCTGCCCGAAGGCATGAACCTCGACAAGCTGTTGCGGGCGATGCTGATGGTGGTGTTCTTCGAGGCCGCCTACATCGCCGAAGTGGTACGCGGCGGCCTGCAGGCGATCCCCAAAGGGCAGTACGAGGCGGCGGCCGCCATGGGTCTGGGCTACTGGCGCAGCACGCTGCTGGTGATTCTCCCGCAGGCCCTGAAGCTGGTGATTCCGGGCATCGTCAATACCTTTATCGCCCTGTTCAAGGACACCAGCCTGGTGATCATCATCGGCCTGTTCGACTTCCTCAACAGCATCAAGCGCGCTACGGCGGACCCGGCCTGGCTGGGTATGTCCACCGAAGGCTATGTCTTCGCCGCGCTGGTGTACTGGATGTTCTGTTTCGGCATGTCCCGCTATTCCATGCGCCTGGAGCGCAAGCTGGACACCGGCCACAAGCGTTAGGAGTGAGATATGAATGATTCAATCGCGCAGGCCGGGCAGGCAAGCGAGCCGGTCATCCGCATGCAGGGCGTGCACAAGTGGTTCGGGCAGTTCCACGTGCTCAAGGACATCAACCTGTCCGTGCGGCAGGGCGAGCGCATCGTGTTGTGCGGGCCGTCCGGGTCGGGCAAGTCCACCACCATCCGCTGTCTGAACCGCCTGGAGGAGCATCAGCAGGGGCGCATCGTCATCAACGGCGTCGAGCTGACCGGCGACCTCAAGCAGATCGAGGCGATTCGCAGCGAAGTCGGCATGGTCTTTCAGCATTTCAACCTGTTCCCGCACCTGACAGTGCTGCAGAACTGCACGCTGGCGCCCATGTGGGTGCGCAAGCTGCCACGCCGGCAGGCCGAGGAGGTCGCCATGCATTATCTGGAGCGGGTACGCATTCCTGAGCAGGCCAACAAGTATCCCGGGCAGCTTTCCGGTGGCCAGCAGCAGCGCGTGGCGATCGCCCGCGCCCTGTGCATGAAGCCGAAGATCATGCTGTTCGACGAGCCGACCTCGGCCCTCGATCCGGAAATGGTCAAGGAAGTGCTGGACACCATGGTCAGCCTTGCCGAAAGCGGCATGACCATGCTCTGTGTGACCCACGAGATGGGCTTCGCCCGAACGGTGGCCGACCGGGTGATCTTCATGGACAAGGGTGAAATCGTCGAGCAGGCCGAGCCGGAGGTGTTCTTCACCAGCCCGGTGAACGACAGGACCAAGCTGTTCCTCAGTCAGATCCTGCATTGAGCGAGGCCGAAGGGGAGACCGTCGGGGCGGAAGGCGTTCGGCTGTCTTCGGCTGGCCGTCATGGGCTAGAATACGCGCCCCGACTGCTCCCCCCTCCGAGGCTGTTCCGACGATGTTGATCCTGCGCGGTGCTCCCGCTCTTTCCGCCTTCCGTCACGGCAAGCTCCTGGCACAACTGACCGAAAAGGTTCCCGCCGTCAGCGGGTTGTATGCCGAGTTCGCCCATTTCGCCGAGGTTTCCGGCACGCTTGGCGCGGATGAGCAGAACGTACTGACCCGTCTGCTGAAGTATGGCCCCAGCGTACCGGTGCAGGAGCCGGCCGGTCGGCTGTTCCTGGTGGTGCCGCGCTTCGGCACCATCTCGCCCTGGTCGAGCAAGGCCAGCGACATCGCGCATAACTGCGGCCTGGAGAAGATCCAGCGGCTGGAGCGGGGTATCGCCTACTACGTGCAGGGCGAGTTGTCCGACAGCGATGCTCAGCTTGTCGCTGCCGCGCTGCATGACCGCATGACGCAGCTGGTGCTGGGTCGGTTCGAGGAAGCCGCCAACCTGTTCAGTCATGCCGAACCGAAGCCGCTCACGGCGGTGGACGTACTCGGCGGCGGTCGCGCCGCGCTGGATAAGGCCAACGTCGAGCTGGGCCTGGCCCTGGCCGAGGACGAGATCGACTACCTGGTGCAGGCCTTCAGCGGGCTGGGACGCAACCCGCACGACATCGAACTGATGATGTTCGCCCAGGCCAACTCCGAACACTGCCGGCACAAGATCTTCAATGCCAGCTGGGATATCGATGGCGAGAGCCAGGAAAAATCCCTGTTCGGCATGATCAAGAACACCTACCAGCTGCACAGCGAAGGCGTGCTGTCGGCCTACAAGGACAATGCCGCGGTCATCGTCGGCAACGTCGCCGGTCGCTTCTATCCGAATCCCGAGACGCGCGAGTACGCCGCGAGCCAGGAGCCGGTGCACATTCTGATGAAGGTGGAAACCCACAACCACCCGACCGCCATCGCTCCGTTCCCTGGTGCTTCCACCGGCTCGGGCGGCGAGATCCGCGACGAAGGTGCGACCGGGCGCGGCGCCAAGCCGAAGGCTGGCCTGACCGGTTTCACCGTATCCAACCTGAACATTCCCGGCTTCGAGCAGCCCTGGGAGAAGCCGTACGGCAAGCCCGAGCGCATCGTCACGCCGCTGGACATCATGATCGAGGGCCCGCTGGGTGGCGCCGCGTTCAACAACGAATTCGGCCGTCCGGCGCTGACTGGCTACTTCCGTACCTTCGAACAGGCGATCAACACGCCGCGTGGCGAGGAAGTACGGGGCTATCACAAGCCGATCATGCTCGCCGGCGGCATGGGTAACATCCGCGAGGAGCATGTGCAGAAGGGCGAGATCTCGGTCGGCGCCAAGCTGATCGTGCTCGGCGGCCCGGCCATGCTGATCGGTCTGGGTGGTGGCGCGGCATCCTCGATGGCCACCGGCACCAGTTCGGCGGACCTGGACTTCGCCTCGGTACAGCGCGACAACCCGGAAATGGAACGTCGCTGTCAGGAGGTCATCGACCGCTGCTGGCAGCTGGGCGAGCACAACCCGATCAAGTTCATCCACGACGTCGGTGCCGGCGGCCTGTCCAATGCGTTTCCGGAGCTGGTCAACGATGGTGCCCGTGGCGGTCGTTTCGAACTGCGCAACATCCCCAACGACGAACCGGGCATGGCGCCGCTGGAGATCTGGTGCAACGAGTCCCAGGAGCGTTACGTGCTCTCCGTCGATGCGGCCGATTTCGAGCGCTTCAAGGCCATCTGCGAGCGTGAGCGCTGCCCGTTCGCGGTGGTCGGCGAGGCCACCGAGGAGCCGCATCTGACCGTTGCCGACAGCCATTTCGGCAACAAGCCGGTGGACATGCCGCTCAACGTGCTGCTCGGCAAGGCGCCGCGCATGCACCGCACTGCCAGCCGCGAAGCCGAGCTGGGTGACGACTTCAGCGCCGCTTCGGTCGATCTGGCCGAGGCCGTGACTCGCGTGCTGCGCCATCCCGCCGTGGCCAGCAAGAGCTTCCTGATCACCATTGGCGATCGCAGCATTACCGGTCAGGTGGCGCGCGATCAGATGGTCGGTCCGTGGCAGGTGCCGGTGGCCGACTGTGCCGTCACCGCGACCAGTTATGACGTCTATACCGGCGAAGCCATGGCGATGGGCGAGCGCACGCCGCTGGCACTGCTGGACGCCCCGGCATCGGGCCGCATGGCCATTGGTGAAACGCTGACCAACCTTGCCGCTGCGCGGATCGAGAAGATTTCCGACATCAAGCTGTCGGCCAACTGGATGGCCGCAGCCGGTCATCCGGGCGAGGATGCGCGGCTGTACGACACCGTTCGCGCCGTCGGCATGGAGCTTTGCCCGCAACTGGGCATCACCGTTCCGGTGGGCAAGGACTCGATGTCGATGAAGACGCGCTGGTCGGAGGAGGGGGGCGAGAAGAGCGTCACCTCGCCACTGTCGCTGATCGTCTCCGGTTTCGCTCCGGTCGCCGACATCCGCCAGACACTGACTCCGCAGCTGCGCCTGGACAAGGGCGCCACTGACCTGATCCTGGTCGATCTGGGCCGTGGTCAGAACCGCATGGGTGCCTCGATCCTCGCTCAGGTGTACGGCCAGATCGGCCGTCAGGCGCCCGACGTCGATGACGCCGAGGATCTGCAGGCGTTCTTCGCCGTGGTCCAGGGCCTGAATGCCGACGGTCTGCTGCTGGCCTATCACGACCGCTCCGACGGTGGTCTGCTGACCACCGTGCTGGAGATGGCCTTCGCCGGTCATTGTGGCTTGAACCTGAATCTCGACGGCCTGCTGGACAGCGCCGACGACATCGCCGCCTTGCTCTTCAACGAGGAACTCGGTGCGGTGCTCCAGGTGCGCCAGGATGACACCGAGATCGTGCTGGCGCAGTTCAGCGCGGCCGGATTGGGCGATTGCGTCGCGGTGATCGGGCAGCCGGTGAACAATGGCCATGTGTCGATCAGGCACGGCGAGAATGAAGTGTTCGCTGGCGAGCGCCGTCTGCTGCAGCGCCAGTGGGCCGAGACCAGCTATCAGATCCAGCGTCTGCGCGACAACGCCGAGTGCGCCGATCAGGAGTTCGATGCACTGCTGGAAGAGGACAACCCAGGCCTGAGCGCCAAGCTCAGCTTCGACGTCAACGAGAACATCGCCGCGCCCTTCATCAAGCGCGGCGTGCGCCCCCAGGTGGCGGTGCTGCGCGAGCAGGGCGTCAACGGCCAGGTGGAGATGGCCGCCGCGTTCGATCGCGCCGGCTTCGCAGCGGTCGACGTGCACATGAGCGACATCCTTTCCGGCCGCGTCAATCTGGACGAATTCAAGGGTATCGTCGCCTGCGGCGGCTTCTCCTACGGCGACGTGCTCGGCGCTGGCGAGGGCTGGGCCAAGTCGATTCTGTTCAATGCCCGCGCGCGGGACGGTTTCCAGGCGTTCTTCGAACGCAAGGACAGCTTCGCCCTCGGCGTGTGCAATGGCTGCCAGATGATGAGCAACCTGCACGAGCTGATCCCGGGTACGGAGAACTGGCCGCACTTCGTGCGTAACCGCTCCGAGCAGTTCGAGGCGCGCGTGGCGATGGTGCAGGTGCAGGACTCGCCGTCGGTCTTCCTGCAGGGCATGGCCGGATCGCGCCTGCCGATCGCCATCGCCCATGGCGAAGGTCATGCCGAGTTCGAGAGCGAGGAAGCCATGCTACAGGCCGATCTGTCCGGCACCGTGGCGCTGCGTTTCGTGGATAACCACGGCAAGGTCACCGAGCGTTACCCGGCCAACCCGAACGGCTCGCCGCGCGGTATCACCGGTCTGTGCAGTCGTGACGGTCGCGTGACCATCATGATGCCGCACCCGGAGCGGGTGTTCCGCGCCGTGACCAACTCCTGGCGCCCTGACGAGTGGCAGGAAGACGGCGGCTGGATGCGCATGTTCCGCAACGCCCGGGTCTGGGTCGACTGAGCGTCCTGCTGAGCGCTACCAGATAGCCCGCTCGACGCATGCGTCAGCGGGCTTTTTCCTTTGTGAACCCGTTCCATGAACCGCGCGCCTCGGCTGTCGTCTCAGCTATGACGCACCGCACCGTTTGGTAGTTGCGTTGATGGCAAGCTGCCACCTCACTGCCTGGCGCCCGCCGGGTTCACCTGCATGGAGAGTTCGATGTACAAGCTGTGTTTCTATGTTCCGGACAGCCATCTGGAAGCGGTCAAGAAAGCAGTGTTTGCGATTGGCGCTGGCCGGATCGGTGCCTACGACAGCTGCTGCTGGCAGGTGCTGGGGCAGGGACAGTATCGTCCGCTGGAAGGCAGTCAGCCCTTTCTCGGGCAAACCGGGCAGGTGCAACACGTGCCGGAGTGGAAAGTGGAGATGGTGGTTGCCGACGAGCTGATTCATGACAGCGTCAAGGCGATGAAAAAGGCCCACCCCTACGAAACGCCGGCCTTCGACGTCTGGCGTCTATCGGACATGCAGTTCTGATTCGATGGCCTGCTGGCGTGGCCGGCAGGCGCTTCCCGGCTTAGGGGCGTATCTCGATCAGGGTTCCGTCCTTCACCAATCCCCAGATTTCCCGCATGTCGCTGTTGGTGAGCGCGATGCAGCCCTCCGTCCAGTCGAGGGTATGGAAGAACCATTCGGGATACTCTTCATCCACTGGCGTGCCGTGCAGCATGATCATGCTTCCCGGGGCCACGCCTTCCTGTTGCGCGCGCGCCAGGTCGCGCGCGTTGGGATAGGAGATGTGCACCGAAAGGTTGTACTTGTCGCTGGTCTTGCGCCAGTCGATCCAGTAGAAGCCTTCCGGCGTGCGCATGTCGCCCTCGCGCTGCTTGGCACCGTTCGGCTGTTTTCCGAGGGAGATGCGATAGCTCTTGAGCGTCTGCCCGGCGCTGACCAGATGGAGCTTGCGCTCGGATTTGATGACCAGCACCTTGTCGATGGGCGAACCGCCCAGGCTGGGTGTGGCATTGGCGTGGGAGAAGGCGGTAAAAGTGAGGCAGAGCAGAGCGAGCAGCCAACGCATGGGGCTTTCCTGTCGAACTTCATCAGACCTGTGACCCGTCGCCGCCTCAGTCTGCCCGAGCGTTTTGCGGCTGGCGGTTCCGATAGCTCGTCACGGCCTCGGTGCGCACCGGGAAGGTCTGCTGCACCCGGTCGGCGAAGAAGCATTCTAGGGTACGGCCGATGGTCGGAAAAGCCAGCTCGGACCAAGGGATGCTCTGTTGTTCGAAGAGCTTCACCTCCAGGCTCTCGGCACCGGCACAGAACTCCAGATCCACCAGCTGAGCGCGAAAGAACATGTACACCTGATTGATGTGTGGCAGATCGAACAAGGTGTAGAGCTGCAGGTCCGTGACACGGGCGCAGGCTTCTTCGAGCGTCTCGCGTTCCGCTGCCTGCTGCAGGGTTTCGCCGTTCTCCATGAAGCCTGCCGGCAAGGTCCAGTAACCACGACGTGGCTCGATGGCCCGTCGGCAGAGCAGCACCTGGTCGCCCCAGATTGGCACGCACCCGGCGACTATTCGCGGGTTTTCATAGTGCACAGTGTGGCAACTGCCGCAGACGAAGCGCGGGCGGTTGTCACCGTCCGGGATGCGGATCAGTACCGGGTTGCCACACTGGTTGCAGTACTTCATGGACGAATTCCTGTCGATTCCGGCAAATCTTGGTCCGTTCGCGATGATTCGGCAAGGAAGCCGCGGACCTCAGTGAGACCGACCGCGCATGTCGGTGTTCGTCCGCTTCTTATGGCTTTCCGAGGTCTTGGGCGACTGCGCCTTTCATGCCATGATGCCGGTCAAAGACGAAACGAGAAAATTCATGCTGGACACAATACTCCGACGGGTGCGCGGCCATTGCCCGCATCTCCTGGCGCCGGAGGACCGCCTGCCCGAGGCGGCCGTGTTGATGCCGATCACTCGCAGCGAGTCGCCGGAACTGGTACTCACACTCCGAGCGGCCGGCCTGTCCACCCATGGCGGGGAGGTCGCATTCCCTGGCGGTCGCCGCGATCCGGAAGACCGCGATCTGCTGCAGACTGCGCTGCGCGAGGCCGAGGAGGAGGTCGGGCTAGCGCCTGGCATGGTAGAGGTCGTCGGCCCGCTCAGCAGTCTGGTATCGGTGCATGGGATCCAAGTCACGCCCTATGTCGGACTGGTTCCCGACTACGTGGAGTACCGCGCCAATGACGCCGAGATCGCCTCGGTGTTTTCGGTGCCGCTGGAGTTCTTCTGCCAGGACCCGCGTGAGGTCACCCATCGCATCGACTACCAGGGCCAGAGCTGGTACATCCCGTCTTACCGTTATGGCGAATACCAGATATGGGGACTGACGGCGATCATGATCGTCGAGCTGGTCAACGTGGTGTACGACGCCGGCATCGAAATGCGCCGTGCACCCGCTGCGTTCGTCGACCTGTCCGGGCGCGGCAAACCCTGAGCCACGCCGGTGACGCCGTCGGCGTCCCGGCGTCCATCATCCGACAACAAGAGGTGTCTGCGTGAAATACCGTCTGGGAGAGTCGCGAGTCGATGCACATCCGCAAAGCTGGGTGGCGCCCAATGCCACGCTGGTCGGCAAGATTCGTCTCGATGCTGGTGCCAGTGTGTGGTTCGGTGCGGTGCTGCGCGGCGACAACGAGCTGATTCATATCGGCGAGAACAGCAATGTGCAGGACGGTAGCGTGATGCACACCGATATGGGCCATCCGCTGACGCTGGGAACTGGCGTGACGGTGGGTCACAACGCCATGCTGCATGGCTGCACGGTGGGTGACTACAGCCTGATCGGCATCAATGCGGTGGTGCTCAACGGGGCGAAGATCGGCAAGCACTGCATCATCGGCGCCAATACGCTGATTGCCGAAGGCAAGGAAATTCCCGATGGCTCGCTGGTGGTGGGCTCGCCCGGCAAGGTGGTCCGCGAGTTGAGCGAGGAGCAGAAGAAAATGCTCGAGGCCAGCGCCGCTCACTACGTGCACAACGCCCAGCGCTACGCGCGTGATCTGGAGCCAGACGAGTGAGTGTCGCGGAAAAACCTGTCGCTTCCCCCTGTGTCAGCCTCTGCGCGCTGGACGAAGACGACCTGTGCGTCGGCTGCCAGCGCAGTGCTGACGAGATTCGCCGCTGGGGCCAGATGAACAACGAGGAGCGTCGCCTGGTACTGCAGCGTTGCGGCGAAAGGGCCCGTCTCGGCGGCCAGCTGATGTAAGACGTAGCCTTACCCGGTTCGTGTTTTCAACCGTAACGAGGAATCCCATGCCAAGAATAGGCACTCCGCTGTCGCCCAGTGCGACCCGTATCCTGCTCTGCGGCTGCGGCGAGTTGGGCAAGGAACTGGTCATCGAGCTGCAGCGCTTCGGCGTCGAATTGATCGCCGTGGACCGTTATGCCAATGCGCCAGCCATGCAGGTGGCGCACCGCAGCCATGTGCTCGACATGCTCGACGGCGCCGCGCTGCGTGCCGTCATCGAGCAGGAGCGTCCGCACTACATCGTGCCGGAGATCGAGGCGATCGCCACTGCGACCCTCGTCGAGCTGGAGCGTGAAGGCTATACGGTGATCCCGACCGCCAGGGCTGCCCAACTGACCATGAATCGCGAAGGCATCCGCCGCCTGGCTGCTGAGGAGCTGGGGTTGCCGACCTCACCCTATCGCTTTGCCGACACGCTGGACGAGTGCCGCGCCGCCGCCATGGCGCTGGGCTTCCCGTGTCTGGTCAAGCCGGTAATGAGTTCCTCTGGCAAGGGGCAGTCGGTGCTGCGCAGCGACGCGGACATCGATGCGGCCTGGGAATATGCGCAGGCCGGTGGCCGCGCCGGTCGCGGGCGGGTCATCGTCGAAGGCTTCATCGATTTCGATTACGAGATCACTCTGTTGACGGTGCGTCATGCCGGCGGAACCAGCTTCTGCGAGCCGGTAGGGCATCGCCAGGAGAAAGGCGACTATCAGGAGTCCTGGCAGCCGCAGCCCATGGCACCGGCGGCGCTGGCCGAGGCGAAGCGCATCGCGCTGGCGGTCACCGATGCGCTGGGCGGGCGTGGCATCTTCGGGGTCGAACTGTTCGTCAAGGGCGAACAGGTCTGGTTCTGCGAGATATCGCCGCGGCCGCACGACACCGGTCTGGTCACGCTGGTCTCGCAGGATCTGTCGGAATTCGCCTTGCATGCGCGGGCCATCCTTGGCCTGCCGATTCCGGTCATTCGCCAGCTGGGGCCCGCGGCGTCGGCCGTGGTGCTGGTGGAGGGGGAGTCGACTCAGGTGAGCTTTGGCAACCTCGCGGAAGTGCTGGCCGAGCCCGATACCGCGCTGCGCCTGTTCGGCAAGCCTGGCGTCAGCGGTCAGCGGCGCATGGGCGTGGCGCTGGCACGAGACACTTCCATTGATGCTGCGCGGCAGAAGGCGCTACGCGCCGCGGCAGCGGTGAAGATCGAGCTCTGAGTGCAGCGGAGCCGGCTCTGGGTCGGCTCTAGCCCACTTGCTGCTCAGTCGATGGCGTCGCGCTCACGGTCCAGGCACGCACGCTTTTTACCCGATTGTCGGCTGCCTGGAGGATCTCCAGGCGATAGTTGCCGATCTGCAGGCAGATGCCGCTATCGGGGATATGCTCCAGGGCCTCGGTGATCAGCCCGTTGAGCGTCTTGGGCCCGTCGCAGGGGAGGTGCCAGTCCAGCGCACGGTTCACCTCGCGGATATAGGCCGCGCCATCGATGACCAGCGTGCCGTCTTCCTGCGGGTGGATGTCGGGGCTGCGCAGGGTATCCTGATTGCTGAATTCGCCGACGATCTCTTCGAGAATGTCCTCGAGCGTGACGACGCCGCGAACGTCGCCGTACTCGTCCACGACGATGCCGATCCTGCGCTTCTGTTTCTGGAAGTTCAGCAGCTGGGTGGAAAGCGGCGTGTTTTCCGGCACGAAGTAGGGCTCGGTACAGGCGGCAAGCAGGCTTTCCTTGGTCAGCTGGTCGTGACTGAGCAGGCGGGCGATCTGTCGCATGTGGACGATGCCCTCGATCTGGTTGATGTCGTTGCGGAACACCGGCAGGCGCGTGTGCGGAGTGGTGCGCAACTGGCTGATGATCGCTTCCAGATCGTCATCGAGGTCGATACCGGCGACCTCGTTGCGCGGAATCATGATGTCGTCGACCGTCACTCGTTCCAGGTCGAGAATGCCCAGCAGCATACTCTGGCGATTGAGGGGCAGGTCGCTGCCCGATTCGCGCACCACGCTGCGCAGTTCCTCGGTGGACAGGCTGTCATTGCCCTTGTTGGACAGGTCGACGCCGAGCAACCCGAGCAGACCGTTGCTCACCCAGCTGAGCATGGCGACCAGGGGGTAGAGCACCTTCTGCAGCATCTTCAGTGGCAGACTGACCGGGTAGGCGATGATCTCCGGGCGCAGCGCCGCCAGCGTCTTGGGTGTGATCTCGCCGAATATCAGCAGGATGATCGTCAGGCCGATGGTTGCGATGGCGATGCCTGCTTCGCCCCACAGCTGCATCGCCAGCACTGTGGCAATGGATGAAGCAAGGATGTTGACGAAGTTGTTGCCGACCAGAATGGTGCCCAGCAGGCGGTCGGGGTGCGCCAGCAGCTCGCTGGCACGGCGGGCGCCACGATGGCCCTCCTTGGCCTGATGTCTGAGGCGGTAGCGATTGAGGCTGAGCATGCCGGTCTCGGAGCTGGAAAAGAACGCCGAGCACAGCAGCAGAAAGACCAGCAGGCCGACGAGAAAGCCGGGGTGTAGATTTTCCACGAGTTAGCCTGTTCGCTTCAGATATGCAGGATGAATTCGCGGACCAGCTTGCTGCCGAAGTACGCCAGCATCAGCAGGCAGAAACCAGCCAGCGTCCAGCGGATGGCCTTGTAACCGCGCCAGCCGAGTTGGTGCCGGCCCCACAGCAGCAAGCCGAATACGACCCAGGCGACCACCGAGAGCAGTGTCTTGTGGACCAGATGCTGGGCGAAAAGGTCATCGAGGAACAGCCAGCCCGACAGCAGCGATGCGGAGAGCAGTGCCCAGCCTGCCCAGAGGAAGCCGAACAGCAGGCTTTCCATGGTCTGCAACGGCGGGAAGTTGCGGATCAGCCCCGAAGGGTGCTTGTGCTTGAGGTGGTGGTCCTGCAGCAACAGCAGCAGCGCCTGGAATACCGCAATGGTTAGCATGCCGTAGGCCAGGATCGACAGCAGGATATGCGCGAGGATGCCCGGCTCCTCGGTGATAGCCGGTGCGGTGCCGGATGGGGCGAATTCTGCGAAGAGCACCGTCAGGCAGCCCAGGGGAAACAGAAGCAGCAGCAGGTTTTCCACGGGCATGCGGTACAGCGCCAGCAGTATCAGCAGGATGACGGCGGCGGCGATCAGGCTCGATGCGTTGAAGAAGTCCAGGTGCAGGCCGCTGGGCGACAGCAGCTGAATGAAGAGGCTGACCCCGTGGGCAAGCAATGCGAGCAGGCCCACGGCCAGCAGCAGGCGTTTGTCCGGCACGGTGCGTTGTGCCAGTCGCAAGCTTTGGTAACCCGTGACGCCAGCGTAGAGAATGGCGGCGGCAAGGCTGGGTAACAGAGGGTGCATAGGTTCCGCTAACGGGCTCGAAAGGTCGTGAGTGTGGCACAAACGCCCGAGGCACAAAAGCTGCGGCAAGGTTACGCGGCTCGTGGTTGGGAACTGCTTCGTGTGGGAAGGCTGTCGCCGCACCTTCGGCAGGGCGGATCGGCGGCATGGATCGCGTCTGCTGAGAAAAGCGACGTGTGCGGGGTACCGGCGGGGCGTCCGCACCTTCTATAATCGCGCCCCTCAGCACATCCAGCGTGGAATGGCTCATGTTCGAAAACCTAACCGATCGTCTCTCTCAAACGCTTCGTCATGTCACCGGCAAGGCCAAGCTGACCGAGGACAATATCAAGGACACCCTTCGTGAAGTGCGGATGGCGCTGCTCGAGGCCGACGTCGCGCTGCCGGTGGTGAAGGATTTCGTCAATCGGGTCAAGGAGCGCGCGGTTGGTACCGAGGTGTCGAAGAGTCTGACCCCGGGCCAGGCGTTTGTGAAGATCGTTCGCGCCGAGCTGGAAGAGCTGATGGGCGCCGCCAACGAGGATCTGGCGCTCAATGTCACGCCTCCGGCCGTGGTGCTGATGGCGGGCCTGCAGGGTGCGGGTAAGACCACGACCGTGGGCAAGCTGGCGCGCTTCCTCAAAGAGCGCAAGAAGAAAACGGTGCTGGTGGTGTCTGCCGACGTCTATCGTCCAGCGGCGATCAAGCAGCTCGAGACGCTGGCCGGCGAAGTCGGCGTGACCTTCTTCCCCTCCGACACCAGCCAGAAACCGGTGGATATCGCTCAGGCCGCGATCCGCGAAGCCAAGCTCAAGTTCATTGACGTGGTACTGGTCGATACCGCTGGTCGGCTGGCGATCGACGCCGAGATGATGGCCGAGATTCAGGCTGTTCACGCGGCGATCAAGCCGGCGGAAACGCTGTTCGTGGTCGACGCCATGACCGGTCAGGATGCGGCGAACACCGCCCGTGCGTTCGGCGATGCACTGCCTCTGACCGGCGTGGTGCTGACCAAGGTCGATGGCGACGCCCGGGGTGGTGCGGCGCTTTCGGTGCGGCATGTCACCGGCAAGCCGATCAAGTTCCTCGGCATGGGTGAGAAGAGCGATGCGCTGGAGCCCTTCCATCCGGACCGAATCGCCTCCCGTATCCTTGGTATGGGCGACGTGCTCAGCCTTATCGAGCAGGCCGAACAGACCCTCGACCGTGAAAAGGCCGAGAAGCTCACCAAGAAGCTTAAGAAGGGCAAGGGCTTCGATCTCGAAGACTTCCGCGATCAACTGCAGCAGATGAAGAATATGGGCGGTCTTGGCGGCCTGATGGACAAGCTGCCCTCCATCGGTGGCGTCAACCTGTCGCAGATGGGGCACGCGCAAGGCGCGGCGGAAAAGCAGTTCAAGCAGATGGAAGCGATCATCAATTCGATGACGCCAGCCGAGCGACGCAACCCCGATATCATCAGCGGCTCGCGCAAGCGGCGTATCGCCATGGGCTCAGGCACCCAGGTGCAGGATATCGGGCGGTTGATCAAGCAGCACAAGCAGATGCAGAAGATGATGAAGAAGGTCACCGGCAAGGGTGGCATGGCCAAGATGATGCGCGGTATGGGCGGCATGTTCCCGGGTGGCGGGATGCCCAAGTTCTAGTCCCGCGGCTGCGATTGCACAGGTTTGGCGCCAGGACGGGCGCGCGCCTGTGTCCGGCGCGCTGGACGGCTGCGCGCCTCTAGCAAAAGAGTTTGCAAAATCCCCGGCATCCCTTAAAATGTGCGGCCTTTCGGGCCTAGGCCCATTTTAAGTGTGTGCCTTAAGTTAGCACCGACTACAGGAACGATGTTCACATGGTAACTATTCGTCTCGCCCGTGGCGGCTCCAAGAAGCGCCCTTTCTACCACCTGACCGTGACCAACAGCCGCAATCCGCGTGATGGTCGCTTCGTCGAGCGCATCGGTTTCTTCAATCCGATCGCCACTGGTGCGGAAGTGAAGCTCTCTGTGAATCAGGAGCGCGCTGCTTACTGGCTGAGCCAGGGCGCACAGCCGTCTGAGCGCGTTGCTCAGCTGCTGAAGGAAGCTGCCAAGGCCGCTGCCTGAACCCTATGAGCGCAATGTCCGCCCCGAGCGATGAGCTGGTCGTCATCGGCAAGATCGTTTCGGTGCATGGCGTGCGCGGTGACGTGAAGGTCTATTCCTTCACCGATCCAATCGACAACCTGCTGGACTATCGTCGCTGGACGCTGAGGCGAGGTGATGAGGTCAAGCAGGTCGAGTTGGTCAAAGGGCGCCTCCAGGGCAAGATCCTGGTGGCTTCGCTGAAAGGACTGACCGATCGCGAGGTGGCGCGTACGTACGCCGACTTCGAGATCTGCGTTCCACGCAGCGAACTGCCCGCGCTGGATGACGGCGAATACTACTGGTACCAGCTTCAGGGTTTGAAGGTGCTCAATCAGGCCGGGCAGTTGCTCGGTCAGGTCGATCACCTGCTCGAGACCGGAGCCAATGATGTTCTGGTCGTAAAGCCTTGCGCCGGAAGTCTGGATGATCGCGAGCGACTGCTGCCCTATACGGATCACTGTGTCTTGAAAGTGGACCTGGAGTCGGGCGAGATGCAGGTCGACTGGGACGCGGATTTCTGAACGGCATGGCCGGCTTGCGCGTCGAGGTCATCAGTCTGTTCCCGGATATGTTCGCAGCCATCAGCGAATATGGGATTACCAGTCGTGCGGTGAAGCAGGGGTTGCTCCAGTTGAATTGCTGGAATCCCAGGAGCTACACCGAGGACCGTCATCAGACGGTGGATGACCGCCCGTTCGGCGGTGGCCCCGGCATGGTGATGAAGATCAAGCCGCTCGAGCTGGCGCTGGCTGATGCCAAGCGTGCCGCGGGCGGGAAGGCGAAGGTCATCTACCTTTCGCCACAAGGGCGTCAGCTGAAACAGGCCGACGTCCGCGAGCTGGCGAATGAGGAGGCGTTGATCCTCATTGCCGGTCGTTACGAAGGTATCGACGAGCGCTTCATCGAAGCGCACGTGGATGAGGAATGGTCGATCGGTGACTACGTGCTGTCCGGCGGCGAGCTGCCGGCAATGGTGCTGATCGATGCCGTGACCAGGTTGCTTCCGGGCGCCCTGGGGCATGCTGGTTCCGCCGAGGAGGATTCGTTTACCGACGGCCTGCTCGACTGCCCGCATTACACGCGTCCTGAGGTGTATGAGGGTAAATGTGTTCCTGAGGTGCTGCTCAGCGGCAACCATGAACACATCCGGCGTTGGCGCTTGCAGCAGTCCCTTGGGCGGACCTGGGAGCGACGCGCTGATCTTCTGGATAGCCGCTCGCTTTCTGGAGAAGAACAAAAGCTGCTGGCGGAATACATCCGTCAGCGGAACGATAGTTAACGTATCGATGGCAACCCGGCGGGTTGACCTTAGGAGCAAACAGCATGACCAACAAGATCATTCAGCAGCTCGAAGCCGAGCAGATGACCAAAGAAATCCCGCCGTTCGCGCCGGGCGATACCGTCATCGTTCAGGTGAAGGTGAAGGAAGGCGACCGTCAGCGTCTGCAGGCCTTCGAGGGCGTGGTAATCGGCAAGCGTAACCGCGGCCTGAACAGCGCTTTCACCGTTCGTAAGATCTCCAACGGCGTTGGCGTCGAGCGTACGTTCCAGAGCTACAGCCCGATGGTTGACAGCATCAGCGTCAAGCGTCGCGGTGACGTGCGCAAGGCCAAGCTGTACTACCTCCGCGCGCTGTCCGGCAAGGCCGCCCGCATCAAGGAAAAGCTGGTCTAAGACCTCCTTTCCGCGAATCGAAAAAGCAGCCCTCGGGCTGCTTTTTTCGTTTCTGCAGCCTCGAAGCATCGCGCTGCGGTGACTACAGGCGGTCAACGCAGGCCGGGTTGCGCTTGCCGAGGCCCTGGCCCGCCTCGGCCGGCTGTGGAACACTGTCGGGCCCGATCCGATTCGTACCGCCATGCCCACGCTCGACGATCCCGTAATAGACCGTTACCTCGATGCCCTCTGGCTGGAAAAGGGCCTGGCCGATAACAGTCGGGAGGCCTATCGCAACGACCTCGCCTCATTCAACGGTTGGTTGCAGGAGCGAGGCGTTCGGTTGGCGGCGGCGGGGCGGGAGATCATTCTCGATCACCTCGCCTGGCGCCTGAACAATGGCTACAAGGCGCGCTCCACGGCGCGCTTTCTTTCCGGGCTGCGCGGCTTTTACCGCTACCTATTGCGTGAGGGTGAGATTTCGCTCGATCCGACATTGCGTGTCGACTTGCCCCGCCTGGGGCGGCCGCTACCCAAGGCATTGTCCGAAGCGGACGTGGAGGCCTTGCTGGCGGCGCCCGATACGGGTGATCCGCTTGGGTTGCGGGATCGGGCAATGCTCGAGGTGCTCTATGCCTGCGGCTTGCGGGTCACCGAGCTGATCAGTCTGACCCTGGAGCAGGTGAGCATGCGCCAGGGCGTGTTGCGAACCTTCGGCAAGGGCAACAAGGAGCGTCTGGTTCCGCTCGGCGAAGAAGCGCTGCACTGGCTGCAGCGTTACCAGCGGGATGCTCGAGATCAACTGCTGGCAGGTCGGCCCAGTGACGTGCTTTTTCCGAGCCAGCGCGGCGAGCAGATGACCCGCCAGACCTTCTGGCACCGTATCAAGCTGCACGCCCGGGTCGCAGGTATCGCGACCGGCATTTCGCCCCACACCCTGCGTCACGCGTTCGCAACGCACCTGCTAAACCATGGGGCGGACTTGCGTACCGTGCAAATGCTGCTTGGCCACAGCGACCTGTCTACGACACAGATCTACACGCACATCGCACGCGCGCGGCTGCAGGAGCTGCATGCGACGCATCATCCGCGAGGCTAGCCAGCGGTGGATTGGCTGCTCATGATGCCGCCGGAGCAGTCGCATCGAACGATCGGCTGCACAACGTAGTGGAGAGGCCTGTGGCAGTTTGCAGCACTTGGCTATGGTAGGCTTTGCGCCTTTCCTTGATCGTCGCTGCCAGGAGTTCCCATGGGCGTGATTCGTATGTTCGCTGCCGCCACAGTTGGTCTGGTCAGCACCGTTGCAATGGCCGCCGATCCGGATCAGGCAATACGTCAATCGCTGCAGAAAATTCAGCCCGACATGCCGATCGAGGCGGTAGCCGAGAGCCCGATGCCGGGGGTGTATCAGGTTCAGCTGGAAGGCGGGCGGCAGCTGTATGCCAGTGCTGACGGTCAGTTTGTCATTCAGGGTTATCTCTACCAGTTCAAGGATGGGCAGGCGGTCAACCTAACCGAGCAGGCGCAGAGCCGATCGGTGGCCAAGCAGATCAACGCCATTCCGGCGAGTGAGATGGTGGTGTTCGCACCCAAGGCGCCGAAAACCCATATCACCGTGTTCACCGACACCGATTGTGGCTATTGCCAGAAGCTGCACAGCGAAGTGCCTCAGCTCAACCGTCTCGGTGTGGAGGTGCGCTATGTGGCGTTCCCGCGCCAGGGGATGGGCAGCCACGGTGCCAATACCCTGACCAGTGTGTGGTGCGCCAAGGACCGTCAGGATGCCATGAACAAGGCCAAGGCTCGTGAAGATCTGCCGGCAGCCAGTTGCGATACCCCGATCGCCAAGCAATACCAGTTGGGGCAGATGATCGGTGTGCAGGGTACGCCGGCCATCATTCTCGCCAACGGTCAAATGATCCCCGGCTACCAGCCAGCGGCGCAGCTTGCAGAGGTGGCGCTCGCTGCGGCCAAGTAATCGATCCCACCCATCGGTCCGGTTGCGCCGGTCCGACGATCGGCAGCGGAACTGAGCAGCTGACCGCGTTCAAACCCTTCGGTACTGAACGAAGGTGGTCGCGATGAAGCTCGAAGGTTCCTGTCACTGTCAGGCCGTGCGGTTCACGCTCGAATCCGCACAGCCCTATCCTTTCATGCGCTGCTATTGCTCGATCTGCCGCAAGACGGCAGGAGGCGGCGGCTTCGCCATCAATCTGGGTGGCGACTATCGCACGCTCCAGATCGAAGGGCGTGAACACCTCGGCATCTATCGGGCGAGGCTGACCGATGCGGACGGCGGAACGCGCGTCAGCGAAGGGCGCCGGCATTTCTGCCGCCTTTGTGGTAGCGCACTGTGGTTGTGGGACCCGAGCTGGCCGGACCTGGTGCATCCGTTCGCCTCGGCCATCGACAGCGACTTGCCGGTGCCGCCGGAGCATACGCATCTGATGCTCGATTCCAAGGCTGGCTGGGTCGAGCCCCATATACAGGCCGGGGACCGCTGTTTCGCCGAGTACCCGGACGAATCCCTCGCGCAGTGGCATGAGCGGCTGGGGCTTGGACGGCCGTAGCGCTAGCCGTGGCTGATTGACTAAAAGCTGCTCCCTTCGTAATGTGCGACTCTTTTGTCGATCGGCAGGTCCGGTCGTTTCGCTGTGAATGGGGAGTTCAGCTTGAAACCGGTGAAAGTTGGCATCTGTGGGCTGGGAACCGTCGGTGGCGGTACCTTCAATGTGCTCAAACGCAACGCCGAGGAGATTGCCCGCCGTGCCGGGCGTGGAATCGAGGTTGCGCAGATTGCCACTCGTCACCCTAATTCCAAGTGCGACACCGGTTCGACCCCTATCACCGCCGACATCTTCGATATCGTGAACAACCCGGAAATCGACATCGTTGTCGAGCTGATCGGCGGCTACACGGTAGCCAAGGAACTGGTGCTCAAGGCCATCGAGAATGGCAAGCATGTGGTCACTGCGAACAAGGCACTGATCGCTGTGCACGGCAACGAGATCTTCGCCAAGGCGCGCGAAAAGGGCGTCATCGTCGCGTTCGAGGCTTCGGTGGCTGGCGGTATCCCGGTGATCAAGGCGATTCGCGAAGGCCTTGCCGGCAACCGCATCAACTGGCTGGCGGGCATCATCAACGGCACCGGCAATTTCATTCTCACCGAGATGCGAGAGAAGGGCCGCACCTTCGAGGACGTGCTCAAGGAAGCCCAGGAGCTCGGCTATGCCGAGGCCGATCCGACGTTCGACGTGGAAGGCATCGACGCTGCCCACAAACTCACCATCCTGGCATCCATCGCCTTCGGCATTCCGCTGCAGTTCGACAAGGCCTATACCGAGGGCATTGCACGCCTGACCACCGCCGATGTGAACTACGCCGAGGCCCTGGGCTATCGCATCAAGCACTTGGGCGTCGCTCGTCGCACTGAGGCAGGTATCGAGCTGCGCGTGCATCCCACGCTGATCCCGGCAGACCGCCTGATCGCCAATGTCAATGGCGTGATGAACGCCGTGATGGTCAATGGCGATGCCGTCGGCAGTACTCTCTACTATGGCGCCGGAGCCGGTATGGAGCCGACTGCCTCGGCCGTTGTTGCTGACGTCGTCGATGTCACTCGTGCGCTGACCACCGACCCGAACAATCGCGTGCCGCACCTGGCCTTCCAGCCGGACTCGCTTTCCGATCATCCGATCCTGCCGATCACCGCCTGCGAAAGCGCTTATTACCTGCGTATCCAGGCCAAGGATCATCCGGGCGTGCTGGCACAGGTGGCGACCATCCTTTCCGAGCGCGGCATCAATATCGAGTCGATCATGCAGAAGGAAGCCGAGGTCCAGGACGGCCTGGTTCCGGTGATCCTCGTGACCCATCGGGTCGTGGAGCAGCGCATTGACGACGCCATCGCTGCGCTCGAGCGGCTCGATGACGTGGTGGACAAGGTCGTACGCATCCGCGTCGAACAGCTGAATTAACAGGAGCCGAGCGAGCGCCGGGAGGCCCAGCGGCTTCAGGCGTCCAGGCCCAAATCGAAGGTTGAGAAAAATGCGCTACATCAGCACCCGCGGCCAGGCACCGGCCCTGAATTTCGAAGATGTGCTGCTGGCCGGTCTGGCCAGCGACGGCGGCCTCTACGTGCCGGAGAACCTGCCGCGCTTCACCGTAGAGGAAATCGCTTCCTGGGCCGGCCTGCCGTATCACGAACTGGCGTTCCGGGTCATGCGACCATTCGTTGCCGGCAGCATTCCGGATGCCGACTTCAAGAAAATCCTGGAAGAGACCTATGGCGTTTTCGCCCATGGCGCCATTGCCCCGCTGCGCCAGCTGAACGGCAACGAGTGGGTACTCGAGCTGTTCCACGGTCCGACCTTGGCCTTCAAGGATTTCGCCCTGCAGCTGCTCGGCCGTCTGCTCGACTACGTGCTGGCCAAGCGTGGCGAGCGCGTGGTGATCATGGGAGCCACCTCCGGTGACACCGGTTCGGCAGCCATCGAAGGCTGCCGCCGTTGCGAGAACGTCGATATCTTCATCTTGCACCCGCATCAGCGCGTGTCGGAAGTGCAGCGCCGGCAGATGACCACTATCCTCGGCGACAACATCCATAACATCGCCATCGAAGGCAATTTCGATGACTGCCAGGAGATGGTCAAGGCCAGCTTCGCCGACCAGGGGTTCCTCAAGGGCACCCGCCTGGTGGCAGTCAACTCGATCAACTGGGCGCGGATCATGGCCCAGATCGTCTACTACTTCCATGCCGCACTGCAGCTGGGCGGCCCGGCGCGTTCGGTCGCCTTCTCGGTCCCGACCGGCAATTTCGGTGACATCTTCGCCGGCTACCTGGCGCGCAACATGGGGCTGCCGATCAATCAGCTGATCGTTGCCACCAACCGCAACGACATCCTGCACCGTTTCATGTCCGGCAATCACTACGACAAGGACACGCTGCATCCCTCGCTGTCGCCGTCCATGGACATCATGGTGTCCTCCAACTTCGAACGCCTGCTGTTCGACCTGCACGGTCGCAACGGCAAGGCCGTAGCCGATCTGCTGGATGGCTTCCGCGCCAGCGGCAGACTTTCGGTGGAAGAGGATCGCTGGGCCGAAGCGCGTCGACTCTTCGATTCGCTGGCGGTGGACGACGAGCAGACTTGCGCGACCATCGCCCGGGTGTTCAAGGAGACCGGTGAGGTGCTCGATCCGCATACCGCCATCGGCGTGCACGCCGCTCGTGAATGCCGTCGTAGCCTGAGCATCCCGATGGTCACGCTGGGCACCGCGCATCCGGTGAAATTCCCGGATGCGGTGGAGAAGGCCGGTATCGGTCAGGCGCTGGCGCTGCCGGCGCACCTTGCCGACCTGTTCGAGCGCAGCGAGCGGTGCACGGTGTTGCCAAACGAGCTCAAGGCGGTGCAGGCCTTCGTCGGCCAGCACGGCAATCGCGGCAAGCCGCTCTAAGGGACGGTGATGTAAAAAAGGCCAGTCATGTGACTGGCCTTTTTCGTTCTAGAGTGGGGCGAGCGACAAACGTCGCCTCGCACATCGGCATCGGGCGGTGCTAGTCGTCGAACTCTTCCCAGCCGCCCATTTCCTTCCAGCGATTGACGATCCCGCAGAACAGCTCGGCGGTCTTCTCGGTGTCGTAGCGGGCCGAATGCGCCTCGCGACCGTCGAAATCGATGCCCGCGGCCTGGCAGGCCTTGGCCAGCACGGTCTGGCCGTAGGCGAGGCCGGCGAGGGTGGCGGTATCGAAGCTGGAAAAGGGGTGGAAGGGGTTGCGCTTGATCTCGCAGCGGGCAATGGCAGCGTTCAGGAAGCCCAGGTCGAAGCTGCTGTTATGCCCGACCAAAATGGCACGCTTGCAGCCGGCGGACTTCACCGCCTTGCGCACGCTGCGGAAGATGTCGGTCAGCGCCTGCTGTTCGGGTACCGCCATGCGCAACGGGTGATCGAGCTTGATGCCGGTGAACTCCAGCGCGGCCGGTTCGATATTGGCGCCGGCGAAGGGCTCGACCCGGTAGAACAGCGTGTCCTGCGGGTAAAGCAGGCCTTGTTCGTCCATACCGATGGTGACTGCGGCGATCTCCAACAGTGCATCGGTCGCGCAGTTGAATCCACCGCACTCGACATCGATCACCACCGGCAGGAAGCCGCGGAAGCGCCGCGCCATGGGCGAGCGGGGCTTGCCGGGCAGGTGCTCCTCGAGTTCGTCTTCGAAGTGTTCCTCGCTCATGCATTGCTCTCCAGGCGCCAGTGCAGGCGTTCGCCCGCGCGCAACGGGACCACGACCTGTTCGCCGAACGGCAGGCTGGCCGGGACGTTCCACTCCGTGCGCACCAGCGTGATCTCATCCGTATTGCGCGGCAGGCCATAGAAATCAGGACCGAAATGGCTGGCGAAGGGTTCCAGCTTGTCCAGCGCCTGGCGCTGCTCGAAGGCTTCGGCATACAGCTCGATGGCCGCGAACGCGGTGTAGCAGCCGGCGCAGCCGCAGGCGGCTTCCTTGGCATGCTGCGCATGGGGTGCCGAGTCGGTTCCGAGAAAGAACTTCGGGCTGCCGCTGGTGGCGGCGTCCAGCAGGGCTTCCTGGTGCAGGTTGCGCTTGAGCACCGGCAGACAGAACAGGTGCGGGCGGATTCCGCCCACCAGCATGTGGTTGCGGTTGTAGAGCAGATGGTGCGCGGTGATGGTGGCGCCGACGTTGGCTCCGGCCGCCTGCACGAACTGCACGGCATCACGCGTGGTGATGTGCTCGAAGACCACCTTCAGGGTCGGGAAGCGAGCGGTGACGCGGCTCAGCTGCTCGTCGATGAAGTACTTCTCGCGATCGAAAATGTCGATCTCGCTGCGGGTGACTTCGCCGTGCACCAGCAGCGGCAGACCGACTTCGGCCATGGTTTCCAGCACGCCGAAGATATTGTCGATGGCGGTGACGCCGGAGGCCGAGTTGGTGGTGGCGCCCGCCGGGTACAGCTTGGCTGCGTGGACGAAGCCGCTGGCCTTGGCGCGGCGGATGTCGTCCGGAGTTGTACTGTCGGTGAGGTAGAGCACCATCAGCGGTTCGAAGCGACTACCCGCGGGGCGGGCCGCGAGAATGCGCTGGCGATAGGCCTCTGCCTCGTCGGCATTGCGCACCGGCGGCACCAGGTTCGGCATGATGATGGCGCGGGCGAACTGGCGAGCCGCATCCGCGACGGTATGGGGCAGGGCGGCTCCGTCGCGCAGGTGGATGTGCCAGTCGTCGGGGCGCAGCAGGGTGAGTCGGTCGGACATGCGGGGCTTTCCAGGCGGGTGAAACGTGCGCGAATGCTACCGGAAAAGCCCGGGCGGGGCACCTTGCCTTCGTCTGCGGCGGTCGACCCTCACCGCCCAACGCTCAAGTTTGCTGACCGGGCACCGATACCTAGATGGAACCAGCATCCTCCCGGAGCCCACCGTGCGCCTGCGCCCCCTCGTACTGTTGTGCCTGCTCGCTTCACCGGCCAACGCCCTGACATTCCAGACTCGGCTGGAGCGGGTGCAGTGGCAGGTGGAGGGCGATCAGTTCGAGTGTCGGCTGATCCAGCCCATCGCCGGTTTTGGCAGCGGCCAGTTCGTGCGTCGGGCCGGCGAGCAGGCAATTTTCCGCCTGCATTCCCCGGAACGCTGGCTGAGTACCGGTTCGGCGACGCTGCTGGCCGCTGCCGCGCCGTGGCAGCCTTCACGCAGCGATATCAATCTGGGGGTTGTGTCGGTGGGCGGTGGCGATATCCCGTTCAACAGCACCCAGGCGCAGGCCGGACGGCTGCTCAGCGGGTTGCTCGAAGGTCGTAGCCCGGTGGTGCGCCATCGCACGCTGCATCGCGGCGATGCGCTGGAGATCCGCCTGCTGCCGGCGCGTTTCGCCAAGGCCTACGAAGACTACCGCGCCTGCACGGCGAAATTGCTGCCGGTCAACTTCGATCAGGTGCGCCAATCGCAGATCGGCTTCCCCAGCAGCGACGTAGCGCTCGATGCGCTGGGGCGTGCCAAGCTGGACATCATCCTGCAGTACCTGCGTGCCGATCCCAGCGTGAATCGTATCCAGCTGGACGGCCATTCCGACAACAGCGGCAATCGGCTGGTCAATCGTGACCTGTCGAGACGCCGGGCGCTGGCGGTGCAGGAGTACCTGATCGCCAATGGCGTGCCGGAGCAGCAGATCACCGTGCGCTTCCATGGCGAGCGCTATCCGCTGGTGGCCAACAGCAGCGAAGCCAGCCGGGCCAAGAACCGGCGAGTCACCCTGCGTCTGGAGCGCGAGGCAGCGGCCGCGGCGAACTCGACCGAAACAGCGGCGCCATCTTCCTGACCGCGCGACCGCCGCGCCCCTGTAAAAGCAGCCCCGCGACCGGTAGAATCGCAGGTTTTCCGTATAACCCGTGGAGCTGATGGCATGGCGGACGTTAAGAAGGTAGTTCTGGCCTATTCCGGTGGCCTGGACACCTCGGTGATTCTCAAGTGGCTGCAAGACACCTACAACTGCGAAGTGGTGACCTTCACCGCCGACCTCGGCCAGGGCGAGGAGGTCGAGCCGGCCCGCGCCAAGGCTCAAGCCCTGGGCGTCAAGGAAATCTACATCGATGACCTGCGCGAAGAGTTCGTCCGCGATTTCGTCTTCCCGATGTTCCGTGCCAACACCGTCTATGAAGGCGAGTATCTGCTGGGTACCTCCATCGCCCGTCCGTTGATCGCCAAGCGACTGATCGAGATCGCCAACGAGACCGGCGCCGATGCCATCTCCCACGGTGCGACCGGCAAGGGCAACGACCAGGTGCGTTTCGAGCTGGGCGCCTATGCACTCAAGCCCGGCGTAAAGGTAATCGCTCCGTGGCGCGAGTGGGACCTGCTGTCCCGCGAGAAGCTGATGGACTACGCCGAGAAGCACGCCATCCCGATCGAGCGCCACGGCAAGAAGAAGTCGCCGTACTCCATGGATGCCAACCTGCTGCACATCTCCTACGAGGGTGGCGTGCTGGAAGACACCTGGACCGAGCACGAAGAGGACATGTGGCGCTGGACCAAGTCCCCGGAAGCCGCGCCGGACACCCCGACCTACATCGAGCTGACCTACCGCAAGGGTGACATCGTCGCCATCGACGGCAAGGACATGACGCCAGCTCAGGTTCTGGCCGAGCTGAACCGTATCGGTGGCGAGAACGGCATCGGCCGCCTGGACATCGTCGAGAACCGCTATGTCGGCATGAAGTCCCGTGGCTGCTACGAGACCCCTGGCGGCACCATCATGCTCAAGGCCCACCGCGCCATCGAGTCGATCACCCTCGACCGCGAAGTGGCGCACCTCAAAGACGAGCTGATGCCCAAGTACGCCAGCCTGATCTACAACGGCTACTGGTGGAGCCCCGAGCGCAGCATGCTGCAGCAGATGATCGATGCCTCCCAGGTCAACGTGAACGGTGTGGTGCGCCTGAAGCTGTACAAGGGCAACGTCATCGTGGTCGGCCGCAAGTCGGACGATTCGCTGTTCGATGCCAACATCGCGACCTTCGAAGAAGACGGCGGCGCCTACAACCAGGCCGACGCTGGCGGCTTCATCAAGCTCAATGCGTTGCGCATGCGCATCGCCGCGGGCAAGGGCCGCACCCAGTTCTGATAAGCTGACGCGCCTGAGCCAACCGACCCCGGCCATGTGCCGGGGTTGTACTTTCTGCACTGCCACAAGCGCTGCCGAACGAGGAGACCTGAATCATGAGACTGCTGCATACCATGCTGCGTGTCGGCGATATGGAGAAGTCCATCGCCTTCTACACCGAAGTGCTGGGCATGACCCTGCTGCGCCGCAAGGATTATCCGGAAGGCAAATTCACCCTGGCCTTCGTCGGTTACGGCGACGAGGCGCACAACAGCGTGATCGAGCTGACCCACAACTGGGGCGTGGAAAAGTACGAGCTGGGCGACGGCTACGGACATATCGCCCTGGAAGTCGAAGATGTCTACAAAGCCTGCGAAGACATCCGCGCACGTGGCGGCAAGATCACCCGTGAGCCTGGGCCGATGAAGCATGGCTCCAGCATCCTGGCCTTCGTCGAGGACCCGGACGGCTACAAGATCGAGCTTCTATCGCCGACTCGGGCCGACTGAGCGGCAAGCATGAAAAAGCCCCTTTCGGGGCTTTTTCTTTTTACAGATCGAAGTCGAAGTCGTTCAACTCTTTCTGCAGACGTCGTTCCTCGAGCAGGTTGTCGATGATCCGGCGCTTGGTCAGATTGGTCTTGGCGACCTCGACAGGGGCTTCGCTGCTCTCGTCGTCATCTTCGGCGATGAAATCGTCTTCGATCTGGATATCTTCTTTCTCGGCCACTTGTTCACTCCAAGGCTACGGGGCGCTCTTGGCGCACCTTATAGCGGCAAATTCGGGGCCGGTAAAAAAGTTTTTTTCAATCACGGGGCGAGCTTTTCTGCTATCCGCTCAATCGTCAGATGTCTTGTGCTTGTACTCGCAGAGGTCTTCGATCCTGCAGCTGCCACACTGTGGTTTGCGCGCCTTGCAGACATAGCGACCATGCAGAATCAGCCAGTGATGCGCGTCCAGCAGATATTCCTTTGGCACGAAGCGGATCAGCTTGCGCTCGACCTCCAGCACGTTCTTGCCGGGCGCGATGCCGGTGCGGTTGCTGACCCGGAAGATATGCGTATCCACCGCCATGGTGAACTGGCGGAAGGCGGTGTTCAGTACCACGTTGGCGGTCTTGCGACCCACCCCTGGCAGCGCTTCCAGTGCCTCGCGGGTGTCCGGTACCTGGCTGCCATGCTGCTCGATCAGGATGCGGCAGGTTTCGATGACATTCTTCGCCTTGCTCGGGTACAGGCCGATGGTGCGGATGTACTCGCACAGGCCATCGTAGCCGAGGGCATAGATGGCTTCCGGGGTATTGGCCACCGGGAACAGCCTGGCGGTGGCCTTGTTCACGCCGACGTCGGTGGCCTGAGCCGAGAGGATCACCGCGATCAGCAGTTCGAAGGGTGTGCTGTAGGCCAGCTCGGTCTTCGGCTCCGGATTGTCTTCATGAAAGCGGCGAAAGATTTCCCGGCGTTTCTCGGCATTCATCGCGGTGCACTCACTCGATCACACCGGTCACCCGCACTCGGCGGCTGGCCGCAGGCGCGACTGGCTGCGCGGCGCTAGCGCGTTCGGCGAGGTGCTGGTCGATACGGTTCTTCAGGGCGATCAGCAGGCCGAGCACAATGAAGGCGCCAGGCGGCAGGATGGCCAGCAGAAAGCCCTTGTAGTCGCTGAACAGGGTGATCTGCCAGTCGCTGGCGACCGGCCCGAACAGCAGGTGCATGTTGGCGAACAGCGCGCCGGTGCCGAACAGCTCGCGCAGACCGCCCAGCACCACCAGCACCAGACAGAAGCCGATACCCATCACCAGGCCGTCGAAGCCGGCGATCAGCGGATTGTGCTTCGCAGCGAAGCCGTCGGCGCGGCCGAGGATCACGCAGTTAGTGGTGATCAGCGGGATGAAGATGCCGAGAATCTGGTACAGCTCATAGGTGAAGGCCTGCATCAGCAGCTCGATGCAGGTGGTCAGCGCGGCGATGATCATCACGAACGCCGGCAGGCGCACCGCGGTGTTGACCACGCCTCGCACCAGCGAGACACCGATATTCGAACAGGTCAGTACCAGCATGGTCGCCAGGCCAAGGCCGAGGGCGTTGACCGCCGAGTTGCTGACGCCGAGCAGCGGGCAGAGACCGAGCAGCTGCACCAGCGCCGGATTGTTCTTCCACAGGCCGTTGACGGTCAGTTCGCGGTAGCTGGGTGTGCTCATGGCTGATCCCCTTGCGGCTTGGCGGCCGGCTCGGTGGTGCGCAATTCGTCGCGCGTGGCGGCGCTGCCGGCCCGCGAATGCACGGTGGCTTCGTCTGGTTCGCTGCGACCTTCCAGGGCGTTCCCGGCCGCGTCGGCCGTCGCTCCTTCGGCTGCCAGTAGTTCGGCCTTGTGTGCATCGAAGTACTGCAAGGCACGATGCACTGCGCCGACCACCGCGCGTGGTGTGATGGTGGCGCCCGCGAACTGGTCGAACTCACCGCGATCCTTCTTCACCGCCCAGCCATCGGCCGCCGGGTTCGTTAGCGACTTGCCGTCGAAACTTCGAATCCAGGGGCTCTTTGCGAGCTCGATCTTGTCGCCCAGCCCGGGTGTTTCCCTGTGGCCGATGACTCGCACGCCAGCCACCCGGCCGTCGGCATGGATGCCCACCAGCAGATGAATGGCGCCGCTGTAGCCGTCCGGAGCGATGGCCTGGAGGATCACTGCGGAGGGGCGCCCATCCTTGATGGCGATATAGGCGGGCAACGGGCTTCGGTTGCCAAGCAGGCGATCCTGAACCAGCACGCTGTCATCGAGCAGATGGTTGTCATAGCTGCCAGTCGGGAGGATCTCGCCCAGCGCACGTACCTGGGCGGCGCGTTCAGCGGCCTGGATGCGCTCGGCAGTGCCCTGTTGCAGCAGAGTCACCGCGCCCACGGTGACGATGGCGAACAAGCCCAGCACCGTGGCGTTCTTCAGCATCGAACGGCTGATTTCCGGAACTATCATGTCATTCGCCCAGCTTGAAGCCGCGCTCGGCCTTGCGATGGCCGTATGTGCGCGGGCGGGTGTAGTAATCGATGGTGGGAGCGGCAAGGTTCATCAACAGCACGCCAAAGGCGACACCGTCCGGATAGCCGCCCCAGGCGCGGATGACGTATACCAGCACACCGACACCAGCACCGAAGATCAGGCGTCCACGTGGGCTGGTGGCGCTGCTGACGGGGTCGGTGACAATGAAGAAAGCGCCGAGCATGGTGGCGCCGCTGAGCAGATGGAACAGCGGCGAACCGTTGCTATCCGAACCCGAGCCGTTCCAGAACACCAGGCTCATCAGCATCAGCGCGCCGAGCATGCCGACTGGCGCGTGCCAGCTGAACAGCCGCTTATGCAGCAGGAACAGGCCGCCAGCGAGAAACGCCAGGTTCACCACTTCCGAGCCGATGCCGCCGAAGTGGCCGAAGGCCGGGTTGCGCCAGAGTTCGTCGATGGTCAGGCTCTTGTTCACCTTGAGCACATCCAGGGCGGTGGCCTGGGTCCAGCCGTCGGGAAGCGAAGCGATACCGAGGATATGCTGCAGACCGGCGCTCAGCCCGACACTGTGCGGCACCGGCCAGGTGGTCATCTCCACCGGGAAGGAGATAAGTACCACCACGTACCCGATCATCGCCGGGTTGAAGGGGTTCTGGCCCAGGCCGCCATACAGCTGCTTGCCGAACACCACAGCGCAGCCGGTGGCGATCAGCGTCAGCCACCAGGGCGAATAGGGCGGCAGCGCCAAGGCCAACAACACCGCGGTGACCAGCACGCTGCCGTCGCGCAGAAAGAAGCCCACCGGCCGCTGCCGCAGGTGGAGAATCGCCGCTTCGAAGGCAAGTGCGGCGAGCGATGCCCAGGCGAGGTTGATCAGCGTGCCGGCGCCGTAGAGCCAGGTCAGCACGACCACGCCGGGCAGGGTGGCCGCGAGCACCAGCAGCATGACTCGCTGGGTACGGTTGGCGCCCTTGGCGTGGGGCGAGGTGATGCGGGGCAGGGCCATTGGCTCTCCGGTGAAGGCGTTGTCTTGGGGCGTGGCCTGGGCCACTTCCTCGAATCTCTCTGACTTGTCGAGCGACTACACCAGCACACCGGTGCAGCGGTCATTTCTCACGATTGCTGATAGTCCGCCAGCTGCCGTTCGGCTTCGCTGAGTCGCAGGCGAGCGGCTTCCAGTGTCGTAGGCTCGGTCTGTTCATCTCGCTCCAGCTTGCGCAGATCGGCGCGGGCGAAGGCAACCTCGGTCTTCAGTTCACGCTGGCGCTCATCGATACCGGGCTTGCTGGTACGCACCAATTCCGGAGCGGGCTTGTGCGATGCGTCTTCGGCCGCATGCAGGGCTTGTTCGGCCGCCTGCAGCGCGTCGCGCAGGCGGCTGAGTTCCGCCTCTTGCGCGCCGGCCTTCTCGGCCTTCTTCAATTCGGCGCGCTTCATCGCCAATTCGATCTTGGCCTTTTTCAGCGCCTCGTCATCCGCTGGCTTGGCGGCGGGAGCGGGCGCGGCGCTCTGCGCGGCTGCCAAGGCCTGTTCGGCTTCGTGCAGCTGCTGACGCAGACGAGCGAGCTCGGCCTGCTGGTCGTCGTCCGGCGCTTCGAGCTTTTCCAGCTTGCGGATCTGCGCCTTGAGCATGGCGGCTTCGATCTTGGCCTTTTTCAGCGCCTCGTCGTCCGCTGGGCTGACGGTAGGTGCTGCGCTGGCATTCTCCTGCATGACGGCATCGAGTGCCTGCTGCGCCGCTTCGGCGGCTTTGCGCAGATCGGCGACCTGGGCTTGCAGTTCGGGCGTGTCGTGTGCGGCGAGCTGCTTTTCGGCCTTCTTCAGTGCGACCTGAGCCATGCTGGCTTCGATCTTCAGTTTCTTCTGGGTCTCCGAGAGCCCCGACTTGGGCGCTGCGCTCGGGGTCGCAGCGGTGGTATCAGAGACCACCTGCGCGCTTTCGCCCTGCGCCGCCTTGGCGCGTGCGGCGCGCTCGGCGCGGGCCTTGCGCTCGGCTTCCTTCTGTTCCTCGGCACGGCGCAGACGCTCCTGGCGCAGTTCGAAGCGCTGCTTGGAATGCTCGGCCTTCTGCTGCTTCTGCTCCAGCTCGCGGATCTCGGCCTTGGCGGCGCGGTAGTACTGCACCAGCGGGATGCTCGACGGGCAGACGTAGGCGCAGGCACCACACTCGATGCAGTCGAACAGATGGTGGGCCTTGAGTTGCTCATGCTCCTGGCCCAGTGCAAAGAAATGCAACTGCTGCGGCAGCAGGCTCACCGGACAGGCCTCGGCGCACTCGCCGCAGCGGATGCAGGGCAGCGCTGGTGGCGGCGGAGGCAGCTCCTCGAGCGTGCTGGCGAGCAAGCAGTTGGTGGTCTTGATCACCGGCACGTCGAGGGACGGCAGGGTAAAGCCCATCATCGGCCCCCCCATGATCAGACGGTTGAGCCTGTTCTGCTCGAGTCCGGCGAACGCCAGCAGTTCTCCGGCCGGTGTACCGATCAGCGCCTCGACGTTCATCGGGCGTGCCAATGCTTCGCCGGTGAGGGTGGTGATTCGCGAGATCAGCGGCTTGCCGAGCAGCACGGCGTCATGGATGGCAACGCAGGTGCCAACGTTCTGGCAGAGCATGCCGATGTCCGCCGGCAGGCCACCGCTGGGCACCTCTTCACCCGTGAGGATCTGGATCAGCTGCTTCTCGCCGCCGGAGGGGTACTTGGTCGGAAAGACCTTGAGCACGAAGGGGCGCTCCCCGATGGCGGCGCGCACCGCGGCGATGGCCTCGGGTTTGTTGTCCTCGATGCCGATCAGCACGTCCTGCGGTTGGATCAGGTGCGCGAGGATTTCGATACCCGCCACCAGTTCGGCGGCTTTCTCGCGCATCAGCAGATCGTCGGCGGTGATGTACGGCTCGCACTCGGTACCGTTGATGATCAGCGTGCGGATGCGCTGTGTCGGTGGCGGGGTCAGCTTGACTGCCGTCGGAAAGCCTGCACCGCCGAGGCCGCTGATACCAGCCTGACGAATCAGCTCGAGCAGCGCCGGACGCTCCAGCGCACGATAATCGAGGTGGGGCTCGAGCTCGATCCAGCGGTCCTCGCCATCGCTATCGATGACGATCGCATTGGCGAGCATGCCTGAAACGTGTGGGTAGGGCTGCGGGCCGATGAAGCTGACCACGCCGGATGTCGGCGCATGGAGCGCGGCGCTGACGAAGCCGCTGGCGACGGCGATCTGCTGGCCCTTGAGCACGTGCTCGCCGAGCGCCACACAGGGTTCGGCGGGCGCGCCAAGGTGCTGCGCCAGCGGCAGAATCAGGCGCTTGGGCAGTGGCGCCGGCTGGATCGGGGTGCGGTTGGACAGCTCCTTGTGCTCCGGCGGATGGATGCCGCCGTGGATGTCCCATACCTTTAGTGAGGTCATGCCGCCTGCTCCCGGTCAGTCGCGATCAGCTGGCCGGGCGCCAGCGGCCGGTTCCACTTCCAGCTCTGCAGGTTGCTGCCGACCTCGATCATGTCGATGCAATCCACCGGGCAGGGCTCGACGCAGAGGTCGCAGCCGGTGCACTCGGAGATGATGACGGTGTGCATCTGCCGTGCGGCGCCGACGATGGCGTCCACCGGGCAGGCCTGGATGCACTTGGTGCAACCGATGCATTCGGCTTCGCGGATATAGGCGACCATCTGCGGTTTCTCGCCGCCTTCGGCATCCAGCGGTTCCGGCTCGACATCGAGCAGGTCGGCCAGCGCCTGGATGGTCGCTTCGCCGCCCGGCGGGCACTTGTTGATTTTGTCGCCGCCGGCGATGGCCTCGGCGTAGGGCTTGCAGCCCGGGTAGCCGCATTGGCCGCACTGGGTCTGCGGCAGCAAGGCATTGATCTGCTCGGCGATGGGGTCGCCCTCGACGCGAAAGCGCACGGCGGCGAAACCGAGGATGGCACCGCCAAGCAGGCACAGGGCGAGCAGTGCAAGCACTGCGATGAGAACCGCACTCATAGCTTGATCAGTCCGGTGAAGCCCATGAAGGCCAGCGACATGAGGCCGGCGGTGATCATGCCGATCGCCGCGCCCTGGAACGATCTGGGCACATCGGCAATGGCGATGCGCTCACGCATGGCGGCGAACAGCACCAGCACCAGGGAAAAGCCCAGTCCCGCGGCGAAGCCATTCACGGTGGCGGTTAGGAAGGTGAACTCGGCCTTGTTGGCGTTGAGCAGGGCCACGCCTAGGACGATGCAGTTGGTGGTGATCAGCGGCAGGAAGATACCGAGCACGCGATAGAGCAGCGGGCTGGTCTTGTTTACCACCATCTCGGTGAACTGAACGGTTACGGCGATCACCAGAATGAAGCTGATGGTGCGCAGGAATTCCAGGTCCAGCGGCTTGAGCACGTACTGTTGAACGAGATAGCTGCACATCGCTGCCAGGGTCAACACGAAGGTGGTCGCCAGCGACAGGCCGATGGCCGTCTCGATCTTCTTCGACACGCCCATGAACGGGCACAGACCGAGGAACTGCACCAGCACGAAATTGTTGACCAGAATGGCGCTAACCATGATCAGGGCGAGTTCGGTCATCTAGGGTCTGTTCCCGTTCCGTCGCGCTCTGCGAGAGCCGTGGGGCTAAAGGGCCGCTATTATCGGGAAGCGGCGGCGGGCATACAAGCTGCGGCAGCCGGTCGCGCTGATCCGGCGACATCCGGAGCAGTCCAAGGGCAGGACATGACTGCCGGTTGTCCGCCGTTTCAGCAGCTGGCCGCTGGTTGTGGTCTGATGAGCTGAAGCCCGCGACACCATCGGAGGTGTTCTCATGAGCATTCGATCGCTGTTGGTCCTGCTGTGCCTCGGCCTTGGGACGAGCCTGCAGGCACAGGCGGATCGGCGAGGCGGCGTCTGGGTGTTCCAGGCCGAAAGCCCCCGCTATTACAACCAGGGTTACAGTGCGGGTTACGGCCAGGGGTACAGCCGTGGCTATCGGCACGAAAGCCGTCCGCATCAGTACGATCCGCGCAGCCCCTATTCGCACTATCCGCAGTACCCGCGCAACCTGCCGCCGCGCTATCAGAGCCAGCTGCCACCGCAGTATTACGACCGTCATCGCGGCTTCGAGCGCCGCGACCACTGGCGTCAGGAGCATCGCCATCAGCGGCCACACGTCATTCGTGATGGCCGCGACTATCGGCTGCGGCCGCACTACGAGCGGGACGGGCGCTACCAGCAGTATCGGCGCTGAGTGTGCTTCAGGGCAGATCCAGGAGCGGGTGCGCACCGCTCCATGTCGGCTCGAAGTGGGCGTCGACCGCTGCCTGCGGCACCTGGTGGACGTCTGGCCAGCGCCAGTGCGGTTGCCGGTCCTTGTCGATCAGGCGCGCCCGAACGCCTTCGGCGAACTCGGGGTGACGGCAGCAGTTGAGGCTGAGTGCATATTCCATTTGCAGCGCCTGGCTCAGCGACAGTTTCCGGGCACGCCGCTGTTGCTGCCAGACAATATGAGCACTAAGGGGGCAGCCCGTGCTGAGAGCATGGGCGGATTCGGCGAGCAGCTCGTCGGGGTCGCTCTGGAGGGCGGTCAATGCCTGCCACGCATGGGGTAGTTCAGCCACGTCCAGCAGCTCGTCGATCCGTGTGCGCCGTGGCAGCAAACGGGCATCCGGCAGCCGCTCGGCGGCCTGTCGGCCGAGTGCTCGCAGCAGGCTGTGCAGCTGGCTGTCGGCCTGCTCTTGCCAATTGATCTGCACCAGGCCGTCCAGCAGCTCGGTCTGCTGATCTTCGCGCAGACAGCGATCGGCGAGGTCGAGGTCCAGCGCATCGCGCGCGTTGATCTGTGTACCGGTGAGGGCGACAAACAGGCCCAGCCGGCCGGGCAGGCGTGGCAGGAACCAGCTGGCGCCGACATCCGTGTGCAGGCCGATGGAAACCTCCGGCATCGCCAGGCGGCTGTCCGGTGTGACGATGCGAAAGGTGCCGGCCTGTAGCAGGCCCATGCCGCCGCCCATGACATAGCCATGGCCCCAACAGATCAGCGGCTTGGGGTAGTCATGCATTCGATGGATCAGACGGTACTCGTCGGCGAAGAAGCGTTCGGCGAGCGACGGTATCGTGCCGGGCTCGGATCGGCATGCCTCCGCCAGCTTGCGCACATCGCCACCGGCGCAGAAGGCTTTCGGGCCGTTGCCACGCAGCAGTACACAGACCACGGCGGGGTCGGTTGCCCAGCGATGGAACTGGTCGAGCAGGGCTTCGATCATCGGCAGACTCAGCGCGTTGAGTTGCCGTGGGGCGTCCAGAGTGGCGATGGCGATCCGCGTTCCGTGCAGCGCCGGGCGATCTTCGAACGTGACCTTCATGGGGATCCTCGTCGCCTGCGGGGTTGCCGTGGATTATCGGTTGCGCCAGCGTGGGTCGCGCTTTTCCAGGAAGGCATTGACTCCCTCAAGCGTGTCCTCGGCTTCGAACAGCTCGACGAAGGCTTCCCGCTCGGCGGCGGCGAAGGTGTCCGGGATGCGTTGGCGTGCGCCATTGATCAGGGGCTTGATCGCGCGTACGGCCACCGGACTCTGCCGAGCGACACGGGAGGCGAGCAGCAGGGCGTGGCCGCGTGACTGCCCTTGCTCCACCACCTGTTCCACCAGACCGATGCGCAGTGCGGTGTCCGCAGTGATGCGCTCGCCGCAGAGAATCATGCGTTTGGCCCAGCCTTCGCCCACCAGCCAGGCCAATGCCTGGGTGCCACCGGCACAGGGCAGCAGTCCGACCGAGGCTTCCGGAAGCCCCATCTGCGCTTGCTGTTCGGCGATCCGCAGGTCGCAAGCCAGCGCGCATTCCAGGCCTCCGCCGAGGGCGAAACCGTTGATCGCGGCAATCGACACGCCGCGGAAGTCGCGTAGCGCTTCGAATGCCTCGCCGAAGCGCCGGGCCATTTCGCGGGCCCGGTTGCGATCCCCGTCGGCAAACAGTTTGAGATCCGCCCCCGCGCTGAAGAACTTCTCACCCTGGCCGCAGATCACCAGTGCGTAGATGTCGTCATCATGGTTGAGATGGTCGATGACCTGCTTGAGTCCGATCAGCGACTCGCGGTCCCAGGTATTGGCGGGCGGATGGTTGATGGTGATGAGCGCGGTGTGGCCGTGCTTTTCCACGGTCAGCTTGTGGGTCAGGTCGAAGACGCCAGCCTGGTAGGGCTCTACGGCAGTGCTCATGGTCGAATCCTCGTGGCGGTTCTGGGCTCCGCTGACAGGCGACGGAGTACGTCGCACCTCTTCAGAGTCCTTCAGTGCAGCGAGGTTGCAGCGTTCCGGGCGGTCACGAAACCGGCACGGTGCGCCTGGGCGGGGCCAGTGCGCACCGTGGTTCTCTCACTGTAGCCTAGCTGGCTGGCCGGCCGCGCGGCGCTCTTCCTGCCATTCGGCCAGCGTAGGCGCCGCCTGTTCGCCGGACAGGCGATGGACGATCTCGAAGTAGTCCTGCTTGAAGCGATCCTTGAGTACTTCCTCACGGGGCTTCACGCGCACGGCGTAGACCGTCTGGACGTTCTGATGATCGAACGCTCGCCACTGCTGTTGGCCCTTGAGCAGGCTGTAGCTGTGGTTTTCCAGGGCTGCGATGACCGGCTCACTGGCGATGGTCCTGGCGCGGCTGACCGCATCCGCCCATTGGTAGACGATGCTGTAGGCCGATGCGGCCGAGCTGGAGGGGTGCGTCTGGTAGCGCTCGCCGAAGTTGCGCACGAAGGCCTTGCCGCGCTCGGAGCCTTCCAGCTCGGGCACTCGCCAGGTCCAGGGCTCGGTGCCGAGCACGCCGCGCATGATGTCCGGGCCGGCCAGTTCGACCATGGACAAGGTCAGGTTGGGGACGGCAATCTGCATCTTCTTGTTCAGGCCGAGTTCGTCGGCGATGCGCATGGCGCGCACCATGTCCTCGCCGAACAGTACCAGCACCAGAACCTCGGCGCCGCTGTTGGCAGCCTTCTCGAGCGCGGCGCGGTAGTCCGACAGGCGTGCGCCTGGGAAGGCGGTGCGCACACCCTGGTGCTTGCTGGTATCGACGGTGCCGGTGGCCTGGCGCAGCGAGCTCTCGCTGGTGTGGCCCCAGGTGTAGTCGGAGGTGATGTAGAAGTAGGTCTTGCCCGGCATGTTCTCGTTCAGGTATTGCCCCAGCACCCGTGCACTCATCCAGGCGTTGTTGCACTCGCGGAACATGTAGCGGTGCCCATCCTTGCCGGTGGTATCGTTGGAGTAGGTCAGCGTGCCGAAATAGAGGAGGCCCCGCTCCTTGGCGCGCTTGCTGGCGGCAATTGCCACCGCGCTGGATACGCCTCCGAACAGCATCGCAACGCCTTCATCAGCCATCTTGTCGACGTTGGCGATGGCCTTGTCCGGGCGCGAGGCAGTGTTCCGGCTGATCAACTGCAGCGGGCGACCCAACACGCCGCCGGCCTGGTTGATCTCGTCGATGGCCAGCAGCGCACCGCGCATCTGCGCCAGGCCTTCTTCCTTGTAGCTTCCGGTACGGGGATAGTTGAGACCAAGCGTGATGGGGTCGGCTGCCTGAGCCGCAAGACAGAACCCCAGCCCTAGTGCCAGAAGGGTAATCCGGTTCATAGCATGTTCCTTGTTATCGCTTTTGTTATTGGTTTATTGGCAGTGGGCTTTTTTACCTTGCGGCTGGGGCTTGCGTCACTCTTTATGTGAGGCTCGAAAGCCATGCCTGCGTCAGTACGTGAGCCAGGCGCGATTATGACTAAAGGAGGGGGGCTGATATTGCGGCAACGCAACGATTGAGCGGTTTTGTCGTTGACAACCCCCCCCGAGCTTTCTTAGGGTTCGGCGGCTTGGCCAACCGGAAATCGACCATGACTCAAGACGATCGCATCAGGCTCGAGGCAGGCTGGAAGGATGCGCTGCGCGAGGAGTTCGACAAGCCCTACATGGTCGAACTCGGTGCCTTTCTCAGGCGCGAGAAAGCCGCTGGCAAGACGATCTATCCACCGGGGCCGATGATCTTCAACGCGCTCAATTCGACGCCGCTCGAGCAGGTCAAGGTGGTCATCCTGGGTCAGGATCCCTATCACGGGCCGGGGCAGGCGCATGGCCTGTGCTTTTCCGTGCAGCCCGGAGTGGCGCCGCCGCCGTCACTGCAGAACATCTTCAAGGAACTCAAGCGCGACCTGAATCTGGACATTCCGCAGCATGGCTACCTGCAGCGCTGGGCAGAACAGGGAGTGCTAATGCTCAACACCTCGCTCACGGTGGAGCGGGGTTTGGCGGGATCGCATGCCAAGGCGGGGTGGCAGCAGTTCACTGATCGCATCATCGAGGTAGTCGGCGAACGGCGACCGCACCTGGTGTTCATGCTTTGGGGAGCGCACGCTCAGTCGAAGGCGAAGCTGATCGATGCGACTCGGCATCTGATGTTGAAATCCGTGCATCCGTCGCCGCTATCGGCGCACCGCGGCTTCATCGGCAACGGTCACTTCAGTCGCGCCAATCAGTTCCTTCGGCAGCAGGGCATGCAGCCTATCGATTGGCAGCTTCCGGCGCAGGTGTGACCCGATGCCTGCACGGCGGGCACCGGGTCTGACGGGTCAGTTGCGCTCGCCGTGCTTGGCCTGCAGCTCCTTGGCGTGCGTCAGGTGTTCTTCCAGTTTGGGCAGCGTCTGCTGAGCGAACTGTTTCAGATCGGCGTTCTCGCCGCTCTCTACATAGTCCCGATACAGCTCGATGGTTTGCTCGTGGGCGACGACCTGGTTGTTGGCGTAGGCCTTGTCGAAATTCTCGCCGTCGCGCAGTTTCAGGATCATGGCCTTGGCCTTGTCCATGAGCGTGGCCTCGTCCGACATTTCGAGATCTTTCTGCTGCGCCAGTTGTGCGAGCTGCTGATTGGCTTTGGTGTGGTCGTCGATCATCTTCTGGGCAAACTGCTTCACATCCTCCGATGTGCCTTTTTCCAGCGCCATCTTGGCTGTCTCGATTTCCGCGATGCCTTTGGCAGAGGCTTCATCGACGAAGTTGTCGCCTTCCGCAGCCAGAGCCATGTTGGCTGCCAGCCCGACGAGCAAGGCGAAAGCGCCTGAGAAGATTGTCTTGGTTGTTTTGTTCATTGCCGTTCTCCTACGTCACCTGGCTCATGCCCGCCGGCAGGCGGGGCACAAGGCGCGATGCGGCGAAATTGCCGTCCCTTTTTGTGACTAGGTGCCTAGGGGACGGTTCCTCGCTTTCAGGCGAACGGCGCGGTGAAGAGAGTTACTGCAGCATGGTCATTGCCGCATCCATGGCCGCGGACAGGTCCTCGTCTTCCTGCATCAGCTCGCTTGGGTCGAGCCCCAGCTTGGAAAACGCCGGGACGCTACTCCAGTCCAGCTGCGCATAGGGATGCTGCGTACCCATGTAGCTCTGCAGGGTGGCCACCTGCACGATGTCGACGTAATCGACCTTGTCCGAGTCGCGCTGGAAATTCGTGTACTGGCCGGCGACCGAGGCGATGGCATCCGGAAAATCCCAGGTGCGCAGAATTTTCTCACCGACGCTGGGATGGATCTTGTCGATCACATGGTTGAGGCTGAAGGAATCCGCCAGCAGCGCGCTGTGCTCTTCTGCGTAGGTCAGGATGGGCAGGATGCCGATCTGGTGGACAAGGCCGGCGAGCGTCGCCTGGTCTGGCATCAGGCGGGTGTAGTGGCGGCAGAGCACATGGCTGATCGCCGCGACCTCGGTGCTCTTGTTCCAGACTTCGCGCATCTTTCGGTCGACCACGTCGGTGGTGGCCTGGAACATCTGCTCCATCGCCAGGCCCGTGGCGAGGTTGCAGGTGTAGTTAATGCCCAGACGGCTGATGGCCATCTGCAGGTCGTCGATTTCTCGGCTGCTGCGCAGCAGCGGACTGTTGACCACCTTGATGATGCGCGCGGTAACGGCGGCATCGTTCCCGATCACCTTGCTCAGCGCGGGAATGCTGATGTTGGGGTCTTCGGCAGCCTCGCGCACGCGCAACGCCACTTCCGGCAGCGTAGGCAGGACCAGTTCATCGTTCTCGATCGCAAGGGTCAGCTCACGCTGGACTTTCTCGGCAAGGGTGCTCATGTCATTCCTTTATGTGTCGGTCAGTGTCGCTTGGGCGCTTCTGTCTGTCGGCTGGCATGCCGCTATGGTGCGCCTCTTTGGTGAATGCTTTCTGGCTCCGGTTCGCACTAGCGCTGGATTTCCTGGTCGGGATTCAGGCTGTAGGGCAGCTCGAGCAGGCTCAGCGGCAAGCCATCCGGCGAGCCGAGGTAGAGTCGGCCGTCAGCGGCAGCGTCTTCCTGCACCACGGCGAGCAATTCGATGCCATCGGCACTGGTCGCCGCCAGTACCACCTCGCCGACGCTGGAGTTATGGACAGGTGAGAACAGTTCCACACCCGGCGCCGGCAGCTCACCCGGTTCACCTTCGACGGCCAGGTGCTGCAGGCGTCGTTTGAGTTTGCCGAGATACTGCATGCGAGCCACGATTTCCTGGCCCGTATAACAGCCCTTCTTGAAGCTCACGCCGCCGAGTGCCTGCAGATTGATCATTTGCGGGATGAACAGCTCGCGCGTGCTGCCGAAGACCTGGCCAATCCCGGCGCGGACCTGATCGAGCAGCCAGCGGTTGACCGGCACCTCGCCAAGCTGCGCGCTCAGGCGGGTGCGAACCTGCTCGGCTTCTGCTTTCGGTGCCCAGAGTTCGGCCCGGCCATCGGGCAGTCGGATGGCGATCAGGCCATTGCCGCGCACGATGCTGTCCGCTGCCTGGGATAGATCCAGCCCCAGGCTGACCAGCGAGCCATCTCCGCCAGCGATGCCGAATCGGCACCAGTCAGCGCTTTCGTCGCTCAGGCGAGACTTGGAAAAAACCGCGTACTTGGCGAGGTCGGCCAGCTGCGGTTGCAGCAGTTCGCCGGCCATCGCCAGCAGGTACCCGTCACCCTCCGGCACGATGCGGAAACTCGACTGCATGCGGCCTTTGGGCGTGCAGCGTGCTCCCAGGCTGGAGGTGTGCGCATCGAGGTAGTTGAGATTGCAGGTCAGCTGACCCTGGAGGAACTTGCTGGCATCCGGGCCGCGTACGGCAAGGACGCCTTCATGCGACAGAACGCAGAAATAAGCTGTGTCGGTCATGATCAGTCGTCGTCAGAATCCGGGTGGGCATCATAGCAGGCTGGCGAAAACGGTTGCGTGGGGCGGGTTCGCCGCGGGGCGAAAAAAGCGGCTGATCAGCGCAACGCAGTCGTTATAATGCGCGCCTTCTCAAAAGGAGCCGATGTATGGCCGAGCAATCCGAACTCAATCGTCTGTTCTGGCAAAGCCGTCGCGGCATGCTGGAGCTGGATGTCCTGCTGGTGCCTTTCGTCAAGGAGGTGTATCCGGGCCTCGACGAAGAAGACCAGCGTCGTTATCGCAAGCTGCTCAGCTGCGAGGATCAGGACATGTTCGGCTGGTTCATGCAGCGCGAAGAGCCCGAGGACGAGGATCTGCGCCGCATGGTTCGCATGATCCTCGATCGTGTCCAGCCCAAGTAATCCGCCTTTCGAGTGCCACTGGCGGCCGTCCGGTCTGCTGCTGGCGTTCTATCAGGCCGTTCAGGCATGCGCGCTCACGGCCATTCTGCTGTCTGGCGCGCCGCCTGCGGTACGGCTGGTCTGCCTGCTGCTGTGTCTGACGCATGCCTGGTTCGCGCTGCCGCGCCACATCCTGTTGTCCGACCCGAATGCCTGGCGCGGTCTGCGTCATGATGGGCAAGGCTGGCATCTCTGGAGCGAGCGGCACGGCTGGCAGGCTGTTCAGTTACTGCCCGACAGCCTGGCGCTGCCGTTGGTGGTGGTGTTGCGCTTTCGTTTGCCTGGGCGACGCCTTGCCAGCAGTGTCTGCGTGCCTTGTGATGCACTGCCGCACGAGCAGCATCGCCGCCTGCGGCTGTGTCTGAAATTCAGTCGACGTAGGTGGGCGGCACCAGAATAGTGTCGATGGCTTCGGGAAGCAGGTTGGGGTAGTCGAGGGTGTAATGCAGGCCGCGGCTTTCCTTGCGCTCCATCGCCGAACGGATCATCAGGTCCGCCACCAGCGCCAGGTTGCGCAGCTCGAGCAGGTCGCGGCTGACCTTGTAGTTGCTATAGAACTCGTCGATCTCGCTCAGCAGCAGGCGCACGCGATGCTGGGCACGCATCAGGCGTTTGGTGGTGCGCACGATGCCGACGTAGTCCCACATGAAGCGCCGCAGCTCATCCCAGTTGTGCGCGATGATCACGTCTTCGTCGGAATCGGTGACCTGGCTGGCATCCCAGGCGGGCAGGGTCGCCGTGCTGGTGATCTGGGGCAGCTCGCGCACGATGTCCTGCGCCGCGGCGCGGCCGTAGACGAAGCACTCGAGCAGCGAGTTGCTGGCCATCCGATTGGCGCCATGCAGGCCGGTGAAACTGGTTTCGCCGATCGCGTAGAGCCCGGGAATGTCGGTGCGGCCGGCCTGATCCACGACCACGCCGCCGCAGGTGTAGTGCGCCGCCGGAACGACCGGGATCGGCTGGGTGGTGATGTCGATACCATATTCCAGGCACCGTTCGTAGACGGTGGGGAAGTGGCTTTTGACGAAGTCGGCGGGCTTGTGGCTGATGTCCAGATAGACGCAGTCGATACCTAGCCGTTTCATCTCGTGGTCGATTGCGCGCGCGACGATGTCGCGCGGAGCCAGTTCTTCGCGGGGGTCGAAGCGGGGCATGAAGCGCTCGCCATTGGGCAGCCTGAGCAGTGCGCCTTCGCCGCGCAGCGCTTCGGTAACCAGGAAGCTCTTGGCCTGTGGGTGATAGAGACAGGTGGGATGGAACTGGTTGAATTCCAGGTTGCCTACTCGGCAACCTGCGCGCCAGGCCATGGCGATGCCGTCGCCGCAAGCGCTGTCGGGGTTGCTGGTGTACAGGTAGACCTTCGCGGCACCGCCCGTGGCCAGCACGACGAAGCGAGACTGAAAGGTTTCGACCTCGCCCGTGTTGCGGTTGAGCACATAGGCACCCAGGCAACGCCTGCCCGGCAGGCCCAGCTTGTGCTCGGTAATCAGATCGACCGCGACACGCTGCTGCAGCAGTTCGATGTTGTCCTTCTGCCTGGCCTGGCCGAGCAGGGTGTTGAAGATGGCGGCACCAGTGGCGTCGGCGGCATGGATGATCCGCCGGTGACTATGGCCGCCTTCGCGAGTCAGGTGGAACTCGAATCCGCCATCCTCGCGGTCAGGGCCCTCGTCGCGTGTGAAGGGTACGCCCTGCTCGATCAGCCACTGGATCGCCTCGTTGCTGTGTTCGACGGTGAAGCGTACGGCGTCTTCACGGCACAGTCCGCCGCCAGCCACCAGCGTATCGGCGACATGGGATTCCACGGTGTCGGTGGTGTCCAGGACCGCAGCGACTCCGCCCTGAGCCCAATAGGTGGAGCCATTGGACAGGTCACCCTTGCTCAGTACCGCAATGCGCAGGTCGGACGGAAGATTGAGCGCGAGGGTAAGGCCGGCGGCACCGCTGCCGATGACCAGCACGTCGTATCGAAGAACCTGGTTCATGTCCATTTCCGCGGAAAAACGAACCCTAGTATATAGACGGGATGTAGCGCCAAAATAGATGACTGTGCAGTTGTCTTCTAACGAGCGGAACTTTTTCCTCTGCGGACAGCTCAATAGGCAGTTATGAATGCAAACCAGCTGGCCATCGTGAATGGGCGGTGCGAGTTTGCTATGGACACCAGGACGGCGTCGTCAGCAAATCTGGCGCAACGCTGTGGTGCAATCGCCGTCAGGTATTGCAGGATAGCTTGCTAGGAGGGGGGGAGAACTTTTGCGTAAAGCCCGGGTCTATTCTGGCAGGTCGGTTCACTGGTGTGAGCGACGCTGCTCCGACAAGGAGGAGCGTTCATGCTGACTCAGGAGCAGGACCAGCAACTGGTTGAACGAGTGCAGCGTGGGGACAAGCGGGCGTTTGATCTGCTGGTAATGAAGTACCAGCACAAGATCCTTGGGTTGATCGTACGGTTCGTACATGACTCCCACGAAGCTCAGGACGTCGCGCAAGAGGCGTTTATCAAAGCCTATCGCGCACTCGCCAATTTTCGCGGGGACAGCGCCTTTTATACATGGCTGTACCGCATCGCCATCAACACGGCGAAGAATCATCTGGTGGCGCGCGGAAGGCGTCCGCCGGACAGTGATGTGAGCTCTGAGGATGCCGAGTTCTACGAAGGCGATCACGCCCTCAAGGACATCGAGTCACCGGAACGCTCGCTGCTCAGGGATGAGATAGAAGATACCGTTCATCGAACCATTCAACTTTTGCCAGAAGATTTGCGTACGGCTCTAACACTGCGCGAATTTGATGGTCTTAGTTATGAAGACATTGCGAGCGTCATGCAGTGTCCGGTGGGCACAGTACGTTCTCGGATCTTCCGGGCGCGTGAAGCCATAGATAAAGCGTTGCAACCCTTGTTGCATGAATCCTGAGACAGCGGCGACAGCCAAGAGAGGAACCGCCATGAGTCGTGAAGCCCTGCATGAATCGCTGTCCGCGGTGATGGATAACGAAGCGGACGAGTTGGAATTACGTCGCGTACTCGCAGGCGACAACCCCGAGCTGCGTGCCACCTGGTCGCGTTATCAGCTCGCTCGTGCCGCAATGCACAAGGAACTGATCGAGCCGCGCCTGGACATCGCAGCTGCGGTATCGGCTGCGCTGGCCGACGAGGCCGCTCCGGTCAAGGAGCAGCAGCGTACCGGCTGGACAAGTCTGGGGCGTCTCGCGGTAGCGGCTTCGGTCACGGTAGCTGTTCTGGCAGGTGTACGCCTGTACAATCAGAACGAAGTTGCCGGTCCGCAGCTTGCCCAGCAAGCGCCGCAGCCGACCATCTCCGTGCCGCAGGCCAATCAGGGGTCGACGGTGCTGGCTGGTTACAGCGAGCAGGCCGAGCTGCCCGCGCAGACAGCGGAGTCAGCACCGGTAGAGCGTTGGCATGAGGAGCGTCTGCCTTCTTATGTTCGCCAGCATGCACAGCAGGCTGCCTTTGGCACCGGATCGGAGAGCGCGCTGCCGTACGCTCGTGCGGCCAGCATGGAAGAACGTTAGGGAGAAACATGCGCGTATTACCGCTGTATGTGGTGATGGGGGGCTGGCTATCGATGCCGGCCCTCGCTGCTGATGCCGAGTCCTGGATGGGGCGCCTCGCGATAGCCGAGCAGCAGCAGAGTTATGCAGGGACTTTCGTCTACGAGCGTAACGGCAGCTTTTCCAGCCATGCTGTTTGGCAGCAGGTCGACGGAAAGCGGGTGCAGGAGCGCTTCCTCCAGTTGGATGGGGCGCCTGCCGAAGTTCTGTTGGTCGATGGACAGATGCAGTGCGCCACCGATGAGCTGGCGGCTCAGGTGCGCGAGGCGCAGGCGTGGCACGGTCAGCGTCTGGACCCCAAGGCACTTTCCGAATGGTACGAATTCCGTGAGATCGGTGACTCTCGTGTCGCCGGCCGTTCTGCGGTGGCGCTTGCCGTCGTTCCGCGTGACCAGCATCGCTACGGATTCGAGCTTCACCTCGATCGCGAGACCGCACTGCCGCTCAAGTCCCTGATGCTCAATGAGAAGGGGCAGCTGCTCGAGCGCTTCCAGTATGCGCAGTTCTCTACCGATCCGATCGATACCCAACAACTGAAGCCAAGTGCCGATTGCAAGCCGGTATCGGTCAGCAAGCGTGAAGCCAACCCCTCTTCAGTCTGGCGTTCCGATTGGCTGCCGGCCGGTTTCAAGTTGCTTGATGCCAACCAGCGTCCGAGTCCCGCGTCTTCCGAAACGGTGTCCTGGTTGTTCTATGGCGACGGCCTGGCCAAGTTTTCGGTGTTTCTCGAGCCTTTGCGCGGCGCCTTGGTCGAAGATGCGCGTAGTCAGATGGGGCCCACCGTCGCCGTGTCCAAGCGCATCAGCACCGAGGACGGTGACGTGATGGTGACCGTCGTCGGCGAGATCCCGCTCGGTACGGCCGAACGCGTGGCGCTCTCCATGCGTGCTGGTGCCGAACAGGCGCAGCGATGATCGAAGAGTCGGGGCGGGTCGTTGCGCTGGATGACGGCGCCGTTTGGGTCGAAACTCGGCGCAAAAGCACCTGCTCTGGCTGTTCGGCGAAGAACGGCTGCGGGCAGGGCTTGATGGATACCCTCGGGGTGCGTGAGCAACGAGGGCTGATTCGGGCGCTTAGCGACCTGCAGCTCCAGGTGGGTGACTCGGTCATCGTCGGGGTCCGCGAGGACGTGTTGCTGCGCGGTGCCGTACTTGTCTATCTTCTCCCTCTGCTCATGCTGATGGCGGCAGCAACGCTCGCCGCCCAGTTTTCTGCGCATGAACCGCTCGTCATCCTGGCGGGGTTCGGGGGATTCTTCGTTGCCTGGCTGTTCGTGCGCATGAGAAGCCGAACGGTGGCAAGCGATCCGAATCTGCAGCCGGTGGTTTTGCGCGCTATGCTCGCGGGGCCTGCGAGTCCCTGAGCTTCCTTGTTTTGTCAGTGGGGAGACTTGTAGTCATGCTCAATCGAAACAGCTGCTTTGCCTTCGTGGCAGGCCTGGCCCTGTTCGGGCAGGCCGTGGTGGCGCAAGCGCAAGCGGCTTTGCCTGATTTTACGCCGCTGGTTGAAAATGCCTCGCCAGCGGTCGTCAACATCAGTACCAAGCAGAAAGTGCCCACACGTGGGGCCACCGCGCAGATTCCTGAACTCGAAGGGTTGCCGCCGATCTTTCGCGAATTCTTCGAGCGCAGCATTCCACAAATGCCGGGCGCGCCGGGCCAGGGCCAGCAGCGCGAGGCGCAATCACTGGGCTCCGGATTCATCATCTCCGATGACGGCTATGTGCTGACCAACAACCACGTGGTGGCCGGTGCCGACGAGATCATTGTGCGCCTGCCCGATAGAAGCGAGCTCGAAGCCAAGCTGATCGGCGCCGACCCTCGCTCCGATGTGGCCGTTCTGAAGGTCGAAGGCAAGGGCCTGCCGACTGTGAAGATCGGGCGCTCCGACGAGCTCAAGGCTGGCGAGTGGGTGCTGGCCATCGGCTCGCCGTTCGGCTTCGACCATACCGTGACCGCGGGTATTGTCAGTGCGACTGGCCGCAGCCTGCCCAACGAGAGCTACGTGCCCTTCATCCAGACCGACGTGGCGATCAACCCGGGCAATTCGGGCGGCCCGCTGTTCAACCCCAAGGGCGAGGTGATCGGTATCAACTCGCAGATCTTCACCCGTTCAGGCGGCTTCATGGGCCTGTCCTTCGCAATTCCGATCGATGTAGCGATGGACGTGGCCAATCAGCTGCGCACCGACGGCAAGGTCAATCGCGGCTGGCTCGGCGTGGTGATTCAGGAGGTGAACAAGGACCTGGCCGAGTCCTTCGGGCTGGAGCGCCCGGCCGGAGCCCTGGTGGCCCAGGTAATGGATGGCGGTCCGGCGGCTCGTAGCGGGCTGCGCGTCGGCGACGTGATCCTCAGCCTCAACGGCAAGCCGATCGTCATGTCTGCGGATCTGCCTCATCTGGTCGGTGCGCTGAAGCCCGGCAGCAAGGCGCGCATGGAAGTGGTGCGCGACGGTGATCGCAAGACGCTGGACGTCAGCATCGGCGCCATGCCGGAGGAAGGCGAAGCGGTGGTGGCGTCTGGCGGTGGTCAGGAGCGCAGCGACAATCGCTTGGGCGTGAAGGTCACCGAGCTGACCGAGGAGCAGAAGAAGAGCCTCGATCTGCCGGGCGGCGTGGTGATCACCGAGATCCTCAATGGCCCGGCAGCGATGATCGGCCTGCGCCCCGGGGATGTCATCACTCATCTGAACAACCAGGCGATCAATTCGGCGGCGACGTTCAGCCGGGTTGCCGAGCAGCTGCCCAAGAACCGCTCGGTTTCGATGCGCGTGCTGCGTCAGGGGCGTGCGAGCTTCATTACCTTCAAGCTGGCCGAGTAAGCGCGGGTTCAGCAAACGAAGGGCGGCTCAGGCCGCCCTTCTTCGTTTCTGCCGTTTGGCCACTGGATGCAGCTGATCGTGATGCGGGCGGCTTGTGCGTGGCACTGCAGGGGCTGATCAGTTACACTTCGCGGCTATTTTCGGCGGGCAATCGGCCCGCGACTACCGAGTGTTGAGCTGTGAGTGACCTGAGTCATATCCGCAATTTCTCCATCATTGCCCATATCGATCACGGCAAGTCGACCCTGGCGGACCGTTTCATCCAGATGTGCGGTGGCCTGTCCGAGCGCGAAATGGCCGCTCAGGTACTGGATTCGATGGACCTCGAACGTGAGCGTGGTATCACCATCAAGGCCCACAGCGTCACGCTGCACTACAAGGCGCGGGACGGAAAGACCTACCAGCTGAACTTCATCGATACCCCCGGACACGTCGACTTCACCTATGAAGTCAGCCGCTCGCTGGCCGCGTGCGAGGGCGCGTTGCTGGTGGTGGATGCCGGTCAGGGGGTGGAGGCACAGTCGGTTGCCAACTGCTACACCGCCATCGAGCAGGGTCTCGAGGTCATGCCGGTGCTCAACAAGATGGACCTGCCGCAGGCAGAACCCGAGCGCGTCAAGGAAGAGATCGAGCACATCATCGGCATTGATGCCACCGATGCGGTCGCCTGCAGTGCCAAGAGCGGAATGGGCGTCGACGAGGTGCTCGAGCGTCTGGTCGCAGTGATTCCTCCGCCCACCGGTGATATCGAGGCGCCGCTGCAGGCGCTGATCATCGACTCCTGGTTCGACAACTACCTGGGTGTGGTGTCGCTGGTGCGGGTACGCCACGGTCGTATCAAGAAGGGCGACAAGGTGCTGGTGAAGTCCACCGGCAAGGTGCATCAGGTGGACAGCGTTGGTGTGTTCACGCCCAAGCACACCGCCACCGCCGATCTCAAGGCCGGCGAAGTGGGCTTCATCATCGCCGGGATCAAGGATATCCATGGCGCGCCCGTGGGCGATACCCTGACGCTCTCCAGCACGCCGGACGTGGAGATGCTGCCCGGCTTCCAGCGCATCAAGCCGCAGGTATATGCCGGCCTGTTCCCGGTCAGCTCCGACGATTTCGAGGACTTCCGCGAAGCCCTGCAGAAACTCACGCTCAACGACGCGGCACTGCAATACGAGCCGGAAAGCTCCGAGGCGCTGGGTTTCGGATTCCGTATCGGCTTCCTCGGCATGCTGCACATGGAGATCATCCAGGAGCGCCTGGAGCGCGAGTACGACCTGGACCTGATCACCACGGCGCCGACGGTGGTCTACGAGCTGTTGCTCAAGAACGGCGACACCATCTACGTCGACAACCCGTCGCGCCTGCCGGACCTGTCCTTCATCGAAGACATGCGCGAACCCATCGTGCAGGCCAACATCCTGGTCCCGCAGGATCACCTCGGCAACGTCATCACCCTGTGCATCGAGAAGCGCGGCGTGCAGCGCGACATGCAGTTCCTCGGCTCGCAGGTTCAGGTGCGCTACGACCTGCCGATGAGCGAAGTGGTGCTGGATTTCTTCGATCGTCTGAAGTCGGTGAGCCGTGGTTACGCCTCGCTGGACTACAGCTTCGTGCGTTTCCAGTCGGCGAACCTGGTCAAGCTGGACGTGCTGATCAATGGCGAGAAGGTCGACGCTCTGGCATTGATCGTGCACCGAGACAATGCGCATTACAAAGGCCGTCAGCTGACCGAGAAGATGAAGGAGCTGATCCCACGGCAGATGTTCGATGTGGCGATCCAGGCGGCCATCGGCGGGCAGATCGTCGCGCGGACCACGGTCAAGGCGTTGCGCAAGAACGTTCTGGCGAAATGTTACGGCGGCGACGTAAGCCGTAAGCGCAAGCTGCTGGAAAAGCAGAAGGCCGGTAAGAAGCGCATGAAGCAGGTAGGCAGCGTGGAAATCCCGCAAGAGGCGTTCCTCGCGGTACTGAAGGTAGATAGCTGATATGTCGATCAATTTCCCGTTGTTGCTGGTTATCGCCGTGGCCGTCTGCGGTCTTTTGGCACTGAGCGATCTGTTGTTCTTCGCACCCCGGCGTCGGGCTGCGATCGCCAACTACGAAGGGCGCACCGGGGAAATCGATCCATCGACGCTGGAGGCGCTGAACAAGGAGCCACTGCTGATCGAGTATGGCAAGTCCTTCTTCCCTGTGCTGGCCATCGTGCTGGTACTGCGCTCGTTTCTCGTCGAACCCTTCCAGATCCCGTCCGGTTCGATGATTCCGACGTTGGAGGTCGGTGACTTCATCCTGGTCAACAAGTTCGCCTACGGCATCCGCCTGCCGGTGGTGGACACCAAGGTGATCGAAGTCAGCGATCCGAAGCGCGGCGACGTGATGGTCTTCCGCTATCCGAACGAACCCAGCATCAACTACATCAAGCGGGTCGTCGGTCTGCCGGGTGACACCGTGCGCTACAGCAGCGACCGCCGTCTGTTCGTCAACGATCAGCCGGTGGCCGAAATACTGGTCGGCGAAGAGCCGGGCAGTCTCGGCAGCGCCGTGCTGTATCGGGAAAAACTTGGCGAAGTGGAGCACCTGATCCGCAAAGAAATGGGGCGCTATCGAATCGAACCGAGCCGCCAGTGGACCGTGCCGGCCGAGCATTACTTCATGATGGGCGACAACCGCGACAACTCCAACGACAGCCGCTACTGGCAGGACGACTCGATCCCCGCCGAGCTTGCTGGCATGGTTCCGGACCGCAACATCGTCGGCAAGGCCTTCGCCGTGTGGATGAGCTGGCCCGATCCGAAACTCAGCAATCTGCCGAATTTCTCCCGCGTGGGCCTGATTCACTGAAAGCTGTGAATTGCGGCCCCCGTCGAGCGTAGTGGGCTCGTTATATTTGTCCTGCCCCGATCGGTGGGTATCGTTACGACATAGAGGTCGACATGAGTTTTGCGCGTTCGCAAAAAGGGCTGTCCATGCTGAGCTGGATCATGCTCCTGGCGGTTGTGGCGTTTGTGGCCAGCACCGGGTTCAAGATGTTCCCGCATTATTTCGACTACATGTCCATGGACAAGATCATCCAGTCCGTGGAAACCGACGAAGCGCTTGAGATTCGCAGCGTCGGGGAGTTCTATAGTCATGTCAGCAAGGGGATGCAGGTCAACGGCATCCAGAATATCGATCTGAAGGAAGCGCTGAAGGTCGAGATCCAGAACAATGAATTCAGGGCACACCTGAAGTACGAAAAACGCGAGCCGCTGATCCGCAATCTCGATCTGGTGGCGAACTTCGACAAAGAATATCGCCTAAGGATGCCGTGAGCACTTCGTTAGCCCGCCTCGAGCGCAAGCTCGGCTATCAATTCAAGGACCAGGAGCTGATGCTCCTGGCCCTTACCCATCGCAGCTATGCCGGACGCAACAACGAGCGTCTGGAGTTTCTCGGCGACGCCATCCTCAACTTCGTTGCTGGCGAGGCGCTGTTCAACCATTTTCCGCAGGCCCGTGAAGGCCAGCTGTCGCGGCTGCGGGCCCGGCTGGTCAAGGGCGAGACGCTTGCCGTTCTGGCACGCGGCTTCGAGCTTGGTGATCACCTGCGTCTCGGCTCCGGTGAACTCAAGAGCGGTGGCTACCGCCGCGAATCGATTCTGGCCGATACCCTCGAGGCGCTGATCGGCGCCATTTATCTCGATGCCGGCATGGATGTCGCCCGTGAGCGGGTTATCGCCTGGCTGGCCAACGAGCTGCAGGGCTTGACGCTGGTGGACACCAACAAGGATCCCAAGACCCGCCTGCAGGAGTTTCTGCAGTCGCGTGCCTGTGAGCTGCCGCGCTACGAAGTGGTGGACATCCAGGGCGAACCGCATTGCCGCACGTTCTTCGTCGAATGCCAGGTGGCCTTGCTCAACGACAAAACTCATGGGCAGGGCGCCAGTCGCCGCATTGCCGAACAGGTTGCCGCAGCAGCCGCATTGATCGCCCTGGGCGTGGAGAATGGACATGACTGACGAGCAGCAACAATCCGAAGACGTCAGCCGTTGCGGTTATGTCGCCATCGTCGGCCGGCCGAACGTCGGCAAATCCACCTTGCTCAACCACATCCTCGGGCAGAAGTTGGCGATCACCTCGCGCAAGCCGCAGACGACCCGTCACAACATGCTCGGCATCAAGACCGAGGGCAGCGTGCAGGCGGTCTATGTCGATACCCCGGGTCTGCACAAGAATGGCGAGACCGCGCTCAACCGCTACATGAACCGCACCGCGGCCTCGGCGCTAAAGGATGTCGACGTGGTGATCTTCGTCGTCGACCGCACCCGCTGGACCGATGAAGACCAGGCCGTGCTGGAGCGCGTGCAATACGTCACCGGACCGCTGATCGTCGCCGTCAACAAGACCGACCGCATCGAGGACAAGGCCGAGCTGCTGCCGCACCTGCGCTGGCTGGCCGAGCAGCTGCCGAATGCCGAAATCGTGCCGATCTCCGCGCAGCACGGGCAGAATCTGGAAACCCTGGAACAGCTGGTGGCCGAGCGCCTTCCCGAGGGCGAGCACTTCTTCCCGGAAGATCAGATCACCGACCGCAGCAGCCGCTTTCTTGCCGCCGAGCTGGTGCGCGAGAAGATCATGCGTCAGCTTGGCGCCGAGGTGCCGTACCAGATCACCGTCGAGATCGAGGACTTCAAGCAGGAAGGCCACGTGCTGCACATCCACGCGCTGATTCTGGTCGAGCGCGACGGGCAGAAGAAGATCATCATCGGCGACAAGGGCGAGCGCATCAAACGCATCGGCCAGGAAGCGCGCAAGGACATGGAGGTCCTCTTCGACTCCAAGGTCATGCTCAACCTGTGGGTCAAGGTGAAGGGCGGCTGGTCCGACGACGAGCGCGCACTGCATTCGCTGGGCTATCAGTAACAGCCTCTTCGCACTCACCCGTGCGCATTGCGCACCCCCTGGGCCGCCATGCACCAGCCTGCATTCGTTCTGCACAGCCGTCCGTACAAGGAAAGCAGCGCGCTGGTCGACCTGTTCACTCCGCAGGGGCGGCTGCGCGCCGTCATGCGTGCGGCGCGGGGCAAGGCCGGCAGCCTGATCCGCCCGTTCGTATCGCTGGAAGTCGAACTGCGCGGCAAGTCCGAACTGAAGACCGTTGCCCGCCTGGAAAGTGCCGGGCCCGCCCACTGGCTCGATGGCCAGGCGCTGTTCAGCGGCATGTACCTCAACGAGCTGCTGATCCGCCTGCTGCCGGCGGAGGACGCGCACCCTGCACTGTTCGAGCATTACGTCGCGACTCTGCCGGCGCTGGCCGAGCACCGGCCGCTTGAGCCGTTGCTGCGGGCCTTCGAATGGCGACTGCTCGACGAGCTGGGCTATGGTTTTGCCCTCGACATCGATATCGCCGGTCAGCCGATCGACGCGCAGCGGCTGTATCGGCTGGTGCCGGACGCCGGCCTGGAGCCGGTTGTGGGATTCCAGCCAGGGCTGTTCAATGGCGCGGAACTTCTCGCGATGGCCGAGGCCGACTGGCAGGTGCCGGGCGCGCTGGCCGCCGCCAAGCGGCTGATGCGCCAGGCTCTGGCTCCGCATCTGGGCGGCCGACCGCTGGTCAGCCGCGAACTGTTCATGAATCTGAAGGAGTCCCCGCGTGACTGAAGCCAATCGAATCCTGCTCGGTGTCAACGTCGACCATGTCGCCACCCTGCGCCAGGCCCGCGGCACCCGCTATCCGGACCCGGTCAAGGCCGCGCTGGACGCCGAAGAGGCAGGCGCGGACGGCATTACCGTGCACCTGCGCGAGGACCGTCGACATATCCAGGAACGCGATGTGCTGATGATGAAGGACGCCCTGCAGACGCGGATGAATTTCGAGATGGGTGTCACCGAGGCGATGCTGGCCTTTGCCGAGCAGCTGCGGCCGGAGCATGTCTGCCTGGTGCCGGAAACCCGCCAGGAGCTGACCACAGAGGGTGGGCTGGATGTCGCCGGCCAGGAGGCGCGCATTCGCGAGGCGGTGGAGCGGTTGCGCGGCTGCGGTGCGGAGGTCTCGCTGTTCATCGATGCCGATCCGCGGCAGATCGAGGCGGCGGCACGGGTCGGTGCGCCGACCATCGAACTGCACACCGGTCGCTATGCCGATGCTCACAGCGTGGCTGAACGTGCCTGCGAACTGGCGCGGATTCGCGACGGTGTCGAGGTCGGTCTCAGCCACGGGCTGATCGTCAATGCCGGGCATGGTCTGCACTACCACAACGCCGAGGCCATCGCCGCCATCCGTGGTGTCAATGAGCTGAACATCGGTCACGCCATCGTCGCTCATGCGCTGTTCGTCGGCTTCAAGCAGGCGGTCAAGGAAATGAAGCATCTGATCCTCAGCGCCGCAGCGCGAGGGTGAGACAAGCCGTCCGCTGAAGGGCCCATTCGCGGTTCTCTCCGCGGGGACGGCGCTGCTCAGCGGCGGAACAGGTTGATCAGCACGGTCAGGACCAGGCTGAGAATCACCATCGAGGTGATCGGGATGAACACCCGGCTGCGTTCGGACTCGATGCGGATGTCGCCCGGTAGCCGGCCGAACCAGTTCAGCAGCCAGGGGAAGTAGTGCCAGGCGATGCCGAGCAGGAGCAGTACCGCCCCGGCGAGGATCATCCAGCGTGCCATGTCGGTTCCTCGCTGGCTTCCGGGCGATGGCCGCCAAAACGGCTGCGGTACTCGGCGAAGGCGGCAATCACCTGGGCGGCCAACACCTCGACCGCATCGCTGCGATTGCTTCCACGCAGCAGGTTGATCCGATAGTCGCCCAGTTGCGGTAGCCCGTACTGCCCGTCCAGCCGCTGCAGGGGCGGGCGGACCAGGCTCGCCGGGTAGGGCGCGATTGCCAGATCGGCGATCATCGCCGCTTCCTGGCCGGAGGTCTGCTCGCTCGAGTAGGCGATGCGGTAGCCGCGCCCGATTCGGTCGAGCGCGTCCAGGGCCTGCCGTCGCCAGGCGCAGTCCGGACTGGCCAGCGCCAGTGGCAACGGCGTGCGCAGCGCGGCGACACCGCCGCTGCGGCCGGCCCAGACCAGGGGTTCGCTGTGGATCGGCTCGCCCCGCGAATCGTCCTGCCCGAGATTGCCGGTAGTGATCAGCGCCAGATCCAGTTCGCCGGCATCGATACGTTCGATCATGTCGATGCTGCGGGCGACCGAGACGTCGACCTCCACGCCGGGATGGCTGCGGGCGAACAGCGCCAGCAGGCCGGGCAGGATGCGTGTGCCGACATCGGCCGGCGTGCCGAAACGCACACGCCCTTGCAATGCCGGCTGCAGAAAATGGGCGATCGCTTCCTCGTTGAGCTTGAGCAGGCGCCGCGCGTAGCCGAGCAGCGTCTCCCCAGCGGGGGTGAGGCGCACCTGACGAGCCTCACGGACGAACAGCGGGCGGCCCAAGGTATCTTCCAGCCGCTTGATCTGCATGCTGACCGCCGAGGTACTGCGATAGATCTGCCCGGCCGCGCGAGTAAAGCTGCCGCTCTCGGCGATGGCGACAAAGGTGCGTAGCACGTCGCTTTCCAGCAACGGGGCAGTCGTACCGGGGTTGGATGGTTCCAGCATGAGCCACCATTCAATAATCTTGAACGCAGGCTTTTATATTAGTCGTTTGTTTGAACAGTGGGCGTCCGCTCATCCTGTTCGTGAACCCGTGGCCGCCATATCCATGACGTGCCCACGGCCAGCGAAACGGAGGTGAGCATGTCTACAGAGCCACGCAACATCCGATCACGGCGGCCAGTGGAGCCCCAGATTCCTGACGTCTACATGCCGGCCATGTGGCCGCTCGGTCTGCAACGCAGCCTGCATGACTGGTACCGGGCGTGGCGGCAGCGCAGCCGTTATCGGCAGTTGTTGCGACTGGACGACGCCGAGCTGGCCAAGCGCGACCTGAGCCGCCAGCAGTTGCTCGAACGGGCGCGCCTGCCGCTGCGGCAACTCGTGGAGGGGCGGCGCCGCAAGCGTGGCGCCTGACATCATCAGGCCGAGATGCTCAGGGCTTGCGTGCCAGCAGTACGGCGCGCATGGGGGCCGGCAGCCCTTCGACGGTGCGGCCGTGGTCCTGAGGGTCGAGGAAATCCGGTAGCGACTGGTAACGCATCCAGTCGGTGCTGCGCTGTTCCTCGACGCTGGTCACGCTGACGTCCACGCAGCGCACGTCGAGGAACCCGGCCCGTCGCAGCCAGCGCTCCAGCGCCGGCACCGAGGGCAGGAACCAGACGTTGCGCATCTGTGCGTAGCGGTCTTCCGGTACCAGCGCGGTGTTCTCGTTGCCCTCGACCACCAGCGTTTCCAGCACCAGCTCGCCGCCGCGGACCAGGCAGTCCTTCAGATCGAGCAGGTGATCGACGGGCGAACGGCGATGGTAGAGCACGCCCATGGAGAATACCGTTTCGAAGCCTTCGAGCTTGGGCGGCAGCTCTTCCAGGGCGAACGGCAGGTGCCAGGCGGGCAGCTCCGGCAGGTAACGTTTCATCGCATGGAACTGGCAGAAGAACAGCCAGTTCGGGTCGACACCGACCACGCTGTCAGCACCGGCGCCGAGCATGCGCCACATGTAGTAACCATTGCCGCAGCCGACGTCGAGGATGCGCTTGCCGGCAAGGTCGAGATGCGGCGCGACCCGGGCCCATTTCCAGTCCGAGCGCCATTCGGTGTCCACATGCACGCCGAATACCTCGAACGGCCCCTTGCGCCACGGCGACAGCCCCATCAGCGCCTCGCGGGTGGCCTGGCGTGTGGCTTCGTCGCAGGGGGCCGCGAGGCAGAAACATTCGCGCAGCTGGATCTGCGTCGGCATCAGCGCCGGTAGCGCATCGACGGCCCGGCGCCAGCGCGGCAGATCGCCATGACCGATGGCCAGTTTGGCGTCCAGTTGCTGTTGAACGTCGTTGGCCCAGGCAGCGAGTGGTGTGCCGGCCAGGCGCCAGGCGAGGGGAGTGAGGTCGAGATTCATGGCAGGGCGATCAGCGAAGCGAAATTCAGGCATTGGAACCAGGGTACGACCTTGGAAAAGCCGGCCTCGAGCAGGCGTTGGCGATGGGTTTCCAGGCTATCGGGCTTCATCACGTTCTCGATGGCGCTGCGCTTCTGGGCGATTTCCAGTTCGCTGTAGCCATTGGCGCGCTTGAAAGCGATGTGCAGGTCGGTCAGCAGCTGCTGTTCCTCGTCTTCCTCGAATCGCAGTTTCTCCGACAGGATCAGCGCGCCGCCCGGCACCAGTGCCTGACGAATGCGGCCGAGCAGGGCCGGGCGCTGTACGGGGGCGATGAACTGCAGGGTGAAGTTCAGCGCCACCAGCGAGCTGGACTGGAACTCCAGGGCCAGAATGTCGGCTTCGATGACCTCCACCGGCAACAGCTCCTGGTACATGGAGTCCTGCGCATGCAGGTATTCGCGGCAGCGCTCGACCATGGCGGTTGAGTTGTCCACGGCAATCACCTGGCAGTTGTCCTGACTCACATGCCGGCGCAGCGCCTGGGTCACCGCACCCAGCGAGCAGCCGAGGTCGTACAGGCGGGTATTAGGCTGAGCGAACTGTGCGGCGATCACGCCGATATTCTCAACGATCGTCGGGTAACCAGGTACCGAACGCTTTATCATGTCGGGGAACACCCGTGCCACGTCCTCGTTGAAGACGAAGTCCTGGACACGGGCTAGGGGCTGGGCGAACAGACGGTCGGGATCGTGACTCACGGTGGCGGCGGCGTGTTGGAAAAATGGGGCGGCATTGTAGCGGAAAGCGGCTGCCTGGCCCTGCCTCAGTGCACCTCGATCCGACAATCGAACAGCCCGGCCGGCTCGCCATCGGCCTCCCAGGGGCGCTGGTAGGTCAGGTAGAGCCGACCGCTGCCGGCCTGCCGCGCTTCGAAACGCCAGGTAGAGAGCCCGTCGCCGCCGATCATGTCGTCCTTCGGGTTGCTGAACACTTCAGGCCCAAGACTGCGCAGCTGCTCCGGGGCCGACTCGTGGAGGATCCAGCGATAGCCGGTGGTCGGGTTGCTCGGCAGGCTGACGATCAACTGCTGACCGTTCTGCAGGCTCTGCGGGCAGCGGCGATCGTCGCTGAGTACCACGCTCGAAGGCGGTGCGCTCTCTTGGCCGGCGCAGGCGGTCAGCAGGGCGAGGCTGGTGGGTAGCAGCAGGCGAGGGATGTCGAAAGGCATGATCGGCACCAGTCGGAATGGAACCGGAAGGATAGCCCAAAAGCATCCGGCTGCAGACGTGTCAGGGGTGCGGCGAGCGCAGGGCGGCTGTGCAAGCGCACCGTACGCCCGCGCAGGCTGTTTCTACTTAGAAGAGCACCTTGGCCACATCGGCGAAGCGCCTGGCGAAGTGCACCGTCAGCCCTTCCTTCAGGTAGTCCGGCAGCTCGTCGAAGTCGCCACGATTGGCTTCCGGCAGGATCAGCTCGAAGAGCTTCTGCCGCCGCGCGGCGATGACCTTCTCGCGTACCCCGCCGATGGGCAGCACATGGCCGGTCAGGGTCAGCTCGCCGGTCATGGCCACGCCCTTCTTCGGCGGCTGGTTGCGTGCCAGCGACAGCAGTGCGCTGGCCATGGTGATGCCGGCGCTGGGGCCGTCCTTGGGTGTCGCGCCTTCCGGCACGTGCAGGTGCACGAAGGCCTGGTCGAAGAACTGCGGATCGCCCTTGAACGTCTTCAGATTCGAGGTCACGAAGCTGTAGGCGATCTCCGCCGATTCCTTCATCACGTCGCCGAGCTTGCCGGTGAGCTTGAAGCCGCGGTTGAGCGTATGGATGCGCGTCGCCTCGATCGGCAGCGTGGCGCCGCCCATGCTGGTCCAGGCGAGGCCGGTGATCACGCCGACGCCGGAGAGCACCTGTTCGCTGCGGAACACCGGTTTGCCGAGGTAGCTTTCGAGATCCTTCGGCGTGATCTTCAGCACCGCTTGCGGATCTTCCAGCAGCTTGACCACCGCCTTGCGCACCAGTTTGCCCAGCTGCTTTTCCAGCTGGCGTACACCAGCCTCGCGGGCATAGCCTTCGATCACCGCCTTCAAGGCGCTGTCGCTGATGGCCAGGCGCTCCTTCGGCACGCCGGTCTTGTCCAGCAGCTTCGGCCACAGGTGGCGCTTGGCGATGGCCAGCTTCTCTTCGGCGATATAGCCGGACAGGCGGATCACCTCCATGCGGTCGAGCAGTGGGCCGGGGATCGAGTCCAGCGTGTTGGCCGTGCAGACGAACAGCACCTTGGACAGGTCCAGGCGCAGGTCCAGGTAATGGTCGAGAAATTCGACGTTCTGCTCCGGGTCGAGGGTCTCCAGCAGCGCCGAGGCTGGATCGCCCTGGTAGCTGCTGCTGAGCTTGTCGATCTCGTCGAGCATGATCACCGGGTTCATCACTTCGACATCCTTGAGCGCCTGCACCAGCTTGCCGGGCAGGGCCCCGATGTAGGTACGGCGGTGGCCCTTGATCTCCGCCTCGTCGCGCATGCCGCCGACGCTGAAACGGTAGAACGGCCGGCCGAGGGATTCGGCGATGGACTTGCCGATGCTGGTCTTGCCCACGCCCGGCGGGCCGACCAGCAGCACGATGGAACCGGCGATCTCGCCCTTGAAGGCGCCGACGGCGAGAAACTCGAGGATGCGGTTCTTGATGTCGTCGAGTCCGGCGTGATGCTTGTCGAGCACCTTGCGCGCGCGCTTGAGGTCGAGCTTGTCCTTGCCGTAGACCCCCCAGGGCAGGGCGGTGGCCCAGTCCAGGTAGTTGCGGGTGACGGCGTATTCCGGCGAGCCGGTCTCGAGGATCGACAGCTTGTTCAGTTCCTCGTCGATGCGCTTCTGCGCGGCCGGTGGCACCACCTTGCCTTCCAGGCGCGCGCGGAACTCGTCGGCGTCGGCGCTTTTGTCGTCCTTGGTGATGCCCAGCTCGCGCTGGATGATCTTCAGCTGTTCCTTGAGGAAGAACTCGCGCTGGCGCTCGCCGATCTTGCGATTGACCTCGCCGGTGAGCTCCTTCTGCAGCTTGCCGACCTCGACTTCCTTGCGCAGCAGCGGCAGCACCTTTTCCATACGCTTCAAGACCGGCACGGTGTCCAGTACTTCCTGCAGTTCGGCGCCCGGCGCGGTGGTCAGCGCGGCGGCGAAGTCGGTCAGCGGCGACGGGTCGTTGGGGCTGAAGCGATTGAGGTAGTTCTTCAGCTCCTCGCTGTACAGCGGATTGAGTGGCAAGAGCTCCTTGATCGCGTTGATCAGCGCCATGCCGTAGGCCTTGACCTCGTCGCGCGGGTCCTCGTCGCTCTTCGGGTAATCGACTTCCACCAGATACGGCGGCTTGCGCCGCAGCCAGCCGCGGATGCGCACCCGCGCCAGGCCCTGGGCGACGAACTGCAGCTTGCCACCCTCCTGCGAGGCGTGGTGTACGCGGACCATGGTGCCATGTTCCGGCAGGCTGTCCGGGTCGAAGGTGGCCATGTCCAGCACCGGCGAGTCGACGAAGAACAACGCCACCCGCTGGTGCGGCGTCTTGGCCACGCGCTCCAGGGTCTCGGCCCAGGGGTCTTCATTGACAATGACCGGCAACACCTGAGCCGGGAAGAACGGCCGGTTGTGCACCGGGATGATGTAGAGCTTGTCCGGCTGCTGCTGGTCAGGCAGCACGAGGCCGTTGGAGATGATTTCCTGATCCTGATTGATGTCGTCGTTCATGCGGCACCCGTTGCGAATACGTGCTCCTTAGATGGGTAGTGCCCCGGATGATTTCAATCCCGGCCGCGGGGTGGGCACCTTCCCCGGCGTTAGGTAGAGTGCGCACTGGCCGGCGTCTTTCATCAACGGCGACGGCTGCCAACCTCAGGTGCCCACATGCTCAATGCCCGTCTGCTTCGCCTGGATGACCAGACTCACCAGCACGCCCACGACTATCACCAGTTGGTGATGTCGCTGGCCGGTCGTGCGGAATTCGAGGTCAACGGCTCGGGCGGGGAGGTGTGCCGGATGCGCGCCTGCCTGGTGCCGGGGGATGCCGATCATGGTTTCGCCGGCATGGGCGACAACCGCATGCTGATCATCGACCTGGACGAGCAGGAAGTCGGCACCGAAGATCCCGAACTGCTGGCGCGCCTGTTCGAGGCGCCGCGCTATCCGGCGCTGGATGCCGACTTCCAGAACCTGTTGGCGTACGCCGGTGCCGAGCTGGCGCGCTACGGCAGCGATCCGCTGCTGGCCCGCGCGCTGGGTGGCGTGCTGTTACGGGCATTGCACCTGCGGCTGTTCGGCGAAGCCCAGCAGCGTCCGGCCGGCCCGCTGGATCTGCAGCGACTGGACAGCCACATCCAGAGCAATCTGGCGCGGCGCATCACGGTCGCCGAGCTGGCCCAGGTGGTCTGCCTGAGCCCCAGCCATTTTCACGCCCAGTTCAAGGACAGCGTCGGCCTCACCCCGCACCAGTACCTGCTCAAGGCCCGCCTCGATCGCGCCGCGCGCCTGCTGCGCGAGACGCCGCTGCCCTTGGTGCGCATCGCCGAGGAGTGCGGCTTCTCCAGCCAGAGTGCACTGACCACGGCCACCCGCCGCTACCTCGGCCTGACCCCTCGCGGGCTGCGCAAGTCGGATTGCTGATCGGCCCTGGATCGCCCTGTTTTCGCGCCGGACAGAGATTACGCAGATATTCCTGCGCCATCCTGGTGCGCTTTTGTTACCACAGCTTTTCCGCCTTCCCCTATCGGAGTTTTTCGCAAAACTTCCGTAGTTTTGCGTAAGAACGGCTCGACGCGCTGACCCTACATTCCGCTTCCCGACCTGGCTCATCGTCTTGTGCTGCATCATCAGCCCGGCCGTGGACTAGACCTATAAGCAGACACAACTCAAAAGAGGAGCGGCGCATGTTCAAGGCCGGTCACGTGCTGGATGGCGCCTTCGCCAACCAGACAGCAGCAGAATTCTTTCCCGCCATCAGCGCCAACTACAGCGTTGACGAGGCGGCCTATCTCACTGAACTGCTGCAGCTCGCCGATCCGGGCGAGGCGGGCATCGCCGCCATTCGCGAACGAGCGCGCACGCTGATCGAAGCCGTGCGCGCTCGTGACAACGCGGTCGACACCCTTGATGCCCTGCTGCGCCAGTACAGCCTCGATACCCAGGAAGGGCTGATGCTGATGTGCCTGGCCGAAGCGCTGCTGCGCGTACCGGACGCGGCGACCGCCGATGCGCTGATCCGCGACAAGCTCAACGCCGCCGAATGGGAGCGCCACCTGGGCCAGAGCGACAACGTGTTGGTCAACTTCGCTGCCTGGGGCCTGGTGATGACCGGCAAGGTGGTCGATCCGGAGACTGCCGACGGCCGGCCGAAGAACGTCATCGGCCGCCTGCTCAAACGCTCCGGCGAGCCAGTGATCCGCGCCGCGATGAACCAGGCCATGAAGCTGATGGGCAAGCAGTTCGTGCTCGGTCGCACCATCGCAGAAGCCCTTAAGAACGGCCGACCGGAGCGGGAGAAGGGCTACACCTATTCCTTCGACATGCTCGGCGAGGCCGCGCTGACCGCTGAAGACGCCGCAAAGTACATGGCCGACTACCGCCAGGCCGTGGAAACCGTGGGCGCCGAGCCGCAGGTCGGGCCGGGGCCACGACCTTCGGTGTCGATCAAGCTGTCGGCGCTGCACCCGCGCTACGAAGTCGCTCAGCGCGAGCGGGTGCTCAACGAGCTGTTCGCCAGCGTCCGCGAGCTAGCCATCCTGGCCCGCCGCCTGGATGTCGGTATCACTATCGATGCCGAGGAGGCCGACCGCCTGGAGCTGTCGCTCGAACTGTTCGAGAAGCTCATGCGTGATCCGGCTATCGCCGGCTGGGGCGAGTTCGGCCTGGTCATCCAGGCCTATTCCAAGCGCTGCCTGCCGGTGCTTGTCTGGCTGACACTGCTGGGCCGCGAGCTGGACGCGCGCATTCCGCTGCGCCTGGTCAAGGGCGCCTACTGGGACAGCGAGATCAAGCAGTGCCAGGTCCAGGGGCTGGACGGTTACCCGGTCTATACCCGCAAGGAAGGCACCGATACGTCTTACCTCGCCTGCGCCCGCTACCTGCTCTCCGAGCACACCCGCGGCGTGATCTACCCACAGTTCGCCAGCCACAACGCGCATACCGTCAGCTGCATCCTGGACATGGCCGAGCGGGCGGCGCAGCCGCGCGAATTCGAGTTTCAGCGCCTGCACGGCATGGGCGATGCGCTGTACGACACGGTGATCGAGAAGTACCGCAAGCACGTGCGCATCTATGCGCCGGTCGGCGCCCACAAGGACCTGCTGCCCTATCTGGTGCGCCGCCTGCTGGAGAACGGTGCCAACTCGTCCTTCGTCCATCAGCTGGTCGATCCGCGCGTGCCGGTCGAGTCGCTGATCGATCACCCGGTTAGCCAGCTGCGCAGGTTCGCCGCGCTGGGCAACCCGCGCATTCCGCTGCCGCCGGCCTTGTACGGCAATCGCAAGAACTCCCAAGGGATCAACATGAACATCCAACAAGAATGGAACGAACTGGCCAGCGCCTATCAACCTTTCCTCGATCGTCAATGGCAGGCCGCGCCGGTGATCGGCGGGCAGACCCTGGCCGGTACGCCGTCCGAGGTACGCTGCCCCTATGACCTGAACAAGGTCGTCGGCCAGGCCCAGTTCGCCAGCGCCGAGCAGGCACGCCAGGCGGTCGAGCGGCTGGCCGCCTACTGGCCGACCTGGAACGCGACGCCCGTGGAGAGCCGCGCGGCGGTGCTCGAGCGTCTCGGCGATCTGCTGGAAAAACACCGTGCCGAGCTGATGGCGCTGTGTACGGTGGAAGCCGGCAAGTCGCTGCAGGATGGCATCGACGAGGTGCGCGAGGCGGTGGATTTCTGCCGCTACTACGCCCAGCAGGCACGCCTGAAGCTCGGCCGCGAAGAGCTGAAAGGCCCGACCGGCGAGCGCAACGAGCTGTTCCATGAAGGCCGCGGCGTGTTCGTCTGCGTCAGCCCGTGGAACTTCCCGCTGGCCATCTACCTCGGCCAGATCAGCGCGGCACTGGTGGCCGGCAACACCGTGCTGGCCAAGCCGGCCGAGCAGACCAGCCTGATCGCCGCCCGTGCGCTGGAGCTGATGTTCGAAGCCGGCCTGCCGAAGGAGGCGATCGCCTTCCTGCCGGGCGACGGCGCCACCCTGGGCGGCGTGTTCTGTCGCGATCCGCGGGTGGTCGGCGTGTGCTTCACCGGTTCCACCGACACGGCGCGCATCATCAATCGCCAGCTGGCCGAGAACGAGGGCCCGATCGCCACGCTGATCGCCGAGACCGGCGGACAGAACGCAATGATCGTCGACTCCACGGCGCTGCCCGAGCAGGTGATCAAGGACGCGGTCGGTTCGGCCTTCACCAGTGCCGGCCAGCGTTGCTCGGCGTTGCGCGTGCTTTACGTGCAGCGTGATATCGCCGACCGCGTGATCGAGCTGCTCAAGGGTGCCATGGCCGAGCTGCGGGTGGGGCCGACCCATCTGCGCGAGAACGACATCGGCCCGGTGATCGATCAGGAGGCGCGCGAAGGCCTGCTGGCGCATATCCAGCAGCTCAAGAGCGAAGGGCGCTTGATCGCCGAAGCCCGATTGCCGGAGGGGCTCAACGGCCATTTCGTGGCGCCGGTGGCCTTCGAGATCGACGGCATCCACCAGCTGAAGAAGGAGCATTTCGGCCCCGTGCTGCATGTGGCGCGCTACGACGCGGCGGACCTGGAAAAGGTCGTCGCGGCGATCAATGGCACCGGCTACGGCCTGACGCTCGGTGTGCACAGCCGCAACGAGGAAACCGCCGAACGCATCGAGCGTCTGGCGCGGGTCGGCAACCTTTACGTCAACCGCAACCAGATCGGTGCGGTGGTGGGCGTGCAGCCGTTCGGTGGCTGTGGCCTGTCCGGCACCGGCCCGAAGGCGGGCGGCCCGAGCTACCTGCTGCGCTTCGCCAACGAGCGCACCACCTCCACCAACACCACGGCGGTGGGCGGCAACGCCTCGCTGCTGTCGCTCGGCGACGACTGAGCGGGTTGTTGACGCCCGCAGGGGCGTCGGCGTGTAACCGCGGGGGCTGGCTTCGGCCGCAACCCGCGCATGACATCAACCCGGCTGTCCCGGCAGCTGGCATACAACAACAAATTGGACAGTTGGCGGACGCTCTTCCGCCACTGACGGGCCCGGTTTGGGCCTGTCGCCGGTGATGGCCGCATTCGCCATCGCCCTCTGCCAAGGCGGCGCGTGAGTTCGCTCGCGCTCCGCCGAACAACAACTAACGAGGGATTCACAATGAGCGTCAGTACACCCACACTGATCACCTTTCTGATCTACATCGCCGCGATGATCCTGATCGGCTTCATCGCCTACCGTGCCACCAAGAACTTCTCCGACTACATCCTCGGCGGGCGCAGCCTCGGCAGCTTCGTCACCGCGTTGTCGGCGGGCGCCTCGGACATGAGCGGCTGGCTGCTGATGGGCCTGCCCGGCGCGATCTTCGTTGCCGGCCTGTCGGAAAGCTGGATCGCCATCGGCCTGATCATCGGCGCCTGGCTCAACTGGCTGTTCGTTGCCGGTCGCCTGCGCGTGCACACCGAGCACAACCACAACGCGCTGACCCTGCCGGACTATTTCTCGCACCGCTTCGAGGACGAGAGCCGCATGCTGCGGATCTTCTCCGCACTGGTGATCCTGGTGTTCTTCACCATCTACTGCGCCTCGGGTGTGGTGGCGGGCGCGCGGCTGTTCGAGTCCACCTTCGGCATGCCCTACGAATACGCACTGTGGGTCGGCGCTGCGGCGACCATCCTTTACGTGTTCATCGGCGGCTTCCTGGCGGTGAGCTGGACCGACACCGTGCAGGCCACGCTGATGATCTTCGCGCTGCTGATCACGCCGCTGTTCGTCATCCTCGCCCTCGGTGACATGGGCACCGTGATGGCCACCATCGAGGCGCAGAACCCGGCCAACTTCGACATGTTCCGCGGGCTGTCCTTTGTCGCGATCATTTCGCTGTTGGCGTGGGGCCTGGGCTATTTCGGCCAGCCGCACATCCTGGTGCGCTTCATGGCCGCCGACTCGATCAAGACCATTCCCAACGCCCGTCGCATCGGCATGACCTGGATGATCCTGACGCTGGCCGGTGCCGTGGCGGTGGGTTTCCTCGGCATCGCCTACTTCGCCGATCACCCGGACCAGGCCGGTGCGGTGAGCCAGAACGGCGAGCGGGTGTTCATGGAGCTGGTGAAGATCCTGTTCAACCCCTGGGTGGCCGGCATCATTCTCTCTGGCGTGCTGGCGGCGGTGATGAGCACCCTCAGTGCGCAACTCTTGGTCAGCTCCAGCGCGCTGACCCAGGACTTCTACAAGGCCATGCTGCGCAAGCATGCCTCGCAGACCGAACTGGTGTGGGTCGGCCGCGGCATGGTGCTGCTGATCGCCCTGATCGCCATCGGCATCGCCTCCAACCCGGAGAGCAAGGTGCTGGGCTTGGTGTCCTATGCCTGGGCCGGCTTCGGTGCAGCGTTCGGTCCGGTGGTGCTGATCTCGCTGCTGTGGAAGCGCATGACGCGCAACGGCGCGCTGGCCGGCATGCTGGTGGGGGCGGTCACCGTGGTGGTGTGGAAGGAGTTCATCGGCCTGGGCCTGTACGAAATCATCCCGGGCTTCATCCTCGCCAGCATCGCCATCGTGGTGGTGAGCAAGCTGGGCGCCGAGCCGGCGCCGAGCATCGTCAAGCGCTTTGAAGAGGCGGATGCGGATTACCACGCCGGTTGATGACCGGAGCGGGTGCGCGCTCGCTGCGCGAATAGAGGATGGCAAGGCAGGCCCCATTTGAGCCCGCCCGGATGGTCGCCACCGACTCGCACACCAAATGGCGAAAACCCCGGCTAGCCGGGGTTTTTGTTTTCTGGCCTGAGCCTAGTCGTCCGCCACCAGATTGGAGCGATCGTCCACCGCGCCGGCGGCGATCAGATGTTCGGCTTCGTCCTCCGGCACATGGATGCTGGTGCCGTCGATGTTCATCACCGACATGCGTGCCTCTGGATCGGTGGTGATGCGCACGTCCATCAGGGCGCTGCGGTGCGTGTTGCCGTTGATGACCACGCAGCAGGTGCCGGTGGTGGTGTCGATGTCGACGGTCATGATCTACCTCCCGAAGCAATCCAGAGCCGCACGCGGCTCGCACGGCCTCTTCGTTTGGACCACGTACGAGTGGCATCGGTTGTGCCTGCCAGGAAAAACAGACTGAAATGTTACGATATAACATGTTAGATTCTCGCCCCGCATGCCGGTGCTCGTGTCCCGATGCCGGCGCACAGCCTCTTCGGTTGCCTCGGAAGGCAACCGCCACTGTCTGGAGAATCACATGAAACTGAAGCGTCATCCCCTGGCCTGGGCGATCAGCCTGGCTCTGGTTCCGGCTGCCTGGGCCGCCGATCCGGTCGAACTGCAATCCGTCGTGGTCAGCGCCAGCGGCCTGGCCAAGCAGAGCCATGAGATGACCACCCCGGTCGCCGTGATGGAAAACGATGAGCTGGTGCTGCGCCGTGAAGCGACACTGGGCGAAACCCTGGAAAGCTTGCCGGGCGTGCGCTCCAGCAGCTTCGGCGCCGGCGCGGCACGTCCGGTGATCCGAGGGTTGGATGGCGCCCGGGTCAAGGTGCTGAGCGATGGCGTCGAGCTGCTCGACGCTTCCACCATCAGCCCCGACCACGCGGTGACCAGCGAGCCCTTGCTGGCCGAGCGCATCGAGGTGCTCAAGGGGCCGGCGACCCTGCTCTACGGTGGCGGCGCCATCGGCGGGGTAGTCAACGTGATCGACAAGAAGATACCCACCCGCGTCCCGGAGAAGGGCTACGAAGGCGAGCTGGAGCTACGCGCCAACAGCGCCGCCAACGAAGGTGCCGGGGTGTTCGGTATCACTGCCGGCAGCGGCAACTTCGCCGTCCGCGCCGAGGGTACCAAGCGTCAGGCCGACCCCTATGAAATCCTCGGCTCGCCGAACAAGCAGGAAGGCTCCTACAACGACACCGACAGCTTCAACCTGGGCGCCAGCTTCATAGGCGAGCGTGGCTATATCGGCGCCGCCTACGGTGAGCAGAACAACCGCTACGGGCTGCTGGCCCACGAGCACGCCGATTGCCACACCCACGGCAGCGACTGGCATTGCGGCGGCCACGATGACGATGACGACGACCATGATCACGACCATGAACACGGCAGCGTGCCCTACGTCGACATGCGGCAGAAGCGCTGGGATCTGCGCGGCGAGCTGAGCGATCCGCTGCCGGGCTTTGAACTGGCACGGCTGCGTGTCGGCCACAGCGATTACCAGCACAAGGAGATCGAAGGCGGGGAAGTGGGCACTCGCTTCAACAACGACGCCACCGATGCCCGCCTGGAGCTGACCCATCAGCCGCTGTTCGGCTGGCGCGGCGTGCTCGGGGCACAGACCCTGCGTCGCGACTTCGAAGCCCTCGGCGAGGAGGCCTACGTGCCGCAGACGCTGACCCGCAACCACGGTCTGTTCCTGCTGGAGGAATACACCGCCGGCGCCTGGCGCTACGAACTCGGCCTGCGTCACGAATGGCAGGACATCGATGCCGATGGCCGCCCGGATACCGACCACAGTGGCACTTCGATGTCCGCCGGCGCGGTCTGGACCTTCGCTCCGCAGTACTCGCTGGGCTTCTCGCTGACCCGTTCGCAGCGCCTGCCCAGTGCCGAGGAGCTCTACGCCAACGGCCCGCATGCGGCGACCCGCACCGTCGAGCTGGGTAACGTCGACCTGAAAGAGGAAACCTCCCACAACGCCGAGGTCACCCTGCGCAAGTTCGCCGGCCGTACCACCTTCAGCCTCAGCGTTTTCCGCAACGAGGTGGATGACTTCATCTATGCCGCCGACACCGGCAACGACATCGGCGGCGGTTACCGCGAGATCGAATACCGTCAGCAGGACGCCGTGCTCACCGGCGCGGAAGGGGAGGTGCGCTTCCAGGCCACCGACGCCACCGCGTTCACTCTGTTCGGCGACCACGTGCGCGGCAAGCTTCGCGGGAACGGTGGCGACCTGCCGCGCATTCCCGCCGATCGCCTCGGCGTGCGGCTGGACCAGAGCTTTACCCCGGCGCTCAATGGTCAACTGGAGTTCTATCGCGTGCAGCGTCAGGACGACCTGGCCGACTACGAAACAGAAACGGGCGGCTACAACATGCTCGGTGCCAGCCTCGGCTACAGCGGCTCGCTGAGCCAGACCGACTACCTGCTCTATCTCAAGGCGAACAACCTGCTGGACGAGAAGGCCCGTCAGCACACCTCGTTCATCAAGGATGAGGTGCTGTTGCCCGGTCGCAACCTGACCGTAGGCGTGCGCCTGGCGTTCTGACGACACGGTGATTGCGCCAAAAGGGCTGGCACCGTTTGCCGGCCCTTTTTCGTTATAGCGGCGGCGCTGCGCTCCTGGAGAACCTGGCGGTCACGCGCACGCAGGCGGGCGACGCGCTATCCTTGCGCCCCTCGATGGTTCCGCGGCCGGGCTCGGCGGGCGGAGCGTCAGGACACACAAGGAAAACAAGTCCCATGAACGTCAGCACCCCCACTCTGATCACTTTCGTGGTCTACATCGCCGCGATGATCCTGATCGGCTTCATCGCCTACCGTGCCACCAAGAACTTCTCTGACTACATCCTCGGCGGGCGCAGCCTCGGTAGCTTCGTCACCGCGTTGTCGGCGGGCGCCTCGGACATGAGCGGCTGGCTGCTGATGGGCCTGCCCGGCGCGATCTTCGTCGCCGGCCTGTCGGAAAGCTGGATCGCCATCGGCCTGATCATCGGCGCCTGGCTCAACTGGCTGTTCGTTGCCGGTCGCCTGCGCGTGCACACCGAGCACAACCACAACGCGCTGACCCTGCCGGACTATTTCTCGCACCGCTTCGAGGACGAGAGCCGCATGCTGCGGATCTTCTCCGCGCTGGTGATCCTGGTGTTCTTCACTATCTACTGCGCCTCGGGCGTGGTGGCCGGCGCGCGGCTGTTCGAGTCCACCTTCGGCATGCCCTACGAATACGCACTGTGGGTCGGCGCTGCGGCGACCATCCTTTATGTGTTCATCGGCGGCTTCCTGGCGGTGAGCTGGACCGACACCGTGCAGGCCGCGCTGATGATCTTCGCGCTGCTGATCACGCCGCTGTTCGTCATCCTCGCCCTCGGTGACATGGGCACCGTGATGGCCACCATCGAGGCGCAGAACCCGGCCAACTTCGACATGTTCCGCGGGCTGTCCTTCGTCGCCATCATCTCGCTGCTGGCCTGGGGCCTGGGCTACTTCGGCCAGCCGCACATCCTGGTGCGCTTCATGGCCGCCGACTCGATCAAGACCATTCCCAACGCCCGTCGCATCGGCATGACCTGGATGATCCTGACGCTGGCCGGTGCCGTGGCGGTGGGTTTCCTCGGCATCGCCTACTTCGCCGATCACCCGGACCAGGCCGGTGCGGTGAGCCAGAACGGCGAGCGGGTGTTCATGGAGCTGGTGAAGATCCTGTTCAACCCCTGGGTGGCCGGCATCATCCTCTCCGGCGTGCTGGCGGCGGTGATGAGCACCCTCAGTGCGCAGCTCTTGGTCAGCTCCAGTGCGCTGACCCAGGACTTCTACAAGGCCATGCTGCGCAAGCACGCCTCGCAGACCGAACTGGTGTGGGTCGGCCGCGGCATGGTGCTGCTGATCGCCCTGATCGCCATCGGCATCGCCTCCAACCCCGAGAGCAAGGTGCTGGGCCTGGTGTCCTATGCCTGGGCCGGCTTCGGTGCAGCGTTCGGTCCGGTGGTGCTGATCTCGCTGCTGTGGAAGCGCATGACGCGCAACGGCGCGCTGGCCGGCATGCTGGTGGGCGCGGTCACCGTGGTGGTGTGGAAGGAGTTCATCGGCCTGGGCCTGTACGAAATCATCCCGGGTTTCATCCTCGCCAGTATTGCCATCGTGGTGGTGAGCAAGCTGGGCGCCGAGCCGGCGCCGAGTATCGTCAAGCGCTTCGAGGAGGCGGATGCGGACTACCACGCCGGTTGATGACCGGAGTGGGTGCGCGCGCGTGGTGGGCTGAAGCCCACCCTACAAAAAGCGGACGTGCACAACCGTCATGCCAATCCTGCGTAGGGTGGGCTTCAGCCCACCGCTACGGTCGATCCGATTCAAGGCGTAAGGCATCCCGCCCGGCCCTTCGCCAATCTGCTCAATCCATCACCTCGGACAAATCGATCCGCCGCCAGCGCGCTTCGGCGAAGCTGTACACGGCGAAGGCCAGCAGGCCGACGCCGATTGCCAGCAGCAGCGCGCCACCGGCAGGCATGCCCTGCAGCGCTTCCAGCGCTTCCTTGAGGCCGGGTGGGTCGGTCGGTTCGTAACGGCTGCCACCCATGAACAGCAGCCCGGCAATGATCAGAAAGGAACAGCCACGTGCAGCCAGGCCGATACGCGAGACGGGTCGAACCAGGCGCATGGTGCCCTCGTCGCACTGGAAGTAGCGCTCGAAATGCGCGCGCCATGCCTTGATCAGGTGGGCGATGCCGACGCCGAGCGGGATCAGCGCGATCGCCCAGATCAGCCAGTGCGAATGTTCCAGGCCCAGCAGCCGCATCAGGCTGTCGGTGCTGTCGCTTCCGGAACCGCCGCCGCCCTCGGCGAAACGGTCCAGGCCGCTCACCAGCAGGCTCAGGGTGAACAGCGCGAGCAACAGATTCACCACACCGCTGCTGACCAGACCGGTGCGTACCAGCAGGCCCTTGGCATCGCGGCCGTGCCGGTCGGTATCGCCGATGCCTTGTGTCAGGCGCCAAGCCACATGGGCCAGCAGGCCGATCACCACCAGCCAGAGCAGCACGGCACCGAAGGGCTGCCCGAGCAGCTGCTGCACGGCGCCGCGGGTGTCCACGGTGTCTCCCGAGCCCAGTGCGGCCATGACGGCGAAGAATCCGACGATCACATACACCAGGCCACGCGCTGCATAGCCGCTGCGCGCCAGCCAGACCACTCCGCGGGTCACGTTCATCGTTTTCCTCCGTAGGCCGTCCACCCTTCAGTAGATGCCCTCTTTGCGTCTCGGTTCGAGCCTGCTGCGATATGGATGCACAGCGCCGTGACCCGCTGAGGCTACAATCGACCGGCACCGCCAACGGGGGCTCCGGTGAACATCGATAACCGAATCAAGTACCGTCATCTGCTCTGCTTTCTGGAAATATCCCGGCAGGGCAGTCTGGCGCGCGCCGCCGAAACGCTCGCGGTGAGCCAGCCAGCGATCTCCAAGACCTTGAAGGAACTCGAGGCGCTACTTGGCACCAGCCTGTTCGAGCGCAGCAAGACCGGCGTCCGCCTGACTGCCGCCGGCAGCGCCTTCCTGCGCTACGCCGGGCCGAGCGTGCAGGCGCTGCGTGAAGGCGTGCGCAGCCTGCGAGCGGGCGAGCATGAGGCCGGCATGGTGCGCCTGGGTGTGCTGTCCACGGTGGAAAGCGCGTTACTGCCCGATGTGGTGCGTCGGCTGCATGCCCAGCATGCGGCGCTGGTGGTGAGCGTTGCCACGGGGCCGGGCGCATACCTGCTGGGCCAGCTGCGCAGCGGCGAGCTGGACCTGGTGATCGGCCGGGTCACCGACAATCCGCAGATCGAGGGGCTCAGTTTCGAGCACCTCTATAGCGAGTCCATGACGCTGGTGGTGCGCCCGGACCATGCACTGCTAGGCGCCGGCGCCGGGCAGCTGGGCGATTATCCGGTGGTGCTGCCGCTGGCCGGCACCAGCATCCGGCGCTCGGCGGACAGCCTGTTCATGCAGCTGGGCATCGCTGCGCCGCCGCGGCGCCTGGAAACGCTGTCCGTCGCGTTGAGCCGTCGCTACGTGCTCGACAGCGATGCCGTCTGGGTTGCGCCACTGGATGCGGTGCGCCAGACCTCGCGTGCGGAGAGCTGGTGGAGCTGGATCTGGGTTTGAAGGAGCCCGGCGGCTCGGTGGGCATCTGCAGCAACCCATCGCTACCGCCCACCCTGGCCATGCAGTGGTGCTGCGAGGCGCTGCGCGAAGCAGCGGCGGTTTACCGCAATCCATAACCTTTGGGTTATGGATTGCACCGTTCTTTTCAGTTTCGGCCTGCGGCAGGCTGTCGCACACTGGCTCCGCCTTGAGGCTTCGTGCCCAACGACAAGAAAGGAGCCCGCCATGTCCGAACCGGACACCCGCCTGTTCGTCGCCCGTGATCGCACCTGGCATCCGGCGGCGCTGACGCCCGACTACAGGACCTCCGTAGCCCGGTCGCCACGTCAGGCGCTGATCAGCATCCCCGCATCGCTGTCCGAAACCACCGGCCCGGATTTCTCGCACCTGAAGTTCGGCGAGCATGACAACGATCTGCTGCTCAACTTCAACCATGGTGGCTTGCCCATCGGCGAGCGGATCATCATCTCCGGGCGGGTCATGGACCAGAACGGCAAGCCGATCCCCGACACCCTGGTGGAGATGTGGCAGGCCAATGCCGGCGGGCGCTACCGGCACAAGAACGATCGCTACGTGGCGCCGCTCGACCCGAACTTCGGCGGTGTCGGTCGTACGCTGACCGATAGCGAAGGCAACTACATCTTTCGCACGATCAAGCCGGGTCCCTATCCCTGGCGCAACGGGCCGAACGACTGGCGGCCCTCGCACATCCACGTCTCGGTCAGCGGCCCGTCGATCTCCACGCGGTTGATCACCCAGCTGTATTTCGAAGGCGACCCGCTGATTCCGCTGTGCCCGATCGTCAAGACCATCGCCAACCCCGCCGCGGTGCAGACGCTGATCGCCAGGCTCGACATGGGCAACGCCAATCCCATGGATTGCCTGGCCTATCGCTTCGACATCGTGCTGCGCGGGCAGCGCAAGACCCATTTCGAGAACCGCTGAGGAGGCTCTGACATGCCCGTTGAACTGCTGCCGGAGACCCGCTCGCAGACGGCCGGCCCCTATGTGCACATCGGCCTGGCGCCGGCTGCCGCCGGCAACCCGACCCGCGAACAGGAAATCTGGAACGAGATGGCCAGGACGGACGCGCCAGGTGAGCACATCCTGCTGCTGGGCAGCGTCTACGATGGCAGCGGCCATCTGGTGCGCGATTCGTTTCTCGAGTTCTGGCAGGCCGACAGCTCCGGCCGGTATCAGCCGCGTTTCGATCCGGAGCAGTCGTTCAACAGCTTCGGCCGTACCGCCACCACCTTCGATGCCGGCGAGTGGACCCTTCGTACGGTCAAGCCGGGTGTGGTGAAGAGCCGTGCCGGGATACCGATGGCGCCGCACATCAACGTGTCGCTGTTCGCCCGCGGGATCAACATCCACCTGCACACGCGCATCTACTTCGATGATGAGGCGCAGGCCAATGCCGCCGATCCGGTGCTGAACCTGATCGAATGGACCCATCGGCGCGAGACCCTGATCGCCCGACGCTGCGAGGTCGACGGCAAACTGGCGTATCGTTTCGACATTCATCTCCAGGGCGAGGCGGAAACGGTTTTCTTTGACTTCTGAGCTCAGCGCCGTCGCGGGCGTAACCAGCGAGCGGGTTGCCCCGCATATCCAGCAACGGTTTGCCGATGCCCTGCAGGCCCGTGGCTACCGTGCCGACCCGGCACAGCAGCGCGCGATCGACCAGCTCGCCGGCTGGCTCGAGCGCTGGCTGCGTGGCCGCAGCAGCTGGTTGCGCGCGCCGTCATCCGGGGTCTACCTGTGGGGCGGCGTCGGCCGCGGCAAGAGCTTCGTCATGGACGCCTTCTTTGCCGCAGCCCCGGTGACGAGCAAGCGCCGCGTGCATTTCCATGCCTTTCTCCACGAGGTGCAGCTGCGCCTGCAGGAGATCACCGGCCAGCCCGATCCGCTGCGGCTGATCGCCGCCGAGATCGCCGGGCAGAGCCGGCTGCTGTGCTTCGACGAATTCCATGTGCATGACATCGGCGACGCCATGCTGCTCGGTCGGCTGCTGCAGCACCTGGTGCATGCCGGTGTCGGGCTGGTGTGCACGTCCAACTATCCACCGGCCGGGCTGTGCCCCAATCCGCTGTATCGCGACCGGTTCAAGCCGGCCATCGCGCTGCTCGAGCGGCGCTTCCAGGTGCTGCAACTCGATGGCGGTGAGGATTACCGTCTGCGCGGCGACTACCGATGGGGAGATTACGCGGTCGCGCCGGAGTCGGAGCAGGGCGCCCGGGTCGCCGCGCTGCTGCCCCTGAGCGAGGCTGCCGAGCACGATCTGATGCTGGAGGTGAACCGTCGTCCGCTGCCGCTGCTGGCCCGCGAGGCGGAGCGCGGCTGGCTGCATTTCGACACGCTGTGCCGCGAACCACGCGCCAGCGCCGACTTCCTCTGGCTGGCCGAAGAGTTCCATGCGCTGGCGTTGTCCGGGGTGCCTCCGCTCGACGGGCAGGGCATCGACGTGCAACAGCGCTTTCTCAACCTGGTGGACATTCTCTACGACCACGGCAACCGGCTGCTGCTGGTGAGCGACATGCCGTTGTCGGCGCTGCTGAGCGAAAGCGCCCACGTGGATTTCTCCCGCACCCGCAGCCGGTTGCAGCAGTTGCGCTTGCTGCCACCGGGCGATGCCCCGACCGCCTGACGAGACTTCCATGCTCGCGATCCTCGGGATTACCGCGCCCATCTTCATCCTCGTCGGTATCGGCTTTCTCGCCTGTCGCAGCGAGCTGATCAGCCGCGAGCAGGCGGCGGGCATGGGGCGCTTCGTCATCACCTTCGCGCTGCCGGCGCTGGTGATCAAAGCGCTGATCGACCAGCCGCTGGAGCAGGTGCTGAACTGGAACTACCTGTGCGCCTATGGCCTGGGCTCGCTGGCGTCCTTCGCCCTGGGCTACGGCATCTCACGCCGCGTGCGGGGCGACAGCCTGAGCGGCAGCGCGTTAGCGGGACTCGGCAGTTCGGTTTCCAACAGCGGGTTCGTCGGCTATCCGATCGTGGTGATGGTGGTCGGCTCGCCGGCCGCGGTGGCGCTCGCGCTGGGCATGATGATCGAGAACCTGCTGATGATTCCGCTGGCGCTGACGCTGGCCGAACTCGGACGGCAATCGGACGCGGGCGTCTGGCGAGCACTGAGCGGCACGCTGAAAAGCCTGGTATGCCACCCGGTGCTGATCGCGATCACGCTGGGATTGACGCTGGCGGTGCTCGGGCTGCGCCGCCGGCCGTCATGATGCGGGTCATCGACATGCTGGCGCTGGCCTCCGCACCGGTGGCGCTGTTCGTCATTGGTGCCAGCCTCAACGGCCTGCGGGTCGGCGCACTGTATACCGACATGGCGCTGCTGGCAGTGGGCAAGTTGCTGCTGCATCCGCTGCTGGTGATGGGGTGCTTCCTGCTGTTTCCGGTGAACGATCCGGAGCTACGCCTGGCCGGCATCCTCATGGCGGCGGCGCCGATGATGAGCATCTATCCGATCCTTGGCGCACGCTACGGCCTGGAAGGACGCTGCGCGGCCGCCGTGGTCAGCGCGACGGTGCTGTCCTTCCTGTCGATCAGCCTGTTTCTCTGGCTGCTGCACTAAAGCCGCGTTGGCGATTATCGGTCACGGTGTCGATAATCGCCCTACATCAGCTGTCCGGGGTTTCCGCCATGACCGACGAATCGCGCGTTCTCCAACCACCGATGGCACCGCCAATCGTCGCTTCGCCTGCCAAGCGCATCGAGGCACTGACCGGCGATCCCAACTTCATGACGTCGCTGGCCCGTGGCCTGGCGGTGATCCATGCGTTCCAGGAGCGCAAGCGTCACCTGACCATCGCGCAGATCAGCCACCGCACCGAAATCCCCCGCGCCGCCGTGCGCCGCTGCCTGCATACGCTGATGAAGCTCGGCTATGTCACTACCGACGGCCGCACCTATTCGCTGCTGCCCAAGGTGTTGACGCTGGGGCACGCCTACCTGTCCTCCACACCGCTGGCGATGACCGCGCAGCCGATCCTCGACCGCCTCAGTGAACAGCTGCACGAGGCCTGTTCGATGGCCACGCTGGAGGGTGACGAGGTGCTCTATGTCGCCCGCTCCGCCACGCCGCAGCGGCTGATCTCGGTGGATCTGTCGGTGGGCAGCCGGCTGCCGGCGTACTGCACGTCCATGGGCCGTATCCTGCTGGCCGCGCTGGACGATGCAGCCCTCGACGAATACCTCGAACGCGCCGACTTGCAGGTCAAGACCAGCCGTACCCTGCATACGGCCGAGGCCCTGCGGCAGAACATCGCCGAGATTCGCCACCAGGGCTGGGTCATCATCGATCAGGAGCTGGAAGTGGGCCTGCGCTCGCTGGCGGTGCCGCTGAAGGATTCCGCCGGGCAGGTGCTGGCGGCACTCAACGTCGGCACCCATGCCGGCCGCGTTTCGCGCCAGGAACTGGAAACGCGCTTCCTGCCGGTGTTGCTGGAAGCCAGCCGCGAACTGAGCACGCGGCTGTTCCACTGATGATACGGTCCGCCTAGTCGAAATGCCGGGGAAGGAGGCCAGGCGGACGTTGCAGATAAAAACGGGGATGGCACGCTAATCCGTTCGATAATCGAACGCTATGTCGATTATCGGATTGTGGCCCGGGAGTTGGACCGTTACCGTTTTCACAACGCAATCAGCGTACCGAAAACAACACGAGATTCGACTCATGGCTGAACTCCTTACGCTCCGCGAAGCCGTCGAGCGCTTTATCCAGGACGGTGACACGATCGCCCTGGAAGGCTTTACCCACCTTATTCCCACCGCCGCGGCCCACGAGATCGTGCGTCAGGGCCGCAAGGACCTGACCCTGGTACGCATGACCCCGGACCTGGTCTACGACCTGTTGATCGGTGCCGGCTGCGCGAGGAAGCTGGTCTTCTCCTGGGGCGGCAACCCCGGGGTCGGCTCGCTGCACCGCCTGCGCGACGCGGTGGAGAAGGGCTGGCAGCATCCCCTGGAGATCGAGGAGCACAGTCACGCCGATCTCGCCAACGCTTACGTCGCCGGTGCTTCCGGCCTGCCATTCGCTGTGCTGCGGGCCTACGCCGGCTCCGACCTGCCCAAGGTCAACCCACTGATCAAATCGGTTACCTGTCCGTTCACTGGTGAGATGCTTGCTGCAGTGCCTTCGGTACGCCCGGATGTCACCGTGATCCACGCGCAGAAGGCCGACCGCAAGGGCAACGTGCTGATCCAGGGCATCCTCGGCGTGCAGAAGGAGGCCGCCCTGGCCGCCAAACGCTGCATCGTGACCGTCGAGGAAATCGTCGACGACCTCAATGCGCCGATGAACGCCTGTGTGCTGCCCACCTGGGCGCTGACTGCGGTCTGCCTCGTCCCGAGCGGTGCGCATCCGTCCTATGCCCATGGTTACTACGAGCGCGACAACCGCTTCTATCAGGCCTGGGACCCGATCGCCCGCGACCGCGAGGCGTTCAGCGCCTGGGTCGACACCTACATCCGTGGCACCGAAGACTTCGCCGAATTCCAGCGCAAGCTGGCCCAGCAGCAGGAGGCCAACTGATGAGCGCCTACAGCACCAATGAAATGATGACCGTGGCCGCCGCCCGCCGCCTCGGTAACGGCAGCGTCTGTTTCGTCGGCATCGGCCTGCCATCGAAGGCCGCCAACCTGGCGCGCCTGACCCATGCACCTGAAGTCGTGCTGATCTACGAATCCGGCCCGATCGGTGCCAAGCCGTCCGTGCTGCCGCTGTCCATCGGCGACGGCGAACTGGCCGAGACCGCAGACACTGTGGTGCCCACCGGCGAGATCTTCCGCTACTGGCTGCAGGGAGGGCGCATTGATGTGGGCTTTCTCGGCGCGGCACAGGTGGACAAGTACGGCAATATCAACACCACGGTGATCGGTGATTACCACAAGCCCAAGGTACGCCTGCCCGGCGCCGGCGGCGCGCCGGAGATCGCCGGTAGCGCCAAGGAGGTGCTGATCATCCTCAAGCAGTCGCATCGCACCTTCGTCGACAAGCTGGCCTTCATCACCTCCGTCGGTTTCGGCGAGGGCGGCGAGCACCGCAAGCAACTGGGGCTGCCTGGCAAGGGCCCGGTGGCGATCATCACTGACCTGTGCATCATGGAACCGGAGGTCGGCACCCACGAGTTCGTCGTCACCGCGCTGCACCCGGGCGTGACGCGCGAGCAGGTCGTCGAGAACACCGGCTGGGCGATCCGTTTCGCCGAGCAGGTAACCACCACCGAGGCGCCGCGTGCCGAGGAGCTTCAGGCGCTGCGCGCCCTAGAGGCCCGCACCGCCGCCGCCCACGGTCAGCCAGGAGGTGAGGAATGAGCCGCGACGTATTCATCTGCGATGCCGTACGAACGCCCATCGGCCGCTTCGGCGGCGCGCTGGCGGGCGTGCGAGCCGACGACCTGGCGGCGATTCCGCTCAGGGCGTTGCTCGAACGCAACCCCGGTCTCGACCCGGCGGCGGTCGATGAAGTCTTCATGGGTAGCGCCAACCAGGCCGGCGAGGACAACCGCAATGTCGCACGCATGGCCGCGCTGCTTGCCGGGCTGCCGGAGACGGCTCCGGGCGTGACGCTCAACCGTCTCTGCGCCTCGGGTATGGACGCGGTGGGCACCGCTTTCCGCGCCATCGCCTGCGGCGAACTGGAGCTGGCCATCGCCGGCGGCGTCGAGTCCATGTCCCGCGCACCCTATGTGATGGGCAAAGCCGACAGCGCATTCGGCCGCAGCCAGAAGATCGAAGACACGACCATCGGCTGGCGCTTCATCAACCCGAAGATGAAGGACATGTATGGCGTGGATGCCATGCCGCAGACCGCCGACAACGTCGCCGACGAGTGGGGCATCAGCCGCGAGGATCAGGACGCCTTTGCCCTGCGCAGCCAGCAGCGCACCGCTGCCGCGCAGCAAGCCGGTTTCTTTGCCGAGGAGATCGTCCCGGTGGTGATCAAGGGCAGGAAGGGCGACACGGTGGTCGATACCGATGAGCACCCGCGTGCCGATACCACGGCCGAGGCCCTGGCCAGGCTCAAGCCGGTCAATGGCGAAGGCAAGACGGTCACCGCCGGCAACGCCTCGGGCGTCAATGACGGCGCGGCGGCGATGATTCTCGCCAGCGCCGAGGCGGTGCAGAAGTACGGCCTCAAGCCGCGCGCCCGGGTGCTCGGCATGGCGAGTGCCGGCGTCGCCCCGCGCATCATGGGTTATGGCCCGGTGCCGGCGGTGAAGAAGTTGTGCGAGCGGCTGAAGCTGGCCGTCAGCGATTTCGACGTCATCGAACTCAACGAGGCTTTCGCCGCTCAGGGCCTGGCCGTCACGCGTGATCTCGGGTTGGCGGACGACGATGCCCGTGTGAACCCCAACGGTGGCGCCATCGCCCTTGGCCATCCGCTGGGGATGAGCGGCGCGCGGCTGGTACTGACAACGGTCCATCAACTGGAGAAATCCGGCGGCAAGCTGGGCCTGGCGACCATGTGCGTCGGGGTCGGTCAGGGATTGGCGCTGGTGGTGGAGCGGGTCTGACAGGCCGCGGTAGCTTGGCCTGTGAATGGGCGAGGGTGGATGGGCTGAAGTCGCCCTGCGACATGGCAGGCGGCAATCCGGCAGGCTGGGCTGCAGCCCACCAACCGCCGCATCCTCGCCGAGCGACGTTCACACCGGTGCCCGGATACGTTCATCCAGCGGTGGGCGCGGGCAGGCATTTGGACCACACTGATCCGTCGATCGAACAACAAGGAATCGGGTTTTGAACCGGCCGAGCAACCAACTCTTCGATGTCTATTTCACCAGCGCCCCGATGCGTGAGGTGTTTTCCGACCGCGGCCGTGTGCAGGGCATGCTGGATTTCGAGGCGGCGCTGGCCCGGGCCGAAGCGCGGACCGGGGTGATCCCTGCCACTGCGGTCGACGCCGTCGAGGCGGCCTGTCATGCCGAGCACTACGACCTGTGCGCACTGGCCGAGGCGGTAGCCACGGCCGGCAATTCGGCGATTCCGCTGGTCAAGGCGCTCGGCCGGCAGGTTGCGGCCAACGACCCGGATGCCGAGAAATACGTGCACCTGGGCGCCACCAGCCAGGATGCCATGGACACCGGGCTGGTCCTGCAGCTGCGTCAGGCCCTCGCGCTGCTCGAGACGGACCTGCGCCGTCTCGGCGACGCGCTGGCCGACCAGGCCGCGCGCCATGCCGAGATCCCGATGGCCGGGCGTACCTGGCTGCAGCATGCCACCCCGGTAACCCTCGGCATGAAGATCGCCGGCTGGCTCGGTGCCGTGACCCGTCATCGCCAGCGGCTCGCCGAACTTAGACCGCGGCTCCTGTGCCTCCAGTTCGGTGGCGCCTCCGGCTCGCTGGCTGCGCTCGGCGAGCAGGCCTGGCCGGTTTCCGAGGCATTGGCCGGTGAACTCGGGCTCAACCTGCCCGACCAGCCCTGGCATACCCAGCGCGATCGCCTGGTGGAGTTCGCCAGCCTGCTTGGCTTGATCGCCGGTAGCCTGGGCAAGCTCGGCCGCGACCTGGCCCTGCTGATGCAGACCGACGTCGGCGAGGTCTTCGAACCCGCCGCGCCGGGCAAGGGCGGTTCCTCGACCATGCCGCACAAACGCAACCCGGTCGGCTGCGCGGTGATGATCGCCGCCGCCACCCGGGCGCCGGGGCTGGTGGCTACCATGCTGTCGGCGCTGCCGCAGGAACACGAGCGCAGCCTCGGTCTCTGGCACGCCGAATGGGAAACCTTGCCGGAACTCTGTTGCCTGGTTTCCGGCGCCCTGAGCCAGGCGCTGATCGCCGTCCCGGCGCTGGAGGTGGATGGCGAACGGCTACGCGGCAACCTGGAGTTGACCCGCGGGCTGGTGCTGGCTGAGGCGGTAAGCATCGCTCTGGCGCAGCGCGTCGGTCGCGAGAAAGCCCACGAACTGGTCGAGCAGTGCTGCAAGCAGGCCGTGGCCGAGGGCCGCCACCTGCGCGGTGTGCTGCGCGACAGTCCCGAGGTCAGCAGCCGATTCAACGATGCCGAACTGGATCGCCTGCTCGATCCGGCCAACTATCTGGGCCAGGCGCGCCGCTGGGTCGAGCGCGCCGTGGCCGAACACCATGCCCTGAACGAGTGAGAACGACGATGCCGAGCGTACAACTGGCCGATGTCAGCCTGAACTACCGATTCGACGGCCCGGAGAGCGCGCCTGTGCTGGTGCTCTCCAATTCCCTGGGCACCGACCTGCACATGTGGGACGCGCAGATTCCGGCCTTCGCCGAGCATTTCCGCGTGCTGCGCTACGACACCCGCGGCCATGGCGCTTCGGGCGTCACGCCGGGGCCATACAGCATCGAGCAGCTGGGCCATGACGTGCTCGGTATGCTCGCTGCATTCGGCATCGAGCGCTTCTCCTTCTGCGGGCTGTCCATGGGCGGACTGATCGGCCAGTGGCTGGGTATCCATGCCGCGGACCGCCTCGAGCGCCTGGTGCTGTGCAATACCGGGGCGAAAATCGGTACCGACGAGGTCTGGAACGCGCGCATCGAGGGCGTGCTGACCGGCCGTGAGCAGGCCATGCGCGACATGCGCGATGCCTCCATCGCGCGCTGGTTCACGTCGGCCTTCGCCCAGGCCAACCCGGCGGTGGCGGCGCGTATCACCGAGATGATCGCCAGCACTGCGCCGGATGGCTACGCGGCCAACTGCGCGGCGGTGCGCGATGCCGATTTTCGCGAGCAGCTGGGTGCGATCAAGGCGCCGACCCTGGTGGTCTGCGGCACACAGGACCCGGTCACGACGGTCGAGCATGGCCAGTTCATGGAGCAGCGCATCGCCGGCGCCAAGCGAGTGGATTTCGACGCGGCGCACCTGTCCAACGTCGAGGCGGGCGATGCCTTCACCCAGGCCGTGCTGGATTTTCTTCGCGGCTGAGCGCTGGTCGTTCAGTCCACCGCAACCTCTAAACACTGCTTATCCCGGCGGACCGGCCTCAGTCGCCGGCTTGCCCTGACAGGAGACGCCCCACAATGGACGAGAAGCAACGCTACGAAGCCGGCATGCAGGTGCGGCGCGCTGTGCTCGGCGATGCCCATGTCGACCGCAGCCTGAGCAACATCAGCGAGTTCAACGCCGAGTTCCAGGAGATGATCACCCGCCATGCCTGGGGTGATATCTGGACCCGGCCCGGCCTGCCACGCCACACCCGCAGCCTGATCACCATCGCCATGTTGATCGGCATGAACCGCGAGGGCGAGCTGAGGCTGCACCTGCGCGCCGCGCGCAATAACGGCGTCACCCGTGAGGAAATCAAGGAAGTGCTGCTGCAGAGCGCCATCTACTGCGGCATCCCGGCGGCCAACGCCAGCTTCCACCTGGCCGAGGAAGTCTACGCCGAGCTGGGCGTCGAATCGCTCGGCGAGTCCTGAACCCACCGCGCCAGCCGCTCTCGCCCCACCCACGCCCCGTACCGCCTTACCGGTGGCCGGGCGGTTTGCCTGGCGTCCTAGCGCGGATGCCACATACCTCGACAACGTAATGCTGGCCATGTCGGAGCCGGCGGCGTAGAGCCTGGCGGTGGATAGCTCAGAAGCAAAAGCCAGAAACGAAAAAGCCCTGTGAAAACAGGGCCTTAACGTTAGGTGTCTGGAGCGGGCGAAGGGAACAGCACCCGGTCGCTAACTCGTTTATTACGAACGTTTTTTCCGATCCAGGCGTCACGGAATGGACTCGATTGTGGACTCAAGTCTTCGGCCTGGTCAACGCAGGCCGTTGCGGGTGATCCAAAGCGAGCCAAGCACATCCATCAACAGCCAGAGCATCGGATTTCATTCCGAAGTCTATCTGTCCACCGGCACATAACGCCACAGGCCGCAACGGACAGGCGAGCTGCGTCCTCAAAGGACCGGCTCATCATCGACCGGCGCGGCCCCGTCTTTCACCCGCTCGATGAACCGCCTCATGGGCTCCGAGGGTTCGCCCCGGCGGCGCAGCAGGTAGGTGGAGAGCATCGGTGGGATGCCGGCCAGGGGACGAATGGAGATGTCCGGGCGCTGTAGCGTCTGCACCTGCGAGGCGATGGCGAAGCCGATGCCGTAGCCGGCGCCGACCAGGGTCAGCATCACGCCCAGGCTGGTCACTTCGTCCACCAGCTTGAGCGGCATGTTCGTGTCCTGCAGCACCGCCTGAATCTGGTGGCGGCAACCGGAGCCCGCCTCGGGGTGGCACAGAACCAGCGGAAACTTCAAGGCTTCGGGCAGCGGCACCTGCACGTGTGCCAGCAAGGGGTGGCGTGCGGGCACGATCACCGACAGCGGATCGGTCCACACCGGCTCGGCGACGAGGCCATCATGCACCGCGTTTGACAAGCCAAAGCCGATGTCCAGCAGATCGTTGTGCAGCATCTTGAGCTGCTGCGCGAACGGCAGCTCGAAGACGTGAATCTCCAGCTCGGGCTCATCCTCGCGGCTGCGTGCCAGCAAGGTGGCGATGCGGGGTTGCGCCAGGCTGTCGCAGATCGCGATGCGCAGATGGCCCTGGTAGCCCTGTGCCGCCGCCTTGGCGCTCTTGACTGCCTGCTCCACGGTGGCCTGCACGCGCCGGCATTCGCCGAGGAACACCTGGCCGGCCCAGGTCAGCCGCGTCAGGCGTGTGCTGCGGTCGAACAACTGCACGCCAAGCTGGCTTTCCAGGTCGCGCATCGCACGCGACACAGGCGATTGCTCGATGCCCAGACGCTCGGCTGCACGGGCCAGATGCAGTTCTTCCGCAACTGCGATGAAGTAACGCAGCAATCTGAAATCCAAGGCCACCTCCTGTTTGTCTTCTTCTGGTTCGGCCTCTCGGGCGCCAGCATCTACATCCGCATCCCGTCAGCACCTCCTTCGATGGCATCGCGTCGAAGCACTCATGCCTGTCGGGAGCAGGCCCGTCGCCGACACGCGCGGAGCAGGCCGGCGCACAGCCCGGGCTGAATGCTGATGGTCAGCGCCTGCTGCTGCCATGCCAGGGCGGGCAGCGGTGCGCCGGGCACCGCGCGCAGGTGCGCGCGTGTGGCTCGTGTCCGCGATCAGTGCAGCCGACGACGACACGCCGGCGTCAGGGCGGGCGTGCCGATGCAGTTTCATGGGGGTGTCTTTCGGCTCACCCCGGTCGCTGCCCGGGTCGGTCACGAAGCTCAGTTTCAACACCCGGACTTCTGCGTAGCCGCCAACACCTGGGCGACGCGCTGGCGGGCCCACCAAGCGGTCGCCGCGGATGAAGTCCTCGGGCTGCGGTTGACGCGGCGCGGAGGCCTGCAGCCGCTGCGCGAGCTGCCCATCGCCCATGCGTTCGTCGTTCCAGGACACGCTGCCGTGGGTGGTGACGGACAGGTTCGCCGCGTCGGGCTTGATCGGCTTCACTCCATTCAGACACAGATACTAATGAGAATTATTATTGATTGTCCGTGGTTTTGTGTGATATGGCAACACCGATGGAATAACCCGGCCTTGCCTGGACACTCGCAGCCTCGCCAGCGACTGAAGGCCGGATGGCGGCAACTGGAAAGCCTCTGTGACCGGCATCGCCACCGGGAAGCACTCATGCGGTTCCCTACGGCCAGAGGAATGGACTCCACTTTCTGGGGGGGAAGTACATGAACTTACGCCATCTTCGCTGTTTCATCGCCGTGGCCGAGGAGTTGCACTTCGGCCGGGCGGCGCGAAGGCTGCATGTGGAGCAGTCACCCCTGTCGCGAACGATCCGCCAACTGGAGGCGGACTTGGGCGTGACGCTGCTGGAGCGCACGCCGCGCGGGGTGCGCCTGACCCCGGCCGGGCAGGTGTTCCTGGAGGAGGCCCGGCGCGTGCTGCTGACCCTTGAGCAAGCCCAGACCAAGGCGCGGGCGGTGGCGGCGGGACACCGGGGCACCCTGCGCATCGCCTTGGCCGGCGGCGTCGGGCGGACCCGGCTGTCGGCGCTGCTCGCGCTGTGCGGGGAGGAGGCGCCGGAAGTGGGCATCCGGCTGTTCGAGGCGCCGCTGTCGCAGGTGGTGGGCGGGCTGGGCAACGACCTGTACGACGCGGCCTTTGCGATGGCCGGCGAGATGGAGGCCGGGGTGGTCGCCATGCCGGTGTGGCAAGACCCGCTGGTGGTGGCCATACCCGCGCGGCACCCCTTGCTGGCGCACAAGCGGGTGCCGCTGGACGAGGTGGTGGGCTACCCGCTGGTGCTGTGTCACCCGCAGGTTTGTCAGGAGTGCAGCCGGCAATGCGAGCGCCTGCTGCGCCTGGTGGAGACACCGCCGGTCGTGGCCGAGTACGTGACGACCCACTCGTTGATGCTGGCCCTGGTGGCGGCCGGCTATGGCGTGGGATTTTCCACCGCGGCGCACGTGGTGGCATGCCGGCAGGCGGACGTGATCGTCCGGCCGCTGGATGAAGACTCGGCGGCGCTGACGACCTACCTGCTACATCCCGAGGGCGCGATGTCGGAGCCACTGCGCCACTTCATCGACCGTGCGCAGCGTGTCGGCCATATGCCGTTGGATACGCAACGGCTCGCATGAGGCTGCTTCAGGCGGGTTGGGGCGATGCCATTTTGGTCAAGGTGCCAGACCCGTTTTGTCATAGCGGGGTTCCATTGACGCGGTGCACGGGCGTGCTGCACTCAGGCTGCTCGCGCTTGCGGTTGGCATCCTGCGATGAAACTCGCATGCCCATCGTGGCGCGTCACAGCGAAGACGCGCGGCGCAACAGTGCTTGCCGTATGCGCATCGGCTCTGGCGTGTTGAGCTGATCGCGCTTTACTGGGCCTTTTTCCCTGCAAAGACTTTGGCCTGGTTATCCGGGTCAGGCATGGCGCCCGCGAATGACGCTGGTGACAGCATGTTTCGTGGCTTGCGAATTGTGAGTGATGGCGCCTTGCGCGGCAAGGCGCACATCTCGCGTCGGAACCGGCGGTATCACCGATGCCACGGTCTTCGCCGCTTCGCCATCTGCTCGTTTCGCCCGGAGATTCCTGGACAGCCACGCACGCCGCCTGTACGGCGGGTGCGCGTGCTTGGACTCGGTGCGATGACGAATGGAGGCGCGCGATATGCCGAAGTCGAGCAGCCTGGCCGATGGCGCCAAGACCTACTACCGCCCGATCGAGGCGGCAATCCGCTGGAGCGGATTGCTGCGCTTCGAGCGGCGCATCCTGGCGGCCTTGGGAGAGCGGCCTCTGCCGGAGGCAACGGAGTTTCCGCGCTGGCCGATGCTGCGGTTGAACGCCGAAAGAATCTTCGATGCGCTGGCTCACGGCGAGATGCCGTATGGCAAGGAGGGCTTAGTGCGGGACACGCAGGGCCTGGCAATGGACGACCCGTCGCTGACGGTGCGGCACGTCGATCTGAAAGCCTGGATGGCGCACTACTACCCAGGCGAGAAACCGACGTTTCTGTTCGATGAGATCGAGCGTGCGCTTCACCCGGCGATCAGCCTGGACACAGTGGGCGCATTGCTGGTCGAACGGGAAGCGATCAAGGCGCGGCTGGCGGAACACCTGGGCGTGCTCGAGACGCTGCGCGCCGAGCATGAGGCGCTGCTGAAAACGCACGCCGCCTGCGCGGCCGACACGGAGCGTGCGAACACGCTGGGGCCGCGCAGCGAATCGACCTACCTGAACATCGTTGGCGGGTTACTGACGCTGCTGCTGGGCAAGTCGCCCAGCGGCATGCCGTATTCCAGCTTCCTGACGCAGGAGGCCATCATCAGCGCGATGGTGGCGCACCACGGCAACGCGATGGGCATCACCGAGCGCACCCTGCAGGCCAAGTTCGCACTGGCTCGGCGCAATCTGCAGAGCACAACTTCCTGAGCGATGCCAGACCGTATCTGCGGTCGCGGAAACCGCATTTGCGGTGTCTTTCTTTAACGCGGCGTTCTTAATTCGAGTCACGCCAATCAGCGCCACTGAGCGTTAAGGAGTGACCCTCATGTCTTCGCAGACCACCGCCACGGCGGCACCGACCGAGCACCGCATCCTGCGCCGCGCCGAGGTCGAAGCCAAGACCGGCTTCAAGCGCGCGCACATCTACAGCCTGATGAAGGAAGGCAAGTTCCCCAAGGCGCTGCGCCTGGGCGTGCGCGCGGTGGGCTGGGACTCGGTGGAGATCGAACAGTGGATCGCCGAGCGCCTCAAAGAACGCGCCTGACGCTTCTTCTCGGTTCATGCCATTCGACGAGGAGAAGCTCATGCAGGTGGTGTCCATCATTTCGACCAAGGGCGGCGTGGGCAAGACCACGACGGCCGCCAACCTGGGCGGCTTCATCGCCGATGCCGGGCTGCGTGTGCTGCTGCTGGACCTGGACGTGCAGCCCACGCTGTCGAGCTACTTCACGCTGGACGTGCGCGCGCCCGCCGGCATCTACGAGATGCTGGCCTTCAACGAGCGGCGCATCGAGCAATTGGTGTCGCGCACCGCGATCGCGGGCCTGGACCTGGTGCTCTCCAACGACGACCGCGGCGAACTGAACACGCTGCTGCTGCACGCTCCGGATGGGCGCCTGCGACTGCGCCATTTGCTTCCCGTCTTCCGCCCGCACTATGACTTGCTGTTGATCGACACGCAGGGCGCGCGCAGCGTGCTGCTGGAGATGGCGGTGCTGGCGTCCGACCTGGCGCTGTCGCCGGTGACGCCGGAAATCCTCGCGGCACGCGAGCTGCGACGCGGCACGCTGCAACTGATCGAGGACATCGCGCCGTATCGGCACCTGGGCATCGAACCGCCGCCGCTGCGCCTGCTCATCAACCGTGTGCATCCGGTGTCGTCGAACGCACGGCTGGTCCAGCAGGCGCTGCGACAGGTGTTCCAGGAACAGGCCGGCGTGCAGGTGCTGGACACCGACGTGCCGGCCATCGAAGCCTATCCGCGCGCTGCGACACGAGGATTGCCGGTGCATCGGGTGGAGTACCGGCGGCCGGCTGGGCGCACGGCGCCCGCAGCGCTGGACACCATGCGCACGTTGGCCGGTGAGCTGTTCCCCGCGTGGCGGGAGCGCTTCGCGCTGGTCACCGGCCGGGCCGATGCGGGAGGGGCCAGCCATGGCGAGCGCACATGAACTGGCGCGCGGCCGTGAACGGCTGCGCGCGCTGATCGAGTTCGCGCTGGGCGAAGGCTGGCGCGTGGTGCGCACGTCCGGCGGGCACCTGAAATTCACGAAACCAGGCTGCGCGTCGATCTACACCAGTTCGACTGCGAGCGACCACCGTGCCGACCGCAATGCCCGCGCGCAGCTTCGCCGCGCCGACAGGCAGGCGCAGGAGAACGGCCGTGGCTGAGCTGACGCCGCAGGACATGGCTGCCAAGCTGCTGGCCACCGGCTTCGAGCGCAGTGGCCCTTCGGCCGCGACCTTGAGCGACCCCATCGCCGACACGCCGATGGTGGTGACGCTGGACCAGTTGCGGCCCTACGACCACGACCCGCGCGTGACGCGCAACCCGGCCTATGCGGAGATCAAGGCGTCCATCCGCGAACGTGGGCTGGACGCGCCCCCCGCGATCACGCGCAGGCCGGGCGAGGCGCACTACATCATTCGCAACGGCGGCAACACGCGGCTGGCGATCCTGCGCGAGTTGTGGAGCGAGACCAAGGAGGAACGCTTCTTCCGCATTGCGTGCCTGTTCCGCCCGTGGCCGGTGCGCGGCGAAATCGTGGCGCTGACCGGGCATCTGGCCGAGAACGAGCTGCGCGGCGGGCTGACCTTCATCGAGCGGGCCTTGGGCATCGAGAAGGCGCGCGAGTTCTACGAGCAGGAAAGCGGCCAGGCGCTGTCGCAGAGCGAACTCGCGCGGCGGCTGACTGCCGACGGCTATCCGGTGCCGCAGTCGCACATCAGCCGCATGAACGATGCGGTGCGCTATCTGCTCCCGGCGATCCCGACGCTGCTGTACGGCGGATTGGGCCGGCATCAGGTGGACCGGCTCGCGGTGCTGCGCAAGGCGTGCGAGCGCACCTGGGAGCGGCGTGCGCTGGGCCGCACCGTGGCCGTGGACTTCGCTACCTTGTTTCAGGACGTGCTGACGCAGTTCGACACTCAGCCAGACGACTTCTCGCCGCAGCGGGTGCAGGACGAGCTCGTGGGCCAGATGGCCGAGCTGCTGGAGGCGGACTACGACACGCTGGCGCTGGAGATCAACGACAGCGAAAGCCGCCAGCGTGCGCTGACCAGCGAACCGGCAGCGCCGACGCCCCCGGCAGCACCTGTCTTGCCTGCTACACCGCCCTCGCCGGTCTCCGCGCCTCGGCAGCCACCCGCCTCGTCTGTGCCGCGCGACACCACGCCGGTCGCGCCTCCGGCGCCAGCAGCAACACCGCCTGCACCGCCCGGAGCGCCGGAGGAACAGTACGGGCAACGCGACGAGCGTCTGCAAGGGCACATCGTGACACCGGCACCGACCACCGAGCGCCTGCTGTCCATCCAACGGATGGTCGCGGACCAGCTCGGCGACAAGCTGCCCGACTTCGAGGTCGACGCGCTGCGTGCGATCCCCGTGCAGGCTGGCGGGCTCTATCCCATCTCGGACGTCTGGTATATCGAGCCGGGGCTGGACGCGCCGGATCGCCTGCGCGTGCACATCGCGCAGTTCGCGCGCGAGATTGCCGGGGACGCGGCGGTGGCCGACCACATCGAGGCCATCGACGGCGGCATCGGCTTCGTCTGCGTGGCGCCGGCCGTGGGCCAGGCGAAAGCGCTGCCGGCGTTCGCGCGGGCGGTGCTCACCCTGCTGCATGCGCTGAGTGCGGCGCCGCCTGCCGCGAACGGCTTGGACCGCGCGCGGCTGGCCGACGAGCTGGCGGCGCTGCTGCATGGCCACGGCGGCTCGGCCACACGCCTGAGCGATGCTGCGCTGGTGAAGCTGTTCCGTCTGCTGCGCCTGGCGCGCCGGCTGCTGGACCTGCAAGCCGGCGAAGCGGGCCAGGAATCCTGAGCGCAGGAGGCTCTCGCATGTCGGCACCGCACCCGCTCAACCAGGCCGTGATCGCCCAGGCCCTGCATGACCTGCGCAACGGCCAGTTGCGCCGCTGCAAGGCCATGGGCTTCGGCGAGGAGGAGTTGGATGCGCTGAAGCACCCCGAACTCGTGAGCATGCTGGTGAATGCCACGGTGTCGTGGTGTTCGGTGTCGGTGAACCGGGAGGTGTTGAAGCGGCTGCTGAGCCAGGTGCACGACATGGAGCGGGAGATCGCCACGGTGGACCGCATGCTGCGCCTGGGGGCGAGCACGGAGATGGTCAGCAAGTTCTACGGCCTCACGCATCAGGAAGTGGCGCTGCGCCGCGACATCCTCGGGCTACCCAAGCGCAAGGGCCGGCATCCGGTGCTCGATGAGGCGCAGGACGTGACCTTGTGGGAGCGCTGGAAGGCCGGCGTCACCGAGCGCCATATCGCCCTGACCGATGACATGGCGATGCTGGCGCTGACCATGGACCTGGCCGAGGCGCTGAGCCTGCCGATGTCGGTGGTGTGGGCGGCGATACGCAACTGGATCGACCAGGGGCTGGTGTAGCCATGACCACGGGCGGCGCACCACGGCGCGAAGGCCCGGTTGCGCTGTCGGCGTTGTTCGACGAGGCGCTGCGGCACCTTGAGTCGAAGGAACCGGCGCAGGGCACGGCGCCGAACCAGGACGGTTTCCTCTACAGCGGCAACCGCCATGAGAGCGTGCCACGCCGACTGTTCCTCGACCGACGCCTGACGCCGCTGGAGCGCAACGCCTGGCAGGTGTTCCGTCTGCAGCTCAACGACGACGGCGTGACCGCCTTTCCCACCTACGACCAATTGCGCCCCTACCTGGCCTCGATGCCCTGCGCGGCACAAGCCTCGCACGAGACCGTGGCGCGCGCCTTGACGCTGCTGCGGCTGACACGCTGGCTCAGCCTGGTGCGGCGGCGGCGCGATCCCAGGACCGGCCGTATCCAAGGCAACCTCTACGTGCTGCACGACGAACCGCTGTCGCCCTTCGAGGCGATGCAGCTCGACCCGGACTACCTGGGCTTGGTCAGTCAGGCGCTCACGCACGCGGCGAAGGCGGTGCAGGTCGTGGGCATGAACACGCTGCGGGAGATCGCCGAAGACCCGCTGCTCAGCGGCCGCACGCTGCCGACCCGCTTGCAGGTGCTGGCGCAGCGCATGGCGCGGCATGGCTGGACGACGCCAGGTTATCCACAGGAGGGTGCGGACCACGAATCCGAAGAAGGCCAGGAAGCCCTTCTTCGGAATGCTGCGCGCCCGTCTTCGGAATCCGAAGCAGGGCCGAAACCCGCGCCGGACGGCTCTCTTCGGATTCCGAAGCAGGACCGTACAGTACGTAATGATCGTATAAATGAAGTACGTACAGTACCGCGCGCGAGGGCCTTGCAGAACCTGCGGCTGCCAGACCGCTTCCAGCGTTTGAAGCACGAGCAGCAGTCCGGCGCGCTGGTGGCCTTGCGGCAGGTGGACGAAGCCCTGCGGCAGGCGGTGCTGGACGAATGGGAGGCGCGCTGCTGCAACAGCTCGGTGCGCAACCCGGCTGGCTACCTGTTCGGCATCATCCAGAAGGCGATCCGTGGGGAGTTCAAGGCCTGGGCGGGCGACAGCGCCACGGTGCCGCCTGCTTCCCGTCCACCCGCACCGGCACCGGCGCCATCGGCACCGCCGGTATCCCCCGAAGTGGCGCGCGCCCACCTGGCGCGGTTGCGGGCGGCCCTGCGCGACCCGTGACCGGCCGAGCTATCCCCTGGGGATAGCTGGGACAGGGAGCCTTCCGGCGGGTCAATCCGGCTACACCCTTGCCAAGGTCTCAATTGAGATACAAAGTAGGGGCTAATGCATAACAGGAGAAGCAACGATGGCCGCACAGACTTCGATGCTGCACATCCGCGTGGACGATAAGCTCAAGGCCGATGCAGCCGAGAAACTCGCCGGGGTCGGCCTCACCGTTTCGGACGCCGTGCGCATCCTGCTGACCCGTGTGGTCAAGGAAGGCGCACTGCCGGCTGGCCTCACGGCCGACCCGGAGGCCTACGATGCCTGGTTCCGGGCGAAGGTCCAGGAGGCGCTGGCCGACACACGGCCGCCGGTGCCGCACCAGCAGGTCATGGATGAGGCGCAGGCCCTGATCGACAGGAAGCGGCGTGCGCGTACTTGAGTGGCGGGAAGCTGCCCGCGCCGACCTGCTGGCGATTGTTGACTACATCTCGGACGACAACCCCGATGCCGCGCAGCGGTTGAAGGACGACATCGAGGCCAAGGCCGCGAAGCTGCCGGAGCGCCCGAAGCTCTACCGGCCTGGCCGCGTGGCCGGCACGCGGGAGATGGTCGTGCGTGCGAACTACGTGGTGGTCTACATGGAGGACACCCGCGCGGTGTCCATCCTGCGCGTGTTGCACGCCGCGCAGCAGTGGCCGCCGGCACGGGAGTGAAGGAGGTTTTCCTCACTGGAGATTCACCATGAATACCAAGGAGCCTGAAGCAGCCAAACTCAAGGCGCTGCAGGAAGCAGCTTGCATGGGCTGGGCCGACATCGCCGCCGGCCGCCATGCCGATGTTGCCGACGGCCAACTCGAAGGTTTCATTGCACAGTTGGGACAGCAGGCGGCGCTTGCCGTCGCTACCCGCCGCGAGGCTATCCCCAGGGGATAGCTGGGACAGCCAGCCTTCCCGCCACCGACAAACCGGGCGCACGCCGATTGCGGTTTGTTGACTGACGGCCTTCCGGGCGGTGCCGATGCTGGCGACTCGTTCCGTTAATGCGAGTCGTCACCCATGGCCAATGAACCCCTGCAACTGAATCTCGGATCGCTGCGCAGCGCGATGTCGCTGACGCTGCACACGCACCACGCTTCGCGCATCTGGCACGGCCGCGCGCCGACCGAGGGGCGCCCCGGCATCATCGGACTCAACGGCTATATCGGCGCCATGAACAAGATGAAGCGCGGCGCCGAGCAGGACGACCCGTACTCGGACTGGTGGATGTTGCGGATCGAGGACAAGCTCGCCGACACCAGGACCCGTCTGCAGACCCTGCGCGAACAGGTGGATCAGGCCTTGGCCGACGTGCCAGCGGCGCTGTCGCTGGGCGAGAACATGAACGTGCAGCCGGTGAAGCTGCCGCTGTTCGTCAATGCTCAGCTCGGTTTCATGGCGGTGTACCTGCTGGCCGACTACGACGACCTGGCACGCAAACTCATCCTGGCGCACCACACGGCGCTGATCGACCGCAGCACCTTGGAGCGCTGGCTCAATGATGGCGCGCACGCGCTGCGCAGCCTGTTCTCGCTGGCCCAGCAGTACCGCTACTCGGGCACGACGCGCGACGACTTCGCGGCGAAGAACGCCGCGGCGCGAGCGGCGCTGGAGAAATTCGGCGAGCTGCCGCAGGACGTGCTGGAAGGCACGCGCCGCTCGCGCTTTGCGCCACCGATCGCGCGGCGGACGACCAAGCCCGGCACGCCGCCTGCAGCGTCCGCCATCGAGCCCGATACGCCGGCTCCCACGGGTGGCGCAGCCGATGGTGCGGCGGGCAATGAGGGTGCTGGCGCATGACAGCATCGCCCCCCATCAGCCACTCCACGCGTTTCGTGGCGCTGGAACAGGCGGACTTCCAGCGGCTGGAACACGCAGGCTACCTAAAAGGCCTTTTACAGCCCTTTAAGGGTAAGGGGAGTCTGGAGACCTGGGCCAGCCAGTGCGCAGCGCTGCGCGACGGCGTGATTGGCCTGGCGCAGCGGCGCGTGCTGGCCCAGGCGCGCGCCTATCCCTTCAGCCTGCTCCACGTGCAACTGGCCCAGCAGGCCACTGGCGCAGGGACGACCTTCCTGCGCTGGCGCAACCTCGACCGTTCCTCCATGGGCGTGGCGTTGTGGGAGGCCCTGCTGGCCAACCCCGCGACGCCGGCCTCGCTGATCGACGAGCTGTACGCGATCGAACTGCAGCGCATCGTGCTGAACATGCAGATCAGTCTGACCCACAGCATCGCTCGCCAAGCCCTGGAATGCGCCAACAAGGCCGCGCAGGCCGAAGCGGCTTACCTGCGGCGCGTCCACGGGCATACCGCGTCCGTTCCACCCACCACCAAGGAGTCACCATGAGCACGCACTTCGTCGGCGAGGGCAACATCGGTTCTGCGCCGGACTACCGCGAATTTCCGAACGGCAACGACGAGCCACGCCGGCTGCTTCGCCTGAACGTCTACTTCGACAACCCGATCCCGAAGAAGGACGGCGAGTACGAAGATCGCGGCGGCTTCTGGGCGCCCGTGGAGCTGTGGCACCGCGACGCCGAGCACTGGAAGACGCTGTACCAGAAAGGTATGCGGGTGCTGGTCGAGGGCCGCACCGTGCGCGACGAATGGGAGGACGCCGACGAGAACGAGCGCGTGACGTTCAAGGTCGAGGCCCGGCGCGTGGGCATCCTGCCGTACCGCATCGAGTCGGTGGCGCTCAGCGCCAAGCCGGCCGGCGGACAGTAATTCGCCCATCGCCGTTCCCCCGAGGGCGGCTGTAGCAACCGTCATACGCCCGCGATGCACCAGCGAGCTATCCCCAGGGGATAGCTCCAAGGTCGTCCACGGAGTTCCAGCCGCCCTCCCGAAACGACGCTCTTGCTGTGCCAGCTCCTACGATCTATGCACACCGCTGCGGCAACGAACCGCCTGCCAATCACAAAGCGGTGTCTGCATCAATCGACTTCCTTGCTGCCGGCATCTCCTGGCCCCGCCAAGCTGACGCCCATCCGATGAACCGCACATTTCCAAGGAGGCTTCATGCGCGTGTTCCTGTGCGAGAAGCCGTCCCAGGGCAAGGACATCGCCCGTGTGCTGGGTGCCGGTCAACGCGGCAACGGCTGCTACAGCGGCGCGGGTGTCGTTGTGACCTGGTGCATCGGTCATCTGGTGGAGGCGGTTCCGCCCGAAGGCTACGGCGAGCAATACAAGCGCTGGGCCATCGAGCAACTGCCCATTCTTCCTGAGCGTTGGCGTGTCGAGCCCAAGGCGGCGACCGCAGCGCAATTCAAAGTCGTGCAGCAGCTCGTCGCCAAGGCGGGCGAGCTGGTGATTGCGACCGACGCCGACCGCGAGGGCGAGATGATCGCCCGCGAGATCATCGACCTATGCGGCTACCGCGGGCCGATTCAGCGCCTGTGGCTGTCGGCGCTCAACGATGCGTCGATCCGCAAGGCGCTGGGTGCGCTCAAGCCGTCCGCCGAGACGCTGCCGCTGTATTTCTCCGCACTCGCCCGATCGCGCGCCGACTGGCTGATCGGGATGAACCTGAGCCGCTTGTTCACACTGCTGGGGCGCCAGGCCGGCTATAGCGGCGTGCTGTCGGTGGGGCGCGTGCAGACGCCGACGCTGAAGTTGGTCGTGGACCGCGATCGCGAGATCGCGCGCTTCGTCTGCGTACCGTTCTGGGCCATCGAGGTTGCGCTATCGCATGCAGGCCAGCCCTTCGTCGCAAGCTGGACGCCGCCGCAAGGCAGCACCGACGATGCGGGCCGTTGCTTGCAGCAGCCGGTCGCCCAGCAGGCCGCGGATCGCATTCGCGCGGCACGCGATGCGCAGGTCGTGTCGGTGGACACCGAGCGCGTGCGCGAGGCACCGCCGCTGCCGTTCGACCTGGGCACGCTGCAGGAGGTGTGCTCCAAGCAGTTGGGCCTCGACGTGCAGGAGACGCTGGACATTGCCCAGGCGCTGTACGAGACGCACAAGGCGACGACCTATCCGCGCAGCGACTCGGGATACCTGCCCGAAAGCATGCTCGCGGAAGTGCCGGCGGTGCTCGATGCACTGCTCGCCACCGATCCCAGCCTGCGGCCCTTGATCGGCCAGCTCGACCGCAACCAGCGTTCGCGCGCCTGGAACGACGGCAAGGTGTCGGCTCACCACGGCATCATCCCGACGCTGGAGCCCGCCAACCTATCGGCCATGAACGAGAAGGAACTGGCCGTCTACCGGCTGATCCGCGCTCATTACCTCGCGCAGTTCCTCCCGCACCATGAGTTCGACCGGACGGTAGCGCAGTTCTCGTGCGGCAGTCAGTCGCTGGCGGCCGTGGGCAAGCAGATCGCCGTCACCGGCTGGCGCGAGGTGCTGGCGACGCCGGGGCCGGACGATGCCGATGGCGAGGATGCGCTGCGCAGCCAGGTTCTGCCCGCCCTGCATGCGGGCCTGTCCTGCCCAGTCGGGAAGGTAGATCTCAAGGCGTTGAGGACGCTGCCGCCCAAACCCTACACGCAGGGCGAGCTGATCAAGGCCATGAAGACCGTCGCCAAGTTCGTGACCGACCCGCGGCTGAAACAGAAGCTGCGAGATACCACCGGCATCGGCACCGAGGCGACCCGCGCCAACATCATCAACGGTCTGATCGGTCGCGGCTACCTGGTCAAGAAAGGCCGTGCCGTCCGCGCTTCCGACGCAGCATTCACGCTCATCGACGCGGTGCCCTCGGCCATCGCCGACCCCGGCACCACGGCGGTGTGGGAGCAGGCGCTCGACATGATCGAGGCCGGTCAGATGGCGCTGGACACCTTCATCGAGAAGCAGTCCGTGTGGGTCGGTCAGCTCGTGCAGCAGTACCGCGGCGCGACGCTCTCGCTCAAGCTGCCGCCGACGCCGGCCTGCCCGCAGTGCGGCGCACCGATGCAGCAGCGCACGGGCAAGAGCGGCGCGTTCTGGTCCTGCTCGCGCTACCCGGACTGCAGGGGCACGTTGCCGATCGAGTCCCCGACGGGCCGGCGCAGCGCACCGCGCAAGCGGCGCGCTGCCTCCAAGGCGTCCTGATCCTCGCTTCCCCCTGCCGCGCCGGCCACTTCACTGGCGGCAAGGCAAACGTCCCGCACCGCGCGGGACTCCAAAGCGCGCGTCTCCTTCTGCAACGGTGTGCGCGCCCCGTCTGCCCGCCATCGGGCAACGGGGCGAGAAGGTCATTGCTCCACGAATCGCGCCCGCCGCCATTCCCTTGATCGGTGTGCCTTGCCTCGGTCAGAGGGGCTTCCTGACGCCTTGCCGCCGCGCGAGCCGTGAGGAGGCCCCTTGGGCCGAGGGTATTCCGTGCCGGTGCCCGCCGGCGAAACATCGGGCTCCCTTTGTGTGTGGATGCACGCCAGAGGTTTCCGGCCCCAGCCACGAAACGGGCCGGGTGCGATTGCTGATGCAGCGAACGGCTTTGACGACGGCCTGCGCTGACGCAGCCCACAGGTGGTTTTCCTTCCTCTCCAGCCGAAGGCCCGCGTGGCCTTCGGCGCCCTGGTCTTTGCCTTGTCCCGTGACGCGGGCCATTGCCCTAAAAGCGGACCGTCCGCGATTCGGTTTTCCCTGCGACGGCAGCCATGCTTCGCGCCCATCCTCACGCCATGCGTTGCTGACAGTCGTCAGCGGCATGCCCTGGCAGTCTCGGTCTTCAAGACTGCAACGCGGTTCGCCGCGTTGACCGATCCAGTCCGCTTCGCATCGCCCACCGCGGACGCTCGCCGGCCTGGCGACGATGCACTTTTCTCAACCACCCGAGGGGAACCCCATCCCCTGCGGGATGCGTGCTCCCCGACCCACCCAAGGAGCACGGCATGTCTGAACCTTCTGCATCTTCCTCTGCAACCGCAGTACGCAGTGGTGCGCTGGCGCTGGCCTGGACCGGCAAGCGTCTGCCGCTACAGGTGCTGCGCAGCGCGGCCGGCCACTACATCGGCACGCAAGACGACGAAGGCCCGGTATCGCGGGAGTCCGTCGAGTATTTCCCGAACCACCTCGCAGCACAGCGCGCCCTGGATACCCATGCCTGGACACAGCGCGCTCACCCCTGATTCCCACCCTTCAAGGAGTTCTCTCATGAATCTGTCTTTACCCGAAGACGTGCTCGATCAGATGGCGCTGGAACAGGCGCACTTCGACGCTGCACCGCAGGCCTTCTTCGAGGCCTGGAAGCGCGGCGCGCAGATCGCCGGTCACGAGTGGTTCGGCGACGGCACACGCGAAGGTCTGCAGCGTGCCACCACCAAGTGGGACCTGCGGCCCAACATGCTGATGCTCAACGACGCCCTGGGCGTGCTGAGCAGCGGTCAACGCATGTTCCTGTCCGCGATGGTGAGCTTCTACAACTCCCGCGAGGGCGGCGCGATGCTCAAGCGTTGCGGCTTCGAGGGGCTGTCCGACTTCGGTGGCCTCGATCTGGAACGGCGCCAGGTCATCGCCGACCTCACGCTGCACTACAACGGCTGGTGAGCCGCGCCTGGCAACCCGCCGTCTTTTCATCCCACCCCACGAGGGACATGCGTCCCCGTTCGGGGCCATGTCCCTCCTTCCTTTCGCAGGAGCGGCCATGTCCCGAATCAGCATCTTCCACTGACCTGCACCGCCCGCCACCAGGGCGGCCCGACGCCGCGGCCGGCTGACCGGCTGCCACTTCATCCACTCGCTGGGGTTCAATCCCCGGCAGGGGATTGCCTCGGCCATCCTCTGCTGGAGGAATCCCATGTCTCATTCCAAAAACCCCTTCGTCCGCGGCTACGATGGCCTGTCCGTGCAGCGGCTGCTGGCGATTTCCTACGACGACGACTGCCCGCTGAGCTATCTGCCGCTGCACGTCTCGCAGTCGCACCTGCCGGACAGCCAGGTCGAGCGCCATGCCTGCGTCTTCTGCGACGACTTCGCGCTGATCACCGAGGGCCAGAACGTGCCGCCCGAGCTGGACGCGCAGTGCCCCAGCCACGGTATCGCCCGAAACCTCGTCTACGCCGTCATGGCCGAAGAAGCCGGCCAGCCACTGCACGTCGGCGATACCTACTCCGAGGAAGCCGCGCGCGAGGTGGTGCGGCGCCTGCGCTTCGAGACCGGGTTCTACAGCCGTGCCTGGGAAATCAGTTCGGCGCACATCACCGAGGAGGCCGGTCGCTTCCTCGCCGAACTGGCGGACATCGCCACGCCGAGCGGTTTTCTGTTCGTGGCCTTCCGCATTCCCTACAGCCCGGCGGTCGGCGTGAAGCTGGTCGCCACGCCCTGGACGGATGCGAACCTGCAGCATGTCGAGGGCATCACCGCCGAAGAGCTGCGGCAGGAGCACCGGGCCAAGGGCGTGCCGGAGTCCCTCGTGGAAGTGTTGCACCTGGCTGCGCTCGCTGACGTTCGCATGTTGGTGTTCGATGCCGACGCGCCCGTGCTGGACGGGCTGACGCTCTACGACGACGAGTAACCCGCAACCCATTCGAGCCCCCACGTCGGGGCTCTTCTTTTTCGCGGAACGCGGTGCCGGCGCATTGCCGATTCCCAACGGACGGCCGCCGCCATGTGCCGCACGCTGGCCGCATGTTCGCTGGCGTTGCCGGCAGCATGCCCAGGCAGTCGAGACCTTCAAGACTGCGGCGCGGTTCGCCGTGCTGGTTGCTTCGTTCTCCGGGCGCACCCGCGTCCATCCACCTCACCCTCAAGGGACAGACCTCCCTTGCGGGCGGGAGTCCCTTGGTTGCCACAAGGAGTCTCCCCATGGATACCCAAGCCATCCGTGCACAGATGCCAACGCTTGTTGTCGGTCATGTGCCTTCCAACGTCCGTTCGTTCAAGTTCAACATCTTCGACGGCCAGCCCAAGGTTTCGACGCTGGGCTTTCACATCGACCCGAAGCCTTTCGAGGGCAAGGTCATCGCCACCACCGACGAGGCCATCGTCGTCAAGACGGGGCGAGCCGAGTTCGCGGTGCTCGATCGCACGCTCGTGACTGAGGTGCCCGACGAGGGCGCCAAGGTGCAGGTCGAACCCTATGTCAGACGCCGCTTCGACGGTCAGCGAGCGGACACGCCCGAGGAGCAGACCGAGTTCACCGCCGACGGCCAGCCCTACACGGTGAAGCGGTTGGTGCTCGGGTCCGCACCGGCGAAGCTGCCGATTCCCAAGCCTCGCTGCCCCGAGCTGCAGGAACTGGTCAACCAACTGGAGCAGTTGCCCGCTCCCGACGGTTTCCGGCGCGTCACCCACATGCTGGTGGATGCCGGCGCGCGGGACATCACCTGGGTCGATCCGCTGCCCGCCGACATCATCCGCACACCGCCGGCCATCGGCTTCACCGTCGCCACGACGAAGTTCCACGGTCGCGTCACCGTGCTGTATGAGCGTGGCCTCGATCTCTACGCGGTGGAGCTGCGCCGCGACGGCGAGCTGATCGAACGGGTCGATGAGGTGTTCTTCGACACCCTCGGCGAGACGCTGGAACGGCTGATCGACGACGGGAGTTGGCGGCGCATCCGCGTGCAGTGCCTGTCGTGTCGTAAGGCTATCCGGCACTGATCTCACAGCAGCTTCCCGCCCTCGCGGCGGGAAGCCGTTTTTCCTGCCCCCTGGAGATCACACTCATGACTGTTCGATTCAAAGGCACGGAGCTGCGGCCCGTGCTCGCCGAAGCGGTGGCGAATCAATGCCGCGTCATCCTGGTCAAGGATCAGGGCGTGTACTTTCTGGCCGAGTGCGGCGAGCGCCGACCCGATGGTCGCCAGAAGACCATCGCCTATGCCGCCGGTTGCAACCCGGATGTCGATGCCTTCGACGACTGGTGGGAACTGGCGCGTGCCGAGTTCGGTGGCGACGACTTCGGCGAGTTCTTCGATCCGCAGGAGGGCGTGTTTGCGCGCATCCTGCGCAGCGAGGACGACCTCGACGTGTCCGCCACCGCGACACACCTGTCGCTGCAGGCGGTTCCTCCCACGCCCAGCGGTAACTGACCGCCCATCCCTGGCCCCCGCTCCGGGGGCCTCTTTCTTCCCGGCAATGCGGACAGCCGCGAGTGCCGATTGCCGCTCGCCTGCGCGCCGTCCCGGCGCCACGCTTCCGGCCATGTTCCGCTGACGTCCGTCAGCGACATGCCCAGGCAGCCACGATCTTCAAGGCTGCGACGCGGTTCCGACCGCGTTGATCACCACAGTTCGCACCGGCATCCATGCGCGAACGGCCATCGGTTTTCGATGGCGATGCCACCAAGCTGTTCCATCAACCCACGCGGGGGTTCCACACCTTCCCCGCCTGGGTCGGGTGTGTCTCCGCCTCATTGTTCTCAGGAGATTCACCATGACCACTTCCACCGAAAAGTCCTACTTCGATCTGCACATCACCGGCCTCGGGTATCTCAATCGCATCCGCGAAGTGAAGCCCAAGAAAGGCGATGCGTTCCTGGCCTGCGACATCGCGGCTCTGAACGGTCCCAGCGATGACGTCTCGTATGTGCGTTTCGACACGCGCGTATCGGGTTCGGAAGCGCAGCACCTGGTGCGCCGCTGCATTCAGGCGGTCGACGCCGAGAAGAAGGTGATGATCGGCTTCCGCCTGGGCGACCTGTGGACCGACACCTTCACCTACTCCAAGGGCAAGCGTGCCGGCGAGCAGGGGGTGAGCCTCAAGGCCCGCCTGCTGTTCGTCAGTTGGATCAAGGTCGACGGCAAGCTCGTCTACAAGGCCGAACCCAAGCCGACCGAGACCGACGAGCGGGAGCCGGAAGTCCCTGTGACGTCCGACGCGACCGCTGCGCAGCAAGCCTCGGCACCGGAGCCTTCCAAGCCCGTCGCCGATGCTGCCGACGACGCAGCCGATGCCCCCGCATTGGCAGTTGCCGAGTCGTTCTGATCCGCAAGGCCCCATCCCCGGGGCCTTGTCTTCTCTTCGTCCGCAGGAGACCTTCATGATCACCATCCCCGGCCAACTGGCCATCAAGACCATCCACGGCAGGAACGGCGACTTCAACGTCGGCCGCCTGGCGACCTCGATCGGCGAGTTCGTCGTGAAGAACGCCGAACTCGATCAGTACCGCGAGGGCAAGTACGACGGTGATTTCGTCATCGTCGAGATTCGTCCCTCCACGTACAACGCCAACGGCCGCATGGTCATCGAGATCCGCGCCCATCTGGGCGGGATGACACTGTCCAACATCGACGCCCTGAGCCGCGACGAAGCCCGCCGGCTGAGTCCGCAGGAAGTCGATCCAATCGACGAGGAAGCGCAGGCGCCCGCGCCGGCAACGCCCCCGGCCAAGCCGAAGGCGAAGCCGCGCAGTCCGCGCGATCCCCTGGTCGATACCACGCCGTTCGGCAGCGAACCGGCTCCCGTGTCCGCTGCGGCCTCGGCCGAGGCAGACGACGCGGCGCTGTTCGGTGCCTTGTGGCCCCTGGGCGAGACCGTAAAGCTCGATGCGACCGTGGATCGTCGTGTGCTGCGTCAGCAGCGCGACCGTCTCGACAAGCTGGGCTACGAGTTCGCTCCGCTGTCCCAGGACTGGCACCTCCAAGCTGCCTGATCCATCCGCCGCCTTGCGCGGCATTCCGCCACCCGCCGGGGTTCTCCCCCGACGGGGAGGGCTCCGGCCTTTTCTTCAAGGAGACCCTCATGGGCTGGACCTTCGTTCGTCAGACGCGCGATCAGTTGATCCGCGAGCTGCTCGCTCCGCAGGCGTCCGAACGCGCTTGCTGCGAAGTCATCGACCACACGCTGGACGGCGACGTTCTGTGGACCGTGGTTCGCGTCACCGCCAGGCAGGCGGGCGTCATGGGCCTCGCGGCCGGTGAGTCCGTCTGCTACATCGGCTGCCATCTGCTGGAAAGCTCGGGCGGCGATTGGGGCTACAAGTCCCTCGATGAGTCCGTGCATCCGTACTACTACTCGTGCCCGCTGCGCTATCTCGACATGGCGCCGGTGCAAAGCTCCGAGTGGCGCGAGCGGGTTCACCGCTTCCACGCGGGACGCGCTGTCTAGCGGCACGCATCTTCCTTCACCCAACCGGGGCGAGCACGGCCCCGCGGGCTGTGGTTGCTCCTTCTTTTCCAAGAGGACATCACCATGCCTGCACCTTCTTCCGCGAAACCGCTGTACCGCATCGACGAATGCCCCGACCTCATGGCCGACGGTTGCGTCGGTGACGAGCAGGGCAATCTCGTCTTTCTCTCGATCTGGGCGCGCGACACCGCCGTTCAGGAGTTCCTCGCCCGCCTGACCCTCGGCCGGGATGAACAGGGACTGGATCAGTTCCACGTCATCACCGAGCAGGGCGCATCCATCCCGGTCTTCGTCGGCAACGTCGAGAACCTGGAAAAGCGCATCACCCGCGCCTATCGGCGAACGCTGTTCGGTTCGCTGACGAATGTGTGGCTGTTCGATCGTCGCTGCGTGAAGCCAGACAAGGCCAACGCCAGCGCGCTGGCGCTTCTGCCCAGGGATTCCGCTCACCGGCTCGACCGGCTGTGGACGCTGGTGCAGGACACCTGCCCGCTGCCACTGCTCGACCACTGGCGCGACACCGTGCTGGAGCTGTTGCAGACACGGCGGATGCTGACCGGTCTTCCCTTGGCCCTCGGGCCGCTGGAAGGCCTTCGGCTGGCCCTTGATGTCCCGGCACTGACGAAGGCGCTGGGCGAGCTGATCCGCAACGGCACCCTCGGTGCCACGCAGTACGAACTGGCCGCGAACGCACCGCTTCGGCGTGTGGCGTGAGCCATCCCCACTGGCATGCGCGCCGCGCGTGCCCGCCTTCCCTCATCCATCACCAGGAGAAATCCATGGCACTCATGTTTCCGCGCCTGGCGCGCAATTTCATTCGTAACGGCTACTTTCCCACCGACGAGCCGACGCTGGAGCGGGCCTTGTCCGCACTGGCGCCGTCTCCCGGCTCCATGTCCATCCTCGATCCCTGCGCCGGCGAAGGCGTGGCGATTGCCGAAGCCGCCCACGCCCTCGGGCGCGAGCAGGTCCAGGCCTTCGTCGTCGAGTACGACGCCGAGCGTGCCCGCCACGCGCGGCAACTGGTCGATCGCTGCATCCACGGTGACCTGATGGACACGCTGATCTCGCGCCAGTCATTCGGGCTGCTGTGGCTGAACCCGCCGTATGGCGACCTGAGCAAGGACGTGAACGGCAACATCGGCTATCAAGGCCAGGGCCGTGCGCGGCTGGAAAAGCTGTTCTATCAGCGCGCGCTGCCGCTGCTGCAGTACGGTGGCGTGCTGATCTTCATCGTGCCGTCCTACGTGCTCGACGCCGAGCTGGTCGGATGGCTGACGCGCCACTTCGCCGACCTGCGCATCTACCGTGCGGTGGAAACGCAGTTCAAGCAGGTGGTGATCTTCGGTCGCAGGATTCGTCAGCGCGACCAGGCATCGGATTCGGTCAAGGCCACCCGCGGTCTGCTGCTGCAGATTGGACAGGGTGACGCCGAAGCCGAGGAACTGCCGCTCGAATGGCCGTTCCTGCCGTACACCGTCCCTGCCAGCCCGGCCGAGCCGGAGCACTTCTATCGCGTGACGATGGAGCCCGAGCAGTTCGCCGATGAAGTCGGCCGGCTGCAAGGTCTCTGGCCGGCGCTCGATACGCACCTGGGCGCCGCGCAGCAATCGCTGCGTCCGCCCGCGCGGGCCTTGTCGCACTGGCATCTCGCCTTGGCCTTGGCCGCAGGCGCGATCTCTGGCGTAGTGAAGTCCAAGAGCGGGCGCGTGCTCGTCGTCAAAGGTGATACCCACAAGGAGAAGACCCTCCAGACGGAATACACCGAACGCGACGACGGCTCCGTGGCCGAGACGCGCATCCTCACCGACAAGTTCGTGCCGGTCATTCGTGCATGGGACTTGACGCTGGGCTCGCCTACGTGGGGCGAAGTGCTGACCATCCGCTGATCGCTGTTCCCTGACGGTTCGCCGTCGCTTTCATCCACCCACCGGGGTCACGTTGCCCCGATGGGGTGCCGTGGCCCCTTCTTCCAGAAGGAGAAACCACCATGGCACTCGCAGTCCTCAACCTCGCGTCACAAGCACGCTTTTCGCCAGGGCAGGTGGTCATGACCGCCGGCGTCGACGAGCTGGTCCGACAGGGCCGGCTCAACCCCTCGCCGTACCTGCGCCGCCATCTTCATGGCGATTGGGGCGACCTGGACGACAGCGATCGGCGGCAGAACGACGCCGCGCTGAAGTCCGGCGAGGATCGTCTGTTCTCGTCCTACCAGGTCACGCGCGACCTGAAGCTCTGGATCATCACCGAATGGGATCGCAGCGTCACCACGCTGCTGTTGCCCAGCGAATACTGATCCACATCCAGCGGCCTCGCGCCGCTTCTTTCTTCCCACCCAGGGGCATGTCACCGCCCCGTGGGGGAGGTGCATGCCCCATTGCTTTGGAGCATCACCATGTCCCTCGATCTCGAAACCGTTCCCGAAACCGCTGTGCAGGGCGACCTGCTCGAAACGGCTGCTTCACCCCTCACGCTCAGCCTGCAGGACTTCGTATCGGAGTTCGGCGACGAGTTGCTCGATTCGCTGAACCGCGCCAATCCTCCGGTCTACACTGGCCAGGTGCGGGTGCATAGGCAACTGATCCTCGCCGCGCTCAAGCGCAAGCTGTTCCCGGCGCAAGCCGATGTGGTCCATGCCGTCACCGAGCTACTGGTAGACCGCGGCGAACGCGCCGCGATCGTCAATGGCGAGATGGGTTGCGGCAAGACGACCGTCGGCATCGCCACGGCCGCCGTGCTCAACGCCGAGGGCTACCGCCGCACCCTGGTGCTCTCGCCACCCCACTTGGTCTACAAGTGGCGGCGCGAAATCCAGGAGACGGTGGCCGGTGCCAAGGTCTGGGTGCTCAATGGCCCGGACACGCTGGTCAAGCTGCTGAAACTGCGCGAGCAGTTGGGCGTGCCGGCCCAGGGCCAGGAGTTCTTCGTCCTGGGCCGCGTGCGGATGCGGATGGGGTTCCACTGGAAGCCTGTCTTCGTTCGGCGGCGCACGCCTCACGGCGACGTGGGGGCCTGCCCGGATTGCGGGCATGTCATCACCGACCTCGACGGCGAGCCGATCAACCCGGTCGCGCTCGAAGCCGAGGAGTCCCGCCGCAAGTGCAGCCACTGCCGTGCACCGCTGTGGTCGTTGATCCGTCCCAGAGGCCTGTCCGCCAGCGACCAGTCCTCGACCGTGCTCAAGGCACTGAAGCGCATTCCAACCATTGGCGAAGTCACCGCGCAGAAGCTGATGCAGAAGTTCGGTGACGCCTTCCTCGCGTCGATGCTCGGGGACAACATCCACGAGTTCATCAACCTGATGGATGGCAACGGCGAGCTGGTCTTCTCGGACCGGCAAGCCCACCGGATGGAACGCGCGATGGCCAACATGGAGTTCGGCTTCGGCGAGGGCGGCTACCAGCCGTCCGAGTTCATCAAGAGGCAGCTTCCCCAAGGCACGTTCGACCTGCTCATCGCCGACGAGGCGCACGAGTACAAGAACGGCGGCTCCGCACAGGGCCAGGCCATGGGGGTGTTGGCGGCCAAGGCGCGCAAGACGCTATTGCTCACCGGCACGCTGATGGGCGGCTACGGCGACGACCTGTTCCACCTGCTGTTCCGCGCCCTGCCGGGGCGGATGATCGAAGACGGCTACCGGCCGACGAAGAGCGGCAGCATGACCTCGGCCGCGATGGCGTTCATGCGCGATCACGGTGTCTTGAAGGACATCTACTCCGAGAGCACCGGCACGGCGCACAAGACGGCCAAGGGCACCAAGGTATCGGTGCGCACGGTCAAGGCGCCGGGTTTCGGTCCCAAGGGCGTACTGCGTTGCGTCCTGCCGTTCACGGTCTTCCTCAAGTTGAAGGACATCGGTGGCAACGTGCTGCCGCCCTACGACGAGGAGTTCCGCGAAGTCGCGATGGACACGGCGCAAGCCGCGGCCTACCGCGATCTGGCGGGTCGCCTGACCCAGGAGCTGAAGCAGGCCCTGGCGAAGCGCGACACGACGCTGCTCGGTGTGGTCCTCAACGTGCTGCTGGCCTGGCCGGACTGCTGCTTCCGGTCGGAAACGGTGGTGCATCCGCGCACGCGCAACACCTTGGCCTTCGTCCCGGCTCAGTTCAACGAGCTGGAGGTGATGCCCAAGGAACGCGAGCTGATCGAGATCTGCAAGCAGGAGAAAGCAGAAGGTCGCAAGACCCTGGTCTATTCGGTCTACACCGGCACGCGCGATACCACGTCGCGTTTGAAGGTGCTGCTGGAGCAGGAAGGCTTCAAGGTGGCGGTACTGCGCGCGAGCGTGGATGCCTCCCGCCGCGAAGACTGGATCGCCGAGCAGTTGGACCGTGGCATCGACGTGCTCATCACCAATCCCGAGCTGGTGAAAACCGGCCTGGACCTGCTGGAGTTCCCGACCATCGTGTTCCTCCAGTCCGGCTACAACGTGTATTCGCTGCAGCAGGCCGCCCGGCGCTCATGGCGCATCGGCCAGAAGCAGCCGGTGCGCGTGATCTACCTGGGCTATGCCAACTCCTCGCAGATGACCTGCCTGGGGTTGATGGCCAGGAAGATCATGGTCTCGCAAAGCACGTCGGGAGACGTACCCGAGTCGGGCCTGGATGTTCTGAACCAGGATGGTGATTCCGTCGAGGTCGCACTGGCCCGGCAGCTTGTCACGGTCTGATCCATGTGCCCATGCCGGTGGCCCCTCGGGGTCGCCGGCTTCTTTCCACGGCCCTTCGGGGCCGTTTTTCTTGGGCGTATGACAGTCCATGGCGCTGCCCAGCCATGTATTCGGGCGGGCGTCAGTGCGTTTTGTTTGCTGCCCGCAGGCCAAGCGGCGGCGATGGTGAGCGCTCCGTGTTCCAGGGAAGCGCCCTCCATGCAACCATCCATCCGCGCTGTTCACCGCCTGGCCCTCGCCGCTGGCTTGCTGGCCGGCAGCCTGTTGGCCGCCGGCTGCGCCACGACCGCCGCGTCGTCTGCGGCAGCGGTGCCGGCCGCATCGCCAACCGCCGTCGCGCCGGAGCCGGGTTTCGTTCCGGTGGCCCGCTACGGCCGCTACACCCTGGTCGAGCTGGTGCCGGAACCTGCGCAGCGTGATCTCTTGCAGCAGGCGGTGGAGGTCTCGATTCCGCCCATGCTCGATGCCAGCGTGGGCGATGCCATGCGCCATGTGCTCCTGCGCTCGGGCTACCGGCTCTGCGATGCGGTCGAAGCCGCCACGCTCTACGCGCTGCCGCTGCCTGCCGCACACCTGCGCCTGGGCCCGCTGATGCTGCGCGATGCCTTGCTGACCCTTGCCGGCCCCGCCTGGGAGCTGTCGGTCGATGACTTGACCCGCCAGGTCTGCTTCAGCCGGCACGGTGCTCCCACCTTCCTTTCCGCCAACCCGCCCGGCACCGCCACGCCCGTGCCGGACGCCGACCGGCCCGAGGAGCTGCAGCCATGACCTTTCCCCAAGCGCCATCCGAGCGCAATTCCCGCACGCGCTGGCTCAAGGTCGCCGCGGCCTTCTGGCTGCTGCTCATCAGTGCCGTGGCACTCATCAACAGCGTCGGCCTGTCGCGGCTCACCGAACAGACCCAGAGCAGCGCACAGGATGCGCAGGTCAAGGCGCTGGGCCTGCGCGTGGCCGATCTCGAACGACAGGCCGATGCGGACAAGCGCCGGCCGGTGCCGATCAGCCAGGCCGAATTCGCCACCGCGCGGCAGGCGCTGGACGAGCGGATGGCGCGCCTCGAAGAGGCCGACGAGACGAGGGCCCTGGCCGTCGACCTGCAGACGCTGCAGGCGCGCGTGAACGCAATCGAAACCCGCCTGGAGAAAACCCGGCAGGTGGCATCCGCCGCTCGCCCGCGCACTCCGGTTGCGACGAAGCCCAAGGTGCCGGAGCCGCCGTTCCGGGTGCTCGGCGTGGAGCTGCGGGGAGGCGAGCGCTTTCTGTCGATCACCTCCACCGCCGCGGCCTCGCTCGCGGGCGCCCGGCTGCTGCGCGAGGGCGACGCCGAGGGCGGCTGGCAACTGCAGTCCATCGAGGCGCAGGCGGGCGTGTTCCAGGTGAACGGCCAGACGCAGCGCGTTGCGGTGCCGTAGGAGGTCGCCATGAACCTGCGGCCGTTGCTCGCTGCCGTCGTCCTGTTCGCCACTTTCGGCGCATCCGCCCAACCGGCCCCGGTGACGAACTCGCGCATGGTGCCCGCTCAAGTGCAGCCGGGCGCTGATGCCGCGCTCGACGAGAGGCAGGCGCGGGAGTGGGGGCTTCGCTCCGAGGAGTGGGCGCGTTACCGGCAACTGATGCAGGGGCCGCTCGGGGTCTATTCGCCCCAGCTCGATCCGCTCACGGCGCTGGGCATCGAGGCCCGCAGCGACGAGGAGCGCAGGCGCTACGCGGAGTTGCAGGTGCAGGCCGAGGCCCAGCGCGTCGGCAAGACGCTGGCCTACCAGCGCGCCTACGACGCGGCGTGGCAGCGCCTGTTTCCCGGCCAGCCGCGCGTGAGCCTGCCCGGCGCCAAGGCGCAGGGTGCCGGCAACACCGGCTCCGGGCGCCTGGCGGTCTTCGTCAAGGCCGACTGCGCACCGTGCGCGCAGCGCGTGCAGCAGTTGCAGGCGGCCGGCACGGCCTTCGATCTCTACATGGTCGGCAGCCGTCAGGACGACGCGCGCATCCGGCAGTGGGCCACCCAGGCGGGCATCGACCCGGCCAGGGTGCGCGCCCGCACCATCACGCTCAACCACGATGCGGGACGCTGGCTGTCGCTCGGCCTGCCCGGCGATCTGCCGGCCGTGGTGCGCGAGGTGAACGGCCAATGGCAGCGGCAATAGGTGCTCCGGGCCGGGAGCACCGGCCGTCCCGCGTCGCCATCCGCTGCACCAGCGCCGCGCTGCTGCTCACCACCGTCGGCTGGGCGCTGGCCGCCCTGGCGCGGGAAGTGCCGCCGCCGGCCTATCAACTGGCGGCGCATCGTGCAGACGTGCCGGCGGCCGTGCTGTACGCGGTGGCCTTGCAGGAGAGCGGCGCCATGCTGCGCGGGCGCCTGATCCCCTGGCCGTGGACGCTCAACGTCGCCGGCTCGCCACAGCGCTACGCCACCCGCGTCGAGGCCTGCGCGGGGCTGCACCGTGCGCTCGCCCACACGCCGGCCAATCGCATCGACGCCGGCCTCGGCCAGGTCAATCTCGGCTACCACACGCATCGCTACACGCAGCCCTGCGAGCTGCTGGACCCGTACCGCAACCTCGCCATCGCTGCGGAAATCCTGCGCGAACAGCACACGCCGGGCGAGGACTGGCTGCTTGCCATCGGCCGCTACCACCGGCCCGCCGGCGGGGCACCCGCGGCGCGATACCGGCGCAGTGTGCATCGGCACCTGACCCGCGTACTCGACCCCGGCGTTCCCGTTCCAACTCTCCAGGCCACCACGCCATGAACCACACCGTCCTCATCGCCGCCATCGGGCTGCTGTCCACGACCACCATCTTCGCCCAGACCGTCTCCGGGCCGCTGATCGTCGTCGAAGACCGCGGCGGCGACTCCGCGCTGCCGTACTACCAGTCGCTGAATCCTCAGCCGGATCAGGCCACGCCGCCGGCCCCGATGCCGACCCCTCGCGCGGGCAACACGGCCGACGCCGAAGCCGCCATGCTGCCGGTGCGCTCGACGCAACTGTCGCCGGGCGAGGTGCAGCGCCGCGTCATCCGGGCGCCGGGCCTGACGGCGCTGTTCCTGATCGGCGACGACGAGCGTTCGCGCGCCTGGCTGCGGCAGCGGCAGGCGGCGCTGCGAGAGCTGCAGGCCGTGGGCCTGGTGGTCAACGTGGAGTCGATGGCTGCGCTGACGGCGCTGCGCAGGCTGGCGCCCGGCCTGATCCTGTCGCCGGCCTCCGGCGATGATCTGGCCCAGCGCCTGGGCCTGCGCCACTACCCGGTGCTCATCACGGCCACCGGTGTCGAGCAGTAGGTGCGCAAATGGCCCAACCGCATGCGGTCGAGGTCTTGCTGCGGCCAGCGGTGGAGCTTTATACCGTGGCGGTCTGCACCGGCGCCGCGATTCTGTGCCTGGTGGCACCGTGGTCGCTCGCGCTGAACCCGCTGCTCGGCCTGGGCTCGGCGCTGGCCTTCCTGACCTTCGGCGCGATTCGCCTGCGCGATGCCTGGGCGATCCTGCGCTATCGCCGCAACATCCGCCGCCTGCCGCGCTACGTGATGACCAGCCGCGACGTGCCGGTGAGTCAGCAACGGCTGTTCGTCGGCCAGGGCTTTCGCTGGGAACAGCGGCACACGCACCGGCTGATGCAGACCTATCGGCCGGAGTTCCGCCGCTACGTCGAGCCGACGGCGATCTACCGGGCCGCCCGGCGGCTGGAGGAGCGGCTTGAGTTCGCGCCGTTTCCCGTCTCGACGCTGGCGCGCGCGTTGGCCTGGGACAGCCCGCTCAACCCGGCGCGACCACTGCCGTCGGTCGGCGGACTGCCACGCCTGCATGGCATCGAACCTGCCGAGGTCGACGTCACCCTGCCGCTGGGCGAGCGCGTCGGCCACACCCTGGTGCTGGGCACCACGCGCGTGGGCAAGACGCGGCTGGCCGAGCTGTTCATCACCCAGGACATCCGCCGCAAGGTCCGCGGCGAGCACGAGGTGGTGATCGTCTTCGACCCCAAGGGCGATGCGGACCTGTTGAAGCGCATGTACGTCGAGGCCAAGCGCGCCGGGCGCGAAGGCGAGTTCTACGTCTTCCATCTGGGCTGGCCGGACATCTCGGCGCGCTACAACGCCGTGGGCCGGTTCGGGCGGATCTCCGAGGTGGCCACGCGGATCGCCGGGCAGCTCTCCGGCGAAGGCAACAGCGCCGCGTTCCGCGAATTCGCCTGGCGCTTCGTCAACATCATCGCGCGCGCCCTGGTCGAGCTGGGGCAGCGGCCGGACTACCTGCTGATCCAGCGCCACGTCATCAACATCGACGCGCTGTTCATCGAGTACGCCCAGCACTACTTCGCCAAGAACGAGCCGAAGGCCTGGGAGGTCATCGTCCAGCTCGAAGCGAAGCTGAACGAGAAGAACATCCCGCGCAACATGATCGGGCGCGAGAAGCGCGTGGTGGCCCTCGAACAGTACCTGTCCCAAGTGCGCATCTATGACCCGGTGCTCGACGGCCTGCGCAGCGCCGTGCGCTACGACCGGACCTACTTCGACAAGATCGTCGCTTCGCTGCTGCCGCTGCTGGAGAAGCTCACCACCGGCAAGATCGCGCAACTGCTCGCACCGAACTATTCCGACCTGTCCGACCCGCGGCCGATCTTCGACTGGATGCAGGTCATCCGCAAACGCGCGGTGGTCTACGTGGGGCTGGATGCGCTGTCCGACGCCGAAGTCGCGGCGGCGGTGGGCAACTCGATGTTCAGCGATCTGGTCTCGGTCGCCGGCCACATCTACAAGTTCGGCGTCGACGACGGGCTGCCCGGCGCCGCGGCGGGCGCCAAGATTCCGATCAACGTCCACGCCGACGAATTCAACGAACTCATGGGCGACGAGTTCATTCCGATGGTCAACAAGGGCGGCGGTGCCGGCGTGCAGGTGACGGCCTACACGCAGACCTTGAGCGACATCGAGGCCCGCATCGGCAATCGTGCCAAGGCCGGCCAGGTGGTCGGCAACTTCAACAACCTGTTCATGCTGCGCGTGCGCGAGACCGCCACCGCCGAGCTGCTGACGCGACAACTGCCCAAGGTCGAGGTGTACGCCACGGCGCTGATGAGCGGCGCCACCGACAGCTCCGATCCGCACGGCAATACCGCGTTCACGTCCAACACCCAGGACCGCATCAGCAGCAACAGCGTGCCGTTGATCGAGCCGGCGCATGTGGTGGCGCTGCCCAAGGGGCAGTGCTTCGCGCTGACCGAGGGCGGCAACCTCTGGAAAGTCCGCATGCCGCTGCCTGCGCCCGACCCCGACGAAGCCATGCCGAAGGATCTGCAGGAGCTGGCCGGCTACATGCGGCAGCACTACGTCGAGGCAGGAGACTGGTGGGAGAACCAAGGCATCCCCGGCCTGCAGGACAAGGCGCTGCCCGACGACCTGCTGGACGACTTCAAGCAGATGGCCGCGGCTGAAGAGGCCGAAGCATGAGCGATCCGGCCGTCGCGGCACAGCGCCAGCAGCAACGACAGCAAGGCCTGATCGCCAGCCTGGTCACGCTGCCGTTCCGCTTCTTCGGCGTGCTGTGCGGCGCGCTGCTGCTGTGCATCCTGATCGAATGCGTCGGCATGCACTTCTTCTGGCCCGAGCAGGGCTGGCGCCACGCGCAGGGCATGCTGCACTACGAGCTGGATCAGCTTTCCACGCATTTCACCCGCAGCGCGCTGGTGCAGGAGCCGGGGCGCACCGCGCACCGGCTGGTCGAGCAGGGCTACGACTGGCTGTTCGTGAAAAGCGGTCTGCTGGACTGGATACGCGACGCCTCGGCGCAGGCCAGCGCCGGCAGCCATCGTCCGACCAAGGATTTCCGCTACTACATCGGCTTGGTCTATGTGAACGTGGAGAGCTACCTGATCGCGGCGGCCTATACGACGCTGGTCTTCCTCGTGCGGCTGCTGGTGCTGTGCCTGACCCTGCCGCTGTTCCTGATGGCCGCCTTCGTCGGGCTGGTCGACGGCCTGGTGCGCCGGGACATCCGCCGCTTCGGCGCGGGACGCGAGTCGGGGTTCATCTATCACCGCGCCAGGGCCAGCCTGATCCCGCTGGCCGTGCTGCCGTGGGTGACTTACCTGGCACTGCCGGTCAGCGTGAACCCGCTGCTGATCCTGCTGCCCAGTGCCGCATTGCTCGGCGTGGCGGTGTGCATTGCGGCGGCGACGTTCAAGAAGTATCTGTAGCTGCCCTGCGCCAGGTCAGGTGAACGAAGCCATAGCAAATACGTTTCAAGCAATCTTCTTTTGCCTGTCTCGCAGAGACGCGGCCCAGTCCTTCAAAGCCTGAATGTCCTGAAAGAGATCAGTAGGTGGTGGCGGCGCGGCATTCCTACCGCTGGATGGATCGTGTGCGTCAACAATGTCGCAGCACTTCTTGAATCCGGCGGCGAAAGCATCGCAGTCAGCCTCGGTGAGCGCACTGACCTTCTTCAGGTCCTTGGCGTTGATGTAGTCCCTGTGGCGTTGAATAACGCGGACGAAAGCGATGTCCTCCAGGCCGCGCTCCCATGTGGCGCGCAGCGCGTTGTAGAGCTTTGCCACCTCAACGGCGTACTCGTCTTCCTGGTTGTTGTCATGCAGCAGCTTTGCCGCACGTGCCGCCTTCTCCAGCTTGTCGATGCGATCTTCGACGCTCTGGGCCTTCCAGGGCAGGCCGTCGGCCACCATACCGGCTCCCGCGGCGCCACGACTGAGCGTCGTGAGTCGCACTGCCCGCCCGGTCTTCGTCGCGTGGTCATTCAGATCGTTCACGAACACCAAATCATGCGTGAAGACGATGACCTGACGGTTTTCCGCTTCTTCCACGAGACGCTTGGCCACCTGCCCACGCCAGCGATGGTCCAACGAGGACACCGGGTCATCGAAGACCAGAGCAGAGCGGTGCATCGCGGTGGCAAGCTCGGTCATGAAGGCGGCCAGCGCCACGCAGGTCTTTTCCCCTTCGCTCAGGATTTCGTGGACCTTGGCATCCGGCTTGGCGAAGAGGCGCACCTGATACTGCGGTGAGCCGTACTTGCCGCCGGAGCGCACGATTTCGACGCGAACCTTCGACGCCGCAAGCCTGACAATCTCTTCCTGAAATCTGTCGCGCAGCCGAGGCGTAATCACGGTGTCGGCAATGTCATTGCCCATCTTGGTGATTGTGTTCGTCGCCGTGTCGCCCGCACACTCGGTCAGAAACCGGATGGTCTTCAGCCGCTGGATTTCGTCAGTGACGACCGGCAGCATGCCGGCGAGCAGCGCCCGGTCGCTCAGCTCGGCGAAATCGGCTTCGAGCTTCTTACGTTCATCCGCGTCAGCGGACTTGCGCAGCTCGGCGGCGTAGTTGCGGATCGTGGTCTGAAGCAGGCTGAGATCAGGCAGCGGCGACGGTGGAACGGACGGAAGCTGTACCTCGCCGTTTCCGCCCAGGGCTTTGAGCAGCACGTGGCGCCGCAGCCGGGCTGCGGCGATGAAGCGGCGCGTCTGCTGCTGCAGCACTTCATTCTGGAGGCCCAGCTCGTCAAGACTGGCCTTCACCGCCCGCGTGCCGATTGCCCCGCCAGCTATGGTCTGACGTGCGGCCTGAGCTGCCTTCTCTGCCTCGCGTGCCAGCTGTTCCGTGTCCTTCTGGATGAAATCCTCGAAGCGTGCCATCCGTGCACGTGCCTCAGCTTCCAATGGCTGCTGGCAAAGCATGCAATGCGCGTCTTCTGCCGACGGCGGAAACGGCTGTCCAGGGTATGCGATCTCCGTCGAGTAGCGTCGGGCGGATTCCCAAAGTGCCCGCCACGTCTCGCCGCCGACGCCGGCAAGGGGTTCGCCCGTGAAGGCCTTCTCCGCGGCAAGACGTGCAGCGTCCCGTTTCGACCGTGCGTCCCTGGCGAGGGCAGCGGCCGCCAGCAGTTCCTCATCGGTGGTTCTGGCTGCAACGCTGTTTACCGCGGTAATCAGCCGCATGACGTTGTCGGCTTTGACGGTCTGTTCCGCCGCTGCCTTGGCCGGATTCTTCGACAGGTCTTCACGCAGACGCTCAAGACGGGCGCTTTCGTCTGCCGAAAGCGCCGCCAGCGCTTCGATCTTCTTTGCGTCTGTGTTGGCATTCAGCGCGGCAAGCGCCTTCCCCACGGCCGTGGTGGCCTTCCAGGTCGGCGCCGCAAAGATCGGATTGCGGGCCTTCTCAAGCTGCTTCTGCTCAGCTGCGAGGGCGTCCTTCACCGCCTGGCAGGCTGCAGCAAGCTCATCCGGTACGTCCAGGCCAAAGGGCCGGAATGCAACTTCGTTCTTCTCGCGGATATGCACTGAGGCGCAGTCGCTATCGAACACGCTCACCGCTGACAGCGTTGCATGCGGATTTGCGCCGTTCTGCCACTGTTCGACCGGCTGCGGCACACCGCCGACCCCGTACGCGATGTTCGCGCCGACGCGCTTAGGGGGCTGATCGGCATACACATTGGGTTCAATCTTTCCGGCATGCCTTGCACGACATGCGCGCTTCAGGATTCTTGCGTAGCCGGACTTGCCCGCACCGTTGTCGCCGTAGATGATCGTGATTCCATTCGGCTCGAAGCCGAGGGTTTGACCGGCGGCAAGGTTGTTCACGCCGGTCACGTCGGCGATCGACAGAAGCGATACCGCCGCGGTCTGACCGGGGTTGGCCGGAAGGTGGGCCTTCTCCAGCGGTACCGCTTTCAGCGCGCCTACGGGGGCACCTTTGCCCTGTTTGCAAAGGTCCACGAGTTCGCCGATATCGGCGTCCGTCAGACGGCCGTTTGCGATGATGCGGCGCAGGGCGTCACGCTGCCAGAGTGGACGATCCTTTGACCAGTCCAGAATCGTTTCCAGGACGGTCTTCTGCTGTGCGGCGGGCTTCTGCATTTCTTGTTCCTCTTCCCTGCCGATTCATCATGCCCATGAAGCGGCGATTTCCCGCCGCCTGGGTGCCTTGCCGGAATCGCTCTTGCTCACCGTAATCGATCGATGGCAACTCAATTAGCCTTGACCTCAAAGCGCAGGTAATCCGCGAGCTGTTTCGACTCGCTGACTTCGTCATGGGGCACCAGCAGGTACTTCCAGGGCTTGGTGCCTACGTTCGCCGCATGATCGGATGCGTGCTTGCACCACCGCAGGGCGGCAGCGGCCTTGGCCTGAACCTCCTGGGTGTTGATGTCGGCGCGTGCCTTGGTCTCCACCATGAAGATGGTCGCGTCCGTCTCGGCCACGAAGTCGGGGATGTACTCCGGCTGCTCGGTGCCGAGCTTGTAGTAGATCTGGAACTGCCCCTTCGCGGGCTTGAACCACTTCAAGGCGTCGCGCTCCAGAATGATGGCGAAGCGCCGCTCGGTATCCGAGTCGAACTTCTGCAGCGGGTACAGACAACGCGCGAAGCCACCGAAGAGCATTTGCTTGATGCGACTGGTCTCGGTCACGGTCTCCCGGAAGTGGTGGGCCGTCTGGCCTGCCGTGGCGGTGTAGTTGCACGGCTTGAGTTCGGTGAAGCCGCGACTGACTTGCACCTCGTACTCGGTCGCCTCCTCCCAGAAGTGGGTCATCATCTGCGCGTGGATTTCCCGTGCGATCAGGCGGCGGTCACGATCGAGGACGCTGATGGCCTCGTCCTCGGACAGATAGCCGCGCAGGTGTTGCACCATCTGGCCCGCGAGGTCGTAGAGCAGATCGGCGTGGGTGAAGTAGTCGATGTCGTCGAAGTCCACCAGCGCGTGGACGATGTAGTCCTCCGGGCGCTGCTCCTTGAGCCCGACCTCGGCGGCCAAGGTGAACTGCTCGTTGGTGCGCAGCATCTGCCCGACGATCTCACGCTGGCCCGGCTGGAGATGGAGCTGGCTCACATCCAGCTTGAAGGCGTGGAAGCCGGTCGTGACCTCGCCAGTCGGCACCACTGCGATGCGCGGGATGTCGATGGTCTGCTGCACCACGATCTCGGTGGTCTTCGCCACCACGGCGGACAAGTCAAGTGCGGGAACTGATTCATCCACGCCCGCCAGCAATTCGCCTTGCAACGGCTTCAACCGCTCCGCCACCTCCGCGAGGATTTCCTTCTGCACTTCGGGTTTCAGCAGCGCGCTGCTGGTGGGCACCAGATCGCGCCTGACCTCGTACTTGCCGATCACGTCCATGACCACGCGCGCAGCCTGCTTCTCTGCCTCCGTGGTGAACACCGGTTTGGGCACCGGGACTTCCGCTCCACTGTCAGTGGCTGAAGCCCCTGTGACCACGACCGGTGCTTCCGTCAAACCGAGACGCGCCGCTGCCCCGGACTCGACCTGCACGCTGACCTTCTTGTCGTCGGCGCTCGGCGCATCGAGGATGACCTGCTTCAGGCGGATGGGCGAGTCGCCGCGGTTGGCCTCGTCGATGATTTCCTGGAACTTGTCGTGCGCGACGATGTTCAAGCGATCCACGGACGCGACGCCCGTGCGCTTGCCGTAGGGCAGACGCAGGCCGCGCCCGATGGACTGTTCGATCAACGTGCGGGCATTGGCGGCGCGCAGCGGTACGATGGTATAGAGGTTGGTCACGTCCCAGCCTTCCTTGAGCATGTTGACGTGAATCACGATCTCGGTCGGCTCGTCCACGCTCTCCACGGCTAGCAGGCGCGTGATCATCTCCTCTTCCTCCGCGCCGGTACGGCTGGAATCGACCTGAATCACCTTGCCCTGGTAGCGCCCCTCGTAGAAGGCTTCCGACTCCAGAAGCGCCAAGAGCTGCCCCGCGTGCGTGGTATCGCGCGCGATGACGAGCATGAAGGGCTTGACCGGCTTGACGCCGTTCTCGCGGGCGTAGGTGAGCAGCTCGACCTTGGTGGTCTCGTGCAGGCGCACACCGTCTTCCAGTTTGGTCTTCTCGATCTCCTCGGGCGTGTGCGCCTTGGCGTCGAAGTTGCGCTGGGTGACCACGGCCGGCTCCTTGACGAAGCCGTCCTCCATTGCCCGCGCCAGCGGGTAGTCCATCACCACGTTTTTGAACGGCACCGGCCCTCGGCTCGACTCCACGAAGGGCGTCGCCGTCACTTCCAGTCCGAACAGCGGTTTCAGGTCATTGATGGCGCGCACGCCCGCGCTGGCGCGGTAGCGGTGCGATTCGTCCATCAGCAGCACAAGATCGGGCAGGTTCGCCAGGTGGTTGAAGTAGCTGTCGCCCAGCACCTCGCGCATTCGCTTGATGCGAGGCTCCTTGCCGCCGCGCACCTCGGAGTTGATCTTGGAGATATTGAAGATGTTGATGCGCACGTCGTGGGCAAAGCCCATGGACTGATCGTCCACTGCCGCGCCGGTCTGGTCGTAGTTGTCGCCCGTGATGATCAGCGGCGGTTGCTGCGCGAATTCGGCGATCCCCTTGAACACGTACTTAGGCGTATTGGGCGTGAAATCCGTGATCAGCTTGTTGTAGATGGTCAGGTTGGGCGCCAGCACAAAGAAGTTGTTGATGCCGTGCGCCAGATGCAGGTAGGCAATGAACGCGCCCATCAGGCGGGTCTTGCCCACGCCCGTGGCCAGCGCGAAGCACAGCGAGGGAAAGTCACGCTCGAAGTCCTCCAGCGTGGGGAACTCCGCCTTCAGCGTGGAAAGAATGGCTCCCACCTCCCGATCGTGGCTCAACAGCTCGGGCGCGGCCCCAATGGCGTGCGCCAGCCGCTTCAGCGACTCCTCCTGCGGCGGCCGCAGCGACAGGCGGCCGGTCACGGCGTGCAGAACGCGGCTGTTCATCATTCATCCTCCCCAAACAACGCGCCTTGGCTCGCATCCTCAGCCGACGCTTTTCTACTTTTTTTTCTGCTCGTTTCAGCCTGAGCCGAAGGCTCAACGGGATCAGGCTTGGCCATCGGCAGGTTCGCCACGTTCAGGCTGTAGTCGTCACGCCCCCATTCGCAACGGGCCAGCACCATCTTCGGAATCTTCTTCAGCGTCAGGTTCGGCCAGCGCTCCGCCGCCTTGGTCGCGGTAACGCCATGGAAAGCCGCGCAGCACACCAGCAGGCTGCGCTCCGGACCGACTTCATCGGCCAGAGCCTGCAACTGTTCTGCGGAGAGGTTCTGCGTGGTGACGTAAATGAAGTCTCGCTCGCTGGAATGGCCATGCTGCCACCAGTGCATTTCCGACGGCGCGTAGGTAAAGCCCTCCAGCTTGGCCAGCGCCTCGGCCAGCATCGCCGCGTTGTACTCCGGATTGATGACCGGGTTGCCCCAGCGGTCGTTGACGATCAGGCTGGGGGCAAGGCGGTAATAGCGGAAGCCGCCGCCGCCTTGCCAACCCACGCTCTCGGTGATGCCACCCTTGTCCTCGCCGTCAATCACCTTTTTAAGGCGCGGGATGATGTGCGTATGGCAATGCTCGCCCAGCTCCACCATGATCCAGCGACGGCCCATTTTGTGAGCGACAGCGCCGGTGGTGCCGGAACCAGCGAAGGAATCAAGCACAAGATCACCGGGGTTGGTCGCAAGCATTAAGACGCGCTCAAGCAATCGCTCTGGCTTAGGTGTATCAAAGAAATCACCCTCAACGAACGCCCGAACCTCACCATTTGCTTCGCGTGTAGTTCCTACATCTTGAGCAAACCAAATAGTTTCCGGGACGCGACCTTCTTGGTCCGCCAAATAGATCTTCCGGATAATTCGAGTTTCGTCACTGGAAAATTTGATTTTTCCTTCAGCAAGCTCCTTCTCGAAAGTCTCGCGACTAAAACGCCACCCTTTTGGAGGATGCTTAATAACCTTTCCGCTTGGAGTCTTGATGTCATACATCAAGTTGGGTCGGACGAGCGAGTTTCTCACATCTCCCGAACGCCAAGGGCCGCGCGGATCATTGTCGGGATTGGAATAATTGACGTTATGCGCGTCTTCTCGTGGCAAATCCTTCAGCTGAAAAGAAGGGGTTCTTTGATAAACAAGGACGTAGTTATGGTGAACAGAAAACTTCCCGCTATACCCCTTAGATTGAACGCTGTGATTCCAAATCGAGCAAGCTAAAAAGTTGGCGCGGCCGAAAATCTCGTCGCACAGAACCTTGAGGTAGTGCGCTTCATTATCGTCAATCGTGATCCACAGTGAACCATCTTCAGATAGCAAGCGCCGAATGATTTCCAGACGATCACGCATCAAACCGAGCCAGATCGAATGCTCCAGGCCGTCGTCGTAATGCTTGAATGCACTGCCAGTGTTGTACGGCGGATCAATAAATACACACTTCACCTTGCCGGAGAATTCCTGTTCCAAGGCCTTCAGCGCCAGCAGGTTGTCACCGAAGATCAGCCGGTTGTCGAAGATGTCGTTGTCCGTCACGCGATGCTTGGCGTGATACGACTTTTCCGGATCTTCCAGCAGGATACGCGGCTCCAGCTTGGGCCGCTTCTCCTTGCCGATCCAGGTGAGTTCGAGTTTTTGTTTGCTCATCAAGAGGTTCCTGTCTTTCAGATTCGGGCACGCGCACGTACTTGGGCGCGGGCTTGCAGCGCCGCCCGTACTTGCGCATAGAGCTGGGCGTTGGCCTGCTCGCGGTCAGCCAGCACCACGGCGATGGCATAGGGTTCCGCCTCGGCTTTGTGCTCGTCTTGCGACCATGCGCTGTCTTGTCGGGTGACCACGACGAACACCTTGTGGCCATTGGCCAGCGCCTGCTTGAAGCGCCATCGGGAGACCTGCAAGGTGCCGTTCTTGCGGGCATCGTTGGGTAGCCAGCGGCCGTTGGCACGTTCGCCCATGCCTTCTTCCCGATTGCGGCGGTAGGCTTGGGTGACCTCATCCAGGCTGCCAGCCGTCACCAGGTGGAACCACAGTTTGGCCCTGCGGTAGTCCAGCCGCGTGGTGCGCACGGCAGGGCTGTAGGCGAGCGCGACGGTCACCTCACGGGCGCGGCGGCCACCATCCCAAAAGCTGTCTGGTAAAGGTAATTCGAAGAAGTGGTGCTGGTCGTTGCCGACGCGCTCTTCGGCCAGCAGGGTGACGGTGTGATCAAGCGAGCGGAACAGCGCTGTATCGTCCACGCGCCCATACCCGACGAGGCGCAGGAGTTTGTCGCGGCCTTCGGCATTGTTGCCGGGGTTCAACAGCGCTTCGCAGGCTTGCGGCCAACGGGCATGGGCGCCGATCAGTGCGCGCAGCAGGTTGGGCGAGGCGTCGGGCACTTCGGCCAGTAGCCGCGCGGCTTGGTGGGCGACTTGGGGTGCGGCGTAGCTGGTGCCAATGTCTTCCTTGAACGCCGGGCCCGAAGCAAAGCCGCCGTTGAGCGACACCACGCCCAGACCGGCATGGTCTGTGCCCCCTCCAGTGCGCCGCAAGGCGATGTTGCCGGCATGCGCGACCACGTCGGGCTTGATGGCGCCGCTGGCAGAAGGGCCGCTGCGAGTCAATGGAAACGGCTGCTCCGCCCGTGCCAACACGTGGTCTTCAATCGTGTTGGGATGGCGCTGTGCATTGCGTGTGGCCTCATTCAGGCTCAAGCCGCCAACGGTCAGCGCGTTGAGCGATGTGGCGGGGTCCAGCAGGCGGGCGTGGCCTTCGAACAGGTAGTCCGGGTAACTCGCGCGTGTATCGGCTGGCAACTGGGATGACAACAAATTGCCCGCTGGTACTACAAACAGGACCCCCAGCTCACGCGTCAGCCGATCCAGCGTGTAGGCGAGCCCGCGCACATGACGGCCATCGTAGACCTTGTTCAGGTCGCCATAGCTTAGGTTGAAGACCCGGCAGCCGTATTGCGCATGCAGTTCGCGCACGGCTTCCTCGACCGCCTTTTCGACGAACTCAGTTTGGTCTTGTCCGTCGTCTTCGAACACTTTGCCGGAGAACAGGCGAAGCTGCGGGACGAACTGCCCTTGCTGAATAGCGCTATGGACATCGCCGTACAACGCAAGCCCGCCGACGAAGGTGCCGTGCCAGTGGGGATCGGTGTCATCCGCACTGCGATGCGGTGCGAGGTAGCCCTGCGCGTCGCCGACCGCTGCACCGAGCAACGAATGTCCGCGCGTCAAGCCTGAATCCAGCACGGCAATGGACGGAGCATCGTCAGAAGGGGGATCGATCGGAGGAAATTGGTTGATGTCGGTATGAAGCAGTTGTACGGCCACACCCAAGCGGGGCGGCAGGTCGGCAGTGCGCACATCGCGATGGTGCAAGATCTGCTCGGCCTGCGCACCGTTGCAGCGCACACGGACCATGACGAGCGAGGGTTGCTGGATGTCGTCCAGCCGCTCAATGCCTTGTGCATGCAACCAGTCGAGAAAGGCACGCACCATTTGCTGGCGCTTGTCCTGTCGCTCCTGGGGCCATAGTTCGACATCGAGCATGAAGGTTGGCGCGGCTGGAAATCCTTGCTCAAGCAAGGCCGCGCCGGTACGGTCCTGGGGTGTCCAGTGGTCGAAGTCTTCGATGACGTAGAACAGTTCCTTGCGTGTAACAACGCCATCACGTGCAAGGGTGGCCAGGCGGCTCTCGAACTCGCTCAAGCCGTCATCAGTGGCGAATGCCAGCACGATGGATTCATCTTCCTGGCTGACAATCTCCACGCCAGGAATGGCATCGAAGGCGGGCACGCTCTTGTCGCCCGCGCGCAGCCGAATCTTGAGCAGCTTACGGTCGTCGAACCCGCCGACGTCCTCTGCCATCGCACGTTGCCGCGCTTGGTCGAGCCGCCCGGCTAACGCGGCACCATGCGCTCTCGGATCGGCAGGAGGGCGAATTCCCGGATGACGCCTCGGATGGCGCTCCGTTGAGGGCGCTTCTCGCTCCAAGCGCAAGTGTTCATAGGCCATGCCTCCCCCTCCATCCCTTAACTCTTATGACGATACTCACGGGCAAGCGCGGTATCGAGGTGGCTTTTCTCCAGGAACTCCCGGCCGGACAGGATCATTTCCTTGACGGAGCGCCGAAGAACCCGCTCGATGTCGGCGTGCGACATGCCCTTAAACACGGATGCCACCTGGCCATCGTCAGGCTCGAAATTGCGGCGGACACCGGAGAGTTTCAGAGCTAACAAGCGTTTGATCTGCTCCAGATTCGGCATCTCGAAGCGCACAACCTCATCGAAGCGTCGCCAAACCGCCTTGTCCAATAAGGTTTCGTAGTTGGTGGTGGCGATCAGGATGCTCTCGCCTCGATAACCGTCCATCATCTGCAAGACGGCATTTACGGAGCGTTTGAGCTCACCATGATCGGCGCTGTCGCCACGATCCTTGGTCAGGGCGTCGAATTCATCGAACAATGCGACCACGGGATGCGTTGCGACGTAATCGAACACTTTGCGCAAATTGGCGGCCGTCTCTCCCAGAAACGACGAGATGACCGAGTCCAGCCGAACGAGGATGAGCGGCATGGACAGGGAATGCGCGATGACTTCGGCGGCCAGCGTCTTGCCGCAGCCGGGAGGCCCGCAAAACAACAGCTTCTGCGCGGGTTGCAGGCCATAGGATCGAAGCACGTCCGTCCGGTTGTGCTCCATCAGGATTTCATCGAGTGCCGACTGCGAAGCATCCGAGAGAATGATGTCTTTCTCCTCTCGAATCACGGCACGCTCTTCTAGTAGCGCAAGGCCGTTGTCTTTATTTGTCGGCACGCTGGGCAAACTTTGCAGCTTCCGCGCACTCTTCCCGACCGTTGCCTGATCGCCGTAAAGTAAACGCTCAAGGTCATTTGCGAGCAGATGATGGTTCTTCTCGCGCTCCTCTTTGATCACTGCCTCGGACGCCGCGCGAAAGCCCGAAGCATCGCCTTGCGTTCCCGATTTGATGAGTTGCCGCAGTAATTTTCCGCTAGCCATATCTCGCTCTCCTCAATTCTTGGCACGCTTCAACCGCGGCCTGGTCATGCGCAGGTCTAACGGTGCTACTTGATTAGTCATTACACCAGCTCCCACTCGACAGTGAACAGCGTGCGCTCCTCGACCTGCTGTTGGAGTTGCACTTCAAGCTGGCTGATCAAGTCATTGCGCTGCGCTTCGACTTCGTCCTGCCGGGCAAACAACTCGCGGCGCAGCTTGCTGCGCTTGCTCTCCAGTTCGCGCTGCTTCTTCTGCCATGACAGCTTTTCTTCCAGCGTCGGCGAGGTCGCGGCGGTTCGGCGCACCTCCTTGATCTCGCGGTCGATCTCCTTGATCTCCTGCTCCAGACCGAGCTTCAGGTCGTCCGCCCAGGCATCCAGCTTCTGGACTTCCTGCTCGAAGTAGCCGAGGTTGCGCTCGTTGACGTCGCGCAGGAGTGCGGTCTTGCGGGCTTCCACGTCGGCCAGCAGGGTGGCGTCAGGAGCGTTGAGCAGACTGGCCGCCTGCGTGGTCGCGGGCAGGCGCAGCAGCTTTTCCGGGTCTTCTTCCGCGAGCACGACGCCGTCGGTCGTGCCCGCGGCAACCAGCAGATGTTGCTCCTGGTTGCCGAGTGTCTCGACCGAGATCAGCTTCACGGTGAGCCATCCGGCTTTGCCGCGATAGGTTTCGAGGGTGCTGATCTTTGAACCGTAGGCGTTGTAGTCGAAGACGAGACGAGCCCCGTCGAGTGCCCGAGCCTTGGCCTGCTCGATGCCCCATCGCGCCAGCGGATGATTGATGCGGTATAGATGCGCGTCGCCGGAGCGGCGGGGCAATTCGTAGCGCCCCAGCTCGATGCCCGCGAGGCCGCTGTGCTCGATTCCAGTCGGTATGTGGCGAAGATCGAAGCCGTCGTCATCGAACGCGGCGCAATGGACCAGTTCGGCGCGGGTCAAGTCCATCAGCATCCGCTCGAAGCGATTGCGCGCGTTGCGGCTGTCGTCGGCCCGCATGCGCAGCTTCTCTTGCACTTCCTCATCAAAGTTCTCAAGCAATACCTGGCGCGTCTTGACCATCGCCTCGTTGATCTCGCCGGAGAGGTCGAGCTGGAGTTGCTCGAAGCTGGACTTGATTTCCTCGGGCTCTCGGCAGTTCTGGTAGATCTCGGCAATACGCCGCTCGAAATCGACGCCCGAACCGATGGCGCCCAGCACTTCGTCGCTGGCCCCGAATACGCCCTCGAAGAGTTGAAACTTCTGCGACAGCAGTTCGTACACCCGTGCATCGGCTTCATTGCTGCGGTCGACGAAGTTGACCACCACCACGTCGTGCTTCTGACCGTAGCGGTGGCAGCGCCCGATGCGCTGCTCAATGCGCTGCGGGTTCCACGGCAGGTCGTAGTTGATGACGAGCGAGCAGAACTGGAGGTTGATGCCTTCGGCTCCGGCCTCGGTGGCAATCATGACCTTGCCACGCTCCTTGAAGTGCTCGACCAGTGCCGCACGGGTGTCGGCGGTCTTGGAGCCGGTGATGCGGTCGGTGCCTTCGTGGCGCTTCAGCCAGTCCTTGTAGATCGCCTGCGCACGCTGGTCGCTATTGGTGCCGTTGAAGAGCACGATGCCGTCGCCGTATGGCGTGTCGGCCAGCAAGTTGAGGAGGTATTCCTGCGTGCGCTTGGACTCGGTGAAGATGATGGCCTTCCTGGGCGCGCCTAGCCGATCCAGTTCGGCGAAGGCTCGATCCAGCGCGGTGAACAGTGCCTTGCCCTTCGCGTTGTCCCGGATGTTGGTTGCCAGCGTTTTGAAGTGGCGAAGCTCGTCGATCTCCTCCGCGATGGCATCGCGTTCCAAGCGGCTCGGTGCTGCGACGTCTGAGCCTTGGTCGTTCCACTCATCGGCGGTTTCGTCGAGCGACTCGTAGTCCTCATCGAGTTCCTCGGCCAGATCGGGAACCTCGGTGGTTTTGTCGAGCACACCCTGGAGGCGCTTGGCCATTGTCTCCAGCGCACCCGCAATCGCGTGCGTGCTGGAGGCAAGCAGCTTCCACAGCACGAGTGAAATCAGTTGGCGCTGCCCCTCGGGCAGGGCCTTGAGGTTGGGGCGGCGCAGGTAATCGGCGACGAGCCTGGAAAGTTCCTGCTCTTCGCTCGACGGCGTGAACTCCTCGACGATGGCCTTGCGCGCTGTGTACGACACGTAGGGCTGAACCTGTTTGCGCAGGGTGCGCTTGCAGATGGGGGCCAGCCGGTCACGCAGGCTGCTGAAGGATTGCTCTCTGCCAGTGAATTGCGAGCGGAAGCTATCAAGGTCTCCGAACACGCGGTCATCGATGAAGCTGACCAGCCCATAGAGTTCGAGCAGCGAGTTCTGCAACGGCGTCGCGGTCAGAAGCACCTTGGAGTGAACGCGCGACAACGCCTCCTTGAGGGTCTTGGCGATGACGTTGCTGGTTTTGTAGACGTTGCGCAGGCGATGCGCTTCGTCGAGGACGACCAAGTCCCAATCGATGCCCTTGACATCGTCAGCCTTGGCCTTCGCGAACTGGTAGGAACAGATGATCGGACCGGAGGCGAACAGGAACGGGTTCCGCTGCTCCTGTTTGCGGATCGCGTTGTAGCTTTTGGCTTCGAGGATCAGCCCTTGCAGGCCGAACTTGTCCTGCAGCTCTTGGTGCCATTGCTTGCGCAGGTTCGCTGGAACGATGATGAGCACCTTCCGCCGCCGTTCCGCCCAGCGTTGGGAGATGACCAAGCCGGCTTCGATGGTCTTGCCTAGACCAACCTCGTCGGCGAGGATCACGCCGCGTGAGAGGGGGTTGCGGCAAGCGAAGAGCGCGGCCTCGACCTGATGGGGATTCAGATCGACCTGCGAATCGACCAAAGTCGAAGCCAGCGACTCCACGGAGTCGCCTGCTGCACGCCTGGTCAGCAGCCAAGCAAAGTACTGGCTCTGGTGCGGCGTCAGAAGCTGCTGTGTCGTCAACGGCGATCCTCCCCTTGTTCTTCCCCGAGCGTGATTCGGCGGCTGGCATGGTCCGCGCTCACTCGGCCTCCGGCTTCTTCTTGTTGATGCTTTCGGCGATCCACCGATCCAGCTCCGAGCGGCGAAAGCGCCAGGTTCCCCCAAGCTTGAACGCTGGAATCTCTCCTTTCTGGGCAAGGCGATAGACCGTCCGTTTGCCGGCTTTGAGGTAGGCCGCGACTTCCTCCAGCGTGAGGATCTCGCTCTCGACTTCACTCATCTGAAAACCATCTGGTTTGGTCTTTCGTGACTTTGGATTGCCAAGTTTGCTCAATTCTACCAAAGGGTGGTAGGCGCTAGCCAACAAGAAATCCACCAGGCATTGCGCGAATGTCGGCCAGCGCGACCAACAAATCCGGTCATGCCGTAGTTCCCATTCCCTGCGGCGCGAAGCGAGGGCGCGCCACAGCATCTGGCCATCCGCTTCAACGGGGAATGGCACGATGGGACAGACCAACCGCCGCACATCCGCATGGCCTGCGCTTGCCGTGGTGTTGGCTGTGTCGTTCTCGGCGCTGCAGCCTGCCGCCGCTGCCGACAGCCTCGCCTCGGAGCGTGAGCAGCTCGCCGCGCTTGCCCGCCAACTCGACCTGATCGACCGCCTCGCCGAGCACGCCGCCAATACCGCTCCGCAGGAGCGCGCCCGCTACCACTTCGACTACGCCCAACTGCGTGCCGACCTGAAGCGCGTTCGCGCCGGCCTGGAGGACTACCTCGTGCCCCAGCGCGCCCAGCCGCGCGATCCCGTCCCGCTGGCCGGCGATTACGTCCGCCGTGACCGCGCCGACGACGACGACGAGGAGCCATCGCCATGACGCCCTCTGCCGATCAGGTCGCCGCCTTCCAGGCCAACGGCGGCTTCGCGCCTTCGGCCGTCTCTGCCGTGGTGCTCGCTTTCGTGTTCGCCGTGTTGCTGCTGTGGGGCGTGTGGGCCATGCGCACCGCCTACGTCGGCTGGGCCGAGCACCGCATCACCGAGCGTCAGTTTCTCGCCGTCGTCGTGCGCTTCGTGGCGATGTACCTGGTACTGACCTTCTTCCTCCTCTCCTGACCGTCACGAAAGGCCAAACGCCATGAACACGTCATCGACATCCCATCGCATTCCGTCCCGCATCGCCGCACCGCTGCTGCCGCTGGCGCTCGCGGGCCTGCCGCTGTCGGCCTTCGCGCAGGGCCTGCCGACCATGGAGGACCCTTCGCGCGGCCAGGGCAGCGGCATCCTGCAGACCTTGCAGAACTACGGCTACGACATCGTGCTGCTGATCGCGCTGCTGGTGGTCGCCTCGATGTTCGTCGGTGTCTGCTATCACGCCTACACGCGCTACTCGGAGATCCACACCGGCCGCGCCACCTGGGGCCAGTTCGGCCTGACGGTCGCCGTGGGCGCGATCCTGCTGGTGGTCGGCATCTGGCTGCTCACCAAGGCCACCGGCGTGCTGTGAGGGCGGCAAGCGATGGCCGTCCCCTCGGAGACCCCGCAAGACACGCTGGTGAGCTTCCTGCCGCACCGGCTGAATCGCCAGCCGGTGGTCGTGCGCGGGCTGACCGCCGACGAGTTGTGGATCTGCGCCGGCCTGTCGGCCGCAGCCGGATTCGCACTCGGCCTGCCGCTGGCCTGGCTCACGCACAGCATCGCCATGGTGCCGACGCTGATCGTCGCCGGCATCGCGCTGGGCGTCTTCGTCGGCGGTGGTTTTCTGCGCGCACAGAAGCGCGGCCGGCCCGACACCTGGCTCTACCGACAGCTCCAGTGGCGGCTGGCATTGCGGCACCCGGCGCTGGCAGCGCTCCTGGGCGGGCAGCGCCTCATCACCCGCTCGGGCTACTGGACGACCCGGCGCAACGCCAATCGAGGTGCGCCATGAGCCGTTTCAGGAACGAGGTTGCGCACCTGCAGGCGCACGTGAAGACGCTGCGTCTGGGGGCCGGCGCGTTGTTCGCGGTGGCGCTGCTGCTCGGCTTCGGCTGGTGGAGTGCGCCGAAGAGTCTGACCATCCATGTGCCGCCGGACTTGCGCTCGGGCAGCATGCGCAAGTGGTGGGACGTGCCGCCCGAGAGCGTGTATGCCTTCTCGTTCTACATCTGGCAGCAGGTACAGCGTTGGCCCACGAACGGCGAAGAAGACTATCCGCGCAACCTGCGCGCGCTGTCGGCCTACCTGACGCCGAGCTGCCGGGCCTTCCTGCAACAGGACTACGAGTACCGGCGCGCCAGTGGCGAGCTGCGTCAGCGCGTGCGCGGCATCTACGAGATTCCCGGCCGCGGCTACGGCGATGATCCGGCCACGCGCGTCAAGGTGCTCTCCGACCGCGATTGGATCGTCACGCTCGACGTGAGCGCGGACGAATACTACGGCTCCGAGCAGGTCAAGCGTGCCCTGGTGCGCTACCCCATCAAGGTCGTCCGGCTGGACATCGACCCCGAGCGCAACCCCTTTGGCCTGGCGCTGGACTGCTACGCCAGCGCGCCCCAGCGCATCGAAACGCCGCCGACGCCGACCCAGGCCGGCGCGCCCGCCAACGCCTCCGGCCACCTGCAGGGAGACTCCCCATGAAGCCCGTTGCCTTGTCGGCCCTGGCCGGCGTCCTGCTGATCCTCGGTGTCGTGCCGGCCAGCCAGGCCGTGGAAATCCTGCGCTGGGAGCGGCTGCCCCTGCCGGTGCCGCTGGTGGTCGGCCAGGAGCGCGTGGTCTTCATCGACCGCAATGTGCGCGTCGGCGTACCGGCCAGCGTCGGCGACCATCTGCGCGTGCAGAGTGCGGGCGGCGCGATCTACCTGCGGGCGAGCGAGCCGATTCCGCCCACGCGGCTGCAACTGCAGGACGTGGAATCCGGCGCGCTGATCCTGCTCGACATCGCCGCCGAGCCGGCGAAGGACGGCCAGGCGCCGCTGGAGCCGGTGCGCATCGTGGAAGCGGAGGCCCCCGCGAAGCGCTACGGCGGCGGTGCAGCAAGTGGCGCGGACGAGCAGGCCGATGCGCCCGCAGACAAATCCGTTCCCCGGCGCGAAACGCCGGTATCGGTCGTGTTGACGCGCCATGCCGCACAGAACCTGTACGCGCCGCTGCGCACCGTCGAGCCAGTCGCCGGCATCGGGCGCGTGAACCTGCGCCGCGGCCTCGCGCTGGACACCTTGCTGCCGACGCTGCCGGTGCAGGCGCGGGCACTGGCCGCGTGGCGCCTGGAAGACCAGTGGGTGACGGCCGTGCGACTCACCAACACCGCCGCGCGTTGGCTCGACCTCGACCCGCGCGCCCTGCAGGGGAACTTCGTGGCGGCGACCTTCCAGCATCCGAACCTGGGTCCGGCCGGCACTCCGTCCGACACCACGGTGCTCTACCTGGTCACGCGCGGCCACGGCCTGGCCGAGTCGCTGCTGCCGGCGCTGAGCCCGATCGATGCCACCGCGAACCTGCCGCCGGCCGCCGCGGCCGGCTCGACCGGAGGCGCGCGCGATGAAAAGTAATCCGCTGCTCAAGTGGCTGCTGATCCCGATGGCGCTGCTGCTGGTGTTCGTCGGCGTCAAACTGTTCTCCGGCGCCCCCGGCGGCCAGCCCGCCCCCAAGGGCGCGGCCAGTACGCTCACGCCCGAGGAGATGAAAGCCCTGGGCATCGCCGGCGACACGCCGCGCGATACCGTCGCCACGCTGGTGGCCCAGGTGAAGCAGTTGCGCACCGAGCTGCAGAGCGCGCTCGGCGACAACAAGCAGCACAAGGCCGAGAACGAGCGCCTGCGTGCCCGGGAAAGCGCGATCGACCAGCGCATCCAGAGCGCGCTGGAAGGCGAACGCAACCGCCTGGAGCAGGAGCGCACCCAGGTGGCCAGCGACAGGCAGCAGACCCAGGGGCTGCTGCAGGATCTGCAGCGGCAACTGGACGGCCTTGCCGGCAAGGGTGGCCCGTCCGACCTGCCCGTCGGGCTGGGGCTGGAAGAGGGTGACGGCAAGCGCTTCAACCGCGGCGTCGGTGGTACGCAGTGGGTCGAGCCCGACGATGCCAAGGTCGACGCCAAGAACGCCAGCAAGGAGCCGAGCTTTCCCCTGAGCTTCGGGCCGGCCCAGAAAAGCCTGTCGGCCGCAGCGGAATCCGTCGCCGACGTCGGCAGCCGCGCGGTGGGTGCCTCCACGAAGGCGGTCTACACCGTGCCGTCGAACTCGACGCTCATGGGGTCGATTGCCATGACGGCGCTGATCGGGCGCGTGCCGATCGATGGAACGGTCAACGACCCGTACCCGTTCAAGGTGCTGATCGGCCCGGATAACCTCACGGCCAACGGCATCGACATCCCCGACGTGGCCGGCGCCGTGGTCAGCGGCACGGCCTCGGGCGACTGGACGCTCTCGTGCGTGCGCGGGCAAATCCGCTCGGTCACGTTCGTGTTCCAGGACGGCACCATCCGCACGGTGCCGGAGGACAGCGGCAAGGGCGGCAGCAGCGGCGGCAACTCGGGTCACAACGGCGCCAGCATCCAGGGCGGCCTGGGCTGGATCAGCGACCCCTACGGCATTCCCTGCGTCAGCGGCGAGCGGCGCAGCAACGCCCAGCAGTACCTGGGCAGTCAGGCGCTCATCACCGCGGCCGGCGCCGGCGCGGCCTCGCTCATCAAGTCCGACAACGGCAGCGTGGCCGTGGTCGCCAACAGCAACGGCTCGCTGGGCACCGTCGGCATCAGCGGCAACGAAGCGATGGGCCGCATCCTCGCGGGCGGCGTGCGCGACATGGCCGATTGGGTCAACAAGCTCTACGGCCAGGCCTTCGCGGCGGTCTACGTGCAGCCCGGCGCCAAGGTGGCCGTGCATCTGGAGCAGCCGCTCGACATCGACTACGACGCCAAGGGGCGTCGGGTTCACCACCGCACCGGAGAAGCCCATGCCTCGGATCTGGATTGACGCGGCCGCCGTGCTGCTGGCGGCCACCCTGCTCGGCGGCTGCGCTACCAGCAAGGAGAAGCTGCTGCCGCACGGCGACAGCACCATGCTCGACATCTGGCATCGGGAGACCGGCGGCAGCGCGGGCGGCGGCCAGGCCGCGCGGCAACTGCTCGATGCGCGCCAGGGCCTGCGCCGGCCGCTGGCCGAGGCCGATGTGCAGGCGGCGCCCGGCGTGCAGGCGCGCTACACCCGCACCGCGCAGAACGAGATTTACCGCCAGTTCCACCGCCTGCCGAACCCCGACCTGGTGATGTACGTGTTCCCGCACCTGGCGGGCACCGACCCGGTTCCGGTGCCCGGCTACAGCACGGTGTTCCCGCTCTACCAGCGCGTGCAGTACGCGATGCCGGGCGAGCGCGTGGAGGACTACTGATGGCCTGGTCGCTGTCGTGGTCACGCAAGGGCGACGCATCGCCTGCTGACGCCGTGGATGCGACCGATGATGCCTGGGCACGGCACGTGGCGGCCTTGGTGGCACAGGGTGTCGCCGAGCCGGGCAGCGCGCTCGGCCGGGGCCGGCGCAGGCCGGCCACCCAGGCCGACCACGATGCGCTCTATGGCGTCGCGCCGTCGTTCGCGGACTTGCTGCCCTGGGTCGAGTACCTGCCCGGCAGCAAGTGCATGTTGCTGGAAGATGGCCAGTCGGTGGCGGCCTTCTTCGAGCTGGCGCCGGTCGGCACCGAGGGCCGCGAGATGGCCTGGCTATGGCAGGCGCGCGATGCGCTGGAGAACGCCCTGCAGGACTCCTTCGACGAGTTGGACGACAACCCCTGGGTGGTGCAGCTCTACGCCCAGGACGAGGCCGACTGGGACAACTATCTGCGCTCCCTGGCGAACTATCTGCAGCCGCGTGCGCAGGGCAGTGCGTTCAGCGACTTCTACCTGCGCTTCTTCGCCCATCATCTGCGGGCCATCGCCAAGCCGGGTGGCTTGTTCGAGGACACCACGGTGACGCGCCTGCCGTGGCGCGGTCAGGTCCGGCGCGTGCGCATGGTGGTCTACCGCCGCACGTCCGCGGCCCCGGCTTCGCGGCGCGGCCAGTCGCCCGAGCAGGCGCTGACGACGATCTGCGACCGCCTCGTCGGCGGGCTGGCGAATGCCGGCGTGAAAGCCCGGCGTCTCGGCGCGGCGGACATCCACGCCTGGCTGCTGCGCTGGTTCAACCCGAATCCGACTTTGCTCGGCGCCACTGCCGAAGATCGGGAACGCTTCTACGCGCTGACCCGCTACCCGGAAGAGCGGGAGGAGGGCGAGATCGAACTCGCCAGCGGCACCGACTTCGCGCAGCGCCTGTTCTTCGGCCAGCCACGTTCGGACGTGCCCAACGGCCTGTGGTTCTTCGACGGCATGCCGCATCGGGTGATCGTGATGGATCGCCTGCGCACGCCACCCGTGACCGGCCATCTGACGGGCGAGACGCGCAAAGGCGGCGATGCCATGAACGCGCTGTTCGATCAGATGCCCGAGGACACGGTGATGTGCCTGACGCTGGTCGCCACGCCCCAGGACGTTCTGGAGGCGCACCTCAACCACCTCGCCAGGAAAGCCGTCGGCGAGACCCTGGCCTCGGAGCAGACCCGGCAGGACGTGCAGCAGGCGCGCGGCCTGATCGGCAGCGCGCACAAGCTCTACCGCGGCGCGCTGGCGTTCTACCTGCGCGGCCGCGACCTGGCCCAGCTCGATGCGCGCGGCCTGCAGCTCGTCAACGTGATGCTCAACGCCGGTCTGCAACCGGTGCGCGAAGAGGACGAGGTGGCGCCGCTGAACAGCTATCTGCGCTGGCTGCCGTGCGTGTTCGATCCGGCGGCCGACAAGCGCCAGTGGTACACCCAGCTCATGTTCGCGCAGCACGCGGCGAACCTGGCGCCGGTCTGGGGCCGCAGTCAGGGCACGGGGCATCCGGGCATCACGTTCTTCAACCGCGGCGGCGGCCCGATCACCTTCGATCCGTTGAACCGCCTCGACCGGCAGATGAACGCGCATCTGTTCCTGTTCGGCCCCACGGGTTCGGGCAAGAGCGCGACGCTCAACAACATCCTGAATCAGGTGACGGCGATCTATCGGCCGCGCCTGTTCATCGTCGAGGCGGGCAACAGCTTCGGCCTGTTCGGCGACTTCGCGGCACGGCTGGGCCTCACCGTGCATCGGGTGAAGCTCTCGCCGGGCGCGGGCGTCAGTCTGGCGCCGTTCGCCGACGCCTGGCGCCTGGTCGATACGCCGAGCCAGGTACAGACGCTGGACGCCGATGCGCTCGACGAAGACCAGACCGATGCCGGCATGGCCGTGGAAGGCGACGAGCAGCGCGACGTGCTCGGCGAGCTGGAAATCACTGCACGACTGATGATCACCGGCGGCGAGGACAAGGAAGAAGCGCGCATGACCCGCGCCGACCGCAGCCTGATCCGCCAGTGCATTCTCGATGCGGCACAGCATTGCGTGGCGGACGAACGCACGGTGCTCACACGCGATGTGCGCGACGCGCTGCGCGAGCGCGCCCGCGACGCCACGCTGCCGGAGATGCGGCGCGCACGGCTGCTGGAGATGGCCGACGCCATGGATATGTTCTGCCAGGGCGTGGACGGCGAGATGTTCGACCGGTCCGGCACGCCGTGGCCCGAGGCGGACATCACCATCGTGGACCTGGCCACCTTCGCGCGCGAGGGCTACAACGCCCAACTCTCGATTGCCTACATCTCGCTCATCAACACGGTCAACAACATCGCCGAGCGCGACCAGTTCCTGGGCCGCCCGATCATCAACGTGACGGACGAAGGCCACATCATCACGAAGAACCCGCTGCTCGCGCCCTACGTGGTCAAGATCACCAAGATGTGGCGCAAGCTCGGCGCCTGGTTCTGGCTCGCCACGCAGAACCTGGACGACCTGCCGAAAGCGGCCGAGCCCATGCTCAACATGATCGAGTGGTGGATCTGCCTGTCGATGCCACCCGATGAAGTCGAGAAGATCGCGCGCTTCCGCGAACTCAACGCTTCGCAGAAGGCGCTGATGCTCTCGGCACGCAAGGAGGCCGGCAAGTTCAGCGAGGGCGTCATCCTGTCCAAGTCGATGGAAGTGCTGTTCCGCGCCGTGCCGCCCAGCCTCTACCTGGCGATGGCGATGACCGAGCCCGAGGAGAAGGCCGAACGCTTCCAGTTGATGCAGCAGCACGGCATCAGCGAGCTGGATGCCGCCTTCCGCGTGGCCGAGAAGATCGACCGTGCGCGGGGCATCGAACCGCTGGCGCTGGATACGTTGGCCTGACGGGAGCAACACGATGCGCATGCCTTCATTCGCCCGCCGTCATCCCCGGATCGGTCTGCTGATCGTGGCGACGATTGCGGTGGCCTCGTGGATGCTGCTGCGCGCGCCGCATCCGGCAACCGAGTCCATGCCCCTGGCCGCCGCCGGGTCCGAAGCGCCGAAACCGGCCGGCCCGCCCTGGCTGTATGGCCGTGCCGATGCGAGCTTCACGGTGGTCGGGTACGCCGACCTGGAGTGTCCGTACTGCCGGGCCTACTTCCCCGCGCTCAAGCGCTGGATCGACGCCCATCCCGAGGTGAATTGGCAGTGGCACCACCTGCCGCTGTCCATGCACGAGCCGGCCGCGACTGCCGGGGCGCGCCTGGCCGAGTGCGCGGGCGAGACCGGCGGGCATGCCACGTTCTGGCAAGCCGTGGCGTGGCTCTACGCGCACACCCGTGGCGACGGCCAGGGCCTGCCGGAGGGCCTGCGCTATCCCGACCTCACGCCAGCCATGCAGGGTTGTCTCGACAGCGATCGCCCCGATGCGGTCATCCGTGCCCAGGCGGCGGAAGCAGCACAGCAGGGCATCGCGGCCACGCCGGCCCTGCAACTGCGCGACCGCGAGTCCGGCAAGACCCTCCTGCTGCACGGCCCCGTCGAAGGCGATGCCTTGCTGTCGGCCATCGACCTGCTTGCCGCCGGCAGCACGACTGCAGCCGAACCCGCCCATTCCCCAGACATGCCCGCCGGCGTCGCCGGTGACATGCCCAGGTAGCCATCGATCTTCAAGGCTGCGGCGCGGCTCGTCCGCGTTGATCGAAACCCGTTCGCATCGCATCCCTTGACGCGAACAGCCACCGCATCCGCGGTGGTGGATGCCCGCTCGTCACCTGTTCCATCCCCATCGTCCCCCGGAGGGTTTGCCCTCCTGGGGCAGGCGCCCTCCGATCTCATCCATTGGAGGTTCGCCATGTCTCTTGCCATCGCCGACTCCCGCCCGGAGTCGCTCACCCTGATCGCCGCCCAGCACGAAGACTGGATCATCCGGCAGGCCATCACCCTGCTGGAGAATCGCGTGTTCAAGGCCGGTCCAGCGCTGGGCAGTCCCGCCGCCGTGCGCGACTACCTGCGCCTGAAACTGGTCGCGGAGCCGAACGAAATCTTCGCCGTCGTGTTTCTCGACAACCAGCACCAGGTGCTCGCCTACGAGCCGCTGTTCAAGGGCACGGTCGACCAGACTTCGGTGTATCCGAGGGTGGTGGTCCAGCGTGCGCTGGCGCTCAACGCTTCGGCGCTGATCCTGGCGCATCAGCATCCCTCGGGGAACACCGAGCCCTCGGCCGCCGATCGTGTGATCACCGAGCGGCTGAAGAGCGCCCTGGCCACCGTCGATGTCCGGGTGCTGGATCACTTCATCGTCGGCAAGGGCAGCCCGTACTCGTTCGCCGAAGCCGGCTTGCTGTAGCAGCACCAGCGGACGCGCATTCATGTCATCACCACGGGAGCCCTTGGCTCCCGTTTCCTTTCGCCGACCCGCCGAGAAATCGGGACTGACCGGTTTCGGTTTCTTTGTCGTCCCCTGATCTGCGTTGCGCTCGACTACGAGTCTGCATCGACTCCGCGGAGGCGCGACATGCCGGCTCATTCCCTCAACCTTCCTGCCGCTTCGCGGCGCCCCCTGGCCACGAGGCTGGCCGCTGGACTGTGCGCCGCGCTGCTCGGTCCCATCGCGGCGGCCGCCGATGTGCTCATCGTCACCGACAGCCGTCATCCGGTGCAGGCCCCGGCCGGCGTGCGGATCATCGAGCTGGACCAGGCCACGCGCATCGAGGTCGAACTCGCCGCGCACCTGCCGGCCGACCCGCAACAGGCCGCGGCCCTGGTGCGGCAGCGGTTGCATGACGGCGGCGAGGCGCTCCAACGCCGCATCGGCCATGCCTACCAAGGTGTCGCGGATGCCTGGGGACTGGGCATCGCCAAGATTCCCGCCGTGGTGGTCGATCGACGCTACGTGGTCTACGGCGAGCCCGACGTGCCCCGCGCCGTCGCGCGCATCAAGGCCTACCGGAGCACGCAGCCATGAGTCTCCTGCTGGCATCCCGGCGCCTGCGCGCCACCGTCGCCTCGCTGCTGCTGAGCACGGCCACGTCGACGTTCGCCCTGGACACCGCCACCATCGTCTCGTCGGCGCTGTCCCCCGACTGCCTCGAATACCGCGTGGTCGGTATCTGCTACTGGCTGTACTGCACGCCCTTCGGCTGCTCGGTTCGCACTTCCGTCAAGGTGCGCCACTACGTCCCCGATGCGGTGGTGTCGAGCTACTCGAACACCGGCGAAAACCCGTGGCTGGAGGTCAGGGCGATGAGCATGCCCAACCCGACCGCCAAGGCGGGCGGTGACGGCACGACCAACCACGACAACGAGAACAATCTCGCCAAGTTCAAGAACGCCGATGTCATCGGCCATCCGGCCGGGATGGTGTTCAGCCAGTTCGCCAGCGCCTCCGGCTACACCTGCGAAGGCGCGGGCACGGCCTTCATGCCGTATCTGCTGAGCACGCTCGACACGATCGCCTGGCGCTACAACATCCCGGAAGCGTTCTACCCCGAAGCGCTCATCCCCGGCCGGCGCGAAATCGGTACGCGCACCGGCCTGAACCTCTGGGGCAACGTGTATCCCCGCGGTGGCTTCCTGCACCAGACCGACGACCACAAGAGCGGCGCCGTGGTCGCGCAGCGCGCGGGCGACATCGTGACGCGCCGCAACCAGATTCACGTGTACCAGCCTCTGCTGGCCAACGCCCGCGACGGCTACTGGCCGGCCGGCGCGCTGATGGAGACCGACGCCTCGACGGGCAAGTGGCAGGAGCTGACACCCACGCTCTCGAACAGTTGCGTGGTTTTCCCGCACAGCCGCACCCGCGTGCAGGCCCAGCAAGGCGACTACGCCTGGGCCTTGTGGCGGCCGTACTCCTGCTGCCGGCGCCGTGGCCAGGTCTTCCTCGGCAGCGTCGATTTCATGTGAGGAACCCACGATGAACGCCTCCCTCCCTGACTTCCTGCACCGCGCGAAGTCGCTCCTGCGGGCCACGCTGCTCGTGGCGGCCATCACGCTGGTCGTCGGCGTCGCCTGGGCGCAGACCCGCATCGACCCCAATGGCGTGAACGTCAGCGGCAGCGTGATCGGCGACGACGTGCTCTACAGCATCGGCGGCGGCCGGGCCGTGTCGATGGGTGGTGCCGGCAACATGCAGAGCATCGGCGTCGGCGTCGGCTGGAACAGCAACCTGATCTGCGGCGACATGAGCATCACCACGACGCTGCAGAACCAGCTCAACGGCATCACCAACGGCTTCCAGACGATCATGAGCAACGTGATCCAGAATGCCACCAGCGCCGTGGCCTCGCTGCCGGCGCTGATCATCCAGCGCGCCGACCCGGGTCTCTACAACCTGCTGACCAACGGCATCCTCCAGGCGCGCCTGGACTTCGACCGCTCGAAGATGACCTGCCGGGCCATCGCCAATCGGATGGCGGACATGGCCGGCGGCCAGGCCGGCTGGGACCAGCTCGCCGAAGGGATGGCGCTGCGGGATGCGGTCAGCAGCACCGATGCCGTCTCCGCCATCGAGCAGGCCGAGTCCAACAAAGGGAACAACGGCGTGCCCTGGGTCGGCGGCGGCAACGCGGGCGGCTCCGGTCAGAGTTCGATCAAGGTGGTCGGCGATGTGACGCGCGCGGGCTACAACCTGCTCAACGGGCGCAGCGCCACCGATACCTCGTCGATCGCGCGCAGCGCCTGCGGCAACCGCCTGACCTGCCAAACCTGGTCCTCGCCCCAGGCGGCCGCGGACTGGGCGACCCGCGTGTTGGGCGAACGCGAGCAGCGCACCTGCGAAAACTGCACGAAGACCCAGACCACGCCTGGCGTCGGGCTGACGCCAATGATCCAGGAAGAGTACGAGACCAAGCTGCAGGCGCTGCAGGAACTGGTGACGGGCGCCCGGCCGACGACGCTGGCCAATCTCGACGCAGCCGGCAGCAGCTCGCTGCCGATCACCCGCGGCGTGATCGAGGCCCTGCGTGACGAACCCGACCAGGACATGCTGGGCCGGCGCCTCGCGTCCGAGGCGGCGCTGTCCAGCGTGCTGGAGAAGGCCCTGCTGCTGCAACGCACGTTGCTGACCGGCAAGAAGGAGCCGAACGTCGCCGCCAACGAGCTGGCCGTGCAGGCGGTCGACCAGGAGAACAGCGCGCTGGAGCAGGAGATCAACAACCTCAAGACCGAGCTGGAGCTGCGCCGCACGCTGGCCGGCAACTCGGCCATGGCGATCATCCAGCGCCACAGCACCCGCGCTGCCGGCTCGCGCGGCGTCTTCGAGGGCGACACCACGCGCGACCGTCTGCGGGAAGTCCAGAAGCCGCGGAGCGGTACGCCATGAGCCGGCTCGCCTGGCTGCGGCTTGCATGGCTGTTCAACCGCCGCGTCGGCGTGGCGCTGCTGTGGACCTTGCTGGTGGTCGCCGCCGCGGTGGCGGTGAACATCGCCGGCATCCACGTGGTCGGCGGCATCGAGGGCTGGCAGCACTGGCTGCAGGCGCACGCCGGCCACTTCTTCGTGTGGCGTCTGTGCCTCTACGGAGCGACGGCTTACGGCTGGTGGTGGATGCGTCGGCGCCTGTTGCGGCGGGAGCCGTCCCGCGAGACGCATCAGCGCCTGCTGCGCACGGAGATCGCGGCCGTGATCGCCGTGGTCGCGCTGGAAGCCAGCCAACTGTTGCGGCACGGCTGAGACCGGGAGGCAGGCATGACGCTCTACACCACGGACTACCTGGAGTATTACCTGACCCTGGTGGCTTGGGTGGTCAACAACGGCATCTGGAGCATCCTCGTGGCCAGCGGCGTGTTCGCGCTGCCGTTCGTGGCCATCGTGATCCAGGAATGGCTCAAGGCCCGCAGCGAAGGTGCGGACGAAGGCAACAAGGGCGTGCTGTCGTCGATGCGCATCGAGAACCGGGTGTGGGTGGCGATCGTGGTCATCATGTTCGCGGGCATCCCGTTCATCCCGGTGGATCTCGCCACGATCAGGTTCGACACCACGCGCTCCGCGCAATGCCAGGTCAACGTCCCGCTGCCCAACGACACGGGCTGGTCCAACGTCTACACGGCGCTCAACGACCAGAGCGCGCTGGTGCCGGTGTGGTGGTTCTTCATGCACGCGCTGTCGAAAGCCGTGACGGGCTCCGCGGTGGCGGCGATTCCCTGCGGCACGGACCTGCGTCAGATTCGCATGGATGTGGATGCCACGCGCATCGACGATCCGGTGCTGGCACAGGAGGTCGCCGACTTCACGCACGACTGCTACGGGCCGTCGCGCGCCAAGCTGTTCATGAACCGGCCGACGCTCTCCGACGAGCAGATGAACGACGTCACCTGGATCGGGTCGAGTTACTTCCTCGACACGCCCGGCTTCTATGACACCTATCGCGCCAAGACCCCACGCACGGCCTGGCCCTACGACGCGACCCGCGATGCGGGGCTGGCACAGGTGGACAGCGGCGGCGGCTATCCGTCCTGCCAGCAGTGGTGGGCCGATGGCGGCCAGGGACTGCGTAGCCGGCTGCTGGCACAGGTCGACCCGGACCTGCTGACCCGCATCGGGCGCTGGGCGGGCTTCCTGTCGCAGAGCGAGGTCAATGACTCGGTGATCCGCGCCGTCGTCTCACCGCGGCAGCAGAAGATGAACCAGGGCGCCGTCTACACCGACTACGGCGGCCAGATCGACAAGACGCTGCCGAACATCGTCACGCGCGGCGCGAGCGACCTGGCGCTGACCGTCGGCTCGCTGGGCTTCTTTCCGGCGATGGACGTGGTGCGCCAGGCGCTGCCGATGGTGCTGACCATGCTCAAGATGGCGCTCGTCATCTGCATCCCGTTGGTGCTGCTGATCGGCACCTACGACCTGAAGACGGTGGTGACGGTGAGCTGCGTCCAGTTCGCGCTGTTCTTCGTGGACTTCTGGTTCCAGCTCGCGCGCTGGATCGACAGCACGATCCTGGATGCGCTCTACGGCTGGGGGTTTGGCGCGGACAGGCCGCACACGAACTTCGATCCGTTGATCGGTTTGAACAACGCCTTTGGCGACATGCTCCTTAACTTCGTCATGGCGATGATGTTCATCGTGCTGCCGACGTTTTGGGTCATGGCATTGGCTTGGGCAGGCGTTCGCACGGGAAATATCGTGCAGGGGTTGTCCACCGCCACCTCGGACGCCAAGGGCGCTGGGGGGCGTGGCGCTGGTATGGCAATGAGCGCTGTATCGAAGAAGTGACCGCCGTTCAGTCGTCGTCGGTCACATGCGGGTCGATGCGCCAGTCGCTCTTGTCATAAAGCCCGAAGCCGTTGGGGCCTTCCCTCCACTCGGGTTGCGGTTCCTCTTGATCAGGGTCGTCGTGCTGCACGAGCCATGCAGCAGTCACCGCAAAGGCAAGCAGCAGGGCCAGCCAGAACGCGGAGTAGAGCAGCGCACCGAGCACGGCGAGCTTGACGATCCAGAGCACCGCCGTCGCCGCGCCCGCAGGCACCCCGCGCGTCACCAGCCAGCCGGCGACACGCTGCTCGCGGCGCAGGTATCCACGCCAGGCACGGCCAGCCCCCCGGCCCAGCCGGTGGCTCCAGCGCCTGTTGTGCGTGTTGGTGGTCATGCTCATGTGCCTCGGTTTCAGTGGTGCCTCACCTCGCGGAGCGGCCGGTCGTGGCCTGTCCTCCAGCATAGACCGCGATCAGGAGGGCGGGTTGCGGCCGGCAGAGCCGGGTTGGCTCGGGCCGAAGGTCGATTAGATGCTGCACGATAAATCAAGCCTTATGTTACTTTCCCTGCACGTTTTTGAAATGGCTCTAGGGGTCGATTGGATTCTGTGTTATTTTTATAACATGGATGGAAATTCTCGGCACCAGGTAATCAAGCGGCTGCAGGCGGGACTCCCCCGCGGGGCGCCGTTCGACCTTGCCACCCTGAGCCAGTTCGGGGTGTCGCCCCAGCTCGCCGCCCACTATGCCGACGGCGGATGGCTCGTGCGCTTGGCCCATGGCGTCTATGCCTTCCCGAACGATGAATTCGGGGTCTACGGTGCGCTGAAGTTCCTGCAACAGCGCGTGCCCGGCCTGCACGTCGGCGGCAAGAGCGCCCTGGCCCTGCAGGGTGTGCGGCACAACCTGGGCAGCCGGGAGGCGCTGGTGCTGTGGGGCGACGGTCGCTTCGCGTTGCCGGCCTGGTTCACTTCGCGCTTTCCGGCCCGCTACGTCCACGCCCGCCTGTTCGACTGGCCGGATACGGCGCTGGCCGGCAAGACCCTGACCACGCCGCCTGGCCTACCCGAGGATCTGCGGGTGGCAGCCCCCGAGCGTGCCGTGCTGGAGCTGCTGTACGAAGCCGGCGTCAAGCAGAGCCTCGAAGAGGCCCGCAACCTCTTCGATGGACTGCGTTCCCCCCGCAAGGACTTGCTCGGGCAACTGCTGTCCTGCTGCTCCAGCGTGAAGGCCGTGCGCCTGTTCCTGACCTGGGCGCGCGAGACCAGCCTTGTGGATGTCGATGCCCTGCTGGAGCAGTACCCGGTTCGCACCGGCAGCACCACGCGCTGGATGAGCCGGCTCGATGACGGCACCTTGCTGAGCCTGAAACCTCATGGATAAGACCTACGCGGACACCGTTCGCCTGCTGCTGGCCGTCGCGCCCGACGTGTTCGCCAACGACATCTTCGCCATGAAGGGCGGCACGGCCATCAACCTCTTCGTGCGGGACATGCCGCGCCTGTCGGTGGACATCGACGTGGTGTACCTCCCATGGCAGACGCCGCGCGACGAAGCGCTGCAAGCCATCAACCAGGAGCTGGCCGCCATCGCCGCGCGCGTTGCACCACTGGGCGTGCAGACACGCCTGGTTCGCGCCAAGGACCTGGGCGACACCAAGCTGATCGTCGAGAACGACGCCAGCCAGGTGAAGATCGAGGTCAACGTCGTGTTCCGAGGCAGCGTGCTGCCCGTCGAGCGGCGGCCGCTGAGCGCCAAGACCAGCGATCTGTTCGGCGTCGAGTTCGAGCTGCCGGTTCTGGCACCGGACGAGCTGTACGCCAGCAAGCTGGTGGCCGCGCTGGATCGGCAGCACCCCCGCGACCTGTTCGACGTGTGGCAGCTCTACGAATCGGGCGACATCAGCGACGGCATGGTCGAGTGCTTCGTGATCTATTTGGCGGGCCACAACCGGCCGCCTCACGAAGTGCTGTTCGGCAACGACAAGGACATCGCCGGCGAGTACGAGCGGGCCTTTGTCGGCATGACCGAAGTGGACTGCTCCCTGGAGACACTGCTCGACGCTCGCGCCAGGATGCGGCGCGAGCTGCCACAGCGACTGAACACCGCGCACAGGCGGTTTCTGAGCGGGCTGGCGCGCGCAGAACCGGACTGGTCGCTGGTGCAGTGCCAGCACGCCGCGCAACTGCCGGCACTGCGCTGGAAGCTCGCCAATCTCGAAACCTTCCGCAAGCGCCGTCCCGACGACTTCGCAGCGCAATCCGCCGCCCTCGACACCGGCTTGGGCCAGAGCTGACGAACATCCCGCAGCGCCCCACTTGCCGGGATTGCCCCATGCCGCATTCATCGTGGCACCCGCGCAGCAGCGGCCCTATACCCAAAGGCTTCCGACAAAGGCCAAAGGGTTGGGAAGGGGCAAAGGAAGGGCGCCAAGGGGAAAGGCCCTATCCTGAAAAGGCCAAAAGGCGCCCCCGAGCAGTCCGTCATCCGGGGTTCGCCATGCTCTCGCTGTTCCAGCGCAAACGGGTGCCACCCACCGCCGGCACACCGCCCACATCCGCCATCGAAACTCCGAAAGGGTTGATGCGGCCGGAGTCGGCCGCATCGCTGCTGGCCACGCCGCGTCGGCAGAAGCTGCTGGAACACATCTGGCAGCGCACATCGCTCTCGCGCCGACAGTTCGCCAGGCTCTACCTCGCCCCACTGGAGCGCTACGCCGAGCTGGTCCAGCAGTTCCCGGCCTCCGAGAACCACCACCACGCCTATCCGGGCGGCATGCTGGACCACGGCCTGGAGATCGTCGCCTATGCGTTGAAACTGCGGCAGTCATACCTGCTGCCTGCGGGCGTCACGCCGGAGGCACAGGCGGCCCAGGCCGAAGCCTGGACCGCAGGCACGGCCTACGCGGCCCTGCTGCACGACATCGGCAAGATTGCCGTCGATCTGCACGTCGAACATGCCGACGGCAGCGTCTGGCATCCCTGGCACGGCCCGCTGCGAAAGCCCTACCGCTTCCGTTACCGAAAGGAGCGCGAGTACCGCCTGCATAGCGCCGCCACCGGGCTGCTCTACGCGCGCCTTCTCGATCGGGACATCTTCGACTGGCTCAGCGGCTATCCCGACCTCTGGGCCGCGCTGCTGTACGTGCTGGCCGGCCAGTACGAGCACGCCGGCACGCTCGGCGAGCTGGTCGTGCAGGCCGACCAGGCATCGGTCGCCCAAGAACTCGGCGGCGATCCCAGCAAGGCGCTGGTGGCGCCCAAGCATGCTCTGCAACGCAAATTGCTCGACGGCTTGCGCTACCTGCTCAAGGAAGCGTTCAAGCTGAACCAGGCCGGCCCGGCGGACGGTTGGCTGACCCAAGACGCCTTGTGGCTGGTGAGCAAGACCGTCTCCGACAAGCTGCGCGCACATCTGCTATCGCAAGGCATCGACGGCATTCCGGCGAGCAACACGGCGGTGTTCAACGTGCTGCAGGATCACGGCATCGTGCAGCCAACGCCGGATGGCAAGGCGATCTGGAAGGCTTCTGTCACCAGCGACGCCGGCTGGTCGCACGCCTTCACCTTCCTGAAACTCTCGCCGGCGATGATCTGGGATGCCGCCGACCGGCCGGCGCCGTTCGCAGGCCGTGTGCAGGTCGAAGAGGAACAGGCGGAGCCGACGCCGCAGGCGACAACGGTGGCCGATGGGCCGCGCGCCGAAGGCATCGAAGCTGCATCCGCGAGCACGGCGCCGATCGCATCCGCAGCCACGGACATCGGCGTGGCCGCGCTGCTCGACCTGCTGGGCGACACTGCTCCATCCACAGCGCCGGAGATCGCCGAGGCCGAGCCGGCCCCTTCGACCGTGCCCCCGCCGCAGATGAGCCTCGCGCCTTCCCAGGATCGCGCGGAGCCCTCCGGGGCGCACTTCATGGCCTGGCTGCGTCAGAGCATCCAGACGCGCAAGCTCATCATCAACGACGCCAAGGCCCTGGTGCATACCGTCGCCGGTACGACCTATCTCGTCAGCCCCGGCGTGTTCCAGCGCTACGCGCAGGAGTACCTTCAAGTCGCCGCGCTGGCCAAGCAGGAGAAGCTGGAGGGGTGGCAGTGGGTACAGAAGCGCTTCGAGAAGCTGGGACAGCACCGCAAGCAGCCGAGCGGGCTGAACATCTGGACCTGCGAAGTCACGGGGCCGCGCAAGTCGCGCCGGCTGCACGGCTATCTGCTCGCCAGCCCGGAGGCGCTGTTCCGGGAGACGCCGCCAGACAACCCATACCTGCGGCTCCTCAACGAGGCCGCAAAGCGCGAAGATTCAGCCCTTGGGGGCAAGGAGGGGTCGTCTCAGAAAACGGAAAATAAAGCACGTTAAGCTCCAATTTCGCGCAGGTACTGGTACAACGTTTCGCGGCTGATGCCAAATTCACGGGCCAGCTTTGCCTTTTGTTCGCCGGCCTTGACGCGTTGCAGAAGTTCAGCGGCGCGTTCGGGCGAAAGCGCTTTCTTGCGGCCCCTGTAAGCTCCGCGCTGTTTGGCGAGCGCGATGCCTTCCCTCTGCCGCTCGCGGATCAATGCTCGCTCGAACTCGGCGAACGCGCCCATGACCGACAACATCAAGTTCGCCATCGGCGAATCCTCGCCGGTGAAGGTCAGGCATTCTTTGACGAACTCGATGCGCACACCGCGCCTGGTCAGCTTTTGCACAAGGCGGCGCAGGTCATCGAGGTTGCGGGCCAAGCGATCCATGCTGTGCACCACCACCGTATCTCCTTCGCGCACGAAGGCCAGCAGCGAGTCAAGTTCTGGGCGCTGGGTGTCCTTGCCCGATGCCTTGTCGGTGAATACCTTTCCGACTTCGACCTGTTCCAGTTGCCGCTCCGGGTTTTGGTCGAAGCTGCTGACCCGGACGTAGCCGATACGTTGACCTTGCAAGATGCCCCCAAACAGAAAAGTGTCAGGAATAAATCTATGACCTTGAGCAGCCTGTGTCAATAAATTAAGCGATGGAGTCTATCCGGACGTTTCTGGGTAGGCTGTCCTGACGTCAGGTTAGGGCATGCCTCAATCTGACGGTAGCGAGTCGCAGGCGTTCGGATCGGCATCGGTTTCGTTCCCTGTCTTGGCACGCGCTTCGAAGCGTTGATAACACTCCAACCCGCAGAAGTGCTCGACGTATTCCGCGCCTTCCGGGGTGAAGGCGGCATCGAGCGGGATTTCCTTGCAGCACACGCAGCAACTGGTGGTGGTCGAGTCACTTGCATTCATGGTGGCACCCCTCCATTGACTGACGAAGACGGCGAATGCCGCCGCCGGCATTGGCTTCGCGAACAGGAAGCCTTGTCCTGTGTCGCAGTCCGCTTGTCGCAATAGATCAAGACTCGCCGATGTTTCCACGCCTTCAGCCACCACATCCATGCCCAGCCCGTGCGCAAGCTGAATCACGGTGTGCACGATGGTTTGGTCGCGGCGGTCGTTGGCGAGCCCGGCGACAAACGATTGGTCGATCTTGAGCGTGCTGATTGGGCAGCACTTCAGATGTTGCAGACAGGAATACCCCGTCCCGAAGTCATCGGCGGCGAAGCGCACACCGATCTGCCGCAAGGCGTCCAGGGCGGGGAAGATCGCCGGATCACCAAACGCGACCGATTCGGTCAGCTCGATTTCGAGATACTCGGCGGGCAACTCGGCATCAGCCAGCACGCCCTTTACCCACCCGTCGAAGTCCGGTCCCACTTGGCTCGCCGAAACATTGACGGCCAGCCGGAACGGTCGCCATGCCAGCATTCGCCAGTCACGCATCTGGCGGCAGGCTTCGCCCAGCACCCAAGCGCCGATTTCAGGCATCAGGCCGGACGATTCGACCACGGGCAGGAACTGGCCCGGTGGCAATAGTCCAAGCGTCGGATGACGCCAGCGCAACAGGGCTTCCGCGCCGACAATCCCACCACTGCGCAGATCGACGACGGGCTGGTAGTGCAGTTCAAGCTGCCCGCGCTCGACCGCTTGGGCCAGTTCCGGCGTCGTCCATCCATCCGGCCGGAAAGCGCTCATTCTCTTTCCCTGAATGCCCGCAACGCCCGCGACAGGGACAGAAGGAACAGGCCGGTCAAACCGAGCGCCGCGATGACCCAATGCTCGCCGAGGAAAGCACCGGCGGTTGTGCCGGCCAGCACGACAGCGAGGATGGGCAGGTGGCAGGGGCAAGTCAGCACAGCCAGTCCGCCCCACAGGTAGCCGGTGATCGGTTTGTGCGTCTCGGACGGCAAGCGCTCGGGGTTGTTCATGGCAGACTCTCCGCGTGCTGTGCCGGCTCGGTCGGCAGGGTGGCCAACTGCACTTCCAGATCGGCCAACGCTTCGCGCCGACGCTCGACGAACTGACGCAGCAGGGCAAGCTGCGCGGCCGCTTCGTCGCCGTCCGCCGCATCCAGCGCCCGGCACAGCCGCGCCAGCGCGTCGAGGCCGATGCCCGCCTCGAAGGCCGCCCGCACGAAGCACAGCCGTTGCAAGGCGGCGTCATCGAACAAGCCGTAGCCGCCTGGTGTGCACGCCACCGGGCGCAGCAATCCGCGCAGCAGGTAGTCGCGCACGATATGCACGCTCACCCCGGCATCAAGAGCCAGCCGGGACACCGTGTAGGCGTTCATTGAACACCTCCTTTTTCTCACCCGGCGCAGCAGGAAAGCTGCTTCACATCCTTGTTGAAGGTCTGCGCCGCGAGCTTCAACCCCTCGACCATCGTCAGGTAGGGGAACAACTGGTCGGCCAGTTCCTGCACCGTCATGCGGTTGCGAATGGCCAGAGCCGCCGTCTGGATCAGTTCACCCGCTTCCGGCGCGACCGCCTGTACGCCGATCAGCCGATGGCTGCCTTCCTCGATAACCAACTTGATGAAGCCGCGTGTGTCGAAGTTGGCGAGCGCACGCGGCACGTTGTCCAAGGTCAAGGTGCGGCTGTCGGTCTCGATCCCGTCGTGGTGGGCTTCCGCCTCGCTGTAGCCCACGGTCGCCACTTGCGGATCGGTGAACACCACGGCCGGCATTGCGGTCAGGTCGAGCGCCGCATCGCCGCCGGTCATGTTGATCGCGGCACGGGTGCCGGCCGCTGCCGCCACATAGACGAACTGCGGCTGGTCGGTGCAGTCGCCGGCCGCGTAGATGTTCGGGTTGCTCGTGCGCATGCCTTGGTCGATGGCGATGGCACCTTGCGCATTGACAGTGACCCCCGCTGCGTCCAGCGCGAGGCTGCGCGTGTTCGGTGTCCGACCGGTGGCAACCAGCAGTTTGTCGGCGCGCAATTCACCGTGCGTGGTGGTCAGCACGAATTCACCGTCCATATGGGCGACCTGGCTGGCTTGCGTGTGCTCCAGCACCTCGATGCCCTCGGCACGGAAAGCGGCTGTCACCGCCTCGCCGATGGCCGGGTCTTCACGGAAGAACAAGGTATTGCGCGCCAGGACCGTGACCTTGCTGCCCAGCCGGGCAAAGGCTTGCGCCAGCTCCAGCGCCACCACCGACGAGCCGATTACGGCAAGGCGTTCGGGAATGGTGTCGCTCGCCAGGGCCTCGGTGGAAGTCCAGTAGGGTGACTCTTTCAAGCCCGGAATCGGCGGGACCGCCGGGCTGGCACCCGTGGCGACCAGGCAGCGGTCGAACATCACGACGCGCTCGCCACCCTCGTTCAAACGGACGGTAAGGCTCTGGTCGTCCTTGAAGCGCGCCTCACCGTGCACAACGGTGATGGCCGGATTACCGCCCAGGATGCCTTCGTACTTGGCGTGCCGCAGTTCGTCGACGCGGGCCTGCTGCTGGGCCAGCAGCTTACTGCGGTCAATCGTAGGCACAGTTGCCGCAATACCGCCATCGAACGGGCTTTCCCGGCGCAGATGGGCGATGTGGGCGGCGCGGATCATGATCTTGGACGGCACACAGCCGACATTGACGCAGGTGCCGCCGATGGTGCCGCGCTCGATCAGCGTGACCTGCGCGCCTTGCTCGACGGCTTTCAGCGCCGCCGCCATCGCGGCTCCACCGCTGCCAATGACCGCTACCTGCACCGGGGGCTCGTTGCCACTGTGCTTTTCGGCGGCGGCCATCCATCCCCGCACCTTGTCGAGCAGTCCGACGCGGTTGTCCGCCAGTGGCGCATCGGCTAGCGTTGCCTTGTAGCCCAGTCCGGCCACGGCGGCAGTCAGCGCGTCCGGCGATGTGCCCGGCACGATGGCGAGTTGCGCTGTGCCCTTCGGATAGGACACCAGCGCCGACTGCACGCCTGGCACTTTTTCCAGCGCTTCCTTGACGTGCGCCGCGCACGAGTCGCAAGTCATGCCGGTGATTTTTAGATGGGTCATGCAACAGATCCTTTATCGTTTGTGGCGCCAGACAATGACGTCCGTTGTGCTGCGGTGCCGTTTTCAGTGACTCACTGCTTGACGCTGGACGGATAGCCCGCGTCTGCGGTTGCCTTGGTCAGCTTCTGCACGCTGGTCTTGGCATCGTCGAAGGTGACGACCGCTTGGCGTGTCTCGAAAGTCACGTCAACTTTGCTGACGCCTTCGACCTTGGAAATCGCCTTCTTGACAGTGATCGGGCAGGCGGAGCAGGTCATGCCCGGTACGGACAGCGTGACGGTCTGGGTGGCGGCCCAGACGGGGGCAACAACGGCGGCGAGGGCGAGGGAGGCAAACAGTTTCTTCATGGTGAACTCCGATCAGTAGAAAAATGGCATGACGTAGGGAAATCCGAGCGCGACCAGAACCAGCGCGGCCACGATCCAGAAAATGAGCTTGTAAGTAGCTCGCACTTGGGGAATCGCGCAGACCTCACCCGGTTTGCAGGCCGCTGCCTGCCGGTAGATGCGCCGCCAGGCGAAGAACAACGCCACCAGCGCCACGCCGATAAAGATGGGGCGATAGGGTTCCAACACCGCCAAGTTGCCGATCCAAGCGCCGCTGAACCCCAAGGCGATCAGAACCAACGGCCCGAGGCAGCAAGCCGAGGCGAGGATGGCGGCAAGCCCTCCAGTGAAGAGCGCGCCGCGCCCGGTTTTTGGTTCAGACATGCGCTTGTCCTTTCGAATTGAAATTGGATAGCGTAACCTTACTTCCGTACTCATGTACGGAGTCAAGCGATATGGAAAACAATTTGGAGAACCTGACCATTGGCGTTTTCGCCAAGGCGGCCGGGGTCAATGTGGAGACCATCCGTTTCTATCAGCGCAAGGGCTTGTTGCTGGAGCCTGACAAGCCCTATGGCAGCATCCGCCGCTATGGCGAGGCGGATGTAACGCGGGTGCGCTTCGTGAAATCAGCCCAGCGGCTGGGCTTCAGCCTGGATGAGATCGCCGAGCTGCTGCGGCTGGAGGATGGCACCCATTGCGAGGAAGCCAGCAGTCTGGCCGAGCACAAGCTCAAGGACGTGCGCGAGAAAATGGCTGACCTGGCGCGCATGGAGGCCGTGCTGTCTGAGTTGGTGTGCGCCTGCCATGCGCGAAGGGGGAACGTTTCCTGCCCGCTGATCGCGTCACTACAGGGTGGAGCAAGCTTGGCAGGTTCGGCTATGCCTTAGCGTGCTTTATTTTCCGTTTTCTGAGACGACCCCTTAGAAAGCCTAGTCAAAGAGCTGTCACGAGAACACCGTTAGCTTAGCGTACGATTTTTTCCGAATTCTGCGGTTCCCCCAAGTCGCAGATAACCGCTCTGCAGTCACTCGAACGACAACTCGTATCACTGCGGGCTAATTGCAGTGATGGGCGGGAAGTTGAGGCTTGTGGAATTCTCGCTGGCATTAGCGAGGACGCGTGCATTAAATTAATGGCGTTGGGGCTTACTGGCCTGTTAGCCGTTGTTTATACCAACCGGGGCGCTCAAAAACTCAACCGTATGGATCTTCCCATCAGGGGTCTTAACCTTCATCTCGTACGTTTGAACTTTGCCGTTAGTTCTATAACTCTGAATCATTCCGGTCGTACCGGTCGTCCCTGCAGGTGCTATGCTCAGCACTTTACCTTCTTTAACAAGTATTTTAAGGGTGGGATTTGTTACTGACGCACTCTCAAGGCGCTGCATTGTTAGTTCCCCTCCGTCTTCAGCCATAGCGAGCGAAGAAGCAGCGGCCAGAAAGAACGGCAGGATTACTTTAGCAGGGCGGTTCATTTGTTACCCTCTTGGGTTAGTAGATACCTTTAGATTAAAGGGTTGACCCTTACCAGAAGATGTTCTTCGCATTACAAAGCAGTAATTAACCATCGCTTTCTGCCGATTCGGCTCTGTTTTAAACTCATCGTTTTTGTAGACCATCCCACGCTCGATTAGGCCATGCATGCATTACATGCATGCATTAAATGTATGGCGTTGGTCTGATGGGGAGTGGGTACCAAGCCGTATCACTTTGAATCAGGCGTGCCGAGGAAAGGTGAGTTCGAATGTGGTCCGACCGTCTTTGCTGGCGACGGCCACGTGGCCTTTGTGGAGGTTCATCACTGAACGGACAATAGCTAGCCCCAATCCTGCCCCACGAGGTTGTATGCCGTTAACGCGGTAAAAGCGGTCGAACAGGTGCGGGAGATGATCCGATTCGATAGTCGCGCCATGATTGGTGACAGCCAGCGAGACGATGTCTATGTCCTTCTCAAGTATCTTAATTTCGACCGTGCTGCCAGTATTCGAATGCCGCAACGCGTTGGATAGCAGGTTGGAAATGGCCCGTTGGACCATAAGCCGATTTCCTAGAACTATGGCATCGCCCGTTACCGTCGTTGCGACTCCGGCTTCTTCGGCGAGGACTTCGAGGTATTCACAGACGCGATTCGCCTCACTTCCCAGGGATAGTTGTTCGAGTTTCAGTGCTGGGCTGGCGTGGCTGGCCTGGGCGAGAAACAGCATGTCTGACACGATTCGATCCATGCGTTCGAGCTCTTCGACCGACGATTCGAGCACTTCCCTATATTGCTCCTTGCTTCGCTCACGCACCAATGTCACCTGCGCCTTGCCTATCAGGTTATTTAGGGGAGTCTTCAACTCATGGGCCACATCGTCCGAGAATTGTGACAGTTGCTGAACTCCGTCATCGAGTCGATGAAGCATTACGTTGAGGCTGTGCGCCAATTCCTGAAGCTCTAGTGGAAGCCGATCGCTACTGATTCGGGGTGATAGGTCCTGTGTCGATACCTTAGTCGCCAAGGCCCGGAACTTGCGAAGCGGTCGCAAACCGTTGTTAGCAACTAGCCATCCAGCCAACCCGATCAACATCAGCAGCATCGGCACAGTCACTAAGGCCGAGCGCAGGAATGCAGCCACTAGCAGTTGATCGGCACTGCGATCTTGCGTAAGTAAAAGCGTCATTGGAGCCAGTCCCGGGACCTGTATTTGCTTGCGCCCGGTTAGCATCTGCACGCCGTCTTCCGTGGTCCAGCCTAGGTATTCACCGTCTCTGTTCACAAGATCCATCTGCTGCGGCGCATGGGCGAACCGGCCGATACTAAAAATGGGGGATTTGGCTCTATCGCCGATGACGGTAATCGAAAGGTTGTCATGGCCGAGTACCGTATCGCTCAGTGCGTGTTGCCAGGAGCGGCCCATACGGGCTTTGGTGTCTTCTAGGAGTCCATGATCGATCTGCGAGAGCTTGGCCGTCACTTCCTCCTGGGCGCGCAGTTCCAGTTGGCGCACAAGTACCCAGTAGCTCAGTGCAATCAACAGCGCGACCAAGACGGCGCCGGTCAATGTGATTTGAAGCGCGAGACGCGATGCGAGGCTGAGTGGCTTCAAGGCCGCGCCTCCAGCACGTAGCCGACACCGCGAATGGTGTGTATCAGGCGATCGCCAAAGGGTTCGTCCACCTTCATCCGTAGGCGACGGATTGCAACATCCACCACATTGGTATCGCAGTCGAAGTTGATGTCCCACACCAGGGCGGTTATTTCGGTACGCGTGAGAACCTCGCCAGTCCGGCGCATGAGCAGATGCAGTAGCGCAAATTCTTTGCTGGTGAGATCAATACGCTGACCGCTCCTGTAGGCCCGATGCCGGCCCGGGTCGAGTTCGAGGTCGGCTACACGCAGATTGCTCGGGAGTGCGACCGCCTCGCCTCGCCGCAACAATGTTCGGATACGAGCGAGCAGCTCGGGGAACTGGAACGGCTTGACCATATAGTCGTCGGCGCCCGACTCCAGGCCGCGGACCTTTTGCTCTAAGCGGCCATTGGCCGTCAGCATGATGACGCGTGTCTGCTTACGTCGCCTGATGAGTTCGAGCACCTCCCACCCGTCCATGGTTGGCAGATTCACGTCTAGCAGCACGATGTCATAGTCGTTCTGCAGTGCCAGGTGGAATCCATCGAGCCCATCACTTACGCAATCGACCGTGTAACCACACTCGATGAGACCCTGCTGCAGGTATTCCGCAGCTTTAATCTCGTCTTCTACAACCAGAATGCGCATGTTTTCAGATGACTCAGCAATGAGGTGCGCGGTAAGCGGAACCAAAAAATTATTCATGTAGCAACTAGGCCAAGACTAACGCGGCTTGCCCAGCATGGAAGGCAGGCCGTAAAGATCAGCCTAGGGAAGCGGGAAGCACTTTAACGCGGTAAAAGTCCTGCGGGGCTGTCTTGCAAATTTGTAATCTACCTGTCATTTGGTTGGCCCGCAGCGCAAGGAGGTGCACTTAAGCAAAAAAAGGCGCCCTACGGGCGCCTGAAACACATCTTCAAACCAAGGGAGCACAAAAAGAAGATGTGGTGTTGCTCGTAGTGCTTCACAGGATCGAGAGCGGGTACTCGGCGATGAATCGAACCTCATTGAGGTCGGACTCGAAAGCAGTCGCCCGTGTTGTAGCCTGGCGCACCCGCAGAGAGAGGTCCTTGAACGAGCCTGTCTGTACAACGTAGCGTGCTTCGACGTCGCGTTCCCAGCGCTTCTGTCCGGACAGAGGCGCGCCGTTATCGTCTTGGCGCATATATACCTCATTTGCGTTGCTGTAATCGGCGCCCCAGCCGCGGGCGTAGCGAGTCATGAACGTAAGCCCAGGTATGCCGTAACCCGCCATGTTCAGGTCATAACGCAGCATCCAGGACTGCTCTTTAGGTGAGTTGAAATCACTGTACTGGATGGAGTTATTCAGGTAGATCGAGTCCGCTTGGCGCAAGTAGTCAAAGTCGTTGTTACCGTTGTTTCGCTGATACGACGCCGTGACGGTGTGCGCGCCGAAGGCGACACCCAGACTGGAACTCCAGATGCTGTTGTTAAACTCGCCCAGCAATTTCCGACCTTCGTCGGTTGCCTTGTAGTAGTTGAAGCTGCCCAGCAGCACGACGGCATCGGAAAGTGGATAGGTGGCCGAGACACCGAAATAATGTTGATCCCAGGCATCCTTCAGCCGGCTGGTATACAGGCTAAGACTGAGGTTTTCGTTCACGCTATAGTCGCCGCCTGCGTAGCCGAGCCAAGGCGAGTCGACGCCGCCGCCATAAAACGTGACGAAGTCATCGTTCGTGTTGCTGGTATTGGGCTGGCTCATCGCGTGCAGGCGGCCGCCCTGGAGGGTGAGGTCGTCCAGCGAGTTGTTCACAACGGTGACACCCTTGAAAGACTCCGGCAGCAGCCGTGCGTCACCAAAGTGCACGACAGGAGTAGCGGGAAATACATCGCCTGCCTTGATCTCGGTGCCCAAGAACCGTGCTTTCACGGCCCCCCCTACTCGAGAAAAGTCATCCTCGGCATCGCCGGCGCTATTGTAGGGGAGAAGATCGACGGTTCCGCCAGCACCGGAACGTCCTGATCCAGAATCGAGTTTGAGGCCGAGCATGGCGAAGGCGTCGACGCCGATCCCCACCGAGCCTTGGGTATATCCGGACTCAAAGAATGCCATCAGTCCGTGAGCCCATTCCTCAGAATAGCCATTGCCGGTGGCGCTCCCACCGTCGCGAAAATCTCGGTTGAAATAAAAGTTGCGATTTATCAGCGAAAGCGTGCTGCCTTCGATGAAGCCCTCCGCTGTTTCCGATTGGGCAAAGACCGGGGCGCTGCCCAGTGCCAGTGAAAGGGCTGTAAGTGAAAGGGCGGCCTTTTTGCTCATGATGATGCTCCTGATATACGGCATGTCAGCGCTCGAATGACGCCTTCGCCTTTTTGTTCGAGTGCCGGGCGATGATCTTCCCCTGTAAATGACCGCAGGATTAGCGGTAAATGACGATCTCGTAATCTTGAGCGGTGCAATCGCAGATATTCCTTGGATTACAAATTTGTAATGTCGTAGTCACCCGGCCGATATCCGCGCTTATCTAAAGTCACGCCGCTTAGCCATCAGCTATCTGGCCGGTTTAGTGCGGCTGAGGAAACGCTATCGACGAAGGGGGCACTGCACTGCAGTGTTGCGTATGTATCAAAAGAAACGCTTGTATCTGCTTGCTAGCGGGCTGCTTGGGCTCGGGCTGGCACTAATGTCGCTCGAGGTGGGCGCGCAAGACGGTCTGACACTGGAGCGGGCCGTGTCCCTTGCGTATGAACGCAACCCAGAATTTTCCGCTGCGCGGTCGGAGATCGGCATCGCAAGCGGTCTGCGCCGCCAAGCTGGGGTTATCCCGAACCCGGAATTAGGGTTCGAGGTGGAAGACACTCAGTCCGACCGCCAGACCCGCTCAATTACAATCACCCAGTCGATCGAGTTGGGCGGCAAGCGCGGCGCTCGAATCGGCGTGGCGGATGCTAATCGCTCGATGGTGGATGCCGATCTCGACCTTCGACGCCAAGGATTACGTGCAGATGTGATCCAGGCATTCTTCGCCGCCCTGCGTGCCCAGGAGGGCATGCAACTGGCCGAGGCCTCTCTGTCATTGGCCGAGCGGGCTGCTAAGGTCGCCGACGCACAGGTCGATGCCGGAAAAGTTTCGCCAGTGGAGGCGACGCGCGCCGATATGCAACTGGCGTCCGTACAACTGGACCTGCGGCGAGCACGCCAGGAATGGGACAACGCTCGACAGATGCTAGCGCGCCTGCTCGGGACCGACGCACCGGAGTTTGGCAGTTTGCTGGGCAGTTTCGAACACCTGCCAGATGTGCCTAGCGAATCTGCATTATTGGCGCGCGTGCGTGAGAGTGCCGATATGCGTAGGGCTCTGCGCCAAGTGGCCTTGAGTGAAGCCGAGCTGGGGCTTCAGCGAAGCCAGCGCTACCCGGACATAAGCGTCAGTATCGGTAGCCAGTACGACGAAATCGAGCGTGAGCGCGTCAACCTCGTCGGCCTCTCTGTTCCGCTGCCTTTATTCGATCGTAACCAAGGCAATGTTCTGGCGGCCGCACGGCGGGCGGAGCAGGCGCGTGATCTTCGTAATGCGGCAGAGCTGCGCGTTCGTGCGGAGATCCAGCAGGCCCTTCGCGACTGGCGTACCGCACGTGCAGACGTCGAGGAAATACGCAACCGGATACTGCCGGCAGGACAGCGAACCGTGGAAGCGGCCACACGTGGTTTCAGTCTTGGCCGCTTCGCGTTCCTCGACGTGCTCGACGCACAGCGTGCGCTGATAGATGCACGCACGCGCTATCTGCAGTCATTGCAAGCCGTGGTCGACGCCTGGGCGCGTATCGAGCGGCTGTACGGACCTACCACTACCTTCGAATGACCGAAACGCCGCCATTACGTATTGGCGGTGGGGGAGCTTGCATGAAAAAACAGACGGGAATCGCTCTGGCGGTCGCTTTGGTACTGCTGACCGGCGTTGGCGTAAAACAGGGCTTCGTTCTTGAGGCGCAGGCCAGCGATAACAAGGCTGAGCACGCCGAGGATGGCCACGCGCATGAGGATGGAGAAAGCGGTCACGAGGAATCTGAGAACGACCATGGGGACGAAGACGGTCATGACGCTGAAGGCGATGGCCACGGCCATGGTGACGAAAGCGGTCATGGCGGTGAGGAGGACGAGCACGGCAACGAAACGCATGCCGAAGGTGAGATTGAGCTTTCCGAAGAGCAGATACGTGCCGCAGGCATTCAGCTAAGCAAGGCCGGACCGGCTGAAATCGGCTCGTCTGTATCTTTGCCGGGCGAGCTGCGTTTCGACGAAGACCGTACCGCACATGTCGTGCCCCGTGTGGCCGGCGTTGTCGAATCGGTTTCGGTCAACCTGGGTGACCAAGTGAAGAAGGGCCAGTTGCTGGCGGTTATCGCCAGCGAGCAGCTGTCCGAGCAGCGTAGTGAGCTGGCTGCCGCCGAGCAGCGCCTCCGGCTGGCTCGCACCTTGTTCGAGCGTGAGCGCACCCTATGGCAGGAGCGTATCTCTGCAGAACAGGACTATTTGCAGGCCCAGCAGAGCCTGCGCGTAGCAGAAATCGACTTGCGTAATGCCCAAGAAAAAACACGGGCGCTGGGCGGCGGAAGTGGCGCAGGCGTAGGCAACCGCTACGAGCTGCGCGCACCTTTCGATGCAGTGGTCGTCGAGAAGCATATTGTGCTGGGCGAGCGTGTGGATGAAACGACCAGCGTCTTCACTCTGACTGATTTGTCGCGGGTTTGGGCCACGTTCAGCGTACCTGCCCGTGATTTGATGCGCGTAACCGTCGGCCGAGAAGTCGAAGTTGTTGCCGGCGAGCTAGGCGTGCGAACAATGGGGAAGGTCGCCCATGTGGGCAGCCTGCTGGGCGAGCAGACGCGTGCCGCGACAGCCCGCGTGACCCTGGCCAACCCCGATGGGGCTTGGCGTCCCGGTCTTTTCGTGACGGTCCGAGTTAGCGCCGACGGACGTAGTGTTCCGGTCACGGTTCCAGTCGAGGCGGTCCAGACCGTCGAAAACGCGCCGACGGTTTTCGTTCGCACGCCGCACGGCTTCCAGGCGCACCCGGTTTCGCTGGGCCAGCGCGACGAAAATCGCGTGGAAATTCGTGACGGATTGCAGGCCGGCCAACAGATCGCGACCGCTGGCAGCTTCATCCTGAAATCCGAACTCGGCAAAGGCTCCGCCGAGCACGTTCACTGATCCTCCGGATACCTAACTCATGTTCGAACGTATTCTTCGCTTCGCCATCGAGCAGCGCTGGCTAGTGCTGCTGGCGGTCTTGGGCATGGCGGGCGTCGGGGTTTATAGCTATCAGCGCTTACCTATCGACGCTGTGCCCGACATCACCAATGTACAGGTTCAAATTAACGCCGCAGTCCCAGGCGCGTCGCCGCTTGAAACCGAGCAACGCGTTACCTTCCCCATCGAGACGGCGATGGCCGGCTTGCCCCACCTGCGCCAGACACGTTCATTATCGCGCTCCGGGTTCGCTCAGATCACCGTAATCTTTGATGATGGCACCGATCTCTATTTCGCCCGGCAATTGGTGAGTGAACGGCTGCAGGCCGCGAGCAACGAGCTTCCGCAGGGCGTGGAGGTCACTCTCGGTCCCATCTCCACCGGCCTGGGGGAAATCTTCCTCTGGACGGTCGAGGCCGAGCCCGAGGCGCGCCGTCCTGATGGTCAGCCCTACACGCCGACCGACCTGCGTGAAATCCAGGACTGGATCATCAAGCCGCAGCTGCGAAACGTTCGAGGCGTTGCCGAGATCAACACGATCGGTGGCTTCGCCAAAGAGTATCAGGTAGCGCCCGATCCGAAGCGCATGGCCGCGTACCGAATCACTCTGGAACAACTTGTAGTTGCGCTCGAACGTAACAACGCCAACGTCGGCGCCGGCTTCATCGAGCGTAATGGCGAACAATTGTCGATCCGCACACCCGGCCAGCTCGGCTCCCCCGAGGACATTGGCAATATCGTCCTGAGCAACGCAGGCGGTGCGCCCGTGCGGGTACGCGATATTGCCGAAGTGGGGATCGGTCGCGAGCTGCGCTCTGGCGCGGCCACCGACAATGGACGCGAGGTGGTCCTCGGGACCGCCTTTATGCTGGTGGGAGAAAACAGCCGTAGCGTGTCGCAGGCAGTCGCGCAGCGTTTGGAGATTATCAACCAGAACCTGCCAGAAGGCGTGAGCGCCATAACGGTCTATGACCGGACCGACCTTGTTGACAAGGCCATCGCCACGGTTCGCAAGAACCTAATCGAAGGCGCGATCCTGGTTATCGCCGTGCTGTTTCTGTTCCTCGGCAACCTGCGTGCAGCCCTAATCACAGCGATGGTCATCCCGCTTTCCATGCTATTCACCTTCACCGGCATGGCGACTAATAAGGTCAGTGCCAACCTCATGAGTCTAGGGGCACTCGACTTCGGCATCATCGTCGACGGTGCGGTGGTCATCGTCGAAAACGCAATCCGCCGGCTTGCCCACGCCCAGGAAAAACATGGCAGGATTCTGACCCGCAGTGAGCGTTTCCACGAAGTATTCGCGGCGGCCAAGGAGGCACGGCGTCCGCTGATCTACGGCCAGCTGATCATCATGGTGGTCTACCTGCCGATCTTTGCGCTCACCGGTGTCGAGGGGAAGATGTTCCACCCCATGGCATTCACGGTGGTAATCGCACTGTTGGGCGCCATGATTCTCTCGGTCACCTTCGTACCCGCTGCTGTTGCCCTTTTTGTCACCGGTAAAGTGCAAGAGAAGGACAACCGCCTGATGCGTGCCGCGCGCAATGGCTACGCACCGGTGCTCGACTGGGTCATGCGTCATCGCACATTGGTATTCAGTGGCGCCGTCGCTAGCGTGCTGCTGTCTGCGCTGCTGGCCATGCGAATGGGTAGCGAGTTCGTTCCGAGCCTCAGCGAGGGTGATTTTGCGCTTCAAGCTCTGCGCGTTCCAGGGACCAGCCTCTCCCAATCCGTGGATATGCAGCAGCGGCTCGAAAAGGCAATTGCCGAACAGGTCCCGGAGGTCAAGCGTACGTTTGCCCGAACCGGCACCGCAGAGATCGCGGCTGACCCTATGCCGCCGAATATTTCGGACAGCTATGTGATGCTCAAGCCCAAGGAAGAATGGCCAGATCCGGACAAATCCCGCGAGCAGCTCATTGAGGACATCCAGAAGGCGGCCGCATCTGTACCAGGCAGCAACTATGAGATGTCTCAGCCGATCCAGTTACGCTTCAACGAGCTGATTTCCGGAGTTCGCAGCGATGTGGCCGTTAAGGTGTTCGGGGACGACATGGATATTCTCAACAAAACGGCTGATGACATCGCGGCGATACTTCAGGACGTACCAGGCGCGTCCGAAGTAAAAGTCGAGCAGACAACGGGCCTCCCGCTGCTGAGCGTCAATGTGGATCGCGACAAGGCGGCACGCTTCGGACTCAACATCGGCGATGTGCAGGATACCGTCGCCGCCGCGATTGGCGGACGGGAAGCCGGAACCTTTTTTGAGGGTGACCGTCGTTTCGACATCGTTGTTCGTCTTTCCGATACGCTGCGTGCCGATCCGGATGTGCTGGCTCGCCTGCCGATTCCGGTGCCAGCGGTAGCGGGTGCTGCCAACGACCGAATCGACTTTATCCCGCTGGCTGAGGTTGCCACGCTGGAATTCGTGCTGGGCCCGAATCAGATCAGCCGTGAGGATGGCAAGCGTCTGGTGGTGGTAAGCGCCAACGTTCGAGGGCGTGACATTGGCAGTTTCGTCCAAGATGCGTCTGCAGCAATCGCTGAACGAAACCCGGTACCGCCCGGTTACTGGACGACGTGGGGTGGGCAGTTCGAGCAGCTGCAGGCTGCCGCCAAGCGCCTGCAGCTGGTCGTCCCAGTCGCCTTACTGCTGGTCTTCGTGCTGCTGTTCATGATGTTCAACACACTGCGCGATGGGCTGGTCGTCTTCACTGGCATTCCGTTCGCGCTTACTGGGGGAATTCTTGCACTCTGGCTCCGGGACATTCCCCTCTCAATTTCCGCTGGCGTCGGGTTCATCGCGTTGTCGGGTGTGGCAGTACTCAACGGACTGGTGATGATTGCTTTCATTAAAGGATTGCTAGAGGAAGGCCGGCCTTTATCCGAGGCTGTGCGTGAGGGCGCACTGGTGCGATTGCGCCCAGTCCTGATGACAGCGCTGGTGGCGTCGCTCGGCTTCGTCCCAATGGCGTTGGCCACAGGGACCGGCGCGGAAGTCCAACGGCCTCTGGCGACCGTGGTCATTGGCGGCATCCTGTCCTCGACAGCACTGACGCTGCTGGTATTGCCTGCGCTCTATTACACGGCTCTGCAGCGCCGCATGAAACGCAACGAAGAGGATGAGGACGCGAGCTGATATTGGTTTTCTCCCAACGTAGGCCAGGCTTGATGCCTGGCCTTTTTATGAATATCCAATCGAAGCTTCGAAGGGTTCACTGAAAGGATTTGTGGCCCCAATGCGCTGGTAACGACTGACGGGTACGTTATCGAGAAACAAAAAAAGCGCCTCGAAAGGCGCTTAAATACAGCTTTACCAACGGGATTCGGAAGCTATCGGAGGCGAAGATTGTTCGGGTGAAGCGGTTATTCAGTTTTGGATTCTTTCTTTATTTGCATATTGCTCTGATCCGGGCGCGGATTCTTAGCTTCTAGTCCGTCTATTTTTTCTTCACCAGACTCGGTTTCGTGAATCCGTTTTTGTTCTGCACGAAACTTTTCGTTAAATTTCATTGAACGATCGTAGCCGTCTCCTGCATAGGATAATGCGGAGCCGAAGATTACCGATCCAACAATAATAGCTTTCAACAGATTCATATGGGCAGCCCTCGCTAAATTCAAAGTGGCTTGTTGAGCTTTCCCGGTGAGCTCTACAGGTTCTAACGAATTTTGCGCGACTGAAGATAACGGCAGTGTGAGCCAAACATTACATTATTGAAATGTAATCTTCCGCTGTGCAGCTTGAACCACGAAAGATGATGTGAAGATTACAAATCTGTCATATTCAGATCATGACAAGGGTTAGCCAGTTATCGGCGTATTGAAGGCAATGGCGCACGAACTCGGGCGATGATGGTCGGATTTCTGTCAACGGTTTGGAGGCTGTCTCCGTGTCAGACGGTACAAAGGCACTAGTATATTTATTTGTTGCTATAGACGACCGTTTGGCTTCCTGTGCTTAGTCTTTTTTTAGATTTTTAAGGGTGGTTAAAAACCAATGGGCCACGAACATAACCATAACACCGAAGCTATAGGCGATAAGCGTCTAATTGCTGCTATAGGCGTTAACGCCGCATTAACACTGGCACAAATAGTCGGTGGAATACTCTCTGGTAGCTTATCACTCATTGCTGACGCGCTACATAATTTGAGCGATGCCGCATCACTGGTTATTGCGCTGATCGCACGTAAGATCGGTCGCAGACCGCCAGATGCATTTAAAACCTTTGGCTATCGACGCAGTGAAACCATAGCGGCTTTGATCAACTTGGTCACCCTGATCATCGTCGGTCTCTATCTTATTTACGAGGCCATAGGCCGGTTGTTTTCCCCGCAGCCCATTGAAGGTTGGACAGTGGTCGTGGTCGCGGGAATAGCCTTGGTTGTAGATATCGTCACGGCCTTTCTCACCTACACAATGTCCAAGAACAGCATGAATATAAAGGCGGCATTCTTGCACAATGTGTCGGATGCGCTGGCCTCCGTCGGCGTTGTTATCGCCGGGACATTGATACTTCTGTATGGGTGGTACTGGGCGGATACTGTACTGACACTGATGATTGCTGGCTACGTGCTCTGGCAAGGCTTTAGCATGCTGCCTAAAACCATCCATCTGTTAATGGAGGGCGCGCCAGAAGGCGTTTCCGTCGCTGATATAATCAATGTCATGGAACAAGTAAACGACGTCGAGGGCGTTCACCACGTGCATGTTTGGGAAATCGCTGAGCATACAATTGCACTGGAAGCACATGTTGTCATCAAGAAGGCGAGTCTGCCTGGGATCGAACGAGTGAAGACTGATTTGAAACGTGTACTCCATGAGCAATTCAAAATCAGCCACTCGACACTCGAGATGGAGCTAGACGGCAGTGTTTGTCTCGACACCAAGCAGACCGACAATCACTGCAGCGAAGCATAAGCTTACTATGCGCTACAATTAAAACAAGGTATTAACAGAGCGAATAGCCGAATATCACTTATTGGCGCTATGCCCTCGACCTGCGACATATTTCAGGTATATAGATAAGCAGCTCGTCACGATAAAATTCAGCTAACTCAAGTGCACCTGCCGCAGGCTGACGCGATAGCAAGTCTCCTAGCCACTACCACTGACAACGCTCAGATCCAGCGGCGGACGCGGGCGCGGTAGCGAACGAATGATTCGCCGAACAGCGCCTCTAGCGCCCACTCTTCGGGTGCGATCTGGAAACGGTTCATGTACAGCACGAAGGCAACCACGCCCAGCAGGGTTAGAGGCGAGCCCAGGGCCAGCGCCCAAGCTGCTAGGATGATGGCGAAGCCCAGATACATGGGGTTGCGGCTGTACTGGTAGATACCAGATTCCACCAATACCGAAGCCTGCTGCGGCTGCATTGGATTGACCGTAGTGCGAGCGCGGCATAGAAGTCGAACTGCGTGCCGTCCGCTGCCACCGCCTTGCCATCGCCCCAGAGCTTAGGCAGATCAAGCTGCAAATAGAGTTCCACCAGCTCGCGGTTAGCCTTGTCCAGCTTCTCCCCTGATGCACCTTTTGGGCTTCCGCTTCGCCCCGCGCATCCGCGACCTGGGCGACACCAAGCTCTACATCCCGAAGGGCGATGCCGCCTATGACGCGCTGAAGCCCATGATCGGCGGCCCGCTCAACATCAAGCACGTCCGCGCCCATTGGGACGAAATTTTGCGGCTGGCCACCTCGATCAAGCAGGGCACGGTGACCGCCTCATTGATGCTGCGGAAACTCGGCAGCTACCCGCGCCAGAACGGCCTGGCCGTGGCTCTGCGTGAGCTGGGCCGCATCGAGCGCACGCTGTTCATCCTGGACTGGCTGCAAAGCGTCGAGCTGCGTCGCCGCGTGCATGCCGGGCTGAACAAAGGCGAGGCGCGCAACGCGCTGGCTCGCGCCGTGTTCTTCAACCGCCTGGGCGAAATCCGTGACCGCAGCTTCGAGCAGCAGCGCTACCGGGCCAGCGGCCTCAACCTGGTGACGGCAGCCATCGTGCTGTGGAACACGGTTTATCTGGAACGGGCCGCGAATGCCCTGCGTGGCCACGGCAAGTCCGTTGATGACTCTCTATTGCAGTATCTGTCGCCGCTGGGTTGGGAGCACATCAACCTGACTGGCGATTACCTCTGGCGCAGCAACGCCAAGATCGGCGCGGGCAAGTTCAGGCCGCTACGGCCGCTGCAACCAGCTTAACGTGCTTTATTTTCCGTTTTCTGAGACGACCCCAAGGACAACGACGATCAGGGGTAGCCGTGCGGCCGCTGCGCAGGCCGGCTTCAATCCGCGGATGGGGCCGACTCTGCCAGCTTGGCTTCGGTCAGAGTCATCAAGTGGGCGGAACTGCATTTCAGCGCACGGGCGATCTTGAGGATGAGGGGGAGCGTGGGGACATGCTCGCCGCGCTCGATCTTGCCCATGTGAGACCGCTCGATGCCGGCCATGTGAGCCAGCGTTTCCTGAGCGATACCCTGGTTGGTTCTCTCTTCCCGCACGGCAGCCCCAAACGCGATGGCTGGTTCCGCTTCGTAGGTAGTGGTGCCGGTGGGGCGGCCCCTTTGGATCGAACGCTTTGGCATTGCCAAGAGCGTCGAACACGGTCACGATTTAAACCACGTTAAACTTAACTCATTCAACGGCTTCGAGATCAGTTGCCACGAGTTCACCGCCTGGGGGGAGCTGGACGTGGAATCGAGTGACATCACCGCCGAAATTCGCATGGCCGTCCTCGGCGAATGGGTGCCTCCCCAGCTCGCCGACGTGCTCGCCCTGCAGCGTACCGAAGAGCCGGAGACTCATGCCGTCCTGGCCGGCTGGACAGATCCCGGTCGAGGCGCGGAGCTGCCGGGCGACGGCTTCGACTTCGCCTTGTCTGCGGTTGCCCGGCAGTGGCCTGGCTGGGTATGCGAGCCGCTGTGGCATGACACGCTGGCGGTCGCCGTGGCCAAGCGCTCCCACCTGCTGGCCTACCGTGAAGTGCCGTGCCAGGAAGTGCTCAAGCAGCCGTTGATCTGCTCGCAGTCCACGGCCGATGAACCATGGCGCATGACCGTGCAGCGCGTGTTCGAGAACGCGCTGCAAGAGCGAGAGCAAACGGTGGAGACATTCGATGTGGCGATGACGCTGGTTGCCGCCGGGTACGGGATCGCCATTGCGCCTGCCGCGAGACTGGCGAGCTACCTACGCCGAGGCATCGCCGTGCGGCCGCTGGCCGGCGCACCAACGATCGTGATGGCTTACCTGCTCCGCCGCGATGCTTCCTTGTCGGACACCCAGGCAAGATTCGCCCGCCGCGCGCGCTTGGTGTCCTGACAGATACGCCGGGATCGCGGTTTCGCCACGATCCCGCATTCCTGCTGCTAGGCGACCCCGACTCGCGGCGGGGTCCATTCGCTTTCCTTCACGGCTGTGCTCACTGCCATGACGAGCTTGTCGAGATTGCTGGCCGTCACGCCCTCCAGTGCCGAACGCCCCCGCAGCATCGAGCGCGGCTGCAGCAGTGCATGGTAGATCTGCCAAGGGTCGGCACCCCTGGTCAGCTTGAGGACGGACTGGATCAGCTCGTGCTTGAGTGGGTCGAGGTGCCAGTCCGGCACCCGCTGGCCGCGGTTGCCCACGTTCAACGCCAGCAAGTTGCCCGCCTTGATCTCGTAGCTGATCCACCTGCGGGACTTGCCCGCCATCTTCGCAAACGCAGCGACGGGAAGGTTGTGCGGCGCCTCGAAGACATCGAACAGCTCCATCCTCTCGCGCTGAATGTCCGAAGGCACCAGCGGCGCGGCCGATCGAGGGGGCGGAACCGCCGGCAGCCGATGTGCGGCGGCAGAAACCAACGGCATGGCGTCGCCGGGCTTCGTCACGAGCAGGATTGGCGAAGCGGCAACCGGCGTGGAGGGTGCGCTTGCGGTTTGCTCATTCGGGAACGCGGGAACGCCTTCCAGATGCACGGTGAGCGGCATGCTGGCCGCCTCGACCTGGTTCTGCTCGAAGAGGTCGAGCCGATCGGCCCAGTCCTGCATCATGCGGCGACGCTGCTCCACGTACTGGGCATGGTTGTAGGTCGCGCTGACCTTGTTGGGATCGACATGCGAGAGCTGTGCATCCACCCAGACCTTCGGGTAGCCGATCTCGTTGAGCGCAGTGGACATCGTGCCGCGGATACCGTGTCCGGTCAGGCGTTCCTGATAGCCCATGCGCTTGAGGGCACCATTGAGCGTGTTCTCGCTGATGCGCTTCTTCAAGTCGCTGTCGTGCCGGAACAGGTGGCGCTGGGCCGGCTTGAACTCATCCAGCAGGTGCCGGACGATCTCCATGGCCTGAATCGACAGCGGCACGATGTAGGGCGGGATGTCCTTCGCCTGCTGCCGCTTCTTGCGCATATCCAACTGGAGTTGCTTCACGACGTCGGGCGGGATGATCCACAACCCACGGTCCAGATCGAATTGATCCGGCGTCGCCTGTCGCAGCTCTCCGGTTCGCACGCCGGTCAGCAGCAATAGCCGCAGCCCGAGCTGGGTCTGCCGCCTGCCGCGATAGCTGCGCAGCCGCTGCAACAGCTTCGGCAGCTCGGCCATGCGCAGGAACGGGTTGTGGTTGACGGGTGGCAGCGGCAGCGCCACCACATCGAGATCGGAGGCAGGGTTCTGCTCCAGGCTCGGCACGATCACCAGCGCGTAGCGGAACAGTTGGTTGAACCACGTCCTGACTTTCTCGGCGACGGAGAGCGCCCTGCGCTTCTCGATCTTGGCGATCACCTCCAAGAGGTCGGGACGCTTGATCTCATAGATCGACCGCTTGCCCAAGGCGGGCAGCACATCCTTGTCGAAGATGCGCGGAAGTATCGAGAGGGTCGTCTGCCGGCCTTCCTTGAGGCTGAGCCCGCGATGCTTGAGCCACTTGCGATACACCGCCTCGAAGGTGTTTTCGTCGGCGAGCCGGACAGCGGTGCGCTTCTGCTTGCGGTGAACGCGAGGATTGGTGCCTTTGGCCAGCAGGGCGCGCGCTTCGTCGCGCAGGCTGCGGGCCTCGCGAAGCGTCACCTCCGGATAGGTGCCGAGCGACATCCGCTTCTGCTTGCCCGCCCAGTAGTAGCGGAAGTGCCAAGTCCTGCCCCCTGCAGCCGTGACGGCCAGGGAGAGGCCATCCAAGTCAGGGAGGGTGTATGCCTTGCCAGTTGCCTTGGCCTGTCGAACGGCCAGGTCTGAGAGTGCCATGCTCTTGCTCCTGAACATGAGTCAGGAACCAGATGCTGGTCACGTCGACCTCGCCCCTCCATCAACAATCCGGAATCAGCCGCGCCCGCAAAAATGGACTTGTTTGTGGACTTAAAAGTCCCGGCTGTAGATGGATCGCAGTGGACCGCGGCAGAACGTCAAAGAGAGGAAAAGTCCTTGTGTGGCAACGACTTGCAGACTCTCTTGGACTTCTGCGGAAGTCCGCAGAATGATGCAGTGGAGCGGGCGAAGGGAATCGAACCCTCGTCATGAGCTTGGGAAGCTCAGGTAATGCCATTATACGACGCCCGCTCAGGGGTGCCTTTTTACCAGAAGGCGGGGGTGAAATGAAGCGTGGCGGCAGGTTTTTCTGGCCGGTGGCTATGGGCGGTCAGATTTGTGCGATCTCGTTGTCCGTCAATGGTCGGTAGCAGCCAGGTGACAGGCTGGCGTCCAGCAGCAGTGGGCCCATGCTCTCGCGGTGCAGGGTGGTGACCTTGTTGCCGAAGTGGCCGAACATGCGTTTGACCTGGTGGTAGCGCCCTTCATGCAGGGTCAGGCGGGCTCGGCGAGGGCTCAGCAGCACCAGTTCGGCCGGTAGGGTGGTGAGATCCTCGAAACGAAAGTACAGGCCTCGGGCGAAGGCCTCGACGCAGCTGGGATCGATCTCGTCTTCGGTTTCCACCAGATAGACCTTGCCTTGCAGGCTGGTCGGCTGAGTCAGGCGGCGTGACCACTGGCCGTCGTTGGTCAGCAGCATGAGGCCGGTGGTATTGAAGTCGAGGCGGCCGGCGATATGCAGGTCATCCTTGTCCGGTTCATCGATCAGGTCGATCACCGTGCGATGTGCGGCATCACGGGTGGCGCTGACGCAGCCGGGGGGTTTGTGCAGCATCAGGTAGCGGGCGACCTTGCCCGGTTGCAGAACCTGACCATCAAGTTCGACACAGTCGAATATGCGCACCTCCCGGTCCAGGGTGCGAGTGACTTCGCCGTTTACCCGTGCTCGGCCATCGCTCACCAGCCGGCGGACGTCCTGGCGGCTGAGCTGTGCGCGGCTACTGAGATAACGATCGAGGCGCATCAGCTTTTGGCTGCGGTTTCACGACGAGCGCAGCGAGGACAGATGCAGGCCCGGTTTCTGAGGGCAGCGGGAATGCCGTCGAGCGTGTCCTGCGGAATGGTGGCGGTAAAGCACCAGCAGGGCTGGTCCGCGGCGGGATCGCACTCGGCGCACTGGTTGGGCTGGCCGCAGAGCGGGCAGCGTGACGGATCTACAGGCTCGCTCATGGCATTTCCGTTAACGACGAGCTTCGCGTGCCGGCGGGCCGGCACGCGAAGCCGGGTTACATGACGCGCTGGCCGGGCTTGGCGCCGTTATCCGGGCTAAGCAGATAGATCTCGCTGCCGCCAGGGCCTGCCGCCAGCACCATGCCCTCGGACATGCCGAACTTCATCTTGCGCGGCGCCAGGTTGGCGACATACAGAGTCAGCCGGCCTTCGAGCTTGCTCGGGTCGGGATAGGCGCTCTTGATGCCGGAAAAGACATTGCGCGTGGCGTCGCCGATATTCAGGGTCAGGCGCAGCAGCTTGTCGGCGCCCTCGACGAACTCGGCCTTCTCGATCAGGGCGATACGCAGGTCCACCGCGGCAAAGGTGTCGAAGTTGATCTCGGCGGCCAATGGTGCCTTGGCCAGTTCGCCGTTGCCAGCTGGAACAGCGGCTTCGGTGGCGGCCAGATCTTCCTTGGAGGCTTCGATCATGGCGTCGATCTTTGCCGGCTCGATGCGGGTCATCAGCGGGGTAAAGGCGTTGAGCTTGTGGTTGGCCAGCAGCGTGGCATGGTCGTCCCAGCTCAGCGGCGCTACGTTGAGGAACTGCTCGGCAGCGGCCGCCAGGTTCGGCAGCACGGGCTTGAGGAAGATCACCAGCTGGCGGAACAGGTTGACGCCCAGGGCGCAGATTTCCTGCACCTCGGCCTGCTTGCCCTCGACCTTGTTCAGCGCCCAGGGCGCCTTGTCGGCGATCCAGGCGTTGGCGCGGTCGGCCAGGGCCATGATCTCCCGCATGGCGCGAGCGAAATCACGTGCCTCGTAGGCGTCGGCGATGCTCGGCGCGGCGGATTGGAAGGCTGCCCAGAGTTCCGGCTCTGGGTTGGCCTCGACCATCACGCCGTCGTTGCCCTTGTGGATGAAGCCGGCGCAGCGGCTGGCGATATTGACCACTTTGCCGACCAGGTCGGAGTTGACCTTCTGCACGAAGTCGTCGAGGTTCAGATCGAGGTCGTCGACACCACGGCCGAGCTTGGACGCATAGTAGTAGCGCAGGTATTCGGGATTGAGATGATCGAGGTAGGTGCGCGCCTTGATGAAGGTGCCGCGCGACTTGGACATCTTCTGCCCGTTCACCGTCAGGTAGCCGTGCACGTTGACCGCGGTCGGCTTGCGGAAACCCGCGCCTTCGAGCATGGCTGGCCAGAACAGGGTGTGGAAATTGATGATGTCCTTGCCGATGAAGTGGTACAGCTCGGCGCTCGATTCCTTGCTCCAGAAGGCATCGAAGGAAAGTTCGGGGCGGCGCTTGCAGAGGTTCTGGAAGCTCGCCATGTAACCGATCGGCGCGTCCAGCCAGACGTAGAAGTATTTGCCCGGCTCGCCGGGGATCTCGAAGCCGAAGTAGGGCGCATCGCGGGAGATGTCCCATTCCTGCAGGCCACCGTCGAGCCATTCGGCGATCTTGTTGGCCACCGATTCCTGCAGCGCGCCGCCGCGGGTCCACTCCTTGAGCATCGCCTCGAAGTCGGGCAGCTTGAAGAAGAAGTGCTTGGAATCCTTGAGCACCGGGGTGGCGCCGGAGATTGCCGAGCGTGGATCCTTCAGCTCGGTGGGCTCGTAGGTGGCGCCGCATTTTTCGCAATTGTCGCCGTACTGATCTTCGGCCGCGCAGCGGGGGCAGGTGCCCTTGATGAAGCGGTCGGCGAGGAACATGCCCTTCTCGGGATCGAAATACTGGGTCACCGAGCGGGTGGCAATGTGCCCGGCATCGCGCAGGCGGGTGTAGATCAGCTCGGCCAGTTCGCGGTTCTCTGGCGAGTGGGTGCTATGGAAGTTGTCGAAATTGACAAGGAAGTCGGCGAAATCGGCGCTGTGCTCGGCCTGGACGTTGGCGATCAGCTGTTCGGGGGTGATGCCTTCCTTTTCCGCCCGCAGCATGATCGCCGAGCCATGGGCGTCGTCGGCGCAGACATAGATGCACTGGTTGCCGCGCAGCTTCTGGAAGCGTACCCACATGTCGGTCTGGATGTACTCGAGCATGTGGCCGAGGTGGATCGAACCGTTGGCGTAGGGCAGGGCGCTGGTAACGAGGATCTGGCGGGCTTCGGACATGGGGACTCGACAGTCGGAATGGCGAAAGAAAGTCTGCAACTATATAGCTCTGCCACGGTTTTTTCACCCGCGTGACCAAGGTTGGCCGTAGTCCCGGTCGTCGGTGGGCTCGGAACTACAGGGCAGGGTAAGATGCCTGTCTGATTTGCTCGGTCTTTCCAGGAGTAACCATGTCCGTCACCCGCGAAGCTGTGGAAACCGTACTGCGCCAGTACACCGACCCCCATCTGAATCAGGATCCGGTGAGCGCCGGCTGTGTGCGTTCAATCGACATCCAGGGCGACCGGGTCAGCGTGCAGCTGGAGCTGGGCTACGCCGCCGGGCTGTTTCGCAGCGGTTGGGCGCAGATGCTGGCGATGGCCATTGAAGGGCTCGAGGGCGTCAACCGTGCCGATGTGCAGGTGGACTGCGTGATTCGTGCGCACAAGGCGCAGGATCAGGTGCCGGCGCTGGCCAATGTGAAGAACATCATCGCGGTGGCGTCCGGCAAGGGCGGCGTCGGCAAGTCCACCACGGCGGCTAATCTGGCGCTGGCGCTGGCCCGTGAGGGGGCGCGGGTCGGTGTGCTGGATGCCGACATCTACGGGCCGAGCCAGGGCATCATGTTTGGCATCGCCGAGGGCACCCGGCCGGAGATCCGTGACGGCAAGGCGTTCATTCCATTGCAGGCGCATGGCGTGCAGGTCATGTCGATGGCCTTCCTCGCCGATGACAAGACGCCGATGGTCTGGCGCGGGCCCATGGTGTCCGGTGCGCTGCTGCAGCTGATCACCCAGACCGAGTGGAACGATCTCGACTACCTGGTGGTGGACATGCCGCCGGGCACCGGGGATATCCAGCTGACGCTGGCGCAGAAGGTCCCGGTGACCGGCGCGGTGATCGTCACCACGCCACAGGACCTGGCTCTGCTGGATGCCAAGAAAGGCGTGGAGATGTTCCGCAAGGTCAATATCCCGGTGCTGGGCGTGGTGGAAAACATGGCCATCCACATCTGCTCCAACTGCGGTCATGCCGAACACCTGTTTGGCGAGGGTGGCGGCGAGAAGCTGGCTTCGCAGTACAACGTCGATCTGCTGGCCTCGCTGCCGCTGTCGATGGCGATCCGCAGTCAGTCGGATGCCGGCAAGCCGACCACCATTGCCGATCCGGACAGCCAGATCGCCATGATCTATCAGCAGATGGCGCGTACCGTCGGCGCTCGCATCGCCCAGAGTGGGCAGATCATCGCCCAGTCGATGCCGAAGATCGTGGTGTCCGAGGATTGAGTCGACAGCCTGCGGGCGGGGTCAGCTCGCTGCCCGCAGGCTGAAGGAAATCGCAGGCACAAAAAAGCCCCGCCGAAGCGGGGCTTTTTCAGAGAAGCTTCAGGTTAGATAACCTGAACTTCCTCAGCTTGCATGCCTTTCTGGCCGCGGGTAGCGACGAAGGAGACTTGCTGGCCTTCTTTCAGGCTCTTGAAGCCGTCACCCTGAATGGCACGGAAGTGTACGAAGAGGTCGTCACCGGATTGCGGAGTGATGAAGCCGAAGCCTTTCTCATCGTTGAACCACTTAACGGTACCGGTTTGGCGATTGGACATTTGATGTCTCCTTGAACCAAGTTTTGAAGAATAAAGTGCGGGCTAAAAGGCCCGAACATCACTGTGTGCAAGGAGATAGGAGTCGTATCGATATTTGGATCGAAATCTAAACATGTAGCGATTCACGGTGACACATGCAGCAGCAGCCCAGTAACAATACCGTTTTTCTGGAGCAAAGCGAGCTTTATTTTGGATTTCTTCGCCGAGTGGCTGCTGCTGGCTGTGACGGCCGTTGCGGCGCGCCAGTAGCCAGGCTTTGAACACCCGCGCCAGGCTCGGTAAGATGCGCCTCTTCGCAGGCCCATTAACCTATTCAGGACGCCAGCCATGAGCATCAAATCGGACAAGTGGATTCGCCGCATGGCCCAGGAGCACGGCATGATCGAGCCTTTCGTCGAGCGCCAGGTGCGCAATGAAGGCAATGACCGGCTGATCTCCTACGGCGTCTCCAGCTACGGTTACGATGTGCGCTGCGCTGACGAATTCAAGGTCTTCACCAATATCAACTCGGCAACGGTGGACCCGAAGAATTTCGACGAGAAGAGCTTCGTCGATATCAAGAGCGACGTCTGCATCATCCCGCCGAACTCCTTCGCGCTGGCCCGCACCGTCGAGTACTTCCGCATTCCACGCAACGTGCTGACCATCTGCCTGGGCAAGAGTACCTATGCGCGCTGCGGCATCATCGTCAACGTGACGCCGCTGGAGCCTGAGTGGGAAGGGCATGTGACCCTGGAGTTCTCCAACACCACCACGCTGCCGGCGAAGATCTACGCCAACGAAGGTGTGGCGCAGATGCTGTTCCTCGAATCGGATGAGGAGTGCGAGGTGTCCTACCGCGACCGCGGCGGTAAGTACCAGGGCCAGCGCGGCGTGACGCTGCCGAAGGCCTAAGCTTTTCCGGATATGAAAAAACCTGGCCTGAGCCAGGTTTTTTTTTGCGCCGATCTGCCGGTTACCAGCCCGGCACCCCTCGCATGTCCGGCAGTTTGTGGGCGATGCCCTTGTGGCAGTCGATGCAGGTCGCCTCGCCGCTGGCCAGGGCGGTGGAGTGGAACTCCGCTGCACGCTTGCCCTGCCGGGTGAAGTCCATGTAGTCGAAGTTGTGGCAGTTGCGGCACTCCAGCGAGTCGTTCGCCTTGAGCCGTGCCCATTCGTGCTCGGCCAGCTCGCGGCGTTTCTCGAGGAATTTCTCGCGGGTGCTGATGGTGCCGAAGATCTTGCCCCAGACTTCCTTGGAGGCCTGCATCTTGCGCGCGATCTTGTCGGTCCACTGGTGCGGCACATGGCAATCCGGGCAGGTCGCACGCACGCCGGAGCGGTTGCTGTAGTGGATGGTGTCCTTGATCTCCATGAACACGTTGTCTTCCATCTCGTGGCAGGAGATGCAGAATGCCTCGGTGTTGGTGGCCTCCAGCGCCGTGTTGAAACCGCCCCAGAAGATGATCCCGGCGATGAACCCGCCAAGCGTCAGCGCGCCGAGGCTGTAGTGGACGCTCGGTCGCCGCAGGACGGCCCAGTAGCGTTTGAAAAACGACTTGATCGACTTCATCCAGGCCCCCTCAGTTTCCGCCGGTTGATGGTGAGGTTTCCCGGTACAGCAGCTCGTCGATGTTCTTGAAACGGTTTTCCACCAGCGGCTTCACATCCTGCTGCGGCACGTGGCACTGCGTGCAGAAGTACCGTCGTGGCGCCACCGCGGCGAGGGTCTGCTGATCGCGGTCGGTGTAGTGGGTGATGCTGATCATCGGTGCCTGGGCGCGGGCGCTGTTGGCTCGGCTATGGCAGCTCAGGCATTTGTTGGCGTTCTTGTCTACGTGATAGCCGCGGATGCTGTGAGGGATGGTCGGCGGTTGCTCCGGGTAGTTGCGTTCGCGCCGGACATCCTTGTTTTCCTCGTCGTGCAACGGCGGCGGGGTGAATTCCTGGGTGATGGTGCCGCCCGGGCGTCGGCCGTCCGGCGCGGGGGCGTCGAGGGGGTAGTTGGTTTCGGCGGCAACAGCCAGACCGAACACCGCGAGCAGGGTCAGCGGCAGTAGGCAGAATTTCATGGCGGCTCTCCTCAGGCGATGCTGACCACTTCGATCTTCACGGCGCATTTCTTGAAATCGGTCTGTTTGGAGATCGGGTCGGTGGCATCGAGCGTGACCTTGTTGATCAGCTTGTTGGCATCGAAGAACGGGACGTACACCAGCCCCATCGGCGGCTTGTTGCGCCCGCGCGTTTCGACCCGGCCCTGCATCTCGCCGCGTCGGCTGACGATCTTGACCACACTGCCGCGGCGCACGTTGAGCTTGCGCGCATCCTCGGGGTGCATGTAGACGAGGGCGTCAGGTACCGCCTTGTGCAGTTCGTCGACACGCTGCGTCATGCTGCCGGTGTGCCAGTGCTCGAGCACCCGACCGGTGCTCAGCCAGAACGGATACTCTTCATCCGGCACCTCGGCGGGTACCTCATAGGGAAGCGCGAAGATGATCGCCTTCTTGTCCGCATTGCCATAGAACTGCACACCGCTGCCGGCTTCGACGTAGGGGTCGTAACCCTCGCGGTAGCGCCACTGGGTCTCCTTCTCGTCGACCACCGGCCAGCGCAGGCCGCGTTCACGATGGTAGACGTCGAACGCCGCCAGATCGTGGGCGTGGCCGCGGCCGAACTCGGCGTACTCCTCGAACAAGCCCTTCTGCAGATAGAAGCCGAATGCCTCGGCCTCATGGTTGGCGTAACCCTCGGCGATCTCGTCGTTGGAGAAACGATCGACCTGGCCATTCTTGAACAGCACGTCGAACAGCGTCTTGTCCTTGAACTCCGGCGCCTTGCTCAGCAGCTCCGCCGGCCATACCTCATCGACGCGGAAGCGCTTGGAAAACTCCACCAGTTGCCACAGATCCGAGCGCGCCTCGCCGGGTGCGGTGACCAGCTGGTGCCAGAACTGGGTGCGGCGCTCGGCATTGCCGTAAGCGCCTTCCTTCTCCACCCACATGGCGCTGGGCAGGATGAGGTCGGCGGCCTGGGCGGAGACCGTGGGGTAGACGTCCGACACGATCACGAAGGTTTCCGGGTTGCGCCAGCCTGGCAGGATCTCCTGCATCACGTTGGGACCGGCCTGCATGTTATTGGTCACCTGTGTCCAGTACACCTTCAGCACGCCGTCCTTGAGCTTGCGGCTCTGGTCGACGGCGTGGAACCCGGGCTTTTCCTGGATGGTGCCTTCGGGCAGCTTCCAGATCTTTTCGGTAATGGCGCGATGCTTGGGGTTGGTGACGGCCATGTCCGCTGGCAGGCGGTGGGAGAAGGTCCCGACCTCGCGCGCGGTGCCGCAGGCCGAGGGCTGGCCGGTGAGCGAGAACGGGCTGTTGCCCGGCTCGCTGATCTTTCCGGTGAGCAGATGGATGTTGTAGATCATGTTGTTCGCCCAGACACCGCGGGTGTGCTGGTTGAAGCCCATGGTCCAGAAGGACATCACCTTGACCTTGGGGTCGGCGTACAGCTCGGCCAGGGCCTTCAGGCGCTCGGCCGGTACACCTGATTCCTTGGCGGCGTGTTCCAGGGTGTAGGGTTTGAGGAACTCGACGTAGTCCTCGTAGCCAATGTCGGTCCAGGTGTTGGCCACCGCGGCATTCTCGGCCTTCAGCTCCAGTGGATCGGTCGGACGCAGGCCGTAGCCGATGTTCGTGGCACCCTTGGCGAATCGGGTGTGCTTGTCGATGAACTCCTTGTTCACCGCGCCGCTCTGGATGATGTGGTTGGCGATGTAGTTGAGGATCACCAGGTCGGTCTGCGGGTTGAAGATCATCGGGATGTCGGCCAGCTCGAAGCTGCGATGCTCGAAGGTGGACATCACCGCGACCTTGACGTGTGGTGCGCTCAGTCTGCGGTCGGTGAGGCGCGTCCACAGCACCGGGTGCATCTCGGCCATGTTCGAGCCCCACAGCACGAAAGCGTCGGCGGCCTCGATGTCTTCGTAACAGCCCATCGGCTCGTCCATGCCGAAGGTGCGCATGAAGCCGAATGCTGCCGAGGCCATGCAGTGGCGCGCGTTGGGGTCGATGTTGTTGGAACGAAAGCCGGCCTTCATCAGCTTATTTGCGGCGTAACCTTCCCAGATCGTCCACTGCCCCGAACCGAACATGCCGATGGCTTCCGGGCCGCCAGCCTTGAGTGCGGCCTTGTACTTTTCCTCCATGATGTCGAAGGCCTGATCCCAGGTAACCGGCTGGAACTCGCCCTGCTTGTCGAACTTGCCGTCTTTCATGCGCAGCAGGGGCTGGGTGAGGCGATCGGTGCCGTACATGATCTTCGACAGGAAGTAACCCTTGACGCAGTTGATGCCGCGGTTGACGTCCGCCTTGACGTCGCCGTGCGTGGCGACCACCCGATTCTCTCGCGTCGCCACCATCACGCCGCAGCCCGTGCCGCAGAAACGGCAGGGCGCTTTGTCCCACTTGAGGTTAGTGGCGTCCGCTTCGGTGACCAGATTGCTCGCGGTCGAAGCGATGGGCATGCCGGCCACGGTCGCCGCGATGGCGGCGGCATTGGCCTTGGCGAATTGACGTCGGGTAAGGCTCATCAGGCGTCTCCTTCGAGGAGTTCTTCGTGGTAGACCAGGGCGGCGTTAAGGACGCCAGGCAGCTGCTGGATGCGGTCGATCGCAGCGAGGATGCGCGACTCGTGCTCGGCCTCGAGCACCACCACCAGCTTGCCGCTGGGGCTTTCCTGATGCAGCTCGAGACCGGGTAGCAACTGGAGGTTGGTTTTCAGCGCGGCCAGCCACTCGGGGCGGCAGTGCACCAGGAGGCTGGCGATATGCAAAGGGTGTCCCATCACGCGTTTCCGTCTGGCTTGGTGGCAGGGCGTGAGCGCCCCGGTCAATGGTGCGGGAGCTAGGCTGGGCCCGGCGGCCCGAAGATCATCTGCACGATCCAGACGATGAAACCGTAGCCGCTGACCAGCGCGACGCTCAGGATGGGAAACAGAAACACGATCAGGAAGACGAACAGGCGGGTCTCGTCCCGCTTGGTCGAGGCGACAGAGGGGCGGGTGTCATTCGGCGTTACTGTCATTGTTCTACTCCGACTGGCATATAGGGGAGTCTAGTCACTAGACCAACATAGGGCAATGTTCGTTTCGATAGTTTTGCAGTCGGCGCGGCCCCATCGATTGGCGACTCACTCGATCGGCGCGCGGCGACGGGGCAACCGTGCTAGCCTGCGCGGCTTTTTTTGCAGCCTGCTGCAGGCGTTGACGATGATCGAAACCTCCCACCTCAAACGCGGTACTGCCGCTTATCGACGCGCCACGCTGGCGCTGTTCTGTGCCGGCTTCGCCACCTTCGCGCTGTTGTATTGCATCCAGCCGTTGCTGCCGTTGCTGGCCGCGCATTTCGCCGTCTCCGCGGCCAATAGCAGCCTGGCGCTGTCGCTGACGACGCTGTCGCTCGCACTCTGCTTACTGATCTCCGGGGCGCTGGCTGAAAGCTGGGGGCGCAAGCCGGTCATGGCCGCAGCGCTCGGGTTGGCGAGCCTGCTTGGCCTGGCATGCGTGCTGGTGGAGTCCTGGCACCTGCTGCTGCTATTGCGCACGCTGCTGGGCCTGGCGCTGAGTGGCCTGCCGGCGCTGGCGATGGCCTATGTAGGCGAAGAGTTCGACCCGGACTCGCTGCCGGCGGCGATGGGGCTGTACATCGGCGGCACTGCTCTGGGTGGGATGCTCGGGCGTTTGCTGTCCGGCCTGTTGAGTGATCTGGGCGGCTGGACGCTGGCGCTCGGCGGTATCGCCGCGCTGGGAATGGTGGCCTTGAGCCTGTTCGTCTGGTTGCTGCCGGCGTCGCGCCACTTCAAGGCGCAGCCGCTCTCGTTGACGGTCCTGCTGGCCAATTTCCGCCTGCACCTGTCGAACCCGGCCCTGCGCAGCCTGTTCCTGCAGGGCTTCCTGCTGATGGGGGGCTTCGTCGCGCTGTTCAACTACATTGGCTTCCGCCTGGCCGGCGCGCCATTCGGCCTGTCTTCCACGTTCATCGGTCTGTTGTTCGTCGTCTATCTTGGCGGCATTTTCAGTGCCGGCTGGGCGGGCCGTCTGGTGCCGCGCTTCGGTGCGCGGCAGGTTCTGCGCGGCGGCGTGGCGCTCATGCTGCTCGGCGTCGGGCTATGCGCAACGACCTGGCTGGCCAGCATTGTCGTCGGCCTCGGCGTGTTCACCCTCGGTTTCTTCGCCGCGCATGCAGTGGCGAGCGGCCAGGTCGGCAGTCATGCCCAGGGCGCGCGTGCGCAGGCCTCGGCGCTCTATCTCTGCGCCTATTATCTGGGGTCGAGCGTGGTGGGGTACGGTGCCGGGTATGTCTGGGATCACGCCGGCTGGCAGCCGTTGATGGCCCTGCTGGCGGGGCTGTTCGTCATGGCCGGCTGGCGGGCGCGAGCACTCTGAGCAGCCGCGACGGCTTCATTCGCGGCGCTGTTCGCCAGTGAACGACAGCGTCGTCTTGCAGCGCCGACAGTAGTAGCGTCGACCCTTGGCAACCAGCGCATGACGCTGCGGCGTGAAGGCGAACTCCTGATCGGCGCAGCTGCAGCGATAGACGTAGCGTGTGCCGACGCGGCGGCGTATCGCATAGGTGTGGCAGCGATCCGGTGGCAGCTCGTAGACGCCGCGCATGATCAGTTGCCATTCCTCACCGTGGGGCTGAATCCGTGCGCCGAACATCTGATGTGCCACCAGGTGCGCGACCTCATGAGCCACGGTCTGGCGCAGGAAGTGTTCGGTGTTCTCGCGGTAGAGCTGTTCGTTGAAACGCAGCAGATTCTGCTGCAGGTGAGCCACGCCGGCCTTCTGGCCGCGCAACTTCAGGCTCACCTCGGGGCGGGGGAAGCGGCGCTTGAAAAATTGCTCGGCCAGCGCGTAGCAGGCTTCGACGCGGGCATTGAGACGCTCGGGCATTGAGACAACTCCTGGGAGCGCCGCATTATGCCAAAGCGCCTCGGGGCCTAGCAGTCTCGTTGGTCACTCGTTCGGTCGTTCGTTGAATCGGCGTTCGTTGTCCAGACCGCCCGGTTCGTCCTGCGGGCGATTCTCCTCGAAGCCGTAGCTCTGGTTTTCCGGCGTATTGCGCTCATAGGTGGGCTCCAGCACCTGCAGCCAGAACAGGATCATCGGCACCTTCAGGTTGACCAGCACCAGCAGCCCGACAGCCCAGGTACAGGCGCCGTAGAGAAAAGTGTTGCGGTTGTCGATACGCATGAATTTCGGCAGGCCGACAAAGAGCAGGTAGGTCGAGTAGACCCCCGCGGCCACGATCACCAGGATGGCGATCCAGCGCGTCGGGTAGAGCGCGCCAAGCCCGGCGAGGAAGAATGGTGTGATGACGTAGGCGGTGAAGCCGACACACTGGTTGAATGTCGGGCGGGCGTCGAAGGTCCGCGACATCCAGCGGAGGAAGAAGCCCATGATGAACGTGCCGAGGATGATCGTCAGATAGATCAGCAGGCTCAGCTGGAACGCGCTGCGGGTGTCGAGCCAGATGCGTTCGTTTTCCACCAGGCTCCAGCCGACGTAGCGGGTGCCGATGAACATGCAGATGGCAGGCAGCAATGCCCAGAGCAGCAGATGGACAAGGTAGTTGGAGCTGTTCTTCTCCTCGTCGCGGCGAATGTCGGTCCACGCCTTGTCGGGGCGGGTAAGCAATGTGAAAAAGTGCGGGATCATACCGAGTCTCCGTCTGCCTTGAGGGCCGCTGCGCTACGAGTCGCCAGCGGCGTTATGGCTTTAGAACGGCAGATGCGGCGAGGGTTTCCCTGTCGTTTCGTCGCGCTCCCTTGGCGAGTACGAAAAAGGCCGCCCGAAGGCGGCCTGATCAAGCACAGCGGCTCAGCGCACGTAGACGGGGCCGATGCCCATGCCCCAGGTAATGACCGACAGCGCGATGATGGCCACAAGCACCACCAGCCCCACGGCGAGCACCGAGCTGGAGAACATGAAACCCTCGTCTTCCGGGATGTTCATGAACTTCGGCAAGCCAACGTAGAGCAGGTAGGCCGTGTAACAGACCGCCGCGGTGCCCACCAGCATCCCGAGCCACAGGTGCGGGTAGAGGCCGGCGAGCCCGCCGATGAACAGCGGCGTCGCGGTGTACGCGGCGAATACGATGCACTGCGTAAGCGTCGGGTTGGCGTCGTAGGTGCGCGCCATCCAGTGGATGAAACCGCCCATTACCGCCACACCGGCCAGCATCGCAAAGTAGGAGAGTATCGCCAGCTGCATGCAACTGGCCTGTGTCAGCTTGACCGGCTCGCCACCTCCGATGCTCCAACCCACCTGGGTCGCGCCGATGTAGGCCGACACAGCCGGGATTGCCGCAAGCAGCAGCACATGGGTCAGATACATGTGGCTGACGGTCTCTTCCTCGCCACGGATTTCGTTCCACTCCTGACCAGGGTGGGTGAACAAACCCCAAACGTGATGGATCATGCCAGCGTCTCCTCTGCTTATGGAGGGTCGCTTCGCCTGGCGGTCGTCATCGAGGACGGCGCGTGCGACCTTATGTCGCAGTATAGGAATGCGGCTCGTAGATGCATCAGCCCGATTAGAGCGTTTCGAAGCTATGCGGTCAGTGGTAATAGCGCGCGAGTATTTCCATGGCCAGATTGATCGACTGCAGACGCTGGGTGCTGCCGCCGCGATCGGGATGATGCAGGCTCACCAGCTGTCGGTAGCGATGCTTGATCAGCTCCAGCGTAAGCGGCTGGGGCGAGCGGTCCAGCTCGAACAGCTCGAGTGCCGCACGCTTCTCGTCGCTGCCCTGCATGCGCGTCCAGAAGCTTGCCAGCAGGCGTTCTACATCGTCCTCGTCGGTGTCGCGCAGGTTGCTGAGGTCCAGGTAGTACTCGCGCAACGCGTCCTGTTCGGCGAGCCCGGCGGCTGCACTGGCATAGGGCAGCAACTGGATGTGCAGGGGGCTGATCTGCAGATGCCCGCTGCCCTCGGCCCAGAGCCGGTCGCGCAGCAGGTACAACGCGTTGAACACCAGGAAATGCGTGCGGAAAAGCACCAGCTTGTCGGTCAGCGGCAAATTGGGCACGTGCGTGCTGTGCCGTCGCTTGAGCTGTTGGATCAGCTCGTATTCGCTGCGGCCCTCGGGCTTTTCCTGCAACAGCAGAAGCAGATGGTCTGGCAGATCCAGTGCGGGGGAGAGGTCGTCCATCGGCCGAGACTAGCACAGGGCCAGCAACGGCGGGTCAGCGCTGGTTCACATCGGTCGCACGGCGAACGGGCTGCGGTCGGGTCTGCTTTACGCGTAAAATGCGCGGTTTTCGCATCTCACCCGGACACCTGACATGGGCAACCTCTCGGTCAACCAGAACAAACTGCAGAAGCGCCTGCGCCGCCTCGCCGGCGAGGCCGTCACCGACTTCAACATGATCGAGGATGGCGACAAGGTCATGGTCTGCCTGTCCGGCGGCAAGGACAGCTACACCATGCTCGACGTGCTGCTCTATCTGCAGAAGGTCGCGCCGATCAGGTTCGAAGTGGTCGCGGTGAACATGGACCAGAAGCAGCCGGGGTTCCCCGAGCACGTCCTGCCTGAGTACCTGAAGTCCATCGGCGTCGAGTACCACATCATCGAGAAGGACACCTACTCGGTGGTGAAGGAGAAGATCCCGGAAGGCAAGACCACCTGTTCGCTGTGTTCACGTCTGCGCCGCGGCACGCTGTACACCTTCGCCGACGAGATCGGTGCGACCAAGATGGCGCTCGGGCACCATCGCGACGACATCCTGGAAACCTTCTTCCTCAACATGTTCTACGGTGGCACGCTGAAGGCCATGCCGCCCAAGCTGCTCTCCGACGATGGACGCAACGTGGTGATCCGGCCCCTTGCCTACTGCAGCGAGGCGGACATCGAGGCGTACTCGAAGATGAAGGAGTTCCCCATCATCCCGTGCAACCTCTGCGGCTCGCAGGAAAACCTGCAGCGTCAGGTGGTCAAGGAAATGCTGCAGGAATGGGAACGCAAGTCGCCGGGACGCACCGAAATCATGTTCCGCGCGCTGCAGAATGTGGTGCCTTCGCAGCTGGCCGACCGCAACTTGTTTGACTTCAAGAGCCTGCGCATCGACGACAGCGCCACGCCGCGCTTTGTCGATGTGATGAGCCTGTAGGTCGCGCTAGCGGTTTCCGCAGGGCGGGCTTGTTCAGCCCGCCATCGTCATTCATCGCATCGCCTCGGTGGGCTGAAGCCCACCCAGCGAGCTTTTTCGCCATGCGGGTTGAAAGCCGCACGCCTGGCGGAGTATGGTTTGGTCATCTTCTGGAGATCAGCATGTCCCTGAACCCTGTAGCCCTCAACGTTGTCGATGCCGGTGCCATTCGCACCGTGGTCGTTCGTGGGCAGCAGGTTGCCGCCGCTGGTTATTACTTTGGGTATTGGTTTAGCCACAGGCGCGCCTGATACCCCACAGGCGCCCTAGCAAGCAGGGTCGCCACCAGAGCAGTTTTCGAACCCCCGGTCGGCCACCCGACCGGGGGTTTTGTTTTTTCGGCCATCCGATGGCCATAACGCTACGAGGAACACGCCATGACCACCTACCGCACCGATCGTTACTACCGCTACGACTGGCGATTTAGCCGCTTCGACGTCAAACAGCCCTCACGCGACCGAACACCCGACTAGCGCCGCCGCGGACCACCCGCGCCGGCAGAAGGAACCGCCAGATCATGAATGCATCCGCCACCGTACTTGCCAAACAACCCGCCGCCACCGCCGAAGCCAGCGTCGCTCGCCGCAGCGCACAGCCGCTGCCAAGCCCCGCCGTATTGCGCCAGCGTCTGCCCTTGAGCGACGCCCTTGCCGCACGCATCCGCAACGACCGCGACGCCATCCGCGCTGTACTCGACGGCCACGATCCGCGCCTGTTGGTCGTCGTCGGGCCCTGTTCCCTGCACGATCCCGTCGCCGCGCTGGAATACGCCGAGCGCCTGGCCGCGCTGGTGCACGAAGTCAGCGACCAGCTGTTGCTGGTGATGCGCACCTATGTGGAAAAGCCGCGCACTACCGTCGGCTGGAAAGGGCTGGTCTACGATCCGCATCTGGACGGCAGCGGTAACATGGCCGAGGGGCTGCATTTGTCGCGGCGGCTGATGCTGGATATTCTCGAAACCGGTCTGCCCATCGCCAGCGAACTGCTGCAGCCGCTGGCTGCCGGGTACTTCGACGATCTGCTTGGCTGGGCCGCGATCGGTGCACGCACCAGCGAATCGCAGATCCATCGCGAGCTGGTCAGCGGGCTGGACCTGCCGGTGGGCTTCAAGAACGGTACCGATGGCAGCCTCGGCATCGCCTGCGACGCGATGCGTTCGGCCGAGCACCCGCACCAGCATTTCGGCATCGACGAGCTCGGCCATCCGGCCCTGCTGCAGACACACGGCAATCCGGATACGCATCTGGTGCTGCGTGGTGGGCACGGCGCACCCAACTACGATGCCGCCAGCGTCGCCGCCGCACGTGCCGCCCTCGCGCAGCAGGGCATCGCACCGCGAATCATGGTGGATTGCAGCCACGCCAACAGCGGCAAGAACCCGCTGCGCCAGCCGGCAGTGCTGGAGTCGGTCATCACGCAGCGCCTGGCCGGCGATGCGAGCTTGCGCGGCGTGATGCTCGAAAGCCACCTGTTCGATGGTTGCCAGCCGCTCTCCGGCGAGTTGCGCTATGGCGTATCGATCACCGACGGCTGCCTGGGCTGGAGCGGCACCGAGCAGCTGCTGCGCGAGGCAGCCGAGCGATTGCGTGGTTGAGGCATCCGGGGCGGGTGAGGGTGGGCAGGCCGTGGCGTAGCGGTCGCCATCCACGCCTGCGGGCGGTCGGAGTGCCGGCTTGCAGGCAATCGCCAACCTCGGCACCCTTTGCCGTCGCTTGATCAACCGAAAGGCCCATCCATGCACGACTACAAATGGCTGCACGAATACTGCCTCAATCGCTTCGGTTCCGCGGCGGCGCTGGAAGCGCGGTTGCCGCAGCCGCGCAGCACCGATGAGCTGCGAGCTGTCCCGGACGATCGCTACCTGTCGCTGATCAGCCTGCGCATCTTCCGTGCCGGGCTCAAGCACAGTCTGGTGGACGCCAAGTGGCCGGCCTTCGAGCGGGCGTTCTTCGGCTTCGATCCGGAAAAGGTGGTGCTGATGGGCGGCGAGCACATCGAGCGGCTGATGCAGGACGCCCGGTTGATCCGCCATCTGGGCAAGCTCAAAAGCGTACCGCGCAATGCCCAGTTCGTGCTGGACGTGGCCAAGGAGCGGGGCAGCTTCGGCAATCTGCTGGCGGACTGGCCGAGCAGCGACATCGTCGGCCTGTGGCGCTATCTCGCCAGGCACGGCAGCCAGCTCGGCGGCCTGTCGGCGCCGCGCCTGTTGCGCATGGCCGGCAAGGACACCTTCGTGCCCAGCGACGACGTGGTGGCGGCGCTCAAGGCACAGGAAATCGTCGACAAGGTGCCCAGCAGCCAGCGCGATCAGGCTGCGGTTCAGGCGGCCTTCAATCAATGGCAGGCCGAAAGTGGCCGGCCGCTCTGTCAGCTTTCGGCGATGCTGGCCTTCACCGTGAACCACTGAGAGCGCTGCGACGGTTTGGCACAGCGCTGCGCGAATAGGCGCGGTGTAGAGTTCAAACATGACCATCGTCAAAGACAAACGTGCGCAGATCGTATGGGTGCTTCTCACCTGCATCCTGCTCAATGTCTTTGTCTGCAGCCTGAACCATGCCAGCCATGTGGGTTTCGAGCTGGCCATGGGGCAGGACGCCTTCTGTTTCGCCGATGGCACGTCATCCGGCGGCAAGACGCCCGCTGCAGGTGCCCATGACGCCCCCGAACAGGCTTTCGACTGCCCGCTGTGCAGTTCGCTGTTCCTCGCCGTCGTCGTGCTGCTGGCCCTGGGCTGGCTGGGCCGGCGGGCGAGGGGGCCGCTTGCGCGCCCGCGCGATGATCTGCGCGGCCCGCGCCAGCAATGGCCGGCGCTGAATCCGCAGGCTCCCTGAAGCTTTCCTGACTGACGTACCGCCGCCGCTGTTGCGCCAGTGCTGCAGTCGGCCGGCCAACTGTCGGAACCCTCCGACGGCACGCTCGCTTCAGGGGATTTCAGCATGACCATGATGGAACGCTTCACCCGCGCCGAGAGCCGCGTCAGCTATCGGCTGCCTTTCCCGGACTACCCCAGCAACGCGCGCAGCTTCGTGCATCTGGATGCCAAGCTGCTGCCGTACTGGCACGCGCTGTTCGACGTCTGCCCGCGTCTGCTCAGGCTCGACCCACCGGACGGCCTGCAGATCTTCCGCCAGTTCATGACCTGGGCGTATGGCTGCCAGCTCGCCCTCGACTGGACCTTCCACCTCGGCGTGTGCCGCTGGCTGCTCGCTTCGGACTATCGCGAGCTGATCGAGGCGCAGGACATCGAGGCGATGATGCTCGCCGCCGCGGCGCGCTGGGTAGCCAGCGACGACAGCCCGGCCATCGGTATCGTGCTGGCCTGGCAGGCTGGCGACGAGCCGGTCTTCGACTGGAAGCCGCGGGTTCGCCAGGCCGCGCGGTTGACGGCACAGGCCGAGGAACTGCCGCCGACGCGCTGGGACTTCGCCTGGAGTCCGCTCGCCTCCAGCGGCAGTAACGGCTTTCGCCGCTGGCTGCGTGTGCCATGACCGCGACCGGATGCCGCATCCCCAGGTTTTCTGCTGCCTTTGCATGGGGCCTGCCGGTCGCGCCGCTACGTTCTGCAAGCGACGCCGCGCGGCGATCACGGCCGGCTCGGCGGGGTGGGGCAGGCTGTCGCAGTTGTCGCCAGATCCGGCGCTTCCGACACTGCGCTCGCCCTGAACCCGAGCAGTGCTTCCACGGGTGGGTTTGGGGCGCGGCGATTGAGTCCGGGCCGCGTGTCCGGGTCCCGGCCCTCACCCCCAGGGGGCCTTCAATCGCAACTGGCGGTGATGGCGGCAGGCGTTGCGGCAGGTTTCTGCCGGGCGTCGGGCGAGCCGGGAGGTAAGCATGTTCAAGTCATCGCTCAAGCGAGACATCGTGCTGGTGTTGCTGGTCAAGGTCGCGATCCTCACAAGCATAAAAACCATCTGGTTCGATGCTCCCAGCATTCCCGAGAACGGTTCGGCGAGGGTCGCCGAGCATTTGCTTGATAAGCGGGATACCAATCCCGAGGGAGGGCCGAGATGATCTCGGAAAGCGTTGTCGATCTGTCCCGTCTGCAATTCGCCATGACGGCGATGTACCACTTTCTCTTCGTGCCGCTGACCCTGGGGCTCGCGTTCCTGCTGGCCATCATGGAGTCGGTCTACGTGATGACCGGCAAGCAGGTCTACAAGGACATGACCCAGTTCTGGGGCAAGCTGTTCGGCATCAACTTTGCCTTGGGCGTCACCACCGGGCTGACCATGGAGTTCCAGTTCGGCACCAACTGGGCCTATTACAGCCACTACGTCGGCGACATCTTCGGTGCACCGCTGGCCATCGAGGGGCTGATGGCGTTCTTTCTGGAATCGACCTTCATTGGCCTGTTCTTCTTCGGCTGGGATCGCCTCTCGAGGGTGCAGCACCTGGCGGTGACCTGGCTGGTGGCGCTGGGCTCGAACCTCTCGGCACTGTGGATTCTCATTGCCAACGGCTGGATGCAGAACCCGGTGGGTTCGGAGTTCAACTTCGAGACCATGCGCATGGAACTGGTGGACTTCGGCGCGCTGCTGTTCAACCCGGTGGCACAGGTCAAGTTCGTGCACACGGTGTCGGCCGGCTATGTCACCGGGGCGATCTTCGTGCTGGCGATCTCGTCGTTCTACCTGTTGAAGAAGCGCGACCTGGGCTTTGCCCGCCGTTCGTTCGCCATCGCCGCGGTGTTCGGCCTGGCTTCGACGATCTCGGTGATCATCCTCGGTGACGAATCCGGTTACGAGATCGGTGACGTGCAGAAGGTCAAGCTGGCGGCCATCGAGGCCGAGTGGGAGACCCACCCGGCGCCGGCCGGCTTCACCCTGTTCGGCCTGCCGAATCAGGACGAGCAGCGCACCGACTACGCGGTGAAGATCCCTTACGTGCTGGGGCTGATCGCCACCCGCTCGGTGGATGAGGAGGTCAGGGGCATCAAGGACCTGATCGCCGAACACGAGCTGCGCATCCGCAACGGCATGCTCGCCTACGAGCGCCTGCAGGTCCTGCGCAGTGGCGACAAGTCGGCCGCGGCGATTGCCGCCTTCAACGAAGTCAAGCAGGACCTGGGCTACGGCTTGCTGTTGAAGAAGTACACCGCCGATGTGGTGGACGCCAGTGACGAGCAGATCCACCGAGCCGCGCTGGACACCATCCCTGATGTGTTCAGCCTGTTCTGGACCTTCCGCGTGATGGTCGCCGCCGGTTTCCTGATGCTGGTGCTGTTCGCCCTGGCCAGCTGGGCTTCGATCAAGCGCAATGCCGAGCGCAAGCCCTGGCTGCTCAGGTTTGCGCTGTTCAGCCTGCCGCTGCCTTGGATCGCCGCGCAGACCGGCTGGTACGTCGCCGAGCATGGCCGCCAGCCCTGGTCCATCGCCGAGGTGCTGCCGACCCATCTGTCCACCTCGACGCTTGCCGCCGGCGATATCTGGGGGTCGCTGATCGCTCTGGTGGCCTTCTACAGCCTGCTGCTGGTGGTGGAAATGTTCCTGATGATCCGCTTCGCCCGCCTCGGGCCGAGCAGCCTGCATACCGGTCGTTATCACTTCGAGCTGCAGGCCGCCGGCCAGGCGCAGAAGTTGCGCGATGCGGTCGCCGTGCCTGCCGCCAAGGGGGCTCCCACCGAACCGTCCGCCGTGTGAGGGAAAGAAAATGTTCGACTACGAGGTTCTCAAGCTGGTCTGGTGGGTGCTGATCGGTGTGCTGCTGATCGGCTTCGCCCTGACCGATGGCTTCGACATGGGCGCCATGGCACTGATGCCCTTCGTCGGCCAGACCGACAACGAGCGGCGCGTCGCGATCAACACCATCGCGCCGCATTGGGATGGCAACCAGGTGTGGTTCATCACCGCGGGCGGCGCGCTGTTCGCTGCCTGGCCGATGGTCTATGCGGTGGCCTTCTCCGGTCTGTACTGGGCGATGCTGCTGGTGCTGTTCGCGCTGTTCTGCCGGCCGGTGGGCTTCGACTACCGCAGCAAGGTCGAGGACCCGCGTTGGCGCAACGCCTGGGACTGGGCGCTGTTCGTTGGTGGGGCGGTGCCGGCGTTGGTGTTCGGCGTTGCCTTCGGCAACCTGTTTCTCGGTCTGCCGTTCCAGCTCGACGAATTGATGCGCTCGACCTATCACGGCTCGTTCTTCGCGCTTCTCAACCCGTTCGCGTTGCTCTGCGGCGTCGTCAGCCTGAGCATGCTCAGTGCCCATGGCGGCGCCTGGCTGATGCTGCGCACCGACGGCGCGCTGGCCGAACGCTCGCGGCAGGCAACATGGCTGTGTGCGCTGGTATTCCTGCTCGGTTTCGCCGCCGCCGGCGCCTGGCTGGTGTTGGGGGTTGAGGGCTTCAGCCAGCTGTCTGTCAGCGATCCGGGCGCGGCACTCAATCCGTTGCTGGACAAGCAGGTAGCGCAGGACAACGCCGGCTGGCTGGCCAACTACGGCCGCTATCCGGTCACTCTGATCGCGCCGGCTGCGGGCATCCTCGGGGCGTTGCTGGCGCTGCTCGGTTCCAGTCGCAACAGCGGTGGAGTGAGCTTTCTCGGCACCAGTCTGATGATCGTCGGCGCCATCTGCACGGCTGGCTTCGCGCTTTTCCCCTTCGTCTTTCCGTCGAGCCTGGACCCGGCCTCGAGCCTGACCATCTGGGATGCGGTTTCGAGCCACAAGACCCTGGGCATCATGTTCGTCGTCGCCTGCCTCTTCGTGCCGCTGATCCTCTGCTACACGCTGTGGAGCTACGTGCGCATGTGGGGCCGGCTCACCCAGAAAACCATCGAAGCCAACCCTCACGGGCTCTACTGATCGAGCGGGCGGGCTTCCGTACTCGCCCGCCAAGGAGACGACTATGTGGTACTTCACCTGGATACTCGGCGTGCTGCTGGCCTGCAGCTTCGGCATCATCAATGCGCTGTGGCTGGAAGCCACCCAGGATCTGGATGCCGAGCCGTGAGCGGCATGGCGCACCGGCTGCTGTACCGGACTCCCGCGCGGCTTCTCTCTCTGCTGCTGGCGTCACCGCTGGCGCTGGTGCTGCTGATCCATCCGGCGGCGATGCTCGACGGACAAGGCGGCTACAGCCACCCCCAGCTGATGCTGGTGATGTGGGGGATTTCCGCAGGTTTCGTGCACGGCGTCGGCTTCGTTCCGCAGTGGTGGGGCTGGCGCTGGCTGCTCGGGCCACTGCCGGCCTGGCTGTTCTGCGCGCTGGGCTATGCCGTGCTGGCGCACGCGAGGCTGGGCTGAGCGGGCTCGGGTGCTCGGGCAGACAGAAGCCCTGGTTCGTGGTCTGATGGTGACAACCCCGCGGCATCGCCGCGGGCCAGTCATCGAACCGGGCTCGCCGTCATCATGGACATCGACAAGGCCGCGCGGGCGCTGGCCGCGGCCGAACGCCTGCTGATCATCACCGGAGCCGGGCTTTCCGCCGACTCCGGGCTGCCCACCTATCGTGGACTGGGCGGGCTATACAACGGGGCGACGGACGACGGCGTGCCGATCGAGGTGGCGCTTTCGGGGCCGACGCTGCAGCGCCAACCGGCGCTGTGCTGGAAATACCTCGCCGAGATCGGCCGCGCCTGCCTGCGCGCCGAGCCCAACGCCGGCCATTTCGCCATTGCCGAGTGGCAGCGGCAGAGGCCCGGCACCTGGCTGCTCACGCAGAATATCGACGGCTTCCATCGCCGGGCCGGCAGTCCGCCCGAGCGCCTGATCGAGATTCACGGCGAGCTGGCACCGCTGTCCTGCATGGCCTGCGGCGAGGTTGACAGGCGCCCGTTGGCCTCGCTGCTGGACGAGCCATTGCCGCCACGCTGCGAGGTTTGCGCCGGCGTGTTGCGGCCGGCCGTGGTGCTGTTCGAGGAGATGCTTCCGGAGCGCGCCCTGGCCCGCTTGCAGGAACAATCGCGCATTGGTTTCGATGCCGTGCTGGTGGTCGGCACCACCGCCAGCTTCGGCTATATCCTCGAACCGATATGGCGTGCCCGGCAGAGCGGGGGCCTGGTCGTGGAGGTGAACCTGCAACCCACCGACATCAATCCGCTGGCAAACCTCAGCCTGCAGGGAAGGGCCGCAGACGTTTTGTCGCACTTATTACGTCACATTTCATCCGATTGAATTTGATCATCGAAGCGATAGCGGGCATAGTCGCGGGCACTTTGAAATCACCGACACGGTCGTGCCCATGCGCCAACGCTTCGCACCCCTCGTGCCTCTCGCACTCATCGCCCTGCTGACGGCCTGTGCCGGTCAGCCTGTACAGACCGAGCAGCAGATCGAATCGCCTCGGCTGTCGCAAAACCATCCCCTGGCTGGCTTCGACTTCGCGGCCCTCGACAAGAGCGAAGAAGAGTCGCTGGCCGAGCTGACCGACGAGCACGAATACCAGTTGCCGGAACTGGCCGACAGCATCCTCGAACGCGGCTTTACCCTGGTCGGTACGCCTTATCGCTTCGGTGGCAATTCGGTGAAGACCGGGTTCGATTGCAGCGGCTTCGTCGGCTTCCTGTTCCGCAAGGAAGCAGGGCTCGAGCTGCCACGCTCCACCCGCGAGCTGATCAACCTCGACGCGCCGGTGGTCAAGCGCAACGAGCTCGAGCCGGGTGATGTGGTGTTCTTCAACAACCGTGGCCGTGGCCGCGTCAGCCACGCCGGCATCTACATCGGCGACGACCAGTTCATCCACGCCTCCAGCAGCCGCAGCGGCGGCGTGCGCGTCGACAGCCTGGACGACAAGTACTGGCGCGCCAGCTACATGGAAGCCAAGCGCGTGCTGGCACTGGCTTCGGAGCTGACCCCGCACACCGCGCACCGCTGACCGGACGATCTGCGGGGGTTGCGTCTTCCCCCGCATGCCGGCAGAGTGATGGCTCGTTTGCCTGGACCGCTCTGCCATGCGCTATCTGGCCCGTTCCACCCTTGTGGTTCTTTTCGCCTTGCTGGCTGCCTGTGCCGGCAAGCCGCCGGCGCCGCCAATCGCCGAGGCGCCTAGCACTCCCCACGCCATGCCCGGTATCGCCGAGGATGTGCTGTTCAGCGCACTCGGGCTGGTCGGTACGCCCTATCGCTGGGGTGGCAACACGCCGGACAGCGGCTTCGACTGCAGCGGGCTGATCGGCTACGTCTACCGTGGTGCAGCCGGTATCGATCTTCCTCGTACCACTCAGGAAATGAGCAATCTGCGCGGGCCGAACGTGCGTCGTCACGCGCTGCAACCCGGCGATCTGGTGTTCTTCGCCACCAACGGTGGGCGCCGCGTCAGCCATGCCGGCATCTATGTCGGCCAGGACCGTTTCGTCCACGCGCCTTCGTCCGGCGGCACCGTACGCCTGGACAGCCTGACCGCCAGTTACTGGCAGAAGAGCTACCTCGGCGCCAAGCGTGTGCTCGACCACGAGCAACTGGCACGCAATCCCTGAAATCGACCGTCCTTTCAACGTGCCGGTTCGTCGCCTTTAGTCCTGTTCATATCCTGCAACAGTCTGCGTTTGACATGCGGTGATATCGCTTCGCCGGCCGTTTGGCTACCATGCGCATCCCCAATTCCTCGCGTGCGTCGATCCGTCGCGCATAGACCCTTTTCCCACTTCTCCTTTAGGTGAGTTATGCCTGTATTGCTGACGTACGTGCTGATCGCACTGGCGGTGGCGGCACTGCTTGGTGTCGTGCTCGAAGAAATTACCCATGTGAACAAGGCCAAGGTCACGCTGTTCTTCGGCACCCTGGCCTGGTTGCTGCTGTTCATGTTCGCCCCGGCAGGCGAGGTGCGGGAAACCGTGCTGGAAAGCCTCAACGAGAACATCGCCGAGATTGCCGGCTTGTGGATATTCCTGGTGGCGGCGATGACCTTCGTCGCCTACCTGAACAAGAAGGGCATGATCGAGAACCTGATCTACCTGGTGTTGCCCAAGCGGATCAGCGAGCGGGCCTTGCTGTTTCTCACGGCGACCTTCTGCTTCGTGTTCTCGTCGCTCGCCGACAACATCACGGCGACGCTGGTCTCCATCACGCTGATCCTGTCGTTGCAGCTGGATCGGGCCAAGACCATCAAGTTCGCCACGCTGGTGGTGTTCGCGGTCAACTCCGGCGGCGTCGCGCTGATCACCGGTGACGTCACCACGCTGATGATCTTCCTCGCCGGCAAGGTGGCGATTCTCCAGCTGCTGGCCCTGGCCGTGCCCGCCTTCGTCGCGGTGATGGTGCTGGCGGCGATGCTGTCGATCGGCATGAAGGGCGAAGTGGTGGTACAGGGCCATCGCAACGATGTGCGCGGCGTGGATGTGGCCATCGCGCTGATCTTCCTCTGCACCATTCTGAGCACCATCATCGGCAACTTCCTGTTCCAGATTCCGCCTGTGCTGACCTTCCTCGCCGGGTTGTCGGTGATGTTCCTGGTGGCGCGCTTCTTCAGTGATGACAACGATTCCGACCCGATTCTCGAGTACGTGCGCCAGGTGGAGTTCGAGACGCTGTTCTTCTTCCTCGGCATCCTGCTGCTGGTGGGCATGCTCAAGGAAATCCGCGTGCTCGACGGGCTGGTGCACATTTATGACCAGGTGCCGGCGGTGATGGCCAACTACCTGATGGGGGTGATGTCGGCGGCGATCGACAACGTGCCGCTGACCGCCGCGCTGCTCAAATCCGGGTTGGAAATGGGCGTTGCCGAATGGATGGTGCTGACCTACGCGGTCGGTGTCGGCGGTTCGCTGCTGGTGATCGGTTCGGCCTCCGGTATCGTCGCGATGAGCAAGGTTCCGGGGCTGACCTTCGGCAGCTACCTGCGGCACATGCTCTATCTGTTCGTCGCCTTCAACATCGGTTTTGCCGGCGTTTACCTGATCGGTCTGTCGATAGGCTGAGAACCCCGCGCGAGCGCCGGGATCACCAGCTCAGGTTGAAGTGCGAACCCAGCACGAAACGGCCAGCGGAAAGATCCCAGCGCTCGACGCAGACCTTCTTCTCATCGCCCGGGTGCAGTTTCAGCCGGTTGAAGGAGTTCGGCGAGGTGCCGCGCAGGCGAGTGGAAAGCGTGGTGCCGGCCTGCACCATCCAGATTTCGCGGGCGAGCCCGGGATACTGCCTGGACAGCGGCAGCACGTAGGGCAGGTGGATATGCCCGCCCATGACCAGGTCCAGGCCATGCTCTGCCCAGCGCTGCAGCGCGGGTTCGGCGCCGTGCTGCAGGTTGCTCAGGTCGCTCGGCACCATGGCGCCGAACGGCTGATGCGCCACCACGATGCGAATCTTGCCCGGGTCGCTTTCCTCCAGACGCCGCGCCACGCGCTCCACCTGCCGTGCCGTTACCACGCCGTCCTTGTGCCGGCGGGGATGGGTGGTGTTGAGCCCGATCACCAGCATCTGTTCGTTCTCGAAGACCGGCTCCAGATCGTCACCGAAATGCTGGCGGTAATTGCCGTAGGGTGTGAACAGGCGTGCGAAGACGTTGTACAGCGGGATGTCGTGGTTGCCCGGAATCACCAGCGTATCGCCGACGCCATCGGCCTCCAGGCGGCGGACGAAGGCGGCGGCACTGGCGAACTGGCCGCGGCGGGCGCGCTGGGTGATGTCGCCGGAGAACACCAGCAGGTCTGCTCGATGCTCGCGTACATGATCCTCCAGCGCCTGGACCACGGCGGGTTGCTCGGTGCCGAAATGGGTGTCGGAGATCTGCACGATGCTGGTCATGGGCTTGGCTGATGGTCCTGGCTGATGGCTGGCATTGTTGCATTCGAAGCCTTTCGGCGTCCGCCGTTCCAAGCGGCGAGATGCAAGCGGAAATTGCAGAGGCTGCGCGACAACCTCATGGTTGCGCGATGTTCGACCTTGGACTAACCTCCGCGTCGCCTCAGGTGCCCCCTGGCCTTGTGCCAGACGGGTGAAACAGGGAAGCCGGTCCATTCTCACGAAGATTCCGGCGCTGCCCCCGCAACGGTAGGCGAGTCGAGAAACCGCAACGGCCACTGTGCATGACGCATGGGAAGGCGCGGTTTCGGGATGCCGCAAGGCATACGCTCGCAAGCCCGGAGACCGGCCTGTCGCATTTCACTGACAGTGCGGTGGGCGCTGGGCGGGTGCGTATCCCTCGCGGTATTCACTTCCTTTTGCGGTTCCTCCGTCTGTCTTCGTCGACTTTCAGTCGTGCGGGTGGGCACGACGGAGACCTGAACCTTGACTGGCAAGCCCCGTTTCACGCCAGCGGCCTATGTGCTGCTCGGCAGTTTTCCCTTTTCCATCGGCCAACTGGCCGCAGCCCCGCTGGACCTCGAACAGCAGGTGGTGACCGCCACCCGTACCGCGCAAACCGCCCAGCAGAGCCTGGCCGCAGTCACCGTGCTGGACCGCGAGCGCATCGAGCGCAGCCAGGCGGCTTCGTTACCCGAATTGCTCAAGCAGGTGCCTGGCGTTTCGCTGGCCAACAACGGCGGGCCTGGCAAGTCCACCGCGCTGTTCATGCGCGGCACCGAGTCCGACCACGTGCTGGTGATGATCGACGGTATCAAGATCGGCTCAGTGTCCGCCGGCGGAGCGGCCCTGCAGGATCTGCCACTGGAGTTGATCGAACGTATCGAGGTGGTACGCGGCCCGCGTTCCAGCCTGTACGGCTCGGAAGCCATCGGCGGGGTGATCCAGATCTTCACCCGCAAGGGCCAGGGGCAGGGCGTCAAGCCGTTCTTCTCCGCCGGCTACGGCACTCATGACACCTACACGGGCAGCGCCGGCGTTTCCGGCGGCGACGGCCGTGGCTGGTACAGCCTGGGCGTCAGCGGTTCGGACACCGACGGCATCAACGTGAAGTCGGCAGGCACCAGCGGTTATGAAAACGATGCCGATGGCTATCGCAACCTGTCTGCCACGCTTGCCGCCGGCTACCGCTTCGACAATGGCCTGGAGCTGGACGCCAACCTGCTGCAGGCCAAATCGCACAACGATTACGACAGTGTGAACAGCCGACGCACATCTGGCTTCGGCGCCAATGCCGATGGAGAGTCGAAGGTGTTCGTCACGCGCGCGCGCTTCAGCCCACTGGAGCCCTGGCGGGTAACCCTGCAGGCCGGGCGCAGCGAGGACAAGTCCGATGCCTATCAGGACGGGCGATTCAGCTCGCGTTTCGACAGCCGTCGCGACTCGCTGGCCTGGCAGAACGACATCGACATCGCCGCGGGCCACATGCTGACGGTAGGCGCCGACTACCAGCGCGACGAGATCAACGGCACCACAGCGTACGCCGAGGATTCGCGCGACAACTTCGGGCGCTTCGTCCAATACCTGGGCGAGGCCGGCCGCCATGACTGGCAGCTGTCACTGCGTCGGGACGACAACGAGCAGTTCGGCCTGCACGATACCGGCAACATCGGCTACGGCTATGCGCTGACCGACTGGCTGCGCGCCACCGTCAGCTACGGTACGGCATTCAAGGCGCCAACCTTCAACGAGCTGTACTTCCCGGACTACGGCAACCCGGCGCTGGACGCGGAGACCTCCCGCAGTCTCGAAGCCGGCCTGGCCGGTCAGCACGGTTGGGGACACTGGGCGGTGAACGCCTATCGCACCGTAGTGGATGACCTGATCGCCTATGACGCCAGCATCTCGGCTCCGGCCAACGTGCAGGAAGCGCGTATCCGTGGTGTCGAGCTGGTGCTCGGCAGCCAGCTGCTGGGCTGGGACTGGAACGCCAACTACAGCCTGCTGGAACCGGAGAACCGCTCCGCCGGCGCCAACCGGGGCAACGAACTGGCGCGTCGCGCCAAGCAGCTGTTCAACCTTGACCTCGATCGCCGGCTCGGCGCCTTCAGCATCGGTGCCAGCCTGCATGCCGAGGGACAGCGCTACGACGATCTGGCCAACACCCGCGAGCTGTCCGGCTACGCCACCCTCGATCTGCGCGGCGAATACCGCATCACCCCCGAGTGGCGCCTGCAGGCGCGCGTCGCCAACCTGCTGGATGCCGACTACGAGACCGCGGAGGGTTACAACCAGCCCGGCCAGGCGGCCTACCTGACGGTGCGCTACCAGGCGCTGTAAGACCGCGGCGCGGGCATGTCGCCCGCGCCCAGAGAAGGAGACTGCAATGATCAAGCTTGCCCCGAGATACCAGCTGCTGGTCGGCCTCGCGCTTGCCGCGCTGCTGGCCATGACCCGCGGACAGCACTTCGCCAACGTCAACCTGCCGAGCGCGTCCTGGGCGGTGTTCTTCCTCGCCGGCGTGCTGGTGCGGCCGAAGTGGGTGTTTCCGGCACTGTTTCTCGAGGCGTCGCTGCTCGATTTCGCCGCCATCCAGTGGGCGGGTGTGAGCGACTGGTGCATGTCGCCGGCCTACTGGATGCTGGTGCCGGCCTACGGTTCGCTGTGGCTGGGCGGGCGCCTGTATGCCCGCTGGCATCGCGACCAGTTCAGCAGTCTGGCGACCCTGGCCCTGTGCGTGATGGTCAGCGCCTTCGTCTGCTACCTGTTCTCCGGCGGCGGCTTCCTCTATTTCTCCGGGCGCTACCCCGAGCCGAGCCTGATGCTGCTGGTCGACCGAATCGCCACCTACTACCCGCGTTACCTGTCATCCCTAGCGCTGTACGTTGGCGTTGCGGCGCTATTGTTCATCGGCCTGCGCGCCTGGAGCGCCCAGCGCGGCGAGGCGCGGGCATGAGCGAATCGACCGAGCGCGACGAACGCCACAAGGCGCGCATGCAGCGCAAGAAGGCGCTGATGGACGAGAAGATCGCCGAGGCGCAGGACGAGTACGGCCTGCTGCTGGTGCATACCGGCAACGGCAAGGGCAAGAGCAGCTCGGCCTTCGGCATGCTGGCGCGTGCGCTGGGCCATGGCATGAAGGTCGGCGTGGTGCAGTTCATCAAGGGCGCGGCCAGCACCGGCGAGGAGGCGTTCTTTCGGCGCTTTCCGGACGAGGTGCGCTACCACGTCATGGGCGAGGGCTTTACCTGGGAAACCCAGGATCGCCAGCGCGACATCGCCAAGGCCCGCGAGGCCTGGGCGGTGGCGGCCGAGTTGCTGTCCGATCCCGAAATCGGCCTGGTGGTGCTGGACGAACTGAACATCGCCCTTAAGTACGGCTACCTGGAGCTCGCGCCAGTGCTTGCCGACATCGAATCACGGCCGCTGCTGCAGCACGTGGTGGTCACCGGCCGCGGCGCGCCCGACGGACTGATCGAGGCGGCGGACACCGTCACCGAAATGGGCCTGATCAAGCACGCGTTCAAGGCCGGGGTAAAGGCGCAGAAAGGCGTTGAGTTCTGATGCTCTCGTTCGCCATGCGCCGGGCCTTGCGTCAGCGCCGTTTGCCGTACTGGACGTACTGCTGCGCGGCGCTTCCTTGCGCGCACATGGGCGAAACGAGATGAACAGCAGGAGAGACCGCGATGATCAGTAGAAACTGCCCGGCGCTGTTGATTGCCGCCCCTGCATCCGGCCAGGGCAAGACCACCGTCACCGCGGCTCTGGCGCGGTTGCATGCGCGGCAGGGCAAGCGCGTGCGGGTGTTCAAGTGCGGGCCGGACTTTCTCGACCCCATGGTTCTGGCCCGTGCCAGCGGCCGCCCGGTCTACCAGCTCGACCTGTGGATGGTCGGCGAGGAGGAGTCGCGACGCCTGCTCTGGGAAGCGGCGGGCGAGGCCGACCTGATCCTGATCGAAGGGGTGATGGGCCTGTTCGACGGTGCGCCCTCGGCCGCGGATCTGGCGCGGCGCTTCGGCGTGCCGGTGCTGACGGTGATCGATGGCTCGGCCATGGCCCAGACCTTCGGCGCGCTGGCCCACGGCCTGAAGAGCTTCCAGCCGGACCTGCCGTTCGCCGGCGTGCTGGCCAACCGGGTCGGTAGCACGCGGCACGGCGAGATTCTACGCGACAGCCTGCCGGAGTCGATTCGCTGGTACGGCGCCCTGCCGCGCAGCCTCGACATGGAGCTGCCGAGCCGCCACCTCGGGCTGGTGCAGGCCGAGGAGCTGGCCGATCTCGATGCGCGCCTGGATGCCGCGGCCGACGCACTCGCGCAGAGCGCGGAAACCGAACTGCCCCCGGCCGTCAGCTTTGCGGCGCCGACTCGCGTTTCGCTGGAGCCGCTGCTGGCCGGCGTGCGCATCGGTGTGGCGCGCGATGCCGCCTTCGCCTTTCTCTATCAGGCCAACCTCGACCTGTTGCAGGCGCTGGGTGCCGAACTGCTGTTTTTCTCGCCGCTGCGCTTTGCCCGCCTGCCCGCGGTGGACAGCCTGTACCTGCCGGGGGGCTACCCCGAGCTGCACCTGCGTGCACTGTCGCGCAACGGACCGATGGCCGAGGCGATCCGCGCGCATCATGCAGCCGGCAAACCCATCCTGGCCGAATGCGGGGGGATGCTCTACCTGCTCGACGGGCTGACCGATCGCGGCGACGAGCGAGCCGAGATGCTCGGCCTGCTGCCCGGCGAGGCGCGCATGCAGCAGCGCCTGAGCGCACTGGCGCTGCAGGAAGTGGAACTGCCGGAAGGGCGATTGCGCGGCCACACCTTTCATCATTCGACGCTGGAATCGCCGCTGCAGCCGCTGGCCCGCGGCGAGTGTCCGAACTACAAGCGCACCGCCGAGGCGGTCTATCGAAGCGGGCGGCTGACCGCGTCCTACATCCATTTCTACCTGCCGTCCGATCCGCTGGCGGCCGCGGCGCTGCTCAGGCCATGAGTGCACACGCCTTCAGCGCCGAGGAGCGCGCCGCGGTCTACCGCGCCATTGCCGAGCGCCGTGACATGCGCCATTTCGCGGGCGGCGAGGTAGCACCGGAGTTGCTGTCGAAACTGCTCAACGCTGCGCACCAGGCACCCAGCGTCGGCCTGATGCAGCCGTGGCGTTTCGTTCGCATCACCTGTCCGACACGGCGTCAGGCCATCGCCAATCTGGTGGGCGAGGAGCGCCAGCGCACGGCCGTGGCGCTGGGCGAGCGGTCCGCCGAGTTCCTGCGGCTCAAGGTCGAGGGCATCGAGGACTGCGCCGAACTGCTGGTCGCCGCGTTGATGGATGGCCGCGAGGGGCACCTGTTCGGCCGCCGCACCCTGCCGGAAATGGATCTCGCCTCGCTGGCCTGCGCGATCCAGAACCTGTGGCTGGCCGCCCGTGCGGAAGGCCTGGGGATGGGCTGGGTGTCGCTGTTCGATCCCTTGGCGCTGGCTGCGCTGCTCGGCATGCCGGAAGGCGCCAAGCCGGTGGCGATCCTCTGCCTCGGCCCGGTGCACGAATTCTACCCGGCGCCGATGCTGGCGCTGGAGGGCTGGACGACGCCGAGGCTGCTGCACGAACTGGTTTTCGAGAACGGATGGGAGGTGACATGAGCAAGGGGCCGCAGCGGATCGTCTGTCTGTCCACCGAGACCTGCGAAACGCTCTACCTGCTGGGCGAGCAGGCGCGCATCGTCGGCATTTCCGGTTTTACCGTGCGCCCGCCGCAGGCGCGCAAGGAAAAGCCCAAGGTCAGCGGCTTCACCAGCGTCAAGCACGAGCAGATCCTGGCCCTGAAACCGGACCTGGTACTGGGCTACTGCGATCTGCAGGCCGACATGCTCGCCGAGCTGGCCCGCGAGGGGCTGGAGGTGCATCTGTTCAACCAGCGCGACATTGCCGGCATCCTGCGCATGATCGAGACGCTCGGCGCACTGGTGCACGCCAGCGAGCGCGCGCGGGCGCTGACCGCCGAGCTCCAGGCCGGGCTGGACGTCATCCGCGCCAGCGCGGCCAGCTTGCCTCGCCGGCCGCGGGTGTATTTCGAGGAGTGGAACGAGCCGCTGATTTCCGGCATCGGCTGGGTCAGCGAACTGATCGAACTGGCCGGCGGCGAGGACTGCTTCGCCGAGCTGGCGCCGTTCAAGCGCGCCAAGCAACGCATTATCGAGGATCCGCAGGACGTGGTGCGGCGCGCGCCGGAGCTGATCGTCGGCTCCTGGTGCGGCCGCCGTTTCCGCCCGGAACAGGTGGCGGCCCGACCGGGCTGGCAGGCGATCCCGGCGGTACGCAATGGCCAGCTGCACGAGATCAAGTCGCCGGACATCCTCAACCCCGGCCCGGCGGTGCTGACCGATGGCGTGCGGCAGCTGCATGCCCTGATTCGCGCGTGTGCGGAGCGCCCTGAGTGAGCGTGTTCCTCAGCGTCATCGCGGCGCTGCTGCTGGATGCGCTGCTGGGTGAGCCGAAGCGGGGCCATCCGCTAGTGGCCTTCGGACGCCTGGCCGACCGCCTGGAGCAGCATTTCAACGGTGCTGCGGGCCGTGGCTGGCGCAGCCATGGGGTGACAGCCTGGTGCCTGGCCGTGCTGCCGCTGACGCTGCTGGTCTGGCTGCTCAGCCTGTTGCCGGGCATCGGCTGGCTGGCGGAGATCGTGCTGCTCTATCTGGCCCTCGGCCTGCGCAGCCTGGGCGAGCATGCGCTGCCGGTGGCCCAGGCGTTGTGGCGCCACGACTTGCCCGAGGCGCGTCGGCGGGTGGCCTGCATCGTCAGCCGAGACACCAGCCAGCTGGATGAAGAGGGCGTGGCCCGTGCTGCCACCGAGTCGGTGCTGGAGAACGGCAGCGATGCGGTGTTCGCCGCGCTGTTCTGGTTCATCGTCGCGGGTGCGCCGGGTGTGGTGCTGTACCGTCTGAGCAACACGCTGGACGCCATGTGGGGCTATCGCAACGCGCGCTTCGAGCGCTTTGGCTGGGCCGCGGCGCGCATCGACGATCTGCTCAATTACGTGCCGGCACGGCTGGTCGCCCTGACCTATGCCTCGCTCGGCCGGACCCGTCGCGCGCTGCGTTGCTGGCGTACCCAGGCGCCCTTGTGGGACAGCCCCAACGCCGGCCCGGTGATGGCCGCAGGGGCCGGTGCGCTGGGCGTGGTGCTGGGCGGCGCGGCGATCTATCACGGGGAACTGCATGCCCGACCGGAGCTGGGCCGGGGCAGTGCCCCGCAGGCGCGGCATATCGAACATGCGCTGGATCTGGTCTGGGCAGGTGTAGGCGTCTGGCTGCTGGTGCTGCTGTTCGGAGGCTGGCTCTATGCTTGAGCACGGCGGTCGGCTGCGGCTGGCCGCGCAGCGCCACGGAATCCCGTTGTCGGACTGGCTGGACCTGTCCACCGGCGTGGCGCCCTATCACCCGGATCTGCCGACCATCACCAGCGATGCCTGGGCACGCCTGCCGGAGCCCGATGATGGGTTGGACGCGGCGGCGCAGCAATACTACGGGGCACGCGCGGTGCTGCCGGTAGCCGGCTCGCAAAGTGCCATCCAGGCCTTGCCGCGCCTGCGCGGGCCGGCGCGGGTCGGCATCGTCTCGCCCTGTTACGCCGAACACGCCAAGGCCTGGCGGCGTGCCGGTCACCGAGTCGTCGAGCTGTGCGAAGCCAGCGTGTCACGGGCGCTGGATCAGTTGGACGTGCTGTTGGTGGTCAATCCGAACAACCCAACCGGGCAGCTGATCGCAGCGCAGCGCCTGCTGCAATGGCGCAGCGCACTGGCGACCTACGGGGGCTGGCTGGTGGTGGACGAAGCGTTCATGGACTGCACGCCCGAGCACAGCCTGGCCGCGCACAGCCATCTGCCGGGGCTAGTGGTGCTGCGCTCGTTCGGCAAGTTCTTCGGCCTGGCGGGTGCGCGATTGGGCTTCGTGCTGGCCCATGCCGGTGTCCTGCGTGCGCTCGCCGAACTGCTTGGCCCCTGGACGGTGAACGGCCCGACGCGTCAGCTCGGCCGCCAGCTGCTGGCCGACCAGACCGGGCAGCAACGGCAGCGTGAGCGCCTGCACGGCGATGGCCAGCGCCTGGCCGAGCTGCTGCGGCGACATGCGCTGACTCCACTGGGAGGCTGCGCCCTGTTTCAGTGGTGGGTCGCTGCCGAAGCTGCGCAGTTGCACGAATTTCTCGCCCGCCGCGGCATCCTCACTCGGCTGTTCGCGCAGCCATCCAGCCTGCGCTTCGGGCTGCCGACCGACGCCGGTTGGCAACGTCTGGACCACGCTCTGCAGGCCTATCGGGAGCAACATTCATGACCACGCTGATGGTGCAGGGCACCACGTCCGACGCCGGCAAGAGCACGCTGGTGACCGCGTTGTGCCGCTGGCTGGCGCGCCAGGGTATCGCGGTGGTGCCGTTCAAGCCGCAGAATATGGCGCTCAACAGCGCGGTGACCGCCGACGGCGGCGAAATCGGCCGTGCCCAGGCGGTACAGGCGCAGGCCGCCAACCTTGCGCCGCACACCGACATGAACCCGGTGCTCCTGAAGCCCAACAGCGACATCGGGGCCCAGGTGATCGTCCATGGCCGCGCGGTGACCAGCATGGATGCCGTTGCCTACCAGGACTACAAACGCGTCGCGTTGCAGGCCGTGCTCGACTCGCACCGGCGGCTGTCCGCTGCGTATCGCGTGGTGATGGTCGAGGGCGCAGGCTCGCCTGCGGAGATCAATCTGCGCGCCGGTGATATCGCCAACATGGGCTTCGCCGAGGCGGTGGACTGCCCGGTGATCCTGATCGCTGATATCGACAAGGGTGGGGTGTTCGCACATCTGGTCGGGACCCTGGCGTTGCTCTCGGAAAGCGAGCAGGTGCGCGTGCAGGGCTTCGTCATCAACCGTTTTCGCGGCGATATCGCGCTGCTGCAACCGGGGCTGGACTGGCTGGAGCAGCGCACCGGCAAGCCGGTACTGGGTGTGCTGCCGTACCTGATGGATCTGCACCTGGAGGCCGAAGATGCCATCGATGTGCGCCAGGCCGGCAAGTCCGCCGAGGTCCTGAAGGTGGTGGTGCCGGTGTTGCCGCGGATCAGCAACCATACCGACTTCGATCCGCTGCGCCTGCATCCGCAGGTCGATCTGCAATTCGTCGGACCCGGCCAGCCCGTTCCCTCCGCGGACCTGATCATCCTGCCCGGTTCGAAAAGCGTGCGTGCCGACCTCGCCTGGCTGCGTGCCAACGGCTGGGAGGCGGCGATCCAGAAGCACCTGCGCTACGGCGGCAAGCTGCTTGGCATCTGCGGTGGCCTGCAGATGCTCGGCACGCGTATTGCCGATCCGCTCGGGCTGGAAGGCCCAGCGGGAGAAAGCGCCGGACTTGGTCTGCTGGACTTCGCCACCGTGCTCGAAGCCGACAAGCAGCTGCGTAACGTGCAGGGCCGGCTGCTGCCGGAAGCTGTGCCAGTCACCGGCTACGAGATCCATGCCGGCGTCAGCACTGGCTCGGCCCTCGCCTGGCCCGCGGTGCAGCTGGATGACGGGCGCGGCGATGGCGCCATCAGCGCCGATGGGCAGATCCTCGGCACATACCTGCACGGCCTGTTCGAAAGTCCCGATGCCTGCGCGGCGCTGTTGCGCTGGGCTGGGCTCGAAGCAGTGCAGCGGGTCGACTACCACGCGCTGCGCGAGCGCGACATCGAGCGGCTGGCCGATCTGGTCGAGACGCATCTGGACACCGCGAAGCTGCGCCGACTCTGCGGGCTGGGAGGCTGACGATGCTGGAACTGATCCTAGGTGGTGCCCGCTCGGGCAAAAGCCGCTTTGCCGAACGTCTGGCTGCCGAAAGCGGCCTGGCGGTCACCTATATCGCCACCAGCCAGGCGCTGGATGGGGAGATGAGCGCGCGCATCGCCCATCATCGGCAACGGCGCCCGGTGCACTGGTCGCTGGTGGAGGAACCGCTGCAGCTGGCGCGGGTGCTGCGCGAGCAGGCCGCGCCGCAGCGCTGCCTGCAGGTCGACTGCCTGACTCTCTGGCTGACCAACCTGCTGATGCTGGACGACGCGGCCCGCCTCGCGGAGGCGCGTGATGCGCTGCTCGAATGTCTGCCTGAGTTACCAGGGCGGATCATCCTGGTCAGCAACGAGACGGGCCTCGGCGTGGTGCCGCTGGGCGAGCTGACCCGTCGTTACGTGGACGAGGCCGGCTGGCTGCACCAGGCGGTGGCGGATCGGGCGCAGCGGGTGACCTTCATGGTCGCCGGGCTGCCCATGACCCTGAAGGGAGCACAGTGATGCAAGAGTGGTGGAACGAACCCTGCCGGCAGCCGGACGAAGCCGCGCGTATCCGTGCCATGGCGCGCCAGGATCAGCTGACCAAACCGCGCGGCGCGCTGGGCCAGCTCGAGGCGCTGGCGGTGAACCTGGCGGCGCTGCAGGCATGCGACCGGCCCGCCGTCGAGCGGCTGCACCTGTGCGTCTTCGCCGGTGACCACGGCGTGGTCGAGGAGGGCGTTTCCGCCTATCCGCAGGCGGTCACCGGGCAGATGTTGCACAACTTCGTCGCCGGTGGTGCGGCACTCTCCGTGGTGGCGCGCCGGCTCGGCGCAGTGCTGGAGGTGATAGACCTCGGCACCGTGGAGCCGCTGGAACTGGCCGGTGTCACTCATCTGCGATTGGGGCCGGGCACGGCTAACTTCACCCGCGAGCCGGCCATGAGCGAGGCACAGCTGGATCAGGCGCTGGCGGCGGGGCGGAGCAGCGTCCAGCGCGCAGCGGCGAATGGCGTGCAGCTGTTCATCGGCGGCGAGATGGGGATCGGCAACACCAGCAGCGCCAGTGCCCTGGCCGCGGTGCTGTTGCCGCGCTCACCGCTGACCCTGGTCGGGCCGGGGACGGGCTTGGATGTACCCGGGGTGCGACACAAGGAACAGGTCATCCAGAGCGCCGTGCGGCTGCATGCCGGGCATTGCGGCGTGCCGCTGGAAGCCCTGCGGCGGCTTGGCGGCTTCGAAGTGGCGGCGTTGACCGGCGCCTATCTCGCCTGTGCTCAGCAGGGTATCCCGGCGCTGGTGGACGGCTTCATCTGCAGCGTCGCGGCGCTTTGCGCGGTGCGCCTGAACCCGGCGTGTCGGGCCTGGCTGCTGTTCGCCCATCGCTCCGCCGAACCGGGGCACCTGGCTGTGCTGGAGGCGCTCGAAGCGGCGCCGCTGCTCGATCTGGGTCTGCGTCTGGGGGAGGGCAGCGGTGCGGCGCTGGCGGTACCGCTGCTCCAGCAGGCGTGCGCATTGCACAACGAGATGGCCACCTTCGCCGAGGCAGCGGTGGCGGACCGGCCGGCATGAGCACGCGCATCGACCTGCTGCGCCATGGCGAGACCGAGCGGGGCGGCGGCTTTCGCGGCAGCCTTGACGACGCCCTGACCGCTCACGGCTGGCAACAGATGCGCGATGCGGTGGCGCTTGCCGGCCCTTGGGACGTGCTGGTCAGCTCGCCGCTGCAACGCTGCGCAGCTTTCGCCCGTGAGCTCGCCGCCGAACGTAGGCTGCCGCTCCACATCGAGCCTGAGTTGCGCGAGCTGCATTTCGGTGCCTGGGAAGGGCGCAGCGCCGCCGAGCTGATGAGCACGGATGCCGAGGCGCTGGGACGCTTCTGGGCCGATCCCTACGGTTTCACTCCGCCTGGTGGCGAGCCGCTGCTGCGGTTCGAAGCGCGCGTACTGGCGGCCATCGAGCGCGTGCGCCTGCATTTTGCCGGCCGACGCGTGCTGGTCATCGGTCACGCCGGGGTGATGCGCCTGCTGCTGGCGCAGGGGCGGGGATTGCCGCGGGAGCGGCTGCTGGAAGTGAACGTGGCCCACGGCGAATTGCTGCCGCTCAGTCCTTGTCCGGCGGGCGAACCCGCGGCGCTGGACGAATAGGGTGTGCCGATGCTGCCGCTGTTGATCGCCCTGCAATTTCTCACCAGCCTGCCAATCCGGCTGCCTGCCATGCCTACGCCGCGGCAGCAGGGCCGTTCGTTGCTGCATTATCCCGCGGTGGGCCTGTTTCTTGGCGCGCTGCTCTGGCTGGCGGCGCTGCTGCTGGAAGGTGCATCGCCACTGCTGCAGGCGGCATTGCTGCTGGCGCTGTGGGTCGCACTGACCGGGGCACTGCACCTCGATGGTCTGGCTGACAGTGCGGACGCCTGGCTCGGCGGCTTCGGCGACCCGGCGCGTACGCTGGAGATCATGAAGGACCCGCGCAGCGGCCCGGTGGCCGTGGTGGTGCTGGTGATAATGCTGTTGCTCAAGTTCAGCGCCCTGCTGGTGGTGCTGCAGGCGCAGCAGCCCGCCGCGCTGGTCTTGGCGCCCCTGCTCGGGCGCGCGGCGCTGCTGGCTCTGTTTCTCTGCACCCCTTATGTGCGCCCGAATGGCCTCGGCCAGGCACTGGCGGCGAACCTGCCGCGCAGCAGGGCCTTGATGGTGCTGGCATTGGTCGTTATCGGGTGCCTGCTGCTCGGCGCCACCGGCTTGCTGGCCCTGACGCTGGCCGGCGTGACCTTTCTGCTGGCGCGTCGCGCCATGCTCCGCCGCCTCGGTGGCGCCACGGGCGATACCGCCGGTGCGCTGCTGGAGCTGGTGGAATGCGCCGTGCTGGTCGGGTTGGCGTTGCAGCTTTAGCCCTCGACCGTCGCGCGACGGTCGAGCACGGGAGCATGCTGGGCCATCAGCTCGACGACCCAGTCGATGAACACCCGCAGCTTGGCGCTGACATGGCGATTCGGCGGAAACGCCAGGTACAGCGGCATCGCATCGAGGTGCCAGTCCTCCAACAACGGCACCAGCTCGCCATTGGCCAGATGCGTCTTCACCATGTAATGCGGCAACCAGAGCACGCCCAACCCGGCCAGTCCCGCGGCCAGGCAGGCGTTGCCATCGTCCACCGCGAGCACGTAGCGGCCATGTACCCGGATGCGCTCGTGCTGCCGCTGCATGACGTACGGCGTGGGCTTGCCGGTGCGTCCCCAGAGAAAGCCGACCACGCGGTGATGGCTGTTTTCCAGTTCGCTTGGGTGGCCCGGTACCCCGGCACGCGCCAGGTAACGCGGCGCCGCGTACACGCCCAGGCTTAGGTCGCCGACGCGGCGGGCGATCAACGACTGGTCGGTGAGTTCGCCGCCGCGCACGACGCAGTCCACGTTCTCGCCGATCAGGTCCACCCGCCGATCGCTGACGCCCATGTCCAGCTGGATGTCCGGGTACCGGGCATGAAACGCCGGTAACGCCGGTATCAGGATCATGCGTGCCAACGGGCTGGGCACGTCGACGCGCAGGCGTCCCCTCGGCAACGCCGCAGCGGCGGACAGGCTGGTCTCGGCGTCGTCCAGGTCCGCCAGCAGGCGCAGCGCCCGTTCGTAAAAGGCGGCGCCATCGGCGGTGACGTTGACCCTGCGCGTGGTGCGGTTGAGCAGGCGGACACGAAGCCGGGCCTCCAGTTGCTGGACCTGCTGGGTCACGCTGGTTTTGCTGATGCGCAACGTTTCCGCAGCCTTGGTGAAGCTGCCGGTTTCCACTACGCGAACGAAGGCCTGCATCGCATCGAAACGGTCCATCGTCACTCCAGGATTGTTTGGTTTGAGCAAACAGTGTTGAGCGCACTCGCGCGTTTATCCAGTGTTCGTCGAGTTCTACAGTGAGTTCTCACTTGAACGGGTCGCTCGACCCTTGCTGGAGGTTTGCACATGACACAGCGTGACGTTGTTTTTCCGCCGGGACGCCAGGCGCTCTACGAGCACAACCGCTATTCACCGGCCATCCGCGCCAATGGCCTGCTGTTCGTCTCCGGGCAGGTCGGCAGCCGCGAGGATGGCTCGCCAGAGCCTGAGCTGGAGGCACAGGTCCGGCGCGCCTTCGACAACCTGAATGCGATTCTCGAGGCTGCAGGCTGCACCTTTGAGGATGTGATCGACGTCACGGTGTTCATGGTCGATCCGCAGGCGATCTTCGAGCGGGTCTGGAACCTGGTGGTGTCCGAGTACTGGGGGCAGGCACCGCATCCGACGGTTACCGCCGTGGGCGTGACCTGGCTCTATGGCTTTCAGTTCGAGATCAAGGTCATCGCCAGGCTGCCCGATGCGGCCTGAGCGGCCGCGACGTTCAACCCAGCAAGGCGACGGTCTTGATCTGTGCCCACAGCTGCTGGCCAGGGGCGATCGCCAGCTGATCCGCCGACCGCCGGGTGATCCGCGCCAGCAGCGGCGTGCCTCCGGCATCCAGGCGCACCAGCACGTGCGCGGGAGTATCGGCCGCTACCACGGCTGCGACGCGCGCCGGCAGCAGGTTGGTGATGCTGCTGCCTTCGGCGCGCTGCAACGCCAGGCTTACGTCCCGCGCATGCACGCGAAAGCGCAGGCGCTGCCCCGGTGCTTCCGGGCGCTGCGAAACCAGCACTTCGCCACCGGGGAAAGTCAGTCGGGTCAGATGGTAGTGGACGTCGTGCTCAGCGACTTCGGCCTCGACCACCACGCCGGCGTCCTCGCTGAAGGCGGTGGGCAGGTCCAGCCGTGCCAGGGTCTCGCGCAGTTCGCCCTGGGCGATGGCCCGGCCCTGCTCCAGCAGCACCACGTGGTCGGCCAGCCGCGCCACTTCGTCCGGCGAGTGGCTGACGTAGAGCACGGGGATATCCAGCTCGTCGTGCAGGCGCTCCAGGTAGGGCAGGATTTCGTTCTTGCGCCTGAGGTCCAGCGCCGCCAGCGGCTCGTCCATCAGCAGCAGGCGCGGGCTGGTCAGCAGCGCGCGGGCGATGCCGACCCGCTGGCGCTCGCCGCCGGACAGCCGATCCGGCATGCGTTCGAGCAGGTGAGCGATGCCCAGCAGTTCCACCGCCTGCTCCAAGGCCACGCGCCGAGCGTTGGCCGCCACACGGCGCATGCCGAACTCGAGATTCCGTCGCACCGACAGGTGCGCGAACAGGTTGGCGTCCTGGAACACGTAACCGATCGCGCGCTGATGCGGTGGTACGAACAGCTTGCGCGCGCAGTCCTGCCAGTGTTCGCCGTTGACGCTCAGCTGGCCGCGGCCAGAGCGTTCCAGCCCGGCGACGCAGCGCAACAGGGTGGTCTTGCCGGAGCCTGAATGGCCGAACAGCGCGGTGACACCACGGCCGGGCAGCTCCAGGTCGACATCCAGGCTGAAGTCGGCATAGTCGAGGCGAAAGCGTGCCTGGATTCCGCTGTTGGTTGCAGCGTCGCTCATCCGCGCCACCCTTGCTTCAACCGGCTGCCATAAAGCACCAGCAGCACCAGGAAGGAGAACAGCAGCATGCCGCCAGCCAGCCAGTGCGCCTGGGCGTACTCCATGGCCTCGACATGATCGTAGATCTGCACCGACACCACGCGCGTCTGGCCCGGAATGTTGCCGCCGATCATCAGCACCACGCCGAACTCGCCGACGGTATGGGCGAAACCGAGGATGCTGGCAGTGATGAAACCGGGGCGGGCGAGTGGCAGCACCACGCTGAAGAAGGTGTCCCAGGGGCCGGCGCGCAGCGTGGCGGCGGCTTCCAGCGGGCGCTCGCCAATGGCTTCGAAGGCGTTCTGCAAGGGCTGCACCACGAACGGCAGCGAGTAGAACACCGAGCCGACCACCAATCCGGCAAAAGTGAAGGGCAGGGTGCCCAGGCCTAGACTCTGGGTGAACTGGCCGATGAAGCCATTGGGCCCCATGGCCACCAGCAGGTAGAAGCCGAGCACCGTCGGCGGCAGCACCAGCGGCAACGCGACCACGGCCCCGATCGGCCCTTTCATGCGCGAAGGGGTGCGTGCCAGCCACCAGGCGATGGGCGTGCCGATCAGCAGCAGGATCAGCGTGGTCACGCTGGCCAGTTTGAAGGTCAGCCAGATTGCTGCCAAGTCGACGCTGTCCAGCGGCATGTTGCTACTCCAGCCCGTAGCCGTAGGACTGGATCAGCTCGCGGATCTGCGGCTGGGCCAGGTAAACCAGCAAAGCCTTGGCAGCCGGATTGTCCTTGCCCTTGGTCAGCAGCACGGCGTCCTGACGAATCGGCGCGTGATAGTCGGTGGGCACGATCCAGCCGGAACCGGTGGTGATCTCGCCATCCTTCGCCACCTGAGACAGCGCAACGAACCCCAGTTGTGCATTGCCGCTGGCGACGAACTGGTAGGTCTGGGCGATGTTTTCACCCTGCACCAATCGACCGCGGAGGGTTTCGGCAAGGCCGAGCTGCTCCAGTGTGGCCAAGGCGGCAGCGCCATAGGGCGCGGTCTTGGGATTGGCCACGGCGAGGTGACGGAAATCGCCATTGCGCAGCAGTTCGGGGCCGTCCTGCACCGCGCCCGCAGTCGGCGACCACAACACCAGCCGACCCACGGCATAGGTGAAGCGGCTACCGGGTATGGCAGCGCCCTCCTGTTCGAGCCGTTGCGGCGTGGTGTCATCCGCTGAAAGCAGCACTTCGAATGGCGCGCCATTGCGAATCTGGGCGTAGAACTTGCCGCTGGCGCCGAAGGCAAGGCGCGCCTGGTGGCCTGTGTCGCGCTCGAAGCGTGCTGCAATCTCCTGCATCGGAGCGGTGAAATTGGAGGCGACGGCAACCTGTACCTGGGCGGCAAAGGCAGTGCTGCCGTGTAGCAGAAGCAGTGCCATGGCGTAGTGGAACAGTCGAGATAGCGTCATACGGCCTCGTTCGGTGCAAAGCGGCTGGCCGCATCATATTGCAGTTTGGCCAGGCTGTGATTGACCGGGCACGCTTCGACGCTCACCGGCATTGTCGCGAGCACGCCGGGGGAGTAGCGTGTTGAATCCGTGATCGGAGAGCTGACCATGAATATCACCCGCTCACTGGTAGTTCTGATGTTGGCCTTCGCCAGCGGCTCGGTGGTTGCCGCCGAATGTCCGGCACTGTTGCAACACGAGCTACCCAAGCTGCGCTCCAAGGACACCGTCGATCTGTGCAGCCAGTTCCAGGGCAAGGCACTGGTAGTGGTCAATACGGCCAGCCATTGCGGATTCACTCCGCAGTTCAAGGGGCTTGAAGCGCTCTACCAGCGTTACAAGGAGGAAGACCTGGAGGTGCTTGGCGTGCCGTCAGACGATTTTTTTCAGGAGTCAGACGACGAGGCCGAGACGGCTGAGGTCTGTTACGTCAACTACGGCGTGACGTTCACCATGACCCAGACCCAGCCGGTGCGCGGGCGTGACGCTACGCCACTGTTTCGCGAACTGGCAGAGCAGGCCGGGGCAGCGCCGCGCTGGAACTTCTACAAGTACGTCGTCGACCGTGAAGGGCGAGTCGTTGCGCATTTTTCCAGCAAGGTGAAGCCGGATGACCCGCGGGTGATCGCTGCGGTGGAAAAAGCGCTGGCAAGGTAGAAAAGAAAAAGCCCCGGAGAACCGGGGCTTTTTTGTAGCGCTTGAATCAGAAGCGGTAGCTGAGCGAGGCACCGAAACCGTGGGCGCTATTCTTGAACGTCGCGTCGTAGTTGGCTTCAAGCAGTCCGCCCTGATAGCTGCGGCTGCGGCTGATATCGACTTCTTCCTCTCGCAGGTACGAGTAAGCCAGGTCGACGGTCATGTCGTCGGTGGGATTCCACGCCAGGCCGAAGCTGATCGCGGTGCGGTCGCCCGTCGGGATGCGCGGAGAACGATGGAGGTTGTTGGTCGGGCTCTGGTCGAAGGCCAGACCGGTACGCAGCGTCCATTCGCGGTTCAGCTTGTAGGCGGCACCGATGGCATAGGACCAGGTGTCATGCCAGTCCTGCTCTTCGACGATGGGCGCCAGGTTGCCTTGCAGCGGGCCCGGAATTCCGTCGTTCTCGATGATGATCGCTTCGAAGCGGCTCCAGCGGGTCCACATGGCACCGCCGTACAGCGTCCACTGGTCGTTGAGTTCGTGCGTCAGCGATACATCCACCGACTCTGGCGTGTCCAGGTCCAGGGAGGTATCGTACTTGCCAGATGCGCCGGATACATCGAACCCTGGTCCGGAAAGCTTGGTGTCGCCCTCAAGCTTGTACTTGACCTTGGAGTGGTAGGTGACACCCGCGCGGGTCTGCGGAGTGAATTCATAGAGCACGCCGGCATTGAAGCCGAGCGCCGTATCATTGCCCGTGACCTTCACTCGGCCATCGTTCGAGCCCAGCGGGCCGACAGGGTTCGGCGAGTTGCTTTGCAGCTCACCATCGATGCGGTTGATGGTCGGGCCGAAACCGACAGACAACTTGTCGTTGAAGCGGTAGCTGACGGTGGGCTGTACGGTGATCACGCGCACTTCACTGTAGTTGCCGAAGTAGCGCCCCTGATAGCCGCTCTCGTAGTCGGTGACCAGGCCGAACGGCACATAAACGCCAACGCCTGCAGCCCATTTGTCGTCGATCGGCTTGACGTAGTAGCCCATCGGCACTGCCGTGAAGGGGACCATGTCTCCGTCGTTGCTGCCACTGTATGGCACGGTCGCACCGCCGAGCGCCGGGCCCGAGAACGAACCGGAATTGTTCTTGATATCCGTCTTCGCATGGATCGCCGCCATGCCGAAGCTGACCTCTTCACGCTTGAGGCGGGACATGCCGGCCGGGTTGCCGAAGAGGGTGGTGGCGTCGTCGGCGGAAGATGAGCGGCCTGCGAAGGAGGTGCCCATGCCGCTGATGCTTTGCTCGTTGAGGGCGAAACCGGCTGCCATTGCCTGGCTGGACAAGGCGCCTACGGCTACCGCGAGTGCGGTCTTCAACCATGTTGTTTTCATTGTTGTACTACTCCGGGATAAAAGCGGGTCGGAACCTAGCAACTTTCTCGGACAGGTAGCAAGACAATGAATTGCAATTTTTCGTAAAGATGGCGACTAACGGTTGTGAAAACAAATGTAACTTCGGCAAAACTGCAGAGGCGTATTGTGACTCGTCAGCCACGCCGCGCCTGCTGGCGCCGCGTGGGGATCGGACTCAGGCGCAAGGCCGCCGGGTGTCGGTGATCCACTCGCTCCAGGAGCCGGGATAGAGCGTCGCCAGCGGATAGCCAGCCAGACACAGGGCAAACAGGTTGTGGCAGGCGGTCACGCCGGAGCCACAGTAGGCGACGGTGCGCTGGGGTGGCTTGTTGCCCAGCAGCGGTTCAAAGCGTCTGCGCAGCTGTTCGACCGGGAGAAACCGGCCGTCGCCGCGGAGATTCTCGGTGAACGGAACGCAAGTGGCATTGGGGATATGCCCGGCGATCGGATCGATGGGTTCGACTTCGCCGAGAAAGCGGGGCAGCGCGCGGGCGTCGAGCAGCGCCAGTTGCGGATCGTCGAGGCGCTCCTGAAGCGCGGAGGCATCGATGATCAGGCTGCTGTCGGTGCGCCCGCTGAAGGTGCCTGGCTCAGTATCGGGGATCGCTTCGTCCATCGGTAGACCGGCTTCGCGCCACGCCTTGAGGCCGCCATCGAGAAGGTAGATGCCGTCGCGTTTACCGAGCCAGAGCAGCAGCCACCATGCCCGTGCGGCAAAGGCACCGGGGCCGTCGTCGTACAGCACCACGTCGCTGTCGTCATCGAGGCCCCATTGGCGAAAGCGCGCTGCCAGCCGCTCCGGATCCGGCAGTGGGTGCCGGCCGGTGACCCCAGGGGTGACCGCGCCGGATAGGTCCTTCTCCAGGTCGGCGAACCGAGCGCCGGGAACATGGCCCTGGCGGTAGCTGCGCTCGCCGTAGGTGGAATCTTCCAGGGCGAAGCGGCAATCGAGAATGCGCAGCGCGGGATCGTCCAGGCGCCGGGCCAGTTGCTCGGCTGTGATGAGTTGTGCAAGTGGCATCGTAAGCCTCCGGGGAAACATCGCTAAACACTACCAGCGTGCGCGCCGGCCATGAATGCCCGGCCGGTCGGATGCTCGATATATACTGCGCGCCTCGTTCGGCCGCGCGCCGGTCGTCAGCCGAAAAGGAGGCCGTGTGGCCATCGAAACTCAATGGGTCGTGGATGATGCACATCTGGCCCGCCTCTGCGCCGAATGGCGCCAACTGCCATTTGTGGCGGTGGACACCGAATTCATGAGGGTGGACACCTTTTATCCCATCGCCGGGCTGGTGCAGGTCGGTGACGGGCGGCGCGCCTATCTGATCGACCCGCTGGCGGTGCGCGATTGGCGTCCGTTTGCCACACTGCTGGACGATGCTGCTGTGGTAAAGGTGCTGCATGCCTGCAGCGAGGACCTCGAAGTGCTGCTGCGCCTGACCGGCAGTCTGCCGCAGCCGCTGTTCGATACCCAGTTGGCCGCCGGCTACCTGAATATCGGCTTTTCCATGGGCTATTCGCGGCTGGTCCAGGCCGTGCTTGGCATCGAACTGCCCAAGGGCGAAACGCGCTCGGACTGGCTCCAGCGGCCGCTGAGCGAGATGCAGGTGCGCTACGCCGCCGAGGATGCGCAGCACCTGGCCGAACTCTACGAAGCGCTGCTGCCGAAGCTGTCGGACGACAAGCGAGCCTGGGTGCTGGAGGACGGTGCCGAGCTGGTCGCCAACCTGCAGCGCGAATCCGACCCGGAGGAGGCCTATCGAGAGGTCAAGCAGGCCTGGCGCCTCAAGCCTCAACAGCTGGCCGTGCTCAAGGTGCTGACCGCCTGGCGTGAGCGCCAGGCCCGAGCGCGCAACCAGCCGCGCAATCGCGTGTTGCGCGAGGCCAGTCTGTGGCCGCTGGCGCGTACCCAGCCGCGCGATCTGGTTACGCTGGCGCGCATCGATGAGATGCATCCGCGCACCGTACGCCAGGATGGTGAAGCCTTGCTGGCGATGATCCGCGAGGCTGCCGCGACGCCCGAACAGGATTGGCCGGCGGCGCTGCCGGAGCCGTTGCCGCTGGAAGTTTCCGGCGTGTTGAAGAAGTTGCGGGCGGTCGGCCAGCGCGAGGCGAAGGCGCTGGATATCGCGCCGGAGCTCATGCTGCGCAAGAAGACCCTGGAGGCACTGCTGAAAAGCGGCTACCCCGACGGCCCTTATCAACTGCCCGATTCGCTGCGCGGCTGGCGCCGCGAGCGGATGGGGCAGGCCCTGCTGGATGTTCTGGAAAAACGCTCATGAAACTCATCTGTTCCATTTACAAGAGCCCCCGCAAGGACGGCATGTACCTCTACGTCGACAAGCGCGATGCGCTCAAGCGCGTGCCCGAGGGCTTGCTCGCCGCATTCGGCGCGCCGCAGCTGGCATTCGAGCTGGTCCTCACCCCGGAGCGCCAGCTGGCGCGCGAGGACATCAACAAGGTGCTCGCCAACATCGAGGCGCAGGGCTATCACCTGCAGATGCCGCCGGCCGAGGACGAGTACATCGAGCACCTGCCCGAGGAACTGCTGCGCATGAACGATCCCATGTGAAGGTGCCCGGCCAGGCATGACCGGGGACAAGGTCGTGCCGGCGGATCGGACTATTCTGAAGTCGTCCGCACATGCATAGGGAGACGGCTCATGAAAACGCGTTCCTGGGTACTCGGTTCGATCCTTGCCGGTCTGGCGATGTCTGCCAGCGCGCAGCCGGCGCCGGCCTACGACAACGAAGCCTGGCAGCAGCACTGGCAGAAGATGCAGGAATATCGTCAGGCCTGGCAGGCCGCGAAGACGCCGGAAGAGCGGCAGAAGCTGCGGGACGAACACTGGCAGAGCATGCAGTCGACCATGGGCGCCATGGGAGGCTGCCCGATGGGCGGCCCGGGTGCCGGCATGGGCAAACAGGGCGGCAAGCCGATGCAGGGGGCAATGGGCGGCGGCCGCATGATGGCGGCACCGTCCAAGGAAATGCTCGACATGCGCATCCAGCATATGGAACAGATGCTCGAGCAGATGCGCAGCCATCGCGACATGCTCGACAAGCAGTAATCCGCCGCGTGGCTGCCTGCCGCTCCGGCCGGCGGCCACGGCTCAGACCTTGATCCGCCTGCCGGCTATTGGCCGGATATCCAGCAGTGGCTAGACTTGCCGCTTTTTCCCGGTAGTGACAGAGAGATGGCGGCCAAAGTCGAACCCTTCTGGAAGCGCAAGACCCTCGCCGAGCTCGATTCGGCCGAGTGGGAGTCGCTATGCGACGGCTGCGGCCTCTGCTGCCTGCAGAAGCTCGAGGATGAGGAAGATGGCGCCGTGTACTACACGCGCATCGCCTGCCGCTTGCTCGATCTGAAGACCTGTCAATGCAGCGATTACCCCAATCGGCGCGCCAGCGTACCGGACTGCATTCAGCTCAATGCCCAGGACGCCGCACAGTTCAAGTGGCTTCCGCCCACCTGCGCCTACCGCCTGGTGGCCGAGCGCAAGGACCTGCCGCTCTGGCACCATCTGGTCTGTGGCGACCGCGAGGCGGTACACGTCGAGCGCATTTCCCAGGCCGGCAGGATGCTCGCTGAAGGCAGCGTTGCCGAGGAGCATTGGGAAGACCATCTGATTTTCCGTGCTGGTTGAATCTAAGCGCCGATTGCATCGTCTCAAGATCAGCACACCCCTCGCGTTATCCGATTCCGTGGAGTTCTCTTCGATGCTCGCTCGACTGCTGTCGTTGTTCGCTCTCGTTCTTTTCATCGTCGGCCCGGCACAGGCGGCCAAGCGGGTCGATCTTGACTATCACGTGCGCTTCCTCCCGGCGGAAGATCAGGCAGTGGTGCAGCTGATCCTGGAAAAGGGCGAGGCGGTCCGCAGCCTGCAGTTCAACCTGGGCGACGAGGGTTACTACAGCGACTTCCAGGCGGACGGCGAATGGCAGCAGGAGTCGCCAGCACTGGGCACCTGGCGACCTGCCCCCGGCAAGGCGACCCTGAGCTATCGCGTTCGCATCAGTCATCCCCGTGACAACGGGCGCTTCGATGCGCGGATGACGCCCGATTGGGCGCTGTTCCGCGGCGATGATCTGGTGCCGCCGGCGCGGCTGGATCAGGTCGATGGCGTGAGCTTGGTGTCACGCATCAGCTTCGAGCTGCCGGAAGGCTGGAAGAGCATCGAAACCGGCTGGCCGCGAATCGGCAAGAACCGCTTTCGCGTGGACAACCGCGAGCGTCTGTTCGATCGCCCGACCGGCTGGATGCTGGCCGGCAAACTGGGCACCCGTCGCGCCAAGCTTGGCGAAACCGAGGTCACCGTCGCAGCGCCGGTAGGCGAGGGCGTGCGGCGGATGGACATCCTGACCATGCTTACCTTCGTCTGGCCGCAGGTGCAGAACGTCTTTCCCCGCGATCCGGCAAAGCTGCTGATAGTCGGTGCCGGCGATCCCATGTGGCGCGGTGGGCTCTCCGGACCCAATTCCCTGTACATGCATGCCGACCGCCCGCTGGTCAGCGAGAACGGCACAAGCTCGCTGGTGCATGAGCTGGTGCATGTGTTCAGCCGCATCAAGGACACCGATCGCAGCGACTGGATCAGCGAAGGGCTGGCCGAATACTACGCCATCGAACTGGTGCGCCGTGCCGGAGGGATGAGCGAGGATCGTTATCAGGCAGTTCGGGAGCACCTGATCAAATGGAGTCGCAAGGTCGATAGCCTGCGCACCGAGCATTCCACCGGCCCGATTACTGCGCGCGCCGTGTTGCTGTTGCAGGATCTGGACAAGGAAATCCGCCAGCGCAGCAAGGGGCGGCATTCGCTGGACGATGTCGCGCGCGGCCTGATGCGCATGGATACCGTCAGCACGGACGACTTCATCACCATAACCGAAACGCTGCTCGGCGGCGGCTCGAAGGCGCTCAACACCCGACTGCTGCGCTGAGTCCGAATCGCCAGGGTCGGCCCGCCCCATGAGGAGACTTCTGTGACCATCATCGATCTTCGCAGCGACACCGTCACTCAGCCCTCCAGCGCAATGCGTGAAGTGATGTGTTGTGCTGCGACCGGTGATGACGTGTACAGCGAGGACCCGACGGTCAGCCTGCTCGAGAGCCGCCTCGCCGCGAGTCTGGGGTTTACCGCAGGGCTCTTCGTTCCTTCGGGGACCATGAGCAATCTGCTGGGGCTGATGGCGCACTGCGAGCGGGGTGACGAGTACATCGTTGGCCAGCAGGCGCACACCTACAAATACGAAGGCGGCGGAGCGGCGGTGCTGGGCTCGATTCAGCCGCAGCCGATCGAAATGGAGGCGGACGGCACGCTGGACCTTGCCCGCGTCGAAGCGGCGATCAAGCCGGACAACTTCCACTTCGCCCGTAGCCGTCTGCTGACGCTGGAAAACACCATGCAGGGCAAGGTGCTGCCGCTGGACTATCTTGCCGCGGCTCGCGACCTCACGCGCCGGCACGGCCTGGCGCTGCATCTGGATGGTGCCCGGCTGTTCAATGCGGCGGTAAGGCTCGGTTGCGATGCCCAAGAGATCACCCGGCATTTCGATACGGTTTCGGTGTGTCTGTCCAAGGGGCTCGGTGCGCCGGTGGGGTCGGTGCTCTGCGGTGGCGAGGCATTCATCGGCAAGGCGCGGCGCCTGCGCAAGATGGTCGGCGGTGGCATGCGCCAGGCTGGCGTGCTCGCCGCCGCCGGGCTCTACGCGCTGGAGCACAATGTCGCTCGGCTCGCCGAGGATCATCGTCGCGCCCAGTGGCTCGGAAAGGAGCTGGCCGCGCTTGGGTTCGCGGTCGAGCCCGTGCAAACCAACATGGTTTATGTGGCGATGGGTGACAGGGCTTCGGCATTGGCGGAGTTCTGTTCGACGCGTGGCATCCGGCTGACCCCTTCGGCACGGCTGCGTCTGGTGACCCATCTCGACGTGCACGACGAGCACCTGCCGATGGTGGTACATGCCTTCGCCGAATTCGCCGGGAACATGAGCGGCAATTGACGTCGAATTGCTTGATTCAATCGCCTTTATCCCCTATACCCGGCGCGCAGGCCCGATATAATGCGGCCCTTTGCCGGCTATCCGTTGGATAGTTGCGAACCGGCTTTCGGTGGTCCCGCCTCGCCGTGTCGTTTTGCAGCCGTTCGGCCGCAGTCCTCTGGAAGAAATCTATGAAAAGCGCAGAAATCCGTGAAGCCTTCCTCCGCTTCTTCGAAGAGAAGGGCCACACTCGCGTGGCCTCCAGTTCGCTGATTCCGGCGAACGACCCGACCCTGCTGTTCACCAACGCCGGCATGAATCAGTTCAAGGACTGCTTCCTCGGCCTGGAGAAGCGCGCCTATACCCGTGCCACCACCAGCCAGAAGTGCGTACGTGCCGGCGGCAAGCACAACGACCTGGAAAACGTCGGCTACACCGCGCGTCACCACACCTTCTTCGAGATGCTCGGCAATTTCAGCTTCGGCGATTATTTCAAGCGCGACGCGATTCACTACGCCTGGGAGTTTCTGACCAGCGACAAGTGGCTGAACCTGCCCAAGGAGAAGCTCTGGGTGACGGTCTATGCCACCGATGACGAGGCCTACGACATCTGGACCAAGGAAGTCGGCGTGCCGGCCGAGCGCATGGTGCGCATCGGTGACAACAAGGGCGCGCCCTACGCTTCGGACAACTTCTGGGCGATGGGCGACACCGGCCCTTGCGGTCCCTGCACCGAGATCTTCTTCGACCACGGCGAACACATCTGGGGTGGCCCGCCCGGTTCGCCAGAGGAAGACGGCGACCGCTACATCGAGATCTGGAACAACGTGTTCATGCAGTTCAACCGCACCGCGGACGGTGTACTGCACCCGTTGCCGGCACCGAGCGTCGACACCGGCATGGGCCTGGAGCGCATCAGCGCCGTGCTCCAGCACGTCAATTCGAACTATGAAATCGACCTGTTCCAGAGCCTGCTGAACGCGGCGGCGGACGCCATTGGCTGCGCCAACGAAGGCCAGGCTTCGCTGAAGGTCGTTGCCGACCATATCCGTTCCTGCGGCTTCCTCATCGCCGATGGCGTGACGCCGTCCAACGAAGGCCGTGGCTACGTGCTGCGCCGCATCATTCGCCGCGCCTGCCGCCATGGCAACAAGCTCGGCGCCAAGGGCAGCTTCTTCCATCGCATCGTCGCCGCGCTGGTCGCGGAGATGGGCGACGCCTTCCCCGAACTCAAACAACAGCAGGCGCATATCGAGCGCGTGCTGAAGAACGAGGAAGAGCAATTCGCCAAGACCCTGGAGCAGGGGCTGAAGATCCTGGAGCAGGATCTGGCCGGGCTTGCCGGTAGCGTCATTCCCGGCGAGGTGGTGTTCAAGCTGTACGACACTTACGGCTTCCCGGTCGATCTGACCGGTGACATCGCGCGCGAGCGTAATCTGACTCTGGATGAAGAGGGCTTCGAGCGCGAGATGCAGGCCCAGCGCGAGCGTGCCCGCTCGGCGAGCGCCTTCGGCATGGACTACAACAGCCTGGTCAAGGTGGAAGGCGAGACGCGCTTCATCGGTTACCAGGGCACGTCGGGCAGCGGCAAGGTTCTGGCGCTGTTCAAGCAAGGCATGCTGGTCGATAGCCTGAGCGCTGGCGAGGAGGGCGTCGTGGTGCTCGATCAGACGCCGTTCTACGCCGAATCCGGCGGGCAGATCGGTGACTGCGGCTACCTCGAGGCACAGGGTCTGCGCTTCGATGTGCGCGACACCAGCAAGGCTGGTGGCGCATTCCTGCATCACGGAATCGTCGACAGCGGCACGCTGACCACCGGCGCGCAGGTCGAGGCGACGGTCGACGCTTCAGTGCGCCAGGCTACGGCGCTCAACCACTCGGCGACCCACCTGCTGCATGCTGCGTTGCGTGAAATTCTCGGTGAGCACGTGAGCCAGAAGGGCTCCTTGGTGGACAGTCAGCGCCTGCGCTTCGACTTCAGCCACTTCGAAGCGATCAAACCGGAGCAGCTCCGCGCGCTGGAGGATCGCGTCAATGCCGAGATCCGCCGCAACTCGGCGGTGGAGATCGAGGAAACCGATATCGATACCGCCAAGGCCAAGGGCGCAATGGCGCTATTCGGCGAGAAGTATGGCGACACCGTTCGGGTGCTGACCATGGGTGGCGGGTTTTCCGTCGAGCTGTGCGGTGGTACCCACGTGAACCGCACCGGCGACATCGGCCTGTTCAAGATCACCAGCGAAGGCGGCGTGGCCGCTGGCGTGCGGCGGATCGAAGCGGTAACTGGCGCACCGGCGCTGGCCTACCTCAATGACGCCGAGGAACAGCTGAAGGAGGCGGCCAGCCTGGTCAAGGGCAGCCGCGAGAATCTGTTGGACAAGCTCGGTGGCCTCCTGGAGCGCAACCGTCAGCTGGAAAAGGAGCTCGAGCAGCTCAAGGCCAAGGCCGCCAGCGCTGCAGGTAATGACCTGGCGGCATCGGCGGTTGAGGTGAACGGCATCCGCGTGCTGGCGGCGCGTCAGGATGGGCTCGACGGCAAGGCGTTGCTGGCGCTGGTCGACCAGCTGAAGAACAAATTGGGCAGTGCGGTCATTCTGCTTGGCGGGGTTCAGGACGATAAGGTCGTCCTGGTTGCCGGCGTGACGCAGGACCTGACCTCGCGCCTGAAGGCCGGGGATCTGATGAGGCAGGCCGCTGCCGCGGTAGGTGGCAAGGGCGGTGGTCGCCCGGATATGGCCCAGGGCGGCGGTACCGATGCCGCCAAGCTGGACGAGGCGTTGGCCTTGGCCCTGCCGTTTGCTCAGAAGGCACTGTGATTAAGTTGCCGGAGGCGCCTCCGGCATCTGCAGGTTGTTTGTTTAATGAATGCCCTTTGCGGGCTCTAGGCGGCTAACAATGGCTTTGATCGTACAGAAGTTTGGGGGCACCTCGGTCGGCACCGTCGAGCGAATCGAGCAGGTGGCCGAAAAGGTCAAGAAATTCCGCGACGGTGGCGATGACATTGTCGTGGTCGTCTCGGCAATGAGCGGCGAAACCAACCGTCTGATCGATCTGGCCAAGCAGATCAGCGAGCAGCCGGTTCCGCGCGAGCTGGACGTCATGGTGTCCACGGGCGAGCAGGTGACGATCGCCCTGCTGGCCATGGCGCTGATCAAGCGCGGCGTTCCGGCGGTGTCCTACACTGGCAATCAGGTCCGTATCCTCACCGATAGCGCCCACACGAAGGCGCGCATCCTGCAGATCGATGCGCAGCGCATCCAGCGCGACATCAAGGCGGGGCGTGTCGTCGTTGTGGCTGGCTTCCAGGGTGTGGACGAGAAGGGCAACATCACCACCTTGGGGCGCGGTGGCTCCGACACCACCGGCGTGGCGTTGGCGGCAGCGTTGAAGGCCGATGAATGTCAGATCTACACCGATGTGGATGGCGTCTATACCACCGACCCGCGCGTCGTTGCCAAGGCCCAGCGTCTGGACAAGATCACCTTCGAGGAAATGCTGGAAATGGCCAGCCTTGGCTCCAAGGTGCTGCAAATCCGCGCGGTTGAGTTCGCCGGCAAGTACAGTGTCCCGCTGCGTGTACTGCACAGCTTTCAGGAGGGTCCGGGTACCCTCATTACCCTTGATGAAGAGGAATCCATGGAACAGCCCATCATTTCCGGCATCGCCTTCAATCGTGACGAGGCCAAGCTGACCATCCGTGGGGTGCCGGACACGCCCGGCGTAGCGTTCAAGATTCTCGGACCGATCAGCGCCGCGAATGTGGAAGTGGACATGATCGTGCAGAACGTCGCGCACGATAACACCACCGATTTCACGTTCACCGTGCACCGCAACGACTACAACAATGCGCTTCAGGTGCTGCAAGGGATTGCCGCCGAGATGGGCGCCCGGGAAGTCATTGGTGACACCAACATCGCCAAGGTGTCTATCGTCGGTGTCGGTATGCGTTCGCACGCGGGCGTCGCCAGCCGGATGTTCGAGGCGCTGGCCAAGGAAAACATCAATATTCAGATGATTTCGACGTCCGAAATCAAAGTTTCGGTTGTCATTGAAGAGAAGTATCTGGAACTTGCAGTACGTGCGTTGCACACCGCATTTGAGTTGGATGCGCCGGCTGGCAATACTGCGGAGTGATTCGCAGAAGGCGCGCTAGTCCGCGCCTTCTGTCGTATTGGGCCGTGCTAAAAGGAACTTTAGGCTCCCGGGCGCGGGTCAATACCTGGTGAAAGGCTCTAGCTTCATGTTTTACGGGACATTTTCCGTATTTATCTTTGCAGACTGTTTACTGAACTGAATCCGTTTAAGGAGAAAGGAATGCTGATTCTGACTCGCCGGGTAGGAGAAACCCTGATGGTGGGTGACGATGTGACTGTCACTGTGTTGGGTGTGAAAGGAAACCAGGTACGTATCGGCGTCAATGCGCCCAAGGAGGTGGCGGTGCATCGCGAGGAGATTTACCAGCGGATCCAGAAAGAGAAGGATCAGGAACCAAGCCACTAATTTTTCTGTAATTTTTGGCTTTGCAAACGGGGTAAAGATGGGTATGATGCGCCCCGTGTTGCGGAGAGGTGGCCGAGTGGCCGAAGGCGCTCCCCTGCTAAGGGAGTACACCTCAAAAGGGTGTCGGGGGTTCGAATCCCCCCTTCTCCGCCATTTTGCGTTCTAGGGTTTTTGATTCTTGCGTCAGCCTGCTTTCAGATGGAAAGCGCCACGGCAAAGTGCTTGACCATCATTGTTTACTCCCTATAATGCGCACGCTCAGCGCACTCATAGCTCAGCTGGATAGAGTACTCGGCTACGAACCGAGCGGTCGGAGGTTCGAATCCTCCTGAGTGCGCCATATTCGAATGACTGGCATCTTGCGAGTCGCTCGGGCAACCAGCAGTGATCTGGTTTATCAAGCGCTTACGCACTCATAGCTCAGCTGGATAGAGTACTCGGCTACGAACCGAGCGGTCGGAGGTTCGAATCCTCCTGAGTGCGCCAATCAAGAGAAGGGCCTGCAGCGATGCAGGCCCTTTTTCGTTTTGGTGTGCTAGCGCTTGCCCAGCACGCAGCCGTGCTCATCGAAGCTGACCGTGCGTACCTGTCCCTTGCCGTCCCGAAAGCGCAGGCGGTCTCTGCCGTTGGTGCTTGTGGTGCTTTCCGGTCGGCCCAGCGCGCTTTCCACGTCGCTGCGTGTCATCCCCGCACGAATGCTCTTGCTGATGATCGCGCTGCGCCGCTCGCTGCCGGTCACCCTGTTGCCGCACCCGTCGTCTTTCTCGGCAACTACCGCCACGTCGTTGCCGACCTTGCGCCCGTGATTCGTACTGCTGGCAGTCGTGGCCATGCGCACGGTCTCGTCGGAGCTGGGCTTCGGGTTAACCGCCTGTTGTCGCTCGCTGCTCTGGTCCGTGGGGCAGCCCTGCTGGCTGAAAGTGACGTGCCCCGCGGTATCGACGCAGCGAAACACGCTTGCGGAAAACGCCGGATTCGCCAGCAAAAGCAGGCCGGTGCAGATCACCCACATTTTCATTGTCGTCCTCCTTGACTGAACAAGCGCCTTGCAGGCTACTCAATAAAAGCTGTCCGTACATCCGTGTCTCATTGCGCCGTGAAGGCGTCGACAGAAAAGTCGGCGTCCATGCTGCTGACGTGTCTGTGTGCAAGTTGCCCGAAAGGGCTGTACTTGAGCACGTCCGGCGCGCCGCGGCGATGGTATGATTGCCGCATCTGCCCCTATGGGTCTGTGGAACAACCTTTCCTTATGGACTTACCCAGTAGCCATTCAAGTTTCCCGCTTGCCAATCACGTGAAGATTGATTGATTCCCCCGGCGCGCTCCCGGCCGGGGGTGGAGTGCGCCATGACAGAAGTAGAAGCAAAAAAGCCACAAGAGACCTTGCAGGACCGCCTGGCGCAGGTGGTCGAACTGCTGCAACGCCATCGCCTCGGTGAGGATGGCGAATACCGGCAGGACAATCTGCAGGTCGAGCCCGCCGAGAATTATGATCAGGGGCAGATCCTTGCCGAGCTGCAACGCAAGCTCGACGAGCTGCACCCTGCGGACGTCGCCCACATCCTGGAAGCATTGCCGCTCGAAGAGCGCCTGACCGTCTGGCAGCTGGTCAAGGCCGAGCGCGATGGCGACATTCTGCTCGAGGTCTCCGATGCGGTGCGGGAGACGCTGATCGCCGACATGGACGATCACGAACTGCTCGCCGCGGCCAAGGAGATGGACGCCGACGAGCTGGCCGACCTGGCCCCTGAACTGCCCCGTGATGTCGTTCATGAGCTGATGGAGAGCCTGGACGCCCAGCAGCGCGAGCGTGTGCGCTCGGCTTTGTCGTACGAGGAGGATCAGGTTGGCGCGCTGATGGACTTCGAGATGGTGACCATCCGCGAAGATGTCAGCCTGGAAGTCGTGCTGCGCTACCTGCGGCGGCTCAAGGAGCTGCCTGGCCACACCGACAAGCTGTTCGTGGTCGATTACGACGGTGTGCTCAAGGGGGTGCTGCCGATCAAGCGGCTCCTGGTCAACGATCCGGACAAGCAGGTCGCCGAGGTAATGGCCAGCGACCCGGTCACCTTCCATCCTGACGAAGACGCCTACGAGGCGGCTCAGGCGTTCGAGCGCTACGACCTGGTTTCGACACCGGTCGTCGACAAGGGAGGCAAGCTGATCGGGCGCCTAACCATCGACGAGATGGTCGACCTGATCCGCGAGGAGAGCGAAAGCGAAGTCCTCAACATGGCCGGTCTGCGCGAGGAGGAAGATATCTTCGCTTCGGTCTGGAAGTCCGTGCGCAACCGTTGGGCCTGGCTGGCGGTCAACCTGGTCACCGCATTCGTTGCTTCGCGAGTGATCGGCTTGTTCGATGGCTCGATCGAGAAGCTGGTGGCGCTGGCTGCGCTGATGCCAATTGTCGCAGGCATCGGCGGCAACTCCGGCAACCAGACGATCACCATGATCGTACGCGCCATGGCGCTGGATCAGGTGGGCACTGGGAACACCGTACGCCTGTTGCGCAAGGAGGTCGGGGTCGGTCTGGTCAATGGTCTGGTGTGGGGTGGCGTGATAGGCGCGGTAGCCTGGTGGCTTTACGGTAGCTGGTCTCTGGGCGTCGTGATGACGGCTGCGATGACCTTGAATCTGCTGCTCGCGGCGCTGATGGGCGTGCTGATTCCGATGACGCTGGCGCGACTGGGGCGCGATCCGGCGATGGGGGCCAGCGTGATGATCACGGCCATGACCGACAGTGGCGGTTTCTTCATTTTCCTCGGATTGGCGACAATTTTTCTGCTGTAGCGGCGCTTTTCGCGTCGTGTTGGGGTTTGCCTTGTTTCGTTGTTTCGGGCTAAGGTTCGGCCGTTTCGTGTGTCGCGGAACGTGTCCGAACTAACGCAGCGAATAACAAGCAGCTTGAGCTGCTGACAAGGGAACTCCCGATGACCCCCAGCCAACTCCTGCTCGAAGGCGTCGAACTCATGCTGTTCGGCATCGGTTTCGTCTTCGCATTCCTCGTTCTGTTGATCCTTTGCATTCGCCTGATGTCGTATCTGACCGGTCGCTTCGTAAGTGCACCGGCGCCTCAGGCTGCGCCTGCACCGCATGCAGGTGCTGAAACAGACGCGGACATTCTTGCAGCCATCCAGGCCGCGATTCATCAACACCGCGCGCGCCGCGGTTGACTCTGGAAAGGGAGTTCCTTCCATGACAGTTGCTAAAAAGCCGCTCGGTATCACCGATGTGGTGCTGCGTGATGCCCATCAGTCCATTCTGGCCACCCGCGTCCGGCTAGAGGACATGTTGCCTATAGCCGCCAAGCTCGATCAGGTCGGGTTCTGGTCGGTTGAGAGCTGGGGTGGAGCGACGTTCGATGCCTGTATCCGCTACCTCGGCGAGGATCCGTGGGAGCGCATCCGTGAGTTGAAGAAAGCCATGCCCTATACACGCCAGCAAATGCTGTTGCGTGGGCAGAACCTGCTGGGCTATCGCCACTATGCCGACGATGTCGTGGAGAAGTTTGTCGAGCGCGCTGCGGTCAACGGCGTCGACGTGTTCCGCGTGTTCGATGCGATGAACGATCCGCGTAATCTGGAAACGGCACTGCGTGCGGTGAAACAGCACGGCAAGCACGCCCAGGGCACCATTTCCTACACCACCAGCCCGGTGCACACCCTGGAGATGTGGGTCGATCTGGCGAAGCAGATCGAAGACATGGGCGCCGACTCGGTGGCGATCAAGGACATGGCCGGCATCCTCACCCCCTATACGGCGTTCGAACTGGTCTCGCGCCTGAAGGCCAGCCTGGCTATCCCGATCCATATGCAGTGCCACGCCACTGCCGGTTTGTCCTCGGTGTCTATTCTCAAGGCGGTGGAAGCCGGTATCGATAATGTCGACACTGCCATCTCCTCGCTGTCGATGACTTATGGTCATTCGCCGACCGAGTCGGTGGTGGCCATGTTCCAGGGTACCGAGCGCGACACCGGGCTGGACCTGGAGCTGCTGGAAGAGATTGCCGCCTACTTTCGAGAGGTGCGCAAGAAATATGCGAAGTTCGAGGGCAACCTCAAAGGCGTCGATTCGCGCATCCTGGTCGCCCAGGTGCCGGGCGGCATGCTCACCAACATGGAAAGCCAGCTCAAGGAGCAGGGCGCCCAGGACAAGTTCGATCAGGTGCTGGCTGAGATTCCGCGCGTGCGCGAGGATCTGGGCTTCATCCCGCTGGTAACCCCGACCTCGCAGATCGTTGGCACCCAGGCGGTGATCAACGTGCTCACCGGTGAGCGCTACAAGTCCATCACCAAGGAAACTGCCGGTGTGCTCAAGGGTGAGTACGGCGCAGCGCCTGCTCCTTTCAACGCCGAATTGCAGGCGCGCGTGCTCGACGGCGCAGAGGTCATCACTCGCCGTCCCGCGGATCTTTTGCAGCCGGAGATGCAGCGGTTGACGGCCGAGCTCGAAGGGTTGGCCCGCGAGAAGAACATCAAGTTGGCCGAGGATGTCATCGATGATGTCCTGACCTATGCATTGTTCCCGCAGATTGGTCTTAAGTTCCTCGAGAATCGCGGCAATCCCTCGGCGTTCGAGCCGGCACCCACCGGCAGCGAGCTGCCGGCGCGCGAGCCGGGCAAGCCCGAGGTGTACACCGTCGAGGTCAATGGCAAGTCGTTCGTCGTGCAGGTCAACGAGGGGGGCGACATCGAAGGCATCAAGCCGCTCGGTGCGGGTCCTGCGACCAGCGCCGTCAGTGCCGGTTCGACTGCAGCAGCCGTTCCGGCTGGTGGCGAGCCGCAGGCAGCACCGCTGGCCGGCAACATATTCAAGGTATTGGTGCAGCCTGGGCAGCTCGTTCAGGAGGGTGACCTGGTGGTGATTCTCGAGGCCATGAAAATGGAAACCGAGATCCGTGCGTTCAAGGCCGGTACCGTTGCCTCGGTCAACGTCAAGGTTGGCGACGCGGTTTCGGTCGGCGACAGCTTATTGAGCATCGCTTAAGGGGAGTCGCATGGATAAGTTGCTCAAGCTGTGGCAGGGAACCGGTCTTTATCACCTCGAGCCCGGGCAGGCGCTGATGATCCTCGTCTGCCTGGGGCTGATCTATTTGGCGATCCGCAAGGGTTTTGAGCCGCTGTTGCTGATTCCGATCGGTTTCGGCGGCATCCTGGCGAACATCCCGGTGGCGAACATGGGTGAGGGAGCTGGCATCCTGCACCTGTTCTATGAGGTCGGCCTGCCGACCAGCGTGTTTCCGCTGCTGATCTTCATGGGTGTCGGAGCAATGACCGATTTCGGTCCGATGCTGGCCAATCCGAAGACGCTGTTGCTCGGGGCGGCAGCCCAGTTCGGTATCTTCGCCACCCTGCTCGGTGCGCTGGCGCTGACTGCGCTGGGAATCCCAGGAGTGGAGTTCACGCTGCGTGAGGCGGCCTCCATCGCGATCATCGGCGGTGCGGACGGCCCGACGTCGATCTTCGTGACCTCCAAGCTTGCGCCTGAACTGTTGGGGCCGATTGCCGTGGCGGCTTATTCCTACATGGCGCTGGTTCCGCTGATACAACCTCCGATCATGCGTGCGCTGACCACCAAGGAAGAGCGTGCCATCGTCATGATGCAGCTGCGCCATGTCAGCCAGGCGGAGAAAATCGTTTTTCCGTTGGTCCTCTGCATTCTGGTTGGCTTGTTGCTGCCGGATGCGGCGCCCCTGGTGGGCATGTTCGCTTTCGGCAACCTGCTGCGCGAATGCGGCGTTGTGGATCGTCTGGCCGATACGTCGCGCAACGCGCTGATCAATATCGTCACCATTGCGCTGGGCCTGACGGTCGGTTCGAAGCTGTCGTCCGAGGCGTTTCTGCAAATGAAGACGCTGGGGATTCTGGTCTTGGGGATGGTGGCCTTCTGTGGCGGTACGGCGGCGGGCATTTTCATGGCCAAGGTGATGAATCGCTTCAGCCAGAACAAAATCAACCCGCTCATCGGTTCCGCCGGTGTGTCGGCCGTGCCGATGGCGGCGCGCGTTTCGAATAAGGTTGGTCTGGAGGCTAATCCGCAGAACTTCCTGTTGATGCATGCCATGGGGCCAAACGTGGCGGGCGTCATTGGCTCTGCGGTAGCCGCAGGCGTGCTTCTAAACTTCGTCGGCTAGCGCCGCATGTCCTGTCTTCCTCCCTCAGGCGGCCTCTTTCTGAGGTGCGTCTGAGGTGACCTTGTTCACCTTTTTCCCTTCCGATCAAGCAAGTCGAATGGTCAGTGTCCGCCCGATGCGCGGTCGCTGATGGCGGCGCCTGCGTCAGTGCTTTTCACCGGGCATTGCCATCATGCAAGTGGTGGCTTCGTGCCAAGCGGCTTGGTTGGCTGGGGGCAGGCAGATAGAAGGGGGGCGGCGGGGAAGGTGCTGGCCAGGTGAGGCCGTGGATGCATGGACAGGGGCCTGTCACGCCCCTGTCCAGCTGCTGTCAGTCTTCCTTGGCGAGCTCGGTATCCTGAGCGATCAGCGCGATCAAGGCGTTCTGCTGTCGGTGAGCCAGCTGACGGAAACGCTGGAGCAGCTCTCGTTCATGCAGTGACAGCTCAGGACTGTCCAAACGCATGCTCAGATCGTCGTCCAGAGCGCCTTCCTGCAGCAGGCTTTGCTCCAGGCGGGCGATGATTTCCGAGTTCATGCTGCGGTGATGATTACGCGCTACCTCAGCGATGCGTTCGCGCATGCCATCGGGAAGCCGAACCACGAATTTGTCAGCCGTGCGGCTGGAATAAACTGCCTGTTTCATAGGGCGCATAATTAAGGTTCTTCGCGGACTCTGGGGGAAGAGCGAGTTGACAGTCAGGGAAGCAGGTAAATTGGCAGTCGCCAAACACACCCTTCACCTGTCCCTGCTGTCGCCGTGCATCCTATTGATCTTGCCTCGTTCTGGCCAGGCTATGACGCCGTTGCCTGCCGTTCATCCGCCAACAACTCCCTTCTGATTGAGCTCGAGCCTCAAGCCGGTTCAGTGCCCAGGTGCGGGCGTTGTGGTCAGCTCAGTCCGTTGATTCACGAGCGCCGAATTCGTCTGGTGCGCGATCGTGATCTGTTCGATCAGCGCGTCTTGCTTCAACTACCCGTGCGCCGAGTCGATTGCCTGAACTGTGGTCGGGTGACCGAGCGGATCGACTGGCTGGAGCCTGCATCTCGCCTGACCCGGCGGTTACAGGTCTGGCTCGAAAGCTTGCTGCGGCTGCTGCCGATCAGCCACGTCAGCCAGCTCACCGGCCTGCACTGGCACACCCTCAAGACGCTCGACAAGCGCCGCCTGCAAGCCGAGGTAGGCACCTTCTATTCAAGCGGTGTCCGCCGCCTGGTGATGGACGAGTTCGCCCTGCACAAGGGGCATCGCTATGCCACGGTCATCATGGACGCCGAGCGAACACGGGTGCTGTGGGTCGGCCACGGCAACAGCCGTGAGGCGATCCGCCCGTTCTTTGAATTGCTCGGCGAGCACTGCCAGCAGATTGAGGCGGTGGCCATGGACATGAACACGGCTTTCGACCTGGAGGTGAAGAAGCATTGCCCGCAGGCCGAAGTGGTGTACGACCTGTTTCACGTCGTCGCGCGCTACGGTCGGGATGTGATCGACCGAATCCGGGTCGACCAGGCCAACCTTCTGCGCGAAGACAAGCCGGCACGAAAGGCGGTCAAGCAGAGTCGTTGGCTGCTGCTGCGCAACCGCGACAACCTGAAGGACGGACAGGCCGTGCAGTTACAGGAGCTGCTTGCTGCCAACCAGCCGTTGGCTACGGTCTATGTGCTCAAGGATGCGCTGAAGGATGTTTGGTACGCCCCCAGCGTACGAGAGGGTTGGCGACGCTGGCGAACCTGGCTGCGACATGCTCGCGAGAGCGACCTCGCGCCGCTGCAACGCTTCGCTCGCAACCTGCGCAAATACGCGCGAGGCATCCTTGCCAGTGCTCACTTCCACATGCATACCAGCGTCCTTGAGGGTGTTAACAACCGCATCAAGGTAATCAAGCGCATGGCCTATGGATTCCGGGACTCGGAGTACTTCTTCCTGAAAATCAAGGCCGCCTTCCCCGGGAAAGCGCGATGAACCATAATTAACCGGTTAGTCAGGTGGGCGTGCTGGCGTATTGCCGGGGTAGTCACCGGTCTGACAACCACCAGTACTCGCTGTTCCGTCGACCAAGGGAAAAAAAAGAAGACGGCTTCATGGCGCCAATTGTACGACGAATCGGTGATTAGTAAAGTGGTTGTGCTATCAAAGTGCCTTTACTGTGATGCAGTCCATTTTCCACAGCGGGGATGAATCAACGCAGTACCGGATCGAACTTTATTTTGCGCCCAATCATCAGGGCTATCAGGAACAGCGTCCCAAAGACTCCGATGCCCGCCTTGCAAGCGGCAGCTAGCGCTCCCGGCTCCTGTATTTCTGCGAATGCGCCATACACACAGGCCGCGGTGAGCAGTAGGCAAGTCAATGCGAACTTGGACATGAATATCTCCTTTGCGGAACGATCCGCTCAAAATCCAATCCCTTAAAAGACCCAGCGTTGCGGCTGAGCCAATATGCTGCCCTGGGTGGCGCTCAGGGTCGTGATCTGGGCCTTTTCAGCGAACTGCACGCGCTGAGTGCGGATTCCACACCATCCGGCCACCCAGTCCACGCTCATCTGGCCAGGCATTCCACGGCCATCTGGCCACCTGTTCCACGGCCATCCGGCCGGGCAGTCGGAGCGCAGCGACGCAGGGGTTGCATTGTTAGTCTGAGGTGCCCGGTGTCGTCAATTTCTTCGTCTGTTTGCGCATCGATTCGCCCTTGAGGTTGATCCGATAAGCGTTGTGCACCAGGCGGTCGAGGATGGCATCGGCCAGGGTCGGATCGCCGATCAGTTCGTGCCAGTTGTCCACGGGCATTTGGCTGGTCACGAGGGTCGAGCGCTGGCCGTAGCGGTCGTCCAGTAGCTCCAGCATGTCACGGCGCTGTTCAACGGTGAACGGGGCCAGACCCCAGTCATCAAGGATCAGCAGGTCGGTCTTGGCATAGCCGCTCATCAGCTTGGCGAAGCGCCCGTCGCCGTGGGCTAGGCCCAACTCTTCCAGCAGGCGTGGCAAGCGCAGGTAACGCACGCTGTAACCCTCTCGGCAGGCCTGGTGGGCCAGGGCGCAGGCCAGCCAGGTTTTACCCACGCCGGTGGGGCCGCCGATGATCAGGTTGAGGCCGTCGCGTAGCCACTGGCCGCCGCTCAGTTGCAGGATCAGCGCCTTATCCAGCCCGCGCGGGCTGCGGTAGTCGATGTCTTCGAGGCAGGCGTTGTGCTTGAGCCGGGCCTGGCGCAGGCGGCTGCTGAGGCGCTTGTCGTCGCGTTCGGTCAGTTCGCGGTCGACCAACAGGCCGAGGCGTTCCTCGAAGCTCAGGCTGTTGATGTCGGGGGTTTTCAGTTGCTCGGCGAGTGCCTTGAGCATGCCGGTCAGGCGCAGGGTCTGGAGCTTGTCCAGGGTCGGATGGGGCAGCATGGTGGGATTCCTTGGGGTCAGTGGTAGTAGGCGGGGCCGCGCAGGTTGGCGTGGTCGTCCGGCAGCAGGGGCAGGTTGGCTTGAGCCAACGGCAGGTTTTCCAGCCCCTGGCGCAGGATCGATTCGAGGCTCTTGTAGCTGCACGCGCCGAGGCTGAGGGCGCGACGGCAGGCCAACTCCAAGCGCACTTCGCCATGGGTCTTGCCCAGGCGCAGGATGCCCAGGCAGGCCCGGTAGCCCTGCTGCGGATGGATGCGCCGTTCGAGGATGTGCCGGATCACGCCGGCCGTGTTCGGCCCGGTCTGCTCGGCCCAGCGGATCAGCCGCTGCGGCGTCCACTCGGCATGCTCGCGATGGCTCTTGGGCATGTGCTCGGCCTGCGTGCTGTGCCTGCCCTTGTGCATTGAGCGAAGGTGACTGGCCACCCGCTGATTGGCGTGGAAGCACTCCACCGTGCGCGCTGTCAGGCGTACTTCCAGTTGTTTCTTCACCAGTTGGTACGGCACCGAGTAGTAGTGCCCATCGACCTCGACGTGGTAGTCGATGTGCACCCGCGCCTTCTTCCACTCGGCGTAGACGTAGGGTTGCTCCGGCAGGGGGCGCAGCGCCGGACGATCCAGAGCTTCGAAGGCCGACTGCCGGGAGCCCGGCAGCTTGCGAAACGGTCGTCGGTTGAGCCGCTCCAGCAATAAGGCGATGGCGCTGTTGAGTTCATCCAGGGAGAAGAACTGCCGATTCCTCAGCGCGGCGAGGATCCAGCGCTCGACCACCTGCACGCCGACCTCGGCCTTGGCCTTGTCGCGCGGTTTACGCGCCCGCGCCGGCACCACCGCCACGCCATAGTGCTCGGCCAGATCGCGGTAGCTCGGGTTGATGTCCGGCTCGTAGCGATGGCTCTTACTCACCGCGCTGCGCAGGTTGTCCGGCACCACGATCTCCGGCACGCCGCCGAGGAAGGCAAAGCAGCGGGTATGCGAGCCCAGCCAGTCCGGCAGCTGCTGCGACCAGGTGGCTTCGGCGAAGGTGTAGCTGGACGCACCGAGCACCGCGACGAACACCTGCGCCTGGCGGATCTCGCCGCTGTGGCGGTCGATCACCGGCACCGTCTGCCCGGCGTAGTCGACGAACAACTTCTCGCCGACGCGGTGCTCCTGGCGCATCACCACGTCCAGCTTGCCCTGCCAGGCCCGGTAGTGCTCGCAGAACCAGCTGTACTGAAAGCCTTTCGGCTGGCTCAGGCGATACTCCTGCCAGAGCAGCGCCAAGGTCACGCCCGGCCGGCGTAGCTCGGCATGCACCCAAGACCAATCAGGCAGTGGCCGCTGCTCGCTGGGCACTGCCGGCGCCGGTGGGAACAGCTGCTGTTCCAGCTCGGAATCGGACAACGAACAGGGCCAACTGAGGCCGCTGGCGGCAAAGCGGTTGAGGTAATCGCCGACGGTGACACGACCGATCTGCACGCTGACCGCAATCTGGCGAGCCGATAGCCCGACCTCGAACTTGAGACGAAGTACTTCGCGAATCTTACGCATGGATAAACGCTCCACGACGACCTCTCTGCTTCGAAAAAGAGGTCGATGGTAGTGAAGAAATCCTGCGTAGCTGCCTACCCGGTTGGGTGGCCGGATGGCCGTGGAATCAGTGGTCGGATACGCGTGGAATGGGTGGCCGGATCACCGTGGAATCGGTGGTCAGATGCTCATGGAATGGGTGGCCAGATGACCGTGGAATCCGCAGGAAGCGCAGCCCGCACATGGTCATATCCAGCTTTTCATCGACCACCAGGTGGCGGAGTTCGACTTCCGTCTGAATGGTTCCGATCGGGAGCTTGGCGGCCAGTTCATAAACCTGGCCTGTCTGCAGATTACCCTGATTGCCTTTGATGCTCAGTTTGCAGCCCGTTGCGGAGATATCGAGCAGGCGGCCTTCCAATGCATTTCGTACCGCTGCGCCGCCTAGCTGGGCGGTGACGGCAAGCTCCTTCAGCTGCGCGCGATAAGCGTTGCGGCGCTGATGATAGGTCAGTTCGGCAGGGGTAGGGATCCAGTAGCAACGTGCCCCGTCTATTTCTCCAAGATGCACGTCTTGCTGGCTTGTCCAGAAGATGCGTGCGCCTTCGTAGAAGCCTTCGACGTGAACGGCTTCGCCCTGCAGGAGCAGTCTCTCGCCATCGTTGGGGATAAGCTCGTCGAGGGCGATCCAGCCGGTTTCGCGGTTCATCTCGACCAGATAACTCTGGTATCGCTGGCTGCGCTCGTGGAAGCGCAGTGTCAGGGGAATATTGTTATCCAGCAGGGGACGCAGATTGGCGTAGATCTCTAGCGGTGCCGTCAGTACCTTGGGCGGTTGCGGGCCCTCGTCACCAAAAAATGAGTTAGACACGGTCCGGTGTTCTCCGGCGCATTGTTATCACCATCGCGTGGCGTCCTTGTAGCGGTCTATCGTCAGGCTTGGCTGAGAGGTCGTTGCTGCTTGCTCTTGGACGCTCCGCCTCGATTGTCATACAGGTCGGGAGTATCGTCCTTGCCCTGGAGTATGTGCAGCATGCTACCCAAGGCGCTCTGGTTGGCGCGTATCAGCCGGCCATTGCGCTCGTTGGCGCTACGGCAGCTTTCCAGCTCGGCTTCGAGCGTGCGGGCTTGTTCGAGAATGGTCTCGCCGCTCGGTGAGCCACTGACTGCGGCCTGCAGGCCATTGCGATCAGGTGTCAGTTGTTGTCCGGTCAGCCACTGACTGCGCTGGGCGCCATGCTGGCCGAGCAGTGCCAGCAAAGGCTGCTTTTTTGTCAGGATCGCTTCAAGCCCAGCAAGATCACGGTTGCCCAGAGCAGCAAACTCCTCATCGATAAGCTCAAGGAGTTGATGTGCAATGCCGATATCTTCGGTTAGCTGCTCAAGCAGGGCTGTTTCGTGCATTTCGGTCTCTGGGCTTGCTCGCGTTAGTCGGGCTCAGGCTCAGCGTTGCGTCTCGAACGCCAGCAGCTTGGCTGCTACGCGCTGGTTGTCGACTTTATAAGAGCCGTCTGCAATCGCTGCTTTCAGTTTTTCTACGCGCTCTTGGTCTACAGCGGGTTGATCAGCCAATTTGTCGGCCGCTTGCTGCAGGCGTTGAGCTTCAGGGCTCAGTTGAACGGTGTCGCTGGCATTGCCGCTGACGGTGCTGGTTTTCGTTGCTTCGCTTGCCGGCCCTTGCTGCGGGTTGGCTGCGCGCTCGCTACCTTGCACACCGTTGCGCCCGCTGGGGGCATTCAGTGGGCTGTTGGGCCGATTGAAGTCGATGACCATGATGCAAACCTCGAAGGAATCAGGACGCTTGCCATGTGTTCGGCAACAGTGATGGAAACTTTAGCGTTTTTTTCCTGGGTACACATCGGAAAACTGTTGAATCCCGGTCACATCGCGACCTCCACCTGGCCGGGGCCGGTTACTCTGGCCTTGATCGTGCGGCCCGAACGCTGATTCTTGACAGGAATCTGCTTGCCCGGAGCGCCATCAGCCATTGCCTCGCCGGGCATGCGTACGCTGATCGAACCCGTCTTGGCGGTGATGACGACCTGATCCCCCTTGCGGACAACCTTGGCCATCGCCAGCTGATTGGGTGTGATCACCTGATCGGGTTGCACCGGGCGGGTAAGCTTGTTGCCCAGGGCCTCGTCCATTCGGGTCAAATAGCCTTGATTGAGCGCCGACACATCCCGCTCGGCGAGGCTGACATCCGCTTGGCTCAGCACCGTGTCGCGTAGAAGGGATCTGTTTGCGACGATCACCTCGCGATACAGGCGCACCTGCGCCGGTACGAAAACCGACCACGGGCTGCTGCCTTCGCAACTTACCCTTACCGTGACACGTCCAACGGGAGCGGTGGTTCCGCCAAGGCTGGCGGCGAGCGGCTGATCGCAAGGGTTGAGGCGCAGCCTAGGGTCCAATCGATTGACGCTGATCTCATGCCGGGCGGTGATTGCGCTGCGGATCAAATACTCGCCAACCGTGCGCTCAAGAAACTGCTCGGTCACGTCGATAAGCTGTTCAGGATGTGACATGGTTGACGCGTGGGCGAGTGAGCCCGTCGCGCAAAGTACTAGTAGCAGCGCAATCCGGCACAGCGCCAGATCGGCGCGTCGGAAAATGGTCATAAGGACGTTCATATCCCAACCAAAGCAAGGGGCGTGCCGCGTCTGAATCGTTCGGCCCCGTAATCTGCAAGCAGAGAGGAACTGGCATGGCCGGTGTATTGGATTCGGTTAACCAGCGTACCCAATTGGTGGGACAGAACCGTCTGGAGCTGTTGCTGTTTCGCCTCGATGGCGAGCAGCTCTATGGCATCAACGTTTTCAAGGTGCGGGAAGTGCTGCAGTGCCCGCGCCTGACGATCATGCCCAAGTGTGGTCGAGTGGTTCGTGGTGTGGCCAGCATCCGCGGTAGCACGCTGCCGATCCTGGATCTTTCGCTAGCGACCGGTAAGTCGGCGCTGATGAATCTTGAAAATTCGTTCGCAGTAATCACCGAATACAACAACAGGACGCTGGGTTTTCTGGTGAGTTCTGTCGAGCGGATCGTCAATCTGAACTGGGAGGCCATTCTGCCTCCTCCGCGCGGTGCTGGGCGCGATCATTACCTGACCGCTGTGACGCACATCGACAACAAGCTGGTGGAAATCATCGATGTCGAGAAGGTGCTGGCGGAAGTTGCGCCTACCTCGGAAGAGGTTTCGCCGGAAGTGGTGGACGACGATACTCGCGCCAAGGCGCTGTCGTGTCGCGTCCTGGTTGTGGATGACTCGTCGGTGGCGCGCAAGCAGATTACCCGCTGCCTGGAGAACATTGGTATCGAGGTCATCAAGCTCAACGACGGCCGCGAGGCACTCAATTACCTGAAGCGGATGGCCGACGAGGGCAAGAATCCGGCGGAAGAGTTTCTGATGATGATTTCCGATATTGAAATGCCGGAAATGGATGGCTATACCCTGACTACCGAGGTGCGACACGATCCGCGCATGCATGCAATGCATATACTCCTGCATACTTCCCTTTCCGGTGTGTTCAACCAGAACATGGTGAAGCGAGCGGGGGCGGATGATTTCCTCGCCAAGTTCCAGCCTGATGATCTTGCTGCTCGGGTGGCCGAGCGGATCAGGCAGGCGGATGCAAACTGAGGCTAGCTCCTCTCATGATGGTGAGGCTTTATTGGTGTCAGTCGATCTGGATTTCGAGCAGTTCCGGGTATTTCTTGAAAAGACATGCGGCATCCTGCTGGGCAGCAACAAGCAGTATCTGGTATCCAGCCGCCTGAACAAGCTGATGGAACAGCAGGGCATCAAGACGCTTGGTGATCTGGTCAGAAAGATTCAGGCGCAGCCACGCAGCGGTTTGCGCGAAGCGGTTGTCGACGCGATGACGACCAACGAAACGCTGTGGTTCCGTGATACCTATCCGTTCGAGGTGCTGAAGAGTCGCGTGCTGCCAGAGATGCTCAAGGCCGGTTCCGGGCAGCGTCTGCGTATCTGGTCGGCGGCCTGCTCGTCCGGGCAGGAGCCTTATTCGCTGTCCATGGCGATCGACGAGTACGAGCGCAGCAATCCGAGTCAGCCAAAGACGGGCATCCAGATCGTCGCAACGGAGCTGTCCGGGGCAATGCTGGCTGCGTCCAAGGCGGCGGAGTACGACAGCCTGGCGATTGCCCGTGGGTTGTCATCGGATCGCCTGCAGCGCTACTTCGATGTCAAGGCGCCGGGTCGGTGGGCGGTCAAGCCCGCCATCCGATCGCGAGTCGAGTTCAGGGTGCAGAACCTGCTGGATAGCTATGCGGCACTGGGCAAGTTCGACATCGTGTTCTGTCGTAACGTGCTGATCTATTTCTCCGCCGATGTGAAGAAGGACATCCTCAAGCGTATTCACGCGACGTTGCGACCAGGTGGCTATCTCTTCCTTGGCGCGTCCGAAGCGCTCAATGGTCTTCCCGAGCTGTACCAGATGATTCAGTGCAGCCCAGGCATCATCTACAAGGCCAAGTGAGCCTCACTTGGCGGCAGAAAACCGTCATGCAAGGTGGCGGTCTGCGGCAATAAAGCGGTAATGGCTTGCCGCTTTTGACGCGACCGGCGATACCGCCAGGTTGAAAGTCCTTTAAAATCATTGATTTGTGTTTGATGGCATGAGCTTTGCTGGAGTATGCGCAAGCAGACTTGTATCCGGCAGAGGGCCAGACATGAGCATCAGTTTCGACAAGGCACTTGGCATCCACGAAAAGGCGCTGGGCTTTCGCTCCCAGCGTGCAGAGGTGCTGGCCAACAACATCGCCAACGCCGATACCCCCAACTACAAGGCCCGTGATCTGGATTTCAGCAGCGTGCTCGCCGAGCAATCTGCTCGTAGCCAGGGCGGCTTCGGCGTCGCCCGGACCAGTGAAAGGCACATTGCCGCCGAGGGGCTGGAGATCGCTGATGCCTCGCTGCGCTTTCGCACGCCGGCGCATCCGTCCCTCGATCAGAACACCGTCGATCTGCAGATCGAGCAATCCAACTACGCGAAGAACGCTGTGGACTTCCAGGCGAGCTTCACCCTGCTCAATAGCAAGTTCAAAGGGCTGATGAGCGCCCTGCGCGGCGAATAAAGGAGTGTCTCATGTCTCTTAGCAGCGTTTTCAACATTGCCGGCAGCGGCATGAGTGCCCAGAGCACTCGGCTGAACACCATTTCCAGCAACATCGCCAACGCCGAGACCGTTTCGTCAAGCGTCGATCAGACCTACCGGGCGCGTCATCCGGTATTCGCCACGGTCTTCCAACAGGCCAACGGTCAGCCCGACCAGTCGCTGTTCGCCGGTCAGGACCAGGCCGGGGTTGGTGTTCAGGTGCTGGGTGTAGTCGAGGACCAGAGCGAGCTGCAGGCCCGCTACGAGCCCAATCATCCCGCTGCCGACGAGGCCGGTTACGTCTATTACCCGAACGTCAACGTGGTGGAAGAGATGGCTGACATGATCTCGGCCAGTCGTGCCTTCCAGACCAACGCCGAGCTGATGAACACGGCCAAGACCATGTTGCAGAAAGTGCTGACGCTGGGTCAGTGATAGTTACGAGAGCGCAATTATGAGCACTACGAACGGCGTCGGTGGAACCGGCTCGATACTGGATCAGTACCAGTTCGGCGAAAAGCGCGAAGCCAAGGGTAACGACCTCGGCAAGAACGAGTTTCTTGAGTTGCTGGTGGCCCAGTTGAACAACCAGAACCCGTTGGAGCCGCAGGAAAACGGCGAGTTCATCGGTCAGCTGGCGCAGTTCAGCACCGTGGAAGGCGTCGAGAAGCTCAACTCGAGCATGCAGACGATCCTGTCCGGCTACCAATCGTCCCAGGCGCTGCAGGCCTCGTCGCTGGTAGGGCGCAAGGTCATCGTGCCGACTGACAAGGCAGTGGTCGATACCAGCGAAACCTTCAAGGCGAGCCTGGTATTGCCGACCTCCAGCAGCAACGTATTCGTGAATATCTACGACAGCACGGGTGCTTCGGTCGGGCGCGTGAACATGGGCCAGCAGCAAGCCGGCAACGTGTCCTTCATGTGGGACGGCAAAGATGCCAGTGGCAATGTCTTGCCGCCTGGTACCTATCGCTTCGAGGCGCAGGCTACCTATCAGGGCGAAACCAAAGGGCTTTACACCTTGCTGCCGGCGAACGTCGACAGCGTCACGCTTGGGCAGAACGGCGGGGAGCTGATGCTCAACCTTGCCGGTATCGGCAGCATCGGCCTCTCCCAGGTCCAGATCATCGGACAATAACCGCCGGCACCTCGGCAAAGGAGTAATTCCATGTCCTTCAATATCGGTCTGAGCGGCCTGCGTGCCGCGAGCAAGGACCTCAACGTCACTGGTAACAACATCGCCAACGCCGGCACCGTGGGCTTCAAGCAATCGCGCGCGGAGTTTTCCGACGTCTACGCGGCGTCCGTCCTCGGCACGGGCAAGAACCCGCAGGGCAGCGGCGTGCTGATGTCCAACATCTCCCAGCAGTTCAACCAGGGCAACATCAACTACACCCAGAACGCGCTGGACCTGGCCATCAACGGCAACGGCTTTTTCCAGGTTTCCAATAACGGTGCGGTGAGCTACACCCGCGCCGGTTACTTCGGTACGGATCGCGAAGGCTTTCTGGTCGACAACTTCGGCTACAAGCTGCAGGGTTTTCCGGTGGACAACAACGGCAACCTGCAAAATGGCGTCGTTGGCAACCTGCAGGTCCAGACGACCAACCAGGCGCCGAAAGCTACCAGCAAGATCGATACGGCGTTTAACTTGAACTCGACGCAGAAATCGCCGGCGACGTGGCAGGCTGCTTTCAATAACTCAGCTTTAACCGCTCTGCGGGCCCAAACGGGAAGCATGGCGCTATCCGGCACCCAGATAAATGATGTTGCGTTCGACCCCGTTGCATGGCAGTCGAACCTGTTATCAGCTGCGCCGGGGGCAAGCGATTTTTTCCTTTCAAAATTGAAAGGTGTGTATAGCGAGCCAAGCAGGACGCCATTTGAAGATGATTTGGGAAATCTTGTTGATTCCACCGGATACGAAACCGCCATCAAGGCGGCAATTCGGTCGGCAATGAGTGCCGCAGATGCAGCAGTCCTTGCCGACTCCGCTGCGGTTGCTGCAGTTGAAGATACTGCGCTTCGTGATGCGGCGTTGACTTTTAATCCGGCTGATCCGACCACCTATAATAGTTCTACCTCTCTTAACATCTACGATTCGCAGGGCAACGCCCATGTTATGACGCAATATTTCGTCAAGACAGGAGCCAATACTTGGGACATGAAGGTGCTCATCGACGGTCGAAACCCCGCGAATCCCGGAGAGCAGCCGCCGACCCCCTACGTGATGGGGCTGGAGTTCGATTCCTCGGGAGCACTGAAGTCCATCGGAACTGGCGACTCTGCGTTGTTCAGTGTTTCGGCGGATAACAAAATCACACTTCGTAGCGCATCTTCAGTCGGAAGTAACGATGGTTGGGTTCCCGCGATTTCCAACGGTGCCACTCCGGCGACCTGGTCCGCCAATGGAGCATTGGCCAATCCGGGCGGCATCGTGCTGGACTTTTCCAAGTCGTCGCAGTACGCCAGTGCCTTCGCCGTGAACAGCGTCGCGCAGGACGGTTACACCACCGGCGAGCTGGCCGGCCTGGAGATCGACGATACCGGCGTGATCTTCGCGCGGTATACCAACGGGCAGTCGAAAGTGCAGGGGCAGATCATCCTGGCCAACTTCGCCAACGTCCAGGGCCTGACTCCCGTGGGCAAGACCCAGTGGGTACAGTCGTTCGAATCAGGCGAACCGGTAGTGGGTACACCTGGCTCCGGAACGCTCGGTGCGCTCCAGGCTGGAGCGCTGGAAGACTCCAACGTCGAGTTGTCGGACCAGCTGGTCAATCTGATCGTTGCGCAGCGCAACTACCAGGCCAACGCCAAGACCATCGAGACCGAAAGCGCGATCACCCAGACGATCATCAATCTGCGTTGATAGGTACGGCAGCGGAAGATTGCCGCCGACGGCAGTATTCCGCCGCTCTTGCCAGAGGAGGCCCTTCGGGGCCTTCTTGCTTTTCGAAAAACCTATCAGAATCAAGCAGTTGAATGATGCTGTCCGGAGTGGCATGCGTCTTGCATTTTTGCTCATCAACAGAATCGCTAGTGTCAAACTCGCGTCTCGGAGAAGTCGATGGACAAGATGCTCTACGTGGCCATGACCGGTGCCAGCCAGAACGCGCGGGCCCAGCAGGCTCATGCCAACAATCTGGCGAACATTTCCACTACCGGTTTTCGCCGTGACTTCGAGCAGGCCCGCTCGATGCAGGTTTTCGGCGACAGCCATCCGGCGCGCGTCTATGCAATGTCGGAGCGTCCGGGCACCGATTTTACTCCGGGGACCTTGCAGGAGACCGGTCGGGATCTGGATGTGGCCGTCGAAGGGCAGGGCTGGATCGCCGTGCAGGCTCCGGATGGGAGCGAGGCTTATGTCCGTACCGGCAGCCTGAATATTGACGTGCTGGGCATGTTGCGCACCGCCGATGGCATGCCGGTGATGGGCAATGGCGGGCCGATCGCCATTCCGCCGGAGGAAAAGGTGGATGTCGGCCATGACGGCACCATCAGCATCCGCGCCTTGGGTGAGGATCCGAACATCGTGGTTACCGTGGACCGCATCAAGCTGGTCAATCCCGATCCGCAACAGCTGGAAAAGGGAACCGATGGCCTGATCCGACTCAAGAGTGGCCAGCCGGTAGAGGCGGACGGGAACGTACGGGTCGTGTCGGGCTTTCTCGAAACGAGCAACGTGAACGCGGTTTCCGAAATGACTTCCATCCTGGCGCTGTCCCGCCAGTTCGAACTGCACGTAAAGATGATGCGCACCGCCGAAGATGATGCGGCTGCCATGGCGCGCGTACTGCAACTCAGCTAATAGCGTAGCGCCGGCGGCGCACGAGGAGAAAGCTCATGCTTCCAGCACTTTGGGTCAGCAAGACGGGTTTGTCCGCTCAGGACATGAACCTGACGACCATTTCCAACAACCTGGCCAACGTGTCCACCACCGGCTTCAAGAAGGACCGTGCCGAGTTTCAGGACCTGCTCTATCAGATTCGCCGCCAGCCCGGTGGTCAGTCCAGCCAGGACAGCGAGTTGCCCTCCGGCCTGCAGCTGGGTACCGGTGTGCGAGTGACCGGCACGCAGAAGATTTTTACCACCGGCAGCCTGCAAACCACCGAGCAACCGCTGGACATGGCCATCAATGGACGTGGTTTCTTTCAGGTATTGCTACCCGATGGCACTGTTTCCTACACCCGCGACGGTAGCTTCCATCTGAGTTCGGACGGCCAGTTGGTGACCTCCAATGGCTATGCGCTGGAGCCCGCCATCGTTGTTCCGCCGGAAACCCAGACCTTCACCGTTGGTGAGGATGGCACCGTCTCGGTGACCACCGTGGGCAATCCGCAGCCGCAGATCATTGGCAACATCCAGACCGCCGACTTCATCAATCCGGCCGGTCTGCAAGCCATGGGCAGCAACCTGTTCCTCGAGACCGCTGCCAGCGGCGCGCCGCAGGTCAGCACGCCGGGGCTCAATGGTCTGGGCACCGTGCTGCAGAACACCCTGGAAAACTCCAACGTCAGCGTCGTTGAGGAGCTGGTGAACATGATCACCACTCAGCGCGCCTACGAGATGAATTCCAAGGTCATTTCCACCGCGGACCAGATGCTGTCGTTCGTGACGCAGCAGCTCTGATCGCGGGTTCGCCGTTGTTTGCGGGTAGGCACCATGTCCCCCCGCTGTAGTTTCGATGGCCTGTCATGGCTTGAGGTGTTTATGAGCCGTTTGTTGATTGTTGTTTCGATGTCTTCTGCCCTGGCGCTGGTCGGATGTGTTGCTCCTGCGCCGAAACCGAACGATCCGTACTACGCGCCGGTGCTGCCACGCACACCGTTGCCGGCTGCGCAGAACAATGGCGCGATCTACCAGGCGGGCTTTGAAACCAACCTCTACGACGACCGCAAGGCTCATCGGGTTGGTGACATCATCACCATTACCCTCAACGAGCGGACCCAGGCCAGCAAGAACGCGACGTCGAAACTCTCGAAGGACAGCAGCGCGAACATAGGTCTCGGCTCGCTGTTTGGCGGCGCGGTGTCCATGGCCAACCCTCTGACCGGCAACTCGATGAACCTGGGAGCCGAGTACGAGGCGTCGCGCGACACCTCCGGCTCTGGCCAGGCAGGGCAGAGCAACAGCCTGTCCGGCTCCATTACTGTCACCGTTTCCGAAGTGCTGCCTAACGGCATCCTTGCCGTGCGCGGCGAGAAGTGGATGACGCTCAATACCGGTGACGAACTGGTGCGTATCGCAGGTCTGGTTCGCGCGGACGATATCTCCACCGACAACACCGTGCCGTCCACCCGTATTGCCGATGCGCGCATCACCTACTCGGGCACCGGCGCCTTTGCCGATGCCAGCCAGCCGGGCTGGCTCGACCGTTTCTTCATGAGCCCGATGTGGCCCTTCTGACCGGAGCTGATGCCATGTGGAAAAAACTGCTTCTGCTCGCGGGTTCACTCATGCTCTGCAGCGCTGCTCAGGCCGAGCGGCTGAAGGATGTCGCGACCATTCACGGTGTGCGCAGCAACCAGCTGATCGGCTATGGCCTGGTCGTTGGCCTGAATGGCAGCGGTGACCAGACCACCCAAACGCCGTTCACCGTGCAGACCTTCAACAACATGCTGGCGCAGTTCGGCATCAAGGTGCCGGCCGGCGGCAATATCCAGTTGAAGAACGTCGCCGCGGTGTCGATTCATGCCGAGCTGCCACCCTTCGCCAAGCCGGGGCAGACCATCGACATCACCGTATCGTCCATCGGTAATGCCAAGAGTCTGCGTGGCGGCAGCCTGCTGATGGCGCCCCTGAAGGGGATCGATGGCAACGTCTATGCCGTTGCTCAGGGCAACCTGGTTGTCGGCGGCTTTGACGCCAGTGGCGCCGATGGATCGCGCATTACCGTCAATTCGCCGTCGGCTGGACGCATCCCCGGTGGTGCCACGGTCGAGCGACCGGTGCCGAGTGGCTTCAATCAGGGCAATACGCTCACGCTGAACCTCAATCGCCCGGATTTCACCACGGCGAAGAACATCGTCGATCAGATCAATGACCTGCTCGGCCCGGGCGTGGCTCAGGCGCTGGATGGCGGTTCGATCAGCGTGACTGCGCCGCTGGATCCGAGTCAGCGGGTGGATTACCTGTCGATTCTGGAGAACCTCGAGGTCGAGGTCGGCCAGGCGGTGGCCAAGGTCATCATCAACTCGCGTACCGGCACCATCGTCATTGGCCAGAACGTGCGGGTTCAGCCGGCCGCGGTTACCCACGGCAGCCTGACGGTCACCATTACCGAAGACCCGCAGGTGAGCCAGCCCGAGCCGTTCTCCGATGGGCAGACCGTGGTAGTACCCAACTCGAAGGTGAAAGCCGAAGAGGAAGCCAAGCCGATGTTCAAATTCGGCCCGGGCACCACGCTGGATGAGATCGTCCGGGCGGTGAACCAGGTGGGTGCTGCGCCCAGCGACCTGATGGCCATTCTCGAAGCCCTGAAGCAGGCTGGCGCGCTGCAAGCCGATCTGATCGTGATCTAAGGATTAGCGACATGGAAAACCGACTCGGCAGCGGGGCCCGCGCCCTCGACAGCGGCAGTTACAACGATCTCAATCGACTCAGCCAGCTCAAGGTCGGCAAGGACCGGGATGGCGAGGAGAACGTGCGCAAGGTTGCGCAGGAATTCGAGTCGCTGTTTCTGAACGAGATGCTCAAGTCGATGCGCTCGGCTACCGAGGTGCTGGCCAAGGACAACCCGCTGAACAGCCAGGCGACCAAGCAGTACCAGGACATGTACGACCAGCAACTGTCGGTCAGTCTCTCGAAGGAGGGCGGCGGCATCGGGCTTGCTGACGTACTCGTGCGCCAGCTGAGCAAGCAGACCGAGACGGTGACCCGCAACAACCCGTTCGCTCAGGTCGCACGAACCGAGGGCGCGGCCTGGCCGAGCAAGCCGGCGGCGGCTGCGGTCGAGTCCGGCCGGGATGACTCGCGCCTGCTCAATCAGCGTCGACTGGCTCTGCCGGGCAAGGCGAGCGATCGCCAGCTGGCCAACGTATCGGCTACCGCGCCGACGACAACCGGCGAAGGCGCGCAGCCGCTGGTCAATGTCGACTGGAAGCCCGCCACGGCGTTCGTTCCGCCGAAAGACCGGCCATTGACGGTCAATGGAGTGGAGAAGAGCGCGCCCAATTCACCGAGCAAGACGCGCTTCAGTTCTTCCGAAGAGTTCATTACCACCATGTTGCCGATGGCCGAGAAGGCGGCCGAGCGCCTGGGTATCGAACCGCGATTCCTGGTAGCGCAAGCCGCGCTGGAAACCGGCTGGGGCAAGTCCATGATCCGCCAGGCCGATGGCAGCAACAGCCACAACCTGTTCGGTATCAAGGCCACTGGCTGGAAAGGCGCCTCTGCCACCGTAATGACCACCGAGTACGTCAACGGCAAGGCAACCCGCGAGAAGGCGGGGTTTCGCGCGTACGACTCGTTCGAGCAGAGCTTCGATGATTTTGTCAGCCTGCTGGAGAACAACGACCGCTATCGGACCGCTATCCAGGTCGCGAGCAACACGGGTGATTCGGAGCGTTTCGTCAAGGAACTGCAGAAAGCCGGCTACGCCACCGATCCCCAGTACGCCCGCAAGATCACCCAGATCGCGCGCAAGATGCAGACCTACCAGACCGTTGCCGACGCGAATTCGGTGCCCGCGATGCGGACCAGAGGCTAAATCATGGCTGACCTATTGAGCATTGGCCTTTCCGGCCTGGCCGCCAGCAAGACCCAGCTGTCCATCACCGGCCACAACATCACCAACGTCAACACGCCTGGCTATAGCCGGCAGGACGCAACCCAGGCTACCCGCTCGCCGCAGTTCAGCGGCGCCGGCTATATCGGCTCGGGGACCACGTTGGTGGAAGTTCGCCGCAGCTATAGCGAATTCCTCACCAGCCAGCTGCGTAGTAGTACATCGCTGAGCGCGGATGTGGAGGCCTACAAGAGCCAGATCAATCAGCTCGATTCGCTGCTGGCCGGCACCACCACCGGCATCACGCCCTCGCTGCAGAAGTTCTTCTCGGCCTTGCAAACGGCTGCCGAAGATCCGGCGAACATCCCGGCACGCCAACTGGTTCTGGCGGAGGCAGAAGGCCTGGCCAGGCGCTTCAACACGGTCTATGACCGGCTCTCCGAGCAGAACAATTTCACCAACAAGCAGATGGCCGCGGTGACCGACCAGGTCAATCGCCTGGCGGGCAGCATCGGCATTCTGAACGAAGCGATTGCCATCGCGGCGGCCAACGGCAAGCAGCCGAACGACCTGCTCGATGCCCGCGATGAAGCCGTCCGCCAGCTGTCGGGCTATATCGGCGTGACCGTTGTCCCGCAGGATGACAGCAGCTTCAACGTTTTCATCGGCAGCGGTCAGCCGCTGGTGGTTGGCAGCAAGGTGGCGCGTCTCGAGGTAGTGCCGGGGCAGGGCGATCCCAACCGCCATGAGGTGCAGTTCATCAGCGGCGGCTCGCGGCAGGGCATCACGTCGCAGATCACCGGCGGCGAGCTGGGCGGGCTGATTCGCTATCGCGAGGAAGTGCTGGATTCCACCATGAACTCCCTGGGCCGCCTGGCACTCGCCGTGAGCGACCAGGTCAACACGCAGCTGGGGCAGGGGCTGGATCTCAAGGGACAGGTCGGTTCGGCACTGTTTGGCAACTACAACGATCCGGCGCTGGCCAAGTTGCGTGTCAATGCGTTCGTGGGCAACAGCAACGCGCAGCCGCTGATGAATATCACCGATACCAGCGTGCTCACCACCAGCGACTATCTGATGGAGTATGACGGTAGCAGCTACAAGGTGAGGCGCCTGAGCGACAACCAGTTGATGACCGTGGCGGAAAATCCCGTTGGGACGTTGTCCTTCACGGACAAGAATGGACGGGATCAGGGCTTCCAGGTCGTCTTGGGAAATCCCGCTCCGACAGCGGGGGACAAGTTCAGCCTGCAGCCGACCCGCCGTGGCGCGTCCGATATCAAGGCGACGCTGGATCAGGCCGACCAGCTGGCCTTCGCCGCGCCTATTCGTGCCGAAAGCAAGCTGCAGAACCGAGGCACTGGAGTTATTGGTCAGCCAAGCTTGGTTGCCGGCCCGTCACCGATCAGTAGGGATGCGCTTGCTGTGGCAAACCTTTCTCTCGGCGCGAATCTGAGCGCGGACGGAAAAACCTATACGCTGGGCGCCCTTCCGACTGGCTGGTCGTATGTAGCCAAAGGAGGTGACCCAATCGTGCCTCAGCGATCCGCAAATGGTGACCTGATCGAGCCGTTGGCAGATCAGGATGGCAACCCATTAGCACGGGTGCTGGATGATGATGGCCAACCGCTTGAAGTTAATGGGCAGCCGGTTGTAGCGCCTGCGATGACCATGGGTAACAGCAATACTGTGCGCTTGGCTTACGCTGCAGCCGATGGTGAGACCTACCGGTTCGAGCTTTCTATGAGCGGTCGGCCTATGGCTGGAGACGAATTCGCACTGGCTTTTAACCAGAACGGTGTGTCCGACAACCGCAACGCCTTGAAGCTGGTGGATCTGCAAAGCAAGCAGACCGTCGGCGTGACAGCGGGCATTGCTGGCTCGGGTTTCAGCTTCACCGATGGTTACGGTGAGCTGGTCGAACGCGTTGGCACGCTGACGGCGCAGGCCCGGATGGACAGCGAAGCCACCGGGGCCATTCTGAAGCAGGCGACCGACAACCGTGATTCGCTCTCGGCGGTGAACCTGGACGAGGAGGCCGCCAACCTGATCAAGTTCGAGCAGTACTACAACGCCTCGGCTCAGATCATTCAAGTTGCCCGCTCCCTGTTCGATACACTGATCAGCACCTTCAGGTAATAGGCCGCCCCATGCGCATTTCCACCCTGCAAGCATTCAATAACGGCGTCGCCGGACTGCAGCGCAACTACGCCAACGCGACCCGTACCCAGGAACAGATCAGTACCGGCAACCGCATCCTGACACCAGCAGATGACCCGGTAGCGTCGGTGCGCCTGCTGCAGCTGGACCAGCAGCAGAACGTGCTGAGTCAATACAATGCCAACCTGACCGCGGCGAAGAACAGCCTGACCCAGGAAGAAGTCACTCTCAACTCGGTCAATACCGTGTTGCAGCGTGTACGTGAGCTTGCCGTACAGGCGGGCAACGGTGGTCTGAGCGCCGAGGATCGGAAATCCATCGCTGCCGAACTGCGCGAGCGCGAAGATGAACTGCTGTCCTTGATGAACACACGCAACGCTCGCGGCGAGTACCTCTTTTCGGGCTTTCAGGGCAAGACACAGCCATTCGTGCGAGATGGTGCCGGCAGCTATAGCTACCAGGGCGACGAGGGGCAGCGGAAGCTGCAGATCGCTAGTTCGCTCAATATCCCCATCAGTGACAACGGTAAGTCAATTTTCCAGAACATCACTAATGCCGGGCGTTTAACAACCGCTCCAGTGTTTAACGCGAGCGCGCCAGTGACGAGCACCCTAGTTGTCTCTGCGCCGCTAGTAAGTGATGAGGTGGCTTTTTCAGGAGCCGAACCGTTTCCGCCAGAGGGCATTGAGCTCGAATTCCAAGCTGACGGAAAGTACGTAATTTATCGCTTGCCCAGGGCACTTGATCCCGCTGACGACGTTGTTTTAAAAGATGATTTGTCGATGGATAACGATCCCAAGAAAAGCGATAAATTGGTTTTTCGCGGCGTTACGGTACACCTTGACGGGACTCCGGCTGAAGGAGACAGGGTTGCGATAGTACCTGGCAGCATTTCAGGCCTTGATACGGACGGAAGTGTTCTTCGCGACCCCAACGCGACGGTGCAGAGCAAACAAGGCATTCTCGACACCATCGCAAACCTTCGTTCCGCACTCGAGAACCCTGGCTCCAACGGGAACGGCGTCCGTGACGCCGTAGCCGTAGCCCTGACAAACCTCGACCACGGCATGATCAGCGTCGATGCGGCTCGCGGTAACATCGGTGCTCGCCTCAATGTGATCGAAACGACTCAGACCGACAACGAAGATGTCGCGTTGGTGAACAAGGCCGTCCAGGCCGAGCTGCGTGAGCTGGATTACGCCGAGGCCCTGTCCAGGCTGTCGTTTCAGACCATTCTTCTCGAGGCGGCTCAGCAGAGCTACGTCAAGATCAGCGGCCTGAACCTGTTCAACGCGATGCGCTGAGAGGTTTGACGAGGTTCGCAAAAAAACGACCTCGTTTTGACATCGGTGGGTAGGCGGCTAGATTGGCTGACGCGGAGCAGGATGTCCCGCAAAACTCCCCAATCGCATAAGGAACATGCTCATGCGCAACGCGTTTATTGCCGCAGCGGCTTTTGCCGTACTTTCCAGCTTCTCGTTCGGCAGCTACGCCGCCAGCCAAGCCCAACCGGCTCCGACCGCCCCGGCGGCAGCCGTGGCGCAAGCGCCGGTGAACCTCAATACCGCCGACGCCGCTACGCTTACCCGCGAGCTGAAAGGCATCGGTGCAACCAAGGCCAAGGCCATCATCGACTACCGGGAAGAGCATGGACCGTTCAGTTCGGTCGATGAGCTGCTCGAGGTAAAAGGGATCGGCTCGGCCACTCTGGAAAAATTGCGGAGTCAACTCAGCGTTCAGTGATTGAAAGACCGGGCCGTTCGCAATGGGCGGCCCCGTCGTGGCTTGATCGGCTGCCCAGATAGTCGCCCGCCTGCCACACCGAACACCCTGTGCAATGGCCAGTCAAAGAGCTTGAAAGGCATTGACATTCCGCGGTTATGCACATTCGAAATAGCTCCATTCATTCTGCTCCCTCATTTGTACATTGCTTTTGTGGCCTTTTGTAAATCATTGATTTAAAAGGGAATCATGAGCTGAGTAAAAAAACACCGATCTGTTCGCCACCCCCGTGGCACGGGCGTTAGCGGCGGTCATCCAGAAACTGTTCACAAGGTTATCCACAGGCTCGGTGGATAACGTAGCCGAGGTCACGGATGGCGCTGGCTGGAGGTGTCTGATGAAAGCTCCCTGGAATTTGCTGCGCTATCTGCCGCTGGCGCGGCGTCTGATCAAGCACGGAAAAATCCCCGCTCTGCTTCTCGCCGTGGCCCGCAAGTCATCATCCAAGCGTGGGCTGATAAAGGGGCTTCGCGAGGACCTGTCGCTGCTACAGGCGCTGTGTGTTGCCTGGTGGCGCGGCGAGTATCGGGCCATCAGCCCCAACGCGCTGGTAGCGGTGGTCGCCGGCCTGCTCTATTTCCTCTCACCATTGGATGCGATTCCCGATTGGATTCCCGGGCTGGGATTTGTGGACGATCTCGCTGTTCTGGGCTGGGTGATGCGTAAGTGGTCGGCTGAACTGGATGCGTTCAGAGCCTGGAAGCAGACGCAGACGGCCGAGCGCCAGGCCGCCCTGAAAGAGCTCCCGCAACTTGACGAGCCCCGGGCTGGCGGATGATCAGGCCGATGCAGCGGCTATGGGGGTACGCCCGTTGGTCGGCAGCATTCGGACATTTGCGGCGTCGATCCCGATTCGCTTTTGCCTCCTGCAGGCAGGTGGCTTCAACGAGCCGCGAGGGCTGTTAAGATTCCGCCTCTGATCGAGAAGCCAGGGGAAATAGACGGATGAACGTACAGGTCATCATGCGTGACGGCTCGCCGGAATACGCCGTACTGCCATGGGACGAGTACCAGGCTCTGCTTGCCGCCGTAGGCGCACCATCTTCCTCGGCTACGGTTTCCAGCCCGGACACGCAGCGGCTATCGGCGCTTACCGAATTGTCTTCGCTTCGTGAGGGCAAGGGACTCAGCCAGGACACGCTGGCGCGCTCGGTCGGGATCAGTCCCGCCTATCTCGCACTGATCGAGGCGGGCGAGCGGGTTCCCGATGCGGCCATTCGCCGGGCACTGGCCCGCGCATTGGAGATCGATGGCTGGGAGGGCGACGCTTGACCTCGGTATCCATCAGCCGCCAGCACTGGCAGGCATTGCTCGGCGAACTGGATGATGCGCGGCGGCAGCGGCACCTGGTGACCTACCGAGCGCTAATCGAGCGCCTTCAGCTGCCCACGCCGGCGATGCAAACCCTGACCGCGGCACTGGAATACCTGGCCGCTCTGGACGCCCGCTCGGAGCGCCCATTGCGTAGTGCGCTGGTCATCAGCCAGGGCGCCAGCCGTCTGCCGCGAACCGGTTTCTTCGAATGCGCCGCCCGGCTCGGACGGTTCTCCGGTCCGGTCGATGGCGCCGCAGCCGCATCGTGGCATGCCGGCGAGGTGGCTCGGGTGTTCGAATTCGACTATCCGGAGGATGTCTGATGTTGGGAAGGCTGCGTGCCAGGCTCGGGTACTTCACAGCGCGCAAACTGATGAAGTCGCATCGTGCGGTCCAGCAACCGAAACTCTGGCGCTGGATGGAGGGGCAGTTCGCGCGCATGGCGGCACAAGGCGATGTCGAGGCCCAGTGTTTCTACGGGCATATCCTCTATTTTCGTGGCCTTGGTCATGGCGCCAAGCGTGAAGGGGTTCGCCTGCTGCGGCTCGCGGCAACCACCGGTGATGTGAAGGCCGCGTACCAGATGGGTGTCATCAGCCTGAGCGAGGATGCCTCCCACGGCCCTGATGGCAGCGAAGCGGCGCGATGGTGGGCTCAGGCCGCCGAAGCGGGGCACCCGCTGGCGGCGGTTCGCCTCGAGCAGCTCTATCGGGCCGGGGGGCATGGTCTGGCTGCCGATACTCGTCAGGCCGACCGCTACAAGGAGAAGGCAGCACAGCTCGGATTGTGAGCATCCTTCGACGTACTGTCCGCATCCAGGACATGCACGCTCGGGCCGAACGTCTGCTTGGCTTGCCGTTTGGCTTCCGACGCCAGTGCGGCAAGCCTTCCAGCATCCAGCCGTTCGGTGTGTTCCGGTCGTACATCGACGATCCCAATCGACAGCGACAGGAGGGCAAAGCGCTGCTCGCGCCCGTCTCGGTTGGCAGAGACGAAACCTCCCGATTCCAGGTGCTCGCGTTGGTAGAAGGTTCTGCTGCGGCGTAGAAACTCATGTTGCAGCTGATCGATCCGCTGCAGACCGTCCTGTCCACCCAGAACCAGCATGAAGTCATCGCCACCTATATGGCCGACAAAGTCCACCCGCGGATCGACCCGTTCGTTCAGGCATTGCGCCAGGCACAGCAGGACCTCGTCACCCTTGGCATAGCCGTAGAGGTCGTTGAAGGGTTTGAAGTTGTCGATATCCACATAGCAGACCAGCGCCTGGCGCCGTTGCAGCAGCAGGCGAGTCAGGCATTGCTGGATAGGCACGTTGCCAGGTAACAAGGTGAGCGGGTTGGCATGCCGCGCCTGCTGGATCTTCAGTTCGGTTATCAGCCTCAGCACATCGATGACCCGGCCGAGGCCGTGATAGCGCCCGGCCTGGGTGATGACAAAATCCTCTTCGATGCGCTGGCGGGCTCGGCTGGTCAGCAGTCGGCTTACCTGCTGCAGTGACTGGTCGAGCTCAACGGCAAGGAAGTCCGTGCTCATCAGGCGGCTCAGGGGTTTGCGCGCCAGCAGGTCGGTCGCGTACGGCTTGAGCAGCGCCTCCGAGATGAGATTGCGGTGGATGACGCCAACGGGTCTGGCATCGGTATCGAGAACCGCAATCGAGTTCAGGTTGGGCTGCAGGCGAAACGCTTCCAGCATCTCCGCAACCGGGCGATCGGCCGACATGGCCGGTTGCTGGATGAGCAGGGCGCTGAGGTTGCCGGTTTCCTCGCCGAAGGCCGTCTGCACTTCCGACTGGGGCAGCACTTCGTCGATATTCTGAGGCGGCAGCTCCATCGGACGTCCGAGCAGGTAGCCCTGAACCAGGTCGATGCCCATGCTGGCGAGCACGACCAGCTCCTCCTGCAGTTCGATGCCTTCGGCGATAACCTGGGCTCGTGAAGCGCGGGCGATCTTCAGGATCGATTCGACGAACTCGCGCTTCACCGGGTCGAGATGGATGCCGTCTATGAAGTAGCGGTCGATCTTCACATAGTCGGGACGCAGCTCCGACCACAGACGCAGGCTCGAATAGCCGGCGCCGAGATCATCCAGGGCGATGCTGAAACCCATCGAGCGGTAATGGTGAAGCGCTTTGTCGAGCAGCTCGAGGTCATCTGCCGGGGCCTGTTCGGTAAGTTCGATGACGACCTCATCGGCGGAGATGCCATAGGCCTGGAGCAGCTCGAGCGTCCGCCCGGGCTTGTGCGTGGCATCGAGCAGGGTCTCTGGCGAGGCGTTGAGGAATAGTTTGCCGCGTAGCGCGCCCTGACTGTATCGCCGGCACGCCGTTTCGCGACAGGTCATTTCCAGCTCGTTGAGGCGGCCGGCATGACGGGCCGTGGTAAGCAGGTTGATCGGCGAGTGCAGGGGGCTGTTGGACGGTCCGCGACTGAGCGCTTCGTAACCGAGTATTCGTCGCTCGGAGAGCGACACGATGGGTTGGAACAGGGTGGTGATGTCGCCGTGAGCAAGGATCTGTCCCAGCGTGCTCAACTGCTCGGTGACTGTCATGGGAGGACTCTGGGCTGAAAGAAAAGGGGCCGCATTGCGGCCCCTTCATTTCACGTCACCGTGATGTCAGTTTGATGACATCGCGGGTTGCGCGCCCTTCAGTGCTTGGCCATTGCCGAGCTGAGGCCGAGATAGTCCAGCAGGATGCGACCGCTTTCGGACAGGTAGGCATCGTCCTCTGGTTTCGGTTTGTCCACCTCCTGATGCGGCGTGGTTTCGTCGTCCTTCTCCAGCTTGGCCAGCGGCTGTTCACCCTTCGCCAGCCGCAGCGCGTTCTCCAGCGCTAGCTGACGCTTCTCGATATCCGCCTGCTGAGCACGGCGTTTCTTTTCGTTGAGACTGACGGTGGTTTCGTGCATCAGCTCCTGGGCGAGCGCCAGGCGGTCGCGGGTGAAGACGAAGTCCGGGTTCTCGCCGGTGCGCGCCTCATGGCGAGCCTTGAGTTCGGCCAGGAAGGGTTTGAAGGGGTTCATGTCGGGATTGATCGCAGCGCGGATGCTGTCCCACGGCAGCGCTTCGGGTAGGGCGCTTTCGCCAATCTCCTTGGTGTCGACATCGGCCGGGTAAGCGATGTCCGGAATCACGCCCTGGTGCTGCGTGCTCTGCCCGGAAACGCGGTAGAACTTGGCAAGGGTCAGCTTCAGCTCGCCATGGTTGAGGGGCTGGATGGTTTGCACGGTACCCTTGCCAAAGGTCTGGCCGCCAAGGATGAGCGCGCGATGATAGTCCTGCATGGCGCCGGCGAAGATTTCCGAGGCGGAGGCCGACAGCCTGTTCACTAGCACCGCCAGCGGGCCTTTGTAGAATGCGCCGGTCTGCTCGTCGGCCAGCACGTCGACACGGCCGTCGCTGTTGCGCACCAGCACCGTCGGGCCCTGGTCGATGAACAGGCCGGTGAGTTCGGTGGCTTCCTGCAGCGAGCCGCCGCCGTTGTTGCGCAAGTCGATGACTACGCCGTCGACCTTTTCCGCTTCCAGTTCGGATAGCAGCTTCTTCACGTCGCGGGTGGTGCTCTTGTAGTTCTGGTCGCCGGCACGCAGGGCCTTGAAGTCGAGGTAGAACGCCGGAATCTCGATCACGCCGAGCTTGAAGTTCTGGCCCTGATGCGCGAGGTTCAGCACCGACTTCTTGGCGGCCTGCTCCTCGAGCTTGACCGCCTCACGGGTGATGGCCACCACCTTGCTGCTCTGGTCGTTCGGTGCATTGCTCGCCGGGATGACTTCGAGGCGGACCACCGAGCCCTTTGGACCGCGGATGAGCTTGACCACCTCATCCAGGCGCCAGCCGATCACGTCGACCATTTCGTCGTTGGCCTGGCCAACGCCGATGATCTTGTCAGCCGGTGCCAGCTGCTTGCTCTTTTCTGCCGGGCCGGCCGGCACCAGGCGTACGATCTTGACGTGCTCGTTGTCGCTCTGCAGCACCGCGCCGATACCTTCCAGCGACAGGCTCATGTTGATGTCGAAGTTCTCGGCATTGTCCGGCGAGAGGTACTGGGTGTGCGGATCGTAGGACTGGGCGAACGCATTGATGTAGGTCTGGAACACGTCTTCGCCGCGAGTCTGGTTGAGGCGCGCCAGCTGGTTCTTGTAGCGTTTGGTCAGCAGCTCCTCGATGGCCTTGGGCTCCTTGCCTGCAATCTTCAGGCGCAGGACCTCGTCCTTGACGCGCTTGCGCCAGAGGTCGTCGAGCTCGGCCATGTCCTTGGCCCAGGCGGCTTTCTCGCGGTCGACCAGCAGCTCTTCATCGACGGTGAAATCGAAGCTCTCGACGCCCTTGCCGAGCAGGCCCAGAGCAAAGTTGAGGCGGTTCTGCAGCCGCTCGAGGTGCCGCTTGTAGATGGCGAAGCCGGGTTCGAGGTTGCCGCCTTTGAGGAAGTCATCGAACTGGTTGCGCCACTTGCCGAATTCTTCGATGTCGGATGCCAGGAAGTAGCTGCGCGCAGGGTCGAGCATCTTGATATAGCTGTCGAAGATCTTCGCCGAACGGGCATCGTTCAGCGGCGGCTTGTTGTAGTGATGGCGCTTGAGCAGCTCGACGACGTTGAGGCTGGCGATCACCTGATCACGATCGGGTTGCAGGTAGTCCCAGTTCTCCGGCGTGCTGACCGCTTTGGCCATCGCCAGGGATGCTTGAAGGCCGAAGAGAACGGCGAGAACGGTGCAGGTCAACGTACGTTTCATGGCGTGGGGGCGACGAGATGCAAGGGAATAACGCATATTAGGCCATCTACAGTAAGCGCCGGTTCGGTTTTCCGTCCGGCGGTGGAAAGCACGAGCCCGATGGTACAGGTGGTCAAAAGAAGGCCAGCGAGTGATCGGTCGGGTGGGCATAGATAGGAACCACTATGGAGGCAGCATGAAGGCATTGCAAGGTATCGAGGGTCATCTGGAGTGGGCAGAGCGGCCCGCTCCCGCATGTGGCGAAGGGGAGGTCCGCATCCAGGTGGCGGCCGCTGGGCTGAACCGGGCGGATCTGCTGCAGCGCGCCGGCCATTACCCGCCGCCCGCAGGCGTGACCGACATCCTTGGCCTGGAGTGTGCCGGCGTGATCGCCGAGGTGAACGGACGCAGCCGCTGGAAGGTGGGCGACCGCGTCTGCACCTTGCTGGCCGGAGGCGGCATGGCCGAGGAAGTGGTGGTCGATGCCCGCCACGTGCTGCCGGTGCCGGAAGGCATGTCGCTGCACGAAGCGGCTGCGATACCCGAGGTATACGCCACTGCCTGGCTCAATCTCTACCGCCTCGGCGCGTTGCTGGCCGGCGACAGGGTGCTGCTGCATGCCGGTGCCAGCGGTGTCGGCTCGGCGGCCATCCAGCTGTGCAAGGCGTTCGGCAATCCCTGCTGGGTCAGCGTCGGCTCGGCCGAGCGTCTGGCTTATTGCGAGTCACTAGGCGCACAGGGTGGTGTGCTGCGTGGCGACTCGCTGGAAGCGCTGCGTGACTTCGGGCCGTTCGACATGATCCTCGATCCGGTCGGCGCCAAGTACGCCGCGCTCAATCTGCAGCTGCTGGCGATGGACGGGCGCTGGGTGATGATCGGCCTGATGGGCGGCCGCAAGGCCGAGATGGACCTGGCGGGGCTGCTGGCCAAGCGTATCCAGTTGATCGGCTCCACCCTGCGCAGCCGCGACGCCGACTACAAGGCCGGCCTGCTGGCGGAGATGGAAGAGAAGGTCTGGCCGCTGTTCACCCAGGGCAAGCTGTCGCCGCGGCTGGAGCGCACCTTCGCCATCGGCGATGTCGAGGCCGCGTTCGAGGCTCTGGCCAGCAATACCGTGTCCGGCAAGCTGGCCCTGGTGATCGACAGCTCGCTGTCCTGACGCGCCTCCGGCAGGCTCGCGGCGATCGCGGGCCGGCCGGGACAGCTCAGGGCAGCTGGTTGCTCGCGTAGAAAGCGGTCAGCACCTTGACCAGATGGGCCAGGTCCTGGCTGCCGGCCAGCTCGCGAATCGAATGCATGGCGAAGGTCGGCAGGCCGATGTCGACGGTGCGCACGCCCAGCTGGCTAGCGGTGATCGGGCCGATCGTCGAGCCACAGCCCATGTCGCTACGAGTGACGAAGCTCTGCACCGGCACCTCGTTTTCCAGACAGAGATGGCGGAAGAAGCCGGCGGTTTCGCTGCTGGTGGCATAGCGCTGGTTGTTGTTCACCTTGATCACCGGGCCGGCGTTGAGCTTCGGACCGTGGTTGCCGTCGTGCTTGTCCGCATAGTTCGGGTGAACGGCGTGGGCGTTGTCCGCTGAGATCAGCAGCGAATGGCTGACCGCACGCTGGAAGTCGTCTTCGTCAGGCAGCAGGCGACGCAGTACCTGCTCCAGGAACGGGCCATCCGCGCCGCACATGGAGGTAGAGCCGACTTCCTCGTGGTCGGTGCAGACCAGCACGCAGGTATGTTCGCGCTCGGCCGCGAGCAGGGCCTGCAAGCCGGCAAAGCACGACAGCAGGTTGTCCAGCCGTGCCCCCGCGATGAAATCCCCATGCAGGCCGATGACCGCGGCGCTCTGGGTGTCGTAGAAACTCAGTTCGAAATCCAGCACCACATCGGCGACCAGCCCATGCTCACGGCCGAGCTGATCGGCGAGCAGTGCACGGAAGTCCGGGCTTTCCTGGCTGGCAATCTGCGCGAGGATCGGCGGTAGTTCGTTCTGCGCGTTGATCGCCCAACCCTGATTGGCTTCCCGGTTGAGGTGAATCGCTAGGTTGGGGATCGTTGCGATCGGCAGCTTGAAATCGATCAGCTGGCTCTCGATGCGACCATCCCGGCTGTAGGTCACCCGTCCGGCCAGGGACAGATCGCGGTCGAACCAGGGGGCCAGCAGGGCGCCGCCGTAGACTTCGACTCCTACTTGCCAGAAACCCTGGCGCTGCAGTTCCGGCTGTGGCTTCACACGCAGACAGGGGCTGTCGGTGTGGGCTCCGACCGGACGCAGGCCGTGCTCGACCAGCGATTTGCTGCCCAGCTGAAACGCCACGATGGCCGAATCGTTACGGGTGACGTAGTAGCGTCCACCAGGTTCGGTGTGCCAGACCTCGCGCTCATCCAGCGCACGGTAGCCGGCCGCCTGCAGTGCCTGGGCGAGATTCTGGGTGGCATGGAACGGGGTGGGCGATGCCTGCAGGTACTCGATCAGGCCTTGGTTGAGAGCTTTGCGCATTTCGGACTCCGGACTGCAAGGTCACGAAGTCTATCCCATCGCATGGCATGGCTGCATTCCCACGGCCTCACCTGCGCCGAGCGATGGCCTCGAACAGATGCCAGTGCTTGTCTTGGCCGGTCGCCGTCTTGCCGTCGAACTCGATCTCGTTGAGCTCCAGCAGCTCCCAGTCTTCGAACAACTCCAGAAGCTGCTCATAACGGTGACAGGTGAGGTTGCGCCCCGCCCAGCTGTCACGAAGCCCGAAAAAGTGACCGCTGAACAGGCCACCCCTGCACAGGCACTCCATGATGCGCGTCCAGAGACTCGTGAATGCCTCCGGTTTGCAGAACGGTAAAGCGAAACTGGCATTAACCAGCTCGACGGTGGGAAGGGGAGCACCACTCTCGAATGGCTCGCAGAGCGTGGTGAGCTTATGCACACCGGTGTCCACCTGTGCCCGCAGCGCATCGAGCGCGGGGCTGGACTGATCGAGTGCGACCACGCTCCAGCCATCGCGCAGCAGCGCCAGGCTGTCGCGACCTGCGCCGCAGCCCAGGTCAAGCGCGGTTCCGGGAGGCGCTTTCCAGAGGTTGAGCGCCTTGCGCAGGCTGGGATGTTCGGGGGCGCCGCGGGTCGCCTGAAGAAATCGCTCCATCAGAATGGCGCGGGACACTCGAAGCGCAGGCGCTCGCCTGTCTGCGGATGAGTCAGGGTAAGCATACTGGCGTGCAGGCACAGCCGCTCATGCGCATGCAGCGCCTGTTCATGCGCGTAAAGCCGGTCGCCGAGCAACGGGTGACCGATCGACAGCATGTGCACCCGCAGCTGGTGAGAGCGCCCGGTGATGGGGGTCAGTTCGACGCGGCTGTAGTCGCTGCAGCGCTCGAGTACGCGCCAGAAGGTCAGCGCATGCTTGCCCAGTTCGTGATCGACCACATGCCGTGGCTTGGTCGGCGGGTCGTAACGCAGCGGCAGGTCGATGCTGCCACTGTCCTGCTCCGGCTGGCCCCAGCACAGCGCGGTATAGGCCTTTTCCGTTTCGCGGTCATGAAACTGACGGGACAGCTCGCGGTGCGTATCGGCGTCGCGGGCGAGCACGATGAGCCCAGAGGTCTCCCAGTCCAGGCGGTGCACGATGCGGGCTTCGGGGTAGCCGTTGTCCTGCAGGCGGGTCACCAGACAGTCACGATTGTCTTCAGCCCGTCCTGGCACGGAGAGCAGCAGGGTCGGCTTGTTGATCACCAGCAGGGCGGCGTCCTGGTGAATGATCTGGATGTTGCTAAGAGGCATTGTTCTTCCCACAAACGAAGACGGCGACCCGTGGGCCGCCGCTTCTGTACGCCGTGCCGCTCAGCGATCCGGCAGGGTGATGTTCAGTTCGAGAATCGAGCAGCTGCCCTGATCCTCGAGGGCGACCTGAACCTGATCGCTGTCGATGTTGACGTACTTGCGGATCACCTCGACCAGCTCCTTCTGCAATGCCGGCAGGTAGTCCGGCTCGGTGCGCTGGCCGCGTTCGTGGGCGACGATGATCTGCAGGCGTTCCTTGGCAATGGCGGCCGGTGTTTCCTTCTTCTTGCGTTCACGGAAGAAGTCGAAGAGGTTCATTCGCGGCCTCCGAAAAGTCGTTGCAGGAAGCCAGGCTTCTTGACGTCGAGGAAGCGGTGCGCCACTTCCTTGCCCAGCAGGCGGTCCACCGCGTCGCTGTAGGCCTGACCGGCGTCGCTCTGGTCATCGAGGATCACCGGGATGCCCTGGTTGGACGCCTTGAGCACAGCCTGCGACTCGGGGATCACGCCCAGCAGGCGGATGGAGAGAATTTCCTCGACGTCTTCGACGCCGAGCATTTCGCCCTTGGTGACGCGCTCAGGGTTGTAGCGGGTCAGCAGCAGGTGTTCCTTGATCGGCTCTTCGCCGTTTTCGGCGCGACGCGACTTGCTGGCCAGCAGGCCGAGCATGCGGTCGGAGTCGCGTACCGAGGAGACTTCCGGGTTGGTCACGACGATGGCTTCGTCGGCGAAGTACATGGCCAGATGAGCGCCTTTCTCTATGCCCGCCGGGGAGTCGCAGATGACGTATTCGAAGTTCTTGCCCAGCTCGTCGATCACCTTGCCGACGCCTTCCTGGGTGAGGGCGTCCTTGTCGCGCGTCTGGCTGGCAGCCAGCACGTAGAGGTTCTCCAGACGCTTGTCCTTGATCAGGGACTGGGTCAGGGTGGCATCGCCATTGATGACGTTGACGAAGTCGTAAACCACCCGGCGTTCGCAGCCCATGATCAAGTCGAGGTTCCGCAGACCGACGTCGAAGTCGACGATGACAGTCTTGTGGCCGCGCAGAGCGAGGCCGGTACCGATGGCGGCGCTGGTGGTGGTTTTACCAACGCCACCTTTGCCGGAAGTGACTACGATGATCTTGGCCAAGGTGATTCACCCTAAAAATTGAAAAATCGGGACCTTCCGCCCGGTTTTGGCGTCAGGATTGCCCGTTTGGTCCTTGAAAATTCGCGGCAGTATCCGTTAAAGGCGGGTGATGTTCAACACGTCGCCGGAGAGGCTGATGCGTACCGCTTCAGCCCAGAGAGGATCGCGTCGCAGGTCCTCGGCGACCTTGTATTGGCCGGCGATGGAGACCATTTCCGCTGCGAGCTGCTGGCAGAAGATCCGCGCCGAAGTATCGCCCTTGATGCCAGCCAGGGCGCGACCGCGAAGCGGACCGTAGACATGGATGTTGCCATCGGCGAGAAGTTCCGCACCGGGGCTTACCGGCGCCAGCACAATGAGGTCGCCGCCCTGTGCGTAGATCTGCTGGCCGCCGCGGATGGGCGTGGTGACCACGCGGGTCGGGCGGTAGACCGGTTCGGCAGGCTTGGCCGGAGCCTTCGATGCCAGGTCGACCTGGCGCTCGCGAGCCCCCGAAGGCGGCAGCACCGGTAGATCCAGCACCGCCGCTGCTTCGATATGCGCCGGCTCGCTGGCGCGCAGGGCCAGGGTGCGCAACCGATGCTTGCGGCAGAGTGCGACCAATGCCTTGATGTCGATTTCCCGCGCCGCCTCGGGCAACTTGTCCAGCGCCAGGACCAGCGGCGTATTGTTGAAGAAGTCCGGGGCTTGTTCGACCTTGGCCGCGAGCTGTTCGTCGAGACGTTCGATGTCGTTGCTGGCCAGCTCCAGCACGGTGATGGCGAGCATGCTGCCCTTGAGCTGGAAGGCTGGGGACTGGTCGGGGAGGTCGGCTTGGCTCATGGTCTGCCTGCTGCGGTAAATGGCGAGGACTTATAACGAGGTGTGCCGCTGCCTGCAACCCGCCGCGTGTGTCGCGGGCGATCGCTGGTGCGCCGAGGCTCGGTCAACCACGCCTTTTGCCGCTAGAATGCGTCGCTTCATCGGTTGTCGAGCTATTCATGGACCGTCCTCAGTTTCGTGCGTACTTCCTGCATCCGCGCTTCTGGCCGCTGTGGCTGGGGCTTGGCCTGCTCTGGCTGCTGGTGCAGTTGCCGTATCCGCTCTTGCTGCAACTGGGCCGTGGGCTCGGCGCGTTGATGTTCCGATTCGCCGGTTCCCGGCGCTACATCGCGCGACGCAACCTGGAGCTGTGCTTTCCCGAACTCAGCCAGTCGCAGCGTGAACGTCTGTTGCGCGAGAACTTCGCGTCCACCGGCATTGCTTTCTTCGAAATGGCGATGAGCTGGTGGTGGCCGCAGGCGCGCCTGCAGCGGCTGGCAAAGATCGAGGGACTGGAGCATCTGCAGCAGGCCCAGGCGGCCGGGCAGGGGGTGATCCTGATGGCGCTGCATTTCACCACGCTGGAAATCGGCGCCGCATTGCTCGGTCAGCGCCACACCATCGATGGCATGTACCGCGAGCACAAGAATCCGCTGTTCGACTATGTACAGCGCCGCGGACGCGAGCGGCACAACCGCGACGCCACTGCCATCGAGCGGGAAGACGTGCGGGCCATGCTCAAGGTGCTGCGTGCCGGCCGCGCCATCTGGTACGCGCCGGATCAGGACTATGGCCGCAAGCAGAGTCTGTTCGTACCGCTGTTCGGTATCCAGGCCGCCACGGTGACCGCCACCACCAAGTTCGCTCGGCTAGGCAGGGCCAAGGTCGTACCGTTCACGCAGGAGCGCATGGCGGATGGTTCGGGTTATCGGCTGGTGATCCATCCGCCGCTGGAGGATTTCCCTGGCGAGAGCGAGGAGGCTGATTGTCTGCGGATCAATCAGTGGGTCGAGGAGGCCGTCAGCGCCCTGCCTGAGCAGTATCTCTGGGCGCACCGGCGCTTCAAGACCCGGCCGGACGGCGAGCCGGGGCTGTACAAGAAAAAGAAGAAGCGCAAGCCGGTGTAATGCGCTTTCCTGCCCGTGTAGCGTGGCGGGCGTGTGGTGCGCTAACGCCACCCCGTGGGTGACGGCCGGCTACATCCCGGGCGGCGTCCCGGTGGTTCCGGCCATCCAGTCGACCCAGCCGAATCAGGCCAGCGTTCCATCGCGGAAATCCCGCAGCGCCTGCTCGATCTCCTCCCGGCTGTTCATTACGAAGGGGCCGTACTGCACGATGGGCTCGCCCAGGGGGCGCCCGGCCAACAGCAGCAGGCGGGTTCCCGACTCGCTGTGCAACCGCACCTCACCATGTTCGGACAGGCGCACCAGCTGGCCTTTGCCCAGCGTGTGTTCGCCAAGGCGCAGCGCACCCTCGTAGACATAAAGCAGCAGCCGATGGCCTTCCGGCACCTGCGGGCTGATGCCGCTACCGGCCGGCAGATGCAGATCGAAAAGCTGCGGCTCGGTATCCGGACGCTGCACGACGCCCGGCTGCTCGATGCCGTCGACCTTCAGCGTGCCGGCGATGACTTTTGCCTGGACCCCGCCTGGCAGCGTCAGCTGTGGAATTTCCGCCGGTGCGAAGTCACGGTAGCCCGGCTCGCCGAGCTTGGCGTGGGCGGGCAGGTTCAGCCACAGCTGGAAGCCGCGCATGAGGCCTTGCTCCTGCTCCGGCATCTCGCTGTGGATCACACCGCGCGCTGCGGTCATCCACTGGACGCCGCCACTTTCCAGCCGCCCGACATTGCCCATGTGATCCTCGTGACGCATGCGCCCCTCGAGCATGTAGGTGATGGTTTCGAAGCCGCGGTGCGGATGTGGTGGAAAGCCGGCGATGTACTCGTCGGGATCGTTGGAGCCGAACTCGTCGAGCATCAGGAACGGATCGAAGCGCTCCGGCGCGGCGCCGCCAAATACGCGCGTAAGACTGACGCCGGCGCCATCGGAAGTCGGGCGGCCGGTGGTGATGGAAAGGATTTCACGCTGGGACATATCGAATGCCTCTCGGTCTGGAATGTCTCCAGCGTAAACGTACGGCTTCGATTAACGGTTGCGCATTATCGCTATAACCAATCAATTAGTTGGATCATTCCTCCACCATCAGATCCCGCGCACGGCTATACACATAGCGCACCTTCTCGTACTCGAACGGCGAGTTGAGCTGGCCGTAACGGAAGCTGGTGACGTGGCGGGCGTTGATGGCGCGCAACGCGGTCAGGCTCAACTCGCCACCGGTGGTCTCGGCGTACTGGAGGAAATCGACCTGTCGCTCGACGGCGAAATCGGTGACGCGGCCGGTGGCATCGCGCAGGTTGGAGGGGCCGAGAGCCGGAATGATCAGGTATGGCCCCTGGGGAACGCCCCAATACCCGAGTGTCTGGCCGAAGTCCTCGCTCTGGCGCACCAGACCCATGCGCGTGGCCGGGTCCCAGAGTCCGCCGACGCCCAGAATGCTGTTGAACAGAAAGCGGGCGGTGGCATTCGCCGCACGCTGTCCCTTGAGCTGCGCGACGCTGTTGAACAGCGTCGGAATCTCCCCGAGGTTGGCGAAGAAGTTGCTCACGCCGGTGCGCACCGGTTGCGGCGTGACATAGCGATAGCCTCGCACCACCGGCAGCATCACCCATTGATCGAGCCGGTAGTTGAAGTGGTAGATGCGCCGGTTGACCGATTCGAACGGGTCGTAGACGTCCAGCGCCTGAAAGGTAGCGCGCTCGAACTCACGTTGGTCCAGCCCCGGATTGAACTCCAGGTTGCGTAACGGATGGGTGAAACCATCCTCGTCGACCGCCGGTGTGTCGGCGAAGGCCAGACCACTGAGCAGCAGCAGCGGCAACAGCATTCCTTTAGCCACGGAAGAACTCCAGCATGTGTTGGGCGTTGACGCGGTAGGTGAGATTGCCGCAGTGGCCGCCGCGCGGGTACAGCGTCAGACGGTCGCCGAAGGTGCGGCGCAGGAAGCCGATATCACCGGCACCGAGGATCAGGTCGTCTGCATTGTGCATGACCGCGATCTTCGGGCTCTGGCGCAGATAATCCTCAAGGGCGTAAAGGCTGACCTGCTGGATCAGCTGCGGCAGGCTGCCGCCGTCGTACTGCGCCCGCCACATGGGAATCAGCTGCTCGGTGATGTAGCAGTCGAAATCGCAGAGCAGGGCGCGCTTGAAGAATGGCTCCAGACGCGTGCCCTCGTTGATCGGATAATCCTGCGGCACGATCAGCCCGCGCCGGTTGATCAGGTCCGAGGTGAAATTGATGTCGGCCGCGGAAAAACGGAACACCGAGCCGATCAGCATGGCCATCTGCTCATCGCTGAGCTTCAGCGTCGACTGCTGGAAGTCGTAGAGCATCGCCTCGTCGAGGTCGATGTAGCCGCGCTGCTGGTAGTAGCGGGTCAGTTTTTCCAGCACCACTTCATAGAAGGTGGTGTGGTCGTCGATGCCTTCGACGCGGGTTTGCACCAGCTTGTCCAGGTTACCGACCGAGGTGTAGAGGTTTACCGGCGGGTTGAGCAGCAGCACGCGCTTGAAGTTGAAGCTGCCGCGGGTTTCGTCCAGCTGGCTGACGAACGCGGCGTTCAGCGCGCCGAGGCTGTAGCCGGTGAGGTGGAACTCGGTGACAGGCAGCTTGTGGTGCCTGGCGCGAATGGCCTGCATGACCCGATAGAGATCCTTGGCATCGTCGGCACTGATGCCCGGTGTGGCATAGCGCGAGGCAGCGGACATGAAGTCGTAGCTGGTAGGCGAAGACAGCTGCACCACGTGGTAGCCGGCGCCGTAGAACAGCCGCTTGAGTGCCTCGGTCTTGCCCGCCGAGTAATGCGCACCGGTGCCGGAAATGATGAAGATCAGCGGCGCCGGCCCGCGCTGGCGTGCCAGGCGATAGCGCAGCTGTTTGACCGGCCAGAAGTTGTCCGGCAGGGTGAATTCGCGCTCCGGCCGCAGACGCAGGCTGTAGTCAGCCTGGTCGATGGCGTCGTCACTGGGTACCTCGGCGCGCAATGCGCTCGGCGTGCCGGCGATGGTCGCTTCGAAAGGATTGGCCAGGGGGTAGCCATACTCCTCGATGCTGAGATCAGCCGCGTGCAGCGGCGTAACGATAAGGGCGAGCAGGGCGGTCAGGCGCAACAACAGCTGCATGGTGTATCTCCGTTGACAGGCCATCGCGGCCTGTAGCGAGGCGGCAACGGATGTCTCGTGCCGCCTGTCCCATCAGAACTGCATTGGCAGCGCAGTGCAAGCCAACATCTCTATGGCAGCGGCGCGGGGAATTCGATCCCTGCGCGGGGATGGAAAATGTCGACGACCGACGGTCGCTGGCGAACCGCCGGGCTAAGTGGCTCGTCTGCCGCGGTCGTCACGCCTGATGATGCAGCCAGGCATGCTTAGGAATCGCTGCGCTGCGTCTACTGCGTTCGAATCGCTGCCAGACCTTCTCGTGGAAGTAGAAACCTACCGAATTGCACAGCGGCTCGATGGCGGCGACCAGTCCACCGATGGCGATGCTGCCGGTCAGCGCGTAGGTCACCGAAAAGGCGATGCAGAAGTGCATCAGGGTGAACGTCACGGTCTTGAGCATGGCCTGTCTCCTTGTGCAGTCGAGAATCGTTCTCGCGACAAGGAGAGTCTGGTCGAGGTCGAGCAATGTCTGAAATCAACGTTCTGCATGTGCGACATAGCGCCACACTATTTGTGTTTGGAATTGTTGCGAAGCGCCGATTCATGCGGCTCGAGGGCTCTATGTCGGGCCTTTTCGCAAGACGCATTCAGACCAAAGTCGGGTGGTGTTCGCTTCGGCCGGGCCTAAAGTGGCCGCCCTGCCTCCATCAGGGGGCAGCGACCGTGGAGACAGATTCCAATGCACAATGAAAATGTTTACCGGCAGATTTATGCCAATCCGCGTTTCCAGGAGCTGGTGGCCAAGCGCGGGCGTTTCGCCTGGCTGCTGTCGGCCGTCATGCTCGGCGCCTACCTGGCGTTCATCCTGTTGATCGCCTTCGAGCCGAAGATCCTCGGCATTCCGCTGTCCGCCAATACCGTGACCACCTGGGGCATTCCGGTTGGCATCGGAGTGATCTTCATGGCGTTCATCCTGACCGGTGTCTATGTGCAGCGTGCCAACGGTGAGTTCGATCGCATCAACCAGGAAATCCTCAACGAGGCACAGAAATAATGATCCTGCGTTTCCTGATGACTGCCCTGCTGTTGGCAGTCTCGCCCGCGCTGCTCGCCGATGCCATTACCGGCGAAGTCCAGAAGCAGGCCACCAACTACACCGCCATCATCATGTTCGTGGTGTTCATCGTGTTCACCATGGGCATCACCAAGTGGGCGGCCAAGCGCAACACCTCGACCGCTGACTACTACACCGCCGGCGGCAGCATCACCGGCTTCCAGAATGGTCTGGCGATTGCCGGCGACTTCATGTCGGCGGCGTCCTTCCTCGGCATTTCCGCGCTGGTCTACACCAGCGGTTACGACGGCCTGATCTACTCCATTGGTTTCCTCGTCGGTTGGCCGATCATCCTGTTCCTGATGGCTGAGCGCCTGCGCAACCTGGGCAAGTTCACCTTCTCCGACGTGGCGTCCTATCGCCTCGGCCAGACGCAGATCCGTCTGCTCTCGGCATTCGGCTCGCTGATCGTGGTGGCCTTCTACCTGATCGCGCAGATGGTCGGTGCCGGCAAGCTGATCCAGCTGCTGTTCGGCCTGGACTACTACGTGGCTGTGGTGCTGGTCGGTGTGCTGATGGTCATGTACGTGCTGTTCGGCGGCATGCTGGCGACCACCTGGGTGCAGATCATCAAGGCGGTCCTGCTGCTGTCGGGCGCCAGCTTCATGGCCATCATGGTGATGAAGACCGTCGGCTTCGATTTCGGCAGCCTGTTCGCCGAAGCGGTGAAGATCCACGAGAAAGGCGCGCAGATCATGAGCCCGGGCGGTCTGGTTTCCGACCCGATCTCGGCGATTTCCCTGGGCCTGGCACTGATGTTCGGTACCGCCGGCCTGCCGCACATCCTGATGCGCTTCTTCACCGTGTCCGACGCCAAGGAAGCGCGCAAGAGCGTGTTCTACGCCACCGGCTTCATCGGCTACTTCTACATCCTGACCTTCATCATCGGCTTCGGCGCGATCCTGCTGGTCAGCACCAACCCGGACTTCAAGGACGTGACCGGTGCCATCGTCGGCGGCACCAACATGGTCGCCATCCACCTGGCCAGCGCCGTGGGCGGCAATCTGTTCCTCGGTTTCATCTCCGCGGTCGCCTTCGCCACCATCCTCGCGGTAGTGGCCGGCCTGACCCTGGCCGGTGCCTCGGCGGTTTCCCATGACCTCTATGCCTGCGTGATCAAGCAGGGCAAGGCGCGGGAAGAGGACGAGATGCGTGTGACCAAGCTGACCACCCTGACCCTGGGCGTGGTGGCGATTCTGCTTGGCATCATCTTCGAGAAGCAGAACATCGCCTTCATGGTCGGCCTGGCGTTCTCCATCGCCGCCAGCTGCAACTTCCCCGTGCTGTTCCTTTCCATGTACTGGAAGGGGCTGAGCACGCGCGGTGCGCTGTTCGGCGGCGCGCTGGGCCTGATCACCGCGCTGGTGCTGACCATCATCAGCCCCACCGTGTGGGTCGACGTGTTCGGCTATGCCGAGGCGATCTTCCCCTACAAGTACCCGGCGCTGTTCTCTATGGTCGCCGCCTTCGTCGGTATCTGGTTCTTCTCGGTTACCGACAACTCCAAGCGGGCAGGGGAGGAGCGTGAGCGCTTCTTCGCCCAGTTCGTCCGTTCGCAGACCGGTCTGGGTGCAACTGGCGCCGTCGCTCACTAAGGCGATCAGCCGGCAAGCGAAAGGGCAGCCCACGGGCTGCCCTTTTTCATTGGTGGCGTGCAAATCACCAGCGTGCACCGCGCCCATGTTGCCGCCATATTGCCTGCCGGGAACCGGGCGGTCAGCCCCATTGGCCAAGGGTTTGCGAGGGGCATTCATCAATCTGATGGATGCCGGTACGGCTCCGGGCATTCGCTAGACTCGCTGCCACTACCCGAACAACAAAGGCAGCACAACAATGCACAATCGCATGATGATCACCGGCGCCGGTTCCGGGCTCGGACGGGAAATCGCCCTGCGCTGGGCGCGCGACGGCTGGCAGCTGGCGCTTTCCGACGTCAATGAGGCCGGGCTGGCGGAAACCCTGAAAATGGTTCGCGAGGCGGGCGGCGATGGCTTCACCATGCGCTGCGACGTACGTGACTACAGCCAGCTGATCGCCTTCGCCCAGGCCTGCGAAGAGAAGCTCGGCGGCATCGATGTCGTGGTCAACAACGCCGGCGTGGCATCGGGCGGTTTCTTCGACGAGCTGTCGCTGGAAGACTGGGATTGGCAGATCGCGATCAACCTGATGGGGGTGGTCAAGGGCTGCAAGGCATTCCTGCCGCTGGTTCAGAAGAGCAAGGGCAAGATCATCAACATCGCCTCCATGGCGGCGCTGATGCAGGCGCCCGGCATGAGCAACTACAACGTGGCCAAGGCCGGTGTGGTGGCGCTCTCCGAGAGCCTGATGGTCGAGCTGCGCCAGGCCGAAGTGGGTGTGCACGTGGTCTGTCCGTCGTTCTTCCAGACCAACCTGCTGGATTCCTTCCGCGGGCCGACGCCGAACGTGAAGGCGCAGATCGGCAAGCTGCTGGAGTCATCGCCGATCACCGCGGCGGACATCGCCGACTACATCCACCAGCAGGTCGCCAAGGGCGAGTTCATGATCCTGCCGCACGAGGAGGGGCGCATGGCCTGGAAGGTCAAGCAGCAGAATCCTCAGGCGATCTATGACGAGATGGCGCTGCTCGCCGAAAAGAAGCGGGCCAAGAGCAAGGCCGTCTGAATCCGGCCGGCCGCTGCCTTCAAGCGGCCGGTGCGGTTGCCTCCGGGGAGGCTGGGGAGTAGGGTTGCCTGTCCGGTTTCTTGCCGTAACCCTATGGATCGCTTGTGAATTTCCCTTCCCGCGGACTGTTGATGCTGGCCCTGGTGCTGGCAGCGATCAACCTGCGTCCTGGTATCACGTCCTTCGCCCCGCTTATCGAACGCATCGCCGAAGAGCTTGCCCTGTCCCGTGGCCTGATCAGCCTGACCACAGCCTTGCCGGTATTGCTGATGGGCCTGCTGGCGCCGTTGGCACCGCGGCTGGCGGTGCGCTTCGGTCTGGAGCGCAGCATCGCCCTGTGTCTTGGCCTGATCGCCGCGGCGCTGGTGCTGCGTCTATTCGGCCACAATGCCGTGCTGCTGATCGTCACTGCCGGCCTGGTCGGTGCCGGCATCGCCGTTGCCGGTCCGCTGCTGTCCGGCTTCATCAAACGCTACTTCCTCGAACGCATGGGCAAGGTCGCCGCCTGGTACTCGCTGAGCATGGCGGTGGGCGGGACCCTTGGCGTGGTGCTGACGGCGCCTGCGGCCCAGGTGCTGGGCGAGCGGTGGACGGCTGGCCTGGCGATCTGGGCGCTGCCGGCGGTGTTGGCGCTGCTGATCTGGCTGCGTCTGCCCAATCAGCCGGAGGCCGCCAGTGAAAGCGGTGCGGGCTTGCCCTGGAAGGAGCCGCGGGCCTGGCTGTTGAGCATCTACTTCGCGCTGCAGGCCGGGCTGTTCTACGCGCTGGCCACTTGGCTGGTGGCGCGTTATCACGAGGTGGGCTACAGCCTGCTGCAGAGCAATGCGTTCTTCAGTGGCTTCATGCTGATCGGCCTGCCGAGCGCCTTCGCCATGCCCTGGCTGGCGCAGCGCCTGGGCAACCGTCATCGCATCATGGCGACCTGCGGAGTGCTGGCGACCCTGTGCCTGGCGCTGATCGCGCTGCGACCCGGCTGGCAGCCGCTGGTGGTCTGCATGCTGCTGGGTGTTGCGCTCAATGGCACCTTTTCCCTGGCGCTGATTTCGCCGATGTACGAAGCCGGCACGCCGCTGGCCGTCAGCCGACTCACCGCGATGATGCTCTGCACGGGTTACTGCCTGGCCTGCCTGACACCGGTGCTGGCCGGACTCGGCCGTGATCTGGCGGGCGACTACCGCATGCCATTCCTGGTGCTGACCGTCATGGCGGCGTGCATGTCACTGCTGGCGATGCGGCTGCGGCCACGACATGTCGATCGCTGAGCGGTCTGGCTGTGGCCTGCGTCACCGCTTGCCATGCCGCGGATGACCGGCTCGCCGTGCTGTGCTAGAAAGCTCGCCGTCCACGTCCCAACCTAGCGCGCCGGAGTTCTGCTTGGAGTCTGAATCCATCGTTTATGGCTGCATCCGCGATTGGCCATCCGCCGACCTCGAGCAGTGCCGCCAGCGCCGGGCGAACAATCTCGCCGCCGTGCAGGCGTTGCCGCAGGGTGAGGCCTGGCCGTTCATCGGCCGCGAGATGTTCTCCTTCTGCCGTGACGAGGACCTGGGCTTGTACCAGACCCAGGTGATCCATTTCGGCGCCAGCTATCGCGCAGTGGAGTACGAGTGGGCGCTGTGGGTGCAGCGTTTCGAGGCGCTGCTCAAACAGCTGTACTGGACCAGCGCCGTGGTGCACCTGGAGACCGAGCTCAACGGCACCCATACCTTTCGCTGGGAAACCGACTCGGGTAGCCACAGCCCGCAGCAGAGCGACCTGCGCATGCGCTGCGCCTGGGAGCGGGAAAGCGGGTTGTTCGGCTGACCCCGGTGCGGCTCAGTCCAGCCACTCCCTGGGCACGTCGTGCTTGAGCGCGAGCTGGCACTGCTGACTGTCCGCATCGAAGACGATAACGGCTTCGCCTTTGTCCAAGGCGCGGCGTACCCGCGCGACCCGGGTTTCCAGTGGCGTTTCGTCGCCATTGTCGGTGCCGTCACGAGTGACGAAATCCTCGATGAGGCGGGTCAGGGTGTCCGGTTCGAGCTGGTCGTGGGGTATGAGCATGGGGCTTCTTCGATAAGACGGACGGGCGATGCTAGGTCGCGCCGCCCTGCAGGTAGCTGTCCAGGCAAGCATACAGCTGCCGGCTCTCCAGCGGCTTACCGATGAACTCGTCCATCCCGGCGTCGAGGCCACGCTGGCGGTGCTCGGCCAGCACATGGGCGGTCACCGCGATGATGGGCACGGCCTGCAGCTGCTGTTCCGCTTCCAGTTCACGGATCTGGCGGCTGGCCTCGAAACCGTCCAGCTCGGGCATTTCGCAGTCCATCAGGATCAGCTGAACGGCGTGCGGATCGCGGCGGTAGAGATCCACGGCCTGGCGGCCGTTGTCGGCGAGCTGCACGGCGTAGCCGCGTTTCTTCAGCAGGCCGCGCACCACCATCTGGTTCACCGGATTGTCTTCGGCGACGAGAATGCAGGGTTCGCCCTGCGGCTGCGCCGGTGAGGGTGAACCGCGCTCGCCGGCGGTTGCCGGTTTCTGGGCGTAGAGCATTTGCAATGCCTCGCGCAGCGGCGCGCTCTGCAGCGGCAGCGCCAGACTGACCAGACGCAGCCCCGGCGTGACGGGTGGCGGCTCGTGAATCGGCGAATAGAGCATCAGCACGCGCTGATTGCTCTCCAGATGCGGGCGCAGACGTTCCAGCCACTGGCTCGGACTGCCCGGCCAGGGCGCCAGCAGTACCAGCAATGGCGGGGCGGTGAAGTCGGCAAGGCAATCCGGCAGGCGCTCCGGGTCGTGACAACGCTCGGTACGCATGCCCCAGCGACGCAGCAGATGACTGAGTGCCTCCAGCCCCTGGGCGTCCTGCGAGGCGAGCAGCGCCGGCCGGCCCGCCAGCAGCTGGTTCAGCGGGTCTTCCACGTCGCTGGCGGCATGCAAAGGAATCTCGAAGCAGAAACGGCTGCCACGGCCCGGTGCGCTCTGCACCTCGATATGGCCGTTCATCATTTCCACCAGCTCTTTGCTGATGGCCAGGCCCAGCCCGCTGCCGCCATAGCGGCGCGTGGTGCTGGAGTCGCCCTGGGAGAAGGACTCGAACAGCTGAGCCAGAACCTCCTGGCGCATGCCGATGCCGCTGTCGCTGACACAGAACACCAGGCGCCGCGAGCCGTCCTGAGTCTGCCGGCTGGACACTTCCAGCAGCACATGGCCGTGTTCGGTGAACTTCAGCGCATTGCTCAGCAGGTTCATCAGAATCTGCTTGAGGCGGGTGGGATCGCCACGGATGCGTCGCGGGACGCCGGGCTCCAGGCCGACATGCAGGCTCAGCTGCTTTTCCAGCGCCTGGGCGGTGAACAGGCGAATGGTCTCGGAGATGAGGATTTCCAGGTCGAAGTCGATGTCTTCGAGGCTCAGCTTGCCGGAGCCGATGCGGGCATAGTCGAGGATGTCGTTGATGACTGCCATCAGCGAATTGCCGGAGCTGGAGATGGTATCCAGGTAGAACTGCTGGCTGCGATCCAGCGGCGTTTCGCGCAGCAGTTGCAGCATGCCGAGCACGCCGTTGAGCGGAGTACGGATCTCATGGCTCATCTTGGCGAGGAAGCGGCTCTTGGCCTCGTTCTCGCTGGCGGCCCGCTCGGCAGCCTCGCGGGAGCGGTAGCCCTCTTCCTTGAGCAGGTTGATGCGGTCGGCAAGTCCGATGGACAGGGTGATCAGCTCGAAGGCGACGCTGGCTTTCACCACGGCCGCCCCGTATAGCCCCAACAGCTCGATGCCGAGGGAGCCGGCGGTGACCAATATGAAGGATGCCAGCAGCACGCCCCAGGCCAGGGTGTAGTAGACGCCGTAGCGCACGCCTCGGCGCCAGACAAAGGCGCCCGCCAGCAGCAGCCCGGCCGACACGATGATCACCGTGATGCTCGCCAGGATGCTCCAGCTCTGCACGTCCAGCACGAGGCCGGAAATCATGCTGCCGAACGCGGCCAGCAGGGTGCAGCGCAGGAGCAGGTCGAGTCGCGGGAACAGTTCGCGGGTATGCAGGAAGTGCCGGCTGAACTGGATGGCGATCAGGCAATGGCTGAACATCAGCACGTAGATGCCCTGAGCGACCCAGCCGCCATCGTCGGCCAGCCACTTGACCAGAAAACCGTCGAACGACAGGGCGAACAGCCCGACATTGACCGTGTAGATCAGATACCAGAAATAGGCCGGCTCACGCAGCGAGGCGAAGAGGAACAGGTTGTAGCAGAACATCGCGAACAGCACGCCGTAGAAGGCGCCGCTGAGCCCGTTCAGCTCCTCGTGCTGGGACGCGCTGGCATTGTAGGTGCTGAAGTACAGCGGCACGTATAGCGTGCTGGTGGTCTTGATGCGCAGCAGCAGGGTGGTTTCGCCGGGCGGCAGGTTCACCGGAAACCAGAAATTGCTGACCTTCACCGGGCGCTCGGCAAACGGGTGGAGGTCTCCGGTCAACTGCTGGCTCAGACTGCCATCGGGGTATCGCAGGAACAGCTCGATATGGTCGAGCAGCGGGTAGTTGATCTCGATGAAGCCGCTCAGCGGCTCGGCGAGACGGTTGGACAGACCGGCGCGCAGCCACTAGGTCGAACTGTTCTTGCCTTCGTTGACGTGGCCACCCTCGACGGCACGAAAGCGCTCGGGCGGTAGTGCCAGGATCTCATCGACGTCCAGACGGCCGGTGCGGTCTTCCAGGTAGAAGGTGCCATTGCCGAGGGACTGGCGCGTATCGATCGAGTCGAGCACCACAGGCGTGAATGCCCAGGCTTGAAGCGACAGGCAAAACAGCAGCAGAGCCAGGCATAAACGCGGCAACATTTTTCGATCCGGCAGGTGCGCCCGTTGGGCAGGGCGACACAGATTAGTAGAGCGGTGTGACGGTACCGATTCCTTCGGGCTCTACATGGCGCCTTCAGAGTGCCGCACGTCCTTGTCCGGACAACTTTGCCGAGTTACGCGCCGAGCGGCAAGCCTCGCCTGCGGCAAAGCAGGCGGCTTGTCACGCAATCGGATTTCAGCTGTTGCGCTCCTGCGGATTGGAATGGCGGCCGATCAGGGTATCCACCGGTGGCACGCGGGTATCGTTTTCCATCTGCGCATCGTGCTCCAGTTGATGGCTGAAGCGCTCCAGCGAGTCCTTCGCGTGCTGGGCATCGCTGGCGAATACCGGCTGGCTGAGCATGTAGCCGCAGAGCAGCCGGCTCATGGCCGCGAGGCTGTCGATGTGGGTGCGCTCGTACCCATGGGTGGCGTCGCAGCCGAAGGCCAGCAACGCGGTACGGATATCGTGCCCGGCCTCCACGGCCGATTGCGCATCGCTGTGGTAGTAGCGGAACAGGTCGCGGCGTACCGGTATCTCGTGCTCGGTTGCGAGCTTGAGCAGATGGCGCGACAGGTGGAAGTCATAGGGGCCGCCGGAATCCTGCATCGCCACGGTGACCGCATGCTCGCTGGAGGCCTGGCCCTTGGCGGCGGGGGCGATGTCGATGCCGACGAACTCGCTGACATCCCAGGGCAGGGCGCCGGCGGCACCGGAGCCGGTTTCCTCGGTGATGGTGAACAGCGGGTGCACGTCGATCGGCGGCTCGCGGCCGCTTTCCACGATGGCCTTGAGCGCGGCCAGCAAAGCCGCGACGCCGGCCTTGTCGTCCAGGTGACGAGCGCTGATATAGCCGCTCTCGGTGAACTCGGGCATGGGATCGAAGGCGACGAAATCACCAACGTTGACCCCCAGGGCACAGGTCTCGTTGCGGCTGTAGGTGTAGGCGTCCAGGCGCAGTTCGACGTGGTCCCAGCTGACCGGAGCCTCGTCCACCGCGGTGTTGAAAGCGTGCCCGGAGGCCAGCAGCGGCAAGACGCTGCCGCGGATCACCCCGGTATCGGTGAAAACGCTGACGCGGCTGCCCTCGGCGAAGCGGCTCGACCAGCAACCCACCGGCGCCAGGCCCAGGCGGCCGGTATCGTGAATCTCGCGGACGATGGCGCCGATGGTGTCCAAATGAGCGGCGACCGCGCGGTCCGGGCTGTAACGGCGACCCTTGAGCGTGGCGCGGATGGTGCCGCGGCGGGTCAGCTCGAAGGGGATACCCAGTTCGGTCAGGCGCTCGGCGACATAGCGCACGATGGTGTCGGTGAAGCCGGTCGGGCTGGGGATGGCGAGCATCTCCAGCAGCACCCGTTGCATGTAGTTGAGATCGGGCTCGGGTAGTTGTGCGGTCATGGAAACCTCCCGTTGACGGCGGCCTTGCAGCCACCCGATGAAATGAATGGAGACAGCGTGATGGGCGCCCTTGGGCTGCCCCTCGATGGATGGCCTGCGCCCGGCCGAGGCCGGGCGGGTGGCGATCAGCCAGCGACGCTGAGCGGAAAGAGCAGGTCGATGAAGCGCTCGGCGGTCGGCTGCGGCTCGTGATTGGCCAGGCCGACGCGCTCGTTGGCTTCGATGAAGACGTACTCCGGCTGGTCCGGCGCCGGCACCAGCAGGTCGAGGCCGACCACCGGGATGTCCAGCGCGCGGGCGGCACGCACAGCGGCATCGATCAGCACCGGATGCAGCTGGGCGGTGACATCCTCCAGCGTGCCGCCGGTGTGCAGGTTGGCGGTGCGCCGCACGGACAGGCGCTTGCCCTCGGGCAGTACGCTGTCGAAATCGAAACCGGCGTCACGCAGGCAGCGCTGGGTTTCCTCGTCCAGCGGGATCTGGCTCTCCCCACCGGTAGCGGCCTGGCGCCGCCGGCTCTGCTTCTCGATCAGCGCGCCGATGCGGGTGCGGCCGTCACCGATGACTTCGGCGGGGCGGCGGACGGCTGCCGCAACCACCTCGTAGCCGATGACCACGATGCGCAGGTCCAGGCCCGGATGGTAGCTCTCCAGCAGCACCCGGCTGTCGTACTGGCGGGCGCGCTGGATCGCTTCCTCCATCTCGGCACCGTCACGCAGGTCCACCGCCACGCCCATGCCCTGCTCGCCATCCACCGGCTTGACCACCACGCTGCCATGTTCGGCGAGAAAGGCGGCGTTTTCCTCCGCCGTGCCAGCCAGCCGCTGCGCCGGCAGGCAGATCCCGGCGTGGGACAGGGTGCGGTGGGTCAGGCGCTTGTCCTGGCAGAGCGTCATGCTCACGGCCGAGGTGAGATCGGACAGCGACTCCCGGCAACGCACCCGCCGACCACCTTGGGTGAGCGTGAACAGTCCGGCCTCGGCATCGTTGACCTCGATCTCGATGCCGCGCCGGCGGGCTTCGTCGACGATGATCTTGGCGTAGGGGTTGAGCTTGGCTTCCGGCCCCGGGCCGAGGAACAGCGGCTGGTTGAAGCTGTTCTTGCGCTTGACGGTGAAGGTCTGCAGGTCGCGGAAGCCGAGCTTGGCATAGAGCGCCTTGGCCTGCTGGTTGTCGTGCAGCACGGACAGGTCCAGGTAGGCCAGGCCGCGCCCCATGTAGTGCTCGATCAGATGGCGTACCAGTGCCTCGCCGACGCCGGGTCGGGGGCAACTGGGCGAGACTGCCAGGCACCAGAGACTCGAACCGTTTTCCGGATCATTGAAGGCGCGGTGGTGATCAATGCCCATCACGCTGCCGATGATCTGCCCGGAGGTGTCGTCCTCGGCCAGCCAGTACACCGGCCCGCCTTGCTCGCGTGGCGTGCAGCGCTCCGGGTCTACCGGCATCATGCCGCGCGACTGATAGAGGCCGTTGATCGCATGCCAGTCCGCCTCGCTCTGGGCGCGGCGCACGCAGAAGCCGCGAAACGGTTTCTGTGACGGGCGGTAGTCGCTGAACCAGATGCGCAGGGTGTCGGAGGGATCGAGGAAAAGCTGCTGTGGTGCGTAGGACAGGACCTGATGGGGCGCCGCCACGTACAACGCGATATCGCGTTCGCCGGCCTGCTCGTTGAGCAGCTCGGCGGCAAGCTGCGCGGGATCCGAATAGGTGTGGCCGACAAGGATGCGCCCCCAGCCGCAGTGCAGGACCACGGGCCCACAGGGTTCTTCCTGACCATCCTCCGCGAAGCGTGCCTGCAACCGCTGGTAGGTCGGGGCCTGGCCGCGCAGCAGGCGCTGACCGTAGGCTTGGGACTTCTGCATGGTACGTTCCTTGATGCTAAGTCACGAACCGGCCAGCGGCGGGGCGAAACGGTCGCCCCCGTGGCGCGTGCCAGCCGCAGCCGTTCGTGAGCGGGTTATTGGGGCCGTCTAGCCATGGCGCGACCTCATCGATGCCCCTAGAGGCCTTGTTCGCTCAACCATAGGTTGACCGCCGCCAGCTGCCAGAGTTTGGAACCGCGCAGCGGGGTAAGCTGGCCATCCGGATCGGCGAGCAGCTTCTCCAGCATCTGCGGGTTATACAGCCCGCGCTCCTGGCTGGGGTCGAGCAACATCTCGCGCACCCAGTTCAGCGTGGCACCCTGCAGGTGCTTGAGGCCCGGCACCGGGAAGTAGCCCTTGGGCCGGTCGATCACCGCGGCGGGGATCACCTGGCGTGCGGCTTCCTTGAGCACGTACTTGCCGCCTTCGGGCAGCTTGAACTTGGCCGGAATCCGCGCCGACAGTTCAGCCACGCGGTAATCGAGGAACGGCGTGCGCGCCTCCAGGCCCCAGGCCATGGTCATGTTGTCCACGCGCTTGACCGGGTCATCCACCAGCATCACGGTGCTGTCGATGCGCAGCGCCTTGTCCACCGCGGCCTCGGCACCCGGCTGGGCGAAGTGGCGGCGCACGAAATCACCGGAGAAATCGCCCTGCACCCATTGCTGCTGCATGGTCTGGGCATATTCCTCGTAGCTGCGGTCGCGGAACGCGGCGAGGTAGGCCGCCACCGGGTCCTCGGCACCATCGACCAGCGGATACCAGTGGTAACCGGCGAACAGCTCGTCCGCGCCCTGGCCGCTCTGCACCACTTTGCAGTGCTTGGCCACTTCCCGCGAGAGCAGGTAGAAGGCGATGCAGTCGTGGCTGACCATCGGCTCGCTCATGGCCTGGAAGGCGGCCGGCAGCTGCTCGAGGATTTCCTTTTCCTGGATGCGCAGCTGGTGATGGCGGGTGTTGTAGTGCTTGGCGATGATGTCCGAGTACTTGAACTCGTCGCCGCGCTCGCCGCCGGCGTCTTCGAAGCCGATGGAGAAGGTCAGCAGGTTGTCGTCGACACCCGCCTCGCGCAGCAGACCCACCAGCAGGCTGGAGTCGACGCCGCCGGACAGCAGCACGCCGACGTCCACTGCGGCACGCTGTCGGATCGCCACCGCTTCGCGCATGGTGTCCAGGGTCAGACGCTTCCAGTCTTCGAAGCTGTAGTCGCGCTCGTCTTCGCGGGCACCGAACTGCAGCTCCCACCAGCGCTCGGTGGTGGTCGTGCCATCGGCGTCGACACGCATCCAGCTGGCCGGGGGTAGCTTCTCGATGCCGGCAATCAGGGTGTCCGGTGCCGGCACCACGGCATGGAAGCTCATGTAATGGTTCAGCGCCACCGGGTTCAGCACACCGGCGATGTCGCCGCCCTTGAGCAGGGCCGGCAGCGAGGAGGCGAAGCGCAGGCGCTGGTCGGTGCGTGACAGGTACAGCGGCTTGACGCCGAGGCGATCACGGGCGATGAACAGCTGCTGGCGGTCCCGCTCCCAGATAGCGAAGGCGAACATACCATTAAGGCGTGGCAGCAATGCCTCGCCCCAGGCGTGGTAGCCCTTGAGCAGCACCTCGGTATCGCCTTCGGAGAAGAAGCGATAGCCGAGGTTTTCCAGCTCTGCGCGCAGTTCGGGGTAGTTGTAGATGGCGCCATTGAAGACCATCGACAGGCCGAGAGCCGAATCGATCATCGGCTGGCCGGACGCCTCACACAGATCCATGATCTTCAGGCGTCGATGGCCGAGGGCCAGCGGCCCCTGGCTGTGGAAACCGCACGCGTCCGGGCCGCGTGCGGTCAGGTGTTGGGTGATGCGTTCAACCGCGGCCAGATCGGCGGGGCGGTTATCGAAACGAAGTTCTCCAGCTATGCCACACATAAGGTCCTTACCGGTTTTGCCGTTGGGGAGTGTGACTGACCCGTCATCGCCTAAGTTCAGCTTTTCGGACCAGCGCAGCGGCGCTGGATCGGCTTAAGGCCGGGTCAGTCATCTTTTTACACCAAAGCAAAAAAATGCTTTGATGTCAAAGTGAGTGGATCAATGAAAAGTGTTCTTATGGCTGAAAAAACAGTTTCAAATGAAATTAATGTGCTGGAGGTTCAGGCCTTCGAACTGCCGCTGTTCCAGGCCATGCGCCGGCTGCAGCAGGATGCCGAAGTGCATGCCAAGCGTCTGGCGCGTTACGGTGGCCTGAGCCCGGTGCAGCTGATGATCCTGCAGGTGCTGGCCGGTGAAGGGCAGATGACCGCCAGTGCCCTGAGCCGGCGCGTGAGCCTGACCGCCGCGACGCTGTCCGGTCAGCTCGATCGACTCGAAGAACGCGGGTTGCTGCAACGTCAGCGCGACGACCAGGACCGCCGCCGCCAATGGCTGCTGCTCAGCGACTGCGGCCGGGAATTGCTCCAGGACGCACCGGCGTTGCTGCCGCCGGAATTCCGCACACGTTTCGCCGCGCTGCCGCCGTGGGAGCGCCACGCGCTGACGGCGGCCTTGCTGCGTGCCGCCGAACTCTGTGGCGACATGGAGTGACGTGGCCTAGCGCGTGTTCTCCAGGCTCTTGACCGTCAGTTCCAGGGCCTTGCGCATGTCGAGTCGAGCCGAGCGGCCGACATCGTTGTCATCCAGCCGATAGCCGCGCTCGGACGGCAGGATCGGCGCGGTAAGGTCGTCCGCCTCGGCCGGTTCGAAGTCCGAGTCGCGGCCGATGGTCATGGCGCTGCGGCGCAGCAATTCACGCACCTGATCGGGTTCGAGCTCGGGATTGACCGACAGCATGGCCGCCACCGCGCCGGCCACCAGCGGTGTGGCGTAGGAAGTGCCGCAGTGCACGTCACCGCGCTGCTCCGGATCGAGCGTGGCGGCGCGCGTACAGGCCGCGGCGGTGATGTCCACACGCATGTCGACATTGGATGACTTGCGCTTGCGCACATAGTCCGGGTGTTCCACCGAGACATCCTTCTTGTCGTTGCGCTCGTGGCCGCCGACCACCAGCAGCTGCTCGGTGATGAAGGACGACGGCAGGCGATAATCGTCGCGCCCGGAGTGCGCCGACCCGTTGCCCGCGGAGTTGATCACCAGCACGTCGGGATGTTCGCGGCGCAGCCAGAGGAAGAACTCTTCCAGCAGCTCCTCGTAGCCGCTCATGGCGATGCCCGAGCGCAGCAGCGAATCCACCGGTTCACCTTCCACGTCCACCGTGCCGATGCGATGGATGCCCCAGCTCCAGTTGAGAATCCGCGCGCCGTCTTCGACCAGATTCACCGAGGCCGCCACATTGGCGGTGATGCCGGCGTCCGAGTTGCGCTCGACTATCACCTCGAAGCCCGGGCCGGTGCCGTCCAGGGAGGCGAGAAAGCCCTGGTCTCGGGCGTCGCTGGCGTGGGCGGCGAGGATGCCGGCCACGCTACTGCCGTGGTTGTCCGGCTTGTCGGCGTCGCGGGCATAGAGACAGGTGCGTTGCTCGGGCGGATCGCAGGGCTGGAGGTATTCGGCGAAGTGCGGGGCGTCGAAGTCCACCGCGCGTTCGATGATGCCGATGCGTACCGGCGCGCGGTCGGCGGCGCGCTGGTCATCCGGGATGCGCTCGCGGTAATAGTCGACAGCGTCGAGAAAGCGGTTGGCCGCCCATTCGCGATTCTGCCGGCGCGGCCGTTCCTGTTTGTCCTGTTCGTCGCTTTCCGCGGCGGATTCCTCGATCACCACGGCATCTACGCCGACCTCGCTGCCAAGGCGCAGCACCATGGCATCGCGCTCGGTCAGGTCTTTCACCGGCAGGCGCAACTGGTAGGTATTGAGCGGCGGGATGGCACCGACTACCTCGGCGCCGTACTTTTCGGACAGCTGGCGGGCCTTCTCCAGACCTTCGTGGTCTTCCTCGATGATCAGGCTGACCAGATCGACATAGGTGGTGAGGTCATCCATGTTGCGCGCCACCTCGTCGGGCTTGGCGGCGAGTACCTGGCTGCGACCTGCCGAGAGCCAGACCGGATTGCTGCGCTTGCCGTCGTGCTCGAGCCACAGCGGGCCGCTGCGGACCTGGTCGGCGGGCAGGGTCAGACGCAGCTGATTGCCGTCGCGGCTGATCTGCTCGGCGGGCAGCGCCTCGCCGCTCAGCTTCAGCTGCACGTCGGCACGGGGCAGGCCGCGGGCATTCAGGCACCAGCTCAGCGCGTTCTCGGCGAACAGATCGCCGCACCGCGTGAGCCGGGCGATGCGCAGTTCCTCACTGGCAGCCACCGGGCCGGTGGCCATGGCCCCGAACATGGCGAGGCCGAGGGCGAACGAAGCAGGTAATCGACACGTCATGGGTCAACGCCGTTGCAGGTAGTTGACGCTGAACAGCCCGCGCGGATCGGTCCACTGGCCGCGGCAGTCGAAGCCGGCGGAGTCGGCCAGGGCGGCAAAGGAGTCCAGCGTGTACTTGTAGGAGTTTTCCGTATGCAGGCTCTCGCCGGCATCGAAGTGAAAACGTCGGCCCTCGATGGTCACATCCTGCGCCTCGGGGCTGATCAGGTGCATCTCGATGCGCGACTCGCCCTCGTTGAAGAACGCCCGATGGACAAAGCGCGACGGGTCGATGTCACTGTCCAGCTCGTTGCGGATGCGCTGCAACAGGTTGAGGTTGAACGCGGCGGTGACATGGGCGCGGTCGTTGTAGGCCGCTTCCAGCACCGCCCGATCCTTGACCAGGTCGACGCCGATCACCAGACCGCCGCCGGCCGGCAGCACATCGTGCAGGCGCTGCAGGAATGCCGCGGCCTCGGCGGGTGTGAAGTTGCCGATGCTCGAGCCCGGGAAGAACACCAGCGGGTGCTCGCTGGAGAAATCATCCGGCAGGTTCAGTTCATGAGAGAAATCGGTGCAGGCAGCATGCACCTCCAGCCAGGGGTAATCCGCGGCCAGGCGCTGGGTGCTGCTGAGCAGGAAGTCCTCGGAGATGTCGATGCCCAGGTAGCTGGTGGGGTGCAGCGCTTCCAGCAGGAGGCGAACCTTGCGGCTGGCGCCGCTGCCCAGCTCGATCAGATCGCTGTGAGGGCCGGCGATGTCGAGGATGTCGCTGGCCGCCTCGGCGAGGATCTGCTCCTCGGTGCGGGTGATGTAATACTCCGGCTGCCGGCAAATCTGCTCGAACAGCTCGGAGCCGCGACGATCGTAGAAGAATTTCGGCGACGCCCACTTGGGCGTGGCGGCGAACCCGGCCAGGGTCTCGTCGCGCAGCGAGGCCTCGTGCGGCTGCTGCAGCTGATCGTGAAAATGTATCGCCAATGCCATGTTCAAAGCCCCCTGGCCAGGCGCAGCCCGGCGAACTGCCAGCGCATCGCCGGCTGGAAGAAGTTGCGGTAGGTCACCCGCACGTGGGATTCCGGCGTGGCGCAGCAGCCGCCGCGCAGCACCATCTGTCCAGACATGAACTTGCCGTTGTATTCGCCGAGGCTGCCTTCCAGCGGGCGAAAGCCGGGGTAGGGCAGGTAGGCGCTGGCGGTCCACTCCCAGACGTCGCCGAACAGCTGCTGCGGGCCATCGTGGCCGGCAGGCGCAGCGACCGGTTGCAGGTAATCGCTTTCCAGGAAGTTGCCACGCAGCGGCTGGTCGGCTGCCGCCACTTCCCACTCGGCTTCGCTGGGTAGCCGTGCGCCGGCCCAGCGCGCATAGGCGTCGGCCTCGTAATAGCTGACATGGCAGACCGGCGCTTCCAGATCCAGCGTGCGCAGCCCGCCGAGGGTCATCTCGTGCCAGGCGCCATCCTCGCGCAGCCAGTACAGCGGGGCATTCCAGCCAGCCTGCTGGATCAGATCCCAGCCGTCCGACAGCCAGAGCTCCGGTCGCGCGTAACCGCCATCGGCGATGAAGGACAGGTACTCGCCATTGCTCACCAGGCGTTCGGCCAGTTGGAAATCTTCGACGAACTGGCGGTGCCGCGGTGTCTCGCAGTCGAAGGCGAACTCACTGCCAGCATGGCCGATATGCTGCACGCCGCCAGCGAACTCGTGCCAGCGCGGGCGCTCCGGGCTGCTCGGCTGCGGCCTGGCGAGGTCGTCGCGATAGACCGGGTGCATGGGGTTCTGCGCAAGAATGTGCTTGATGTCCATGAGCAGCAGCTCCTGGTGCTGTTGCTCGTGCTGCAGGCCCAGGCCGACGCGACGGACGATCTCGGCAGCCTGCTCGCGCGGCGGATTTACCAAGAGCTCGCCCATGGCCTGATCGACATGCCGGCGATAGGCATAAATCTCCTCGACCCCCGGACGCGACAGCACGCCGCGCCGCGTTCGCGGGAAGGGCAGGCCATGGGTCTGGTAGTAGGAGTTGAACAGGTAGTCGTAGGCCTCGTTCAGGCGCCGGTAGCCAGGCAGGTAGGGCAGCAGCACGAAGGTCTCGAAGAACCAGGTGACGTGTGCCAGATGCCATTTCGGCGGGCTCACCTCCGGTGTGCTCTGGATGACATAGTCCTCCACCTGCAGCGGCGTGCAGATCGCCTCGCTGGCGGCGCGCACCAGGCGGTAGCGCTGCAAAAGCTGATCGAGTTCGGCGAGTGCCGGGTGCGGATGTGGCTGCTCTGCCAGGTTGCCCATGGCGTTCCCCCCTGCGGTGTCTGCACGACCGAAACGGCCTCCCATAGCGACCCGACGGGCCGGGCAAAAGTTTCTGCTCGGTCCTGAACTCGCCTGACGCCTGGCCACTCCCTGTAGGAAGCCAAGCAGGAGTTCGATCCATGCGACAGTTTCTGATGCTGTGCTCGGCGCTCGGGCTCGCCGCCTGCGCCCAGCACGACACCGCGTCCTACACCGAGACCGCGGGCAAGCCGAAAAGCGTCGAGACCCATGCCCTGGAGGCGGGGGCAAGGCTGTTGCAGGGGCAGGCCCCGCTGAATGCGGTGAGCGCCTATCTCAACGGCTTTCACTTCTACAACGGCGACATGAACGGACAGATGGAGACGCACCACTACGTCACCCGTCTCAACGAGGACGTGATGCAGGCGCTGATCTACGACGGCAACGGCCGCGACGCCAAGCTGATGGGGGTGGAGTACATCATCAGCGCGCGCCTGTTCGAGACCCTGCCGGAAGAGGAGAAGAAGCTCTGGCATAGCCACGACTACGAGGTGAAATCCGGCAGCCTGGTTGCGCCGGGTCTACCGCAGGCAGCGGAAAGGCGGCTGATGAAACAGGTGGTCAGCACCTACGGCAAGACCTGGCATACCTGGCATACCGATCGAGACAAGGAGCTGCCCTACGGCATTCCGGCGCTGATGATGGGCTTTACCGCCGACGGCCAGCTCGACCCGGCGCTGGAAAAGGCCCGTGACGAGCGCCTGGGTGTGGATACCCAGGCCAGGCGCCGTGACCGCGAATCGATCGTGCAACCCGAGGTCGACACGGCTGCCAATGCCTGGGAGAAGGGCGAGGTCATCCAGTTGCAGCGGGTGCGTGGCGCGGGTGAACACCGGCATGGCGATACGGCCGGACCGGCGGAGATCAACGAGTCGGGCCGCCTGCGGCAACAGCAGCAGCGCAGCGACCCGCACTGAGCGCCGCGCCTATTGCTTGTCCTGCAGCGGCGGTGTCGGGCGGATCAGGATTTCGTTGACATCCACATGGGCCGGTTGCGACAGCGCGTAGACCACCGCACGGCTGATGTCCTCCGGTTGCAGGGCATAGGCCGGCGGCTCGTCGAACAGCGGCGTATCGACCATGCCCGGCTCGATCAGCGTGACCCGTACACCGCTGCCGCGCAGCTCCTCGCGCACGCTCAGGCCCATGCCGGTCACCGCCCATTTGCTGGCGCTGTACATCGAACCGGGAATGACGAAGCGCCCTGCCGCCGAGCCGGTGAGCAGCAGATGGCCGCGGCTGGCCTTCAGCGCGGCGAGCGTGCAGCGCAGCGTCAGCCCGACGCCATAGACGTTGGTCAGCAGCATCTCCTTCCATACCGCCGGGTCGGCCGCGCTGAAGCCGCCTTCGCTGCCCGGTATGCCGGCGTTGGCGTAGACCGCATCGAGCTGGCCGAAGCGCTCCAGAACCTGCTGCACCATTGCCTGCTGTTCGGCGTAGTCGGTGACGTCGCAGCGGATGGCGATGGCGCGCTGCGGACCGATTTCATCAACCAGCCGCTGCAGCTTGTCCGCCGAACGCGCGGCCAGTGCCAGGCGATAGCCGGCCTTGGCGGCCTGGCGCGCGGTGGCCGCACCGATCCCGGACGAGGCGCCGGTGATCAACAGAACGGGATCGCTCATGCCGCCTCCTCAGTAGTTCGGAGTGGTTTCCGGAATGGCGCTGGCGTCGGTGATGAAGGGCATCGTCCAGGGCTCCAGGGTGCAACCCTTGTCGATCAGCTCCTGGCGGGTCTGCTCGATGACCTGGGCCATGCGCAGCGGGTCGGCGTAGTCGCGCACCTGCGCTACCCGGGCGAGTTCTTCGCCGCTGCCGTTCATCACGGTGAAACCGAAGCTGTCGTCTTCGGGGTTGGCGCTGGTCACGCAGCCACAGGGCAGAAAGGCTTCCGAGGCCAGTTGCATCGCGTTGTCCAGGCTCAGGGGCGTTGTGGTCATGATCGTCTCCGTTGCGTTGCCGTTGTCTGGAGTTGACCGCCATATGCCGGTGCCGTTTCCCCACAGCCGACCGGCTGTCGCTTGTGCAATGGCAGGCGCGGCACCATATTCATCCGCATGAGCATGCCTGCCCCCGATCCGCTGTGCCGCTTCCATCCCGCCGTGGCGGGCTGGTTTTCCCGCAGCTTTCCCGCCCCGACACCGGCTCAGGCAGCAGCCTGGCCGTTGGTACGCGCCGGTCGCTCGACCCTGGTCGCCGCGCCGACCGGTTCGGGCAAGACGCTGACCGCCTTTCTCGCTGCCATCGACGCGCTGGTGCAGCAGGGCCTGACCGAGGGCGGGCTGGTCGACGGCACCCAGGTGCTATACGTCTCGCCGCTCAAGGCGCTGTCCAACGATATCCATATCAACCTCGAGCAACCGCTGGCCGGCATCGGCGCCGAGCTGCAACGGCTCGGCCTGCCGCCGGTGGACATTCGCACCGCTGTGCGCACCGGCGACACGCCGCAGGCCGAGCGCAACGCGATGCGCAAGCGGGTGCCGCATATCCTGGTCACCACGCCGGAATCGCTCTACGTGCTGCTCGGCTCCGAGTCCGGGCGGCAGATGCTGCGCGATGTGCGCAGCGTGATCGTCGACGAGATCCACGCCATCGCCGGCAACAAGCGCGGCAGCCACCTGGCGTTGTCGCTGGAGCGGCTGGAGGCGCTCTGCGAACGGCCGCTGGTGCGTGTCGGGCTGTCCGCCACACAGAAGCCCATAGACGCGGTTGCGCGCTTTCTGGTCGGAACCGAGCGCCCTTGCGAGATCGTCGATATCGGCCATGGCCGCGCCCGCGACCTGGCGCTTGAAGTCCCGCCGGTGCCGCTGGAAGCGGTAATGAGCAACGATGCCTGGGCGCTGGTCTACGACCGCCTGGCCGCGCTGGCCGGCGAGCATCGGACCACCCTGGTGTTCGTCAACACGCGCCGCATGGCCGAGCGCACCACCCGCCATCTGGCCGAACGGCTGGGCGGCGCGGTGGTGGCGGCGCACCACGGCAGCCTGGCGCGCGAGCAGCGGCTGACGGCCGAGCAGAAGCTCAAACGCGGCGAACTGCAGGTGCTGGTGGCCACCGCCTCGCTGGAACTGGGCATCGACATCGGCGACGTGGAACTGGTCTGCCAGCTCGGCTCGCCGCGTTCGATCGCCGCCTTCCTGCAACGAGTAGGGCGCGCCGGTCACCAGGTGTCGGGCGTATCCAAGGGGCGCCTGTTTCCCAGCTCGCGTGATGACCTGATCGAATGCGCCGCGCTGCTCGATGCCGTGCGCCGCGGCGAACTGGACACGCTGAGAATTCCCCCGGCGCCGCTGGACGTGCTGGCCCAGCAGATCGTCGCCGAGGTATCCAGCCGTGAATGGCAGGAGGACGCGCTGCTGGCGCTGCTGCGCCGGGCGATGCCCTATGCGGTGCTGGATGACGACACTTATCAGGCGCTGCTGAGGATGCTCGCCGAAGGCTATACCACTCGCCATGGCGCGCGCGGCGCCTATCTGCATCGCGACCTGGCGACCCGCAGCCTGCGCGGCCGCCGCGGCGGGCGGCTGACCGCGCTGACCTCCGGCGGCACCATCGCCGACAACTCCGACTACGCCGTGCTGCTGGAGCCGCAGGGGCTGAACATCGGCACGGTGAACGAGGATTTCGCCGTGGAGAGCCTGGCCGGGGACGTGTTCCAGCTCGGCAACACCTCCTACCGCATCCTCAAGATCGAGGCGGGGCGGGTGCGCGTGGAGGACGCCCAGGGCATGCCGCCAAGCATCCCGTTCTGGCTCGGCGAAGCGCCAGGGCGCAGCGACGAGCTGTCCTCCGCGGTCGCCCGCCTGCGCGGGGAAATCGACCAGCGCCTGGCCAGCGCCGAGTCGCAAGCGGCCGAACGCCTGCAGCCGGTGATCGATTGGCTCGCCGATACCCCGGGCATCCCACGCGAAGCCGCGCAGCAGATCGTCGAATACCTTTCCCGTGCATGTGCGGCGCTGGGCGCGTTGCCGACCCAGCGGCGGCTGATCATGGAGCGCTTCTTCGATGAGTCCGGCGGCACCCAGCTGGTGATCCACTCGCCCTATGGCAGCCGCATCAACCGTGCCTGGGGCCTGGCGCTGCGCAAGCGCTTCTGCCGCACCTTCAACTTCGAGCTGCAGGCGGCAGCCACCGAGGACGCGATCATCCTGTCGCTGTCGACCAGTCACAGCTTCGCGCTGGATGAGGTCTGGCGCTATCTGCATTCGACAGGTGTTGATCCAGGCGCTGCTCGACGCGCCGCTGTTCGGCGTGCGCTGGCGCTGGATCGCCACTACCGCGCTGGCCCTGCCGCGCATGGCCGGCGGGCGCAAGGTGGCGCCGCAGCTGCAGCGGATGAAAAGCGAAGACCTGCTGGCCACGGTGTTCCCCGATCAGGTGGCCTGCCTGGAGAACATCGTGGGTGAGCGGGAGATTCCCGACCACCCGCTGGTGCGCCAGACCCTCGACGACTGCCTGCACGAGGCCATGGACAGCGAGGGTTGGCTGGCGCTGCTGCGGCGCATGGAGAGCGGAGAAGTCGAGCTGCTGACACGTGACCTGCCGGCGCCGTCGCCACTGGCCATGGAAATCCTCGGCGCGCGCCCCTACGCCTTTCTCGACGACGCCCCGTTGGAAGAGCGACGCACCCAGGCGGTGCTCGCCCGTCGCTGGAGCGATCCGGAATCGGCCGACGACCTTGGCGCGCTGGACCCCGAGGCGATAGCGGCGGTGGGGGCGGAGGCCTGGCCGGAGGCGCGCAACAGCGACGAGCTGCACGAGGCGCTGACGGCGCTGGGCTGCATCGCCGAGGCCGAGGCGGCGGGGCAGCCGCACTGGCTGCAATGGCTCGCCGAGCTGGCCCGCGCGGGGCGGGCGACACGCCTGCAGGTGGCTCACGACCGCGCGCTCTGGACCCCGCTGGAGCGCCTGGCCTGGCTGCGTTCGATCTATCCGCAGGCGGCCTGCGAGCCGTGTCTGCCATTGCCGGCCGGCTATGACCAGCTGCTCGACGAAGAGGAGGCGCTGGTGGAACTGATCCGCGCCCGTCTGAGCGGTTTCGCGCCGCTGCCGGTACCGCTGATCGCTAGACCGCTGGCCCTGCCGGCCTCGGCGGTGGCGCTGGCGCTGACCCGTCTGGAGGCCCAGGGCTATGTGCTGCGCGGGCGCTTCAGCCCGGGAGCGAGCGAGGACGAGTGGTGCGAGCGGCACCTGTTGGCGCGTATCCATCGCTACACGGTCAAGCGCCTGCGCCGCGAGATCGAGCCGGTGGAGCTTGCCGACTGCATGCGCTTTCTCGCCGACTGGCAGCATCTGTCGGCGGGCACCCGCATGCAGGGGCGCGAGGCGCTGGGCACACTGGTCGAGCAGCTGGAAGGCTTCCAGGCGGCCGCGACGGCCTGGGAAAGCGACTTGCTGCCGGCCCGTCTGAAGGATTACGGCAGCACCTGGCTGGATGAGCTGTGCCGCTCCGGTCGCATTGTCTGGACGCGGCTGTCCGGGCGTCTCAAGGCCAGCGGCGGGCCGGTACGTGGCACGCCTATCGTACTGTTGCCGCGGCGCCAGCTCGGTGCCTGGCATGCATTGGCCAGCGACGCGCCCGCGCCGGAACTGTCATCGCGGGCGCAGCGCGTGTTCGATTGCCTGCAGACCCATGGCGCGCTGTTCTTCGACGAACTGCAGCACGATGCCCATCTGCTGCGCAGCGAACTGGAGGACGCCCTGGGCGAACTGGTGGCGGTCGGGCTGGTGAACGCCGACAGCTTCGCCGGCCTGCGTGCGCTGCTGACGCCGGCCAGCAAGCGTTCGCGCACGGCGCGGCGAACCCTCGGAGGCGCCTTTATCGGCGGTATGGCCGACGCGGGGCGCTGGGCGCTGGTGCGCAAACCTGCCGAGGCCGAGGAAACGACCGGCCGCTCCGGCTTTTCGGCTGAGGCGCTGGAGCATATTGCCCGCGTGCTGCTGCGCCGTTACGGCGTGGTGTTCTGGCGACTGCTGGCGCGCGAGGCGGACTGGCTGCCGCCCTGGCGCGAGCTGTTGCGGGTCTACCACCGGCTGGAAGCGCGTGGCGAGATCCGCGGCGGGCGTTTCGTCGCAGGCGTGGCGGGCGAGCAGTTCGCCCTGCCGGAAGCGCTGGCGCTGTTGCGTGAGGTGCGCAAGCGGCCGTTGGCGGGCGAGCTGCTGGCGGTCTCGGCAGTCGATCCGCTGAATCAGTTGGGGACGCTGTTGCCGGGCAGCAAGGTGCCGGCGCTGCCGGGCAACCGCATCCTCTACCGCGATGGCGTGCCGCTGGCGGCGCTGGTGGCGGGCAAGCCGCAGTGGTTGCTCGACCTCGACGAGCCGGCGCAGCGTGAGGCCCTGCGTCGGCTGACCTCGACGGGGCACTGAGGCCCGGTCGTCAGCCGGCCTGGGCCAGGCACTTCAGACTGCCGAAGTCGCTTTGCAGCTGCGTCAGCCGTCCGCTCAGATGGGCGCGCTGGCCGTCGTCGGCCAGACGATGGAGGTCGGCCACCAGTTCCAGACCGGCCTGTTCTGCGCGTTGCAGCGCCGCGCGGTCATCTTCGTTCAGCAGCGCTTCGCGATCCTGCAAGAGCCGGGCGATACGCTTATCGAAATCGGCGCCGTGGCGCTGCTCGACGGCGGCCAGCAGCATCGCCTGCCATTGCTCGCGGTTGCGCAGCCAGCGGCAGTTCTGCTCGCTCAGGGTGTGCGCCCAGCGCAGCACGCGCTGGCGCTGCTGCGCGTTCAGCGGGCCGAACCAGTACTGCAGGCGCTCCTGCATGCGCTCGGCGCGTTCGCGGATCTGCTGCTCCAGGGGCGGCTCGAGGTACTTCTCCCGGTGTTCACGGCGGTTCTCGTCCAGCGCCTTGCGCAGTTCCTCGACTTGCGCGTCGTTCAATGCCCGCAGCAGATCGGTGGCGGTCGGGGTGACCTCCACCGCGATGCTGTGCATGGCGTCGCGTACGCCGCGGTAGTGTGGCTCCAGATCGCTCGGCTCGAATTGGCCGTCGGCACTGCTTCGCTCCAGCCGGTCAAGCCTGGCCAGGAGTTCCGGCAACTGGGTGCTGCAGTGCCAGGCCAGGTGTTCACGCAGCCGTTGGCGCAGTTCGCGCTGCTGGGTGCGGTCCAGGTCCAGGTAATCGTTGAGTGTCCAGGGAATCAGCGTGTCGAGATTGCGGTAGACCAGGGTTGCGCGGCTGCAGCCGACCAGCAGGAAGGTGCAGAGCGACATCAGCAGAAACAGGCGGCTGGTGGAGCGCATCGTCTTTCCTCAGCGGGCGGCACCTGTGTGTGTAGAGCCCAGCTGCCGCCAAGGGTTCTGGCTCGGTCCGTTTCGTCGATCGGGACGAGCAAAGCGTGCCGGCTTGTGGTCTGCATTGCATGGGGCCGGCTCCGCGGCGCGGACGGCCGTCTTGTCTCAGTAGCAATGGAGAAACGCCATGACCTCGCAGATCAAGCACCTCAGCGGCGAAGACGTACCCAAAGCCTGGCGCCCGACCTGGGCCGTATGCTGGGTGGTGGAACTGAACGGCACCATCGTTGGCGGCCCTTACGCCACCGAAGCGGAAGCGCGCGCGGTCGCCGACGGCGAAGAGGAACCGCGGATTTCGCAGACCCCTGCGCCCTGATCGCTCCTCGCCAGCCCGCGATGCTAGCGTGACTGCTCCAGGCAGTGTTGCGGGCATGGTGCCTGGTACGGCACAGAGGGTGGCGGTGGCGCAACCAGCTGATCGACCAGTTCCAGCGATTTGTCGAACGATGGGTAGCCGCTGCGCGCGACGTCCAGTTCGCCGTAGGCCTGTCGATAGACCTCGGCCCTGATCGGGTCCGCCTGCTCGATCAGATAGGGCTCCTGGTAGATCTTGTAGAGCAGCGCCACCGCGTGCGGGTGGCCCTTGCGCTTGGCCTTCTCCAGCAATTGCAGCACTTCGGAGGGCTCCGGGCCCTGACGGATCAGCAGCAGCGCCTGGTAGAACTCGGTCTCACCGCGCCGATCCAGCCGCGCGCTGCGATCGAGCAGGGCCTGGGCCAGTTCGTAGCTGTCTTCATCACCGACCGATATCAGAATCTTGGCCTGCATCAGATCGTTCTGGTACAGCAGACGCTCGGCGCGACAGCCGTCGTCGTCCCAGGCGCGATCGCAGGATTGGCTGGCGCAACCGCCGAGAGTCAACAGCAGGCCGAAGAGCAATGCCTTTTTCATGGCTGAATTGGTACTCCGTTCTCTTTTCGCCAGTATGGGGCGTGCCTGCTTCGATTCGCCAGTGCGGCTTACGTTCGCTTAGAAATTGGGGCAGGGCGCGTTCATCTGTTGCAGGCCATAGCGGCGCAGCAACGTCTGCCAGCGGGCACTGTGCGGCAGGTCGGCGACAAGCTGCTGGATGTACTGCGTGGTCGCGGCGGGCAGGCTGGCAGTCATGAGCACGTGGCGGTCGAACACGTACAGGGGGCTCGGTGAAACGTGCAGCTGCGCTTCTGGCACCTCGGTCAGGCTGTAGAACAGGCGTGACGAGCGCGGGATGAGGGCGACATCGATGCGCCCTGAGAGCAGCTTGTTCAGATTCTGCAGGTCCGTATGCACGTCTTCGCGGCGGATCAGCCCCTTGTCGATATCCGCCTGCAGTGTGCGATAGCGATGCCCGAGGATTCCGCCCAGGCGCAGGCCGTGCAGCGAGCGCGGGCCGTCATAGTCGACCGGAGCCGCCCGCCGCGAGACGAAATCCTGAATGTCGCAGAGCAGCGGTCGCGTCCAGCTGGCCCGAGCGGTTAACCGTTCGGGAAAGAACTCCGGTGTGGCCCATAAAAGAATGCCCGGTTCGTTGGCGGCGAGCCGGGCATCGAGTCGCTTTCGCGGCAGCTGCGTCAGGCGGAATTCGTAACGACCCTGGTTGGTCGGGTGCTCGTTGAGCAGCTGTACCAGGGTTTCGGACAGGCCGGGGCTCTGGCCGGAGGCGAACGGCGGAGAAGGTTGATAGGCCCAGACAGTGACAGGCTCGGCCGCCTGGGTATGCAGCGATAGAAGAATCAGCAACAAGAGCAGCAGTTTCTGCATCGCGGTCCTGTCTTGGAGGGTGGGCCGTCGTGGCGAATTGCCCCGGCCCAGTGCTCAAGACTGATTCAGCGCGGCGGGCAAGGCAAGCGCGCTCCGCCGACTGGTGCAGGCGGCAGCGTCAGAAACGCTCGTGTTCGCCGAGAAAGCGCCAGTGCCCCACCGGCAGCTTGGCCATCGACAGTCGGCCGATGCGTATGCGCTTGCTGGCGACGACGCGCAGGCCGATGGCCTCGCAGAGCATGCGAACCTCGCCTGGTGCGGGTTCCTTGACCACCACGCGCAGGCGGTTTTCGCTCTGCCAGCTGACCTTGGCCTTGGGCAGGATCCTGCCACGATGCCCGATTCCCTTGGCCAGCAGCGCCAGGCCACCTTCTTCCGCTTCGCCGCTGACCTCGACGACGTACTCCTGCTCGAGCTTGTTGCGCGTGTCGCCGAGCAGGCGGATCACTTCACGCTGCTGGCTGAGCACGCTCAGGCCGCTGGCATCGGCATCCAGGGGCAGCAGCAAGGTATGGCGCAGCAGGTGACGCTGCAGTGGTTCGGCGCGGGACGGATCATCGACCCAGTGCTCGCTGGCCTGCAGCGCACGGCGGGGGCCATCGTTATCACTGTCGATCGGGAGTTCGGCTGGCTTGTGCAGCAGCAGCGTCACTGGGGCGATTTCCTTCGCCGTGGCGCCGGGCTGCAGTTCGATACGTTGCTGCGGACCTACCTTGAGGAAGGGCGCTTCGACCAGCTCGCCGTCGACAGTGACCCAGCCGCCCTCGATGTACAGCTCGGCCTCGCGCCGGGAACAGCCGAACTGCTCGGCGACGCGTTTGGCAAGGCGCACGGGATCGGTCATGGGATGCTCGGAGAAATCAGGAAGGAGGTGGAACGCGGCGAGCCTGTACAGAGCGGCTCGCCGAAAGCGGTTCGTGTCAGCGCATCACTTCTTGCTGATGGTGATCTGCCGGGACGGGCCCTGGGTCTGGCCACTCACGCCGTTGGGGATGGTCTGGATCTCACCGCCGGCCTTGAGGAACGCGGCCATCTGCTCTGCCAGGGACTGGCTGGTTTCGGTCGCGGGTTCGGGTTTGCGCTTGGCGCTGGTGGTCTTGGTGGCCATGGATCGCTTTTCCTTCAATCAGTCGAACCGGGCATTATACAGATTTGATCAAATTTTGTTCAGCTTTTTACGGTCGGTCATTTCTTGAAGCGTTTTCGCAACCACCGAGCCGACGCTCTGGTCTTCAATGAAGCGGCGTATCTGGGAATCACAACGCCCCATCACCGGAGGACCTTCATGCTGCGTCAAGCCATTCGCACCACGCTCTGCGGTTTCGTCATTGCCGCTTCGTTCCAGGTTGCCGGTGAAACGCAACGCTTTCCCAGCGAGGCGGGGCAGGTAACCGTCAAGGAGATCGCCGCGGGGCTGGAGAACCCGTGGGGGCTGGCCTTCTTCCGGATGGCGAGCACATGCTGGTGACCGAGCGGCCCGGTCGGCTGCGGCTGGTGGGGCTCGATGGCAGCCGATCGGAACCGCTGGCTGGCGTGCCGGACGTATTCGCCCGCGCGCAGGGTGGCCTGCTCGATGTCCGGCTGTCGCCGGCGTTCGAGCAGGACCGCCTGGTCTATCTGAGCTACGCCGAGGTTGGCGAGGACGGCAAGGCCGGGACGGCCGTCGGTCGCGGCCGGCTCAGTGATGATCGATACCGGCTGGAAAACTTCGAGGTGATCTTCCGCCAGCTGCCCAAGCTGTCCAGCGGCATTCATTTCGGCTCGCGGCTGGTCTTCGATGGCAACGGCCATCTGTTCGTGGCGCTGGGCGAGAACAACCAGCGCTCCACCTCGCAGGACCTCGACAAGCATCAGGGCAAGGTGGTGCGCATCAGCCTGGACGGCAGCGTGCCCGACGACAATCCCTTCGTGGGGCGCGACGGCGTGCGTCCGGAAATCTGGTCCTACGGCCACCGCAATCAGCAGGGGGCCGCGCTCAACCCCTGGAGCGGCGTGCTCTGGACGCACGAACATGGCCCGCGTGGTGGCGACGAGATCAACATCCCTCAGGCCGGCAAGAACTATGGCTGGCCGCTGGCGACCCATGGCATCAACTACAGCATGCTGCCGTTCCCGGAGGCCAAGGGCAAAACCGTGAAGGGCACCGAGCCGCCCCATCACGTCTGGGACAAATCGCCGGGTATCAGCGGCATGGCGTTCTACGACGCCGAGCGTTTCCCGGCCTGGCAGCACAGCCTGTTCATCGGCGCCCTGGTGGACCTGTCGCTGATCCGGCTGCAGCTGGATGGCGATCGGATCGTCGGCGAGGAGCGTCTGCTCAAGGACCTGAATGCGCGTATCCGTGACGTGCGTGTGGGGCCGGACGGCTTCCTTTACCTGCTCACCGATGCCGCTGACGGCAAGCTGCTGCAGGTAGGGCTGGACAGCAACTAATCGCCGGGGCAGCGGCGGGCAGGCGGCCTGCTCCGCCGCACTGCCGCTACCACGGAGCATTCCCGCTCATCGCCTGTCCCATTCCAGTGATGGCCGTCCGTGCCGGTCATCTGGAATGTGTGCAGGTCGAATAACAAGAGCGAGGAGTTGGCGCCGTGGCAGTAGTCATCAGCGGATTGTTCTGCATCATCGTCGGGCTGGCGCTTGGCGTCGGCGGTGCAAAGGTCATCAGCCTCGGCGGAACCTGGTACTTCGCCATCCTGGCGGCCGGCTTTCTGCTGACCGGTGTCCTGCTGCTGATGCGCCGCCGCACGGCGCTGTGGGTGTACGCCCTGCTCATGCTCGGTGCGCTCGGCTGGGCGTTGTACGAAGTCGGCCTGGACTGGTGGCAACTGGCGCCACGCGGCAGCATCATCGCGCCGCTCGGCCTGTGGCTGCTCACACCATGGATCGCGCGTCGCCTGGGCTGGCAGCATTTCGGCTTCCGTGCCTGGGGTGGTGCAGCGCTTCCGCTGATGCTGGCGGTGTTGCTCTGGGGTGTGGCGGCCATCTATGCGGTGGGGCGCGACAGCCATGACATCAAAGGCATGCTGCCGCCGCCATTGGCCGAGGCGCCTGCCGTCGACGACAGCGTGCCGGAGGGCGACTGGCATGCCTACGGGCGTACCCAGCATGGCCAGCGCTATTCGCCGTTGGCGCAGATCACTCCGCAGAACGTCGAGCGCCTGGAGCCGGTCTGGCACTACCAGACCGGCGATCTGCGCGGTCCGGACGACCCGGACGAGACCACCTACGAGGTCACTCCGCTGAAGGTCGACGACAGCCTCTACCTGTGCACGCCGCACAACCTGGTGATCGCCCTGGATGCCGAGACCGGCGAAGAGCGCTGGCGCTTCGATCCCAAGGTGCCGCATTCGGTCAACCGCCAGCACTTGACCTGTCGTGGGCTTTCCTATCATGCCGCTCCCGCCTCCAGCCAGGCGCAGAGCTGTCGCCAGCGGCTGTTCATGCCCACTGCCGACGCCCGGTTGATCGCGCTGGATGCCAGAACCGGCGAGATATGCCCCGGCTTCGGCGACAACGGCGAAGTGGACCTGTGGGCCAACATGCCCCACGTAAAAGAGGGTTTCTACTACTCGACCTCTCCGCCGGTGGTCGCGCGCGACCGGGTGATCATCGGCGGTGCGGTGAACGACAACGTGCGCGCCAACGAGCCGTCCGGGGTCATCCGCGCCTATGACGTCTATACTGGCAAGCTGCTGTGGAACTGGGACCCGGGCAACCCCGACGAGACCGCGCCCATCGCTGCCGGGCAGACATACAGTGCCAGCAGCCCGAACAGCTGGAGCATTTCCAGCGCGGACGAGACGCTGGGGCTGGTCTACATTCCGCTCGGCAACCAGGTGCCGGATCAGTGGGGCGGGCGGCGCAGCGAGAACAGCGAGCGTTTTTCCTCCTCCATCGTGGCGCTCGACCTGGATAGCGGCCAGCTGCGCTGGGTTTTCCAGACCGTGCGGCACGACCTCTGGGACATGGACGTGCCGGCACAGCCTAGCCTGATCGACATCCAGACGGAGGAGGGGCCGGTGCCGGCGTTGGTGGCGCCGACCAAGCAGGGCGACATCTATGTGCTGGACCGCCGCACCGGCGAGCCGATCCTGCCGGTGCGCGAGGTGCCCGCGCCACGAGGTGCGGCCGAAGGCGACTGGGTCGCCAGGACGCAGCCTGCGTCGGCACTGTCCTACGAACCGCCGAAGCTGCAGGGCAAGGACCTCTGGGGTGCCACACTGATCGACCAGATGATGTGCCATATCCAGTTCCATTCGCTGCGCTACGAGGGACGTTACACGCCACCCTCCACCCAGGGCACGCTGGTTCATCCGGGTAACTTCGGCGTCTTCAACTGGGGTGGGGTGGCGGTTGATCCGGTACGCCAGATGGTATTCAGCACACCGGCGTACCTGGCCTTCACTTCGCGGCTGATCCCGCGTGAGGACGACGAGACGACCTATGTCTCGGACAAGGAGCCGTTTCTCAACGAGAACTTCGGCTCGCCATTCGCGGTGGAACTGGAGGCCTTCGTATCGCCGATCGGCTTGCCATGCACCGCGCCGCCGTGGGGCTATGTGGCGGGCGCCGACCTGCGCACCGGCAAGACCCACTGGCTGCGCAAGAACGGCACCGTGCGGGATCGCTCGCCGATTCCGCTGCCGTTCAAGATGGGGGTGCCGAGCCTGGGCGGGCCGATGGTCACCGCCGGTGGCGTGGCGTTTCTCAGCGGCACGCTGGACTACTATCTGCGTGCATACGACGTCAGTACCGGTCGCGAGCTGTGGAAGGCGCGCCTGCCGGCTGGCGGCCAGGCGACGCCGATGACCTACCAGACCCGTTCCGGGCGGCAGATGGTGGTGGTGGTCGCCGGCGGGCATGGCTCGCTGGGCACCAAGGCAGGGGATTCAGTCATCGCTTATGCCTTGCCGCGCCGCTAGAATCGCCGCCTTCATCACTGGGACACCCGCCATGGCCGCCATCGGACGTTACAACAGCCTGCAGATCGTCAAGCACACCGGTTTCGGCCTCTACCTCGACGGCGGGCCGGATGGCGAGATTCTGCTGCCCAACCGCTACATCCCCAAGGATGTGCCGACCGAGGTGGACGACTGGCTGAACGTGTTTGTCTACCTCGACAGCGAGGACAAGCTGATCGCGACCACGGAAAAGCCCAGGGTGCAGGTCGGCGAGTTTGCCAGTCTCAAGGTGGCGGAAATCAACCGCGTCGGGCTTTTCCTCGACTGGGGGCTGCCCAAGGATCTGCTACTGCCGCACTCGGAGGAGAAGCGGCCGCTGCAAGTCGGCGACTACTGTGTGGTCTACGTGTACATCGACCAGCGCACCCGTCGCATCACCGCCACCGCACGGCTGGATCGCCATCTGGACAAGACGCCGGCGCGCTACCGGGTGGGCGACGCGGTGGACCTGCTGATCGTCGAGCCGACCGATCTCGGCTACAAGGCGATCATCAACGGCCAGCACTGGGGGTTGATCCACAAGAACGAGGTGTTCAAGTTCCTGCGCGGCGGCATGCGTGAGCGAGGTTACATCCGCGAGCTGCGCGCCGACGGCAAGATAAGCCTGAGCCTGCAGCCGATCGGCAGCGAGGCGACCGATGCGCTGCAGGCGCTGATCCTCCAGCAACTGGAGGAAAACCAGGGCGTGCTGGCCGTGAGCGACAAGAGCCCGGCCGAAGAGATCGCGCGGCGGTTCGGTGTCAGCAAGGGCAACTTCAAGAAGGCCATCGGCGGGCTCTACAAGCAGGGCCGCATCGTCATCCACCCGGACCGCATCGAGCGCCCCTGATGCGCGTCATGGGCTAAAGATCCAGGTCGATCTGGCTGCCAGCTTCCTTCCTCAGCGGCACGCCCTTGCCTGCGGCATAGCTCAGCTGGCCGTCGACCAGCCGTGCCGGGGCAGTGAAAGGGTGGGCGGCGGGCGGCTTCTCGTCCTGGATGTGCAGCACCTCGATACCTCGGGTCTTCAGCACATCCGATACCAGTGAACGGTGGCAGCGCCACCAGAGCACCTCGGCGCACATCATCGCGGTGCGTTGCCGGCCCGCCATTTCCAGCAAACGGTTGAGCCCGCGGTTGAATTCGTCGCTCTGCAAATGATCGGCGTAGCCGCGAAAGGAGCTGTTGCGCCAGGCCAGGTTGGGCGAATCCGCAAGCGGCCGTCGGCGACCACCAAGCTCCTCGAACCAGGCATAGCCGATACCCGCTTCACCCAATGCACCCCGCAGCGCCTCGCTGCCGAACTGTGGCAGCCGCCGCGAACCGGGGAAGCGGCGCACGTCGGCGATGGCTTCGATGCCGTGCAACTGCAGCAGCTCGACAAAGGCCTCCAGCGAGCGGTTCGAATGGCCAATGGTCCAGACGGTCAGCGTGTCAGTCATGCAATCAGTCCAGCTTGGTCAGCGCCGACTCTTTATGCATCGCCACGTGATCGGTCTTGTCGCTCTTGATCTCGTACTGCGGTGCTTCGGGGCTGGCACGCCGGGTCCGGCCCATGAACTCGGTGTCGGCCGTGTGCACCCGAGTGATGCGACCGCGGACTCGTCCCGCTTCCGAGTTCCAGCTCACGTGATCGCCGACCTTGAACTTATGGCTCATCGCTAACCTCCGCCTGCGTCTGTTGATCCTCATGTTGGACCTCGAAAGCGCGCCGACGGTTGCCCGAGCGTCACCCTTATATAGGGATTAATCCCTGCCGTTTCGCGCAATTATGCGGTGCCGTTCGTCGGGACAAAATCATAGGATTTAATGCCGTTTGAAAGTTGGCGAATTCAAAAAACCGTCGCAAGCGGAACGACAAATTCCTCTAGCAAGGGGGCTAAGCGTCATATCAAATCGATATCTGTACCCGTTTATATAATGGCAACATAATATCGGTGACAGATATATGGCGGCTTATTGGCGATCTTTTTTCGCCACAAAGATTTCCATTATTTTTTCGAACCTATTATAAAGCCGCCACGCAAGACGATTTACCGGTTTGTTCAGGGAGTGGACGGCGGGAAATTTCTTGTAGAACGGTTCGTTTGTTGTGACACCGCGGTTCCTTCCAGTATCGCCCCACGACTTATCGACCTCCCGTCACTTTTCGAAGGCTGGGCCTTTGAAGCAGTAAGTTCCGGAAAGACTCAATGTCCACCAACCTGTTTACCGGTGCCCGTAAGGCACTCGTCGCTTCCATCGCCATGGCTGCTCTCATGGGTGGCGTAACCGTAGCAACTGTTCCTTACGCTGCTGCAGCTACCACTGTCGCTGCAGCCTCCGTTTCCACCAAGGTCAACGCCTTTACCAATACCGACTGGCTTAATGGTGTCTGGCGCACTGGCGCAGGCTTCTCCATTCCGGCCACGGCTGCCAACCAGGCGGCTTTCAAGGCGGGCGCCTCGGTTCGCCTGGCGGACGGCCAAGTGCGCACCATCAGCCGCGCGCAGGTCGTCGGCAGCAACATGAGTGTGTTCCTTGATGGCGCCAAGCTCGATGGCAACAAGGTGGGTGCACCGCAGTCGGTCGCAACCGTGGCTGCCGCACCGGCCCCGAGCCCAGCGCCGTCAGCGCCGAGCACCACCAATGGCAAGCCGCTGCTGGTTGGCGTCAACCTGTCCGGTGCAGGCTTCGGCCCGTCGGTGGTTCCCGGTACACACGGCACCAACTACACCTACCCGGCCGAGTCGTACTACAAGAAGTACGCCGACCTCGGCATGCCGCTGGTACGCCTGCCGTTCCTCTGGGAGCGTATCCAGCCCAAGCTGAACACGCCGCTGAATGCCACAGAACTTGCGCGCCTGAAGCAGTCGCTGGATTTCGCGCAGAAGCACAACGTCAAGGTGATCCTCGACCTGCACAACTACTACCGCTATTTCAACAAGCTGATCGGCTCGAACGAAGTACCCATCAGCTCATTCGCGGCGGTGTGGAAGCAGATTGCGCAGGAAGTGGTCAACCACCCGGCGGTGGAAGGTTACGGGCTGATGAACGAGCCACATTCGACCAATGGGCTCTGGCCACAGGCCGCCCTGGCTGCTGCTCAGGCGATCCGCACCGTGGATTCCAAGCGCTGGATCTACGTGGCCGGTGACCGCTGGTCCAGTGCCTTCCACTGGCCGCACTACAACACTCAGCTGATCAGCAACCCGTGGATGCGCGATCCGAAGAACAACCTGGTGTACGAAGCACACATGTACATCGACAAGGATTTCTCCGGTAACTACTTCGACAAGAACGAAAAGTTCGACCCGATGATCGGTGTCAATCGCGTCAAGCCTTTCGTCGACTGGCTGAAGCAGAACAAGCTGCGTGGCTACATCGGTGAGCACGGTATTCCGGACTTCTCGCCGTCCGCCCTGGTGGCCACTGACAACCTGCTGTCTTACCTGCGTCAGAACTGCATCCCCAGCACTTACTGGGCAGCAGGTCCCTGGTGGGGCGAGTACGCACTGTCGCTGGACGTGACCAGTGGCAAGCACCGCCCGCAGCTGCCGATTCTGCAGAAGCACGCCAAGACCGCGCACAGCTGCACCAGCATCGGTCCGCTGTAAGGACTTCACCCTCAAGCAAGAACGGGCCTTCGGGCCCGTTTTTGCGTTTCAGCGCCCAGCCTGTCTGCTACAGCTCGTCGGCTCGCTCGAGGCAGCCCGGTGCCAGCTACCTTCGACCATTCGGTCACAAACGTGCCGTCACGCGCCGTTTCGCTTGTTTTCGTACGCCGATCCGTAGCCCAGTCGCGATGCCGCCTGCAGGCCTATCGTGGGCAGAGCGCCAGCAAACCAGCGCTGTCCGGCTCGCTCGTCCACTACCGGCGCCGCCGCGATAGCCCGCCAGCGAACGCCGGAACCGTCTGGCCCGAGCCACGGAACTCGAAAAATGGGGTCCGGTCACCATTTATGTGCGCACTTACATTGCACGGCCGCGGCGATCCGCATCGCTGTGCTTCAACGGACCGTGGTCATCCGGCCAATCCATAACCCTATAAAGGTGGACAAAATGACGACACCCGATGAAGAAATCACAGGTTACGGCGGCCAAGCCGGCACCGGCACGCCGCAGAAGGCCGCCTCCAGCGGACAGTCGAGCAGTTCGTCGTCCGGCACTGGTGCGGCCCCGATGAGTGGCTCCGGGGCCAGCCAGGGTGCCACCAGCGAGGACATCAAGGCCAAGGCAGCCGAAGCCGGCGAACAGCTGAAAAATCAGGGCAAGGCACAGCTGGACAGCTATCGCGGCACCGCTGCCGACGAACTGGAAAAGGTCGCGCAAAGCGCCAAGGCTGCCGCCGCAGAGCTGGAAAATCAGGACAGCGCCGGGTTGTCCCACTACGTGTCCGACATTGCTCAGAGCATGGTCGACCTGGCCGACAACCTGCGCGGCCAGAGCGTCGACGAGCTGGTCGGCGAGGTGAACCGCCTGGCGCGCAACAATCCGGGCCTGTTCATTGCCGGCAGCGTCGCCCTCGGCTTCGGCCTGACCCGCTTTGCGCGGGCTTCGAGTAATCGCACCCACACGACGGCACGCGAGCCCACCACCGATTACGGCCATTCCGATGCTGCTCGACCGCATCCCACTTCGCCGCTGGGCGTTCCGGCTGACGTAACAGCTGAAACCCTGCCGAGCCAGGCCGAACTCGATTCGCGCATTTCAAGCGGCGCATCGGGCGGTACGGTCGGCAGCGTCAGCAATGCGGGCATGACCTCGACGCCGGGCAGCACCAACGGCATCGGCGCCAACGGCAGAGGCACAAACGGAGGGCTGAATCGATGAACGAGCAACGTAACCTGAACACGCCTTACGAACCGGCGGCGAACCCCGAGCACGACACTTCCGTGGGCGGCCTGTTGCGGCAGCTGACGCGTGAAGTGCCGTCACTGTTCACCAAGGAGCTGGCTCTGGCCAAGGCCGAGCTGAGCGAATCCATCCGTGCCACCAAAGCCGGCGCCGCGAGCGTGGCCACCGGTGGTGCCGTGCTGCTGGCTGGCTTCATCGTGCTGCTGATGTCGGCCGTGTACTTCCTCGGAACGATGATGGAGCTGTGGCTCGCTGCGCTGATCGTCGGCGTGGTCGTGGTGGTGGTAGGCCTGATCATGGTCTCGGCGGGCAAGAAGAAATTCGAAGCTTCTTCGTTGAAGCCTGACCGCACCATCCATTCTCTGCAGAAGGACAAAGAAATCGTCAGGGGGCACGCATGAGTACGCACAATCAGATAGATCTGGAAGCGCAGAAAGACCCGAGCACGCTCGAACGCGAGATCGATCAGCAGCGTGCCGAGATCGGCAACATCGTCCACGCTCTGGAAAGCAAATTGTCGCCGGGGCAGATGATCGACACCGCACTGGGCTACGCCAAGGGTGGTGGCGGTGAGTTCCTGCACAACCTCAGCGATACGGTGAAGGCCAACCCTGTGCCCACTTTGCTTACCGGCATCGGATTGGTCTGGCTGATGGCCGGGCAGAATCGTCGCCCGGATTACAGTGCCCACGCTTCCAGCGGCCCGTCGATGACCGACAAGCTCGCGGCCAAGGCCTCTGGCCTGAAGCAGCAGGGCACCGGCATCAAGGACAAGGCGGCTCAGATGAGTCATGACGCCTCCAGTAGTCTGGGCAGCGCCCGCCATCGGGTCAGCGACTCCAGCCGTCAGGCGGCGGAAAGCCTGAAGCACACCGCCGATCGCGCTCGTGGTGGCTTCAGCCAGTTGCTCAACGAGCAGCCGCTCGCCCTTGGCGCCATGGGTATTGCCCTGGGTGCTCTGCTGGCTGCTACCGTTCCACCGACCCGTCGTGAAGACGAACTGATGGGTCAGAAGAGCGACGAGCTGACCGGCAAGCTCAAGCACAAGGCCCGTGAAGGCTACGAAATGGCCAGTGCCGAAGGTGAGCATCTGGCCAGCCAGGTAAAGCACGACCTGGAGCGCGATCACGGCCAACCGGCCTCACGGCCGCACTGACGGAGCGTCGGCGGGTTGCCGTTCGCGAGACGCGCGGTGGGCTTGAGTCCGATCGCATAACCTCCGATAATCCGCCGCCTGGCGCCGGTGTAGCTCAGTAGGTAGAGCAGCGCATTCGTAATGCGAAGGTCGCAGGTTCGACTCCTGTCTCCGGCACCACAGAACTCAAAGCCCGCAGCGATGCGGGCTTTTTTCGTTTTATGGGCGCTGTTGGCGTGGCGGCTGGGCTACCGAGCTCTTCGCGTGGTCAGGGCAATACCGAGTGCGGCCATTGTCAGCAGGGCGGCGACCAGGATCATGACCGTCACGAATGCGCTGTCGAACGCACTTTGTGCCACGCCGATGAGCTGAGCAGCCACGCTGTCGGGCAGGGACTCGGCGGCGATCAGCGCGCCGTCCAGGCTGTCACGGGCCAGTGCCGGGGCGTCCACACTGGCAGGGGCAGCGAAGGCGCGGGTGTAAACCGCCGACATCACGCTGCCCAGCACGGCGATGCCGAATGCGCCGCCGAGTTCGTACGAAACCTCCTCGATCGAAGCGGCCATGCCGGCGCGGTCTGGCGGAGCATGCAGCAGCATGGCGCTGGAGGCGGCCGTCATTGCCGCACCGACGCCGAAACCGAGCAGGGCGAACGAGACCAGCTGAATCCAGTACGCGGCGCTGTAGCCCAGCAGGTAGAGCAGGGCTCCGGCTGCGGCGAGGCCCAGTGATGCACTGAGAATGCGTTCGGCGCCCAGGCGCGGCAGTGCCAGCCCCGCTAGCGGGCCGGCAATGAAGGCGCCGAGGGGGATTGGCAGGATGGTCAGACCCGCCTGCAGGGGCGACAGGCCTACCACCAGTTGCAGACGCTGGCTGACCACCAGTTCCATACCCATCAGTGCAGCGGAAGCGATGAGCGCGGTGGCCACACCGGCAGAAAAACTGCGGTCACGGAACAGGGTGAAGTCGATCATGGGAATCGTCGCTCGCCGCTGACGTCGCAGGAAAGCCAGGCTGCAGATCACTGCCGCGATTGCCGCCATACCGGCTTGCAGGAGCGAGAAGTCGGCCTTGCCGGCTTCCTTGATGGCCAGCGTCAGGCCGACCAGGGCGCCCATGACCCACAGCGAGGCGAGCAGGTCGAACGGCCGCTCGGGATTGCCGGGCCTGGTTGGCACCCAGCGCAAGGCGAGAACCAAAGCGAGCAGGACGATGGGCACATTGATGATGAACACCGAGCCCCACCAGAAGTGTTCGAGCAGCACACCGCCGACCACCGGCCCGAAGGCTGCACCACCGGAGGCGATCGCCGCCCAGATGCCGAACGCCAGGGCGCGCTCGCGATCATCGTCGAAAACATGACGGATGATCGCCAGGGTCGCCGGCATCATCATTGCCGCCCCAACCGCGAGCGCGACGCGTGCCGCGATCAACAGCGCCGGGCTGGGCGAGAAGGCGGCGCCGAGGGAGGCCAGGCCGAACACCACCAGCCCGGCGACGAACATCCGCTTGTGGCCGAAACGGTCGCCCAGCGCTCCCATGCCCGGCAGCAGGCCGGCAACGGTGAGAGCGTAGGCGTTGACGATCCACAGTTTTTCGTTGGCCGTGGCACGCAGCTCGTAGGTCAGACTGGGCAGGGCGAGGTAGATTACCGTCATGTCGATGACGATCAGCAGCAGCGCGCTGGACAGGATGCCCAGCACCAGCCAGCGAAGAGGCGATTTCACGAGTCGATCCTTCAGGTTGCGGGTGGCAGCGCGATTGGTTGGAGCATGGTTGTTCCGGTAGAATATAAATACATACGTATTGAATTAAAAGGGGCGTCGGTGGGCAGAAAGAAGACAATCGATCGCGAAGCGTTGCTGGATGTGGCCGAGGGCATCGTCAATCGGCAGGGCGCTGCCGCGCTGACCATTGACGCAGTCGCCAAGGCGGCGGGCATTACCAAGGGCGGCGTGCAGTACAGCTTCGGCAGCAAGGACGACCTGATCAATGCCATGTTCGAGCGTTGGGGCAAGGGCTATACGGAACAGTTCCAGCGCATCGCCGGAGACGATCCTGACCCGCTGACGGCGGTGCGCGCCCATGTCGAGGCGACCCGCGCCTCGGATTCGGACGCCGATGCCAAGGCCGCGAGCCTGATGGCGGCGTTGCTGCAGACGCCCGAGCACCTGGCTTCGACCCGCGCCTGGTATCAGGCGCGCCTGGCCGGCCTCGATACGTCCAGCGAGGCGGGCCGGCGGGCGCGGCTGGCCTTCTTTGCCACGGAAGGAATCTTCACGCTGCGCTTCTTTCGCCTGATGGAGATCAGCGAAGAGGAGTGGCGCGACGTGCTTGGTGACATCGCCGCGCTGGTGCGCGCCGACAGCTGATGCTCAAGCGCCGCTGGGCTGCTGACGGAAGTCCTTCGGCGATCGCCCGGTCATTCGCTTGAAGAATCGGGAAAAGTACGCAGGCTCGGAAAATCCAAGTTGATCCGAGATCTGGCTGATGGTCATGGACGTGTAGATCAGCTCCCGCTTGGCCTCCAGCAACAATCGCTGGTGCAACAACCCCAGGGCGGTGTGACCGGCGAAGCGTCGGGCCAGCGTGTTGAGGTAGGCCGGGCTGATGTCGAGCTGCATGGCATAGGCTTCTACCGAGCGCTGCTGGCGGAAGTCTTGCTCCACCAGGCGTGTGAAACGTGCCAGCAGTTCCTGTCCGCGACTCGGCCGTTACCGACGCACCAGCGATGTCAGCACGCTGTACCGCATCCTGCTCAACGTGTATCGAGAGGGGCGTGTCGACCTGCTGGAGCGTTATTCGCCGATCTGTCTGCGGCGCATCTGGAAGGCCGAGCGCTTCTCCTGGTGGATGACCGGCCTGCTGCATCGCTTCCCGGATACCGATGCCTTCGCCCGGCGTATTCAGGCGAGCGAGCAGGATTACTTCACCAGCACGCCGGCGGCGCTGACGACCATTGCGGAAAACTATGTGGGGCTGCCCTATGAGGCGGTGCAATAGCGCGAGCGGGAGCGCAGCCAGGGTGGCTGCGCCCGCGGAGGTCAGAGGCTGATCGAGATGCCGGCCTGCAGGGTGCGAGGCTCGCCCGGATAGGCCCAGGCGTTCCAGGCGCGTTCCTCGTAGTGCTTGTCGAACACGTTGTTCAGGTTCAGGTTCAGCCGCACGTTTTCGGTAAGCGGGTAATAGGCCAGCAGATCGACCAGGCCGTAGCCGTCCATGTCGAAGGTGTTGTTGCTGGTCTGCCCCTGGCGATCGCTGACGTACTTGAGCCCGACACCGAGGCCGAGGCCGGCCAGGGGGCCGCCGGCGAACTCGTAGGTATCCAGCAGGTTGAAGCTGTGGCGTGGCACGTTACCCAGGCGAGACCCGGACGGCATGCTGGCGCTGGTGCTTTTGGTGACTTCGGCGTCGACATAGGCATAGCCGCCGATCACACGCCACTGCGGGGTGATGTTGCCGGCCAGGTTGATATCGAAGCCGCGGCTGCGTACTTCGCCGGCGGCGACGCTGCGGGTGCTGTCCAGCGGATCGTTGGTCAGCACGTTCTCCTTGACGATATGAAACATCGCCGCGGTCAGGCTCAGGTCACGGTCGGCCATGTCGTACTTGATGCCGACCTCGTGAGCGACGCCTTTTTCCGGGTCGAAGGAATTACCCAGGCGGTCGGCGCCGCGGTTGGGCTTGAACGAGCGCGAGGTGTTGGCGAACACCGCCAGCTCGTCGGTGAGGTCGTAGATCAGCCCGAAGCGCGGGGTGACGGCGTTATGCGCCTGGTCCCAGTTCCCGTTGGGGTTGAGCTTGTCGTTATAGCGCTGCTCGAAGCGCTCGATGCGCGCGCCCAGTTGCGCCTTGAGGCGTTCGGTCAGGGCGATCTGGTCCTGGAGGAAGAAGGCGTAGGACTCGAGGTTCTCGCTGTCGTGGGTGGTGGTGCGGGTCAGCGCCGGCAGCGGCTGGCCGTGTACCGGGTTGTAGATATCTATGGGGTAGGCCCCAGCACCGGGCGAGCGGATGATCAGCGAGTTGTAGTTGAACTTGTCGTACTCCACACCCACCAGCAGGGTATGGGCGAAGCCGGCGAGGTCGAAGTTGCCTTCGGCGTTGGCCTGGGCATTGACGTCGTTCCAGTTCAGCCAGCGTTCGTTGTAGTTGCGTCCGACCAAGCTGGTACCCGGCGACAGACCCATCGCATAGCTGTTGCTGTTGTTCTCCACGGCGCCGCCGTAGATCTCGCCATCGAGATACTGCACGCCGCCACGCAGCGTCCAGCTCTCATTGAGCAGATGCTCGATACGCAGCTGGGTGGTGGCGTTCTCGTTGGTCAGCTTGCCGGCAGCCTTTTCACCGAGGAAGTGGTCGCGCGGAAGCTTGCCCTGCTGGTTGGCGTAGCGGGTGACCCCGCGGTCGAGCGGGTGGCGATTATGCAGGTAGTCGCCTTCGAGGGTGATGGCGGTGGCTTCGTTGAGCTGCCAGCGCAGCACGGGAGCGACGTTGTAGCGCTCGCTCTCGACGTCGTCGCGGAAGCTGTCGCCACCTTCGGCTACCAGGTTCAGGCGGTAGGTGAAGTCGGCCTGCTCGTCCAGCGCACCAGTGGTGTCCAGAGTGCCGCGACGCAAGCCTTCGCTGTTGACCTGGCTGCCCAGCACGGTGCGGCGCTCGGCCTGCGGCTGCTTGCTGACGATGTTGAAGGTGCCGCCCGGGTCGCTGCGGCCGTAGAGCATGGCGGCCGGGCCGCGCAGCACTTCGATGCGTTCGATGGTGCTAGCGTCGGGCATGTTCGGGTAGCCACGGTTGACGGCGAAACCGTTGCGATAGAACTCCTGGCTGTTGAAGCCGCGAATCAGGAATCGGTCAGGCCCTGCCCGCCGAAGTTGTTGCCGCGCTCCACGCCGCCGGCGTAGTCGAGCGCATCTTCCAGGCGCACCGCGCCGATGTCCTGTACCACCTGTGCCGGCACCACGCTGATCGATTGCGGCGTGTCATGAATGGCGGTGTCGGTCCGTGTCGCGCTGGCCGAGCGGGTGGCGCGATAGCCTTGTACTGGCCCGTCGGCGCGTTCGGCAGATGCGGTGACCTGCATTTCCTCGAGCGCCAGCGGCGTCGAGGGGGCGTCGTTGGCGTAGGCGGCGAGAGGGCTGGTGAGGGTCGGAACCGCAAGCATCGAGACGATAAGGCGCCGCATCGGAAGCTCCTTGAAGGGGAGCGAGGGCGCGCATCCTAATATCAATAACAACTATTATCAAACAGGATATGTTCTCATCTTCATGCGACGAAACCGCTGCGAGGCAACAGATGGCGTGCACCGCTCCGTGCAGGCTCCGCACGCGAAGTGTCAGCGTTGCGTCAGGACCGTTGGGGGCTGCCTGAATCGCTACGCGGCGGCGACCACAGCGCGGTCTCGGCCGGCTCGTTTCGCCTGGTAGAGTGCGGCGTCCGCGGCCTTGAAGGTGGCATCGGCGTTCGGGTAGTCGCCGCTAAAGGCAATGCCGACTGAGGCGGTAACCGGCGTTCCGGTCGGGCTTGTGGTTTGCCTCAGCCGTGTCAGCAGGCGTTCGGCGGCAACGCTGGCACCCGTGGCATCAGTCTCGGGTAGCAGCATCAGGAACTCCTCGCCACCCATACGACAGAGCACATCGGTGGGGCGCGAACATTCACGCATCTCCGCCGCCAGGAAGCGAAGCACTTCGTCGCCGACATCATGGCCGTGCTGGTCGTTGACCTGCTTGAAATGATCGATGTCCAGTGCCAGCGCCGCATAGCCCTGATCGAGCAGTTCGAACTGCTTGAGGGCCAGCTCCAGGCCGCGACGATTGCGCAGACCGGTCAGCGGGTCGGTCATGGAGGCTGCCTCCAGTGCGCCCATCTTCTGTTGCAGCAGCGACACGCCGGTCAGCATCGCCACCTTCAGACGGGCAACTTCGAAGTACCAGGAGTTGACGGTAGAGATGCGCTGCGCGGCCTCTGGTGCACCCCAGTGCTCGGCGGTATCGGCCAGCGCGCGGATTGGTGAGGAGATGAGTTTGGACAGCCACCAGAACACGGCGAGGGAAAGGATGGCGAACGGCACCGCGTTGAGCAGCGTCGCGCGTGCCAGCTGGGTGAGCTTGGCGGTAATGGCGGCCGTGGGACGCTGGGCGATGATGCCCCAGCCGGTGCTCTGGATGGGGGCGTAGCCCGCCAGCATGTCCACGCCACGGGTGTTGATCACCCGCTGGCTGCCTTCCTGGCCTTGCAGCACCTGCTGTACGACAGGATTGCTCGATACATTCTGCCCGACCCGCTCGCCGTCTTCGTGGAACACCAGGTTGCCCTGGGTATCGACGACGTACAGGTACGAGCCGTCGCGGTAGTAATGGACGCCCAGCAGGCCATGCAGTGCGTTGCGTTCACGCAGGAACAGCGAGGCGCTGATGAAGCCTCGATAGCTGCCGTCGGCGCCAAAGATCGGATGGGATATCGCGATCAGGTAGATGCCGTCCGTGGCGGTGTACGGGTCGGTAATCAGCGGGGCGCGTTCAGTCAGCGCGCGGGTCGCACCGACGCTGTTGACCTTCATTCCCACTTTCAAGCTGCTTCCCGGCGAGGCGGAGAGAATCTCCCCGGCGGCGCTGACGATGATGGCTCGACTGAACTGGTCGCTCTTGAGCTTGAGCCGCTTCGTCTCACTATCGCGGGCCTCGGGATCGTCGAAGCGGGTCGACAGCGTTTCGGCTGCGAAGGCCAGTTCACGGCGGCTGTTCACGAAGAACTGATCGGTCGTGTCGGCCAGCTTGCGGGCATAGGCCCGGTTGGCCTCCAGTGTCTGATCGAACAGCTGGTCGCGCTGGGAACTGTAGCCAGCGAAGAAGCTGTTGGCGAAGGTCAGCAGGCCTGCCACCAGTGCCAGCAGCAGCGTGAGTTTCTGTAGATCCAGCCGGGACATGAAGCTTCCATTCCGGGTCGTGCTTGGCGTCGTCGCCAATGAAGGGTTTGGTAAGACTTCGTGCCGAGAGGAAGCCACTGGCCAGCAATGATACATGACTGTTGCGTCTGACACGGGGTCGGCCAGCCAGCTGGCGTTGCTGCATGCGCATGGGCTCGGCGCCAGCGGGCTAGATGTGCTGGAGCAGCTGCGCCGTCGGGCGTCCTGCGTCAGCGCTGGTGACGAGCAGGTCGCATCGGCGGCTCAGCCCCGGCACCGACGGCTATCCGCTCAAGCCATTCAACCTGTGCGAACTGAGCGTTCGCATCGAGGCGGTGTTGCGGCGGGAGACTTGCGAATGCGCGACGCAAACGGCACCGACGCCCGTCGGTGAATCATCAGAGAGCAGTGGACAGGGTGATCGAGCCGAACTGGTCATGCTCCTTCTGCCCCTGGAATTCGCGACTGCGCCAGACGCTGGCGAACGCCAGCTGCCAGCGACTCCAGGTCAGCGCCACGCCGAGCTTGGCGTCGCCGACCCATTCGCGGCGGTCCACCGAGTGGCTGTCCTCGAACGTGTTGCCGTCCAGCAGCATGTTGTGGGCCATATAGCGACCCTCGAGATCGGCAAAGCCGTACCAGGCGAAGTCGCCGCCCGGGCGGAAGAGCTGGCTGCCGCTCTGGGCCGGCGTGACCGCCGGGATGCTGAAGCTGCGTTGCAGGTTCTGCCCCAGGCGCAAACCGAGCCCGGCCGAGCCATAGCGGTAGAGGTTGCCGAGGGCGAAGCCGAGGCTGGGGCCGTATTCCAGCTCAAGCCCGGCGAAGCGTTGCTGCAGCCACCAGCGATGCTGATAGCCCAGATTGACGAAGGCTTCGTTCTCCAACTGATTGTTCCAGCCGTTGGGCTCGTCACTGCTGGTGACCTTGTGTACGGCGCGTTGCAGCCGCTTGCCGCCGGCGGCAGGACCGACCATGCCGACATCCAGATGCAGCCCCTGGGCCGCGCGCCAGCCATCGTGCTGAGTATCGGAAAACATCGACATCCCGGCGAACAGCAGGCCGGCATAGGGGCGGTCGTTCTCGATCAGACTTTCGGTTTCGATCTCCTTCGGCGTGTAGATCTGATGGCCGAAGCGGTAGGCGACGTTGTCGAGGTTGCTCCCCGACCAGCCCGGCAACAGGTCGGCGAAGCGTCGGGTCCAGTTCTGCTCATCCGGCGCGAAGCCCCAGATGACTTCCACGCCGTTGGTGTAATGACCATCGCTGCCAGTGGCAATGATGTCGTTTTCCACCTTGAGGGAGAGGATGTCGGCGTGGCCAAGGGCGGGCACGAGCGATGCGGCGAGCAGGCACAGGCACAGCAAAGAACGAGCATGCATGATCTGACTCCTGGCTTACATTCTTGTTTGTATGTCTTGTCTCGGACCGTATTCCTTTCCGCCGGTTCGCTTGTGCGAATGGCTGGACTTGATGGGGCGGCGGAGGGGGAACGCAGGTCCGTACCGACGGATGGCGCAGCAACTGCCGGCCGATCTGCTGCGTTCAGGTTAGTGCATGACTTCACGTAGCGAAAACGCCGATTGGCGGACAGAAATCGGATTTCTGCCCGCCAATCGGTTTTTGCAGGTATGCCCTGGGGTGTTCAGCGAGCGCTGCTCAAACCTGCGCTGCCGGGCGGCTGCCGTACGATGCGTGGTCGCGAAGCCGAAGGTTCGCTCTTGCGCTGCAGGTGCCGGATCGTGCGTTTGAGACGCTGCACCTTGTCCTCCAGTTGGAAGACCTTGCGGTTGTTGTAGAACATGCCCAGCACGAACCCCACCGAAGTGAAGACCAGGCCATAGATGAGTGCGGCTTCATAGAGATAGCTGGAAAACATCCTGTCGTCCTCTGCGTGTAATGACGGCCTCGCTCGTCGAGCGACTCGGCCCAGAAGGTCTGATGCCAATCTGCCCTTATGTGACCGAGCGCACATTGAAAACGTTCCCGCTGATGGCTACTCCTTTGGCCCCCGGGCATCGCAGCGAACTCTCCGGCAGTGCGGTCGTCCCATTTTTAGACCGCAACACTTCACTGACCGGGGAATCTTCAATGGCCATGCTGGACACCCGCGGCGTCGGGGCTTTTACCTTGCTCAAGCGCACTCTCAAGGAATTCAGCAGCGACGACATGTCGACCTACGCCTCGGCGCTGGCCTATCGGGGGCTGTTCGCCATGTTCCCGTTCCTGGTCTTTCTCATCGCCTTGCTGGGCTTTCTCGACCTGCAGAATTTTTTCGACTGGCTGCGCATGCAAGCGGAGCTGGCGCTGCCGCCGGTGGCAATGGAGCAGATCAATCCGGTCATCGACCAGTTGCAGGAACAGCAGGCCGGCTTGCTGTCGTTCGGTATTCTGGTGGCGTTGTGGACGGCATCCATCGGCTTTCGCTCGCTGATGAATGCGCTTAACAAGGCTTACGACGTGGAAGAGGGAAGACCCACCTGGAAGCTGATCATTCTGGCGCTGGCCTACACGGCCGGTGTCGCTGTGCTGCTGCTGTTCACCGCGGGGCTGATGGTGATCGGCCCCCAGGCCATGGAATGGCTGGCCGGGCAGGTGGGCATGCGCGAGCTGGTGGTGGTGCTCTGGACCTGGCTGCGCTGGCCGGTGATCGTGCTGATGCTGATGCTGGTGGTCGCGCTGCTCTACTACGTGGCGCCGGACGTGGAGCAGGAGTTCCGTTTCATTACACCCGGCTCGGTGCTGGCCGTGCTGGTGTGGATTCTGGCTTCGGTCGCCTTTGGCGTCTATGTGCAGAACTTCGCCGACTACAACGCGACCTACGGCAGCATCGGCGCGATCATCGTGCTGCTGCTATACCTCTACATATCGGCCGCGGTTCTGCTGTTCGGCGCCGAGCTCAACGCAGTCATCGAGCACGCCTCGGTGGAGGGCAAGGATCCGGGCGACAAGCAGATGGATGGCTGAGCCGCCGTCCGGCGCTCCGCTGCGAACGACCCTTCTACGTGACGGTCATTTATTTCATTACAGAATTATTCCGCAGGGATTGCGGAGCGGGCCGTCGAAGCGTCGGCCTGTCCGGCGAAGACCGGGTTCTGCAACGGGACCGAACGGAGAAGTACCTTGCATATCGCGGACATGACCATGTTCTACGCACCTGCCAGCGGTGGCGTGCGCACCTACCTAGAGGCCAAGCATCGCCGGTTGCAGCTTTACTCGGGCGTGCGTCACAGCATCCTGGTACCGGGCGGTGATTACAGCCACAACGACGGGCTTTACCAGGTTCCAGCGCCCATCCTGCCGTTTGGCAAGGGCTACCGTTTTCCCATTCGGCGTGCGCCCTGGCGCAACCTGCTGCGCTCACTGCGCCCGGATCTGATCGAGGTGGGCGACCCCTACATGACGGCCTGGGCCGCGCTGGACGCCGGGCGCCGGCTGAACGTGCCGGTGATCGGCTTCTACCATTCCGACCTGCCGCTGCTGGTCAGCAATCGTATCGGCAGCTGGTTGGGCACCAATCTCAATGGCTACGTGTCGCGTCTGTATGGCAGTTTCGATCGTGTGCTGGCGCCCAGCGAGGTGATGGCGGACAAGCTGATCCATCTCGGGGTGAAGAATGTGTTCGTGCAGCCGTTGGGCGTCGACCTGGACACCTTCTGCCCCCAGCGTCGCGACCCGGAGGTGCGCCGGGAGCTAGGCCTGGCGGACGACACGCGGCTGATGATCTTCGCCGGGCGCGGCTCGCGGGAGAAGAACCTGCATATCCTGCTGGAGACTGCGCGCCAGCTGGGCAAACCGTATCACTTGCTGCTGGTTGGCTCGAGCATGCCGCAACGGGTGCCGGACAATGTCACGGTGATCGATCGCTTCTGCCCAGCCAGTGAGGTGGCGCGCTTCATGGCCAGCAGCGATGTGCTGCTGCACGCCGGCAATCAGGAAACCTTCGGCCTGGTGGCGCTGGAAGCCATGGCGTGCGGTATCCCGGTAGTCGCGGCGCGGGCGGGTGCATTGCCAGAACTGGTGCCGTTCTACAGCGGGCGCCTGTGTCGGCCGCTGGATGCCAGGGCGATGGCGCATACCGTACGCGAGCTGTTCGAAGATGATCCGCGCCTGCTCGGGCAACAGGCCCGCCAGCATGTCGAGGCGCACCATGCCTGGGATGCGGTGGTAGCCGGCCTGCTCGCGCATTACCACGCCGTACTGGGCACGGCAGAGCTGCCGGTGGCGGTACATGGCTGAGCGCGCCCTGACCCTGGTGTTGCACGACGTCGCGGCAGAAACCTGGCCCGACTACCGTCCCTTCGTCGAGGCGGTGGATGCCATCGGTGGGGTGCCGATCACCTGGCTGGTGGTACCGGATTTCCATCGGCGCAACCCCCTCGACCAGCAGCCGGAGTTTCGCCGCGTGCTGGATGCGCGCGTGCAGCGCGGCGACGAACTGGTGTTGCACGGTTGCTACCATGCCGACCTCGAACCTGCTCCGAAAACGCCGCGGGACTGGTTCATGCGTCGGGTATACACCCATGAAGGCGAGTTCTACGGGCTGGACGAAAACGCCGCTGGCGAACGCCTGCGGCATGGGATGGCACTGTTCCAGCGCTATCAATGGCCATTGCATGGTTTCGTTGCTCCCGCCTGGTTGATGGGCGAGGGCACCCGGCGCGTGCTGGCCGGCAGCGGCTTGGTCTATACCAGCGACCCCCGGCATTTCTATCTGTTGCCCGCGTTCACGCCCATTGCCGCGCCCGGCCTGGTCTGGAGTGCCCGTAGCGCCTGGCGGCGCGGTGCGTCCTGGCTGGTCAGCGAGCGGCAGCTGCGGCGCAGCCAGGCGGCGCCATTGCTGCGCCTCGGCCTGCATCCCGTGGATATGCGTCACGAGTTTTCCCGTCGCTACTGGCTCGATGTGCTGATGCGGCTATTGCATCAGGGGCGCCGACCGATGACGAAGATCGCTTGGCTGGACCGCTACCGTTCCACGAGCACCGCCGCATGAATCGACGCTGGTGGCTGTTGGGTGGCGCGCTGCTCGCAGCGGCTATGGTGCCGCTGTTGCTCGGCGGTACCGGCCTGTTCGAGCGGCTGCGCCATTTCCCTGGCAGCCTGTTGGTCACCATGCTCGCCATGGTGCTGGTCGGCTGGAATCTCAATGCGCTGCGCCTGCGCCTGCTGCTGGGGCGGCGCAAGCTGGGCCAGCGGCGTGCCTTCGGAATCGTGGTGGCGACCGAGTTCGCCATCTGTGCGACGCCTGGCGGTGCCGGCGGCCCGCTGACCTTGATGGCGCTGCTGATGCGCCAGGGCGTCGCGCCGGCCAAAGGCACCGCGACCTACGCCGTCGAGCAGCTGAGCGATCTGCTGTTCTTCGCCTGTGCCCTGGTCGGCGTGCTGATCTATGCGCTGACTCATGCCCTGAGCACGCATATCGCCAGCCTGCTGGGCTTCAGTGCGGCCTTGCTGATCGGGGTGATGGTGCTGCTGGCGCTGCTTGGACGCTTCCACCACCAGGTCTTCCTGCTCAACGGCTGGCTGGTGACGCGGCTCGGCATGAAGGAAACGCGCAAGCGGCGGTGGGCGCGCAAGGTGCTGGGCTTTCGCAACGCGCTGGTGGACTGCTTCCGTCTGCCACGGCGAATCCTGCTTGCGGTTTTCGGGCTGACCACGCTGCACTGGCTGCTGCGCTTCAGCGTGCTCTACCTGACCCTCCAGGGGTTGGGAAGCGAACTGGCCTGGGCCTGGACCTTCCTCGTGCAACTGCTCGCGCTCACCGCCGGCCAGGTCAGCCTGCTGCCCGGCGGTGCCGGCAGCGCCGAGCTGGCCTCGGCGGCGCTGCTGACGCCCATGGTGGGCAAGTCGACCACGGCCGCGGCGATCCTGATCTGGCGGTTCGTGACCTATTACTTCTACCTGATCGTCGGCGCACCGGTATTCCTGCAGCTGGCAGGGCGGCCGCTGTTGCGCCGGCTGATGCCGTCGCGGCATGCCTGAGCGGCTCTAGCCCGATGGCCGGGAGAAACTAACGCTTCGCTCGGGCGGTCCACCCTATGTCATCAATGAAGAAGCGAGGATCACGCCATGAGCAGTACCGAAGACAAGGTCAAGGGCAACACCAACGAAGCCGTAGGCAAGATCAAGCAGGGTGTGGGCGAAGCGACCGACAACCAGCGTCTGAAAGGCGAGGGCCAGCGCCAGGAAGTCAAGGGCGAGGCTCAGCAGGTCAAGGGTGATGTCAAAGACACCCTGAAAAAGGGCATCGACAAGGCCTGAACGGCTTGCCCCACAAATGAAAATGCCCGCATCGAGCGGGCATTTTTTTTGAGCGGTGTTGCGCGATCAGCGCTCCAGGTACTGCAGCTTGTCCTTCACGCCGTCCCACTCTTCGGCATCGGCCAGTGCATCCTTCTTCTCGGTGATGTTCGGCCAGACTTCCGCCAGATCCGCGTTCAGCTCGATGAACTCCTGCTGGTCTTCCGGTACCTCGTCCTCGGAGAAGATCGCCTGGGCAGGGCACTCGGGCTCACAGAGGGCGCAGTCGATGCACTCGTCCGGGTGAATCACCAGAAAGTTCGGGCCTTCGTAGAAGCAGTCCACCGGGCAGACTTCCACGCAATCGGTGTATTTGCACTTGATGCAGTTGTCGGTGACGACGAAGGTCATGTCTAGCTATCTCCTCAGGCGTGTCAGGTAGGCGTTACGGTGACGCCCCTGCGAGTAGGCGGCACAGGCAAATGCCGCTTATCAAAAAAATGCGCGCGATTCTAGCAGCTTTCGCGGCGTATCAAATGCGTGATTTCAAGCTGTATAGCAGCTCCAGCGCCTGGCGCGGCGTCACATCATCGGGATTGATCCGCCCCAATTCCTCGAGCACCGGATGCGGCAGGCTGGCGAACAGGTCGCTCTGCATCGGCGGCGCTGGCTGGCCGGGTGCCATTCTCGGCGCTTCGTGGGGCAGGCTGGTGGTTTCCAGGCGCGACAGATGGTCGCGTGCACGCTGGATGACTTCGCCCGGCACGCCTGCCAGTTGCGCCACCGCCAGGCCGTAACTCTGGCTCGCCGGACCGGGTAGCACGTGGTGCAGGAAGACGATGCGCTCGTTGTGCTCGGTGGCCGAGAGGTGCACGTTGGCCACCACCGGCTCGCTTTCCGGCAGCACGGTCAGTTCGAAGTAGTGGGTGGCAAACAGCGTGAAGGCGCGCAGCCGGGCCAGCTGTTCGGCGGCGGCCCAGGCCAGCGACAGGCCATCGAAGGTGCTGGTACCGCGGCCTACTTCGTCCATCAGGACCAGGCTGCGGTCGCTGGCGTTGTGCAGGATGTTGGCGGTTTCGCTCATTTCCACCATGAAGGTGGAGCGCCCGCCGGCGAGGTCGTCCGACGAGCCGATGCGGGTGAAGATACGGTCCACCAGCGAGAGCTCGCAGGCAGCCGCCGGGACAAAGCTGCCGATCTGCGCCAGCAGCACGATCAGCGCAGTCTGGCGCATGTAGGTGGACTTACCGCCCATGTTCGGCCCGGTGATGACCAGCATGCGGGTAGCGTCGTCGAGGGCGAGATCGTTGGCGACGAAAGGCGTCTCCAATACCTGCTCCACCACCGGGTGACGGCCCTGCTCGATGCGCAGGCAGGGTTGCTCGACGAAGCGCGGGCGGTTCAGATCGAGATTCAGCGCCCGCTCGGCGAGGTTGCTCAGCACGTCCAGTTCGGCCAGTGCGGCGGCGCTTTCCTGCAGCGGTGCCAGGTGGCCGATGAGCATTTCCAGCAGCTCGTCATAGAGCAGCTTTTCACGGGCCAGGGCACGGCTCTTGGCCGACAGCGCCTTGTCCTCGAACTCTTTGAGTTCCGGGGTGATGAAGCGCTCGGCGCCCTTGAGCGTCTGCCGGCGGATGTAGTCGGCCGGCGCCGATTCGGCCTGCTTGCTCGGCAGCTCGATGAAGTAGCCGTGGACGCGGTTGTAGCCGACCTTGAGGTTGGCCAGCCCGGTGCGCGCTTTCTCGCGAGTCTCCAGATCCATCAGGTACTGGCCGGCGTTCTCGGAGAGCGACTGCAGCTCGTCCAGCTCGGCGTCGTAGCCGGTCTTGAGCACACCGCCGTCGCGAATCACCGCAGGCGGATTGTCGATGATGGCGCGCGCCAGCAGGTCGGCCAGTTCCGGGTAGGTGCCGATGCTTTTCGCCAGTCCGAGCAGATGCGGCGCCACCAGATCCTGCATGCCGGCCTGCAGCTGCGGTAACGCGGCGAGGGCGTCGCGCAGGCGCGCCAGATCGCGCGGGCGGGCGTTGCGCAGACCGATCCGGGCGAGGATGCGTTCCAGGTCGCCGATGTCCTTGAGCTGCGGCTGCAGCTGCTCGAAACGGTAGTGTTCGAGCAGGCAGGTGATCGAATCCTGGCGCGCTTCGAGAATCTCGCGGTTGCGCAGCGGGCGGTTCAGCCAGCGGGTCAGGAGCCGCGAGCCCATGGCGGTCTGGCAGCGATCCATGACCGATTGCAGCGTGTTGTCGCGGCCACCAGAAAGGTTGACGTCCAGCTCCAGATTGCGCCGACTGGCGCCGTCGAGGATCACCGTGTCGTCGAGGCGCTCGTGGCGCAGGCTGCGCAGGTGGGGCAGGGCGGTGCGCTGGGTTTCCTTGGCGTAGGCGAGCAGGCAACCGGCGGCGCCGATGGCCAGCGTCAGGTTCTCGCAGCCGAAGCCCTTGAGGTCTTGGGTGGAGAACTGCTGGCAGAGGCTCTTGAATGCCGAATCGCGATCAAAATCCCAGGGCGCGCGACGGCACACACCGCGGCGTTTCTCCAGCGGCAGGCCCTGCGGCCAATCGTCGGGGATCAGCAGCTCGGCCGGGCTCAAACGCTCCAGTTCCGCGAGCAGGGTTTCCCAGCCCTTGAGTTCCTGCACGCTGAAGCGGCCGCTGGCGATGTCCAGCACCGACAGACCGAACAGGCGCTCATCGCCGACTACTGCGGCCAGCAGGTTGTCGCGGCGCTCATCGAGTAGCGCTTCGTCGCTCACCGTACCGGGGGTGATGATGCGCACCACCTGGCGTTCCACCGGTCCCTTGCTGGCGGCCGGGTCGCCGATCTGCTCGCAGATCACCACCGACTCGCCAAGCTTCACCAGCCGCGCCAGATAACCCTCGGCGGAATGGAACGGAATGCCTGCCATCGGGATCGCCGTGCCCGCCGACTGCCCGCGTGCGGTCAGGGTGATGTCGAGCAGCGCGGCGGCTTTCTTGGCATCGTCGTAGAACAGCTCATAGAAGTCGCCCATGCGGTAGAACATCAGCTGGTCCGGATGCTCGCGCTTGAGTCTCCAATATTGCTGCATCATCGGCGTATGGGCGGAAAGGTCGGCGTTGGGCTTGGTCATCGGTTTGCGTGCGGTTCGTTGAGTGGCGGGTAAGGCTATCGGATGACGATGCGGTCGGATCGTCCGCAGCCAGGTTCCCGCGGGAAAGCCGGCAAGGTTAACACGGGCCGAGCGGCTCGACAGGTGACGACATGGGACAGTCTGAGCGACGTTCAGGTGTCATTTGTCGGGCCGGGCACAGAAGGCGTTGACAAGCGAACCGGAGCTGTTGGTAACTCTGGTCTGTCGACAGGTTGCCGGTGCGCTTCGGGCCTCGTGTACGCCGGGCCTGCGACTCCCTCGATCACGCAGTCGTGCAGGCCCCTCGGTGCCTGTCGCGGTAGCTTGCCTGATTATCGCTCGTGCTTCGCCGCCCTGTGGATTGCAGCCCCGGCCATCCCGCCTCGGCGAATGCCTGTTCTACCCCCTCGCGTCAGTTCTTCCTGCAGTAATGCTGGCGACCTCCCTTTCTGGTCAAGTGAGCAGCAGACATGTCTCGACTACTCGGACTCGACGCCCTGCGCGGCGTTGCGGCGTTGTGCGTTGCCTATTCCCATCTGATCGCAAAAATGAAGCGTGACGGCCATTTCGATGGGCTGACCAGCGATCTGTTTCTTGTCAGCAAAACGGTACTGGATGTCGGCAAGACCAGCGTGCTGGTGCTGTTCGCGCTGAGCGGCTATTTCGTCGTTGCGGCGCTGTACAAGAGCCGCCATCGCTACGAACGGCCGATCGCGGCGTTCGTCTATCAGCGCTTCTTCAGGCTGTTTCCCCTGTACTGGCTATCGCTGCTTCTCGGCGTGATGTTTCCTTGGGACGATCCGGCTCGGGTGTTCAGTCCGGCTGTCATCGCGATCAATGCGACGATGCTGCAAGGCTTCGTGTTTGTCGAAAACGTGATCGGTTTGTACTGGACGCTGCAGATAGAGCTGACCTTCTATGTGCTGTGCATTGTCATCTTCGCGCTGCGTCTGGGCGGCTCGGCCAAGCGCGATCTGCTGTTTCTGCTGGCCCAGTACGTCTTTACCCTGCTGCTCGCGTTCCTGCGCTACAAGCTGGAAATGAAGCTGCCGGTGGCTCTGCCGCTGATGCTGAGTGTGTGTTTCCTCGGCGCATTGTGGAAGGCCACGGATAACGGTCGCGCACCCGATACCGGGCATTACGCGCGCATCGCAGTGGGCCTGTTCTACCTGTTTCTGTTGCCGATCTGCGTGCTGGCCTACTCGCGCGATACCGGTCTCGGGGAAACCTGGTATCGCTACTTCGTCAGCTATGCGGTGGGCGTTGCGGTCTTCATTGGCGCGACACGCATCAGCGGCAAAGGGCTGCGCTGGATCGCGCCGCTAGGTGGGATCGGCTATATCGTCTTCCTGTCTCATCCATCGGTATTCGCAATCGCCGAGCGACTGGGCTTCGGCGCTGGAGCGCTGGCCATTCCCGGCCCGCTCTACATCGCGGTGATGCTGTTACTGGTGACGCTGTTCGGCTTCTTCGTCAAGCGAACCCTGGCAGATCCCATCCAGCGCTATGGTGATGCAGTGGTAAGCCGTCGCGGACGGAGCATCGGCGAGCGTGTCGTGCTGCCGGTTCGCCAGGATGCCTGATGGGCGACGCGTAACTCGACCATTGGCCATCCGGATGGCTGAACTCGGGAGCCCGCTGGTGTAGGGTATCGGCCACTTTCCTTCGGCTGGAGCCCTGATGAATCTCACCGAACTGGCGGCACAGCTGGGTGATGCGCTGCAACGACTGGGTGCGCAAGTCAGCACTGCGGAATCCTGCACCGGTGGTGGCATTGCCGAGGCCATCACCCGTATCGCCGGCAGCTCGGCCTGGTTCGAGGCCGGCTACATCACCTATTCCAATGCCCAGAAGACGCGCCAGCTCGGCGTACCGGCGGAGCTATTCGAGCAGGTCGGCGCGGTCAGTGCCGAAGTGGTGCAGGCCATGGCGCGAGGCGCGCAGCGCAACAGTGGTGCGCGCTTTGCGGTGGCTGTCAGCGGCATTGCCGGACCCGGCGGCGGCACGGCAGAAAAACCGGTTGGTACGGTCTGGATTGCCTGGGCAGATGATTCGCATCTGCAGGCCCAACGCTATCTATTCGCCGGTGATCGCCAGGCCGTACGTGAGCAGACGGTGGCGGCGGCGTTGCAAGGTTTGCTTGCGCTGGCGGTCGGAGAAAAACAGTTTCGGGGCTAGGCGAGTAAATTTGCCTATGTTCTAATACTGGCTACTTATACAGTTGTTGTGGCCTCCGGCCCTCTTGATCAAGTGAGGATTTGATGGACGAGAACAAGAAGCGCGCCCTGGCTGCAGCCCTGGGCCAGATCGAAAAGCAGTTCGGCAAGGGTGCAGTGATGCGCATGGGCGATCATGATCGCCAGGCCATTCCGGCCATTTCTACCGGCTCGCTGGGCCTGGATATCGCGCTTGGAATTGGCGGCCTGCCCAAGGGCCGTATCGTCGAGATCTACGGTCCGGAATCCTCCGGTAAGACCACCCTGACCCTGTCGGTAATCGCTGAAGCGCAGAAGATGGGCGCCACCTGTGCCTTCGTCGACGCCGAACACGCGCTGGACCCGGACTACGCTGGCAAGCTGGGCGTGAACGTCGACGACCTGCTGGTTTCGCAGCCTGATACCGGCGAGCAGGCGCTGGAAATCACCGACATGCTGGTGCGCTCCAACGCGGTGGATGTGATCATCGTCGACTCCGTGGCGGCGCTGGTGCCCAAGGCCGAAATCGAAGGCGAGATGGGCGATACGCACGTCGGCCTGCAGGCCCGTCTGATGTCTCAGGCGCTGCGCAAGATCACGGGCAATATCAAGAACGCCAACTGCCTGGTCATCTTCATCAACCAGATCCGCATGAAGATCGGCGTGATGTTCGGCAGCCCGGAAACCACCACCGGTGGTAACGCGCTGAAGTTCTACGCCTCGGTTCGTCTGGATATTCGCCGTACCGGCGCGGTCAAGGAAGGCGACGAAGTGGTCGGCAGCGAAACCCGCGTCAAGGTAGTGAAGAACAAGGTGGCGCCGCCCTTCCGTCAGGCTGAGTTCCAGATCCTCTATGGCAAGGGCATCTACCGCAATGGCGAGGTCATCGATCTCGGCGTGCAGCAGGGCCTGGTCGAGAAATCTGGCGCCTGGTATGCCTACAAGGGCAACAAGATCGGTCAGGGCAAGGCCAATGCCGCCAAGTATCTGGAAGACAATCCGGAAATCGGTCGCGAAATCGAACAGCAGATCCGCGACAAGCTGCTGGTGGTTTCCGGCGGTAGCAGCAAGGCGAACGTGGTCAGCGAAGATCTGGTCGACGCCGATCTCTGATCCCCATGGCCGCCGTGCTCGATAACCCCGTCGCGGTGCGGCGGGCAGCCATGGACCTGCTGGCTCGCCGCGAACATGGTCGTGTCGAGCTGGCCCGCAAGTTGCGCCAGCGTGGCGCCCCGCCTGATCTGATCGAACAGGCTCTGGATCGCCTCTGCGAACAGGGCCTGCTGTCGGAATCCCGTTACCTCGAAAGTTTCGTCAGAAGCCGAGCCAACGCCGGCTATGGGCCGTTGCGCATCCGTGAAGAGCTTGCGCAGCGCGGATTGCCGCGCGCGGATATCGAGCAGGCGTTGCGCGACAGTGGCTTCGACTGGAGCGAGCAGCTGCGAGAGCTGTGGCAACGCAAGTTCGCCGGAAGCCTGCCGGCGGATGCGCGGGAGCGCGCCAAGCAGGGGCGCTTTCTCAGCTATCGCGGCTATCCGCTGGAGTTGATCAGCCGCCTGTTGCGAGGCAATGGTTCGGCTGATTGATCGCTGGGTTCGAGCGCAGGCGTGCCTGATGCGGTTTCGCAGTTCGACAGAGCTGAGCCGTGGCGCTGGCGCGCCCTCAGTCCTCGTTGTCCAGCGGCCGCACCCAGTTGGCCGGTTCGTTGACGTAATCGGTGAGCTCGCGCAATCGACCATGGTTGCGGCCGTTGAATACGAAGCTCAAACGCGGCAGTCGCTGCAGTTCCGGTTCGTCCAGTTCGGACTCACAGCAGTTCTGCTGTTCGAACGAGCCTGTCAGGCACAGGTCGACGAATTCCTCGTTCAGGTATTCCATGGCCTGTTCGTTGAGCTTGTGGTTCAGGCGTAGAACGAAGCGATCCTTCAACCAGCGGCTGGAGTGGAAGTTGCGGTAGAAGTTGGCGATCTCCTTCGCCGCCTCGTTGGCATCATCCACCAGGCGCATCAGACGCATGTCGCTGGGCAGGATGTAGCGATTCTCTTCCAGCTGGCCGCGCATGAAGCGCAGTGCATCCTTCCAGTAAGTGCCACCGGGTTCGTCGAGCAGCACGACGGGCACCAGTGGGCTCTTGCCGGTCTGGATCAGTGTCAGCACTTCGAGTGCCTCGTCCAAGGTGCCGAACCCGCCAGGGCAGAGCACCAGGGCATCCGCCTCCTTGATGAAGAACAGCTTGCGGACGAAGAAGAAGTGGAACGAGAGCAGGTTTTCGGTACCGCCAACCGTCGGGTTGGGGTGCTGCTCGAACGGCAGGGTGATGTTCAGGCCCAGGCTGTTGTCGCGACCGGCCCCTTCGTGGGCGGCCGCCATGATGCCGCCACCGGCACCGGTGATGACCATGAAGTTGTAGTGCGCAAGCGTGGAGCCCAGCTGACGCGCCAGGGCGTACAACGGATGTTCGACCGGTGTGCGCGCGGAACCGAATACCGTGACCTTGCGCCGGCGCTTGAACTGGTCGAGGCGGCTGAATGCATGCTCCATCTCGCGCATGGTCTGCAGCAGGATCTTGGCGTCCCAGCGGCTGCGATCGGCCTGCGCCATGCGTGTGACGGTCACCAGCATTTCCCGGTACAGCGGCAGGTTGGGACTGTTGGCCGGAACGACCATGGCCGCCAGCTCATCGATCTTGCTTTCCAGTTCGGCGCCGCTGGTTTGGAAGTGTCGCGACAGATAGTCATCCGGATCAAAGGACATACAACATCTCCATGTATGGGCGTCGCGTTCAGGCTATAGGCTGCGGCCGGTGGGCTCAAGCATTGGCGGCCGCTGGTGGCCCGGGCGCGGAGGCTCGGGCCAGTCGTCCCGCTCAGAGCGCGATGCGATCGCCGAGTTCCGGAATGCGGGCTTCCCAGCCAAGACGATCCCGAATGGCTTGTTGCAGGACCTGCATTTTTTCGGTTTCGCCGTGGACGAGGTAGAGCTCCGGCCGATTCTCGAAGTTGCTCACCCAGTCGATCAGCTGCGATTGGCCTGCATGGGCCGAGAAACCGCCGAGGGTATGCACCTTGGCGTTCACCGCGATGCGCTGGTGCAGCAGCTTGACGCTGCCGGCACCATCGACGATCGCGCGGCCCAGAGTGCCTCTGGCCTGGAAACCCGGGATGACCAGGTGGCATTCCTCGCGCCAGAGGTTGTGTTTGAAGTGATGCAGGATGCGCCCGCCGGTGCACATGCCGCTGCCCGCGATAATGATCACGCCGCTCTTGAAGCGGTTGATCGCCATGGACTCTTCGGGTGTCGGCGTGGACTTGAGAATCGGCAGCCAGCGCTCGGCGTAGAGCTTGCCACTGGCGCCGCTCAAGGCCGGATCGATGCCGTTGAGGTCCAATTGGTCCTTGTAATGTGCGTAGATGGCATTGGCGCCGATGGCCATGGGGCTGTCGAGAAACACTGCCTGCTGCGGCAGTCGCCCTTCACGGTAGAAGCGGCCCAGGTAGTAGATCAGGTCCTGCGTGCGTCCAACGGCGAAGGAAGGCATCAGCACGTTGCCGCCGTCGCGGTGGGCCTGCTGCAGGATACCGGCCAGCTCTTCGATGGTGTCCTCATGGCTGCGATGGTCGCGGTCGCCGTAGGTCGACTCCATCAGCACCACGTCGGCCTCCTTGAGCACCGTCGGGGCGGGCATCAGCGGTGAGCAGACATTGCCCAGATCACCCGAGAAGACCAGTCGCCGCGTCCTGCCATGGTCGTGTACATCCATCTGGACGATGGACGAGCCGAGGATATGTCCGGCGTTGTGGAAGGTCACCGCGACGCCCCGGGCAACCTCGAAGGTTTCGCCGTAGGGGGGAGGGGCGCGCTGCCCTAGGGTTCGCTCTGCATCGACGCGGGTGTACAGCGGCTGAACCATGGGCTTGCCGATGCGTGCGCGCCACTTGTTTTCCCACTCGGCGTCCTTCTCCTGGATCTGCGCCGAGTCCAGCAGCATCAGCTCCAGCAGCTCGGCTGTCGCCTCGGTGCAGTGCACCGGGCCGCGGTAGCCGAGGGCGACCAGCCGTGGCAGCAGCCCGCTGTGGTCGATATGGGCATGGGACAGGACCACGGCGTCCAGGCTCTTCGGATCGAAGGCGAAGGCGGCGCGGTTGTCGCTTTCCTCCTCCCGGCGGCCCTGATGCATGCCGCATTCGAGCAGAACCCTTGCGCCGTCGTGTGTCTCAATGAGGTAGCAGGAGCCGGTTACCTGTTGAATGGCACCGAGAAAACTGAGCAAAGCCATGTTGCCTTCCTGTTCGTACGATGATGTCCACTGTGCCCGCTCGGTTGCCACGACCACTTGATACATATCAGAGATAACCAAACGAGCCCTGCCTAGACTACAGCACATCCCGCTTACCAACGGAGTGAACCCATGAGTCAGCTACTGCCCAGCCTCGTCGAGCTGGATCAACACGCGCAAGCCGAACCGGAGTTCGCCACCTGGCGTGGCGGCTTCGGGCCGTTCGAGCACGCGCTGGAGACCCAGGCGGCGGTGTTCCGTCTGGCCCATCAGCTGGTACAGGCAGGACATCAGCCGGATCTGGCGAGCGTCTATCGACTGCTGCAGGCGGTCGATCGCGTTGCCAGCGCCGGCCTCTGGCTGGTGGTGCACATGACCTATGCGCAGCAGGTGCACCTGGACGGCACGCCGCTGGCGGCCGACGACTTCAAGACCAATCCCGAAGGCCATACCGGCGGCGCGCTGAACATGGTGCCTGCCTATGCCGGCTATCTGGCGCTCAATGCGTTGACCGGCCGTACCCGAGCCTGGCTGATGGGGCAGGGCCATTGCGTGGCTGCGGTCGACGCACTCAACCTGCTGACCGGCAATCTGCACCCCGAGCAGGCGCAGGCTTATGCTGGCGGCGAAGCGGGCATCAACCGCCTGCTGCAGGACTTCTACGGTTATCGCCAGGCCGCCGATGGCAGCCCACTGGCGCCGCTGGGCAGTCATGTCAATCCGCATACCGCCGGTGGGATTGCCGAAGGCGGTTATCTGGGCTTCGCCGAGCTTCAATATGCCCACATGCCGCTGCCCGGCGAGACGCTGGTGGCGTTCCTGTCCGATGGTGCGGCCGAAGAACAGCGCGGCAGCGACTGGATTCCGCGCTGGTGGCGGGCCGAGGATTGCGGTGTGGCGCTGCCAGTGATGATCGCCAACGGCCGGCGAATCGAGCAGCGAACGGCGTTGGGGACCGAGCAGGGCCTGGAGGATTTCCGCCAGCACCTGAGCCAATGCGGCTTCGATCCGATGCCGTTCGATGGGCGCGACCCGGCCGCATTCGTCGCGACCCTTTGGGAAATGGAGCTGCGCCTGGAGCGCCGCGTGGAGGAAAAGGCACGCGGCATCCTCAACTATCCATTGCCGATTCCCTACGGCATTGCCGAGACGGTCAAGGGCTTCGGCTTCTATGGCGCGGGCAGCAATGCCGCACACAACCTGCCGCTGCCGGGCAACCCGCGCCTAGACGAGGTGTCCCGAAACCTGTTCAACGAGCATACGGCGCGGCTTTTCGTGCCGCAGGGCGATCTTCAGGCGGCCCTCGAGCTGTTCGTGCGCAGCCGTCAGGGACGCCTGCTCGAACGCGACAATCCGCTGGCTCTGCGACGCCCGCCGGCGCCGGTCATCCCGCAGCTCAAGTATCGTGACGATGCCTGCTCGCCGATGGCCGCGGTGGATCGCTTCTTCGTCGAGCTGACCGAGGCCAACCCTTCGCTGCGACCACGGGTGGGCAACCCTGACGAGCTGGCGAGCAACCGGCTGGGTGGCGTGCTCAAGGCGCTCAAGCACCGTGTGATCGAGCCGGAGAGCGAACTGGAGGCGATCGACGGCGCCGTCATCACCGCGCTCAACGAAGAGGCCGTGGTCTCCGCCTGCCTGGCCAACCAGGGCGGGTTGAACCTCGTGGCCAGCTATGAGGCGTTCTGCGTGAAGATGCTCGGCGTGGTGCGCCAGAGCATCATCTTCTCCCGTCAGCAGAAGGAGATCGGCAGGCCAGCAGGCTGGCTGGGGTGGCCGCTGATCGCGACGTCGCATACCTGGGAGAACGGCAAGAATCAGCAGTCGCATCAGGACACCACCTTCTGCGAGGCGCTGCTCGGCGAAATGAACGACATGGTCCGCGTGCTTTTCCCGGCGGACCACAACAGTGCTCTGGCGCTGCTGCCTTCGATCTATCAGGCGCGTGGCGAACTGACCTGCATGGTCATGCCCAAGCGCGACCGGCCGTGCTACTTCAATCGGCAACAGGCCGAGCAGCTGGCCCGCGATGGCGCCATTGTGGTCGAGGAGGTGCCGGGCAGTGAGGCATTGCTGCTGATCGCCAACGGCAGCTACCAGTTGGGCGAGATGCTCCGCGCCGCCAAGCGGCTTAAGGAGGCCGACTGCGCCTACCGGTTGGTTTATCTGCAGGAGCCGGGTCGCTTCCGCGGGCCGCGCGATCATTGGGAAGTCGAGGCACGGGCAAGCGAGGGGGTGGCGGAGCGACTGTTCCCGGACTCGATGGAGATGCGTGTCTTGCTGACCCACATGCGCCCGGAAGTCGCGCGCGGCCACCTGTGGCCGATCCTGCCGGACGCTCGCAAGTGCTCGGCACTCGGCTATCGCAACCGTGGCGGCACGTTGGACGAGTTCGGCATGCAGTTCGCCAACCGCGCCAGCTGGGCCAATGTGCTGGCAGCCTGTGCGCGGTTGCGCAACGTGCCGCGTACCGCATTGCTCACTCGGGACGAAGCTGCCGCGGTGGCGGGCAAGGGTGATCCGCAGATCCTGCGGCACGACAAAGGCTGAGTTCGGCCCGGCGGGATGCGGCGTGTCCGCCGCTCCCGCCCATTTCTTGCAGCCTTACTTGCAGTCTGCGGCGGTGTAGCGCTCGCTGGCGATGGGCTTGTTGCTCTGGTATTCGCTGAAGTCGTAGCGCAGCACCGCGCCCTGGCTCATCAGCTTGCGCAGCCCCTCGTTGCCGCAGACGCTGACCGCGAGCTGGCTGCGCACGTCGGCGGGGTTGTCGCGCATCTGCGCTGCATGGCGTGGCTGCACACTGAGATGGTTGACCAGATGGTTGTTCTCTACGGTGTAACCCTGGTCGAGGATGTCTTCGTTGATCGCTCGAGGCGTGCCGACGTTGCTTTCGCGGGCTACCTGATCGAGCAACTGGCTCAGCTGCTGTTCTTGCAGCGAGGCGGCATGGGCAACGGGCAGGGCGAGGCTCAGGGCGAGCAGGGTGGTCAGACGATACATGGCGGTCTCCTTATGACTGCGCTAGTTCGACCGGCGGGCCGTGGCACGGTTCATTCGTCCGCCCTGCCGCCGCCCTGTCCGCGCTGGTAGACTGCCGCGCTCCGCCGTCAATCCCGAGTCGATCCATGCCCCATGCCGTAGCCCGTTTGCGCGACGAGCGCCTGGCGAAAAGCCTGAAGCCCTTCGTCGCGCGCGGCTCGCGAGCACCGCGCTGTCTGCGTTGCCGAGTACCGTTCAGCCATTGCCTGTGCCCTTGGCTGCCCAGGGTCGACAGCGAGTGCGGCGTGTGCCTGTTGATGCACGACATCGAACCGTTGAAGCCGAGCAATACGGGCTGGCTGATCGCCGATGTGGTGCCGGATACCTTCGCCTTCACCTGGCAGCGCACCGGGGTCGATCCGCGCTTGCTGGATCTGCTGGCCGATCCGCAATGGCAGCCGCTGGTGATCTTCCCCGGTGAATATGCGGCCCCGCAGCGGGTGGTCGAGCGAGTCGAGCGACAGCCAGACAAGCGGCCCCTGTTCATCCTGCTGGATGCAACATGGACCGAGGCGCGCAAGATGTTTCGCAAAAGCCCCTATCTGGACGGTTTGCCGGTGCTGAGCCTGCAGCCCGAAGCCTTGTCACGTTATCGGCTGCGGCGCTCGACCCGCAGCGATCATCTGTGCACCGCCGAGGTCGCTGCGCTCTGTCTGGAGCTGGCCGGGGATTCGGCTGCAGCCAACACGCTGGACGCCTGGCTCGACGTGTTCACCGAACACTATCTGGGCGCCAAGCACCATCGCCAGCCGGATCTGCACAACGCTGCGCACCGGGCACTGCAGGTACCTGACGGGTCGGCGTGAGGCCTCAGGCCTTGGCCGGGGCTGCGGTAGCCAGCGGTTCCGGTTTGCGCGGCCACAGCTGTGCGGCAAGCATTCCGATGAACATCAGTACACAGCCCATGTAGCCACGCAGGGTCAGACTCTCCTCGAGGAACAGGGCGCCGGCGATTGCCGCAAAGACCGCTTCCAGCGACAGAATGATGGCCGCGTGGGAGGCGATCGCATGCTTCTGTGCGACGACCTGCAGGGTGTAGCCGACCGCTACCGCGAACAGTCCGCCATAGATGAGGGCCGGGCCGGCGAGCCAGATGCTGGCCGGATTGATGTCTTCGAAGATCAGCGCCAGCAACAGGCTCACCACCGCGCAGGTCGCGAATTGCAGGAAGGCCAGCCGGATGGCGTCATGACGGCTGACGAAGAAGCTCACCAGCAGCACGTGCACACCCCAGACGAAGGCGCCGGCCAGCTGAATCCAGTCGCCCGAGGCGACGGTGAAGTCCTCGCCGATGCTCAGCAATGCCATGCCGGCCACCGCGAGGAACGCACCGAGCCAGGTACCCAGACCGGTCTTGTGCCCGATGGCGAGCCCCAGCAACGGCACCACGATCACATAAAGGCCGGTAATGAAGCCTGAGTTGGTCACGCTCGTGAACAGCAGGCCGACCTGCTGCAGATTGATCCCCAGGGTGAGTGCGAGGCCCATGCTCAGGCCGCCCAGGATCAGGCCGCGCTGCAGGAAGGGCTCGTGCCGGGCCGCAGTGCGCCCCTGGTAGATCACCAGAGGAAGCAGCGCCAGGGCACCCAGGGCGAAGCGCAGACCGGTGAAAAGAAACGGGCCGATATTGTCCATGCCGATGCGCTGGGCCACGAAGGCGGTCCCCCAGATCATGGCGGTGATCAGCATCAGGAAGTCGGCGCGGAGGGCTTGGCTACGCATGTTTCGGCTCGTCAGGGAAAAGTCGCAGACTTTGCTACAAAGCGCCGCGCTTGACCACTTATTCATCGGTGGGCATGCTTGCGCCGCTTGATTTGTTGCAGCGGGCGGCCGATATTCGGTCTGTCAGTTGAAAATCTACATCGGACCACCCCCGGAGCGGTTTTACGGGGTCTTCTGCCGTCATCTTGTCGGCATCGGCTGCTCAAGCCGATGAAAAGCGCCAATAAAAATTACAGGTCTGCCAATGGCTGCTTACGAAATTATCATTGCCGATGATCACCCGCTTTTCCGCAGTGCGCTTCAGCAGGCGCTCACCATGGGGCTTGGTGAGAACGTACGTCTGGTGGAGGCGGCCAGCATCGCCGAACTGGAAGGCTTTCTGAACCAGGGTGCCGACTGGGATCTGGTCCTGCTGGACCTGAACATGCCGGGGGCCTATGGCTTTTCCGGCCTGGTGCTGCTGAGGGGGCAGTATCCGCATCTGCCGGTGGTCATGATCTCGGCTCAGGAAGACGCGGCGGTCGTTGCGCGTTCGCGCGAGTTCGGTGCCAGCGGTTTCATCCCCAAGTCCAGTTCGCTCGAGACGATCCAGGAGGCCGTACGGGCCGTGCTGGAAGGGGACGTCTGGTGGCCGAGCAACATTCAGGACGAAGCGAATGTCAGTGAGGAAGCCAAGGCGGCCAGCGCCGGACTGGCCAGCCTCACGCCGCAGCAATTCCGCGTCCTGACGATGGTCTGCGATGGCCTGCTGAACAAGCAGATCGCCTATGAACTCAGCGTTTCCGAAGCGACCATCAAGGCCCATGTGACCGCCATCTTCCGAAAGCTCGGCGTGCGCACCAGAACCCAGGCGGCCTTGCTGCTGCAGCAGATGGGTTCCATTCCCACCAGTTGAACCGCTGCCGCCGGCGCTTCAGGCGATCGGCGGCAGCTGGATTTCATCGCTGCGGCGCACGCCAGAGGTCAGCGCCCGGCACTGTTCGACGAACTCCTGCATCGCCGCGGTCTGGTACTTGTGCGTATGCCAGATGAAATAGAACTGGCGTCGCAGATCCAGCTCCGGTGTCGACACCGGCACCAGGCTGCCGCGGCGGAACGCATCGCGTAGCGCCAGTCGCGAGATGCAGCCGATGCCAAGGCCCGATTCGACGGCGCGCTTGATCGCCTCGGTGTGCTCCAGTTCCAGGCGCACGTTCAGCTTCCCTGGGCGGTGCCGCACGGCCTGCTCGAAGGTCATACGCGTTCCCGAACCCTGCTCGCGCAGAATCCAGGCCTCGCCCGACAGTTCCGCGAGATCCACCGCATCGCGTCCGGCCAGCGGATGTTGCGGCGCGCAGAACACCACCAGCTCGTCCTCGATCCAGGGCTGCACTTCCAGATCGGGATGCTGGCAGTCACCCTCGATCAGACCAAGATCAAGTTCGTGCTGAGCGATCTGATGCACGATATGCGCGGTGTTATGGACGTGCAGTTTGACCCGGCATTCAGGGTGACGCTGCATGAAGTTGCCGATCAACAGCGTGGCGAGATAGTTGCCGATGGTCAGCGTGGCGCCCACCGCGAGCGAGCCGAACCCGCTCTTGCCGTTCAGCAGATCCTCGATGGCCCGCGCCTGATCCAGCAGGGCGACCGCCTGCGGCAGCAGCTGCTGGCCCAGCGCGTTCAGGCAGAGCCGCTTGCCGGCCCGGTCGAACAGTTGGCAGCCGGATTGCCGCTCCAGCTCGGCCAGTGATGTGCTGGTTGCCGACTGGGACAGCGACAGGCTTTGAGCAGCCTTGGAAACGCTTTCCTGGCGGGCAATGGCGGCGAAAACTTCGATCTGGCGCAACGTGAAATGCATATCTATATAACCGATAACCTATATCTTTATTATCCAGTTAACGAATATGGATCCGCTCGCTAAACTGCCGTCATTATCGACGTCCGTCGCGACACCATGAGGAATTCGCAGCATGAGCAACCTGAACGTAGAGCGCGTTCTCAGTGTGCACCATTGGAACGATACGCTGTTCAGCTTCAAGACCACTCGCAATGCAGGCTTGCGCTTCGAGAACGGTCAGTTCGTGATGATCGGCCTGGAGGTCGAGGGGCGTCCACTGATGCGCGCCTACAGTATCGCCAGCCCGAATTACGAAGAGTACCTGGAATTCTTCAGCATCAAGGTGCAGGACGGCCCGTTGACCTCCCGACTGCAGCATCTGCAGGAAGGCGATTCGATCATGATCAGCCGCAAGCCGACCGGCACGCTGGTCCTGGACGATCTGCTGCCCGGCAAGCACCTCTATCTGCTCAGCACCGGTACGGGCCTGGCGCCGTTCATGAGCGTGATCCAGGATCCGGAAACCTATGAGCGATTCGAGAAGGTCGTATTGGTGCACGGTGTTCGCTACGTCAATGAAGTCGCCTACCGCGAGTTCATCACCGAACACCTGCCGCAAAACGAATTCTTCGGCGAAGCGGTCAAGGACAAGCTGGTCTACTACCCGACCGTGACCCGCGAACCGTTCGAGAATCAGGGCCGTCTGACCGATCTGATGCGCAGCGGCAAACTGTTCAGTGATATCGGCCTGCCGCCGATCAACCCAGAAGATGACCGCGCCATGATCTGCGGCAGTCCGAGCATGCTGGATGAAACCAGCCAGGTGCTGGACAGCTTCGGTCTGAAAGTCTCGCCGCGCATGGGCGATCCGGGGCACTACCTGATCGAGCGGGCCTTCGTCGAGAAGTAAACGACTGGGCTCATGTCGCCGCTGTCACGCAGCGGCACGTCCGCTCATGCTCCGCGCCGCTCAGAGGTAAGCCGCACAGCACTTCTTGAACTTCAGACCGCTCCCGCAGGGGCAGGGGTCGTTGCGGCCGGCCTTGAGCGGTACCGTCGGATCGATGAAATACCAGCGCCCGTCCCGCTGGACGAATGCCGATCGCTCCTGGTGGGCATGTTCGCCGCTCTGGTCGTGCCAGCGGGCGGTGAAGGTCACCAGCGCATGCTCGGGCTTGCCGCCCAGCACGCTGCTTTCGTTTACCTCCAGCCCTAGCCAGGTGCTCTCCAGGCTCCAGCGGCGCATCCCCTCTACATCCAGTTCATCCTGCTGCGCGGGAAGCGTAGTGGCCCGCAGATAGTCCACCAGCCCCAGTACATAAGCGCTGTAGCGCGAGCGCATCAATAGCTCGGCGCTCGGCGCGGCCATGCCTGCGTGATAGCGCCCGCAGCATTCGCCGAGGGCATCGCCGCTGCCGCAGGGGCAGTTCAGGTCGGTTGGACGCGGTTCGCTCATGTCACCACCAGTACTTGCCGAACATTTCAGGATTGGCCCAGAACCTGGCATTGAGCCAGTCCGGAACCTGCTTGTATTGCAGCAGGTCGTAAGTGAAGAGCGTCAAGGTCTGTCCGTCGCGCTGGAAGCGTTCGCTGACCTGCAGTGCCAGTGCATAGAAGTCCGTAGTCCGCCATTCGCATGCATCGAGATCGACGAGTACCGCCATCCGGCTGGTATTCAGATTGCGGATGCTGCCGAGCAGCTCCAGGCCGTTGCGCTTGGGCAGATGCTCGAGGCAGTCGACGAATATGGCCAGGTCGTAGCGCTGGTTCGCCAGATCGTCAGGCAGCGGTGCGGGATCGGCGCGATCGAGCTGACACTCCGGGTGGCATTCGGCGTAGGCAGCCAGAGCAGGTTGATCGCTGCGCCCCACGAGCAGCACGCGTGTTGGGGCGTAATGGTCGAGCATTGCCGCAAGCGCTTGCTGCGGCGTATGCAGCGGTACAGGGTTTTCGCTCAACAGAGAATCCTCGTTTCAAAGGTGAAGACTAGCGCGGTGCCGTTTGTCGGCCTAGTCTGAAAAGTAACCGGAGCCGCCCGGATTCCCATGCGTGGCGTTTCTGGCTGAATGTCCATACTGGAGGTTTTGATCAATGAGTACATTACGGACAGCAGTACCCGTTATTGTCATGACCACGTTCCTGGCCGGTTGTGCAGGCGTGCAGAAGCAGGACTGGCCGACCTGTGCGGCTGTAGGTGGCGTGACTGGTGCCGCGCTGGGGGCCATCGAAAGCAGCACCTACGCCGGTTGGGGTGCGCTGATCGGTGGTGGCGTCGCGGCGGCCTATTGTTGGGCCAACGGCATGGAAGAGGAAACCGTCGCGGTCGTGGAAACGGTCGAGCCGATGCCCCAGACCCAGCCTGAGCCGGAACCGGCTGCCGCGCCGGTGCGCGTCGAACTGGACGTCAAGTTCGACTTCGACCGCGACGTGGTCAAGCAGGACAGCTACAGCGACATCCAGAACCTGGCCGATTTCATGAAAGAATATCGCCAGACCACCACCGTACTGGAAGGCCACACCGACTCGGTCGGCACCGACGCCTACAACCAGCGCCTTTCCGAGCGTCGTGCCAACGCCGTTCGCAGAGTGCTGGTGGATGAACTGGGTGTCGAGGGCAATCGCGTGAACGCCGTCGGTTATGGCGAGTCTCGCCCGGTCGCCGACAACTCCACCGAGGAAGGTCGCGCGATCAACCGTCGCGTGGAAGCCGAGGTCGAAGCGCGTCCCTGATCAATCAGCTGAGTACTGATCCAGCCGGGCCTTGCGCCCGGCTTTTTTTGGGGGCGAGTCAGAACAGGGGGCGGGCGCTGGCCAGTGCGACCACCAGCAGGCCCAGAATCAGGTTGATTCCCACCAGCCGGCGAATCTGCCCCAGCACTGCGCCGCCTGCTGGCCATTGCTCGGCCTCGACGGCTCTTTTGAGCGAGGGTAGCTGCAGCAGCTGGATACGCAGGAACAGCGCCAGCATCACCAGATACAGCCCCGCCATGATGTGCACATAGCGAGGCGCGCTTTCCAGCGCGCCGAATCGCATGTGCCACATACCGATTCCGCTGATCGGCAGCACCAGCACCGCTACCCATACCCAGACGAAGAAGCGGCGGAGTACATCGGTCCACAGCCGCAGCCGCTCCGGCGCCTGCAGCATCGCCACGGCCGCTGGTCGCAGGACCATCCAGGCGAAGAACATGCCGCCGACCCACACCGTTGCGGCGAGTACGTGCAGTGCGTAAAGCAAGGCAAAAGGTGTCATGGGAAAATCTCCGGTGGCGGTTGGGCGAACGCGCGCTATCATAGCCGCCCGATCGAAGTACTGAAAATATATACAGCTCCGCGCCCATGCTCAGCACCGAACTCAAGTCCCAGATCCAGGGCGCCTATACCCGTTTCCTCGAAGCCAAGGGGCTTAAGGCCCGCTATGGCCAGCGCCTGATGATCGCCGAAGTCGCCAAGGTGCTGGGCACGGTCAAGGTCGACGATGAAGGTCGTCGTAGCAGCGAGCCGGCTGTCGTTGCCGTCGAGGCGGGTACCGGCACCGGCAAGACCGTCGCCTACAGCCTGGCCGCGATCCCCACGGCCAAGGCTGCCGGCAAGCGGCTGGTGATTGCCACCGCGACCGTCGCGCTGCAGGAGCAGATCGTGCACAAGGATCTGCCTGATCTGATGCGCAACAGCGGGCTCAGCTTCAGCTTCGCCCTGGCCAAGGGTCGGGGGCGTTACCTGTGCTTGTCCAAGCTGGACATGCTGCTGCAGGAAGGTCAGGCACAGAGCGCCACCGCGCAGTTGTTCGAGGAGGAAGGCTTTCGCATCGAGGTCGACGAGCGCAGCCAGAAGCTGTTCACCAGCATGATCGAAAAACTGGCCGGCAATCGGTGGGATGGCGATCGGGACAGCTGGCCGGAAGAGCTGGGCGATGCGGACTGGGGACAGCTGACCACTGATCACAGCCAGTGCACCGGACGACATTGCCCCAACTTCCAGCAATGTGCCTTCTACAAGGCGCGGGAAGGCATGACCAAGGTGGATGTCATCGTCACCAACCATGACATGGTGCTGGCCGACCTCGCGCTCGGGGGCGGGGCCGTACTACCCGACCCGCGTGACACCATCTATGTGTTCGATGAGGGGCATCATCTGCCCGACAAGGCCATTGGCCACTTCGCACATTTCACTCGGCTGCGCTCGACGGCGGACTGGTTGGCGCAGGTGGAAAAGAACCTGACCAAACTGCTGGCCCAGCATTCGCTACCGGGTGAGCTGGGGCGCCCGGTCGAAGGCATTCCGGAGATCGCCCGAGAGCTGCGTACCCAGCAACAGTTCATGTTCAGCGCCTGCGAGCAGGTCGCGGATTTCAAGGCCGGGGAGGACATGGAGGGGCGTGAGCGGCCGCGACATCGTTTCGTCGGTGGCGTCGTGCCAGGGCATCTGGTCGAGCTTGGCACTGAATTGAAGAAAGGTTTCGCCAAGCTGACCGATCTCTTCACCCGCATCGCCGAACTGCTCAAGGAGGCAATGGACGGCGAGACCGGCAGCGGCATCGCCAGCCACCAGGCGGAGGAGTGGTATCCCCTGTTCGGCAGCCTGCTGACGCGCTCGCAGGGCAACTGGGACCTGTGGACGGCCTTCACCGTCGAGGATCCGGAAGACAGCCCGCCGATGGCACGCTGGTTGACGCTGGCCGAAGGCGGCGCGCTGTTCGATATCGAGGTCAATGCCAGTCCGATCCTGGCTGCTGAAACGTTGCGGCGCAACCTCTGGAATGTCGCCTTCGGCGCCCTGGTAACCTCAGCCACGCTCACCGCGTTGAACAGCTTCGATCGCTACCGGATGCGAGCCGGCCTGCCCAAGGCGGCGGTCACTGCCGTGGTGCCGAGCCCCTTCCATCATGCCGATGCCGGCGAGCTCAGGGTTCCGGATCTGCAGGCTGACCCTCGTGATGCGCCGGCGCACACCGCCGCCATCGTCCGCGAGCTGCCGAAGCTGGTGGAAGGCGCCCGTGGAACGCTGGTGCTGTTTTCGTCGCGCCGGCAGATGCAGGACGTCTTCGATGGGCTGGAGCGGGACTGGCGCCGACGCGTGCTGATTCAGGGCAATCTGTCCAAGCACGAAACGCTGAACAAGCACAAGGCGCGCGTGGACGAGGGCGAACCCAGTGTGCTGTTCGGCCTGGCCAGCTTCGCCGAAGGCGTCGACCTGCCTGGGGCCTATTGCGAACACGTGGTCATCGCCAAGATTCCGTTTGCCGTGCCGGACGATCCGGTCGAGGCGGCATTGGCGGAGTGGATCGAGGCCCGCGGCGGCAATCCGTTCATGGAGATCGCTGTGCCGGACGCTTCGCTGCGGCTGGTCCAGGCGTGCGGGCGTCTGTTGCGGACCGAACAGGACCGCGGGACCATCACCTTGCTCGACCGGCGAGTGGTGACGCAGCGCTACGGCAAGGCGATTCTCAATGCCCTGCCGCCATTCAGGCGGCACATCGGCTGATCGGGCAGGATCACGGGCTGCGATAGCTGTCCATCACGGCATTGGCTGCCGGTTCCCTTGCCGGGCCGCGCTTGCAAGAATCACCCGCAATCAAACATGAGGGGTAGCGACGTGCAGGTTCAGGGTTATTTCGATCTTCGCTTCGAAGCGGTTCGCGATGCGTTTGCCGCATTGTTCGACGGCACCCAGCAACGCGGCGCCGCACTCTGTGTGCAGATCGGCGGCGAAACGGTGGTCGATCTGTGGGCTGGCGTCGCCGACAACCAGGGCGAGCAGGCCTGGCACAGCGACACGCTGGTCAACCTGTTTTCCTGCACCAAGACCTTTACCGCGGTGGCCGCGCTGCAGCTGGTCGAGGAGGGCAAGCTGGAACTGGATGCCCCGGTCGCGCGGGTCTGGCCGGAATTCGCGGCCAATGGCAAGGAATCGATAACCTTGCGCCAGCTGCTTTGTCATCGCGCCGGGCTGCCGGCCATTCGCCGGCCGCTGGCGCCCGAGGCACTCTACGACTGGACGTGCATGACCGACGCGCTGGCCGCCGAGGAGCCCTGGTGGGCACCGGGTACCGACCAGGGTTACGCCGCCATGACCTACGGCTGGCTGGTCGGGGAGCTGCTGCGTCGTGTCGATGGCTGCGGAGCGGGCGAGTCGATCGTTCGTCGCACCGCGGCGCCCCTGGGGCTGGACTTCCATGTTGGCCTGGACGACAGCCAGGCCGATCGCGTCGCTTACCTGACCAGGACCAAGAACGACTTCGGCGACGCTTGCGCCCAGCGTCTGTTGAAGGCGCTGATGAGTGATCCTGCATCCATCAGCGCCCGCGCTTTCAACAATCCGCCATCCATCATGAGCAGCGGCAACAAGCCGGAATGGCGACGCATGGCGCAGCCGGCGGCCAACGGCCACGGCAACGCGCGCTCGCTGGCCGGCTTGTATACCGGTTTGCTTCAGGGCAGGCTGCTCGATGAGGCGGTCCTGCGTGAGATGACCCATGAGCACAGCGCTGGCGAGGACCGTACCCTGTTGGCCTCGACGCGCTTCGGCCTGGGTTGCTGGCTCGATCAGCCTGACGTTGCCAATGCGACGTTCGCCATGGGGCCGCGCGCGTTCGGCCATCCAGGTGCGGGTGGCTGCATTGGCTTCGCCGATCCGGAGCGTGAACTGGGGTTCGGCTTCGTCACCAATACTCTCGGGCCCTATGTGCTGATGGACCCGAGAGCGCAATCGCTGGCTCGCTGCGTAGCCGCCTGCCTGCATTGAACCACTCGTCACTTCAAGGCGGCCGGACTTTTCAAAAGAAGGACTTGCGTCCACAATTTCGAATCAAACTCAATAGTGGCATCTCATCTTCGATGCCCGTCCAAGAAACGCATCTGGTGCACGGAAATTTTGCTCATGAACCTGCTGAAGAGCGCCTCCCTGATTCTCTGCATGATCGTCATCGCCGGCTGTAGCTCGAAGGGCGAGAAGAAACCCAGTGAGGCAGCGGCTCCGGTTGCGCCGAAGGTGGATTACGCCTGGCTTGACGAATATGAACCGAAGCTGCGCGATGCGCTGGTGGACAGCCGTTTCGAGGTCGAGCGCCGCGATAACGTGCTGGTGGTCACGGCACCAGTGGATTCCTCGTTCAATCCCGATCGTCCCGGCATGCTGTTGCCGGTGACCCTTGGCCCGATCACCCGCGTTGCGAAGCTGGTCGAGAAGGATGAGAAGACGGCGGTCGTCATCCTCGGGCATGCCGACAGCACCGGTGCGGACGACGTCAATCGCACCATCAGCCGTGAGCGCGCCAGCGCGGTCGCGGCGATCTTCCGCCTCAGTGGCTTCAAGCACGACCGCCTGCGTATTCGTGGGCTGGGCTCCGACATGCCGCGCGCGGCCAATGACAGCAAGGAAGGCCGGGCGATGAATCGTCGGGTGGAGATGGTGCTGGCGCCGCAGACCACGATGCTGGCACTTATCGCCAAGTACGAGCGGCCGGCAGAGCCTGCGACCCAGGTAGCCCAGGCCGAGGTCGCCAAGTAGGGGCTGGATCGAGTTCGACTGCAACAGGCCCGCATGCGGGCCTGTTTTCGTTGTGGCTGGTTGCCTTGAATCAAGGCGTGACGGGCAAACGCGGATAAGCTTTTTCGGCAGGCCGGCTCGGTTCATGGTCGTCGCCCGATCCTGCGCCCTGATACGCTGAAAGCCTGCCTATTCGATGAAGGAGCCACGCGATGATCCAGACCCTGGCCGATATGCGCCGCGATTACACCCGTGACGGACTCAGCGAGGCCAACGCGCCCGACGACCCTTTCGGTCTGTTCCGTCAGTGGTTCACCGAGGCAACTCAGACCGAGCAGGCGCCCGTCGAACCCAATGCCATGTCTCTGGCAACCGTCGACGTCGACGGTCGGCCCCATTGCCGCATCCTGCTGCTCAAGGCGCTGGATCACCGCGGTTTTACGTTCTTCACCAACTACGACAGCGCCAAGGGGCAGCAGCTGGGCGCGTCCCCCTATGCCGCCATGACGTTCTTCTGGCCGACGCTGGAACGACAGGTCCGTATCGAGGGGCGCGTCGAGAAGGTGACGGCAGAGGAATCGGATGCCTATTTCCAGGTGCGCCCGCTAGGCAGTCGGCTCGGAGCTTGGGCATCACCGCAGAGTCAGGTGATTCGCGATCGCGCTGAGCTGGAGCGGCTGCTGGCCGAGACCGAGCAGCGCTTCCTCGATAAGGCGCCCCATTGTCCTCCGCACTGGGGCGGCTACCGGCTGCTGCCGGAGCGCATCGAGTTCTGGCAGGGGCGGCCGAGCCGCCTGCACGACCGACTCGACTATCGCCTGGTCGCCAATGGCTGGCAGCGCGAGCGCCTGGCCCCCTGATTCGGTCGCTGCATTCGAGCCGCTCACTCCCAGCGGCTAGCGGCACGACGGTGAGTGGGTTAGTAATTTGCCGTAACCATCCGGCAAACCGGCGGGCTCGGAAAATCACCTTTTATTTGGTGCGATATGGCAGGCTGGCCGGGCTCGGCGGATGGTACCCGCCGTGTGGCCGCGCTCAGGCGTCGGGGTAGCGTTGGGCCTGTTGCTCGAGCCAACCTTGCAGGTCGCGCCGCTTGACCTTCTGGTTTTTCGCGTCGGTCAGACGTTGCAGCATCCAGGCGCGCCGGTCGGGGTCGCTTCCGGCAATCGACAATGCCAGGTCGCGATCGGCCCAGCGGCGGAAGCGAATGATCAGCCAGGCGTGAAAAGCCAGGCCAGCCACAGTAGTGATGGCTATGATGAAGTAATCCATGGTTCATCTCGTTGAAGGAACCTGATACGCCAGGTTCGACTCGCATAGGTATGCTTGGAAGATGGCGAATGCTGAGTCAGGGCGGTGAAGTTGCCAAGTGCCGTTTCGTCGCTGCCACCTAAGCCATTCCCCGGGAACGAAACAGCAGTCTGCAGGAGACTTTCAATGCGTAAATCCATCGTTGTCGCGTCCTTTACCGCCTTGGCGCTGACTCTGGGCGGCTGCGCCTCGAGCCTTACCGGCGATACCTATTCCCGGGACGAGGCGCGTGCTGTTCAGACCGTACGCTACGGCACAATCGAATCGCTGCGGCCCGTGAAGATCGAGGGAACCAAGACGCCGATCGGTTCAGGCGCAGGCGCCGTGGTCGGCGGCGTGGCCGGCAGTGGTGTCGGCGGTGGGCGCGGCAGTGCGGTCGCCGCGGTAATCGGTGCGGTCGCTGGCGGTATGCTCGGCGCTGCGGCTGAGGAGGGAATCACCCGCACCCAGGGGGTGGAGATTACGGTGCGCGAAGATGACGGCAACATGCGCGCCTATGTTCAGGCCGTTGAGCCGAATCAGGTATTCCGCGTCGGTCAGCGGGTGCGCATCCTCACTGTCAGTGGCACCAGCCGCGTGGCCCCTTGAGCGCGCCGAACATCGCCCACAGCTGAAGCCGGGGGCTGTCTTCCGTTCCGATAAACGGGACGGAGGCGGCGCCTTTTGTTTTTCGAAATACATGAGTCCATGACGTCGGCATCATCCGTATGGATAATCGGGCACACATTTGTGTGCCGTTTCAGGCAGTTGCCGTGCCTGCAAGGATAAGAATGCCATCCGGACTGATGGCTTAAGGGGTCTCGTTCATGGCGCTTGCGCTGATTATCGCTTTGCCATTTCTGGGCATCTTCCTGCCCCTGCTTCTGGAGCGTTTCGGTCGTTCCGCCTGTGCCTTCGGTGCAGGTCTGGCGCCACTGGCAGCACTGGTTCTGTTGCTGACCAAACGCGCTGACGTGTTTTCCGGCCAAACCGAGATCATCCATTACACCTGGTTGCCGCAGCTGGGCCTGAACCTCAGCCTGCGGCTGGACGGGCTGGGCTTTCTGTTCGCCCTGCTGATTCTCGGCATCGGGTTGCTGGTAATCCTCTACGCGCGCTATTACCTGTCGAAGAAAGATCCCATGGGGCGCTTCTATGGGTTTTTCCTGCTCTTCATGGGCGCGATGCTCGGCGTGGTACTGTCCGAAAACCTGCTGCTGATGCTGATGTTCTGGGAGCTGACGAGCCTGTCGTCATTCCTCCTGATCGGCTACTGGAACCATCGGGCCGATGCTCGTCAGGGCGCGCGCATGGCACTGGCGGTGACTGGTGGCGGAGGGCTGGCGCTACTCGCCGGCATCCTGCTGATCGGCTACATCGTCGGAAGCTTCGAACTGTCGACCGTGCTGGCATCGGGCGATCTGATCCGTGCCAATGCGCTGTACCCGCTGACGCTGATCCTGATACTGCTGGGCGTGTTCACCAAGTCCGCTCAGTTTCCGTTCCATTTCTGGTTGCCTCAGGCCATGGCTGCGCCGACGCCGGTATCGGCGTTCCTGCATTCGGCGACCATGGTCAAGGCCGGGGTCTTCCTCCTTGCCCGTCTGTATCCGGCCCTGGCCGAATCGGAGTGGTGGTTCTACCTGGTCAGCATGACGGGCCTGGCCACGCTGTTGCTGGGTGCCGTCATGGCGCTGTTCCAGCACGATCTCAAGGGACTGCTGGCCTATTCGACCATCAGCCACCTGGGGCTGATCACCCTGTTGTTCGGCCTGAACTCGCGTCTGGCCGCCGTCGCAGCGATCTTCCACATCATCAACCACGCGACCTTCAAGGCATCGCTGTTCATGGCCGCCGGCATCATCGATCACGAGACCGGCACCCGGGACATGCGGCGTATCAATGGCATGTGGAAGTACATGCCGCATACGGCTGCGCTGGCCATGGTCGCGTCCCTGGCCATGGCCGGTGTGCCGCTGCTCAACGGCTTCCTCAGCAAGGAAATGTTCTTCGCCGAGACCCTCGATCAGCACCTGCTGGGCAGCTTCTACTGGACGATTCCCGCTGCGGCCACGCTGGCTGGTGCGTTCTCGGTCGCCTATTCGCTGCGTTTCGTGCATGACGTGTTCTTCAACGGCGAGCCGGTCGACCTGCCGAAGTATCCGCCGCACGAGCCGGCGCGCTACATGAAGATCCCGGTGGAGATCCTGGTGCTGCTCTGCCTGCTGGTCGGCATGCTGCCCGCATTCACCGTTGGTCCGCTGCTCGCCGCCGCGGTGTCCGGGACGCTGAACGGCAACGTACCCGAGTACAGCCTGTCGATCTGGCACGGCTTCAATCTGCCACTGGCCATGAGCTTCGCGGCACTGATCGGCGGCATCCTGATCTATTCCCTGCGCAAGTGGGCGTTCCGCTGGTATGAGGGCCTGCCGACGGTCGATTCGCTGGAAGTGTTCGAGCAGGTGATGGCTGGGCTGACGCTGGGCGCACGTCATCTAACCTGCCTGCTGGATAATGGTTCGCTGCAGCGCTATGTCGCGCTCATGCTCATCAGCACCCTGGTGCTGGTGGTGTATGCGCTGACGCCGCTGCAAACGCTGCATGGTCCGGTGGCCCTGACGCCGCTCGACGCGATCACGGTGCTGGGCATGGTGATTCTCGCGCTCACGTCGCTGCTCACCGTGCTGTTCCACCGTCAGCGGTTGGTGGCGTTGATGGTGCTCAGCGTGGTCGGGCTCATGGTCGCCCTGGGCTTTGCCCGCTACTCGGCGCCGGACCTCGCGTTGACGCAGCTGTCAGTGGAAGTGGTGACCATCATCCTGCTGATTCTCGCGCTGTTCTTCATGCCCGATCGTACGCCGGCTGAATCCAGCAGCCTGCGGGCGTTCCGTGATTTCGTCCTGGCCGCCGGCTGCGGCACCATGGTGGCGCTGCTCGCCTATACGGTGCTGACGCGCCCCTACGACAGCATCGCTTCCTACTTCCTCGAGAACAGCGTCTCCGGCGGGGGCGGTACGAACGTGGTCAACGTGATCCTGGTCGACTTCCGCGGCTTCGATACCTTGGGTGAGATCGCCGTGCTGGCCATTGCCGGGGTCGGCATCTACAGCCTGCTCAGCGGCCTGCGCCTGCCACATCCGATCCGGGACGCCGGCGGGCGGTTGTGGTCACTGGACAAGCATCCGATGGTGCTGGACGCACTGGCGCGCGCGTTGCTACCGATGGCGCTGCTGATTTCCGCATTCATCTTCCTGCGCGGACACAACCTGCCGGGCGGCGGTTTCATCGCCGGCCTGATTACCGCCGTCGCGCTGATCCTGCAGTACATCGCCCATGGTGTGAGCTGGGCCCAGGCGCGGCAGCCGCTCAGCTACCACTCGCTGTGCGGCGCCGGCCTGCTCATTGCCGGAGCAACCGGCCTGGGCAGCCTGCTGCTGGGCTACCCGTTCCTGACATCCGCGTTCGATCATTTCCATCTGCCGCTCATTGGCGAATTCGAGTTGGCCACTGCAATGCTGTTCGATCTGGGGGTTTATCTGGTGGTTGTGGGCGCGACGTTGCTGATTCTTTCCAATATCGGCCAAGTCAGGCAGGACGATTCCAACAGGGAGGTGGTGTGATGGAAGCGGTATTCGCGATCACGCTCGGAATCATGACGGCAAGTGGTGTCTACCTGCTCCTGCGCGCCCGGATATTTCCAGTGGTCATGGGGCTGACGCTGATTTCCTACGCCGTCAACCTGTTCATCTTTTCCATGGGGCGCCTGGCTACCGGGGTTCCGGCCGTCATCGGCAAAAGTGCCGAGTACGGTGATCCGCTGCCTCAGGCATTGGTCCTCACGGCCATCGTCATCGGCTTCGCCATGACGGCATTCGTCGTGGTGCTGTCGCTGCGCAGCATCGGCGAAGTACGTACCGACCATGTCGATGGGCAGGAGCCCCGCAAATGAATCATGCGCTGATCCTCCCGCTGCTGGTGCCGCTGTTCGTTGGCGCGCTGTTGCTGCTGTGCCACCGCATGGGCAAGCCGGCCAAGCGAATTCTCTCCTTGGCGGCGACATGGGCGCTGGTACCCATCGCGATCTGGCTGCTGCTGCTGGCCGACGACGGACAGCTGCGCGTCTATGCGCTGGGCAACTGGCAGCCGCCGTTCGGCATCATCCTGATGCTCGACCGGCTGAACGCGCTGATGCTGCTGGTCACCGCGGTGCTGGCCGGTTTCGCGGTGTTGTACGCCAGCCGCGGCGACGACGAGCGCGGGCCGAACTTCCATGCGCTGTTCCAGTTCCAGCTGCTCGGCATCAACGGCGCCTTCCTCACCGGCGACCTGTTCAATCTCTTCGTGTTCTTCGAGATCCTGCTGATCTCCTCCTATGCGCTGCTACTGCACGGCCATGGGCCGCAGCGGGTGCGCTCCGGGATGCACTACGTGGTGCTGAACCTGCTGGGGTCGGCGCTGTTCCTGATCGGCGTGAGCATGCTCTACGGCCTGCTCGGCACCCTGAACATGGCCGATCTGGCCCTGCGAGTGAGCCTCGCCGATCCCGCCGAGGCACCATTGCTGGCGGCCGCCGGCTATATCCTGCTGGTGGTCTTCGCCCTCAAGGGAGCGGTGCTGCCGCTGTATTTCTGGCTGCCGCGGGCCTATGCATCGGCTACGGCCCCGGTCGCTGCCTTGTTCGCAATCATGACCAAGGTCGGCCTGTACGCCATCGTCCGGGTGTTCACGCTGGTGTTCGGCAGCGAGGCGGGAACACTGAGCAACATGGTCGAGGACTGGCTCTGGCCCCTGGCCCTGCTCACCCTGGGTGTGGCCGTGGTCGGGGCACTGGCCGCGCGCAACCTGCAGGTGATGCTGGCCTACCTGGTGGTGGCTTCGGTCGGCACCTTGCTGGCCGGCATCGCGCTGGGCAACGCACAGGGGCTGGCGGCAGCCCTGTATTACCTGATCCACAGCACGCTGATCGCCGGCGCGCTGTTCCTGCTGGCCGATCTCATCGCCCGCCAGCGCGGCGAGTACGGCACCGACCTGGTCACCGCGCCGGCCCTGCGCCAGCCGCTGCTGCTGGGGGCGATGTTCTTCGTCGGCGCGATCTCGGTGGCCGGTCTGCCGCCTTTCTCGGGCTTCCTCGGCAAGCTGATGCTGCTGCGCGCCGTCGCCCCGGGGCCGGAAGCGGTGGCGCTCTGGGCCGTGGTGCTGGTCGGCGGGCTGGGCATGCTGATCGCCCTGAGCCGCTCCGGCAGCCTGGTGTTCTGGCGTCCCAGCGAAGCGGCCAGCGGCCTGACTGCCGATCCGGTCCGGGTGCTGGCCACCCTCGGGCTGCTGCTCGGCAGCCTGGTGCTGGTGGTTGCGGCGCAACCGCTGCAGGGCTATGTGCAGGCCACCGCCGCGCAACTGCTCGATCTGGCGCCCTATCTGGACATCATCCGCGGAGGTGAGGCATGAAGGCCCGCTGGTTACCCAATCCCGCCTTGACGCTGCTGCTCACGCTGATCTGGTTGCTGCTGAACAATACGCTGAGCTTCGCCCATCTGCTGCTGGGGCTGTTCCTCGGCTGGGCCATCCCGCTGCTGGTGCGGGGCTTCCTGATCGAGGTGCCGCGGGTACGCAAGCCGTTCAAGCTGTGCCTGTTCATGCTCAAGGTGTTCTACGACATCGTGGTCGCCAACGTGCACGTGGCCAAGCTGGTGCTCGGGCCGAAAAGCCGCCTGAAACCGGCGTTCATCGTGGTTCCGATGGCGATCGAGAACGAGTTCGTCCTCGCCACGCTGACCAGCATCGTTTCGCTGACCCCCGGGACCGTGTCCGCCGGGCTCAGCGCGGACCACAAGCTGCTGATCCTGCATGCGCTGGATGCGCCGGATGCCGACGAGGTCGCGGCCGATGTGAAGCGCAACTACGAAGCGCCGCTACTGGAGATTTTCGAATGCTCGCGTACGTGATCCCTTTCTGCCTGGCGCTGCTGGGCCTGGCCGCGGTGCTCAACGTCGTGCGCCTGGTCAAGGGCCCGGACATGCCCGATCGGGTGCTGGCGCTGGATACGCTGTACATCAATGCCCTGGCGCTGATCGTGCTGTTCGGCATCTGGCTGGCATCGGACCTGTTCTTCGAGGCGGCGCTGCTGATCGCGGTGATGGGCTTCGTCAGTACCGTCGCGGTGGGCAAGCACCTGCTGCACGGCGACATCATCGACTGAGGAGGCGATATGCCATTCTGGATTGAAGCGCTGGTCAGCGTGTTCCTCATCATCGGCAGCCTGTTCGCGCTGATCGGAGCCATCGGGCTGTACCGTCTGCCGGATTTCTACACGCGTCTGCACGGGCCGACCAAGGCGACCACGCTTGGTGTGGGCGGCATCGTCATCGCCTCGATGCTGTTCTTCAGTCATCACAATGACGGACTGAGTCTGCATGAGCTGCTGATCACCCTGTTCCTGTTCATCACGGCTCCGGTCAGTGCGCACATGCTGGCCAAGGCGGCCATGCAGCAGAAACTGCCCGCAGTGGAGCAGACCCGCGGCAAACCCTGGGATTGATGCCCGCAGCTGACCGCGCGTCACGGCGCGGTCAGCCGCCGTTCAGATGACGATGCTGCTCGGCGAAGGCTGCTGCTCGTTTTCCTGCTGCAGCTCCTTGATGATCGCCTGTTGCAGGCGCAGGCAGAGTTGCGGGTCCGAAAGCGGCTGGTTGTCGGCGTCGGTCACGAAGAACACGTCTTCCACCCGTTCGCCAAGCGTGGCGATCTTCGCGTTCTGCACCGACAGGTCGAAATCCAGGAACAGCTGCCCGACCCGCGCCAGCAGGCCGGGACGGTCGGGCGCGATGATCTCGAGAATGGTCTGCGGGCGCTGCGTGTCGTTGTGAATGGTGACCTGCGGTGGGAAGGCGAAGTGCTTGAGCTGGCGCGGTACACGGCGCTGGATGATGGTCAGGTAGTCGTCCGGATTGCGCAGCGCGGCGATCAGTCCGCTGCGGATTTCCTCGATGCGCTCGGGGTTGTTGCCGATGGGGCTGCCGTCGGCTTCCAGCACGATGTAGGTGTCCAGGGTGAACTGGCTGCTCGAGGTGAGGATGCGGGCGTCATGGATGTTCAGGTTGAGCTGATCCATCGCCGCCACGGTTACCGCAAAGAAATCGTGCTGGTCCGGCGCATAGATGAAGATCTGCGTGCCGCCTTCGAACTCGCGCTGCGTGGTTTCCTTGATCAGGACCAGCGGGCCGCCATTGGCCGGGTGCTCGATGATCGCATCGGTGTGCCAGGCGACATCGGTGGCGGTGTGGCGCAGGAAATAGTCGTCACCCAGCTGCGCCCAGAGCTGCTCGGCATCATCCGGGTCGGTGCCATGGCGCACCAGATCGTCGAGGGCGGCGCGCTGGGTCTGGCGAATCTGCTCCTCACGGCCCAGAGGATTCTCCAGCCCGCGCTTGAGCGCGCGCTTGGTTTCCGTATAGAGCTGGCGCAGCAGGCTGGCGCGCCAAGAGTTCCATAGCGTGGGGTTGGTGGCGTTGATATCCGCCACGGTCAGCACGTACAGGTAATCCAAATGGGTCTCGTCGCCGACGCGCTGGGCGAAGTCGTTGATGACCTGTGGATCGGATAGATCCTTGCGCTGGGCGGTGGTGGACATGACCAGATGGTTCTCCACCAGCCAGACCACCAGCCGGGTATCCCACGCCGGCAGCTTGTGGCGACGGCAGAACTGCTCGGCGTCGACCGCGCCCAGCTCCGAATGGTCGCCGCCGCGACCCTTGGCGATGTCGTGGTAGAGGCCGGCGATGTAGATCAGCTCGGGCTTGGGCAGCTTCTCGACGAGTTTGCTGGCCAGCGGATACTTCTCGGCCACGCCTGGCTTGGTCAGCTTACGCAGGTACTTGATGACGTTGAGCGTGTGCGCATCGACGGTATAGATGTGGAACAGGTCGTGTTGCATCTGCCCGACGATGTGGCCGAATTCGGGCAGGTAGCGGCCGAGGATGCCGTAGCGGTTCATACGGCGAAGGTTGCGGTGGATGCCTTCCTTGCACTTGAACAGCTCGATGAACAGGCTGGTGTTGCGCAGGTCCTGGCGAAAAGTGTCGTCGATCAGGTATCGATGGTCGCGCAGCAGGCGGATGGTGTCGGAGCGTACGCCCTGGATATCCGGATGCTGGGCGAGCAGCACGAAGGTTTCCAGGATGGCGAACGGTGTGCGCTTGAAGATCGCCGGGTTGCTGACTTCCAGATACCCGTCGCGTACCTGGAAGCGGCTGTTGAGCGGAACGATCGGGCCTGATTCGCCTTCCCAGAGGATCACTTCGGCAAAGTGCTGGCCGACCAGATCGCTGAGCTCGGCAATGCTCATCACCACCCGGTAGTACTTCTGCATGAAGCGCTCGATGGCCAGCTTGGCATCGCTGTCTTCGTAACCGAGCAGGGCGGCAAGGCTGCGCTGGTGGTCGAACAGCAGGCGGTCCTCGGCCCGTCCGGCGAGCATGTGCAGGCCATAGCGCACCTTCCAGAGAAACTCCTGGGCGGCGGTCAGCAGGCTATGTTCGCCTTCGGTAATGAACCCCTGGTCGACCATGGCCTGCAGGTTGAGGGTGCCGAACTCGCGACGCGCGATCCAGAGGATGGTCTGGATGTCGCGCAGACCGCCGGGGGAACCCTTGACGTTGGGCTCCAGGTTGTACTCGGTGTTGTTGTACTTGGCATGGCGAGCGCGCTGCTCGTTGCGCTTGGCAAGGAAGAACTCCTTGCTCGGCCACATCTGCTGGGTACTGGTGACCTGCAGCATGGCCTGGCGCAGGCGCTCCGGACCGGCGATCGTGCGGCTTTCCATGAGGTTGGTGATGACGGTGAGGTCGGCGCGCGCCTCATCGGCACACTCGGCTACCGAACGTACAGCCTGGCCGACCTCCAGGCCGATGTCCCAGAGGAGGGTGAGGAAGCCCTCGATCGGCTCGCGGAAGATTTCCTGATCGTTCTCGTCCAGCAGGATCAGCAGGTCGATATCGGAATAGGGATGCAGTTCGCCGCGCCCGTAGCCGCCCACGGCGACCAGGGCGATGTCGGCGCCCTTGTCCCAATCGAAGCGGCTCCAGGCCGAGCGCAGGATCTGATCGACGAACCAGGCGCGATCCTCGATCAGGCGGCGAATGTCCCGCCCCGCCCTGAAGCGTTCGTCCAGCACCTGGCGTGCCTGGCGAATGGCCTTCTTGTACGCAGCGATGGGGCTGGCCTTGAGTGCGAGCTCCGCCTGGAACTGGCTGCGGTCAAACAGCTCCGGATCAACCTGGGGCATGCGAACGTCCTCCCATCAATGCGGCGGCGGGGTGTCTCAGGCTGAAGTGCGGGCGATGGTGTCGTCGCTGCGCAGCGTGAAGATCTCGTAACCATCGGCGGTGACCAGGATGGTGTGCTCCCATTGCGCCGAGAGCTTGCGGTCCTTGGTGATCGCGGTCCAGCCGTCGCCAAGCAGGCGTGTTTCCGGGCGGCCCTGGTTGATCATCGGTTCGATGGTAAAGGTCATGCCTTCCTTGAGCTCCATGCCGGTGCCGGCACGGCCGTAGTGCAGTACCTGCGGCTCCTCATGGAACACCTTGCCGATCCCGTGGCCGCAGTACTCGCGCACCACAGAGAAGCCGTTCTTCTCCGCATGCTTCTGGATGACTTCTCCGATGTCCCCGAGACGGACGCCCGGACGGACCAGTTCGATGCCTTTATATAGGCATTCCTGCGTCACCTGGCAGAGGCGCTCGGCCCACTCGGGCACCTTGCCGACCATGAACATCTTGCTGGTGTCGCCGTGGTAGCCGTCCTTGATCACGGTGATGTCGATATTGAGAATGTCGCCGTCTTTGAGCGGCTTGTCGTTGGGAATACCGTGGCAGACCACATGGTTGATCGAGGTGCAGATCGACTTGGGGAAGCCCTTGTAGTTCAGCGGTGCCGGAGTCGCCTGTTGAACGTTGACGATGTAGTCGTGGCACAGGCGGTCGAGCTCCTCGGTGGTCACGCCCGGCTTGACGTGTTCGCCGATCATTTCCAGAACCTCGGCGGCGAGACGCCCGGCTACGCGCATCTTCTCGATATCTTCGGGCGTCTTGATGGTGACTGTCATGCAAACCTCTTAGTGCGCCGGCAGGCGAAGGCAATAAACGGAAAGCCGCGATGATAAACCAAAGCAACCATACCCTGCAGGAGAGGGGGCGATCGGCAGCCGAACATGCGGCGGATGGTCAAAGCAGTAGCCTGTCGATGGCCTTTATGCTATAAAACGCGCCGCTCGACGGGGACACCCCGTCGCGCTTAACCCCACACACGTGTCGACACGGTATCCTGGGTGCTCGCAAGAGTTGGATATCGGGACGCGTGGAGGCCTAACCCGACTTATTCGAGGACTTATCATGTCTCAAGTCACCATGCGCGATATGCTGAAGGCCGGTGTGCACTTCGGCCACCAGACCCGTTACTGGAACCCGAAAATGGACAAGTACATTTTCGGCGCGCGCAACAAGATCCACATCATCAACCTGGAAAAGACCCTGCCGATGTTCAACGACGCCCTGCGTTTCGTTGAGAAGCTGGCTGCAGGCAAGAACAAGATTCTGTTCGTCGGTACCAAGCGTTCCGCTGGCAAGATCGTTCGCGAAGAAGCTGCTCGTTGCGGCTCGCCGTATGTCGATCATCGCTGGTTGGGCGGCATGCTGACCAACTACAAGACCATCCGCGCTTCCATCAAGCGTCTGCGTGAGCTGGAAGCCCAGTCTCAGGATGGTACTTTCGAGAAGCTGACCAAGAAAGAAGCCCTGATGCGTACCCGTGACCTCGAGAAGCTCGAGCGCAGCCTGGGCGGCATCAAGGACATGGGCGGCCTGCCGGACGCCATGTTCGTCATCGACGTCGATCACGAGCGCATCGCCATTTCCGAAGCCAACAAGCTGGGCATTCCGGTAATCGGCGTGGTCGATACCAACAGCAGCCCGGAAGGCGTCGACTACATCATCCCTGGTAATGATGACGCCATCCGTGCCGTGCAACTCTACCTCGGCTCCATGGCTGATGCCGTTCTGCGCGGTCGTCAGAACGGTGCCGGTGGTGCTGACGAGTTCGTCGAAGAAGTAGCTTCCGAGGCGGCTCAGGGCTGAGTGCGACGCACTGCAGCGTGATACCCGATAAACGAAAAGGGGGCTAGGCCCCCTTTTTGTCTCTTGCGAATTGATCACCTGTGTCTTTGGGTGAGTGGTTTAGAAACCAAATCGAGAGGATTCCCAACATGGCAGAAATCACTGCAGCCTTGGTCAAAGAACTGCGCGAGCGTACCGGCCAGGGCATGATGGAGTGCAAGAAGGCTCTGGTTGCCGCTGGTGGCGACATCGAGAAAGCCATCGACGACATGCGCGCTTCCGGTGCCATCAAGGCCGCCAAGAAGTCGGGCAACATCGCCGCCGAAGGTTCGATCGCCGTTCGCGTCGAAGGTGGCCGTGGTCTGATCATCGAAGTCAACTCGCAGACCGACTTCCTGGCTCTGCAGGACGACTTCAAGGCATTCGTCAAGGAGAGCCTGGACGAGGCCTTCGAGCAGAAACTGACCGAAGTGGCTCCGCTGATCGCTTCCCGCGAATCCGCCCGTGAGGCCCTGGTTGCCAAGTGCGGCGAGAACGTCAACATCCGTCGCCTGAGCGCGGTTGAAGGCGAAGTGGTGGGTGCCTACCTGCACGGCCATCGCATCGGTGTACTGGTCACCCTGAAAGGCGGCGACGCCGAGCTGGCCAAGGACATCGCCATGCACGTGGCTGCCAGCAACCCGGCCGTCCTGAGTCCGGCGGATGTGTCCGAAGAGCTGATCGCCAAGGAAAAGGAAATCTTCCTGCAGCTCAATGCCGACAAGATCGCCGGCAAGCCGGAAAACATCGTCGAGAACATGATCAAGGGTCGTATCAACAAGTTCCTGGCCGAAGCCAGCCTGGTTGAGCAGCCTTTCGTCAAGGATCCGGAAGTCAAGGTCGGTGATCTGGCCAAGAAGGCTGGCGCTGAAATCGTTTCCTTCGTTCGCTACGAAGTGGGCGAGGGCATCGAAAAGGCCGAAGTCGACTTCGCTGCCGAAGTGGCTGCTCAGGTCGCTGCGACCAAGAAATAAGACCGCTTCGGTGGTTCTGGCAAAGAGGCTGCCCGCTCACGCGCGCGGCCTCTTTGTCGAATTGGGCAGCGGATTTGTTTTTTTGTCACGGTATAGTCATCGCTTGGCACCAACCCCGAGTTGCGCTGTCAAAGCGCAGATATTTTTTGTCTGAGTCATTCAGACTTGGTCATAGCACGCCGCAGGAGATAACACGCCAATGGCTCAGCAGATGAGTGCACGCAATCCTCGCTATAAACGCATTCTGCTCAAATTAAGCGGCGAGGCCCTGATGGGGTCCGAGGACTTCGGCATCGATCCCAAGGTGCTCGACCGCATGGCCCTGGAAGTCGGCCAGCTGGTTGGCATCGGCGTCGAAGTCGGTCTGGTTATCGGTGGCGGCAACCTGTTTCGCGGCGCGGCGCTCTCGGCGGCCGGCATGGATCGTGTGACCGGCGACCATATGGGTATGCTGGCCACGGTTATGAATGCATTGGCCATGCGTGACGCCCTGGAGCGCTCGAATATTCCCGCGCTGGTGATGTCCGCCATTTCCATGGTCGGTGTCACCGACCACTACGATCGTCGCAAGGCCATGCGTCATCTCAAGAGTGGCGAAGTGGTGATCTTCTCTGCTGGAACCGGCAATCCATTCTTCACCACTGATTCGGCGGCCTGCCTGCGCGCGATCGAAATCCAGGCGGATGTCGTGCTCAAGGCCACCAAGGTCGACGGCGTCTATACGGCTGATCCCTTCAAGGATCCGAACGCCGAGAAGTTTGCCGAGCTCACGTACGATGAAGTGCTCGATCGCAAGCTCGGGGTGATGGATCTGACTGCCATCTGCCTGTGCCGCGATCACAGCATGCCGCTGCGAGTCTTCAATATGAACAAGCCCGGCGCCCTGCTCAACATCGTATTGGGCGGTGCCGAAGGAACCCTGATCGAGGAATCGAACGAATGATCAACGAGATCAAGCAAGACGCGCAGGAGCGCATGAAGAAAACCCTGGAAGCGCTGGACCATGCGTTCGCCAAGATCCGTACCGGTCGCGCCCACCCCAGCATCCTCGACAGCGTGATGGTCTCCTACTACGGCGCCGACACGCCGTTGCGCCAGGTTGCCAATGTGGTGGCAGAGGACTCCCGTACCCTGGCCCTGACCGTGTTCGACAAGAGCATGATCCAGGCGGTGGAGAAGGCCATCATGACCTCCGATCTGGGGCTCAATCCTGCTACTGCTGGCACCACCATCCGCGTACCAATGCCGGCGCTGACCGAGGAGACCCGCAAGGGCTATACCAAGCAGGCGCGCGCCGAAGCCGAGAATGCCCGCGTTGCGGTGCGCAACATCCGGCGTGACGCGATCGCTCAGCTCAAGGACCTGGTCAAGGAAAAGGAAATCAGCGAAGACGAGGAGCGTCGCGGTCAGGACGATGTCCAGAAGCTGACGGACAAGTACGTTGCCGAAATCGACAAGGCTCTCGAAGGAAAAGAAGCCGATCTGATGGCCGTATAAGGCCGGCATCGCGCTTTCGCGGCCACACGGAAGAACTTTCCGATGTGGTCGCGAGGATGCCATCGAGCTGTTGCTTGCAGCTTTTTCTTTTGGTTCGCAGCGTGTTTTAGCGCAAGTAGAGTTGTTCATGGAAAAGGTCAGGCGGATCCCTGGGCGGAACGTACCCCGCCACGTGGCGATCATCATGGATGGCAATAATCGTTGGGCGAAGCGACGTTTGCTGCCTGGCGTGGCTGGGCACAAGGCCGGAGTCGATGCGGTTCGCGCCGTGATCGAGGTCTGTGCCGATTCCGGTGTGGAGGTGCTGACCCTCTTCGCCTTTTCCAGCGAGAACTGGCAGCGTCCGGCCGATGAGGTCGGTGCGCTGATGGAGCTGTTCCTTTCCGCGCTGCGGCGCGAGGCGCGCAAGCTCGACGAGAACGGCATCCGCTTGCGCATCATCGGCGATCGCTCGCGTTTCCATCCCGAGCTGCAGGCGGCGATGTCGGAAGTCGAAGAAATGACCGCGGCCAACCATCGCTTCGTGCTCCAGGTTGCCGCCAATTATGGTGGTCAGTGGGACATCCTTCAGGCTGCTCAGCATCTGGCCACTGAAGCTCAGGCCGGGCGGCTCAATCCAGCCGAGATCACGCCGGCATTGTTCCAGAGCTACCTTGCTACGGGCGACATGCCGCTGCCGGATCTGTGTATCCGTACTGGTGGCGAGCGACGCATCAGCAATTTCCTGCTCTGGCAGCTCGCTTATGCCGAGCTGTACTTCTCCGACCTGTACTGGCCGGATTTCAAGCACGTGGCCATGCGCAAGGCGCTTGCCGATTTCGCGACGCGGCAGCGGCGATTCGGCAAGACGGGTGAGCAGGTCGAAAGCGAGGTCAAGGCCGAATGCTGAAGCAGCGAATCATCACCGCAGCCATTCTGCTGCCCATTGCGATCATCGGTTTCTTCCTACTCGAGGGGCTTGCCTTCGCGGTCTTCATTGGTCTGGTTGTAGCGCTGGGGGCTTGGGAGTGGGCGCGGATGGCGGGTTTTACCAGCCAGCCGGTACGCGTCGGTTATGCCGCACTGGTGGTGATTCTGCTAGGCCTGCTCTACCAGCTGCCGGGATTGGCGCCGTGGCTGCTGGCGGTGGCCGTACTCTGGTGGATGGCGGCCACCTACCTGGTATTGACCTACCCGCAAAGCAGCCGCCTGTGGGGCGGGGCGGGTGGTAGTCTGCTGATCGGCCTGGCGATCCTGCTTCCGTCGTGGCAGGCGCTGATCCTGCTCAAGCAGTGGGAGCTGGGCAACTGGCTGATCCTGGCTGTGATGATCCTGGTATGGGCCGCCGACATCGGTGCCTATTTTTCCGGCAAGACCTTTGGCAAGCGAAAGCTCGCTCCGCAGGTCAGCCCTGGCAAGAGCTGGGAGGGGCTGATCGGCGGTCTGCTGACCAGTCTTGTGATCACCTTGGCTGTGGGTGTCTATCGTGGCTGGTCGGCGCGCGAGTTGATCCTCGCACTTCTCGGCGCCGCGCTGGTAGTGGCGATCTCGGTGATCGGTGACCTCACCGAAAGCATGTTCAAACGCAGTTCAGGCATCAAGGACAGCAGCCAGCTGCTGCCCGGACATGGCGGTGTGATGGATCGCATCGATAGTCTCACCGCGGCCATTCCGGTCTTCGTTGTGTTGCTATGGCTTGCCGGTTGGGGCGCATTGTGAGTCGACCTTTGCAGATCACCATATTGGGCGCGACCGGCTCGATCGGCCTGAGCACGCTCGATGTCGTCGCCCGCCATCCGGATCGCTACGATGTTTTCGCCCTGACCGGCTTCAGTCGGCTTGCCGAGCTGCGTGCGCTCTGCCTCAAGCACCGACCACGCTATGCGGTCGTTGGTGATCAGGCGCAGGCGCGGATACTGCAGGATCAGCTGCATGCCGATGGCGTCAGCACTCGCGTGCTGGACGGCGAAGGTGGGTTGAGCGAAGTGGCAGCGCACCCGGAGGTGGACGTGGTAATGGCCGCCATCGTCGGGGCGGCAGGGTTGAAGCCTACGCTCGCGGCGGTGCAGTCCGGCAAGCGGGTGCTGCTGGCCAACAAGGAGGCGCTGGTCATGTCCGGTGCCTTGTTCATGCAGGCGTTGCGTGACAGCGGTGCCGTTCTGCTGCCGATCGATAGCGAGCACAACGCGATTTTTCAGTGCCTGCCGACGGACTATTCGCAAGGCCTTGGGACCGTCGGTGTGCGCAGGATCCTGCTCACCGCTTCGGGTGGGCCGTTCCGAGAAATGGCGCCCGACCTTCTGAGCGATGTGACTCCCGAGCAGGCGTGCGCTCATCCCAATTGGTCCATGGGGCGAAAGATCTCGGTGGATTCGGCGAGCATGATGAACAAGGGGCTCGAATTGATCGAGGCCTGCTGGCTGTTCGATGCACGCCCGCATCAGGTCGAGGTGGTCATCCATCCGCAGAGCGTCATTCATTCCATGGTGGACTACGTGGATGGCTCCGTACTGGCGCAGCTGGGCAATCCGGACATGCGCACGCCGATCGCGCATGCGCTGGCCTGGCCGGAGCGGATTGAGTCGGGCGTATCGGCGCTTGATCTGCTGCGGGTCGGGCGTCTGGACTTCCAGGCTCCCGATGATCGGCGTTTCCCTTGTCTGCGACTCGCCCGGACGGCGGCGGAGGTCGGTGGGACCGCGCCGGCAATGCTCAATGCGGCGAACGAGGTGGCCGTCGACGCGTTTCTCAATCGTCGCATCCGTTTCACCGAGATCGCGAGTATCATCGACGACGTGTTGAATCATGAGGCGTCGGTTCCCACCGTTTGCCTCGAAGATGTGTTGGCGGCTGACAGGCGCGCCCGGGATGTCGCCGGGCAGTGGCTGTACCGCAACGGGCGATAGGGGTCTGCCGGCCGAGCGGCTTGCAGTCGAACGTCACCAGACCCACCCCGGAGGAAAGTTATGGGCGCGCTCTACATGATCATCGGCACCCTCGTTGCGCTCGGGGTGCTGGTTACCTTCCACGAATTCGGTCACTTCTGGGTCGCACGGCGTTGCGGCGTCAAGGTACTGCGCTTCTCGGTCGGCTTCGGCAGTCCGCTGGTGCGCTGGCATGATCGGCACGGCACCGAGTTCGTGATCGCCGCGATCCCGCTCGGCGGGTACGTCAAGATGCTCGACGAGCGCGAGGGTGACGTGCCACCAGCGCTGCTCGACAGTGCGTTCAATCGCAAGACGGTGCGGCAGCGCTTCGCCATCGTCTCTGCCGGTCCGCTGGCCAATTTCCTTCTCGCTCTGGTGTTCTTCTGGCTCCTGGCAATGCTCGGCAGCCAGCAGGTGCGTCCAGTGGTTGGGGCTGTGGAGTCTGGTAGCCTCGCCGCGCAGGCCGGGATGGCGGTCGATCAGGAGATCGTCGCGGTCAACGGCAAGCCTGTCAGTGGCTGGGGTGAGGTCAACCTGCAGTTGGTACGGCGCCTGGGCGAAAGCGGTCAGCTCGACGTGACGGTGCGTGAGGTCGGCAGCTCCGCCGAAAGGCAGCTGCAGATTCCGCTGCAGAACTGGCTTAAAGGTGTGGAGGAGCCGGACCCGATTACGGCGCTCGGCATTCGGCCATGGCGCCCACAGATCGCGCCGGTGATCGCCCAGCTCGATCCCGAAGGCCCTGCCCAGGCTGCCGGAATTCAACTCGGCGATCGGTTGATCAGCTTGAACCGGCAACCGCTCGACGATTGGCAGCAGGTAATCGACGCGGTCAAGGTTCTGCCCGGCGCGACAGCGGTTCTCGAGGTTGAGCGTGACGGGCAACGTGTTGATGTGCCGTTGACACTTGCCGCTCGCGGAGAGGGTGAAGCGCGGCGCGGTTATCTCGGTGCGGGCGTCGAAGGCGGTGAATGGCCGGCCGAGATGTTGCGCGAGGTTCGTTTCGGCCCGCTGGATGCGGTGGTGGAAGGGGCGAAACGCACCTGGACCATGAGCCTGTTGACGCTCGATTCCCTGAAGAAAATGCTCTTCGGGGAGCTCTCGGTAAAAAACTTGAGCGGTCCGATAACGATTGCTAAAGTGGCGGGCGCTTCGGCCCAGTCCGGCCTTGGGGATTTCCTCAATTTCCTCGCCTATCTGAGCATAAGTCTGGGGGTTCTCAATTTATTGCCTATCCCGGTGCTCGATGGCGGCCATCTGCTCTTCTATCTCGTCGAGTGGGTCCGCGGGCGTCCGCTTTCGGAACGGGTGCAGGGATGGGGGGTACAGATCGGCATCAGCCTCGTGGTAGGGGTGATGCTGCTTGCATTGGTCAATGATCTTGGCCGTCTGTAACGCCGAATCCGTAGTGTCGCCGCGCCTAATTGCCGGTTCATTTATCAGGTTTGAATAAGAAAGGACTTCATGAAACGTCTGCTGCTACCTGCGGTTATTTCCGCATTGATGATTGCCGAAGTTCACGCTGAGTCCTTCACTATCTCCGATATCCGAGTCAACGGCTTGCAGCGGGTTTCCGCCGGCAGCGTTTTTGGTGCGCTTCCGTTGAATGTGGGCGAGGCGGCCGATGATGCGCGACTTGTCGATGCTACTCGCGCGCTCTTTCGAACCGGCTTTTTCCAGGACATCCAGCTTGGTCGTGAAGGCGATGTGCTGGTTATCAGCGTAGTCGAGCGTCCGTCGATTTCCGCCATCGAAATCGAGGGCAACAAAGCGATCAAGACCGAAGATCTCCTGTCAGGCTTGCAGCAGTCAGGGCTCGCCGAAGGCGAGATCTTCCAGCGTGCGACGCTCGAAGGCGTGCGCAACGAGCTGCAGCGTCAATATGTCGCCCAGGGTCGTTACTCGGCCACCATCGAAACCGAAGTGGTGGCCCAGCCGCGCAATCGCGTCGCGCTGAAGATCAAGATCAACGAAGGCTCGGTCGCTGCCATCAAGCACATCAACGTCGTGGGCAACTCGGTGTTCCCGGACGAGGATCTGGTCGACCTGTTCGAGCTCAAGACCACCAACTGGCTTTCCTTCTTCCGCAACGACGACAAGTACGCCCGCGAGAAGCTGTCCGGCGACCTGGAACGCCTGCGTTCCTATTACCTGGACCGTGGCTACATCAACATGGATATCACCTCGACCCAGGTATCCATCACGCCGGACAAGAAGCACGTCTATGTGACGGTCAACATCGACGAAGGCGAGCGTTACACCGTTCGCGACGTCAAGCTCAGCGGTGATCTCAAGGTTCCGCAGGAAGAGATCGAGGCGCTGCTCCTGGCGAAGGAAGGCCAGGTGTTCTCCCGCAAGGTGATGACCTCGACGTCCGAGCTGATCACCCGTCGCCTTGGCAACGAGGGCTATACCTTCGCCAACGTCAATGGTGTCCCGGAGGCGCACGACGAGGACAACACCGTCTCGATCACCTTCGTCGTCGATCCGGGCAAGCGTGCCTATGTCAATCGCATCAACTTCCGTGGCAACACCAAGACCGAAGATGAGGTGCTGCGCCGCGAGATGCGCCAGATGGAGGGCGGCTGGGCATCGACCTACCTGATCGACCAGTCAAAGACTCGCCTCGAGCGCCTGGGCTTCTTCAAGGAAGTCAACGTCGAAACACCTCAGGTGCCTGGTACCGACGACCAGATCGACGTCAACTACAGCGTCGAGGAGCAACCGTCCGGCTCGATCATGGCCAGTATCGGCTTCGCGCAGAACGCCGGCCTGATCCTTGGCGGTTCCATCAGTCAGAACAACTTCCTTGGTACCGGTAACCGTGTCTCGCTGGGCTTGACCCGCAGCGAGTACCAGTCGCGCTACAACTTTGGCTTCGTCGACCCCTACTGGACCGAAGATGGCGTCAGCCTGGGCTACAACGCCTTCTATCGCACCACCGACTACGACGAGCTGGACTATGACGTCTCCAGCTACTCGGTGGATAGCTTGGGTGCCGGTATCAACATCGGCTACCCGATTAGTGAGACCTCGCGTCTGTCCTTCGGGTTGACCGTGCAGCAGGACGATCTGGATACCGGTCGCTATACCGTCGATGAGATTTTCGACTTCATGGAAGAAGAGGGCGATAGCTTTCTCAACTTCAAGGCGTCGGTCGGCTGGTCGGAGTCGACGCTGAACCGCGGCGTGCTGGCCACTCGCGGTCACTCCCAGAGCCTGGTCTTCGAGACCACCGTGCCGGGTAGCGACCTGTCCTTCTACAAGCTGGACTACAACGGCCAGCTGTTCGTGCCGATGACGAAGGATTACACCCTGCGCATGCATACGCGCCTGGGCTACGGTGATGCCTACGGTTCTACTTCTAGATTGCCGTTCTATGAACACTACTACGCGGGTGGTTTCAATTCCGTTCGCGGTTTTGAGGACAGTAGTCTCGGTCCGCGTAGCACTCCTAGCCGGGGAGAAGGTAATCCTGGCGGAAAACCGGGGACGATTCGTGATCCGGACCAAGATCCGTTGCCCTTCGGCGGTAACGTTTTGGTCCAAGGCGGGCTGGAAGTGCTCTTTCCCATGCCGTTCGTCAAAGATCAGCGCTCGTTGAGAACCTCTGTGTTCTGGGATGTTGGTAACGTTTTTGACACCAATTGCCCGTCCGGTGCCGCCAATTGCAGCGATATCGATTTTGGTGACATGGCCAGTTCGGTCGGTGTCGGCTTGACCTGGATTACCGCGATGGGACCATTGAGCTTCAGCCTGGCGATGCCGGTGGTGAAGCCGGACGATGCCGATACCCAGGTATTCCAGTTCTCGCTGGGACAAACGTTCTAGCATTGGGGCGCCATGCTTCAGTGCTTTCTTTCAGGAGTGGTGTGTACCGTGCGTAAGTTGACTCAACTGTTTCTCGTCGTTGCCGCGCTGGTGGCGACTCCCGCATTCGCCGAAATGAAGATCGCCGTCATGAACTATCAGATGGCATTGCTGGAGTCCGACGCGGCCAAGCGCTATGCAGTCGATGCCGAGAAGAAATTCGGTCCCCAGCTGAGCAAGCTCAAGACGCTGGAAAGCGATGCCAAGCGCATCCAGGACCGCCTGGTCAAGGACGGTGACAAGATGCAGCAGGCCGAGCGTGAGCGCCTTGAGCTGGAGTTCAAGCAGAAGGCCCGTGACTTCCAGTTTCAGTCCAAGGAGCTGAACGAGGCGAAGGCCGTCGCTGACCGTGACATGCTCAAGCAGCTCAAGCCCAAGCTGGATCAGGCAGTCGAAGAAGTCATCAAGAAGGGTAACTACGACCTGGTGTTCGAGCGTGGCGCCGTGGTGGATGTCAAGCCGCAGTTCGACATCACCCGCCAGGTCATCGAGCGCATGAACCAACTGCGCTGACATGGCCGGCGCAGTGTTTACGCTCGGTCAGCTGGCCGAGGAGCTGGGTGGCAGCCTGCGCGGCGATGCCGCCCGAGTCATCGACGGGCTTGCCACTTTGCAGGAGGCTGGCCCGTCTCAGCTGAGCTTTCTGGCCAATACCCAGTATCGCAAGTACCTGGCTTCTACTCGGGCGGGCGCGGTATTGCTTTCGTCCGATGATGTGCAGGGCTACCCGGGCGCGGCGATCATCGTCAGCGATCCGTATCTTGCCTACGCGCGGGCATCCCACCTGTTCGAAACTCGCCCGGCATTTTCTAGCGGTGTGCATCCGACTGCGGTCGTCGCGCCCGATGCCGAGGTTCATCCGTCGGCGAGCATCGGTGCCTACGTGGTGATCGAGGCGGGGGCGTGTATCGAGGCGGATGTGGAGATCGGCGCGCAGTCGTTCATCGGTGCGCGCAGTCGGGTCGGTGAAGGCGGTCGTTTGGCGCCGCGTGTGACGCTTTATCACGATGTGCAGATCGGCAAGCGAGTGGTCATCCAGTCGGGGGCGGTGATCGGCGGCGAGGGATTCGGTTTTGCCAAGGAAAAAGGTGCCTGGCAGAAGATCGCCCAGATCGGCGGCGTGCGCATCGGCGACGACGTCGAGATCGGCTCCAACACGACCATCGACCGTGGTGCGCTCTCCGACACGCTGATTGGCAACGGCGTCAAGCTCGACAACCAGATCATGATCGCGCACAACGTGCAGATCGGCGACAACACCGCGATGGCTGGCTGCGTGGGAATTTCCGGCAGCACCAAGATCGGGCGCAACTGCATGATTGCAGGTGGCGTCGGCATGGTCGGCCACATCGAGGTCTGCGACAACGTTTTCGTGACTGGAATGACGATGGTCACGCGTTCCATTACCGAGCCTGGAAGTTATTCTTCCGGTACGGCCATGCAGAATGCGGCCGATTGGAGAAAAAGCGCTGCGCGCATTCGGCAGCTGGACGACATGGCGCGTCGGTTGCAGCAGCTGGAGAAAAGCTTGGCCGCCGTGACTCAGGGTCAGAATCCGTCTTCTGATGCCTGAACTTACCGTCTGATCCGGTTTTTTCGGGGTAACTGCCTGTGAGTGCTGGCGCGAGCTTCGGCGCAGGCGGCCCTATACTTTTTTACGGGCTCTTTCCTGACATGATGGATATCAACGAGATTCGCGAATATTTGCCTCACCGCTACCCGTTCCTGCTGGTGGATCGGGTAACGGAACTGGATGTCGAGGCCAAGCGCGTTCGCGCCTACAAGAACGTGACCATCAATGAGCCGTTCTTCAATGGGCATTTCCCGCAGCACCCGATCATGCCGGGCGTGCTCATCATCGAAGCCATGGCGCAGGCCGCTGGCCTCCTGGGCTTCAAGATGATGGGTGTCAAGCCATCCGATGGCACGCTTTACTATTTCGTCGGTTCTGACAAGCTGCGGTTCCGCCAGCCGGTACGCCCCGGCGACCAGCTGGTTCTCGAGGCGGATTTCCTGAGCAACAAGCGCGGTATCTGGAAGTTCGATTGTCGCGCTACCGTCGATGGCAAGCCGGTCTGCTCGGCTGAAATCATCTGCGCGGAACAGGAAATATGAGTTTGATCGACCCTCGCGCCATCATCGATCCTGCCGCTCGGCTGGCGGATGACGTCCAGGTGGGGCCCTGGTCGATCATTGGTCCGGATGTCGAAATCGGCGAGGGTACGGTGATCGCGTCGCACGTGGTCATCAAAGGGCCGACCCGTATCGGTCGGCACAATCGCATCTATCAGTTCTCCTCGGTAGGCGAAGATACGCCTGACCTGAAGTACAAGGGCGAGCCGACTCGACTGGTGATCGGCGATCACAATGTGATTCGCGAGGGTGTCACCATCCATCGCGGCACCGTGCAGGATCGCTCCGAAACCACCATCGGTGATCACAATCTGATCATGGCGTACGCGCATATCGGCCACGACAGCGTCATCGCCAACCACTGCATCCTGGTCAACAACACCGCGCTGGCGGGGCACGTGCACGTGGGGGACTGGGCGATTCTGTCCGGCTACACCCTGGTCCACCAGTTCTGTCACATCGGGGCGCACAGCTTCTCCGGCATGGGGACGGCGATTGGCAAGGATGTGCCGGCATTCGTCACCGTATTCGGCAACCCGGCAGAAGCGCGCAGCATGAACTTCGAGGGCATGCGTCGTCGCGGCTTCAGCGCCGAAGCCGTGCACGCTCTGCGCAATGCCTACAAGATCGTCTATCGCAAAGGGTTGACGGTGGAGGCAGCGCTCAGCGAGCTGGCCGAGAGTGCGGCGGCCTTCCCGGAGGTGGCGATCTTCCGCGACTCCATCCAGGCGTCGACTCGTGGCATCACCCGCTGAGATGAGCAGGCCGCTCAGGGTTGCCCTGGTTGCCGGGGAATCCTCTGGTGACATTCTCGGCGCGGGCCTGATGCAGGCGCTGAAGGCGCAACACGCCGATGTCGAGTTCATTGGCGTCGGTGGTCCACGCATGCAGGCCGAAGGGCTGCAATCCTATTTCCCGCTGGAGCGACTGGCCGTGATGGGCCTGGTCGAAGTGCTCGGCCGTCTGCCGGAGCTGCTGGCGCGCCGTAAGCGCCTGGTGGATACGCTGATCCAGCAGCGGCCCGATGTGTTCATCGGCATTGATGCCCCTGACTTCAACCTGGGGCTCGAGCTCAAGCTGCGTCGAGCCGGGATCAGGACAGTGCATTACGTCAGCCCGTCGGTCTGGGCCTGGCGCCAGAAGCGGGTGCTGAAGATCCGGGAAGCCTGCGATCTGATGCTGACGCTGTTCCCCTTCGAAGCCAAGTTCTACGACGACCATCAGGTCCCGGTGCGCTTCGTCGGTCATCCTCTGGCCGATACCATTCCGCTATGTGCCGACCGAGCAGCCGCGCGGTTGGCGCTCGGCTTGCCGGAGCAGGGCACGATCGTCGCGCTGATGCCGGGCAGTCGGGGCGGCGAGGTGGCTCGCCTGGGCGAGCTGTTCCTCAGTGCCGCCGAGCGGTTGCGCGCCATGCGGCCCGGCATTCGTTTCGTCATGCCCTGCGCCAGCCCGGAGCGCCGGCTGCAGCTGGAGCAGATGCTGGCGACCCGCGACTTGCCGCTGACGCTGCTCGACGGCCGGTCCCACGAGGCGCTGGCCGCCTGCAACGCAGTGCTGATCGCTTCCGGCACCGCCACGCTCGAAGCGCTGTTGTTCAAGCGCCCGATGGTGGTGGCCTACAGCGTGGCACCGATGACCTATCGCATCCTGCGCCGGTTGGTTAAAAGCCCCTACGTTGCGTTGCCCAATCTGCTGGCGCAGCGCCTGCTGGTGCCGGAGCTGCTGCAGGACGCGGCGACACCGGAGGCGTTGGCCCAGGCGCTATCGCCGCTGCTGGACGATGGCGAAGTGCAAACGGAAGGCTTCGACAGCATCCATCGCACGCTGCGCTGCGATGCGTCGAGCCAGGCTGCAGACGCGGTTTTGCGGCTGGTAGGAGCGCGCTGATGCAGTTCGGGCTCGATTTCAATCTCGTGGAAGAGCTGGTCGCGGGTGTCGACGAAGTGGGTCGTGGGCCGCTGTGTGGGCCGGTCGTGACGGCGGCCGTGATTCTCGATCCGGCAAGGCCGATCGAAGGCTTGAACGACTCGAAGAAGCTGACCGAGGCTCGCCGAGAGGCCCTGTTCGACGAAATCCGGGAGAAGGCGGTCGCCTGGTGCATCGCCCGTGCCGAGGTGGAGGAGATCGACCAGCTCAATATCCTGCATGCCACCATGCTGGCCATGCAGCGCGCCGTCGAAGGGCTGAGTGTCACGCCGCGGCTGGCGCTGATCGACGGCAATCGTTGTCCCCAACTGGCTGTGCCCAGCGCGCCGGTGATCCAGGGTGATGCACAGGTTCCGGCAATCGCGGCGGCGTCCATTCTGGCCAAGGTCAGTCGTGACCGCGAAATGCAGGCGCTGGATCTGTGCTATCCGGGCTATGGTCTGGCCGGCCACAAGGGCTACCCGACGCCGAGCCACCTCGAGGCGCTTCGTCGCCTCGGGCCCACGCCCATTCATCGGCGCTCGTTTGCGCCCGTCCGCGCGATGCTCGAGCAGGTGAGCATCGAGGTAGAGGTTCCGGCCAGCGTCCTGCTGGTCTAGGGCTTGCCGGCTGCCACGGACAGAGGTTCCGCTCTGCCTTCATGCGCTTCTGCGATCACGGTTTGCAATGGCTCTGGCGGTCGGTAGGTTCGCCAGCGGACGATTGCTTTCCGGTACAATCCCGCGCTTGTCGTTCTGCCAGCTCAAGGTCTGTTCATGCCTGCTTCCTTCGTCCATCTCCGTCTGCATACCGAGTACTCGCTGGTCGATGGCCTGGTGCGCGTCAAGCCGCTGATCAAGGCGGTGGCGGCGGGCGGAATGCCCGCGGTGGCGGTGACCGACATGAGCAACATGTGCTCGCTGGTGAAGTTCTACAAGACGGCGCAGGGCGCCGGAATCAAACCGATCTGTGGCGCCGATATCTGGCTGGCTGGCTGCGACGAGGATGGTCCTCTCAGCCGCCTGACGCTGCTGGCGATGAACCCCAAGGGTTATCGCAATCTCACCGAGTTGATTTCTCGCGGCTGGACCGAAGGCCAGCGCAACGATCTGGTCATCATCGAGCGGGAGTGGGTCAAGGAAGCGGCCGAAGGGCTGATTGCGCTTTCCGGTGCCAAGGAAGGGGAGATCGGCCACGCTCTGCTCAATGGCGACGAAGCGCTGGCGGCGTCGCGTCTTGCCGAATGGCGCGAGGTATTCGCCGATCGCTTCTACCTGGAAGTGCAGCGCACCAATCGGGTCAATGACGAAGAGCATCTGCATGCGGCCGTGGCGCTGGCCGAGCGCAGCGGCGCGCCGCTGGTGGCGACCAACGACGTGCGCTTTCTCAAACAGGAAGACTTCGAGGCGCATGAAACCCGCGTCTGCATCGGTGAAGGGCGCACTCTGGACGACCCGCGACGCCCGCGTACCTATTCCGATCAGCAGTACCTGAAGACGCCCGAGGAGATGGCCGAGCTGTTCGCCGACCTGCCCGAGGCGCTGGAAAACACCGTCGAGATCGCCAAACGCTGCAACATCGAAGTGCAGCTGGGCACCTACTTCCTGCCGAACTTCCCGGTTCCCGAAGGCATGACCATCGACGATTACCTGCGTCAGGTCTCGTTCGAGGGCTTGGAGGAGCGCCTGGAAGTCCTGCTGCCAAAGGACACGCCGGACTACGAGGCGAAGAAGCAGGTCTATATCGACCGCCTCGAGTTCGAACTGGGCACCATCATTCAGATGGGCTTTCCCGGTTACTTCCTGATCGTTATGGACTTCATCAAGTGGGCCAAGAACAACGGCGTTCCGGTCGGTCCGGGCCGTGGTTCGGGTGCCGGCTCGCTGGTGGCCTACGTGCTGAAGATCACCGACCTCGATCCGCTGGCCTACGACCTGCTGTTCGAGCGCTTCCTCAACCCCGAGCGTATTTCCATGCCCGACTTCGACGTCGACTTCTGCATGGACGGCCGCGACCGGGTCATCGATTACGTGGCCGAGGCGTACGGGCGCAATGCGGTGAGCCAGATCATCACCTTCGGCACCATGGCGGCCAAGGCGGTGGTGCGTGACGTGGCGCGGGTCCAGGGCAAGTCCTATGGCCTGGCCGACCGTCTGTCGAAGATGATTCCTTTCGAGGTGGGCATGACCCTCGAGAAGGCCTACGAGATGGAAGAGCCGCTGCGCGACTTCCTCGCCGTCGACGAGGATGCCCGCGAAATCTGGGAGATGGCGCTCAAGCTCGAAGGCATCACCCGCGGTACCGGCAAACACGCCGGTGGTGTGGTGATCGCGCCGACCAAGCTCACCGACTTCGCGCCGATCGCCTGTGACGAGGAGGGCGGCGGACTGGTGACCCAGTTCGACAAGGACGACGTCGAGCAGGCCGGCCTGGTGAAGTTCGACTTCCTCGGCTTGCGCACCCTGACCATCATCAAATGGGCGCTGGAGACCATCAACCGCGAGCAGGCCAAGAAGGGCCTGGAACCGGTCAACATCGACTTCATCCCGCTGGACGACAAGCCGACCTACCAGCTGCTGCAGAAGGCCGAGACCACGGCCGTGTTCCAGCTCGAATCGCGCGGCATGAAGGAGCTGATCAAGAAGCTCAAGCCCGACTGTCTGGAAGACCTCATCGCGCTCGTGGCCCTGTTCCGCCCCGGCCCGTTGCAGTCGGGCATGGTGGACGACTTCATCAACCGCAAGCATGGCCGTGCGGAAGTCTCCTATCCGCACCCGGATTATCAGTACGCCGGGCTGGAGCCGGTGCTCAAGCCCACCTACGGCATCATCCTGTACCAGGAACAGGTGATGCAGATCGCCCAGGTGATGGCCGGCTACACCCTCGGTGGCGCCGACATGCTGCGCCGCGCCATGGGTAAGAAAAAGCCGGAGGAAATGGCCAAACAGCGCGGTGGCTTCATCGAGGGTTGCGCCAACAACGGGATCGATGCGGACCTGGCAGGCAACATCTTCGATCTGGTGGAAAAATTCGCCGGCTACGGCTTCAACAAGTCGCACTCGGCCGCCTACGGCCTGGTGTCCTACCAGACGGCCTGGCTCAAGGCGCACCACCCTTCGCCGTTCATGGCGGCCGTGCTCTCGGCGGATATGCACAACACCGACAAGGTGGTGATCCTCATCGAGGAATGCCGCAGCATGAAGCTGCGCATCGATCCGCCCGACGTGAACGTCTCCGAATTCAAGTTCACCGTCAACGACGACGGCCGTATCGTCTATGGCCTGGGTGCAGTGAAGGGCGTGGGTGAGGGGCCGGTTGAGGCTATCGCCGAATGCCGTGCCGAAGGCGGCCCGTTCAAGGATCTGTTCGATTTCTGCGCACGCATCGACCTCAAGCGCATCAACAAGCGCACCCTGGAAGCGCTGATCCGCTCCGGCGCGCTGGACCGCCTGGGGCCGTACTTCTTCGAGGAGGCCAAGGCCTATCAGGCCAACATCGACCGCAATCGCGCGGTACTGCTGGCGGCTATGGAAGAGGCGGTGCAGGCCGCCGAACAGACGGCGCGCAGCGCGGAGAGCGGTCACATGGACCTGTTCGGCGGCCTGTTCGCCGAGCCGGAGGCCGACGTCTATGCCAATCACCGCAACGCCCGCGAGCTGTCGCTCAAGGAACGTCTGAAAGGCGAGAAGGACACCCTCGGCCTGTATCTCACCGGCCATCCGATCGATGAATACGAGGGCGAGATCCGTCGCTTCGCCCGCCAGCGCATCATCGATCTGCGCCCGGCGCGTGGCGAACAGACCATCGCCGGGCTGATCGTCAATTTGCGAGTGATGAAGAACAAGAAGGGCGACAAGATGGGGTTCATCACCCTGGACGACCGCTCCGGGCGCATCGAGGCCTCGTTGTTCGCCGAAGCGTTCAACAGCGCCCAGGCCCTGCTGCAGACCGATGCGTTGGTAGTGGTGGAGGGCGAGGTGAGCAACGATGATTTCTCTGGCGGTCTGCGCCTGCGAGCCAAACGTGTCATGAGCCTGGAGGAAGCGCGTACTGGTCTGGCCGAGAGCCTGCGGGTCAAGGTCGCCGGCGAGGCGCTCAAGGGCGAACGCATGCGCTGGCTGGCCGAGGTCTGCGGTCGCCATCGCGGGGCCTGTCCGATCACGCTGGAGTACACCGGACATGATGCACGGGCGCTTCTGCAGTTCGGTGAGGATTGGCGGATCGATCCGGCGGACAACTTGATTCAGGCATTGCGTGACCAGTTCGGACGCGACAACGTCTTCCTGCAATACCGATAGAGGGCCATGGCCCGGGATGCCACCGAGGTGCGCGTTCCGAGCCAGGCCTGAACGGCCCGGCAGTGACCGGGTCATGGTTTCAGAACAATTTTTGTTCGACCTGAATGCGCCGCTCCCGTAAGGTAAGGCGCAAAAAACGGAACAGCCTCCCGGCCGCCTGGCCGTCGACGCATGACGGATGCCTATGAACCCGAACTTCCTGGATTTCGAACAGCCGATCGCCGACCTGCAAGCCAAGATCGAAGAATTGCGCCTGGTTGGTAACGACAACTCGCTGAACATCGGCGATGAGATTGCCCGCCTGCAGGACAAGAGCGAGTCGCTCACCGAAAGCATCTTCGGCAATCTGACCAGCTGGCAGATCGCCCGTCTGGCCCGCCACCCGCAGCGGCCCTATACCCTTGACTACATCAATCACCTGTTCACCGAGTTCGAAGAACTGCACGGTGATCGCCATTTCTCCGATGACGCGGCCATCGTTGGCGGTACCGCGCGTCTGGACGGCCAGCCGGTGATGGTCATCGGCCATCAGAAGGGCCGTGAGGTACGTGAGAAAGTGCGTCGCAACTTCGGCATGCCGCGTCCCGAGGGCTACCGCAAGGCCTGCCGCCTGATGGAGATGGCCGAGCGCTTCAAGATGCCGATCCTGACCTTCATCGATACGCCGGGCGCCTACCCGGGGATCGATGCCGAAGAGCGCAACCAGAGCGAGGCCATCGCCTGGAACCTGCGCGTGATGGCGCGACTGAAGACGCCGATCATCGCCACCGTGATTGGCGAGGGCGGTTCTGGCGGTGCGCTGGCGATCGGCGTCTGCGACCAGCTGAACATGCTGCAGTATTCCACCTACGCGGTGATCTCGCCGGAAGGTTGCGCCTCGATTCTCTGGCGTACCGCCGAGAAGGCGCCGGAAGCCGCCGAGGCCATGGGTGTTACCGCCGAGCGCCTGAAGGATCTGGGCATCGTCGACAAGGTGATCCCCGAGCCGCTGGGCGGCGCGCATCGCAATCCGGCCGTCATGGCTGCGGCCATGCGCGAGCAGCTCAACAGCCAGTTGCACATGCTCAAGTCGCTGGACACCGATGCGCTGCTGGCGCGTCGCTATGAGCGTCTGATGAGCTACGGTATCGCCTGAGTCATCCCTGTGCGTGCTTCGCCTCTCTGAGCGAGGCACGCCAGGATTCGCTGTCGGGCCTTCGCTCGCGGCTTTCGCTCCTGAGCCTTATGCTTGCCGGCATTCTCGATTTCGAAGCGCCCGCATGTCCCTCGATTCCCTTCTCCTTTCCCGTCTTGCTCCGTGGCGCGGCTCATCGGCGTGGTGGGTGGCGTTCTCCGGCGGTCTCGACTCCACCGTTTTGCTGCATGCGTTGACGCGGCTGTCTGAGCGTCAGGCGCTGCCGGTGATTCGTGCGATCCATGTGCATCATGGCCTGCAAGCCGCTGGTGATGACTGGCCGGCACACTGTCAGCGAGTCTGCGACCAACTCGGCGTCACGCTGGAAATCGTGCGTGTGCGGGTGGTTCCCGGTGCCAGTCTGGAGCGGGCTGCGCGCGATGCCCGCTACCAGGCGTTCAGCGCCTGTGTAGGGGAGGGTGAGCTGCTGCTGACCGGGCAGCACCGCGATGACCAGGCCGAGACGCTGCTGTTCCGCCTGTTGCGCGGCGCCGGTGTGCGCGGGCTGGCGGCGATGCCGGATGTGCGATCGATGGGGCGCGGCAGCCTGGTTCGGCCGTTGCTGGAGGTCTCCCGGGCCGAGTTGGAGGATTATGCGCGTGCCAACGGTCTCGCCTGGGTCGAGGATCCCAGCAATCAGCAGCTGGAGTATTCACGCAACTTTCTGCGTCGGCAGGTCTTGCCTTTGCTACAGCAGCGCTGGCCTCGGGCGGCGTCCAACCTGGCGCGTACCGCCGCGCTTATGGCCGAGGCGCAGCACTTGCTCGACGAGCTTGCGCAGCAGGATCTCGCCGCGGCGCAGGCTGGCAGCGATTGCCGATGGTTGAACCTGCCGAGCCTCGCGCTAGCGCCGCTGCGCGAGCTGACATCGGCGCGGCAGCGTAATGCGCTGCGCCATTGGCTGGCAGGGCTGACCTTGGCGCCGGATGAGAATCACTGGGCCGGCTGGGAGTGTCTGCGTGACGCCAAGCCAGATGCCACGCCTCGCTGGCGGCTGGCAGGTGGCGAGCTCCAGCGCAGTGGCGAGCGCGTCTGGTGGCTGCCGGACGGCTGGCTTGCCTCTGTTAGTGGGCCGGTTGACTGGCCCGACCCGTCCGTCGAGCTGCAGCTTCCCGGCAATGGCTCGCTTCGGCTAGAGGGGGCGCCGCCCATTGGCAGGCTGCAGATTCGCTATCGAAGCGGCGGTGAAGTCATGGCTGTGTCCGGTCGCGGCCGGCGCGATCTCAAGCGCCTGCTGAATGAAGCCGCGGTGCCTGCGTTCGCCCGAAAGCGCCTGCCGCTGCTGTATTGCAATGGCGAGTTGGTCGCCGTGGCCAATCTGCCGCAACTGAGCGCTGGCCGGTGCGCCCTGAATTGGTGCGCGCCGGGCTGCTAAGTGGTTTGAGCTGATAGGGCCTTTCCGGTAGACTACGCTCCCGTCTCAATACAGCTTCTGCGGTTTCTTCGAATCCGTGGCAGTTGCGCTATTGCCGATCCGCGCAATGGCACCTTCGCTTTCCCCCGGCGGCGCCGGCCGCTTAACGCAGACTTCTAGGGTTTTTCATGACGCGCTACATCTTCGTCACGGGTGGTGTTGTTTCTTCATTGGGGAAAGGCATCGCCTCGGCTTCATTGGCGGCCATCCTGGAGGCGCGGGGCCTGAAGGTCACGATGCTCAAACTGGACCCTTACATCAACGTCGATCCGGGCACCATGAGCCCGTTCCAGCACGGTGAGGTGTTCGTCACCCATGACGGCGCCGAGACCGACCTCGATCTGGGGCACTACGAGCGGTTCATCCGCACCCGCATGACCCAGAACAACAACTTCACCACCGGTCGCGTCTACGAAGACGTGCTGCGCCGTGAGCGCCGGGGCGACTACCTGGGCGCAACCATCCAGGTCATCCCGCACATCACCGACGAGATCAAGCGTCGCATCATCAAGGGTGCCGGCGACGCCGACGTGGCCCTGGTGGAGGTCGGCGGTACGGTGGGCGACATCGAGTCGCAACCTTTCCTCGAGGCCATCCGCCAGTTGCGCGTGGAAGTCGGCGCCAAGCGCGCCATGCTGATGCACCTGACGCTGGTGCCTTACATCGCCACCGCCGGCGAAACCAAGACCAAGCCAACCCAGCATTCGGTGAAGGAGCTGCGCTCCATCGGCTTGCAGCCGGACGTGCTGGTCTGCCGCTCCGATCGCGCCATCGACGTGTCTTCGCGGCGAAAGATCGCGCTATTCACCAACGTCGAAGAGCGTGCGGTGATCAGCCTGCCGGACGCCGATACCATCTACAAGATTCCGGGCATCCTGCATGCCCAGGGCCTCGATGACTATGTCGTCGAACGTTTCGGTCTCGAATGCCGTGGCGCCGATCTCTCCGAATGGGATCGTGTCGTCGATGCCAAGCTGCATCCAGAGAAGGAAGTCAACATCGCCATGGTCGGCAAGTACATGGAACTTCTGGACGCCTACAAATCTCTGATCGAGGCGATGAGCCACGCTGGCATCCAGAGCCGGACCAAGGTGAACCTGCGTTACATCGACTCCGAGGATATCGAGAACCAGGGCACCGGTCTGCTCGAAGGTGTCGATGCCATCCTCGTGCCAGGCGGTTTCGGCCTGCGCGGCGTCGAGGGCAAGATCGCTACGGTGCGCTACGCCCGCGAGAACAAGATCCCGTATCTGGGCATCTGCCTGGGTATGCAGGTCGCGGTCATCGAGTTCGCCCGTGATGTGCTGGGCTGGTCCGACGCGAACTCCACTGAGTTCGACAAGGACAGCAGCCATCCGGTTGTCGGCTTGATCACCGAGTGGGAAGACGCCAGTGGCGCCGTGGAAACCCGCAGTGATAACTCGGATCTGGGCGGTACCATGCGTCTTGGCGCTCAGGAATGCGGCCTGGAACCGGGCTCGAAGGTATTCGAATGCTACGGCAAGGAGCGCATCGTCGAGCGCCACCGTCATCGCTACGAAGTGAACAACAACCTGCTGCCGCAACTGCAGGCAGCCGGACTGAAGATTACCGGGCGCTCCGGAGACGGTGCGCTGGTGGAAGTGGTCGAGGCTCCGGATCATCCGTGGTTCGTCGCCTGCCAGTTCCACCCTGAATTCACGTCCACGCCGCGCGATGGTCACCCGCTGTTCAGCGGTTTCGTCAACGCAGCGCTGGAATACAAGGCGAAAAAGGCATGAGTCAGAAGACCATCCGCGTAGGCAACATCGAGATCGCCAACGACAAGCCGTTCGTGCTGTTCGGTGGCATCAATGTCCTAGAGTCCCGTGACCTGGCCATGCAGGCCTGCGAAGAGTACGTGCGGGTGACCGAGAAGCTCGGCATTCCCTACGTTTTCAAGGCGAGCTTCGACAAGGCCAACCGCTCCTCGATCACTTCGTTCCGCGGCCCGGGTCTGGAAGAGGGGATGAAGATCTTCGAGGAAGTGAAGAAGACCTTCGGCGTGCCGGTCATCACCGACGTACATGAGCCGTGGCAGGCGCAGCCGGTGGCCGATGTCTGCGACATCATCCAGCTGCCGGCCTTCCTCTCGCGGCAGACCGACCTGGTGGTGGCGATGGCCAAGACCGGTGCGGTGATCAACATCAAGAAAGCACAGTTCCTCGCACCGCAGGAGATGAAGCACATCCTCAAGAAGTGCGAGGAGGCCGGCAACGACCAGCTGATTCTTTGCGAACGTGGCTCGTCCTTCGGTTACAACAACCTGGTCGTCGACATGCTCGGCTTCGGCATCATGAAGCAGTTCGAGTATCCGGTGTTCTTTGACGTCACCCATGCCCTGCAGATGCCCGGCGGTCGCGCCGACTCGGCCGGTGGTCGTCGTGCCCAGGTCACCGATCTGGCCAAGGCCGGCCTGTCCCAGGGGCTGGCCGGGCTGTTCCTGGAAGCGCACCCGGATCCTGACAATGCCAAGTGCGACGGCCCGTGCGCGCTGCGCTTGAACAAGCTCGAAGCTTTCCTCACCCAGCTCAAGCAGCTGGATGATCTGGTCAAGAATTTCCCGCCAATCGAAACTGCTTGAAAGCCTTGCAGCTATCTATGGAGTGTTAACAACAATGGCAAAGATCGTCGACATCAAGGGGCGTGAAGTTCTCGACTCCCGCGGCAACCCCACCGTGGAAGCCGATGTGATCCTCGATAACGGCATCATCGGCAGCGCCTGCGCGCCGTCCGGTGCATCCACCGGCTCCCGCGAGGCTCTGGAACTGCGCGATGGCGACAAGAGCCGTTACCTGGGCAAGGGCGTGCTGAAGGCCGTGGGCAACGTCAACGGGCCGATTCGCGATCTGCTGCTGGGCAAGGATCCGGCCGATCAGAAGGCTCTGGATCAGGCGATGATCGAGCTCGACGGTACCGAGAACAAGGCCAAGCTGGGCGCCAACGCCATCCTCGCCGTGTCCCTGGCTGCCGCCAAGGCAGCTGCCCAGGCCAAGGGTGTGCCGCTCTACGCGCACATCGCCGACCTCAACGGCACTCCCGGCCAGTACTCGATGCCGGTGCCGATGATGAACATCATCAATGGCGGCGAGCACGCGGACAACAACGTCGACATCCAGGAATTCATGGTTCAGCCGGTTGGCGCCAAGACGTTCGCCGACGCGCTGCGCATGGGCGCCGAGATCTTCCATCACCTGAAAGCCGTGCTGAAGGGGCGTGGCCTGAACACTGCCGTGGGCGACGAAGGTGGCTTCGCGCCGAACCTCGCTTCCAACGAGGATGCGCTGGGTGCCATCGCCGAGGCGGTCGAGAAGGCAGGCTACAAGCTGGGCACCGACGTTACCCTGGCGCTGGACTGCGCTTCCAGCGAGTTCTACAAGGACGGCAAGTACGACCTGGCCGGTGAGGGCAAGGTGTTCGACGCCGAGGGCTTCGCCGATTACCTGGCGGGCCTGACCCAGCGCTACCCGATCATCTCCATCGAAGACGGCATGGACGAAGCCGATTGGGCTGGCTGGAAGGCGCTGACCGACAAGATCGGCGAAAAGGTCCAGCTGGTCGGTGACGATCTGTTCGTGACCAATACCAAGATCCTCAAGGAAGGCATCGAGAAGGGCATCGGCAATTCGATCCTGATCAAGTTCAACCAGATCGGCTCGCTGACCGAAACCCTGGAGGCCATCCAGATGGCCAAGGCGGCCGGCTATACCGCGGTGATCTCGCACCGTTCCGGTGAGACCGAAGACAGCACCATCGCTGACCTGGCCGTAGGCACTGCCGCTGGTCAGATCAAGACCGGTTCGCTGTGCCGCTCCGACCGCGTGTCGAAGTACAACCAGCTGCTGCGTATCGAAGAGCAGCTGGCAGGCAAGGCGCCATACAAGGGGCGCGCCGAATTCCGCGGCTGATCCTGCGGCATTAAAAAAGGGCGGCGCGAGTCGCCCTTTTTTGTTTCAATCGGCGTCGTGCCGGCGCAATCATTGTTGCACCGGCGTTGCGCCGGCCACGCCGATGGCGTTCCGATACCCGAATCACAGCCGAAGTCGTTTCATGCCTGCTATGCGTCGCCCCTACTGGTTGTTCGTCGTCCTGCTGCTGCTTCTTGGCGGGCTGCAGTACCGTCTTTGGGTAGGCGAGGGCAGCTTGGCGCAGGTCAACAGCCTGAACAAGCAGATCGCCGATCAGCAGGGTGAAAACGAGCGGTTGCTGGAGCGCAATCGAATCCTGGAAGCCGAAGTGCTGGAGCTCAAGCAGGGCATGGAGACCGTTGAGGAGCGCGCCCGTCAGGAGCTCGGCATGGTCAAAGAGGGTGAAACCCTCTACCAGCTTATCGAATGAGCCAGCCTGCATTCTGGGTGGTGATTCCGGCAGCCGGCGTTGGCAGCCGGATGCGCGCCGATCGCCCCAAGCAGTACCTGCAGGTAGCCGGGCGCTGCATCATCGAACACACCCTCGATTGTTTCCTCGACCATCCGACACTCGCCGGATTGGTGGTCTGTGTCGCGGCCGACGATCCGTACTGGCCGGGTCTCCCCTGCGCCAGTGACCCACGCATCCAGCGCGCGCCTGGTGGTCGTGAGCGGTGCGATTCCGTGCTCAGCGGCCTGCAGCGTCTCGGCCTGATGGGCGCTGCTGACCAGGACTGGGTGCTGGTGCACGACGCCGCTCGGCCTAACCTCGCCCGGGAGGACTTGGACAAGCTCTTGCACGAGCTGGCGGCGGACCCGGTCGGTGGGCTGCTCGCAGTACCTGCGCGGGATACGCTCAAGCGTGCGGACGCGGACGGACGCGTCGCGGAAACCGTGGATCGCAGCGTTATCTGGCAAGCTTTCACACCGCAGATGTTCCGCCTCGGAATGCTGCGCGACGCGCTGGGCGCGGCGCTTGGCGATGGCGTGCCGGTTACCGATGAGGCGTCCGCCATCGAGTGGGCGGGGTATTCGCCGAAGCTGGTGGAGGGGAGAGCGGATAACCTCAAGGTAACCCGCCCCGAAGATCTGCGCTGGCTCGCGCAGTGCTGGAATACCGGTCGTCAGTGATGGCGGGCAAGTCTGCCCGCCATCCTCGTCAGAAACGATAGATCGCCGCGGCACCCGTGCCGGTTGGCATGCGCTCGGTCGGCACCACGACCACATCGCCACCTTGCTCCAGCGTCCAGATCGTCAGTTCGTCGAGCAGGTCCGGCGTGTTGACCTCATCCTCGTTGGCAGCTGTGGCCGTGCCATCGTTACGGTCGACGTGCCCCGGTATCTGCCGCTCGGCTTCCACCAGAAGCGTCGCGACGCGGCCCTGACGCGTGGCCTGGCCGATGTCCTCGAGCTGATCCGACGCCAGGCCTTGGCCATGGGACGCGCCGAACTGGTCGAGCAGACCTTCCAGGCGCTTGAGGTAGCGCGGCTGCATCACCATCCAGCTCTTCTCGCGCAATTCCTGGAGGCTCAGCGTGCTCTGGCCGATCTCGATGCCTTCAGGCAGCAGGTTCTCGTTATGGCTGATGCGACGGAAGTGGGGTTGCTGCTCCGGCAGCGCGGCGAGAATCAACGGCAGTCCCGAGGCTCTCGAGTGGTGCTCGATGATGGCCCGGTCCACCTCACGGAAATAGCGGTCGCGGTCGCGATCGATCTCCGCCTGCTTGCCGCTGCCGCCTGCTTCCACCTGCATCGGGTCGCCACGTTCACTGGCACGGCTGTAGCCCTGGGGAAAACCGCTCTGGCCCTTTTCGGTGAGATCGCCGCCCAACGCGTCCGCGAGTGTCTTGGGCACCGCTTCGTGCAGGTGCACCTCATCGAGCGCGTCGCGGTTTCCCTCGAACAGGCGCACCGAGTCACGCGAGAGGCAGAGGATCTGGAAGCGATCAGCTGACTGGGCGATGCGAACCAGCGGCTTGAGGTGCATGCGCGCATTGGCCACGGCCATTTCGGGCACGCTACGTTGCAGGCGATAGACCTGGAAATAGTCCTTGGCAGCGAAGGCTGCGAGGCCATCGAGGTTGTGGTTCCAGAAGTCGTTGTTGTCGATCAGTGCATGGAACGGCTCGAGCAGGCTGCGTGCCTGTTCGGCATGGCCCTGCTGCTTGAGGGATTCTTCCAGTTGCTTGACCAGTTGCTTGAAGCGGATCGGGTCCTGCTGGCGTTCCGGAAAGCTGCGATGAGTCGGCTGGTACAGGGAGAGGCAGGGCCCGTCCCGGCGTTTCAGCAGTTGGGTAAGGGTTTCACGATCGAGCAGTCGGTTCATGCGTGGCCTCCAGTTGCTGTGGTTCGGTCCCTCGCAGAGATGTCGATGGCCACTCAATGGCCAACGATGGGCCAGGTCAGTGGCGGTTGAGCTTGTCCAGGGCGTGACTGAGCGCGTGGTTCAGTTTCTCCGCGGCGCCGTTGATGGCGAGGTCCAGGGTTTCGGCCTTGTGCGTGGCGGAAATCGGGTCGTGGCCCTTGACGCGCGCCTCCATCTGGCAGCGTTTGTCATGCGGTCCGCTCTTGTTGCTGTTCTCGTCGTTGAGATGGACTTCGACGCGGGTCAGATGATCGTCGAAGCGGTCCAGCTCGGTCTCCACCGTCGCCTTGATTCGCTCTTCGAGATCGGCGGTAACGCTGATGCTGTGGTTGCTGTTCACCAGAACCTGCATGGTTTCCTCCTGATTTGCGGCGCCGCACGACGAGCTGCGGCTACAGAAGGTACGACGTGGCGGATTAAGACGGGTTCCGCCTCGGCGCGGACCTCAGACGCGCGGTTCAACCTTTGTTCAGCTTTGCCCGCCGCGGTACTCCGGGCGCGCGGCGAGACCGACCTTGAGCGCCTCGACGAGCAACCTGACCTTGGGCAGCGGGTAGCGCCGCTGCGGATACACCGCCCACACGGCGGTGTCCGGAGGCTGGTTGGCCTCGAGCAGCGAGACCAGCTCACCCCGGCGCAGCGGTTCGAGCACGTAGTAGTCCGGCAACTGGCACAGGCCGAAGCCACGTAATGCGGCATCCAGCACCGCCTGGCCGCTATTGCAGCGCCAGTTGCCGCTGGGCTTGAAGTGCTGCTCGCGCCCGTCGGACTGGAACGACCAGACGTCGCTGGTGCCGATCAGGCAGTTGTGCCGTGCCAGTTCTGAGAGCGTATGCGGCCGACCGTAGCGCTCCAGATAGCCCGGTGCGGCGCACAGGTACATGGCTCGCGGCGCGATCCGCGTGGCCACCAGGCGGGACTCGCCGAGTTTGCCGAGACGGATCGCCAGGTCATAGCCTTCCTGCACCAGATCGAGTGTGCGGTTGGACAGTTCGATGTCGACGCGCAGCTGTGGATGCCGCGCCATGAATTCATTCACCAGCGGCACGATGAAGCGCTCGCCGTAGGCCACCGCGGCGGTCATGCGCAGCAGTCCGGTGGGGGCACTGTGCAGGTCGCTGATGGCGAGGAAGGCATCGTCGCGCTCTTCGATCAAGCGCTGGCAGCGCGCGAAAAAAGTATGACCGGCTTCGGTCAGCGACACGCGGCGAGTGGTGCGGTAGAGCAGGCGGGCCTGCAGGCGCTCTTCCAGACGGGCGATCTGGCGGCTGACATGGGAGGACGACACCCGCAGACGTTCGGCGGCGCGCATGAAACTGCCGCATTCCACAACCGCGACGAATTCGTCGAGCCCTTCCCAGCGGTTCATGCTCACCTCCTTGAGGCAGGTTTATCGACGCACAAGATTCAGCATTCGCCGGATTATCCCTGTACGGCAACAATGTTTTCCAGAATCATCCATCAATCCCTGAATGAGCGTGAATTACACTCTATGCTTTTCCACACAGTCGAGTGATGTTCATGACCATCAAGTCGCGCGCGGCCGTTGCCTTCGGCCCCAACCAGCCCCTGCAGATCGTCGAAGTGGATGTCGCTCCGCCCAAGGCCGGCGAGGTCCTGATCCGTATCGTGGCCACCGGTGTCTGTCATACCGACGCCTACACGCTTTCGGGGGAGGATTCGGAAGGTGTCTTTCCCTGCATTCTTGGCCACGAGGGCGGTGGGATCGTCGAGGCCGTTGGCGAGGGCGTCACCTCGGTGGCGGTCGGCGATCACGTGATCCCGCTCTATACCGCCGAATGCCGCGAGTGCAAGTTCTGCAAGTCCGGCAAGACCAACCTGTGCAGCTCCGTGCGCGCCACCCAGGGCAAGGGCCTGATGCCCGATGGCACCACGCGCTTCAGCTACAACGGCGAGCCGATCTACCACTACATGGGCTGCTCGACCTTCTCCGAGTACACCGTGCTGCCGGAAGTCTCGGTAGCCAAGATTCCCAAGGAGGCGCCGCTGGAAAAGGTCTGCCTGCTGGGCTGCGGCGTGACCACCGGGATCGGTGCCGTACTGAACACCGCCAAGGTGGAGGAAGGCGCTACCGTGGCGATCTTCGGCCTGGGTGGCATCGGCCTGGCGGCGATCATCGGTGCGAAGATGGCCAAGGCCAGCCGGATCATTGCCATCGACATCAACCCGGGCAAGTTCGCTATTGCCGAAGAGCTGGGCGCCACCGATTTCGTCAATCCGAAGGATCACGACAAGCCGATTCAAGAGGTAATCGTCGAGATGACCGATGGCGGTGTCGACTATTCCTTTGAATGCGTTGGCAATGTGCAGCTGATGCGCGCAGCGCTGGAGTGCTGTCACAAGGGTTGGGGCGAGTCGACCATCATCGGTGTCGCCGGCGCGGGCCAGGAAATCAGCACGCGTCCGTTTCAGCTGGTCACCGGGCGCGTCTGGCGCGGTTCGGCATTCGGCGGTGTGAAGGGTCGTACCGAGCTGCCGAGCTATGTGGAGAAGGCGCAGAGCGGCGAGATTCCGCTGGACACCTTCATCACCCACAACCTGCCGCTGGAGCAGATCAACGAAGCGTTCGACCTGATGCATGAAGGCAAGAGCATCCGTACCGTCATCCACTTCTGATCCCTGGGTGGGCAATGCCGTCGTTCGGCGGCTTGTCCACCTCGACCGTGGAGGCCCGTGCGGTTTCCACCTGCGCGAGGCCCGTTCATGACCCTTGAAATCGTTTCCAGCAACAAGAGCTTCGGTGGCTGGCACAAGCGCTACCGCCACCGCTCCAACGCCCTGAACTGCGACATGGTATTTGCCGTGTTCCTGCCGCCGCAGGCCGAGCAGGGTGACAAACTGCCGGTGCTGTACTGGCTGTCCGGCTTGACCTGCACCGACGAAAATTTCATGCAGAAGGCCGGAGCGCTACGCATGGCGGCCGAGCTCGGTCTGATCATCGTCGCGCCGGACACCAGCCCGCGTGGCCCAGGCGTGCCGGATGACGCCGACGGCGCCTGGGATTTCGGCCTGGGCGCGGGCTTTTATCTCAATGCGACGCAAGAGCCCTGGGCCCAGCACTACCGGATGTACGACTACGTCGTCGAGGAACTGCCGGCACTGGTCGAGGCCAACTTCCCGGTCTCCGACCGCCGCGGCATCAGCGGGCACTCCATGGGCGGACACGGGGCGCTCATCTGCGCGCTGAAAAATCCTGGCCGCTATCGCTCGGTATCGGCCTTTGCGCCCATCAGCAACCCGATCAACTGTCCCTGGGGAGAAAAGGCGTTCAGCCGCTATCTGGGCGCGGACCGTTCGCGCTGGCGGGAGTGGGATGCCTGCGCGCTGCTCGCCGAAGCCAGCGAGCGGCTACCGCTGCTGGTGGACCAGGGCGACCGCGATGACTTCATGGACGGCCAGCTCAAGCCGCAAGCGCTGCGTGCCGCTGCGGACGCTGTCGGGCACCCGCTGACGCTGCGCATCCAGCCGGGCTACGACCACAGCTACTACTTCATTGCCAGCTTTATCGATGATCACCTGCGCCATCATGCCGACGCGTTGACGGCGTAGGGTGGGCAACGGCGCTCGCGCCGACTGCCAGAAACGTCAGCCACAAAAAAGGCCCGAGCGGATATGCCGCTCGGGCCTTTCCATCGCCAGGAGCTTAGAGCGACGGATAATCGGTGTAGCCGTCCGGGCCCTGGGCATAGAACAGCTCGGGCTTGGGCTCGTTCAGCGGTGCATCCTGACGCAGGCGCTCGACCAGATCCGGATTGGCGATGTACGGAATGCCGAAGGCCACCGCATCGGCCTTGCCTTCCGCCAGCCAGGCGTTGCCTTGCTCCTTGGTGAAGCGTTCGTTGGCGATGTAGACGCCACCGAAGAGCTGCTTGAGCTGTGGGCCGAGGCTGTCTTCACCGGCCTTCTCGCGGGTGCAGATGAAGGCAATGCCGCGCTTGCCCAGTTCACGGGCGACGTAGCCGAAGGTCTCGGCACGGTTGGAGTCGCCCATGTCATGGGAGTCGGCACGCGGCGCCAGATGCACTCCGACGCGCCCGGCGCCCCATACGGAGACGGCGGCATCGGTCACTTCCAGCAGCAGTCGTGCACGGTTTTCCAGTGAGCCACCGTAGGCGTCGGTGCGCTTGTTGGTGCTGTCCTGCAGGAACTGATCGAGCAGGTAGCCATTGGCGCCATGGATCTCGACACCGTCGAAACCGGCTTCCTTGGCATTCTCCGCCCCCTTGCGGTAGGCCTCGATGATGCCGGGGATTTCGTCGATCTCCAGGGCGCGCGGGGTCTCGTAATCCTTCTTCGGACGGACCAGGCTGACATGGCCCGCGGGTTTGAGGGCACTGGGGGCGACCGGCAATTGGCCGTCGAGGTAGAGCGGATCGGAAATACGGCCGACATGCCAGAGCTGCAGGACGATCTTGCCACCTTTGGCATGCACGGCGTCGGTGACCTTCTTCCAGCCCTGGACCTGCTCGGCCGACCAGATGCCAGGAGTGTCCGGATAGCCCACACCCATCGGCGTGACCGAGGTGGCCTCGCTGATGATCAGGCCGGCGTCGGCGCGCTGGGCATAGTACTCGGCGATCAGATCGCCGGGCACGCGGCCAGGCTCGGCGCGGCAGCGGGTCAGCGGCGCCATGATGATGCGGTTGTTCAGTTCCAGGTCGCCGATCTTGATCGGGTCGAAAAGCGTGGGCATAGCGATACCGCTCCTGTGTGGTGGTGCGAGAAAAGGCTCAGAGTTCCTGGCCGATGCGCTCGATGAAGGTCTGGATGACTGCGTCGTTGCGCTTGAAGAAGTGCCACTGGCCGATTTTCTGGCAGGTGACCAGCCCGGCCTTCTGCAGGGTCGCCAGGTGAGCCGAAACGGTGGACTGCGACAGGCCGGCGCGCTGGTCGATCTGGCCGGCGCACACGCCGTTCTCCAGCGAATGGTGCTGCGCGGCGAAATAGCGCTGCGGCTCCTTGAGCCAACGCAGAATGTCGCGGCGCAGCGGGTGGGCGAGGGCCTTGATGATGTCGTCGAAGTCGTCCGGCATGAGTTTCGGCTGCCTGTATCGGATTGAGACGAACTATATATCGCCAACTGACGATACAAGATCGATTCGGCTGATGGTGCATATCGTCGAGGTCGATGATCGAGCGGACCGTGACGATCCGCCCGGGGTCATCCGGCTCCTGTAGAATCGCCGCCTCGAGTTATTCCAGGGTGTTTGATCTATGCGTATCGGCCACGGTTACGACGTGCACCGCTTCGGCGAAGGCGACCACATCACGCTTGGCGGCGTGCGGATTCCACACAGGTTCGGGCTGCTCGCCCATTCCGACGGTGACGTGCTGTTGCATGCCCTGAGCGACGCGCTGCTCGGTGCCGCGGCGCTGGGAGATATCGGCAAGCATTTCCCGGACACTGACCCGCAGTTCAAGGGCGCCGACAGCCGCGCACTGCTGCGCCATGTTCTGGCGCAGGTGCAGGCCAAGGGGTATGTGGTCGGCAATGTCGATGCCACCATCGTCGCCCAGGCACCGAAGATGGCGCCGCATATCGAGCGCATGCGCGCGTTGATCGCCGCAGATCTGCAAGTGGAGCTGGATCAGGTCAACGTCAAGGCCACCACCACGGAGAAGCTCGGCTTTACCGGGCGCGAGGAAGGGATCGCCGTGCACGCGGTCGCCCTGCTGGTTCGCCCATGACCGAGGATCAGCTGCTCGGCCCGCGTGCCCACGGCGAGCCTTGTGGCAGCGCTGTGCTCAAGGCGGTCGCCGAGGACTTCCAGGTCGACGAGGTGCTGGACATCCCCCTGTCGGGGGAGGGTGAGCACCTCTGGCTCTGGGTGGAAAAGCGCAACCTCAACACCGAGGAGGCCGCCAAGCGCATCGCCCGTGCTGCCGGCGTCCCACTGAAGCTGATCAGCTATGCGGGCCTGAAGGATCGTCAGGCGCTGACCCGGCAGTGGTTCAGCCTGCATTTGCCGGGCAAGGCCGACCCCGATCTGTCTGCCGCCGAAGATGACAGCCTGCGGCTGCTCCAGCGCGTTCGCCATCAGCGCAAGCTGCAGCGCGGCGCACATTCGGCCAATGGCTTTCGCCTGCGCCTGACCGATCTGCATGCCGATCACGCGCAGCTCGATGCGCGGCTGGAGCGGATCAGGGCGCAGGGCGTGCCGAACTACTTCGGTCTGCAACGTTTCGGCTATGAAGGTGGCAACCTCCTTGGCGCCCGTGATTTCGCCGCCAAGGCCGAGCTGCCGGTTCAGCGTAACCTGCGTTCGCGTCTGCTTTCGGCGGGGCGCAGCTACCTGTTCAATCGCGTGCTGGCCCAGCGTGTCGCCGATGGCAGCTGGGCCGAGGCGCGGGTAGGGGACCTGCTGGCGTTCACCGACAGCCGCAGTTTCTTTCCCGCCGCAGAGGCGGAGTGCAGCGATCCGCGCCTGGCGATCCTCGACCTGCATCCCACTGGCCCGCTTTGGGGTGAAGGGGGCTCGCCGGCGGGCGCCGAGATCCAGGCGCTCGAAGATGCAGTGGCTGCAAGTGAAGAACCGATCGCCAATTGGTTGGCGCAGGCGGGGATGAAGCACGAACGGCGCATTCTTCGCCTCCCCATTGGCGGTTTGTCGTGGCATTATCCCGGGCCTGACATTCTGCAACTGGAATTCGTCCTGCCGACCGGATGCTTCGCCACCGCCATGGTGCGTGAGCTGGTCAGCCTGGCAGGGCAGACGGACATCTGATGCGTATTCTGATCGCCAACGACGACGGGGTGTATGCACCCGGGCTCGCCGCGCTTTATGACGCGCTGGCGGATTATGCCGAGTGCACGGTGGTAGCCCCGATCCAGGACATGAGCGGCGCCAGCAGCGCGCTGACCCTGGACCGCCCGCTTCACCCCGTAAGCATGCCCAACGGCTTTATCGGCCTGAACGGCTCGCCTACCGATTGCGTTCATCTCGGCCTCAATGGCCTGCTCGAACATACCCCTGACATGGTGGTGTCCGGCATCAATCTCGGTGCCAATCTCGGGGATGACGTGCTCTATTCTGGCACCGTCGCTGCGGCCATCGAGGGGCGTTTCACCGGGCGGCCGGCGTTTGCCTTCTCGTTGTTGTCGCGCCTGCCCGACAATCTTTCTACAGCGGCGTACATCGCGCGTGCGCTGGTGGAGAAGCACGATCGGCTCGAGCTGCCGCCGCGCACGGTGCTCAGCGTCAATGTGCCCAATCTGCCGCTGGATCATATCCGTGGCATCCAGCTGACCCGCCTGGGCCATCGCAGTCGGGCCAAGCCGCCGGTCAAGCAGGCCAATCCGCGCGGCAAGGAGGGCTACTGGATCTCCGTGGCGGGCGACGTCGAGGATGGCGGCCCGGGAACCGATTTCCATGCGGTGATGCAGGGCTACGTGTCGATCACCCCGTTGCAGCTGGATCGAACCTTCCGCGAGGCCTTCGACGGCCTCGAGAGCTGGCTGGAGAGCGTGCTGTGAGACATCGCGGACAAGACAGCCTGCTCCACGGCTCGGGTATGACCTCGCAACGCACACGTGACCGCTTGATTCAGCGACTCTACGAAGAAGGCCTGTCCAACGCCCATGTGCTCGAAGTGATCCGCCGTACCCCTCGTCATCTGTTCGTCGACGAGGCACTGGCGCATCGCGCCTACGAGGACACGGCGCTGCCCATCGGCCACAACCAGACCATTTCGCAGCCGTTCATGGTTGCGCGCATGAGCGAACTGTTGCTGGCTGACGGCCCGCTGGACAAGGTGCTGGAGATCGGGACCGGCTCGGGCTATCAGACCGCCGTGCTGGCGCAGCTGGTCGAGCGGGTGTTCTCGGTCGAGCGCATCCAGGCGCTGCAGGATCGTGCCAAGGAGCGCCTGGTCGAACTCAAGCTGCGCAATGTGGTCTTTCGCTGGGGCGATGGTTGGGAGGGCTGGCCTGCACTGGCGCCTTACAACGGCATCATCGTCACCGCGGCGGCAGCCGATGTGCCGCAGGCCTTGCTCGATCAGCTGGCGCCCGGTGGGCGCCTGGTGATTCCGGTGGGGGCCGGCGAGGTCCAGCAACTCATGCTGATCATTCGAGAGGAAAACGGCTTTTCCCGCCATCTTCTGGATACCGTACGTTTCGTGCCGCTGCTCAATGGACCCGTGATTTGATCATTCAGCGGAAGGAAGCATGAAAAACGCTTTTTTGTTGTACGCCAAAGGCATGGCGATGGGTGCTGCGGATGTGGTGCCCGGTGTCTCCGGCGGTACCGTGGCGTTCATCACCGGTATCTACGATGAGCTGCTGCGCTCCATCAGCGCAGTGCCCTACGCGGTAGGCCCATTGCTGCGGGGGCGCTTCGCCGAGGCCTGGAAAACCGCCAATGCAAGCTTCCTGCTGGTGCTGTTCGCCGGCATTCTGACCAGCATCCTAAGCCTCGCCAGGCTGATCACCTATCTTCTGGAAGCGCATCCGATTCCCGTCTGGTCCTTCTTCTTCGGGCTGATCCTGGTTTCGGTCCATCTGGTGGGCAAGGAAATCCAGCGCCGCAACCTGTCGCGCCTGGTGAGCTTCTGCCTGGGCATCGGTTTCGCCTACTGGATCACCGTGGCTGCGCCGGTGCAATGGGGCAGCAGTAGCCTGAGCCTGTTCTTCGCCGGCGCCATCGCCATCTGCGCGATGATCCTGCCGGGCATCTCCGGCAGTTTCATCTTGGTGCTGCTGGGCTTGTACCCGGTGGTTCTGGGGGCGGTGAAGAGTTTCGATCTTGGCGTGATGGCGATCTTCGCCGCCGGGTGTCTGGTAGGCTTGCTCAGCTTCGCCAAGTTCCTCAGCTGGCTGCTCAAGCGCTGGCGGGACCTGACCCTGGCGTTTCTCACCGGTTTGATGCTCGGCTCGCTGAACAAGGTCTGGCCGTGGAAGGAAACGCTGACCTGGCGCACCAATTCCAGTGGCGAGAACGTTCCGGTCCTGCAGCAGAACCTGCTGCCCGGCGCCTATGGCGATCTGACCGGCCAGGACCCGCAGCTGCTGCTGTCGGTGCTGCTGGCGGTGGCCGGTATCGTGCTGGTCCTGGGGCTTGAGTGGTTTGCCGGCCGGCGTCAGCCGATGACCGAAGGCGTCTGACGCACTTGTCTATGAAAGGGAGCGGGCATTGAGGCTCACAGCAGTACCGCGGTGGATGCGCGACCCCATGGTCCGTTCGATGCTCGGCGTTCTGGTGATAGCCGGAACGCTGGTCGGTTGTGCGTCATCGCCTCAGGGTGGCGGCGTACAGGTCGTCGACCGCAACCAGCGTGACAAGGTCACCAGCGGCCAGTACATCGTGCGGCGCGGCGATACGCTCTGGTCCATCGCGTTCCGTTTCGGCTGGGACTGGCGCGAGCTGGCGCGGGTGAACGGCATTCAGCCGCCGCACGTCATCTACCCCGGACAGAAGATCCGCTTCGACGGCGGTGCTTCGCGTGTCGCCTCCGCCGCGCCGCGACCGGCACCTCAGCCAGCCCCAGCACCTGCGCCAACCAGCCCGGTGGTAGTAGCCACGCCGGTGCCGCGTCAACCTGCCATTACCACACCCGCCAGCCCGCCACCTGCCGCTCCGCCGGCAAGCACGCCGGTTACGCCGGTTGCCCGCTCGGCAAGCGGTTGGGCATGGCCGGCGAACGGCACGATCATCGGTCGTTTTTCCTCAAACGGTAGTTTGAATAAAGGAATTGATATCGCTGGGGAATTAGGACAGCCTGTTCTGGCTGCTTCTGATGGGACTGTTGTGTACGCCGGCAGTGGATTACGGGGTTACGGCGAACTTGTGATCATCAAGCACAGCGATACCTATGTAAGCGCCTACGGACACAACCGCAGGCTGCTGGTGCGGGAGGGCCAACAAGTCAAGGCTGGGCAAAGTATTGCCGAGATGGGATCGACGGGAACCGACCGGGTGAAGCTGCATTTCGAAATTCGTCGCCAGGGTAAACCCGTAGACCCGCTGCAATATCTGCCAAGACGTTGACCTGTCGCCTGCCTGTTCCAGCACTAGGTTAGGCTTGAGCGTAGCCAGGGACCCGCGTCGCTTGGGCCTGTTGTCGAACTCGGAACAGGACAAGAATAATGGCACTTAAAGACCAAGCGCTGGAGTTTGACGTCGACGATGCGGTTCTGCTCATGGAAACGCCCATCCACTTCGACCAGAAAGACAAAGTGACCAAGGCTGCCTCTGCAGGCAGACCCAAGGCCGCATCCAGCACCAGACAGCACAAGTTCATCGACTACAACCGGGCCCTGGATGCAACCCAGTTGTACCTCAACGAAATCGGTTTCTCCCCCCTCCTGACCCCCGAAGAGGAAGTGCACTTCGCGCGCCTTGCGCAGAAAGGCGATCCGGCGGGGCGCAAGCGCATGATCGAAAGCAACCTGCGACTGGTGGTGAAAATCGCCAGGCGCTATGTCAACCGCGGCCTGTCCCTGCTGGATCTGGTCGAGGAGGGCAACCTGGGGCTGATTCGCGCAGTGGAGAAGTTCGACCCGGAACGTGGTTTCCGCTTCTCTACCTATGCGACCTGGTGGATCCGGCAAACCATCGAGCGGGCCATCATGAACCAGACCCGCACGATTCGCCTGCCGATCCATGTGGTGAAGGAGCTGAATGTCTATCTGCGGGCGGCTCGCGAGCTGACCCAGAAGCTCGATCACGAACCCAGCCCTGAGGAAATCGCCAACCTGCTCGAGAAGCCGGTCGGCGAAGTCAAGCGCATGCTGGGCCTGAATGAGCGGGTCACCTCGGTGGATGTCTCGCTTGGCCCGGATACCGACAAGACCCTGCTCGACACGCTGACGGACGACCGGCCCACTGATCCATGCGAGCTGTTGCTGGATGATGATCTGTCCAACAGCATCGACCAGTGGCTGTCAGACCTTTCGGAAAAGCAGCGCGAAGTGGTTATCCGCCGCTTCGGCCTGCGGGGCCACGAAGCTTCGACACTCGAGGAGGTGGGCCAGGAAATCGGCCTGACCCGTGAGCGGGTGCGCCAGATTCAGGTCGAAGCGCTGCGGCGTCTGCGCGAAATACTGGAGCGAAACGGCTTGTCGAGCGACGCGCTGTTCCAGTGACACCAACGGTACTCCGGGGCCTGGTTTCCGGGCTCCGGCGTTACGCTGTGCCTCCTTTGATCCCGCCGCTCTTATCCGGCATCCGTCCCCGAATGGCATCACTCCATAGGGTTAATCCATTCTTGGGCCGATTTCCTGGATCTCTCATTCGCGTGTAAGCATTTGCTTACACGCTCTGTAAGCAAAGCCCAAGAGTGCGTGTTGACAAACGACGATTCCGCTGTTGAAAGTTTTTTAACTCATTGATTTGGATGAGTTTGTTTTTGTTGGTCGTGTGTCGTCCGCGGCCCTGCGCGAGTGTGTCGCAGCTTGCTGCGCAAAAGGCTTCCATTAATATCGCTCCCGCGCTCAGGGATTAGCGCGGCCCTCAGGACGAGGGTCAGGACCATCGCAGGACGCGATGTCATCCAGGACGATGAGAAGGGATACAGGGAACAGGGAAGGAGGCGGGCGGGGTCAACCCCGCCCCTTTTTTTGCCCGCCGGAAACTCCAGCTGAACCCAGTGGCCGTGGCACGGCCTAAGGTGAACAGCCCATCAGCGGAGGAACCTATGAACGGCGAACAGCACAACGATCAGCCAACCAAAGAGCGGGACGACGTGGTTCGTCGGCCGGATGAAGCGGACGAGGATCAGCTCGATGAGGCGATCGAGGAAACCTTTCCGGCCAGCGATCCGATCTCGCCCTGATTTCCTACCTGGCCCGCGTCGCGGATTGGCTCTCGGCTTGCGCCGCGCGGGCCAGCAGCGCGGGCATGATGTGCCTGCGTAGCAGCGGCGCGATGTCCTCGCGCTCGCATGGCGCCAGCGCCAACCATCCCAGTTCTTCCAGTTCGGCCTGCACGGTGACGGCACGAGGCAGCCGCGCCATGAACACGTCTGCCTCGACCTGATGGCCCGGCTCGTTGGCGGCCGGCGCCTGGAAGTGCCCGAGCGGCTGGAAATCGGCTTCTGCGAGTTGTAGGTCGAGCTCTTCGTGCAGCTCGCGCCTCAACGTGTCCAGCGGACGCTCGCCTCTTTCCGCCTTGCCACCGGGCAGCATGAAAAAGCGGGTCCCTCGTTTGCGTACCACCAGCACCCGGCCTTGTTCATCGAACAGGCAGGCAATGGCGATTGTCAGGGTCGCGACGGGCATAGGCTCTATCCTTCGGTCATTGAGTAGCGCAATCAGCGTCTTGGTGCGTCGATAGCGGGCGAGACGCTCGGCTAGCGTATCCGGTAGCTGGTCCGCGACACCAAAGCCCAGACGCGTATAGAAAGGCAACAGCTCGGGCTTGCAGAACAGCCAGACCGGCCCCGCGCTGGCGGCCAGTGCCTCGCGCACCAGTCGTGCACCGATTCCGCGATTGCGTTCCGGCGGGGTTACCAGCAGCCCGGTCAGGAAATGCCCGTGGGCGACGGGCGTCAGGCATAGACCCGCCAGGATGCCGCCCCGCCTGGCGACCCAGCAGACTGCTTCGGAGCGCACCCGATTGCGGCTGTTGTGGGCTCGATAGAACCTCACCAGCAGCGGCTGAAGGGCATGTGGAAGCGGCGAAAAGTCGAGAGCAGGCATGGCCATCCGGGCTGTCTACGGGGGCCGCTAGTCTAGCGTCTGGGCCGCCGGCGCCAAACTTTCTTCGCCGGTGTGTGCCGTTTGTCCGTTCGCTGCATCTTTTCCGTCGTCGAGGTGTTCTCACCCTTAGCACCTCCAACGACAGGAATAACAACATGTTGGACCTACTGATTGTGCTCGCCTTCGTCTTCTACGGGCTGTCTGCGGGGATGCGAGCGCGCAGCAAAGCCTCTCAAAGTCTGCACGAATACTTCCTTGCCGGACGAACCATCAAGGGTTGGCGGGCCGGCGTATCTATGTCCGCCACCCAATTTGCGGCCGACACGCCGCTGCTGGTCAGTGGACTCGTCGCCACTGCCGGGGTTTTTGCGTTATGGCGGTTGTGGATCTACGGCCTGGCCTTTCTCCTGCTCGCGTGGGTATTCGCGTCTGGCTGGCGGCGCGCCGGCGTGCTTACCGATGCCGAACTCACCCGGGTGCGTTACAGCGGCCTCGCCGTCGTGCCGCTGCGGCTGTTCAAGGCGATCTATTACGGCACGGTGATCAACTGTGTCGTCCTGGCGATGGTGCTGGTCGCGGCGATCCGGATCGCCGAGGTGTTCCTACCCTGGCACGACTGGTTGCCGGGCGGGCTGTACGAAATGATCAAGGGCGTGGTCGAAGCCAGCGGGATACGCCTGGGCGACAGCATCACCGGGCTCGATCAACTGACGACCAGCACCAACAACCTCATTTCGATCGTGCTGATTCTGGTCTTCACCGCCATGTACTCCATCACCGGCGGTTTGCGCGCGGTCGTCCAGACCGACGTCATGCAGTTCAGTGTGGCCATGCTGGGCACGCTGGTTTATGCCTGGTTCGTGGTCGATGCGGCAGGTGGACTCGGGGGGCTGACCGACCGGATCGTCGAGATCTACGGCAGCGAGCAGGCGGCCAAGATGCTTTCATTCTCGCCGCCCAGTAACGCGGGTGAGGCGCTGATGCCATTCCTGGTGATCGTCGGGCTGCAGTGGCTGTTTCAGATGAACTCGGACGGCACCGGCTACCTGGCGCAGCGCAGCATGGCCTGTCCGACCGATCGCGAAGCACGTATCGCCGGTTTGGTGTTCACCTGGCTGCAGATATTCCTGCGCAGCCTGTTCTGGCTGGCGATCGCCATTGGCCTGCTGGTGCTCTATCCGTTCAGCCCCGAGGAAATGAATGGTGACGGCTTTACGGCCGCCCGCGAGGCGCTGTTCGTCACCGGCATCGACGAGCTGCTGCCGCCGGGCTTCCGCGGCCTGATGTTGGTAGGGCTGCTGGCAGCCCTGGCCTCGACGGTGGATACGCATCTGAACTGGGGCGCCTCGTACTGGAGCAACGACGTCTACGGTGGTGTGGTGGCGCCGAAGCTGCTCAAGCGCAAGCCGAAGGACAAGGAGCTGGTACTGGTGGCGCGACTGTCCAACGTGCTGATTCTGCTGATCGCCATGGTCATCATGGCCAATCTGGGCTCGATCCAGACCGCCTGGTTCATCTCGCTGCTGTTCGGGGCCGGCATGGGGTCGGTGCTGGTGCTGCGCTGGTTGTGGGAGCGGATCAACCTGTATTCCGAACTGACGGCCATGGTGGTGTCGCTGATCACGGCGCCGCTGCTGCTGTATTTCCTTGGGACTGACCCTGAGCGCGAGTGGATACGCCTGGGCATCATGTCATTGGTGACTTGCAGCGCGGCAATTCTGGTGAGCTTCGTCACCCCTGCGACCGATACGCAGACGCTGGATCGCTTCTACCGCAAGGTGCGCCCGTTCGGGTTCTGGGGGCGGACCGCGTCGCGTTGTGGCGTTACCCGCCGTGAATCGCTCAAGGCGCTGGGTGCCCGGTTGTTCGCCGTGGCGGTAACGGCCCTGTCGGTGTACACGCTGTTGATCGGTGTAGGTCGCCTGCTCTTCCCGCAACCCGACGGCAGCCCGATGTTGGCCTGGATATGTGTGGTGATCGGCCTGGTCTTGATGCCGGTCTGGATGTATCTCGCCTTCAGCCGTTATTTCGATGATCAGCATGAAGAAGAGGCACCCGAACTTCAGGCCGAGCGGCCGGACATGGCAGGTTAAATAGCGGGGCGTTTCGTTACATATATAACGCCCCGTTTTTGAGTTGTGTCATTTTAATAGCACTTGGCGGTAGCGTTCAGGACAAGACGTTCATTACTGCAATGGCGGAATATCAATTCCTGTTCAAGAGCGGCAGTGATGCGCAGGACCGATATGATGACGGCGTATTCCTCTACAGCATCGGTATTGGCTTCAATTACTGATCGAAGCATGCGCGGCGCCTCGTTGGCGTCGCGCAACTTTTTTCCTCTATCTGCCGCGTATTTTTCTATCAGGCTTCCACCAGTTGCTGCAGGAAATTCCTGAGTGCAATGCCAGGTTCATCATCCTCGGATGCAATCATGCGAATCCCCCATTGGCGCAACACCTCCTCTTGAACCGGATTCGGCTTGTGCGAGAACACATATGAAATAGGGCGAACGCCCAGTGTTTCGTGTTCATTCCATATCTTCGACAGCTTGTGGAAAAGCAATCGGATATTGGTGTCCGACAGGCTGTAGCCGATAAACAGGACGGCCTTGCTCAACGTGTCGGCGCGCAATTTGATATCCAGTGGCGTCTCGAATTGCAGCCGCTGGTAATAGCTGGTCTCGTCGAGCACGATCGAGGCGTCGTCATCGAAATCGCCATGAAACTTGACGATCTGCCGGACGCCATCACGCGCCTTGGTGAGGTCGCTGGCATTGGCGATTTTGATGTAGTCCACCGCGTAGGCATCATGGGCATATTCCAGCCAGCGGTCGTAGTTGGTGGTGTAGATCGCCGGAAAACGGCCATGAACGATGAGCCGGTGGATCTCGGAGTCGCGGATCTCGATGTTGCGGTGCCACTCGCGGTCCATCCAGCTGCGTAGTGGGCCGATGCTGCCTTTCTTGATCCGGTAGTATTCAGCCAGGGCGAGGAAATTGCCGTAGGTGTTGAAGACCTCCGGGTCATAGTCGAGCTGCACGGCGATCTCGTCGATCAGCTCTTTCCAAGGTGGCAGGCCGATGTTGGCCGACACCCCGGAGCCAACGAAGAGGATCAGTCGATTGTTGCGGTAGGCGTCGCGCAGCTGGTCCATGATGCGTCAGGACTCCCGCAGAAAGGTGACGAAGGCGTCCAGCGCGCGACGGCGCATGGACAGGCCGTTCTTCTGCGTGCCCAGCTGCGCGAACGTCTGGTTCTGGCCTTCGGGAATGAACACGTCGTCCCACTCGAAGCCGCCATGGCCGGCCGGCGACGGCGAGATGCGACCCGGCACCACGCCTTCGAAGAAATGTCGCTTGCGCCCATCGCAGTAGCCGATCAAGGTTCGCGCTTCGGCTGCGGGGTCGTCGAGCCTTCCGATCAGCTCGGAAAAGCGCTCGGCCTGCAGGCGGTCCCAGAATATCTGGGTCAGACCGCCGGGAAAGCCGTTGAGGCTGTTGATGAACAGCCCGGTATGCTCGACGAACACCGGCTTGCCGATCATCTTGAACGCCACCAGCAGCTTGTCGCTGACCAGCTGGTAAAGGTCCTCGGTACGCAGCTCTTCGATGCGGATCGGAAAGGGCTTCACCTCGATTCCACTGGGCTCGAGGATCTCGCGAACCTCGCGGATCTTCTGCTGATTGATGGACGCAAAGCGGATTTTCATCGAACGAGCCAGCTCCGGTTGCGCAGCGAATGGATGTCGCGTCGGTATAGCCATGCTTGTATGACGCAAGGGGAAGGGCTCGGTTCTCCTGCGTGGCGGATTTCGCCTAGCAGGCGCGACGCGATCATCGATGCGAACGGCGGCTTAAACGCAAGCCAGGATGTTCAGGCGAGGCGTCCTGCGCAAGGGCATGCCTTCGGTTGTTTGCGTCGGGCCGACCGCCTCGGCCACTGCGTTCAGTTCTGACCTGGGCGGGCAGGGCAGGCGGCCTGCACTTGGCGGATACGCTCGGCCGGCACGCGCAGCTGGCGTAGCAGGTACTCGGAAAAGTCCGGGCTGTAGGGTTGCCTGGCGATCGCCTGCTCCATACAGAACAGCCAGGCATCGCGTTCGGCTTCGCCGACCGGCCAGCGGGTGTGAAATTGCGGGATGCTGATGGCGCCATATTTCTCGGCGTAGCGTTTCGGCCCACCCAACCAGCCGCACAGAAAGCTGGCCAGTCGATCGGCGGCTTCGCTGACGTCCGCTGGGTACATCGCGCGGACGTTCGCGGCCTCGGGCGCTTCGTCCATCACCCGATAGAAATCGGCCACCAGCCGCTGCAGGCCGGCTTCGCCACCGGCTGCCTGGAACGAGGCGTCACCGACGCCGAAAACGGGACGTTGATCGGGATTCATAGTGCGCCTCTGGCTTGGAAACGGGGCGCGGGATGATGCGCGCTTGTGCCAGATCAAGACAAGTGCAAGCAGTGGCCACAACGCCGCGGCAGCTGGTCTAAGCTGAAGACCTACCCAACAGCGGAGACAGGAAATGCGCAGGCTTCTGGTTGCATACGATGGTTCGGACAACTCCAAGCGCGCCCTGCAGTATGTCGTCGATCTGGCCCGGGACACCGGGATGGCGCTGCAGATCCACGTGGTCAATGTTCAACACGAGCCGATCATCTATGGCGAGTACGTCACCTCGGCCATGATCGACGAGCTCAACAACAGCCTGGGCCAAATCCCGCAGTGTGCTCGACGAGGCGGCGGCGATGCTGCAGGCCGGTGGGCTGACCTGCGAGACCCACACCCAGCTGGGCAACGTGGCCGAACAGATCAACGATGCGGTCAAGCGGCTGGGCTGTGACACGGTTGTGATGGGCACTCGCGGCCTGGGCAGCTTCACCGGGCTGGTGCTGGGCTCGGTGGCGAGCCGGGTGATCCACGAGGTGTCGGTTCCGGTTCTGCTGGTCAAATAGAAGGAGGCATCCGGCCTGGCCGATCAGCCCTGCTTGCCCTTGAGCAGGTCGGCCAGGTTGGCGAAGGCCTTGAAGGTTTCCTTCGGGCCCAGGTCACTACCGGGCCGGGCTTCGGCCTGGTACTGGTTGTCGGTATAGCGGGAATGCTCGTTGTCGTGACAATAGAGGCACAGCAGCTCCCAGTTGGAGCCGTCTTCGGGATTGTTGTCGTGATTGTGGTCCTTGTGATGGACCGTCAGCTCGCTCAGGCGCTTGCCGGAAAACTCCCGCGCGCACCGCCCGCAGACCCAGGGATACATCTTCAGTGCCTTTTCCCGATAGCCCTGCTCGCGCTGGCTGTAGGGCGTGGTGGGTTTGTTGCTGCTCATGATGAGTACTCGCCGGCTGCTTGGGTTGTCGGTGACATCCGGTCACGGCGTGGCCGCGAACCGAACGCCAACAGGGCCTAGTAAAGACGATGGGCCATCAGCCCGCCAAGCCGACATAGACGTTCTGCACGTCGTCATGGGCGTCGATGGCCTCGAGGAAGGCTTCGACCTCTTCCAGCTCGGCACCGGACAGACTGACCGGATTCTTGGGTCGATAGCCCAGCTGCGCCGATTGCACGGTGAAGCCGAATTCCGGCAAGGCCTTGCACACGGCATCGAGGTCGGTCGGCTCGGTAATGAACAGCGTGGCGCCATCGTCGGCAGCCTCGAAATCCTGAGCACCAGCCTCGATGGCGGCCATTTCCGGGTCGGCGTCGCCTGCGGGTGCGGCTTCGATCATGCCGACATGGTCGAAATCCCAGCTCACCGACCCGGAAGAGCCCAGCTGGCCCTTGCGAAACAGCACGCGGATCTCGGCAACGGTGCGGTTCACGTTGTCGGTCAGGCATTCGACGATCAGCGGCACCTGATGCGGAGCGAAGCCTTCGTAGAGGGTGCGCTCGTAGTTCACCACCTCGCCGGTCAGGCCGGCGCCTTTCTTGATGGCGCGCTCCAGGGTGTCCTTGGGCATAGAAGCCTTCTTGGCCTGCTCGACCACCAGACGCAGGCGTGGGTTCATGTCCGGGTCGGCACCGCTGCGGGCCGCGATCATGATTTCCTTCGACAGCTTGCCGAAGATCCTGCCCTTGGCGTTCGCCGCCGCTTCCTTATGCTTCGCTTTCCACTGTGCGCCCATGCTCGTACTCGTCTGATGTGAGGGAACCAGGCGCGAATTCTATAGCGTCACCGCGGGTTTCGTCGCCGGTGCTGGGCGAGGATGAGCTTGGGCCGATCGACGGCGAAGCCGGACTGTGCCGGCCAATTCGCTGCTCACTGTATGGAGCGGTACAGCCATCGCGCCGCTCTAATGGATGTTTTCGTAACAGGGTGCGTCGTCATGTCGCCTCGGGACCTGCTGCTCGCACTGGTAGTCATCGTCGTCTGGGGAATGAACTTCGTGGTCATCATGGTCGGCCTGCACGACGTCCCGCCCATGTTGCTCGGTGCCCTGCGATTCATGCTGGCGGCGGTGCCGGCGGTGTTCTTCATCAGACGGCCGCAGGTGCCGCTGCGCTGGATGCTGGCCTACGGGCTGACCATCTCGCTGGGCCAGTTCGCCTTTCTCTTCACCGCCATGAAGCACGGCATGCCCGCAGGCCTGGCGTCGCTGGTGCTGCAGTCCCAGGCGTTCTTCACGCTGTTCTTCGCTGCGCTGTTTCTCGGCGAGCGCTTGCGCGCGGCCAACCTGCTGGGCCTGTTGATCGCGGCCTGCGGCCTCGCACTGATCGGCGCGCAGAGTGGGCTGGGCATGACCCTTGGCGGATTTCTCCTGACGATCTGTGCCGCCTCGATGTGGGCGCTGGGCAATATCGTCACGCGCAAGGTCGGCAAGGTGAATCTGGTCGGGCTGGTGGTGTGGGGCAGCCTGGTGCCGCCGTTGCCGTTTCTCGCGCTGTCACTATGGCTGGAAGGCCCGGGCGTGATCGAAGCGGCGCTGCGTGGTATCGGCTGGCAGACGATTCTGGTCCTGGTGTACCTGGCCTTCGGCGCGACCATTCTCGGTTATGGCCTGTGGAGTCGGCTGCTGTCGCGCTATCCGGCCAGCCAGGTGGCGCCGTTTTCGCTCTTGGTGCCGGTGGTGGGGCTGACCTCGGCCAGTATCTTGCTGGGCGAGCGGTTGGTCCTGTTGCAGCTGGCCGGTGCGCTGCTGGTGATGATCGGGCTGGCAGTCAATGTCTGGGGAGGCTGGCTGTTCGGCCGGTTGCGCCTGGTGCGCGTCTGAAAACGCCCGGCATCAGCCGGGCGTTGTGGCGATCAGGCTCAATGGGTGGCGGCGTGGGTGCCGAGCAGTGTGGTGGAACCGCTCTTCTTGTCGCGCTTGGCCATACGTTTTTCCTGTGCCGTTTTCATCGGCTTCTTCTTGCTGTTTTTCTTTGCGTCCATTCCCTTGCTCATGGTGTTCACCTCTGATTGCTGGCTGGACATGTCCTGATGGGCGAAGGCCTGACTGTCGCTGCAGGAGCGATGCCTGTTTCCGGCCTGCCGTCTTCCGTGACTGCTGCAGTATGGCATTGCTGGGCCGCAATGCACGCGTTGCGTTGCTTAGGACTGTTCCCGTTTCGTTGCAAGGCGCGTCGCTGCGCCAAACGGCTCCCGCGCGGCCGCGTACGAAAGGGGAAAAGACCCTAGGTATCAGTCGAACAGGCTGTGCTGGTCCCGCTGGCCGCGGAGCACGTCGTAACGCTGGCGAAAGATCGCCCGATAGTGCATGGCCAGAGGCTGCAGCTCGGCAAGCTGCAGCAGGCTGTCTCGCGCCTGGTTCGGATCGAGAAAGCAGCGCCACAGGTAGGCGACGCTGATATTCGGGTGCGGGCGCTCCAGCAGTTGCAGCGTGTCGCCAGGGCGCACGTGGCCTGGCTCCAGGGTCCGATAAAGCCAGCCGGTGCGGCCACTCGCTGACAGCTCTCGCGCCAGACCGCGCATGCCGTGACGGGTGTCCAGGCGCACGCAGGGCGAGCGCGGCTGACTCACCTCGATCAGCGCATCGCCCCAGCGCAGGCGATCACCGATGCACAGCTGCGCTTCGTTCAGCCCTTCGCCACCCAGATTCTCGCCGAAGGCGCCGAGCCCCAGCTGCGTGCGCAGCGGCGCAAAGCGCTGCGCCCAATAGAGGTAATGTTGCGTCGGGTAATGGCACAGGGCACGGTCCGGCCCGCCATGAAAACGCCGCTCGGCGACCCGGTCGCCCCGCAGGCCATCCCTGCCCAGCCAGAGCGGGCCGTCTGCCGGTTGCTTGTCCATCGCGGTCGCCTTGCGGCTGCCCGGCAGTGGGGTGAACGCATGGCACAGCAGTGGGCCGCTAACGGTCCAGGATGCAGCCATTTTATCGCTCAAGGTTGGGCCAGACGTTCGAGTTCACGACGAACCATCGAGGCGTATTCCGGCGGGCTCAGGCGATACAGTTCGCCGGCGACCCAGTCCAGCCAGCGAGCGCCCAGAATGGCGCGCTGTTCGATCAGACGTTGGGCTTCGGCGCTGGCTCGTTCGGCGTTGCGGTGGTGGAAGTCGGCACGACTCACGGCTGGTCTCCGTCGCGATGTTCTGGCTGGCAGGTGGGGGGCGATGGTAAACCCGGAACGCTCGCGTTAGGCTCCGGGGCTGTTTGTCGCGCCATGAGAACGATGCATGTCCGAGCCCGTGAACTTCAAGCACAAGATTTCCCGTCAACGTCCTTACGGCAAGGCCGAGCCCGGCCTGCGCGCCAGCGAGGGCAATCTGGGCGCGGTCATCGACCAGTTGGAAAGCGATCGCGGGCGCATCATCAATTCCGCGGCGGTGCGCCGCCTGCAGCAGAAGACGCAGGTCTTTCCGCTGGAGCGCAATGCCGCAGTGCGCAGCCGCCTGACCCACTCGTTGGAGGTGCAGCAGACCGGCCGCTTCATCGTCCGTACGCTCTACAAGCAGCTTGGCAGCCGTGCCGCGGCGTTCGGCCTGGATGGGCTGGAGACGGCACTGGAGAGCCTGGTGGAGATGACCTGCCTGATGCATGACATCGGCAATCCGCCATTCGGCCATTTCGGTGAATACGCCATCGGCGAATGGTTCGAGCGCCACCTGGATGAACTGTTCGCCGCTGCCGTGCCGCCAGGGCAGGGCGACACCGGGCTACGCCAGCGCATGCTAGATGACCTCAACCTCTTCGAGGGCAACGCTCAGGCGATTCGTCTGGTGGTCTCGCTGCAGCGCCTGAACCTGACCTACACCCAGACCGCCGGCCTGCTCAAATACGTCCGCCCGGCCTACATGCCGCGACCGGACAAAGGCACGCCGGGCGCCTATCTGCAGAAGAAGCCCGGCTTCTACCTCTCCGAAGAACCCTTCGTGCGTGCCTTGCAGGCGGCCCTCCAGATGGAGCCCTGCACGCGCCACCCGCTGGCCTACGTGATGGAGGCGGCGGACGACATTGCCTACTGCCTGGCTGACATCGAGGATTCGGTGGAGAAGGGCATCTTCAGCATCGAGCAGCTGGCACAGCTGCTGCTGGACAAGTTCGCCCTGCATGGCGACGTCGATGCGCCCGTGCCCGGTCCGGAGCGCAGTTTCCGCAGCATGGTCAGCTACGCCCTGGAGCGGGCGCAGAAGGAGCCGATCAACAAGGCCGGCGAGTTCTTCATCTGGCTGCGGGTGAACATGATCCACCCGCTGGTGCAGCACGCTGCCCGTCAGTTCATCGACAACATCGAAGCGGTGTACCACGGCACGCTGGACCGCGCCCTGCTCGAGGACGACAGCCTGCCCAACGCCATCGTGCAGACCTTCAAGGATGTGGCGATGGACAAGGTGTTCTGCCACCGCGAGGTGGAAACGCTGCAGCTGCAGGGCTATCGCATCCTCCAGGGACTGCTGGACTTCTATGCGCCGTTGCTGCGCGTGCCGGCGCCGGTGTTCGACGCGCTAACCCTGGGCGGCTGTCGCAGCGAGCCGCATCTGCAGATGCTGGCGCGGCGGCTGCCCAATCAGCTGGTCAAGGCCTATCACGAGGCGCTCAAGCCCCATACCGAGACGTCGGACGATCGCCCGCTGTGGGAGTTCTACTACCGCAACCGCATGCTGCAGGACTTCATCAGCGGCATGACCGACCAGCTTGCCCAGGACGAGTACCGCGCGCTGTCGGCGCTCTGAGCCCAGGTCGATCGATGAGGCTGAAGCCGGTCTCGGCAGCGCTCAGCGCTGCGCTTGGTACAGGCATTGCTATGGCTTGGTGCAGCAGTCGTCGTGCAAGCCCCGCAATGGCGCACGATGAAATCCCGGCAGTTCCCATAACCCGTTGAAAACAAAGGTTTCATGGTGCCTCGGCAATTCTACCGAGGCAGACTCCGGCTGCAGGTGGCGGTAGTCGTCGCGTGCGCGGTGATGCATCTCGGTGCATTCGCACTCTGGCGATTACCGTTTTGGTGCGTATTCCCGCTGAGTCTGTAGTAACCCATGGAAAGCCTCAACAGCGCCGTGGAAACCCTGGTCCATGGCTCCAATACCCTGTTCCTCCTGATGGGCGCGGTGATGGTGCTGGCCATGCATACCGGCTTCGCCTTCCTCGAAGTCGGGACCGTGCGGCTGAAGAACCAGGTCAATGCCCTGTCGAAGATCATCACCGACTTCGCCGTATCGACCCTGGCGTACTTCTTCATCGGCTACTGGATCGCCTATGGCGTGACGTTCATGCAGCCGGCCGATCAGCTGGTGGCCGACCACGGCTATGCCCTGGTGAAGTTCTTCTTCCTGCTGACCTTTGCTGCGGCGATTCCGGCGATCATCTCCGGCGGCATCGCCGAGCGTGCGCGCTTCGGTCCGCAGCTGTGCGCGACGCTGTTGATCGTGGCGTTCGTCTATCCGTTCTTCGAAGGGCTGATCTGGAACGGCAATTTCGGTTTCCAGGCCTGGCTGGAGCACCAGTTCGGTGCGCCCTTCCATGACTTCGCCGGCTCCGTGGTGGTGCACGCCATGGGCGGATGGCTGGCGTTTGGTGCGGTCATCCTGCTCGGGCGTCGCAACGGCCGCTACCGCGACGGCCGGCTGGTGGCCTTCGCCCCGTCGAATATCCCGTTCCTGGCGCTGGGCTCGTGGATTCTCATCGTCGGCTGGTTCGGCTTCAACGTCATGAGTGCGCAGTCCATCGAGGGCATCAGTGGCCTGGTGGCAGTGAACTCGCTGATGGCGATGGTGGGCGGCACCGCCGCGGCCTGGCTGGCCGGCCGCAACGACCCGGGCTTCCTGCACAACGGCCCGCTGGCCGGGCTGGTGGCGGTTTGCGCCGGCTCCGATCTGATGCATCCGGTCGGTGCGCTGGCCACCGGCGCGATTGCCGGGGCGCTGTTCGTCTGGGCGTTCACCGCCACGCAGAACCGCTGGAAAATCGACGACGTGCTGGGTGTATGGCCGCTGCACGGTCTGTGCGGGATCTGGGGCGGCATCGCCTGCGGCATCTTCGGCCAGGCGGCGTTGGGCGGGTTCGGCGGCGTCAGCCTGATCAGCCAGGTGATCGGCAGCGGTCTGGGCATGCTGGTGGCACTGGTTGGTGGCTTCGGCGTCTACGGCCTGCTCAAGCACTCCATGGGCATTCGCCTCAGCCAGGAGGAAGAATTCAACGGGGCGGACCTCTCGATCCATCGCATCGGCGCGCTCAGCCACGACTGAGGCGCTGCGCTGGCGCAAGCCGCGGCTCAATAACCGCGCTTGCGCTGCACCAGATGGTTGATCGGCCGGCCGTCGCGCAGGGCCTGCAGGTTCTGCGCGACGATCGACGCGGCGCTGCGCATGTCCGTCGCGGCGGCGCTATGCGGCAGGACCGTCACGCGCGGATGGCACCAGAACGGATGGTCCGTCGCCAGCGGCTCCTGGCGAAACACATCCAGCACCGCACGATCGAGCTGTCCGCTGTCCAGCGCCTGCAGCAGGTCGGCTTCCACCAGGTGCCCGCCACGGGCGAGGTTGATCAGGGCAGCGCCGGGGCGCATGGCGGCGAAGAACCGTCGGTCCAGCAGATCGGCGGTCTGTGCGGTGAGGGGCAGCAGGTTGATCACGATGTCACTGCGTGCCAGCAGCGGCCACAGCGCTTCCAGGCCGTGCTCCAGCGCCATGCCGGCGATGGTGCCACCGTGCAGATTCCAGCCGGTCACCCGGTAACCCGTTTCCAGCAGCCGCCGCGCGCAGGTCCGGCCCATCTGGCCCATGCCCAGCACGGCTACCTCGATCTCGTCGGCGCGCCGCTGCGGCAGAGGGTACCAGTGGCGATCGCGCTGCTGTTGCGCATAGTCGAAGAAGCGGCGATGCAGCGAAAGCGTCGCCCACAAGGCGGTTTCCGCCATGGCCGCGCTCATCGCCGGGTCGACCATGCGCGCCAGGGGTACGTCCGGCAGGCTGGGATCGTCCAGCAGGCGATCGACGCCGGCCCAGAGCGACTGGATCAGGCGCAGCCGGGGCAGGCCTTGCAGGGAGCCTGGCGGCGGGTTGGCAACCACGGCGGCGACGATGCGCCCGGCGTTCTGCGTCGGGACGTGCAGGTGCCAGCGGGCATCGGGCATGGCGCGTTGCAGCTCGACGAGCCAGGCGTCGCGTTCTTCGCTGTCGAAGCTGCCGCAAAGCAGTAGGTCCATGGAATGGCTCCAGGTGGGCGAAGCGGAACTGTAGTCAGCCGCGGAGTCTCTGAATAGGCAAGTCACGGACCGCGCTCGCGCCGTCCGGCCCATTGACCAAGCCCAAGGAGAATCTCATGGAACTGCCCAACAAAGACCTCGGCACCCTGTTCGAACAGCTCGGCCTGGAATCCGATCCTGCCAGCATCGATGCCTTTATCGCCAAGCACGGCCGCTTGCCGGAGGATGTCCGTCTGGCCGATGCCCCGTTCTGGAACGAGTCGCAGCGCGCGTTCCTGCGTGACGAATGGGTCGAGGACGCCGAATGGGCGCCCATCGTCGACGAGCTGAACGTGCGCCTGCACGAGCATTGATCGCCACGCAGGCTGCGGCAGCGACCGCAGCTTGCGCGGGCTGTGGCTCAATCCAGCAGATCGGCCGGCACATTGCCGCCGTTCTCGGCCAGCCGCTTCAGCACGGCCTTGTGCAGCCACAGATTCATCTGCGCCGAATCGCCCATTTTGTCCGCTGGGCAGCCGAGTTCGGTGGCAAGCTCCTTGCGCGCCGTCAGGCTGCTGTCCAGGCCCAGCAGCTTGAGCAGGTCGACGATGGAGGTGCGCCAGTTGAGCTTTTCCGGATGATTGTTGGCCATACCGTCCAGCTTCGCGGCTACGTCTACCTGATCCACGGCAGGCGTCGTGGGTGCGCCGGCACCACCGGTGGACGCTTCCGGCGGGGTAGTGGGTGCGGTGCTGTCCGGCTCGGCGTGCGCCCGGCCGATGCCGATCTTTTCCAGAATCGAACTGAACAAGCCCATGAGGATTCTCCTGTCTGCGTGGATACGTGAGCCTTGGCTCGCAGTTAGGACCGCCGGCGCTTCGATTAGTCGCGCCTCGTCGCTCGTGGCCGGCTACCAGCCGAAGCCTTCGGACTGCGCACCTCTCCTCGTGCTGGGCTTCACGTCCGCCTAGAATGCCGCTTTTGACCGGGAAATCCGCCATGAGCAACCTCGACATCGACGCCCGCTATGCCTGCGCCAAGAGCCTTGCGCTGGAAGCTGCGCAGCTCGGCATGACCTATTACCGTCAGCGCGAGACACTGGATGTGGAGCACAAGGGCAGCGATCGCCAGGACGTGGTCAGCATCGCCGACAAGCGCATCGAGGACTTCATTCGCGGGCGGCTCGCCGAACGTTTTCCCGAAGACGGCTTTCTCGGCGAGGAGAGCGGCTCGGCCGGTCTCAAGGCACGCTGCGTCTGGGTCATCGACCCCATCGACGGCACCGCCTGCTTCGTCAACGGCCTGCACAACTGGTGCGTCTCCATCGGCCTGCTGGTGGACGGCGAACCGCACGTCGGCGCGATCGCCGATCCGAATCACGACGAACTCTTCCATGGCTGCCTTGGCCGGGGCGCCTACGTCAACGAGACGCCGCTCAGAGCCAGCACCGCGACCCACGTGTGCGAGGGGCTGACCGGCGCCGGTACCTTCCATCCACGCGGCAAGGAACATTTCATTCCGTTTCTGGAGAAACTGCTGGCCGAAGGCGGCATGTTCATCCGCAACGGCTCCGGCGCGCTGATGACCGCCTACGTCGCTGCGGGTCGCCTGATCGGTTACTACGAGACCGAGCTCAAGAGCTGGGACTGCCTGGCCGGGCTGGTGCTGGTGGCCGAAGCGGGTGGCCTGCGCAACGACTTCTTCCGTAACGACGGTCTGCTGCGAGGTAATCCGTATCTGGTGGCGGCGCCCGGGGTGTACAGCCAGCTGGCCAAACTGATCGGCCCTTCGCTGGATGCCTGAGCCGCGCGTTCGTCGATCGGCGCAGGCGCGGTCGGCAGCCTGTGCTATACCGTTGTGACGCACCGAGGGCCGGCTTATCCGCCTGGCCCGCTCTGAACAGGGGGGAATTCCGGCAGCCATCGGGCCCGAGCCAACCTGCGTGATCGATGGCTGCCCGCACATAGCGAGGTAACGATCATGACCATGATGCAATGCACCTACCGCGACCACATCATCACCGCCGAGGTAATGGAATATCCTGGCACCTCCACTCCCTGGGCCGGCGGCTGCCGGATTACCGCCCCCGACGGACACGTCACCCGTCGCCTGCCGCTGCCACTCGAGCATGCGTTCATGGACGAACTGGACAAGGCCCAGCGGCTGTCCATCGCCCACGGCAAGTGGCTGGTGGACCAGCACCTCGACCACGGGCGCGAGCTGTTTCAAAAGGCCGCCTGACCGCTCTTGCTACTGCGCGCCGGACGCCTGCGTCCGGCGCGTTTTTGTTGTCCTGGATCAGGCCGATAGCACTTAGATAGGGCTCAGCGGCCCCTCCGCGCACGAGGCTGCGTGCCGGCATTTTCAGACCCATGCTGGCATTGGTTGCGATTGCGCAGTCTTCCTGAGTGCAACGCTATCACGGCGCATTGCCCAGGAAAGGTTCGGCGACATTTGGCGCATTGCTTAATGATCCAAACGGTGGCATAGCTATCACCAAGCCACCGGCAACGGTGGTGTTCATAAGCGGAAGTAAGGACGACTTATGCAAATCCAGGTTCATAGCGATAACCACATCGAAGGCAGTGCCCGTCTGGCTGATTGGGTCAGTGCCAGTGTCGCAGGCAAGCTGGACCGGTATGACGACGAGCTGACACGTGTCGTCGTGCACCTCAACGACGAAAACGGCGACAAGGCCGGCGCGCATGACAAGCGCTGCCAGATCGAGGCGCGGCCCAAGGGCCTGCAACCCATCTCCGTCACCCACAAGGCTGAATCGTTGGAGCTGGCCATCGACGGCGCGGTCGACAAGCTGAGCAATGCGCTCGCTCACCAGTTCGGCAAGCTGCGCAGCAAGCGCGCCGGCGCCCAGCCGCAGATAATCGACGGTGCCGTAGCCGGTCGTGACGCGCTACTGGAGGAAGATTTCCTCGCGGACGAACTGGTCCGCAATTCATAAGCCCCCGATGAAGGGCCTTCCCAGCGGAAGGCCCTTCGCGCATCAGTGCAGCAGTTCCGGCGGAATGCTTCCGCCATTCTCGGCCAGCTTCTTCATCACCGCGCGGTGCAGCCACATGTTCATCTGCGCCGTATCGGCCATCTGATCGGGCGGGCAGCCCAGCTCGGTGGCAAGCTCCCGGCGCGACTCCAGGCTGCTGTCGAGGCCCAGCAACTTCATCAGGTCGACGATCGAGGTGCGCCAGTTCAGCGCTTCGGGGTGTGCCGCCGCCTTCGCTTCCAGCTGCGCCACCACGTCCACGCCACGGGCGGGGGCAGTCGGCTGGTTCAGATCCCTGTCCGGCCCGAGTGTCGCGTTGGTCGTGGTCGACGGCCGCTCGCTCAGTGTTATGCCTTCGGCGCTGGAGTGGCTGGCGTCAGCCGGCGGCGTGTCGGCCTTGCGCTCCGCTTCGTTGGAGACATCGCCCAGGCCGAGCTTCGCCTTGATCGAATCGAAAAGTCCCATGTCCGTTCTCCGTGCTGTTGGTGTCTGCGTTCGACAACAACCCACGGCGTGCCATTCGTTCCACAGGTCGGTTCGCTCGGTCAGCTGTGTTCGAGCCAGGCGAGGGCTTCGGCTTCCTGGTGCAGATCGAAGGCCTTGATGGTCAGTCCCGGAATCAATGCGCCCTCGACTTCGCTGGCCTTGCGCAACCACTCCTTGCCGGCGATCACCGCACAGCGGTCGAAGCGGCGGATGAAGCGCAGCAGCTGGGGCAGGCGTGACAGCTCCACGCCGACGGCACCCAGGGTCGGCAGATCGAAGTCGCCGATGCGGTAGAGCATGCGGCCGTGGCTGATGCCTTCGGACTTGAACAGCAGGTCGTCCAGCGCGGCGCGCATGGCCTGGCTGTCCAGCTTGCCGGAGAAGTCGATATCGATGCGGTTTTCGCCTCTGCGCGATACCTGAAACATGACGAGTCCCTCTCGGTTCTGCGGGTGGCCGCGATGTCCTCAGACCATAGTCGCTGCGAGGGGATCGAGCCAAAAAAACAGGCGAAACGCGGGCGATTCCATTGATCTGGATCAGCATGCGAGGCGTTGATCCGTGCGTTAGCAAAAGTGCCTGCAGGCCGCGTGGCGCCTGGCTTTCAAGGCGGCGGACCAACGGTATCAAGTTGCTCGCTGGCCGGCCGAGAAACGGAATAACTGCGACGCCAGCGAGTGGCGGCGGCGCGTTCTTTCCTGCTTTTCTGCAGTTGGAATTCCTTCATGACCAGCACCTTGGCGAACGTCATCCAGTCCGTACTGCGCGGGCTGGGCCTACGTACCATCAACCTGCAATTTTTCTTTTCCTACAGCCTGATCTTCCTTTGCGCGGCGCTGACCGCCGGGGTGCTGTTCATGTCCAGCAAGGACGCCAGCCAGATCGACATGGCCGGCGCGCAGCGCATGCTCAGCCAGAAGATGATGAAAGAGGCGCTGCTCGCTGCGCAGGGCATCGGTAGCCCGGCGGATGTCGACAAGACCATCCAGCGCTTCGAGCAATCCCATCGGCTGCTGCTCAACGGCGACAGCGCCCAGGGTGTCGTCCGCGTCGAGCTGGCCAGCGCACAGCCGTACCTGCAGCGCGTCGATCAGATCTTGCAGCGCTACCGTCCCGCCGTACAGGCGCTGGCCGCAGGGCAGAGCGCCGATCTGAAGATCCTGGCCAGCGACTCCAACGATATTCTCGCGGCCTCCAACGAAGTGGTGTCGCTGATCTCGGCGCAGGCCAATCGCAGTGCCTCCCAGCAGCTGTGGGTCGCGCTGGGTTCCACCCTGTGCATCCTGCTGCTGGTGGTGCTCGGACGGATCGCCGGCATGAACTGGCTGATGCTGCAGATCGACGAGCTGCGCGGGCGCCTGGAGAAGGTCAGCCAGGGCGATTTTTCCGCGCCGCTGCAGGTGCGTCATGCCGATGACGAGATGGGCAGGATCACCCTGGCCTACAACAGCCTGCTGGGTCAGGTTGGCGAGATGATCCGCGGCGTGCGCCAGGCGGCCGATGACGCTGACGGGCAATGCAAGCACATGGCGAACCTGGCCGGGGACAGCGCGCGCAATGTGGAAGGCCAGCAGGCGGAGATCGATCAGGTCGCTACTGCCATGAATGAAATGCTCGCCACCTCCCAGGAAGTTGCACGCAGCACTGTCGAGGCCGCCAATGCCGCTGACGTCGCCGAACAGGAGACCAACGCCGGCAGCGCCGTGATGAACGAATCGGTCGGCGCCATCCGCACGCTCAGTGGCCATGTCGATGGCCTGGCGGACGTGATGCGGCAGCTGGTGCTCGACAGCCACGAGATCGGCAAGGTGCTCAACGTGATCAGCGGCATCGCCGAGCAGACCAACCTGCTGGCGCTCAACGCAGCCATCGAGGCAGCACGGGCCGGTGAGCAGGGCCGCGGTTTCGCGGTAGTTGCCGACGAGGTGCGCAGCCTCGCCAGTCGCACCCAGAGTTCGGCCAAGGAGGTCGGCGTGCTGGTCGAGCGCCTGCAGAGCCAGGCCTCGCGCGCCGGGCAGGCCATGGATGCCTCGCGTCAGAGCAGCACCATCACCCTGACGCAGATCGAGGCGGCGCAACATGCGCTGGGCCAGATCGTCGGTGCGGTGCAGACCATTCGTGGCATGACCAATCAGATTGCCACGGCTGCCGAGGAGCAGTCGCAGGTCGCCGAGGACATGAACAAGTCGCTGACGCGCATCGCCCAGGTGGCTGATCAGGCCGCGAGCGTCACGCACGATACCGCGGCATCGGGCAATACCATCATGCAGAGCATTAACGGGCTCAAGGCGCTGACGGGGCGTTTCCGCCTACAGGCGTGACAGGAAGGTGAGGCAGGGTGGTGCGGCGGATAGTGCACCGCTCGGTGCGAGTGCCCCCGCGCATGGACGCGCGGGGACAGGGGTGGATCAGTCCTGGCGGCTGGTCACTTCCAGCAGGTGATAGCCGAACTGCGTCTTCACCGGGCCCTGCACGACATTCAGCGGCGCGCTGAACACCACGGTGTCGAATTCCTTGACCATCTGACCCGGACCGAACGAACCCAGATCGCCGCCCTGGCGGCTGGACGGGCACGTGGAGTTTTCCTTGGCGACCTGGGCGAAGTCGGCGGCGCCTTCGATGGCAGCTTTCAGCTCGTTGCACTTTGCTTCAGTGGAAACCAGGATGTGGCGGGCAGTGGCTCGGGCCATGGTGTGTACTCCTGTGGAAAAGCTGCGAGCCTACCGCAATTGCCCTGCGAGTCAAACGTCGCGGGTGATCGTGCCCGCAGTGCACCGGCTCAGGGGTTCTCACCGAGTGCCCGCTGGATCCGCCGCCGGCGCTGCGTTGAACGACTCGAGACTTTGCAGACTCTGCGCGTAGCGCTCGGCGCGCAGCGGCATGAAACCGGTGAAGTGGATCCAGGTCGGCAGGCCTTGCAGGTAATGCATCACGAATGCTCGTGTGGTCGGCTTTTCCTGCAGGCTCCGCTCGCTCAGATAGATGAAAAGCGGGCGGGTCAATGGCTGGTAGTGCGCCTCGCTGACGGTTTTGAGCGTCGGGTAGACCGGGCCCTTGCCACTGTCGATGGCAAGCAGCTTCAGCTCGTCCCAGTGCCGGTGATAGGCGCCGATTCCGAAGAATCCGAGCGCATCCGGCTCGGCAGCGATGCCGGCGGCCAACTCCTCTTCGTTCTCGCCGGCGGTATAGTCCTGGCGGCTGCGATGCGCCTCGCCGACGATCTGCCTGGTGAAGACGTCGTAGGTGCCGGAGTCCTGACCTCGGCCGAACAGTTTCACCGGCCGGTCGGGCCAGCCGGCACGGATGTAACTCCAGTGCCTGACCTTGTCTTCGGCTGCGGGCGTCCAGAGTTTCTTCAGCTCTTCGACGGTGATGTCGCTCGCCCAATCATTGCTCGGGTGTACGACGACCGTGATCGCGTCCATGGCCAGGGGCACTTCACGATAGCCGATGCCGTTCTGCGCGCAGAGTGCCTGCTCGTTGCTGTTCATCCTGCGCGAGGCGTCGTTGATGTCCGTCTTCCCCGCACAGAAGCGGCGAAAACCAGCGCTGGTCCCGGAAAACGCCACCTCGATCGGATGCCCAGGCTGCGCGCGCTGGAAACGGCTTACCGCTTCGCGGGTCAGTGGGTAAACGGTGCTGGAGCCTTCGATGAGCAGCCCTTCGGCGGCGGATTCGGCAGCGCTCACGGCTGGCGTGGATGCCAGCTGCAGGCCAAGCGAAAGACTGATCAGCAGTAGCGGGCCGGTTTTGACGTGCATGCTGTCGCTCCTTGGCCTGGCTCAGGGCTTGGCCTTCAGCCAATCGTGCTTCAGTGAGTTCCAGAACACCTGCAGGCTGTGGAAGCGGGTGTCTACCGCATTGATGTAGTCATCCAGCCGATCGATTTCCCGATGCTGGGCCTGTTGTTCCTGAGCATCGATCTGCTTGAGCTGTGCTTCGAGCTCATTGAGCGATTCGCGCAGTTCGCGGATGCGATTCTCGGTCTGGTTACGACGTTCGCTTTGCATAGGTGCGGGCTCCCGACCAGGTCAGAGTTGGCTGCCGCCGATCAACAGCAGAGGCAGGCCGAAAAACACACCGCCGATGTAGGCCCCGACGTACAGCTTGCTGCGTTGCGCCAGATCGGCGAGATGCGTGGCGATGGCAGGCGGAACGCCGCGCAGAAACGGTAGTACGTAGATCAGGAAGATTCCGAACAGGTTGAACAGCAGATGTACCAGTGCGATCTGCATCGCCAGTTCGGCGGTGGGCCCGGAGATGGCGGTGGCCGCCAGCAGCGCGGTCACGCAGGTTCCGATGTTGGTGCCGAGGGTGAACGGATAGACCTGTTTGAGCGAAAAGACACCGGTTCCTGCCAGTGGCACGATCAGCGCGGTGGTGGTCGATGAGGATTGCACCAGGATCGTGATGATCGTTCCCGAGGCGATCCCCGAAACCGGGCCACGCCCGACGCTGGTGTGCATGATCTCTTTGGCGCGGCCGACCATGACCCTGCGCAGCACCTTGCCGATGGCCTGGACCACGAACAGGATCAGGCCGATCCCGATGACGATCAGCGCGACACCCGACCAGACCTGGCTTGGCAGCCAGGCCACGCTGGCGTTCAGCAGGTCGCTGGCAGGGGTGAGGAGAGTCTTCATGAAGTTCACGCTCTTCATGTCGACGCTTGTGCTGTCGCTGACCAGAAGGCCGGCCAGAACTTCGGACATCTGCGCCAGCGGATGGAACAGCAGTTCGAGCGGCAGGAGGATCGCCACCGCCGTGATATTGAATGCGTCATGCACGGTTGCGGCCGCGAAGGCCCGGTGAAATTCGACGCCGTTGCGCACATGGCCGAGGCTGACGATGGTGCTGGTGAGGGACGTGCCGATGTTGGCGCCCATGATCAACGGGATCGCGATCGGAATGGGCAGCCCGCCGGCAACCATCCCGACAATGATGGACGTTACGGTGCTGGAGCTCTGGATCAGTGCGGTCGCTGCAACGCCGATCATCAGGCCGACAAAGGGGTTGGTGGCGAACGCGAACAGTTCCTTGGCGTTGTCGCCGACCGCCGCTTTGAAGCCATCTCCGATAGCACCGACGGCTGCCAGCAGCAGATAGATCAGTGTGATGACCAACAGCCACGACAGCCATTGGCGCGTAGCGGGTGTGGAGTGGTCGGCTAGGGCGCCGGTATTCGTCGTCATCTGGCAACTCCCGCGAGCAGGTCGGTCGCTCGACGGTGTGCCATGGTGTGAACGCTTGATGACCGAAGCGGCCTGTACGGATGAACGGTGCCCTTGGGATTGAACCGTTTCCTGCTCGATCGAGCGTATGCGACCGGTCAGTACCAGATCAGCACGAGCCTGCGTAAGGCAGGCCCGTGTTCTTGCGCTCAGGCCGCGTCGCTGCTGTGGGTGGACTCAGCGGCCGGTCGCTCCGCCAGATAGCGTGCCAGGCGGGATTTTTCCGGCTCGCTGAAGGCCAGGCCGAGTTTGGTGCGTCGCCAGAGAATGTCGTCCGGCTGCATTGCCCACTCATCCCGGCAGAGGTACTCGACCTCCTGCGCATAGAGCTGTTGGCCAAGGTCTTCACCCAGGGCATCGAGGGAACGGGCGTCGCCGAGCATCCGCCAGACGCGATTGCCGTACAGCGTGGCCCATCGTTTGGCCAGGGGCAGCTCCAGCCCTTGCACATGGGCGACCAGTGCCTCGGCCAGTGCTTCGGGCGTGCCCATGTCTTCGCCGCCGGGCAGCGCGGCATCGGCCGTCCAGCTGTCGCCCATGCCGGGGAAAAATGGCTTAAGCTGAGCCATCGCCGATTCGGCGAGCTTGCGGTAGGTGGTCAGTTTGCCGCCGAACACCGAGAGCAGCGGCGCCTGCTTTTCCTCAGCAACCAGCGATAGGGTGTAGTCACGGGTGACGGCAGACGGATTGTCCGATTCGTCATCGCACAAGGGGCGAACGCCTGCGAAGGTATGCACGATGTCCCTGGGTTCCAGCTGCTTGCGAAAGTGCGTATTGGCCACACCCAGCACGTAGGCGATCTCTTGCTCGGTGATGCTCACCTGGGCCGGATCGCCGTGATACTCGCGGTCGGTGGTGCCGATCATGGTGTAGCGGTCCAGGTAAGGAATGGCGAAGACGATACGCCGATCTTCGTTCTGCATGATGTAGGCCTGCTCACCTTCATACAGCCTGGGCACGATGATGTGGCTGCCCTGAATCAGGCGGATGCCGTACGGCGATCGCTGCTGCAGGCGCTCGCCAATGAACTGCGCGACCCAGGGCCCTGCCGCATTCACCAGTGCCTTGGCGCGCAAGGAAAAGCGACTGCCGTCCTCGCGCTGCAGCTCGACGTGCCAGATGCCTCCAGCACGTTTGGCGCTCAGGCACAGCGTGCGGGTATGGATATGCGCCCCTTTTTCCCGCGCCGCCATGGCATTGAGCACCACGAGGCGTGCGTCGTCGACCCAGCAGTCGGAGTACTCGAAACCGCGGGTGATGGCCGGCTTGAGCGGGCTCTCGCTGCCGAAGCGTAACCCCTGCGACGCCGGCAGTTTCTTGCGCATGCCCAGATGGTCATAGAGGAACAGACCGGCGCGGATCATCCACGCCGGGCGCAGGTGAGGGCGGTGCGGCAGCACGAAGCGCATCGGTTTGACGATATGCGGCGCCTTGGCCAGCAACACCTCGCGCTCGGCCAGTGCCTCGCGGACCAGTCGGAATTCGTAGTGTTCCAGATAACGCAGCCCGCCATGAATGAGCTTGCTGCTCGCTGATGACGTATGACTGGCCAGGTCGTCGCGTTCGCAAAGGAACACCGACAGCCCACGGCCGGCGGCATCGACCGCGATGCCGACACCATTGATACCGCCGCCGATCACGGCGATGTCATAAAGCTCGGAGACGGGCTGGGCAATATGGGGCACGGGTTCCTCCTCGAATACGAATACGATGTTCGTTTTGGAACATCCTATTCGTTAATAAACATTATTGAAAGTGCAAAATGTTCGAAATCGATAAAACGAAGGGCGAGTTCTTGCTTCGCGGGCATGGTTGTTCCGTCTGGCTCGTGGTCGCGGTCGCTTCCAGAGGCTTGGCATCGCTCAAGGGAACGACTTGTCCGCGAACAGGTGCGGCAGAGCAGGGGGTGATGCAGAGGGCTTCCACGCTTAGGGCGTGGGCGCCGGCTGCTGACATTGGCAGGTCGCGCGCGCCCAGGCGGACATGCGGACAATAGGCGGGGCGGGTGAATCGTTGCCGGCCGCCGTTAGCGGCCTGGACGATGGCGACCGCGGCTCCTGGATTCTCCGTTCGTGGGAGCGGACCTGGCCGCGAAGAAGGGCTGACGCCGAACCTAGTCGGCGATCTCCAGATGCACCTTGTACCGTGCCAGCAGTTCGGCGAACACGTCGTCCGGCTGGGTATCGGTGAACAGGCAGTCGATCTGCTCCAGGGAGCCGAGCCGGGTCATGGCGCTGCGGCCGAACTTGCTGGAGTCCGCGGCGAGGAAGACCTTGCGTGCATTATGGATGATCGCCTGGGAGACGCGGACTTCCTGGTAGTCGAAGTCGAGCAGGGTGCCGTCCTCGTCGATGCCGCTGATGCCGATCAAGGCGAAATCGACCTTGAACTGGCTGATGAAGTCTGCGGTCGCCTGGCCCACCACGCCGCCGTCGCTGCGCACGTTGCCGCCTGCGATCAGCACATCGAAGTCTTCCTTGGTGCTGAGGATGCTCGCCACATGCAGGTCATTAGTGATGATCTTCAGGTCGCGATGGTTGAGCAGGGCGCGGGCGATGGCTTCGGTGGTGGTACCGATATTGATGAACAGCGAAGCCTGGTCGGGGATGCGTGCGGCCATGGCGGTGGCGATGCGCTGTTTTTCGTCACGCATCTGATGCGCGCGCTGGCTGTATGCAGTGTTCTGCACGCTGGAGTCGTAGGCCGCGCCGCCGTGGTAGCGCCGCAGCAGGCCGGCGTCGCCCAGCTGATTGATGTCGCGGCGGATGGTCTGCGGGGTGACGGCGAAGTGCCGGGCCAGTTCGTCGATGCTCACATAGCCGCGTTCGCGCACGAGTTCGAGAATGTTCTGCTGTCGGGGCGCCAGGCTCATGGGGCTTCCTTGTTCGCGGTGGTGGCGGAAGCATGCCCCAGTCTGACGTTCGATTAAAGCGCGCTTTGTTCGAATTCGCGCAATACCGCGCCTGCCTGCGACCCGGTCGCGGGCAGGCGCGGGGTGGGCTTCTCAGTCCTCGGCCCAGTTGCGGGTGCGCTCGACCGCCTTCTGCCAGCCGCGATAGAGCGCTTCGCGCTGTTCGCTTCCGCACGCCGGTTCGAACACGCGCTCGATGCTGCTCTTGCTGCGCAATTCGTCGAGGTCACTCCAGAAACCGGTCGCCAGCCCGGCCAGGTAGGCCGCACCAAGGGCGGTGGTCTCCTTCATCTGTGGGCGCTCGACCTGGGTGCCGAGCAGGTCGGCCTGGAACTGCATGAGGAAGTTGTTGGCCACGGCGCCGCCATCCACACGCAGGGCGCGCAGGCGCTCGCCGGCATCCTGCTGCATGGCGTCGAGCACGTCGCGGGTCTGGTAGGCGATGGATTCCAGCGCAGCACGGATCAGGTGATCGACCTTGACCCCGCGGGTCAGGCCGAACAGTGCGCCGCGGGCACGCGGGTCCCAGTAGGGCGCGCCAAGGCCGGTGAACGCCGGCACGAGGTAGATGCCGTTGCTGTCCGGCACCTTGGTGGCGAAGTACTCCGAATCCAGCGATTCGTTGAGCACCTTCAGTTCGTCACGCAGCCACTGCACGGTGGAGCCGCCATTGAAGATGGCGCCTTCCAGCGCGTAATTCACTTCGCCCCGCGGCCCGCAGGCGATGGTCGTCAGCAGACCATGTTCGGACTGCACTGCCTTGGTCCCGGTATTCATCAGCAGGAAGCAGCCGGTGCCGTAGGTGTTCTTGGCCTGCCCGGGTTCGACGCACATCTGGCCGAACAGCGCGGCCTGCTGATCGCCGGCAATGCCCGCGATGGGAATGCCGGTGCTCTGGCCGGAACCGATATAGGCGTGGCCGTAAACTTCCGAGGATGAGCGCACCTCCGGCAGCATCTCGCGGGGAATGTCCAGCGCTTCGAGCATCACCGGGTCCCAGTCCAGCTTGTGGATATCGAACAGCAGCGTGCGCGACGCGTTGGTGTAGTCGGTGACGTGGGCCTTGCCCTGGGTCATCTTCCAGATCAGCCAGCAGTCGACGGTGCCGAACAGCAGCTCGCCACGGCGAGCGCGCTCGCGGCTGCCTTCGACGTGATCGAGAATCCACTTGATCTTGGTGCCGGAGAAGTAGGGGTCGATCACCAGGCCGGTGGTCTTGCGGATGTGGTCTTCCATGCCGTCGCGCTTGAGCTGGTCGCAGATCGGCGTGCTCTGGCGGCTCTGCCAGACGATGGCGTTGTAGATCGGACGGCCGGTTATCTTGTCCCAGACGATGGCGGTCTCGCGCTGGTTGGTGATGCCGATGGCGGCCACCTGCTCGTTGGTGATGCCGGCCTGGGCCAGGGCTTCGACGAACACGCCGCTCTGGGTCGCCCAGATTTCCATGGGGTCATGCTCGACCCAGCTCGGTTGCGGGTAGATCTGCGCGAACTCGCGCTGGGCGATGGTCACCACGTTGGCGTTGCGGTCCAGCACGATGGCGCGGGAACTGGTGGTGCCTTGGTCGAGGGCGACGATGAATTGCTTGTTCTGGTTGCTCATGGCGACGTTTCCTTAGCGAACTTTGCTGACATCGGGCTGCGCGGAGCCCATTTCGGCAGTGGCCTTTTCCTTGGGTTTGGGTGCATCACAGGCGGCCGAGCCAACCCCTGGCAGGTGCCGGCAGATGAGTGCCTTGTAACCTGCAGCGCCGAGGCAGGCACCGAGAATCGGGGCGAAGATCGGAACCAGGAAATACGGGATGTCTCGCCCACCGGTGAAGGCCACGTCACCCCAGCCGGCCAGGAAGGTCATCAGCTTAGGCCCGAAATCCCGCGCCGGATTCATCGCAAAGCCGGTCAGCGGTCCCATCGCACCACCGATCACGGCGATCAGCAGGCCGATCAGCAAAGGGGCGAGCGGGCCGCTGGGCAGGCCATTGCCGTCATCGGTGATGGCCATGATCATCGCCAGCAGAATGGCCGTAATCACCACTTCCACAAGGAACGCCTGACCGAACGACAACGAGGCGTGCGGATAGGTGGAGAAGATCGACGCGAGCTCGAGACTCTCGACGCTTCCGCGAACCATCTGCTGGGCCTGTTCGAAATCGAAAAACAGGCTGCTATACAACCCGTAGACCAATGCCGCGGAACAGAAGGCGCCGGCCACCTGCGCCAGGATGTAGGCCGGCACCCGGTGCCGCTCGAAGGTGCCGAACAGCCATAGTGCGATGGTGACGGCCGGGTTCAGATGGGCACCGGAAACGCCAGCGGCAAGGTACACCGCCATCGAAACGCCGATACCCCAGATGATGCTGATTTCCCACAGCCCCAGGTCGGCGCCGCCGAGCTTGAGCGCTGCGACGCAGCCGGTACCGAAGAAGATGAGAAGGGCAGTGCCGAGAAATTCGGCGATGCATTGTCCCTTGAGGGTCGGGACGATGGGCGTACTCATGCGCGGAGCCTCGTTCGTTTGTTTTTGTTTTATTCCGAGCACTGCTTTGGTTCGGAATTGTTCGGAAACGAAAACTTAGAGGCAAAGAAAGCCGCTGTCAAAGTAAAAAATCGAACATTTTTCAGGCTGGTCACGGAACCAACGGGTGCTGCTGCGGTCGGCGCCGATTCACTGGGGCGGTGATTCAGCGCCGCCGACGCCAGAGGCGCCAGCCTAGCCGCAAGTCGTCGGCCATCGGCACCAGCGCCAGAGTCAGCAGCAGAGCGGCCAGCGGTACGGTGGAGAGAAAGCCGAAGTGCTTGAAGCCCAGTGCGCCGCTCAGGCCGCCGATAAAGAAGCTGCCGACCAGTAACGCATTGATGCGCAGACGTTCGCGATTGGCGCGCACCGGCGGTAGTTCACCATCGCGATTGCGGTTGAAATAGATCAGCCGGCCCAGTTCGATGCCGATGTCGGTCACCATTCCGGTGATGTGCGTGGTGCGCACCTCGGCGTTGGAAAGCTTGGTGATGATCGCGTTCTGCAGGCCCATGATGAAGCACAGCAGCACCACTGTCAGCGGCACGAAGAAGCCCGGAACCGACATCAGCTGCGCGCCGAGGATACCGAACAGCAGCAACAGCCCGGCTTCCAGCGCCAGCGGCAGGGCGTACTGGCTGTGCAGTCGGCGCCGTCGCGAAAAGTTGATCATCAGCGTCGAGCACATGGCGCCAAGGACGAACGAGAGCAGTGCGCCGAAGCCAGCCAGCGCCAGATCGGTGGCGCCGAGGGCGAGGTTGTCGGCCATCGCCGAGACGATGCCGGTCATGTGCGAGGTGTATTGCTGCACGGCCAGAAAGCCCCCGGCGTTCGCCGCGCCGGCGACGAAGGCTAGGCAGAGTCCGAGCTGGCGGTTGCTGCGGGTGGAGCGTCGGCGATCGGTCAGGCGACGGGCATAGTTGATCGGCATGCGGGGCTCGCGCTTGGCGGCAAAGCGGCGATTATAGCGACGCGCGCGCGCCTACCTCGCGTGTCGGCGAAACTCAGCGCCGCCTGCCTGCCTTGCGCCCGCCACCGCGCTTCGCCGCCCGTGGTTTGCGCTGGCGCGACAGTTCGCGGGTGATGGCATCGTTCAGCAGCTTGCGGGCCTCCTCGCCATCGTCGTGTTCGGGAAAATGCTCGGGGAGGCTGCGGGCCAGATGCAGGTAGGTTTCCACCACATGCAGCGTGCTTTCCAGACTGGCCAGGTCGGCGCCCAGCAGCAGGCGCGGCATGGGGATGGCGTGGCCTTCGGCGACGCGCTTGATCCAGCGCTGTGCATGCTGGCTGGCCGGACTGTCGAAACCGCCGCGGATCGGCGTGCAGGCGAACGTCCAGCGCAACCAGAGTGGGATTTTCGGATCGTCGATCAGCTCGATCCACTCGGCCAGTTCGTCCGGCAGCACCGAGACGAACGCTTCGCCGTAATTGATGTTGCGGTTGAAGGTCAGCCAGGACCGCAGCAGGCTCGGCTCGCCCATCAGCTCGGAGATGGCGGACAGGTGATCGATGGATGGGCGCACCTGGAACTGGCTGAGGTCCACCGGCGCGTCCGGACTGTTGAACAGGCGGCGGATGGACTTGAGCGTCTGCGGGTCCAGCGCGGTGATTTCGCCGCTGTCGTGGTGGCCGAAACGGCCCGCGCGGCCACCGATCTGCTTGACCTCCTGCACCTTGAGCTGGCGATTCTGGATGCCGTCGAATTTCTCGTCGGTGTAGAAGCACAGTGTGTGCGCCGGCAGGTTGAGGCCCATGCCCACCGCGTCGGTGGCGACCATGATGTCCGCCTCGCCTTCGCGGAAGCGGCGGGCCTGCTCGCGGCGCACCTCCGGCGAAAGCGCGCCGTAGACCACCGATACGCTCTTGCCGGCGCTTTCGAGCATGCCCTTGAGTTCCAGCACCAGCTTGCGGCTGAACGCCACCAGCAGCGAGCCGGGCTCCAGGCGCTCCAGCGTGGTGGCGTGCTTGGCCACTTCCACTGGCGACAGGCGCTTGGTGCGCTGCACTTGCAGCTGGTCCTCGCAGAGTTCGCAGAGCGTGCGCAGCGACGGCTCGATCAGCGCCGGGCCGGTCATCATCAGCTTCGGCGTATGTGCGCTGACCAGCGCATCGACCCAGGCCCAGCCGCGTTGCGGGTCGGCCATCATCTGCACCTCGTCGACCACCACCACGTCCCAGTGCTGGTGCCGGAAGCGGGCAAACTCCTCCACGGTGCAGCAGAAGTGCGTGGCGCCTTCGCGAATGATTTCCTCCTCGCCGGTGACCAGCGAACAGGGCACGCCCATCGATTCGATGCGCTCCTGATTCTCCAGTGCCATCAGACGTAGCGGCGAGAGGTAGATGGCGTGCTCGGCGGCGGCCATCGCCTCGATGGAGCGGTGCGTCTTGCCGCTGTTGGTCGGGCCGAGCAGGGCGATCCAGCGTCGCGTCAGCCGGCGCGCCGGATAGAGCTTGTGGTAATGGACGAAGCGCGGGTTGTTTTCCAGCAGCACGGCGAAGGCCATGCGCTCCTCATGCTCGCGGCGCGCGGCGCGAATTGCCTTGCGCATGCGTCCGGGTTCGAGCGCGATGAGTTCGGTGAGACGCTTGTGGCCGAGCTGCTGCAGGTCGAAGCCGTCGGCGAGTTCGAGCATGCGTTCGAAGCTGGCCTGCAGGTCGGCCCGGTCCTGACGTTGCCAGGCCTCGACTTCGGCAGCGCTGAGCAGGTGGTCCTGGTCGGCGGGAATGCGCCGCTGCAGTTCCAGCTCGAGCGGGCCATGGTGCAGCGTCACCAGATAGCGCAGGTCGTGGCGGATCTCGTTGACCGTGGCGACCGCGTGCTGCAGGAACTCGTCGAGTCGCGACAGCTCCGGCCGGATCCGCGCGAGGCAGCGCTGGCGGTCCTCTTCGTCCATCTCGGCGAAGGGCCGCTCGAGCAACTGCAGACGACCGCGTACGTACTGCTGGACGGCCGCCTGGAGATTGCCTGGGAAGTCGTCGCGCTGTGGACTGTCGGCCAGGCGCAGTGCCCATTCCGGTTCCAGCAGGTGGGCGGGCGAACCCAGGGTGAACGTCTTCTGGCTGCCGTACACATCGATGCTGCAGGGGATCTCGCCGAGGTCGCGGCTGACGATCCGCTCGAGCAGTTCATCCGTAGCGGGCTCGGCCATCAGCTGGTCCACTGCCGGGCCTTGCAGCCCCAGCCAGAACGCTTTTGCCGCCCGGCCGAGCCCCGGCATCGGGTAGCCGATATAGGGCGCGAACCACTTTTCCTGGTGGTGCTTCTTCGCGACGAAATCCGGATAACGCGCCGTTGCCCACTCGATGAACCGCGCCAGGCGCTCGAGCCTGATGGATTTGAGCTGCTTGCCTCCGGCCTTTGCCATGATCGACGCCTTTGCTGATCAGTGTTCTGTTACGACTCGTGCTACTACTAAGGAGTCGCCATACGCGTTATCAATCCGACGACCTGGCTAGTTCATTGTGCACCCTGCGAATGGTCGCGGCCTGTCGGCTGGCTTTCTAGCCGCAGTTTTAAAGTGCGCACCTCCTCCGTCAGGCTTTCCATTTGCAACAGTAGGCGGTGCAGCGTCTCTGCATCGGCTGACTGGTGCTCTGCGTGCCGGTCGGCAACGAACAGCGAACTGATATACGCCGCGAAGCTGCCGAAAAGACCTACGCCTGACACCATCAGCAGCACGGCAACGATGCGACCTTCGGTCGTGACTGGGTAGAAATCGCCGTAGCCGACCGTGGTGACGGTGACAAACGCCCACCACAATGCTTCTTCGGGAGTGTTGATCGAACTCTGCGGGTTGGGTGCCTCGACCAGCAGCATAGTCAGCGCGCCGAATGCCACCAGCACCATGGTCGCGGTGGCGGCAGAAGCGACGATGCCCTCGGCGCGATTGCGGAACAGGATTCGCCAGATCAGCCGCAGCGACTTGATCGCCCGTAGCACCCGCAGCACCTGGAAGGCGCGGAACAGCTTGGCCGCCTGCAATCCGCCGGCCGGCACACTGGCCAGCAGATCGATCCAGCCCCAGCGCATGAAGCGCAGCTTGTCTTCCGCCTGTTGCAGGCGCATCCAGAAATCGAGGAAGAAAAAGAAGCACACGACGTTGTCCAGATAACCGAGCAACGTCGAAACATCGTCAGGCAGGTCGAATACCAGGTCGGCCACCAGTGCGCCGATCACATAGACAGACAGGACCAGAGTCAGGATCTGAAAGGGGGTGACGGGGCGCTGCTTCATGGATTGACCGTGAGTCGTGAACTGCGAAAAGCGCGCAAGTCTAAAGCACCGGCTCGGTGTTGCGTGGATATCGGAGAAGAAGAGGTCGCGATGACGAAGAGCTCACACATTCGCCTCGGCTGTGCCGGCTGGAGCCTGCCGCGCGAGGCCTGGCGAGTCTTCCCCGCGCAGGGCACTCATCTCGAGCGTTATGCACAGGTGCTTCACGCGACGGAAATCAATTCTTCCTTTTATCGCCCGCATCGCCCTGCGACCTACCGCAAGTGGGCCGCCAGCGTGCCGGAGGGGTTCAGCTTCTGCGTGAAGCTGCCGCGGCAGATCAGCCATGAAAAGCGCCTGCGAGATTGCACGCAGGAACTGGAGCGCTTTCTCGGCGAAGTTTCCGAGCTGGGTGCCGGGCTCGGCTGCCTGCTGCTGCAGTTGCCCCCATCGCTGCCCTATGAGCACACGCCGGCTGAGGCGTTCTTCGCGGAACTGCGCGAGCGCTACGGAGGCGACCTGGCGCTGGAACCACGACATGCCAGCTGGCTGGAGGCCGACGCCCAGCTCCGGCACTGGCGTATCGCCCGTGCCGCCGCGGACCCGTCGCCCCTCCCGGGTGGCGGTGAGCCGGGTGGCTGGCCGGGCCTGCGCTACTACCGCCTGCATGGATCCCCGCGGATCTATCACTCGGCGTATCCCAGCCAATGGCTGGAGCGCCTGGCCGAGCAATTGCGTGACTACAGCGATACACCCTGCTGGTGCATCTTCGACAACACTGCCAGCGGCGCTGCGACCGAAAACGCGCTGGCGTTGCAGGCGATGTTGCGTTGTTGAGAGGGGCGCGTCGGTTCAGCGCGGAATGATGCGCACGCGGCCTGCGGTATTGTCACGCCGCCCTGCTTTTTCGTTCTCCGCGCGGCCCGGGATCGAGCCAGAATCCTGGCCTCGGTCGGGCGTGGCGCTGCCGTCCAGTTCGCGCTGGTCGACACTGATCGACGCGGCATCCGGATAGCCGGTGGTCAGCGTCTCGGTGCTGGCGGTCACCGGCGTGGCATCGGCATCGCTCCAGCCAACGCTGCGCTCGTCGATGTCGATGGCGCCGTTGCGCTCCATGACTCGTTCGACCGTTGATACGCGACTGTCGTCTTCAAGGGTGACGGTCACGATGGTCGATCCGCGGCGGGCCGCTTCGGGGTAGCGACCGGCATGCTGGCTGGATCCATCGCCGAAAACCTTATGAAAGAAGCTGCCGATCTTGTCGGCCACCGTTGCATCTTCATCCGGCTCCTCGCCGACTACTTCCACGCGACTGCTATCGACATTGTCGGCGTTGAAGGATGCCGATATCTGGATGTCATCACTGGACACCCCCTCGCTCACGAGTTCGGCTTTCACTTTCTCTGCTTCGGCATAGCGGTCGAAAGCGGCAATTAGAATTTGGGTCATGACTACACCTTTTCATATGCAGCATGGCTGCGGTGGCGGGCGTCTGGACCTATAGGGGTCAACGCATAGGTATCGACTATTTGGCGTGACTACCTTGGCGAAGGTTCCATGCGCGCTCATTTCCCGATGCTTCAGGCAGAGATGGGCAAGTTCGAGTTTCGGTGTATGCCTGCTGCGATTGGCTGATTAACAATGCGCTTTTCAGGTGCTTCTTTTCGTGCAATGCACCACCTTATTGCGTGGTGGTAATGGTAGTCCTGAAAACAGTCATTAACTGTTCCGGTACAATTTAAACTGCTCCGTTAATATCCTTATTTACTTCCTTTGTCTGCAGATAGTCTTGGTTTTTGTTTCCTTGAGAAGGCCGTCCTCGAGCTTCTGGCGCGCTGATTGCTAAGTACGAATCGCCTAGGTAAACCGGAAGCGGGATCCGCTTCTATCGCTCTTCTGTTTGATCAGCAGTTGGCGTGCTTAGTTATGCAGATTCAAGGAATTAGTATTATGGAAAGTTACGCAGTAAGCAGACGTACACTTTTGCAGTGGATTGGCAAAACGGCTGGTGCGGCTGCCATGTACCAGGCAATGACCTCGCTTGGCTTTGCCGCTGAAACCCGTCACGACGAGCAGTTCGCCCTGAGCGGCGCACCAAAGGGCGCGTCTGTACTTGTGCTGGGCGCAGGGCTCGCTGGAATGACCGCGGCTTACGAGCTTCGCCGTGCCGGCTACAAGGTCAAGGTGCTTGAGTACAACGCCAAGGCTGGCGGGCGCTGTTGGTCCCTGCGCGGAGGCGATCGTTACACAGAGTTGGGCGGTGCGACGCAGGAATGCCGCTTCGATGAAGGCAACTACCTAAATCCCGGTCCCTGGCGGATTCCCTATCACCATCATGCTGTTCTGGCTTACTGCAAGCGTTTCGGGGTGAAGCTCGAACCCTTCATTCAGGTCAATTACAACGCGCTGGTCCATTCCACTGAGGCCTTTGGCGGTAAGCCGAAGCGTCACCGCGAAGTGCAGGCCGATTTTCAGGGACACGTCGCCGAGTTATTGGGCAAGGCGGTCAATCAGGGCGCGTTGGACCAGAGCCTGACCGTGGAAGATCGCGAAAAGCTTTTCGAGTCGCTACGCGCGTGGGGGGCGCTCGACCACGACGGCAATTACCAAAAAAACATGGAATCGAGCCTGCGCCGCGGCTTTGCAGTCGATGCAGGGGGCGGGTTGATGCCATTGGCCGAGCCATCGGAGCCTATCGACCGGCATGCGCTGCTCGATTCTGGGCTATGGAAAAAACTGATCGACGGGCAGGAATACGAGTATCAGAGCAGCATCTTCCAGCCGGTCGGTGGCATGGACATGATTGCCAAGGCCTTCGAGCGTGAAACGGGGGAAATGATTCGCTACGGTTCCAAGGTCACTCGCATCGACCAGAACGAGCAGGGCGTCACCGTGACCTACAAGAACAGCGACGGCAGCGGCGAAGCGATGCAGGACAAAGCCGACTGGTGCGTCTGCACGCTGCCCCTGTCGATCCTGAGCCAGATCCCCGTAAACGTCAGCCAATCCATGCAGGATGCGATCCGCGCCGTGCCCTATGACTCTTCCGTAAAGATCGGTTTGCAGTTCAAACGTCGGTTCTGGGAAGAAGATGAGCACATCTATGGTGGCATCAGCTACACCAACACCCCCATCGAGAAGATCAGCTACCCCAGCACTGACTACGGAAAACCCGGCAAGGCAGTGCTACTGGGCGCCTATGTCTGGGGCCCCAATGCCTACGAATTCACCGCCATGTCTCCTGAGCAGCGTGTGAAAAAAGCAGTCGAGTACGGCGCGCTGCTGCACGAGCAATATCCCGAGGAGTTCGATAACGGCATCGCCGTTGGCTGGCACCGCGTGCCTTGGGCGCAGGGATGCTACGGCATGTGGAGCGAAGGCAGCCGTGAAAAGCATTACCGCAATCTGTGCCAGATCGATGGCCGCATCGTTCTGGCCGGTGAGCATGCGTCCTACATTCCGGCCTGGATGGAAGGGGCAATTCAGTCCTCGCTCGATGCAATCAAACGCCTTCACACCCACGCCGTCGCCACGCAGCGCGCTGCCTGAGCCCATGAGGAGAAGCATCATGTCGATATTCAACCTAGGCCTGGTTTCAGCGATCAGCCTTCTGGCCGTGGCGGTCGCGGCGACTCCCGCTTCGGCGGCCAATCCGCCACCTTTTTCCAAGGGCGAAACCTTCGAGGAGACGACCGGGGAGGATCTATTCAACGGTATCTGCCAGGGCTGTCACATGGAAGGCGGACAAGGCGCGATAGGGGCGGGTGCGTACCCCGCGCTCAAAGGCAATCCGCGCGTCGCGTCAGCGGCTTACCCGATCTACATGGTGGTGAACGGCCAGGGCGGTATGCCCAGCTTCAAGGACTATCTCAGTGATCAGCAGATCGCCGAGGTGGTGAATTATGTCCGTACTCACTTCGACAACAACTTCTCCGACGCCGTCAGCGTCGAGGACGTGCGCAAGATCAGCCTGCGCTAGAGCTCGAATATCAACCAGGAGAAATCGATGTCCCGAAAATTGCTAAATGCCGCCACGCTGCTGTCCACCGTTCTGTTCGTGAGCCATGTCCAGGCAGCCGATGGCATAGTTCGCCACAAGATCCCCAATTCGGATTTCCCGATTTCGCTGGCGGTGGAAATCCCTGCGAGCGTGACCGTGGTCAACCTTAGTGGCGCTGTGCCGAAGATCAGCGATGGTGATACCGAAGCGCAGACAGTCAGTGTGCTGCAGAGCATCGAGGCAACGCTCAAGAGCCTGAATCTTGCGATGAAGGATGTGATCAAGATGCAGGTATTTCTTGTCGGCGACTCGGCCAAGGCCGGCAAGATGGATTTCGAGGGGTTTATGAAGGGTTATACACAGTTCTTCGGCACCGAAGACCAGCCGAATCTTCCGACCCGATCTGTTTTTCAGGTTGCAGGCTTGGCCAACCCCGATTGGCTTGTCGAGATTGAAGTCACTGCCGTTCGGCCTTGACCACCAGGGCCGCGCCTGGCCGGCGCGGCTTGGGTTGCAGATTCATCGCGGGTTAGCCGTTGATCACCTTGCCGCCATTGATATGAATGGTCTGGCCGCCGACATATGACGAGTCTTCGCAGGCGAGTTAAACGTAAGCCGAGCCTAGTTCGGACGGGGCCGCAGCGCCTCATGGGCATTTGGCTGCCGAAAGTCTTCGAGCATCTGGGGGGCGTGCTTGCCGAGCGAAGGCGGCTGCAGCGGAGTCCAGATCGGGCCTGACGACCACCGGCAGCGCCGACGCCATCGCGGCCACTCGTCGTGGCGCACGTTCGCGACCTGACATCAGCGGATGGCGGGCGTAGAATTCGCGCCGCTTCGACTGTCCTGCCACTCACCTCCATCCGCTCCCGCTGCCATCCTGCTCGCTTCGCGCGTGCGGGCCGCGTGTGTCATGGCATTCGGGCAGGAACCGTCGCCCTTACACCCTCATTCGTCGCGCTTTGCTTCGATTGAATCGATACCAGACCCACTTCTCCATGAACGAATCGCAAAGCTCCCCTGCCGGGAGCTGGCTCAGCGTGATCGCACTGGCGCTGGCCGCCTTCATCTTCAACACCACCGAGTTCGTCCCTGTGGCGCTGCTCAGTGACATCGGCCGCTCGTTCGACATGCCGCCATCCCAGGTCGGGCTGATGCTGACCATCTACGCCTGGGTGGTTGCACTGATGTCGCTGCCGATGATGCTGCTGACGCGCAATTTCGAGCGGCGCGCGCTGCTGATCCTGGTCTTCGTGGTGTTCATCGGCAGCCATCTGGTTTCGAGCGTGGCGTCTAGCTACGGCATGCTGATGCTCAGCCGGATCGGCATCGCCCTGGCGCACGCGGTGTTCTGGTCGATCACCGCATCGCTGGCGGTGCGTGTCGCGCCCGCAGGCAAGCAGGCACAAGCCCTGGGCCTGCTGGCAACCGGCAGTGCGCTGGCGATGGTGCTGGGAATTCCGCTGGGGCGCGTGGTGGGCGAGGCGCTGGACTGGCGTACCACCTTCCTGGCCATCGGCGTGATTGCCGCGCTGGTGCTGGTCGTCCTGGCGCGTACGCTGCCATCGCTGCCGAGCCAGAATTCCGGTTCGTTGCGGAGCCTGCCGGTGCTGTTGAAGCGCCCTGCGCTGTTGACTGCCTATGTGCTGACCGCGCTGGTCATCACCGCGCAATTCACCGCCTACACCTACATCGAGCCCTTTGCGCAAACCGTCGCGCACCTGAGCGGCGACATGACCACCGTCCTGCTGTTGCTGTTCGGCGGTGCTGGTCTGCTCGGCTCACTGCTGTTCAGCCGTTACAGCGGACGCTATCCACGGGGCTTTCTGATTGCGGCGATCTCGGTCATGGCGACCTGCCTGCTGCTGTTGCTGCCGGCCTCGCGCGAGAGTTCGCTGCTCGGTGCGGTGGTGGTGATCTGGGGTATCGCCGGGATGTGCTTCGGCCTGGCCGTGCAATCGAAGGTACTGAACCTGGCGTCGGACGCGACCGACGTCGCCATGGCTATGTTCTCCGGCATCTACAACGTCGGAATCGGCGGCGGCGCCTTGCTTGGCAGCCTCGTTGTCAGCCATCTGGGGCTGCGTGAGATCGGCGTGGCTGCCGGCTTGCTCGCTGTCGCCGGCCTGTTGCTGTGTGGCGTCGCCACCTACCGGTTCTCTCGAACCGCCAGCACGCCGGCGGTATAGCTGCCAGCTCTGGCCCTCGGTGCAGAGCAGTCCGCGAACGAAATCTCGGCTGCCCTGGTTACCGTCAGGCGTGCGGCTTGTTGCGAATGGTCTTCATCAGATCATCCGGCGTGATGTGCCCGACCACGCTGGCGGCGCTACCCGGCTGCGGCAGGTCGAGGATGTGGCCTTTCATCTTGCCGATCACGTGCATCTCGCAGGGTTTGCAGTCGAACTTCAGCGTCAGCACCTCGTCACCGTGCACCAGCTGCATCGGCGCGACCTTCGTGCGCACGCCGGTGACGCCCTTGGCCTGCTTCGGGCACAGATTGAAGGAGAAGCGCAGGCAGTGCTTGGTGATCATCACTGGCACTTCGCCGGTTTCCTCGTGGGCCTCGTACGCCGCGTCGATCAGTTGCACACCGTAACGGTGATAGAAGGTCCGGGCCTTCTCGTTGTAGACGTTGTAGAGAAACGACAGGTGCGATTCTGGATAGACCGGCGGTGGCACGCTGACCGGCTTGCGCCCGCCGCGCGGGCGGATGGCTTCGCGCGCTTCGGTCAGTGCCTCGATGGCCTCGCGGCGCAGCGCCTTGAGTTGCGAGTTGGGGATGAAGAACGCCTGCGGCGCATCCACCTCGACCTCTTCGGCGTGGTAGATGGTGGTGCCCAGCTGGCTTAGCAGGTCGGCGATCTGGCCGGGCACCTGCTCGGGCTTCTTCGCTTCGCCGAAGGGGCCGGGCAGGGTGGCCGTGGCATAGGCGCCTTCCTCGCTGGTGACATGCAGCTCCAGCTCATCGGCGCGCAATTTTGCCAGCCACCGCACACCGATGCGGCGCTCGGCGGAGGTCTTGAGCAGTGCGTTCTGCCAGTTGTGGTCCAGGTTGCGGTTGAGCGGATGGTTCGGGCGCACCTGGCGCATCGCGGCGGGCATTTCGTTGGGTTCGACGCGGTACTGCCAGAACGGCTGACCGTCTTCCTCGAACTGCTTCAGCGGCTCGACCACGCTGGCACGGAAACCCACCACCTCGCGCTTGATCAGCACGTTGAGGCCGTCGCCGTTTGAGAGCGGCTCGCGGGTCTGCACGGTCAGGTCATGCTTGCCGACCTTGAGCACTTCACCCACGGCGAGGCCGGTGAAGGTCGGCGAGTCGAAGGCGCCGATGTCGATCTTGCGGTCGGTGACGAAGTAGTCGGTGCTGCCGCGGTGGAACGTCTTGTCCGGGTCCGGGACGAAAAAGTGATCGGTGCGGCCGCTGGAGGCGCGGGCAAGGTCAGGGCGCTCGGCAAGAATGCCGTCCAGGCGCTGGCGGTAGTAAGCGGTGATGTTCTTCACGTAGCTCACATCCTTGTAGCGCCCCTCGATCTTGAACGAACGCACGCCGGCATCCACCAGCGCGCTCAGGTTGGCGCTCTGGTTGTTGTCCTTCATCGACAGCAGGTGCTTTTCGAAGGCCACCACGCGGCCCTGATCGTCCTTCAGCGTGTAGGGCAGGCGACAGGCCTGCGAGCAGTCGCCGCGATTGGCGCTGCGCCCGGTCTGCGCGTGGCTGATATTGCACTGCCCGGAAAACGCCACGCACAGCGCGCCGTGGATGAAGAATTCCAGGGTCGAATCCACTTCGTCGTAGATCGCGCGGATTTCCTGCAGGTTCAGCTCGCGGGCGAGGACCAGCTGCGAGAAACCGGCCTTGTCGAGGAACTTGGCCCGTTCCAGCGTGCGGATATCGGTCTGGGTGCTGGCATGGATCTCGATGGGCGGAATATCCAGCTCCATGATGCCCATGTCCTGCACGATCAGCGCGTCAACGCCGATCTCGTACAGCTGTTGGATCAGCGCGCGCGCTGCTTCCAGTTCGTTGTCGTGCAGGATGGTGTTCAGCGTGACGAACACCCGCGCGTGGAACAGATGGGCAAATTTCACCAGCTCGGCGATGTCGGCCACGCTGTTCTCGGCGTTGTGCCGGGCACCAAAGCTGGGGCCGCCGATGTACACCGCATCGGCGCCATGCAGGATGGCCTCGCGGGCGATGCTGGCGTCACGGGCAGGGGCGAGCAGTTCGAGATGGTGCTTGGGAAGGGACATGGGCACGGACCGGCTGTGTTTCGAGGTCGTGCATTGTAAAGACTTGCCGCGCAGCGTCTATGCGCAACGCCTCCGTTGGCGACGATCTGTTGCCGCCGAGCCGGGAGCCTGCGTGGCCGGCATGCAGGCTCGTCGCCGGCGGTCTGCCTAGCCGCGGCCCTGCTGCATCAGGGCCGTCATGGCCTGCCGCAGGTAATCGATCACCTCGGGCGCTACCCAGGTGCCGGCCTGCAACTCCGGTTCCTGCTGCTCGGCCTGCTGGATTCGGCGCTGGGTGTCGGCGTTCGGGCCGGCGTAGGCGCTGAACAACTCACCCCAGCGGCGTGCCAGTGCGATCACCCGCTCGTGCTCCGGCGGGAGACGCTCGCTACGGCAGCGCTGAAGCTGCGCGAGCAGTTCCGGCCATTGGCGCAGGCTTGCGGCGTAATGCGTGCGCATGTGGGCGAACTCGTCGTCCGTCAGGTGGCGCCGGTAGATCGCCAGGCGGTATTCGGCGAACGCCGCCAGCACATAGTCGCGCATGGCCTGGCTGACGCCGGTTCGCTGCTGCAGCCCTGGCTCGGCTGCGTGCATGGTGTCGAGCCTGGTCAGCAGGGCTGGGTCCTGTGCGGTGTCGCGCTCGAGCTGGATCATCCAGTCCCGCGCCAGCCGCTGTGCTTGCTCAGCCTGCGGCGGTACGCCGGCCTCCATCAGTGCCTTGGCCTGCTCAGCCAGGGCGGGCCAGGCACTGGTGCCTTGGTCGAGGCGTTCGGTGAAGGCCAGCCTGGCCAGTTCGTCGGCGGAAAAGTGCTTTTCGTACATGATCATCGATCCCAGGGTATCCAGTAGGTCGGTCAGCGCGGGTTCTTCGCCCAGAACGTAGCGCTCGCGCAGCCTGTGCAATCGGCTGCGCAGGCGCTGGAGGCTCTGCAACTGGCGATCGAGCTGCAGCAATTGCTGGTCGATCAGTCCGGGCAGGGAAACCGCGCGCTGGTTCAACAGGGCTCCGATGTCGGTCAGCGACAGGCCAAGGCCACGCAGTGCCTGGATGTGATGCAGGCGCTCGACGTCCTTGCGGTCGTAGAGCCGATAACCGGCATCGGAGCGTGCGGACGGTTTGAGCAGATCAAGGTTGTCGTAGTGATGCAGCGTCCGGACGGTCACGCCGGAGCGCTTGGCCAGTTCGCCTACCTTGAGCAACATTGATGTCTCCTTTTCGTTTCGCACGGCAGGGATCGTCGGGGCTGACGCTGCGTGAGGGTCAAGCGGCAGGAACGGATTTTTTTCGAAGGGGGCGGGCTCGGCTATGAAACCGCCCATGGCAGCGAACGCAGGTCGATCGCGACGGGGCGCAGGTTGCTCATAACCCACCCAGCAAATCGTGCGCATCGAGCAGGCGCCAGGCGATTTCCGGGCGCTGCGCCAGACCGCGGCGAACGGCGGCGGCAATGGCGGGGCGGGTCTTGCGGCAGAGGCCGGGTTGCTCGGCGAACTCGATGGCGATGCCGCGCATGCTGCGCACTTCGTTGTGGCCGGGGGCGATCGTCATGCGAATGCCCAGCTGTTCGAACATGCGCTGCTGCAGCCGCTCCAGTTCCTCCAGACTCTGCACGTTGGCCAGACGCTCGAGCAGGCGGTTTTCCTCGTGGCGGGTGAGCAGCAGGATGCGCACGTCGGCGCCCGGTGCTTCCAGCAGCTCGTCCCGCCGACAGGTGCAGGTGCCGGGTGGGCAGGATTGGCGAATCGGCGGTTGGCTGTTCATGGCGCCTGATCATAGCCAAGGCCGCCAGCGGCGCCCAGCCGGTGGCCTTGTGCCGCTGCGGTGATGACAAGCGCGGCGGTGTCGCGCACCATGGCGCCAGTTTCCGCGCCGGGTGCGCGTCGTTCCGTCAGGGAATTGCTGGAGAACTGTCATGCGTGTTCTGTCATCCGTCCTGCTGCTGGCGACCCTTTGCGTTGCCGGCACCGCTGCGGCCGAGGAGGCCCGGCTGGTCGAGTCGATCAATGCCTACCGTGGCGAGGTGCAGCGCTGCGGCAGCAAGGCCAGCGAGGAGCTGCCGCCACTCACGGCCGATTCGCGGCTGAACTTGCCGGTCGGCGCCGCCGGTGACCTGCAGGATGCCTTGTCCCGCGCTGGCTACCCGATGGTCACGGTGCAGGCGATCACGCTGTCCGGTCCGCGGGATGCCCAGGCGGCGATGCAGGCGCTGCGCGAAAGCTTCTGCCGGGTGATCCTCGATCCTCAGTTCACCGATATCGGCGTCAGCCGCGAAGGTCGCGACTGGCGCATCGTGGTGGCGCGGCCGCTGCTCGATGGTCGCCTCGGCGACTGGCAGGCCGAAGGGCAGAAGCTGCTGGAACAGATCAATCGTGCCCGGGCCTCGGCGCGCCGTTGCGGTAGCCAGGATTTCGCCGCCGCGCGGCCGCTGGCCTGGAACGCGACGTTGGGCAGCACCGCCGAGGCTCACAGTCGGGCGATGGCCAATCGCAACTTCTTCAGTCACTTGAGCGAGGACGGCCGTACGCCGGGCGATCGCGCCGAACTCGCCGGCTACGCCGGCAGCCTGGTCGGTGAGAACATCGCCGCGGCGCTGCCGACCGCGCGCAAGGTATTGGAAGGCTGGCTGGCCAGCCCGGGGCACTGCGCCAACCTGATGAACCCGGCGTACACCGAGCTAGGCGCGGCCTATGCGGTCGATCCGCAGAGCGACGCGGCCATCTACTGGACGGCCATGTTCGGCGCCCCTTGAACGGCAAGTCGAGCCCCTCGTTGCTTCCAATGAGCGATCGGGGCCGGTGTGCTGTCAGAGAAGCCTGTTGCCACAGACAGGGTTGCCCTTGACCGATATTCCCACCCACCAGGATCTGCCGCCCGTGCTGGCCGGCCCGTTGCTGCGTCGAGCCGAGCCTGGCGGTCTGACCTTCTGGCTGATCGCGTCACGCGTGCTCGAGCTGTCGCTGATCCTTGAAAGCCCCCAGGCCGGCCAGCAGCGGCGCATTCGACTCGAAGGCGAGGCCTGCCAGCGGCTGCGGCTTGGCCATCATGCGGTGCTGCACCTCATCCGTTTCACGCCCGATGCAGCGCTGCCCGGCGACTGCCTGATCGAGTACGACCTTTTGCTCCACGAGGGCGAGCAGCAGCGGGGCATCGCCGACTGGGCGCCACACCTGCTGCACGACGGCGCCACGCGGCCGAGCTTCGTCATCAAGTCGCGGCTCGACCGCGTGCTGCACGGCTCCTGTCGCAAACCGCACCATGCGGCCGCGGATGGGCTGCTGTGCGTGGATGAGCTGGTGCGCCGCGGCTTGACCGATCCGGACGCGCGCCCGGCAGTGCTGCTGATGACCGGCGACCAGGTCTACGCCGATGATGTCGCTGGGCCGATGCTGGTTGCCATCCACGCGCTGATGCGCCGGCTGGGCCTGTACGGCGAGCATCTCCAGGGCGCGGTGGTGGATGACAGCGATGAACTGCTGGCCCTCCCGGCCACCTACTACCGGCGCGAGCAATTGCTGCCCGCGTTCAAGTCCAACGAGGCGTTGCGCGAACGCTTCTTCGGCGGTGTGGAAAAGCCGGTGTTCACCACCGCCAACGGGCAGAACCACCTGATCACCCTCGCCGAAGTCATGGCCATGTACCTGCTGGTGTGGTCGCCCACGCCGTGGTCGCTGATCGAACCGGTGATGCCTGCGCTCGAGACGAAGCACGCCGAGCGCTATCGCCGCGAAGAGCACTGTCTGCGGGGGTTCCGGCGCACTTTGCCGCAGGCTGCGCGGGCGCTGGCCCATGTGCCGTCGTTGATGATCTTCGACGACCACGACATCACCGACGACTGGAACCTGTCGGCTCGCTGGGAGGAGACCGCCTACGGTCACCCGCTGTCGCGGCGGATCATCGGCAATGCGCTCATCGCCTATCTGCTCTGCCAGGCCTGGGGCAATCAGCCCGAGCGTTTCGGCGCGCTGCTGGCGCAGGTGCAGCAGCTGCTGGAGGCTGCTCGGGATGGCTGGCTCGATTGCGCCGAACAGGACCGTCTCATCGAGACGCTGCTGCGTCTGGACGGCTGGGGCTACGAGTTGCCAAGCGAACCGCCGCTGGTGGTGCTCGACACCCGCACCCGGCGCTGGCGCAGCGAGCGCAATCTGAGTCGCCCTTCCGGCCTGATGGATTGGGAGGCGCTTAGCGAACTGCAGCAGAACATCCTCGACAAGCCCTCGGTGCTGATCGTCTCGCCGGCGCCGATGTTCGGCGTCAAGCTGATCGAGGCGGTGCAGCGGGTGTTCAGCTGGGCCGGCCAGCCCTTGCTGGTGGATGCGGAAAACTGGATGGCCCACCGTGGTGCCGCGCACGTGATGATGAACATCTTCCGTCATTCGCGCACGCCCGGTAATTACGTGATCCTCTCCGGTGACGTGCATTACTCCTTCGTCTACGAAGTGCACATCCGCGCCCGCGACAGCGGGCCGAGGGTCTGGCAGATCACCAGCAGCGGGGTGAAGAACGAGTTTCCACGACGCCTGCTGGACTGGTTCGATCGCCTCAATCGCTGGCTGTATGCGCCCTGGTCGCCGCTGAACTGGCTGACCAAGCGGCGGCGCCTGGAAGTCGTGCCGCGTGTGCCGGACCGCAGCCAGGCGGGCGAGCGTCTGTGGAACGGCTCGGGCATCGGCCTGCTGGTGCTGGATGAGCAGGGCAGGCCGCGGGAAATCCTCCAGCTGAACGCCGATGGCTCGGCTCCGGTGGCCTTCCTCCACGAGCGCAGCCGGTCGGGCTGCGATCGGTAGAGAACGCGAAGCCTGCGTCAGGCGCCTCGCTCCATTTGCCTGACGGCCATTCGCTCGGTGCGCAGCTCGTCGAGGGCGTGGCGAGTGATCTGCACGGCTGCGCTGATCGACAGCAGCGCCATGATGCTGGCCACGATCAGGTCCGGCCAGCCCGCCCCAGTGCCGAACACACCCAGCGCCGCCAGCATCACGGCGATATTGCCCAGCGCATCGTTGCGGCTGCACAGCCAGACACTGCGCATGTTGCTGTCGCCTTCACGGTAGGCATAGAGCATGAGCGCCACGGCGACGTTGGCCAGCAGTGCGATGGTGCCGACGATGCCCATCGTCGTGGCCTGGGGCACGCTGGCATCGATGAAGTTGTCGATCGCGACTACCAGGATGAACAGGCCGAACAGACCCATGGTCAGTGCCTTGGCCAGCGACGCCCGGGCCCGCATGACCACGCCCATGCCCAGCACGAACAGGCTGACACCGTAGTTGGCCGCATCGCCGAAGAAGTCCAGCGAGTCGGCCAGCAGCGAGACCGAACCGGCCCGCACGCCGGCGCCTATCTCCACGGCGAACATCGCCAGGTTGATCAGCAGCGCGATCCAGAGAATCCGCCGATAGCGCCCGCGCACCGCTGCGCTGGCGCAACCACTGTTGCAGCAATTTCCTGCCATGTACGTCGCCTCGGAATGTCGATGGCATTACGCTAAACCCTGTAGCAACTACAGGGTCAAGCCATGTCTATCACCATCGGCAAACTCAGCCAGGCCACGGCTGTGAACGTGGAGACCATCCGCTACTACGAGCGCATCGGCCTGCTCGCGGCGCCGTTGCGGACGTCGTCCGGCTATCGCAGCTACACGGCTCAGGACGTGGCGCGGTTGCGGTTCATCAAGCGGGGGCGGGAGCTGGGCTTCTCTCTTGAAGAAATTCGCACGCTGGTCGAACTGGCCGATCAGCCGGGTCACGCCTGTAGCGATGTCGATCGCCTGGTTCAGACCCACCTGGTCGAAGTGCGCCAGCGCATCACCGACCTGCAGCGGCTCGAGGCGGAGTTGCAGCGCCTGGCCGGTTGCAATCAGTCGTCGGTGAAAGACTGCCGCATCATCGAAGCGCTTTCGGCAGCGGTACAGCAGGCCGGGCCCACTGTCGACGATCGCAGAACGACCAGCTAGTACGGCACTCCAACGCACTGAACCCACTGCCGAGGACGCTGCCATGATCGATCCAGACGACCCGCTCAAGGATGGACTGACCCCGCCCGATTACGACGAATACGGCGACGTGCCGGATTCCGGCGAGAACGCTGACGACAGCCAACCGAGTGACGAGCCGAACGCGGGAGAAAGCCCGCTGGGATAACGCCTTCTGCCGGCGTGACTGGACAATTCTCCCCGCCCGGCCTAAAAAGCGCGCTGCGCCGGCCGCCCTGAGGCCGGTGCGGCATCCTTGGCTGAAGGCAGACCTACCGTGAAAAAGAAAAAGCCCGTCGACCCCATCCGGCAAGCCGAAAAGAACCGCGCCCACCGAATCGGCTGGCTGATCGCCCTGGCGGGCATCGCTGCCGGTTTCGCGCTGGTGATGATCAAGCCGCTGTAAACGCGAGGTCTTGGCGCCGCATCGGCGACTGCTTAGGTGAAGGTGGCGCCTCGCGCGTTCACGTACAGCGCATAGAGGGCGTGGCTGCTGGCCATGAACAGGCGGTTGCCCTGCACACCGCCGAAGCACAGGTTGGCGCAGCGTTCCGGCAAGTGAATATGGCCGATCGCCTCGCCCTGTGGATTGAAAACCCGAACGCCGTCCAGGCCTTCCGGGTTGGCTTCCGGCGAGCCGGAGCTGCCCCAGCCGCACCAGAGGTTGCCGGCCTCGTCGCACTTGATGCCGTCCAGTGCACCATGGCCGGTCGCCTCGATATGCCGGCTGCGCTCACCCAGCGTACCGTCGCCGTTCACCGCATAGGCCCACACCAGGCGGTTGGGCTTGGCGCGGCCCTCGACCACATAGAGCGTGCTCTCGTCGGGCGAGAAGCACAGACCGTTAGGGCCGGCGATGCCCTCGATAACCCGGGTCACCTCCAGCGTGCTGCCATCGATGCGGTAGACCGCGTCCGGCAGCTCGGTTTGAATCTTGTGCCCCTCGTAATAGTTGCCAGCCTGGAAGGGCGGATCGCTGAACCAGATGGACCCATCGCGCTTGACCACCACGTCGTTCGGCGAGTTGAAGCGCTTGCCCAGATAGTTGTCGGCCAGCACGGTGATCGCACCGTTGTGCTCGGTACGGGTCACGCGCCGACCCAGTTCATGCGTCGTGGAGCCTTCGCAGACCACCAGCCGGCCCTCGCGATCGCGGGTCAGGCCATTGGAGAAGTTCGCCTGCTCGCGAAATACGCCCAGCGACTGGCTGATCTCGTCCCAGCGCATGATGCGGTTGTTGGGAATGTCGCTGAGCAGCAGGTAGCGCCCGTCGCCAACCCATACCGGACCTTCGGCCCAGCGCAGACCGTCGGCGATCTTCTCGACGCTGGCGTTGAACAGGCGCAATTGCAGAAAGCTTTCATCCAGTACTTCCAGGGATGGATCGGGGTAACGCCTGCTGAGTGGCTCAGCTGATTGAGCGAGCCGCGGCAGCGCCATGCCGGTAGCCAGCAACGCGGTGGAGCAGGCAACGGATTGCTTTAGAAAGCGGCGGCGGGAACCGGGTGATGAGTGTTGTTCTTGTTCGTCCATTTTGAGGGACCCTTGTTCGAAATCGGAGGGGGACCGCGAACGAATCATAGTAGAGGTATGATGACTTTCAAAATGACAAAAAGCATAGGCGAAGCCGTAAGTGTTTTATGTAGATAAATTAGGGTTTTGCGAGAGTGTGGTGTTGTCTAGTTGTACTACAACAGGAGTTTCAGCAGTCCGGTGACCGTACGCCGCTCCTGCGGCCTGCGTGCGTGCCTGTTCGTAGCGGAGCAGGGAAGGCCTGCAACTATCGTACGATAAGCATTCGCATATACGAAGCGTTTCGCCTGCCTCTATAATCCGCCACCTTTTTTCCGAGGCGGCCAGGCATGGGCGTTTCCGACTCCTTCCAGCGGTACCTGATCGATCCTTTCGTACACCAGTTCACCAGCCTGTTCGACCTGAACGGTCGCCTGGGCCTGCTGTTTCTCGGCGTGTCTTATGCCGTCGCCTATCTGCTATTTCGCTACCGACGACAGCATGGGCTGACGCAGGCGATGTCGTTCTGGGCCTTTCTCGGAGGCTGGCGCGTGCACTGGCATCCTTCGGCGCGTCTGGACTACCGCTACTACTTCGTGCGGGGCGTGCTGAAGGTCGCGCTGGTGGTGCCGATCGTGGCGCTCGTCGATCCATACATCTTGCGTTCGGGCGACTACATCGCCTTTTTCGAGAACCTCTGGGGTGCGCGGCCGCAAGTTGGGCAGAACCTTTCGCTGGCGCTGCTCTACGGGTTCGGCGTGTTCATCATCAGTGACTTCGCCGGCTACTGGGTGCACCGGGCGTTCCACTGCGGCTGGCTGTGGGAATTTCACAAGGTGCACCATTCGGCACCGGTGATGGTTCCGCTGACGGCCAGCCGCGTGCACTTTCTGGAGAAGATCGTCGGCCGGCTGGTGGACCTGGTGCTGCTTGGCGCCTACGCCGGCATCTTCTGGTACGCCTGCGGCGGTGAGATCAGCCGCTACACGCTGTTCGGGGTGACCTATCTGGTCTTCATCTTCAACGCGCTGGCTTCAAACCTGCGACATAGCCACGTCTGGCTGTCGTTCGGGCCACGTCTGGAGCACATTCTCAATAGCCCGGCGCAGCACCAGATCCACCACAGCGATGCGCCACGGCATTTCCACAAGAACTTCGGGACCAATCTGTCCATCTGGGACTGGATGTTCGGCACCCTCTACGTCACCAGCGCCAGCCCCGAGACGCTGCGCTTCGGTACCGCGGAGCAAGACTCGCACCGCTACCTGACGCTCTACAGCCTGATCCTGATGCCATTCGTGGATACGGCCCGCAAGCTCATGCCCGCCAGTCCGCCGCGCCGGGTCGACTCCTGATGTGACGGCGGGGCTGAACGAACGGCTCTTTCGCTCGTACAATCGCGCTTTCTTCCATCCAACGGCCCGGCCCGTCTACCCAAGAGGAATCGCCATGCCGACCTACGACTATCGCTGTGAAGCCAACGGCCAGGTTTATGAAGTGCGCCATGCCATGGCGCTGCGCCCCAAGACCTGGGGTGAGCTGCGTGTGGCCGGCGCGCTGGCTGAAGATGCCACCATTGCGGATGATGCGCCGGTGACCCGGCTGCTGACCGCCGCCGGAGTGGTGAGCAGCCGGGTGCTGAAAAACCCTGAAGCGCCGGCCTGCGCGCGTGGCGGTTGCGCCGGCAATTGCCGCTAGCCATGGCCCCACCGGGGCGCCGCCTGATCCACCTCCTACACGGCTTTGGCGATCTGCTCACGCAGCCATTGATGCGCGGGATCGCGGTGCGAACGCTCGTGCCAGAGCATGGCCATCTCGTAACCTGGCACCTCCAGCGGCGCCTCGACCACCTGTAGCGCGCTGCTGCCGCGCACCAGCCGTTCGGGAAGCATGGCCACCAGATCGGTGCTCTCCAGCACCGATCGAAGGAACAGAAAATGCGGTACCGACAATACGACCCGCCGCTGCATGCCTCGCTGCGCGAGGGCCTCGTCGGTTGCACCCTGAAACCCACCGCCGTCCGGTGAGACAATGACCTGCTCGAGCGTGCAGAACCGTTCGAGCGTCGGCCGCCGCTTCAGCTGGGGATGGCCGACTCGACCGGCGAGTACGTAGCGCTCGGTGAACAGCGTACGCCGGCGAAGGCCGGGCGGCGAACCCTCTGCGGTATGAAAGGCGAGGTCGATATCGCCCTGTTCCGCCTGACGAGCGATGCGTGCCGGCACCATTTCGACCACTGCCAGGCGAGTGCCGGGCGCCATACTGCGTAGCCGGCTCAGCACCGGCAACACGATGGCCGATTCACCGTAATCGGTCGCAGCGACCCGCCAGACATCCTGCGCCGCGGCCGGGTCGAACGGGCTGGCCGGCGCGACCGCGCGTTCCAGCGCCTGCAAGGCCAGGCGCAGCGGCTCGCGCAACTCCTCGGCACGTGCCGTCGGGTGCATGCCGCGGGGACCGGGCAGCAGCAGGGGGTCGCCGAATATCTCGCGCAGTTTGGCCAGATGGACGCTCACCGAAGGCTGGGAGAAGTTCAGCCGCTCGGCAGCGCGGGTAACGTTGTGCTCGGCCAGCAGCACATCGAGGGTCACCAGCAGGTTCAGGTCCAGACGTCTGAGATTATTCATGCACATACCAGGAATCTTGGTTATTCATTTCCAATATACCTGGTGCGCTCGGCATCCTGCGCGTGTCCTGCAACCGGAGACCTGCCATGAATGTTCTGATCGTCTATGCCCATCCCGAACCGCGTTCCCTGAACGGCACCCTGAAGGATTTCACTGTCCAGCGGCTGCGCACCGCTGGCCACGCCGTGCAGCTGTCCGATCTGTACGCCATGGGCTGGAAAGCCCCCATCGACGCCCGAGACAGCCTGGATCACGACCTGGAGAGCCGCTTCGACCCCTCGCAGGATTCGCGCCGTGCGTTCGCCAGCGGCCGGCAGAGCCCGGACATCGCCGCCGAGCAGGACAAACTGCGCTGGGCCGATGCGCTGATCCTGCAGTTCCCGCTCTGGTGGTTCTCGATGCCGGCCATCCTCAAGGGCTGGGTCGATCGGGTGTATGCCTACGGCTTCGCCTACGGTGTAGGCGAGCACTCGGATGCGCGCTGGGGTGATCGTTACGGCGAAGGCACGATGGTCGGCAAGCGGGCCATGCTTATCGTTACCACCGGTGGTTGGGCATCGCACTACAGCCCGCGCGGTATCAACGGGCCGATGGACGATCTGCTGTTTCCGATCCAGCACGGCATCCTGCATTACCCCGGCTTCGATGTACTGCCGCCGTTCGTGGTGTACCGTACCAGCCGCATCGATGAGGCGCGCTTTGCCGACATCCGCGAACAACTGGGTGAGCGCCTCGACAGCCTGTGGCGCACTGAGCCGATTGCGTACCGCAAGCAGAACGGTGGGGATTACGAGATTCCGGCGCTGACGCTGCGGCCCGAAGTGGCGCCGGGCGCTGAGGGGCTCTGCATCCACGTGATCGGCTCCGATGGTTGAGGGCGGTCGAACCCTGCTCCATCGGAGCGCGGAACTGCGCGCAGAGTACACGGTTGTGCCCCGCGCGTCGCCGGCGGGGCCAACCGGTCAGATCAGGTTCTTCTGCGCCGCTGCTTCAAGGTTGCTCTTGGCCAGTTCACCGAGGATCTCCTCGCCCGAACCGTTGAAGGGCAGAGCGAAGACGAGGAACAGGTGCATCCAGGTTGTCAGGGTCTCCTGCTTTTGTACCTGGCCGACTTTCCTGCCTTCGCCGTCGCGGAATGTCATGTCCATGATCAGCGTGTTGTCGAAGGTGCCCGGGATCAGAAAGAACGTCGCGCCGGTGATCACCGCCAGACCGAGATTGCCGGTTTCCTGGTTGCGCAAGGTTACGGTCACGTAGACATCCGAGGCTTCTTGTTCGGTGCTCACTCGGGAGAAGCGACCGCTGTCGACGAACTCCTTTCTGATCAGCTCTTCAAGCCGGGCGATGTTGGGATTGCTCGCCTTCGGTGTGCCGTTAAACGAATACTCGGTTTGTACTTTGATGTAGGCGCTCGGTTTCTTCTGTACCGATTCGAGCGGCCATTGACTCACTTCGGGCAGCGACTTGTGGGAGTAGGTCATGCATCCCGTCAGGGTCAGGCACGCCAGGGCGGCAACGATGGTCATCAGTTTTTTCATGTTTGGCATCCCTGTCAGTGAGCGAGCTGCTGCGTGCCGTCTTTAAGCAACTGCTCAACCAGCTGAGTCAGTTGCTGCGAGCCGGACGCATTGAAGTAATCGGCATCCCATAGTCCCGTGTTCTGATTCAGCACCAGGACCTTCTCTACATGTGCCACTTGCTTACCGGCGGCATCGTCGATCGTCAGCTCGCCGCGAAGATCGTACTTGTCGACGTAGATGGGGCCGTTCACCCAGATCCACATGGTCAGCGTCAGCAGCGCACCCGGGAAATAGCCCGGGTGCGGTGTGCGCTTGCCCTTGAGGGAGGTGAAGTTGAAGCGCAGCTCAACGTCTCGCTCGTCCAGCTTGGCGGGGAAGCTGATCATGCGTTCGAAGTACTCGCCACGATCGATATGTTGCGCAATCTGGGCGGTCAGCACATTGCTGATGTTGCGGCGTTGGGTCTCGTTCAGCTGCGGGTCGCTAACCTGGACGTCCTTGAGCAAAGCGCCAACCGGGACGGATTGCGCCATCGCCTGGGAGGGCAGCCCAATGGGGCCAGTGGGGGTGAACGAGACGCAACCGGTCAGCGCCAGGCTCAACAGGCCGGCGACCAGATATTTGAAGGGGGTCATGGTACTTCCTTGATGTTCTACGGGTTGGCAGGCCGCGAACGACGTGCAGCTACTCTCTGAAGTTGGAGCCTTTCCGCCGTCCTTGGCAGCCGAGATAATACGGGCTAAATGCCATTACGCTGGCGATATTTTTGTGAGCTGTTTCGTACGGATCGGTATTCGCGTGTCGCTACGACCGCTCGGATCAGGATGAAGATGCCGAGAACCCTGAACCGGTTCTGTTGAAGGCGAGCTGGACCGTACGCGGCGCGGGTTCTTCCAGCTGGGGCTGGTCAGTGCACCGGCGCCGGCCATGAGTTTCGGTCGTGTCGCCGTCTCGTTGGTGCCGTCTGATCGCAAGGCCGTGGAAGGCGCGACTAGTAACGCATCTTCAGCTCGATCCGCGCGGGCTCGTTGGCGGTCACCTCGAAGGCGCTGTCCTCGTAGGACGGTGGGCCCATCACCTTGGGGTTGTTCGATAGCCCGTAGCCTTCGACCGGAATCATGCCGAAGCGCAGGTCCAGTCGGCCGTTATCGTTCTCGTCGTGGTAGGCCAGCACCGCGTAGCGGCCGGGCGGCACATCGTCGAACGTCACGGTTACCGTACCGGCTTCGGCTTTGGCCTTCTGCGCGGCGAAGGCCTGGTCATCCTTGCGGAAGCTCTTGGCATCGGCGAACACCGCCACGGCCACCTGGCCGCGGTCATGCTGCAGCCCGCTGAGCGTGACCTGCAGCTCCTGAGCCTGGGCTGCGGGAATCAGAAGGGCGAGGGCCAGGCCCGTAATCGAAAGTGCTTTCATGCTGTGCTCTTGATAACGAGGGTGCGCGCACTACCGGCGGTTCAACGACGGACGCGCCAGCGCCGTGCGACATCTTCGGCGAACAAGCGAAGCGTTGTCCACGCTCAGCTGTGGGCGCGTTTACACGCGGAAAAACTTCTATCGGAGCGATAGGGATTATTCATGGCCGCTCGCAAGCGCTGCTTCGCCTCAGGGCAGCCGCTCTAGCCAGGGTCTTTCAGCCTATCTAGCAATTGTCGGCACGGCAGATCGGCCCCGCTGGCAGCGTGCGGTGCCCTACGCCGAGCGGACCGGGTGCTAGGGTTTCCTGAGCGGTGCCTGGCCGCTAACGACAACCACGTGAGGAATGCAACATGAACGCCGAATCTGGAGAAAATGCCGGGGGCGGCTGCCCACTCGGTCATGGCGCCGGCGCACCGCGCAAACGCCCGAGCAATCGCGATTGGTGGCCTGAAGCACTGAGCCTGACATCGCTCAACCAGCACTCGCCACGCTCCAATCCCTACGGGGGCGATTTCGACTACGCCGCCGAATTCAACTCCCTCGATCTCGATGCGGTGATCGCCGACCTGCACAAGGTGATGACCGATTCGCAGGACTGGTGGCCGGCCGATTTCGGCCATTACGGCGGCCTCTTTATCCGCATGGCCTGGCACAGCGCCGGGACCTACCGCATCACCGACGGCCGCGGCGGCGCGGGCGGCGGGCAGCAACGCTTCGCTCCGCTCAACAGCTGGCCGGACAACGCCTCGCTGGACAAGGCGCGACGCCTGCTCTGGCCGATCAAGCAGAAATACGGACGCAAGTTGTCCTGGGCAGACCTGTTCGTGCTCACCGGCAACGTCGCGCTCGAATCCATGGGTTTCAAGACCTTCGGCTTCGGCGGCGGCCGTGCCGACACCTGGGAGCCGGAAGAGCTCTTCTGGGGGCCTGAGGGCACCTGGCTGGGTGACGAGCGCTACAGCGGCGAACGCCAGCTGCACCCGGGCCTGGGTGCGGTGCAGATGGGCCTGATCTATGTGAACCCGGAAGGTCCCAACGGCAACCCGGACCCGAAGGCCGCGGCCGTCGACATTCGCGAAACCTTCGCCCGCATGGCCATGAACGACTACGAGACCGTGGCGCTGATCGCCGGCGGCCACACCTTCGGCAAGACCCACGGTGCGGGCGATCCCTCGTTCATCGGGCCGGAGCCAGAAGGCGCGCTGATCGAAGACCAGGGCCTGGGCTGGCGCAGCAAGTTCCAGACCGGCATCGGACCGGACGCCATCACATCGGGGCTGGAAGTCATCTGGAGCCAGACGCCGGTCAAATGGTCGAACTACTTCTTCGAGAACCTGTTCAATTTCGAATGGGAACTGACCAAGAGCCCGGCCGGTGCGCACCAGTGGGTGGCCAAGGATGCCCCGGAAATCATTCCCGACCCCTTCGACCCGAACAAGAAACGCAAGCCGACGATGCTGACGACCGATCTGTCGTTGCGTTTCGACCCGATCTACGAGCCGATCTCGCGCCACTTCCTCGAGAACCCGGACGAATTCGCGGATGCCTTCGCTCGCGCCTGGTTCAAGCTGACCCACCGCGACATGGGCCCCATCGCGCGCTATCTCGGCCCGCTGGTGCCGAAGGAGCAGCTGATCTGGCAGGACCCGATTCCCGAGCGCGACCACCCGGTGATCGACGACGCCGACATCGCGTCGCTCAAGCAGAAGATCCTCGGCCTGGGCTTTTCCGTATCGGACCTGGTGTCGGTGGCCTGGGCCTCGGCGGCGACCTACCGCGGTTCGGACAAGCGCGGCGGAGCCAATGGCGCGCGCATTCGCTTCGCTCCGCAGAAGGACTGGGAAATCAACAACCCGCCGCTGCTGGCGCAGGTGCTGCAGAAGCTCGGCGAGATACAGAGTGACTTCAACGGCTCGGCCACCGGTGGCAAGAAGGTTTCCATGGCCGACCTGATCGTGCTGGCCGGCTGTGCGGCCATCGAGAAGGCCGCGCAGGATGGCGGCGTGAATGTCGCCGTACCTTTCACCCCGGGGCGGATGGATGCGCTGGAGGAATGGACCGACGCGCAGTCGTTCGAGGCGCTGCGCCCGGTGGCCGACGGCTTCCGCAACTACTACCACGAGTCCCACTTCATGGCGCCCGAGGAAGCGCTGGTGGACAAGGCGCACCTGTTGCGCCTGAGCGCACCTGAGATGACCGTGCTGGTGGGCGGCATGCGCGTGCTGGGCGCCAATGCCGGCGGCAGTCAGGACGGTGTGTTCACCCACCGCGTCGGCGTGTTGTCCAACGACTTCTTCGTCAACCTGCTGGACATGAAGAACGAGTGGACGGCCACCGAGCACAAGAACCGCTTCCAGGGCCTGGACCGCAAGACCCGCCAGCCCACCTGGACGGCGACCCGTGTGGACCTCATCTTCGGCTCGCAATCGGAGCTGCGCGCCCAGGCCGAGGTGTACGGCATGGCCGACGGCAACGAGAAGTTCGTGCGCGACTTCGCCAAGGCGTGGGACAAGGTGATGAACGCCGACCGGATGGACATCGGCAAACCCGCCGATCAGTTCAGCCAGAAACTGTCGGCCTAGGTGCGGCGGCGGCGTCCTGCGGGGCGCCGCCGTTGCTTTCAAGCCTGACCGGCAAGTGCCTGCGCCACAGCTTTGCCGCGCGATTTTCCTGCGGCCCGGCTATGATGCGCGCCCCCAGCGCCTCGCTCAGCAGAGACCAGCATGCCCGGCACCGCCATCTATACCGACCTGTCGGGTTACTACGACCTCATGTGCGCCGATATCGACTACGGCGCCCAGAGCAGTGCCGTCCAGCGGCTGCAGCAATTGTTCGGCAATGGTGGAAGACGGCATCTGGATCTCGCCTGCGGAACCGGGCCGCATGTGCGCCATTTCATCGATGCGGGCTACGACAGCAGCGGGCTGGACATCAATCAGCCGATGCTGGACCGGGCCACGCTGCGTTGCCCGGAGGCGCGCTTCTCGCTGCAGGACATGTGCAGCTTCAGCCTGGATCGGCCGGTCGACCTGATCACCTGCTTCCTGTACTCGATCCATTACAGCGCCGGGCTCGAGCGGCTCGCCGCCTGTATCGCCCATGTGCACGCCGCGCTGGCCGACCAGGGGCTGTTCTGCTTCAACGCCGTGGACAAGCGGCGGATCGACAACCGCTCATACGTGTCTCACACCGCTCACCATGCCGATGGCCTGTTCGGCTTCAGTTCCGGCTGGTACTACAGCGGTCAGGGCGAGCGGCAATTGCTGCGGTTGCGCATCGAAAAGACGCTGGCCGGAGCCAGTCAGGTCTGGCAGGACGAGCATCCGATGGTGGCGGTGAGCTTCGCTGAACTGATCGCGCTGCTGGAACCCTATTTCGAGGTGCATGTGCTCGAGCACGACTACCAGAAGATCGCTCCGTGGGACACGGCGTCCGGCAACGCCATCTTCGCCTGCGTGAAGCGCTGATCGGCGTGCACGCAGCTAGCGCGATCAGTGCAACCGCTTGGCCGAGGTGCGCAGCCCGATCAGCTGATCGGCCTGTCGGGCCAGCTCGTCGAGCAGCAGTCGCGCTGTTTCTCGGCTGCCTTCATGGCGCTCTGGCCGTGCTGCTTGACCAGGTAGCTGTAGATTTGCCGGACCTCCCTGGACTGGAAGATGGGCTGCAGATCCTGCACCGCCACCGCACCGTCTGAAGCCTGGCTCCGCGTGTTCATCAGCACCTGCGGGCCGCGCGCTACCAGCGGCATGAAGCCCTGCGCCTCGAAGTACCCGGCCTTGCCCGCCACGCACGCCACCTCCGCGTGGGGATAGCGCGACAGCATCCGTTCGAGCATCGCCCGGCCGATGCCCTGCCGGCGCTGCTCCGCGGTCACGGCCAGGTAAACCAGGGCACAGGCCTCGGGGTCGTCCACATACGGCAGGTAAAGCGCGAAGCCGAGCAGCGTCGCCGGATCTTCCGCATCCAGCGCCATGATCAACTCCGGTTTGCCGGGCTGCGCACCGTCCATGCTGTCGAGATAGCGATGCACCTCGAGCCCCACCACGTACTGATACAGCGGGTACAGCAGGTTGCTCGGCGTGAGCGAGACGGCGCTGATGTCGCCGAGGTAGTCCACCACCATCTGCAGCAGCTGGCCTTTCAGCGCTTCCGGCGGCGGGGTTTCCAGATGGGCGAGGGTGAACATGGGGGCTCCGGGCTGTGCGGCAAAGGCGGCATTGTAAGGCCCAGGGGCAGGCAGGGGAGAGGGAAGTCGGTTCCATATCGCCCCTAGGAGCGGGAGGCTCCGCCCAGTCGCGGCGACCGAACGCCGCTTCGCTCGCGTCGCCCGGCCGCCATCCAGGCTCGCTAGCTCGCTAGCTCGCTTCGGCCTGGCGCTGGCTGACGCGGGGGCGTGGCGCGGCGATGGTGCTCTGCAGCTCCGTCACCAGCGCATCCACCTGACGCAGCGCCTCGGCTACCGAATTGGCCATCAGCTCGCCCCCCACCTCCTGACCCTCGATGGCGATCTGGTGGATGCGGGTGATGCCGATGAACCCCAGCGCGGTCGCCAGGTTCGGCTCCAGATGGTTCATATGCGCCATCGCCCCTCCGGGGCCGAAGCCTACGCCACCCCGGGCGGTGAGGATGACCGCGTGCCGCTCCCGATCCGCCAACATGGGCACGTAGGGATCAAGCGGGTTGCTCTCGTCCAGCCCGACCGTGCGGTTCAGGCGCACCACCTGATCGATCCACGCCTTGAGCGCCGCCGGCATGCCGAAGTTGTAGAGCGGCGTGCCGATGATCAGCACATCGGCGGCCAACAGTTCGTCGACCAGCCTGTCGCTTTCGGCCAACGCGTCCTTCATCCACGGCTCCCGGCGCTCCTCCGGCGTGAAGGCCGAGGCGATCCAATCATGGCTGACGAAGGAGGGTGGGTTCTGGCCGATGTCCCGGTAGGTCACGCCATCCTGCGGGCGACGCGCCAACCATTGGCTGACGAAGCGCTGGCTGAGGTTGCGGCTGTGAGAACCGTGTTCGTCCTTGCCGGCAAGGCCGGGGCGGGCGCTGGCGTCGAGGTGCAGAAGGTGCGTCATGGCGAATCTCCTCTGTGATTGAATTCATCTGTCGTTCGCGGTAAATCCAGCCTAGGGCTAGGCTGTACGAGCGACAAACGACCATTTCTTCCAACTACAGATGAGAGAAACTCAGCCATGGCGCACCGCCGCTTGCCTTCGCTTTCTGCGCTGCGAGCCTTCGAAGCCGCCGCTCGCCACGAGAGCGCCAAACAGGCTGCGGAGGAGCTGTCCGTCACGGCTACGGCGATCAGCCACCAGATTCGTGCGCTGGAGGAATCCCTTGGTGTGGCGCTGTTTCTGCGTAAACCGCGAAAGCTGAAATTGACCGACCCGGGGCGCGAGCTGCAACAGACGCTGGAGACGGCGTTCGACAGCATCAGCGCCACGGTCGAACGCCTGAGCGCGAAGCCCTGCCGCCAGGCGATCACCCTCAGCACCACACCGGCCATCGCTGTGCGCTGGCTGGTGCCCTGGGTCTGCCTGCTACGTGATTCGCATCCGGATATCGACCTGCGCTTCCACACCTCCCATGAACCGGTTGCGCTGGATGGCGTCACGGCGGATATCGCCATCCGCTACGGCGATGGCCGCTGGCCGGGGCTGGTGGCGGAGAAACTGTTCGACAACACCTTCGTCCCGGTCTGCAGCCCGCACCTCGGCTTGCGTGATGTAGCCGAGCTGCCCAAACACCCGTTGATCCACTTCCGTGCGCAAGCCGCCTTGTCCGCGCCGATTCATTGGGCGTCGTGGCAGAAACTTGCCAATGTACCGGGGCTGGATGTGAGCGCCGGGCTGGTTTTCTCCGACGAGACCCACGCCATCTCCGCCGCCATCGGCGCGCAGGGTGTGGCGCTGATGAGTCGGCAGCTGATCGAAGATGAACTGAGGGAAGGACGGCTGGTGCAACCGTTCGGGCCGGAGATGGAGGGCAAGCCGTTTCATCTGGTGTACCCGGAGAGCCGTCGGGATGACCCGACGGTTCGGGCGGTAAGGGAATGGGTGATGAAAGTGCCGGGTGGGTTGTGTGAGCTGACTGGCTAATTCGCCGCAGCGTAGGGTGGAAAACGGCGAAGCCTTTTCCACGCGTCCCTCCAAGTCTTCGATGGGGAGGCGAACCGCGCAAGGCGGGGCCGTATTAGGCTGACATGCGTACTTCCAAAGGCCCCGCTACGCTGGCATCTCGTTTCGTGTGGTTTTGCATTTGGGGTACTGCGAACAACCCCAAAACGTATTCCCGACATTGCTTCCTCGTTTCGCCACACGCTGAACCATCGGCGCCTGACAGGTAGGGCAGATGGGTTGTGTTTCGCGAGGGGGGTGGGCGAGCGGGTCTGGTGTGGCCGATGTAGGTTGGTAGGGCGCTTTGCTAATTGTCGGTTGGGAGTTCTGACGCGCCGCGGCTGCGCGGCTCTGACGAATCATCTCGTTTAGCTCGGCGCCTTCGATCAGCCGCAGATTCTTGCCTTGGGCGAACACCTTCGCATCTTCGGTAAACCGACCGGAGATCACGATGAAGCCGCCTTTTGCTCTCTCCGCCGCCATCACACCAAACAGCTCACGCACCACGTTCACCTGAACCAGCTGGCGACGCCACTGTTTGCATTGGACTAAGTACTTTTCGCCGTCCTTCAGAAGCACCAGATCAATGCCGCCATCGGCTCCGCCTTGGCCTGTCTCCTGAACAGTAAATCCTTTGCGTCGGAACGCTTCACCAACCAGCAGCTCGAACTCGCGCCAGCTGATGGATTCCAGGGTGTTTTCGTTGCTTGCGACGGAGTCGAAAAGCTTCTTGCGTCGCATGCGGCCAAATATTGAAGCGATGGCTCCAAATACCAGTGCGGCAGGGACGAAGTACTGCGCGGGTACTGCCAATCCTCGAAGCATCATGCCGGACATGTGGCTGCCTAAATCGGCTGGATTGGCTGGTGCCGGTATCGGTGAAGTGACGATGCTGTTGAGCCACAGGTACGCGATGAGCGCCAGTGGAAGGGTGATCCACCAGGGCATCAATGCTGCGAGATCGATCAGGTCTTCGAAAGGCGATTGCTTGGGGCGGCGGGCCATATCGCGTCCTTGTGATGGCTAAATGATTGCGTCAAGCAATTTGCCGATAGCCGCGGGGATCGGCAAGCGGTTTGTGCGGTTGGGTGACAGTCGGCGTTTGGGCTGACGACGGGATGGAAACGGCGAAGCCTTTTCAATCCGTCATATACCGGCTACTCGCTTCAGGGGCGAAACTTCTGTTCCGCCCTGCTGGGCGGGTCACTTTTGTCAGTCGCGACAAAAGTAACCAAAAACGCTTGCCCCGCCATCCGGCCCTGCGCTTCGCTCCGGGTTCGTTCGCTCCATCGCCATTCCAGGGGCACGCCGCGAAGGGCCATCCCTGGCCCATCGCGGCTCTCGCGGCATCCATGCCGCTCAACCCCTTCCACGGCGATTCCACTCACCCTCCTGAAAGGGGCGGTTGGTGTCGCCTGATAACTCTGCAAAACCGAAATAAGTGGGGCTCGAACTTTCAGGCGACTCGGGCTTCGCTTCCCGTCAGGAGGCCGAGTGGAGGTGCTGCGTAGGGGGACGAGCCGCATGGATGCGGCGAGAGGGCTAGGCGCCCCCGCATAAAGGGCCAAGGATGGCCCTTGTAAGCCGGCCTCCGGAGCAGCGCCGGTGCGAGGGAAGTCTGGCCGGAGGTCAGACCCGGATGTCGGGGTGGCCTTCTCTTTGGTTACTTTCTCTTGGCCAGACAAGAGAAAGTGACTCGCCGTGCAGGCGAAATCTGCCGGTTGGGACGAGGAAAGCGTGGCGGGAGCATCAAGCAGCGCGCCATCACCTGAAAATAAACTGTTCACTTTTTTGTGGCTCATTTCTAGTTGCATAGAAAGGAGAAGCTCAAGAAAAGTCCCAGTGCATTTGTTTAAAAGAGGGTGCTACGCCTTGCATAAGTAAAAGCTTTGCAGCTTCGTCGATGCGGTCTCTTGTAGATAGTGCCTCAATTTCTTGGGCTTTTTTAAAAAGTTCATAAATGCTGGGCTCGATAAACGTATTGCTGTAACTATAAAGCTCGTATTCTTTTAGCTCATGCAGCGAAAACTGTTTTGTTGTATTAATTAAGTAAAGGGCTGTGCTTTGCGTTATGCTTCTCGCATCTTTAAGGCATAAATGTCTAAAGACCCTGACGGCAGCTCCTTTGGGGTTTGGGTTGTGCAAAAGCACTATATCCATTTTTTTTCTTTCTAAGCTTTCTAGATAGCTAGAATCGCAAATGACTTCACGGGAGCGCCAGTTCATTAGTATGGCATCCCAGTTTAGAATTGTTGTTTTGGTTAGGGAATGAATTGATTCGTATTTTACGAAGCCGCGAGCTACAGCCCATGTGTCCTTTGCGTGCCATATGTCAATTGGCCAGCCGGCGACAGTTAGTCTGTAGCCGCCGAATTTATTCGGTGTGAGTCCAAGGTTTGAGATTATATTAAAACAGTCTTCCCAGTTCCCATCTATGACTATGTCAATATCTGAGCAGAAACCTTTTTTTCCGAACATGGCTATGTCGCGGAGTATTCCTCCAAAAAGATAGATATCTGAATAGGGGGAGCTCTTGGATATTAATTCAATAAAATCTTTTGGCTTTTTGAAGGCATAGGCGGCGCCTCCCGTCTTCGTGGAAGTATCATTTAAGTCTAGGGGGATTTGGTTTTTGGTCATTGGCCGCTTGGGTGCGGTATCAAAAAACCTTTCTACCCTAGACTTTAGGTTAGAGAATGAGGCGACTGCTCGCATGCTATTGGGAGAAGCCTGTCAATGATCTAAATTCGTTATGCTTCTTAATGAGGTATGACTCAGTCATTCCGGAGAGTGCGTCGCAAATTAATTGCGCTTTTGGGTAGTTCGGGTTTTCATGGCCTCCAGTCGTAACAGCGTCCTTGTAGACTCTCCTGTAGTTTTCTGAAATGGCTCCGAAAACGTAACGCTCGAATGGGTGATCTCTGCTTTCGCCTTTGGAAACGGCGTCCCAGAGCATGTCCATCATGCTTTTTATATGATTGCTCCCTTGCAACTCGAGCTTTAGCACATCTTTATGTTGGAAGCCAAAGTGAAAATCAAATTTTTTGGTCGTTGCGCAAAGGTGGCGGCAGCTGGAGTTTTTGATGATTTCGAAGCCGGGGGCAATTTCTCCGCTCATTATGTCGTCAACTTTTTCTACAAAAACACTGATTGCTGAATTAACCATTTCAGAAATCGCTGTCACGCGAAACATTTGCATCGATATGTCGTTCAGCTCGCGAGAGCTAAGGTTTTCCTTTCTGAACTCTTCATTTTTACGTTTGGATGAGGTAATGACTCTTTCGATGACCTCGTCTTGATGCGAATTACTGTCGAGGTAATCCATGAGGTCATAGAAAGATGCGTAGCCTTTCTTGACTGTATCTTCCGCATCAATAACTGAATATGCGATATCGTCACAAGCCTCCATGATATATGCGAGGGGGTGTCTTATGCCTTCAGATAGTCCAGTATGTTCCCATACTTCTTGAACTATGCTTCGTTCACTTTTGAATATCCCGGCCTTTTTGAATCCGCCTTTATTTTCTGAGCCGTAAATGCTCGGGTACTTTAATAATGCCGCCAATGTTGCGAGCGTGAGGTTTAAACCAAATTGATCGTTTAACACCTGTAGCCGAGTCAGTAGCCTGAACGTCTGAGCATTGCCGTCGAACTCTAGGAAATCGAGGTCAAAATTTTCATCATTCCGCTCCGCAAACCATTGTTGCATTGCTAATTCGCCTTGGTGCCCGAACGGAGGGTTGCCCAAGTCGTGTGCTAGTCCTACGGCAGCTAATAAAGGAGGAATGTTCCTTTTAACGTTTAGCTTTTCGTGGTCTGGCCCAAAAACCCGTTCTGCATGCTCAAACGCAAGCTGAATACCAATTCCCCTGGCTAGGTTGCTGACTTCGTGTGAGTGAGTCAGACGAGTCCTGACAGAGTCGTTTTCCTCCATTGGAAATACTTGCGTTTTATCAGCTAGGCGCCTAGTTGGTGTTGCGAACAGAATGCGATCGTAATCACGCTCGATCTCTGTTCTTTTCGAAGCAGTGCCTATGGTCTCGCTTGAGCCATGAAGATCTTTCCTGCGAACAGGGTTTAGCAACTTTTCCCAAGAGAGCATTTTCGGCGTCCTAGTGAAAAACTCTTAAGCAAAGCCCTGCATTAGCAGGGCTCATTTATGGTTCTGCGACAATCTTTACATTTAATCCCAGCTCAACGCCCCACCAGTCTGATACTCAATAACCCGCGTCTCAAAGAAGTTCTTCTCCTTCTTCAAATCCATGATTTCCGACATCCACGGGAACGGGTTGGTAGTGCCTGGATACTCTTCCTTCAACCCAATCTGCGTCAGGCGACGGTTGGCAATGAACTTGAGGTAGTCCTCCATCATTGCGGCGTTCATGCCGAGTACGCCACGGGGCATGGTGTCGCGGGCGTATTCGATTTCCAGTTGGGTGCCCTGGAGGATCATCTGGGTCGCTTCGTCCTTCATCTCGGCGTCCCACAGGTGCGGGTTCTCGATCTTGATCTGGTTGATCATGTCGATGCCGAAGTTCAGGTGCATGGACTCGTCACGCAGAATGTACTGGAACTGCTCGGCGGTGCCGGTCATCTTGTTGCGGCGGCCCATGGAGAGAATCTGGGTGAAGCCGCAGTAGAAGAAGATGCCTTCGAGTACGCAGTAGTAGGCGATGAGGTTCTTCAGGAACTGCTTGTCGGTCTCCGGGGTGCCGGTCTGGAAGGTCGGGTCGGAGATGGAGCGGGTGTACTTGAGGCCCCAGCTGGCCTTTTTCGCGACGCTCGGGATCTCGTGGTACATGTTGAAGATCTCGCCTTCATCCATGCCCAGCGATTCGATGCAGTACTGGTAGGCGTGAGTGTGGATCGCCTCTTCGAAGGCCTGGCGCAGGATGTACTGGCGGCACTCGGGGTTGGTGATCAGGCGGTAGGTGGCCAGCACGAGGTTGTTGGCGACCAGGCTGTCGGCGGTGGAGAAGAAGCCGAGGTTGCGCTTGACGATGCGGCGCTCGTCTTCGCTGAGGCCGTCCTTGCTCTTCCACAGGGCAATGTCGGCGTTCATGTTCACTTCCTGCGGCATCCAGTGGTTGGCGCAACCATCCAGATACTTCTGCCAGGCCCAGTCGTACTTGAAGGGGACGAGTTGGTTGAGGTCGGCGCGGGCGTTGATCATGCGCTTCTCGTCGACGCGCACGCGGGCGGCTTCGCCTTCCAGTTCGTTGAGGCCTTCGCGGATGTCCAGCTCGTCCAGCGCGCGCTTGGCACGGGCGATGGCGTCGGAGTCGTCAGCGGCAACGGCGCGGGCTTCTTCCACGGAGCCGGCGGCTTCGTTGTCCAGCTTGACGGCGGTCTGGCTTGCCGGCTGCGCGGCAGCGGTGGCCGGCGCGGCGGTGGTGGTGTCTTCTTCGTCGAATTCGTCCCAGCTCAGCATGTGCGATTGCTCCTGATCGGGGACCGGGGCTTGGCCGGTCGGATGTATTTGGGTGGCTTTTGGTTTGCACGCAAAAGCGGTGTCTGGTTTTGGCCGAGGTAGGTCGGGCCTTTTGTATCGTCTGGTGGGGTTGCCCCTCACCCTAACCCTCTCCCCGGAGGGGCGAGGGGACTGGTTCGGCGTTGGCGTCTGGCTTGTTCGATCGGTAGCCACTGCGTTGGCCTTGGGCTCCTGGCGAGCAGGAGCGGGCCGTTCTGTTTCCTTGTTGCAACAGGGTGCGAGCGTGGAGCTGAGCGAGTGGCTGCTAGGCGGCTGCCGAGCCGGAACCCCTGAGCGTACAGCTGTACGTGATGGGGTCCGGTTCGGCGGCCAACGCCGCAGACGCCGCTCAGCTACGCGCGACTTCTGTTACTGGCAGGCTTCGCAGTCGGGGTTATCGATGGAACACGCCAGCGGCACCGGAGCCGGCTTCGGCTCTGCAGCCGGCGCGGCGCTGGCGGAGTTCGCCGCCTCGCTGCCACCACTGGACACGGCATTCAGCTTGCCGGTGTTGATGGTGGACTTCTCGGTGCTGGTCGCGGCCAGGGCACGGAGGTAGTAGGTGGTTTTCAGACCACGGTACCAGGCCATGCGGTAGGTCACGTCGAGCTTCTTGCCCGAGGCGCCGGCGATGTAGAGGTTCAGCGACTGCGCCTGATCGATCCACTTCTGGCGGCGGCTGGCGGCGTCGACGATCCAGCGGGTTTCCACTTCGAAGGCGGTGGCGTACATGTCTTTCAGATCCTGCGGGATGCGCTCGATCTGCTGTACGGAGCCGTCGTAGTACTTGAGGTCGTTGACCATCACCGGATCCCACAGGCCGCGGGCCTTGAGGTCGTGGACCAGGTACGGGTTGATCACGGTGAACTCGCCGGACAGATTCGATTTGACGTACAGGTTCTGGTACGTCGGCTCGATGGACTGCGACACGCCCACGATGTTGGAGATGGTCGCGGTCGGCGCGATGGCCATGATGTTGGAGTTGCGGATGCCTTTCTTCACGCGCTCGCGGATCGGCGCCCAGTCCAGGGATTCGGAGAGGTCGACGTCGATGTACTTCTGGCCACGGGCCTCGATGAGGATCTGCTGGGAATCCAGCGGCAGGATGCCCTTGGACCACAGCGAGCCGTCGAAGCTGGAGTAGGCGCCACGCTCGTCGGCCAGGTCACAGGAGGCCTGGATGGCGAAGTAGCTGATGGCTTCCATGGACTTGTCGGCGAAGTCGATGGCGGCATCGGAACCGTAGGCGATGTGCTGCAGGTACAGGGCGTCCTGGAAGCCCATGATGCCCAGGCCCACCGGGCGGTGCTTGAAGTTGGCGTTCTGCGCCTGCGGCACGCTGTAGTAGTTGATGTCGATGACGTTATCGAGCATGCGCACAGCGGTGCGCACGGTGCGCTCCAGCTTGGCCGAATCCAGCTTGCCGTCGACGATGTGGTTGACCAGGTTGATCGAGCCCAGGTTGCAGACGGCGATCTCGTCCTTGTTGGTGTTCAGGGTGATCTCGGTGCAGAGGTTGGAGCTGTGCACCACGCCGACGTGCTGCTGCGGGCTGCGCAGGTTGCACGGGTCCTTGAAGGTCAGCCACGGGTGGCCAGTCTCGAACAGCATCGAGAGCATCTTGCGCCACAGGTCCTTGGCCGGCAGGGTCTTGAACAGCTTGATCTTGCCGTACTTGGTCAGCTCCTCATAGTACTCGTAACGCTCCTCGAAGGCGCGGCCGGTGAGGTCGTGCAGGTCCGGTACGTCGGAGGGGGAGAACAGGGTCCACTGGCCGTCGTCGAAGACGCGCTTCATGAACAGGTCCGGAATCCAGTTCGCGGTGTTCATGTCGTGGGTACGGCGACGGTCGTCACCGGTGTTCTTGCGCAGCTCGAGGAATTCCTCGATGTCCAGGTGCCAGGTTTCCAGGTAGGCGCAGACCGCGCCCTTGCGCTTGCCGCCCTGGTTGACCGCGACGGCGGTGTCGTTGACCACTTTCAGGAACGGCACGACGCCCTGGCTCTTGCCGTTGGTGCCCTTGATGTAGGCACCCAGTGCGCGCACCGGGGTCCAGTCGTTGCCCAGGCCGCCGGCGAATTTGGACAGCAGGGCGTTGTCGCGGATGGAGTCGTAGATGCCGCCCAGGTCGTCCGGCACGGTGGTCAGGTAGCACGAGGACAGCTGCGGACGCAGGGTGCCGGCGTTGAACAGGGTCGGCGTCGAGGCCATGTAGTCGAAGGACGACAACAGGTTGTAGAACTCGATGGCGCGCGCTTCTTTCTGCTCTTCCTCGATGGCCAGGCCCATGGCTACGCGCATGAAGAAGATCTGCGGCAGCTCGAAGCGGACGTTGTCCTTGTGGATGAAGTAGCGGTCGTACAGGGTCTGCAGGCCGAGGTAAGTGAACTGCTGGTCACGCTCATGGTTGAGCGCGGCGCCCAGCTTGGCCAGGTCGTAGCTCTTGAGCTTGGAATCGAGCAGTTCGAACTCGACGCCTTTCTCGATGTAAGCCGGCAGGGCCTTGGCGTAGAGATCGGCCATCTCGTGGTGAGTGGCGGACTCTGCTACGCCGAGGAAGCCCAGGGCTTCGGCACGCAGGGTGTCCATCAGCAGACGCGCGGTGACCTGGCTGTAGTTCGGCTCGCGCTCGACCAGGGTGCGGGCAGTCATCACCAGCGCGGTGTTGACGTCCTTCTCGGCCACGCCGTCGTAGAGGTTCTTCAGGGTCTCGCGCTCGATCAGCGCGCCATCGACTTCGGCCAGGCCTTCGCAGGCCTCGGTGATGATGGTCTGCAGGCGGCCCATGTCCAGCGGCTGCTGGCTGCCATCGGCGCGGGTGACGCGGATGCTCGGGTGCGGCTGGGCGATGTCGCTGCTGCCGCTGGCACTCTTGCGCTTGACGGCCTGGGCTTCGCGGTAGATCACGTAGTCACGCGCGACCTTCTGCTCGCCGGCACGCATCAGGGCCAGTTCGACCTGGTCCTGGATTTCCTCGATATGGATGGTGCCACCGGAGGGCATGCGACGGCGGAAGGTGGCGGTGACCTGCTCGGTCAGGCGCGCGACGGTGTCATGGATGCGCGAGGAAGCGGCAGCGTTACCGCCTTCCACTGCGAGAAAGGCCTTGGTGATGGCGACGGTGATCTTGTCGTCGGTGTAGGGGACGACGGTACCGTTGCGCTTGATCACGCGCAGCTGGCCCGGGGCGGTAGCCGCCAGATCCGGTGCATCGGCTGATAGCGGGTTCTCGCGAGTGGATTGGTTTTGCATGGGGGCTCCGGATTCTCTTCTGGTCGCGGTTCTATCTGTCTGCGGGCTCGATTGAGCACGGCGTTGTCTGTTGCATAAGCCATGCCCCGCATTGCGGGCGCATGTGTGTCGCAAGGAAAACGTGACCCTGGCCATTCGCTGGCGGAGTCGGTGTCCGGAAGGATAGTCAGGCTGGAGGAACTGTCAACACAATATGTTGTGTTTTGTCGTGGCTCCGAGCACAGCTCCTAGATCCGGGCTTGAAGTCGTCATGGCGGCCTTGCGGTCGTGCTGTTGCGCTTGACCTGAGGCGCCGAACAATGTTGCAGAACTGATCGGGAGGAGGGCAGCGCGCCCGGCTCGATATTTCTTCACTTGTGTCGTTTCGCGTGCCAGAACCCAACATCTAGGGGCTGAGACGCGCAGAGGCGACAAGATAATGCTGGCTCGGGGCCAATGCAAGACCGCCTCCGGGGATAAGCTGTGGATAAGGTGTGAGCCTTTTGTGGGTTAAAGCACAGCGCCCGGCCACAGCCCGCATGGCTTCGGCGCCTGCGCGAAAGCCGACGAAATACGCACCGCCGGGCGCATTTTCACGGATTGGGCCGACACTAGATGTTGTGTTTGCCCCTGCACGTTTTTTGTGCATCGTGCGCGGGCAGGCGTTGGGTACAATGCGCGCTGTTCGGTTTGTGGCCTGACGCGTAGACAGGGGGCGGGGATGGAACAAGAGACGTGGCGTATTCTCATCGTCGAGGACGATCGGCGACTGGCCGAGCTGACGCAGGAGTATCTGCACGGCAATGGCGGCTTCGAGGTGTCGATCGAGTCGGACGGCGCCTGTGCGGTCGAGCGCATCATCGAGGAGCGTCCGGACCTGGTGGTGCTCGATCTGATGCTGCCCGGCGAAGACGGCCTGTCGATCTGCCGACGGGTGCGCGACCGCTACGATGGGCCGATCCTCATGCTCACCGCGCGGGCCGATGATCTCGATCAGGTGCTGGGGCTGGAAACCGGCGCCGACGATTACGTCTGCAAGCCGGTGCGGCCGCGGCTGCTGCTGGCGCGCATCCGCGCCCTGTTGCGGCGCCGAGAGGCGGAAGTGCCGGCCAGCGCCAAGCGCCTGCAGTTCGGCCCGCTGGTGATCGACAGCGCCCTGCGCGAGGCCTGGTTGCGCGAACACCAGATCGAGCTGACCGGCGCCGAGTTCGATCTGCTCTGGCTGCTCACGTCCAACCCCGGGCGCATCCTCTCCCGTGAAGAAATCTTCGCCCAGTTGCGCGGCATCGAATACGACGGCCAGGACCGCTCCATCGATGTGCGTATTTCGCGTATCCGCCCGAAGATCGGTGATGACCCGGATCACCCCAGGCTGATCAAGACGGTGCGCGGCAAGGGCTATCTGTTCGTTTCCGAAGCGGCTGCGGCGCTGGTGTAGCGCCGTTCTCCATGAATTCGATCTTCCTGCGCATCTACGGCGGCATGCTCGGCGTGCTGGTGCTGGTCGCGCTGCTCGGCGCCGGCGGGCTGCATCTGCTCAACCAGTTTCGCGCCGACGATCACCGCGAGCGCCTGGCCAGCGGCACCTTCCGCCTGATGGCGCACAACATGAGCAGCATGACGCCCGTCGAGCGGCGCCAGGCCGCCAACCTCTGGGGGCGGCTGCTGGGCATTCCGCTGCGGGTACGGACGCTGGACGATGTCAGCCTGGATAGCCGGCTGGAGGCGCGCCTTCTACGCGGGCAGGTGCTCGTCGAGCAGATCCGGCCGCGCAGCACCACGGTATTCAGCCTGGTCAGCGCCCGCGATCGGCTGGTGCTCACCGGCGAGGTGGAGCAGCTGAGCGAGCAGCTGGCGCGCGCCACCATCTATCTGCTGATCGACGAGCTGATCCGCTATCCCGAAGTGGAGCAGCCCAGGCGGCTCGCCGAGCTGAAGCAGGCGCGCGGCTTCGGCTTCGATCTGGAGCTGCTGACCCGCGACAATGCCAACCTCGACGACGATCAGCGCAGGCGCCTGGACGAAGGCGATACCGTGATGGCCCTGGCCCGCGGCGGTGATGCCGTGCGCGTGTTCGCCGCCATCGCCGGTACGCGCTGGATCATGCAGCTCGGCCCGCTGCATCAGATGAATCCCTATCCGCGGCAGCTGCTGGTACTGATCGGTGTGCTCGGGCTGTCGCTGATTGGCCTGACGGTCTACCTGCTGGTGCGCCAGCTCGAGCAGCGCCTGAGCGTGCTGGAAAGCGCAGCCACGCGCATCGCCGCGGGCAATCTGGAAACCCGCGTGCCGGATGTCGGCACCGACTCGGTGGGCCGACTGGCGGCGGCCTTCAATGGCATGGCCAAGCATCTGCAGCGCTTGCTGGCAGTACAGCGGGAGATGGTCAGCGCCGTCGCCCACGAGCTGCGCACTCCTGTCGCGCGCCTGCGCTTCGGCCTGGAGATGACCGCCGAGGCCCAGACCGACGAGGCGCGGCAGAAATACCTGGCCGGCATGGATGGCGACATCGACGACCTCGACGCACTAGTGGACGAGATGCTGGTGTATTCACGGCTGGAGCGCGGTTCGCCGAACCTGAGTTTCCAGCGGGTGGAACTGGGGGCGCTGGTCGATCAGGTGATCGGCGAACTGGCGCCCTTGCGCCCTGATGTCAGCGTCGATCGCGGTGAGTGCGTGGTCGCCGAAGACGGCAGCGGGTGGGCCGATGCCGAGCCGCAGTACCTGCGCCGCGCGCTGAGCAACCTGATCACCAATGCCATGCGCCATGCCGAGCGACAGGTACGGGTCAGCTTCGTCATCAACGGGCAAACGGCGCGGCTGGATGTGGACGACGACGGCCCCGGTGTGCCGGAAGCGGACTGGGAAAAGGTCTTCACGCCATTCCTGCGTCTGGACGACAGCCGCACCCGTGCGTCGGGCGGGCATGGGCTGGGCCTGTCCATCGTGCGACGCATCATCTACTGGCATGGCGGCCGTTCCCAGGTCGGGCACAGCGAGCTCGGTGGCGCGCGTTTCAGTCTGGTCTGGCCGCGACAGCACGTGGATTGAGCTGACGTTCCCACAGCTGCGGCAGGGCGGGCTTCAGCCCGCTGGAAGCTGTGGCGAGGGGAGGGCTGGTGGGCTGAAGCCCACCCTACGCGAATGCTACGTAGTGCCCGCGCCCCAATCTCCATCAACGAATCCGGCCTTCATCCAGCGTCAGCTCTTCCTTGGCGAAGTCATCCACGTCGATCACCTTGCGGCGCGCCAGCTCGGCCATGCGCAGCTGTTCGGCTTCGGCCGGATCGAGCGCGCCGGCGGTCAGCGCTGCATCGATCGGATGTTCGCCCGGCAACGGCCGCAGCGTGCCGCCTTTCATCGCCTTGGCCAGCTTCTTCGCCGCACCCTGGCTGGCGGCCAGGGCGTCGAAGGCATGCTTCAGCGCGCCCAGAGGCTGCTCGGGGTCCTGCGGGCGATACATGCCGTCGAGGATGCGCTCCAGCGCCGGATCGCCCTCGGGGCGGCCGAGCAGGGCGGCGACTTCGGCGTCCAGCGTGTCCGACGGCCCCTTGTGCCGTGCACCGAAGGGGAACACCAGGGCATGCAGCAGATGGCCGAGGATGCGGTTGGGGAAGTTGGCCAGCACTTCCTGCAGCGCGCTTTCGGCTTTCTCCAGGCAGTCCTCCAGCGCCCAGCGCAGCAGCGGCTCCTGTTCAGCCGGGTGGCCGAGGTCGTGGAACTGCTTGAGCGCAGCCGAGGCGAGGTAGAGATGACTGAGCACGTCGCCCAGGCGCGCGGACAGCCGTTCGCGACGCTTGAGCTCGCCGCCCAGCAGCATCATCGACAGATCGGCCAGCATGGCGAAGGCTGCGGCGATGCGGTTGAGCGCGCGGAAGTAGGGCTGCGTCACGGCGGTGCCGGGCACTCGCCCCATCAGGCCGAAGCTCAGGCCCAGCAGCAGGGTGCTGGCCGTGTTGCTGACGGCGAAGCCGATGTGCTGCATCAGCAGGTCGTCGAACTTGTTCACCGCGGCGTCGCGGTCCGGCTCATGGACCAGCTCCATTTCCCGCAGCACGAACGGATGGCAGCGGATCGCGCCCTGACCGAAGATCATCAGGTTGCGCGAGAGGATATTGGCACCTTCCACGGTGATGGAGATCGGCGCCGACAGCCACATCCGCCCGAGGTAGTTGTTCGGGCCGAGGATGATGCCCTTTCCGCCGTGGATATCCATGGCGTCGGTGATGCAGGCGCGGCCGCGTTCGGTGAGGTGGTACTTGAGAATGGCCGACAGCACCGAGGGCTTTTCGCCCAGGTCGACGGCGTTGGCGGTGAGGATACGTGCCGCGTCCATCAGCCAGGCGTTGCCGCCGATGCGCGCCAGCGGTTCCTGGATGCCTTCGAAGGCGGCGAGCGGCACGTTGAACTGCTCGCGGACCTGCGCATAGCGACCGCTCACGTAGCTGCAGACCTTGGCGGCGCTGGTGCCGGTCGCCGGCAGGGAGATCGAGCGGCCGACCGACAGGCAGTTCATCAGCATCATCCAGCCTTTGCCGATCATGTCGCGGCCGCCGATGATGGCTTCCAGTGGCACGAAGACGTCCTTGCCCCAGTTCGGCCCATTCATGAAGGCTGCGCCCAGTGGCAGATGGCGACGGCCGATCTCAACGCCGGGCGTGTCGGTGGGGATCAGTGCCAGGCTGATGCCGAGCTCTTCTTCATCGCCCAGCAGGTGGTCCGGGTCGTAGGTCTTGAAGGCCACGCCGAGCAGCGTCGCCACTGGGCCGAGGGTGATGTAGCGCTTCTCCCAGTTCAGGCGCAGGCCGAGCACTTCCTCGCCTTGCCATTGGCCGCGGCAGATCACGCCGCTGTCGTTCATGGCGCCCGCATCGCTCCCGGCGTAGGGGCCGGTGAGGGCGAAGCAGGGGATGTCGGTGCCGTTGGCCAGGCGTGGCAGGTAGTGGTTGCGTTGCTCCTCGGTGCCGTAGTGCATCAGCAACTCGGCCGGGCCGAGGGAGTTGGGCACCATCACGGTGCTGGCAAGGTCGCCGCTGCGGGTGGCTAGCTTCATCACGATCTGCGAATGGGCATAGGCGGAGAAGCCCTTGCCGCCATATTCCTTGGGGATGATCAGGGCAAAGAAGCCTTCGGCCTTGATGTAGTCCCAGGCGGCGGGCGGCAGGTCCATGCGCTGGGCGATATCCCATTCGCTGACCAGTTCGCAGAGGGTTTCGGTAGGCCCGTCGAGGAAGGCCTGTTCTTCATCCGTCAGGCGCGCCTTCGGATAGCCGAGCAGGGTGTCCCAATCCGGGCGGCCGCTGAACAGCTCGCCATCCCACCAGACGGTGCCGGCGTCGATGGCGTCGCGCTCGGTGGCGGAAATCGGCGGTAGGACTTTCTTGAACCAGTCGAACATAGGGCCGCTGAAATAGCGCAGGCGCACATCGGCGACGAGCAGTGGCACGGCCACGGCGATCAGCACCAGCCAGAGCAGGAACACCACCACCCCGGAGGTTTCCGCCGCGGTCATGAAGATCAGGTAGGTGGCGACGATCGCCAGTGCCAGCCGGGGCGCTACGCGCAGGTGGGCGAGCACGGCGATGCCGAGCAGGAGTACCAACAGCCAGAGCAGCGTCATGAGTCTTGTCCTTTATGGGTGAAATGCTTCCGTCTTCAGCATAGGCGCTCGCGGCCGAGCGGGCGTGGGACGCGGTGTCGCCGCAGGCCGTCGGCCTGCGGCGGGTGATTCATCAGGTGCTGGGCTGGATCCCGCGCGGTTGGCTTTCGGCATCGCCGGCGGGCTGGTTGGCCGCTTTCTCCTGCGGCACGCCGGCCACGCTGACCTCGGGCAGTCGCCCGCCAATGAACTCGACGCTGCGGGTCGGGAAGGCGAACTGTACGTCCATTTCGCGCAGGCCTTCGAGCAGAGCCAGGTTGATCGCCTGCTGGGTGTCCATGTACCGGTTGTAGTCCGATACCTGCATGATGTAGACGACTTCGAAGGTCAGCTGGCTGTCGTCGAACCCCAGGAAATGCGCGCGATCGAACTTGGCCACCTCAATGCCCTCGATGATGCGTTTCACCAGGGCGGCGACTTCCTTCACCTTCTCGGTCGGCGTGTTGTAGGTGATGCCGAACTTGAAGACGATCCGCCGCGTGTTCATGCGCTTGTAGTTGTGCACGATCTGGCGCAGCAGGTCGGCGTTGGCGATCACCACCTGCTCGCCGCTCAGGGCGCGGATGCGGGTGGTCTTCAGGCCGATATGCTCGATGTTGCCGGCCACCTCGCCGAACACCACGAAGTCGCCGATCTCGAAGGGCTTGTCCACGCCGATGGACAGCGAGGCGAAGATGTCGCTGAGCAGCGTCTGTACTGCCAGGGCGATGGCGATACCGCCGACGCCGAGGCTGGCGATCATGGCGGTGATGTCGACACCCAGGTTGGCGAGGATCGATAGCAGCATCATGGTCCAGACCACGATGCGGATCATGATGCCGATGATGGTGGTGGTCACCGGATTACGCGCCTTGCCGTCGCGGGTCAGGCTCTCCATCCACAGGCGCACGCCGGTATCCATCCACAGGGCGATCTGGAACGCCAGGGCGATGAACCAGCCATGGGACATGGTCGATTCCCAGCGTGGCGACAATTCGACCGTCTTCAGGGCGATGAGCAGTGAGAAAGCCAGGATCAGCAGGTTGCTGGTGCGCGAAAGCAGTTCAGCTGCGATGCCGAGAAACTTGGTCTTCGCTCCGGTCGCCAGCTTGCTCAGGCGTCGGGTCACGATGCCTAGAATGGTGCGCAGGACCAGAAAGCTGACGATGGTGATGCCCAGCACGATGGCCAGGTTGATCCAGAAAGTCTCGTTTAGCAGGGCGTCCCAGTTCATCCAATCCTCCGGTAAGGGTGCGCATGAATGCGGCGAAGACCACGTTTTTCAGTGCTCCTCGCTGCGCAGAAGTTCCCTTGTCGGTGGTCTGCCGGAGGTAGGCGCTAGTGCGGCGTGAGAGCAGGATCAGTCGGGACTGAACGCCGGGGCGAGCGTTTCGTAGGCGCCGGCGTTGACGACGCGGCTGTAGCCGAGCCCCTCGAGAACGTCCTGGGCGGCCGAAGAGCGTCGGCCGCTACGGCAATAGACGACGATGGGCGTGTCTTTGGCGGGCGCCAGGGAGCCGATGTGTCGGGCCAGGTCCGGCGTCTTGATGCGAACCGCGCCGGGCAGGGCGCCTTCGGCGAACTCGTCCGCGGTTCGAACATCGATCAGCACGGTTTCCGGTTGCTGCAGGAGCTTGAGGGCGGCGGCCTGGTCGATCTCGCCGGCGTTGGCGCCGAAGCCGAGAGCGCCGAGCAGCAGTAGGGTGAGAGCGCGCATTTTCGGACTCCTCGCGGCGCGCTGTGGGCGCGCTCAGCTGAATATGCGGGACAGGTTTGGCAGGATCAGGATCACTGCCGTGGCGATCACGATCAGTGTCGCCTGACGAAATTTCTTCTGCTTGAGCATGACATGGCCTTTTATTCTTTTGTGTAGCGGATTGTCGCCTTGTCGCGATGGCCGAGACGGCACGCGGCCCGCGGTTTCCAGAAAGCTCTCTGCGAAAACGAGACGCGCTGATCATTCGGCCCTGGCGGAGAGATGCAAGCAAGTTCCACACCAGCAATCGGGCTGAAGAAGGGAGCCAAGCGCATCTTCAGGTTGTCTTCCATGAGTAGACAGAACTGGAGGGCTACCGATGAACAAGCCAATGCTATCGCTGTTGGTGCTGCTCAGTGCCGCATCCACCGCCGCCTTCGCCCAGCAGCAGGACATGACGCTGCAGCACGAGCGTGATCAGATGGGCGCCGATTTGGAGGACAATCGCCAGCAGATCGGCCGGGATATCAACCGAATCCGCGAGTCGGATGCCTCGCAGAATCAGACGCAGGGCATCAATCGCGGCGGCGTGCAGAGCGATGCGGTCAATCCGCAGCCGAACGTTCCAGGTACCGCCAACCCGCCGGCCGGGACCGGCTTGCCCAGCACCCAGGACAATATGCAGCAGCCCAGTGGTGGTGCCGGGACTGCCCCTGCACCCGGCGCAACCCAGACTCCGGGCACGCCAGGTGGTGCCAATGGAAACGCCAGCCCGGGCGGCGTCACCCCGCCGGGTGGATTGGGAACAGATGACGGTAACGGTGCTGCCGGATCCAGCAGTGGCGGTGCGGCGACCGGTGGCCCGACTGGCGGTGCGGCGGGGCAACCTTGATCGGTGCTGACGCTTCCTGATCAGCTGCCGTCCAGGCGTTCCAGCGTCGCCCTGTCCGGCTGACCGTCGAAAAAGGCCTGCAGGGCGTCTTCGAACAAGGCTGGCTGCTGCGCGGTACGGGCGAACAAGGTCATGCAGGAGTGGAACTTGAGATCGTCCGGGTTGCCCAGAATCCGGTGCGCGCTGGCGGCCCGGTGTTCGAGCATTGCCTGGGTGCAGGCCTGCAGGCGGGGCCCGAGCAAAGGGTGTTGCAGATAGGCGAGGGCTTCGTCGCACCCGGAAATGGCGTAGCGCTGCGCCATGGCGCTACGGCTCAGCCCATGCAGTTGCGGGAATACGTACCACATCCAGTGCGTCTGTTTTCGCCCGGCGCGCAGCTCCTGCAGCGCCTGTTCGTAGTGGTCGCGCTGGGCATCGATAAAGCGCTGCAGGTCGAATGGGTCGTTCATGGGTAAGGCATCCCGTCGTGAAGCAACGCCTTGAACATGCTACAGGTGGCGGGGACTGGCAACGGCTGCTGGACATGCGGCGGGGTGGTCGCCAGTCATCGGGGTGCGAGGCAGCCATGAGATATAGGCACCCGAAACGAAAAAGCCCCTGACTTCTTGGAAGTCAGGGCTTTTCTTCGATCTGGCGGTGAGGGAGGGATTCGAACCCTCGATACGATTTCTCGTATACACACTTTCCAGGCGTGCTCCTTCAACCGCTCGGACACCTCACCGGATCGACGGAGGTTCATGTCCGTCGAGGCGCGCTAATGTAATCGAACGAATGGCCTTTGGCAAAAACTTTTTTAACTTATTCATGCGCTTAACAAATCCGCTTCGCTCGGGTGATGGGCTGCACGTTCCGCTAGACTGAGTTGCAACCTCGGCGTTCGCTTGGGTTATGTTAAAGGCAAGCGAATGGAGCGCGGCTGTCCCATGAGACTGACAAGCGAGTCAGACAACCATCCCGATACCTTGGTGGTGCCTACCCGACGTCGGGTGGCGGTGGCCAACTTGGAACTGGGCATGTTCGTCTGTGAGCTGGACCGTCCATGGAGCGAAACGAATTTCGCCTTTCAGGGATTTCCACTGCTCACGCCCGACGAGATGCGTGCCGTGCGCGAGTGCTGCCTGTACGTGTATGTCGACGATACGCGGCGGGTTCGGTTACAGCACGGTGGACCGGCCGCCGTGGCGCCGCGCGAACGCAAGACCCCGCAGCGGCCGCAGCAGCCACTGGCCAGCGAGATAGAAGAGGCTCGCGCGGCTTATCGGAACGGCTCCGAGCTGATCGAACAGGTTCTCGCCGACGTGCAGCATGGCCGAGTGATCGACACGCGGGCCTGCCATGGCGTGGTCAAGCGCAACCTGGCGAGCATGCTGCGCAATGAAAGCGCGATGCTCTGGCTGATCCGGCTGAAGAGCAAGGACCTGTATACCAGCCTGCACTGCCTGTCCGTTTCGATCATGGCGATGGGATTCGGCAATCACCTCGGCCTGGCGGATGACAAGCTGCAGCTGCTGGGCATGGCCGGACTGCTGCATGACGTCGGCAAGATGCGCATCGATCCCGAGATTCTCAACAAGCCGGGCAAACTCACCGCCGAGGAATTCGAACTGATCAAGCGCCACCCGGCGTTCGGGCTGGAGGCGCTACAGGCGCAGCCGGGCATACCCCAGGTGGCGCTGCAGGCCGCCTACGGTCATCACGAACGGCTCGATGGCACTGGCTATCCGCTTGGCTCCGGGCCGTCACAGATTCCCTACATGACGCGCATCATCACCATCGTCGATGCGTTCGATGCCATCACCAGTCATCGCGCCTACGATTACGCGCGACCGGTGCAGTCGGCGTTCGAGATCCTGCGCAGCGCCAGTGGCCGGCAATTCGACGAGGAGCTGGTGCGCGAATTCATCCGTTGGCTCGGCGCCTTCCCGGTCGGCACGCTGGTCGAACTGCACACCGGCGAAGTGGCGGTGGTGGTCGAAAAGCACGAGCAGCTGCAGCTGCGCCCGCGGGTCGTGGTGCTGCGCGATGCGGCAAAGCAGCGCTGCACGCCGCGTTATCTGGACCTGGCGCGGATCACCGTGGACGAGGAGGGCACGCCTTATCGCATCTGCGGTGGGCTGCCCGATGGCTCCTTCGGTTTGCATATCGCCGATCCGGAGTTGCAGTCGATTTTGCATCCGCAGGCCCTGGCCGACTTCGAACTGGACGCCTGAGCCCTGGCACCGACCGCCTGCGCCGCCGTTTCCAGGCGCAAAGCGTGACCGGCCGGTCGGTCATCGTGCTTTACCTGAACCCGGGTGCTGGGTAACGTCTGCGCACTTCAAGAACAAGGAATCTCGTCATGACTGAGCTGGTCTCCTACCAATTCGAAGACGGCGTCGCCACGCTGACGCTCTGTAACGGCAAGGTCAACGCGCTCTCGCCTGCGGTATTCGAGGCGCTCAATGCGGCGCTGGATCGCGCCGAGCAGGACCGGGCCATCGTCATCCTCACCGGCCAGCCCGGCATCCTTTCCGGTGGCTACGACCTCAAGGTCATGACCTCCAGCCCGCAGAACGCCATGGCACTGGTCGCCACCGGCTCGACCTTCTCCCGCCGCATGCTGGCGCATCCATTCCCGATCATCGTCGCCTGCCCGGGGCACGCCATCGCGAAGGGCGCTTTCCTGCTCTTGTCGTCGGATTACCGCATCGGGGTCGAGGGCCCTTTCCATATCGGCCTCAACGAGGTGCAGATCGGCATGACCATGCACCACGCTGGTATCGAGCTGGCACGTGATCGCCTGCGCAAGTCGGCATTCCATCGCTCGGTGATCAATGGCGAGATGTTCGACCCGGCAGGCGCAGTGGATGCCGGCTTCCTCGACAAGGTAGTGCCAGCCGGTGAGCTGCTGGCGGTGGCCAAGGCGGCTGCCGAGCAGCTGAAAAAGATCAACATGGTGGCGCACAAGAACACCAAGCTGAAAGTGCGCAAGGCTCTGCTGGAGACGCTGGACCAGGCGATCGCCCTGGATCAGCAGCACTTCGGCTGACCCGGCAGGCCCACTGCGCGAGAGAATTTCCGTTCGAGTGCGCACGAGGGCCGGCCCTGCGTTTACACTGCGCAAGTGACGCCCCGCCGATGGCGGGGCGTTTTCATTTCTCATTCAGTGTCGCCTCGCAGGAGAGCCCCGATGTCCGCCCCGCACACCCCGGTAGAACGCGCCGATTTCGACCAGGTCATTGTTCCCACTTTCGCCCCCGCCGCCTTCGTGCCGGTGCGTGGTCTGGGCTCGCGAGTATGGGATCAGAGCGGTCGAGAACTGGTGGACTTCGCTGGCGGCATCGCGGTTAACGCCCTGGGCCATGCCCATCCGGCCATGATCGCGGCACTGACGGAGCAGGCTGGCAAGCTCTGGCACATCTCCAACATCTATACCAACGAGCCGGCGCTGCGCCTGGCCAAGAAGCTGGTGGCGGCGACCTTCGCCGACCGCGCCTTCTTCTGCAATTCCGGCGCAGAGGCCAACGAGGCGGCGTTCAAACTGGCCCGTCGCTACGCCCATGATGTGTATGGCCCGCAGAAATTCGAGATCATCTCGGCGCTCAACAGCTTCCACGGCCGCACCCTGTTCACCGTCACGGTGGGCGGGCAGTCGAAGTACTCCGATGGCTTCGGGCCGAAGATCGAAGGCATCACTCACGTGCCTTACAACGACCTCGAAGCGCTGAAGGCGGCGATCTCCGACAAGACCTGTGCCGTGGTGCTCGAACCGATCCAGGGCGAGAGCGGCATCCTGCCGGGCGAGCAGGCGTACCTGGAAGGTGCACGCCAGCTGTGCAGCGAGCACAACGCGCTGTTGATCTTCGATGAGGTGCAGACCGGTCTGGGCCGTACCGGTGAGCTGTTCGCCTACATGCACTATGGCGTCACGCCGGACATTCTCACCAACGCCAAGAGCCTGGGTGGCGGCTTCCCGATCGGTGCGATGCTGACCACCAACGAGATCGCCGCCCATTTCAGCGTCGGCACCCACGGCACCACGTACGGCGGCAATCCGCTGGCCTGCGCGGTGGCTGAGACGGTGCTGGATATCGTCAACACGCCGGAGGTGCTGGAGGGCGTCAAGGCCCGCCACGAGCGCTTCAAGGCCAGGCTGTTGCAGATCGGTGAGCGCTACGGCGTGTTCAGCCAGGTCCGCGGCCGTGGCCTGTTGATCGGCTGCGTGCTCTCGGATGCCTGGAAAGGCAAGGCCGGTGCATTCTGGGCCGCGGCGGAGAAGGAGGCGCTGATGGTGCTGCAGGCAGGGCCGGACGTGGTTCGTCTGGCGCCGAGTCTGATCATCGACGAAGCTGACATAGACGAGGGGCTGGATCGTTTCGAGCGCGCCATCGCGACGCTGACCCAGGCCTGATCAATCCTGCGCGGTGCCGAAGGGCATCGCGCCTCTACCAAACGAGAGCACACTCAATGAGCGATAGCCTGCAACTGGTTCTGGAAGACGTCGACGGAACCCAACTGGAAACCTCCTGCACCCGCTTCGCGGTCGTCTGGCAGGGGCGCGAGGTATGGATTCAACAGGTCGGCAACGGCCAGCTGATGATCGGCGTGGATGTCGAGGATGGCGATACCGAATACGCCAATCTGGTGCTGCGCCCGCTGGCGACCAACCTGGTCAGCCTGCAGCTGGAAATGGAGCCGGTCGAGGCCGATGACGACGAGCACGTCCACGGCCCCGACTGCAACCACTGACCGCGGCCCGGCATGCTCGCCCTCGGCAAGCTGCTGGAGCTGACCCTCGCCGGCCGTGAGCCCTGCGAGAAGATCCAGCTCACCCCGCATGGGGTGAAGCTGCACTGGCTGGCCGAGGGCGCGCTGCTCGTTTCTCCGCCCGCCAGCACCGACCTCGGCCTCGACCTGCTGATCTCTGCAGGCGTTCATGGCAACGAACTCGTCCCCATTCATGTGCTGGATCGCCTGATCCGAGCGCTCGCCCGTGGCGAGATCAGGCCCCGTGCACGCCTGTTGCTGCTGTTCGCCAACCCGGCGGCGATGCGGCGGACGCTGCGGCAGGTCGACCATGACCTCAATCGCCTGTTCCGGGGCGCGCATGCCGATGACTGGGGCAGCGAGGCCATTCGTGCGGCGGAGCTGGAAGCATTGGTCAGCAGCTTCTTCGGTGGTTCCGGGCGCCAGCGCCGGCACTATGATCTGCACTCGGCGATGCGTCCGTCGCGCCTGCCCCAGTTCGCCATCTGTCCCTGGCGCGAAGACCAACAGGCGCCCGCCGAGGCGCTGGCCCGGCTGCAGGGGCTGGCCATCGATGGCGTCCTGCTGCAGCGTCAGGCCACGTCCACCTTCACCGCGCTGACTGCCATGCGACATGGCGCCGAGGCCTTCACCCTCGAACTCGCCGAAAGCGGGGTGGAGGCCGTGCACCCTGCCGTGCTGGCGTTCGAAACCGGATTGATCGCAATGATCGAGGGGCGAACGCTGCCGGTCGGTTCCGGGGCCGAGCTGCAGCTGCTGCAGATTTCCCGCGAGATCATCAAGCGCAGCCCGCGGTTCCGGCTGTGTCTGCCGCCGGATATCGAGAACTTCACGCCGCTGCCGTTCGGCAGCTTGCTGGCCGAGGATGAGGCGGCGCGCTGGGTGGTCGACGAACCGGGCGCCCGCATTCTGTTTCCCATGGCCGATGTCGCCGAAGGCCAGCGTGCGGCGCTGATCGTCGTGCCGCTGGAGCGGCTCGAGGCAGGGCAGTGATACCCGCGCCGGGAAATGCGCGGTTGCAATTGGCTGCTCGCGCCCTTATCTAGCTTCACTCCTCCTGCGTTGTGTGCACCTTCTTATGAGTACTGCTCTGTCCATCCGGCAGTTGACCAAGACCTACGGCAACGGCTTCCAGGCCCTCAAGGGCATCGATCTCGATGTCGCCGAAGGCGACTTCTTCGCGTTGCTCGGCCCCAATGGCGCCGGCAAGTCCACCACCATCGGCATCCTTTCGACCTTGGTGAACAAGAGTGGCGGCACGGTTAACGTGTTCGGCCACGACCTGGATCGCGACCCGTCCGGGCTCAAGCGCTGCCTGGGCGTGGTGCCGCAGGAATTCAACTTCAACCAGTTCGAGAAGGCCTTCGACATTCTGGTCACCCAGGCCGGGTATTACGGCATTCCGGCGAAGATCGCCAAGGAGCGCGCCGAGCGCTACCTCAACCAGTTGGGCCTGTGGGACAAGCGTGACGTGTCCTCGCGCATGCTCTCCGGCGGCATGAAGCGTCGTCTGATGATCGCCCGGGCGCTGATCCATCAGCCGCGCCTGTTGATTCTCGACGAGCCCACCGCCGGCGTGGACATCGAGCTGCGCAGGTCGATGTGGTCGTTCCTCACCGAACTCAACCGCGAGGGGATCACCATCATCCTCACCACCCACTACCTGGAAGAGGCCGAGCAGCTGTGCCGCAACATCGGCATCATCGATCACGGCCAGATCGTCAAGAACACCAGCATGCGCGAGCTGCTCAAGCAGCTGCACGTGGAAACCTTCCTGCTCGATCTCAAGGAGTCGCAACTGGTGGCGCCTGAACTGGGCAACTATCCGTCGCGGCTGATCGACCATCACACCCTCGAAGTGCAGGTGGAGAAAAGCCAGGGTGTCACCGAGCTGTTCCGTCTGCTCGGCGCCCAGGGCATCGAGGTGCTGAGCCTACGCAACAAGACCAACCGGCTGGAGGAGCTGTTCGTGTCGCTGGTGGAGAACAACCTGAAGGTGAAGTCATGAGCGGCGAACTGCGTCCCAACCTGGTCGCGCTGCAGACCATCGTGCAGCGCGAGATCCGTCGCTACACGCGCATCTGGCCACAGACGCTGCTGCCCCCGGCGATCACCATGGTGCTGTACTTCGTCATCTTCGGCAGCCTGATCGGCGCGCGGATCGGTGACATGGATGGCTTCAGCTACATGGACTACATCGTGCCGGGGCTGATCATGATGTCGGTGATCACAAACTCCTACAGCAACGTGGTATCGAGCTTCTTCAGCACCAAGTTTCAGCGCTCCATCGAGGAGCTGCTGGTCTCGCCGGTGTCGCCGCACGTCATTGTCATCGGCTTCGCCTTGGGCGGGATCACCCGCGGGCTGGCGGTGGCGGTGATCGTCACGCTGCTGTCGATGTTCTTCACTTCGCTGCAGGTGCACCACCTCGGCGTGACGGTGCTGGTCATCACCCTGACCGCTAGCATCTTCGCCCTGGGCGGCTTCATCAACGCCGTGTTCGCGCGCAACTTCGACGATATCTCGATCATCCCGACGTTCGTGCTGACGCCGCTGACTTACCTGGGCGGTGTGTTCTATTCGATCAACCTGCTGTCGCCGTTCTGGCAGACGCTGTCGCTGGCCAACCCGGTGCTGCACATGGTCAATGCCTTCCGCTACGGCATTCTCGGCGTTTCGGATATCCGCATCGGGGTTGCGATCAGCTTCATGCTGGTAGCGGTGGCGGTGCTCTACCTGGTATCCGTGCATCTGCTCAAGAGTGGGCGAGGCATGCGGCAATAGCAGCCGCTTCTCCGCCCGCAGCGTCGATGGCGCTGAAAAGAACGCCGCGAAGCGCTAAACTTCGCGGCGTTTTCCGTTCAGGTTCCCTTCCGATGCAGCATCCCGCCGAACATTCTCCGCTGGGCAAGTCCAGCGACTACGTCGCCACCTACAGCCCGGGGCTGCTGTTCCCGATTCCGCGTGCGCCGAAGTGGGCCGAGCTCGGGCTGACCGCAGAAACGCTGCCCTATCAGGGCGTGGATCTGTGGAATTGCTACGAGCTGTCCTGGCTGCTGCCGTCCGGCAAGCCGGTGGTGGCGATCGGCGAATTCGAGATTCCGGCGGACTCGCCGAACATCATCGAGTCCAAGTCGTTCAAGCTCTACCTCAATTCGCTGAACCAATCGGTGTTCGAATCACGGGACGCGCTGCTGGAAGTGATGACCGGCGATCTGTCGGCCGCTGCCGGCAAGCCAGTCAGGGTGCGCCTGCGCACGCTGGACGAAGTCACCGCCGATGGCGTCGCGACGCTGCCAGGGCGTTGCATCGACGCACTGGACGTCGCCATTCAGGACTATGACCATCCGCGGCCCGAGCTGCTGACCTGCGATGCCGGTCGGGTGGTCGAGGAATCACTGCACAGCCACCTGCTCAAATCCAACTGCCCGGTCACCGGCCAGCCGGACTGGGGAAGTGTGGTGGTGGAGTATCGCGGTGCGGCGCTGCTGCCGGAGAGTCTGCTGGCCTATCTGGTGAGCTTTCGCCAGCACGCCGATTTCCACGAGCAGTGCGTGGAGCGCATCTTCCTGGACCTGCAGCGTCTGCTGCAGCCCGAGAAGCTCACCGTCTACGCGCGCTATGTGCGCCGTGGCGGGCTGGATATCAACCCGTACCGCAGCACCGAGGCGCTGGTGGTGGACAACCGCCGCCTGGTGCGCCAGTGACGCAGCGGGTCGCATGGCGCGACCCGCGAGCGGTTTTCAGATACCCATATTGGCCAGGGTCTGCATGATGTTGCGCAGGGTCATGGCCATGCCAGGGTGGCTGACCTCGAAGCGTTCGACCGCGAGGTTGACGCCATCCACCAGCGAGTCGTTGTATTCGGTCGTGCCCTCGGTCGCCAGTCGCGCTTCGATATCCTGAGCGATCGCCTGCAACGAAGCGCGCTCCTCATCGGTCAGCGGCGTGTCCTGGGCCAGTTGACTACGCAGTTCTTCGAGCTGCGACTGCAGATCATGTTCCGGCATTTTGCTTCCCTCTCATGGGTTTACGGGCGACGGGTAAAAGCCTCGATACCCGAAGGTTAAACCAGCGGCCTGGTGTTGTCGTGCCTTTGCATCGGTGGGCGGGGGCAGGGCAGGCCGCGTGTCCGGCTGACTGCCGCAAAACGGGTGTTCGCTCTATACTGCGCGGTCTGCGTCGGTGCGCCGCATGCACCAAAAACCTAGGGAGATAAAAGCAATGCCCAAGATCGCAACGGCCTGGATCGCCGTGCTCAAGGCCAGTTTCGTCGCTGCCACCGCCATGCTTGCGGCAGCCCCTGCGCTGGCCGCCGAAGAAGATCCGTGGGAAGGCGTCAACCGCGCGGTGTTCCGCTTCAACGATACCGTCGACACCTACACGCTCAAGCCTTTGGCCAAGGGCTATCAGAAGGTGACCCCGGAGTTCGTCGAAGACGGCATCGGTAACGTGTTCAGCAATCTCGGCGATGTGATCGTCCTGACCAACGATCTGTTGCAGGGCAAGGTCCGCGATGCCGGCATCGACACAAGTCGCATTCTGTTCAACACCACGTTCGGCGTGCTCGGCTTCTTCGATGTGGCGACCCGCATGGGGCTGCACAAGAACGACGAGGATTTCGGCCAGACCCTGGGCGCCTGGGGGGTGGACAGTGGGCCATATGTGGTGCTGCCGTTGCTGGGCCCGAGCACCGTGCGCGATGCGATCGGCCGCGTGCCCGATGCCTTCCTCGAGCCCTATCCGCACATGAGTCACGTGCCTACGCGCAACGTGACGCGCGGCGTGGATCTGGTGGATACGCGTGCCAGCCTGCTGTCGGCGGAAAAGATGATTCGTGGCGATCGCTACATCTTCGTGCGCAACGCCTACCTGCAGAACCGCGAGTTCCGGGTGAAGGACGGCGAGGTCGAGGACGATTTCTGATATTGGCCGCAGTTGCTGCGGCCAATGCCGGAGCGGGGCAGTGGGGTCAGGACATGGAAAGAATGGCCAGGCCCAGGCTCTGACGGCCATCGTCGAGCTGGCTGATGCGCACTACTTCGGTCTGCGCATCCAGCCCCTTGAGCTCGCTGTGCTCGGAAGGGATCAGCACACGCAGCTTGTCGCCCATGCTCAGGTTCGTCCTGGCCAGGATCTGCATGCCGGTGCTGGAAAGGTCGATGCAGACGCCGCTCAGTTTTGTGTCGCCATGTTCCAGCGCGACGGTGGTTTCGATCTGCATCCGGATGAAATCGCGTTTTTCGCTGTAATCGCGGTCTTTCTGGCTCATGGTTCTACCTTTTATATATGGCTAGCGGGATTCTTATAGCGCCCCTCAATTCGACCTGTAAAGGCGCCTGCCGGTCGGCTTGAAACCCCGATCGTATGGGAGTACCGTCTGCGCCTTGAATCGAACCTATGCCCCGCATCACGCCGGGCCAATGTATTCGCCAACCATCCTGGCGACACCGCCTGGTAGGAACATGCATAAACCAAGCGCGACGCTGCTGATCATAGACGACGACGATGTGGTTCGAGCCAGCCTGGCTGCCTATCTGGATGACAGTGGTTTCCGTGTGCTGCAGGCCGCCAATGGGCCGCAGGGTATGGAGCTCTTCGAATCCGAGCAGCCCGACCTCGTGATCTGCGACCTGCGCATGCCGCAGATGGACGGCCTGGAACTGATCCGCCAGATCAGTGAGCGCCAGATCGACCTGCCGGTCATCGTGGTCTCGGGTGCCGGTGTTATGAGCGATGCCGTGGAGGCGTTGCGTTTGGGCGCCGCCGACTATCTGATCAAGCCGCTCGAAGATCTGGCGATGCTCGAGCACTCGGTTCGCCGCGCGCTGGATCGCTCTCGTCTGCGCCTGGAGAATCGTCGCTATCGGGAGCAACTGGAGACCGCCAACCGCGACCTGCAGGCCAGCCTGCATCTATTGCAGGAAGATCAGGACGCCGGGCGCCAGGTTCAGATGAACATGCTGCCGGTAACGCCTTGGAGCGTTGACGGCTTCGATTTTGCGCACCAGATCATCCCCTCGCTGTATCTGTCCGGCGACTTCGTCGACTACTTCCGCGTGGACGAGCGCCGCATCGGCTTCTATCTGGCCGACGTGTCCGGCCACGGTGCGTCGTCGGCATTCGTCACCGTGCTGCTCAAGTTCATGACCACCCGCCTGCTGTACGAGTCGCGCCGCGGCGGTACGCTGCGCGAGTTCAAGCCCTCGGAAGTGCTCGACCATATCAACCGCGGGCTGATCAACTGCAAGCTGGGCAAGCACGTGACCATGCTGGGTGGGGTGATCGACCAGGAGCGTGACGTGCTGCACTACAGCATCGGTGGTCATCTGCCGATGCCGGTGCTCTATACGGGCGAGGGCGCCCACTACCTGGAAGGACGCGGTCTGCCGGTCGGCCTGTTCGTCGAAGCGACCTATCAGGATTTCGAGCTGAAGCTGCCTGAGACCTTCAGCCTGACCTTGCTCTCCGATGGCATTCTGGACCTTTTGCCTGGCGAGACACTCAAAGAAAAAGAGTCTGCGTTGCCCGGTCTGATCTCGGACGCCGGTGGCACGCTGGACGGTTTACGTCGAGTCTTCGGGTTGGCCGAACTGGCTGACATGCCCGACGATATCGCCTTGCTGGTGTTGAGCAGGAACCTTGCATGAGTACTGGTAGAATCCAGTTCGCCGAGATGGATGGCACCTTTGTTCTGAAGTTCATTGGTGAGATCCGTTTGACGCTCTGTTCGGCGCTGGATGCGACGATCGAGAAGATCTTCTCGTCGCTGAATTTCTCTTCCATCGTCATCGATCTGACCGAGAGCCGAAGCATCGACAGCACCACGCTGGGCCTGCTGGCCAAGCTGTCGATCCTGTCGCGGCAGAAGGTCGGCATGTTGCCGACCCTGGTCACCACCCATCCGGACATCACTCGACTGTTGCAGTCGATGGGCTTCGATCAGGTGTTCAACATCGTCGACACGCCGCTGCCGTGCCCGGAGTGCCTGGCCGACCTGCCTTCGCAGGACCAGTCCGAGGACGTGGTGAAGGCCAAGGTGCTGGAGGCTCACCGTATCCTGATGAGCCTCAACGAATCCAACCGCGAGGCCTTCCATGACCTCGTCACCGCGCTGGAGCGCTCCTGAGCGGAACTCAGGCCAGCTGCGCCAGTAGCGCCTCGAGCTTCTCCTGATCCCTCGCGAACTGACGGATGCCTTCGGCAAGTTTTTCGGTCGCCATCGCATCCTCGTTCAGCCCCCAGCGGAAGCTCTTCTCATCCAGGCTGATGCGCTGTTCGGATGCGCGGCCCGGCTCCAGCTTGCGCTCCAGCGTGCCGCTGGCTTCGGCGAGCTGGCCGAGCAGTTCCGGGCTGATGGTCAGCCGGTCGCAGCCAGCCAGCGCCTCGATCTGGCCAACGTTGCGGAAGCTCGCGCCCATCACCACCGTCTTGTAGCCGTGTGTCTTGTAGTAGTCGTAGATGCGGCTGACCGACTGCACGCCCGGATCTTCCGCGCCCTGATAGTCGCGGCCTTCATGCTTCTTGTACCAGTCGTAGATGCGGCCGACAAAGGGGGAGATCAGAAACACGCCGGCCTCGGCGCAGGCCACCGCCTGGGTGAACGAGAACAGCAGAGTGAGGTTGGTCTGGATGCCGGCCTTTTCGAGCTGCTCGGCGGCGCGGATGCCTTCCCAGGTGGACGCGATCTTGATCAGCACGCGCTCGCGGCTGATGCCGGCCTGCTCGTACAGACCGATCAGGCGCTCGCCGCGCTGGACCATGGCCTGGGTGTCGAAGGAAAGGCGCGCGTCGACCTCGGTGGAAATGCGTCCGGGGATGAGTTCGAGGATCTGCTTGCCGACAGCGACCGCGAACAGGTCGCAGGCCAGGCCGATATCGCCCTGGCATTGCTTCATCGCGTTGCCGAGATGCTCGGCGTAGCGCGGCATGGCCGCGGCCTTGAGCAGCAGCGACGGATTGGTGGTCGCATCCACGGGCTTCAGGCGGGCAATGGCGTCGATATCGCCGGTATCGGCGACAACGGTGGTGAACTGCTTGAGTTGTTCCAGCTTGGAAGTCATATAAAGGAGGGCTCCGTCCTGTGAGTGGCATGACCTTACCCGAGCCCGTCTGCCCGCTCAACGAGCGCATGGACCCGGATGCGCCTGGCCTTTGATCCGATAGTCTCGGTAGCGTTCCTTGCCGCGGGACTTCAGTGGCCCTCGAGCAATGCCGTCGCCTGATCGAGCAGCGCCAGCGGCTCGTCGGTCTTGTGAATGTCCACCGAAAGCAGCTGACGGAAGCGCCGCGCGCCGGGGAAACCCTGGCCCAGGCCGAGCACGTGGCGGGTGACATGGTGCATGGCGCCACCCTCGGCCAGATGCCGTTCTATGTACGGGCGCATGTTGCGTAGCGCCTGCGCACGGCTGATCACCGGTGCGTTGCTGCCGAACAGGCTGCTGTCGACCTGCGCCAGCAGATAGGGGTTGTGGTAGGCCTCGCGGCCGAGCATCACCCCATCGAAGGTCAGCAGATACTCGCGGCATTCTTCCAGCGTCTTGATGCCGCCGTTGAGGATGATCTCGAGGTCCGGGAAATCCCGTTTGAGCTGCGCGGCGACGTCGTAGCGCAGCGGAGGCACTTCACGGTTCTGCTTGGGTGACAGCCCTTCGAGGATGGCGATGCGAGCATGCACCGTGAAGCTGCGGCAGCCGGCCTCGCGCACCTGACCGACGAAGTCGCACAACTGGGAATAGCTGTCGCGCCCGTTGATGCCGATGCGGTGCTTGACGGTGACCTCGACGCCCACCGCGTCGCGCATGGCCTTCACGCAGTCGGCGACCAGCTGCGGATGGCCCATCAGGCAGGCGCCGATCATGTTGTTCTGCACCCTATCGCTGGGGCAGCCGACGTTGAGATTCACCTCGTCGTAACCCGCGGCCTCGGCGAGCTTCGCGCACGCCGCCAGATCGCCCGGCACACTGCCACCCAGCTGCAGCGCCAGCGGATGTTCGCTCTCGTCGTAACGCAGAAACCGCGCCGTATCGCCATGCAGCAGCGCGCCGGTCGTCACCATTTCGGTGTAGAGCAGGGCGTGCTTGGAAAGCTGGCGCAGGAAGAACCGGCAGTGGCGGTCGGTCCAGTCCATCATCGGTGCGACGGAGAAGCGGCGGGACAGCACCGGTTTTGTGGCCGAGGGCGTTTGGTCGAGAGTCATGCGGACGGGGTCGGGTCTGGATCGCGGCCGCGCATTCTATCAGGCGCGCCCTGGCCTGAGCATGGTGGTGGCTGCTGTCCCGATAAGCGAATTCGATGGCGGACGCCGAGCGGTGGGTAACGGGTTGGCGCGTGAGCACGCAACCCGGAAAAAATGCCCCGTTAGCTGGCGTGCGAAAGTGGAGCATCGAGGAGAGGGAGGCTCGGCAATCGGATCAGCCGGACGGCGGTCGTCATGTCAGCCACCGCACCAGGCACAGCGTGATCGAGGGGAAGAGCACCAGTACCACGACGCGCAGGATGTCGGAAATCAGGAAGGGCACCACGCCGCGGAAGGCGTCGCGTAGGGGGACATCCCGGGCCATGCTGCTGATCACGTAGACGTTCATGCCCACCGGCGGGGTGATCATGCCGATCTCCACTACCATCAGTGCGAGGATGCCGAACCAGATGGCCTTCTCGGTCTGATCCAGGCCGTAGAAGTCCAGCCCCATGATCAGCGGGAAGAAGATCGGGATGGTCAGCAGGATCATCGACATGGTGTCCATCACGCAGCCGAGGATCAGGTACAGGATCAGGATACCGGCGAGCACCATGAAGGGCCCCACGCCTGCATTGTTGATCGCCTCGGCCAACGCCACCGGGAGCTGCGACACGGCGAGGAAGGCGTTCATGACATCGGCGCCGAGCAGGATCATGAAGATCATCCCGGTGGTGACCGCGGTGCCGAACAGCACTTCCTTGAACTGGGCCCAGCGCATGCCGCCGAGCGCGACGGCGAAGAGGCCGGTGCCCACGGTTCCGATGGCCGCCGCTTCGGTCGGTGTGAACCAGCCGGCATAGATACCACCAAGTACCAGCAGGAAGATCAGGAACACCGGCCAGACGCCACGCTGCGCGGCCAGCCGCTCGCGCCAGGTCAGCTTCGGTTGCGCGGGGCCGGCGTCCGGGTTCATCCGCACGTAGATGGCGATCGCGATCATGTAGCCGATTGCCGCCAGCACGCCGGGGATGAATGCGGCCATGAACAGCGCGGAGATGTTTTCCTGGGCGAGGATGGCATAGATCACCAGCACCACCGACGGCGGAATCAGGATGCCCAGGGTGCCCCCGGCGGCCAGGCTGCCCACCGCAAGCGCGCCCGAGTAGTTGTATTTCTTCAGTTCCGGCAGCGCGACCTGGCCCATGGTCGCCGCAGTGGCGATGGATGAGCCGCAGACGGCACCAAAGGCAGCACAGGAACCAACGGCCGACATCGCCAGACCGCCGCGCCAGTGGCCGATCATGGCCGCGGCGGCTCGGAACAGGCCGGTCGCCAGGCCACCGCGGGAGGCGAACTGCCCCATCAGCAGGAAAAGCGGAATGACCGAGAGGTCGTAGACCGTATAGCGCGCATAGGCGACGGTCTTCAGATAGCTGAGCAGCGGCGACCAACCGGAAATCGCCACGTAGCCGCCGACACCGGTGAGCAGCATGGCGATGGCGATCGGGATGCGCACCACCAGCAAAACGAGGAGGGCGGCTAGGAACAGCCCGCCGATTTCGACACTGCTCATGCGGGTTTGCCCTCACCACGAAAGTCCTGCCAGGCGGTGTACAACGCCACCACCGCCAATAGTGCGAAGCCCGGTGCGAAGGCGCTCATCGACCACCAGATCGGCACGCCCAGGATGATCGATTCCTCGCCGGTGCAGTAGGCGTCCAGCGTGCCCGCCAGTGAACGCCAGGCCAGCAGCGCAGCAGCCAACCCCATAAGCACGCTGCCCAGGCCATCCAGCGCGCTGCGCACGCGAGGCGAGGCGCGCAAGGTGAATACATCGACGATGACGTTGCCGCGGCGGAGCTGGCACAGCGGCAGAAAGAACACGATGGCGATGCCACAACCCATCTGCACCAGTTCGACGTCGCCGAGCAGCGGTTCGTCGAAGAGGGTGCGCATGGCGATGCTGTAGGTCGCCATCACCGTCATGGCCACCAGCAGCAGGCCGCCGACGAAGGCCAGCAGCCGTGACAGCCGATCGAGCACGCGGCCCATCGGATCGGCAGGCACGGTCGCGGCCCGAACGTCAGGTTCGCTCATGAAAGTCTCCGGAGCAGGGCGCCGGGCGAACTGGCGCCGGGGTCGATCAGCGGGAAGCGGTGTCGCTGTGCTGCTGGATCAGCTGGCGTGCGTCCTCGAGCAGGGCGGCACCATTCGCATAGCCTTTGCCCTCGACTTCCTTGATCCAGTCCTGGTCGAGGCGCTCGGCCACCTTCATCCACTTCTGCTGTTCGTCTTCGGACAGCTGGTGAATCATGTTGCCGCGGCTTTCGGCCAGACGATGGCCATTCTGCACGGCGATCTCGTCGAACAGCTGGCCCGCTCGACGCGAGAGCACCGCGCCGCTGCGCTCGTCGATGATCTTGCGCAGGTCTTCGGGCAACCCCTCATAGGTAGCCGGGTTCATGGCGAGAATCATCACCGTGTACATCAGTGCCGGCTTCCCCTCGGCCATTTCCGTGTGGTGGCCGACCAGCTCGTGCAACTTGAGCGCTGGTACCACGTCCCAGGGCACGATTGCACCGTCGACCACGCCCTTGGACAGGGCCTCGGGAATCTGCGGGACCGGCATGGCGACGGGGGTCCCGCCGAGCAGGGAGATCAGTTTGGTGGAGGTGCGGTTGGCGGCGCGGATTTTCTTGCCGCGGAAGTCGGCCATCCTGTTGATGGGTTTCTTCCCGGTGTGGATCAGCGCACCGTCCGTGGTATGGGTCGCAAGCAGGTGCATGCCGGCGAATTCCTTCTCGCCGTGCTTGGCGACGAACTCCCACATCGCCTGGCTGGTCGCCTCGGCGGAGCGGCTCATGAATGGCTGCTCGAAGACCGAGATGAGCGGGAAGCGCCCGCTGTTGTAACCCGGCAGCGTCCAGACGATATCGGCAACGCCGTCACGCACCTGGTCCACCAGCTGCGGTGGTGTGCCGCCCAGCTGCATCGAGGGATAGAACTGGAACTGGATACGGCCGTCGGAGGCTTCGGTGATCTCGTCCGCCCACGGCTTGAGCAGGTTCGCCTGGGTCAACGAATGGGCGGGAAGAAAATGATGAACCTTGAGCGTCACGACCGCTTCCTGAGCGTAGGCGGACAGGCTCAGACAACTGACGCAGGCAAGTGCCAGCAAGGCCCTGGGCAATTTCGACATGGGGTATTCCCTTTTGTTGTTGTAATTGCGCGTGCAACCGGCTGCCCCGCGGATGTTCCGCTCCGGCAGCCCCGCTACACGCGAGTCGCCGAGACGGTGAACGCCTCCGTATAGAAGCAACCTCGCCGGTTGCATCGCAACCGAGTGGCGCAGTAAACGAGCGAATCTGTTCGATAATCGCCCTTGGTTTGTGTTCCGCTCCGTCGGCACCGTACGGCGCGCGAGCGATCTCAGGCCTACGTCGGTGAGGGCGCCATGAAGCCCATTCGTGCGACCTTGAACCGCCGAAGCCAGCTCCAGAAAGCGCAGCCTGAAAGTCAGCCATAACGGGAAATAGTCGGCCATCACTCAGCGCTCGCGCGGGCGGTAGGGCTGGTAGAAGTCCGCGCCTCGCCAGGCTGGCGTCGGCGTATCGGTCAGGGGTTCGCCGCGGGTATAGCGTTCTCCTTGGCCATCACTGACGAGGCGCGCCACGGCCGGGTAGGGGTAGACCGGCCGGTACTCCGGGGTTCGCCCGGTCTTGGCACGCCTGCTCTTCGGCGAGAGCGGCAGGCCGGATCGGCTCGCCTGATACACCTTGATCTCGTCAGCGGCCTGGCCGGATTCGACCCAGCGCATCAGCGGCGTCAGCAGGTCCAGTTCGCTCGGCCCCTGTCCGCCGTGGCAGTGGTACATGCCCGGCACCAGGTACATGCGCACGAAGCGCTCGACTTCTGGCTTGCCCAGGTGGCGCTGCAGGGCTTCGTGGTAGGCGATGGTATTGATCGGCGAGATATGATGATCGGACCAGCCATGCCAGAGAATCAGCTTGCCGCCTTTGTCGGCGAAGGCGGAGAGGTCGGGGTCGGTCGCATCGAACAGAGGATGGCGGGCGCGCAGGCGATCGAAGGTCTCGGCGTCGAAGCGCAGCTGCTCCAGCCGATAGCCAGGCTGCGGTGCCTGTTCGAACACCAGATAGCGCAGTGCCTCGAGGGCGATGGTTTCGCTGAATAGCGGGCCGTGTGCGCGTTCGGGCACGAACACGCCGCCCCATGCGAGCTCCGAGCCGGGCTGCGGACCGCCGACGGCCAATCGCTCACCGGTACGCTCGTCGCGCGGCCCGTCATATATGCGCCTTGCCGCTTGCACCTGTGCGGCAGTCAGGCACTGGTCGCTGTCCTGGCCAGCGGGGCACTGGATCGTTGCCGGGTCGAATCGGCAGATTCGTGGGTCGCTGAGCAGCCCGTCGAGCTGGCCATCCAGGCCGTCACACTGTTCAAGCACGGCTCGATGCAGAAGCGGCAGCTGTGAGGCGACCAGCACGCTGCGACCATCCGGGGCGCGGTTCACCCGCGCCTGCCAGGCGTGCAGCAGCGAGTTCTGCACCTGGAAATTCATTGCCGGCGCGCCGGCGACGATGCCGTCGAAGTCGTCCGGATAGCGTTGCGCCTCGATCAGGGCTTCGCGCCCGCCGTCCGAGCATCCACTGAAATAGGAATACGCCGGACCCCGGTCGTAGAAGGTTTTGATCAGTGCTTTCGCAGCCCGTGCGGTGAGGTGCACACCGCGGTGGGCGAAATCGGCGCGCTGCTGCGGATTGGCACCGAAGGTCCCGCCATTGCCCTGATGACCCATGTCGGTACTGGCTACGACGAAGCGGCCGCTTTCGAACGGTACGCAGCCTGCGACTGCGTCCGGTCTCAGAGAAATGCGGCCGCACAACCCGCCGCAGCCGACCTGCAGGAAGCGCTGGGTCCAGCCATCCAGCGGCAGTTGCACGCGAAAGCCGATGCTCGGTGCCAGCGTGCCTTCGACATTGCATACGGTGGCGCCCTGATCAGTGTCCTGTACCGATGCGGACGTGACGCGACTACCGCTTCCGCCGATCGATGCGAGGTCGAGCGTGAGCAATGACGAGCAGGGGCGGCTCGGGCGTATGACCTCCAGCGCAGCCAACCCGTCGTGGGCCGGTTCTGTGACCGCGGACGCGGCGCTGGTGCCACTGCAGAGCAGTGCCAGCAGGGCGATGGGGAAGAGGGAAATCTTCATGCAGGGCACACCTTCTTGTGCTGGGTCATAGGGCCGCCGATGCTCGGCGTCGCCCAACGACCTATCCGTTTTGTGCGATCTGCACTCAGAGTGCGAAGAGGCGCCGAGCGTTCCGCCGCAATCGTGCCCATATGTGAACGATGGCGCGCTTGTGCAAAAACTGTTCGGTCACCGAACGGCGGGGTGTCCGCCGTTGGTCGAATCTCCTATGCTTCGATCAGTCGATATTCTTGACGCAGATCAATATTCTCGATCTGCGTGATACCGACCAAGCCGGCCACCAAGCGCCGGCCAACTATAAAAACAACCGAGTGCCGGGTGATGGAACGACTGCTGAATGAAAAAAGCAGGATCTTCGAGCGTGCTGATCCGCATGCGGTGTCGGATTACGTCAATCAGCATGTAGGCGTGCACTGCATTCGTCTGCCTCGTACCGGCACGCCTCAGGCCAGCCTCAGCCACTGCAAGTTCGGCAAGCTCGACCTTTGCCAGATCAGTTATGGCGGCAGCGTTCATGTCACCTCGCCAGCCCTGGAAACCATCTATCACCTGCAGCTGCTGCAGCGTGGCCATTGCCTGTGGCGCGGACGGGGCCAGGAGCACTATTTCACCCCCGGTGAGCTGCTGCTGATCAACCCGGACGATCCGGTTGACCTGACCTACTCGGACGACTGCGAAAAGCTGATCGTCAAGCTGCCGGCGTCCTTCCTCGAACAGGCCTGCAGCGAGAACCAATGGCGTGCCCCCTCCGGTGGCATCCGGTTCAGTGCCAATCGCCATGCGCTCGGCGAAATGGACGGCTTCGACAGCCTGCTTGGGCTGGTCTGCCGCGAGGCGGGCTCAGAGCAGAGCATCCCGCAGATTCAGGAGCAGTACAGCCGGATCATCGCCAGCAAGCTGCTCTGCAGCCTGGCCAGCAATATCCAGCGCGATCCGTTCGGTGACAGCTGCCCGTCGTTCGGTCGGCTGACCGACTACATCGACGAGCATCTGAAACAGGATATCTCCGTCGAGCAGTTGGCCGAACTGGCCAACATGAGCCTGCGCTCGCTGTACCTGCTGTTCGAGCGCAAGGTCGGCACCACGCCCAAGTCCTACATCCGCCAGCGCAAGCTGGAGCAGATCCATGGCCGGCTGAGCGACCCTTCGGCCAGGGTACGCAACATCACCGAGATCGCCATGGACTACGGCTTCATGCATCTGGGGCGCTTCTCGGAAAGCTACAAGAGCACCTTCGGCGAGCTGCCGTCGGACACCCTGCGCCGCCATCACTGATCCGCTTCGGCGGCCGCCAGCCTGACGGCGGCCGCATCCGCTACGCCCATTCCTCCCTTCGCTGATCGCCCTCAGCGCGTCGCTGCAGGCGCGGCATCCGTCTGCCTGCGTGTTGCAGAAAACGGATAGAGATGCTGCAGAAAACGGATATTGATGCCGTTCCCCCCGCCGTAGCCTTCATCACGTGGAAACAATAACAATGGAGGCCCCGGCCATGTCCCTGGGAATCGACTACCTTGATTCGCTGCTCGAAGACGACAAAGAGAAGGGCATCTTTCGCTGCAAGCGGGAGATGTTCACCGACCCTCGGTTGTTCGATCTGGAGATGAAGCACATCTTCGAGGGCAACTGGATCTACCTCGCTCACGAGAGCCAGATCCCCGAGAAGAACGACTACTACACCACCCAGATGGGGCGTCAGCCGATCTTCATCGCGCGCAACAAGGAGGGTGAACTCAACGCCTTCATCAACGCCTGCAGCCACCGCGGTGCCATGCTCTGCCGCTTCAAGAGCGGCAACAAGGCGACCTACACCTGTCCGTTCCATGGCTGGACCTTCAACAACTCGGGCAAGCTGCTCAAGGTCAAGGACCCCAAGGAAGCCGGCTACCCCGACAGCTTCAACTGCGACGGCTCCCATGACTTGAAGAAGGTCGCCCGCTTCGAGTCCTACCGCGGCTTCCTCTTCGGCAGCCTGCGCGAGGACGTCGCCCCGCTTGAGGAATTCCTTGGCGAGTCACGCAAGATCATCGACATGGTGGTCGATCAATCGCCGGATGGCATCGAAGTGCTGCGCGGCTCGTCCACCTATGTCTATGAAGGCAACTGGAAGCTGCAGGCCGAGAACGGCGCCGATGGCTACCACGTCACCGCCGTGCACTGGAACTACGCCGCCACCCAGCAGCAGCGCAAGCTCAAGGAAGCCGGCGACGACATCCGTGCGATGAGCGCCGGCGGCTGGGGCAAGAAGGGCGGTGGTTTCTATTCCTTCGAGAACGGCCATCTACTGCTCTGGACTCGCTGGGACAACCCGGAAGATCGCCCGTTGTATGCCCGTCGCGAGGAGATGGTCGCCGAGTTCGGCCAGGCCCGTACCGACTGGATGATCGAGAACTCGCGCAACCTGTGCCTCTACCCGAACCTGTACCTGATGGATCAGTTCGGCTCGCAGCTGCGCATCGCCAAGCCGCTGTCGGTGGACAAGACCGAAGTCACCATCTACTGCATCGCACCCAAGGGCGAGAGTGCCGAAGCGCGGGCGCGGCGCATTCGCCAGTACGAAGACTTCTTCAATGTCAGCGGCATGGCCACGCCGGATGATCTTGAAGAGTTCCGCGCCTGCCAGCAGGGCTTTGCCGGTCGCGCCATGGAATGGAACGACATGTCCCGCGGTGCCAAGCACTGGATCGAGGGAGCGGACGATGGCGCCCGCAGCATCGACCTGCAGCCGATGATGAGCGGTGCGCGCACCGAGGATGAGGGCCTGTTCGTGCTCCAGCACCACTACTGGCAACAGCAGATGATCAAGGCCGTGAAGGCCGAGCAGGAACAGCTGATTCACGTGGAGGGTGCATGAAAATGAGCATCGCCTACGAAACCGCGCGTGACTTCCTCTACCGCGAAGCGCGCTACCTCGACGACAAGGACTGGGACAGCTGGCTGGAACTGTATGCCGCCGACGCCACCTTCTGGATGCCGGCCTGGGACGACGCCGACCAGCTCACCGAAGATCCGCAGCGGGAAATCTCGCTGATCTGGTACGGCAACCGTGGCGGCCTGGAAGACCGTGTGTTTCGCATCCGCACCGAGCGCTCCAGCGCCACGATCCCAGATACACGCACCTCGCACAACATCAGCAACCTGGAGCTGATCGAGCAGGGCGAGGGCTTCTGCAAGCTGCGCTTCAACTGGCACACGATGAGCTTTCGCTACAAGACCGTCGACCACTTCTACGGCACCAGCTTCTACACGCTCGACACCCGTGGCGAGAGTCCGCTGATCAAGCACAAGAAGGTCGTGCTGAAGAACGACTACATCCGCCAGCTGATCGACGTCTATCACCTGTGAGGGCAAGGCCATGACTCACCAGATCGCATTGAATTTCGAGGACGGGGTGACCCGCTTCATCGAGGCCAATCTTGGCGAAACCGTCGCCGACGCAGCCTACCGCCAGGGCATCAACATCCCGCTGGACTGTCGCGACGGTGCCTGCGGGGCCTGCAAGTGCCTCGCCGAAGCCGGGAGTTATGACCTCGGCGAGGAATACATCGAGGACGCGCTGAGCGAGGACGAAGCTGCGCAAGGCTATGTGCTGACCTGCCAGATGCGTGCCGAGAGCGACTGCGTGATCCGCGTGCCGGCATCCTCGGATGTCTGCAAGACCACGCAGGCCAGTTACCAGGCGACCATCAGCAACGTGCGCCAGCTGTCGCAGAGCACCATTGCGCTGTCGATCAAGGGCGAGTCGCTGAGCCAGCTGGCCTTCCTGCCTGGGCAGTACGTTAACCTGCAGGTGCCGGGCACCGACCAGACCCGCGCCTACTCGTTCAGCTCGCTGCAGAAGGGCGGTGAGGTCAGCTTCCTGATCCGCAACGTGCCGGGCGGGCTGATGAGCAGCTTCTTGAGCGGCATGGCCAAGGCCGGCGACAGCCTCACCCTGGCCGGCCCGTTGGGCAGCTTCTATCTGCGCGAGATCAAGCGGCCGCTGCTCTTGCTGGCCGGCGGCACGGGCCTGGCGCCTTTCACTGCGATGCTGGAGAAGATCGCCGAGCAGGGCAGCGCGCATCCGCTGCACCTGATCTACGGCGTCTCCAACGATTTCGATCTGGTGGAGATGGATCGACTCGAAGACTTCGCTGCGCGCATTCCGAACTTCACCTACAGCGCCTGCGTGTCCAGCTCCGACAGCCAGTACCCGCACAAGGGCTACGTGACCCAGCACATCGAACCCAAACACCTCAACGATGGCGAGGTGGACATCTACCTGTGCGGTCCGCCGCCCATGGTCGAGTCGGTCAACCAGTTCACTCGTGAGCAAGGCCTGCAGCCGGCCAACTTCTACTACGAGAAGTTCGCCGCCAGCGCCTGATCCACCGGTCGCAGGGTGGGCAACTGCGCCGCATTGCTCACCGAATCCTCGCCATTCCAGAGGTTGGGTAGATGAACACACGATTTCAGAACAAGGTCGCGGTGATCACCGGCGCGGCCCAGGGCATCGGTCGCCGTGTCGCCGAGCGATTCGTCGAGGAAGGTGGCCGGCTGGTGGCCGTGGACCGTTCCGAACTGGTCCATGAACTGGCCGATCAACTGGGGCAGGGCGCCGAGGTACTGACCCTGACCGCCGATCTTGAGCAGTTCGCGACTGCCATCGGTTGATGGATGCCGCGAAAGAGCGTTTCGGCCGTCTCGACATCCTCGTCAACAACGTTGGCGGAACCATCTGGGCCAAGCCCTTCGAGCATTACCAGGAACACGAGATCGAGGCCGAGGTGCGTCGCTCGCTGTTCCCCACGCTGTGGTGCTGCCACGCCGCGCTGCCGCACATGCTGGAGCAGGGCGGCGGGGCCATCGTCAATGTCTCATCGATCGCCACGCGCAGCCTCAACCGCGTGCCCTACGGTGCGGCCAAGGGTGGCGTCAATGCGCTGACCGCGTGCCTGGCCTTCGAGAACGCCCAGCGGGGCATCCGCGTCAACGCCACCGCACCCGGCGGTACCGAGGCGCCACCGCGACGTATTCCACGCAACGCAGCCGAGCAGAGCGAGCAGGAAAAGATCTGGTACCAGCAGATCGTCGATCAGACCGTGGATTCCTCATTGATGAAGCGCTACGGAACCATCGACGAGCAGGCCGGCGCGATTCTGTTTCTCGCCTCGGACGACGCCTCCTATATCACCGGCGTGACCCTGCCGGTAGGCGGTGGCGATCTCGGCTGAGTAGTACCCAGGCCGGCTCGACCGGTCAACGCCAAGGCACATCGGCGGCGCGGTGACCCATCGCCGCAGCCGATCCGCGACTAACAAAAACAATAGAGAGTCTTGCCATGCGACAAGTAGATGTTCACGAAATCATCGATAACGCGCGCTTCGGCCGCTTTCACTGGCTCGTGGTGTGCCTCTGCGCACTGCTGCTGATCTTCGACGGCTACGACCTGTTCATCTATGGCGTGGTGCTGCCGGTCATCATGAAGGAGTGGGGGCTGACGCCGCTCGAGGCCGGTGCACTGGGCAGTTACGCGCTGTTCGGCATGATGTTCGGTGCCCTGGTCTTCGGCACCCTGGCCGACCGCATCGGCCGCAAGAAGGGCATCGCCATCTGTTTCGTGCTGTTCAGCAGCGCCACCGTGCTCAACGGCTTTGCCAGCACTCCTACCGAGTTCGGCATTTTCCGCTTCCTCGCCGGGCTCGGCTGCGGCGGGCTGATGCCCAACGTGGTGGCGCTGATGAACGAGTACGCGCCCAAGCGGCTACGCAGCACGCTGGTGGCCGTCATGTTCAGCGGCTATTCGCTGGGCGGCATGCTGTCGGCCGGCCTCGGGATCTACATGCTGCCTCGCTTCGGCTGGGAAGCGATGTTCTTCGCCGCCGCCGTGCCGCTGCTGCTGTTGCCGGTGATTCTCTGGTATCTGCCCGAGTCGGTCGGCTTCCTGGTGCGCCAGGGCCGAGGTGAGCAGGCGCGGGCGTTGTTGGCCAAGGTTGACCCGGGCCGCCAGCTGAGCGCTGCCGACGAGCTGGTGATGACCGATGTGAAGGGCAAGAGTGCCTCGGTGCTGGAGCTGTTCCGCGAAGGCCGTGGCGTGCGGACCTTCTCCCTGTGGCTGGCGTTCTTCTGTTGCCTGCTGATGGTTTACGCGCTGGGTTCCTGGTTGCCGAAGCTGATGGCCAACGCCGGATACAGCCTCGGTTCGAGCCTGTCGTTCCTGCTCGCGCTGAACTTCGGCGGCATGGCCGGCGCCATCCTCGGCGGCTGGCTGGGCGATCGCTTCAACCTGGCGAAAGTGGTGGTGGTGTTCTTCGCCGTGTCGGTGGCCTCCATCAGCCTGCTGGGCTTCAAGACGCCGATGCCAGTGCTTTACACGCTGATCTTCATCGCCGGTGCCACCGTAATCGGCACGCAGATCCTGCTCTACGCGACCGCCGCGCAGTTCTATGGCCTGTCGATCCGCTCCACCGGTCTCGGCTGGGCCTCGGGCATCGGCCGCAACGGCGCCATCGTCGGCCCGCTGCTTGGCGGTGCGTTGCTGGGCATCAACCTGCCGCTGCAACTGAACTTCATCGCCTTCGCCGTGCCGGGTGTCATCGCTGCCCTGGCCATGGCCGTCTTCGCCATCTCCAGCAAGCGCAGCGGCACGCCCGCGCCGGTGGTGATGACGGCAGCGGCCAAGGCCTGATCACTGAACCTTCAACACGGATATCGCCATGAGCCCCATCCTGATCGAACGCATCCAGACGATCATCGTCGACCTGCCGACCATCCGCCCGCACAAGCTGGCGATGCACACCATGCAGCAACAGACGCTGGTGATCATCCGTGTGCAGTGCAGCGACGGCATCGAAGGCATCGGCGAGGCCACCACCATCGGTGGCCTGGCCTACGGCAACGAGAGCCCGGAAAGCATCAAGCAGAACATCGACAGCCACCTCGGCCCGCTGCTGGTGGGCCAGGAGGCCGCCAACATCAACGCCGCCATGCTGCGCCTGGACAAGGCGGCCAAGGGCAATACCTTCGCCAAGTCCGGTATCGAGAGCGCATTGCTCGATGCCCAGGGCAAGCGTCTTGGTCTACCAGTCAGCGAGCTGCTCGGCGGTCGGGTACGCGACAGTCTGGAAGTGGCCTGGACCCTGGCCAGCGGCAATACCGCCAAGGACATCGAAGAGGCCGAGCGCATGCTCGATATCCGCCGCCATCGCATCTTCAAGCTGAAGATCGGCGCCGGCGAGGTGAATGCCGACCTCAAGCATGTCATCGCCATCAAGCAGGCCCTCGGCGAGCGCGCCAGCGTGCGCGTAGACGTCAATCAGGCCTGGGACGAGTCGGTGGCGCTGCGCACCTGTCGCATCCTCGGCGACAACGGCATCGACCTGATCGAACAGCCGATCTCGCGGATCAACCGCGGCGGGCAGGTGCGCCTGAATCAGCGCAGCCCGGCACCGATCATGGCCGACGAGTCAATCGAGAGCGTCGAGGACGCCTTCAGCCTGGCGGCCGACGGTGCGGCCAGCATCTTCGCGTTGAAGATCGCCAAGAACGGCGGCCCGCGTGCCGTGCTGCGCACCGCGCAGATCGCCGAAGCCGCCGGCATCGCGCTGTATGGCGGCACCATGCTCGAAGGCGCCATCGGCACCCTGGCCTCGGCGCACGCCTTCGTCACCCTTAACAGGTTGACCTGGGGCACCGAGCTGTTCGGCCCGCTGCTGCTCACCGAGGAAATCGTCACTCAGGCGCCGGTCTACCGCGACTTCCAGCTGGAAGTCCCGCGCACGCCCGGTCTTGGCCTGACCCTGGATGAAGAGCGCCTGGCGTTCTTCGCCCGTAAGTAAGAGGAGGACCCGAGATGCTCTTCCACGTGAAGATGATCGTGAAACTGCCGGTCGACATGGATCCGGCCCAGGCCGCCAAGCTCAAGGCCGACGAGAAGGAACTGGCGCAGAGCCTGATGCGCGAAGGCAAGTGGCGCCACCTCTGGCGCATTGCCGGCCAGTACGCCAACTACAGCGTGTTCGACGTCGCCAGCGTGCAGGAACTGCACGACACCCTGATGCAGCTGCCGCTATTCCCCTACATGGAGATCGAGGTCAACGCGCTGTGCCGCCACCCATCCTCGATTCGTGACGACGACCGCTGATTCCGTCCGAACTGGGGTCCGCACCGATCGCTGAACCCGTGCAACGACAATTACAAAACGAGGCCTGAGCCATGACTGTGAAAATCTCCCACACCAACGACGTGCAGCAGTTCTTCAAGGAAGCCAGCGGCTTCAACAACGACGCGGGTAGCAGCCGCCTGAAGACGGTGATCAACCGCGTCCTGACGGACACCGCAAGGATCATCGAAGACCTGGAAATCACCCAGGACGAGTTCTGGAAGGCGGTGGACTACATCAACCGTCTCGGCGGTCGCCACGAAGCCGGCTTGCTGGTCGCCGGACTCGGACTGGAGCATTACCTCGACCTGCTGCAGGACGCCAAGGACGAACAGGAAGGACTGGTCGGCGGCACCCCGCGCACCATCGAAGGTCCGCTGTACGTCGCCGGCGCGCCAATCGCTCAGGGCATCGCGCGCATGGATGACGGTAGCGAAGACGATGTCGCCACTGTGATGTTCCTGCAAGGCCGTGTCTTCGATCCGAGCGGCAAGCCGTTGGCCGGTGCGGTGGTCGATCTGTGGCACGCCAACACCAAGGGCAATTATTCCTACTTCGACAAGAGCCAGTCCGAGTACAACCTGCGCCGTCGTATCGTCACCGACGAGAACGGCTATTACCGCGCGCGCAGCATCGTGCCGTCCGGCTATGGCTGCTCGCCCGACGGCCCGACCCAGGAAGTGCTGGACATGCTCGGTCGCCACGGCCAGCGCCCGGCGCATATTCATTTCTTCATCTCCGCGCCCGGTCATCGTCACCTGACCACGCAGATCAACCTGGCGGGTGACAAGTACCTCTGGGACGACTTCGCCTACGCCACGCGCGATGGTCTGGTCGGCGACATCCGCTTCATCGACGATGCCGAAGCCGCACGTGCACGGGGCGTGCAGGGTCGTTTCGCCGAAGTGGATTTCGACTTCCAGCTGCAGAAGGCGCCGGCCCCGCAAGCCGAGCAGCGCAGCAAGCGCCCACGCGCGCTCCAGCAAGCCTGAGGGTTACCGCGGTGTCCGGTATTAGCCGGGCACCGCGGTGCTGCACCGGTAATGCAGCCGCTTCATTCATAACAAGAGTGATCCGGGCATCGACCACGGATCGCCAGGCCTGTCTTGCGAGGCGACATGAAAGCTCTGATGAAAGACTTCTCGCTCTCCGCCGTGGTCGCCGGTTTCATCGCGACCGTGATTTCCTACGCCGGTCCGCTGGTGATCATCTTCCAGGCCGCCAAGGCCGGGGGCATGCCGCACGAGGTGCTCTCGTCCTGGGTCTGGACCATCTCCATCGGTAGCGGCGTGCTCGGCATTCTGCTCAGTGTGCGCTACCGGGTTCCCATCATCATCGCCTGGTCGGCACCGGGCTCGGCGCTGCTGGTAAGCATGTTGCCGGATATCACGCTGAACGAGGCGGTCGGCGCCTATATCGTCAGCAGTGTGGTGGTGCTGCTGGTAGGGCTGTCCGGCGCGTTCGACCGGATCATCAATCGCCTGCCGGCCGCCATCGCCGCGGGCATGCTGGCCGGTATCCTGTTCCGTTTCGGTACCGGGCTGTTCGTCTCGGTCAAGGAACAGCCCTGGCTGGTGCTGGCGATGTTCGGCACCTATCTGCTGTTCAAGCGTGCCTTGCCCCGTTACGCCGTGCTCGCCGTGCTGGTGGTCGGTGTGACGATCACCATCGCCTCGGGTGAGTTGCGCAGTGATGCACTGGTCATCGGGCTGGCGACGCCGGTATGGATCGCCCCGGAGTTCAGCTGGCAGGTCATCCTCAATATCGCCTTTCCGCTGGTGATGGTGGCGCTGACTGGACAGTTCGTGCCTGGCATGGCGGTGCTGCGCAACGACGGCTACGAGACGCCGGCCAGTCCGCTGATCAGCAGCAGCGCTCTGGGTTCGCTGCTGCTGGCGCCGTTCGGCTGTCACGGATTGAACCTGGCGGCGATCACGGCGGCGATCTGCACGGGCCGGGAGTCGCACGAGGATCCGTCCAAGCGTTACGTCGCGGGTGTTTCCGGCGGTGTCTTGTATCTGCTGCTGGGCATCTTCGGGGCGACGCTGGTCTCGATCTTCACCGCGTTCCCGGCCGCCTTGATCGCCGCCCTGGCCGGGCTGGCGCTGTTAGCGGCCATAGGCGGGGCATTGAGCGCGGCAATGGCCGTGCCCGCCGACCGTGAGGCGGCCTTGATCACTTTCCTAGTCACCGCCTCGGGAATGTCCTTCCTAGGCCTATCGGCAGCGTTCTGGGGGCTGATCTTTGGCATCGCCGCGCACCTGTTGCTCAGCCTGCGCAAGCCGGCACCAGCAGTGGCGGTCGGTCGCAAGGAACAGCCGGCGCGGTGACCGGCCGACAATCGTAACGATTCACCCATAACGAGTTAGTCGCTTTCTCCGGTTGCTGCCGGGGGAACGGCTGCGTGCAACTGAAAAACAACAACAAGAGCGAGTTAGATGATGCAGAAAATATCTATTTCCCGACTCACCCTGGCCGCTGGCATGACGTCGATGATTACTCAGTCGTTCGCCGCCGACGGAGGTTTCGTCGAGGACGCGACGGCAACACTGCAGGCGCGTAATTACTATTTCAGCCGGGACTTCTCCGACATCGTCGGCGCCAATCGGCAATCGAAGGCGGAGGAGTGGGGGCAGGGGTTCATTCTCAATTTCAGATCGGGCTACACCCTTGGAGCTGTCGGCTTCGGCGTCGATGCTATCGGGCAGCTGGGAATCAAGCTCGACAGCAGCCGTGATCGCATTGGTACCGGCTTGCTCCCGGTTGGGAGCGATGGCCGCGCGCCGGATGAGTACAGCCGCATGGGGTTGGCACTCAAGGCAAAGGTGTCGAAGACCGAACTGAAGGTGGGTGAATTGCAGCCCAATCTGCCAGTGCTGACCTTTAGCGATATTCGGCTGCTTCCGCCCACCTATCAGGGCGCCAGCATTGTCTCCAGCGAATTTGATGGGTTGACGCTGCAGGCCGGCCGTTTGCGCTCGACCAGTCTGCGCAACGAGGCTGGCGACGACCGGATGCGGGCTATGCTGGGTCGAACGCCTCAGGCAGCATTCAGCGATGCCTTCAACTACGCTGGCGGCGATTACGCATTCAATGACAAGCGCACGTCCTTCGGCCTCTGGTATGCGCAGCTCGAGGACATCTATAACCAGCGCTACATAGGCCTGAAGCATAGCGAGCCGCTCGGCGACTGGACCCTGGGCGCCAATCTCGGCTACTGCGATTCACAGGCCGACGGCAGCAAGCTGGCCGGCAACGTGGATAATCAGGCTTTCTACTCGCTGCTGTCGGCGAAGCGAGGCGGGCATACCTTCTATATCGGCTATCAGGCCATGTATGGCGACAGTGCTTTTCCCCGCGTCTTCGCCAACGTCACGCCGTTGGGCAACGAGGTGCCCACCTACGAGTTCGCCGAGCGGGACGAGCGTTCCTGGCAGGCTCGCGACGACTACGATTTCGCCGCGCTCGGTTGGCCCAGTCTGGTTGCGACGGTGCGCTATATCACCAGCGATAACGTAAGCACGGGAATGGGTTTCGAAGGTACGGCGCAGGAGCGCGATCTGGACATTGGCTATACCGTGCAGAGCGGTCTGCTCAAGAATGTGGGTATCCGCCTACGCAACGTAGCGGCGCGCTCGAACTACCGCAGCGATATCGACGAGAACCGTCTGATTCTGAGCTATACGTTCACCTTGTTCTGAACTGGTTGCCCGCACCGAGCCGCTCACTCGGTGCGAAGCAATGTGGTCTGCACCAATTTCTGCAGAACCGAAATAAACGGTTGACGCCCGTTTTCAGGTGCCTATAATGCGCACCACTTCCGGTGCAGTCCTCAAGCAAAACCTCTTGAAAATCAAAAGGTTAGCTAAATAAAAAGGGTTGCACTGGTGGCGGATTCGAGTAGAATGCGCCGCGCTGGCAGGGTGGTGGTTGAGTCCTGTTGGTGGCTTCGGTCGGGTTGATCGAAAGCGGTTGAAAGAGGTGGTTGACAGCGGTTTTGGACGCTGTATGATTCGCCTCCCGCTGACGAGAGATGCAGATTGATCGAGGCGGCAAGCGGTTGAGTAGAAAAGAGATTTTCGAAAAACAGCTTGACAGTAAGAAAGGCTGCTGTAGAATGCGCGGCCTCGGTTGAGACGAAAGGCTTGATCGAAACGCTCTTTAACAACTGAATCAAGCAATTCGTGTGGGTGCTTGTGAATGTAAGACTGGTAGTCGCAAGATTATCAGCATCACAAAGCAACACTCGTTTATTCGAGAGTTACTCTTTCTAGTAAAGAGATTTGCGATTGCTGAGCCAAGTTTAGGGTTTTCTCAAAACCCAAGCAGTATTGAACTGAAGAGTTTGATCATGGCTCAGATTGAACGCTGGCGGCAGGCCTAACACATGCAAGTCGAGCGGATGAGTGGAGCTTGCTCCATGATTCAGCGGCGGACGGGTGAGTAATGCCTAGGAATCTGCCTGGTAGTGGGGGGCAACGTTTCGAAAGGAACGCTAATACCGCATACGTCCTACGGGAGAAAGTGGGGGATCTTCGGACCTCACGCTATCAGATGAGCCTAGGTCGGATTAGCTAGTTGGTGAGGTAAAGGCTCACCAAGGCGACGATCCGTAACTGGTCTGAGAGGATGATCAGTCACACTGGAACTGAGACACGGTCCAGACTCCTACGGGAGGCAGCAGTGGGGAATATTGGACAATGGGCGAAAGCCTGATCCAGCCATGCCGCGTGTGTGAAGAAGGTCTTCGGATTGTAAAGCACTTTAAGTTGGGAGGAAGGGCAGTAAGTTAATACCTTGCTGTTTTGACGTTACCAACAGAATAAGCACCGGCTAACTTCGTGCCAGCAGCCGCGGTAATACGAAGGGTGCAAGCGTTAATCGGAATTACTGGGCGTAAAGCGCGCGTAGGTGGTTCGTTAAGTTGGATGTGAAAGCCCCGGGCTCAACCTGGGAACTGCATCCAAAACTGGCGAGCTAGAGTATGGCAGAGGGTGGTGGAATTTCCTGTGTAGCGGTGAAATGCGTAGATATAGGAAGGAACACCAGTGGCGAAGGCGACCACCTGGGCTAATACTGACACTGAGGTGCGAAAGCGTGGGGAGCAAACAGGATTAGATACCCTGGTAGTCCACGCCGTAAACGATGTCGACTAGCCGTTGGGATCCTTGAGATCTTAGTGGCGCAGCTAACGCATTAAGTCGACCGCCTGGGGAGTACGGCCGCAAGGTTAAAACTCAAATGAATTGACGGGGGCCCGCACAAGCGGTGGAGCATGTGGTTTAATTCGAAGCAACGCGAAGAACCTTACCAGGCCTTGACATGCAGAGAACTTTCCAGAGATGGATTGGTGCCTTCGGGAACTCTGACACAGGTGCTGCATGGCTGTCGTCAGCTCGTGTCGTGAGATGTTGGGTTAAGTCCCGTAACGAGCGCAACCCTTGTCCTTAGTTACCAGCACGTTAAGGTGGGCACTCTAAGGAGACTGCCGGTGACAAACCGGAGGAAGGTGGGGATGACGTCAAGTCATCATGGCCCTTACGGCCTGGGCTACACACGTGCTACAATGGTCGGTACAAAGGGTTGCCAAGCCGCGAGGTGGAGCTAATCCCATAAAACCGATCGTAGTCCGGATCGCAGTCTGCAACTCGACTGCGTGAAGTCGGAATCGCTAGTAATCGTGAATCAGAATGTCACGGTGAATACGTTCCCGGGCCTTGTACACACCGCCCGTCACACCATGGGAGTGGGTTGCTCCAGAAGTAGCTAGTCTAACCTTCGGGGGGACGGTTACCACGGAGTGATTCATGACTGGGGTGAAGTCGTAACAAGGTAGCCGTAGGGGAACCTGCGGCTGGATCACCTCCTTAATCGAAGACACCGGCTTCGTCATAAGCTCCCACACGAATTGCTTGATTCACTTGCGAAAGGCGATTGGGTTTAGACCCGAGAGTAACGATTGGGTCTGTAGCTCAGTTGGTTAGAGCGCACCCCTGATAAGGGTGAGGTCGGCAGTTCGAATCTGCCCAGACCCACCAATCGAAGGGGCCATAGCTCAGCTGGGAGAGCGCCTGCTTTGCACGCAGGAGGTCAGCGGTTCGATCCCGCTTGGCTCCACCATTAACTCTAGTCGCCGAAAGCTCAGAAATGAGTGTTTACCAGGATCAGATTGATCGCCTGGGTTGAGCATTGATTTCTGGACTTTGCGCCAGAACTGTTCTTTAAAAATTTGGGTATGTGATAGAAGTAGACCGATGTGTTGCTTTCACTGGCAGCATGTCGCGTCAAGGTAAAATTTGCGTGTTCTCTATGCAAATTTTCGGCGAATGTCGTCTTCACGTTATAGACAGTAACCAGATTGCTTGGGGTTATATGGTCAAGTGAAGAAGCGCATACGGTGGATGCCTTGGCAGTCAGAGGCGATGAAAGACGTGGTAGCCTGCGAAAAGCTTCGGGGAGTCGGCAAACAGACTTTGATCCGGAGATGTCTGAATGGGGGAACCCAGCCATCATAAGATGGTTATCACACACTGAATACATAGGTGTGTGAGGCGAACCAGGGGAACTGAAACATCTAAGTACCCTGAGGAAAAGAAATCAACCGAGATTCCCTTAGTAGTGGCGAGCGAACGGGGACTAGCCCTTAAGCTTCTTTGATTTTAGCGGAACGCTCTGGAAAGTGCGGCCATAGTGGGTGATAGCCCTGTACGCGAAAGGATCTTAGAAGTGAAATCGAGTAGGACGGAGCACGAGAAACTTTGTCTGAACATGGGGGGACCATCCTCCAAGGCTAAATACTACTGACTGACCGATAGTGAACCAGTACCGTGAGGGAAAGGCGAAAAGAACCCCGGAGAGGGGAGTGAAATAGAACCTGAAACCGTATGCGTACAAGCAGTGGGAGCCTACTTTGTTAGGTGACTGCGTACCTTTTGTATAATGGGTCAGCGACTTATTTTCAGTGGCGAGCTTAACCGAATAGGGGAGGCGTAGCGAAAGCGAGTCTTAATAGGGCGTCTAGTCGCTGGGAATAGACCCGAAACCGGGCGATCTATCCATGGGCAGGTTGAAGGTTAGGTAACACTGACTGGAGGACCGAACCGACTACCGTTGAAAAGTTAGCGGATGACCTGTGGATCGGAGTGAAAGGCTAATCAAGCTCGGAGATAGCTGGTTCTCCTCGAAAGCTATTTAGGTAGCGCCTCGTGTATCACTGCTGGGGGTAGAGCACTGTTTCGGCTAGGGGGTCACCCCGACTTACCAAACCGATGCAAACTCCGAATACCAGCAAGTGTCAGCACGGGAGACACACGGCGGGTGCTAACGTCCGTCGTGAAAAGGGAAACAACCCAGACCGTCAGCTAAGGTCCCAAAGTCATGGTTAAGTGGGAAACGATGTGGGAAGGCTTAGACAGCTAGGAGGTTGGCTTAGAAGCAGCCATCCTTTAAAGAAAGCGTAATAGCTCACTAGTCGAGTCGGCCTGCGCGGAAGATGTAACGGGGCTCAAACCATGCACCGAAGCTACGGGTTCAACGCAAGTTGAGCGGTAGAGGAGCGTTCTGTAAGCCTGTGAAGGTGAGTTGAGAAGCTCGCTGGAGGTATCAGAAGTGCGAATGCTGACATGAGTAACGACAATGCGAGTGAAAAACTCGCACGCCGAAAGACCAAGGGTTCCTGCGCAACGTTAATCGACGCAGGGTGAGTCGGTCCCTAAGGCGAGGCTGAAGAGCGTAGTCGATGGGAAACGGGTTAATATTCCCGTACTTCTAGTTACTGCGATGGGGGGACGGAGAAGGCTAGGCCAGCAAGGCGTTGGTTGTCCTTGTTTAAGGTGGTAGGCAGAGATCTTAGGTAAATCCGGGGTCTTAATGCCGAGAGCTGATGACGAGCTTTCTTTTAGAAAGCGAAGTGGTTGATGCCATGCTTCCAGGAAAAGCCTCTAAGCTTCAGGTAACTAGGAACCGTACCCCAAACCGACACAGGTGGTTGGGTAGAGAATACCAAGGCGCTTGAGAGAACTCGGGTGAAGGAACTAGGCAAAATGGCACCGTAACTTCGGGAGAAGGTGCGCCGGTGAGGGTGAAGTATTTACTACGTAAGCCCATGCCGGTCGAAGATACCAGGCCGCTGCGACTGTTTATTAAAAACACAGCACTCTGCAAACACGAAAGTGGACGTATAGGGTGTGACGCCTGCCCGGTGCCGGAAGGTTAATTGATGGGGTTAGCGCAAGCGAAGCTCTTGATCGAAGCCCCGGTAAACGGCGGCCGTAACTATAACGGTCCTAAGGTAGCGAAATTCCTTGTCGGGTAAGTTCCGACCTGCACGAATGGCGTAACGATGGCGGCGCTGTCTCCACCCGAGACTCAGTGAAATTGAAATCGCTGTGAAGATGCAGTGTATCCGCGGCTAGACGGAAAGACCCCGTGAACCTTTACTATAGCTTTGCACTGGACTTTGAGCTTGCTTGTGTAGGATAGGTGGGAGGCTTTGAAGCGTGGACGCCAGTTCGCGTGGAGCCATCCTTGAAATACCACCCTGGCAACCTTGAGGTTCTAACTCTGGTCCGTTATCCGGATCGAGGACAGTGTATGGTGGGTAGTTTGACTGGGGCGGTCTCCTCCTAAAGAGTAACGGAGGAGTACGAAGGTGCGCTCAGACCGGTCGGAAATCGGTCGCAGAGTATAAAGGCAAAAGCGCGCTTGACTGCGAGACAGACACGTCGAGCAGGTACGAAAGTAGGTCTTAGTGATCCGGTGGTTCTGTATGGAAGGGCCATCGCTCAACGGATAAAAGGTACTCCGGGGATAACAGGCTGATACCGCCCAAGAGTTCATATCGACGGCGGTGTTTGGCACCTCGATGTCGGCTCATCACATCCTGGGGCTGAAGCCGGTCCCAAGGGTATGGCTGTTCGCCATTTAAAGTGGTACGCGAGCTGGGTTTAGAACGTCGTGAGACAGTTCGGTCCCTATCTGCCGTGGACGTTTGAGATTTGAGAGGGGCTGCTCCTAGTACGAGAGGACCGGAGTGGACGAACCTCTGGTGTTCCGGTTGTCACGCCAGTGGCATTGCCGGGTAGCTACGTTCGGAAGAGATAACCGCTGAAAGCATCTAAGCGGGAAACTTGCCTCAAGATGAGATCTCACTGGAGCCTTGAGCTCCCTAAAGGGCCGTCGAAGACTACGACGTTGATAGGTTGGGTGTGTAAGCGCTGTGAGGCGTTGAGCTAACCAATACTAATTGCCCGTGAGGCTTGACCATATAACACCCAAACAATTTGGCTGTTAGACGGTAAGTCGACAAACAGACCGAAAATCTGCACGAACACGCAATACCGATTCGATCACATACCCAATTCGCTGCAGCGGCTAAACCCCGAGGCAGCAACCGAATTGCTTGACGACCATAGAGCGTTGGAACCACCTGATCCCATTCCGAACTCAGAAGTGAAACGATGCATCGCCGATGGTAGTGTGGGGTTTCCCCATGTGAGAGTAGGTCATCGTCAAGCTCCTACACCAAACCCCCGATCCGCGTAAGCGGGTCGGGGGTTTGATTTTGGGGCGCGGAAAAGCGGCCGCGCAGAACTAAGCCTGAACCGAGGCCGGCTGCTCCGATGCTGCCGGTGGCTTTGAAGGCGCTGCGGCGGTTGAGGTAAAAGTACGGCTGCTGCACTGGCACAGCATTGTCGGTGATAGCTTGGCTCGCTAAGCGGACGCTGCTGGATGAATGAATCGCCCCTGGTTTCGTAGACACCTCCAAGCCTCATAATGAGGCCCATCAGGAGGTGCCATGAGCAACCAGCGTTACCCCGAAGAATTCAAGATCGAAGCGGTCAAGCAAGTCACCGAGCGCGGTTTGCGCGTTGCCGATGTGGCGGAGCGTCTAGGCGTGTCCGCGCACAGCCTGTACGCCTGGGTAAAGCGCTACAGCAAGCCCCAAGCACAGCGGCAGCAGGTAGATGATCAACAGGCCGAGCTGCGTCGCTTGCGCGCGGAACTCAAGCGGGTGACCGAAGAGCGAGACATCCTAAAAAAGGCCGCCGCGTACTTTGCCAAGGAGTCCGGCTGAAGTACGCCGTCATCAGCAAGCTGTCGGTGGAGTACCCGGTACGGCGTCTCTGCCAGACCCTCCAGGTACATCCCAGCGGTTACTACGCCTGGCTGGCCGAGCCGAAATCCGCACGCGAGAAGGAAGATCAGCGCCTGCTCGGATTGATCAAGCATGCCTGGCTGGAAAGCGGCGGGGTCTACGGCTACCGCAAGATCCACGACGACCTGCGTGAGCTGGGCGAGTCCTGTGGCCGGCACCGCGTGGCTCGCCTGATGCGGGTGGAGGGGCTGCGTTCGCAGACCGGTTATCGTCGGCGCCCCGGCTATTACGGCGGTAAACCGACGGTGGCTTCGCCCAACCGCCTGGAGCGGCAGTTCAAGGTCAGCGAGCCGAACAAGGTCTGGGTCACCGACATCACCTACATCCGCACCTATGAGGGCTGGTTGTACTTGGCGGTGGTGCTGGATCTGTTTTCGCGCCAGGTGATCGGCTGGTCGATGAAACCACGGATGTGCAGCGACCTGGCCATCGATGCGTTGTTGATGGCGGTCTGGCGGCGCAAGCCCAGGCAGGAGGTGATGATCCACTCCGACCAGGGCAGCCAGTTCAGCAGCTCGGACTGGCAGAGCTTCCTAAAGGCCAACAACCTAATCAGCAGCATGAGTCGACGCGGTAACTGTCACGACAACGCGGTCGCGGAAAGCTTTTTCCAGTTGCTGAAGCGGGAGCGCATCCGACGGAAAACCTACGGCACTCGCGAAGAAGCCCGCAGTGATGTGTTCGATTACATCGAGATGTTCTATAACCCCAAGCGCCGGCACAGCAGCGCTATGCAGCTGTCGCCAGTGGAGTTTGAAAAGCGTTATTTCCAGAGCTTGGAGAGTGTCTAGGAAAGCCGGGGCGGTTCAGAAAGCAGGCAAGCTCATCTGGGCAAGCATATTAATGATGTTTGAGCCACGTCGTTGGGGGGCCTGGCTGCCGCACCGGAAAGCCTGGAAGGCTGGTGACGGAGAGTGGGCAGGGTAGGGCTTACGGTGGTGCGATAAGGTCACCCTATTTAACGCGGCCTAGCAAACTGCGGTTCCACAGTAACCGTCTAAGTCCAGAGACCGACGAGAGGCAAGGTACTCGTCCTTCCTCGTTCCGATCCTACCCGGCCGGCTGGTCAACGATCCTGTCTAAATGACGATTACCGTTCGTGCCCCTGGCATATTCACTGGCTGGCTGGCTGGCTGGCAGAGCGGGGAGATTCCTCATCCCGGTCAACCCAAATGAATGAAACGGCTGCGTCCGATGCGCGGGCTTCGTCATGCAAGAAATCGAAGGGGCTGCCGTTTGAGTTGATGGTTCGGCAGCGTGACGTACTTGAGTCGTCGACGATTCCGATAGATGGACCGCAATGTGACTACGTCCCGTCGTCCTCCACAGCAAGCGTCACGGCTGAGCAGAGCCTGCTTCGGAAGGTTTGAAGCTCTCGTACCCATTAGCCAGACCTTGCGCTGTAGGAATGGGACCCGCCGCGATAGGCGACTCCCACTATCGCTTCTGGTGAAAGTCCACCACAACAGCGCCCTTGCCTGAAGCCCCTATCGATTGCTGAATGGCGTCCAGAAGGGTCTGTTGGGTGAACGGCTTGGCCAGGACTTGAAGCTGACGTGGGCTGTCGGCGAGATCGGCGTAGCCGCTGACCACAAGGACAGGCAGCTCTGGCTGCTCGTTTCGCAGCCGGTCCGCCAGTTGAGCGCCGGTCATGCCAGGCATCATGTGGTCCGTTATCAGAATGTCGTAAGCAACACGTTGGGTAAGTAGACCCAATGCCGTTTCCGCACTGTTGACCGCGGTTACCTGGCAGCCGAGATCCTCGAGCATCGAAGCCGTATTGTCCAACACCAGGGGATCGTCATCCACGACCAGGACCGACAGCGATAGCTCGGCAGGGGCAGTTAGCTGTGGGCCGGGGCCAGGTTCGACACGGTCCGACGTTTGTTCGGCCTGTCGCTCTGTGGCGATGGGTAGCCAGATTTCCACTGTGGTGCCCTTGCCGGGGCGGCTGTGGATCTGCAGACGACCCCCGGATTGTTCGGCCAGGCCATGGGCCATCGACAAACCCAGCCCCGTGCCATTGCCGGGGCCCTTGGTTGTAAAAAATGGATCGGTAGCGCGGGCAAGAACTTCCGGCTCCATACCGATACCGTCGTCTCGAACGATAAGAATGACGTAGCCGGGCGCATCGATTCTTCCGGCTTCGGCGGCTGTTCGGGACTGTCCCTCGATACAGATCGATCCGCCGTCCGGCATGGCGTCCCGGGCGTTGACGACCAGGTTGATCAGGACCATCTCCAGCTGGTTCGCATCGACGTACGCCTGTGGCAGATCTAGCGGAAAACGCAGATCGATGCTGATGTTGGTTTCCACCGAGCGCTTCAAGAGCTCTCGCATCCCGATCACCAGATCTGGCAGTGCGACGGCGCTTGGTCGCAGCTCCTGTTTACGCGCGAAGCTCAACAGACGTTGCACAAGCCCCGCACCTCGGCGAGTCGCCTGCAAGCCATTTTCGATCAGTGATTCGGTACGGGGATCTGACGGCGGCAGCCGTTTGCGCAACAGTTCGAAGCTGCCACCGATGACGGCCAAGAGATTGTTGAAGTCATGGGCGATGCCGCCGGTCAGCTTGCCCATCGCCTCCATCTTTTGCGCCTGCCGCAAGGCCGCTTCAGCCTGCCGGCGTTCCGTCACGTTGATGAGCCCGCCGAGGATAAGCGGCCCGGTAGATGTACGTTCCACCCTGCTCGAGGCCAGCACATCGACGAACGTTCCGGCTCTGGCGACCAAGCGGTACTCCGCGTCTCGGCATTCGCTAGTTTCGAGCAGCGACGGCCAGTCATGCTCGAGGAACTGACGAGACGATGCCTCGGTCATGAAACACACGAGCGGTCTGCCGATCACGTCCTCCCGGCGGTAGCCCACCAGTGATAGCCACGCATCGCTTACCGATTCGAGACGCCCATCCTGATCCAGTGAGTGCAATGGCAGAGGCGTCTTGCTGTACAACTCGCGCAATCGCTCTTCACTCAGGCGCAGGGCCGAAGCCTCCTGCCAGCTACGACGCGCCTGACGCCTGTCATACATCGAGGCCACCAGCCCAAAAAACAGAACGATGAAGGTCGCCGCGGATATCGCAACAGCCAGCGATAACATATCCAGGTCACCGTCATGCGTGGCGCTCATGGCGTCGTCCAATGGCGTGAAATGCGCGCCGATCATGGCCACGTAGTGCATGCCGGAGATCGCGACTCCCATTGCCGCAGCCGACAGCGCCTGCCCTGACAGGCTGGTACCTCGGCCTGATAGCCACAACGCTACCGTCGCGGCGCTGATTGCGATGATGAACGACAGTACCACCCAACCGGTGGCGTAACTGAGCTCGGCATCTACGACCATTGCCGCCATGCCGATGTAGTGCATTGCACCGATGCCCAGTCCCATGAAAAGGCCACCCAAGCCAAGCGTTCGGGGCGTAATGCCGCGCTTGCTTACGGCAAAGAAGCTGATGGCGGTAACTGCGATAGGCACCGCAAAGGATGCGAGCGTCAACGCCAGGTCATAACGGACCTGCATGCCCGGCATGCCGAATGCCAGCATGCCTACGAAGTGCATGGCCCAGATGCTGCCGCCCATGCAGAGGGCAGCGGCGCCGACGAAGGCCTGTCGAGGCCAGCCTTCGGTCTCTCGTGTGCGGCTGGAGAGGTCCAGGGCGGTGTAGGAGCCGGCTATCGCGATGATGACCGACAGTACGACCAGAGAGACGTTGTAAGTGGTATGCATCATGCGGATCAGCTCCCGGTAGCGCAGCGAGAGAAACGTGCACGACGTCGTCTAAGAACTTTGACTCATATAGCGACGATACGTCCCGTCACCGGGCGCCCGATTATCGGTCAAGTACGCGGAGCTTGGAAATCTGCACGGATCTGTAGCTGCGGCTCAACGGCTTTTGAACGATCGCAAGTCTACGCACCTTGAGGATCGTGCCTCCAACACGGTGGGACAACACAGTCGCGGGACGTCGAGCTGACGCGAGCAGGATTGCGAAGTTCGAAGTAAAGCGGTCATCGGCCCAAGCCGTTCCGGCCATATTGCTTATCTGCTGGAACGCCGGCGCGCCTCGAAGCTCCAACAGGACGTTAATGGAGAACACCATCCCGATGCTTTTCGCTTTCGTTAATCCCGCAGACGGCCTTGCCCGCGTCCCTTACCGTTCCGTTTCACGGTTTACTAAGGCCGTGCACGGATGAAAGCCAGCCGATGGATCATCGTGGCCCTGCTGATTGTCGCAGTGGTCTGTTTCTTCGCTTTCGACCTCGGCGAGTACCTCACCCTCGAATCCATCAAGGCCCACAGCGGCGCCCTGAAGGCCAAAGTCCAGGATCATCCATGGTGGGCTGCTGGGGTGTTCTTCGTTGTTTACGCGGCGCTTACGGCGCTGTCGTTTCCCGGTACGGTGGTGCTGACCTTGCTTGCCGGGGCTCTGTTCGGTCTGATAGAGGGGACGTTGCTCGTATCCTTCGCCTCGAATGCGGGGGCACTGGTGGCCATGCTCATCAGTCGTTTCATGCTGCGAGACTGGGTGCAGAAGCGATTCGGCAAACAGATCGCCGGGATCAACAAGGGGCTGACGCGCGATGGCACCTTCTACCTCGTCTCGTTGCGACTGATCCCCATCGTACCGTTTGTGCTGCTGAATCCAGCGTTGGGTCTGACGCGAATCAAGGTCTGGACCTTCTGGTGGACCACCCAACTCGGCATGCTGCCCGGCAATGCCATCTATGTTAACGCGGGCGAGAAGCTGGTCGCCGTGCGCGCGCTGTCCGACATCCTGTCGCCGAGCATCATCAGCACGCTGGTATTGCTTGCGGTGTTCCCGGTCATCGCCACGCGGCTCCTCACCTATTACAAGGCTCGCAAGGTGTACCGCGGCTGGCGCAAGCCGAAGCGCTTCGATTACAACCTTGTGGTAATCGGTGGCGGTGCGGGCGGGCTGGCGACGGCGCGCATAGCGGCGACCTACAAGGCGCGGGTGTGTCTGGTTGAGCGCGAGCGCCTCGGTGGCGTTGCCATGCATGAGGGCGGTGTGCCAACCAAGGCATTTCGACGCCTGGCAAACGAACTCCATACAAGGCACGGCGGCCAGCCCCCCGTCGAAGCGTTTGGCGAATTGATGATGCAGGTCCGCGAGTTGACCGAGTCCGCCCGGCATCACGCATCGGTCGACGATTGCACGCGGCATGGCGTCGAGGTGGTTGAAGGCGAAGCGCGGCTGAGCTCGCCCTGGACGGTCGAGGTGGAAGGCCGCACGCTGACCACCCGGGCGGTCGTCATTGCCACCGGAAGCCGGCCGTGGCTACCGCCTATCCCCGGTCTGGACGCAGTCGAGCCCCTGACCTGCGATACCTTGCTGCAACTGCACGAGCGGCCCGAGCGCCTGCTCATTCTCGGCGGCGGGGCAGGCGCCTGCGAGTTCGCCCAGCTCTTTCAGCGCATGGGTTCCAGGGTCACCGTAGCCAGCCCCGACGAGCGCCTGCTTGACCAGGAAGATGCTGAAGCTGCCCAGGCGCTGACCGCTGCACTGATTGCCGCCGGCATCGACCTGCGCCTTGGACTGACGGCGCAGCGGGTCGAGTCGACCGGCAGTGAGCACCGGCTGATTTGCCGGGCAGGCGAGGGCGAAGAGCAATCGCTGCCCTTTGATCGGTTGTTGCTGATGCTCGGGCAATACGCCGATGTCGAAGGACTGGGACTGGACGAGTTGAAGCTGCATTGTGGCGATGACGGTACGCTGGAAGCGGACGAGTACCTGGCCACGCGTTACCCGAATATCTACGCGGTGGGTAGCGTCGCCGGGCCGTACGGGGCTCCGCATGTGGCGGAGCACCAAGCCTGGTACGCAGCGGTCAACGCGCTGTTCGGCGGGCTCAAGCGGTTCGTAGTAAGCGATCGAGTCCTGCCTCGGGCCGTGTATACCTCGCCGGAGATGGCTACGGTGGGCCTGACCGAACACGAAGCCGGGGCGTTGAAGCTCGAGTTCCAGACTACCCGACTGGACCTGGCGACCCTTCCCGGTGCAGTTGCCGAACGCGCCGAGCAGGGGTTCGTCAAGGTGCTCACCGAGCACGACCACGACCGCATTCTGGGAGTCACCATCGTTGGCGAGCAGGCAAGTGAAACGCTAGCCGGGTTCGTTGTGGCGATGAAATACAAGGTGGGCATGCACAAGCTCGGCGACGCAGTCCAGCTGAGTCCGACCCAGGGTGAAGCACTGCGACGTGTCGCCGAAGCCTGGCGGCAACAGCACCGCTCGCCGAGGATGCTCACCTGGGCCGAGCGGCTGAACCGCTGGCGGGTCGAAAGGTAGACATCAACCTGGCTGTAGTTGCTGTCACTGGTGTTTGCGCCGCATTCACCTAGGTCGAGCGATCATCGATTCGACGGCTGCGGCTGGAATCCGACGACACTGGCGAGCACCGGCACGGGGGGGGGCCGCGCCTGCCGTGCTCGCCGAACCAGGAAGGATCGCTCAAATGACCGGCGTCCAAATCATCAGCAGCGTCCGTTACTCCCGCTGTCCCGACTCGAGCATCGTTTCCGGCCGCACCCACTGATCGAACTCTTCACTGGTCAGGTAGCCAAGCTCCAGCGCTGCCTCTCGCAAGGTGGTGCCTTGCGCATAGGCCTTCTTAGCGATTTCGGCCGCTCGGTCGTAGCCGATATGCGGATTCAGCGCAGTGACCAGCATAAGGCCGCGCTCGAGATGTTCTGCCATGCGTGCCGGGTCGGGCTCGAGGCCGGCGATGCAGTGGGTGTTGAAGTTGCGACAGCCGTCGGACAGAAGCCGAATCGACTGGAGCAGGTTGTGGATGATCACCGGCTTGAACACGTTGAGCTGCAGATGACCCTGGCTCGCTGCGAAGCTGATGGTCATGTCGTTGCCCATCACCTGGCAGGCGAGCATGGACAGCGCTTCGCACTGGGTCGGGTTGACCTTGCCAGGCATGATCGAGCTGCCAGGCTCGTTGGCTGGCAATCGCACTTCGGCGAAGCCTCCGCGAGGTCCTGAGCCGAGCAGACGAAGGTCATTGGCGAGTTTCATCAAGGCGACCGCCAGCGTCTTCAGCGCGCCGGAGAGCGCGACCAGTGGCTCGTGGCCGGCCAAGGCGGCGAACTTGTTCGGCGCCGAGACGAACGGCAGGCCGGAAAGGGCGGCCAGCTCGGCTGCGATCGCTTCGGCGAAGCCATGCGGCGAGTTCAAACCGGTACCTACTGCGGTGCCGCCTTGCGCCAGTTCATAAACAGCCGGAAGGCACTGGCGAATCGTCCGCTCGGCGATGTCGAGCTGAGCGACGAATGCCGACATTTCCTGGCCGAAGGTGATCGGCGTGGCGTCCATCATATGGGTGCGCCCGGTCTTGATCAGCTTGTTGTGCCGCGCGGCCAGTTCGGCCAGCCCGCCGGACAGCTCGGCCAAAGCCGGAAGCAGCTCACCGTGGACCGCCTTGGCAGCGGCAATGTGCATCGCTGTGGGGAAGCAGTCGTTGGAGCTTTGCGCGCGATTGACGTGGTCGTTGGGATGCACGGGAGACTTGCCGCCACGCTTGCCACCGGCCAGCTCGTTGGCGCGACCGGCGATGACCTCGTTGACGTTCATGTTGCTCTGCGTGCCGCTACCGGTCTGCCAGACCACCAGCGGAAACTGGTCGTCGTGCTGGGCATGCAGGATCTCGTCGGCGGCCTGTTCGATCAGTCGCGCGACGTCGGGCGGCAGGTCGCCGATGCGGTTGTTGACCCTGGCTGCCGCCTTCTTGATCAGCGCCAGCGCATGCAGCACCTCGATCGGCATGCGCTCGGCACCGATTGCGAAATTGCTCAGCGAACGTTGCGTCTGGGCACCCCAGTAAGCCTGCTCCGGTACTTCGACCTGCCCCAGGCTGTCGGTTTCTATACGCGTCATGCCATGCTCCTGCTCGATATTGCTGGTTTAGGCCGCCTTGCGGTGCCGGCGGTTCCATAGCCCGCCGGTCGTTGCTTGAGGCATTGGAACTCTCGGCGCAGAATGTGTCCATTGAGGGCTACCTATCGCCTTCCCAAGGGATTTCCAATGCCAACCTTACGTACCCAGGCGTTGCGCTGCGCAATGCTGTTTTTCTGCATCAGCTCTTCGGCATTGGCCGACACCGCCAGCCACGCCAGCAGCGCGGAACGTTTCCTCAAGCTGGCGAACGCCGATCGGCTTGCAGTACCTGTCTATGCACAAGTACAGCAGATGTTCGCGCAGCGTTTCGCCGAGGCTCAGGCGCCCGAGAGCAAGAAGGCGATGCTCGAGCGCTATCAGGCCCAGGCCAACACCGCGCTGGACAAGGCCATAGGCTGGGACAAGCTGAAGCCCGATCTGGTGTCCCTCTATACCAGTCAGTTTTCCGAAACCGAGTTGAATCAGCTGATCGATTTCTATCAGTCGCCACTGGGCAAGAAGATGCTCGCCAAGTTGCCGGAGCTCAATGCACGGTCTGCCCAGCTAACCCAGGCCAAACTCGAAAGCGCGGTGCCGGAAGTGAACAAGCTGTTGGCCGACATGACGGCCGAACTCGAAAAACAGAAGCCTTGAGAGAGCAGGCAATGCGCAAACTCGATCTGATCCAAAACGCCCTGCAGGTTCTGCAGCCCGAGCACCTGGAAGTGCTCGATGAAAGCCACACTCACAGCCGCGGCCTGGAGACGCACTACAAGGCGGTCATCGTCAGCGAGCAGTTCGCGGGTCTGAACTCGGTCAAGCGTCACCAGAAAGCCTACGCCGCCATGGGCCCGCTGATGCAGCAGATCCATGCACTCGCCCTGCACACCTACACGCCGGAAGAATGGGCCCAGCAGCGTGTGGCTCCGGCATCACCGGTTTGCGCCGGTGGGCATAAATAGAGGCGACAACGGACGGGAAACATCCCGGATGTTCTTTGCTAGAATCGCGCTCGCGCCGGCCCACGCCGGCGCTTTCGTTTGTATCCGGTCCACCCTTTACGCGGGTGACCACTGGTGGAAAACCCCATGACACGAAAAATCGTTGTAGCAGCGCTTTACAAGTTCGTATCGCTGCCGGACTACGTCGCCTTGCGTGACCCTCTCTTCGCGACGCTTACCGAAAACGGCATCAAGGGCACCCTGTTGCTGGCGGAGGAGGGCATCAACGGTACGGTATCCGGCACTCGCGAGGCGATCGATGCGCTGCTCGACTGGTTTCGCCGCGACCCTCGCCTGGCTGACATCGACCACAAGGGATCCTACTGCGACGAACAGCCGTTCTATCGCACCAAGGTGAAGCTGAAGAAGGAGATCGTCACGCTGGGCGTACCCGGTGTCGATCCCAATCAGCGGGTCGGTACCTACGTCGAGCCGCGGGACTGGAACGCGCTGATCGATGATCCCGAGGTTCTGCTGATCGACACCCGCAACGACTACGAAGTGGCGATCGGTACCTTCGAGGGCGCGATCGACCCGCAGACCAAGTCGTTCCGCGAATTCCCTGATTACATCAAGGCGCATTACGACCCGGCGAAGCACAAGAAGGTCGCGATGTTCTGCACCGGTGGCATTCGCTGCGAAAAGGCCTCGAGCTACATGCTCGGCGAAGGGTTCGAAGAGGTCTATCACCTCAAGGGCGGCATTCTCAAATACCTGGAAGAGGTACCCGAGACCCAGTCGCGCTGGAAGGGCGACTGCTTCGTGTTCGACAACCGGGTCACCGTTCGCCACGACCTCAGTGCCGGTGAGTTCGACTTGTGCCATGCCTGCCGCGCCCCGCTGTCCGTGGAAGACCAGCAATCGGAGCACTACGCTGCGGGTATCAGCTGCCCGCATTGCTGGGACACTCTGAGCGAGAAGACGCGAGCCGGTGCGCGCGAACGGCAGAAGCAGATCGAACTGGCCCGCCAGCGCAACCAGCCTCACCCCATCGGCCGTGATCCGCGGGAGCAGGAACGCTGATTCACGCCGGCCCGCGAGCACGCCAAGCAGTTAAGGGGAGTAACGAAGTGGCCCGACTGATCTATGTGATGGATCCCATGTGCTCGTGGTGCTGGGGCTTCGCTCCCGTGCTGCAGGGGCTTGCCGAGCAGGCCGCGGAGCACGGCGTGCCGCTCGTGCTGAGGGTCGGCGGCCTGCGCCGAGAACAGGTCGCGATGGATGAGGCCGGGCGCTCGCGCACGCTGTCCTACTGGCAGGCCGTGCACGCTGCCACCGGCCAGTCATTCGACTTCGACACGGGGCTGCCGGCCGGATTGATCTACGACACCGAACCCGCCTGCCGAGCCCTGGTCGCCGCGCGCGGGCTCGATGAAAGCCGGGTCTGGCCGCTGTCGCTGCTGATCCAGCAGGCCTTCTACCAACAGGGGCGTGATGTCACGCAAGCCGCGCTGCTGGTGGAGCTGGCCGAGGCGGCCGGGCTCTCCCGCGAGCGCTTCGCCGAAAGCTATGACGACCCGGCCACCAAGGCCGAAACGTCAGCGGATTTCAGCTGGGTCGAGAATCTTGGTATCGCCGGGTTCCCGACCCTGCTCGCCGAGCACCAGGGCCAGCTGGCCCTGCTCACCAATGGCTACCAGCCTCTGACGGTGCTGGCTCCATTCCTGGGCCGCTGGCTGGAGCACAATGCGCATGCCTGACCAGCTCAGTTGGGCGGAGATTCGCCGCCTTGCGTTGCGCCACCGCAAGGCGTTGATTCTGGCCAACCTGGTCGCGGTTCTGGCCACGCTCTGCAGCGTGCCGATCCCCTTGCTGTTGCCGCTGCTGGTAGACGAAGTGCTGCTCGGCACCGGCGATGCGGCACTGCGCGTGATGGATCGCTTTCTGCCCGCCAGCTGGGAAAGTGCGGCCGGCTACATCGGCCTGATGCTTGGCATAACCCTGCTGCTGCGGGCCTCGGCGCTCGTGTTCAACGTCCTGCAGGCACGGCTGTTCGCCCGGCTTTCGAAGGACATCGTCTACCGCATTCGCGTGCGGTTGATCGAGCGCCTCAAGCGCATTGCCCTTGGCGAGTACGAGAGCCTTGGCGGCGGTACGGTCGCGACCCATCTGGTCACCGATCTGGAGACCATCGACAAATTCATCGGTGACACCCTCAGCCGTCTGCTGGTGGCGGTGCTATCGATCATCGGCACAGCGGCGATCCTGGTCTGGATGCACTGGCAGCTGGCGCTGCTGATCCTGCTCTTCAACCCGCTGGTGATCTACGCCACCGTGCAGCTGGGCAAGCGGGTGAAGCACCTGAAGAAGCTGGAGAACGACAGCACCTCGCGCTTCACCCAGGCGCTTACCGAAACCCTCGATGCGATACAGGAAGTGCGTGCCGGCAACCGCCAGGGATTCTTCCTCGGTCGACTGGGGTTACGCGCGCGGGAGGTCCGCGACTACGCCGTCGCTTCGCAATGGAAGACCGACGCCTCCAACCGCGCCAGCGGTCTGCTGTTCCAGTTCGGCATCGACGTGTTCCGTGCCGCGGCGATGCTGACCGTGCTGTTTTCCGACCTGTCGATCGGCCAGATGCTCGCGGTATTCAGCTACCTGTGGTTCATGATCGGCCCGGTGGAGCAACTGCTGAGCCTGCAGTACGCGTTCTACGCGGCCGGCGGGGCGCTGGGGCGGATCAATCAGCTGCTGGCGCGCGCCGACGAGCCGCAATATGTCGGCGGTCGCAACCCATTCGCCGATCAGGCGACGGTGGCGATCGATGTGCGCGACCTTCACTTCGCCTACCAGGACGAAGCGGTTCTGGAGGGGTTGAACCTGAGCATCGCGCCGGGGGAAAAGGTCGCGATCGTCGGTGCCAGCGGCGGTGGCAAGAGCACCCTGGTGCAGCTGCTGCTGGGGCTTTACCAGCCGCAATCGGGGCAGATTCGGTTCGGCGGCGTTCCGCTCGAGGAAATCGGCTTGGCCACGGTGCGCGACAATGTGGCGGTCGTGCTGCAGCATCCGGCGCTGTTCAACGACAGCGTGCGTGCCAACCTCACCATGGGGCGCGAGCGGGACGATGAGGCGTGCTGGCGGGCGCTGGAGATCGCCCAACTGGCCGATACCATTCGCCAGCTGCCGAACGGGCTCGACAGCATCGTCGGGCGCTCCGGTGTGCGACTGTCCGGCGGTCAGCGGCAGCGGCTGGCCGTGGCGCGCATGGTGCTCGCCGAACCCAAGGTGGTGATCCTGGATGAAGCGACCTCGGCCCTCGATGCCGCGACCGAGTACGCCTTGCATCAGGGATTGAATCGGTTCCTTCGCGACCGCACCACCTTGATCATCGCCCATCGCCTGTCGGCGGTGAAACAGGCCGATCGAGTGCTGGTGTTCGACGGTGGGCGCATCGCCGAGGATGGTGATCATCAGCAACTGATCGCTGAGGGCGGGCTTTATGCGCGCCTGTATGGGCATCTGCAGCACTGATTGCCCACGCAGCCGGACCATCGCCGTTTCGCCTGCCGATGACTGTATCGCCGCCCCGAGCCAGGCGGCGACCGCCAGTCTTAAGGCGTCAAAAATATCCTGACGCCGCACTCAACTATTAGTAATCTCTGCCGACTTCCCGAGCGTGCCCCTTTTTGTGGAACCTTTCTGATGGAACCAGTGCAGAACCTATTCACCAATCTTTCGGTTGCCAAAAAGCTTATCTGCGGCTTCGGTCTGGTACTGCTGCTCACGCTTGGCGTCGCGGCGACCGGCTTCGTTGCGGTCGACGAGATTCTGGGTCGGGCGCAACAGATCGAGCAGCTGTCCAGCGTCAATGCGTCGATTCTTGCGGCGCGCGGCGCAGAGCGTGACTACGCGCTGACACGTCAGCAGTCCTCGGCCGACGCGCTGCACACATCGCTGCAGCGACTCGGTTCCGAACTGACCGGCCTGGCCGCCACTTCGAGCACGCAGGAGCGTGCCTACCTGACGCGAATCCAGCAGGCCGCCGACGAGTACGGCCGACAGTTCGACCGCTACATGCAGCTGATCGAACGCGGCGTGGCGCTGCGCACGCGCATGCAGGATGCCGCGCAGGTCAGCCGCGAAGAGTTCGAGTTCATCGAGCTGGACATGTATGACGCCGTGCGCGTGCTGCGCCTGGAGGGGGATCGCCTCAAGGGCAGCGACCCGCTGACGGTGGCCGAGGCGACTTCGGGCCTGACCAAGCAGATTCTCGACATGCGGACCCAGGAAAATCTGTTCGTGGCCAACAGTTCCGATGCGGCCGCCAAGAGCTGGAGCGAGCTGCACGCCAACGTGGTTGCCATCGGCAGCAATCTGAAGATCTGGCTGAACGACGATCAGCAGGCCTCCATGGACAAGGCGCTGGTGGAGCTGGAGCACTATCGCAGCGCATTCGACGAATTCCGCCAGAATCGCGCCGAGCGAATCGCCCTGGAAGGCTCGATGGCGCAACAGTCGGAGGTGGTGATCGCCGCTGCGAACGAGGCGTTGGACAACGCGAGCAATGCCATGCAGCAACAGCGCCGCAGCAGCTACCTGCTGCTCGGCGTGATCGGTACGCTGGCGATCTTCGTCGGCCTGCTGGCTGCCACGATGATCTCGCGGATGATCGTCGGCCCCCTGCGCACCACCGTTCAGCAAGCGCAGCGCGTCGCCAGCGGCGACCTCACGCACTCCCAGCCCAGCTCGCGCCGTGACGAAGTGGGGCAGTTGCAGGACGCCATGCATGGCATGACGCAAAGCCTGCGCAACCTGATCGGTCGCATCGGCGGTGGCGTCAGCCAGATCGCCGCGGCAGCCGACCAGCTTTCCGCAGTGACCGCCCAGACCAGTGCCGGCGTTCAGACCCAGCGGGTGGAAACCGAGCAGGTCGCCACTGCCATGCATGAAATGGCGGCCACGGTGCAGGAAGTCGCACGCAACGCCGAGCAGGCCTCCATCGCCGCGCGTCAGGCGGATCAGCAGGCGCGCCAGGGTGATCGGGTAGTGCAGGACGCCGTGGGGCAGATCGGCAATCTGGCCGGTGAGGTGGATCAGTCCGCCCATGCGATCGAGGCGCTGCACGCCGAAAGCGGGCGGATCGGCAGCGTGCTCGAAGTCATTCGCGCGGTTGCCGAGCAGACCAACCTGCTGGCGCTCAACGCGGCCATCGAGGCGGCCCGTGCCGGCGAGCAGGGCCGCGGTTTCGCCGTGGTGGCCGACGAGGTGCGGGCTCTGGCGCGCCGTACCCATGATTCCACCGAGGAAATCGAAGGGCTGATCGCCAATCTGCAGCGGGTTGCACAGCAGGCCGTCGAGCAGATGCAGAGCAGCCGCAGCCTCACTCAGCGCACCGTCGACCTGGCCAACGAGGCGGGCGTCGCGCTGGGTCGGATCACCGAATCGGTGTCCACCATCGAGCAGATGAACCAGCAGATCGCCGCGGCAGCCGAGCAGCAGAGCGCGGTAGCCGAGAACATTTCCGAAAGCGTGACGCGCGTGCGTGATATCGGCGATCAGAGCGCCAGTGCCACAGAACAGACCGCCGGTGCCAGCGCCGAGCTGGCTCGCCTGGGCGTGGAGCTGCAGGAGCTGGTCCGCCAGTTCCGTACCTGACGGCGCGTGGCAGACGCGGCTCGCGCACGAGCCGCGTTATCTGATCGCCTTGCCGTTCAGCTCGGCCGCCCAGGCGGCCAGGGGCAGCGCGGGCTCCTGCTGCCAGATGCGCTGCCAGATGCTCTCCAGGCGGCGCATATCGCCCCGATTGGCCGGCAGGCGTTCGGGGCGTTCCACCAGCTGCCAGCCCTCGGCGCTGCGTTCAGCCAGAGGAAAGCGAAACGGATGGAAGCCGGTCATGCCCAGCCGCAGATCGGTCACCAGCAATTGGTCGCCGTCCACGTCGTAGCGCAGTACATCGCCGCTGAACCAGCGCAGCCGTTCATGCTGAGGTGAGCTGTCCAGCGCATCGGCCAGGTGGGCATTGCGTGGCAGGCGCACCAGCACCGGTGGCGCGTCGTCCCACCAGCTCACCAGCGTCTCGTAGTAGTGCTCGCCATCTACCAGAATCACCCGCCAGAGCAGGCTGTTGAACGGCGTCGGTGTGCTGAACATCCGCTCGACCTCGATGCCCTGGCGGGTGATGCTGGCCTGCACGCGCTTTTCGGCCATCTGCTTGCCGGCAAGAGTGAAACCCAGGTAGCAAGTGGTCAGCACCAGCGCGTAAGCGGGCCATCGGGCCGTGCGGCCATGCAAGCCGAACAGCGCGCCGGCCAGCACCGCGATCAGCAGCGGCACGCTGTAGAGCGGGTCGATGATGAAGATGCTGGACCAGGCGATCGGTGGGGTGGTCAGCGGCCATAGCAACTGGGTGCCATAGCTGGTGAAGGCGTCCAGCAACACATGGGTGACCAGCACCAGCCAGACGGTGAGGAACAGTCGGGTGCCGGAGTATCGCTCATCGGGGCGGAAGCGCCTGATCAGCCAGGTCAGCAACACGGCCACGATGCTGAGGACGAACAGCGAATGGCTGAAGCCGCGGTGATAGGTCATGTTGGCGACTGCATCGCCGTAGTCGATGACCACGTCGAGGTCGGGCAGGGTGCCGAGCACGGCGCCGTAGGCGAGCGCCTTGCGGCCTTGCCAGCGTCCGAGCATCGCGCCCTGTACGCTGGCGCCGAGTAAGGCCTGGGTGATCGAGTCCATGTGCAGATCCCTGGGGGCGGGGAAATTACCTTAGCCGAAGCGCCGGCGGCACCTGATCGGCAAATTTCGAAAAAGTATGTCGTGGTTCGGCACGGCGTAGGACAATCGCCAGCTCAATCGTCCATGGCGCACTCCATGCTGGAAATTTCCAATACCGTGCAGCTGCCGGATGCCGAGATCGAATTGACCGCGATACGCGCCCAGGGTGCCGGCGGGCAGAACGTCAACAAGGTGTCCAGCGCGTTGCACCTGCGTTTCGACATCCGGGGCTCGTCACTGCCGGCGTTCTACAAAGAACGTTTGCTGGCGCTGCGCGACAGCCGCATCACTGCGGAGGGTGTGGTCGTCATCAAGGCGCAGCGCTATCGCACTCAGGAACAGAACCGCCTCGATGCGCTCGAGCGGCTGGCGGAGCTAATTCGCAGCGTCGGCAAGGTGGAGAAGGCCCGCCGCCCGACCAAACCGACCCTCGGCTCGAAGACGCGCCGGCTCGAAGGCAAGAGCCGGCGAGGCGCGATCAAGGCGGGGCGAGGTCGGATCGACTACTGAGGTCAGGTGCCGGTGCGCACGTCGGGCGTTGCCTCGGCGGGCGGCACGTCATCCAGCTCGACTTCGTTGGCCGGCTCGTGCTTGGCGGCGTCTTCCGGCGTGTCGGGCATCAGCTCCATGACGGTGGGACTGGTGCGCAGGATCGGCGTGAAGTGGCCGTGCGGCTCGGTCACCAGATCGAACACCTTGCGCGGCCGGTAGAAGGCATAGAACGCCAGTACGCCCAGGCCCACCGCGAAGAACAGCGGCAGGGCGATGGGCCCGACCAGATGCATCAGGCCGCCGGCTGCCACCGGGCCCAGCGCGGCGCCGAAGCCGTTGGCCAATAGCAGGCCGCTGGAGCCGGAAAGGATCTCGTCGGGATTGAGCTGATCGACCATCTGCGCAACGGCGATGGAATAGATGGAAAACGCCAGGCCACCCCAGACGAACATCAGCCCCAGCAGCAGCGGGCTGGCCATCAGAGGTGCCACGGCAAGCGCGAGAACGGCCGCCAGCGCCACTACCCAGAGCAGCACGGTGCGCCGCTCGTGCTTGTCGGAAAACAGCCCGATCGGCCACTGCAGCACGGCCCCGCCGAGGATGGTGACACTCATCAGCAGCCCCACGCCTGCCGCATCGAAGCCGATCTCGCTGGCATACACCGGTGCCAGACCCCAGAAGCCCCCCAGCACGAAACCCGAGATGCCGGCCGCCATCAGCGGCAGTGGGGCGATGCGCGCCAGCTGCAGCAGGTCGGTCGGCGGAATGTCGGGCAAGGTCGGCTGCGGCTGGCGGGTCAGGGTGATGGGCATCATCGCGCCGCCGATGAGGATGGTCGCCAGGGCAAACAGGGTGAATTCCATCGGGCTGTCGAGCCCAAGCAGTTGCTGAGCCGCCGCCAGCGCACCCAGGTTGACTGCCATGTACACGGCGAATACCTGGCCGCGCTTCTCGCCGCTCACCTGGGCGTTGAGCCAGCTCTCGATCACCATGTAGAGCGTGACCAGGGCGATACCGTAGACCAGGCGAAGGACCAGCCATACCCACGGATTGACGATCATCACGTGCAGCAGCACGGCGGTGGCGGCCACCGAGGCGTAGAAGGAGAACGTACGAATATGGCCGATGCGGCGAATCAGCGATGGCGCCAGCCAGGTGCCGATCAGGAACCCGGCGAAATAGCCGGACATCAGCAGGCCGACCATCCCCGTCGAGTAGCCTTCGGCCACGCCGCGCAGGGTCAGGAGTGTGTTGAGTAGCCCGTGGCCGAGCAGCAGCAGAGCCACGCCGGCGAGCAGTGAACTGATGGGAGCGATCAAGGATTTCATCGGCAACACCCTAAGTAACGAAACTACCAATTACAAGTTGCGGTACGCCCGTGCGGTGGCGCGCCGTGATGCGACCTGTTGGTCGAATATGGCTGTGGCCTGTCGGACAGACATGGAGATTGTCGTGCTGAACGCTTGGGCAGCAGGCATGGCTCAGGATTCCCGCTCTACTGGGTTCGGTAGCGGTTCAGCGTGGCGTACAGCCTGATTCAGCATCCGCACCGCTTCGGCTATGGCCTGCCGATCCAGCGCTCCGTCCAGCGAGGCGGTGGCCTGTTCGAGGATCGCTTGCGCATGGCGCAGGATCACCCGCTCGTGCTCGATGCCCGGTGCGCTGAAGAGGAGGTTCTTGCAGGCTTGCAGCAGCGTCAGCAGGACCTGCAGGTCGTTCTGGCCGTAGCCGCGTAGCGAGCCGAAGGCCAGCAGGAGCATCCGATGCAGGTCGAGCTCGCGCAGGAATATCCGCGGGGCGCCTTCTTCGGGAACCACGTCATGGTCCGGCAGCTTCATGCGTTCGGCGAACAGCACGCCCATCATGTCGATCGCCTTGATCGCCGTGCCCGGATCGTTGATGCCGGGGCTCAACGCCCGCACGGCAATCTCGACGATCTGTTTGAAGCCGAAGAAGAAATGCCGGTGCGCATACTCCTCGACATAGAAGTCGAAGCAGTCGAGCAATTGCGTTACGCAGCGTTCGTCCAGCTCCCGGTTCAGGCGTATCAGCGGATGTCCGGGCATGACGAAAAAGCCGTAGTGCACCTGCACGGTCATGCAGGCGTCCTGCTCATCGAGCAACGCCTGGGCGGCGGATATGTTCAATGCCTTGAAATAGCCAGAGCGCCTTGCGGGAATGGCCTGCCAGCCGTCGTCATCCGGCCAGTCCGCCATGCTGCGGCGCTCCAGCCGCGCATGGCGTTGTTGCAGCTGATCGAAGGTCTGTTTGTAGACGCGGTTGAGGATGAAATCGACCTGGATGGAGAGCGAAATGGAACGGATGAAGTAGACGAAAAGGCACAGGCAGATCACGCCGAGCCCCAGCGCCAGGAAGATGCCCAGGCTCGGTACGTTAATGTCGTCGCCTTCCTGAATGGTCGAGATCAGCATCAGTGAATTGATGATGGTGCCGAGGTAAACGCCCAGCACGACCTGATGGCTGCGACTGCTGATCAGCCCCGGGATCACCCGCGGTGACAGCGACGACGCGGCCGAGTTGAGCACCACCATGACCATCGAGAAGCTGAACACCATCAGCGAGATGATGCCCGCCACCAGCGTGCCGAGGATCAGACGGGCGTTGTCGGCGTTCTTCACCAGCCCCAGATCGAGGTCTTCCTTGTAAGGCTGTAGCCAGGTCATCTCCAGGAAGATGGTGACGACGCACAGGCTGGCGAGGCCGACCGCGATCAGAGTCGGGTAGAAGGCGATGCTACCGGTGACGCGGTGATACAGGCGAAACAGCCTGTTGGTGACTGCGGACATTGGGGCTCCCTGCGATGGTCCGCCGAAGCGGGGCTACCCGCCTTTCGGCAGCATCGGGGGCGTAACGTTCGCTCAGGCCTTGTCACCGGGAACCAGGGTCGCGATCAGCGCACGCACGCTGCCGGGCAGGGCGTCCAGTTCGCGGACCAGGATGCTGCGTTCTCTCACTGCCCAGGGTTCGTCCAGTGTGACCAGGGCCAGCTGCATGGTGCGGCTGTGTCGGCGCGCTGCCGACTCGGGGATGATGCCGATGCCCACACCGGCCTCGATCATCCGGCAAACCGCCTCGAAGCTGGAGACCTGGATGCGCAGGGAGAGCTGGCCACCGAGTTTTTCCACCTGATCGCGCAGGAATGTCAGCAGGGTGCTGCCCTCGTGCAAGCCGATGTGCTGATAGACCAGGGTCTGGCGCAGCGTGACCTGTGCTTCCCCGGCCAGCGGATGGCCGACCGGCACCGCCAGCAGCAGGCGGTCGGTGCTGAAGTGCAATACCTGCAGCCCTTCGGCCTGCACCGGGCCCGCGATGATGCCCATGTCGGTGCTGCCGTCCAGCACGCCACGCACGATGTCGCGGCTCAGCCGTTCCTGCAGGTCCACCGTGACGCCGGGGCGCTCGGCGAGAAATCCGGCCAGCACCTCCGGGAGGAATTCGGTTACGGCCGTGGTATTGGCGAAGATGCGGATGTGACCGGCCGAGTCGGTGCCGTATTCGGCGAACTCGCTTTTCAGATAGTCCACCTGGCGCATGATCAGCCGCGCATGCTGCAGCAGCTTGTGGCCGGCCGGCGTCAGCTCCACTCCGCGGCTGTCGCGGTAGAGCAGGCGGCTGTCGAACTGGGCTTCCAGCGCCTTGATGCGTGCACTGGCGGCTGCCGGTGAGAGGTGCGCGCGGCGCGCGCCCTGGGTCAGGCTGGGGGACTCGGCGATATGGATGAACAGGCGCAGATCGGCCAGATCGAAATGCATGAGGCGCCTCGGCTTGGGTCGGGCGTTCAGCTTAGCCGAACGACGGTGTCGGTAAATACAAATTCTCGGAACGCTGGCTTCGTAGCATCCTGCGGCAAAACAAGACAACAGCGGAACCCGACGATGACCGATACCTCTGCCTGGATTGGCCGCAGCGAAGAAGTCCACGACCAGCTCAGCCGCAACCTGCTGATGCGCATTGCCGCGACCTTCGGTGAAAGCACTCCCGCCCATGGCGAAGCGCTGCCGCCTTTGTGGCAATGGTGCTTCTTCCAGGACCCGATTGCCGAAAACGGGCTGGGCGAGGACGGCCACCCGGCGCGCGGTGGCTTCCTCCCGTCGGCGGACAACCGCAACCGCATGTGGGCCGGTGGCCGCGTCGAATTCTTCCGCCCGCTGGAAGCGGGTGGCGAGGCCCGGCGGGTATCGACCATCAAGCACATCGAGGAGAAGCATGGCCGCACCGGTGCGTTGCTGTTCGTCACCGTGCAACACGACTACCTGCAGGACGGCCGCCTGGCCATCCGCGAGGAGCAGGACATCGTCTACCGCGAGCCGAGCCCGCCGAAGACCAGCAGTGGCGAACCCATGGTCGCCGGTGGCTGGCGCGAGGCGGTCACACCGACGCCGACGTTGCTGTTCCGTTATTCGGCGGTCACCTTCAACGGCCATCGCATCCATTACGACTGGCCCTACGTCACCGAGACCGAAGGCTATGCCGGCCTGGTCGTTCACGGCCCGCTGATCGCCACGCTCAACCTGCGCGCCTTCTGCCGCGCCAATCCCGACGCCCGCCTGCGCCGCTTCGCCTACCGCGGCCTGCGCCCGCTGATCGCGCCGCAGCCGTTCGAGGTCGGCGGCCGCATCGTCGCACCGGGCAAGGCCGAACTCTGGGCCGGCGACCACAACGGCCTGGCGCAAAGGGCTGAAGTGGAGTTCGAGTGAGGTACATGGCTGGACTCCGCCCCCTCACCCTAACCCTCTCCCCAGGGGGGAGAGGGGACTGGTCGGTGTCCGGCTTCTGGATCGGTGTGCACGCGACTCCATCTGCCCAGGCATGACTTCCGACGTGCACCGGATAGCTCCCTCGCCCCTCCGGGGAGAGGGCTGGGGTGAGGGGCGACCTCTCCAACAACGAGAACGTATCGAGATGACGACGAATCACAACCACCAAGACGCCAGGCAGGAAGAACTCAACGCCATCCGCGAAGGCGTGCGCGCCCTCTGTGCCGAATTTCCCGCCGAGTACTGGCGCAGGATCGACGAGGAGAAAGGCTTCCCGGAAGCCTTCGTCACGGCCATGACCGAGGCCGGCTGGCTCTCGGCGATGATCCCGGAAGAATATGGCGGCTCGGGCCTGGGCCTGGCCGAAGCCTCGGTCATCCTCGAGGAGGTCAACCGGTGCGGCGGCAATTCCGGCACCGTCCACGGCCAGATGTACAACATGTTCACCCTGCTCAGAAACGGCAGCGAGGAGCAGAAACGCTACTACCTGCCGAAACTGGCCAGCGGCGAGCTGCGCCTGCAGTCCATGGGCGTGACCGAGCCGACCACTGGCACCGACACCACCAAGATCAAGACCACTGCTGTGCGCCGGGGCGACAAGTACGTCATCAACGGGCAGAAGGTGTGGATCTCGCGTATCCAGCACTCCGATCTGATGATCCTGCTGGCGCGCACCACGCCGCTGGCCGAGGTGCAGCGCAAGTCCGAGGGCATGTCGATCTTTCTCGTCGACCTGCGCGAGGCCATCGGCAACGGCCTGACCGTGCAGCCGATCGCCAACATGGTCAACCACGAGACCAACGAGCTGTTCTTCGACAACCTGGAGATTCCCGCCAGTAGCCTGATTGGCGAGGAGGGCAAGGGCTTTCGTTACATCCTCGATGGCCTCAATGCCGAACGCACGCTGATCGCCGCCGAGTGCATCGGCGATGGTCGCTGGTTCGTCGAGAAGTCCGCTGCCTACGCCCGTGACCGCGTGGTATTCGGCCGGCCGATCGGGCAAAACCAGGGTGTGCAGTTCCCTATCGCCGAAGCGCATATCGAGATCGAGGCCGCGGACCTGATGCGCTGGCGCGCCTGCGAGGAGTACGACAGCGGCCGCAACGCCGGGGCCGCGGCGAACATGGCCAAGTACCTGGCGGCCAAGGCCAGCTGGGAGGCCGCCAATGCCTGCCTGCAGACCCACGGCGGCTTTGGCTTTGCCAACGAATACGACGTCGAGCGCAAATTCCGCGAGACGCGGCTGTACCAAGTGGCGCCGATCTCCACCAACCTGATCCTGTCGTACGTGGCCGAGCACTTGCTCGAGTTGCCGCGCTCGTTCTAACGGAGCCAAACGTAGGGTGGAAAACGGCGAAGCCTTTTCCACTCGTATCGAACAGGCGACACAGGTGGTGGAAATGCTTCGCGATTTCCACCTACGAAAGAGAGAAGTGCGTCATGAATATCAGCCACCTCGACCATCTGGTCCTCACCGTTGCCGATATCGAGGCCACGGTGGACTTCTACACCCGCGTGCTCGGCATGCAGCTGGTGACCTTCGGCGAAGGGCGCAAGGCGCTGGCCTTCGGCAACCAGAAGATCAACCTGCACCAAGCCGGCCGCGAGTTCGAGCCCAAGGCCGAGCGCCCGACGCCGGGTTCGGCGGACCTCTGCTTTATCGTCGCCACACCGCTGGATCAGGTTATCGCCCATCTCCAGGCGCAGCAGGTTGCCATTGTCGAAGGTCCGGTGCAGCGCACCGGCGCGACCGGACCGATCCGCTCGGTTTACCTGCGCGACCCCGACCAGAACCTCATCGAACTGTCCAATCCGTTAGAGAATCCGCTGGAGCCCAACGCATGAGCCAGCACACCCGTGCCTTGACCGAATTCCTCGCCGGGCTCGCCTACGAGCAGATCCCCGAACCGGTGCTCGCCCGCACCGAAGACCTCTTTCTCGATTGGCTCGGCTCGGCCCTGGCCAGCGCCGGCTCGCATCCGATTCCGCTGTTCGAGCATTACGCGCAGAAGATGGGCCCGGCCGACGGACCGGCGCGCATTCTGGTCAACGGCCAGAGCAGCTCGGCCTATTTCGCTGCGCTGGTGAATGCCGCCAGCTCGCACCTGGTGGAGCAGGACGACCTGCACAACAGCTCCGTGTTGCACCCGGCCACGGTGGTGTTTCCCGCTGCGCTGGCGGCGGCGCAGGATCTCGGCAAGTCCGGCCGCGAGCTGCTGGTGGCCTCGGTGGCCGGCTACGAGGCGGGCATCCGCATCGGCGAGTTCCTCGGCCGCTCGCATTACCGCATCTTCCACACCACCGCGACGGTCGGCACCCTGGCCGCGGCGGTGGCCGTTGGCAAGCTGATGGATTTCGACCAGCAGCAGTTCACCCATCTGCTCGGCAGCGCCGGTACGCAAGCGGCGGGGCTGTGGGAGTTTCTCCGTGACGCGGCGGACTCCAAGCAACTGCACACCGCCAAGGCGGCTGCCGATGGCCTGCTCGCCGCCTACCTGACCGCCGATGGCCTGACCGGCGCGCAGAACATCCTCGAAGGCGAGCAGGGCATGGCGGCGGGCATGTCCCGCGATGCCGAGCCGAGCAAGCTGTCCGACCGGCTCGGCATGCGCTGGGCGCTGGCGGAAACCTCGTTCAAGTTCCACGCCTCCTGCCGCCATACCCACCCGGCGGCCGATGCGCTGCTGGCGCTGATGCAGCGCGAAGGGCTCGGGGCCGATGACATCGCCTCGGTCACCACCCGCGTGCACCAGGGCGCGATCGACGTGCTCGGCCGCGTGACGGTGCCGCAGACGGTGCATCAGGCCAAATTCTCCATGGGCACCGTGCTGGGGCTGATCGCCCTGTACGGCAAGGCCGGCCTGACCGAATTCCACAGCCATGCGCTCAGCGACCCTCGCGTCGGCGAGTTCCGCGAGAAGGTCTCGATGACGCTCGATCCCGAGGTGGACGGCGCCTACCCGGCACGCTGGCTCGGTCGCGTCGAAGTGACCACCGCCGATGGCCGCACGCTGCACGGCGCCATCGACGAGCCGAAGGGCGACCCGGGTAACACGCTGAGCCGCGCCGAGCTGGAGGACAAGTTCCGCCGCCTGGTGCAGTTCTCCGCGGCGCGCAGCGATGACGAGGCGGGCGCGCTGATCGATACGGTCTGGCGCCTGCGCGAGCTGCAGCGGCTGGACGCATTGGCCTGAACTGAATCGTAGGGTGGATGACGGCGAAGCCTTATCCACCAATGTGGCGCCAGAGCCCCAGGGGCTGGAACAAACGCGTGGAAATGGCTTCGGCGATTTCCACCCTACGCCGAAATTGCAGGAACCGAACATGAACGACACCCAAGTCAAACCCCGCCCACTCGATGGCATCACCGTGGTCAGCCTCGAGCACGCCATCGCCGCGCCGTTCTGCACGCGCCAGCTGGCCGACCTCGGCGCACGGGTGATCAAGATCGAGCGGCCCGGTGCCGGCGACTTCGCCCGCGGCTACGACGAGCGGGTCGACGGCCTGGCCTCGCATTTCGTCTGGACCAACCGCTCCAAGGAAAGCCTGAGCCTGGACGTGAAGCAGGACGCCGCTGCCCAGGTGCTCGACCAGCTCTTGGCCAAGGCCGACGTGCTGGTGCAGAACCTGGCACCGGGCGCCGCCGCGCGCATGGGGCTCTCCTTCGAGGCGCTGCACGAACGCTTTCCGCGGCTGATCGTCTGCGACATCTCCGGCTACGGCGAGGGCGGCCCTTACGAGCAGAAGAAGGCCTATGACCTGCTGATCCAGAGCGAGGGCGGCTTTCTCTCCGTCACCGGCGGGCCGGGCGAAACCGAGATGGCCAAGGCCGGCTGCTCCATCGCCGATATCGCCGCCGGCATGTACGCCTACACCGGCGTGCTTTCGGCGCTGATGCTGCGCGACAAGACGGGCGAGGGCAGCCGCGTCGACGTTTCCATGCTCGAAAGCCTGGTGGAGTGGATGGGCTACCCGTTGTATTACGCCTACAAGGGCGCGACGCCGCCGCCGCGTGCCGGCGCCGCCCACGCCACCATCTACCCCTACGGCCCTTTCCCCACTGGCGACGGCGGCACGGTGATGCTCGGCCTGCAGAACGAGCGTGAGTGGCTGGCGTTCTGCGACAAGGTGCTGCTGCAGCCGGAACTGGCGCAGGACGAGCGCTTCTCCAGCAACGCCCGGCGTTCGGAGCATCGCACCGAATTGCGTGCGCTCATCGTCGAGGCGTTCAGCCACCTGAGTGCCGAAGAGGTGATCGCCCGGCTGGATGCCGCGCCCATCGCCAATGCCCATGTCAACGACATGGCCGGTGTCTGGGCGCATCCGCAGCTCGAGGCGCGCCAGCGCTGGAGCGAGGTGGACAGCCCGGCCGGTCGCTTGCCTGCGCTGCTGCCGCCGGGACGCAACAGCGCCTTCGCCCCGCGCATGGATCCGATCCCCGCGCTGGGCCAGCACACCGACAGCCTGCTGGCCGAGCTGGGTTACGCCCCCGGCGACATTCAGCGCTTGCACGAGCAGGGCGCGGTATGAGCGTGCCCAGGAGCCAGCCCATGAACTCATCGATCATCCGTAGCGCGCTGTTCGTCCCGGCGACCCGCCCGGAGCGCATTCCCAAGGCTCTGGCGAGCGGCGCCGACGCGGTCATCGTCGACCTCGAGGATGCGGTCGCGGAGAACCTTAAGGCAGAGGCGAGGGGCAACCTCGATGCCTTCCTCGCTGCCAACCCGGCGGCGCGCCTGCTGGTGCGCATCAACGCGCCAACCCATGCCGAGCAGGCCGCGGACCTGGCACTCTGTGCCCGTCATGCCGGTGTCACCGGCGTGCTGCTGCCGAAGGTCGAAAGCGCGGTGCAGGTTGCGCTGGCGGCCAGCTGCGGCAAGCCGGTCTGGCCAATCGTCGAAAGTGCCCGCGGGCTGGCCAATCTGGCGGAAATTGCCCACGCCCAGGGTGTCGAGCGGCTGTCCTTCGGCGCGCTGGACCTGGGCCTCGATCTCGGCCTGGCCAATGGCACCGCCGGCGCCGAGCGCATGCTTGACCAGGCACGCTATGCGCTGCTGCTGCAGTCGCGATTGGCCGGGCTGGCAGCACCGCTGGACAGCGTCTTTCCCGACATCAAGAACCTCGAAGGCCTCGCCCGTGCCGCTGCCGACGCGCGTGACATGGGCTTTGGCGGCCTGCTGTGCATCCACCCGAGCCAGGTGGCTGTGGTGCACGAAACCCTGATGCCCAGTGCCGCGGAACTGGACTGGGCGCAACGCATCCTCGCCGCCGGAGCTTCCGGCGATGGGGTTTTCGTGGTGGACGGACAGATGGTCGACGCCCCCGTCATCGGCCGTGCCCGTCGCCTGCTGCAACGTGCCGGGCAAGCGGTGCCCTGACCGCAACGCTTGCCCGCGAAACGTACCAACCGACAACAACAAGAGGGTACTTCCATGATGAGTAACAAGCTCAAGGCACTCGCCTGCGCGCTTTCTTTCACCGTCGCCGGGTTGGTGCATGCCGCCGACCCCGTGACCATCAAGTTCGCCCATGTAGTGGCGGATAACACACCGAAGGGGCAGGGCGCCCTGCTGTTCAAGAAACTCGCCGAGGAACGCCTGCCGGGCAAGGTGAAGGTCGAGGTCTACCCGAACTCCTCGCTGTTCGGCGACGGCAAGGAAATGGAGGCCCTGCTGCTCGGTGACGTGCACATGCTGGCCCCCTCGCTGGCCAAGTTCGAGCATTACGCCAAGGCCATCCAGATCTATGACCTGCCGTTCCTGTTCGACGACCTGGCGGCAGCCGATCGTTTCCAGAGCGGCCCGCAGGGCAAGGCGCTACTGCGCGCGATGGAGGACAAGAACATCACCGGTCTGGCCTACAGGCACAACGGAATGAAGCAGCTTTCGGCGAACAAGCCGCTGCGCGAGCCGAAGGATGCCCGTGGGCTGAAGTTCCGCGTGCAAGCCTCGGCCGTGCTCGACGAGCAGTTCAAGGCAGTGCGCGCCAACCCCCGCAAGATGAGCTTCGCCGCGGTCTACCAGGGTTTGCAGACCGGCGTGGTCAACGGCACCGAGAACACCTGGTCGAACTATGAAAGCCAGAAGGTGCACGAGGTCCAGCCTTACATGACCGCCTCCGACCACGGCCTGATCGACTACATGGTGATCACCAACACCAAGTTCTGGAACGGCCTGCCGGAAGACGTGCGCGGCGAGCTGGAAACGATCATGGAAGAGGTCACCGCCGAGGTGAACCGTCAGGCCGACGACCTCAACCAGCAGGCGCGCCAGGCCATCGTCGCCTCCGGCAAGACCGAGATCATCGAATTGTCCCCCGAGCAGCGCGCCAAATGGCGCGAGGCGATGCAGCCGGTGTGGAAGAAGTTCGAGGGTGATATCGGTGCCGAGCTGATCAAAGCGGCGCAGGCGGCCAACCGCTCCTGAGCCTCCAGAGGCACGAAGCGGAGAACGAACGGGTCTGTCCGATGTGACCGGCCCGTTCTTTTATGCCTGAAACCAGGCTTATGCTGACCGACCAAAGCGCGCAAGGAGACGCCGGCATGAGTCGTTACGCCACGGTCAGCACACCCGTGCTGGATATCGCTTATCTCGAATGGAACCCCCGCGGCCAGCAGGTGGCCGTGCTCGTGCACGGCTGGCCGGATTGCCCCGAAGGCTGGGAGCCCGTAGCCGAGCGCCTGGCCGCAGCGGGCTATCGCGTGCTCTGCCCGACGCTGCGCGGCTTCGGCCAGACACGCTTTCGCGACGCGCTGACCCCACGTAGCGGTCAGCTCACCGCGCTGGGGCGCGACCTGCTGGATTTCATCGACGCATTGCGCCTCGACCAGCCGGTGCTGGTCGGCCATGACTGGGGCGCGCGGGCGGTGGCCAATGCCTGCGGGCTGCGCCATCACGCCGCCGCACGGCTGGTAATGCTCGCGGTGGGCTACGGCACCAATGACCCGAACCAGCACATCTCGCTCAGCCAGACGCGCAACTACTGGTACCACTGGTACATGGCCACCCCGCGCGGCGAGCAGACGGTAGTCGAGGATCGCGCGGCCTTCACGCGGCTGCTGTGGGATACCTGGTCACCCGCCGGCTGGTACGCCGAGGCGGATTTCGTCCAGGCGCTGGAGGCGTTCGACAACCCGGACTGGGCCGCCGTGGTACTGCATTCCTATCGCCACCGCTGGGGCTTCGTCGACGGCGATCCTGCCTATGCATCGGACGAGGCGTTGCTGCAACCGGCCCCGGTGCTCGCCGTGCCGACGCTGGTGCTGCACGGCGAGGCCGATACCTGCAACGCACCGGAAACCTCGGCCGGGCGTGAGGCCTTGTTCAGCGGCCCATACCACCGACAGCTATTGCCAGGCGTCGGCCACTTCCCTCAGCGCGAGGCGCCACAGGCAGTAGCCGAGGCGATCCTACAGTTCTGTCAGGGGGATTGAGCCGTTGCTACATGTTGCAGGCGGCGAGACCTAACCGTTTCTCTGGCCTGCAGTGGTTGGTTTTTCTAGGGGCCTGCCGCTTGTGCTTGCCAATTTTTGTTGCGGCTCTACACGGCATGGAATCTGGAAGCCTTATCGACACGGCAATGGTGGAGCGTGTGCGGTAGCTCGCAGGCGAGGCAATGTTTGATGACATCAATTTCACGCTTCCCAGAGCTGGTGTATAAACACCCGTCGTCGCTGAGAGGCCCGAGCTAGAGGCTCGGAGAGAGTGGCGAACGGAATGTTATACACCAAACCCGTTCGGCGCCTTATACACCACTTGGTGTCTAATTATAGTTAGAGGTGCAAGTTGAAAGCACTGGAGAAATGGGCAGAGCGTATATACGCCGAGACAGATGCGGGGCGAAGCATCGCAACATCTGTTGCCGGCATCGTTGGTTTGTCGGTTTATCTTTTGACATTGGATTGGGTTATTGCCGCCTTTTCAGCAGTTATTGCGTTCCCGCTAGTTCGGCTAATAGCAACTGGGCTTCATGCAAGCGCAGTAAGGCGGGCACAAAGTCGTGAAGAGCTAGAAGAAGCAAAGAGAATTTATTCCCGCTTGAGTACACACGAGAAATCTGTAGTGCAAGCCTTTGTACAGTCCGGCGGCTCAGTTCTCACTTGGAGCCAAGTAAATAAGCTAGGTCTATCAGGCAATGCTATCGAGTCACTTATCCAGCGAGAGGTCGCTTGGACATCAACGACCTCGGATGGCATGCGCGAAACATTTGCTCTAGATTCAGCAATATTTGATGTAGGGCAAAAGCATTCGGCCAGTGGTAGCAACCTCTAACAACTGGTTCAAACCGTTCGCTTCGCTCACTGGGACGGGCTAAAGCCCGCCCCTTAACCAAACGTTAGGCATCGGAGAAGTTTATGCCTGGATCCCCTCGAATCGATAAAGGCGAAGGCTTTATTCGTACCTATGAGCTTCTGCAAGCCCTTCGAGGAGACATTGATCAGGCCTACGCAAATCTGGAGGTAGACCGAGAGTCCCAGTTCCTTCGGCGCTGTGTTGTTCGAGCAATTTTCTCCTACATTGAAGCAATAGCCGAATGCGTAAAGGTTGAAATCCGATCAACCATTAGGGCTGGCGTTTATTCTGGAAAACTCACCCCAAAGGAGCAAGAAACTCTGGGATCGCTGTTAATTGTTGGAGCCGAGCCAGGAAAATTCTTGCCGCTAGACCAAAATATAAAGAGAACATTTAAACTCGCAGCAAAGGTCTGGGATTTAAGCTATCGGCTTTCAACGGACGGCGAAGATTTTAGAGATTTCTTGTCCGCAAAATCAGCTCGCAACAAACTTACTCACCCTCGCACTTTTTACGACATCGAAGTTAACGATTACGACATGCACTGCCACACAGTTGCGGGAGTGTGGGCGCAAAATGAGTTTCAGAGGCTCTTTCAAGAAAGGGTTAAATCTATTGTAAGTAATCTGCCTGAAGATATGCGTGAAGCTTTTTTAAATAGAGTTGGCGGCGCCGATGCCTAACAACTGGTTCAAACCGTCGCTTCGCTCACTGGGACGGGCTAAAGCCCGCCCCTTAACCAAACGTTATAAACATGAATCCAAACATACCCTTCAACGTCAACACTGTATATCTAGTCACAAGCTCTAGACCGGGAGAAGAAGGAATAACTCGCCGCTTAGTTGAGAGCATAAGCGACACCTCTAGTAATGGAGGCGACTTTAATTTTTTGCACGCACGAATAAATAGTGGCGACGGATACTTTCAGCTACTAGAGGAAATATTTTACGAAATTGATAAGGGGCTTAGGCCAATTATCCACTTTGACATGCACGGATCCCAAGAGCGGGGTTTAGAAATTGGTAAAACTGGAGAGTTTATTGACTGGGGATCAGTCATTGATAGTCTTAGGATTTTAAACACCAAGCTTAATAACGAGCTGGTTGTTTTAATGACGGCGTTTCATGGCCTTCATGCAATCCTGCCAATTAGTTTTGAGAAAGTCGCTCCATTTTTGTGCCTAATAGCACCCGAGCAAGAAATAAAAATTGGGCATATTGAAGACCGAGTTCCAGAATTTTATCGCGAGCTGTTTTCCTCAGGCTCATTAGCTCACGCATGCCAAAAGCTCGGGAGTGAGTTTAACTATTTTCATAGCGCAGAGTTTCTCTTCAGAACCCTAACCAGATATATCAAGGAAAAATGCAAAGGCGCTGGCGGGCAAAAAAGAAGAGAGGATTTACTTACTGAAATAATGGAGACTCGGCTAGGAGAGGAGCCTGAGAAAATTTCAGAATACAGAACAAAAGTTAAGCAACATGTTGCACCAAATCAAGAGCTACTAGATCGCTATACCAGTCGCTTCTTAATGGGAAAAGCTTCAGGCATAAAAATCGATGAACTACTCACAGAGATCGAGAAGTCATATTTATAACAACTGGTTCAAATCGTTCGCTTCGCTCACTGGGACGGGCTAAAGCCCGCCCCTTAACCAAACGTTAGGTGCTTCAATTGTGCGAAAGCTATTAGAGGCTGACAGCCTGGTTCAGGTAAATCTTATGGCAAGCTACCTGCAAAGCAGCGGCATTGCCACAAGGTTAATTAATTAATGAATATCAAGGCTCTGTTCGTTCAATTGTTTCTTTTCATAGACCAATACGCCCTGAGCTTTGGGTGCCCTCTGAAAAATTTGAAACAGCTGCCAGATTAGTTGGGCGCTATCAGTATGAACAAGAATCAAATAATTCAGGCGTTGAAGTCGAATGGTTGTGTAAAAATTGCAAGGAAAGCAATCCTGATAATTTCATGTCTTGCTGGAATTGCGGTGGGTCGAAATGAGCCTGCACCCTGGCTAGTTTGTAGTTCGTGCAGCAGGGGCCAAGCATTCAAACGATCACAGAGATAATCATTGTCTTATCGGCCTTGTTCTGCTGTAGGTCTCGCCTGTTCCGACAGTATTGCTTCACAACAAGAACCATCAGCTCATTGTTCAATCCTGCCGTAAGGGGCGGCCTTGCGTTGTGCCAGTTCCGGCTTAAACACCGCTCATGCCACCACACCGTCCAACAGGCGCTCCACATGCGGTCAAACGCCGGCTTCCTGCATCCACTTCGGCTTCGCATAACGACGATCGGCCTTGCCGGCCTTGAGCACGGCGCCCGGTACGTCGTGGCCGACCAGTTGGGGCAGGTCGGCGGCGCATTGCAGCAGACGGTCGAGATCGACGCCGGTGTTCAGGCCCATGCGCTGGAACATATGCACGAGATCTTCGGTGCAGATATTGCCGCTGGCGCCGGGCGCGTAAGGGCAGCCGCCGAGTCCGCCGAGCGAGGCGTCGAAGCGGTCGATGCCGGCGTTCAGCGCTGCCAGCGCGTTGGCCAGGCCCATGCCGCGGGTGTTGTGGAAGTGTGCGGTGAATACTGCCTGCGGCCAGCTGTTCAGCACTTCGCGGCAGATGCGCTCGACCTGCGCCGGGTCGGCCATGCCGGTGGTGTCGCAGAGCGTGATGCCCTGCACGCCGATCTCCAGCAGGCGTTGCACCAGCTCATAGATGCGCCGCTCGGGCACGTCGCCCTCGAAGGGGCAGCCGAAGGTGGTCGATAGCGAGGCGTTGATGAACACGCCACTGCCGCGAGTGACTTCGATGATTTCGCGGAACTGCACCAGCGACTGCTCAGGCGTCATGCGCAGGTTGGCCAGGCCGTGGGTGTCGCTGGCCGACATCACCAGGTTGATCTCGTCCACCTCGCAGGCCAGCGCGCGCTCGCAGCCCTTCACGTTGGGCACCAGCACGGTGTACTCGACGCCCTCCGCACGGCGGATGCCGCGCATCACGTCCTCGGCGTCGCGCAGGTTGGGGATGGCCTTGGACGAGGTGAAGGAGGTGACCTCTATCTTCGCCAGCCCGGTTTGCGAGAGACGGTCGATCAGGGCGATCTTGGCTTCGGTTGGCACGAAGTCCGCTTCGATCTGGAAGCCGTCGCGGGTGGCGACTTCCTGGATATACAGGCGTTTGCTCATGGGGAGTCCTGGGGTTTCGTAGGGTGGATGATGCTCTGCCCATCCACCGTTGTGGCTTGCTGGCTGGTGGACAAGCTTCGCCTTGTCCACCCTGCGTGGCGTTCAGATGATCCCGCGTTCGCGCAGGCCCTGGCGTTGTTCATCGGTGAGGCCGAGGCCGGCCAGCACATCGTCGGTGTGCTCGCCCAGTTGCGGGCCGCCTTCGCCGATGCGCCCTGGCGTGCGCGACAGCTTGGGCAGCACGCCCGGTACCTTGAGCGGGCCGGCGAAGGTCTGCACCTGCTCGATCATCTGCCGCGCCAGGTAGTGCGGGTCCTTGACGATATCGGCAGCGGTGTAGGGATAGCCGGCCGGCACGCGGGCGCCCTTGAGTGCTTCGATCACCTCGTCGCGGCTGTGCTGGATGGTCCATTCGCCAATGGCGGCATCGATCAGCTCGGCGTGCTGGGCGCGGCCGTCGTTGTGGGCAAAGCGCGGATCATCGGCAAGGTCCTGGCGGCCCATCAGGGTCATCAGGCGCTTGTAGATGCTGTCGCCATTGCCGGCGATCAGCACGTAGGCGCCGTCGTTGCACAAATAGGAATTGGACGGCGTGATGCCGGGCAGGGCACTGCCAGCCGGCTCGCGTACATAGCCGAAGGCGTCGTATTCGGGCACGAGGCTTTCCATCATGGCGAACACCGACTCGTACAGCGCCACGTCGATTTCCTGGCCCTGGCCGCTACGGTTGCGCTCCTGCAGGGCGAGCAATACACCGATCACCCCATACAGCGACGACAGCGAATCGCCGATGCTGACGCCGACCCGCACCGGGGGCTGGCCGGGATAGCCGGACAGGTGGCGCAGACCGCCCATGGCTTCGCCGATCACACCGAAGCCAGGCAGGTCGCGATAGGGCCCGGTCTGTCCGTAGCCGGAGATGCGCAGCATGATCAGCCGAGGGTTCAGCTTCGACAGCTCATCCCAGCCCAGGCCCCATTCTTCCAGCGTGCCGGGGCGAAAGTTCTCCACCAGGATGTCGGCTTCGGCCACCAGCTGGCGGACGATTTCCTGGCCTTCCGCGGCCTTGAGATCCAGCGTCACCGAGCGCTTGTTGCGCGACTGCACATGCCACCAGAGCGAGGTGCCGTCCTTGAGCTTGCGCCACTTGCGCAACGGGTCGCCAACCCTGGGCGGCTCGATCTTGATCACATCGGCGCCGAATTCGCCGAGCAGCTTGCTGGCGAAAGGGCCGGCGATCAGTTGGCCCATCTCGATCACCTTGAGGCCCTGCAGCGGCAGGTTCTTGTCAGTCTGTTCGCTCATCACGACACCTGTGCCGGTTGATTCATGGCGCCGAGCATGACCGAGGCGGGGACGGCGGACAATTGGCCGTTGGCCAAGCGAGGTTTCGCGCTTTACGAAGGCTAAGACGAAAGGCGCTTTGATTAGTGGGCGTATAGCGGCGCATGCTTCGTATACCGCGAACTCTGTAATCCACTATGCGCCGCATCGATTTCGTCACCCTTCGGCTGTTCGTCGCCATCGCCGAGACCCGCAGCCTGACCCGCGCCGCCGAGCGCGAGCATCTGGCGCTGGCGGCGGTGAGCAAGCGCGTCAGCGATCTGGAAGGGCAGCTCGGCGTCAGCCTGCTCTATCGCCAGCCCAAGGGCGTCGAGCTGACGCCGGCCGGCCACGCGCTGCTGCACCACGCGCGCAACCTGCTGGACAACCTGCAGCAGCTGGACGCTGACCTCAGCGAGTTCAGCCAGGGCGTGAAGGGCCATGTGCGCATCCACGCCAACACCTCGGCGGTGATCGAGTTTCTGCCCGAAGACCTGAGCGCCTTTGCCCGCCAGCACCCGGAAGTGAAGATCGACCTGGAGGAGCGCGTCAGCAGTGACACCCTGCGCGCCCTGCGCGAGGGGCTGACCGATATCGGCATCTTCGCCGGGCACATGCCGGCCGAGGACCTGCAGGTGTTTCCCTACCGCGAGGATCGGCTGGTGCTGGTCACGCCACGCGAGCATCCGCTGGCCGGCCGCGAATGCATTGCGCTGCGCGAGGCGGCAGGCTTCGACTTCATTGGCCTGCAGCAGGATGCCTCGCTGCATGCCCTGCTGCAGCAGTCGGCACAGCAGATGGGTACGCCGCTGCGCCTGCGCATCCAGGTGCGCAGCTTCGAGGCGATCTGCCGGATGATCCACACCGGCATGGGCATCGGCGTGCTGCCCGAGCAGGTGGTGCGCAACTACCTGCCGGCGCTGGACGTGGCCATGGTGCCGCTGACCGATGTCTGGGCGCGGCGCGAACTCAAGCTCGGCGTGCGCAATCTGGAAAGCCTGTCGGTGACTGCCCGGCTGATGCTCGAGCACCTCACGCTTCGCGAAGGCCAGTCCTGAGCCAAGCCGTTCGGCGGCGCGATCGCGTCACGGCCTTCGCCAAACGCGAAGTCGCGCTTAGCCAATTAGCAATTCAGCCCGAGGGGGCAGCGGGGTAGAGTCGGACCAGCTGCATGGCTCACACAACTACAAAACGGAGCTCTCCATGGCACGACTCACCCGTGGCATCACCCGTCTGCTCGCCGCTTCCGCGCTGTTTAGCGTCCTCGGCGCCCAGGCTGATCCGATCCTGATCAAGTTCTCCCATATCACCGCCGACAGCACGCCGAAGGGTCAGGGCGCGCTGATGTTCAAGAAGCTCGTGGAAGAGCGCCTGCCCGGCCAGGTGGAAGTGCAGGTGTTCGCCAACTCCTCGCTGTACGGCGACGGCAAGGAGATGGAAGCACTGCTGATGAACGAGGTGCAGCTGCTGGCGCCGGCACCGTCGAAGCTCGAGCAGTACACCAAGCAGCTGCAGCTGTTCGACCTGATGTTCCTGTTCGACGACATGGCCGCGGCGCAGCGCTTCCAGCAGTCGGACAAGGGTCGCGCCATGCTCAAATCCATGGAGGACAAGGGCATCACCGGCCTGGCCTACTGGCTCAACGGCATGCGCCACTTCACCGCCAACAAGCCGCTGCGCGAGCCGGCCGACGCCCGCGGGCTGAAATTCCGCGTACAGCCCTCGGACCTGCAGGCCGCCCAGTACACCGCCCTGCGGGCGGAGCCGCGCAAGATGGCCTTCGCCGAGATCTACCAGGGCCTGCAGACCGGCGTGGTCAATGCTCAGGACAATCCCTGGTCGAACATCTACAGCCAGAAGTACCACGAGGTGCAGAAGTACATCACCGAGTCCGGTCACGGCATCGGCAACTACCTGCTGATCACCAACACCAGGTTCTGGAACGGCCTGCCGGCAGAGGTGCGCGGCGAGCTGGAAGCGATCATCGATGAGGTCACCGTGGAGGTGAACCGCCAGGCCGAGGCGCTGAACGAGAAGGCCAAGCAGGGCGTCATCGACTCGGGCAAGAGCGAGATCCTGGTGCTGACCGACGAGCAGCGTGCCAAGTGGCGCGAGGCGGTGCAGCCGGCCTGGAAAAAGTTCGAGGGCGAGATCGGCAAGGAGCTCATCGAGGCGGCCCAGGCAGCCAACTCTGCGCCTTGAAGCAAGCCCGCCAATGGTCTGTTAGACCAATGTGCAGTTTCGGCCACGGCGCTGGCTGCACAGAATGGCGGCGTCTATCTGCGTGATCGGACAAGTGTGTATTCCAACCGGATGGTTGACCGAGCGGCCCCTGAGGCCGCTTTTTTTTTTGCCTTCAGCTTTTCGCCGGAATCGGCAGTAATGCCAGCGGCGCCAGTTCGTCATGCAGGCGGTTGATGCGCTCCAGCAGATCGTTGACCGCACGGCGGTCACGGTCGTTCTGCAGGTCCGTATGCTGCGTCGCGCAGTGCCGCCAATTCATCCACGTAGGCCTCCAGCTGGTCGCTGGAGGGCTGCCCGTGCAAGGCAGTCTTCAGGCACTGCATCAGCGCCATGACGATCGCCGGGTCATTGCTGCCATAGGTACGAATCGGGTCGAGGATAAGCGTCAGCCGTCGTTGCGGGCTCAGCTGTGGATAGAACAGCCTGGGCTTGCCATTGTCGATGCAGCCGACGTCCAGCGGCGGGACGCCACCCAGGCGACCGAGCAACACACCGTGCAGATTGAGCACGCGTATTGCCGTGCCCGGGTCGTTGATCGACGGGCTGATGGCCTTTACCGCGATTTCGGTCATCTGCCGCATGGCATAGAAAACGTTGGCGCCGGCGAACTCTTCATCGTGGAAATCGAAGCAGTCGAGCACCTGTCGGGTTCGCCGGGCATCCAGTTCGGCGCTGACCTTGAGCAACGGATGCCCTTCGACCAGAAAGAAGCCGGGTTCCACCTGCAGCACCGCCTGCAGATCGTCCGGCCCCAGCAATTCCTGCAGGCGCCGCTCATTGACCTCGCGCAGATAGCCGGGCGTGACCGCCTCGATGCAGTACCAGTCGCGGTCATCCTGCGCCGCGGTGATCGACCCCAGGCGCTCGCAACGCTGCGCCAGGTTATGGCAGGCGCTGCGGTAGAGCTGGCCGACGATCCAGTCCACCTGGATGGACTGCGAGATGAAACGGATGAATACGACGAACAGGGCCATACAGCCCAGGCCCATCAGTACGGCGAGCAGCACGCCGAACGCAGGCAGGCTATCGGGTTCGTTCTTGTTGATGAAGGCGATCATCAGCAGGAAGAACAGGATGCAGCCCAGGTAGTTGCCGAGGATCAGCTGGTTGCGCCGATCGCTGATCAGCCCGGGCAGCACGCGCGGGGACAGTCGCGAGGCGGCCCCGTTGAGCACGACCATGACCATGGAAAAGCTGAACACGGTCAGCGAAATGATGCTGGTGATGAGCGTGCCGAGGATTTCCCAGGCGTTGTCCGCCTCTGCCAGGCCGGGCGGCAGCATGTTTCGCCAGGCGTGAGCCAGGTCGGTCGTTTCGAAGAGCAGGACGAGACCGCCCAGCATGAAGTAGCCGGCCGGAATCACGGTGGGGTAGAAGACGATGCTCTGGGGGATCCGCTGCAGCTGACGAAACAGGGCATTGCTTGGTGCTGACATGGGGGCTCCGGGCGATGGCTGTTACGAATTGAGACAGCAACCCTCGGCAAATGGCCGCGAAACAGTGTCTATGCTTGGAGAGTGGCCGCTAGTCGCGGCCGCTGCGGTATTCGGCATCGGCTGAAGCAGACGTCTGACAGGCGCGTGGTTGGCGATCCGCACGGGAAGCGTGGATCGATCGGGTGGTGAGGGTTCGCCTGCGAGACAAGGCTGCGACCGGAAAATAACCAGATAACCCGAGGTGACTGCCATGTGTGCTGCGTCCGTGTATCCCGTGTCCCCTGAGGCTGCAAAGCACTCCCTGACCGACGAGGCCGCTTATCGGGCCATGTATCAGCAGTCGGTGATCAACCCTGAAGGATTCTGGCGTGAACAGGCGGCACGGCTGGACTGGATTCGGCCCTTCAGCGAGGTCAAGCGCACCTCCTTCGACGACCATCACGTCGATATCAAGTGGTTTGCCGACGGCACGCTGAACGTGTCGGCCAATTGCCTGGACCGGCACCTGGCCGAGCGCGGCGATCAGGTGGCGATCATCTGGGAGGGGGACGACCCCTCGGAGCACCGCGAGATCACCTACCGCGAGCTCTACCAGGAGGTCTGCAAGTTCGCCAACGCTCTGCGTGGCCAGGATGTGCACCGCGGTGACGTGGTGACCATCTACATGCCGATGATTCCCGAGGCCGCAGTGGCAATGCTGGCCTGCGCGCGCATCGGTGCGATCCACTCGGTGGTGTTCGGCGGCTTCTCGCCGGAGGCATTGGCCGGGCGCATCATCGATGGCAGCTCGAAGGTGGTGATCACTGCCGATCAGGGCATACGTGGCGGCAAGACCATCGCCCTGAAGGAGAACGTCGACGAGGCGCTGACGAACCCGCAGACCCGTTGCGTGCAGAAGATCATCGTGGTGCGCCGCACCGGAGCGAACATTCGCTGGCACCCGCACCGGGACGTCTCCTACGACGACCTGATGCGCGTGGCTGGCGAGGTCTGCGCGCCGAAGGAAATGGGCGCCGAGGAGCCGCTGTTCATTCTCTACACCTCGGGCTCCACCGGGAAACCCAAGGGCGTGCTGCACACCTGCGGCGGCTACCTGCTGTACGCCGCGCTGACCCACGAGCGGGTCTTCGACTACCGCCCCGGCGAAATCTACTGGTGCACCGCCGACATCGGCTGGATTACCGGTCATAGCTATCTGATCTACGGCCCACTGGCCAACGGTGCGACAACCCTGATGTACGAAGGCGTGCCGAACTATCCGGACGTCACCCGCATCGCCAGGATCATCGACAAGCACCGGGTCAACATCCTCTACACCGCGCCGACGGCAATCCGCGCGATGATGGCCGAGGGGCCGGCGGCGATGGAGGGTGCCGACGGTTCGAGCCTGCGCCTGCTCGGCACGGTGGGTGAACCGATCAATCCGGAAGCCTGGCACTGGTACTACGAGACGGTCGGTCGGTCGCGCTGCCCGATCGTCGATACCTGGTGGCAGACCGAGACCGGCGGCATCCTCATCAGCCCGCTACCCGGTGCCACGGCGCTCAAGCCCGGCTCGGCGACGCGGCCGCTGTTCGGCGTAGTGCCGGGGCTGGTGGACAATCTCGGCAACCTGCTGGAAGGCCCGGCGGAGGGCAATCTGGTGATTCTCGACTCCTGGCCAGGGCAGATGCGCACCATTTACGGTGACCACGACCGTTTCGTCGATACCTACTTCAAGACCTTCCGCGGCATGTACTTCACCGGCGACGGCGCCCGCCGCGACGAGGACGGTTACTACTGGATCACCGGGCGCGTCGACGATGTGCTCAACGTCTCCGGACACCGCATGGGCACCGCCGAAATCGAGAGCGCCCTGGTGGCGCACGCCAAGGTGGCCGAAGCCGCGGCCGTTGGCGTGCCGCATCCGCTCAAGGGCCAGGCCATCTATGTTTACGTGACTCTGGTTGCTGGTACCGAGCCCAGCGACACGCTGCGCCAGGAGCTGCAGCAGTGGGTCCGGCACGAGATCGGCCCGATCGCGGTGCCGGATACCATTCAATGGGCGCCGGGGCTGCCGAAGACACGGTCCGGCAAGATCATGCGCCGCCTGCTGCGCAAGATCGCCACGGACGACTACGACACTCTGGGCGATACCTCGACGCTGGCCGACCCTGGCGTCGTCGACCAGTTGATCGCTGCCCATGAGGCGGTGAAGCAGCGCTGAACTCGCGGGCGTCCGGCGAGCGGTCGACTCGCCGGGCTCATGGTCGCCTGGCAGCTTCGTTCGCGGACAAGTCCGCTTGCCACAGGCGCGCAGGGCGATGTTCAGACGCCGGCGGGCGGGCTTTTCAGATCGTCGTTGCCGGTGACCGTGGTGCCGTTGGTAGCAGCTGCGGCGTTGGCCTGCAGTTGCTCCTTGTTCGAGTCATAACGCTCGAACGGCATATGGTGCGAGCGCCCTTCGGCCATGCCCGCCTGTTCGCTGACTTCATTGAACACGCGCTTGGCCTCGCAGTGGCCGGTCACGCCCCGGGCAACGGCCATCCCGCCGATGCCCAGTTGCAGCAGGCCGCCGAGGCCACCACGGCGCAGACCCTTGGCGAGGAAGTACAGGCCGCCGGCCAGGGACATGGCGCGCTCCCAGCCGTGGACGTTCTGTTCGAGGTGCTTGGAAGAGTTGTTCATGGGGGGGCTCCGACGAAGACATTCTCAATGAATGACTCTTGCCGGAGCCGCCTGTTCGCCACCGCAGGTCGGCAGGCATGGTCCGATCAGGCCATGCCGAACACCTTGAGCACAAAGGCGTACTCCAGCGCCACGTCCTTGAGCGCCTGGTAGCGTCCGCTCATGCCACCGTGACCTGCGCCGAACTCGGTCTTGAGCAGCAGCAGGTTGTCGTCGGTGCGGGTGGCACGCAGCTTGGCGACCCACTTGGCGGCCTCCCAGTACTGCACGCGGCTGTCGTTGTAGCCGGCCACGGCAAGCAGTGGCGGATAGGCCTGGGCCCGGACGTTCTCATAGGGCGCATAGGCGCGGATGCGTTCGTGCACCTCGGGCTGGTTCGGGTCGCCCCATTCGTCGTACTCGGTCACCGTCAGCGGCAGGTCGGCATTGAGCATGGTATTGAGCACGTCGACGAAGGGCACCTCGGCGATCGCCGCACCGAACAGTTCCGGGCGCAGGTTGAGCACGGCACCGATCAGCAGGCCGCCGGCACTGCCGCCGCTGATGGCCAGGCGTGGCGATGTGGTGTAACCGTCGGCCAACAGCTGCTCGGCACAGGCGATGAAGTCGTTGAAGGTGTTCGGCTTGTGCTCCAGCTTGCCGGCGCGGTACCAGGCCTCGCCGAGATCGCCGCCGCCACGCACATGGGCGATGGCGAAGATGAAGCCGCGGTCGAGCAGCGACAGCCGCGCGTGGGAGAACCAGGGGTCCAGGCTATGGCCGTAGGCGCCGTAACCGTAGAGGTAGAGCGGTGCGGGCTTGCCGAAGCTGTCGCGGCGGCCGACCAGGCTGATGGGAACCTGCGTACCGTCCTGGGCGGTGGCCCAGATGCGCCGACTTTCATAGGCGTCCGCATCGAAGGGGCCTTCCACCGGGGTTTCCTTGAGCACCTCCTGCGTGCCGTCGGCCAGGGTCAGCTGGCGGATCTGCGCCGGGCGATTCAGCGCCTCGTAGCGCAGGCGGATCACCGTGCTGGTGAATTCCAGCGAGTTCTGCACGTGCAGGCTGTAGGCCGCATCGGGCAATTGCAGGCGATAGGGTTGGACGCCCTGCGGTCGTACCTCGATCACCGGCAGGCCGCTTTCGCGCAGGGTCAGGGTGATCGCCTCGGCGTTCAGGCTGACATCCTCGAGCATCACCGCGTCATCATGCGGGACCAGCTCCTGCCAGTGCTCGCGGCCTGGCTCGGCCTCGCTGGCGTGATAAAGGGCGAAGTTGATGCCCGCCTGGTTGCTGCGGATCAGCCAGCGCCACTGGCCTTCGTACAGGCCATGATCGGGGAAGTACTCGTGATCCTCCTGGCGCGGCGCCAGGCAGGTCCAGCTGCCCTCCGGCTGGTCCGCCGACAACACCCAGGCTTCGCTGGTGGTCTTGCTGTGGGAAAGGATGACCAGCTGGCGGTCGGAGCTGGCGCGGTAGCAATGCACGAAGAAGCGCCCGTCCGGGTCGTGATAAACCTCGCTGCTGTCCGTATCGCCAAGGCGGTGGCGGTAAATCTTGTGCGGGCGGTGGGTCTCGTCCAGCTCGCCGTAGAACAGGGTCTGGCTGTCGTTGGCCCAGGTCATGCTGCCGTCGCAGTTATCGAACGGCAGCTCGGTGACCGCACCGCTGGCCAGGTCCTTGACGTACAGCCGGTAGATCTCGTCGCCCTCGCGGTCGAGGCTGTAGGCGAGCTTGCTGTGGTCCTGGCTGACGCTGAAGGCACCCAGCGAAAGAAAGCCGCCGCCGGCCAGCTCGTTGGGGTCGAGCAGCAGCTGTTCGGCGCTTTCATCGACGGTCAGCGAACCATCCAGGGGGCGCGGGCAGCGGTAGTGCCGGGGATACTCGTCGCCTGCGGTGGTGCGCTGGTAGTACAGCCATAGACCCCAGGGGGAGGGCAGTGACAGATCGGTTTCGCGGATGCGGCTCTTGATCTCCTGAAACAGGGCTTCACGCAGTTCGGCCTGATCGGCGAGCTGCTCCTCGAGATAGGCATTCTCCGCCTTGAGATAGGCCAGCACGTCCTCGGCGTCGCGATTCTCCAGCCAGCGGTAAGGGTCGGTGCCGGTGTCGGCGCGGGCGATGGGGGCTTGGGACATGCAGTACTCCGGATTCGGTGGTGCGTTGGCCGCACATGGCGTGCAACGAAATGCGGCAGTGTACCTGCTCGACTGCGTCTAGGATTGACCCGGTTGGTACGGCCCGGTTTCAGCCGGGCCGACCGCCGAGCAACGCGGCCATGGATAGGGTGAATGCAGGCGGATCGGCGCTGTCGATGATGACCGGGTAGTCGCGAAATGTCCGCTTGCAGGTCACTTTCGGTTAGGCAAAGCAGCCGATTGACAATGCTGCGCTTTTCCCCGAAGGTGTGCCGACCCAAATCAAACGGGCGTATGAATCGAGCGTTTGCCAGAGCAGATGCCGGTCACCCGGATTATCGTGTCGGTGGGGGTCGTTCGCCGTGAGGCGCGGTCGAGTCAGGGCCGAAGACGTGAGACACGTAACGTTCAGCTTCCATACCTGGAGATCAGTTGATGATTTACGAAGGTAAAGCCATCACGGTTAAGGCTCTTGAGAGCGGCATCGTCGAATTGAATTTCGACCTCAAGGGTGAGTCCGTCAATAAATTCAATCGCCTCACTCTCAACGATCTGCGCCAGGCTGTCGATGCCATCAAGGCCGACGCTTCGGTCAAGGGCGTGATCGTCACCAGCGGCAAGGATGTGTTCATCGTCGGTGCCGACATCACCGAGTTCGTCGACAACTTCAAGTTGCCCGATGAAGAGCTGGTTGCCGGCAACCTCGAAGCGAACAAGATCTTCAGCGATTTCGAAGACCTGGGCGTACCCACCGTGGTCGCCATCAACGGCATCGCCCTGGGTGGCGGTTTCGAGATGTGCATGGCTGCCGACTATCGCGTCATGTCCACCACCGCCAAGGTCGGCCTGCCGGAAGTCAAGCTGGGCATCTACCCGGGCTTCGGCGGTACTGTGCGTCTGCCGCGCCTGATCGGTGTGGACAACGCCGTCGAGTGGATCGCCTCCGGCAAGGAAAACCGTGCCGAAGACGCCCTCAAGGTGCACGCGGTCGATGCCGTCGTCGCTCCGGAGAAACTGCAGGAAGCTGCCCTGGACCTGGTCAAGCGCGCCATCTCCGGCGAGCTGGACTACAAGGCCAAGCGTCAGCCGAAGCTGGACAAGCTCAAGCTCAACGCCATCGAGCAGATGATGGCCTTCGAAACCAGCAAGGCCTTCGTGGCTGGCCAGGCCGGCCCGAACTACCCGGCCCCGGTCGAAGCCATCAAGACCATTCAGAAAGCCGCCAACTTCGGCCGTGACAAGGCGCTAGAAGTCGAGGCTGCTGGCTTCGTCAAGCTGGCCAAGACCTCGGTTGCCGAAAGCCTGGTCGGCCTGTTCCTCAGCGATCAGGAACTGAAGAAGAAGGCCAAGGCCTACGACAAGCAGGCCCGCGACGTGAAACTGGCTGCCGTACTCGGCGCCGGCATCATGGGTGGCGGCATCGCCTACCAGTCGGCCGTCAAGGGCACGCCGATCCTGATGAAGGATATCCGCGAAGAGGGTATCCAGATGGGCCTGGACGAAGCCTCCAAGCTGCTCGGCAAGCGTGTCGAGAAAGGCCGTCTGACCGCTGACAAGATGGCGCAGGCGCTCAACGCGATCCGCCCGACCATGTCCTATGGCGATTTCGGCACCGTCGACATCGTCGTCGAAGCCGTGGTCGAGAACCCGAAGGTCAAGCACGCCGTGCTGGCCGAGGTGGAAGGGCACGTACGCGAGGACGCGATCATCGCCTCCAACACCTCCACCATCTCCATCAGCTACCTGGCCCAGGCGCTCAAGCGTCCGGAAAACTTCTGCGGCATGCACTTCTTCAACCCGGTGCACATGATGCCGCTGGTTGAGGTGATCCGCGGCGAGAAGACCAGCGAAACCGCCATCGCCACCACCGTCGCCTACGCCAAGAAAATGGGCAAGAGTCCGGTCGTGGTCAACGACTGCCCGGGCTTCCTCGTCAACCGCGTGCTGTTCCCGTACTTCGGCGGCTTCGCTCGCGCCATCGCCCACGGTGTCGACTTCGTTCGTGCCGACAAGGTGATGGAGAAGTTCGGTTGGCCCATGGGCCCGGCCTACCTGATGGACGTCGTCGGCATGGACACCGGCCACCACGGCCGTGACGTGATGGCCGAAGGCTTCCCGGATCGCATGAAGGACGATACCCGCACCGCCGTCGACGTCATGTACGACGCCAACCGCCTCGGTCAGAAGAACGGCAAGGGCTTCTATGCCTACGAGATGGACAAGAAGGGCAAGCCGAAGAAGGTCGTCGACCCGCAGGCCTACGAGCTGCTCAAGCCGATCGTCGCCGAGACGCGCGAGCTGTCCGACGAGGACATCATCAACTACATGATGATCCCGCTGTGCCTGGAAACCGTGCGCTGCCTGGAAGACGGCATCGTCGAGACCGCTGCCGAAGCCGACATGGGCCTGATCTATGGCATTGGCTTCCCACCCTTCCGTGGTGGTGCGCTGCGCTACATCGATTCGATCGGCGTCGCCGAGTTCGTCGCGATGGCCGACAAGTACGCCGACCTGGGCCCGCTGTACCACCCGACCGCGAAGCTGCGCGAGATGGCTGCCAACGGCCAGCGCTTCTACGGTTAATCGAGGGAGAGAGAATTCATGAGCCTGAATCCAAGAGATGCAGTCATCGTCGACTTCGGTCGCACCCCGATGGGGCGCTCCAAGGGCGGCATGCACCGTAACACCCGCGCCGAGACCATGTCCGCACAGCTGATCGACGGCCTGCTGGCGCGCAATCCGAAGATCGACCCGGCCGAGGTCGAGGACGTGATCTGGGGCTGCGTGAACCAGACCCTCGAGCAGGGCTGGAACATCGCCCGCATGGCGTCGCTGCTGACCCGCATTCCGCACACCAGCGCCGGCCAGACCGTGAGCCGTCTGTGCGGTTCGTCCATGAGCGCGCTGCACACCGCCGTGCAGGCTATCCAGACCAACAATGGCGACGTGTTCGTCATCGGTGGCGTGGAGCACATGGGCCACGTCAGCATGATGCACGGCGTCGACCCGAACCCGCAGCTGTCGCTGCACGCGGCCAAGGCGTCGGGCATGATGGGGCTGACCGCCGAGATGCTCGGCAAGATGCACGGCATCACCCGTGAAGCCCAGGACCAGTTCGGCTACCGCTCGCACCAGCTGGCATGGAAAGCGACTCAGGAAGGCAAGTTCAAGGACGAGATCATCCCGATGGAAGGTCACGACGAGAACGGCTTCCTCAAGGTCTTCGACTACGACGAGACCATTCGCCCGGAAACCACCCTTGAGGGTCTGGCCGAGCTCAAGCCGGCGTTCAACCCGAAGGGCGGTACCGTGACCGCCGGTACCTCCTCGCAGATCACCGACGGTGCGTCCTGCATGATCGTCATGTCGGCCCAACGCGCCAAGGACCTCGGCCTGCAGCCGATGGCCGTGGTTCGTGCCATGGCGCTGGCGGGCGTGGATCCGGCGATCATGGGTTACGGCCCGGTTCCGTCGACCCAGAAGGCCCTCAAGCGTGCCGGTCTGACCATGGACGACATCAGCCACGTCGAGCTGAACGAAGCCTTCGCCGCACAGGCCCTGCCGGTGCTCAAGGACCTCAAGCTGCTCGACAAGATGGAAGAGAAGGTCAACCTGCACGGCGGTGCCATCGCCCTGGGTCACCCGTTCGGCTGCTCCGGTGCGCGCATCTCCGGCACCCTGCTGAACGTGATGAAGCAGAACAACGGTACGCTGGGTGTCGCTACCATGTGTATCGGTCTGGGCCAGGGGATCAGCACGGTCTTCGAGCGCCTCTGACAGACAGATGCAGATGACTGCGCTAGGCTGACAACCATTTCTGCAGGTTTGCGGAAAGAATGTTGTCAGCCGGTGCATGGAAGCCGGGGCCTGGTGCCCCGGTTTTTCTTTTTTGTCGTTGCGTGGAGGTAGGCATGCAGTTGGAGCCGGGGCGTTATCGCCATTACAAGGGGCCGGAATATCGCGTATTCGCCGTGGCCAGGCACTCCGAGACGGAGGAGCTGGTGGTGTTCTACCAGGCGCTGTATGGCGAGCGCGGACTCTGGGTGCGGCCACTGTCGATGTTTACCGAGACGGTCGAGGTCAACGGTGAAACGGTGCCGAGGTTCGCGCTGATCGAAGCCGAGCCCAGCGTTTTTCGGGATTGAGCTGGCACAGGGCTACCAGTGCCGCGCTTGACCTCAGCTCCATCGCCACTATATATAGCGGTGCTTTTTAGACAGAGCGCTAACCCCGGCGTCCGGTTCATGGCCTCGAATCGTCGCTCTGGTCCGCGCCAGGCCGAGCCGAGCAGGAATATCCTGCAGAGCCGCCCCGTTCGCAAAACGCGCACGAACGTTCGCTGATGCCTTGCCGATTACCGACGGCACGGGTATTCAAACTGCCGGAGGCGCCGCCTCTGTTCACCTCTAGATTCAGGAACTCTCCTCTCCATGGGTAAATCGCTGGTCATCGTGGAATCACCGGCCAAGGCCAAGACAATCAACAAGTATTTGGGCAACCAGTACGTGGTGAAGTCGAGTATCGGCCACATCCGCGACCTTCCCACCAGCGGCTCGGCCAACAAGGAGCCGGTCAAGCGCGGCAAGGCTGCGGCGGCCGAAGCGCCTGCGCTGTCGCCCAAGGAGAAGGCCAAGCGTCAACTGATCGCGCGCATGGGCGTCGATCCGGAACATGGCTGGAAGGCCAAGTACGAGATCCTGCCCGGCAAGGAAAAGGTCATCGAGGAGCTGCGCCGCCTGGCCAAGGAAGCCGACACCATCTATCTCGCGACCGACTTGGATAGAGAAGGGGAGGCCATCGCCTGGCACCTGCGCGAGTCCATCGGTGGCGATGACAGCCGTTACAAGCGCGTGGTGTTTAACGAGATCACCAAGAAGGCGATCCAGGAGGCCTTTTCCCAGCCGGGCGAGCTCGATCTGAATCGCGTCAACGCCCAGCAGGCGCGGCGCTTCCTCGATCGGGTGGTTGGCTACATGGTTTCGCCGCTGCTCTGGGCGAAGATCGCCCGCGGCCTGTCTGCCGGTCGCGTGCAGTCGGTGGCGGTGAAACTGGTGGTCGAGCGCGAGCGCGAGATCCGCGCCTTCGTCCCGGAAGAATACTGGGAAGTTCATGCCGACCTGGCGACTGCCCAGCAGGCCAAGGTGCGCTTCGAAGTCGCCCGCGAGAAGGGCGAGGCGTTCAAGCCGCTGAACGAGGCGCAGGCCAATGCTGCGCTGGAGAAGCTCAAGGGCGCCAGCTACAGCGTGACCAAGCGCGAGGACAAGCCGACCAGCAGCAAGCCTTCGGCGCCCTTCATCACCTCGACCCTGCAGCAGGCGGCGAGCAATCGCCTCGGCTTCGGCGTGAAGAAGACAATGATGATGGCCCAGCGCTTGTACGAAGCCGGTTACATCACCTACATGCGTACCGACTCGACCAACCTGTCGGCCGACGCCATCAGCATGGTGCGCGGTTTCATCGAAGGCGAGTTCGGTGACAAGTACCTGCCCGAAAAGCCGAACCTGTATTCGAGCAAGGAGGGCGCCCAGGAAGCGCACGAGGCGATTCGCCCGTCCGATGTCAACCTGAGGCCGAACCAGCTGTCCGGCATGGAGCGCGATGCCGAGCGCCTGTACGAGCTGATCTGGCGCCAGTTCGTCGCCTGCCAGATGCCGCCGGCGCAGTACCTGTCCACCAGCGTGACGGTCGAGGCCGGTGACTTCGAGCTGCGTGCCAAGGGGCGCATCCTCAAGTTCGACGGCTACACCAAGGTCATGCCGCAGCAGAGCAAGGCTGGCGAGGACGACGTGCTGCCGGAAATGAGCAAGGGCGACGCCATGAAGCTGCTCAAGCTCGACCCGAGCCAGCACTTCACCAAGCCGCCGGCCCGCTATTCCGAAGCCAGCCTGGTCAAGGAGATGGAGAAGCGCGGCATCGGCCGGCCATCCACCTATGCGGCGATCATTTCCACCATCCAGGATCGGGGCTACGTCTCGCTGCACAATCGCCGTTTCTACTCGGAAAAGATGGGCGACATCGTCACCGAACGCCTCTCCGAGAGCTTCAACAACCTGATGGACTATGGCTTCACCGCTGGCATGGAAGAGCATCTGGACGACGTCGCCCAGGGCGAGCGCGACTGGAAGCATGTGCTGGACGAGTTCTACGGTGATTTCCGCAAGAAGCTCGAGGTCGCCGAGTCCAGCGAGAATGGCATGCGTGCCAACCAGCCGACCCTGACGGACATCCCGTGCAAGGTCTGCGGCCGGCCGATGATGATCCGCACCGCGTCCACCGGCGTGTTCCTCGGTTGTTCCGGCTACAGCCTGCCGCCGAAGGAGCGCTGCAAGTCCACGGTGAACCTCATTCCCGGTGACGAGATCGCCGCGGATGACGAGGGTGAGTCCGAATCCCGCGTGCTGCTGGGCAAGCATCGCTGCCCGATCTGCAGCACCGCGATGGATGCCTACCTGCTCGACGAGACGCACAAGCTGCACATCTGCGGCAACAACCCGGACTGCTCCGGCTACGAGATCGAGGAAGGTCAGTACCGTATTAAGGGGTACGAGGGGCCAAGCCTGGAATGCGACAAGTGCGGCAGCGAGATGCAGCTCAAGACCGGTCGTTTCGGCAAGTTCTTCGGCTGCACCAACGCCGAATGCAAGAACACCCGCAAGCTGCTGAAGAATGGCGAGCCGGCGCCGCCGAAGATGGATGCGGTAAAGATGCCGGAGCTCAAGTGCGAGAAGGTCGACGACACCTACGTACTGCGCGATGGCGCTTCCGGGTTGTTCCTGGCTGCCAGCCAGTTCCCGAAGAATCGCGAGACCCGCGCGCCGCTGGTGCGAGAGCTGATCCCCCACAAGGACGAGATCGATCCCAAGTACCACTTCCTGCTCCAGGCACCGCAGCAGGATCCGGACGGCCGCCCGGCGGTGATCCGCTTCAGCCGCAAGACCAAGGAGCAGTACGTGCAGAGCGAAGTGGATGGCAAGCCCACCGGCTGGAAGGCGTTCTACGACGGCGGCAAGTGGCAGGTCGAAGACAAGCGCTGATCCTGGCTCGACCGACTCGCCAGGCGAGTCGGTCGGGTTGATTGCCTCACGCCCACGCCGTCTGTTCGTCGTTCGCTCTGGTGCGGCGTTCGTCGAAGGTCCATTCTCTGCACATTCTCTTCCGGAGAGCATGCCATGGCTCACGAGCTCTACACCCGTACCAACCAGAAGATCTTCTTTGCAGGCCTCTCGCTGGAAAGCTGGCGCAAGGCCGAAGAGGCTGCCTCGATGAACTCTCAGGGGCTTATCCAGGCCGAGCGCGAGGCGTGTCTGTTTCACCTGTACGGCGCGTTGCTCGGCCTTTGCCACGAGATCGCCGGCTACTATCGCTCGCCGGGCGCCGATGCGCCGGTGGTGGAGGCGTTCCTGACGCGCAGCGTTCTAGAGGCCGCGCCGAGTCCGGAGCTCGCCGAGCTGCTGGAACTGTCGGAACAGCCGAGTACCTGGCTCGGGCAGTTGCTGGCCGCCTATCGTCAGCTGTTCCAGCCGCCTCGCGCCCCGGCCAAGGCCAAGACCGATCCGCGGCAGCCATTGATCGAGGCGGTCACCGTCGAGGACGAGACTCCGCCGCTGACCCGCGCCGAGCTGGAAGCCTGGCGGCAGAACCTCAAGGGGCTGGCGCTGCGCTTTCGCGAGTCGCTCACCGAGTGGTGACCGGCGACGCCGGGCTAATGGCGATGCCTGATGCGCAGGACCAGGGCGATGCCGCCCAGAATCGCGGTGCCGGCCAACAGTAGCGTTGTGGTCACCGCTTCGCCCAGCAGCACGGCACCGGCAATGGCCGCCAGTAGCGGAACGCTGAGTTGCACGCTGGCGGCCTGGATCGCCGCCAGACCGGGCAGGGCGGCGTACCAGATGGCATAGCCGACCCCGGACGTCAGCGCCCCGGAAAGCAGCGCGTAGGCCACGCCAGGCCAATCCCACGTCTGCTGGCCCAGCGAAAGCAGGCAGAGCACTGCCGCCAATGGAACCGCCCGTAGAAAATTACCCGCAGTGGCTGCAAGCGGTGTGGCTGCACCTCGTCCACGGAGCGAATAGACGCCCCAGGCGATGCCGGACAGGATCATCAGCAAAGCGCCATCCAAGGGCGGGGTGCTGCTCCCCGGGAGCAGCAGGATCACCAATCCACTGACCGCCAGCAGCAGGCCGGCGAGCTGCCCGGCGCTGAAACGCTCGCCTCTCAGCAAGCCCCAGGCAAGCATGCTCAGCTGTACGGCACCGAACAGCAGCAGTGCGCCGGCGCCGGCGTCCAGGTCAATATAGGCAAAGGAAAAGCAGGCCGCGTAGACGAACAGCGCCATGGCACCGACCCAGTCACCGCCTAGGGGCTGGTCGGCCCTGTCGACGCGCAACAGCAGCCATAGAGTGAGCGCTCCGGCGACTATCCGCAGGCCGGTGAAGCTGGCTGGATCGATGGCGGTGTCCCGCAGCGCGATCCGGCAGAGGATCGAGTTGCCGGCGAACGCCAGCATGGCCAGAGCGGTGAGCAGCAAGGTGCGGGTGGTCATGCACGATTCCTTGTCCCGGCGCAGAGATGCGCGCGCTTTTTTCAGCGCATGCTACGTTGCCGATCCGCCTTGGGCACGTCATTTTCGGGGCGCAACGCACGAGGTGTGCGCCCCGCAACGCGCCGGACTGGTGGCCTGAAGCGCCAAAGGCTGCCGCGACGGCGACCGGCTGCTACAATGGCGGCCTTTCACGCGGAGCTGATCCATGCCTACATCTTTTCTGGAAATCGTCGAGCTACCAGACGGGCGCATCGTGCTTCGTCGTGCCGAGGACGAAGAGGTGTTGGTCACGCTCGACTTTTCCGACGACGCCAAGCTCTTCCTGCAGGGGCAGCATGTGGAGATTGCCAAGGCGATGTTCAATGTTGGCGTTCAGATGGCGGGTCGGATGACAGAAGGCGATTTCGACCACGATGCAGACGAGCCGCGCGTTCTGCACTGAGCGCAGCTGCTCCGGGGCTCGGCCTTCACTTCACAACAGGCAGCACGTCCTTGTGCTCGCCGCCACTCAACAACCCAGACGAATATTCAGGCTCTGCGCCCCGCCCAGGCTGGCGGCGTTGCGCAGCTTGCTGCGTGTCGCGTCGTCGATCTGGCCGAGCCAGCTGATGACGGTATGGCTGCAGCCGGACGCCAGCGCCTTGCACGCGAGTTCCAGCGCGCCTTCCGCGTTGCGTGGTTGCAGCAGGATGATGCGCTCGCGGTTCAGGCCGCACTTGCGCAGGAAGCTCTGTGAAAGGAAGGCGGGCGGCGCGATCAGTGTCAGCCAGCGGCTGTCCGTCGCGTCGCCGAGTTCGCGCAGGATCGGCGTGAGCAGCAGATGACAGTGCTGACTGCTGCCGCTGAGGCTCAACTCGCTCAGGTGATCCTTTTTCTCCTGCTCGGGTTTGCTGCGCGGTGCAAGACTGCCGAACGGTGCCAGGCTTTGTGCGATGACACCGTCGAACAGCGATAGTTGGGGCCGGGAAGTGCTGGTCTGGTACTGCATAACCTTCTCCTCAGCGGCGTATGACGCCGACACTCAAGCCTTCGATAACCAATTCCTGATGTTCGAGATCGACCTCGATGGGGGCGAATTCCGGGTTTTCCGCCAGCAGCCAGACTTTCTTGCCGTCGCGCTTGAAGCGCTTGACGGTAACCTCGTCGCCGACCCGCGCGACCACGATCTGGCCATTGCGTGCTTCACGGGTGGTGTGCACCGCCAGCAGGTCGCCATCGAAAATGCCGATGTCCTTCATGCTCATGCCACGAACACGCAGTAGATAATCGGCGCGCGGATGGAAAAAGGCGGGGCTGATCTGGCAGGATTCCTCGACATGCTGCTGGGCCAGTATCGGTGCGCCAGCAGCGACGCGGCCGATGATGGGCAAGCCGGTTTCGGCAGGTGCGGGCTCGAAGTCGGGAATACGTATCCCGCGGGAGGCGCCGGGCGTCATCTCGATGGCGCCTTTGCGGGCGAGCGCCTTGAGGTGCTCCTCCGCGGCATTGGGCGATTTGAAGCCGAGCTCCTGAGCGATCTCCGCGCGGGTTGGCGGATAACCGTTGTCTTCCAGACAGCGCTTGATGAAGGCGAGGATTTCCGTCTGGCGAGGCGTCAGCTTGATCATGTCGGTCTCTATTCTTTTATACAGTGACTGGGATTATATACAGTGATCCGGCCTTGGCAATGAATGTTTCATGTCTGGTCAGCCGGCGGGCTGGGCAGTGCGTCTGCGACAATGACGCTAGTGCCACGCGGCGTTTCGTGGTTGACTTGCCGGTCGGTGAAACGTAAGTTTCAAACAGTTGTTTGTCTTTCGGAGGGGGCATGGCGCAGTCGGAAACAGTTGAGCGCATTCTTGATGCAGCGGAACAGCTGTTCGCGGAAAAAGGCTTCGCCGAGACCTCGCTTCGCCTGATCACCAGCAAGGCTGGGGTCAACCTCGCGGCGGTCAACTATCATTTCGGTTCGAAGAAGGCGCTCATCCAGGCGGTGTTCTCGCGTTTCCTCGGGCCGTTCTGTGCCAGCCTGGAGCGTGAGCTGGATCGCCGCGAGGCGCTCACCGACAAGAAGGACACGCTCGAGGAGCTCCTGGAAATCCTCGTGGAGCAGGCATTGGCGGTCAAACCGCGCAGCGGCGACGACCTGTCGATCTTCATGCGCCTGCTGGGCTTGTCCTTCAGTCAGAGCCAGGGCCACCTGCGGCGTTACCTGGAAGACATGTACGGCAAGGTGTTCCGTCGTTACATGCTCAAGGTTCACGACGCCGCGCCGGCCATTCCGCCCATCGAGCTGTTCTGGCGCGTGCACTTCATGCTCGGGGCTGCGGCATTCAGCATGTCCGGTATCAAGGCGCTGCGTGCGATCTCCGAGAACGATTTCGGCGTTCGGACTTCCATCGAGCAGGTGATGCGCATGATGGTGCCGTTCCTGGCAGCCGGCATGCGTGCCGACAGCGGTATCGATGACAATACCCTGGCGGCGGCGCAACCGATCGCGCGGCGCAACGCCGTGGCCATCCCGGCGAAGGCTTGAGCTACAAGCCTGCCGGGTGATCGGCTAAGCTAGCCGCCCATGGCCTTTCTCGATCTTCTGCATATCTCCGTCGCTGACCAGCAGCTTTACGGCTTTGCCGGCGGGCAGCTGCGTCTGCGCTTTCCGGTGTCCACCGCTCGTAACGGTGTCGGCGAACAGAATGGTTCCGGCTGTACACCGCGCGGCGTGCATCAGGTGCGTGCGCGCATCGGTGATGGCCTGCCCGAGGGGGCGGTGTTGCGCGGGCGGCGCTGGACCGGTGAAATCTGGACACCCGAGCTGCATGCGGTGTTTCCCGGGCGCGACTGGATCCTGACCCGCATCCTCTGGCTCAGCGGTTGCGAGCCGGGCGTCAACCGGATGGGGCAGGTCGACACCTTCCGCCGCTACATCTACATCCACGGCACGCCCGATTGCGAACCTATGAGTGTGCCGCTTTCCCACGGTTGCGTGCGTATGCGCAATGCCGATCTGCTGCAACTTTTCCCCAGGGTGCCGCCTCACTGTCAGGTGCGCATCACCGAGGCACCTTGCCCGAGCTGGGCTGCCGCTGAACTCGAATAAGGATCTGCGTCTGTATGCACGGTTCATTGATGCTGGACATCGCCGGTACCTGGCTGACTGCCGAGGATCGGCACCTGCTGCGCCAACCCGAAGTGGGTGGGCTCATTCTGTTCGCTCGCAATATCGAGTCTCCGCGACAGGTGGAGGAACTGTGCCGTGCGATCCGCGCCGTGCGCCCCGATCTGCTGCTGGCGGTGGATCAGGAAGGCGGCCGCGTGCAGCGGCTGCGCCAGGGTTTCGTGCGGCTTCCGGCAATGCGCGAACTGGCGCGTTGCACCGACGCTCCCAGGCTGGCCGAAGCCTGTGGCTGGGTCATGGCCAGCGAGGTGCTTGCGGTGGGCCTGGATTTCAGCTTCGCGCCGGTTCTCGATCTGGATCATCAGCGCAGCGCGGTGGTAGGCGCACGCGCCTTCGAGGGTGACCCGCAGGTCGCGGTGACGCTGATCGACGCCTTTATTCGCGGCATGCATGCCGCCGGCATGGCCGCCACTGGCAAGCACTTCCCCGGGCACGGCTGGGCTGAGGCCGATTCGCATGTCGCGATACCGGTGGATGAGCGCAGCCTCGACGAGCTGCGCCGCTGTGATCTGATTCCCTTTATGGCGCTGAGTGGCACGCTCGATGCGATCATGCCGGCGCATGTCATCTATCCTCAGGTCGACGAGCAGCCCGCCGGTTTTTCCCGGCGCTGGTTGCAGGACATCCTGCGCAACGAGCTGGGCTTCAAAGGCGTGATCTTCAGCGACGATCTCTCGATGGCCGGAGCGCATGTCGCAGGCGACGCGGCGCAGCGGATCGAATCCGCTCTGGGCGCTGGTTGCGACATGGGGCTGGTCTGCAACGATCGTGGGGCCGCAGAGCTGGCGCTGACTGCGCTGCAGCGCTTGAAGGTGACGCCGTCGACCGCGCTGGCGGGAATGCGTGGCCGGGCGGGCTGCCCGGCGGACTACAAGCAGAACCCTCGCTGGCTGGACGCCATCGGCGCGCTGAAGGCTGCCGATCTGATTGACTGATCCTTCTCTTTTCAAGGAATCCCCATGACTGTCCATGCCATCATCGGCGGCACCGGCCTGACCCAGTTGACCGGCTTCAAGCTGCACCGCGCACAGCTGATCGATACGCCCTATGGACGTCCCTCTGCGGAAATCCTGCGGGGCGAGTATGGCGGTCGCGAGGTGCTGTTCCTTGCGCGGCACGGCCATCCGCATCGTGTGCCGCCTCACCAGGTGAACTATCGCGCCAACCTCTGGGCATTGAAGCAGGCGGGCGCTGACGCGGTGCTCGCGGTCAATGCAGTGGGCGGCATTCACGCGGCGATGGGGTCCGGACATTTCTGCGTGCCGCACCAGATCATCGATTACACCTATGGTCGTGAGCAGACCTTCTTCGAGGGTGACATCGATCATGTGACGCATATCGATTTCAGCTATCCGTACGACGAAGCGCTGCGCGAACGGCTGATCGGCGCGCTGGCGGCAGAGGGTTTCGCCTTCAGCAGTCACGGTGTTTACGGCTGCACCCAGGGCCCGCGCCTGGAAACCGTGGCGGAAATCGTTCGGATGGAGCGCGACGGATGCGACATCGTGGGCATGACCGGCATGCCCGAGGCGGCACTGGCCCGCGAGCTGGAACTGCCGTACGCCTGCCTGGCGCTGGTGGTCAATCCGGCTGCGGGCAATGGGAGCGGGGTGATCACCATGGCGCAGATCGAGGCGGCACTCGCCGCGGGCATCGGCAAGGCCCGACTGGTCCTGGCGCGGATGTTGGCCGGTTGACTGCTCTTCAGGCAGGTGCGCGCGGTCCGGGCGGCTGCCTGCCACGACGTTGTCATAATGCGGCCTGAGACTGGTATTTTTGCGGCGGCACCCCATTGCGGTGAAGATGCTGCTTGCTACACTTGGCCGTCCTTTGGAGTACCGGAATGTCTTGCCAGGCACACACAATAAGAATTCTAAGAACGGTCGTGTTGCTGACGCTGCTTGGCGGCATGGCCGGTTGTTCGACCTGGTTCTCGGGTAACTTCAAGGACCCGAAAGTCGAACTCACCAAGGTCGATATCATCAAGGCGAGGCTGCTGGAACAGCAGTTCATGCTGCGTTTTCGCATCGACAACCCCAACGATCGCAGCCTGCCTGTACGCGGCCTCATCTACACCGTCCATCTCAACGACGTGGAGCTGGCCAGCGGCGAGTCCAGCGGTTGGCTGACCGTTCCCGCCAACAGCTTCGAATATTACGAAGTGCCGGTGCATACCAACCTGTGGCGGCACATGAAGTACATCGTGCGGCTGCTGGAAAAGCCGGATCGGCCGATCAACTACCGACTGGCCGGCGAGCTCAAGACCGGGCTGATGGCCGGGCGACGCGTGCACATTTCCAGCAATGGCGAGATAATCCCGGGCAACTTTATTCCGGAGTAGTACCCAGATGAGTCACGAGCCCCATGTGCATGGTCCCGACTGCAACCACGATCACGACCATGACCATCACCACGTTCACGGCCCGCATTGCAATCATGGCCACGAGCCGGTGCGTAATCCGCTGAAGGACGTCGGACGCAACGACCCGTGCCCTTGCGGCAGCCAGAAGAAATACAAGAAGTGCCACGGCGCCTGAGCCTGTCATGACACTTTCCATGAGCCTGTTCGCCGCCGCCACGCTGCTGATCGCCGCGCTGGCGGGCTATGCGCTGTATCTCTGGCGCCGTGTCTGGCGCAATGAACGGCAGCAGGCCGAGCTGAAGGAAAAACAGCAGACGGCGCTGGCGGAGGATCTGCGGATTCTCGCCAGCTGTCTGCTGGACGAGCAGCTGCCGCTCATCGAGGGCGCCATCCGCATCAAGGTGCTGCTCGACAATTACGACGCCGAGCTCGGGCAACATCCGCGCTGTCAGGTGTTCCAGCAGTTGTTCGAGGCCACCGAACAGGTGCCGACCCATGCCGCCTGGAAGGCCCTGGACAAGAGCGAGCGCCGTCGCCACGAAGCGCAGTTCAGCGCGCTGGAACTGCGGCACAAGGCAGAGGCGCGCCGCTCGGCCCGTTGGCTGCTCGACGAGGCTCTGCCAAAATCGCGCGACGCGGCCTGACCGACCTTCTTCGCCGTACGCCCTCTAATCTGTTAGCACCATCCTCGCCAAGCCCGCACAGGAGTCTTCGATGTCTCTGCGTCTGCCGTACGCCCTGGTTCGCCTGACGCTGGGGGCCGCACTCGGCCTGGCCGGCCTCGGCGGTTGTCAGGCCTATCTCGATAACCGCTACAGCGCCAGTCTGCCGCCGGCACAAGGCATTCAACCGCTGACCGGACTGGCGGGCAGTGCGAGCATCCGGCGCAATTCCCTGGGCATGCCGCTGATCGAAACCTCGTCGTTTCACGATGCGCTGTTTGCCATGGGATACGTCCACGCCACCGACCGACTGAGCCAGATGGTCAGCCTGCGGTTGATGGCCCAGGGCCGCCTGGCGGAAATGGTCGGCCCGGGCGTGCTGGAGACCGACCGTTTCATGCGGGCGGTCAATCTGCGCCAGAGCGCCGAGCTGCTGTACCGCGAATCCTCGCCGAGGATGAAAAAGTTCTTCGAGGTGTACGCCCGTGGCGTGAACGCCTACCTGTATCGCCATCGCGACAAACTGCCGATGGACCTCGCCGAGTCCGGCTACAAACCGGAGTACTGGAAGCCCGAGGATTCGGTGCTGGTGTTCTGTCTGCTCAATTTCGGCCTTTCGCAGAACCTGCAGGAAGAGGTCGCCGCGTTGCTGATGGCGCAGAAAGTGGGTAGCGACAAGCTGGCCTGGCTGTTGCCCATCTACCCGGACGAGGTGTTGCCGTTCGACGAGGTGGACAAGCTCAAGGGCTTGAAGCTGGGTGGCAATGTGCCCGGGCTGGCGGCACTCGAACGTGCCACACAGCCGCTGGCGGCTCTGACGCCGGCCGGCATGGCGGCTTCCAACAACTGGGCCATCGCCGGCAGCAACACGCGCAGCGGCAAGCCGATCCTGGCCAACGACACGCACCTTCCGCTGTCGATGCCCTCGTACTGGAATTTCATGCAGATCCGCGCACCGAAGTTCCAGGCGGCGGGTGTCACCATCGCCGGCGTCCCCGCCGTGGTGGCGGGCTTCAACGGCAAGCTCGGCTGGGGCATGACGATGGTCATGGGCGACAACCAGGACCTCTATCTCGAGCAGGTGCGTCGCGAAGGCTCGCGGCTGATGTACCTGGCCGACGGCAAATGGCTGCCGGCCCGCGAGCGCCACGAGACCTACTTCGTCAAGGGCGAGCGGCCGATCCGCGAGACCATTTTCGAGACTCGCAACGGCCCGCTGCTCAACAGCGTACTCGGCGAGCGCAAGCACCCGCTGCAACCGTTGCAGCTCGGTAGTGGCTACGGCCTGGCCCTGAAGACCACGCAGCTGGAAGCCGATCGCACGCTGGACGCCTTCTTCGACCTGTCCCGCGCGCAGTCGGTGGACCAGGCCTTCGAGGCGGCCCGGGAGATTCGCGCCGCCGCGCTCAATCTGGTGTTCGCCGACCAGCAGGGCATTGGCTGGCAGGTGACCGGGCGCTTCCCCAACCGTCGCGAGGGGCTGGGGCTGGTGCCGTCGCCGGGCTGGGACGGTCGCTACGACTGGGATGGCTATGCCGACCCGATGCTGCATCCCTACGACCAGGACCCGTTCCAGGGCTGGCTAGGCACCGCCAACCAGCGCAGCGTGCCGCGCGGCTATGGCATGCAGCTGTCCAGCTCCTGGTACGGCCCGGAGCGCTACGAGCGACTGGCGGAGCTGGCCGGGCGGGGCAAGCATGACACCCGCAGCACCATCGCCATGCAGTACGACCAGGTCACGCCGTTCGCTGCCAAGCTCAGGGCGATGTTCGAGGCGCCGGGCATGGCCGGGCCGCTGCGCCAGGCGATCGATGCCCTACCGGCCGCCGAACGCAGCAAGGCGCGCGAGGCGCTGGATCGGTTGCTCGCCTTCGATGGCAAGCTCGCGGCCGATTCGGCCAACGCCGCGCTGTATGGCGCCTTCCTGCACGAGAGTGCGCGGCACATCTTCCTCGACGAACTGGGGCCTGAGGACTCGCCGGCCTGGCGTGCGCTGGTACAGACCGCCAACACTTCCTATTCGGCCCAGGCGGACCATCTGCTCGGTCGCGAGGACAGCCCGTTCTGGAACGACCAGCGCACCGCGCAGAGCGAAGACAAACCGGCGATCCTGGCGCGCAGCCTGGCCGCTGCGGTGAGTTTGCTGGAAACCCGTCTGGGCAACGAGCGCAGCGCCTGGCAATGGGGCAAGCTGCATACCGCTCGCTGGACCTCCGGCGCGACGCAGCTGGCACCGCACATGGCGGCCGGCCAGCGCAGCAGAATCCACGCCATCGGCAACTACCTCGATCGTGGTCCGTATGCCATGGGCGGCGATCACAGCACGCTGAATGCCTCGGCCTATCACCTGGGCACGGACTTCGATACCTGGCTGATCCCGGCAATGCGCATCATCGTCGACTTCGGACTGGACGAACCGATGATCGGGCTGAACAGTTCGGGCCAATCCGGCAACCCGGCCAGCCCGCACTACGCCGACGGCATCGAGGCGTGGCTGAAGGCGCAGTACCTGAGCTTCCCGTTCAAGACGGAAAATCTCGACAAGGTCTATGGCACGCAGCGTCTGTTGCTGACCCCGGCCGGCAAGTGAGGTCGCCCCGCGCCGGCTTCAGGTCGGTCGCGGCGTCGCGGGTATCACCTCGAGCACGCGGATCGTGCCCGGCGCAGGGTAGTGCCAGCGCACGTCGACATCCCAGAACTGCGCGCCGTAGCGCCGCTCGGGCTCCGGCTTCTGGTATGCGGGGCGCGGGTCCTGTGCCAGGCATTGCTCGATGAGTTCCAGCAGTGGCTCGCCGAGGCGCAGCGCTTCGCGGTGGGCCTGCAGCAACCCGCTTTCCGTCCACTGCACCTCGATCAGTGTCGGCGCGTCCGCAGCCATGTCGTTGCGCGCATCCGGCAGGGCATCGGCGTAGGGCACATAGGGCTTGATGTCCAGCACCGGCGTGCCATCCAGCAGGTCGATGCCGGAGATGAACAGCCGATCCGCTTCGACGCGGTCCAGCCTGACCACCGATTGACCGATACCGTTGGGGCGATGCGTCGCGCGGGTGGCGAACACGCCGACCATGCGATTGCCGCCCAGGCGCGGCGGTCGCACCTTGAGACGTGGTGTGCTTTCCAGCGCCTGATGGAAGAGGAACAGCAGCCATACATGGCTGACCTGTTCGAGTCCGGCCACCGCATCGCCCTTGTCGAACGGCGGCAGCAGTTCCAGCATGCCGCGTGCGGCCGGGGCCAGGCTGGGTTGGCGCGGAATGGCGAACTTTTCCTTGAAGCAGGAGCGGACGTAGCCGATCGGCGAGACGCTATGTTGCATGGGGCAGGCCTGGATACGGACGGGCGGCTGCGCATATTACCCGCTATGGCGCCGCGCTGCGCGACGTCGGGCCGCGTCCTCTCGGGAGGTGGCGGCCCGGCGCCAGAGGCTTACAGGCCGAGCAGCTTGGCGACGTAGTCGGCATCCTTGTCGCCGCGGCCGGAGAGGTTGACCAGGATGTGGCTGTCCTTGCCCAGCGTCGGCGCGGTGCGAATCGCCCAGGCCACCGCGTGGGCACTTTCCAGGGCGGGGATGATGCCTTCGACGCGCGACAGGGTCATGAAGGCATCCAGACACTCCTGGTCGGTCGCGGTCTGGTAGTTCACCCGGCCGATGTCCTTGAGGTAGCTGTGCTGAGGGCCGACGCCGGGATAGTCCAGGCCGGAGGCGATGGAGTGCACTGCGGACGGGTTGCCCTCGGCATCTTCCAGCACGTAGCAGGCCATGCCGTGCAGTTCACCGGGTTTGCCCTTGGACAGGGTGGCCGAATGGCGGCCGGGCTTGTCCAGGCTTTCGCCCGCCGGCTCGATGCCCACCAGCTCGACCGCGGCGTCTTCCAGGAAGGCTGTGAAGATGCCCATGGCATTGGAACCGCCGCCGACGCAGGCGACCACCTGGTCCGGCAGGCGACCATGCCTGGCGAGAAACTGGCCGCGCGCCTCTTGACCGATGATCGACTGGAAATCGCGGACCATCTTCGGGAACGGATGCGGGCCTACCACCGAGCCGATGGCGTAGAGGTAGTTCTGCGGATCCTTCAGGTATTCCTCGAAGGCGCTGTCCACCGCTTCCTTGAGCGTCGCCGCGCCTCGGGTGACCGCCACCAGCTTGCAGCCGAGGATCTTCATCTTGGTGACGTTGGGATGTTCCTTCTCGATGTCCACCTGGCCCATGTGGATTTCGCAGGGGATGCCCACCAGCGCGCAGGCGGTGGCCAGGGCGACACCGTGTTGGCCGGCGCCGGTCTCGGCGATCACCTTGGTCTTGCCCATGAACCGGGCAAGCAGTGCCTCGCCCAGACAGTGATTGATCTTGTGTGCCCCGGTGTGATTCAGGTCCTCGCGCTTCAGGTGAATCTGCGCGCCACCGAGCTGCTCGGAGAGGCGCCGGGCATGGAAGATCGGGCTCGGCCGGCCCACGTAGTCGGCGAACAGGGCTGCCAGTTCCTGCTGGAAATCCTCGCGCTGGCGGATCTCTTCGTAGGCCAGGTTGATGTCGTCCATCGCCTGCTTGAGGTGCGGCGGCACCAGCTGGCCACCGTAGGGGCCGAAGTAGCCGTTGGCGTCGGGCATGGCAGTGAAACGAGGATCGGACGACATGGGTTCATCTCTGCAGGTTGAAGGGAGCGCCTGGTTACGCGGGGCCGATCATAAGCCAGCGTCTGTACCGCTGAAAATGCAGCCGCAGCCACGCCGCGATGCTCACCGGTTCGCTGCTGCGCGTTGCCGAACGCCGGGGTAGCGAAGGCGCTGGCCGGCACCGAGCAGGCTGTAGGTGGTTCGCGTTGTTCGCGGGATTGGCATTTATCGTGTAGGATGCCTCGCTTATTTCATCTGATCGGAGCAAATCAACGCTTTTGTTTTGTCGGCGCTCTTGTCGCCGAAGGGTATGGCTGTCATCAGCACAGCACGTCTTGCATGCCCGCCCCGCCATCAGGCCCGCGCAATTCCCATGGAATTGCACGCTACCTGCCGCAATACGTCGCACTGCGATGTCGTAAAGCCAGAACAAGTTCAGGAGATAGAACTGATGAACGAGGCTGAGCTCTCGCCTAATGATTCCGAAGCGCCCGCTGATCGAATCAATCCCGTAGTGTTCTACGGTTCCGCCATCGCCATCGTGGTATTCGCCGTATGGACGATGTTCTTCACCGATCGCTCGCTGGCGGTCATCAACACGGTACTCGGCTGGATATCCAACAGCTTCGGCTGGTTCTACTTTCTCGCCGTGCTGCTGTACCTGCTGTTCGTGGTGATCGTCGCCACCAGTCGTTACGGCAAGATCCGCCTCGGGCCGGATCACTCCAAACCTTCTGCATCGCCGAGCCGATCACCCAGTTTCTCGAGCCGCCGGTAGGTGAGGGCGGCACCACCCAGGCGGCACGCCACGCCATGGAGCTGACCTTCCTGCACTGGGGGCTGTCCGGTTGGGGCGTATACACCCTGGTGGGCATGTCGCTGGCCTATTTCAGCTTTCGCCAGGGGCTGCCGCTGTCGATCCGCTCGGCGCTGTATCCGATCTTCGGCAAGCGCATCCATGGCGCGATCGGCCACACCGTGGATGGCGCGGCCGTGCTGGGCACGATCTTCGGCATCGCCACGAGTCTGGGCATCGGCATCATCCAGCTGAACTTCGGCCTCAACTACATCTTCGGCATCCCCGAAGGGACCCTGACCCAGGCCGTGCTGGTGGTGCTGATCGTGGTGTTTTCGGCCATCTCGGCGGCCACCGGCGTGGAGCGCGGCATTCGCCGGCTTTCCGAGTTCAACATGCTGTTGGCCGTATTGTTGCTGTTGTTCGTGCTGGTGGTGGGCGACTCGGTGTTCCTGCTCAATGCTCTGGTGATGAATGTCGGCGACTACTTCTCCAACTTCATCAGCCTGTCGCTGGACACCTACGCCTACCAGCGCCCGACCGACTGGCTGAACGCCTGGACGGTGTTCTTCTGGGCCTGGTGGATCGCCTGGGGGCCTTTCGTAGGGCTGTTCCTGGCGCGCATTTCCCGCGGCCGGACCATTCGTGAATTCGTCATCGGCACGCTGTTGCTGCCGCTGGCCTTCATGATGGCCTGGATGTCGATCATGGGTAACAGCGCCATCGAGATGGTCATGGGCGGCGCGCTGGAGTTCGGCGAGCAGGCCATGAACAACCCTGGCTCATCGATCTACCTGTTCCTGCAGAGCCTGCCGTGGTCGGGCATCACCACCATCGTGGTGACCATCCTGGCCATCGTCTTCTTCGTCACCTCGGGCGACTCCGGTTCGCTGGTGCTGTCGAACTTCACCTCCATCCTCAAGGATGTGAACAGCGATGCGCCGGTGTGGATGCGCATTCTCTGGGCCGCGATCATCGGCGTGCTCACCCTCGCGCTGCTGATCGCCGGTGGCCTGACGGCGCTGCAGGGCACCGTGGTGATCATGGGGCTGCCGTTCTCCATCGTGCTGCTGTTCATGATGGTGGGGCTGTTCAAGGCCCTGCATGTTGAAGGCGTCATGGCCGACAGCTACCAGAAGAGCCTCGCCGGATATCTGTCCGGGCGAGCCACGCTGGAGCACACCCACATGAACTGGAGCCAGCGTCTTTCGCGGGCGATGAGCTTCCCCAGCCTGTCGCAGATTCGCCGTTATCTGAAGGAGGTCGGCAGGCCGGCCATGGAAGAGATCAAGAAGGCGCTGGGCGAGAAGGGCTTACCGGTGGAGATTCTCGAGGGCGAGCCGGGCAACGAGCATCTGATCCTCAACGTCAACCTGGGCAGCGAACAGGATTTCACCTATCAGATCTGGCCGGTGCGCAGCACCATGCCGTCGTTCGCCATGCGCACCCAGAGCAGCAAGGCCGATTACTACCGGCTCGAGGTGCACCTGCGCCAGGGCAGCCTGGGTTACGACCTGATGGGTTACTCGCGGCGCCAGCTGATCGAGGACGTCCTCGACCACTACGAACACCACATGCACTTCCTGCATCTGCAGCGCGAGAACGGTGGGGGTGAAAGCGGCATGCCCAACCCGGGCGCGACACCGACGGCCTGACCACACACGTCCGGGCGATCCCCGGGCGTTCCATTCACGTCGCGGCAGCGCTGATCCGTTGTCGCCTCGATTACAGGAGCTAGAACATGGCCCGTTTTTCACGGCAGCAACTCTATATCCATGGCGGCTACGTCGACGCCAGCAGCAACCAGACCTTCCAGAGCATCAACCCGGCCAACGGCGAAGTCCTGGCCGATGTGGCTGAGGCCGGTGCGGCCGACCTGGAGCGCGCGGTAGAAAGTGCCGAGCAGGGCCAGCGCATCTGGGCGGCACTCACAGGCATCGAGCGGGCGCGCATCATGCGTCGCGCGGTGGACCTGCTGCGCGAGCGCAACGACGAGCTGGCGCTGCTGGAAACCCTGGACACCGGCAAGCCGCTGAGCGAAACCCGCAGCGTCGACATCGTCACCGGCGCCGACGTGCTGGAGTACTACGCCGGCCTGGCTCCGGCCATCGAGGGAGAACAGATTCCGCTGCGTGACAGCAGTTTCGTCTATACCCGCCGCGAACCGCTTGGCGTGGTCGCCGGCATCGGCGCCTGGAACTACCCGATCCAGATCGCCCTGTGGAAGGCGGCTCCGGCGCTGGCCGCCGGCAACGCGATGATTTTCAAACCCAGCGAGGTGACGCCGCTGAGCGCGCTGAAGCTGGCGGAAATCTTCAGCGAAGCCGGGCTGCCCGATGGCGTGTTCAACGTGCTGACCGGCAGTGGTGCCGGTGTCGGAGCGCTGATCACCGAGCACCCGCGCATCGCCAAAGTGTCGTTCACCGGCGGCGTGGCCACCGGCAAGAAGGTCATGGCCAGTGCGGCGGCGTCGTCGCTGAAGGACGTGACCATGGAACTGGGTGGCAAGTCGCCGCTGATCGTCTGCGAGGATGCCGATCTGGATCGCGCAGCCGATATCGCGGTCATGGCCAACTTCTTCAGCTCCGGCCAGGTGTGCACCAACGGCACCCGGGTGTTCGTCCCGGCGGGCCTGAAAGCGGCGTTCGAGGCCAAGCTGCTGGAGCGTGTGCAGCGCGTTCGCCTGGGTGATCCGCAGCAGGAGGCGACCAACTTCGGCCCGCTGGTCAGCTTTGCGCACATGGACAAGGTGCTCGACTACATCGCCCAGGGCAAGGCCGCCGGCGCGCGCATTCTGTGTGGCGGCGAGCGGGTGACCGAGGGCGAGTACGCCAAGGGCGCCTTCGTCGCCCCGACCATCTTCAGCGACTGCAGCGACGACATGAGCATCGTGCGCGACGAAATCTTCGGCCCGGTGCTGAGCCTGCTCGAATACCAGGACGAAGAGGAGGTCATCCGTCGCGCCAACGCCACCGAGTACGGCCTGGCCGCGGGCGTGGTCACCCCTGACCTGGCGCGGGCGCACCGCATCATCCATCGCCTCGAGGCCGGCATCTGCTGGATCAATACCTGGGGCGAATCGCCGGCGCAGATGCCGGTCGGTGGCTACAAGCAGTCAGGCATCGGCCGCGAGAACGGCATCGCCTCGCTGGCGCACTACACGCGAGTCAAATCGGTACAGGTGGAGCTGGGCGAGTTCGCCTCGGTGTTCTGAGGGAAAGGAGGACGCATGGAATACGACTACATCGTCATCGGCGCGGGTTCGGCCGGTAATGTGCTGGCCGCGCGCCTGACCGAGGACGCCGACGTCAGCGTGCTGCTGCTGGAAGCCGGCGGCCCGGACTACCGGCTGGATTTCCGCACCCAGATGCCTGCCGCGCTGGCGTATCCGCTGCAAGGCACGCGCTACAACTGGGCCTACAAGACCGATCCCGAACCGCACATGAACAACCGCCGCATGGACTGCGGCCGCGGCAAGGGCCTGGGTGGTTCCTCGCTGATCAACGGCATGTGCTACATCCGCGGCAACGCCCTGGACTACGACAACTGGGCGAAGGCACCGGGGCTGGAGGACTGGACCTACCTCGACTGCCTGCCGTACTTCCGCAAGGCCGAGTCGCGCGACATCGGCCCCAACGACTACCACGGCGGCGATGGCCCGGTCAGCGTGACCACACCCAAGGCCGACAACAACGAGCTGTTCCATGCCATGGTGGAAGCGGGCGTGCAGGCTGGCTATCCGCGTACCGATGACCTCAATGGCTACCAGCAGGAAGGCTTCGGCCCGATGGATCGCACCGTCACGCCCCAGGGCCGGCGCGCGAGCACGGCGCGCGGTTATCTGGACCAGGCCAAGGAGCGGCCGAACCTGACCATCCATACCCATGCCGTCACCGACCGCGTGCTGTTCGAGGGCAAGCGTGCCGTCGGCGTTCGTTATCTGCGCGGCCGCGAGCAGCCGCAGGTGGCGCGCGCGCGCCGCGAAGTGCTGCTGTGCGGCGGCGCCATCGCCTCGCCGCAGATCCTGCAGCGTTCGGGGGTCGGCCCTGGCGCGTTGCTGAAGAAGCTCGGCGTCACGCTGGTGCAGGAGTTGCCCGGCGTAGGCCAGAACCTGCAGGACCACCTGGAGATGTACCTGCAGTTCGAGTGCCTGAAGCCGGTGTCGCTGTACCCGGCGCTCAAGTGGTGGAACCAGCCGGCGATCGGCGCCGAGTGGCTGTTCCTCGGCAGCGGCATCGGTGCCAGCAACCAGTTCGAGGCCGGCGGCTTCATCCGCAGCAGCGACGAGTTCGAATGGCCGAACATCCAGTTCCACTTCCTGCCGGTGGCGGTCAGCTACAACGGCAGCAACGCCCATGACGGCCACAGCTTCCAGGCCCACGTCGGCTCGATGCGTTCACCCAGTCGCGGGCGCATCGAGATTCGCTCCACCGATCCGCGGGTCGACCCCAGCATCCTGTTCAACTACATGGCCCACGAGCAGGACTGGCGCGAGTTTCGCGATGCCATCCGCATCACCCGCGAGATCATCGCGCAGCCGGCGCTCGATCCGTACCGTGGTCGCGAGTTGAATCCGGGCGTGGAGGCGCAGAGCGACGCCGAGCTGGACGCCTTCGTCCGCGAGCACGCCGAGACGGCCTATCACCCGTCCTGCTCCTGCAGGATGGGCACCGACGACATGGCCGTGGTCGACGGGCAGGGCCGTGTGCATGGAGTGGACGGGTTGCGCGTGGTGGATGCCTCGATCATGCCGCAGATCATCACCGGCAACCTCAACGCCACCACCATCATGCTGGCCGAGAAGATCGCCGACCGGATTCGCGGGCGCAGCCCGCTGCCGCGCAGCACGGCGAGCTACTACGTCGCCAACGGCGCACCGGTGCGGCAACCACCGCAGCGTTGACGGATCGTCAATCGGTGGAGAAGGCCTCGCCGTAGGCTGTCGAGGACTGGTTGCGCAGAAATGAAAACGCCCCGCTAGTGCGGGGCGTTTTCCTGTAGCGGAGCAGTTCAGATCACTTCGGCCCAGAGGTCGTACTCGTCGGCATTGGTGACGCGCACGCGCACCTTGTCGCCCGGCTGCAGCGGTTGTTCGCTGTCAACGTAGACCATGCCGTCAATCTCCGGGGCATCGGCCCAGGAGCGGCCGATGGCGCCGTCCTCATCCACTTCATCGATCAGTACATCCAGTTCCTTGCCGACCTTCAGCTGCAGGCGCGCGGCGCTGATGGCCTGCTGGTGCGCCATGAAGCGGTCCCAGCGATCCTGCTTGATCTCGTCCGGTACCGGCTCCAGGTCCATGGCCTCGGCCGGCGCGCCGTCAACCGGCGAATACTGGAAGCAGCCGACGCGGTCGAGCTGGGCTTCGGTCAGCCAGTCCAGCAGGTACTGGAAATCTTCTTCGGTCTCGCCGGGGAAGCCGACGATGAAGGTCGAGCGGATGGTCAGCTCGGGACAGATCTCGCGCCATTTCTTGATGCGCGCCAGAGTCTTGTCCTCGAAGGCCGGGCGCTTCATCGCCTTGAGCACCTTCGGGCTGGCGTGCTGGAAGGGGATGTCCAGGTACGGCAGGATCTTGCCGGCGGCCATCAGCGGGATCACATCATCGACGTTGGGGTAGGGGTAGACGTAGTGCAGGCGCACCCAGACGCCCATCTTGCCCAGCTCCTCGCACAGCTCGAGCATGCGCGTCTTGACCGGCTGGCCGTTCCAGAAGTCCAGCTTGTACTTGAGGTCGACGCCATAGGCGCTGGTGTCCTGGCTGATCACTAGGACTTCCTTCACGCCGGCCTTGACCAGGCGCTCGGCTTCGCTGAGCACATCGCCCACCGGGCGGCTGACAAGCTTGCCGCGCATGGACGGGATGATGCAGAAGCTGCAGCTGTGGTTGCAGCCTTCGGAAATCTTCAGATAGGCGTAGTGGCGCGGGGTGAGCTTGATGCCCTGCGGCGGCACCAGATCGACGAAGGGATCGTGTTCGATGCTCGGAGGCACCACTTCGTGCACCGCGTTGACCACCTGCTCGTACTGCTGCGGGCCGGTAACCGCCAGCACGCTGGGATGCACGCCGCGGATGTTGTTCTCGTCCACGCCCATGCAGCCGGTGACGATCACCTTACCGTTCTCGGCGATCGCCTCGCCAATGGCGTCCAGCGATTCGGCCTTGGCGCTGTCGATGAAACCGCAGGTATTGACCACCACCACATCGGCATCCTCATAGGACGGCACGATCTGGTAGCCCTCCATGCGCAGCTGAGTGAGGATGCGTTCGGAATCGACGGTCGCCTTGGGGCAACCCAAGCTCACGAACCCGACTGTTGGCGTTTTGCTCATCGACTTTGAACCTCGAAAACCGCGCATGAAAAAGGCGCGCGAGTATACAGAGCTGAGCATTTTTTAGCCATGCCGAACGTGCCGTTCAGCGGGACGTTGCAGCGACGCCGGCGGTCTGTGCGGGTGGCTGCGGCAGATAGCGCTTGAGCCTGAGCGCCGGCGCTTCGATCAGATGCCAGCACAGCGCGGCGGCGGCCAGGCTGGTGATGAAACTCAAGCCCATGAACGGCAGCAGCGGTAGCCGGCCATCGCTCCAGTGCATGATCAGCTGCTGGATCGGAAAGGCGAAGATGTACAGGCCGTAGGAGAAGTCGCCGGCCTTGCCGAACCCGGCCAGGCGCGGGATGCGTAGCTGGGCGAGGTAGAGCGTGAGGTAGGGGAGCGTCAGCACGTGGACGAACTCCCACTGGTCGTTGCGCGCGAAGATCAGGTTGGCGACCACCATCAGCGTGGCGAGCTTCCAGCTCCACAGGATTCGCTGGCGATACAGGTAGAAGATCACTCCGGCATAGAAGAACGCTCCCAGTCGGGTGGCCTTGTACAGCAGGTCGCTCTGCACCTCGTAGAGGGGGATCAGCCAGAAATGCGTGACGACCATCAGCAGCAGGCTGATCAGCGCCATGTTGCGACCGAATGCCTTGAGCAGGCCAAGCGTTACCACGGTGGCATACATCAGCACCTCGTAGGGCAGCGTCCACAGCGAGCCGTTGACCGTGTCCGGGAAGGGATTGCTGGCGAACACGCCGGGCAGGCGGAACTCGGTGATCAGCGCGGCATTGCTCAGGTAGGCGAAGGTGTCGGGTGCGCTGAAGTACTCGCCCAGCGGCAGGCGCGTGGCCAGCGGCCCGATCACGAGCACGACGAACAGCACCGAAACGATCAGCGCCGGCATGATGCGCAGCGCCCGCTTGGCGGCGAAGTCCAGCACGCTGCGGCTGTTCAGCCAGGAGGCGGCGATCAGGAAGCCGCTCATGACGAAGAACACGTGCACGGCGATGTCCGCCGAGTCGTAGCTGCCACTGAACAGGCGCAACGGCTCCTGGTGCGCCTGCCCGGCGAGGCCGTAGCTGTGACCGAACACCACCATCGCGGCGGCGAAAAAACGCAGGAAATCGAAGTTGTTGTCTCGGTTCGCCGGGGTGGGCGTGGGCATCGGAACCTCCTTGTGGGTGTGGTCAGCGCAGTGGGAATGTCCGGCTCATCCCCAGCGTGCGGCTTTCGCCGTCATGGATCGCCTGTTCGATCAGCCGCAGTCGTTCCGGCACCTGCTGACGCCGCGCGACATGACGCAGCAGGCCGAGGAAGATCCGACGGTTCAGGCGGTACAGCCACGGCGAGGCCGCCCACACATGGGTGTCGAACCAGGCCTGGTTGCGGGCGGTGTAGTAGGCGCGGAAGTCCGAATCGCCGAGCAGGAAGGCCTCGTAGATGTTGCGGGTGTGCGCCTTGATGTTCCACGACAGCTCCAGCTCGTCGATCAGCGCATCGGTGACCAGCCGCAGACGGCCGCCCATGGCGGTGATGCGGCGGGTGTACTCGGTGTCGTCGGCGTAGAGCACCAGTTCGCGCAACGGCAGACCGATCGCCTGGTACAGGCTGCGATGCGCGAGCATGCCGCCGTAGGGCGCGAACGGCAGGTCGATGGCGCGTGGCGGCGTTCCTTTGGGCCGGCCCCAGGGCAGGCGCCGCCAGAGCTTGTAGGGCAGCTGCGCGACATGAAAGCCGAAATAGCTGGAGCGCGGCTGAATGGCGAAGCGCCGCGGCACGCCGCGAGCGATGTCTTCCTGCTGGCTGGGGCGAAAGCCCAGCACCGCGGCGTTCTGCAAGCCCACCTCATCGCCCAGCCGCGTCAGTTCCTCGTGCAACAGGCGCACGGCGGACGCGGTGGGCGCGTTGTCGTCATCCATCATCCACAGGTATTCGGCGCCTTCTTCGAGCGCGGCCTGCAGGCCCACCGCATAGCCGTTGGCCGAGCCGGTGTTCTGCTCCAGCGGGATGATGCGGACCTGGCCGGGCCAGCGGCTGGTGAGCTGTTCGAGCGGTGCGCGGGAGGCGTTGCTGACCACCACCACGCGGGTGATCTGCTCGAAGGCAAAGGCCTGTTCGATCAGGCGACGCAGGTAGATGAGGCGATCGCCATAGGTGACCGTGACGATGGTCGTCTGGCGCTTGACCGGCATGTCGCAGGCCATGTCGGCCATAGCCGGCGTCTGTTGGCGGCAAGGTTGAATACGCGCCTGGTTGTGCATGGTGTCGGTCCTCAGCTCTGTTCCGGTGTGGCGAGCGGCGTGTGGTACGCCTCCACCTCGGGCTCGGGTGTTTCTTCCTGCGGGCTGAAGAAGGCGTGGAAGATACGGATGAAGCCGGACGGGCTGTCCGGCACGGGAATGAGTTCGGTGTAGGAGTAGCCATCGGCCAGAATCAGCGGAGATCTGGCGGTTCCTTCTGTGCTCATGCTGAGGCTCCTGAGTGGCCGGACGCTGCGACGCCCGTGGTCAGAATGAATAACGTCTGCTGTCCGTCGGGGCATACCAGAACGAGCCGGAGGCTGGCTCGACGACGCGATGGCCCGGATGGCCAGGCGACTGACTGGTGCCCTGGCTGCCGCTGGTGGTGGCGCAGGGCAGCGCTGAATCGTTGGATGACTCGCTGTAGGCGATCGGGCTCGGGCTGCCCGCGCTGTCGCAGGACGACGAGGTGCTGCCCTGCACGTCCGGCAGGGCCGTATCGGCCCTCAGCGACTCGGCGATCACCATGGCACTGGCCGGCTCGACCGCCAGCACGAGTGCGAAACCGAGGGCGCGGGTCGCCCTCATCCATTGCTTTACCGTGTTCATCCTTGAAACCTCGTAAATGCGTACATGAATGGCTGGGTAGGTCGTTCAGGCTTGCTTGATCGGTACCACCGCGGCTGGGTAGAGCGGGGTGCTGGGCTGCGCTGCCGAGCCGAGGTCCTGGCCTTCGAAGCGGGCCTCGCGCACGCGGGCCTCGACGAAGGCGCGGATTTCCTGCTCGAAGCGCTCGCCGGAGAAACGTTCCGAGTTGCTGCGGCAGTTGGCAGGGGTGATGCGTGCGCGATTCGCTTCGAATTCCGCGATGGCGGCAATGATCGAGTCGGTCGTCTGCTCCGGGTAAAACACGCCGGTCGGTTCCGGCTGGTCGAGCCCGCGCACGGTTTCCAGCACCCCGCCGCGGCCGTAGGCGATCACCGGCGTGCCGCAGGCCTGAGCCTCGATCGGGGCGATACCGAAGTCTTCCTCGGCGGCGAAGACGAAGCCCTTGGCGCGCTGCATGTGGTGCAGCAGTACCTCGAAGCTCTGATAGCCGAGCAAGGTCACGTTGGGCCCTGCTACTTCGCGAGCCTTGTCCATCTCCGGCCCGGTGCCGATGACGATCAGGCGCTTGTCCGGCATCGCCGCGAAGGCCTCGATGATCAGCGGAATCTTCTTGTACGGCACCATGCGCGAGGCGGTCAGATAGAAGTCCTCCTTGGCCTCGTGGAGCGTGAACTGGCGCGTGTCTACCGGTGGGTAGATCACGGTGGACTGGCGCCGGTAGCTCTTGTTGATGCGCCGGCCGATGAAGTGCGAGTTGGCGATGAACTCGTCGACGCCGCTGGCCGTGCGCTGGTCCCACATGCGCATGTAGTGCAGCAGCATGCGCGCGAGCTTGGCCTTGATGCCACGCTCCAGGCTGGCCTCGTGCAGGTACTGGTGCTGCAGGTCCCAGGCATAGCGGATCGGCGAATGCACATAGCTGATATGCAACTGGTTGGGGCCGGTCAGTACGCCCTTGGCCACCGCGTGGCTGCTGGAAATGATCAGGTCGTAGGAGGACATGTCCAGCTGCTCGATGGCCAGCGGCATCAGCGGCAGATACTTCTGGTAGTGCGTCCGCGCCTTCGGCAGCTGCTGGATGAAGGTCGTGGTAGCGCGCTTGCCGCCCAGATGGGCGCGGTCTTCATCGGAGAGGAAGTCGATGACGGCGAACAGGTCGGCCTCCGGCCAGACCGCGCACAAACCGGCCAGCACGCGCTCGGCGCCGGCGTAGGTCACCAGCCAATCGTGAACGATGGCAACTTTCATGGGATGACATCCTTGGTCGAAACGAATGAGCGGCCAGGCCGCGATACGGAAAGCGTTGGTCAGCGGCTGTGCAGGCGGCCCAGGGGCAGTACGCCGCGCTGTCCGGTGAGCCGATTGCCGGCGCGCGTCAGCGGGTGCTCGAGCAGGCGGCGGCAGAGCAGGGCGGATGTGATGGCCAGCGCCAGGCCAAATACCGCGCTGGCACTGGCCGCCAGCGGACCGTTCAGGCCCAGCGTCTGCGTCAGCAGCTGGCCCAGGCGCTGCATCGCCGGCAGCAGCAGGTAGAGCGAGCAACTGAGGCTGCCGAACCAGATGAGCAATGGCGCCCGCAGGCGCAGGCGACCGGTGAACAGCAGGAACAGGGCGACGGCCACGGCGTAGCCGAGCAACTGTCCCGGCCAGGCGGCCTGCTGTGCCGAGCCGTCCCGCGCCCAGCCGGCAACGAAAATCACCGGCAGCACCAGCAGGTAAACCCGCAGCGTGTAGCGCGCATATTCACGGGCGCGCCGGCGGGCGTAGCTGCTGGCCTCGTGCTGCACCTCGTAGCGCAACGAGGCGAAGAACATCAGCGACAACACCAGCGGCAGGGTGACCGGCAGCGTCCTGTCGATCAGCTGCTGGGTCAGGGCCAGCAGCAGTGCGGCCGCGAGCAGCACCAGGGCGCAGCCGGCCCGCAGGCTCACGCTGTGCAGCAGGCCGAGCGCATGCAGCAGCAGGCACAGCCCGTAGAACAGCAGAAGGGGCGGCAGGGCGCCGTAGGCGCTCACGGCCTCGAATGCCATGCCTGGGTAGCGGCTCGTCACGCCGGGCAGCCAGGCCGGCAAGCTTGGTAGCAGCACCGCAGTCAGGAGGACCGCCAGCAGATACACCGGCAGCAGGCGCAGCAGGCGCCGGATGGCGAAGCCGCGTCCGTCATTGCCACCTGCATGCAAGGCGGCCGGTACCAGAAAGCCGCAGCCGAACAGCAGCCACAGCGTGGCCACCAGCCAGAGGTCGATGGCCGGCGAGGAACCGGGCTCTGTCAGCAGCGGCAGCGCTACGACATGAACAATCAGAAGGATGGATGCGCCGCCTCGCAGCGCGTCGATGTGCACCAACCGTTCCATGGTCTGCCTCGTTTGACGGATGGAAATGTACGGGCCGGGCATAGGCTCGGCGCTGCTAGGGGCGGTCCGACGACCAGGCGATGAAGGTCGGTGGCTTGCTTCTGCCCATCAGCGTCTCGTCGATCAGCTGGGAAACCGTCTGCGCGGAGCGCTTCCAGGAGTAGCGCTCGACGTTGGCCAGCCCGAGGGTGCGCAGGTCTTCGCGCAGGCCGGCGTCCTGCAGCACGTGGCGCATGCAGCGGGCGATGTCCTCGATGTTCAATGGCTCGAAATACAGGACGCTTTCGCCGAGCACTTCGGGAATCGACGCGGCCCGCGCCGCGATCACCGGGCAGCCACAGGCCTGCGCCTCCAGCGGCGGTATGCCGAAGCCTTCGTAGAGCGACGGAAAGACGAACGCGGTGGCGCCCTGGTATTCGCGCACCAGCTGCTCGTCGTCGAGGCGGCCAAGCACGCGTACGCGAGGATTGCCTTCCAGCCGGTAGTCGCTGCCGGAGAACACCGAGTGGGAGTCGCCGACGATGTGCAATTCCACCTCGTCGAAGCCTTCCAGGCTGAGGAAGGCGGCCACCATGCGAGCGAAGTTCTTGTGCGCATTGGGCGACGACACGGCCAGCAGATAGGGCCTGCCAGCCGGCGGCTGGCTTCCCGCGGCGGGTGGGCGGAACTTCGCCGACACGGCATTGGGTACCACACAGATGTTCTCTCTCGGGTAGCCGTAGTAGCGGGCGATTTCCTTGCGGGAAAAGTCGCTGACCGTGATCAGTGCCTTGATGCGCTTGAGCAGCAGCGGCGTCAGGCTCTTGTAGGCACCGCGGAAGGTGCGCGAGTAGCTTTCCGGATGGCGCACGTAGGTGATGTCGTGGTGGGTGGCGATCTGGTTGCGGTAGATCAGCGGGGCGGTGTTGCACAGCGATACCAGCGGCGGCCGACCATTGCGCGCCAGCCACAACGGCAGGTCCAGTTGTTCCCACAGGTGCCCGCGGTTGCGTCCGATACGGCGTACCTGCAAGCGTTCGGCACTGCCATGCACGGGCGTGTCCTGAGGCGCGACAAAGGTGAGGTCCTTGCGCATGGCACCTAACTCCAGGCAGACCTGTTCGGCGAAACGTTGCACGCCGCGGGTTTCCTGGGTCAGGAAGCGAGCGTTGATGACGATCATGGGGCTCTCCTTGCAAAGGGCGATCGCGCGGGCCGGCAGCGCTCGCGCGATGACTGTGACGCAGCGGGTGCGTTGCGTTGTGATTGGCAGCGGGCCAGTGGACCTGGCCCGGTTCTATCGGCCGGCGGCCGAGCGCAGGGCCGGCGCGGCGGCCGGTTGTGCGCAAAGCGGCGGGGCGCTAGTCCTGCACGGCGCGCAGGCTGACGATCTTGGGAAAGCCATCGAGCTTGAGCGTTGTGCGGCAACGACCGCCCCTGCCCGTGCATTCCCAGCGGGCGTTGCTGGTGACACGGCCGTGCTGTGGTTGCGCCGTATCGATCAACGCCACCCGGCCGGGTTGCGGGTCGAGCGCTTCGAGCTCCAGGTTGCGCGGCTTGCCGGCGCTCCAGGCCACCAGCAGTTCGTCTTCACCACGGGCGAAACGCAGCGCCACCACGTCACCGTCGCTGTTCTCGTCGCGGCCGATGAAGCGGTAGTTGGCGACGATATCGCTGACGGCGGTGAGCACGCGGTAGGCCGGCTTCGGCGTGAAGTCCTGGCGGACCAGGCCGAAGTTGTGCTCGCGCTCGGTTCTGTCGGTACCGTCGTTGCGGAAGTCGTACCACCACATGCCGCGGATGCTCGGCAACGTCCTGGCGAGGAAGAAGCTGCGGGCGAGATAGGCGGCCTGCAGGGTCTCGTCGATGCCGCACGCGCCCTGATGCGACGGCCAGGCCATTTCAGTCAAATAGAGCGGCACTGGGCGTCCCGCGGCGCGGGTCAGCTCCTTGTCCACCTCGGCCATCCAGTCGATCCAGGCTTCCGGGGTGTTGCGTCGCCAGCCGCGGCAATGCACGTAGGGATGCAATGACAGGCCGTCCACCGATTGCATCAGCCCGTTCTCCAGCAGACGCTGGGCGAATCCCGACTCGATGCCCTGGGTGGTCACCGCGCCGGCCAGCACCTTGGCGGCGGGGTCGCGCTGGCGAACGATACCGGCCGCATCGGCGATTAGCCGTGCGTAATCCTGGGTGAACTCGGGGTCGCGCGGATCTTCGACGTCCCATTCGTTCCATATCTCGTAATAGGCCACCTGGCCCTTCAGCTCTTCAGTGATGAACTCGACATAGCGGTTGAAAGCTGCTCTGACCGGCTCGGTGCGGGGCTTTTCTCCACCGCCGTAGTGCGAGTTGCCATAGCCGAGGATGAACTGGGTGCTCAGCCCTTGAGCGGCGGTTGCCTTGAGATAACGGTGCCAGTGCGGTTCGATCTTCAGCTGCCCAGGCCTGCGCTCCACATAGGCCCAGTGAGCATCAGTGCGCACGGAGGTGATGCCAGCGTCGCGCATCATCGCGTAGGCACGGCCGCTGGGGTCGCCCTTGTGCAGCTCATGGGCACAGACGCCGACCACGAAAGGCTCCTCGATGGTCTGGGCCGGCGCAAATGGGGCAAGGCCTAGCAGGCCGCCCAGCAGCAGGGCGTTGAGCGGGGTAGAGCGCTTCGTCATGTGGATCATCCGTGAAGGTAGGTCTCAGGTCAGGTGCTGCAACTCGGGCAGCCGTTGTGCCGCCAGGTTGTTGCTCGGGGCGCGAGCCGGGGTCAGCACGTGGGAGATGGCCAGGCCCAGGAAAAGCGTGGCGATGGACACCTCCAGTACATCCGTGGCCCAGGCGACCAGACAGATGCAGAACACGATCGGCAGCAGGGCACTGCGCAGTCGCGGGCCACGTTCATGCAGACGCAGCATGAGTGGATAGGTCAGCAGGTAGAGCAGCACGCCGAATACGCCGAGCATGCCCCACAGGTACAGCGCGGTATTATCGGCAACGCTCAGCAGCTCGAGGCCCGGTACGGGATAGACCTGTCCTGCGCTGCCCACCGCCCCGAATCCCGCGCCCCACCAGCCCCAGCCCTCGCGGGTAATGACCCCGATGAAGTTCGGCCAGCTGTTGATCAACCGATCGGCAAAGGAGGCCAGTAGGGTGCCGTTGTTGGCTGCATTTGGGTCCAGGCTTAGCACCAGGCTGGCCATAGGCAGGGTGAGGCCAACCAGCACTGCAACGAGAAAGGCCGTCGCACTGGCAAAGCGGTAGGCCGTCACTATCAGCATCAACAGTGTCAGTACATAGGCTGCGGCAGTGGATTTGTTGGTGGTCAGCACGATGCCGATCAGGGCGGCGATGTAGAGCAGTACGCGTAGTAGCCGCGAGCGCGTGAATGCGGCGATGAACAGGCTGTAGATCGCGATCATCACCGACAGCGCGGTAGACATGCGGGCGAAGCCGCCGATGCGGTCGATGTCGTCGAATGCCCAGGAGCGGTTGGCGCTCAGTTCCACCTCGCCGACCATGTAGCTGTAGCCTTTCCAGGGCACGTTGGTGAGCATGTCCAGGGCAATGCCGACAAAGCTGGCGATCAGACAGAAGCCGATGATCCGCCGCAGGAGCGCCAGCCGTAACTCCAGATGCCGGCCGCAAATAAGGCCGAACAGCAATGGTATGTAGATGAACAGGCTGAAACCGATGTTGGCCAGCTCCGCGCCGTGCATCAGTGCCAACTGGGCGGACGTGATAATTCCCAGCAGCACCAGCCAGAACGCCGGCCAGCCGCGATAGCGCAAAAGCTCCAGGCCCAGCGCGATCAGACAGGCAATCTTGGGCAGGTACAGCAGCCAGGATATTCCGGCCATGTCGAAGTAATAGCGCAGCGCCCCGGAAAAGGTTTCAGTCAGCAGCAGCGAGGCGACGACCAGCGTCAACAATGTCGGCTTGTCGAAGGCCAACGGATTCGAGTCGCGTCGCCGCGGGGTAATCAGCAGGCTCTGGTTCATGGTGGATTCTCGTTCCCTGAAGTGTTTCACGCAGGATGGTCTGGTACTGATCCAGCATGCGTTCCATATCCAGCAGCGGCAGTACGCTGGCCCGCGCCTGGCTGGCGAGCCGCTGCCGCAGTGCGCCGTCGATGTAGAGCCAGAGCATGGCGATGCCGAGTGAGTCGGGATCATCGGGTGAGCAGAGCAGGCCATTGCATTCGTCGCGGATGATCTCCGGCAGCCCGCCCATGTTGCTGGCGATCACCGGCAGGTGGTTGGCGCAGCCTTCGACGGCCACCAGGCCGAACGGCTCGGCCCACAGCGACGGCACCACCAGCACATCGATGCTCTGCATGAAGGCGTCGCTGTCGCAGTAGCCGAGAAAGCTGACCTTGGTTGGATCGGCCATGGCCTTGAGCTTGGCCTCGTATTCCAGCTTGCCGCGCCCGGCAATATCCAGCCGAGCATCGATTTCCAGTCGCTGGAACTGCTCGATCAGCCAGCCGACGCCCTTGTTCTCCGATAGTGTGCCGATGTACCCGAACCGCAGCGGATGGTTGCTGCGTTGCTTTAGATTGCTGTCCTGGCCAGGATTGGCCGGCGTGCAGTTATGCACCACATGGCGGCGGGCGTGGCTGAAGTAGCCTTGCGTGGCGACTCGTTCGAGCACGAAGCGGCTGACACCGACCACGGTGGCAACTTGCGCCGACGCACCGGCGTGGCCGAGGCGGAACACCGAGCACAGGCCGCACTGGCGCTGGCAGCACTTGCCGCGATTGAACATCGTGTCCTTTGGGCAGAGCAGGTACAGGTCGTGCAGCACCTGAACGATGGGCAGCCCCGCAGCGGTGATTTCGTCCCAGGCGGAAATCGACCAGCCGGTGAGGTTGTTGCTGACGACGATGTCGGGTCGCTCCTGCTCGATCACGTCGCGTACGTAGCGGCGCATGTCGCTGTTGTAGCGGTCGCGGTAGTGCCAGCCTAATCGGGCAACACGGCTCGGGCGCTGCTGGGTGTAATGCCAGTAGATGTTGGCCAGGCCGGCGCGATAGATCCGCACGCCTGCCTGAAGCTGCATGTTCAGTCCGGCATCCGGACCGGTCGCCAGTACCGCTACCTCGCAACCACGACGCTGTAGTCCCTCGGCCAGGTGGCGGAGGATGACTTCCGCGCCGCCGCCGACATGCGGGGCATAGAACGCATTGAGGAATAGGATCTTCATCGGTTGGCTCGCTGATTGATCCTGTCAGGCTGCTCGAACGCGCCGAAGCGCCTTGCCTGGTTCAGGAGTAGCACTGGAGATAGCGGGTGGGCACCCGGACTTTCTGTTCACGCTGCAGCAGGTTGAACAGGATGACGGAACGCTCCTCACCGTCGCTGCTGACGAAGATCGCTTCGATCTCACTGAAGCTGCCGCCACTGACTTGTACCCGTTCGCCGGGTGTGAACGGCACGGTCGGTTTGTCTTGCGCTTGGGCCAGGCGCTGGCGCAATTGCTCGATCAGCTCGTCGCGCACCGGTGTGGGCTGGCCGCCGAAGGTCACCACGCGGCTGACGCCACGGGTGGAGCGAATTGGGTACCAGTTGTCGTGAGTGCAGTCGAGGCGGATAAACAGGTACCCAGGGAACAGCGCTTCACCCGTTCTAGGGCTGTTTGGGGTGCGAGAGGGTCCCTTGATCGGGCGGTAACATTCGAAGTGCTGGCGCAGCAGGTGTTCCTCGGCGCGTGCTTCCTGGCGTGGCTTGGTCTGGATCAGATACCAGCGGGCTGTAGCGTTGGTTGTCATAACGAGTTCCTTCCGTGAATTGGCCTGCCTCAATCCGATGACAGGCTGAATGTCGTCACGCCGGTGCCAGCGTTGCTCTTTTTTCGTGACCCTCGACCACGCTGAAGCACTGCAGCAGGTCCTTGAGCGCCTCGCGACTGTTGAACATCAGCACGTCGATGATCGACAACGACGGTACGAATGGATGCTTGAGCTGCGGATAAGCGATGTCGTCCATTCGCAGGTAACGCAGCAGCAGCCCGTCAGCGCGGAAGCGGGCCGGGCAATAAAGATCCATGCCGCCAATGGGGTTCAGGTAGAGCTCGCCGTCCATGCGGTGTGTGATCTGGATGACCCTGTCCTGCATCTCCATTTTGGCCGGCAAGCCAAGGCTGGAGCCGCGATAGATTGGCGTACGGATATTCATGTAGGCGCAGAGGCAGCGCAGGGCGTTCTCGGTAAACAGCGCCAAGTTGCGTTCCGGGCACTGGAGGATCCCGCGAATCAGCGGCAGCACTGTGTCGCGTTGCGGAGCCTTGGCATAGCAACGCTCGAGCGTCGTCATCAGCGCTTCGGCCTCCTTGTCGAAGTCGTCGCAGAGCCAGCGCTGATTGATGTGCTCGGTTTGGTGACCTTTCTTCAGTGGGAACGTAATCAACTTGGGCTGGCCGTTGACCAATATCCGGTTGCGATTCATCCATGAGCCTTTGACGAACTGCAGGTCGTCGCCCAGGACGAATACGTCGCTGAGCGCGATGAGTTGAAAGTAGCCCAGGTATGGGAATAGGTAAGGCTGCATCATCGAGACGGTTCTGAGCACAGTGCACCTCCTTGTCTGACGTTCAGGCTTGCTGGGTGTAGGTGTAATAGCCGTAGGCACCGCTGTCATAAGGTGACGTCGATGCCTTGCGCTTCACGGCGTTGAGAATCACGCCCTTGAGGATCACGCCGTTCTGCGCGAGCCGGCGTTTGGATGCATCGATCTGCGAGCTCGTGCTGAGACCGAAGCGAGCTACCAGCAGGTTGGTACCGGCCTGCTGCGCAACGAGCACCGCATCGGTGACGGCCAGCACGGGCGGCGTATCGATGATGATGAAGTCGTACAGCTTCTCTGCCTCCCTGAGCAGGCGGGAAAAGTTGTCGTGCATTAGCAGCTCGGACGGGTTTGGTGCGGAAAAACCAGCGGATATGAAATGCAGATTCTTCTGCTCGGTACGGTTGCTGACTTCCGCCAGGCTCAGGCCACTGGCCAGCGCATCCGAGAGTCCGTGGCGTGGTGCCATGCCGAACAGGGTATGCAGGTAGCCGCGACGCATATCGGCATCGATAAGCAACACGCGCTGTCCGGTCTGGGCGATGACGGCGGCGAGGTTGCTGGACACGAACGACTTGCCCACCGCAGGGGTTGGGCTGGTGATCATCAGCACCTTGTTGCGCGCCTCGAGCATGGCGAACTTGAGGCTGGTACGCAGGCTGCGCAGCGATTCGACGGCCAGGTCGGTCGGCTCGGTGAGGCTGAGCAGCCGGGTTTTGCCGTCGCGGCTCTTGCGGCTGCGGTTCAACTGATCCTGCGAAGCACTGTAGGGCAGGCCGGCATAGACCGGCACGCCTAGCTTCTCGATCACATCCGGGCTTTCCACACCGCGGTAGAACGCCTGGCGCAGCAGAATCACTGCCGCCGAGGCGAGCAGGCCGACGAAGATCGCGATGGCCACCACCAGTGGTTTGACCGGTTTGGAGGGCTTCTCGATCATCGAGTAGGCGTTGTCGATGACGCGCACGTTGCCGATCGTGCCGGCGCGCAGGATGTCCTGCTCCTGGGCCTGGTTCATCAGCAGCGTGTAGGTTTGGGTCGTGACTTCCATGTCACGTTGAAGGCGCAGCAACTCCTGCTGCGTCATGGGGAGAGCGTCGACCTTCTTCAGCAGCTGAGCTTTCTGTGCCTGCAGCTCGTTCATCTGGGTCATCAGTGTCCGGTAGGTCGGGTGTTCGCGGGTATAGAGGCGGTCGTACTCCACGCGCTTGAGAGACAGTTCGGAAATCTGTGTTTCCAGGGCGACGATCTGATCCAGCACGCCTTTGGTCTCGATGCTGATGTCTACGGACTTGGAGCTGGTCTGGTAGGCGTTCAGCGCCGCCTCGGCTTTTTCCAGTTCCTTACGCACCTGTGGCAGCTGCGAGCGCAGGAACTCAAGGCGCTGGGCCGCTTCAGCCGAACTGCGCTGGATGTTTTGACTGACGTACAGGCGGCTGATTTCATCAAGCACCCGGTTGGCCAGTTGTGGATCGGGATCTTCCAGGGACATGTAGATGATCCCCGAGTCCTTGCCGGCTTCGCCGACTTTCAGGCGGTTCTGGTAATCCAGCGCGGTGGTCTGCGGACGATTCCTGACCAGCAGGAACTCGGTGCCGGGGCGCGCCTGCAGGTTGGCGACCTGCACCTTGAAGCCTTGGCTCTCAACAGCCTGGTTCACTTGGCCACGCAGGAGCAGCTGCTGCTCGTCGTCATACAGGCTGTAGTTGTCTGCATTGCCGGCCACCAGTGTGAGCTCCATGCCCAGATAGGCCTCCGGAACATCGAGCTGGAATACGTCGAGCTTCTCCCCGCCCCAGGCGTATCCAACCAAGCCGAACAGCGGAGCAGCCAGGGCACCATCGGTCGCGGGGTCATGTCTGCGAGCCAGGTAGCTACCAATGAGCGGGAAATGCCGCGGCTTCGCCACGATATAGAGCTTGAGCTCTTCTACTGCCTTTCCCAGCACCGCGCGGGATTTGAGCAGTGAGATTTCGGTGACCGCCTGGGACACCGAATCTGGCCGGGCCGATATTTCCGGCACGCCGGTGATCGCGGCTTTTTTCGGTTCGATCTGGATCATCGCGGTTGCCTGATAGATCGGGGTAGCGATCAGTGCGTAGGCGACACCCAGCGCGGCGAATAGCCCGGTAATGGCGATGATCAGCGCCTTGTGGTCGAAGGCAGTGCGCATTATTCCGGCGAGATCGATGCGGTTGTCCGCGTCATATTCCAGCGAAGAGCGGGTCAAGGCAGTCATTGGGGTCCTTCCTCATGGTGCGAGTTTGCAAAGAAGCGGGGCGGGCTGGTCAGCTCCTGGCCAGCCGTGGGCTCAACCGGCGCAGCAGGTTGAGGCTGATGTTCTGGGCGATCGTCGAGAGCGCCTGGATCTTGCTGAACGGCGAGATCAGCGAGAGGCACTCGCCGAACACCTGGATCAGGAAGTACTCGTAGAGCGCGTTGTTGCCGATGCAGTTGTAGTAGCGCGCCAGCGAGTAGTGGGCGTGCATGGCCATCTGGATGCGTTGCCGGCTCGGCTGCATGGAGAAGATGCCGCCCTCGTGCACGCGGTAGGCGGCGGGGCTGATCTCTTCCATGAACTTGCCCTTGCCGTAGGCGCCGAGCAGCGACCACCAGCAGATATCCAGCACTTTCACGCCGAGCAATTCCGGCGGCAGTTCCTGGATGAGGTTGCGAAAACACACCGTCAGCGTCGACAGCGGACGGCCCTGCATCAGTTCCAGCGCGGTGGCGTCCTTGCGCAGCTTTCCGGTGAGCTGCGGGCTCTGGATGATGCCCTGGCTGTTGAACATGAATGCATCGTGAAAGGTGATCACGTAGTCACGATGCTGCTCGAGAAAGTCCACCTGCTGCTGCAGTTTGGTCGGGTCGGTCCAGTAGTCGTCGCCTTCGCAGTAGGCGATGTACTTACCCCCCGCACGGGCGAATAGCCGCGTGCTGAACGGCTCGCCAAGGCTGAACTGGTTCTGCGTCTGGTAGATCGGCTTGATGATGCTTGGGTAGCGCGCCGCGTAGTCGGCGATGATCGCGGCGGTGGTATCGGTCGAGGCATCGTCGTGAACGATCACCTCGAAAGGGAAATCCGTTTCCTGCTGGAGAAAGCTCTCCAGCGCCTTCCTGATAAACAATGCATGGTTGTAGGCCAGGCAGACGATGCTCAGCAGCGGTTCGGTCTTGCCGCCCCAGCTTTCAATCAAGGCTTGCTCGCTCTTCAATTCCATTTTTGGATGCTCGCTTGGTGATGAGTAGATGAAGCTTGAGTAGCAGTGATTTCGAGGTCGCCGCGACCAGCAGCAGGCAGATGAACCCGCTTGCAGCCAGCGCCATCAGAATGTCGAAACGGTTGTCGCTGACGATCAGCAGGAACAGCGGCTCGCCCAGCGCCACGCCGATCACGGTCGCGGCGGTAATCCGCAACATGTCTCGTGCCCAGACGCCCTGCAGGCCCGGAGCAAAGCTCCGGTGCACCACCGGTGGCCAGATCACGAAGGTCGCCAGGCGCAGGAAGAACCACGCGAGTGCGGCACCGTAGGCGCCGTGGGCAAGCGCTGTGTAGATCACGATCGGCACGCTGACGGCGGTGGAAACCACGCTGTACCAGATGTGCAGGCGTAGCTGGCCGTAGGCGTACTGCAGGTAGAACTGGAAGGCGCCGACCGCCATCAGTGCGCTGCCCGGCACGTACCAGAACAGCATGCGTTCGCTCCATTGGGCAGCGGCAGCGTCGCCAGTCCAGGCGAAGATCAGCGCCTGACCGTGCCAGGCGATCACCGCAGCCATGGGAAACAGCACGCTGCAGACGAAGCGGGTGGCGTTCAGATACAGCCGCTCCATCTCGGCGATCCGCCCTTCGGCCACGAGCATGGTCATGCGCGGCAGCAGCGTCTGCACCAGTGGGTTGGTCAGGGTCATGATGCCGGTGGTGATCAGCGCCACCAGCGAGAAGTAGCCGTACTCCTTGAGCAGCAGCACCTTGGAAAGCAGCACCTTGTCCAGCTGGGTCAGCACGATCCACAGCAGTGAGGTGAAGAACATGCCGCCGGCGAACGGCAGCACCGGCTTGACCACGCGCCAGTCGATGCCGGTGAGCAAACGTGGGCTGGCCAGTTGCACATAAGCCTTGCTGGCAAAGGCCAGCGTTTCCACCAGGGCGACGGCCGTTTGAAATAGGAAGAAGTCCAGCGGGTCTTGCGAGACGTAGGCGACCAGGAACAGGCCGCCGAAGTAACGCAGGGTAGCGATCAGTACATTCGTTGCGTTCAGCCAGCCATGCAATTCGACGCCCTGCAGACCGCTTTTGTACAGCGTCGCGTAGAGCCTCAGCCCGACCATCAGGCCCATCAGGCTGATGCACTGCATGATGGTGCCGGTACTCAATTCGCGGGTCTGCAGCCAGGTTTCGGCGATCCAGCCGCTGCTCAGGTAGATCGCCACGCAGGTTGCCAGCGTAATCGGCAGCAACAGCAGCTCGAACGAGCGCAGAAGGCGCCCGGCGGGGCCGGGCGCGGCGGACAGGTCGCCCTGCCCGCGGTAGTGCGCGACCTGTCGGACCAGTGCAGGCGACATCCCGGCATCGAGTAACTGCAACCAGGCCTGGAGCACCGCGAAGAAACCAATCAGGCCGTAGGCTTCGGCGCCGAGGTGCTTCAGGTAGAACGGCAGGATCAGAATGCCGACAAGCAGGGCATACGCCTGCCCGAGGTAATTCAGGCTGGTGTTGCGGATCACCGATAACCGCTTGGGATCTGACATGGGTTATTGCTGGCCTCCGGATGTCAGGGGCATGCGCGGGTAGTCGGCGCCCGGCAGGCGCTCCGTGGCGCTGAACAGCCCGAACGCTTCGGCAAGGGGCTGGAACAGCGTGCGGCTCGACTGCTCGCTGTGGATCGCCTCCTGGATGAGCGTCTGCATGACGTTTTCCTGCACCTTGCGCGGCAGACCGGGATAGATCGGCAGGCACAAAACCTTGCGGCTCAACGCTCGCGAGCGCGGCTGCGGCACTTGCGGCTGTAGATGATCGAGCGTGTCCAGCGAGGGGTAGAAGTAGCGGCGGGGGTTGATGCCGTTCTCGTTCAGTTGCGAGCGGCAGCGCAGCAGCTGGCTTTCATCGGCAAGGGCAACGGGGAAATAGCTGTAGTTGCACTGGGATTCGGGCTGCGGTCGTTGCAGGTCGAAATGCTCGCCGAGGCGCCGCTCGTAGCGATGGCCGATCTCCGCCCGGCATTCGAAAATCAGCTCGATGTCGTCGAGTACGCACATGCCCATCGCGGCAGAGAACTCGTTGAGCTTGGCGTTGATGCCGATGCCTTCGATCTGGTCGGTGTCGACGATGCCGAAGTTGCAGAGCAGACGGATGCGATCGGCCAGCGCGTCGTCGTTGGTGACGATGGCGCCACCCTCGATGGTGTGAAACAGCTTGGTCGCATGGAAGCTCAGCGTGCTGATATCGCCCCAGTCGTAGACCGACCGCCCCTTGTGACGAACGCCGAACGCATGGGCGCCGTCGTAGACGACCCTCAGATTGTTCTTGCGCGCGATCTGCTCGATGCGTTCGACATCGCAAGGATTGCCGAATACGTGCGTCGCGACGATGGCGGAGGTGTTGGGCTGGATATTTCGCTCGATCTGTTCCGGGTCCAGATTCCAGGTCGCCGGATCGATGTCGGCGAAGATCGGCTTGATGCCTTCCCATTGCAGCGAGCTGGTGGTGGCAACGAAGCTGAAGGGGGTGGTGATGGCGCTGCCGGTCAATCCCAGCGCTCGATAGGCAATCTGCAGCGCGATGGTGCCGTTGTTGGTGAGGATGATGTTCCTCACCCCGAGGTAGTCCTTGAGTCGTTGCTCGAGTGCAGTCACTAACGGTCCGTTGTTGGTGAGCCAGCCGGTGTTGTAGATCCTGTCGATGTAAGCCTTGAACTTGTTTTTGCTGCCCATGTACGACTTGGTCACGTTGATCATGGTGATTTCCTTATCGAAGCTCAGCCGCCCCCTAATGCATTCGGGGGTTATCGCTGGGTGCTACAGATGCGCGCTCAGACAGGTTGATGCGCGCCGATCGCGCTGGCCCGCCGTGCCCTGCGTTGGTTGTGTCTGAGGATCATTCGGGTCATCAGGCTGCCGGCGTGGGGATCGCCGTAGTGGAAGATCGCGGTAGCGCGCAGCTGCGCCGGATCACAAGGTTCATTGGCGTGCAGGGATCGGTAGCCCCAGAACAGGTAGAGATTGCCGGGTACCAGCTGCAGGCGCTGTGGCTTGAGCAGCCCGAGGCCTATCGCGCGGCTAATCAGTTTGCGGCTCAACTTGTTCTGCAGCAGTGCTTTCTCCACCACGTTGACCAGCACGTATCAGACCTTCCTTAGTTGCAGATTGTTCAAGTAGCCGGGTATGCAGGCGTAGCCATTCTGATTGATATCCCGCGCAATCAATGCCTTGTCCTGATCTTCCGTTCCATAAAAGATTGTTGACACTTTAGTTCTCCCTGCGCAAAGGCGAGGCGAAACGGTTTGTCGAACCGCAGCTATTGCCGCGCCGCTGCTGATCGGCGTCCTGGGTGGGAATAAAGAATTTCGGCGTAATGCCTGGGCAGTAGGCTTTTAGCCTGTGACGAAAGTTAATGCCGATCTAAATATTCTTTTATTTAGACAAAGCTACCGCCATCGACTTATTTACATGTCGATTTGAATAACTTGTACGTACTACCCGTCATCTGCGATCGGCCAACGTCCGCGTGTGACCTTGAGAGAATCGGGCATGGCTACCGCACTCCGGGCACTCTGCGAGCCCCGGCTCTCTCAATGCTTATGGCGAACGAGCCCGTATCGCTTTATTAAAAGCGATACTAATCAGGCAGGGGGTTTAACTCTTGCGCCGCAAAACTTGACCTGTCCAGTTGGTCTTAAACTGCTCTGCAACGTATTGCTCCCTGTTGCGACTATATATCCGTCATAACGTGAACCAAGTCAAGCCAGGGAGCCAAAAAAAAGTTGCGGATGGGGATCGCGAGGTGTTTAGGAGAGCCAACTTATTGAGTTGAAAGAGTTTTGTTTTTGACGCGGGCTGGCCTAGGGCTATCATGAATGGTTATAGCGAATGTGGTAATTAGCTTCGGATAAAGAGTTAATTCTACGGACCCGTTGTTATTAACCCGGCAATCAAATACACCAAATCATGCTGCGTAGGCGATACGTGGATGCCGGAAATAAGAACGGATTCTTTGAGGGCGTAATTGCAATCGTCTCATGACCGAGCGAACACGCCTTTCCAGTTCGTCCTGATTACGCGCCGGCAAGCCCGTGCGAACCTGATGTTTCAAATCACAATTCAAATACTCGTCAGGGTTCAACTCCGGGGCGTAGGCCGGCAAGAAGAACAGTTCGATTTGCTCTTTGCGGTCGCCAACCCAGGCGCTCACCTTTTTGCTGTGGTGTACGCGCAGGTTGTCGAGAATCAGGAACACCTTGCGGCCCTGAGCATCGCGAATCAGGCGACTCAGGAAGCGAATCAGCACTGGGGCTGTCAGCGTTTCCCGATACAGCATGAAGCGCAGTTTGCCCCGATTGGTCACGGTGGAAATCATGTTGGTGGAAAAACGACTGCCGCTGACCAGGCGCACCGGCGTTTCGCCAATAGGGGCGTAGCTGCGGCCAGCATGGCTGTCACTGCGCATACCGGTTTCGTCGCCCCACTGAATCTCACCATTCTCAGCCTTGGCCCGCTGTGCGATGCGTGGATATTCATTATCCAGCCAGTGCTGAACCACTTCAGGTTTCTGCTGATAAGCCCGATGCAGTGGGCGCTGCGGGGTGTAGCCCCAACGCTTGAGGTATTCACCAACCGTTCGAACCGGCATGAGAAAACCACAGCGCTGGCGGATCAGTTCTCGCACCGCATCACGCGTCCAGAGCGCAAAGCCGAGCTTGAGTTGGTCGGGCATCTTATCGGTCATCAAGGTGCGAATCAGCACTTCCTGGCTGGAGCTCAAACTGCGGCGATCACCCTGGCGCACACCACGCTGGCCGCCGGCAATGGCAGCCTTTTCGCCTTTATGTTCTGCGACCTGCGCCCAGTGAGCAATAGTGCGGGGGTGAACACCAACCGCTTCGCCAATAGCCTTGTAGGTGTAACCCTGCTCACGCATGCGTAGGGCCGTGGAGCGCTTTTCACGTTGTTCTTGGGGGCTGAGTTTACGGGCATCTATTTTCATGGAGACAGATTATCTAATATGCCCTATTTATTTGCCAGGTTAATACAAGACGCGGCTGACTGGCCGAAAGAGGGGGCGCGCTTGTCTGTCCGTGACAAAAAAGACGCGCAAACGAAAAAGGCCACTCGTCTGAGTGGCCTTTTCGTGATTTGGTTGCGGGAGCCGGATTTGAACCGACGACCTTCGGGTTATGAGCCCGACGAGCTACCAGACTGCTCCATCCCGCGTCTGTGGGGGCGCATTCTACAGCCCGGAGAGGCGGTGTCAATCACCTGGGCTGAAAAAAGCTTTTTTCTTCAAATGCTTAGCAGTGCCATGGCTTGCGGTGTGCAATCTGGAACAGCGCCATAACAAAAAAGGCCACTCATTTGAGTGGCCTTTCAAATTGGTTGCGGGAGCCGGATTTGAACCGACGACCTTCGGGTTATGAGCCCGACGAGCTACCAGACTGCTCCATCCCGCGAGGCGCATTCTACAGCTTTGAACGCTGCTGTCACGGGTTTATTTCAAATCGCCGGGAAACCAGGCTGGCCTGCCAGGAGCGAAGGGGCAAAGGGGCAGGGGAGTCAGGCGAAGCAGCGGGCCGGATGGGGCGGGGCGTCTGCCGTGGCTGGTGCCGCCGGGCGATCCGCAACATGCCCCAGAGCATGGCGAGCGCGACCGAGATCCAGCCCAGTACCATCATCGCAACTATGAGCGCAGGTTCCATCCGGTGCTTCCTCTGTGTAATCAATCATCGTCCTTGAGGTTGTGACCCCGGTGGCGAAAAGCGGTTCCGGAGCGCCATCGGTCGCCAGCCATCGCACTCAAGGCGAGGGCTGCTGCCAAACGGTTAGGCGGACGAATGCGGAGGTACCGGTTATGCGTATTCCAACGACGTTGCTGCTCGCGCTACTCGCTTCTACGGCGGGCGCACAGAGCCTGGAGCTGCCTTTCGCTGGGGTGCCCGTGGCGCAGAACACTGGCGCGCCGGATCGCGGTGCAGCCGGTAATGGTTCGATGGGCATCGGTAGCGGCGTAGAGCATCTCGACGAAGCTGAGCGCACCGATCAGGGCGGTTCCAGGCAGCCATCTGGCGAGCAGCTGGATGACTCGGCCGAGCCCGGTCATGGAGGCAATGAAACCGATATGGAACATCGCCGTCGGCCGAAGCTGGAGAGGCGCAGCGATTAGCGGCTCTCTACCATCAGGAGGTTTCCATGAAATCGATAATTGCCTCAGTGGCAGCACTGGTTCTGCTCAGCTCAGCCGGTGCGTTCGCGGAGTCGTCGGATAAGCAGCACGGCGACGCTCGAGGTTCCGGAGCTGCGGAGGACGCGGTGGATACCATGCCTGCGTCCCCGGAAGAACGCGGCGGCTCCGATGGCGAAAAGGATTCCAGCGGCCAGCGCGACAGCAATCTGGGCACCATGGGCACCGGCAATACCGGAACGACGGGTGGCATGGGCGCGACTACCGGGACCGATACCATCGGCGGAACGATAGAGGAATAAGTCGGCCAGCTAGCGCCGATTCATAAAGGCGCGACGCATCCGTACAATGCCGGCCTTTTCATCATGTAGTGACCGGTATGCAGATTGCTTTGGCACCCATGGAGGGGCTGGTCGACGAAATCCTTCGTGACGTGCTCACCCGGGTGGGTGGCGTCGACTGGTGCGTGACCGAGTTCATTCGGGTGTCCGATCGCCTGTTGCCGCAAAGCAGCTTTGACAAGCTTGCCGCGGAACTGAAGGCCGGCGCGCTCACTCGTGCCGGGACGCCGGTGCGCGTTCAATTGTTGGGCTCCGATCCGATCTGCCTGGCAGACAACGCGGCTTTTGCCTGCACACTCGGCGCCCCGGCCATCGACCTCAATTTTGGCTGCCCGGCCAAGACGGTCAACAAATCCCGCGGCGGTGCTGTGCTACTGAAGGAGCCGGAGCTGCTGCATTCGATTCTCTGTGAGGTGCGCCGAGCCGTGCCGGCGGACATCCCGGTAACCGCCAAGATGCGTCTCGGCTTCGACAGCCCGGACGGCGCGCTCGATTGCGCCCGTGCGCTGGTGGCCGGTGGGGCAGAGCAGCTGGTGGTGCACGCCCGAACCAAGGTCGAAGGCTACAAGCCGCCGGCGCATTGGGAGTGGGTCGCGCGGGTGCAGGAGGTAGTGCCGGTGCCCGTCTATGCCAATGGCGATATCTGGTCGCTGGAGGACTGGCGCCGCTGCCGTGAGGTCAGCGGGGCAGAGGACATCATGCTGGGGCGCGGGCTGGTTTCACGACCGGACCTGGCCCGGCAGATCGCTGCGGCTAAAGCCGGCCAGCAGATCGCGCCGATGAGCTGGGAGGAATTCCGCCCCGTGCTGCTGGATTTCTGGCAGCAAGCGCGAGAAAAGATCGCGCCGCGTTATGCGCCGGGTCGGCTCAAGCAGTGGCTGGCCCTGCTGACTCGCAATTATCCGGAGGCGGTGGCGCTGTTCGCCGAGCTGCGCCGGGAAAACGATTGCGCGCGGATCGATGCGATGCTCGGCGTCGATACGCGCGAATTGCGTGCCGCCGCATTGGCCTGAGCCGAATCAACGCCCACCGGCTACATCCAGTAGCGCTCCGCTGGTATAGCTGGCCTGTTCGCTGGCGAGCCAGAGGATGGCTTCGGCGATTTCCTCGGCTTGCCCGCCGCGCCCCATCGGCACACTTGCCTTGACCCGCTCGACACGATCCGGCTCGCCCCCGGCGGCGTGGATATCGGTATGGATCACGCCCGGGCGCACCGCATTGACCCTGATGCCTTCGCTGGCGACCTCTTTGGCCAGGCCCCGGGTCATGCTGTCGATGGCGCCCTTGGCGGCCGCGTAGTCGATGTATTCGCCTGGTGCGCCGAGGCGGGCGGCCACCGAAGACAGGTTGACGATGGCGCCGCCCCTGCCGCCATGGCGCGTCGACATCCGCTTGATCGCCTCGCGTGCGCACAGGAAGCTGCCGATCACGTTGGCGCCCAGTACGCGGGTCCAGCGCGCCGCATCCATCTGTTCCAGGCGCATCTGCTGCTCGAGCATGCCGGCGTTGTTGACCAGCACGTCCAGCCGGCCGAACTCCCGGTCGATGGCTTCGAACATGTGCAGCACCTGGGTCTCGTCAGCGACGTCGGCCTGTACGGCGATCGCCGTTACGCCCAGGCCGCGGACCTGATCGAGCACCGCGTTCGCGGCATCCGCGCGCTGGTGATAGTTCAGGCACAAGGCATAGCCCTGTTGCGCCGCCAGTCGTGCAGTGGCGGCGCCGATGCCGCGGCTGGCGCCTGTAATCAGCATGACTCTGGACATGTGCTACCTCTCGTCGCCTGGCTCGTTTGCAGCCTCTTGAAATCCGTTTTTCGGTTCCTATCTACGGCTCAGCGGGATGCCGAAGTCGGGTCCCGCCCGTTTCAACTCGCTGATTTCAGGAGGTTTATCATGAGTTCATTCCCCATGGCCCCTCTGTTCCGGCAATCCGTGGGCTTTGATCGTTTCAATGACCTGTTCGAGTCCGCCCTGCGTAACGACACCGGCAGCTCGTATCCACCCTATAACATCGAGAAACACGGTGACGACCAGTATCGAATCGTGGTCGCAGCCGCCGGCTTCGAGGAGTCCGACCTCGATCTGCAGGTCGAGCGCAGCGTGCTGACCATTAGCGGCGGGCGGCGCGAAAGCGAGGCCGAGAATGTCACCTATCTGCATCAGGGCATCGCTCAGCGGGCGTTCAAGTTGTCGTTCCGGCTAGCCGACCACATCGAGGTGAAAGGCGCTGCGCTGAACAGTGGCCTGCTCAACATCGACCTGGTGCGCGTGGTGCCGGAAGAGGCCAAGCCCAAGCGCATCCCGATCAATGCCGATCAGCGGCCCGCGCTGGAGGGTTGATCTGCAAAGAAGAGAAGGGCGCCATAGGGCGCCCTTTCTCGTAGTTGTCTCGTCTGGTCAGTCACCGCGTTCAGCATCCAGCAGTGTCATGAACGCCCTGGCCGCATTGGACAGGGTGCGTTCCCTGTGCAGGATGTAGCCGAGCTGTCGCGTCAGCTGGACACCCGGCAAGGGCAGGCTGACCACCTGTTCGTCCAGCATGCGACGTGGCAGCACGCTCCAGGCAATGCCGATGGAGACCATCATCTTGATCGTCTCCATGTAATTGGTGCTCATGGTGATGTTAGGTGTCAGTCCCTCGCGCTCGAACAGGCGCTGGGCGATGTGGTGGGTAAATGTATTGCCGCCTGGGAATACCGCCGGGTGGCCGGCGACGTCCGCCAGGGTGATATCCGCCTTGCTGGCCAACGGATGCTCGGGCGCGACGACGAAATCCAGTGGATCGTCCCAGACCTTCACCGCCACCACCGGCTCGGCGGTCTGTGGCGCCAAGGTGATCACCGCCAGCTCGGCACGGCCGTGCAGTACCTCGTCATAGGCCACTTCCGAATCGAGAAAACGGATATCCAGGCTGACCTGCGGGTGCGCGCGGGTAAAGGCGCGCAACAGCGGAGGCAGCCGATGCAGGCCGATGTGATGGCTGGTCGCCAGGCTCAGCCGTCCGCCAATATCGCCGTTGAGGTTGGTCAAGGCACGGCGGGTGTCGTCCAGTACATTCAGGATCTGGTAGGCGCGGGGGAGCAGGGCGCGGCCAGCTTCGGTGAGACTGACGTCGCGGCCCAGCCGATCGAACAGGCGCACATCCAGCTGTGCTTCCAGCGCGGCGATGCGCTTGCTCACCGCCGGCTGGGTCAGATGGAGGCGTTCGGCGGCCAGGGAAAAGCTGCGGGTTTCCGCGACTGCGATAAAGGCGTTGAGGTTGGCGAGATCCATGGGAGGACTTCCGGATGGCTGTGAATTCCAGTCAGGAATGCATTGGATGAAAAATATGAATTTGAGTAATTCAATGCAAGCCCCTAGCATCGACCCCATAAGCGCAAGGGCTATTCGCCCCGCATAGAAAGCAGATGAGGAAAAGTCCGATGGCCGGCAAGACGCTCTACGACAAGCTCTGGGAAATGCACGAGGTGAAACGTCGCGATGATGGTTCATCGCTGATCTACATCGACCGTCACATCCTCCACGAAGTGACGTCGCCGCAGGCCTTCGAAGGGCTGCGCCTGGCCAATCGCAAGCCGTGGCGCATCGACGCCAACATCGCCACCCCGGACCACAACGTGCCGACCACCAAGGGCGAGCGCCAAGGTGGTCTGGAGGCCATTGCCGACGAGGTTTCGCGCATTCAGGTGCAGACGCTGGACGAGAACTGCGACGATTTCGGCATCCTCGAATTCAAGATGAACGACGTGCGTCAGGGCATCGTCCACGTGATCGGCCCGGAGCAGGGCGCGACATTGCCGGGCATGACCGTGGTTTGCGGTGACTCGCACACCTCCACCCACGGCGCCTTCGGTGCGCTGGCCCACGGCATCGGCACTTCCGAGGTCGAGCACGTGCTCGCCACCCAGTGCCTGGTCGCCAAGAAGATGAAGAACATGCAGGTGCGCGTCGAAGGCAAGCTGCCGTTCGGCGTCACCGCCAAGGACATCGTGTTGGCGGTGATCGGCAAGATCGGCACCGCCGGTGGCAATGGCCATGCACTGGAATTTGCCGGCAGCGCGATTCGCGACCTGTCCATGGAGGGCCGCATGACCATCTGCAACATGGCCATCGAGGCGGGCGCCCGCGTGGGCATGGTCGCCGTGGACGAGAAGACCATTGCGTACGTCGAAGGGCGGCCTTACGCCCCGAAGGGCGCCGATTGGGACAAGGCCGTGAAGCTGTGGCAGGACCTGGTTTCCGACGACGACGCGGTGTTCGACACCATCGTTGAACTCAAGGCCGAGGACATCAAGCCGCAGGTCAGCTGGGGCACTTCGCCGGAGATGGTACTGGCTGTCGATCAGAACGTGCCGGACCCGGCCGTAGAGGCCGACCCGGTGAAGAAGGATTCCATCACCCGCGCGCTGAAGTACATGGGCTTGCAGGCCAATCAGGCCATTACCGACATTCGTCTGGATCGCGTGTTCATCGGTTCGTGCACCAACTCGCGGATCGAGGATCTGCGCGCTGCAGCCGAAGTCGCCAAGGGGCGGAAGGTCGCCGCGAACGTCAAGCAGGCGCTGGTGGTGCCGGGCTCGGGCCTGGTCAAGCAGCAGGCCGAGGCCGAGGGGCTGGACAAGATCTTCATCGAGGCCGGCTTCGAATGGCGCGAGCCGGGCTGCTCCATGTGTTTGGCGATGAACCCGGACAAGCTTGGCAGCGGCGAGCATTGCGCCTCGACCTCCAACCGCAACTTCGAAGGCCGCCAGGGTGCGGGCGGGCGTACCCACCTGGTCAGCCCGGCGATGGCTGCTGCCGCAGCGGTTACCGGCCACTTCATCGACGTACGCGAATTGATCCAGGCCTGAGGAGACGAGACATGAAAGCCTTTACCCAACACACCGGCCTGGTCTGCCCACTCGATCGCGCCAATGTCGACACTGACCAGATCATTCCGAAGCAATTCTTGAAGTCGATCAAGCGCACCGGCTTCGGCCCCAACCTGTTCGACGAGTGGCGCTATCTGGATGTCGGTCAGCCGAACCAGGATTGCTCGCAGCGTCCGGTAAACAAGGACTTCGTGCTGAACTTCCCGCGTTATCAGGGCGCCAGCGTATTGCTGGCCCGCGAGAACTTCGGCTGTGGCTCCTCCCGTGAGCATGCGCCGTGGGCGCTGGACGAATACGGCTTCCGCGCCATCATCGCGCCGAGCTTCGCCGACATCTTCTACAACAACAGCTTCAAGAACGGCCTGTTGCCGATCGTGCTGAAAGAAGAGGAGGTGGACGAGCTGTTCCAGCAGGCCGAGGCGACCGAAGGCTACCAGCTGACCGTCGATCTGGCTGCGCAGACCGTTACCCGTCCGGACGGCAAGCAATACGGCTTCGAGGTCGATGCCTTCCGCAAGCACTGCCTGCTCAATGGTCTGGACGATATCGGTCTGACCCTGCAGGACGCCGAGGCCATCAAGGCCTTCGAAGTTCGCCACCAGCAGAGCCAGCCTTGGTTGTTCGGCGCGATCAAGTAGTCTGTACGACAAGCAGGGCGGGTTCGGTCTCATCCTGCGGAAAGATCCTCGCAATGGCGCCTCGACTGCTCGGCGCCATCTGGCAACGCAAAAAAGCCGAGGCTGGTGACGAACGAAAAACCAGGTGGGCTCAGCCCATCGGTGCGCCCTGCCTCGATGTGACCTCTTATAAGGAATAGGAAATGTCCAAACAGATTCTGGTTCTCCCCGGCGATGGCATCGGCCCGGAAATCATGGCCGAGGCGGTCAAGGTGCTGCAGCTGGCCAGTGACAAGTTCGATCTGGGCTTCGAGCTGAGCTATGACGAGCTGGGCGGCGCGGCCGTCGACAAGTACGGTGTGCCGCTGGCCGACGAAACGCTGGAGCGCGCCCGCGCCGCTGACGCCATTCTGCTGGGCGCGGTCGGCGGGCCCAAGTGGGACACCATCGATCCGGCCATCCGTCCGGAGCGTGGTCTGCTGAAGATCCGTTCCCAGTTGGGCCTGTTCGGCAACCTGCGGCCGGCGCTGCTCTATCCGCAGTTGGCCGATGCCTCGTCGCTCAAGCCCGAAATCGTCGCCGGTCTGGATATCCTGATCGTGCGCGAGCTGACCGGTGGCATCTACTTCGGCCAGCCGCGCGAGAGCAAGGTGCTGGAGAACGGCGAGCGCATGGCGTACGACACGCTGCCGTACAGCGAGAGCGAAATCCGCCGCATCGCCAAGGTCGGTTTCGATATGGCCATGGTGCGCAACAAGAAGCTCTGCTCGGTGGACAAGGCGAACGTGCTGGCTTCCAGTCAGCTATGGCGCGCGGTCGTCGAGGAAGTCGCCAAGGACTACCCGGAAGTCGAACTCAGCCATATGTATGTCGATAACGCGGCCATGCAGCTGGTGCGCGCGCCGAAGCAGTTCGACGTAATCGTCACCGACAACATGTTCGGCGACATCCTGTCGGACGAGGCCTCCATGCTCACCGGCTCGATCGGCATGCTGCCGTCCGCCTCGCTGGACGCCGGCAACAAAGGCATGTACGAGCCGTGCCATGGCTCGGCACCGGACATCGCCGGCAAAGGTATCGCCAACCCGCTGGCAACCATCCTGTCCGTTTCGATGATGCTGCGTTACAGCTTCAACCAGGTCGCGGCGGCCGATGCCATCGAACAGGCGGTAAGCGATGTGCTCGATCAGGGCCTGCGTACTGGCGACATCTGGTCCGAAGGTTGTAACAAGGTCGGTACTCAGGCGATGGGTGATGCAGTAGTCGCGGCCCTCGCGAAGTTGTAATCTTTCGGCCCGCCTTAATCTGCGCGGGCCACTTTTTCTATAGGTGTAGTTGCGATGAAACGTGTAGGTCTGATCGGTTGGCGCGGTATGGTCGGTTCCGTGCTCATGCAGCGGATGCTGGAAGAGCGGGACTTCGACCTGATTGAGCCTGTGTTCTTCACCACCTCCAACGTTGGCGGCCAGGGCCCCGATATTGGCAAGGAAACCGCTGCGCTGAAGGACGCCTACAGCATCGACGAGCTGAAAGGTCTCGATGTGATCCTGACCTGCCAGGGCGGCGACTACACCAACGAAGTCTTCCCCAAGCTGCGCGAGGCCGGCTGGCAGGGCTACTGGATCGACGCCGCCTCTGCCCTGCGCATGCAGGACGACGCGGTGATCGTGCTCGACCCGGTGAACCGCCGCGTGATCGACCAGCAGCTGGATGCCGGGACCAAGAACTATATCGGCGGCAACTGCACTGTCAGCCTGGCGCTGATGGGGCTGGGTGGCCTGTTCGAGGCCGGCCTGGTGGAGTGGATGAGCGCCATGACTTATCAGGCGGCGTCCGGTGCCGGCGCGCAGAACATGCGCGAGCTGATCAAGCAGATGGGTGCCATCAATGCGGCGGTGGCCGACGACCTGCTCAATCCCGCCAGCGCCATTCTCGACATCGACCGCAAGGTGGCCGAAACCCAGCGAAGCGAGGCCTTCCCGGTCGACAATTTCGGCGTGCCGCTGGCCGGCAGCCTGATCCCCTACATCGACAAGGAGCTGCCGAACGGGCAGAGCCGCGAGGAGTGGAAGGCACAGGCCGAAACCAACAAGATCCTCGGTCGCTTCAAGAACCCGATTCCGGTCGATGGTATCTGCGTACGTGTCGGGGCCATGCGTTGCCACAGTCAGGCGCTGACCATCAAGCTGAACAAGGATGTGCCGATCTCCGACATCGAGGGGCTGATCAGCCAGCACAACCCCTGGGTCAAGCTGGTGCCCAATCATCGCGACGCCAGCATGCAGGAGCTGAGCCCGGCGGCAGTGACCGGCACGCTGAGCGTTCCGGTCGGGCGCCTGCGCAAGCTGAACATGGGCTCGCATTATCTGGGCGCGTTCACCGTCGGCGATCAGCTTCTGTGGGGTGCCGCCGAGCCTTTGCGCCGCATGTTGCGTATCCTGCTGGAACGTTGATGAGCATTGCTTGAAGTGCCGAAACGCCGCGATTCGTCGCGGCGTTTTCGTCTGCGCAGCGCGCCGCTCGGCGGCGCTGCTTGCAGCGATCAGCCATTTCGCTACAGTGCCCGTCCTGATGCATGGAGAAGATGATGCCCTCGCTTGTCGGAGTTGCGGTTGTAGAAGCGGTCAGCCTGGTAGGTGAGGCCCTGGTCGAAGTGCTCGAAGAGCGTGGATTTCCACTTTCCGAGCTGCACTTGCTGGATAGCGGCGAGGGTATCGGCCACAGCGTGCCGTTCAAGGGACGTAACCTGCGCACTGGCGATGCGGATCGGTTCGATTTCACTCGCGTGCAATTGGTGTTTCTCGTCGGAGCGAGCGATATGGCCGCTCGATGCCGAGTCAGCGCGAAGGCCGCTGGATGCAGAGTCATCGATCTGTCCGCTACGGTCGCGGTCGAGCAGCAGCCTTGTCTGGTGCCGGAGGTCAATGGTGGCCGAGTCGAGGCGATCTCCGATTGCCGCTGCTTCAGCAGCCCGCTGCCGGAGTCGGTCGCGCTCGCGATTGCGTTGGCACCTATCCAGCAGCAGCTGGATCTGCAGCGCGTTACGGTTACGGCTTGCCTGCCGGTCTCCAGTCGCGGTAGTGCGGGTGTCAAGGAGCTTGCGCGGCAGACCAGCGAGCTGCTGAACGCGAGGCCGCTCGAACCGCGGGTATTTGGTCGGCAAATGGCTTTCAATATGCTCGCCCAGGTCGAGGAGCTTGACGGCGCCGGGCATGCCGATCAGGAGCGACGTGTGGCAGCAGAGCTTCGGCAGCTGCTGGATCTTCCGAAATTGCGGGTTGCCGCAACCTTCATCCAGGTGCCGGTTTTCTTTGGCGAGAGTCTGGTGGTTTCTCTGCTGGGTGGCGCCGAAGCCGACATGCAATCGTTGACGGCAGCACTGGACGCGGCGCCCGGCATCGAGCTGGTCGAGGCTGGTGACTATCCGACCGCGGTCGAGGATGCCGTGGGGCAGGACGTCATTCATGTCGGCCGGGTCCGCCAAGGCACCAGCGACCCGCGTGAAGTCAATTTGTGGATTGTGTCTGATAACGTGCGAAAAGGCGCGGCACTGAATGCTGTGCAGTCCGGTGAGTTGTTGATAAAAGACTATCTGTAAAAGATACTTACTGGAAATTCAAAGAATATTTCTAGCCGATGCGCTGAACGGCTTATCGCTGAAGGGGAGCCACCGTAAGGTGGCGCGGGCAGTGAAATAAGACCCTCTCGTAGTTCGAGAAAAAGATAAACAAGGGATTAAATAATGGTTCGGGTTCGCAATCTGGTGCTGGCAATCGCGGCTGCTACCGCGCTGACTACAGAAATGGCCCATGCGCTTGGGTTGGGAGAGGTCACGCTTCAGTCGTCTTTGAATCAACCGCTGATCGCCGAAATCGAGCTGCTCGATGCCAAAAACCTGGCACCGGGAGAGGTGATTCCGGTTCTCGCCTCGCTTGAGGAATTCAATCGTGCCGGTATTGATCGCCAGTACTTTCTGACCGACCTGAAGTTCACGCCCGTACTGCGTCCAAACGGAAAAAGTGTCATCCAGGTTTCGTCGAGCAAGCCGGTACGCGAGCCATATCTCAATTTTCTCGTAGAGGTCCTCTGGCCTAACGGTCGCCTGCTGCGCGAGTACACGCTGCTGCTGGACCCTCCGCTTTATTCGCCTGAAACTGCTGCCGCTGCTGCGCCGCAGTTGCCTATTTCTGCCCCTGCTCGCGCCGTCGAGCCCGTTCGCACCGCACCGTCTCGTCCGGCAGCCGCACCTGCGGCGCCCGCTACTGGCGTTTCCGTGGCATCGCCAGCGCAGTCCGGTAGCGAATACAAGGTATCGGCTCGCGATACGCTGTGGGACATCGCGGAGCGTAATCGTCGTAACGGCACGGTCCATCAGACCATGCTGGCGATCCAGGATCTGAACCCCGATGCCTTCATTGGCGGCAATATCAATCGGATGAAGAGCGGGCAAGTGCTTCGTCTGCCTGATGCAGAGCAGATATCCCGCCGTTCGCAAGCTGAAGCGATCACCCAGGTCGCCGAGCAGAACGCTGCCTGGCGTCAGAGCCGAGGAGGCGCTGTAGCAGGTGCTCGTCAACTGGATGCGACCCGTCGCACCGAGGCCGGTGCTGCGCCGTCCCGTAGCGACTCCGGAGACAACCTCCGTCTTGTGGCTGCTGACGCCGGGAAGTCGACGGCAGGATCCGAAACCGGCTCTGCCGATGGTGGTAAGGCGCTTCGTGACAAGCTTGCGGTAACTCAGGAAAGCCTCGATTCCAGCCGGCGTGAGAATGACGAGCTGAAAGATCGGTTGAATGATCTGCAAGGGCAGCTGGAAAAACTGCAGCGGCTCATGCAGCTTAAAGATGATCAGCTGGCCAAACTGCAGGCGCAGCTCGGTGTGGAAGGGCAGGTTCCGGCCGCGTCCGGTGCCGAGAATGCCGGTCAGGCTGAGCCGTCTGCTGGCGCGCCGTCTGAAGGCGGTGCCGCTAACGAAAGCGCCGCACCTGATGAGCCGTCGGCTGGCTCGGGCACAGGTCAGCAAGACTCTGCGCCAGTCGCCGCGCCTGCCCCCGCTGAGCGTCCTGCGGCGGCGCAGCCGGCTGCCAAGCCCGCCGCGCCGGCCAGACCGGTCGCCCCCGCGGTAGAGCCTGAGCCTCGCGGGCTGATCGACGACCTGCTTTCGAACACCCTGCTGCTCGGCGTGGTCGGCGGTAGCGCACTGTTACTGCTGCTGTTGGGGCTCATGGCCTTGTCACGTCGTAACGCGATGAAGGAAGCCGAACTGCAGGAAAGCCTGCTGGCTGAAGAGGCTGTCGAAGACCTGCGCGTCGGAACGCCTGCTTTCGTCGATATCGGACAGGAGCATCCAGAGCCCGCCCCCTTTTCCGGCTCCGCCAGCACTGCGTCGGACGAGCTGACGTCTACCACTGGGGATGCCTTGGCCGAGGCTGACATCTATATCGCATATGGCCGCTTCAATCAGGCTGCCGAACTCTTGCAGAACGCACTCAATGACGAGCCGCACCGACGCGACCTGCGCCTGAAGCTCATGGAGGTCTACGCAGAGCTTGGCAATCGCGATGGTTTCGCTCGTGAAGAAAGCGAACTGCGCGAAATCGGCGGGGCTGCCGGCGAAGTCGAGCAGCTCAAGCAGAAGTACCCAGCCATGGCCGCTGCGCTGGCAGGTTCGGCAGTTGCGGCTGCGGCTGCCCATAAGAATGTGGATAGCCTCAGTCTTGATGACCTGCAGCTTGACGAGCCTGTTGCGCCGGCTGCAGGGCAGGATCTGGATGATGCCTTCGACCTCAGCCTGGATGATCTGGATATCGATCTGAATAACGAGCGTCCTACGGCGGTACCGGCTGACGACTCGCTGAACTTCGATGACCTGATGCTGGATGAGACTCCTGTCGAGCGGAACGAGTCGCCAGCTACAAGTGACTTCTCTTTCGAACTCGATCAGGGCGAAAGCCTGCAGGAAACTTCGCAGGAGAATATCTCCGACTTCTCCTTCGATCTCGAGGCTGAGAAAAGCACGCCGGCCGATAGCGAGTTTTCGCTGACTCTCGACGACGAGCCGACCGAAGCACCCACGGCTTTCGATGGTGACGATCTCGATTTCGAACTGGCCGAGCCGGTCAACACGAACACGCCTGAGCAGTTGCCAGAAGATTTCGATATTTCCCTGGACGAGCCTGAGGTGGAAGCTCAACCCCAGAGTTTTGCCGAGCAGTTGAATGTGGTCGAAGCTGAGCTGGATGATCTGTCCAATGATCTGAGCGAACCAACTCCGGTGCCGGCTGCGACGAGCGCTGCAGGCGGTGCGGACGATGACTTCGACTTCTTCTCCGATACCGATGAGACCACCACCAAGCTGGATCTTGCCCGCGCTTACATCGACATGGGGGATGCCGAAGGTGCTCGCGATATTCTGGACGAAGTGATTTCCGAGGGTAGCGACGTGCAACAGCAAGAGGCGCGCGAGATGCTCGCCAAACTAGCCTGATCATGAACCAAGCAGTACCCGAAACGGCAGCCGAAATGGCTGCCGTCGGCGTTTCCAGAATAGCTCTCGGTGTCGAATACAAAGGATCCCGTTATCGCGGGTTCCAACGCCAGCGCGCCGGTGTGCCTTCCATTCAGGAGTCGCTCGAGAATGCCTTGACCAGAGTCGCCGGTGGGCATCCCGTTACGCTCAGTTGCGCCGGCAGAACCGATGCGCTGGTGCATGCCAGCGGCCAGGTGGTGCATTTCGACACCCCGGTAGAACGGAGCATGCACGCCTGGGTAATGGGGGCGAACATGAACCTGCCGCCCGATATCAGCGTGACCTGGGCCAAGAAGATGTCCCCGCATTTTGATGCGCGTTTCAGTGCAATGGCCCGTCGTTACCGCTATGTGATCTATAACGATCAGATTCGGCCGGCGCATATGGCGGAAGAGGTCACCTGGAACCATCGCCCGCTGGATATCGAGCGGATGCGTGCCGCCGCGGCAGCGTTGGTTGGCACGCACGATTTCAGTGCGTTTCGTGCGCGGCAATGTCAGGCCAAGTCGCCGATCAAGACCATTCATCATCTCGAGTTGCTCCAGTTCGGACGGCTCATCGTGATCGACGTACGCGCGAACGCGTTCCTTCATCACATGGTGCGTAATTTTGCCGGTGTGCTGATGACCATCGGGGCAGGCGAAAGGCCGGTGGAGTGGGCTGCGCAAGTGCTGGAGTCGCGAGTTCGCCGCACAGGCGGCGTAACTGCTCATCCCTACGGCCTTTATCTGGTCGAGGTCGATTATCCGGCAGAGTTCGAACTACCTGAGCGCTACCTCGGTCCGCATTTTCTTTCCGGCTTGCCAGATGTGCGGCGCTGATGGGAGAGGCTCCGCAGCATTCGCTTGCAGCCGGCAGGTCTTTTGTTACCATCCGGTTTCCCTGTAGATAGGTAAGCTCCTTTGCCAGTCGTTCGCAGCAAGATTTGCGGCATAACCCGGGTTGAAGATGCGCTGATCGCGGCCAAAGCCGGCGCCGATGCCATCGGGCTGGTTTTCTATAGCAAAAGCCCGCGTGCGGTCAGCCTGCAGCGTGCGCGCGAGATCGTTGCCGCGTTGCCCCCATTCGTCACGACGGTAGGTCTGTTCGTGAACGCCAGTCGCTGTGAAATCAACGAGATTCTCGACGCCGTTCCGCTGGATATGCTGCAGTTCCATGGCGATGAATCGCCGGCACAGTGCGAAGGGTTTCACCGGCCGTGGTACAAGGCGTTGAGAGTAGGCGGCGGAGAGGATATAGCCGCGCAGGTGGCGCTCTATGCCAACGCCAGTGGCATTCTCCTCGATACCTTTGTCGCCGGCGTTCCTGGAGGCACAGGAGAGTGCTTCGATTGGTCGTTGATTCCGCCGAACTTGTCCAAGCCGCTGATTCTGGCAGGAGGGTTGACGGCGGATAACGTCGAACAGGCCATTGCCCAGGTTCGACCGTGCGCGGTGGATGTCAGCGGTGGTGTGGAGGCAAGCAAGGGCATCAAGGATGCCGTCAAGGTTGAAACCTTTGTCAGGCGTGTGCGCTCGGTCATGTGACGCCGGACCAGCCGGGGCCGTCCAGTAACGAGTCGCCGGTGGACCGGCACCGTTTCGCTGATTCATCTCCCCACGGGCGGTGATCAGGTTTTTGCGGCTGCGCCTCCAGGCGCGTCCGATGAGCGATCAGGAGAGCAGCAAGCCTCCGATCGCACAACGATCAATCTGCCTGCAGCGCGTGTGCGCTCGGGACTGAAGCTTTGGAGAACAAGAGCATGAGCAACTGGCTGGTAGACAAACTGATCCCTTCGATCATGCGCTCGGAGACGCAGAAGAGTTCGGTACCCGAAGGCCTCTGGCACAAATGCCCCTCCTGCGAGGCGGTACTGTACCGCCCCGAGCTGGAGAAGACCCTCGATGTATGCCCCAAGTGCCAGCATCACATGCGCATCGATGCGCGTACCCGACTCGACATCTTCCTCGATGCCGACGGCCGCGAAGAGATCGCTGCGGAGCTTGAGCCGGTCGACCGTCTGAAGTTCCGCGACAGCAAGAAGTACAAGGATCGTCTGTCTGCAGCGCAGAAGCAGACGGGGGAGAAGGACGCCCTGATCGCCATGAGCGGCAAGGTCCTCAACGTTCCGGTAGTGGCTTGTGCGTTCGAGTTTTCCTTTATGGGCGGCTCCATGGGTGCAATCGTGGGCGAGCGCTTCGTGCGTGCCGCTAACGTCGCTCTGGAAAAGCGCTGCCCGCTGGTGTGCTTCTCCGCCTCGGGCGGCGCACGCATGCAGGAGGCGCTGATCTCGCTGATGCAGATGGCCAAGACCTCCGCGGTCCTGGCACGCATGCGCGAGGAAGGCTTGCCGTTCATTTCCGTGCTGACCGATCCGGTCTACGGCGGCGTTTCCGCCAGCCTGGCGATGCTTGGTGACGTGATCGTAGCGGAGCCTAAGGCCCTGATCGGCTTCGCGGGTCCGCGAGTAATCGAGCAGACTGTGCGCGAGAAACTGCCGGAAGGCTTCCAGCGCAGCGAGTTTCTGCTTGAACACGGTGCGATCGATCTGATCATTCCCCGTGCCGAGCTGCGTAGCCGCCTCGCTCGCCTCTTGGCCCAGATGCAGAAACTGCCGACGCCGGTAGAGACCTCTCAGGTAACGGCCAAGGCATGACCAGCCGGAGCCTGGCCAACTGGCTCGCCTACCTGGAACAGTTGCACCCGACCGCCATCGACATGGGCCTCGATAGGGTTCGCGCGGTGGCGGCCAGGATGGCCATGACACGGCCGGCCCCTCTGGTGGTCACGGTCACTGGCACCAACGGCAAGGGCTCCACCTGTGCCTTCATCGCCTCGTTGCTGAATGCTCAGGGGCTCAAAATTGGCAGCTACAGCTCCCCCCACCTGTTGCGCTACAACGAGCGTGTTCTGCTGAGTGGTCGTGAGGCGAGCGACGCAGAGCTTTGCGAAGCGTTTGCCGTGGTCGAAGCGGCTCGTGGCGAGATTTCCCTTACCTATTTCGAAATGGGCACGCTGGCGGCGTTCTGGCTGTTCGAGCGTGCCGGGCTGGATGCCGTAGTGTTGGAGGTCGGGCTCGGCGGGCGGCTGGATGCCGTCAATATCGTCGATGCCGATCTGGCCGTGATCACCAACATCGGCCTGGATCATGCCGACTGGCTGGGCAATAGCCGCGAGAGCGTCGCGTACGAGAAGGCCGGTATCCTCCGCGAGGGCAAGCCCGCGCTCTGTGGTGACCTGGATCCACCACAGCCATTGCTGGACCATGCCAATTCGCTGAGTGCCCCCCTGCTGCTGCGCGGGCGAGATTTCGATCTGGCGATGGGGGCACGGGATTGGCATTGGCGGGGCGTCGACGCCGCTGGCGCGCCGCTGGAACTACACGGCTTGCCGATGCTCACCTTGCCAATGGAGAACGCGGCGTTAGCGTTGCAGGCCTACGCAATGCTCGGTCTGCCGTGGGACCCGGCAAGGCTGGCCCGCGCGCTTCTGCAGACTCGGGTCGTGGGGCGTCTCGATAGCCGACAGGTCCTCTGGAATGGTCGGCGGATTGCGCTGTTGCTGGACGTTGGCCATAACCCGCATGCCGCAGCCTTTCTCGCGCAACGTCTCGAACAACGGCCGGTCGTTGGGACAAGGCGGGCGGTCTTCGGGTTGCTGGCAGACAAAGACCTGACGGGCGTGCTCGATGCCCTGGCGCCATCGATTTCGGATTGGGCGGTGGCCCCGTTGCCTACGCCGCGGACGCAATCGGCTACACAGTTGGCTGCCGCACTGCTTGAGCGCGGTGCATCGGTCAGCGAGTATGCAACTATCGAGCAAGCACTCGATGCTCAGTGCGCCAGGGCGGAATCGGTCGACGAGATACTGGTTTTCGGTTCGTTCTACTGCGTGGCCGCGGCACTCGAGTGGCTGGAACAACAGGTAGGGGATGGTGGACATGGCACTGCTGGATAAAGGATTGCTGCAACGCATGGTCGGCGCGCTGGTGCTTATAGCGATCGCGGTCATATTCGTGCCGATGCTGTTCAATCGGCAGGACGACCTGCGGCATGTCACCGTTGATGCGCCCAGCATTCCAGCTGCACCAGTGGTGGCGGAGATCGAAATGGAGCCGGTCGACGTTCCGGAACCGCAGTCCGTACCCGAAGGCTTCGAGATCATCGAAGAAGGCGCCGAGCCGGACGCCGCGCCGCCTGCCGTCGCATCGGCTCCAGCACCCATCGAGCCCGTCGCGCCTGTCGCGCCGACAGCCTCCGCGCCAGCGACGCCCGAGCAGCCAGCACCAGCGAAGACTGAGCCACCGGTTGCGGAGCCGCGGCTCGACAACAATAACCTGCCTGTCAGCTGGTCGATTCAGCTGGCCAGCCTGTCGAATCGGGCAAGCGCGGAGAGTCTGCAGCAGACGTTGCGCTCCCAGGGCTACAACGCCTACATCCGCACGGCGGACGGCATGAATCGTGTGTTTGTCGGGCCGCTCGTGGAGCGCAGCGAAGCGAACAGGCTTCGCGATGTGTTGCAGCGCCAGCAGAAGCTGGACGGTTTCGTGGTGCGCTTCAAACCTGAAGGAAGCTGACTCGCTGAGCGGCTGGTCAGGCAGCGGATGGCCAGCCGCAGTTGTCCTCTCATCGCCGGGTCACTGGCGCGTACCCCTGGCGCTTGCGCTCTGCTAAAATGCGCCGCCTTTTCCTCCTTGCAGAAAACATCGTGGCATTCACCTGGGTCGATTGGGCCATCATCGCCGTCATTGCCGTTTCCAGCCTGATCAGCCTGAAGCGCGGCTTCGTCAAGGAGGCGCTTTCGCTGCTGACCTGGATCATCGCTGGCGTGGTTGCCTGGATGTTTGGTGGTGCGTTGTCCCACCACCTCGCTGAGTACATCAGCACACCGTCGGCCCAGGTGATCGCGGCCTGCGCGCTGTTGTTCGTGGCGACCCTGCTGGTCGGAGCGCTGGTGAATTTTCTGATCGGCGAGCTGATCAGGGTGACCGGTCTGTCGGGGACCGATCGGTTCCTCGGCATGGTATTCGGTGCCGCACGAGGTGGCCTCTTGATCGTGGTGCTCGCCGGCTTGCTGAGCCTCGGACCGGTGGAGCAGGACCTGTGGTGGCGCGAATCGGCATTGTTGCCACACTTTCTCCTGATCGCCGATTGGTCGAAGAACCTGATTCTCGGATTCAGCGGGCAATGGTTCGCTGGGTCGCTCAGCCCGCCGGGTTGATGTCTTTCGTTTACGGATGCTCGGCCTGCCGCGGTATCCGGTCTGCCTGTAATAACTGAGAGGTTCCTTGCATGTGTGGCATTGTCGGCATCGTCGGTAAGTCGAACGTCAATCAGGCGCTGTATGACGCGCTTACCGTACTGCAGCACCGCGGCCAGGACGCAGCCGGTATCGTGACCAGCCACGATGGGCGGCTGTTTCTGCGCAAGGACAACGGCCTGGTGCGCGATGTGTTCCAGCAACGCCACATGCAGCGCCTGGTCGGCAACATGGGCATCGGTCATATCCGCTATCCCACGGCTGGTAGTTCGAGCTCGGCCGAAGCGCAGCCGTTCTATGTGAACTCGCCGTACGGCATCACGCTTGCGCATAACGGCAACCTGACCAACGTCGACCAGCTGACCAAGGAAATCTACGAGTCGGACCTGCGCCACGTGAACACCAGCTCCGACTCGGAGGTGCTGCTCAACGTGTTCGCCCACGAACTGGCCGTGCGCGGCAAGCTGCAGCCGACCGAAGAGGACGTTTTCGCCGCCGTCAGCAAGGTCCACGAGCGTTGCCGCGGTGGCTACGCCGTGGTGGCGATGGTGACCGGTTATGGCATCGTCGGGTTCCGCGACCCGAATGCAATTCGCCCGATCGTTTTCGGCCAGCGCCACACCGACGAAGGCGTCGAGTACATGATCGCTTCGGAAAGCGTGTCGCTCGATGTGCTCGGCTTCACCCTGATTCGCGACCTGGCGCCTGGCGAGGCGGTGTACATCACAACCGACGGCAAGTTGTTCACCCGTCAGTGCGCCGATGCACCGAAGCTTGCGCCCTGCATCTTCGAGTACGTCTACCTGGCGCGTTCCGACTCCCTGATGGACGGGGTTTCGGTGTACAAGGCTCGTCTGCGCATGGGCGAGAAGCTGGCCGACAAGATTCTGCGCGAGCGCCCGGACCACGGCATCGACGTGGTCATCCCGATTCCGGATACCAGCCGCACCGCGGCGCTGGAGCTGGCCAATCGGCTCGGTGTGAAATTCCGCGAAGGCTTCGTCAAGAATCGCTACATCGGCCGCACTTTCATCATGCCCGGACAGGCGGCGCGCAAGAAGTCGGTGCGCCAGAAGCTCAATGCCATCGATCTGGAGTTTCGTGGCAAGAACGTCATGCTGGTGGATGATTCCATCGTGCGCGGCACCACCTGCAAGCAGATCATCCAGATGGCTCGCGAAGCCGGAGCGAAGAACGTCTACTTCTGTTCGGCGGCGCCGGCGGTGCGTTACCCCAACGTTTATGGCATCGACATGCCCAGCGCCCACGAGCTGATCGCCCACAACCGCACCACCGAGGAGGTGGCCGAGCTGATCGGGGCCGACTGGTTGGTCTATCAGGATCTCGAGGATCTGATCGATGCGGTGGGTGGCGGCAAGGTGAAGATCGAGAACTTCGATTGCGCGGTGTTCGACGGTAACTACATCACCGGCGACATCGACGAGGCCTATCTGCACAAGATCGAACAGGCGCGCAATGACCTGAGCAAGGCCAAGACCAATGCCGTCAGCGCGATCATCGATCTGTACAACAACTGATCATGCCGGCACGCCAAGCGGTGCCGGCTGAGGTAAGACTATGACCATCGAATGGGAAGCCGGACGGCTGGATAGCGAGCTCGACGGGGTCGGGCTCGACACCCTGGCCGTGCGCGCTGGTCAACGCCGTACGCCGGAAGCCGAGCATGGCGAGCCGCTGTTCTTCACGTCCAGCTACGTGTTCCGCAGCGCCGCCGATGCGGCCGCGCGTTTTGCCGGTGATGTACCGGGCAATGTCTATTCGCGCTATACCAACCCGACAGTGCGGGCCTTCGAAGAGCGTATCGCTGCGCTGGAAGGTGCCGAGCAGGCGGTCGCCACCGCCTCAGGAATGGCAGCGATCCTCGCCACGGTGATGAGCCTGTGTTCGGCGGGCGACCATGTGCTGGTATCGCGCAGCGTGTTCGGGGCCACCGTCTCGCTGTTCGAGAAGTACTTCAAGCGCTTCGGGGTGCAGGTCGATTACGTCCCGCTCACCGACTTCGCCGCATGGGATTCGGCGTTCAAGGAAAACACCAAGCTGGTATTCGTCGAATCGCCGTCCAATCCGCTGGCTGAGCTGGTGGACATCGCCGCGCTGGCGCACCTCTGCCACGGCAAGGGCGCCATGCTGGCGGTGGACAACTGTTTCTGCACGCCAGTGCTACAGCAGCCGCTGAAACTGGGGGCCGATATCGTCATCCACTCGGCGACCAAGTACATCGACGGCCAGGGCCGCTGCCTTGGCGGTGTGGTTGCCGGGCGCAGCGAGCAGATGAAGGAAATCGTCGGCTTCCTGCGTACCGCCGGGCCGACGCTCAGCCCATTCAATGCCTGGGTGTTTCTCAAGGGGCTGGAAACCCTGCGCCTGCGCATGCAAGCTCATTGTGCCAGCGCTCAGATACTGGCCGAATGGCTGGAACAGCAGCCGGGCGTCGAGCGGGTGTTCTACGCTGGCCTGCCGAGCCATCCGCAGCACGAGCTGGCCAAGCGGCAGCAGAAGGGCTTCGGCGCGGTGCTGAGTTTCGAGGTGGTTGGAGGGAAGGAGGGCGCTTGGCGTTTCATCGACGCCACCCGGCTGATTTCGATCACCGCCAACCTGGGCGACAGCAAGACCACCATCACCCATCCCGGCTCGACCACCCATGGTCGACTTTCGGCCGAGGATCGCGCGACGGCGGGCATCCGCGATAGCCTGATCCGCGTCGCGGTTGGGCTGGAAGATGTCGACGATCTCAAGGTCGATCTGGCCCGCGGATTGGCCGCGCTCTGAGCCAATGATTCCTCAGCGGCAGCCGTTGGGCTTCCGCTGAGGGTTGTCTCATCTCCCGCAGGAGCGTTCAACGTTACCAGGCATAGTCGTTACTGACGTAGGTCTATGGCCGGCGCAGGCTCGCCTCGACCATCGAACAGCTGGGTGGGGTTGGCCGGAAGGATGGTCGGACTGGCCGAATCGGTCTCGATCACCCGGATGTCGCTGTACTTCTTCCCCGACAGCGCGGCAAGGCCGGCGCGATCGCGAATAACCGTGGGCCGCAGGAACACCATCAGGTTGCGCTTGATGTGGGTTTCCTGGGTCGAGCGGAACAGCCCTCCTAGCAGTGGGATGTCCCCAAGCAGCGGCACCTTGGAGTTGGTGCGGGTGACATCGTCCTGAATCAGGCCGCCAAGCACGATGACCTGGCCATCCTCGGCGAGGATGGTGCTTTTGATTGCGCGCTTGTTGGTCACCAGGTCGACTGCCTGGGCGGTCAGGCTGGCGCTGGGAGCGATGGAGGAAATCTCCTGCTCGATCTGCAGGCGCAGGGTCGCGCCTTCGTTGATGTGTGGCGTGACCTTCAGCGTGACACCGATATCCTGGCGCTCGATGGTGGTGAAGGGGTTGTTAGCGCCCGCCGCGTCGGTGGTGTACGAGCCGGTCTGGAACGGGACGTTCTGGCCGACAAGGATTTCCGCTTCCTGGTTGTCCAGGGTTAGCAGGCTCGGCGTCGAGAGCAGGTTGCTCTTGCTGTTGGACGACAGTGCAGTGATCAGCGCGCCGAAGCTGCGCGTGCCGACGCCGATGATGGCGCCGTCGGGCAGGTTGTTGGGAATTTCATTTTCGTTGATCGCATTGAGCACGCTGCCGACGGAAATGCCGGTGTTGCCGAAATTTACCCCGCCCGCGCCACCCGTGCTGCCGCGCGCATCGATGGCCCACTGCACGCCCAGGGCATCGGTAATGTCACCGGACACCTCGACGATTGCCGCCTCGACCATGACCTGGGCGCGTGGAATGTCCAGCTGTCGGACGATGCTTTCCATGGTGCCGATCAGCTCCGGGTCGGCGAGCAGTACCAGTGCGTTCAGGCTCTCATCGGCACGGATGAGGATGTTCTGTGGGCGGCTGGTCGTGGCTTCGCCGCCTTCGGGGCTCTTCAAACCTTCCGATATGTCGCCCAGGGTCTCGGCCAGGGACTTGGCGTCGTTGTGGCGCAGCCGGATGACGCGCGTGTTGGCCGAACGGGTGGTGGGTGTGTCGAGGGTCTGCGCGAGCGCCGCGAACTTGCTGCGCGCCTCGCTGGGGCCGATGAAGATCAGGCGGTTGGTGCGTGAGTCGGCGATGATCTGCACGCCAGCAGTGGACTTCGCTTCGCCGCGTACCAGTGAGTTGCGCAGGACCTCGGCTATGTCCACTGCCCAGCCGTGCTGCAGGTTCAGCACGCCGTAATCGTTGCTTTCAGCTCGGTCGAGCTGGCGCACCAGATCCTGGATACGAGCGATGTTGGCGCTGCGGTCGCTGATGATCAGTGCGTTTGCCGAAGATACGGCCGCGAGGTGACCGTACTGCGGCACCAGGGGACGGATCAGCGGAATGAGTTCCGCAGCTGAGGTGTGCTGCACCTGGATAACCCGTGTTTCCAGCTGATCGCCACCGCTCGGGCCGCTGCCGGCCTCGGCCTTGGCTTCGGCATTGGGCACTACCCGTGCTACATCACCCTGGGTGAGCACGCTGAATCCATGGGTGGCCATGACGGAGAGGAAGAGCTGATATACCTCGCTCAGCGACAGCGTGGCGTTCGACACCACGCTGACCTGGCCCTTCACGCGCGGATCGACGATGAACGTCTGGCCGCTGAGCTGGCTGATCTGATCGATGAAGGCGCGTATGTCGGCGTCCTTGAGATTGATCGTCCAGCCATCTTGGCGAGTATTGCTGGGCTCGATGCCGGGTTCGGCGGCCAGCAGGGGCACGGGGGCGGCCAGCAGGCTGGTGGCGATTAGGGCAAGCAACGGGCGCGAAAAAGGCTTCGACATCGGTCAATCGTCTTCCATGGGCTGGTCGTTGGAGGGTGTGGCATCCGGCTGGTTCACGGCTTCTTCCAGCTGCTGGCGCAGGGCGTCCATCTGTTGCTGCATCTGCTGTGTCTCCTCGTCCTGCGGTTCGGCATAGGGGACCTCATCCTGATAGGACACGTCGGCCGGCTCGTCCGGAATGTAGCTTGGCGAGCGCACCTGTGGGAAATGGAGCACCTCGACGGTACCGTTGCGCAGCAATTCGACGCGATCAGGGAACACCCGATGCAGACTGACGCCGCTGCTGAGTTCCTCGCCTTGCCAGTACAGCCGCGGTGGCTGGCCATCGACCTGGACGATGGCGCTGGAGCGCTGCGGCTCGGCATGGACGAAACTGCCGCGTAGCGTGAATCCGCTCGCCGCTGCGGTTGGCGTATAGGTTTCGGAGGCGGCGGTGGTGCCAAAGAGGATTTCAAGTCGCTGCATGTCGGGCCTGCCCAGGTTAGCGGCCTGATCTTCATATAGGTCGGCAGGTGCCGGGTCACGGGTCAACTGGACCCATTGCTCGATCTGGGTCGCCAGATAGAAGGCGAACAGGCAGAGAAGCACGGCGCTGAAAAACAAAGGGACGTAGCGGCGGTAACTGTGAAGTTTTCCCGGCAGTGGCAAGCGAAATACTCCGTGGCGCTTTTGTTGTTCGGTTCCCTGTACGCAGGTTGCCTCTGTCAGGCGTTACAGCATTTCTAGAACACTTTCGGCACTGGCGCAGCGAATTTGCCTGCACGTGCGACGACTCGATGATGGGCCGCCAAGATTACAAAGCGAGGTGGCAGCTCCTGTTGACCACGGTTCAGTAAAAAAAATTCAATGCTGTTGTTGACTTAGCTTAGGGGGGTGAGTAAATTGCGCGCCTCGCAAGGCGATCGGCTGATTAGCTCAGCTGGGAGAGCACCTGCATCACACGCAGGGGGTCGGCGGTTCGATCCCGTCATCAGCCACCAACCTTTGTGAGATTACGGACGAAAGTCCGGCCGACGCGCAGCGGTAGTTCAGTCGGTTAGAATACCGGCCTGTCACGCCGGGGGTCGCGGGTTCGAGTCCCGTCCGCTGCGCCATACATCGCCACCTTTCGACTGAAGGTGGAACAAGGAAAGCTGCCAAGGGCAGCTTTTTTTGTGCCCGCTGCTTGGCCCTTGGAAGTCAACACGAATGCCGCTTCGTAGGGGGCGGCTGCAACGTCGTCGCCCTTCATTCCTGTTCCGGCATTTCATCCGATAGCCACCGCCGCGGTCCCGTACCGCTATCACCGGCCGAGTCGTTCGGATTGGCGAGCTTGCAATGCTGCAGCGAGAGACAACCACAACCGATGCAGTGGTCAAGATCCATGTCGAGTCGTTGCAGTTCATTGATGCGCTGCGCGACCTGCTGCTTCCAGCCGCGAGAAAGCGCCTGCCAATCATCGTTGGTTGGCAGTTTGTCGGTGGGTAGGCGCGCAAGCTGCTTGCCGATCTCATCGAGTGAATAGCCTATCTTCTGCGCGAAGATGATGAAGGCCACTCGGCGCAGCGTCGAGCGTGGGAAGAATCGCCGGCTGCTGCCTTGACGCGAAGAGCTGATCAATCCGAGCGATTCGTAATAGCGAAGTGCAGACGCGGCCACGCCGCTGCGTTTGGTGATTTCACCGATCGGTAGCAAAGGATCCTTCTTGAACGCTTGTCCAGGCATCCGTTGGTCTCCCTGATTCGACAGACGAAGGTACGTTTGGGCTGGGGAAGAGCAGGGCATCGCCAAGATCGAGAGCCCGTGTCGGGCTATTTACGGAAAACTGGCAATGCGTGTCATGGCGGCAAATCATCTAAACAGAAGCGGGTACAGCGACAGCACCAGCATCATCGCCATCGATACGTTGAATACCCGAAGGTGTCGCAGGTCGGTCAACCAACGGCGTAGGGTCGTGCCGAACGTAACCCAGACCGTCACGCTAGGGGCGTTCACCAGCGCGAACAGCAGGGCGAGCAACACGACCGCCTGCATGCCGCCCCCGGTGGGCAAATACGCCGTGATGGCCCCGATCGCCATGATCCATGCCTTGGGATTGACCCATTGAAAGCCTGCTGCTTTCCAGAACCCGAACGGCCGGCCATTGGGGGAAGCGTCCTGCATCGGCGCGGCCGTCGCGATCTGCCAGGCCAGGTACAGCAGGTAAGCGCCGCCCACGATGCGCAACGCGGCGTACAGCGAGGGATCGTCTTCGAAAAGACGCCCCAGACCCGCGCCCACTCCCACCACCATCACACCGAAGCCGATACTGATCCCTAGGACATGGGGCAGGCTGCGTACGAACCCGTAGTTCACCCCGGAGGCCAGCAGCATGGTGTTGTTCGGGCCAGGAGTGATGGAGGTCAGGAAGGCGTAGGTGAGGAAGGCAAGCAGGGTCTCTGGCGGCATGGGTCCTCCTGGTGCTGTCGACTGGCAGCGGTGTGCTTTCGGCTGGCAGGCATGAGCCAGGGAGTTTCAGCCCTCGGGTAACCGTGATCCATGTACAGCCGTCATCGAATCGACCCGGTCAGTGGTCCCACGGCCCTCTGGATCTCGCCGGTCTTGCGGGTGACGGTGGGGCTCAAGGTTCAAGCTCTCCGTTGCTCCCGGTCGGGGCTGTGCCACTTCATGTCGATATGGGTTTTCCCGCCTCGCGACGTGATGAACCCGAGGCGCTCGTAGAAGCGCCTTGCCGCCACGTTCGTCCTGAAGACGCTGAGCTCGATGGGCATATCACGCGCGGCTGCCTTCGCCTGGAGCTGGACCAAGAGGCGAGTACCGACCCCGCGGCCTTGAAGCACAGGCAGCAGCGCAATGTTGCGCAAGTAGATCCGCTCTGCTTGATCCTGTACCTGCAGGTAGCCCGTGAGCTCGTTGTCCACTTGCAGCACCCAGGTGCTGGCTGTGGCCATCTCTTCGAGGAAGTTGGCGCGTTGCCAGCGCTCGTCCCATCCCCAGATCCGGGCGATGTGGGGCAGGAACACGGCCCGGTGGATCTCGAACAGCTTGAGCAGATCACTGCAGGCGGCTCGACGAAGTCCCACCCGGCTCATTTGTGGCAACGAACAGCTGTGCAATGGGCCATGCGTGTCTGCTTCACTCTGGTCGATCGTGGTGCCCGGCCGTCCTGGGCCCTGCCCAGCACCAGCGGAGTCGGTATGGCGGTGGTCTGTGTAGCCGACCGGCTCGCCTGCATCCAACGAGAGCTCATTGAAAAGGCACATGGGCTTCTGATCCTGTTCTGCGCGGAGTTGAAGGTGTCGTCATGAGCGAGCGACAGACGCAACGAACTCTAGAAGTTCAAGCGAACTTGAGGTCAATAGAGGGAGCGATGTTTTTCGGGTACTGGGTCTATGAGACCGAGTGCCGTCGTTTCGCGGCGGAGGTGCAATGGCTCGCAATGGAATTCCGTCCATGGCTCAATGCAGGCGATGGTGAGCATCGCCCAAGCTCTGATGCGCGGCAGCTGACGGTCAATGCGCTGCGCGCCTGCCGAGAAGGCCGAGGTCATCTCGACGTGAGGTGATCGGCATGCCATCGATCCATGCCCGAGGGCGCGTAAGTTAGTCGGTGCTTTCCGGCACGTAGATCATGCGTCCATCGTTCAGTTGGTATGTGACGCCGGCCTTGGAGCCTTGCCCCTCGCCGATCTCGCCGCTGGACTGGTACTGCTTCAGTTCCTTTCCGTCCTTGATCAGCATGCGCATGTTCGCTTCGCCCGGATTCTCGACGACCACGACCTTGTCCTGGCTGAACGGGTTGAGGGGGTTCTGCACGATGACGATGAGCAGGATCCCGATCACCACCAGAAAGAGGTCGATGAGGTTGACGACCGAAAGCAGTGGGTCGTCTTCATCGTCATGGTCGAGAAAACGCATCAGTTCTGCTCTCCCATGCGCTCGATGGCACGCAGCTCCTGAAGCAGCCAGCGGCGGCGCACGGTGAGCACGAAGAACGTGATGCTCGATGCGATCAACGCCAGGATCACGGCCGAAAAGGCGATCACCAGATTTTCACCGATGCCCTTGGCGTCGCTCTCCGTCAGCGCCAGCAGGGCAGGACCCATGGGGATCATGGTGGCCACGAGCCCCAGCATCGGAGCGCTGCGCGATGTCACCCGCAGCCATTCCAGGCGCTGCATGATCCACAGCTCGAGATCGTCACTGGTGCCGCCATGGACGCGCTGATGTGCGGCCAGCGCCGAGCGGTAGCGGCCGGCGCGGCGCTGCCAGGCCTCCATGACAAAACTGCCCAGCGCAAGAAACGCATAGGCCAGTGCCGCCAGGATGAGCAGCAGAACGGGTGCGAGAAATACTCGGGTAAGTTCGTACAGACTGGACTCAAGGATGTTCATCAGATTCTTTTCGTTCGTTTTAGGGAAGGACGGTGATACGGCGATTGGCCCGTTGCTGGTGCCCTGCACCGAGCAGCAGCAGAAGAAGCAAGGCGCTGGCGCCCAGCAGTAGCGGCAAGCGATCGTGTTCGCCGGTCGGCTCGGACAACGGCTGCATCACCTGTCCGCGTACCGTCTCGCCAGCTTCAGGCGCGCCGGATGAGGCCGACTCGGTAGGCGATTGCGCCGGTGTCGGTGCCAGACCGAAGCCGGACGCCAGTTGCTGGATGAACTCGCGAGTTACCGGCTCGCCGGCGTCGGCGCCTCGCTCGGTGGTCAAGGCTTGCCAGCGTTCGGCCAGCTCGCGCCGCGTCTGCGCCGGGGCATCCCAGTAGCCTTTGCGGATCGCCTCGACCATGCGCTCGATCAGCTGGGTCTGAGCCGTGGGATTGTGTGTCTCGAACCACTCATTTACGCCAAGCGCTCGCTGGTCCTTCACGAAGGTGTCGTGCAGCGCCTGCCATTGGTCTGCGCGCACCATGCTCCGGTCGGCCGCCTGCCAGCCCCACAGGTTGTTGGCCACGTTCAGGACCTCCAGCGTGCCGGCATATCCTTCCTGCTGCATGGCGGCGATCCATTGCGGGTTCAGATAACGACTGCGCAGCTCGCTGGCGAGGTAACCTGCCGCCCCTGTGGTGCGCGGTTCCCGCTTGCGCAGATCGGAGATGTAGAGCGACGGGCTCGTGCCATCAAGATGGCGGATGGCCAAGGAAAGCCCCCCGAGGAACTCAAATGGATGATCGGTGGCGAGCACGCCGTTGAGCTCGCTGGAGCGCGCCATGACCGCCGCCTGAACACCTTTCAGCTGTTCGGCGAAGAGATTCTGGCCGTCGACTTTTTCGCCCCAACGGCCGGTGCCGTAGGCGTACTGCAGGCGGGACAGGAACTGCTGCGCCAGCTCCGATTCCTCTTTCCAGCTCGTCGAGTCCAGCGTCAGCTGCGAGACGCCGGTGCCGTAATCACCTGGCTCGTTGCCGAACAGCCGTAGCTGCGACAGGTGTTCTGCCTCGGCGGCTCCCAAACCCTGATCGCGCAGGCGGGTTGCCAGCGAGCGGCTGTTGCTGGCCAGGACGTTACCTGGCTCGTCCAGGCGGGAGAGCCGTTCAACCACCTCTGCCAGCAGGCGCATGAAGCCGTCAAACTGATCGCGGTAGACACTGGTGACCTGTACCACGACGTCGATGCGCGGCCGGCCGAGCTCTGCTGCCGGGATTATCTCCAGCGCCTGCACGCGCCCACCTGCGTCCCAGACGGGACGTACGCCCAGTGCGTGTAGAACCTGGCTTTCGAGGATGCCCAGATGGCGCATCGCCTCGGACGACCACAGGCTAAAGGCGAGCTTATCTGGCGACTTGCCTTCATGATCCTGGCGGTAGCTTTCGAGCAGCTGCTCGAATGCCTCGGCGCCTGCCTCGTAAGCTGCCCGAGTCGGCAGCTTGTCCGCCTCGAACGCATAGAGGTTGCGACCACTGGGTACGCCCGGGTTGCGTACCGGATCGCCGCCCGGGCCAGGCGCGACGAAACCGCCGGCAAGTCCTGCGAGCAACGCTTGGATCTCACCCGTCTCGGCCAGTTGCGCGTCCAGCTCTAGCGCTCGTTCGAGCTGCTCGCGCAGCCGAGCATCGTCGATCGTCTCGAGGCGTTCGCCGTCGCGCAAGAAGCGCTGCAGGGTGCGGTAGGGGAGACTCGCCTGCAGCCCGGCGAAGTCCTCGGCTATTGGCTCGTCTTCGGCGAGGCCCAGCGCACGAAGAAAGGGCTGCCCCAATTGCTGCATCACCGTTGCGAGGCGATGTTCGGGCTGCGCGGGATCTCCGAAGGTATGCAGCCCCAGGGGCACGTTCGCTTGTGCCATCTCGTGCAAATGATCATGCAGCGCTTGCATGAACCTCTGAGGCTCGGCGCGCATGCGGGCATCGTCCCAGCCCAGGTCCGCCAGCATCTTCGCGTCCACGGCCTTCTGGCGGATCTGCTCGGCAGTCGCTTGTAGCACCGCGCCCTCATCGAGCTGCTGGTATTCGTGGATCAGCGAGTGGAGATCGCGCAGCTCGTCGCAGAGCCCGGCGGGCGCAAACGGGGGCGTCTGATGGCTGATGATCACGGCACGACCCCGCCGGCGTGCCTGGATGGCCTCGCCGATGTTGTCCTGGATATAGGGGTAGAACACCGGCAGGTCACCGAGTGCGAGGAAGGGGTAGTCGCCGACGGCGAGCCCCCGATCCTTGCCCGGCAGCCATTCCTGAGTCCCATGGGTGCCGAAGTGGATCAGCGCATCGGCTCCGAACTCCTCTCTCAACGCCTGGTAGGCGGCGAGATAGAGGTGATCGGGCGGCACCTTGCTGTCGTGGTATGCCTCGCCAGGACGACCCGCACGTGGCGGTTGCGGCAGCAGCAATACGCTGCCCAGACGGATTGCGGGTATGACGAAGTGGGGCTGTCCTTCGATCTGCCGCAGCGCCCAGTGTGTGGCAGGATCACCCCAGCGTTCGACCAGGAGCCGCCGGCTTGGCTCCGGCAGCTCCGTGAGCCAGCCCAGGTAGTTGTCCAAGGGCAGCGAGATGGCGAGCTTGTCGGCGAGCAGAGTATCGAGCGTCTCCGGGCGGTAATAGCCGCCCAGCAGGCGTTGTGCGGTTTCGATCAGCTCGGTCTCGCCGCGTTCGGGCACGACATAACCCGCTTCCCGCAGCGCAGACGTCAGCTTCGCGAGGCTGCGCGGTACATTGAGGTTGGAGGCGGCAACGTTCTTTTCCCCATCGGGATGGTTCCAGAACATCAGCGCCAGACGCTTTTCGGGAGCGGGAAGATGACGCAGTCGGGCCAGACGATCGACCTTGTCTAGCAGGGCGTCTAGCTGTTCGGGAAGCGGTGCAGGCTCGCCATTCTCGATGGCGGCGATTACCAGCGGATCGGTCATCCCCCAGCTTTCCGGGACGGTCAGCATGGTCGCTGCGGTCCTCGGCGTGATCCCGCTGGCCGAGGCACGCCAGTGCGCACGGTCACCTTCGCGCCAGGTGAGGGCTGTCAGCACCGGGATGCCCAGCGCCAGAAACTCCGCCTGCCGTGCCGGCCCATTCTGCATGTGCTGCAGGTTGACAAGCACATCGCTGCGGGCGGGCCCCAGTGCATTCGTCAATGCCTCTGGGTCTCTGTCGTCCATCCAGAAGGCCATGGGCGCCTGGCCACGTGCCTCGCTGCGTGCAACCAGTGCGTCGATCAGCCGGAGCTGGTCGTCGACCAGCGCACCGCGATGAATAGCGAAGGCCACACGCGGCGCGCTCGGTGCCCAGCGGTCGGCACCCCAGGCCAGATAATCCTCCACTCGCTCGAAGGGGTTCGGTGCTGCAGGGTGGTAGTAGCCGGTTTCGGCCAACTCGGCTGGAGGCGCGATCGAGTCGGTAGGCTTGCCGTCATGCCAGGCGCGCAGATAAGCGAAGAGGTGCCTGAGATTCTGCTGGCCGCCATTGGCGTAATAGCCGATCAGCCGCCTGGCCACCGGCTCGGGCAGGTTGCCGAACGCGGGCGGACCGCCGCCTACGCGAATCCAGGGTGCGCGCCTGTCGGACAGTGTCTCGCCTAGGGCACGCTGCACCGCGGAAAGGTCAGCTGGCCGAGGCGTGTCGAGGATGAGCAGGTCGGGGGGATCGGCCTCCAAGTCCGGCATGCTCAGGGCGGCACGGCTCAGCACGACATGGGAATCCGCTGCCAGCTCCTTGAGCTTGTCGATCTTGCCCTGCAATACGAAGTCGGTCGCGACGACCCGTACAGTGAGGGGCTCGCGCGGCAACTGGGCGAAGGCAGGCAGGCTCGCGCCCGCCATCAGGATGGTGAGCCCGATGTGGATCAATCCGCGCATTTCAGAAGCTCAAGCTCACACCGACGTGATAGGTCCGCCCGGGCTCGGTAAAGGCGTAGTTGTCCGCGGCGTCGCTGAAATCTCTGTCCGTCAGGTTCTCGATCCCGCCACGGATGCTCAGGGTGTCGCTGATGCGCTGGCTGATTTCCAGGTGCCAGAGGCTGTAGGCGGGAACTGCATGGGCCGTGTTGCTGGAGTAGGACAGTTGGCTGCCGACATACTCGCCGCGCAGTTGTCCGGTGAAGTCTGCAGTGGGCGTCCATTGCAGCCGGGTGTTGGCCAGGTGACGGGCACGGTCGCCCAGCCGGCGATCGGCGCTACGATCGATGGCGTCGAGGTAGGTGTAGTTCAGCTCCCAGCGGAGATCGGCCGGCAGATCCAGACCGCCACCAAGCTCCAGGCCGCGGATTCGCGCCTTGTCGACGTTGTCGTAGTTGCGGACCTCACGGCCGCGGAGTCCGCAGCTGGCGACGCACACGGTCTGGATGAGCCCGCGAACATTGTTCTGGAACACGCCGCCATTTAGCGTCCAGCCACTGCCCTGGTAGTCCGCGCTGAGCTCGTAGGTGGTGTTGATCTCGGGTTCCAGATCGGGGTTGCCGTAGATGGTGAACATCCCGCCGCCGCCGATGGCCGAGTAGCCAGGGGAGAGCTGCTTGAGCGACGGCGCCTTGAAGCCGCGCCCACCGCCACCCTTGAGCGTCAGCGCATCGCTGACGTGATGCACGAGGTAGGCGCGCGGGCTGTTGTGCCAACCGTATTCCTCATGCCGATCGAAGCGATTTCCAACGACGAGCGACCAGGACGGGGCGAATTCGATTTCGTCCTGCAGGAACAGGGCGCGATGGATGATCCGCGCATCACCGCTGGCAAAACCTCGGTCCTCAAGCTGCTCCTTGCGCCATTCGCCGCCGAGGGTGAACAGGTGGGTGTCGGCCTGGAGGGACGCGCTGCCATCGATCACGTCGTCGGTGAGCTCCTGGCGCGGCGAAGTTGGGATGACCCCGTTGGTGTAGCGATTGTTGCGCTCCAGTGAGTTGCGATAGGCGCGCACGGAGGTTTTGCCCCAGGCCCATTCTCCACTGTGCGCAAGCGACAACCGCTCACGCTCGATGCGATCACGGGATTCGTAGTCGACCGGTGCACGGCCTGCGCTGCGGGTATTGCGCCAACGATCTTCCTCGCCGCTTGCAAATCCGAGGTCGATGCGTTGTGCCGCGTCCGGTGTCCAGCTGAGCGTTGCGCTTGCGCTTTGGGCGTCTCGACCTTCGATCTCGGACAGATGCGTATCCCGGTGCAGGGGTGTTTCCTGACGGCGCCGCGTCTCTCCTGTCAGCGACAGGCCAATCACGCCAGGCACCAGCGGACCGCCGGTATAAACACCTAACTGATGGGTCTGACCTCCTCGGCCATCTTCCCTCACTCCGCCGTTGAGCTGCGCCGCTCCCTGCCAAGTATCAGTGCTGCGGCGGGTGATGACGTTTACCACGCCGCCGAGGGCTTCGGAGCCGTACAGCGAGGACATCGGGCCGCGCACGACCTCGATGCGCTCGATGGCTTCGACCGGCACCCAGCCCAGATCGAAATCCGCGTGCGCCACGGCGCCGCCTGCGTTGCCGATGCGCTGTCCATCGATCAGTACCAGGGTGTGCTCGCTTCCCATTCCACGGATGCTCACGCCCCGGCGCGTCATGCCAACGCCGGTGAACTGCAGCCCGGCAGTACCGCGCAGCGCATCCTCGAGATCCTGAACCGGTCGCAGTGCCAGCTCCTCCCGACTGATCACCGACACGCTGGCAGGCGCATCGCCAAGCTGCCGGGCGGTCGACGTGGCGGTCACGACGGTTGGTTCCAGATGCAGCGCCTGGTCGGCGAAGGCCGACAGTGGAAAGAGGGCGAAGGCGGGGATCAGGCGAGCGCGGTGGCAGGCATTGCTCAGGCGGTTACGGCGGAACATCGGGTCGTCTTCCTTGAAGGATCGGGCGGACGGGCACAGCGGTGCCGTCCGCTCAAGAGAGCGGGTCGGATCGCTGTGACGCGGGAGATCTATTTCTTCGTGGCGAAACCGGCGAAGCGCTTGTTGAAGCCGGCAATGCGCCCTTCGGTGGTGGTCTTGCGCTGCTTGCCTGTGTAGATGGGATGCGAAGCACTCGAGACATCGAGGGCGATGTACGGGTAGGTATTGCCGTCGGTGTGCTGGTGGGTGCGCGTTGTCTCGGCCGTCGAGCCGATCAGGAAATAGACGTCGGCTGCCGTGTCATGGAACAGCACAGGCCGATAGTCGGGGTGGATGCCTGGTTTCATGTCAGAGTCTCCGAGAAGGAATGCGCTGATGATGTTATATCATAACAACAGGTGCAAGCCTCCGGAGCCGGATATGACTTCAGACGTCGAACTTCTGCAGGATGCTTGAAGAATCCTTGAGCCATTCGCTGCGCCGTCCTTGTCGCGATGTGCCTTCGGTCTACACGGCAGGCCAGACCGAAGGTCGAATGACTAACCTGCGAAGCCAGGGCTGCGAGCCAGCCTAGCTGGTCGGTGGGCAATTCCCGTTTGCGCTCGGAGGCGCTGGGCTCTACAAACTAACGTGCTGCCCAGTAACAGTCCGGCAGTGCCACACGACGAGGATTCGATGACCACCGCCAATCAGCAATTTGCCAGCGACAACTATTCCGGCGTATGCCCAGAAGCCTGGGAAGCCATGGCCAGAGCGAATCAGGGGCATGACAGGGCGTACGGCGACGATCAATGGACAGCGCGCGCGGCCGATCACTTTCGGGCGCTGTTCGATACCGACTGCGAGGTGTTTTTCGCTTTCAACGGCACGGCTGCGAATTCCCTGGCGCTCTCGTCGCTCTGCCAGAGTTACCACAGCGTGATCTGCGCCGACATTGCCCACGTCGAGACCGACGAATGCGGCGCCCCCGAGTTCTTCTCCAATGGCTCCAAGCTGCTGCTCGGCCGGTCCGAGCAGGGCAAGCTGACGCCCGCGGCCATTCGTGAAATCGCCCTGAAGCGCAAGGACATCCACTACCCCAAGCCGCGCGTGGTGAGCCTGACCCAGGCCACCGAAGTCGGCACCGTGTACCAGCCCGAGGAATTGCGCGCGGTCAGCGATACCTGCAAGGAGCTTGGCCTGCATCTGCACATGGATGGTGCCCGCTTTGCCAATGCCTGCGCTCATCTCGGCCTTGCTCCTGCCGAGCTGAGCTGGAAAACCGGGGTCGACGTGCTCTGTTTCGGTGGTACCAAGAACGGCATGGCGGTGGGTGAGGCCATCCTGTTCTTCAATCGGGATCTGGCCATCGATTTCGAGTACCGCTGCAAGCAGGCCGGCCAACTCGCCTCCAAAATGCGATTCCTTTCTGCGCCGTGGGTTGGCCTGCTGGAAAACGGGGCTTGGCTCAAGTACGCCGACCACGCCAACCGCTGCGCTCGGCTGCTGGCCGAGCTCATAGGCGAATTGCCGGGGGTTGAGCTGATGTTTCCGGTACAGGCCAATGGTGTCTTCGTCAGCCTTCCGCCAGCGGCGCTGGAAGCGCTGAAACACCGCGGCTGGCTGTTCTACACCTTCATCGGCGTCGGCGGCGCACGCTTCATGTGCTCCTGGGACACCAGCGAAGCGCGGGTGAGGCAGTTGGCCGATGACATTCGTACGGTCGTGATCGGCGCTATATAAGCGAGGCCAAACCTCCAAGCTGGCCGCACCATGACGCAACATGGCCAGCGACAGCTGATGTGGTCGGTCGACGATCTCGAACACCGCTCGCTTTGTATAACAGCTCGAGGCATTAAGCTGAGGTTTAACTGTGTGAGTGTTCGAGGAGTGCGCGACGGAATGCCTGGGCAACAGGGCCCAGCGGCTCGTCCAGGCGGTGCGCCAGGTAGGCTTCGGACTGCACCTCGCTGTTGCGCCCGAGGTCGGGAATGGGGACGCGCACCAGGCGGCCCGAATCCAGATCGTTCTGCACCTGCCATGTCGGCAGTCGCCCCCAGCCGAGGCCCTCGCGTATCAGCGCCAGCTTGGCATCCTGAGTGTTGACCCGGCAGGTGAAGGGGGACAGAACGCCGAATGAGCGGCCCTCCGAGAGCGGGGTAGGGTCGGTCAGAACGATCTGCAGATGGTTGGCGAGATCGGCGATTCCGAGCCGCTCGCGCTCTTCCCGTGCAGCGAGGGGATGTGTAGCGCACACCACCGCAACCTGCTGTACCGAGCCGATGGCTTCCAGCGACAGCCGAGGATTACGGAAGTCCTCACCGACGATTATCGCCAGCGCGCAGCGCCTGTCCTCCAGCGCGGCGATCGGCCCTCCCAGCGCTTGCACATCCATGCGAAAGCAGGTCGACGGAAATTCGGCGCTCGCTGCGGCAACCGCCCGCGCCACCGACTCGATCGGGAACAGGGTATCGACTACCAGAGCCAGTTCCAGCTCCACCCCGGCGCCCAGCGCACGGGCGCGCGCCCGCATGGCATCGGCACGCAGCAGGATGTCGCGCGCATGCGCCAGCAGGGCCTCGCCTTCGGGCGTCAGTACCGGCCGATAACCGCTGCGATCGAACAGTCGCAGTTCCAGCTCTGCCTCCAGATTTGCAATCGCATGGCTGACCGCCGATTGCACGCGCAACAGCCGCGCCGCGCCGGAGCGAAAGCTGCCGCTGTCGGCAACCGTGACGAACGTCCGGATCTGATCCAGCGTCATTGCATCGAGCATGATCTGCTCCGTAGATCGTGTTGATCGAAATTTAATCACTCTTGCAGAGCATCGCCAGTGCTTATCGTTGGCTCGGTCCAATGACAACGAGGATTCGAGCGATGACTAAGGTACTGGTGCTGTATTACTCCTCTTATGGGCATATCGAGACGTTGGCCCACGCCGTGGCCGATGGGGTTCGTCAGGCAGGAGCGCTCGCACAGGTCAAAAGGGTGCCGGAACTCGTTCCGGAGCACGTCGCACGCAAGGCGGGCTACCGGACGTTGCAGCCGGCGGATGTCGCTTCCGTTGCCGAGCTGCCCGAGTACGACGCCATCGTCATCGGCACGCCAACGCGCTTCGGCAACATGGCTGCACAGATGAAGAATTTCCTCGACCAATGCGGCGGCCTGTGGGCGGACGACCGTCTGGTGGGCAAGGTTGGCAGCGTTTTTACCTCGACCGGCAGTCAGCACGGGGGACAGGAGAGCACGATCCTGGCGACCCATACGGTGTTGCTGCACCTGGGCATGGTGATCGTCGGGTTGCCCTACAGCTTCAAGGGTCAGTTACGAATGGACGCCGTCACTGGCGGATCGCCCTACGGTGCCTCCACGCTTGCCGATGACGGCAGCGGCGGCGACCGTCAGCCAAGCGAGAACGAACTGGAGGGCGCCCGTTATCAGGGCCGCCACGTCGCACGTGTGGCGGCCGCGCTCGCTGGTGCTGGCGGTGGTACCGCCGGATGAGCCGCTCGCTACGAGGCGCTCGATCGGCGCTTGCCAATTGGCTGGTGCTGGCCAGCGGCGTCGTCGCGGCACTGCATCTGGGCAAGGCCGCCATCGCCACCCCGATGCTGCAGACGGACATGGGGCTGAGCCTCGCTCAGGCCGGCTGGCTGACCAGTGTGTTCGCTGTGCTGGGCTTGCTGGGCGGTGCCCCGGCAGGTGCGCTGGCTGCCGTCATGGGACGGCGCACAGCGCTGTTGCTTGGCCTCGCGATCATGGCGCTGTCCGGTTTCGCCGGCACCCTGGTGCCTTCATTCGGCACGCTGCTGGTTTCCCGGCTGCTGGAAGGGCTCGGGTTTCTGCTGGTGATCGTCGCCGGGCCGGCGATACTGGAGCGCCTCGCGACCGGCGCAGCGCGTGATCGTGCGCTGGCGCTTTGGAGCTGCTTCATGCCATGCGGGATGGCCCTGGCCATGACGGCCGGGCCGTTTTTCTCGGCCTGGCAATGGCTGTGGTGGTCCAGTTCGGCTCTGGCGCTGATCGCTGCGCTGGCGGTTTTCTACTGCGTCCCCGGGGACCCGAGGCGCCGTGTGGCAGGTCGACTGTTCGACGGTGTTCGGCGGGCATGGTCCAGCGCCACGGTCCTGTTGGCGTCCACATTCGCGCTGTACAGCCTGATGTTCTTCGCCCTGTTCGCCTTTCTGCCGGTGCTTCTGATGGAGCGCATGGACGTCACGTACCGCGATGCCGGCTTGCTCAGCGCCTTGGCCAGTGCGGTCAACATCAGCGGCAACCTCGCCGCCGGCTGGCTGCTGGCGAGAGGGATCGGGCGCGGTGCGCTGATCCTCTTTGCCAGCGCGACCATGGGCGCAGCCGCGCTCGGAATCTTCCTCGGACTGTTCCAGCCACTGACGACCTTCCTGCTGTGCCTGCTTTTCTCGGCCGCGGGCGGCCTGATTCCGGCAACGTTGCTGGCATCGGCGCCGCTGGCGGCCCGGGAATCGACCCTGGTGCCTGTCGTGGTCGGTGTCGTCATGCAGGGAAGCAATCTTGGCCAGCTCTCAGGCCCGGTGCTGGTGGGAGGGGTGACGGCAGCCCTTGGATGGGGGGCCGCCGGATGGATCGTCGCCGCCGCAGCCATGATCACTGGCGCCATCGCGCTCGTGCTTCAGGCTACGCTGGTCCGCAACGGCTGACGCGCAATCACGTGTTATGGCCTGTCTCGGCGATCGAACATCCCGTCGAGCTCTGCACCGGAGGCCGCGTCGGCGAAACCATCGAAACGGCCGTGCTCGGCAAGGGAGCGAGCGGCGCGCAGGAAGCCTGCCCACGCCGTGCGGGCCAATGCACCGCCGACACTGATGCGCCTGACGCCGAGGTCGGCGAGGTCCTGCACGGTGAGATCGGTATCCCAGCCGATCAGCACGTTGACCGGCTTCGGCGCCACCGCCGCGATCACCCCACTGATCTGCTCTCGCGTCCTGAGCCCCGGTGCATAGAGGCAATCGGCGCAAGCATCGGCGTAGGCTTTCAGGCGCCGGATGGTGTCGTCCAGATCGGGACGGCCGACGAAAAAGTTCTCGGCGCGTCCGGTCAGGATGATTTCGCCGCCCGCCGCATTGATGGCTTGCCGCGCGGCCTGCATGCGTTCCGTTGCCTCGGCGATCTCGCGCAGGGGCGCGCGCGAATCGCCCGTCGAATCCTCGATGGATATCCCCGCCACGCCGGTCTCGATTGCCATGCTCACGTTCTCGGCGACGCCGTCAGGCGTGGCGGCGTAGCCGCTCTCGAAGTCGGCATTGATCGGCAGGTCTGTAGAGCGAGCCATCAGGCGCAGGTGGGCGAGGACATCATCACGCGTCATCTGTCCATCTGCATGCCCGCAGGACCAGGCGTAACCTGAGCTGGTGGTGGCCAGGGCCCTGAAGCCGAGGCTGGCGAGAGCCGCTGCGCTACCGACATCCCAGGGGTTGGGCAATACGAAGCAGCCCGAACGGTGAAGCTCGCGGAAAATGGCTCGTTTCTCGGACTGGCTGCGTTCGACCATGGGTACCTCGGCTGGCTGGTGGGCGCGCCGGATTCGCTATGCCGGCGCGGTTAAGCGTAGATGGTGCGCTGCGACTTGGCATTCGTGCCTGATTTCGGTGCGTCGAGACGATCGCTGCGCCTTTCTGGAGCGTACTGCACGTATTTGCAGCCTGCCCAGGCGGGTAGCCTGACGCAAACAGGCTGGAGCGTTTCTTGCTCGGTGATGGCTTTCTGCCTTTTCGCAGCCGACCGTACGGTCACGCGAAACACCTCAAGCCCGAAACGATGATCGATAAATCCGCCAACCGCCGCAGCAGCCTGCTCACCTGCGAGGTCCTAGACCGCTCTCGCGTACTCGATACCCTGGTCAACAACCTGGAAGGAATGGCCTATCGCTGCCGTAACGATGCGTCGTGGACGATGATTTTCGTCAGCCAGGGCTCGCTGGGGTTGTGCGGCTACAGCGCCGCGGCGCTGGTGGATGACGCGGAGGTATCGTGGGAGCAGATCACCCATCCGGATGATCGCGCGCGGGTGCGCCGCAGCATCGATGGAGCCATCGCAGCCCTTGGCCGCTTCACCGTGCATTACCGGATCCGCACCGCGGCGGGTTTCATCAAATGGGTCATCGAGCGCGGCGTCGCGGTGCCGGACGAGCAGGGCGAAATCGTCGTCGAAGGCTTCATCGAAGACATCACCGCCCAGCGCGCCGTGCTCGAGGCACTGGAGCAGGCGGAGCTGCGCTATCGCAGCATCTTCGAGAACGCCTCGGAGGGGATCTTCCAGTCGACCCGCGATGGCCGCTACCTGGCTGCCAACCCCGCGCTGGCCCGTATCTATGGCTACGACAGCGCCTCCGAACTGGTTGCCGACCTGGCGGACATCGAGCGTCGTCTGTACGTCCAGCCGGGGCGGCGCGAGGCGTTCTGCCAGCTGATGGAGCAGCATGGCGAGGTGCTCAACTTCGAGTCAGAGGTCTACCGGCGCGATTGCACGCGCATCTGGATTTCCGAGAACGCCCACGTGGTGCGCGGCCCCAATGGCGAGTTCATCTGCTACGAGGGCACGGTGCAGGACATCTCCGAGCGCAAGCATTACCAGCAGCAGTTGGAGCGGCAGGCCAACCACGACCTGCTGACCGGTCTGCCCAACCGCATACTGCTCAACGACCGGATCGAGCAGGGCTTGGCGCGGGCGGCACGCCTGGGCTACTACCTGACGCTGGTGTTCATCGACCTGGACAACTTCAAGTTCATCAATGACGGCCTCGGCCATGTCGCTGGCGACGAACTGCTCAAGAGCATCGCGGCGCGCCTGGCCGGCAGCCTGCGCGGCTCCGACACCGTGGCGCGGGTGGGGGGCGACGAGTTCGTGCTGGTGCTCGGCGACCATTACCGCATCAGTACCGTGATCTCCTTGCTCGAGCGCGTGCTGAACGAGATTCGTCGCCCTGTGACCCTTGCCGGGCGCGAATTCCAGGTTGGCGCCAGCCTCGGCGTGGCGATGTTCCCGGATGACGGAGAGGATGCGCAAACCCTGCTCAAGCATGCCGATATCGCCATGTACGCGGCGAAGAAACGGGGACGCAACAACTTCCAGTTCTTCACCCATGACCTCAACCGCATCGCCGATGAGCGTCTGAATCTCGAGGCCGCGATGCGCACCGCACTGGAGCGCGACGAGTTCGCGGTGCATTACCAGCCGAAGGTGGATGCCCAGCGGCGCATCGTCGGCTTGGAGGCGCTGGCCCGCTGGACACACGCCGACCTCGGGGTGATCGGCCCCGATCGCTTCGTGCCGGTGGCCGAGGAAAGCGGCCTGATCATGCCCCTGACGCTGGCCGTGCTGCGCCGCGCATTCAGCGACGCCCGGCGCTGGAATGCGGGACGCCAGGTACCGCTGCTGGTGGCGGTGAACCTCTCACCGCTGCTGTTTCTCGGCGACGATGTGGTCGAGCGGGTCATGGCGGTGCTCGACGAGGTAGGATTGTCGCCGCTGCTCGTCGAATTGGAGATCACCGAAACGGTGTTTCTCGGCGATGGCAGCCGCGCCGTATCCATTCTTGCCGACTTCAAGGCACGCGGCTTTCGCCTGGCCATGGATGATTTCGGCACCGGTTACTCGGCGCTCGGCTATCTGCGGCGGTTCCCGCTGGACATCATCAAGATCGACCGTTCGCTGGTCACCGGTCTCGAGCAGGAGGACGAGGTGGCGATGATCGCCCGCGCCGCCATCTCGCTGGGCAAGAGCCTGCACAAGACCGTGGTTGCCGAAGGCGTAGAGAACGCCGCGCAATTCGAGTTCCTGCGCCACAACGGCTGCGACGAATTCCAGGGTTACCTGCTGTCGCGGCCGTTGCCGGCGACGGGAATCGACGCGCTGCTCGCTGCAGGGGACGAGCTGCGCTTCTAGCCGTTCGCTCAGCCTGGCGGATCGGGGATCGCGCCGTCCTGCCAGAGCCGCAGCAACTCCTGTGGCGCGCGCTCCTCGGCGATCTGCAGGATCATCTCGGCATCGCTGTCCTCGCGGCGATAGTGCAGTTCGACCTTGAAGAAACGCTGGTCGCCACGACCGACGTCCTTGCTGGCGACCGGCAGGCAGCGCTCCACAACCGAGCAGAGGCCACGGCGCTGCGCCGGGTCGCAGTCGGCGAATTCGATCTGCCGGGGGCGGGTGAGCGCCGGCGCGGCAACGAGACCGCCCTGGCGCGAGATCCGCAAGGATGTTTCAGGGCCCAGGGCCGGCATCTTCATGTTGCCTCCTCAGCGCGGTGAAACGCCGACCTGCAGCCATGCCTGCTGCACGGCTTCGGCTTCGCTGGAGCCGCGGCCGAACAGGCGCGTTGCCTGTTGCAGCGTGACGCCTGCAAACGTCGCGAAATCGGCATCGTTGGGTAGTTGCGGGTCGCAGATAGTGGCGTACCAGACGCGCCCGGCCTGTTCCCATGCGTACCCGCCCAACGCCATGGCCGCGAGGTGGAATGCGCGGTTGGGGATGCCGGAATTGAGGTGCACGCCGCCGTTGTCTTCGCGGGTTTCGATGAAATCGCGCATATGCGCCGGCTGCGGGTCGCGGCCGAGCAGCGGGTCGTCGTAGGCGGTGCCGGGGTTGGCCATGGAGCGCAGCGCCACGCCCTGGACCTTGTCGGTCAGGAGTTCGGCACCGACCAGCCAGTCGGCTTCGGCGGCAGTCTGGCCAAGCGCATGTTGCTTGGTCAGCACCCCGAAGACGTCGGAAACCGACTCGTTCAGCGCCCCTGGCTGGTTGTAGTAAACCAGCGCGGCCTCGCTCTCGATCAGCCCGTGGGCCAGCTCGTGAGCGACCACGTCGAGGGAGCGGGTGAAGCGTTGGAAGAGCTCACCGTCGCCATCGCCGAACACCATCTGCTCGCCGTTCCAGAAGGCGTTTTCATAACCCTGGCCATAGTGCACGGTGCCGATCAGCGGCATGCCCAGATCGTCGATGGAGTCGCGCTGGAACACCTGCCAGAAGAAGGTGTAGGTCGCGCCCAGGGCATCGTAGGCCTCGTCCACCGCGGGGTCGCCTGAAGCGCTCTGACCCTCGCGGCGACGGAGCGTGCCGGGCAGCTGCATGCGCTGCTCGGCATCGTGGATGCGCCGTTGTGGATGACCGGGCGTGCGCAGCTCGCCGAGCTCGGCGATCGCCGTGGGGCGGGGCGGTCCCGGGTTGGGCAGCAGGCTCTGCACGTGGTCCAGCGTTTCGCGAGCACAGCTGCGCAAGTAGGGCGAGCCGCGATCGATCATGCGGTCGAGAATGTACGGCGGGATGAACGAACGGATGGGCACCGGCGAAACTCCTGGTCGGATGCGGCTAGCTGCAGCATAGACCGCTCAGGTTCGATCGGGCCGACCGCCGATCCAGAGGCTGCGACGACTTGCTGCGGCGGTTGCGCTGCACCCTTGGCGCGATCTGCTGTCACTTGTGCTGGACCCCGTATTCGCCGTCACAGACGAGGCGGGAGGTCATCAGACGAGGAGTTGCCCAATGTTCGGACTGGAAGCACTCGAGCTGGCACGTGTGCAGTTCGCGTTCACCATTACCTTCCACATCATCTTCCCGGCCATCACCATCGGCCTGGCCAGCTACCTCGCCGTACTCGAGGCGCTGTGGCTGAAGACGAAGCAGGAGGTCTACCGGGACCTCTACCACTTCTGGCTGAAGATCTTCGCGGTGAACTTCGGCATGGGCGTGGTCTCTGGCATCGTCATGGCATACCAGTTCGGCACCAACTGGAGTGCCTATTCGGAGTTCGCCGGTAGCGTCACCGGGCCGCTGCTGACCTATGAGGTGCTGACGGCCTTTTTCCTCGAGGCCGGCTTTCTCGGCGTGATGCTGTTCGGCTGGAATCGCGTCGGGCCCAAGCTGCACTTCTTCTCCACGGTGATGGTGGCCGTGGGCACCCTGATCTCCACCTTCTGGATCCTCGCTTCCAACAGCTGGATGCACACGCCGCAGGGCCACGAGATCATCGATGGCGTGGTGGTGCCGGTGGACTGGCTGGCGATCATTTTCAACCCGTCATTCCCCTATCGCCTGGCGCACATGTCGGTGGCGGCATTCCTTGCCACCGCGTTCTTCGTCGGCGCTTCGGCGGCCTGGCATCTGCTGCGCGGCAAGGATAACCCGGCGATCCGCAAGATGCTCTCGATGGCGATGTGGATGGCGCTGCTCGTCGCTCCGGTACAGGCGGTGATCGGTGATTTCCATGGTCTGAACACCCTCGAATACCAGCCGGCGAAGATCGCTGCGATGGAAGGGCACTGGGACAATTCCGAAGGCGGACCGACGCCGCTGCTGCTGTTCGGCTGGCCGGACATGGAGGCCGAGGAAACCCGCTACAAGATCGAGATTCCCTATCTCGCCAGCCTGATCCTCAATCACAGCCTGACCGAGCCGATCCCGGCGCTGAAGGATTTTCCGCCCGAGGACCGGCCGAACTCGACCATCGTGTTCTGGACGTTCCGCATCATGGTCGCGCTCGGGCTGCTGATGATCATCACCGGCATCTGGAGCCTGCTGCTGCGCCGTGGCGATCGGCTGTACAGCTCCCGGGCGTTTCTGCGCATGGTGCTGCTGATGGGGCCGTCCGGGATTATCGCCATTCTCGCCGGCTGGTACACCACCGAGATCGGACGTCAGCCCTGGGTCATCTACGGCCTGATGCGCACCGCCGACGCGGTCTCGAATCACGGCGCGGGGCAGCTGGGGCTCACCCTGGCGATGTTCGTAGTGGTCTACTTCGCCGTTTTCGGCATCGGCATGGTGTATGTCCTGCGCCTGGTGAAGAAAGGGCCGGTGATCAGCGAAGGGCGCGAGAAAGGTGCCGGCGGGCCGGGCGAGGCGCGCACGCCGATGCGTCCGATATCCGCCGCGGACGAGGCGATCAACCATGAACAGGGCGATCAATTGGGCGAGAGGAACTGAGCCATGGGTATCGATCTTTCACTTATCTGGGCAGTGATCATCATCTTCGGGATCATGATGTACGTGGTGATGGACGGCTTCGATCTCGGCGTCGGCATCCTCTTCCCGTTCGTGCAGGACACTTCCGATAGGGACGTCATGATGAACACCGTGGCGCCGATCTGGGACGGCAACGAGACCTGGCTGGTACTGGGCGGGGCAGGGCTGTTCGCGGCCTTTCCGCTGGCCTATTCGGTGGTGTTATCGGCGCTCTACCTGCCGATCATCTTCATGCTGATGGGGCTGATCTTCCGCGGCGTGGCATTCGAGTTCCGCTTCAAGGCCAGCAAGCAGCGGCAGCACATATGGGACAAGGCCTTCATCGGCGGCTCGCTGGCGGCGACCTTCTTCCAGGGCGTGGTGCTCGGCGCATTCATCAGCGGCCTGCCGGTGGAGGGGCGCGCCTATGCCGGCGGCGCATTCGACTGGCTGACGCCGTTCTCGCTGTTCTGCGGGCTGGCGCTGATCGTCGCCTATGCACTGCTCGGGTGCACCTGGTTGATGATGCGCACCGCCGGCGAGCTGCAGCGGCGCATGCACGACATCGGCATTCCTCTGGTCTGGGCGGTGTTGGCAGTAACCGGCATCGTCAGCCTGTGGACGCCGCTGACCCACCCGGATATTGCCGAGCGCTGGTTCAGCATGCCGAACCTGCTGTACTTCATGCCGGTCCCGGTGCTGGTTCTGCTATGTGCCTTCGGCCTGCTGCGCTCGATCCAGCGGTACGCCAACTACACGCCGTTCCTGCTCACCCTAGCGCTGATCTTCCTCGGCTATAGCGGGCTGGGTATCAGCCTCTGGCCGAACATCATCCCGCCATCGGTGACCATCTGGGAGGCGGCCGCACCGCCGCAGAGCCAGGGTTTCACGCTGGTCGGGGCGCTGCTGATCCTGCCGCTGATCCTGATGTACACGGCGTGGAGCTACTACGTGTTCCGCGGCAAGGTCAGTGCAGAGGATGGGTACCACTGATGGCCCCGCATGAACGAAAGCCCGCCGGCGAGGGCGAGCCGAAGCCACTCTGGCAGCGCATGAGCTGGCTGGTGCTGATCTGGAGTGGCAGCGTACTGGCGCTGGGCATCGTGGCCTGGCTGCTGCGCCTGGCAATGAACGCGGCGGGGTTGTCCTCGCCGTCCTAGCTGCACACCTGCTCCAGCTGGCGGCGACAGTCGATCGTTGGCGTCGCTCCGTGCTCTCCGGTCACGATAGGTTCACCAGCGGGCTGTAGGCTCCTGGCATGAAGCTTGATAACTGATCGATGAACATTGGTTCGATGTAGCCGCAGGCGAGGAGATTCGCGATGGACGACTATCAGGATGAACTATTGGAATGGCATGCCGCCGAGCATGATCATCCGGACAGTGCCGAGGACGCCGTCGAACTCTAGTCCGAAGGGTCGACTGGTCAGCCGCCGCGCCGCTGCGCGCGCCGGTAATCACCCGGCGTCTGACCGCTCCAGCGCTTGAAGGCGCGCTGGAACGCCTCCGCGGAGGAAAAGCCGAGCAGCCAGGCGATTTCGCCGAAGGCCGATTCGGTATCGCGGATATAGGCCATCGCCAGATCGCGACGTGTGTCGTTGATGATTGCGCGGTAGCTGCTGCCTTCTTCGGCCAGTTTGCGCCGCAACGTCCAGGCGGGCATCTGCAGGCGGGAAGCGATCTGCTGCAGGTCTGGCTCCTGCCCCTTGAGCATGGGTCCGAGCATCTGCGTGACGCGTTCGCGCAGGCTGCGTGTGCGGGTACGCCGCTCCAGCTCGCCTTCACACAGCTCGACCAAATGCCTCCAGGTGCCGGGACAGTGCTCCGGATTGCGCAGGGCCAGCGCGCGCTGATCCAGCTGCAGCTGGTTCGCCTCGGCGCCGAAGGCCACCGGGCGACCGAACAGCGCTTCGTAACGCGCCGCATATTCCGGTGCCTCGAACTCGATATGGATTGCCGCGGGCACCAGCGGCTGCCCGCACAGGCGTGTCAGCTGGGCGATCCAGCTGGCAAGCACGGTGTCGACCACGAAACGGTTGTAGGCGTTGTACGGGCTGATGGAATAGAAGCGCAGCCAGGCACCGGCGGCGTCTTCGTGGAAGCTCGAGCTGCCGCGATAGTTGGAGGCATACAAGGGTTCGTAACGGATCAGAGCCCGCGCCGCGTCACGCACCGTCGGCGCCTGGGTGGCGGTCAGTCCGGCGAGCCCGAGGTGGCTCGGCTTGCGCAGACGTCCCATCTCCAGGCCCAGCGCGGGATCGCCGGCCAGCTGAATCGCCGCATGGCCGAGCCTCATATAGCGCGGGATGGACAGCCGTGCATGAGGCTCGGCGAGGCGCTCTGCATCCAGCCCATAGGCCTGCAGCAGCGGTTGCGGATCCTGCCCATACAGCTGCAGCGCCTCGCCCAGACTGTGCAGGAAGCCGACCGAAAGATCGCCCAGCCGCACCCGTTGCGCATTCATGGCGCGCTGCCAAGCCAGTGGTTCTTGATCTGTACCGGAATGCCATGTCCCGGTGGGGCCGGGCGGCGCGGGGAGCCGAGCAGGTTCCAGGGTACGGCCAGGGTATGCACGGACATGGCCGAGGGTTCGGCGAGCCGGTTGTCGGGTGCGCTGCCGCAGGCAGATTGTGGGTCCGCCAGGGCGCCCGGTACCGCCAGCAGTCTCGCCTCGGCTGGTGGTCGCTGCAGGTAGGCATCGCAACCTAGCAGCACCGCCAGCGAGCCTGCGGGCGTTTCGATCAGTCGGTGCGGTTCGGGGATCGGGGCGACGCTGTAGCGTCGCTCGTACCGGCTCAAGGCGTGCTTGTACTGCAAAGCACCGAGCGGCTTGCCGCGGCCGTCGAAGGTCAGGCTGATCTGGCGCAGCGGTCCGTCGCCGATCTTGAGCCTGTCGTTTTCCAGATAGGGCTCGGGCAGCACGATCGAGCCCGCTACCAGGGTGACGCCGAACTCCTTGGCGAGGCCGCCGAAAATCGCCTGGTACTCTTCGGCCATCTGCCGCGCTTTGAGGCGCAGCACGGCACCGGTGCGGCGGTCGTCGCCCTGGTTGCCGGTCAGGGCGCGCAGATACCGCCCGGGGTTGCTCAGCGCCATCCACTGCATGGCGTCGCGCAGCGTTCGCGCCTGCTGGACCTCCGGCTTCTCGCCCAGGGCGAACAGGCCGGTACCGACATGCTCGGGCAACACCACGACGGTGCGCTCGCTGAGCAATCCTTCATCCGCCGCCTGTTGCAGGTAGGTACGGAACTTCAGCTGCAGCCGCTCGCGGCTCTGGTAGTCGGCCGGTTGCAGTCGGGTCTCGATGCCCAGCAGATTGCCCGCGCCGCCGGCTTGACCGCGGCTTTCGATGGGCAATGTGCGCAGGTCGGATAGCAGTGGGCCGCTGCGGCGGTCGTGGGTCCAGTCGAAATAGACCGCGAGCGAGACGCCGGCCAGGACCGCCAGCAGTGCGAGATTCAGGTAGGTGCGCATGAAAAAGAAGGCCGTGATGAACGCCGTCAGACTAGGTAATGCGGCGTGGCTTGCCAAGCGTTTTGCGCTGAATGATCAGAAAGTTGTCATTTATGATCATTGAGCGTGAGGTTTGGGCTGTTTATCGTCGCTGCATATCCGACCGCAGCCCCAAGAGGCTCGGCACCGACAATGATGAGGACACACCGATGACCGCCTTCCCGCATCTGCTGGCTCCGCTCGATCTGGGCTTCACCACGCTGCGCAACCGCACCCTGATGGGCTCCATGCACACCGGTCTGGAGGAGATGCCCAACGGCTTCGAGCGGATGGCGGCGTTCTTCGCCGAGCGCGCCCGCGGTGGCGTCGGCCTTATCGTCACCGGTGGCGTGGGGCCCAATGAGGAAGGCTCGGTGCGCGCCGGTGCCGCCAAGCTGTCAACGCCGGAAGAGGCCGAAGAGCACAAGATCGTCACCCAGGCCGTGCACGAGGCCGGCGGCAAGATCTGCATGCAGATTCTGCACGCCGGTCGCTATGCCTACAGCCCGCAGCTGGTCGCACCCAGTGCGATCCAGGCGCCGATCAACCCGTTCACCCCGCGGGAACTGGACGAAGAGGGCATCGAGAAGCAGATTCGCGATTTCGTCAACTGCGCGACCCTGGCCCAACGCGCCGGCTACGACGGCGTAGAGATCATGGGTTCGGAAGGCTACTTCATCAACCAGTTCCTGGTCGCCCACACCAACCACCGTACCGACCGCTGGGGTGGTAGCTACGAGAACCGCATGCGTCTGCCGGTGGAGATCGTGCGCCGGGTGCGCGAGGCGGTCGGCCCGAACTTCATCATCATCTATCGCCTGTCCATGCTCGACCTGATCGAGGGCGGCAGCATCTGGGAAGAGGTGGTGCAGCTGGCAAAGGCCATTGAGCAGGCCGGCGCCACGCTGATCAACACCGGCATCGGCTGGCACGAGGCGCGGATTCCGACCATCGCCACCAAGGTGCCGCGCGCGGCGTTCACCAAGGTCACCGCCAAGCTGCGCGGCGAGGTGAACGTTCCGCTGATCACCACCAACCGCATCAACACGCCGGAAGTGGCCGAACAGGTGCTGGCGGAGGGTGATGCCGACATGGTGTCCATGGCACGCCCGTTCCTCGCCGATCCGGAGTTCGTCAACAAGGCGGCCGCTGGGCACAGCGAGCGGATCAATACCTGCATCGGCTGCAACCAGGCCTGCCTGGACCATACCTTCAGCGGCAAGCTGACCACCTGCCTGGTCAACCCGCGTGCCTGCTATGAAACAGAGCTCAACTACATTCCCACCACCGCGGTGAAGAAGATCGCGGTGGTCGGCGCCGGTCCGGCTGGCCTCGCCGCAGCGACCGTTGCAGCGGAGCGGGGACATCAGGTGACGCTGTTCGACGCTGCAAGCGAAATCGGTGGGCAGTTCAATGTCGCCAAGCGCGTGCCAGGCAAGGAAGAGTTTTACGAGACCCTGCGCTATTTCCAGAATCGGCTGGAGGAAACCGGGGTCGAGGTGCGCCTGAATACCCGCGCCACGGCAGAGGCGCTGCTGGCGGGCGGTTTCGACGAGATCATCCTGGCCACGGGCATCGTGCCGCGCACCCCGGAGATTCCCGGAATCGACCATCCGAAGGTGATCGGATATCTCGACGCGATTCTCGAACGCAAGCCGGTCGGTCAGCGCGTGGCGGTGATCGGTGCCGGTGGCATCGGCTTCGACGTGTCGGAGTACATCACCCACGATGGACAATCCACCAGCCTGGACCGCGAGGCGTTCTGGAAGGAGTGGGGCATCGATCTCGGTCTTTCCGTGCGCGGCGGCATCGCGGGCATCCAGCCGGCGCCGCATGCACCCAAGCGCCAGGTCTATCTGCTGCAGCGCAAGAAATCCAAGGTCGGCAACGGGCTGGGCAAGACCACCGGCTGGATTCATCGCACGGGACTGAAGAACAAGCACGTCCAGATGCTCAATTCGGTCGAGTATCTGCAGATCGACGACGCCGGGCTGCATATCCGTGTCGGCGAGGGCGAGCCGCAGGTGCTGCCGGTGGATACGGTCATTCTCTGCGCCGGCCAGGAGCCACTGCGTGAGCTTCAGCAGACGCTGGAGGCGGCAGGCGCCCGGGTCCACCTGATCGGCGGTGCTGATGTGGCGGCCGAACTCGATGCCAAGCGCGCCATCAATCAGGGCTGCCGTCTGGCCGCGGCGCTCTGATTCCATTCAGGCTTAACCCACGGAGCACGCGTATGGACATCAAGACAATGCTGCAGCCGCAAGCCGCCGAATGCCTGCAGGCCTGGCACGCGATGATTGCCCAGCGCGATCTGAGCGGCTTGCCGGAACTGCTGCACCCTCCTGGCGGTGTTCCGCTCGCCGATGGCTCACAAGCCTTATGAAGGAGCCCCTGCGGTCAACCTGATCCTCAATACCGTGCTGCAGGTGTTCGAAGGCTTCCGCTATCACCGCGAGCTGGCCAGCGCCGAAGGCCGCGATGTCGTGCTCGAGTTCAGTGCCAGCGTGGGTGATCGCGAACTGAAGGGCATCGATCTGATCCGTTTCGACGAAACGGGCCGGATCATCGAATTCGAGGTGATGGTTCGCCCCATGAGCGGCTTGCAGGCGCTTGGCGACGAGATGAAGCGTCGCCTCGCCGCCTATGGCGGTAGCTGAATTAGCTAAGCTCATCGCAAATCCGCCGGACGGCTCTGGCGGGTCGCGCGATGCGCGGGCTCGCTGCCAACCGGGTCACATTGCACGCTTGATTAATTCCCCTAAACTCGAGCCCCAAAGAGACGCGATCGTGGATGAGCGTTTCAGTATTCGGCTCGCGGTGACGGGCGATAAGGGAAGTCGAGCATGCAGAACAAACCGCAGATGGTCGAGGCCGTGCTGTTCTACAACGAAGGCACCATCTGCAAGGAAATGCTGTATCCGGAGTTCGAAGCGGTGCTGGACGGGGTGGTTGCGTTGCCCGAGTTCGCTGACCGCCAGATGCATGCCGTCTACGTGATGATCAACCCGCGGCTGCAGGTGCGTGCCGCCGTCTTTTTCTGCCTCGACTTCAATGAAGATGGTTCCGCCGATGACGGCTGGAACATTCCGCTGCGCCAGCTGGCCGAGCGCACCGGCCGCGGGCCGGACATGGGCGCCGGCCCCATTCGCCTGGCCTGTCGCAGTCAGTGCCCCGTCTCCTGGCACCAGATGCATATGTGGGATCCCAAGGTCAGCGCCGAGCGCAACGATCTGGCACTGCTGCGCGACACCATCAAGCGCAACCAGCTCGGCCTGCTGGTGGAGGACGAGGGCGCGCCTGTCGTGCCTGCCGAACGCCTGCAGATGGTGGCCGAAGACGCCTGGTACGCGGCTGAGGCTGGCAAGGAGGCCACTACCCAGCGATCCGAAAGTCACGAGCGGGAGCAGCGCCAGAAAGCTGCGTTGCTCATCAAGCAGCAGCGTCAGCGCATCGCCAATCTCGAACGTTTGCGGGAAGAGGACGCGCTCAAGAGCGCTGCTGCGGCGGACAAGGAACGCAAGCTTCTGCAGGACGAGATCCGCTCGCTGCAGCAGCAGCTGCAGCAACAGACCGAACTCAATGCCAGCCTGCATGCGCAGATGACCGCGCAGGCGGAAAGCTTCCAGAAAGCCCGCGAGGAGATGAGCAAGCAGTTGCGGACGCTGGAAGTCAGCGGTCGTGTCGAGATCGGTGCGGCGCGAGAGCAGTTCGAGCATGAGGCCCAGGCGCGCATCGCTGCAGCAGTGGCCGAGTACAAGGAGCAGGTGGCGATCCGCGACGTCGAACTGGCCTATCGCAATGAGCTGGACGCGCAGCAGGAAGAGGAGATCCAGCGGCTGAAGAACGAATGCGAGACGCTGCGGCAGAGCGGTGACCGGGTGCTGGAGGACCTGTCGCGCCAGGGCGTGGTGTTCATGGCCTACCATCCGGGCGCCGGGCATCTGACCATCGCGCTGCAGGACCTTGCTCGCTACCGAGCCAACCCCCTCGCTTATGCCGCTGCCAAGTGCTTCGTCTCCGAGGAACAATACCGGCAATGGCTCGAGCACTACCAGAAACCCGCCTGTATCGCGACCTTGGCCAGTGGTGAGCGTTGCGCCATGCCGCTGGACAAGGTCGATGCACCGAGTCGTTTCGTGATCGGAGAATCCAACTGCTGTGCCCGGCATCGCAAGGAAGACCGGCAGCGTACCGGTAGCTGAGCCGTTTGTTGATTTCCGAACGTTGCGTCGCCTCCGATGCCCCGCTGATTCTGCAACGCCTGCATCTGGACTGGTTGCAGCAGGCCGCTGTCGACGTGGTGGTGTTGCGGCTCGACCTGGTGGACCCGGAGCTGTCCGGAAACAAGTGGTTCAAACTCGTTAACCATCTGGACGCAGCCCGCCGTGCCGGCGCACCGGGGCTCATCAGCCTTGGTGGTCCGCATTCCAACCATCTGCACGCTCTGGCCGCGGCCGGTCACCGATTCGGTTTCGCGACGGTCGGCCTGCTGCGCGGACACGAGCAGGACACGCCGACGGTGGCCGATCTGCAAGCCTGGGGCATGCAGATCCACTGGCTGGGCTACGGTGGCTTCCGGGCACGCAACCTACCCGGCTTCTGGCAGCCATGGCAGCAACGCCATCGCGGTTACTACTGCATTCCCGAGGGCGGAGGCGGGCTACCTGGCGCCCTGGGTTGCGCCGAACTCGTGCCAAGGCTGCCATCGGCATTGGCTGCGGTCGGTTGGGACGATTACGACGCTGTCTGGCTTGCCGCCGGAACCGGAACGACCCTGGCGGGATTGGTCATCGGTGAGGCCGGGCGGCATCCGGTAATCGGCGCGCTGGCCGGCCCGCCATCGCATGCTGTCGATGACAATGTGGCGGCGCTGCTCGCGCAGGCGGGCGTTGCCAATGAGGGCTACGAGCTGCTGGATGCCAGCCGCGGCGGTTTCGCCCGGTTCGACAAGGAGCTGGCGCATTTCATGTACACGGCCGAGCGTGACGGCGGAGTGCCGCTTGATCCGATCTATACCGCAAAGACCATGATGGCATTGCGCCTTTATGTCGAGCGCGGTTATGTTGCCGCCGGCACACGCGTGCTTTTCGTCCACACCGGTGGATTGCAGGGGCGCCGTGCTGCTGAGAGTCAGCTGCACAAGCTGATCCATGGCTAGAGGTTGGATTTTCCAGGATGAACAAACCGCTGCACCCTGATCAGCTGCGTGATCTGATCCCGTTGAACGCGCTGTCGCCACGTCAGCTCTGGGAGCTGCGTGCGCGCACCGTGCCGCTTGTGCTCACCGCAGGCGAGGTGCTTGAGCTGGACGAACGGCACGCGACGACACGCTACTACCTGATGGCCGGGAAGCTGCTCGTCAGCGATGTCGAGGGGCAACAGGGGCTGCTCGCGGCGGGGACTCCGGCGGCGCTGCATAGCCTGCTGTCAGAACGGACGCGGGAGGTGCGGGCACTGGAGGATTGCCATCTGCTGAGCGTGGATGCCGTGGAACTCGATCGCCTGCTTTCCTGGCGCCAAGCGCTGCAGGATGTGCTGCTGCAGCTGACCATGGACGGCGAAGAAACGGAGTGGCTCGAACGTCTGCTCGAAAATCCCCTGTTCGCCCAGGTTCCTCCGCAGAACATACGCAGCATGCTGCACCGGCTCGTGTCGGTCGAGGCACCAGCCGGGCAGACGCTATTGCGTGAAGGCGAGGCGGGGGACTGCTGCTATTTCCTCAAGAGTGGTCGGGCGCAGGTACTCAAGGCCGAGGACAGTGGCGAACAGCTCTTGGCGGAACTCGAAACCGGCGCCTGTTTCGGCGAGGAAGCGCTGCTGGAAGATCGTCCGCGCAACGCCAGCGTGGCAATGATCGAGGACGGCAGCGTGCTGCGCCTGGGCCGGGCCGACTTTTTCGAATTGCTCAAGGCGCCGGTGGTGAGCGAGGTCGATCTGGACGAAGTGGCCGATCTGCTCGGCTGCGGCGCTCAGTGGCTGGACGTTCGGCTAGCCGATGACTACGAGCGCGGGCACGCCATGCAGGCGCTGCACATGCCGCTGCACCTGTTGCGGCTGAAGACGCGACTGCTGAATCCCCGCCGCACCTACCTGTGCTATTGCGAAAGTGGCAAGCGCAGCGCGAGTGCGGTCTTCCTGCTGACCCAGCTCGGTTTCACTGCCTATGCGCTGCGGGGCGGGCTCGATGCACTCGGCAGCGATGATCGCGCGGCGCTGCTGTGGGAGTGCGGCACCGGCTATCTGGCTCGGTCCGATGGACGCATAGAACGCAGCCTCTGAGCGGGTTGGCTCAGGCCGCGCTTCTGCGCAATGCGGCATGGCGGCGGATTTCCCGGCGCGCACTACGTGCCAGCCGCACGCTCAGCAGCAGTGCCGCGCAGCTGAGGCCAGCGATCAGGCCCTGCCAAAGGCCGCTTGGCCCGCTCGCCGGGCCAAGCTTATCGGTCAGCCCCAGCAGGTAACCCACCGGCAATCCGATGCCCCAGTAGGCGAACAGCGTGTAGACCATGGTCATGCGGGTGTCCTGATAACCGCGCAGCGCGCCCGCCGCGGTGACCTGAACCACGTCCGAGAACTGGAACAGCGCGGCATAGAAGAACAGGCTGGCGGCGACCGCGATCACCGCTGGATCAGGCGTATAGATCCGTGCGATCTGCTCGCTGAACAGCAGCATGACGCTCGCCGAGAAACAGGCATAGACCAGCGCTGCGGCGATCCCGACGCCGGCTACGAAACGGGCATCGCGCGGTGCGCTGCGGCCCAGCTCCTGACCGATGCGCACGGTCACGGCCATCCCCAGGGACAGCGGGATCATGAAGATCAGCGAGGTGAAGTTCAGGGCGATCTGATGCCCGGCCACCACCGTCGCACCGAGCGCACCGATCAGCAGCGCGATCACGGAGAAAATGCTCGCTTCGGCGAACACGGCGATGCCGATGGGCACGCCGACCGACAGCAGGCGACGAAGCATCGGCCAGCGCGGGCCCTCGAAGTGGGAGAACAGCTGGCTTGCCTGATAGGCCGGCGCACGCTTCACCCAGATGGCCATGGACGTCAGCATGAACAGCATCACCAGTGCCGTGGATACGCCGCAACCCACACCACCCAACGCCGGCATACCGAGCTTGCCGTAGATGAACACGTAGTTCAGTGGGATGTTCAGCAGCAGGCCGAGAATGCCGATGACCATGCTCGGCCGTGGGTGACCCAACCCGTCGCTGAAGCAACGCAGTACCTGATACAGCGCCATGGCCGGGAAGCCGCAGGCGACGGCGCGCAGGTATGCCATGGTTGGATCGATCAGGGCGGGTTCGACCTTCATCAGATGCAGCACCGGCTTCGCGTTCCACATCAGCAGTGCACTGCCGATGCCGATGCCAACGCCCATCCACAGGGCCTGGCGCACCAGCGGGCCGATTTCGGCGTGATGCCCGGCGCCGAAGCGCTGGGCGACGTTGGGTGTGGTGGCCAGGGTAATGCCGCTGACCAGCAGGTAGACCGGCACCCAGATCGAGTTGCCCAGCGCGACGGCAGCCAGGTCGTGCGGACTGACGCGGCCGGCCATCACGGTATCGACAAAGCCCATGGCAGTGCTGGCCAGCTGAGCGATCATCATGGGCAGGGCGAGGGCGAAGAGGGTGCGCAGTTCAAGGCGGACCCGTCTGAGTCGAAGCTCAGTGGGCATTGCGAGGCGTTCCAGTTGTATACAAGAAACGCGCTAGTCTACGCCGGGTCGCTGCACGCAGGAAGGCGGCAAAGCGTCGGCGGCCCGTCTAGAATGTGCTTCCCCCAACCGGAGCCACACCATGCACATCCTTGCCGACGAAAACATCCCGCTGGTCGATGAGTTCTTTGCCGGTCTCGGCGAGATCCGTCGCATGCCCGGGCGTCGCATCAATCGGGCGGCGCTGGAGGGCGTGGATGTGCTGCTCGTGCGCTCGGTGACGCGGGTCGATCGCGAATTGCTGCAAGGCACCGCGGTGCGCTTCGTCGGCACCTGCACCATCGGCACCGACCATCTGGACCTCGACTATTTCGAACAGTCCGGCATCGATTGGGCCAGCGCGCCTGGCTGCAACGCGCGCGGGGTGGTCGATTACGTATTGGGTTGCCTGTTGGCCTTAGCCGAAGTCAGCGGCGAAGCCCTGGCGCGACGCCGCTTCGGCGTGGTGGGTGCCGGCGAGGTAGGCGGGCGCCTGGTCGAAGTGCTGCGAGGCCTCGGCTGGGATGTGCGCGTTTGCGACCCGCCGCGCCAGACTCTCGAGGCAGGCGGTTTCGTGACGCTGGATGAAGTGATTGCCGAGTGCGATGTCATCAGTCTGCATACCCCGTTGAGCATGAGCGGCGACTGCCCGACCTTCCATCTGTTCGACCGTCAGCGCCTGAACGGGCTGCGACCGGGTGCCTGGCTGATCAACGCCAGCAGAGGAGCGGTGGTGGATAACGCGGCGTTGCGCGATCTGCTGCTGCAGCGTCCGGATCTCGAGGCGGTGCTGGATGTCTGGGAAGGCGAGCCACAGGTGGACGTCGAACTGGCTGATCTGTGTCGCATCGCCACGCCACACATCGCCGGCTACAGCCTGGACGGCAAATTGCGTGGCACGGCGCAGATCCATGCGGCCTACTGCGCCGCTCGCGCCCTTGAACCGGCCGTCGAGCTGGCGCAGCTGATGCCTGGCCCTGCGCTTGCCGGGCTCACCTTCGCCGCATCGGCAGAGCCGGCCGAGATGCTGGCAACGCTGTGCAGGGCGGTCTACGACCCGCGTCGCGACGACGCGGACTTCCGCCGCAGTCTCCAGGGCGACGATGCGCAGCGCCGGGCTGCCTTCGATCTGCTGCGCAAGGCCTACCCGGCGCGACGTGAGATCGACGGTCTCGCCGTAAGGATAGAGGGGGACAATCCGGCGTTGACGGCGGTGGTGAGCGCGCTCGGGGCCCGCTTGCTGCGCTAGCCTCGGATCGGACTCAGCTCGGATGCAATTTCCATCCTGCTCCGCTAGCATTACCCGTCCTGTGCGACACGTGTGTACGTGTCGTGCTTGGTTTGGTTTACTGCACCATGGCTCCAAACCCTTTGCTATCAGGGGGTTAATGCTTAAAACAGCAGTCAATGTACCGGCTCTGCCTGGTAAACCTATGCTTCGGACGCTCTGCGTTTTAGCGAAGCTAGGCAATAAATCTGCATCAGTTCGCGCCCAAAATGGGTTCAGAATGAGGTGCAGACACAGGAAAGTAGCTTTCCGGCCCGTCTGGATTGTTACAAATAATGTCTAAGCCTGAGGGTGAATTCCGCCCTCAGGGCAGAACTTCGTCCTCTTGTTTGGCACAGAGCCTTATCACCGTCGTGAGACGTTGGGGACGTTGAACCAAGCACGGAGCGTCAAGCTCCGAAACGCATTGCTCAGCTCCGCTTGCACAGGGAGTACCGAGCCGGGCATGTACCTGCCCGTTCATTAGATCGGCATGCGTCAGGGGCCAACCCTGGGGTGTGAAGCCCGATTAACAATGTCTCGCTCGCAAGAGGGTGTTATCCGGTGACGGAGAACGCTTCGCGTCCGAGTTGCACGGACGTACCGAGGCTAATGACCCAACCCGCATGGCTAACACATGTGAATCGTCGCCTGAACCCTCGTCATAATGGACGGGCCTACGGCAATTATTGGCCTCAGCCAAAAACGGCAATGCAGTCGGTCATCACTGTGGGATGAGGTGATGCGGTACCGCAGACTGCCGGGGGAGAGACGAAGCCTAAACGGGGAATTGATGCGTCTCGGGGAACGTGGCAATCCCGACCACCCGCCTGGCCAGCAACATCGGTCAGGCAGGCAAACCGCAAGGGGCGCTGATGGGTGTGGGGAATGGGAGGATGCAAAAAGCGAAGGGCCGTCTGTAACGGGTGGCATACCGGTTGAGACATTACCGGCAGGGGCAACCCTGGCTGACGTGCATCTGGTTTACGAGCGCAAGAAGAGCCGCTGATTCCAGCGATAACCAAACGACCCTATGGGCGACTACTGCCCATAGGGGGTAGTCCGTCCTGAATGTCGTGCATATCAGGAGGACAGTATGAAAACGCAACCAGCAACACCGGTCGCGTCTGCGTCCTTCGACGGGATGAAGAACTGGCACGCTCTCGATTGGGCCGGGATTCAACAAACCGTTCGGAAGACGCAGCTAAAGATTGCGCAGGCAACTGGGGAAGGCGATTGGCGCAGGGTTAAACGCCTGCAACGACTGCTGACCCACTCGTTTTATGGCCGCTGTCTGGCTGTAAGGCGAGTCACGGAAAACCGGGGTCGCAAGACGCCGGGAGTCGACGGAGAAACCTGGGGAACGCCTCAGGCCAAGCTCCAGGCCGTGGGACGTCTGTCGAAAAAGCGAGGCTATCGACCCAAACCGCTACGGCGGGTATGGATACCGAAGCCCGGCAAGCAAGAGAAACGCCCGCTGGGTATCCCGACGATGCTGGATCGGGCCATGCAGGCGCTGTATCTGCAAGTCTTGGAACCTGTAATCGAAAGCACCAGCGATCCGAAATCCTATGGGTTTCGCCCGGATCGCTCGACTGCTGACGCGATGGTCGAGCTATTCCACCTGCTGTCGCCGCAAACGGCGCCGGTCTGGATTCTGGAGGGCGACATCAAGGGTTTCTTCGACAACATCAATCACGAGTGGCTGTGTCGAAATGTCCCGATGGACAGAACGGTGCTGCGCAAATGGTTGAAAGCCGGGGTTATCGACCGGCGACAACTCATGGCTACGGAGGCCGGGACGCCGCAAGGCGGGATCATCTCGCCCTGTCTGGCAAACGCCACCCTGAATGGTCTGGAGATTCAGCTAAAGCGCCATCTGGTGAAGAAGTTGGGGGTCCGGAACGCTAAGAAGAGCAAGGTGCAGTGTGTTCGCTATGCGGATGACTTTGTCGTTACGGCAGCCTCGAAAGAGCTGTTAGAGGACGTGGTCAAACCTTGGGTAGAGCAATTCCTGTCGGCACGAGGGGTTGCGCTGTCACGGGAGAAAACGCAGATCACGCACATCCACCAAGGCTTCGATTTTCTGGGGTGGAATTTCAGGAAGTACGTGCCGAAATCGCCGTATAGGAACGCCAAGCTGCTGATCAAGCCCTCGAAGAAGAACGTCTCGGCGTTCTATCGGAAAGTGCGAGAGATCATCAAAGGCAGCGGAGCACTGACGCAGGACGCGTTGATCGGCCAGCTGAACCCGGTACTGAAGGGGTGGGCGCAATACCACTCCCCGGTCGTGGCAAAAGAGGCCTTCAGCAAGCTGGATAATCTTATTTTCTGGCGAATCTGGAGGTGGGCGAAGCGGAGGCATCCGCGGAAGTCGGCTGATTGGATCAGGAATAAATACTTCCGATCCATAGGCAGGCAGAACTGGGTGTTTGCGTATCCCTATAAAAATGGCAAGGGAGAAAGGCAACACCGGCGGCTGTACGGGCTGGCGGAAACCGCAATCGTGCGTCACAAGCGTCTACCGGGTGAGTATCAGCCCTACGACGCGACGCAGGAACTGAAGTGGGAGGCGCTGAGGGTTCAACGGATGCAGCACAAGCTGCGTTATCGGGGACAGGTGCTCAGCATCTTCCGCAGACAGATGGGGCTTTGCGCCCTGTGCGGGCATGCGATCAGCAGGGAAACCGGTTGGCACGACCACCACGTCATCAGGCGTGTGGACGGCGGGCCGGATACTTTGAGGAACCGCGTGCTGCTTCATCCCAACTGCCATGCGCTGGTGCATAGCCAGCGTGAAAAGGTAACTCTGCGATACGGTGGCCAGAGATGCTAATATCTCGCGCCATATAATGTCGGTTAGCCTCTTGGCTGGCTTTTCGTAAACTTGAGCCGTATGCGGTGAAAGCCGCACGTACGGTTCTTAGGGGGGGACGGGCCAGTAATGGCTTGTCCCTACCCGACCTGCCTAGTTCCCCGCGATGGTGTTATGAGTTATCAGGTTCTTGCACGTAAATGGCGTCCGCGCTCGTTCCGCGAAATGGTCGGCCAGACGCATGTGCTCAAGGCCCTGATCAACGCGCTGGACAATCAGCGCCTGCACCATGCCTATCTGTTCACCGGTACCCGCGGCGTCGGCAAGACGACGATCGCGCGGATCATCGCCAAGTGCCTGAACTGCGAGACGGGCGTCAGTTCCACACCCTGCGGGCAGTGTTCGGTCTGCCGGGAGATCGATGAGGGGCGCTTCGTCGACCTGATCGAGGTGGACGCTGCAAGCCGCACCAAGGTCGAGGACACGCGCGAACTGCTGGACAACGTGCAGTACGCGCCGAGTCGCGGACGCTACAAGGTCTACCTGATCGACGAAGTACACATGCTCTCGTCGCACTCTTTCAACGCGCTGCTCAAGACCCTCGAAGAGCCGCCGCCTCACGTCAAGTTCCTGCTCGCGACCACCGATCCGCAGAAGTTGCCAGTGACCATCCTGTCGCGCTGCCTGCAGTTCTCGCTGAAAAACATGCCGCCGGAGCGAGTCGTTGAGCACCTGACCCATGTGCTTGGCGTCGAGAACGTTCCTTTCGAGGAAGATGCGCTGTGGCTGCTCGGTCGCGCCGCGGACGGTTCGATGCGCGATGCCATGAGCCTGACCGACCAGGCGATCGCCTTCGGTGAGGGCAAGGTGCTGGCCGCCGATGTGCGGGCGATGCTCGGCACGCTCGATCACGGTCAGGTCTATGGCGTACTGCAGGCGCTGCTCGAGGGCGACGCCCGGGCACTGCTCGAAGCCGTTCGTCATCTCGCCGAGCAGGGGCCGGATTGGGCCGGCGTACTCGCGGAAATGCTCAATGTGTTGCATCGCGTCGCCATCGCCCAGGCGCTACCGGAAGCGGTGGACAATGGCCAGGGCGATCGCGATCGGGTGCTGGCGCTGGCGCAGGCGCTGCCAGCCGAAGACGTGCAGTTCTATTATCAGATGGGCCTAATCGGGCGACGCGATCTGCCATTGGCGCCCGATCCGCGCAGTGGCTTCGAAATGGTTCTGCTGCGTATGTTGGCGTTCCGCCCGGCGGATATGGGTGACGCGCCACGAACATCGCTAAAGAATTTGGGAATCAGCCCGGCCACAGCTGATTCCAAGCCTGCAGCGGTGGCCGATACCGCTGCCCCCGGCGTGTCGCCTGTTTCAGCCCCCGCTACGGTTGCTCCTGCCGCCGTTGTGGCGCCGCCAGCGGCTCCGGCGGTGATAGCCAGCCCGGCTGAGTCGGTGACCACAGCGGCTCCTGAACTGCCTGCCGTGGCGACATCGCCGGCAGCGCCTGCGCAAGAGCAGGCCGTGCCGGTGATCGATGTACCCTGGAACGAACCGCCCGAGGTCCCGCCGGTTGCCGTCGAGGCCAATGCAATACTGCCCGAGCCGGCACTGGACGGGCCACCCGATCATGTGGCTGCCGTGGTTCAGGTCGAAGAGCCTGACGATGACGAGCCGCCGCTGACCGACGAAGACTATTTCGAGGTCGAAAATCAGGCCGAGGCTTACTTCGAGGAGCTGCAGCAGGACGAGACGGACCAGCAGGAGGTCGAGCCGCTGCCGGCAGTTGAGCCTGCCACCGGGCTGGCTGCCGAATGGCTGGAGCTCTATCTCAAGCTCGGTCTGTCCGGCCTGACCGGCAGCATCGCGGCCAACTGCACGTTGATTTCGGTGGAGGGCGATCGCTGGCTGATGCACCTCGACCCGGCCCAGAGTGCCCTGTTCAACCCGACACAGCAGCGCCGGTTGAACGATGCGTTGAATCAGTACCACGGGCGTACGTTGCAGCTCGATATCGTGCTGCAGAAGCCCGAGCAGGAAACGCCGGCGCAGGCCGCGCAGCGTCGTCGCGCCGAGCGACAGCGCGCCGCTGAACAATCGATTCATGCGGACCCGCTGGTCCAGCAGTTGATGCAGCAGTTCGCCGCGGTGATCCGCGAAGGCACCATCGAACCCGTAGAACACTCAGAACCCTGATCGAATTGAGGTGATACCCATGATGAAAGGTGGCATGGCCGGCCTGATGAAGCAGGCGCAGCAGATGCAGGAAAAGATGCAGAAGATGCAGGAAGAGCTGGCGAACGCCGAAGTCACTGGCCAATCCGGTGCCGGCCTGGTCAGCGTGGTGATGAACGGCCGTCATGACGTCAAGCGCGTCAGCCTCGATGACAGCCTAATGCAGGAAGACAAGGAAATCCTCGAAGACCTGATCGCTGCGGCCGTCAACGATGCGGTACGCAAGATCGAGCAGAACAGCCAGGAGAAGATGGCCGGCATGACCGCAGGCATGCAGCTCCCGCCGGGCTTCAAGATGCCGTTCTGATCCAGCGCGCAGTTCCAGCCGGGCCGCCCCTCTCGCTGTGGGGCGGCCGGTTTTTTCAGTGATTCCATTTCGAGACGTACATGAGCTTCAGCCCGCTGATTCGGCAACTCATCGATGCCCTGCGCATTCTTCCTGGCGTAGGACAGAAGACCGCGCAACGCATGGCGCTGCAGCTGCTCGAGCGTGACCGCAGCGGTGGCCTGCGCCTGGCGCAGGCGTTGACCCGGGCGATGGAAGGTGTCGGCTACTGCAGGCAGTGCCGTACGCTGACCGAAGACGAACTCTGCCCGCAGTGCGCTGATCCGCGGCGCGATGATTCCCTGCTATGCGTGGTGCAGAGCCCGGTCGACGTGTTTGCGGTCGAGCAGACCGGCTTTCGTGGGCGTTATTTCGTGCTCAAGGGACATCTGTCTCCGCTCGATGGCCTGGGGCCGGAGGCCATCGGCATTCCCGAGCTGCTGGGTCGGGTGGCGGATGGCGCATTCAGCGAAGTCATCCTGGCAACAAACCCCACTGTCGAAGGGGAAGCCACCGCGCACTACATCGCACAGATGCTCATTCCCAAAGGCCTGACCATTAGCCGAATTGCCCATGGTGTTCCACTGGGCGGCGAGCTGGACCTGGTCGATGGCGGCACACTGGCTCACGCCCTCGCAGGGCGCAAGCCGATCAGCCTATAACTCGACGCCTTTAGCTTATTGCTACTTGCTAGTGCCGTTCTGCAGATAGTTCGGGTAAAGTTCTAAGCCATAAACGTTAGATAACCAAAACGAATATAGTGCTTTGTTTTGGTTATATACGCTGGCTATCCGAATCGAGGTCGAAATGAAAGCGAAGCTCTGGCTGGTTCCTGCTCTTGTGCTCCTGAGTGCGTTCGCGCAGGCGCAGGAAAAGTTCAAGGTAGGTTACATCCGGGTGATGGACGATGCCCAGGCCATGGTCGCCCACGAGGCAGGGCTGTATAAGAAGCACGGCCTGGACGTCGAACTGATCGAGTTCAGTTCGGGCACCGATCTGATCAAGGCCATCGTCGGCGGTCAGCTGGATACCGGTGTGCTGGGCTTTACCAATGCGGTGGCCTGGGCGTCCAAAGGGGCCGATCTGAAGGTGGTGGGTGGTGCGCAGCAAGGTTATCACTCGATCCTGGTGCGTGAAGATACCGACATCCAGGACGTTGCAGGCCTCAAGGACCGCACACTGGCTTCGCAGCGCGAAGGCAGCACTGCCGATGCGGTGCTGCGTGGCGTGACCTTGAAGAATGCCGGCCTCAAGCCGAGCGATGTCAACATCATGGGCGTCAGCCCGGCAGTTGCGGTGCAGTCGCTGGTATCCGGGCGAGTGGATGCCGCCTTCCTGTTCGAGCCCTACGACCGCATCGCACAGCTGGTGGCGCCGGTTCGCCAGGTCTACGAGATCGGCGAAGTGTGGCCGTTCCCGTGCATGGTGGTGATCACCTCCGGCGACACCCTGGCCAAGCGCAAGGATGCCGTCTGGAAATCCCTGGATGCTCAGCGCGATGCCATCGAACTGCTGGACAAGCAGCCGGCCGAAGCGGCGAAGCTGATCGCCGGCTACTTCATCGCCGAGCCAACCTTGAAAACCCTCAAGCGCGGCGAACTGGCCCGCGAGGTGGTCATCGAGGAAGCCATTGGCACCCAGACCTTCAGCGCCAAGCTTGGCGACGACGATCTGGCCCGTATTCAGGAGCTTGCTGACATCCTGCAGGAGCAGGGCTCGCTGAAGACTCGCGATGGCAAGCCGTTCGATACCCGAGCCATTCTCGATCTGAGCTGGCAGGAAGCACGGGAACTCTGATCGGCGCTGTGCCTTTCGGCAACACAAAGGCCCGACCCTGAGTCGGGCCATTCATTTTGCCCGCATTGCCGGGCCGTTTCGTTTCTGGATTTGCGGATTTTTATGCAGCTCAGGTTTGAAGATGTAGACAAGCGCTTCGGGCAGCTCGAAGTCATCAAGGGGTTCAGCGGCGAGTTCGCCCAGGGCGAGCTGGTCGCCCTGGTCGGGCCTTCGGGCTGCGGCAAGTCGACCTTGTTGCACCTGGTGGCGGGGCTGGAGAAGCCCAGCGCTGGCCGCGTGCTTGCCGATGGCAAGCCGATCACCGAGCCGAGCCCGCGACGTACCCTGGTGTTCCAGGAGCATGCGCTGTACCCCTGGCTGAGCCTGCAAGGCAATGTCGCCATGGCGCTCGAGCTGCAGGGCGTGGCCAAAAGCGAGGCCTTCGAGCAGGCGCGTGTCTGGCTCGAGCGTGTCGGGCTCAATGGCTTCGAGCATTACTATCCCCACCAGGTTTCTGGCGGTATGCGCCAGCGCACCGCCCTGGCCCGCGCCTTCATCGCCAAACCCGAGGTGCTGCTGCTGGATGAACCGTTCGGCGCCCTCGATGCTCTGACCCGCATGGCACTGCAGGACGTGCTGCGCGAGCTGATCGAGGAGCATCAGCCGACCGTGCTGCTGGTCACCCATGATGTGGACGAGGCGCTCTATCTCGCCGATCACGTACTGGTGTTCAGCCCACGGCCGACTCGAGTGCTCAAGACCTTCAACTTCACCCATTGCGAGAAAAGCCACGACCTGTCGGCGTTTGCTGCCGAGCGTAAGGAGATTCTCAGCCTGCTGGGTATCAAGACGGAGGTAGCGCACCCATGAGTCAGGCTCGTCGTCTAACCGGCCCGAAGAAATACCTGGCCGTCGTTCTGGCCATCCTGTTCATTCTGCTGATCTGGCAGGCGGCGGCCTGGAGTCTGCCGGCATTCCTCATGCCGGGTATCCCGACCGTGGTCGAGCGCCTGATCACCACCATCCAGCAACCCGAGTTCCGCGACGGCCTGTATGGCAGCATGAGCCGCCTGGGCAGTGGCTACGGCTTCGCCTTGCTGTTCGGCATCGGTTTCGGCCTTGTCGGCGGCGTGTTGTTCTTCTTCCGCGAGATCCTGCGCTCGGCCATCGTCATTCTGCAGTCGATCCCGTCGATTGCCTGGGTGCCGCTGTTCCTGATCGTGATGGGGTTCGGCAATCTGCCGATCATCGTCGTGGTGGCGCTGGCGGCGTTCTTCCCGATGGCGCTTTCGGTGATGAACGCCACCGAGAGTGTGCAGCCGGTACATGTCTCTGCCGCACGGGTGATGGGCGCTTCGCGTTGGCAGCTGCTACGGCGTGTCTATCTGCCGGCGGTGATGCCCGAGCTGATCACCGGCGCCCAGTTGGCCTTCGGCAACGCCTGGCGTGCACTGATCTCTGCCGAGATGCTGATCGGCTTCGGCCAGGGGCTGGGCCGCTCGCTGGCTTACTCCGGGGAGATCGCCGATATGGTGGGAGTCATGATGAACATTCTGGTGATCGCCATTCTTGCCACCCTGATCGATCAGGTGGTGCTGGAGAAGTTCAAGCAGCGGATGCTGCGCTATCAGTACGTCTGAGGCCCGGCCGGTGCCTGTCTTTTCGCACATCGTTCTCTGGCTCGCCTTGTTCTCGCCGGCAGTGGGGCTGGCCGAGTCGCTGCGGATGGAGTTGCCCGAGCATCGCGTGCTGTCGAGCAGTGAGACCGAAAGTTTCGAGGCGGCGCTGGCCGAGCAGCTTGGCGTCGAACTCGGGCGCCCGGTGCAGTTCGCGGTGTCGGACGGGCAGGTTGGCGTGCGCGTGGAGGCCAGCCAGCAACGTGGCGTGACCACTTACTATCGCGCTGTCCCCGCGGCTCTTGTCCCCACCGAGGCAGGGCCTGCCGCCGCCTGGGCGGATCTTCGCGAGCAATCCGTCTGCGTCAGTACCGCAAGCCCCTATGCGCCAGTGCTGCGCGAGCGTTTTGGGGCATCGCCGCGAGAGTATCCCAGCTCGGCGCATGCGCTTATCGGTCTCAAGCTGGGCGAGTGCCAGGCCGTTGTCGAGGACGAAGCCTTGCTGACCGAACTGGCTACGTTGCCGGAGTGGCGCCGCTACAAGCGCCTGCTGCCGCCGCTGGCGGATGCCGAGCGGCAGCTTCGGCTGACCGCGGATGAGGCGGGGTTACAGCAGAAAATCGACGCACTCGTCGCGCAATGGAGTGTGGACGGGCGCCTGGCAAAGCTGACGCAGCAGTGGATCGACGAAGTTGCCTTTCAGGCCTATGTGTTGGCCGACACCCTGGATTGCCACTGACTGCTTGATTGCTTTCGAGCTGCGCGAGTGCGAAGGGCTCGTCAGCGTTCTGTATCAACGATCTGCGGCAACATCCGCCGCAACCCCTCGAGCTGGAGCGGGGCACGGATGTGCCCGCGCAGCGTGCCGTCGGGGCCCACCAGGGCCAGATTGCCGCTATGGCTGACGCTGTAGTCCCCCTGCGTCTCGCTTGCTGGAACGAATGGCAGGCCCAGTGCCCTGGACAGCCGCTGCAGCTGCTCCATATCGCCGGTGAGGCCGTTGAACCCGCCGCGGTAGTAGTCCAGGTACGTCTTCAGCTGCTGAGGTGTGTCACGCGCAGGATCGGCAGTGATCAATACCAGCTGCAGCTGGTCGCGGGTTTCCTTCGGGAGCTGGCTGAACAGCCGGCGCATGTCGCTCAGCGTGGTCGGGCAGATATCCGGGCAGGCGGTGAAGCCGAAGAACAGAATATGCCAGCGTCCCTGTAATGATCGCGTGTCGAACCGCTGGCCATCCTGATCGACTAGTTCCAGAGGCGGTATCGCGCGCTCACGGGGCAACAGGAGGATATTGGCCTGATCCAGCAGGACGTCGCGATCCAGCGCCAATGCGGGTGTGGTCCAGGCCAGCGCAAGAATCAGCAGGCAGCGCCAGAGTCTCGTTGGCACGGCGTCTCCTCCAGATCGAGCAATCGGCGATGGGTTGGTCAGCGGTCGCTCAGCTCGAAGGCGGTCAGCGTGAAGGTTGGGATGCCGATGTCCTGCAGTTTCTGCGACCCGCCGAGTTCGGGCAGGTCGATGATCGCGGCGGCTTCATGGATGCTGGCGCGCATGCGTCGTACCAGTTGGGCCGCGGCGAGGAGGGTGCCACCGGTGGCGATCAGGTCATCGAACAGCAGTACCGAGTCGCCTTCACACAGGCTGTCGGCATGAATTTCCAGGTGCGCTTCGCCATACTCGGTGCAATAGGCCTGCGAAAGCACGTCGGCGGGCAATTTGCCCTGCTTGCGGAACAGCACCAGCGGCTTGTTCAGCTCGTACGCGAGGATCGAACCGACCAGAAAGCCGCGGGCGTCGAGCGCCCCGATATGGGTGAAATCCGCTTCCACGTAACGCTGGATAAAGCTGTCGGCCACCATGCGCAGCGCCTTTGGCGACTGGAACAATGGCGTGATATCGCGAAATATCACGCCGGGCCGCGGAAAGTCCGGAACCGGGCGGATCAAGGTCTTGATGCTGAATTCGTCGAAGATCATCGGGCTACTGCTCCAAACTCGGTGACTCAGACGTCCATGGCGCCGCCGGCGAGGGCGCACAGTCCGATGGAATCCAGGATGCGCACTTCCTTGCCCTCGGCTTCGAGCAGACCGTTCTGCTGGAAGCGGGTAAACACGCGGGATACGGTCTCGACTGCCAGCCCTAGGTAGTTGCCGATCTCGTTGCGCGACATGGGCAGGCGGAACTGATTGGCGGAAAAGCCCCGTGCGCTGAAACGAGCCGACAGGTTGATCAGGAAGGTGGCGATGCGCTCGTCGGCAGTCTTCTTGGACAGCAACAGCATCATCTGCTGATCGTCGCGGATTTCGCGGCTCATGATGCGCATCAGTTGGCGGCGCAGTTGCGGCAGCAGCACGCTCAGCTCGTCGAGACGCTCGAAGGGGATTTCGCAGACCGATGTGGTTTCCAGTGCCTGGGCCGTGACTGGGTAGCTTTCGGTATCCATGCCGGAAAGGCCAACCAGCTCGCTGGGCAGGTGGAAGCCGGTGATCTGTTCTTCACCGCCATCGGTCACGCTGAATGTTCGAAGCGCACCGGAACGCACGGCGAAGACCGAACTGAAGGTATCGCCCTGGCGGAACAGTGTCTCACCTTTCTTCAGCGGGCGGCCGCGCTTGACGATATCGTCCAGCGCGTCCATGTCCTGCATGTTCAACGACAGGGGCAGGCAGAGCCCGGAAAGGCTGCAATCCTTGCAATGAGCTTGCCGCTGCGCACGGACCTTGATCGATTCGGACATAGAGGGCTTCCTGGAAACCGGTTTATAGCGCGCAAGGTTAACTCAGTACGAACGCTATGGCCAATTGGCGCAAGGGTCGCAGGTCGGAAGATTGGACGATGGTCTGAGCCGCTAGATGACGCGCGAGAAGCCCTGGTTGCCGTGTTCGGGCAGGTAGTGATCGAAGAGCATGCAGATCGAACGCACCAGCAGGCGTCCGGCCGGCTGAACGATGAGATGGCTCTCGCTGATCTCGATCAGTCCGTCTGCGGCCATCTGTTCCAGCATCGGCCAGGGCTCGGCGAAGTAATGGCGGAATTCGATGGCATGATCGTGTTCGATTCGGGCGAAGCTGAGCTCGAAATCACAGATGAGTGCCTGGATGACGTCGCGGCGGATCAGATCGTCCTGATTGCAGCGCAGCCCCCTGGCGGTGGCGAGCTGACCCCGGTCCAGCTGATGCTGGTACTCCGCGATGTCGCTGTGGTTCTGGCAGTACAGGTCGCCGATCTGACTGATGGCCGATATGCCCAGGCCGACCAGATCACAGTGGCCGTGGGTCGTGTAACCCTGAAAATTGCGTTGCAGGCTGCCGTCTTCCTGAGCCATGGCCAGTTCGTCGTCGGGTAGCGCGAAGTGATTCATGCCGATATATCGATAACCGGCATCGGTGAGCAGGTGGATGCTCTGCTCCAGCATTGCCAGTTTCTCTGCAGGCGCCGGCAGATCATTGGCGTTGATCCGTCGCTGCGGTGCGAACCGCTCGGGCAGATGAGCGTAGTTGAACAGTGACAGGCGATCGGGTTGCAGATCGATGATGGCCTCAACCGTCTTGGCGAAGCGTGCCGGGGTCTGCAGCGGCAGACCGTAGATCAGGTCGATGTTCAGCGAGCGATACTGCAGTGTGCGTGCCGCTTCGATGATGGTGCGGGTCTGCTCCAGTGTCTGCATGCGATTGATGGCGCGCTGAACATCCGGGTCGAGATCCTGCACGCCGATGCTGATGCGATTGAAACCAAGCTCGCGCAACAGGCCGATGGTCGGCCAGTCCGCTTCCCTTGGGTCGACCTCGATACTGAAGTCTCCATGGTCGTCGTCCTGCAGATTGAAATGCTGGCGCAGATGTTTCATCAGGCGGCGCAGCTCGTCATGGCTTAGGAAGGTCGGCGTGCCGCCACCGAAGTGCAGTTGCTCGACCAGCTGGTCCTTGCCCAGGTGGCAGGAGATCAGCTCGATTTCCTTTTCCAGGCGCTCCAGATAAGGCTGCGCGCGGCCGCGGTCCTTGGTGATGATCTTGTTGCAGCCGCAGTAGTAGCAGGTGTTGGCGCAGAAGGGCAGATGGACGTACAGAGACAACGGGCGGGACGCCTGGCGGCTGCTGCGCAGGGCGTGGAGCAGATCGAACGAACCGATCTTGTCATTGAACTGGGCTGCGGTCGGGTACGACGTGTAGCGCGGGCCGGCCTGATCGTAACGACGGATCAGGTCGGAATCCCAGCGAATGGAGTCGAGCATGTGGCGTTCCCGGTCATGACGGCGGTCGCTGGATTCTAGGTGCAGGGCCTCGCGACGGACTTGACCTGTATCAAAGTTGATCAGACCCTAGTGCGTTGGGTCCGATCGCTCCCGACATGCGGAAGGATCGCCGTGATTCGTGGTCAGATGGTCACCTTCCTCCGTTTCGAACCAGTAGATCCTAAATGTCGCTAGAGGAGAGTTTCATGCACAGTCGTCAGCAGGAAATCGCAGCCGCGCTCCATGTCTGCGCACCTTTCACCGGGCCGGAGTCCGTACAGACGGAAATCGAACGTCGGATACGCTTCATCCAGTCCTGCCTGCGCGAGTCCGGCATGAAAACACTGGTGCTGGGGATCAGCGGCGGAGTCGACTCGACGACTGCTGGCCTCTTGGCGCAGCGGGCCGTCGAGGGGATGCGCGCCGCTGGGGAGGGAGACCACTACCGTTTCATCGCCGTGCGCCTGCCGTATCAGGTCCAGCATGACGAGCATGAAGCTCAGCTGGCGGTGGATACCATCAAGCCCGATGAATGCCACACGGTGAACATCGGCACCGCGGTACTCGGTCTGGCGGCCGCTACCGAAGCACTCGAGCCGCTGAGCCCTGAACAGCGTGATTTCGTGCTGGGTAACACCAAGGCGCGGATGCGCATGGTTGCTCAATACACCATCGCCAATGCCCGTCAGGGGCTGGTGATCGGAACGGACCATGCGGCGGAAGCGGTGATGGGTTTCTTCACCAAGTTCGGTGACGGTGCGTGCGACCTGACGCCACTGGCCGGTCTGGTCAAGGATCAGGTTCGGCAGATCGCCGCGGCGCTGGGAGCGCCAGAGCAACTGGTGCACAAGGTGCCGACCGCTGACCTCGAAGAGCTGTCACCGGGTAAGCCCGATGAGGCGGCGCACGGCGTCAGCTACCGCAACATCGACGACTTCCTGCAGGGCAAGCCGGTACCGGACGAGGCCGCCCAGATCATCGTCGATACCTATGACAAGACCGCACACAAGCGTCAGCTACCGAAGGAGCCTTGAGTTCCGCGCCCAGACTAGTGCGAATGCTCGCCGTGGACTGCTGCATTGCCGTGCCCCATGAGCCATTGCTGATGAGGACCCGGCAGGGTCCACAGGCCGAACAGGATCACCATCAGGCCACCGGCGATGCGTACGCCGCGTTTGCGCAGTAGTCCCGTCAGGCGCTCGGCGGCCAGGCCCGTGGCAAGCAGAACCGGCCATGTGCCGATGCCGAAGGCCAGCATCAGCAGAGCACTGTCCCACGCATCGCCCTGGCTGGCCGACCAGAGCAGGGTGCTGTACACCAGACCACATGGCAGCCAGCCCCAGAGTGCCCCGAGAACGAGCGCGCGGGGCAGGCTGGTTACCGGCATCAGCCGGCTGGCGACGGGCTGGATATGGCGCCAGAGACCACGCCCTAGCGCTTCCACGCGGGTCAGGCCGCTCCACCAGCCAGCGAGATAAAGCCCCATGCTGATCAACAGCAACGCGGCAACGACACGCAGTGCCGTCGCCGCCGGGCTATTCGCAATCGCCCAGCCTGCCAGGCCGATCAGAAAGCCGGCAACGGCATAGCTGGCCACCCGCCCCAGGTTGTAAGCGAGCAGCAGGCGCAGGCGCTTTGCGCGCTGTTCCGGCGGAATGGCCATGGTCAGCGCGCCCATCAGTCCGCCGCACATCCCCAGGCAATGCCCGCCGCCCAGCAGGCCAAGTACCCAGGCGGAAAGCAGAAGCGGAGCCAGTTCAGTCACCTTTGCGCTGCTCCGCCTGCTGTTTGGCGTCATCCTGTGTGTCCGCGGGACGCTGGGGCTCTTCGTCATCGAACAGAATGCTGTGCGCCGGCCCGTCTAGGTCGTCGAACTGACCGCTGTCCACTGCCCAGAAGAACACCCAGATCGCAACGGCCACCAGGACCACGGCAACAGGGATCAGGATATACAGAGCGGCCATCAGGACCTCCAGAGGCCGAAATCAGCGTTTCGGCTGCGATTAATGGCGTGTCGCCTTGCGCATCGGCGCCGGTGGGGCGGTCCGCTGGCGGATCAGCCGCGACCCGCTGGATCCGGCTGGCGCGTGAGCCGCAGGGCGTTGAGTACCACCAGCAGCGAGCTGATCGACATCCCGAGCGCCGCCCATAGAGGAGTGACCCAGCCCACTGCGGCGAACGGCAGAATCAGGCCATTGTACAGACTTGCCCAGGCAAGGTTTTCGATGATGATGCGTCGGCTGCGCCGGGCGATATCGAAGGCCTGCGCGAGGCTGCCGAGACGATTGGACAGCAACACGGCATCGGCGCTGGTCTTCGCCAGATCCGTTGCCGAGCCCATGGCAACGCTGATGTCGGCCGCTGCCAGCACCGGGACATCGTTGACGCCATCACCGAGCATCAGCACGCGATGCCCTTCGGCCTGCAATGCCTGCAGCCTGGCGAGCTTCGCCGCCGGAGTCATGCCACCTTCGGCCTGGTCAATGCCCAGGTCGCTGGCGATCTGCGCCACCATCGGCGAGCTGTCTCCGGAAAGCAGCAGTGTCCGCCAGCCGCGTCGGTGGCAGGCTTCCAGCAGAGCCGGGGCGTCGTCGCGTAGCCGGTCGTCGAGTACCAGCCAGGCCAGCGGGCCTTGCTCGTCGCCCAACAGAAGCCACTGGCCGTGTTCGCCAGGAATGGCCGGCGCGGAACCGGCGAAACCTTCGGCCACGAAGCCCGGCTGGCCGATGCGCAGGTTGCGGCCTTGAACGCTGCCCTGCAGGCCGAGGCCTGGTACCGTCTCGACGGATTCGGCAGCCAGCGGCGCGCGGCCGAAGGCGCGGGCGATCGGATGCTCGGAGCGGTTCTCCAGCGCCGCGGCCAGCGCGAGACAGCTATCGGCATCGAGCTCACCGAGCGGGTGCACGGCGCTGAGCGTGAGGCGCCCTTCGGTGAGGGTCCCGGTCTTGTCGAAAACAACGGTGTCGATCTGGTTGAGGCCTTCCAGGACATGTCCGCGGGTCAACAGCAGGCCGAGCTTATGCAGGGTGCCGGTGGCCGCCGTCAGCGCAGTGGGGGTCGCCAGCGAAAGGGCGCAGGGGCAGGTCGCGACCAGCAGCGCGAGGACGATCCAGAAGGCGCGTTGCGGGTCGATCTGCCACCAGACCAAGCCGACGATGCTGGCCACCACCAGCACCACCAGCAGAAACCATTGGGCGACGCGGTCAGCCAGTTCGGCGAGCTTGGGTTTGTCGCCCTGGGCGCGTTCCAGCAGGCGGACAATGGCGGACAGCCGGGTGTCGTCGCCCAGTGCCTGGACCTCCACGGTCAGCGGGCCTTCGACATTGAGGGTGCCGGCGGTAACCGAATCGCCGGCACCGCGTGGAAGAGGCAGGTATTCCCCCGTTAGAACCGACTCGTCGACGCTGGATTGCCCGCTGAGAATCACGCCGTCAGCCGGGATCAATCCGCCGGGCTGCACCAGCACCTGGTCACCGAGCTGCAGTTCGCTGAGCAGGATGCGGTGACTGTGACCGTCGGCATCCAGCTTCAGGCAGGACGCCGGCAGCAGGTTGACCAGTTGCGCGGTGGCGGCCGCCGTGCGCTCGCGTGCCCTGCGCTCCAGGTATCGCCCGGCCAGCAGAAAGAGGGCGAACATGCCCACCGCATCGAAATAAAGCTCGCCTTGGCCGGTGATGGTCGACCATATGCCGGCGACATAGGCGCCGCCGATGGCCAGCGATACCGACACGTCCATGGTCAGGTGGCGGGTACGCAGATCCCGTAACGCACCCTTGAAGAAATCGGTACAGCAGTAGAAGACGATGGGCGTGGTCAGCAGCAGCGCGGTCCAGCGGAGGGTGACGAAGAAGCTCTCCGACAGGTCCAGGTTGAACTCCGGCCAGGTCGCCATGGTTGCCATCATGACCTGCATCCAGAGCAGGCCGGTGACACCCAGTTGGCGCAACGAGCGCCGGTTCTCGCTCGCCAGGCGTTCGGCCGCCTGGTCGGCCTGATACGGGTGGGCCGCGTAGCCGATGCGGCGCAGTTCGCCCAACAGCTCGCTGAGCGGTAACTGCGCATCGCTCCAGCGCACGTTCAGGCGATGATTGGACAGGTTGAGGTTGGCCTCGGCCACGCCCTTCAGGTTGCGCAGATGGCGTTCGATCAGCCAGCCGCAGGCCGCGCAGCTGATGCCTTCGATCATCAGGGACGTGCTTGCCAGCTCGCCCTGGTGCTGAACGAAAGGTTGCTGTACGTCCTTGCGGTCGTACAACGCCATTTCCTCGCTGAGCTCCTGTGGGAGCGCCTGGGGATTGATCGCCGTGTTGCTGCGGTGCAGGTAGTAGCTTTCCAGGCCGCCCTTGACGATGGCTTCGGCCACCGCCTGACAGCCCGGGCAACATAAGGCCCGCGTCTCACCCAGCACGCGGGCCTGAAAGGGACTGCCGGGAGGAACCGGCAGCCCGCAGTGGTAGCAGGGGAGGGGCTTTGCCATCAGCAGCTCAAGGCTTCAGTTCGAGCGCGCGGCCGGCTTCAACCGTCTTTTCACCATACAGGCGCCAGTCCTGGTCGCCTTCTCGGCCGAGGAGTTCGATGAAGCGTCGGCCGGTGATCGACTCCTGCATCTGTCCCTGATAGATGCCATCGCCCTGCGGTTGCAGGACCACGCGGCGGTCACGCTCCGGCTGGGTCGGGGAGAGCAGATTCAGCACCAGTTGCTGAGGCCGGCTCGCACCGCTCAGCTGCACCTCGGCCAGACCGCGCTCGTCATTGAGGACGATACGGGCCTGCATCTCCAGACGCTCCGCCAGCTTTTCGCGCTCGAGGGACTGGTTGATCCCTTTGCCGGCATCGTAGTAGTTGTCCGCCACCAGCGTATCGGCGTTGCGGATGGCAATCGTCAGCAACGACACCCCCAACACCACCGAACTCAGCAGAATCGCGATGACAAACCAGGCCCAGAACTGGGTGTACCAACGTGTTTGTTCGTTATCGGAGCGCATGCATTACCTTTCTAGCGGATGCTTGGGCCGATGAAACGGCTGTCGGCATCGTCGTTGATCGATTCGTCGTCTACCGAACGGACATGGAAGACGATCTCATTGGTGCTCGAGGGCAGCTTCTCCGGTGCGATGGACAGTTCCACCGGCACGGTCACCAGCTCACCCGCTTCGGCCCGTATCTCGCTGCGGCCCTCATAGACCAGGCCGTCGAGACCCGAGGCCTCGATCACGAAAGTCTGCTCGCGCTGAGCCTTGTTCATGACCTTGAGGGTGTACACGTTCTCGATATTGCCTTGCTCGTTCTCGCGATAGAGCACGCGATCCTTGAGCACGTCCAGCTTGACCAGCGGGCGATCATACACGGCATAGGTGAACAGCCCCATCATCGCCAACAGCGCGACGGCGTAACCGATCAGCCGCGGACGCAGCAGATGGGTCTTCTGGCCGGACAGGTTGTGTTCGGTGGTGTAGCTGATCAGCCCGCGTGGGTAGTTCATCTTGTCCATGATCGCGTCGCACGCATCGATACAGGCCGCGCAGCCGATGCATTCGATCTGCAGGCCGTCGCGGATGTCGATACCGGTCGGGCAGACCTGCACGCACATGGTGCAGTCGATGCAATCACCCAGGCCCATGGCCTTGTAATCGGCGTCCTTCTTGCGCGGGCCACGCTTCTCGCCGCGGCGCGGATCGTAGGAAACGATCAGCGTGTCCTTGTCGAACATCACGCTCTGGAAGCGTGCGTACGGGCACATGTAGATGCAGACCTGCTCGCGCAGATAGCCGGCGTTGCCGTAGGTGGCGAGCGTGAAGAAAGCCACCCAGAACAAGGCCCAGCCGCCAACCTGCAAGGTGAGCAGGTCAGGTACCAGTTCGCGGATGGGGGTGAAGTACCCGACAAAGGTGACCCCCGTCGCGAAGGAGACGAACAGCCAGATGCTGTGCTTGCCCAGCTTGCGGATGAACTTGCCGCCGCTCATGGGAGCCTTGTCCAGCTTCATACGCTGGTTGCGATCACCCTCGGTGACCTTTTCGGCCCACATGAAAACCCAGGTGAACACGCTTTGCGGGCAGGTGTAGCCGCACCATACGCGGCCGGCGAACACAGTGATGAAGAACAGGCCGAAGGCGCAGATGATCAGCAGCCACGACAACAGCATGAAGTCCTGAGGCCAGAAGGTAGCCCCGAAGACATGGAACTTGCGCTCCGGTAGATCCCACCAGACAGCCTGTCGGCCGTTCCAGTTGATCCATGCGGTGCCGAAATAAAGGATGAAGAGAACCGCTCCGCCGACGCGGCGGACATTGCGAAACAGGCCGGAGAAGGCTCGGGTGTAGATTTTTTCACGCGCGGCATAGAGGTCAGCGGACGCTCCTGCCTTGGACGGAGGGGTTACATCACGAACGGGGATCTGCTCAGTCATCGAGTGCGTACCACGGCGGAAGGTGGGTGTCCCAGTCGATACGTGCCAACCGGGATCATTTTTCTGTCCAGCTGCGAATGGTACGCCCGGAGCGTTGAGGTCGGGTGTGACAGGTCGTCACTCCCGACCCCGGTCGATCACTGCTCCGGTTGCTGCGACAGGCTGTAGACGTAGGCTGCCAGCAGGTGAACCTTGTCATGGCCAAGGATCGCTTCCTGGGCAGGCATGCGGCCATTGCGACCGTAGCGCAGGGTCTGTTGGATCTGAGCGAAGCTCGAACCATACAGCCAGACGTTGTCGGTCAGGTTCGGCGCGCCCATGGCTGTAACGCCCTTGGCTTCCGGTCCATGGCAGACTACACAGTTGGCCGCGAAGATTTTTTGACCCTGCTCAATGTCGACGCTGATACCCTCTGGGGTATCACGGCCGGACAGGCTGCGAACGTAGCCAGCCACGTTGCGAATGCCTTCTTCGCCGATCACGTCCTTCCACGCCGGCATTGCAGCCTGACGGCCATGCAGGATGGTGGTCTTGATCGTCTCGGGCTCGCCGCCCCACAGCCAATCATCGTCGGTCAGGTTGGGGAAGCCATAGGCGCCCTTGGCGTCGGAGCCGTGGCAGACGGAGCAGTTGGAGGCGAACAGACGGCCACCCATCTTCAGCGCCTGCGGGTCCTTGGCCACTTCCTCTACCGGCATGGCGGCGTATTTGGCGTACAGCGGGCCGTACTGCTCGTCGGCCTTGTCCATCTCGCGCTGCCATTCCTTGACCTGAGTCCAGCCGTCCTCATAGCCCGGCAGCAGGCCTTTCCAGTTGCCCAGGCCGGGGTAGAGCGCCAGGTAGCCGAGCGCGAACACCACGGTGCCGACGAACAGCATGAACCACCAGCGCGGCAGCGGGTTGTCGTACTCCTCGATGCCGTCATAGGAGTGGCCAACGGTTTCTTCGGTGCTGTCAGGGCGTTGGCCCTTGCGAGTTGCCAGTAGCAGCCAGACCAGCGCGGCAATGGTGCCGAGGCTCAGCAGGGTGACGTACCAACTCCAAAACGAGGTCATTTATTTCTTACTCCTGGAAGCTTCTTCATCACGCTTCTTGGCGTCGGTCTCGTCGTCCGCGAAGGGCAGGTTGGCGGCTTCGTCGAAGCTTTGCTTGCGTTTGCTGCTGTAGGCCCAGAGCACCACGCCAATAAAGGCGACGAATACCAGAATTGTGCCCAGGCCACGAAGAGTCCCGATTTCCATCATGCGTTACCGTTTGTTGGTGAGTGCGGTGCCGAGTACTTGCAGATAGGCCACCATGGCGTCCATCTCGGTCTTGCCACGAACGGCATCCCGGGCGCCGGCGATGTCTTCGTCGGTGTAGGGCACGCCGAGGGTGCGCAGCGCCGACATCTTCTTGGCGGTGTCCTTGCCATCGAGGGTCTTCTCGACCAGCCACGGGTAGGACGGCATCTTCGACTCGGGCACGACGTTGCGCGGGTTGTACAGGTGCGCACGGTGCCAATCATCGGAGTAGCGGCCGCCGACACGGGCCAGGTCCGGACCGGTACGCTTGGAGCCCCACAGGAACGGATGGTCGTAGACGCTTTCGCCGGCGACGGAGTAGTGGCCGTAGCGCTCGGTTTCGGCGCGGAACGGGCGCACCATCTGCGAGTGGCAGCCCACGCAACCTTCGCGGATGTACAGGTCACGGCCTTCCAGTTGCAGCGCGGTGTACGGCTTCATGCCCTCGACCGGCTCGTTGACGGCGTCCTGGAAGAACAGCGGGACGATCTGGGTCAGACCACCGATGCTCACCGCCAGGATCATGAACAGGGTCAGCAGACCGATGTTCTTTTCAAGTATTTCGTGGTTCTTCATCTATCCGTTTCCTCAAGCGATCTGCGCGGCAGCGTCGTACTGGGCTGCTTTGGCGACACGCACGGTGCGCCAGGTGTTGTAGGCCATCAGCAGCATGCCGGCGAGGAAGAAGGCGCCGCCGAGCGCACGGACGATGAAGCCCGGGTGGCTGGCTTCCAGCGCTTCGACGAAGGAGTAGGTCAGGGTGCCGTCTTCGTTGATTGCGCGCCACATCAGGCCCTGGGTGATGCCGTTGACCCACATCGAGGCGATGTAGAGCACGGTGCCGATGGTGGCCAGCCAGAAGTGCGCATTGATCAGGCCGATGCTGTGCATCTGCTCGCGACCGAACACTTTCGGGATCAGGTGGTACATCGAACCGATGGTGATCATCGCTACCCAGCCGAGGGCGCCAGCGTGTACGTGGCCGATGGTCCAGTCGGTGTAGTGGGACAGGGCGTTGACGGTCTTGATGGCCATCATCGGACCTTCGAAGGTCGACATGCCGTAGAACGCCAGCGAAACCACCAGGAAGCGCAGGATCGGATCGGTGCGCAGCTTATGCCAGGCGCCGGACAGGGTCATCATGCCGTTGATCATGCCACCCCAGCTCGGTGCCAGCAGGATGATCGACATCACCATGCCCAGGCTCTGCGCCCAGTCCGGCAGGGCGGTGTAGTGCAGGTGGTGAGGACCGGCCCAGATATAAAGGGTGATCAGCGCCCAGAAGTGGACGATCGACAGGCGATAGGAATACACCGGACGCTCGGCTTGCTTCGGCACGAAGTAGTACATCATGCCAAGGAAGCCGGTGGTCAGGAAGAAGCCCACGGCGTTGTGGCCGTACCACCACTGCACCATCGCATCGGTCGCGCCCGAATAGATCGAGTAGGACTTGAACCAGCTCACCGGGATTTCCAGGTTGTTGACGATGTGCAGCATCGCCGTCACCAGGATGAAGGCACCGAAGAACCAGTTACCCACATAGATGTGCTTGGCCTTGCGCTTCATGATGGTGCCGAAGAACACGGCAATGTACGACACCCATACCAGGGTGATCAGGATGTCGATCGGCCATTCCAGTTCCGCGTATTCCTTGGAGCTGGTGAAGCCTTGCGGCAGCGTGATGACCGCCAGCACGATCACGGCTTGCCAACCCCAGAAGGTGAAGGCAGCGAGACCATCGGAGAACAGTCGCGTCTGGCAGGTGCGCTGAACCACGTAGTAGGACGTGGCGAACAGTGCGCAACCACCGAAGGCGAAGATCACCGCGTTGGTGTGCAAGGGACGCAGACGACCGAAGCTCGTCCACGGCAGGTCGAAATTGAGCGAGGGCCACACCAGCTGCGCGGCGATGAAAACACCCAGGCCCATCCCAATGATTCCCCACACCACCGTCATGATGGCGAATTGGCGAACCACCTTATAGTTATAAGCAGTCTCACTGATTGCTGTGCTCATGCAAGGCTTCCACGCTAATAGCATTTTCGAAGGCAAAAACGGCGGCAAGTATGGAGAAAGCAGGGGGGCAATGCAAACCGCGCCCAGGCTGTCTTTGCTGGCCAAAACCCTGATTTAAAGCGTTTTCCGTGTGCTGTGCAGGGAGGTATCGCACCACGCCGGTGCGTAGGAAATTACGATTGCGCCTTATGGTTCTAGGCGGGATGGCGAATCGGAAGCACAGCTTAGAAGTGCTAGCGCGGAGGGGGAAGGACGTTGGTCAGTTTGCGATGCGACAGATAGTCGCAGAGTAGCGGAAGTTGCCTGGGGACAAGGCGAGAAGGGCGGTACGAGTGTACCGCCCTTTTGGGGCTCACTGGTTAGCGAGTTGTTCCGGTTTTTGCGACAGGCTGTAAACATAGGCGGCGAGCAGGTGAACCTTGTCGTCGCCCAGATATTGCTGCTGAGCAGGCATCTGGCCATTGCGACCATGGCGAATGGTCTGTTGCAGTTGGCCGAGGCTCGAGCCATAGATCCAGCCGGAAGCATGCTGCAGGTTCGGCGCGCCCAGCGCGGCCATGCCTTCGCCACCCTGGCCGTGGCAGACGGCGCAGGTCTGCGCATAGACCTCCTTGCCTTTGCCCAGATCTGCATCGGTGCCTTCCGGCAGCGGCAGACCGGCGAGTTCGTTGCGCACGAAGGCGGCGACGTTCTTCACGCCTTCTTCGCCGATGGCTTGGCCCCAGGCCGGCATTGCTGCGATACGTCCGTTGAGGATGCTGGTTTTGATCGAAGCGGCATCACCACCCCAGCGCCAGTCTTGGTCGGCGAGGTTCGGGAAACCTAGCGAACCCTTGGCATCGGAACCGTGGCAGATGGAGCAGTAGTTGGCGAACAGGCGAGCGCCCATTTTCACGGCTTGCGGGTCCTGTGCCACTTCTTCCACTGACATGGCAGCGTACTTGGCGAAAATCGGACCGTACTTTTCATCGGCCTGAGCAACTTCGCGTTCCCACTGCTTCTCTTGAGTCCAGCCACCCTCGTAGCCTGGCAGAACGCCCTTCCAGTTACCCAGGCCGGGGTAGAGCACCAAGTACAGGATGCCGAACACCAGGGTGCAAATGAAGAGCAGGAACCACCAGCGCGGCAGCGGGTTGTCGTATTCCTCGATGCCATCGAAGGCATGTCCCATCGTTTGATCCGTAGTGCCGGCGGATTCGCCCTTGCGGGTGGCGAAGATCAACCAGAACAGAGCGACGATGGTGCCCAGCGTCAGCAGGGCGATGTATCCACTCCAGAAAGTGCTCATGTGCTACTCCTGGACAGCCCGAGCAACTCTGGCTGTCCGCGATTGAAGTCCCTGACGGCTGATTTGCCAGCCGGTCATTTTTTCTTGGTCAGTACGACTCAGCGCTTATTGGTCAGAGCTGTGCCGAGTACCTGCAGGTAAGCCACCATCGCATCCATCTCGGTTTTGCCGTTGACGGAGTCCCGAGCGCCGGCGATGTCCTCTTCGGTGTAAGGAACGCCAAGCATGCGCAGAGCCGACATCTTCTTGGCAGTGTCCTTGCCGTCGAGGGTGTTCTCGACCAGCCACGGATAGGACGGCATCTTCGACTCAGGAACTACGTTGCGCGGGTTGTACAGGTGCGCACGGTGCCAGTCATCGGAGTAGCGGCCGCCGACACGGGCCAGATCCGGTCCGGTACGCTTAGAGCCCCACAGGAACGGATGGTCGTAGACGCTTTCACCGGCCACGGAGTAGTGGCCGTAGCGCTCGGTCTCGGCGCGGAAGGGGCGGATCATCTGCGAGTGGCAGCCAACGCAGCCCTCGCGGATGTAGAGGTCCCGGCCTTCGAGCTGCAGCGCGGTGTAAGGCTTCATGCCTTCAACCGGCTCGTTGACGGAGTCCTGGAAGAACAGCGGGACGATCTGGGTCAGACCGCCGATGCTTACCGCCAGGATCATGAACAGGGTCAACAGACCTACGTTCTTTTCTAGTTTCTCGTGCGATTTCATTTACCTAGGCTCCTCAGGCGATCTGCGCGGCAGCGTCGTACTCGGCGGGCTTGGCAGCCTGCACGGTGCGCCAGGTGTTGTAGGCCATCACCAGCATGCCGGCGAAGAAGATCGCACCACCGATCATTCGCACTACGAAGCCGGGGTGGCTGGCTTCCAGCGATTCGACGAAGGAATAGGTCAGCGTGCCGTCGTCGTTGATTGCACGCCACATCAGGCCCTGCGCGATACCGTTGACCCACATCGAAGCGATGTAGAGCACGGTGCCGATGGTGGCTAGCCAGAAGTGGGTGTTGATCAGACCGATACTGTGCATCTGCTCGCGGCCGAACACTTTCGGGACCAGGTGATACAGCGCGCCGATGGAGACCATTGCAACCCAGCCGAGGGCTCCAGCGTGTACGTGGCCGATGGTCCAGTCGGTGTAGTGGGACAGGGCGTTGACGGTCTTGATCGCCATCATCGGACCTTCGAAGGTCGACATGCCGTAGAACGCCAGCGAAACCACCAGGAAGCGCAGGATCGGGTCGCTACGCAGTTTGTGCCAGGCACCCGACAGCGTCATCATGCCGTTGATCATGCCGCCCCAGCTCGGAGCCAGCAGAATCAGCGACATCACCATGCCCAGGCTCTGCGCCCAATCTGGCAGCGCGGTGTAGTGCAGGTGGTGCGGGCCGGCCCAGATGTAGACGGTGATCAGTGCCCAGAAGTGAACGATCGACAGGCGATACGAATACACCGGGCGCTCGGCCTGCTTAGGCACGAAATAGTACATGATCCCGAGGAAGCCGGCGGTGAGGAAGAAGCCCACGGCGTTGTGGCCGTACCACCATTGCACCATCGCATCGGTCGCACCGGCATATAGCGAATAGGACTTCATCGCGGTAACCGGGATTTCCAGGTTGTTGACGACATGCAGGATCGCCACGGTCAGGATGAAGGCACCGAAGAACCAGTTACCGACGTAGATGTGCTTGACCTTGCGCGTCGCCAGCGTGCCGAAGAAGACGATCGCATAGGCCACCCAGACGATGGTGATCAGGATGTCGATCGGCCACTCCAGTTCCGCGTATTCCTTGGAGCTGGTGAAGCCCAGCGGCAGGGAGATCGCGGCGAGCAGGATGACCAGCTGCCAGCCCCAGAAGGTGAACGCGGCCAGCTTAGGCGCGAACAGGGTGGTTTGGCAGGTGCGCTGAACCGAGTAGTAGGAAGTCGCGAACAGAGCACAGCCGCCAAAGGCGAAGATCACCGCGTTGGTGTGCAATGGGCGAAGACGACCGAAACTGGTCCACGGGAGGTCGAAGTTCAGAAATGGCCAGGCCAATTGTGCTGCGATGAAAACGCCGAGCCCCATCCCGACGATTCCCCACACCACCGTCATGATGGCGAATTGGCGGACCACCTTGTAACTGTAGGCGGTACTGGTTGCTGTGTTCATGTATGGGCTTCCATCCACGGGTAATGAGCAGTTTTTCTTTCTAATAGAAAGCGGGGCAAGAATGGGGAAAGGGCAATCTGCCGGTATTGACGCGGGTCAATACACACAATGTGACAAAGGGCATCTCATCGGCTGGAACCATCCTCGGGGCGCGGCGTCGGCCAGCCTGATTCTGGCCCACGGCGCCGGTGCGCCGATGGACAGTCCGTTCATGGAGCAAATGGCTGTGCGCCTTGCCGCGCGCGGGGTTGCGGTGTGCCGCTTCGAGTTCGCCTACATGGCGGCGCGACGCCAGGGAATGGGCAGACGCCCGCCCAGTCCGCAGGCTCAGTTGCTCGCACAATGGCGGGAAGTCCATGCGCTGGTGCGACAGCAGGCCACAGGACCGCTGGCCATCGGCGGCAAGTCCATGGGCGGGAGAATGGCGAGCCTGTTAGCCGATGAGCTGGAGGCCGAGGCACTGGTGTGCCTGGGCTATCCGTTCCATCCCGCGGGGAAGCCGGACAAGCCTCGAGTGGCCCATCTGCAAGGGCTGAGGGCGCCGACGTTGATCGTGCAGGGCGAGCGCGATGCACTCGGTGATCGCGAGCGGGTGGCGCAATACCCGTTGTCGCCTGCGATCGCCCTGCATTGGCTCGCTGCGGCGGACCATGATCTGAAGCCGCTGAAGCGCTCGGGGCTGACCCACGAGCAGCATCTGGACGAAGCGGCGGACGTCATCGCCGCGTTTCTGGGCGGGCTTTCAAGCCCCTGAGAAGTGGCAGCGAGCACCTGCGACGCTCGCTGCACTTGCGCTCAGCGGTTGAAGCGTTCGACCAGTGCGTACTGCCCCTGCGCCGTTGCCGCGAGGTCCTCGCTGAGCAGCGCCGAGCTACGGGCGTCGCCGGCGGTCTGGTCGGCGAGGCGGGCGATGGTGCTGACGTTGTGGCTGATCTCGTCGGCGACGGCGCTCTGCTCTTCGGTGGCCGAGGCGATCTGGGTGGTCATGTCGATGATATTGCCCATGGCCTCGTTGATGCCCGTCAGCGCCTGGTCGGCCTGGAGCACCTGCTCGACGCCGCGGCTGGCATGGACCCGACCGGCCTCGGTGGTCTGCACGGCGTGGCGTGCCTGCTGCTGCAGCTTTTCGATGAGCTGGTGGATCTCGCCGGTGGCCGCCCCGGTACGCTGGGCCAGCTGGCGTACCTCGTCGGCAACCACGGCGAAGCCGCGGCCGCTCTCGCCGGCGCGCGCCGCCTCGATGGCGGCGTTGAGTGCCAGCAGGTTGGTCTGATCGGCGATGCTCTTGATCACGTCGACCACGCTACCGATCGCCTCGCTGTCGCTGGCCAACTGATTGACCGCTTCGCCGGTCTTGGCCACCGAGTCGGAGAGTTGCTGGATGGCCTTGCGCGTCTCGGCGGTGACTTCCCGGCCGTGGACAGTCAGGCGGCTGGCTTCACGGGTGGCGTCGGCAGCCAACGCAACGTTGCTGGCCACTTCCTGCGTGGTTGCGGCCATCTCGTTGATGGCCGTGGCCACCTGCTCGGTTTCCTGATGCTGCTGCACCAGGCCGTTGGCACAGTTCTGAGCCAGCGTGTCGGCCTCCTTGGCCTGACCCTGCAGCTGCACGGCGGTGTCCTGCAGGCGTGTGAGGCAGGTCTTCAGGTGGGCCTGCTGGCTGAGCATGGCCATTTCCAGCTGCGCTTCGACGCCGCGGCTATCGGTGTACATGCGCGCGATCAGCGGATCACTGGTGCTCTGCTGCGCCAGCTGCATCAGCCGGCGCAGGCCACGCTGCTGCCAATGCAGGCCGGCAAGGCCGAGCGGAATCGACAGCAGGGCCGCTGCCATGAAGCCCGCGGCATGGTCGAAGAATGCACCGAGCAGAAAGCCGATCTGGCCCACCAGAATAAACGGCAGCCACTTCATCAGTACGGGTAGCCAGACGTCGCTGCGCGGTACGCCGCTCTTGCCCGCATTCAGTCGTGCGTAGAGTGCTTCGGCGCGCTGGATCTGCTCGCGCGTCGGCTTGGTCCGCACCGATTCGTACCCGGTGACCTGCCGCTGCTGATCGAGAATCGGCGTGACGTAGGCATTGACCCAATAGTGGTCACCGTTCTTGCGGCGATTCTTGACCACGCCCATCCACGGCTTGCCTTGCTTGAGCGTCGTCCACATATGCTCGAACACCGCGGGAGGCACGTCCGGGTGGCGCACCAGGTTGTGCGGCGCGCGGATCAGCTCGTCGCGAGCGAAGCCACTGACTTCGGCGAAGATGTCGTTGCAGTAGGTGATCTGCCCTTTCAGGTCGGTGGTCGAGATGAGGCGTTGCTGGTCGGGGAAGGCATATTCACGCTGGGATACGGGCTGGTTGTTACGCATCGACTTTTCACGCCTGGCATTGAATGTTCGGAGGAGCGCGCCTGACCTTTGATGTTCTTCTGAGTCTGGGCTGACCTATGGGTCGGCCATGGCGTGGCGTTCTTGAGACGGCAAAGCTGATTCGAGGATCAACTTTGGTCGAAAGGCGACTGACGGCAGATTCGGCTTAATGGTTCTGCAATCTTTTTGCGAGAGGGTTAATGCGTGTCCGGACGTTCCGGTCGGCGGGGCGGTGGCGAAGTCAGGGACCGGACAGCGTGCATGGATGTTCAGGCGGCTGGAGATTGGACGCCAGAGGACGGCGAGACGCCGGTGCGAACGGATTCGCACCGGCGTTTTTTCTGCCTGATCAGCTGCCGATTAGCTGGCGCAATACGTAGTGCAGGATGCCGCCGGCCTTGAAGTACTGGACCTCGTTCAGCGTGTCGATGCGGCTCAGCACCTGGAACGAATCGCGCGAGCCGTCCTGCCGTTCCACGTCGACGGTGAGCAGCTGGCGTGGCTTGATGTCCGCGCCGAGCCCTCGGATCGACAACTTCTCCGTGCCGTTCAGACCCAGCGACTGACGCGTCTGCTCGCCGACGAACTGCAGCGCCAGCACGCCCATGCCGATGAGGTTGGATCGGTGGATGCGCTCGAAGCTCTCGGCGATGACCGCCTTCACGCCCAGCAGGTTGGTGCCCTTGGCGGCCCAGTCACGGCTGGAGCCGGTGCCATACTCCTTGCCGGCGATCACCACCAGCGGCACGCCTTCGGCCTGATAGCGCATGGCGGCGTCGTAGATCGACAGCTTTTCACCACTCGGCTGGTAGAGCGTGTTGCCGCCTTCCTCGCCGCCGAGCATCTCGTTCTTGATGCGGATGTTGGCAAAGGTGCCGCGCATCATCACTTCGTGGTTGCCGCGGCGCGAGCCGTAGGAGTTGAAGTCTTCCGGCGCCACCCCCAGCGATTGCAGGTAAAGGCCGGCCGGCGAACTCGCCTTGATGTTGCCGGCGGGCGAGATGTGGTCGGTGGTGATGGAGTCACCGAACACCGCCAGAACCCGGGCATTCTCGACGTCCGCCGGCGGCGTTGGTGGCTGGCCGATATCTTCGAAGTAGGGCGGGTTCTGCACGTAGCTGGAGCTGGCATTCCACTGATAAGTGTCGCCGGCGCTGACCGGAATCTTCTGCCAGTGCTCGTCGCCGCTGAATACGTCGGCATAGCGGCTGCGGAACATCTCGCCATCGATACGCGCCACCGCTTCGGCGATTTCGGCGCTGCTCGGCCAGATATCCTTCAGGTACACCGGCTGATTCTGGTCGTCGTAGCCCAGCGGCTCGCGGTCCATGTTGATGCGCGTGGTGCCGGCCAGGGCGAAGGCGACCACCAGCGGTGGCGAGGCCAGCCAGTTGGCCTTGACCAGCGGGTGCACGCGGCCCTCGAAGTTGCGGTTGCCGGACAGCACCGACGATACGATCAGGTCGTTGTCGGTAATCGCCTGGCCGATGGCATCCGGCAACGGTCCGGAGTTGCCGATACAGGTGGTGCAGCCATAGCCCACCAGGTTGAAGCCGAGCTGGTCCAGATAGCGTGTCAGCCCGGCCCGCTCGAGGTAGTCGGTGACCACCTTGGAGCCCGGCGCCAGTGAGGACTTGACCCAGGGCTGACGCTTGAGCCCGCGCTCAACCGCCTTCTTGGCGACCAGGCCGGCGGCCATCAGTACATTGGGGTTCGAGGTATTGGTGCAGGAGGTGATTGCCGCGATGACAACCGCGCCGTGCTTGAGGTGGAAGTTCTCGCCCTTGACCTCCACCGAGGTGTCGGCCTGCTGCTTGCGCCCGCCGGTTTCCAGTAGCAGGTCGAAGTTGGCGCCGATATCGCCAAGCGTGACCCGGTCCTGCGGGCGCTTGGGCCCGGCTACGGACGGCTGCACCTGGGCCAGGTCCAGCTCCAGGGTGGCGGTGAACACCGGGTCCAGCGAATTGCTGTCACGCCACATGCCCTGCGCCTTGCTGTAGGCCTCGACCAGGGCAATGCGCTCCTCGTTGCGGCCGGTCAGGCGCAGGTAGTCGATGGTGATCTGGTCGACCGGGAAGAAGCCGCAGGTGGCGCCGTACTCGGGCGCCATGTTGCCGATGGTGGCACGGTCGGCCAGCGGCAGGTGATCCAGCCCCGGGCCGTAGAACTCGACGAATTTGCCGACCACGCCGTGCTTGCGCAGCATCTGCGTCACGGTTAGCACCAGGTCGGTGGCGGTGACGCCCTCGTTGAGCTTGCCGCTGAGGCGGAAACCGATCACCTCGGGAATCAGCATCGATACCGGTTGGCCGAGCATCGCCGCTTCGGCCTCGATGCCGCCGACACCCCAGCCGAGCACGCCGAGGCCATTGATCATGGTGGTGTGCGAATCGGTGCCGACCAGGGTGTCCGGGTAGGCGACGGTTTCGCCGTTCTCTTCGCGGGTCCAGACAACCTGGCCGAGGTATTCCAGGTTGACCTGGTGGCAGATGCCGGTACCCGGCGGCACCACGCTGAAGTTGTCGAAGGCCTGCTGGCCCCAGCGCAGGAACTCGTAGCGTTCACCGTTGCGCTGCATCTCGATCTCGACGTTCTGCTCGAAGGCCTGGTCGCTGCCGAAGCGGTCGACCATCACCGAGTGGTCGATCACCAGGTCCACCGGCGACAGCGGGTTGATCTTCTGCGGATCATCGCCGGCCCTGGCCACGGCATCGCGCATGGCCGCGAGGTCGACTACTGCCGGGACGCCGGTGAAGTCCTGCATCAGTACCCGGGCGGGGCGGTACTGGATTTCCTGGTCCGAGCTGCGGGTTTGCAGCCAGCTCACCAGCGATCTGAGATCGTCGCTGCGTACGGTCACGTCATCTTCCCAGCGCAGCAGGTTCTCCAGCAGCACCTTGAGGGAGGTGGGCAGTCGGCTGATGTCGCCCAGCTGGGCGGCTGCGTCGGGGAGGCTGTAGTAGTGGTAGGTCTTGCCGGCAACCTCGAGGCTGCGGCGACATTTCAGGCTATCCAGGGAAGGCATTCCTCATCTCCTTGTGCCCACACGGTGAGGGCTGGCTGATGAACGAGCTTTGAAACTAGCCCTTGGGCAGGTGTTTCGCTACTGCACTGGACCGGGCGATGCGGGCGAGGGTTCCCGCGGTCGGCTATGATGCGCGGCTTTGGCGCAGACCCGACCGCTCACAGGATCCGAACATGAATACATTGTTGCTGCATTGCCGCCCCGGGTTCGAAGGCGAGGTCTGTGCCGAAATCAGTGAGCACGCCGCCATCCTCGAAGTCGCCGGCTATGCCAAGGCGCGGCCTGACAGCGCCTGTGCCGAGTTCATCTGCAGCGAGCCCGGCGGCGCCGAAAGGCTGATGCGCCGGCTGCGCTTCGCCGATCTGATTTTTCCGCGGCAATGGGCACGTGGCGCCTACCTGCAGCTTCCGGAAACCGATCGCATCAGCGTGTTGCTGGCGCACCTGGCGGACTACCCGGTGTGCAGCAGCCTGTGGCTGGAGGTGCTGGATACCAACGATGGCAAGGAGCTTTCCAACTTCTGCCGCAAGTTCGAGGCGCCGCTGCGCAAGGCGCTGGTCAAGGCCGGGCGCCTCGACGAGCAGGGCAAGGGGCCGCGCCTTCTGCTCACGTTCAAGAGCGGTCGCGAAGTATTCGTCGGCATCGCCGAGGCGAACAACAGCGCGCTGTGGCCGATGGGCATCCCGCGCCTGAAGTTTCCGCGCCAGGCACCCAGCCGCTCGACGCTCAAGCTGGAGGAGGCCTGGCACCATTTCATCCCGCGTGAGCAGTGGGATACGCGGCTGGCGGCGGGCATGACCGGCGTCGATCTCGGCGCGGCGCCGGGCGGCTGGACCTGGCAGCTGGTCAACCGGCATATCAAGGTCAGCGCGGTGGACAACGGGCCGATGAACGCCGACCTGATGGATTCCGGGCTGGTGGAACATTTTCGCGCCGACGGCTTTACTTTCCGCCCGAAAAAGCCGGTGGACTGGATGGTCTGCGACATCGTCGAGAAGCCGGCGCGCAATGCTGCGCTGCTGGAAACCTGGATCGGCGAGGGCCTGTGCCGCGAGGCGGTGGTGAACCTCAAGTTGCCGATGAAGCAGCGCTACGCCGAGGTCAAGCGCCTGCTCGAACGTATTGCCGACGGGCTGGCCGAACGTGGCGTCAAGGCCAGTATTGGCTGCAAGCAGCTGTATCACGACCGGGAAGAGGTGACCTGTCACCTGCGCCGCCTCTGATCGTTGATCGGCAGCGGATGACCTGTTCTCCCGCTTGCGCCACAATGCACGCCTGTTTTCCGGAGCCCTCTGATGAGCCAATCAGCTGAAATGACTGTCGACGCCGTTCTCGACGCCACCGGCCTGAACTGTCCCGAGCCGGTGATGATGCTGCACAACAAGGTGCGCGACCTGGCTGGCGGGGCCATGCTCAAGGTCATCGCTACCGATCCCTCGACCCAGCGCGACATTCCCAAGTTCTGCGTGTTCCTCGGCCATGATCTGGTCGAACAGCAGGCCGAGGCCGGTACCTATCTGTACTGGATTCGCAAGAAACTCGACTGACCGCGCCTTCCCGCAGGGCCGACGCTCGGTGCCGTTGCGTGTCAGAGATCCGGCGCGGCGGCTTGCGTATTCTGCCGCCGCCACATGCGGGTCAGCCAGCGCCAGGCGATCCATCCGCCGCCGATCAGGTAGATCAGCCCCCCCGGCACCCACATGATCAGCCCGGCCAGCTGCTGATCTTCCACTGAGCGGCCTTCACCGTAGAACGACACGCTACCGAAGGTGAGCAGGGCGCCCAGCAGACCGGTGTGCATCAGCGTCAGCAGCACCGCCATCAGTGCCTGTGGAACCTGCTTCGGGTTTGCGCGCAGCACCGACCACCAGAACAGCCAACCGGTGAACAGGAAGCATGCATGCTCGAAGGCATGCCACCAGAGGTTGTCCAGCGCCAGCACATAGAGCTTCGGTGTGTGCCAGATCCAGATCACCGCGCCATGCAGCAGCGCCAGCAGCGTGGGGTAGCGCCCGGCACGCAGGATGCCGGTCCACAGCGGCTGGGCGAAGCGCCCGGTGACCCCGCGCCATTGCGGCAGCGGTCGCGCCAGCGCCCACAGCGGGGCGATCACGATGATGAACAGCATGTGTTGGGTCATGTGCCAGGCCGTGCTGGTTTCCGCCCAGTCGTCGATGGGGCCGAACACCGAGAACACCACCAGCAGCATTGCCGCGTGAAAGCAGAGGGCTTCATGGCGCCGCGGCGCAACCTTGCGACCGCCGAGCAGGTACAGCAGCCAGGCTGCTGCCACCAGCAAAGCGGTCAGCAGCAGCGGCGCGCGGTCGAGCACATGGGCGTCGAACAGGCCGTGGGCGAAGGCCGGCGTCGATACACTCAGGGCTGCCGGCAACGCCAGCAGTCCCGGTGGCACTCGCCGTTTGGCTCGGGAGATCACAGGCATGGCGGTATCTGCAACAGCGGAATGCCGACGAACAGCGTGGCCAGGGCCGCGATGAAGTGAATCCCCGCAGCGATCTTGGTGACGAACTGCTGCCGTTCGTTCTGTTCCTCCGGTGCCCGCGACAGACGCCAGAAATAGCGCGCCATCCACAGCAGCAACGCAAGGGTCAGCAGGGTCAGGGCACCCAGGCTGCCGTTCAGCCAGTTCCATACGCCCTGGGCCGGGTCGGGCGGGCTGAGCTTGCAGATCACCGCCTGGCCGCCATACATGGCGACGAACCACAGGCTCCAGATGATCAGGCCGATCGGAATCTGGATCGGATGGTAGGGCGACGTCCGCGCATACCTCATCACGCACCTCCCCAGGTGGCCGGAAACAGCACGATGGCCGCATAGCTGACCCAGAGCACACCCAGGTTGTAGTACCAGAGCTGCTCGACCACGACGGGCTCGTATGGCGCCTTGTCGCCCACGTAACCGAGGGCTACGCGCCATGCCTGCAGACCGGTGAGCACCGCTGCCAGTGTGCAATGGATCAGGCTGTACGCGAGCATCACGAACACCACGGCATCATGTGCGGTTTCGGTAGGTGCCAGCCCCGCGCTCAGCATCAGCCACAGCAGCATCACCGACTGCGCCAGTGCCAGCAGCCCCAGCCACGCCAGCTGTGCCATCAGCCCGTGGTGCGTGCCGGCCCGCAGGCGCTTGATCAGACGGTGCAGCCAGAGCGTGCCCGCGCTCAGCAGCACGGCGCTGGCGAACATCAGCCAGCCGTTGAGCTGGCTCTCCGGCACCCGCCATTGCGGCGAAACGGTCCAGAGGTAGAACCAGCCGAACAGCAGCGACAGATACAGCGCGCCGTTGGCCAACAGCGTTACGCCCATGCCCCACAGGCCCGGCCCGTCGAAGGTGCGTGAATGCAGCGGCGGCTCACCGGGCTGGGTATGGGCATCCGGCGCGGCGGCGGGGTGGGCACCGTTCTCCCACGACCAGCGCAGCAGTACCACCACCGTCGCCACGGTCGCGCCGAGGGCGACCCAGTAGAACTTGTTCAGCAGGCTGAGGCAGAGCACGGCGAGGAACACGGACGCGATGAACGGCAGCCAGCTGTTGCCCGGTAGGTGAATGATCTCTCGGACCTTGCCGGTCAGCGGGTCGCTGCCCCAGGTCTCCCGGCGGCCATGATCGATTACCGTCAGCGCGTGCTCGCCTCGGGCTACGCTGTCTGGCAGGTCCGGGTCCTTCCATAGCGGGTGGCGATCGGTTACGTCCGGCAGGCTGACGAAGTTGTAGGCGCTCGGTGGCAGGCAGGTGGCCCACTCCAGCGTATCGGCCTGCCAGGGGTTCTTCGGCGCCGGCTTGCCGAAACGGAAGTGCAGCACGATGTCGAGCAGGATGGTCGCCACGCCCACCGCCATGATGAAGCTGCCGATGGAGGACACCAGGTTGGGCATGTCCCAGCCCAGTCCCGTGTCATAGGTGTAGACCCGGCGCGGCATGCCGATCAGCCCGGTCCAGTGCATGATCAGGAAGGTCACGTTGAAGCCGATGAAGAACAGCCAGAAGCCCCAGCGGCCTAGCCGTTCCGATGGCATGCGCCCGGAGAAGTGCGGCAGCCAGTAGTACAGCCCGGCCATCAACGGAAAGAACATGCCGCCCACCAGCACGTAGTGCATGTGAGCAACCACGAAGTGGGTGTCGTGCACCTGCCAGTCGAACGGCACCAGCGCCAGCATCACCCCGGTCAGCCCGCCGGCGACGAAGACGATGAGAAAGCCCACCAGCCAGAGCATTGGCACCTTGTATACCGGCTTGCCGAGCCAGAGCGTTGCCAGCCAGGCAAAGATCTGCACCCCGGTGGGGATCGCCACCAGCATGCTCGCCGCCGAGAAGAACGCTGTGGCCAGCTGCGGAATGCCGACCGTGAACATGTGGTGCACCCACAGCCCGAAACTGATGAAGCCGGTGGTCAGCACGCCCAGTACCACCCAGCGGTAGCCCACCAGCGGACGCTGGCAGAACACCGGGATCAGCGTCGAGACGATGCCTGCCCCCGGCAGGAAGATGATGTACACCTCGGGGTGGCCGAACAGCCAGAACAGGTGCTGCCAGAGCACCGGGTCACCGCCCCGGGCGACATCGAAGAATGGCATACCGGCCGCGCGCTCCAGCTCCAGCAGAATGGAGCCTAGGATCAATGGCGGGAAGCCGACCACGATCATCATGGCCATCACCAGGATGTACCACGCATAGAGCGGCATCTTGTGCAGCGCCATGCCGCTGGCGCGGGTGCGCAGGATCGACACCACCAATTCGACGCCCGCGCTCACCGCGGAAATCTCGACGAAGGTGATGCCCAGCAGCCAGAAGTCCGAATTCACGCCCGGCGTGTGGGCGGAACTGGACAGCGGCGTGTACATGAACCAGCCGGCCTTTGGCGCGATGTCGAGAAAGATGCTCGACAGCAGGATCAGCCCGCCGAACAGGTAGCAGTAGTAGCCCAGCGCGGAAAGCCGCGGGAATACCAGGTCGCGGGCGCCGATCATCTTCGGGATCAGGTAGACCGCCAGCCCTTCCATCATCGGCACGGCGAAGAGGAACATCATCACCGTGCCATGCATGGTGAAGACCTGGTTGTAGACGTCCGGCTCCATCAGCTCGTAGCCGGGCAGCGCGAGCTGCGTGCGGATCAGCATCGCCAGCAGACCGCCGACGAGGAAGAAGAAGGCGCCGGTCACCAGGAATCGAAGGCCGATGCTGGTGTGGTTGACGATGGTCAGCGCGCGCCAGCCGCGCGGGTTGCCCCACACCTCGTTGAACTGGTCGTGCAGCTGGTCAGGGTCGGTGGCGGGGGCGCCAGTGTTATGAGTCGGGGTCATGGAGCGAGCGTCTCCAGCCAGTCGGCAAGCTGGCCGAGGGTTTCTTCGGGAATGTCGTCGTGGCGGGGCATGGCAATGCCGTACTTGATGCTCTGATGATCGCTGAGCCAGCGGCGCAGGCCTTCGGCGTCGTTGGCAATCACCCCGGCGCCCAGCGTCGGGCGGGTCGCCAGGTCGCTCAGATCCGGGGCGCGATTGCCGTCACTGACACCGGCGACGCGGTGGCACTGCCCGCAGCGCTCGTCGAACACCTGACTGGCGGCGCCGCCCGGCGGCTGGTGCTCACGCCCGGTGCGGGCCTCGATCCAAGTGGCGAACGCATCGGCTTCGAGAGCTTCGACATGCAGGATCATGTGCGCGTGCTGGCTGCCGCAGAACTCCGAACACTGCCCGCGGAAGACGCCAGTCTGGGAGGCCTGCAGACGCAAGGTGTTGGTCCGCCCGGGCACCATGTCCAGTTTGCCGCCCAGTCGCGGCACCCAGAACGAATGGATGACGTCGGCACTGGTCACCTCGACGTCGACGGGTCTATCTATCGGCAGGATGAACTGATTGGCGGTCACCACGCCGCTTTCCGGGTAACGCACCTCCCACCACCATTGATGGCCGATCACCTGGACACGCAGCGGCTGTTCGCCTTCCACCGGCAGCGGCAGCATGCTGCGTCCGGTAGGGATGCCGAAGGCCAGCAGCGCGACGATGCTGACCGTGGGCAGGACGAGGCCGCCACCGATGATCCAGCGCCGGTTGATGCGCTTGGCCTCTTCGGCGCTGTGGGTGCGCGGCTGACGCAGCATGGCGTAGATCCACAGCGCGCTGACCACCACCAGCACCACCACGGAGAAGCCGAACATCGCCCACCAGACATTAGCCACATCGCGCGCCATGGGTCCGGCCGGCGACAGCGCCGATTGCGGCCCCTCGCAGCCGAGCAGCGAAGGAACTGCCAGCGCCAGCGTGGTCCATTTGAAAGGGTTGCCGCCTCGTCTCGTTGAGCGGGCGGCCTGTTTCAGTTTGGAGCCTGGGAGGGCCGGATGGCCACAGAACGCGAGTCCATCAACAGTAACGCTGCCATTGCGGGCCATCCGCTGCACCCGATGATGATCCATTTCCCGGTCGCTGCCCTGATCGGTCTGGTGCCGGCGGACCTGGCCTACCTCTGGACTCTCGACGAGTTCTGGTGGCGTGCTGCGCTCTGGCTGTCCGGCGTCGGCGCGATCGGCGGCTGGATCGCCAGCATCGCGGGTGTCATCGACCTGGTATCGGTCCAGCAGATCCGCCGCAAGGTCACCGCCTGGTGCCATGCGATCCTGGCGGTGATGATGCTGTCGTTGGCCTCGCTGAACTGGCTGCTGCGCTACCAGGGCATGGACCGCGGCGACGGCGACGCGATGTGGGGGCTGTATCTCTCGCTGCTCACGGCCGTGCTGATTTCCCTGGCCGCTTTCCTTGGCGGGCGGCTGGTCTACGAGCACGCGGTCGGTGTGGATCTGGATGGCGAGCAGGCGCCCTGAGCCGTCGCAACGACGTGCCGGAGACGGCCAGCTCGGGCAGGCGGGATGGGAATGGTCGAGGCGGGCCGGGCGATCGGTCATGCGGGGCGGTCATTCCTTGAGTCAGAAGGGTTTGGCCAGTACCAGCCACAGGGTCAGGGCAATCAGAACCGGCACCAGTACACCCAGTGCCATGCACTGGTATGTGACGCCGCGCTCCGGCTCACGTTCGATACGCAGGACCAGAACGCCACACAGCGCATGACAGAGCGCCATGGCGGTGACCACCGTGAGTTTCATGATCAGCCAGCCGGCGAGGGTGCCGTCACGCAGGAACAATGCCGTGCCGGACCCAATGGCCAGTAGCGCGGCCGGTGTGCTGATGAGGGTGAAGACCATGCGGGTGAGGTGGGCATGGTCGCGGTAGAACAGCTGCTCGCTGCGCTTGGTGCCGGCGGCGATCATCGCCGGAAGATAGAGCAGCGAGCCGCACCAGCAGAGCAGGGCGGCGAAATGCAGCAGTTTGAGCAAGGGCATGCCGGTCTCCATCCTGCCTGACGCGAATCTGAGGATGTGACAGTGGCGCTTCAGGGCAGTTCGTCGCTTTTGCCGGCGACCTGCCTTCCCGGTCGTTCGCGGGTGTCAGCTTTGTGTCTGCTGCTCTCTCGGCTCGAACAGCTGGCTGCCGCAGCGGCTGCAGAATGCTGCGTTGGGTTCGTGGGTGAGCTTGTCGCAGGTGGGGCAGTTGTGGCGCAGGCTGTCCTGGCGCATCGCATTGGCCAGCTCGGCGGTGAAGATGCCGGTCGGCACGGCGATGATCGAGTAACCGGTGATCATCACCACGGTGGCCAGCGCCTTGCCCAGCGGTGTCAGCGGGACGATGTCGCCGAATCCGACGGTGGTCAGGGTGACCACCGCCCAGTAGATGCTCATCGGAATGCTGGTGAAGCCGTTGCTCGGGCCCTCGATGACGTACATCAACGTACCGTAGACGATGATCAGGGTGGTCACGCTGAGCAGGAAGACAATGATCTTCTGCCGACTGCCCTGCAGCGCCACCAGCAGGAAGTTGGCCTGGCTGAGATAGGGCGCGAGCTTGAGGACGCGGAATATCCGCAGCATCCGGATGACGCGCACCACCAGCAGGTACTGCGCATCCGGGAACAGCAGGGCGATGAAGGCCGGCAGCACCGAGAACAGGTCCACCATGCCGTAGAAGCTGAGGATGTACTTGCGGGGTTCGGGGTGAGTGTAGATGCGCAGCACGTACTCGACGGCGAAGATCGCCGTGAAGCCCCATTCCAGATTGGTCAGCAACTGGCCGTGCCGCTCGTTGAACGAGGCGATGCTGTCGAGCATCACCACCACCAGGCTGGCGAAGATGATCACCAGCAGCCAGGTGTCGAAGCGCTTGCCGGCCGGAGTGTTGGTGAAAAAGATGATGGTGTAAAGGCGCTCACGCCAGCTCATTGCTTTCAGGGAGTCGTTGTCCATTGGCCGTGGTCTCTCGCATGGGTGGCAGATTTCGCGGTCGCCTGCCAAAGCGGTCCATTAAAGCATTGCCCCGGGCTGGCTGCATGCCACTCGGTGGCGTTGGCGGTACGCCATTGGTAACGTCGCTTTGCCTGAATCGTACTTAGCGCATAGTCTGAACACAGGCGCATCCCGCAGTTGGAGAGTTCCATGCCCGATTCCCAGTTGGTCGACCCATTCGGCCGGCGCATCACCTACCTGAGGTTGTCGGTAACCGACCGCTGCGATTTTCGCTGCACCTATTGCATGAGCGAGGACATGGTCTTCGCGCCCCGTGCGCAGATCCTCACGCTCGAAGAACTCTATGCGGTGGCCGATGCCTTCATCAGCCTGGGCGTCAAACGCATCCGCGTGACCGGTGGCGAACCGCTGGTGCGCAAGGGGCTGACCGGCTTGCTGGCGCGGCTCGGTGCGCGCAACGAACTGGAAGATCTGGCCATCACCACCAACGGCTCGCAGTTGCCGAGCCTGGCTGCATCGCTGCGCGAAGCCGGCGTGAGACGGCTCAATATCAGCCTCGACTCGCTCAAACGCGAGCGTTTCGCCGAGCTGACCCGCCGTGACCGGCTCGATCAGGTGCTCGAAGGCATCGAGGCTGCGCGTAGCGCCGGCTTCAAACGCATCAAGCTCAACAGCGTGGTGCAGAAGGGCCGCAACGACGACGAGATTCTCGACCTGGTGGAGTTCGCCATCGAGCGTGGGCTGGATATCAGTTTCATCGAAGAGATGCCGCTGGGCAGCGTGTCCAGCCATCAGCGCCAGATAACCTTCTGCTCCAGCGACGAGGTACGTGAGCGCATCGAGGCACGCCATACGCTGGTGCGCAGCAGCCATGCCACAGGTGGTCCTTCGCGCTACTGGCAGGTGGCCGGCAGCGAGACGCAGGTCGGCTTCATCTCGCCGCACAGCAACAACTTCTGCGGCAGCTGCAACCGCGTGCGCGTGACAGCCGAGGGCAAGCTCGTGCTGTGCCTTGGCCACGAGGGCGCGCTGGATCTGAAAAGCCTGATGCGGCGCTATCCGGGCGACAGCGAGCGCCTGCGCAACGCCCTGGTGGATGCGTTGCAGCTCAAGCCGGAAAAGCATCACTTCCGCACCGACGAGCAGGTTCAGGTGGTGCGTTTCATGAGCATGACCGGCGGCTGAGACCGTTTCGTCTTCCATTCTCTGAATGGCGCTTCATTTCCGTGATCATCCTGTCGCCATAGAGCATGGCGTGGCCCGCGGCTGCGTTTCTGTGCACCGACGCGCTGCGAGTCAACCGGAGTGCCGTGATAAACTTCGCGGCTTCTTGCCAGCAGCCCAATCGATGCCAGGAATCCCGATGCTCATGGCGACTCCGCTTGTTCGTTCCCCCGTCGACCGCCACGGATAGGCCGCATGCGACTGAAAAGCATCAAACTCGCCGGTTTCAAATCCTTCGTCGATCCCACTACGGTCAGCTTCCCGAGCAACATGGCGGCGGTGGTCGGCCCGAACGGTTGCGGAAAATCCAACATCATCGACGCCGTGCGCTGGGTCATGGGCGAAAGCTCGGCGAAGAACCTGCGCGGCGAGTCGATGACCGACGTCATCTTCAACGGCTCCAACACCCGCAAGCCGGTGACCCAGGCGAGCATCGAGCTGATCTTCGACAACTCCGACGGTACGCTTACCGGCGAGTACGCCGCCTTCGCCGAAATCTCCATCCGCCGCCGCGTCACCCGTGACTCGCAGAACACCTACTTCCTCAACGGGGTGAAATGTAGGCGCCGCGACATCACCGATATCTTCCTCGGCACCGGCCTCGGACCACGCAGCTATTCGATCATCGAACAGGGCATGATCTCCAAGCTGATCGAGGCCAAGCCCGAGGATCTGCGCAACTTCATCGAGGAGGCGGCCGGCATCTCCAAGTACAAGGAGCGCCGGCGCGAAACCGAGAATCGTATCCGTCGCACCCACGAGAACCTGGCGCGCCTGACCGACTTGCGCGAAGAGCTGGAGCGTCAGCTCGAACGCCTGCATCGTCAGGCGCAGTCGGCGGAGAAGTATCAGGAGTACAAGGCCGAGGAGCGCCAGCTCAAGGCGCAGCTGTCGGCACTTCGTTGGCAGGCCTTGAACGAGCAGGTGGGCCAGCGCGAGCAGGTCATCGGTGATCAGGAGGTCGCCTTCGAAGCGCTGGTGGCCGAACAGCGCAGCGCTGATGCGAGCATCGAGCGCCTGCGGGACGGTCACCATGAGCTGTCCGAACGGTTCAATCAGGTGCAGGGTCGCTTCTATTCGGTCGGCGGCGACATCGCGCGCGTCGAGCAGAGCATCCAGCATGGGCAGCAGCGCCTGCGCCAGTTGCAGGACGATCTGCGTGAGGCAGAACAGGCGCGCCTTGAGACCGAGTCGCACCTTGGCCACGACCGCACGCTGCTGGCCACGCTCGGCGAGGAGCTGGCGATGCTCGAGCCGGAACAGGAGTTGTCCGGCGCCGCTGCCGAAGAGTCCGCCGCCCAGCTGGAAGAAGCCGAAGCCGCCATGCAGGCCTGGCAGGAACAGTGGGAGCGCTTCAACCAGCACAGCGCCGAGCCGCGCCGCGCCGCGGAAGTGCAGCAATCGCGCATCCAGCAGCTGGAGCAGAGCCTGGAACGCCTGGCCGAGCGTCAACGCCGGCTGGATGACGAACGCGCGCTGCTGGCGGCCGACCCCGAGGACAGGGCGATGCTCGACCTCGACGAGCAACTGGCGGCCAGCGAGCTGGATCTCGAGGCGCTCGCCGCGGTGGCCGAGGAGCTCAACGAGCGCCTGGAGCAGCTGCGCGACGAGCTGCAGCAGGCGACTCGGGCTCAGCAGCAGGCGCAAGGCGAACTGCAGCGCCTCAATGGCCGGATCGCGTCCCTCGAAGCCTTGCAGCAAGCGGCGATGGAGCCGGGCAAGGGGGTCGCCGAGTGGTTGCGCGAACAGGGGCTGGAACAGCGCCCACGCCTGGCAGATGGGCTACGGGTCGAGCCGGGCTGGGAGCTGGCGGTGGAAACCGTGCTGGGCGCAGATCTACAAGCGGTGCTGCTGGACGATTTCGCCGAGGTCGAGCTTGCAGGCTTCCAACAGGGCGCATTGAATCTGGTCAGCGCGCCGCGCGGCGGTGACCGCCGCCCGGGCAGCCTGCTGGAGCGGGTCGAGTCGGCGCTTGATCTTTCGCCATGGCTGGGCCACGTGCGACCGGTCGAGTCGCTGGAACGCGCATTGGCCGAGCGCCCGTCGCTGGCGGAGGGCGAGAGTCTGGTCAGCCGGGATGGCTATTGGGTCGGCCGGCATTTTCTGCGGGTGCGTCGCGCCAGCGAGGCGGAATCCGGCGTGTTGGCGCGTGGGCAGGAACTGCAGCGCCTGCTGGCCGAGCGTGATGAACGCGAAGCGAGCCTGGCGGCGATGGAGGATCGCGTCACCGCGTTGAGCGGCGAACAGTCCCGACTCGAAGGTGAGCGCGAGCTGCAACGTCGTCAGCAACAGGAAGAAGCACGCAAGCACAGTGACCTCAAGGCCAGGCTGTCGGCCGGTCAGGCGCGGCTGGAACAGCTAGCGCTGCGTCGTCGTCGGCTGGACGAGGAGCTTGCCGAGCAGCAGGAACAGCGCGAGATCGAGACCGAACAGCTGGGTGAAGCGCGCCTGCAGTTGCAGGAAGCGCTGGAGACGATGGCGCAAGACACCGAGCAGCGCGAAACCCTGCTGGCCAGCCGCGATGGCATCCGCGAGCGGCTCGATCGCATTCGCCAGGATGCCCGTCAGCACAAGGACCAGGCGCATCAGCTGGCGTTGCGGGTCGGTTCGCTCAAGGCGCAGTACGAGTCCACCCGGCAGGCGCTGGAGCGATTGGAGCAACAGTTCGAACGTGCCATCGAGCGCCGCGAGCAGCTGACGCTGAACCTGGAGGAGGGCGAGGCACCGCTGGAAGAACTGCGCATGAAGCTCGAAGAGCTGCTGGAGCGTCGTATGGGTGTCGAAGACGAACTCAAGCATGCGCGACTGGCCTTGGAAGACGCCGACCGCGAGCTGCGTGATGCCGAAAAACGCCGCACTCAGGCCGAGCAGCAAGCGCAGCTGCTACGTGGGCAGCTGGAGCAGCAAAGGCTGGATTGGCAAGGGCTGAGCGTCCGCCGCAAGGCGTTGCAGGACCAGCTGCAGGAGGACGGCTACGATCTGCATGGCGTGCTTGGCACGCTCCCTGCCGATGCAGACGAGCCGCGTTGGGAGGCGGAGCTGGAGCGCCTTGGCCAGCGCATTCAGCGCCTGGGCCCGATCAACCTCGCGGCGATCGATGAGTACCAGCAGCAATCGGAACGCAAACGTTACCTCGATGCGCAGAACGATGATCTGGTCGAGGCGCTGGATACGCTGGAAAACGTCATCCGCAAGATCGACCGGGAAACTCGCAACCGCTTCAAAGAGACCTTCGATCAGATCAACGGTGGCCTGCAGGCGCTTTTCCCGAAAGTGTTCGGCGGCGGCAATGCCTATCTGGAACTTACCGGAGAAGATTTACTCGATACCGGGGTGGCGATCATGGCGCGTCCGCCCGGAAAGAAGAACAGCACCATTCACCTGCTTTCCGGTGGCGAAAAGGCGTTGACGGCGCTGGCGCTGGTTTTTGCCATCTTCCAGCTCAATCCCGCGCCGTTCTGCATGCTCGATGAAGTTGACGCACCGCTGGATGATGCGAACGTCGGTCGATACGCGCGCTTGGTGAAGGAGATGTCGGAGAAAGTGCAATTCATCTACATCACCCACAACAAGATCGCCATGGAAATGGCCGATCAGCTGATGGGTGTGACCATGCATGAGCCGGGCTGCTCACGCCTGGTGACGGTCGACGTCGAACAGGCCGTTGCACTCGCTGAAGCCTAGGATTAAGCCGCGTGTTTGAGCATTTTTGATACAAGGAACGCTATAAAAAGAGAACTACCGCACGGTGCAAAGTTACCGTTCGTCGTGCTAGCTTAGAGCACAATTTTTGCGATGCGCTTGAAGCAGTCCCAAGTGACTGTTCGTTGCGTCTTTATCATCGAATTCAGAGGTTAAAGCATTAATGGATATCGGTCTGCGCGAGTGGCTGATCGTCATCGGCATCATTGTCATTGCCGGCATTCTGTTCGACGGCTGGCGTCGCATGCGCGGTGGCAAGGGCAAGCTGAAATTCAAGCTGGACCGCAGCCTCTCCAACCTTCCCGATGCCGACGATTCTCCGGAGCTTCTAGGCCCGGCGCGTGTGGTTAATCGCGATCAAGAGCCTTCTCTGGATGAGGGCGACATGCCGACGATGAGCGCGCGCGAGTCCGGCAAGAAGCGCCGGCAGAACGAACCCTTTCAGGGCGACCTCCAGCTCAACGGCGACGAGCCTGTACCGACGCTGCTCGATCCGGTTGTTGGTGATGACGAGGAAGGGAAAGATCAGCCGCAGAAAGAACTGGCGCCCGTCGAGGAAGTACTCGTCATCAACGTCATTTGCCGTGATCCTCACGGTTTCCGTGGTCCGGCGCTGCTGCAGAACATTCTCGAGAGTGGCCTGCGCTTCGGCGAAATGGACATCTTCCATCGCCACGAAAGCATGGCCGGCAATGGCGAGGTGCTGTTCTCCATGGCCAATGCCGTCAAGCCTGGTACTTTCGATCTGGACGACATCGATCACTTCACCACGCCGGCCGTGAGCTTCTTCCTTGGTCTGCCCGGCCCACGCCATCCCAAGCAGGCCTTCGATGTCATGGTTGCTGCGGCGCGCAAGCTGTCCCAGGAGCTCAACGGCGAGCTGAAGGATGACCAGCGCAGCGTTCTCACCGCCCAGACCATCGAGCACTACCGCCAGCGCATCGTCGAGTTCGAGCGCCGGCAGATGACCATCAAGCAGCGTTGAGTGATATTTGCACCGGGCCTTGCGCCCGGTGTTGTGTGTTAGCAGACGTGGCTTGCTCGCGCCGTCTCATGCTCCTGTCTCCAGTGCAGGCATTCCATTGACGGGCGCGCTCCGCCTCTGTCCATCAGTGAGCAGTTTGATTCGGGATGGCTGAGGCCGTCCCGCTGCGCTTCCAGCCTCCGACTAGCCAAAGCCGCGAACCTGCCTTCGATTGCGCATTCGGCTAGAATCCGACGCCTCACTATCAACCAAGGCGCGCTGATACGGTCTGAATCAGCACAGCCCCAGCCACGGCTCCGTCTTATGCCTTCCGCCCAAACCGCCGCCGAGCGCATCGCCGAACTGCGCGGCGAAATTGACGCCCACAATTATCGCTACTACGTGCTCGACGAGCCGAGCGTTCCTGACGCCGAGTACGACCGCCTGTTTAACGAGCTCAAGGCGCTCGAAGCAGAGCACCCGGAACTGGTGACGCCTGAGTCGCCAACCCAGCGGGTTGGAGGAGCGGCACTGGCGGCGTTCGGTCAGGTACGCCATGAAGTGCCGATGCTGAGCCTGGGCAATGCCTTCGAGGAGCAGGACCTGCTCGATTTCGACCGCCGCGTGCGCGAAGGGCTGGATCTGCCGGCGGGCGACCTGTTCGGAGATGGCGCGGTTGTCGAATACAGCTGCGAACCCAAGCTCGACGGTCTGGCGGTCAGCCTGCTCTATGAGAACGGCCATCTGGTGCGCGGCGCCACCCGCGGTGACGGCAGCACGGGTGAGGACATCAGCGCCAACGTGCGCACCGTGCGCAACATTCCATTGAAGCTGCATGGCACTGGCTGGCCGGCGGTGCTCGAGGTGCGCGGCGAGATCTACATGCCCAAGGCCGGCTTCGAAGCGCTGAATGCGCGGCAGCTGGAAAGCGGCGGCAAACCCTTCGCCAATCCTCGCAACGCCGCTGCTGGAAGCCTGCGTCAGTTGGATTCGAAGATCACTGCCAGCCGTCCGCTCGAACTTTGTGCCTACGGCGTCGGCCGCAGCGACGGCGAACTGCCTGACACGCACATCGGTATTCTCCAGGCCTTGAAAGGTTGGGGTCTGCCCATCAGCCGTGAGCTGAAACTGGCCAAGGGCGTCGCCGAATGCCGCGCCTATTACGACGCCATCGGTGAAAAGCGCGACGCGCTGCCTTACGAAATCGACGGTGTGGTGTTCAAGGTCAACGCGGTCGCGCAGCAGCGTGAGCTGGGCTTCCGGGCGCGCGAGCCGCGCTGGGCCATCGCCCACAAGTTTCCCGCGCGGGAGGAAATCACCGAACTGCTCGATGTAGAGTTCCAGGTCGGCCGTACCGGCGCGATCACCCCGGTGGCCCGGTTGAAGCCGGTGCAGGTGGCGGGCGTTACGGTTTCCAACGCGACGCTGCACAACATGGATGAAGTGGCGCGGCTTGGCGTGATGATCGGCGATACGGTGATCGTGCGACGTGCAGGCGACGTGATTCCCCAGATCCTCGGCGTAATCGCCGAACGCCGCCCGGTCGACGCGCGCGCCGTGCATGTGCCGGAGCAGTGCCCGGTGTGCGGTTCTGCCGTGGAGCGTACCCAGCTGATCAAGCGCAGCAAGGGGCGTGAGTCGGTGAGCGAAGGCTCGATCTACCGTTGCGTCGGCCGGCTGGCCTGTCAGGCGCAGCTTAAGCAGGCGATCATCCATTTCGTATCGCGCCGAGCGATGGATATCGACGGCCTGGGTGACAAGATCGTCGAGCAGCTGGTCGACAGGGGGTTGGTCAAATCGCCGGCGGATCTCTACTGCCTGACCCATGAGCAGGTCATCGACCTGGAAGGTTTCGCCGAAATTTCCACGCGCAACCTGCTCAACGCCATCGATGCCAGCCGCAAACCGAGCCTCGCAAGGTTCGTCTATGCCCTAGGCATCCCAGACGTCGGTGAGGAAACCGCCAAGTTGCTTGCGCGGGCGCTAGGTTCGCTGGAGCGAATCAGCAGTGCATTGCCCGACGTGCTCGTCTACCTGCCCGACGTTGGGCTGGAAGTCGCTCATGAAATCCATAGCTTCTTCGAGGACGAACATAACCGCACGGTCATCGCGCTGCTGCGCGAACGCGGCGTCGAACCGCAGGAGGAGGGCGACGTACACCCGGAATTCGCCGCGTGCGCGACGCTGGCTGACCTGCTCGACCGGCTCAACATCCCCCATATCGCCCGCACCGGTGCGCAGCGTCTGGCAGAGCGTTTCGGCACGCTCGAGGCAATCATCGCCGCCGACTGGCTCGATCTGCGTCAGGTTGAACGGCTGAACGAAAAGGCCGCGCGCTCACTGCGTGACTATTTCGACAAATCTGGTAACGCCGAGCGCGCCCGTGCTATCGAAGCCCAGCTGCGGGATTTCGGTATGCACTGGGAGAGCGAGAGGAAATCTGCGGAAGGCCTGCCGCTGGCCGGGCAGACCTGGGTACTGACCGGCACGCTGGAAACCATGAGTCGTGATGAAGGCAAGGCGCGGCTGGAGGCTTTGGGGGCAAAGGTCGCCGGTTCAGTATCCGCCAAAACCAACTGCGTAGTAGCGGGCCCTGGCGCGGGCTCGAAGCTCACCAAAGCCAACGAACTCGGCGTGGCGGTGCTCGACGAAGCGCTATTCCTCGAGCGTCTCGCACAGCTTGGTTCATATTAACCCGGCAATCAAATACACCAAATCATGCTGCGTAGGCGATACGTGGATGCCGGAAATAAGAACGGATTCTTTGAGGGCGTAATTGCAATCGTCTCATGACCGAGCGAACACGCCTTTCCAGTTCGTCCTGATTACGCGCCGGCAAGCCCGTGCGAACCTGATGTTTCAAATCACAATTCAAATACTCGTCAGGGTTCAACTCCGGGGCGTAGGCCGGCAAGAAGAACAGTTCGATTTGCTCTTTGCGGTCGCCAACCCAGGCGCTCACCTTTTTGCTGTGGTGTACGCGCAGGTTGTCGAGAATCAGGAACACCTTGCGGCCCTGAGCATCGCGAATCAGGCGACTCAGGAAGCGAATCAGCACTGGGGCTGTCAGCGTTTCCCGATACAGCATGAAGCGCAGTTTGCCCCGATTGGTCACGGTGGAAATCATGTTGGTGGAAAAACGACTGCCGCTGACCAGGCGCACCGGCGTTTCGCCAATAGGGGCGTAGCTGCGGCCAGCATGGCTGTCACTGCGCATACCGGTTTCGTCGCCCCACTGAATCTCACCATTCTCAGCCTTGGCCCGCTGTGCGATGCGTGGATATTCATTATCCAGCCAGTGCTGAACCACTTCAGGTTTCTGCTGATAAGCCCGATGCAGTGGGCGCTGCGGGGTGTAGCCCCAACGCTTGAGGTATTCACCAACCGTTCGAACCGGCATGAGAAAACCACAGCGCTGGCGGATCAGTTCTCGCACCGCATCACGCGTCCAGAGCGCAAAGCCGAGCTTGAGTTGGTCGGGCATCTTATCGGTCATCAAGGTGCGAATCAGCACTTCCTGGCTGGAGCTCAAACTGCGGCGATCACCCTGGCGCACACCACGCTGGCCGCCGGCAATGGCAGCCTTTTCGCCTTTATGTTCTGCGACCTGCGCCCAGTGAGCAATAGTGCGGGGGTGAACACCAACCGCTTCGCCAATAGCCTTGTAGGTGTAACCCTGCTCACGCATGCGTAGGGCCGTGGAGCGCTTTTCACGTTGTTCTTGGGGGCTGAGTTTACGGGCATCTATTTTCATGGAGACAGATTATCTAATATGCCCTATTTATTTGCCAGGTTAATAGCAGCCTCATCCCAGCGAGCCTCGCTATCATACCCGCTCCCCAAAGTTTCACCGAACTGTGGGAGCGGCCTTGGCCGGGACGCGCCAGCAAAGCTCACCAGCAGTGGCCGAGCTTCCTTTGACTCCAGGTCAGGGAAACGGCTTCAGCCATCCCCTAAAGTTTTCCCCGCTTCACCCGAAAAGCTAGTCAAGCAAGTCCGCAATGTGGATGCGCTGGCGTAGCGTTGGAGCGGTACCGGGCTCACGAAAAAGTTCGAATCTGCCCTAAAGCCAACCCAAACGGCGCCGATAAGCTAATCGAATGCGAACTCGATGGGTGCCTGGGCAAAGCCGGACCCGGAGTCGCAAGCTCAGGCAAACCAAAGTAACCAGCGCCCCTGGAGGCTCATCATGGCTCTTACTGTAAATACCAACATTGCTTCGCTGAATACTCAGCGCAACCTCAGCAATTCGTCTAATGCGCTGCAAACTTCCATGCAGCGTCTGTCTACCGGTAGCCGTATTAATGGTGCGAAAGATGATGCTGCGGGTCTGCAGATCTCTAACCGCCTGACCAGCCAAATCAACGGCATTGGTGTAGCCGTACGCAACGCAAACGATGGTATTTCGATGGTCCAGACCGCAGAGGGTGCTTTGCAGCAGTCCACGAATATACTCCAGCGTATGCGAGATTTGGTTCTACAAGCAGGGAACGGTAGTAATAGTGCCGAAGATAAAAAGTCTCTTAATCTTGAAGTAAACGAGTTGCAAAAAGAACTTAACCGTATTGCGGATACAACTTCGTTTGGAACCAAAAAGCTTCTCAACGGTAACGTTGAAGGTGCTAATAACGCTCCTGAGGCGGCTGATAACAAAGTTACTTTCCAAGTTGGTGCCTACGGCGGCACGGGAGACACTATCGAGATAGTGTTTGGCGGCAAAATGGACGCGGCAACACTTAAGGTAAGTGCGACCGAAGTGAATTTGGAAAAGATCGGTGCTGTCGAAAGCCCGCTTACAGTGGCGAAAATGCTCGAATCTATTGACGCTGCTATTGAAACGATTGATGCCCAGCGCGCCACTTTCGGTGCAGTGCAAAACCGCTTCGACAACACAATTGCGAACCTGCAGAACATTCAGGAAAACGTCTCTGCCGCACGCGGCCGTATTCAGGACACCGACTTCGCTGCCGAAACCGCCAACCTGAGCAAGAACCAGATCTTGCAACAGGCTGGTACTGCAATCCTGGCCCAGGCCAAGCAGCTGCCACAGGCCGTCCTTAGCCTGCTCCAGTAAGCCGGGCGTAGTGGATGGGGTGGTATTGCTACCCCATCCATTTATTGAGAGGTGAACCATGGACGTCGCAAGAATTGCGTTTAATTCCCTTGCGTCATCCTCTGACAACACTGCGATGCCCAGCCCCCGTTCGGAGGCTGGGCTTTCGTCGTCTAGTGCAGAGAATGAAGCCGGCAAGGCTAGTGCAGAGAATGAAGCCGGCAAGGCTGAACAGAAACTGGATGTTGGCGAGGCGGTAGAGCGTATTCGCACGCAGATGCAGACGCTGCAGCGCGATCTGAATTTCAGTGTCGACGACTCCACCGGCCAGGTGGTGGTGCAGGTGCTCGACGGTGATTCGGGCAAGGTGGTGCGGCAGATTCCCTCCGAGGATATCCTGCGGCTGGCCGAGCGCCTGGATGAGATGCGCAGCCTGCTGTTCGAGGCAACGGCCTGACGGCACGGTTCTTGTTTGTGGGATGTGTGACTGTGGTTAATTTGACGAGGTGAGGCTATGGCAGGCGTAACAGGTATTGGCTCGGGTATCGACATCGACAGCATCGTGAAGAGCATGGTGGCTGCTGAGCGCGCGCCCAAGGAGTCGCAGCTCGCCAACCTCGAGATGAAGACCACCACGCAGATCACTGCCATCGGTGCGCTGAAAAGCGCGATCAGTGATTTTCAAACTGCCCTTCGCGGCTTGAACAAGCCGGAGCTGTTTCAGGCACGTTCAGCAACGTCGAGCAAGTCGGACCTGGTAGGTGTTACCGCTGGCACAACGGCCGGCGCGGGGAGCTATCAGGTTGAGGTTAAGGAGCTTGCAACCAGCAGTAAGGTTGCATTGGCTGCCGTGAAAAGTACGGCAGAAGCACCCGCGCGCTTTGGAAGTGGCTCACTGGAGATAAAGCTCGGCAATGAGGGCTCGTTCTCCATTACGGTCGATGAAAGCAACAATACATTGGCTGGCATACGCGACGCCATCAACAAGCAGGGCGCTGAAAAAGGCGTAACGGCAACCATCGTTACCGACGATCAGGGCGCTCGCCTGGTGCTGAGCAGCAGTAAGACGGGGGCGGATAAGGACATCACTGTTGGAGCCTCGCCGTCCGGGGTAGCAGGTGAAGGCCAGCAAAGCCTGAGTGTTCTGGCGTTCGATGGCGTGGAGCCAGATGATGACGCTGGGCCTCGCATCCTGGCCCAGGCTCAAAGTTCGGTTATTACCGTAGACGGGCTCACAGTCACCAGCGAAACCAATAAGGTCGAGGGCGCCATTGAGGGCGTCACGCTCGATCTAAAAGCCAAGACAGCCAAAGATGAGCCGCTGACCATCAACGTCGCGGAAGACAAAGCGGGCGTTAAAAAGCAGATCCAGTCTTTTGTCGATAGCTACAACAAGCTGATCGGCGTGATCAATGAGCAGACGAAAGTTACCAGCGTGGGTGATGGCAAGGCGCCGGTCACCGGTGCTCTGGTGGGTGATGCCACGGCGCGAACCTTGTTGGGGACGATTCGCAGCGAGTTGACCAATGTGCAAGGTGAAGGCGCCCTCCGTGCGCTGGCCGACTTGGGCATTACCACGCAGAAAGACGGCACGCTGAAGATCGACGATGACAAGCTGAGCAAGGTAATGGACAGCAACTTTACCGAGTTGCCGGCGTTGTTCACGGGTGAAAAAGGCATTGCCACTCGCCTAGACGAGAAGCTGAAGCCCTATACCGAAACGGGCGGCATTCTTGAGCAGCGCAACAAGGTAATGACCGAGACGATTTCGAACATCGACAAGCAGAAGGAAGATCTTAATAGGCGCATGACCTCGCTGCAGGATCGCCTGTTCAAACAGTTCAACGCGATGGACTTGCTGGTGGGTCAGCTCGCCAATACATCCAGCAGCCTGCTTGCTTCTCTGGAAAATCTGCCCTGGGCAGCTAATAACTCCAAGAGGTAAGTTGGGTCACTAGCGGAAATCGCCCACCCAGCACCTAACACTAACTTGTTGTTGGCGGCTCGGGGTGGGTCGTAGCCTTCGTGCATGCCTGTAGCTCCGTTCGCCGCGAGGGCGCGCCTCCTACAGATTGGTTGCTCACTGCCGCTCTCGTGGGAGGCCCGACCTCGGGGTAACTTTCTGAGCTGAACAGCATTGCGCCCCTGCAGACAGCCTTTTTTGTTTGTTCATTTGCTCAAGTCTGGCCGTTCGCTACCGATACCTTGGGCATGTGATTGATGTGACGAGAGGCTCATCCAAATGTACGCAATGGCAGCAATGAAGCAGTACCAGCAGGTCGGGGTGCAGGCTCAGGTAGGCGAGGCCGATCCGCATCGTTTGATTCAGATGCTGATGCAGGGCGGTCTGGATCGTATCGCGCAGGCCAAGGGCGCGATGGAGCGTGAAGCCTATGCCGAGAAGGGCGTGCTCATTGGCAAGGCGATCAACATCATCGGCGGCCTGCGTGACGCGCTGGACAAGGACGTGGGTGGCGAGCTGGCGGATAACCTTGATCGCCTTTATGAGTACATGACGATGTGCCTGTTCGAGGCCAGCCGGCATAACAATATCGACAAGCTGAACGAAGTTGGCAGGCTGCTCGGCGAGATAAAACTCGCCTGGGATCAGATTGCCCCGAAGGGTTGATCTATCATGTACCCAGTTCATCATATAGCGCGTTCAGCGACGCTGATCGATCTGGAGAATATATGAGTTCAAAAGCACGCCTTTTCGCCGACTTCACTGAGCGGTTGCGTAATGCGCTAGCAAACGGGGATTGGGAAGGGATCGCCGCTCTGGACGATGACTGCAGCGCTCTGATTGCGACTTTACAGGATGAAGATGCAGCGGACGCTGAGCTGCGTGAAGCGATCGAGGCGATGGCCGAGGTATACGCCAAGCTTCAAGCGGCGGGACGCTCGGAGCGCGAACGGCTTGCGCAGGAACTCACCAAGTTGAGCCAGGGCAAACAGGTGACACAGGCCTATAAGCCGTTGGGCTGATGGTGGGGCATCAGCTGTTCTGCGTTTGGTGATGTTCAGTCGGTGAGTGAGCTGCGACGCTCAAGCCTCAAAAGTCCCTTACGGAAGGTGGATGGCGCAACGTCCATCCACCTGGCTAGCGCCTCAGGCAGTGTTCGTTCGCCTTAGCGATACTCGCAAAGATAAGCCGTATCCACCTTGACCTTCAACTGAAATTTGCTGTTCGCCGGTACGGTGAACTGGCTGCCGCTGGCAAAGGTTTCCCAAGCATCGCTACCCGGCAGTTTCACGTCCAGGCTGCCGGCAACTACGTGCATGACTTCCAGTTGGGCGGTGCCGAACTCGTATTCACCTGGCGCCATGACGCCGATCGTGGCCGGGCCTTCAGTCATGTCGAACGCGATGGATTTGACGGTGCCGTCGAAGTACTCGTTAACCTTGAACATTTGGGTGCCTTTGCAGGGTTGGAAAAGGGGCGCCAGTATGCCCAAGCGCCCGGGCTTGCGTCACCTGGCATGCGTGCTAGCTGCGGAATATGAAGTACACGGCTCCGATCAGGCAAAGCCCTGCCCATAGATAATCGAGCTTCAATGGCTGCTGCATGTACAGCACGCTGAACGGAACGAACACCATGAGGGTGATCACTTCCTGCATGATCTTCAGCTGTCCAACTGAGAGTTCCGTATAGCCGATGCGGTTTGCCGGCACCATCAGCATGTATTCGAAGAATGCGATGCCCCAGCTGATCAATGCGGCGATAAGCCAGGGTTTACCGTTCAGGCTTTTCAGGTGGCCGTACCAGGCGAAGGTCATGAACAGGTTGGAGCAGCAGAGCAGGGCGGCGGTTTGCAACCAGACGGGCATGATGGTTGTGGGCTCGAAATGATGACGCGCTAGGGTATTTCCAAGCGTTTTCGTCTGCAATGACGCATCTGGTGCGTAAGCTTCGGCCGGATTATTATCGCGCCCGTTTTTTCACTGAGTGGCAGTTATATGGATTGTCGCCCCGGTTGCGGTGCCTGCTGCATCGCGCCTTCCATCAGCTCACCTATCCCCGGTATGCCGCTCGGTAAAAGTGCTGGGGAACGCTGTGTTCAATTAAGCGCTGACTTTCTCTGTTTGCTGTTCGGTGATCCGCGGCGGCCGGCCGTGTGCTCGGCTTTTTCGGCTGACCCTGTTTGTTGTGGGGAAAGCAGGGCGGACGCAATTCGTCTTCTTGGCTGGCTGGAGCAGGCGACGGCGTAGCGATAGTCCGGGTGGTACTGCGTAGAGGCCGCGTCCTCTAGGGGGTCCGGCTCGTACTTACGCACTACAACTAATGGTTCTGCAAAAGCAAAAAAGGCTGCCCAAGGGCAGCCTTTTTTGCGCGAGCTTGTCGCTTAACGCGGCAGATCGCGCTTGGCGTGGCCGGTGTACAGCTGACGCGGACGACCAATCTTCTGGCCGGATGCGATCATTTCTTTCCAGTGAGAGATCCAGCCGACAGTGCGCGCCAGGGCGAAGATGACGGTGAACATGCTGGTCGGAATGCCGATGGCCTTGAGGATGATGCCCGAGTAGAAGTCCACGTTCGGGTACAGGTTGCGCTCAGCGAAGTAAGGATCGTTGAGGGCAATCTCTTCCAGCTTCATGGCCAGATCCAGTTGCGGGTCATTGATGCCCAGCTCGCCCAGAACCTCGTCGCAGGTCTGCTTCATGACCTTGGCGCGCGGGTCGAAGTTCTTGTAGACGCGATGTCCGAAGCCCATCAGCTTGAACGGATCGTTCTTGTCCTTGGCCTTGGCCAGGAACTTCTCGACGTTCGATACGTCGCCAATCTCGTCCAGCATGGTGAGTACGGCTTCGTTCGCACCGCCGTGAGCCGGTCCCCACAGGGCGGCGATGCCGGCCGCGATGCAGGCAAATGGGTTGGCGCCGGTGGAGCCTGCCAGGCGTACGGTGGAGGTGGAGGCGTTCTGCTCATGGTCGGCGTGCAGGATGAAGATGCGATCCATTGCCTTGGCCAACACCGGGCTGATCGGTTTGATCTCGCACGGGGTGTTGAACATCATGTGCAGGAAGTTTTCCGAGTAGCTCAGGTCGTTGCGCGGGTACATCAGCGGCTGACCGATCGAGTACTTGTAAACCATCGCGGCGATGGTTGGCATCTTGGCGACCAGGCGCACCGCGGAAATTTCGCGGTGGTGCGGGTCGTTGATGTCCAGCGAATCGTGGTAGAAGGCTGAAAGCGCGCCGACAACGCCACACATGATGGCCATGGGGTGGGCGTCACGACGGAAACCATTGAGGAAGGACTTCAGCTGCTCGTGAACCATGGTGTGGTTCTTCACGGTGCTGACGAACTGTGCCTTCTGTTCGGCGGTCGGCAGTTCCCCGTTCAGCAGCAGGTAGCAGGTTTCCAGATAGTCGGATTTCTCTGCCAGCTGCTCGATCGGATAGCCGCGATGCAGCAGGATGCCCTTGTCGCCATCGATGTAGGTGATCTTGGACTCGCAAGAGGCGGTCGACATGAAGCCGGGATCGAAGGTGAAGTGACCCGTGGAGGTCAGGCTTCGTACGTCAATTACATCAGGCCCTACGGTACCGGTTAAAACGGGCAGTTCGACGGGGGCAGCGCCCTCGATGATCAACTGCGCTTTCTTGTCAGCCATGTATGGCCTCCTGTTTTGTGCTTGGAATCATCATGGCCCCCCACGCAGGGCCCGCATCACTATAGTGTGATAAACCGCAAAGTCAATTTGCGCGAACCCATGCCGTAGAGGGCTCTGCAGGGGGATGCGTACAGCTTGGGTGCACTGTTTACGGCATTTATATAGAGGTCGCTATCAGCCTTTAGTGGCACTTCACCACATTGTCATTAGTGACCTAACTGTTTATACTCGGAAACCGACCGGCAGGGGCCTTACAGGCAGTATTCTGTAGGTTGTCACTCGTGGGTAGCGGGTACTGCTGCGTACTCTTCCCAACAACTTTGCCCTGCGCTCTGGGGCTCTCAAGTGTGAAAAAAGCCGTGAAAAGCCAACGACCTGTAAACCTAGATCTTAGGACAATAAAACTCCCCATCACTGCTTACACGTCGATTCTCCACCGTGTATCCGGTGTCATCCTGTTCGTCGGTATCGCCTTGCTGCTGCTCGCGCTCGATACCTCGCTGTCTTCTCCGGAAGGCTTCGAGGAGGTCCGTGCGTACCTGGGTAGCCCTCTGGCCAAGCTGGTGAGCTGGGCGTTGCTGTCCGCACTGCTGTACCACCTTGTGGCGGGTGTTCGTCACCTGATCATGGATTCTGGCCATGGTGAGACGCTGGAAGGCGGCAAGCTGGGCTCGAAAGTCGTAATCGCCGTATCGGCGGTGCTGATCGTTCTGGCGGGAGTGTGGATATGGTAACCAATGTCACCAACTTTTCGCGCTCGGGTCTGTACGACTGGATGGCGCAGCGCGTTTCTGCAGTGGTTCTTGCGGCTTATTTTCTGTTCCTGCTTGGGTACCTGATCGCGAACCCGGGACTGGAGTACACCCAGTGGCACGCGCTGTTCTCGGCCAACTGGATGCGCATCTTCAGCCTGCTGGCTCTGGTCGCCCTGAGTGTGCACGCGTGGGTAGGCATGTGGACGATCTCCACCGACTACCTGACCAACATGGCGATCGGTAAGTGGGCTACCGGCGTTCGTTTCCTGTTCCAGGCGGTGTGTGGCATTGCCATGTTCACCTTCTTCGTCTGGGGCGTGCAGATTCTTTGGGGTATCTGATTCATGGCTAACATTCGTACGCTTTCTTTTGATGCCATCATCGTCGGTGGCGGTGGCGCCGGTATGCGCGCGGCGCTGCAGCTGTCCCAGTCCGGTCACAAGACTGCTGTGGTCACCAAGGTTTTCCCGACTCGTTCGCACACCGTTTCCGCTCAGGGCGGCATCACCTGCGCCATCGCTTCGGCCGACCCGAACGATGACTGGCGCTGGCACATGTACGATACCGTCAAGGGCTCCGACTACATCGGTGACCAGGACGCTATCGAGTACATGTGTTCCGTAGGCCCTGAGGCGGTGTTCGAGCTCGAGCACATGGGGTTGCCGTTCTCCCGTACCGAGCAGGGTCGCATCTATCAGCGCCCGTTCGGTGGGCAGTCCAAGGACTTCGGTAAGGGTGGCCAGGCCGCTCGTACCTGTGCCGCTGCAGACCGTACCGGTCACGCACTGCTGCACACTCTTTATCAGGGCAACCTGAAGAACGACACCGTGTTCCTCAACGAGTGGTACGCGGTCGACCTGGTGAAGAACCAGGACGGCGCAGTCGTTGGTGTCATCGCCATCTGCATCGAAACCGGCGAAACCGTCTACATCCGTTCCAAGGCTACCGTGCTTGCCACTGGTGGCGCTGGTCGCATCTATGCATCGACCACCAACGCCCTGATCAACACCGGTGACGGTGTAGGTATGGCTCTGCGTGCCGGTGTCCCGGTTCAGGATATCGAGATGTGGCAGTTCCACCCGACCGGTATCGCCGGTGCCGGCGTGCTGGTGACCGAGGGTTGCCGCGGTGAAGGTGGCTACCTGATCAACAAGCATGGCGAGCGCTTCATGGAGCGTTACGCGCCGAACGCGAAGGACCTGGCCGGTCGCGACGTCGTTGCACGTTCGATGGTCAAGGAAATCCTGGCGGGCAACGGTTGCGGTCCGGATGGCGATCACGTGATGCTGAAGCTGGATCACCTGGGCGAAGAAGTGCTGCACAGCCGTTTGCCTGGTATCTGCGAGCTGTCGAAGACCTTCGCTCACGTCGATCCGGTCGTCGCACCGGTGCCGGTTGTTCCGACCTGCCACTACATGATGGGTGGTATCGCCACCAACATCCATGGTCAGGCGATTACTCAGGACGCCAACGGCAACGACAAGATCATCGATGGTCTGTTCGCTGTGGGCGAAGTGGCCTGCGTATCCGTACATGGTGCCAACCGTCTGGGCGGCAACTCGCTGCTCGACCTCGTTGTGTTCGGCCGCGCTGCCGGTCTGCACCTGGAGAAGGCGCTGAAGGAAGGTATCGAGCATCGCGGTGCCAGCGAAACCGATCTGGATGTTGCGCTGGGGCGTCTGGCTGGTATCAACGAGCGCAGCACCGGCGAAGACGTTGCTCCGCTGCGCAAGGAGCTGCAGAGCTGCATGCAGAACTACTTCGGTGTATTCCGTACTGGCGAATACATGCAGAAGGGCATCGCTCAGCTGGTGGATCTGCGTCAGCGTATCGCCAACGTCAAGATCTCGGACAAGAGCCAGGCGTTCAACACTGCGCGCATCGAGGCGCTTGAGTTGCAGAACCTTCTGGAAGTCGCCGAGGCTACTGCAATTGCCGCGGAGCACCGCAAGGAATCCCGTGGCGCCCATGCTCGCGAAGATTTCGAAGAGCGTGATGACGAGAATTGGCTGTGCCACACCCTGTACTTCCCGGGTGACAAGCGCGTTGCCAAGCGTGCCGTGAACTTCGCTCCGAAGACCGTTCCGGCATTCGAGCCCAAGGTTCGGACTTATTGAGGTCGCCGATATGTTGCAAGTGAGTGTTTATCGCTACAACCCCGATCAGGACGAAAAGCCGTTCATGCAGGACTTCCAGGTCAATACCGAAGGTAAAGACCTGATGGTTCTGGACGTCTTGGCTCTGATCAAGGAACAGGACCAGGGTTTCTCCTATCGTCGCTCCTGCCGCGAAGGCGTGTGCGGTTCCGACGGGATGAATATCAATGGCAAGAACGGTCTGGCTTGCATCACCCCGCTGTCCTCCGTGGTCAAGGGCAACAAGCTGGTCATCCGTCCGCTGCCAGGTCTGCCGGTCATTCGTGACTTGGTCGTCGATATGAGCATCTTCTACAAGCAGTACGAGAAAGTGCGCCCGTATCTGATGAACGATACGCCGCCGCCGGCTATCGAACGACTGCAAAGTCCGGAAGATCGCGAGAAGCTGGACGGTCTGTACGAGTGCATTCTGTGCGCTTGTTGCTCGACCAGCTGCCCGTCGTTCTGGTGGAACCCTGACAAGTTCCTCGGTCCCGCTGCGTCGCTGCAGGCCTACCGTTTCCTGGCCGACAGTCGCGACACCGAAACCGAGAATCGTCTGGCCGGTCTGGACGATCCGTTCAGTGTGTTCCGCTGCCGCGGTATCATGAACTGCGTCGACGTTTGTCCGAAGGGATTGAACCCTACCAAGGCAATCGGTCACATACGCAACATGCTGCTGCAGAGCGGTACCTGATGACACCCCGGTCGGGAAAGGTTATGCGCTAGCCTGGAACGGCCGGATTGCTTTACCCGTGACACCTGCGGCGCCGAAGTCGAAGCTCGGCGCCGTAGTTTTAGTAGGAATCCCAGCTCACAAAGCCGGGATTTCACTCTGAAAATTTGATGACCAGCAGGAGCATCCGGGTTGTGCCCGGGAACTATCTGCGCGGTCCGTAGTGGCTTTACCTGAGTCGCTGCTTCAGAACTTGGGAAGTCATGCTGCGGTTTCCACGCTGGTGGTGTCTCCTTATCGAAGGTGACCAGACATGCAAGAAAGCGTAATGCAGCGCATGTGGGACAGTGCCCACCTATCCGGTGGTAACGCTGCCTATGTGGAAGAGCTTTATGAGCTCTACCTGCACGATCCCAACGCTGTGCCCGAAGAGTGGCGCACTTACTTCCAGAAGTTGCCCTCCGGTGGCAGCGCTTCAGCCGATGTATCGCATTCGACGATCCGCGACCACTTCGTCCTGCTGGCCAAGAACCAGCGCCGTGCTCAGCCTGTATCCGCAGGCGCTGTCAGCAGCGAGCATGAGAAGAAGCAGATTGAAGTCCTGCGCCTGATCCAGGCCTACCGAGTGCGCGGCCATCAGGCAGCACAGCTCGATCCGCTTGGCCTGCAGCAGCGCACCGCACCCGCCGATCTGGCGATCAACAATTACGGTCTGACCGACGCTGATCTCGACACCGTGTTCCGCACCGGTGACCTGGCCATGGTCAACGGCCAGGCCACTCTGCGCGAAATCGTCAACGCTCTGCAAGAAACCTATTGCCGCACCATCGGCGCGGAATACATGCACATCGTTGATTCCGAGCAGCGCAGCTGGTTCGTCCAGCGCTTGGAAAGCGTGCGTGGCCGTCCGGAGTTTTCGCCGGAAATCAAGAGTCATCTGCTCGAGCGTCTTACCGCTGCCGAAGGTCTGGAGAAGTACCTGGGTACCAAGTATCCGGGCACCAAGCGTTTCGGCCTGGAAGGTGGCGAGAGCCTGATTCCGCTGCTCGACGAGATCATCCAGCGCTCCGGCTCCTACGGCACCAAGGAAATCGTCATCGGCATGGCCCACCGCGGCCGTCTGAACGTGCTGGTCAACACCTTCGGCAAGAACCCGCGCGACCTGTTCGACGAGTTCGAAGGCAAGAAGGTCGAAGGCCTGAGCTCCGGTGACGTCAAGTATCACCAGGGTTTCTCTTCCAACGTGATGACCCCGGGCGGCGAGATCCACTTGGCTATGGCGTTCAACCCGTCGCACCTGGAGATCGTTTCTCCGGTGGTCGAGGGTTCCGTACGCGCCCGCCAGGATCGTCGCAACGACCCGGTTGGCGACAAGGTCCTGCCGGTCACCATCCACGGTGACGCAGCCTTCGCCGGTCAGGGTGTCGTGATGGAAACCTTCCAGATGTCGCAGACCCGTGCCTACCGCACTGGCGGCACCATCCGCATCGTGGTCAACAACCAGGTCGGCTTCACCACCAACAAGCAGGAAGATGCTCGCTCCACCGAGTATGCGACCGACGTGGCGAAGATGATCCAGGCGCCGATCTTCCACGTGAACGCTGACGATCCCGAGGCGGTGCTGTTTGTCACCCAGCTTGCCGTCGACTATCGGATGCAGTTCAAGCGCGACATCGTCATCGACCTGATCTGCTACCGCCGTCGCGGCCACAACGAAGCGGACGAGCCAAGCGGTACCCAGCCGCTGATGTATCAGAAGATCGCCAAGCAGCGCACCACCCGTGAGCTGTACGCCGACTCGCTGATTCAGTCCAAGGTACTGGACGACGAGCGTGTTCAGGCGAAGATCGACGAGTATCGGACTGCGCTGGACAACGGTCTGCACGTGGTCAAGAGCCTGGTCAAGGAGCCGAACAAGGAGCTGTTCGTCGACTGGCGCCCCTATCTGGGTCATGCCTGGACCGCACGTCACGACACCAGCTTCGATCTGAAGACCCTGCAGGACCTGTCCAACAAGCTGCTGCAGACGCCGGAAGGCTTCGTAGTGCAGCGCCAGGTTTCGAAGATCCTCGAGGACCGCCAGAAGATGGGCGCAGGCGCGCTTGCCATCAACTGGGGCTATGCCGAGACCATGGCCTACGCAACGCTGCTGTTCGAAGGCCACCCGGTACGTATTTCCGGCCAGGACGTGGGTCGCGGTACCTTCTCGCATCGCCACGCAGCGCTGCACAACCAGAAGGATGGCAGCACCTACATCCCGCTGCAGCACCTGTACGAAGGCCAGCCGCGTTTCGATCTGTACGACTCCTTCCTTTCCGAGGAAGCGGTTCTTGCGTTCGAATACGGTTACGCCACTACTACGCCGAACGCGCTGGTGGTGTGGGAAGCGCAGTTCGGCGACTTCGCCAACGGCGCCCAGGTGGTCATCGACCAGTTCATCACCAGCGGTGAGCACAAGTGGGGCCGTCTGTGCGGTCTGACCATGCTGCTGCCGCATGGCTATGAAGGGCAGGGGCCTGAGCACTCGTCCGCGCGTCTGGAGCGTTACCTGCAGCTGTGCGCCGAGCACAACATCCAGGTCTGCGTACCGACCACGCCGGCACAGGTCTACCACATGCTGCGTCGTCAGGCGATTCGCCCGCTGCGCAAGCCGCTGGTAGCACTGACGCCCAAGTCGCTGTTGCGCCACAAGCTGGCCACCTCGACCCTGGAAGAGCTGACTCAGGGCTCCTTCCAGACGGTGATTCCGGAGATCGATCCGATCGATCCGGCCAAGGTCGAGCGCGTCATCATGTGCAGCGGCAAGGTCTACTATGACCTGCTGGACAAGCGCCGTGCCGAAGGCCGTGACGATATCGCCATCGTCCGTATCGAGCAGCTTTATCCGTTCCCAGAGGAAGACCTCGCCGAGGCGCTCGCGCCGTATCAGAACGTCAAGCACATCATCTGGTGTCAGGAAGAGCCGATGAACCAGGGCGCCTGGTACTGCAGCCAGCACCACATGCGCCGTGTTGCGACCGCACACAAGAAGGAACTGTTCCTTCAGTATGCGGGTCGTGATGCATCGGCGGCACCGGCGGTCGGTTACGCCTCGATGCATGCCGAGCAGCAGGAAAAACTGCTGCAGGACGCGTTCACCGTTTAATCCATTCGTGCGAGAGGCCGCGAACGTTCGCGGCCTCGATGTAGAAACCGAATCAATAGGACCCCTGAATAATGGCTATCGAGATCAAAGCCCCTACATTCCCGGAATCGGTCGCCGACGGCACCGTTGCCACCTGGCACAAGCAGCCGGGCGACGCGGTTAAGCGTGATGAACTGATCGTCGACATCGAAACTGACAAGGTGGTCATGGAAGTACTGGCCGAAGCAGACGGCGTGCTGACCGAGATCGTCAAGAACGAAGGCGACACCGTGCTGAGCGGCGAGCTGCTCGGCAAGCTGGAAGCAGGCGCTGCTGCCGCCGCTGCACCCGCTCAAGCTGCCGCCCCGGCCCCGGCCCCGGCCGCTGCTGCTCCGGCAGCCGCTGCCAGCGCGGGTGGCGAAGAGCCGATCCTGGCCCCGGCGGCCCGCAAGCTGGCCGAAGAGAACGGTATTGATCCGAACAGCATCCGCGGTACCGGCAAGGACGGTCGCGTGACCAAGGAAGACGTCGTCGCCGCCGTCGAAGCCAAGAAGTCCGCTCCGGCTGCCGCTGCCAAGCCGGCCGCTCCTGCCGCTGCGGCTCCGATCTTCGCCGAGGGTGATCGCGTCGAGAAGCGCGTGCCGATGACCCGCCTGCGTGCCAAGGTCGCCGAGCGTCTGGTCGAAGCCCAGTCCTCCATGGCTATGCTGACTACGTTCAACGAAGTCAACATGAAGCCGATCATGGAACTGCGCGCCAAGTACAAGGACCTCTTCGAGAAGACCCATAACGGCGTGCGCCTGGGCTTCATGTCCTTCTTCGTCAAGGCTGCGGTGGAAGCGCTCAAGCGCCAGCCGGGCGTCAATGCCTCCATCGACGGCAACGACATCGTCTACCACGGTTATCAGGACATCGGCGTCGCCGTTTCCAGCGACCGCGGTCTGGTGGTGCCGGTCCTGCGTAACGCCGAGCACATGAGCCTGGCGGAGATCGAAGGCGGCATCAACGAGTTCGGCAAGAAGGCCAAGGCCGGCAAGCTGACCATCGAGGAAATGACTGGCGGTACCTTCACCATCTCCAACGGTGGTGTGTTCGGTTCCCTGCTGTCGACCCCGATCGTCAACCCGCCGCAGACTGCCATCCTCGGCATGCACAAGATTCAGGAACGTCCGATGGCCGTCAACGGTCAGGTGGTCATCCTGCCGATGATGTACCTGGCGCTGTCCTATGACCATCGCTTGATCGACGGCAAGGAAGCTGTGACCTTCCTGGTTACCATGAAGGACCTGCTGGAAGACCCGGCCCGTCTGCTGCTGGATATCTGATAGAAACGCCCCGGGCTGCAGTTGGCAGGTCAGGTGAAAGCCGGTCTTGCTGCCTGCAGCCTTTGGCTTTTAGCTGCTTTTGAAGAGGATTCGTAATGAGCCAGAAATTCGACGTCGTCGTCATCGGTGCCGGCCCCGGCGGCTATGTTGCCGCTATTCGCGCAGCCCAGCTGGGTCTGAAGACCGCGTGTATCGAAAAGTACCAGGGCAAGGATGGCAAGACCGCTCTGGGCGGTACCTGCCTGAACGTAGGCTGCATTCCTTCCAAGGCTCTGCTGGACAGCTCCTACAAGTTCCATGAAGCCCACGAGAGCTTCAAGGTGCACGGCATCAGCACTGGCGAAGTGGCCATGGACGTTCCGACCATGGTCGCGCGCAAGGACCAGATCGTTAAGAACCTCACCGGTGGTGTATCGGCCCTGCTGAAAGCCAACGGCGTGACCGTCTTCGAAGGCCACGGCAAGCTGCTGGCCGGCAAGCAGGTCGAAGTTACCGGCCTGGACGGCAACGTACAGACTCTCGCTGCCGAGAACGTCATCCTGGCTTCGGGTTCCACCCCGGTGAACATCCCGCCGGCACCGGTTGATCAGAAGGTCATCGTCGACTCCACCGGCGCGCTGGACTTCCAGAGCGTGCCGGGCAAGCTGGGCGTCATCGGCGCCGGTGTGATCGGTCTGGAGCTGGGTTCGGTCTGGGCCCGTCTGGGCGCTGAGGTCACCGTCATCGAGGCCATGGACAAGTTCCTGCCGGCCGCTGACGAGCAGATCTCCAAGGAAGCCTTCAAGGTCCTGTCCAAGCAGGGTCTGAAGATTCTGCTGGGCGCGCGCCTGACTGGCTCGGAAGTGAAGGGCGATCAGGTGACTGTCAACTTCACCAGTGCCGAAGGCGAGCAGCAGATGACCTTCGACAAGCTGATCGTTGCGGTCGGCCGTCGTCCGGTCACCACCGATCTTCTGGCGGCCGATGCCGGCGTCGATATGGACGAGCGTGGTTTCATCTTCGTCGACGATTATTGCGCCACCAGCGTTCCGGGCGTATACGCCATCGGTGACGTGGTTCGCGGCGCCATGCTGGCGCACAAAGCGTCGGAAGAGGGCGTGATGGTTGCCGAGCGCATCGCTGGCCACAAGACCCAGATGAACTATGACCTGATTCCGTCGGTCATCTACACTCACCCGGAAATCGCATGGGTCGGCAAGTCCGAGCAGGCGCTCAAGGCCGAAGGCGTTGAAGTCAACGTCGGCACCTTCCCGTTCGCGGCCAGTGGCCGTGCCATGGCTGCCAACGACACCGCCGGCCTGGTCAAGGTCATCGCCGATGCCAAGACCGACCGCGTGTTGGGCGTGCATGTAATGGGCCCAAGCGCCGCCGAGCTGGTTCAGCAGGGCGCCATCGGCATGGAGTTCGGCACCAGTGCCGAAGACCTGGGCATGATGGTGTTCTCGCATCCGACCATGTCCGAAGCGCTGCATGAAGCGGCCCTGGCAGTGAATGGCCACGCCATCCACATCGCCAATCGCAAGAAGCGCTAATCGGTTTAGCGCTGTACCCGGGGCCCGACGTATCCAGCGATACGCCGGGCCCTTTGCAAACTGCAGGTTCGAAAGAATTGCAGGTCGCTGAGAGGTATCGTGAATTCGCAGATAGTTTTCAGCGACTTGTGAGGGAGGCACGGCGGTTCGTCGTGCCGTAAATGCGCCAATACCAAAACAGACGGTAGAAAGCATGAATCTTCACGAGTACCAAGGTAAACAACTGTTCGCTGAATACGGTCTGCCCGTGTCCAAAGGCTATGCGGTAGATAGCCCGAAGGAAGCAGCGGAAGCCTGCGACAAGATCGGCGGCACACAATGGGTGGTCAAGGCCCAAGTGCATGCCGGTGGACGTGGCAAGGCGGGTGGCGTAAAGCTGGTTCGCAGCAAGGATGAGGCCCGGGCGTTCGCCCAGCAGTGGCTCGACAAGCGTCTGGTGACCTACCAGACCGATGCCAATGGTCAGCCGGTCAGCAAGATTCTGGTCGAGGCGTGCACCGATATCGACAAGGAGCTCTACCTGGGCGCCGTGGTCGATCGCGCCAGTCGCCGGATCGTCTTCATGGCGTCGACCGAAGGTGGCGTGGACATCGAAAAAGTCGCTCACGACACGCCCGAGAAGATCCTCAAGGCCACCATCGATCCGCTGGTAGGCGCGCAACCCTTCCAGGCGCGCGAACTGGCGTTCCAGTTGGGCCTCAAGGGTGACCAGGTCAAGCAGTTCGTACACATCTTCGTCGGCCTCGCCCAGCTGTTCCAGGACTATGACCTGGCCCTGCTGGAAGTGAACCCGCTGGTGATCAAGACCGACGGCAATCTGCACTGCCTGGACGCCAAGATCAACATCGACAGCAACGCCATCTATCGCCAGCCGAAGCTGCGCGACATGGCCGACCCGTCACAGGACGATCCGCGCGAGGCGCATGCTGCCAAGTGGGAGCTGAATTACGTGGCGCTCGACGGCAACATCGGTTGCATGGTCAACGGTGCCGGTCTGGCCATGGGCACCATGGACATCGTCAACCTGCACGGCGGCGCGCCGGCGAACTTCCTCGACGTGGGCGGTGGCGCCACCGAGGAGCGCGTGACCGAAGCGTTCAAGATCATTCTCTCCGACAGCAATGTCGCTGCGGTTCTGGTGAACATCTTCGGTGGCATCGTGCGTTGCGACATGATCGCCGAGGGCATCATCGGTGCCGTGCGTGAAGTGGGGGTCAAGGTGCCGGTGGTGGTGCGGCTGGAAGGCAACAACGCCGACCTGGGCGCCAAGATGCTGAGTGAGAGCGGTCTGAACATCATCGGTGCGAACAGCCTGACCGATGCGGCCATTCAGGTTGTCAAAGCCGCGGAGGGCAAGTAATGAGCGTACTGATCAACAAGGACACCAAGGTCATCTGTCAGGGCTTCACCGGCTCGCAGGGCACCTTCCATTCCGAGCAGGCAATTGCCTACGGTACCAAGATGGTCGGTGGTGTAACGCCCGGCAAGGGTGGCACGATGCACCTCGGGCTGCCGGTGTTCAACACCGTGCGCGAAGCGGTCGAGGCGACGGGAGCCGATGCGTCGGTCATCTACGTACCGGCACCGTTTTGCAAGGACTCCATCCTCGAAGCGGCCTTTGGGGGCATCAAGCTGATCGTCTGCATCACCGAGGGCATTCCAACGCTGGACATGCTGGAAGTGAAGATCAAGTGCGACGAGCTCGGTGTGCGCCTGATCGGGCCGAACTGCCCCGGCGTGATCACGCCCGGTGAGTGCAAGATCGGCATCCAGCCGGGGCACATCCATATGCCCGGCAAGGTCGGTATCGTCTCGCGCTCCGGCACGCTGACCTACGAAGCCGTGAAGCAGACCACCGACGCCGGTTTCGGCCAGTCGACCTGCGTCGGCATTGGCGGCGATCCGATTCCGGGCTCGACCTTCATCGATATCCTCAAGTTGTTCCAGGACGATCCGCAGACTGAGGCTATCGTGATGATCGGCGAGATCGGCGGTTCGGCCGAGGAAGAAGCGGCGGCCTTCATCAAGGCCAACGTGACCAAGCCGGTAGTTTCCTATATCGCGGGCGTTACGGCTCCGGCCGGCAAGCGTATGGGCCATGCCGGTGCGATCATCTCCGGCGGCAAGGGCACGGCGGAGGAGAAGTTCGCCGCGCTGCAGGACGCAGGCGTGAAGACCGTGCGCTCGCTTGCCGATATCGGCAAGGCGCTGGCGGAAGTCACAGGCTGGCAAATGAAGGCCTGATGAAAAAAGGCCCGGCGAAAGCCGGGCCTTTTTCGTTGGGCTTACCCAGGCCGCTTGCGCGGCGCACCTTGGGCGCTCTCATGGGTCGGCTGCGACCTTTTGGCCGCCGGCTTCCGCAGCGAATACCGACGTTCTGATCGGCATTCGCGCTGCATCGTGGCATCATTGCCACTCATTCATACGTGTTTCGCTCCACAAGAGCGATGGCGTGCATCGAAGGTTCGGCCCAACCGGCTGAGTGACGTTTCCCCTTATCCCTGAAGGAAACCCGTATCCCATCATCAGGCCTGTCTGATCGCTGAACCGCCGCTTTGGCTGCGCGGGCGTCGCGTCATTTGTGCCGTTATCTCCCTGGTAGTTTTCCCTGCATGAATCGTTTGAAAGGTTTTGACCTGCTTGCCCTCGGCTTCATGACGTTTGCGCTGTTTCTCGGTGCGGGCAATATCATCTTCCCGCCCAGCGCCGGCATGGCGGCGGGCGAGTTCATCTGGCGCGCGGCGCTGGGCTTCCTCCTCACGGGCGTCGGGTTACCGCTGCTGACCGTGGTTGCGCTGGCGCGCGTTGGCGGCGGGATGGATCGACTCACCGCACCTCTGGGCAAATTCGCCGGTACGGTGCTGGCTGTCGCGGTGTACCTGGCGATCGGTCCGCTGTTCGCCACACCGCGCACCGCAGTCGTTTCGTTCGAGATGGGTATCGCGCCGTTCAGTGGCAACTCGGGCATGCCGCTGTTCATCTACACGCTGGTGTTCTTCGCGGCCATGCTGTTTCTGGTGCTGAATCCGGGGCAGTTGGTCAACCGCATCGGCAAGTTCATCACGCCGGTGCTGTTGGCGGCCTTGCTGGTGCTCGGTGGCGCTGCGATCTTCGCTCCGGCGGGCGAGGTGGGAGCGGTCAACGAAAGCTATCGTGGCGCGCCGTTGATCAAGGGCTTCCTCGAGGGATACCTGACCATGGATACGCTGGGTGCTCTGGTGTTCGGTATCGTGATCGCCACGGCCATTCGTGATCGCGGTGTAACCGAGCCGGCGCTGGTGACCCGTTACTCGATGATTGCCGGCGTGATCGCCGCCATCGGCCTGTCGCTGGTCTACCTGGCCCTGTTCTATCTCGGTGCCACCAGTCAGGGCATCGCCGGCGGAGCGGAGAACGGCGTGCAGATCCTGACCACCTATGTGCAGCACACCTTCGGGACGCCGGGCAGCCTGCTGCTGGCTGTGGTCATCACCCTTGCGTGCCTGACCACCGCCGTGGGGCTGACCACCGCCTGTGGCGAGTTCTTCAGCGCGCTGCTGCCGGTCTCCTATCGCAGTGTGGTGATCGTGTTCGCGCTGTTCAGCCTGCTGGTGGCGAACCAGGGGCTGACGCAACTGATCAGCGTGTCGGTGCCGGTGCTGGTCGGTCTGTACCCGCTGGCCATCGTGCTGGTAGCGCTGAGCCTGCTGGATCGCTTCTGGCTGTCGTCGTCGCGTGTCTTCGTGCCCGTGATGGCGGTGACGCTGGTTTTCGGCGTTGTCGATGGCCTCGCCGCGGCCGGTCTCGGCAGCTGGGTGCCGGCGCTGTTCACGCAGCTGCCGCTGGCGGATCAGAGCATGGGCTGGTTGGTTCCGGTACTGGTGCTGTTGGTACTGGCGGTCGTCACCGATCGTCTGCTCGGCCGTGCCGAGCGGGTGCAGCACCGCGCGTAAGCTCAAGCAAGGCGCCGCATCGCTCGACGATGCGGCGCTGACCTCGGAAGCGGCTGGCTATAATCTGACGACCTTTCCGAGGACCCGCCATGACGTTATCCGATACACACGTGCCGCATCTGATCGCCGTCCTGTGGTTCATCCTCTGCTGGGTCGGCTATACACGCTATGCGGATTGGCGGGGGCGCGATACCGCCTGCCTGGCGAGCGTGATGCATCTTTATCGGCAAGACTGGATGCAGCGCCTGCTGTTGCGGGAGAACCGCATCGCCGATGCCAATGTCATTGGTAACCTGGAACGCAACGCCTCGTTTTTCGCCTCCAGCACGCTGATCATCCTCGCGGGCATCCTGACTGCGCTGGGCGCGTCCGACCGCGCGGTTTCGCTGCTGGCCGATCTGCCGTTCGCGCAACCTGTCAGCCGCGGGCTTTCGGAGATCAAGCTGCTGTGCCTCGCGGTGGTTTTCGTCTATGCGTTCTTCACCTTCAGCTGGTGCATGCGCCAGTACAACTTCGCCGCCGTGCTGGTGGCCTCCGCTCCGATGGTGGGGGAGCGCAACGTCAGCGATCAGGAGCGCAGAGCTTTCGCCGATCGGGCTGCACGGGTCATCTCCATGGCGGCCAACCAGTTCAACTTCGGCTTGCGCGCCTACTATTTCGGCATGGCGACGCTGGCCTGGTTTATCCATCCGTGGTTCTTCATGCTTGTCACCGCTGGCGTGGTGCTCATCCTCTATCGCCGGGAGTTCCATTCCGACGTGCTCGAGGTGATGGTATTCACGCCAACTTCGCCGACCGAATCGCCCAAGGAATAGGGCGCGCTGCTGGCGAGACGGTATCATGCGCGGCCCGACCCACATCCGAGAGTTCGAATGAGCGATAGCCAGATACTCGAGCGCACGCAGCGCTTTCTGTCTTTTCTGCGGCACTGTCAGGTGCTCGGGCTGAGCGTTGAGCATGCCGATCGCCGGGGGCTGACCTTGCGCCTGCCGTACAGCGAAAAGATAGTCGGCAACCCCGAGACCGGCGGCGTCCACGGCGGCGCCATCACCACCCTGATGGACACCACCTGCGGAATCTCCACGGCCTGTGCATTGCCAGAGCTGGAGGTGTGTCCGACGCTCGATCTGCGCATCGACTACATGCATCCCGCCGAGCCCGGTCACGACATCTTCGGCTTTGCCGAGTGCTACCGCGTCACACCAACGGTGATCTTCACCCGTGGCGTGGCCTATCAGCGAGATATCAACGAGCCGATCGCACATGCCGTGGGCACCTTCATGCGCATGGGCAAGGCGGCTCAGGGCCCGTTCGGCAAAGGCGGTGCAGCATGAGCGAGCTCAATCTCAACGCGCTGGTGCAGAGCGCTCATGCCAACAACGATTACGATTCGCTGATCAAGCTGGTTCCCTATGCCCGGCTGATCGGGATCGAATGCCTGCGGCTTGGCGACGAGATGGTGTTCCGTCTGCCGCAGAACGAAGACAACATCGGCAACCCGCTGCCGGCCATCCATGGCGGCGTCATCGCGGGCTTTATGGAGCATGCGGCAATGCTGCATCTGCTGATGTTCATGGGGGCACCACATTTGCCCAAAATCATCGACTTCTCGATAGATTATCTGCGTGCCGGTCACTATCGTGACACCTTCGCTGCCTGCCAGGTCTGGCGCCAGGGCCGCAGGGTCGCCAATGTCGCGATCACCGCCTGGCAGACCCATCAGGCCGAACCCATCGCCACCGCCCGCTGCCACTTCAAGATCGACGAGCCCTGACGCATCGACGGGTAGCGGCGCTGCGGTGTGCGCTGTTACCCCCTGCGATTGCGTGAAGGAACTCGAATGGAAGCACTGTTGATACTCGGCGGCCTGTTACTGATGCTCGCCGGTTTCGTCTGGCTGATCAGCCAGGCATTCACGACCAGCCTGCTGTGGGGGCTGGGCAGCTTGCTGCCGCCGATGACGCTGGCTTTCGCGTTCAGCCATTGGCGTGTGGCACGCAAGGCCGTGGTGCTTTCCTGTCTCGGCATCATTCCCCTAGTGGTCGGGCTGTCTTTGCTGGCCAGCCGCGATTCCGAGCGGCTGACTGCCATATTCAGCCTGGGCTGGCTGCCCGCCCAGTCGCAGCCCGAGCTGGAGATGGGCATGCGGGGGCAGTTGAACGACCGCCGGTTCGTGCCGCAGCAAGGGGAGCTGATCAATGGCGTGCTGAGCTTGCGTGCAGGGCAGGGATTTTTTGCTCGCCAAGAAGTCACCATCCGTCTGCACCAACCCGTAGACGGGGCGGTGCGTGTAGATGTCCTGCCGGATGACAGCGGCGACCTGCCGGAAGTGGAGATCGCCTGGTTGGGGCAGGATGAGGAGCTGCCCGAGACGCGACGTCTTGATCGCGGCTACACCCTGCATCTTGACCTGCAGCCGGTAGCGCCGAATCGGCTGAAAGGCGACTTCCATCTGGTCTTGCCGCCGCAGTACGACACCAGTCTCACTGGCGTTGTCGAGCTGTATACAGACCGCCTGCGTTATCGCGACGGTCAGGTCGATCGCCGTCACGACTCGCGCGACACCATCGCTTACGTCGTCGAAGACTATCTGCAGCGCCGCCACGCAAGCCGCGATGTCGTGCTGCAGGCCTTGCCTTCGCTGACATTGCCCGCCGATGAGTTGCAGCTGGAGGCGCAGGCGCAGGTGAAGGGGGAGCCGCAGGCGTTTACGCTGCGTCTGGGCAAGAACGAGCAGGGCTGGCATGTGAAGGGGGATGACTATCCGCCTCTGGCGGTAGAGAAGGCAGCCTCCGTGCCGGCAAGCAAGGCGGAGGAACCCGTCGGCGCTGTGCCCGCCGCACCGCGCAAGGTCGATGGGCGTCTGTATTTTTCCATGGAGCAGGTGCTGCGCAATCCGGGGCGCTACCAGCACCGGCTGATGCGTGCCCATACCGAGCGTGGTGGCATTGCCGAAGGGCGCTTCGCCGGGCTGGACGGCGATGGCAATCTCGTCATCCGACGGATCATTCGCGGGCCTGGCGAGGCGACCTACAATCTGGCGCCCGGCGAGATCGTCCTGCTGGAACTGATCGAGCCCTGATGCGGGTCGGCCGGCGCCAAGTCGCGTCGGCCGCCCTTGAAATTCGTCGTCCCGTCCCCATCTGCCAGACATCGCCGCAGCCGCGGTCCGTGCCCTATAGATGACGTGGAGTTCGTAGACGATGAGTGTGGAAACTCAAAAAGAAACCCTGGGCTTCCAGACCGAAGTGAAGCAGCTGCTTCACCTGATGATCCATTCGCTGTATTCGAACAAGGAAATCTTCCTTCGCGAACTGATTTCCAACGCTTCCGACGCCGCCGACAAGCTGCGCTTCGAGGCGCTGGCCAAGCCGGAGCTGCTCGAAGGTGGCGCCGATCTGAAGATTCGCCTGTCCTTCGACAAGGACGCCAAGACCGTAACCCTCGAAGACAACGGCATCGGCATGAGCCGCGAGGACGTGATCGCCCACCTCGGCACCATCGCCAAATCCGGCACCGCGGATTTCCTGAAGAACCTTTCAGGCGACCAGAAAAAGGATTCGCACCTGATCGGCCAGTTCGGCGTGGGCTTCTATTCGGCGTTTATCGTCGCCGACAAGGTCGACGTCTACAGCCGCCGCGCCGGTACCCCGGCCAGCGAAGGCGTGCACTGGTCGTCGAAGGGCGAGGGCGAATTCGAAGTCGCGACCATCGAAAAGGCCGAGCGCGGTACCCGCATCGTCCTGCATCTGAAGAAGGACGAGGAAGAATTCGCCGATGGCTGGCGTCTGCGCAATATCGTCAAGAAGTACTCCGACCACATTGCCCTGCCCATCGAGTTGCCGAAGGAGCACTACGGTGAAGAGAAGGACAAGCCTGCCGAGGTCGAGTGGGAAACCGTCAACCGTGCCAGTGCCCTCTGGACCCGTCCGCGCAGCGAAGTGAAGGACGAGGAATATCAGGAGTTCTACAAGCACGTCGCTCACGACTTCGACAACCCGCTGTCCTGGAGCCACAACAAGGTCGAGGGCAAGCTGGAGTACACCTCGCTGCTCTACGTGCCGGGTCGCGCGCCGTTCGATCTGTACCATCGCGAAGCGCCCAAGGGCCTCAAGCTCTACGTTCAGCGCGTGTTCATCATGGATCAGGCCGACGAGTTCCTGCCGCTGTACCTGCGTTTCATCAAGGGTGTGGTGGACTCCAATGACCTGTCGCTCAACGTTTCGCGCGAGATCCTGCAAAAGGATCCGGTAATCGACTCGATGAAGTCGGCGCTGACCAAGCGCGTGCTGGACATGCTGGAAAAACTGGCCAAGGACAAGCCGGAGGACTACAAGAAGTTCTGGTCGCAGTTCGGCCAGGTGCTCAAGGAAGGCCCGGCAGAAGACTTCGCCAACAAGGAGAAGATCGCCGGTCTGTTGCGTTTCGCCTCTACCAGCGACACATCGGGCGAGCAGTCCGTGTCGTTGGCCGACTACCTTGGCCGCATGAAGGAAGGTCAGGACAAGATCTACTACCTGACCGGCGAGAGCTATGCACAGGTCAAGAACAGCCCGCACCTGGAGGTCTTCCGCAAGAAGGGCATCGAAGTGCTGCTGCTCACCGACCGCATCGATGAGTGGCTGATGAGCTATCTCACCGAGTTCGATGGCAAGCAATTCGTTGACGTGGCGCGCGGCGATCTGGATCTGGGCAAGCTGGATTCGGAGGAGGACAAGAAGGCCCAGGAAGAGATCGCCAAGGCCAAGGAAGGGCTGATCGAGCGTCTTAAGGGGGCGTTGGGCGAAGAGGTGGCCGAGGTGCGGGTATCCCACCGCCTCACCGACTCGCCGGCCATTCTTGCCATTGGCGAGCAGGATCTCGGGCTGCAGATGCGCCAGATTCTGGAGGCGAGCGGGCAGAAGGTGCCGGAGTCCAAGCCGATCTTCGAGATCAATCCGCAGCATCCGCTGATCGAGAAGCTTGACGCCGAACCGGACGAGGATCGCTTCGCCGATCTTTCACACATCCTGTTCGACCAGGCCGCGCTGGCTGCCGGTGACAGTCTCAAGGACCCGGCGGCTTACGTGCAGCGCTTGAACAAGCTGCTGGTCGAGCTCTCGGCCTGATCGGCAGACGCAGTAAACAAAACGGCCCGTCACTGACGGGCCGTTTGCGTTTACGAGCCCTTCTCAGAGCAACATGCTGACCAGTCGAGTGCCGTGAGTGAGGTTGTCGGCCACCGGACAGCGTTTTTCGATCAACTCCAGTAACGCCTGCTTGCCGGCGCGGTCGAGATCAGCATCGATTTCCACCTTCACCCGCAACTCCTGAAAACCGGGGCGCATGCTCGGGTCGCGCCCCAGCAGGCCCGACGGATCGTAGTCGGCCTCGATCTCGAAGCGCATGCCACGCAGTTCGATTTTTTGCTGGTGCGCGATAAAGCGGCCAATAGTGCCGAAGCATCCTGCTACCGCAGCCAGGATGGCTTCCAGCGGAGTGGGGCCTAGATCCTGGCCGGCGGCGTTTCTGGGCTGGTCCATGATCAGGCGGTGGTTGCCGCACTCGACTTCGATCGCCATGCCGGCATTCATCTGTCCACGGGCACTGGTGGTTTTCATGGCCATGCGCTGAGTTCCTTTTGCTGATTCGAACAACGATGCGGCGAATGGCATCGATCTGACCGGATATTAGGAGCGCAGCGGGGAGGCCACGTTGATTCTGGTCAAATACGGTGGGGGGTATGCGTGATGCGGGCTCGTGGCCCCGCAAGCTGAACGCTCATGCGTGCTGGCGGTCTACTCGCTGGCTGTCAGGAGGACCGAGCTTTGTACATCCAGAGAATCTTTTGCGCGCTTTCCATCTGCCTGTTGGCCCCATTCACCGCGGCCGAGGAGCGGGAGTACCGGTATAGCGATGCACACCTGCACTATGTGGACTTCTTCCAGGAAACCGACGGCATGCAGAAGCTGCTCGAGGCAATGGATGCAGGACGCATCGATCATGTGATGATCAGCGGCATTCCGGTCGCAAAGAAATGGCACGAGAACGAACCCAAGCGTCCACGCTATTACGCAGGCGATGACGCGCCGGTGTACTGGTACAGCGCCACCGATGTGCTGGTGGCTGCGGCGCTGGAGGAACTCGACGAAGAGCAGCGCAAGCGGTTTCATCCGTTTCTCTCCGGCTTCAATCCCAACGACAAGAACGCCGATGCCCATATCCGTCGCATGCTTGAGTTGCATCCCGGGCTATGGCAGGGGCTGGGGGAGATCTTCACCCGCCATGACGATGTAACGGCCCTGACCGAAGGCGACACGCCGCGCGCCAACAATGAGGCGCTGGCCCGGGTCTACCACCTGGCTGCCGAGTTCGACCTGCCGGTGATGCTGCACTCGAACATCACCTCCAAGCGCGAGCGCAATCCGCTGTATCTGGTCGAGCTGGAGGAACCGCTGCGCAACCATCCGCACACGCGGTTCATCTGGGCACATGCCGGCACCAGCATGGAGCTGCACCGGCATCAGGAGAAGCTGGAATTTCTCCATGAAACGGTCAGTCGCCTACTGGACGACTACCCCAACCTGTACATCGATCTGTCCTGGACGATGCTCAAGCCTTACCTGCTGGGCGAAGGGGACAAACCTGATCCGAAGTGGGTGGAGCTGGTGACGCGGCATCCGACGCGTTTCGTGATCGGCTCCGACGTAGTGGGCCATTTCGAGAATCTGGCCACAGGCATGAATGCGTTTGCCCCTTTTCTCGATGCCTTGCCCGAAGCGGTGGCGCGGGGTGTGGCGCGTGACAACTTCCTCGCGTTGTTGCCGCAAAAACGCCAGGACGAGCTGCGCTGAGCGTCATGAGGCTGTAATCGCGACGTCATAACCTGCCGGCTCCGCACATTGGAAGGAGCAGGTCATGTCGTTCGCTCGTTGGTCGTTGGTTGCCACGTTGTTAGTGGTAGGTATTCCTGCGCAGGCGCAGGTTGAAGTGGTGGGGCCGGTGGAGTACGGCATCTTCGAAACGTCCAAGGACGACTTCCAGCCGGGCGAGCGTGTGCTGAGCCGCCGCGACCAGCCGATTCGTCAGACCATTGAGGTGCCAGCCAAGCTCGGCAGCAAGTTCGGGTTGCGCTATCGCCTCTCTGGCAAGCGTGAGGGGGATACACCGCTGACTCTGCTGTACCTGACGCCGGGGGTGGTGACGCCTGATGGCAAGCGTCACGACAAGTTCGAGGTGGTGCAGAGCCTGGTGCCCGATGCCGAAACCGACGTGATGGCCTTCGAGTTTACCGAGGTGCACGAGGTGGTGCCGGGCGAGTGGCGGCTGATGGTCTTTCAGGGTGATCGGAAATTGGCCGAACGGACGTTTCAAGTCCGCTCGAGATGATGGCGATATCGTTTGGACGTAGTGGCCTTCAGGACCGTCAGTCGCCCTAATCCATTAATTTGACGTCAAAAAGTCAAGAGTGCGGTTCTGTCTCCGATAAATGAAGCAGGTCACGGTTTGTGACGTCGTTTCAATTCATGGAGAAAGTAGCCCCATGTCCATCCGCAATCTCACAATCGGCAAACGTTCCGCCCTCGGCTTCGGTTTGATCGGATTACTGGTTCTGTTCCTCGGCCTGTTCGCATTGAACCAGATGGCGAATATGCGCAAGGAAAGCAGGGAGGTCGACGAGAACTGGCTGCCGAGCATCATGGCCATCAGCGAGCTCAACATGACGGTGATGCGTATTCGGGCGCTCACCTTGCGCATGACCATCGCCGAAGACGTGCAGGTCGTGCAGAGCACTGCTCAACGCTTGGCACAGCTGCGCGGCGAGGTAGCGGAGCGCGATGCGCAGTACGTCAAGCTGTTGACGACGGCGGAAGAAAAGTCCGCGTATCAACGGTTCAAGCAGGCCTTCGACCAGTACCTGCCGTTGCAGCAGCGCATCGTCGACCAAGTACAGCGGGGCGAACATGATCAGGCTATCGCGCTCATCAACGGCGCGATCAATGAGCATGCCGATAACCTCACGGCCGCGCTGAACGAGCTGCAGCGGATAAACAATGAAGAGGCCGGGCAGGCAGCTGAGCGGGCGTCCATTCAGTACGACACCGGTTTCGGTTGGGTTGTGGCCACGCTGATCTTTGCCGCCGTGGTTACGGTCATGCTCGCCTGGATGTTCACCCGTAGCGTCGTGGGCCCGCTGGGACAAGCGGTTTCGGTTGCAGAGCGTATTGCCAATGGCGACCTGACCGGCGATTTCGCGGTGAATGGCAACGATGAGCCAGCTCGTTTGCTGGCATCGCTCAAGGCCATGCAAAACAATCTGCGGGGGACCATCCAGGGCATCGCCGAGTCATCCAATCAGCTCGCTTCGGCGGCTGAGGAGCTCAACGCCGTTACCGAAGATTCGACGCGTGGCCTGCATCAGCAGAACCATGAAATCGAACAGGCCGCAGCAGCTGTCAATCAGATGACCGCGGCAGTGGATGAAGTGGCGCGTAACGCGGTGGCTACCTCCGAAGCCTCGCAGGAGTCGAACGACACGGCGCAGCGCGGGCGCAAGCAGGTTCTGCAGACGGTGGAATCGATCAACCTGCTGGCCAGCGACGTGACCAACACCGCTGGAGAAGTGGAGCATCTCGCCGGACAGGTGCGCGACATCAGCAAGGTGCTGGAGGTGATTCGTTCCATTGCCGAACAAACCAATCTGCTGGCATTGAATGCGGCGATCGAGGCCGCGCGCGCCGGCGACGCCGGGCGTGGTTTCGCGGTGGTCGCGGACGAAGTGCGCGCCCTGGCGCATCGCACTCAGCAGTCCACAGCCGAAATCGAACAGATGATCGGCAGCGTGCACCAGGGTACCGACAAGGCGGTGAGTGCCATGCATGTCAGTAATGAGCGGGCCCGTACCACGCTGGAAATGGCACGCGCCGCAGGTGAAGCGCTGGACGGCATCACGGCCGCGATCAGTCAGATCAGCGAGCGCAACCTGGTTATTGCCAGTGCTTCGGAAGAGCAGGCTCAGGTTGCCCGCGAGGTGGACCGCAATCTGGTCAACATCCGTGACCTGTCGCTGCAATCGTCGGCGGGCGCCAACCAGACCAGCGCAGCGAGTCAGGAACTGGCGAGGTTGGCGATTGGGCTGAATGAGGTGGTGCAGCGTTTTCAGGTTTAAGCGAACCTAAAGGAGTTCGATTCTCAGTTCCGAAAACATATTTTCATGCCGGGTGTCAAGTAACGATAGACCTTATCCGATATGCGGTTATATCCCGTAGTCACGTGAGGTCGTCGTTATGTTCAGACAAATGAAAATAGCCCTGAGGGCTGGATTGGGCTTCGGCTTTGTGGCGTTGATAGTCTTCGCGCTTGGCGTTTTCGCGTTGACGCGCATCTCGGCCATGGAAGGCGAGGCGGAGGAAATTGACCAGCGGCTGTTGCCTACCATTCAGCTGCTCGGTCAGGTCAATCAGGAGTTTCTGATGATCCGCGCCGGCACCCTACTCCTGCTGATCAGCCAGCTTGAAGAGCGACGCCGCGGAGCGGACACCCTCGATGGTCTGCGCAAGACCCTGGCGCAGGAGCGGCAGGATCTGGATCGGCTGATCCAGGACGCGGAGGGCAAGGCGCTGCTTGCCTCGTTCGACCAGGCGCTGAGCCGTTATGAGAGCTTCCAGCGAAAGATCGTCGAGCTCGCGCTGCAGGATCGTGTGGATGAGGCAATCGAGCTGACCAGGGGTGAGCTGAACGAGCACGCGCGCAGCACCTCCCAGGCGATCGCCAATCTCATCGATCTCAATCGCAAGGCGGCCGATGCAGCCAGCGACCACGCCCTCGAGGTGGCAAGCAACGCCTTCGAGGGTGTCGTGATTGCAATGGTGGTCGCGTTTATCGCCACGATCGCGCTGGCGACGCTGCTGACCCGCAGCATCGTGCAGCCGTTGGCTGAGGCCGTAGGTGTCGCCGAGGTGATTGCCGGCGGTGATCTGACCCGCAGCATAAAAGTTGTCGGCAATGACGAGCCGGCACGCCTCCTGATTGCGCTTCAGGCCATGCAGCGCAGTCTGCGGGACACCATTCAGGGCATCTCGCATTCGTCCAATCAGCTGGCTTCGGCGGCGGAGGAGCTCAATGTCGTCACCGAAGACTCCACTCGCGGCCTCCACCAGCAGAATCATGAGATCGAGCAGGCTGCAACGGCGGTCAACGAGATGACCACTGCGGTGGACGAAGTGGCGCGCAACGCCGTGGCGACATCCGAAGCGTCGCGCGAGTCCGATGAGACGGCACAGCATGGCCGCCAGCAGGTCATCCGTACGGTAGAGTCGATCGGTGTGCTGGCGAACGACGTCACGCAAACGGCTACCGAAGTGGAGCGTCTGGCGGGTCAGGTGCGTGACATCAGCAAGGTGCTGGATGTGATTCGCTCGATCGCCGAGCAGACCAACCTGCTGGCGCTCAACGCGGCCATCGAGGCGGCACGGGCAGGGGATGCGGGCCGTGGTTTCGCCGTAGTGGCCGACGAGGTGCGTGCACTGGCCCATCGCACCCAGCAGTCGACCCAGGAGATCGAACAGATGATCGGCGATGTGCACCAGGGAACCGACAAGGCGGTGCACGCCATGCAGTTGAGCAACGAGCGCGCCAGAACCACGCTGGATCTGGCGCGCGCCGCCGGGGAAGCGCTCGATGGCATCGCCAGTGCGATCAGCCAGATCAGCGAGCGCAACCTGGTGATTGCCAGTGCTTCGGAAGAACAGGCCCAGGTGGCGCGCGAGGTCGACCGAAATCTGGTCAACATTCGTGACCTGTCGCTGCAGTCTTCCGCGGGCGCCAACCAGACCAGCGCTGCCAGCCAGGAGCTGGCGCGCCTGGCGATCGACCTGAACAACCTGGTGGCGCGCTTCCAGGTCTGAGCCATGGGTGAGGCTTCGTCAGACGCCTCACCCAACGACAGCTCATATGGGCATTTTTCGCCCTCCCGTGACAGCACAACGCTGGGCGCGGGCGGGCGAGCGGCGTACTATCCCGCGTTTTTCCACAGCAGGAACGGGCTGAGTCGGGGCCGTTCTTCCCAGCTGCGAGATGTGCCCATGTCCGATCTGCCTCGAATTTTCCGCTTCATCAATCGCACCAGCCTGGTCGCCCAGATCGTGGTTGGCCTGCTGGCCGGCGCGCTGCTGGCGCTGTTCCTGCCTGCGGCTGCCAAGTCGGTGGCGCTGCTGGGGGACCTGTTCGTGCAAGCCCTCAAGGCGGTTGCGCCGGTTCTGGTGTTCGTGCTGGTGACGTCATCGCTGGCCAACCACAAGCGCGGGCAACCCACGCATATTCGGCCGATCATTCTGCTTTACGCGGTGGGCACCTTGAGCGCCGCGGCCGTCGCTGTGCTGGCGAGCTTCATGTTCCCCACATCGCTGACGCTGGTGAGCGGGGCGGCCGATGTAACGCCGCCGTCCGGTGTCGGGGCGGTACTGCAGACGCTGCTGTTCAACATCGCCGACAACCCGGTGCGTGCGCTGCTCAATGGCAACTTCATCGGCATCCTGGCATGGGCAATCGGTCTCGGCTTCGCCTTCCGCCATGCACAGGACAGCACGCGCCGGCTGATCGGCGATCTGTCCGATGGCGTCACGCTGATCGTCAAGGTGGTGATCCGCTTCGCGCCGCTCGGCGTGTTCGGTCTGGTGGCTGGCACCCTGGCCGATTCCGGTTTCGATGTACTGCTCGGCTATGCGCGGCTGCTGCTGGTATTGGTGGGCGCCATGCTGTTCATGGCGCTGGTGATGAACCCGCTGATCGTGTTCTGGCAGATTCGCCGCAATCCCTATCCGCTGGTGTTCACCTGCTTGCGCGAGAGCGGCATAACGGCCTTCTTCACCCGCAGTTCGGCCGCCAACATCCCGGTGAACATGCAGCTGTGTCAGCGTCTCGGGCTGCACAAGGACACCTACTCGGTTTCCATCCCGCTGGGCGCGACCATCAACATGGGCGGTGCGGCGATCACCATCACGGTGCTGACCCTGGCTGCGGTCAATACGCTTGGCATCCAGGTGGATGTGGCCACTGCGGTGTTGCTGAGCCTGCTGGCGGCGGTCTGCGCTTGCGGTGCCTCGGGTGTGGCCGGTGGTTCGCTACTGCTGATTCCGCTGGCCTGCAGTCTGTTTGGCATCTCCAACGACCTGGCGATGCAGATGGTGGCGGTCGGCTTCATCATCGGCGTGGTGCAGGACTCGGCCGAGACGGCGCTGAATTCCTCGACTGACGTGCTCTTCACCGCAGCGTCCTGTATCGCCCATGGCGATATCGACGAGGGTGCCGAGCGGCGCGTTTGAATCAACCGATAACGGAAACAAGAACGGCGCCCTAGGGCGCCGTTCTCGTGTGTCGCTTGCTGGATCAGGCCTTGTAGCGGCGCAGTACCAGCGTGGCGTTGGTGCCGCCGAAGCCGAAGCTGTTGCTCATGATCGTGTCGATCTGAGCGTTCTCACGGGTTTCCCGCAGGATCGGCATGTCCGCGACTTCCGGGTCCAGCTCGTCGATGTTGGCCGAGGCTGCGATGAAGTTGCCTTCCATCATCAGCATCGAGTAGATCGCCTCGTGGACACCGGCAGCGCCCAGCGAATGGCCGGACAGGCTCTTGGTCGAGCTGATGGTCGGGATCTTGTCGCCGAACATGTTGCGCACGGCCTTGATCTCGGCCACATCGCCCACCGGGGTGGACGTGCCATGGGTGTTCAGGTAGTCGATCGAGCCTTCGACGGTGGACATCGCCTGCTGCATGCAGCGCAGGGCGCCTTCGCCGCTCGGGGCGACCATGTCGTAGCCATCGGATGTAGCGCCATAACCGACGATTTCCGCGTAGATCTTGGCGCCGCGCTTGAGGGCGTGCTCCAGCTCTTCGACCACGACCATGCCGCCACCGCCGGCGATGACGAAACCGTCACGCTTGGCATCGTAGGCGCGGGAGGCCTTTTCCGGAGTTTCGTTGTACTGGCTGGACAGGGCGCCCATGGCGTCGAACAGGCAGCTCTGGCTCCAGTGTTCCTCTTCACCGCCACCGGCGAAGACGACGTCCTGCTTGCCCATCTGGATCTGCTCCATCGCATGGCCGATGCAATGTGCGCTGGTGGCGCAAGCCGAGGCGATGGAGTAGTTGATGCCCTTGATGCGGAACGGGGTCGCGAGGCAGGCCGAGACGGTACTGCTCATGGTGCGCGGAACGCGGTATGGGCCGATGCGCTTGACGCCCTTGTCGCGCAGGATGTCGATGGCTTCCATCTGATTGATGGTCGATGCACCACCCGAGCCGGCCACCAGGCCGATACGCGGATTGGAAATGTCATCCAGGCTGAAACCGGCGTCCTTCACGGCCTGCTCCATCGCCAGGTAGGCGTAGGCGGCGGCGTCACCCATGAAGCGCAGGACCTTGCGGTCGATCAGCTCTTCGAGGTTCAGGTTGACGGAGCCCGAGACCTGGCTGCGCAGCCCCATGTCCGCATAGGACTGGTTGAAGCGAATGCCGGGGCGGCCGGCGCGCAGGTTGCCGGAGACGGTCTCTTTGTCATTGCCCAGGCAGGAAACGATACCCAGGCCAGTGATCACGACGCGACGCATGCGGATGTCCTTCAAAAGCTGTCGGTAGAGGTGAACAGGCCGACGCGCAAGCCTTCGGCACTGTAGATCTCGCGGCCATCAACGCTGACCGTGCCATCGGCGATGCCGAGGATCAGCGAGCGGTTGATGGTGCGCTTGATATGGATGTTGTAGGTGACCTTCTTGGCGGTCGGCAGCACCTGGCCGAAGAACTTGACTTCGCCGGAACCCAGTGCACGCCCGCGGCCAGGGTTGCCCTGCCAGCCGAGGTAGAAGCCGAGCAGCTGCCACATGGCATCGAGACCGAGGCAGCCGGGCATGACCGGATCGCCTTCGAAGTGGCAAGCGAAGAACCAGAGATCAGGGTTGATATCCAGCTCGGCGACCAGCTCGCCCTTGCCATACTTGCCGCCCACTTCACTGATGTGAACGATACGATCGACCATCAGCATGTTCGGCGCGGGCAGTTGCGCATTACCGGGACCGAAGAGTTCGCCGCGGCTGCAACGAAGCAGGTCTTCCCGAGTAAAGGCGTGTTGTTTGGTCATGCGTATTCCTCAATGGGCCCCGCGAAGGGCTTTGCTGCTTACATACCGGGCCCGAGTTCGAGGCCTGATCATCAAGACTAGTCATAGACTGTCGCGTTGTGGCTAAAGTCACAGCCTGACAACAGCGACGCCATTCACCCGTACCTGCGGCTGAAGGACGCAAAGACAGAATCGGGCGGCTACTTTAACACTCCTGAAAGGCTAACGAGGACCTTGCGACAGCTTGTCCTCTATAGACAATCGTTGCAGTGACGGTTGCATGGCCCGGGTGAATCGTTTTCCAGGCGTGTCCGCCGACGCCGGATGCAACTGTAACCGGATGATTTCACAGGGGCTTGCTGTTGCGCTGTTCGCTGCGGACGCGAAACGTATAATGCCTCGCACTGCCATTTCGGATGGCCCACGACGGAACCCTCATGACACGACAGCAACCCATTGCGGTACTCGGCGGCGGCAGTTTCGGTACCGCGATTGCCAATCTGCTGGCCGAAAACGGTCACCACGTCCTGCTCTGGATGCGCGATGCCGAACAGGCCGAAAGCATCCGTACCCTGAGGCAGAACCCGCGCTACCTCAAAGGTGTCGAGATCCTTCCGCTGGTGGAGCCGACCACCGATCTGTCTTCCACTCTCGATGCGTGCGAGTTGGTCTTCGTCGCGCTGCCGTCCAGCGCGTTGCGCCAGGCGCTGCAGCCGTTCGCGACGCAGTTGGGGGGCAAGATGCTGGTCAGCACCACCAAGGGCATCGAGGCCGAGAGTTTCATGCTGATGAGTCAGATCCTCGAGCAGATCGCGCCCCAGGCGCGCATCGGTGTGCTCTCCGGGCCGAACCTGGCGCGCGAAGTCGCCGAGCACGCGCTGACCGCGACGGTGGTCGCCAGTCAGGACGAGGCCTTGTGCCGCCATGTGCAGAAGGTGCTGCATGGGCGAACCTTTCGTGTGTATGCCAGCTCCGACCGTTTCGGTGTCGAGCTGGGCGGCGCACTGAAGAATGTCTACGCGATCATGGCGGGCATGGCGGCGGCGCTGGGCATGGGCGAGAACACGCGCAGCATGCTGATCACCCGGGCGCTGGCGGAGATGACGCGATTCGCCGTAAAGCTCGGCGCCAACCCCATGACCTTTCTCGGCCTCGCCGGGGTCGGCGATCTGATCGTCACCTGCACCTCGTCGAAGAGTCGCAACTTCCAGGTCGGCTATGCGCTTGGCGAGGGGCTCAGTCTCGACGAGGCGGTTTCACGGCTGGGCGAGGTTGCCGAAGGCGTGAACACCATCAAGGTGCTCAAGTGCAAGGCCGAGGAACTGCAGGTCTATATGCCACTGGTCGCCGGCCTGCATGCCATCCTGTTCGAGGGGCGTACGCTCGATCAGATCATTGGCGTGCTGATGCGTGGCGAACCCAAGACCGATGTGGATTTCATTTCAACCGACGGATTCTGAGCCGAGGCTATGTCCATGAACCAATCGAATCAGGCTACGGAGCGCGAATCGCTGATTCTGCGGGCCGTCTGGATGCTGATCTTCTTCTTCGTCTGGCAACTGGCCGAGTTGGCGCTGCTGGTGGTCGTGGTGCTGCAGCTGGTGATGCGCCTGGTCAAGGGGAACGCCGACTCCAGCCTGCAGGGCTTCGGCGACAGTCTGAGCCAGTACATTGCGCAGATCGGTCGTTTCGCCACCTTCAATACCGAGCGCAAGCCCTGGCCGTTGTCGGATTGGCCCACACCACGCCCAGCGGATGTGGAACTGGTCACGCCGGTGCCGCCGGCTGCGCCCAGTGAATCGAATGACTCTCAACAAGGCCCTACGGCATGAGGCTCTGGTTGCTGCGTCATGGCGAGGCCGAACCACGCGCACGTACGGATGCCGAGCGCAACCTGACCGAGGGAGGCCGGCGTGACGTGCGCCGCAGCGCCACTTTTCTGCGCGGCAAGCCGCTGCAGGTAGTGCTGGTCAGCCCCTACCAGCGTGCACAGCAGACCGCGGATGAGGTCTGCAAGGCACTGGGTTTCAGCGGCCGGCGGGAAACCGTGGACTGGGCCACGCCCGAGTCGGATCTCGAAGAGGCCCTGCGAGCGCTCGATCTGCGCGGCGAGAGCGATCTGCTCCTGGTCACGCACCAGCCTTTCGTCGGCAACCTGGCCGGTTGGCTGGTCAACGGCAGTCATTCCGAGCCGCTGCCGATGGCGACGGCGTCGCTCGCCGAACTCGAAGGGGAAGCCATCGCGGGCGGGCTGATGCAGCTGGCGTCCTTGCACCATGTTGGTTAGGGTTGGTCGGGTCCGCTTGGTCATGCGTGGTCACAGCGGCATCCCAGAACAACAATAGCCCTCAGGAGTATGCGCCTTGAGCATCTGGCACCGTCAGCCCGACCTGGAAGAGCTTCACAGCACTCGCAAGAACACCATCACCGATCTGCTGGATATCCGCTTCGAGTCCTTCGATGACTCGTCCATCACCGCAAGCATGCCGGTCGATGCTCGCACCCATCAGCCGTATGGCCTGCTGCATGGCGGCGCCTCCGTGGTGCTGGCCGAGACCCTGGGTTCCATGGCCAGCTATCACTGCATCGACACCAGCAAGTTCTATTGCGTGGGGCTCGAGGTCAATGCCAATCACCTGCGTGGCCTGCGCAGTGGACGGGTGACCGGGGTATGCCGGCCGGTGCATCTGGGGCGTTCGACCCATGTATGGGACATTCGCCTGAGCGGCGAGGACGGCAAGCCGAGCTGCATTTCCCGGCTGACCGTTGCAATCGTGCCGCTGGACAAGGGCCGATTACCGAGCTGATCGCCGGCGGGCCGGACAATGCGGCCTGCTGATTGGCCTGAATGCCCTTCATTCGGCAGGGCTATGGCGATTGCCGCCTGCCGAGGGCTGCCAGACAATGAGGGCTCAGTCTGTCCGGCACCTTCAGTTCATGTCGCAACCTATCTTTTTCGCTCATGCCAACGGCTTCCCCTCGGCGACCTATCGCAAGCTGTTCGAGGCCCTTGCGCCGGAATACCGGGTCGCGCACATGGATCGGCACGGACATGATCCGCGTTTCCCGGTGGACGATAACTGGAACAACCTGCTCGACGAGCTGTTCGAGCAGCTCGAAGGCCTGCGCGAACCGGTGTGGGGGGTCGGGCACTCGTTCGGCGGCATGCTGCACTACCGCGCCGCGCTGCTGCGGCCCGAGCTTTACCACGGCGTGGTCATGCTCGATTCACCGTTGCCGACCTGGTTCGACCAGACCGTCATCTGGGCTGCCAAGCGGCTGGGCTTCATCGACCGGCTGACCCCGGCCGGCCGCACGCTCGGACGCCGCGAACAGTTCTCCAGCGCCGAGGAAGCGCGCGCCTATTTCGCCGGCAAGGCGCTGTTCAGCAGCTTCGATCCCGAATGCCTGGAGGCCTACATCGAACACGGCCTGGAGCCGGCGGGGCAGGGGCTGCGCCTGCGCTTCGATCCGCAGACCGAAATCAGCATCTACCGCAGCGTGCCGCACCTCACGCCCGGCTGGCCGCCCGCGCTGAAGATTCCGTTGGCCATGGTGCGCGGCCGCGAGAGCCGTGTGGTACTGCCGCATCATGCCTACCTGCTGCGGCTGATGGCCCGTGGCGAAGCGCATACGCTGTCCGGTGGCCACATGTTTCCGTTCGAGCGACCGCAGCAGACGGCCGAGAAGCTGCGCGAGCTGCTGGGGCGCTGGGATGCGTATCGCGAGTTGTCCCGGGGGGCGGCATGAGTATGTTGTTCGAAGAGGTCCGGCTGAGCCTGCCTCATCTGGAGGTGGCGGCGCACCTGTACGGACCTGAAGACGGCAAGCCGGTCATCGCGCTGCACGGCTGGCTGGACAACGCCGCCACCTTCAGTCGGCTGGCCCCGCGCCTGCAAGGGCTGCGCATCGTCGCGCTCGACCTGCCGGGGCATGGCCATTCGGACCACCGACCGGCCGGCGCGGGGTACAACATCTGGGACTATGCCCACGATGTGCTGCAGGTCGCCGAGCAGTTCGGCTGGAAGCGCTTTTCCCTGCTCGGGCACTCCATGGGCGCGATCGTCTCGGTGCTGCTCGCCGGTGCCTTGCCAGCGCGCATCGAGCGCCTGGCATTGATCGACGGCGCCATCCCCTATACCGGCGAGGCGGACGGCGCGCCGCAGAAACTCGGTGCCGCGCTCGAGGCATTGCTGGCCGTGGACGACAAGCGCAAGCCCGTCTATTCCACGTTCGACAAAGCCGTGCAGGCGCGCATGAAAGGCGTCGGCGCGGTCAGTCGCGAGGCGGCCGAGCGTTTGGCGCAGCGCGGACTGATGCCGGTGCCCGGCGGTTACACCTGGCGAACCGACGCGCGTCTGATGCTGCCTTCAGCCATGCGGCTGACCCGTGCCCACGCGCTGGCATTCGTCCGGCAGGTCGCCTGCCCCAGCAGTCTGGTGCTGGCCGAGCAGGGGCTGATGATCCAGCCGGAGCTGCGAGAACTGGTCGACGGGCTGCCCTTCGCGGTGCAGCGCCTGCCCGGTGGCCATCACCTGCATCTGGATGACGAGCCGGGCGCCGAAGCGGTTGCTGCAGTGTTCAACGCCTTCTTCCACGGCTGAGATCAGCCAAGCGTTGCAATACTCTCTCGCAAAGCCTTGCTTGACTTGCTTTTGCCAACTGGCGAGGCTGGACGGCAACGTTCCCAGCCGAGTCAGCGCAATGATCGAATGCTCCACCGTCGCAACGCTCGCTGGCCAAGCCCTTGCGCTTGACCTGGGCTTGCCGCAGCCGCCGAGTTCAGGCGAACAGTCGAAGGTGATCCGTTGAGGAGTTTTATGCGACGTGCATGGATGGCCGCACCGGCTTTGTTTCTGTCCGCTGCTGCAATCGCGGCCGATGTGGCCGGCAGTGCTGATCTCGAGCGTGTGCCGCGCTTCGCCCAAGCGCAGATCATCGACTACCGGCAGTCCACCGTTCAGGAACGCATCTACCCGCAGGACTCCATACGTCGCATCAGTGGCAACCTGCGCATGGCCGCTCAGGTGGTCGCCTCTGGTCGACTGACCGCCGTGACTTACCAGCTGCCGGCTTCGCACACTGGCATCGAGGCCTTCACCCAGGCCCGCGGCGACCTGCTGGAGCAGGGTGCCGAACTGTTGTTCTGGTGCGAAGGGCGCGAATGCGGCTCCAGCAGCCTGTGGGCCAACGCCATCTTCGGCAAATCCATGCTCTACGGGCCGGAAGCGCAGCAGGCCTATCTACTGGCTCGCCTGCCAGAAGGGGAAACCGAGGGACAGGACGACCTGATCGCGCTATACGGCGTGACCCGCGGCAATGGTCGGCCCTACCTGCATGTCGAGCAGCTGCAACCCGACGAGCCGCTGGCCCAGGTGCTGCCCACCGCGGCGACCCTGCTGCGTCAGCTGCGCAGCACTGGCGAGCTGCGCCTGCCACGCCTGGCTGATCAGCCGACTGCCGAGTGGGGCGAGCTGCTGGCCAATGTCCTTCGTCTGGACAGCACGACGCGCATCAGTCTCGCGGGGCAGGGCGCCGCAGCATGGCGAGAGGCGCTGATCGCCGAGCGCATCCGCGGCGGGCGACTGGAAGTCGACGAGTCGCAGGAGTCGGGACTGCTGATCCGCCTATTGCGCTGACACGGCATTGCGGCTGCAATAGCCGACTCTGTCGACGCACCCAATGCATAGGGTGCGTCGGTATTTTTGCGTAGAGTAATTTCCCATGCTCAACAATGATCGCCTGCTTGCGCAGATCCTGCTGCTCGGCTTGCTGGCAGCCTGTCTCTGGGTGTTGGCGCCTTTTGCGTCGGCCTTGTTCTGGGCCGCCGTGCTGGCATTCGCCAGCTGGCCGGTGATGCGCCTGCTGACCCGCTGGCTGAACGGCAACGCCACGCTCGCGGCGGGGCTGCTCACCTTCAGCTGGATGGTGCTGGTGGCCGTGCCACTGGTATGGCTGGGGTTCAACATCGCCGATCAGATTCGCGACGCCAACGCGCTGCTGCACGACCTGCAGGTCGAAGGGTTGCCGCCTGCGCCGGAATGGCTCGGTGAGCTGCCGTTGATCGGTGATTCGCTGGTGAACTTCTGGAACACGGTGGACGAGCAGGGCACCGCACTGATCGCCAGCATCAGGCCTTATATCGGCCAGGTCGCCAACTGGCTGCTGGTGCGCAGCGCGCGGATCGGCGGCGGCATGCTCGAATTGGCACTGAGCCTGGTGCTGGTGTTCTTCTTCTATCGTGACGGGCCACGGCTGTCGGCCTTCGTGCACAGTCTGCTGCACCGGCTGATCGGTGATCGAGCCGACCATTACCTCGAACTCGTGGCCGGAACGGTGCAGCGAGTCGTCAACGGGGTGATCGGGACGGCCGCGGCGCAGGCGATTCTGGCCTACATCGGTTTCCTCATCGCCGGCATTCCGGGCGCACTGGTGCTGGGTCTACTGACCTTCGCCTGCAGCTTCATCATGGTACCCCCGCTGATCTGGGGGCCGGCAGTCGCCTGGCTGGCCTGGCAGGGCGACTACGGCATGGCGGTGTTCCTCGGCATCTGGGGCATGTTCGTCATCAGCGGCGTGGACAACGTGCTCAAGCCCTATCTCATCAGCCGGGGCGGCAACCTGCCGCTGGTGGTGGTGCTGCTCGGGGTATTCGGCGGCATCCTGGCCTTCGGCTTCATGGGACTGTTCCTCGGTCCGACGCTACTCGCGGTCGCCTACAGTCTGCTCGGCGACTGGCTGATCAAGGAGGTGCCGCAGATGCCGACCCATGAGTCGACACAGCTTCCAGGCGAGTCGCGCGAGTCGGTCGGCCCGTAGCGTCAGGCTGCGCTCACTGCTCCTCTTCGTAACGCACCAGCGCGTCATGGGCGACGATGCGCCCGAGGGCGATCAGCTCGGGCGCCTTGTAGAACTCGTAGAAGCGACAGGCGCGCTTGGGGATGTTGACCAGCACGTTGGGCGGGTAGCCGGCGATCTTGTACTGCGCCAGCGATGACTGCATGACGTCGAAACTCTGGTTGATCAGCTCCAGCAGCGAGGCCGGCCCGGTCACGTCGACCACCGTTGCACCTTCAGCGGATTTCGGTGCACTGCGGCTGGTTGGCGCCGCCGGTGGCTGGTCGCCGCGCAGCAACTCGCCGGCGCGGATGTCGTCGAGTTCGGCCAGGGCGGTCTCCTCCTTGCGCCAAAAGGGCAGGTGCGAACTGATCGAACTCATGATCGTGTCGAAGCGTCCGGGGCGCTCGATCTCCGGCAGCGGGTACTGCTTGTGGTTGTTGGCGTTGAGGTTGACCGCGATGATCATGTCGCAGTGCGCCGACACCACCGGGACGATGGGCAGAGGATTGAGCAGGCCGCCGTCGACCAGCATGCGGTTACCCTGCATCACCGGGGTGAACAGGCTGGGAATGGCGGCGGAGGCGCGCATCGCCAGCTCCAGGCTGCCTTCCTGGAACCAGATTTCCTGCTGGTTGGTGAGGTCGGTGGCAACGGCGGTGAAGGGGATCGGCAGGTCCTCGATGCAGATCTTGCCGACCATGTCGCGGATCCGACCGAACACCTTTTCGCCGCGGATCGCCCCCAGGCTGAAGCTGGGATCGACCAGGCGCAGCAGATCCAGGTAGTCCAGGCTCTCGATCCAGGCGCGATACTCGTCGAGCTTGCCCGCCGCGTAGATGCCGCCAACCACGGCGCCCATGGAGCAGCCGGCGATGCAGGCGATCTCGTAGCCACGCGCTTCCAGCTCCTCGATCACGCCGATGTGCGCATAGCCCCGCGCACCGCCGGATCCCAATACCAGTGCAACTCTCTTGCTCATGCGGTTCTCCCTGTGGCATTGGCGATAGCTTCATGCCTGGCCGGCGAGCCTGCAAGGGCGAATGCGTGGCCGCCTTTGCTACAATCGCCGCCCGTTTGTGCACGTGTCACGAGAGAGTCCGATGAGCGAACCGATCCGCCTCACCCAGTACAGTCACGGCGCCGGCTGCGGCTGCAAGATATCGCCCAAGGTGCTGGACGTGATTCTTGCCGGCAGTGGTGCGCAGAATCTCGATCCGCGTCTGTGGGTCGGCAACGCCTCGCGCGATGACGCGGCGGTCTATGGCATCGACGAGGAGCGTGGTGTGGTATCGACCACCGACTTCTTCATGCCCATCGTCGATGATCCCTTCGACTTCGGCCGCATCGCCGCCACCAATGCCATCAGCGACATCTATGCCATGGGCGGCGACCCGCTGATGGCCATCGCGATCCTCGGTTGGCCGGTCAACGTGCTGCCGCCGGAAGTCGCCCGCGAAGTGATCGCCGGGGGCCGTGCCGTCTGCGATGCCGCCGGCATTCCGCTGGCCGGCGGGCACTCGATCGATGCGCCCGAGCCGATCTTCGGGCTGGCCGTCACCGGCCTGGTGAACAAGCGCCAGATGAAGCGTAACGACACCGCTACCGCCGGCTGCAAGCTGTACCTGACCAAGCCGCTGGGCATCGGTATCCTCACCACCGCCGAGAAAAAGGCCAAGCTGCGCGTCGAGGACGTCGGCTTGGCCCGCGACTGGATGTGCACGCTGAACACCGCCGGCAGCCGCTTCGGCAAGCTTGAAGGCGTTCGTGCCATGACTGACGTGACCGGTTTCGGCCTGCTCGGCCATCTGGTGGAGATGGCCGATGGCAGCGGCCTGACCGCGGAGATCGAATACGCCCGCGTACCGCGCCTGCCTGGCATCGAATACTACCTGGAGCAGGGCTGCGTACCGGGTGGCACCCAGCGCAATTTCGACAGCTACGGGGAGCGCATCGCCACGCTCGACGAGCGCCACAAACCTCTGCTTTGCGATCCGCAGACCAGTGGCGGGCTGTTGGTCGCCGTGGCGCCGGAGGGCGAGGCGGAGTTCCTCGCGGCCTGTGCCGAGCTCGGCCTTGCGCTGGAACCGATCGGCCAGCTGGTCGCCGCGCGTAGCCATGCGGTCGAGGTACGTTGATGCGCGGCGACACGGAGAATTATCGCGAGCTGTTCCTCAACGACGTTCCCATGATGGATGCCCGTGCGCCGGTGGAGTTCGGCAAGGGGGCCTTTCCCGGCGTGGTCAATCTGCCGCTGATGAATGATGTGGAGCGGCAGAAGGTCGGCACCTGCTACAAGCAGCACGGCCGGCAAGCCGCCATCGAGATGGGCCATCAGCTGGTCTCCGGCAAGACCAAGGCCGAGCGGCTGCAGGCCTGGGCCGATTTCGCCCGCGCCCACCCGGACGGTTACCTGTACTGCTTCCGTGGTGGTTTGCGTTCGAAGATCGTCCAGCAATGGTTGAAGGACGAGATGGGCATCGACTATCCGCGCGTGGTCGGCGGTTACAAGGCGATGCGTCACTTTCTGCTCGAAACCATCGAGCAGGCGGTGGAGCGGTGCGAGTTCGTACTGGTGGGCGGCATGACCGGGACCGGCAAGACCGAGGTGCTGGCCCAGCTGGGCAACAGCCTGGATCTCGAAGGGTTGGCCAACCACCGCGGCTCCAGCTTCGGCAAGCGCGCCACGCCGCAGCCCTCGCAGATCGATTTCGAGAACGCGCTGGCGATCCGCCTGCTGAAGATGCGCGCGGCAGGGATCGAAAGCTTCGTGATCGAGGACGAGGCGCGCCTGGTCGGGCGCTGCTCCATCCCGCTGCCGCTGTTCCAGGGCATGCAGCAGTTTCCGTTGATCTGGCTGGAGGACAGTCTGCAAGGCCGGGTCGAGCGCATCCTCAAGGACTATGTGATCGACCTGTGCGCCGAGTTCATCAGCGAACAGGGTGAGAACGGTTTCGCTGCATTCGCTGAGCGTCTTCAGCAAAGTCTGGTCAATATCAACAAGCGGCTCGGCGGCGAGCGTTACCAGCGCCTGGCCCTGCTGATGGATCAGGCCCTGGCGGAGCAGGCGCGCAGCGGTGCGGTCGATCTGCATCGCGCCTGGATCGAAGCGTTGTTGGGCGAATATTACGACCCGATGTACGCCTACCAACGCGAAAGCAAGGCCGAGCGGATCGAGTTCGCCGGCGACCAGCCGTCTGTCGTCGAGTATTTGCGTAACCGTAAGGCGCGCAGCGCGCCGTAACCCTGAATGGCACATGAGGGATGATGCGATGAAAACCTGGCTGACTTTGCCTTTGCTGGTTGTGCTGCTGGCCGGCTGTGCCGGCAAGACCGCGTACCGTGACAGCTGTGCCGCGGAGCTGGACGCGGCATGGAAGGAGCAGAGCCTGGCGGAAGCCGAGGGCTTTGCCGGTACCGTGAGCTATTCCAAGGCCATGGCGTTGCTGACCGGCGCCAAGACCCAGCAGCAGTTCGAAGCCTTCCGCGGTTGCACGCAGAAGGCACAGAAGGCGCGTTTCTACCTCCGTGAATCCCGCGCCGGACGTTAAACCGGCTATCACCGCTGCTCGGCCGTGCATTGAGTGCGGCCTGGGCAGCCGTTGGCGAGCGGTTTGGCTGGTTCGGTCAGCTTCCCGTCATCGGGCGTGAGCACTGCGCTTCGCGCCAGCATCCCCAACGTCTTTAGCGCGCACGCTCGCCTGGCGCGCGGTCAAGCGGCCGGCTGCCAGAGCGGGCGCAAATCACAAAGTCGTCACCGGGCGTTTCCATTGCTTTGCCTGGCCGCGGCCGACCAGTAGCATCGGGACGACGAACGAAGGAGATTTCGATGCGCACCCGATTGGACGCCTGCCTGCGAGCAGTCAATGAAGTATTGCTCGGCAAGGAGGCGCAGGTCCGGTTGGCCATGGCCTGCCTGCTGGCCCGCGGTCACCTGCTGGTGGAGGACATGCCCGGGATGGGCAAGACCACCCTGAGTCATGCCCTGGCCAAGGTGCTGGGCCTGGACTTCCAGCGCATCCAGTTCACGTCCGACCTGCTGCCTGGCGACATTCTCGGCACCTCGGTATTCGACAAGGACAGCGGGCAGTTCGTGTTCCACCCCGGGCCGATCTTCGCCGAGCTGGTGCTCGCCGACGAGATCAACCGCGCCACGCCGAAAAGCCAGAGCGCGTTGCTCGAAGCCATGGAGGAGGGGCAGGTCACCATCGAAGGGGCGACACGCCCCTTGCCCGAGCCGTTCTTTGTCATCGCCACGCAGAACCCGGTGAGCTCTGGCGGCACCTTCGCCTTGCCGGAGTCGCAACTGGACCGCTTTCTTATGCGCGTCTCCCTGGGCTACCCCGCCAAGGCGGCGGAAAAATCGCTGCTGCTGGGTGAGTCGCGGCGCGATCTGCTGACCCGACTCGAACCGTTGCTGCAGCACGACGAACTGCGGGCAATCCAGGATGCAGTCGGCCATGTGCGGGTCAGCGATGCCCTTGTCGATTACGTGCTGCGTCTGGTGGAGGCCACGCGCACTCAGCCGCAGTTCGCCTGGGGGCTGTCGCCGCGCGGCAGCCTGGCGTTGCTGGCGGCTGCCCGCGCCTGGGCATTCCTCGACGGTCGCGACTACGTGATTCCGGAGGATGTGCAGGCGGTGTTGCCCACTGTGGTCGGCCACCGTCTGCGCGAGCGCGCGGATCCCACCGGTCACGGGGGCGGTGCGCTGGTGCAATGGCTGCTGCGCGAGGTGCCGGCGCTGTGAGGCAGCTGTCCGCCCCGTACTGCGGGCGTCCGGCGTGAGGTTGCTGCCGCGCTTTCGCGACCGCTGGTTGCTGCGGCGCATTCCGCCGGCTTCCAGCGTGCGGCTGAACCAGCGGCGAATCTTCATCATGCCGACGGCGGTGGGGCTGATGTTCATGGTGGCGCTGCTGCTTATGCTGCTTACCGCGATCAACTACCAGAACAGCCTGGCCTATGGGCTGACCTTTCTGCTCGGCTCCCTCTATCTGGTCACCATCCTGCACACCTGGCGCAACCTGGCCGGGCTGGTGCTGCAGGCCGGCGGCACCACCGCGGCGTTCGTCGGTGAGCAGGCCTTGCTGCGCGTCCGCCTGGAGAGCCAGGGACGCGCCTATCAAGCCGTTGCGCTGGGCTGGCCGGGGAGCGGATTGCGCCTGGTCGACGTTCCGGCTGGCGGCACCGTCGAGGTCGAGTTGAGCCTGCCGACCCGTCGCCGCGGTTGGTTGCGACCGGGCCGGGTGCGGGTGGAGAGCCGTTTCCCGCTGGGGCTGCTGGTGGCCTGGAGCTGGATCGACCTGGAGCTGGCCGCGCTCGTCTACCCGCAGCCGTCGGCAGCCGAGCGTCCCCAGGGCGGCAGCGCGCCGGAGAGCGAGGATGAAGGCGTGCTGACGCGGGGCTCGGGCGTCGACGACTATCAGGGCCTGCGCGCCTGGCAGCCGGGCGATCCGCGTCGACGCCTGCACTGGAAGGCCTATTCGCGCGGCCAGGGCCTGCTGGTCAAGGATTTCGCCAGCCTGCTCGGTAACGATCCGCTGCTGGATTTCGACGCGCTTACCGGCGATACCGAGCAACGACTGTCGGTGCTCTGCCACTGGGTCATCGACCTCAGCGAAAAGCAGCAGCCGTTCGCGCTGCGGCTGCCGGCCGGCTTGTTCGGCCCGGACAGCGGCCAGGCGCATCGAGATGCCTGCCTGCGTGCGTTGGCGCTGCACGGCCTGGCTGATGGGGGCGATGCATGAGTGCGAAGCCGGGTATTCCGCGCAACAGCCTGATCTGGCTGCTGGTGGCGCAGGTGCTGGTGATCCTGCCGCATCTCACCCATCTGCCGCTGTGGATCATCGGCCTGTGGCTGGGCTGCGCGGGCTGGCGAATCCAGATCTTCCGCATGCGCGCTCGTTACCCGCGCAGCTGGACCAAGGCGCTGCTGATGATCGGGGCGGGATTCGGGGTGTACTTTTCCCGCGGCAGCCTGGTCGGGCTCGAGGCCGGTGTGGTGCTGCTGATTGCCGCATTCATCCTCAAGCTGGTGGAGATGAGTACCCGCCGCGATGCGCTGGTGCTGATCTTTCTCGGCTTCTTCGCGGTGGTGACCAGCTACCTGTTCGAGGACAGCCTGCTCGCCGGGCTCTACAGCCTCCTTCCGGTCACTGCATTGCTCGCCGCGATGATCGGCCTGCAGCAGAGCAGCCTGGTGACGCGGCCGTGGCCGACCGTGCGGCTGGCCGGCGCGCTGCTGTTGCAGGCGGTACCACTGATGCTGGTGCTGTTCCTGTTCTTTCCCCGCCTGCCACCGCTGTGGTCGCTGCCGCAGGCCGGCGACAGGGGTACGACCGGTCTGGCTGACCACATGGCGCCTGGCGATATCGCGCGGCTGGGGCGCTCGGCGGAGCTGGCGTTTCGTGTCAGCTTCGACGGCGAGATTCCCCCTCGCGACCAGCTCTACTGGCGCGCGGTGACCTTCGAGCGTTTCGATGGCCGGCGCTGGTCGCAGTCTTACGCATCCAACGTGCCCCAGGCACCGGAGTGGCAGGCGCTGGGCGAGCCGCTCAGCTATAGCGTGGTCATGCAGCCCAGCGGCCAGCCCTGGCTGTTCGCCCTGGACGTTGCTCAGGTTGCGTCGGGCGGGGCTCAACTGATGACCGATTTCCATCTGCAGCGCCGCCAGCCGGTGACCAAGCCGCTGATGTACCGGGTGACATCCTGGCTGGACGCCCGACGCGAAGCCATCGGTGCGCCGGAAAGCCTTGCCCGGGCGCTGCAGTTGCCGGAGCAGGGCAACCCGCGCAGCCGCACCTGGGCTGCCGAGCTGCGGCGCAGCGCACAGGAGCCGCAGGCAGTGGTGGATGCACTGCTGCGGCATTTCAACCGCGAGCCGTATCACTACACGTTGGAGCCACCGCCGGTGGGCAGCGATATCGTCGACGACTTCCTGTTCCAGACCCGCAGCGGCTTCTGTGCCCACTACGCCGGCGCCATGACCTTCGTGCTGCGCGCGGCGGGCATTCCGGCGCGCGTTGTGGCCGGCTACCAGGGAGGCGAGGTCAATCCTGCGGGCAACTACCTGTCGGTGCATCAGTTCGATGCCCATGCCTGGGTCGAATACTGGGTCGCCGAGCGCGGCTGGGTCAGTGTCGACCCGACTTTCCAGGTCGCGCCCGAGCGCGTCGAGCAGGGACTGGAACAAGCCTTGGCGCGGGAGCGGAGCTTTCTCGCCGACGAGCCGCTGTCGCTGCTGCGGTTCCGCGACGTCGGCTGGATGAACACGTTGCGGCTGCGCTGGGACAGCCTCAACTATGGCTGGCAGCGCTGGGTCCTCAATTATCAGGATGAGCAGCAGTCGCAGATGCTGCAGCGCTGGTTTGGCAAGCTCGACGGCCAGGCGCTCGGTCTGGGCCTGGTCGCCGTGCTCGGGCTGCTGACCGGAATACTGGCGCTCGTGCTGTTCAAACCTTGGCGGCGGGAAAAAGATGTTCAGCAGCGCCAGTTCGATCGCTTCGAGCGCCTGCTGGCACGCCAGGGTATCCGCCGCCACAAAGGCGAGGGGGCACGTAGCTTCGCCGAGCGCGCCGCTACCGAAATGCCCGATCAGGCGCCAGCAATCCGTGCATTCGTCCGGCTGTACGAGGCGCAGCGTTACGCGCAGCTGCCCGGGCCGGGAGAGGAGCTGTCGCGCGCCCTGACCAACGTTCGACGCGCCATGCCCTGGCGGATCGCTGCCCCGCGGCGGCATTCCTGACATCCATTGCCAATATGGATGATTCGGCATTTCATCCGGCCGCTTCTGCCAGACAGGGTCGCGCCGCCTCCCATGCACCTTTAACATCGCCGGCATAACGAACGATAACGAGGTGCATATGGACCTTTGCGAGCTGCTGCAAGCGGTACGTGACAATCCCGAAAGCGTGGTCGTGCCGGCCAGCTGGGGGCAGGGGCGTGCGGGTTTCGGCGGCCTGGTCGCAGCGCTGGTATTCGAGAACATGCGCGCCAAGGTGCCTGAAGGACGCCCGCTGCGCTCGCTGGCGATCACCTTCGTTGGTCCGCTGGCGGTGGACAAGCCAGCCAGGTACGAGGCCGAAGTGCTGCGCGAAGGCAAGGCGGTGAGCCAGATGCTGGGCCGGGTGGTGCAGGATGGCCAGGTGGTCACCATCGTTCAGGGCAGTTTTGGCGCGCCGCGCAGTTCGGTGATCGATGTGCCGGCCGAGCCAGGTCCGTCCATGCCGCCAGTGGAAGCCTGCCAGGAGCTGCCCTACGTACCGGGCGTGACGCCGGAGTTCACCCGCTACCTGGCGATGCGCTGGGGTGTCGGTGGCCTGCCGTTCAGCGGCAACAGCTCCCGCCAGATGGGCGGCTGGGTTCGTCAGCGTGGCGACGTTCCGCGCGAACCGATGACCGAGGCGCACCTGCTGGCGCTGGTGGACGCCTGGCCGCCCGCTGTGCTGCCGCATCTCAAGAGCTTCGCGCCGGGCAGTTCGCTGACCTGGACCATCGAGTTCATCCAGCCGATGCCCGTGCTCGACAGCCATGAATGGTGCATGTACCGCGCCGAGATCGAGCATGCCCGCGACGGCTACGGACATTGCGCTGCGGCACTGTGGTCGCCATCTGGTGAGCTGATCGCGCTGAGCAGGCAGACCGTGACGGTGTTCGGCTGAGGCGGCACGTCGCGCCGGCCTGACGTATTCCTCTGGATGGTATGAGCGCTCGGCGCCCTGCCTCGCTCGTGCCGACCCGCTCAGCAATGATCTGTAGCAAGGTTGCGCGCCATGGCGGGTCGCGCGCAGGCAGGCTGAGCTAGTCTCTTAACCAGGGTCATGGCAAAGAGCCTGAGCCGTGGACAGACTCGAGCGACAGCAGGCGGATCGGCGCCGTGCTGTTTGCCGCCACACAGGGGAGACTTGGCGATGAAGATCGAGCGATTCGAAGACCTGATCGACTGGACACGCGACACCCATGCCATGCTGGCCCGCTGCATGGCACGTTGTTCCGACAAGCACGACGAGACTCGCGCCAAGTGGCTGCTGGTCTACATCGCCGATCACGAGCGAGCGCTGGCCGAAACGGTCGACAAGATCGAGAAGCACGCCGATCCGAAAGCACTGCACACCTGGATCTACGATTACCTGACGCGCAATCCGGTACTGCGCAACCAGGCCTGCAAGGCCTACGACACCATGAGCGTGGAGGAGATATCGCTGGATATCTTCACCATCCACAACCAGGTCATCGACCTCTACCGTTCCCTGGCGCGTCGGGCCGAGATCGACGGTGCGCGCAACCTGGCCGAGGACCTGCTGCATCTCGAGGAGCACGAGACGATGCGCCTGGCGCGCCAGGTCAGCCGCATTCACGAGATGTAAGCGCAGACGCGTTTCGAGCATACTGCCGCACCACTCAGAGACTGCTTCACGGGACGGTGGATGTTCGAGCTTTCCGGCTATCTCGGCCTGTTCCTTGCAGCCTTCGGCGCTGCGACCCTGCTGCCCATGCAGTCCGAAGCCGTGCTGGCCGGGCTGCTGCTGACCGAACGCTATGCCGCATGGGAGCTGGTGGCGCTGGCGAGTCTGGGCAACGTGCTGGGCTCGCTGGTGAACTGGTTGCTGGGCCGTTATGTCGAGCACTTTCGTCACAAGCGCTGGTTCCCGGTCAACGAGCGTCAGCTGGCGAGGGCGCAAGCCAGCTATCACCGCTACGGCCGCTGGACCCTGCTGCTCAGTTGGGTGCCGATCATCGGCGATCCGCTGACCCTGGTGGCCGGGGTGATGCGCGAGCCGCTGTGGAGCTTCCTGCTGATCGTCAGCCTGGCCAAGACCGGTCGTTATCTGATGGTAATGGCGCTCACGCTCGGCTGGATGTGAGGCGAGGGCTGACAGACGCGGCGGCCTGGCCGATCATGGCGGGCATCGATGGAGGAACCCGAGCCGCATGATCACCGAGGCGCAATTGAAGGCTGACAAGGCGGTCACCGCTAGCCGCGACAGTATCAGCGTGCGGCTGGTGGTCGAGGCGCTGCGCGGCTTCCTGCAACCGGGGCTGACCGCCGAGCAGCTGCTGGAACAGATCGGTCTCGAACCCTGCTGCCTGCGAAACCCCGATGGGCGCATGGATGTGCGCGACTATTCGCAGCTCTGGCTGCGTCTGGCACGGCGGTTCGATGACGAGTTCTTCGGTATGGACCCGCGACGCCTGCGCTCGGGCAGCTTCGTCTTTCTCAGCCGCAGTTGCATGCAGCAGCCGACGCTGGAGAAGGCTCTGGTGCATGCGCTGGAATTTCTCGGCCTGGGTCTGGAAAACCTGCGCGGCAAGCTGATCCGTAGCCAGAGTCTTGCCGAAGTGGTGTTGCGCGAGCGCAACGCCGAGCCGGCCCGGGCGTTCTGCTACTTCACCTACTGGATGCTGCTGCACGGGCTGGCCTGCTGGCTCGTGGGGCGGCGCATTCCCTTGCTGGCGGTGGAGTTGCGCTGCGCCGAGCCGGAGTACACCGACGACTACCGGGTCATGTTCTCCGATAACCTGCGCTTCGCGCGTCCTTCGACGCGCATCATCTTCGCTGCCGAGGTGCTCGATCTGCCGATCCGTCGCAGCGAGGCGGAACTGCGCAGTTTCCTTGCCGAGGCGCCGGCCAACATTCTGGTGCGCTACCGGGACCATTCCAGCCTGGCCAGTCGCATCAAGCAGCACCTGCGAAGCCTCCCCGCCGAGCGCTGGCCGGACAGCGAGACACTGGCGCAGGCACTGTGCATGTCGGCCTCGACGCTGCGTCGCCGTCTGGCAGAAGCGGGGCAGCCTTACCAGGCCATCAAGGACGGCCTGCGTCAGGAAATGGCCACCGAGTGGCTGGCCGACGCCAGCGTCAGCTATGGCGAGATTGCCGAGCGACTGGGGTTTGCCGATGTCAGCTCGTTCTACAAGGCCTTTCGCAAGTGGACGGGTATCAATCCGGGCCACTACCGCAACCTCATTCTCGCGCCGGCTCGAGGCTGAGCGCGAAGCTGCTGGGCTCCATCCCCCCGCAGCTTTGCCCACGCTCTATAGGCAGACCTGTAATCGCTTTTTGCCATTGGCCAAAACGGTCAGGCAGGTTGAATAGATCGACCATTGCCGCCCGCCCGTCGCTGTCCAAAGATGATCCCGGCTTCGAACCCCATAACAACAAGCACGGGAGAACGCCATGTGGATTCAGGACAACGTATTCCTTATCACCGGCGGCGCGTCCGGCCTCGGCGCCGCAGCGGCGCAGGCGCTGGTCGAGGCCGGCGGCAAGGTGGTTCTGGTCGATCTCGACGAGACGGCCGCACAGGCCACTGCCCACGCACTGGGCGCGAACGCGTTCAGTGTGGTCGCCGACATCCGCGACGAGACGGCCGCCCGCCATGCCGTCAGCGCTGCTCGCGAACGCTTCGGTGCGCTGCACGGATTGGTCAACTGCGCCGGCGTCGCCGGCGGCGAAAAGGTCCTCGGCCGCAACGGGCCGCACAGTCTGGACAGCTTCAGCCGCATCGTCGGCATCAACCTGATCGGCAGCTTCAACATGCTGCGCCTGGCCGCCGAGGCGATGGCCGAGAACGCGCCGGACGAAGGCGGCGAGCGCGGCGCGATCATCAATACGGCCTCGATCGCCGCCTTCGATGGGCAGATCGGCCAGACCGCCTATGCCGCGTCCAAGGGCGGTGTGGTCAGCCTGACATTGCCGGCCGCCCGCGAGCTGGCGCGCTTCGGCATCCGGGTGATGACCATCGCCCCCGGCGTATTCGAGACGCCGATGATGGCCGGCATGACCCAGGAAATCCGCGACTCGCTGGCTGCCGGCGTGCCGTTCCCGCCACGTCTGGGGCATCCGGCCGAATACGCCGCGCTGGTGCGGCACATCTTCGAGAACAGCATGCTCAACGGCGAGGTGATCCGCCTCGACGGTGCCTTGCGCATGGCCGCCAAATGAAGGAAGCAGAGATGAAAGATGATCCGATCGTAATCGTCAGCAGCGCACGCACGCCCATGGGCGGCTTTCAGGGCGACCTGCAGGGCATGACCGCCTGGCAACTCGGCGCTGCCGCCATCCGCGCCACGGTGGAACGCAGCGGGCTGCCGGCCGAGAACGTGCAGGACGTGCTGATGGGCTGTGTGCTACCTGCCGGCCAGGGGCAGGCACCGGCACGGCAGGCGGCATTGAGCGCCGGACTGACCCGCGCCACTACCTGCACCACCGTGAACAAGATGTGCGGCTCGGGCATGCAGACGGTGATCATGGCCCACGATCAGCTGCTCGCCGGCAGCGCCGATATCGTTGTCGCTGGCGGCATGGAAAGCATGAGCAACGCACCGTACCTGCTCGACCGCGCCCGCGGCGGCTACCGCATGGGCCACGGCCGGGTGCTCGACCACATGTTCCTCGATGGCTTGGAAGATTCGTTCGACAAAGGCCGGCTGATGGGCACTTTCGCCGAGGAATGCGCCGACACCTTCGGCTTCAGCCGCGAGGAGCAGGACGGCTACGCGCTGGAATCGCTGCGCCGCGCCCAGTCGGCCATAGCCGAGGGGCGTTTCGCCGAGGAGATCGTCACGCTGGAGGTCACCCAGGGCAAACAGCAGCGGCAGATTCGTGACGACGAGCAGCCGCCCAAGGCGATGCCGGAGAAGATTCCCAGCCTCAAACCGGCCTTCCGCGAGGGCGGCACGGTGACCGCGGCCAATTCCAGTTCGATCTCCGACGGCGCCGCTGCGCTGCTGCTGATGCGCCGCTCCGAGGCCGAGCGCTGGGGCCTGCAGCCGCAGGCGGTGATCCACGGTCACGCGGCCTACGCCGATGCGCCGAATCTGTTCACCACCGCGCCGATCGGGGCGATCCGCAAGCTGATGCAGCGCACCGGTTGGGCCGTCGAGGAGGTCGATCTGTTCGAGATCAACGAGGCCTTCGCCGTGGTTGCCATGGCCGCCATGCGCGAGCTGGGCCTGGACCCCGCCAAGGTAAACGTCAACGGTGGCGCCTGTGCGCTCGGGCATCCCATCGGTGCTTCGGGTGCGCGAATCCTGGTGACGCTGCTTTCGGCTTTGCGCGCCCGTGGCCTGCGCCGCGGCGTGGCGGCGATCTGCATCGGCGGCGGCGAAGCCACCGCCATGGCCGTCGAACTGGTCTGAGGAGGCGCCCATGTTGCCCAATGAGGATCAATGCGCGATCGCCGAGATGGCCCGGCAGTTCGCCCGGGAGCGCTTGAAGCCATTCGCCGAACAGTGGAGCCGCGAGCACCGTTACCCGGCCGAGGCGATCGGCGAGATGGCTGCGCTCGGTTTCTTCGGCATGCTGGTGCCGGAGCAGTGGGGCGGCAGCGACACCGGCTACCTGGCCTATGCCATGGCGCTGGAGGAGATCGCCGTCGGTGACGGCGCCTGCTCGACCATCATGAGCGTGCACAACTCGGTGGGTTGCGTGCCCATCCTGCGTTTCGGCAACGACCAGCAGAAGCGCGATTTCCTTGGCCCGCTGGCGCGCGGCGAGCAGATCGGCGCCTTTGCCCTCACCGAACCTCAGGCCGGCTCCGATGCCAGCAGCCTGCGCACCCGCGCCCGGCGCGACGGCGATCACTACGTGCTCAATGGTGCCAAGCAGTTCGTCACGTCGGGCAAGCATGCAGGCACGGTGATCGTTTTCGCCGTCACCGATCCGGACGCCGGCAAGCGCGGTATCAGTGCCTTTATTGTGCCGACCGACAGCCCGGGTTATCAGGTGGTACGGGTCGAGGACAAGCTCGGCCAGCACGCCTCGGACACCTGCCAGATCGCCTTCGAGGATCTGCGCGTGCCGGTGGCCAACCGGCTGGGCGACGAGGGCGAGGGCTACCGCATCGCCCTGGCCAACCTGGAGGGCGGCCGCATCGGCATCGCCGCCCAGGCGGTGGGCATGGCCCGCGCCGCCTTCGAAGCGGCGCGCGACTACGCCAGGGAGCGCGAAACCTTTGGCAAGCCGATCATCGAGCACCAGGCGGTGGCCTTCCGCCTGGCCGACATGGCCGCGCAGATCGCCGTGGCACGGCAGATGGTCCATCACGCTGCGGCGCTGCGCGAGGCCGGACGCCCGGCATTGGTGGAGGCCTCGATGGCCAAGCTGTTCGCCTCGGAGATGGCGGAAAGGGTCTGCTCGGCAGCGATCCAGACCCTGGGTGGCTACGGCTACCTGTCCGACTTCCCGGTGGAGCGCATCTACCGCGACGTACGGGTTTGCCAGATCTACGAAGGCACCAGCGACATCCAGCGCCTGGTCATCTCCCGCAACCTCGGAGGATCTGACTGAGCACCGCTGCGCCGCCCGCGTGCCTGAGGCGGCCAAACGAAGAACCATGCCGGTAGAACGCCGTTTCCTCGACCGGCACGTCGACAATAAAAACAAGATAGAGGTAGGAAACATGCAACCAGGTTTGATGCAGAACGCCCCCCTGCTGATCAGCGGCATCCTCACCCACGCCGCCCGTGCCCATGGCGACCGCGAAATCGTCTCGCGGCTGGTCGATGAACCCCTCTGGCGCTACGACTACGCCGGCCTTGCGAACCGCGCCGCGCAGGCAGCCAGTATGCTGCTTGCGCTGGGCATCGGCCCCGGCGACTGCGTGTCGTCGCTGGCCTGGAACACCCATCGTCATTACGAACTGTTCTTCGCCGTACCCGGCATCGGCGCGGTGCTGCACACCGCCAATCCGCGGCTGTCGGATGAGCAGATCGTGTACACCATCAACCATGCCGGCAGCCAGGTGCTGCTGTTCGACAGCAGCTTCGCCGCCTGCGTCGCCCGTCTGCGGCCGCGGCTGAGCAACATCCGGCATTTCATCGAACTGGCCGCGCAGCCTTCGTCCGGCCTCGACGGGGTGATGGGTTACGAGCAGCTGATCGCCGTCGAACAGCCGCTTGCCTGGCCGCAGTTCGACGAGAACGCCGGTGCGGTGCTCTGCTACACCTCCGGCACCACCGGCACCCCAAGGGCGTGCTCTACAGCCACCGCTCGGTGGTGCTGCACGCCATGGCGGCGGGGCTTTCCGGTGCGTTCGCACTGTCCGCCTTCGACTGCATCATGCCCTGTTCGTCGCTCTATCACGGCACCGCCTGGGGCCTGCCGTTCGCTGCGGCGATCAATGGCTGCAAGTTCGTCCTGCCGTGCGACAAGATGGACGGCGCCAGCCTGCAGGAGCTGATCAAGAGCGAGGGCGTTACCCTGTCCGGCGGCGTGCCGACCATCTGGACGATGTACCTCGCGCATCTGGAGCGCAGCGGCGAGGATTCGGGCAGCCTGGCACGGCTGGTGATCGGCGGTTCCGCCGTACCGCGGGCCATGGCCGAGACGTTCCAGACCAAGTATGGCGTGGCGGTCTGCCAGCTGTGGGGCATGACCGAGACCAGCCCCCTGGGCGTGGTGGCGACGCCGACGCCCAAGCTGGCCGAACGCGGCCAGCAGGCCACCAACGACACCATCTGGTCGCGCCAGGGGCGGTTGCAGTTCGGCATCGAGCTGAAGGTAGTGGACGAGCAGGGCAACGAGCTGCCCTGTGATGGTGTCAGCTCCGGCAGCCTCAAGGTGCGCGGGCCGTGGACGGTGGAACGTTACTACCGCAGCGAGAAAAGCGCGCTGGATGCCGAAGGATGGTTCGACACCGGGGACATCGCCACGCTGGATGCCGATGGCTTCATGCGCATCACCGATCGCAGCAAGGATGTGATCAAGTCCGGTGGCGAATGGGTCAGCTCCATCGATATCGAGAACGTGGCCGCGGCCTGCCCGGGCGTGAAGGTGGCGGCAGTGGTAGGGGTGTTCCACCCGAAATGGGAGGAGCGCCCTCTACTGGTGGTCGAGCCGCACAGCGATGCCGAGATCACGGTGGAGCAAATCCTCGCCCACCTGGAGCCGAACATCGTCAAGTGGTGGATGCCTGACGCGGTGATCTTCGACGCGGTGCCGCTCACCGCCACCGGCAAGATCGACAAGAAGGTCCTGCGCGAGCGTTATCGCAATCATCTGGTCGAGAACCAGCCCAGCGTCGTCAACCAGTAACGCCTGTTACAGGACGCGCTCCGCGCTTCGGCGCGGGGCGCGTCCGCGCGCGTGTGCGTCGAGGAGGTAGATCATGAACGAACATGACGATACCCGTAGCGGACCGCTGTGCGGGCTGCGCGTGCTGGAATTCGCCGGCATCGGCCCCGGTCCGCATTGCGCCATGCTGTTGGCCGACATGGGCGCCGAGGTGCTGCGTATCGAGCGCGAAGGTGGCAATGGCTGGCCGAACCCGGTGGTCGATCGTGGACGCAAGACGCTGACCCTCGACATCCGCAGTGTGGCTGGGCGAGAGCGCTGCCTGGCGCTGGCCGTGGACGCCGACGTGCTGATCGAAGGCTTCCGCCCCGGGGTGATGGAACGGCTGGGGCTGGGGCCGGACGAGCTGCTGGAACGCAATCCGCGGCTGATCTACGGGCGCATGACCGGCTGGGGGCAGAGCGGCCCGTTGGCGAAGGCCGCTGGGCACGATATCAACTACATCGCGCTGACCGGCGCGCTGGCGGCGATCCGTGGCGACAGCGGGCCGGCCATCCCTCCGTTGAATCTGGTCGGTGATTTCGGTGGTGGCTCGCTCTACCTCGCCGTGGGCATTCTCGCCGCATTGTGGGAGCGCGAGCGCTCAGGGCAGGGGCAAGTGATCGATGCGGCCATCGTCGACGGGGTATCGTCGCTGATGACGTTCTTCGCCGGCTTGCTGCCGAGTGGACGGATCGACCTGCAGCGTGATCGCAATCCGCTGGCTGGGGCGGCGCCGAACTATCGCTGCTACCGCTGCGCGGACGGTCGCGAAATCGCCATCGGCCCGCTGGAACCGCAGTTCTGGCGCGAGCTGCTGGAGCGCATGGACGCACCGGAGGCGCTGTGGGCGGGCTGTGCTGATCCGGCCGAGTGGCCTGCGCAGGGCGAGTTGCTGGAGCGGCTGTTCGCGACCCGCACCCAAGCCGAGTGGTGTGCCTTGCTGGAGGGCAGCGACGCCTGTTTCGCGCCCGTGCTGGAACTGGTCGATGCACCGCAGCATCCCCATCTGCGCCAGCGCGGGGTCTATCAGGAGCTCGACGGGATGATGCAGGCGGCGCCGGCGCCGCGGTTTTCGCGCACACCGGGCAAGGCGCGGCGAACGCTGCGGTGCAGTACGAACGAAGGGTGGGATTGAGCGCGCGGCGGGGTGAAATGGCGAAGAAGCCTGTGGGCTTTTTTCAATATTAACCTGGCAAATAAATAGGGCATATTAGATAATCTGTCTCCATGAAAATAGATGCCCGTAAACTCAGCCCCCAAGAACAACGTGAAAAGCGCTCCACGGCCCTACGCATGCGTGAGCAGGGTTACACCTACAAGGCTATTGGCGAAGCGGTTGGTGTTCACCCCCGCACTATTGCTCACTGGGCGCAGGTCGCAGAACATAAAGGCGAAAAGGCTGCCATTGCCGGCGGCCAGCGTGGTGTGCGCCAGGGTGATCGCCGCAGTTTGAGCTCCAGCCAGGAAGTGCTGATTCGCACCTTGATGACCGATAAGATGCCCGACCAACTCAAGCTCGGCTTTGCGCTCTGGACGCGTGATGCGGTGCGAGAACTGATCCGCCAGCGCTGTGGTTTTCTCATGCCGGTTCGAACGGTTGGTGAATACCTCAAGCGTTGGGGCTACACCCCGCAGCGCCCACTGCATCGGGCTTATCAGCAGAAACCTGAAGTGGTTCAGCACTGGCTGGATAATGAATATCCACGCATCGCACAGCGGGCCAAGGCTGAGAATGGTGAGATTCAGTGGGGCGACGAAACCGGTATGCGCAGTGACAGCCATGCTGGCCGCAGCTACGCCCCTATTGGCGAAACGCCGGTGCGCCTGGTCAGCGGCAGTCGTTTTTCCACCAACATGATTTCCACCGTGACCAATCGGGGCAAACTGCGCTTCATGCTGTATCGGGAAACGCTGACAGCCCCAGTGCTGATTCGCTTCCTGAGTCGCCTGATTCGCGATGCTCAGGGCCGCAAGGTGTTCCTGATTCTCGACAACCTGCGCGTACACCACAGCAAAAAGGTGAGCGCCTGGGTTGGCGACCGCAAAGAGCAAATCGAACTGTTCTTCTTGCCGGCCTACGCCCCGGAGTTGAACCCTGACGAGTATTTGAATTGTGATTTGAAACATCAGGTTCGCACGGGCTTGCCGGCGCGTAATCAGGACGAACTGGAAAGGCGTGTTCGCTCGGTCATGAGACGATTGCAATTACGCCCTCAAAGAATCCGTTCTTATTTCCGGCATCCACGTATCGCCTACGCAGCATGATTTGGTGTATTTGATTGCCGGGTTAATAAAAGCCTCGCTGGGGCCGTTCATGGTGCTGCCCGAGCGCCCTGCTTATCAGCATGGCCTTTATTGGACAAACAGTCAGGAAATGGATTCCAGAATATATGCGACTTATGTTCGAACAGCCGCCGAAGTTATTGAAGGGTATCGACGAAAGTATGGGGTAATCCCTGTAAAGCCCGCCCTAGACGTGCCGCACGTCGGTTTTGGTTGCAGGCTTTTAACGGCGGACTAATATGAAAACGGAGGCTGCTTATTACAAGAAAAACGGGGAGTCAAACGTCATGAATAACAATGCCGAACAACAAGTAGTTGCACTTGAACTGTGTCGTTTCCTGGCCCATTGCGTCGCTGCGATCGTTGTCGTGGGGATGCTTTTCGTGGGTCTGATCGGATCCTGGCACGCTGCCCTCAGTGTTGGCGTCGTTCCACTGCTGGCCATTCTGGCCTGCGATTACATGGCAAGACGCAAGGAAACTGCTGTGCAAACAGCGGACGCCTGATACGCCCAGGCGCTAACCAGCCGAAGAACCTACCTATGCCCATCGAGCGATCGACACCCTGACGGTGACCACTGTCGGGGTGTCCTGCGTTGAGCGCCCGATGCGGAGCTGCAGCTGTTACTGGAAACCTGTCCGAAGGTGTTACTCCTTTCGTACGGCGTAACGGTCTCCTGGGGTGGGCGGTAACGAAAGGGCTGGCGCGGCAGTCTCTCGTTGCAGGTGAAGAGGGCTAACTCATTGAAAATAAAGGATTCTCAAAAGCTGGCACGGCGAATGCTTTCTAATGGGCACAACAAGAACAAGAAAGCAAACCCAATAACAAGAACAACACGTAGCGACTCCGACACAATAAAAACAAGCAGGTGGGAGACGTAGCAAACTGATTCTTTTGGAGAGGAATTGCCCGACAGGTTTCCTGTCGACCGGACCGAGAACAATAAAACTGCCTTGAGGCAGCTCCAGAACCGGTTGAGCCCGCGAGGGCAGTGGCAACATCAGCGACCAAAATAATCCGTTTGTTCTTTATGTCCCGAATGGGACTGCTATGCGGACGATGGTCCGATCGGGCTGCGAACAAAAACAACAAGCCCGTCAGCAGAAGAAGAACAAAGCAACACGCCCTAAAGGGGAGCCTAGCGGCTCCCCTTTTTATTTGGCTGTGGTTATGGGCTTCGAGCGACTGGTGGGCTGAAGCCCAGCCTGCAGACCATCGGGCAGTCAGGTGGAGCGGGGACGTCAAATCCCGTGAGGTATTTGCCCTAGGATGGGCGTTGGCCCGCCAATGAAAGCTGAAAATTCAGCCCCGGCTGTCCGGATTTGCCATCAGGCAGCACTGCGGCATCGGCGGCGCCTTTTCCAAGGATTCATCGCTAAAGCGGATAGTTCGCCAGCTCCCGCGCGATCAGCAGGCGCTGGATTTCGCTGGAACCCTCATAGATCTGCGTGATACGCGCATCGCGGTAGTAGCGCTCCACCGGGTAGTCCTCGAGATAGCCGTAGCCACCGTGGATCTGCACCGCCTGCGAACAGACCTTCTCCGCCATTTCCGAGGCGAACAACTTGGCCTGGGAGGCTTCGGACAGGCACGGCAGGCCGGCGCTCTTCAGCCGCGCGGCATGCAGAATGAGCAGACGCGCCGCATTCAGTTGGGTCTGCATGTCGGCAAGCATGTTGGCGATGCTCTGGTGCTCGGCAATCGGTTTGCCGAACTGCACGCGCTCGCGGGCGTAGAGCAGGGCGGCCTCGAAGGCCGCACGGGCGATGCCCAGCGCTTGCGCGCCGATGCCGATGCGTCCGCCTTCGAGGTTCGACAGCGCAATCGCCAGGCCCTTGCCACGCTCGCCAAGCAGGTTGGCCTGCGGGATTCGGCAGTCGCTGAGCGAGACCGCGCAGGTGTCCGAGGCGCGGATGCCCATCTTGTGTTCGCTGCGTTCCACCGCGAAGCCGGGCGTGTCGGTGGGCACCAAAAACGCGGAAAGACCTTTCTTGCCGAGGTCCGGATCGGTCACCGCGAAGACGATGGCCAACTTCGCCCGCTTGGCATTGCTGCAGAACTGTTTGCTGCCGTTGAGCACCCACTGGCCGTCTACCCGTTCGGCGCGGGTGCGCAGGTTGTGCGCCTCGGAGCCGGCCTGCGGTTCGGTGAGGGCGAAGCAGCCGATGGCGCGGCCGCTGGCCAGTTCAGCCAGCCACTCGTCCTTCTGCGCCTGCGAGCCGTAATTCAGCACCGGGCCGCAGCCCACCGAATTGTGGATGCTCATCAGCGCGCCGGTGGCGCCGTCGCCGGCGGAGATTTCCTCCACGGCCAGGGCGTAGGCGACGTAGTCGATATAGCTGCCGCCCCATTCTTCCGGGACGACCATGCCGAGCAGGCCAAGCTCGCCCATCTGGGCGACCAGGGCGTCGTCGATCCAGCCGGCCTTTTCCCAGGCCTGTGCATGGGGGGCGATCTCGCGGCGGGCGAAGTCGCGCGCCATGTCGCGGATCATGCGTTGGTCTTCGCTGAGTTCGAGGTCATGCATTGCGCGGTCTCTTCTTGTTGTTGTGCTGCAAAAGAGGTTCAGGCCGTGGCGCTGCGGCGTGTCTTGCCGGTGGTGGCCTTGAAGCCGTCGAAGAACGCCTGGACGCGCTCCGGCGTGACCTCTGCCAGCGTCGGCGGATTCCAGCGTGGGGACTTGTCCTTGTCGATGATCAGCGCGCGCACGCCTTCCATGATGTCGCCCTTGGCGAACCATTGACGGTCCAGATGTAACTCCAGGGCGAAGCAGTCGGCCAGGGGCAGATTGCGGCCGCGCCGCAGCATCTCCAGGGTGACGCACATCGCCAGGGGTGAGCGGCTGTCGAGCACCTTGAGGGTTTCGGCGGCCCAGTCGCTGAATTCGGGACGGTTCTCGGCTGCCAGCGAGGCACGAACCGATGCCACGTCCTGCTTGGCGAAATGCTCGTCGATGGCCTGGTGCAGCGCTTTGAGTTCGGAACCGGGCAGCCTGTTGGTGCCTAGTGTGGCCACCAGGGTGCGTAGCGCCTCCTGGGGATGGACCGACCAGCTCATGCGGTCCAGGCAGCGATCCAGCTCGGCAATCTGGTCGTGGCTGACGCACCAGTCCGCCAGGCCCACGTGCAGCGCATCGGCGGCGCGGATCTGCAGGCCGGTGATGCCCATGTAGGTGCCAAGCTCTCCCGGCAGGCGCGAGAGGAAATAGCTGCCGCCGACATCCGGGAAATAGCCGATGCCGACTTCCGGCATACCCATGCGCACGCGCTCGGTGACTACCCGCAGCGACGCGCCCTGGACCAGGCCCATGCCGCCGCCGAGGACGAAACCGTCCATCAGCGCCAGCAGTGGTTTCGGGTAGGCATGGATGTACTGATCGAGGGCGTATTCCTCCTCGAAGAAGGTTTCGTGCTCGGTGTCGCCGCGCTGGAAGCTGTCGTACAGCGAACGGATGTCACCGCCGGCGCAGAAGGCTTTTTCGCCATTGGCACGCAGTACCACGGCATGAATCTGCGGATCGGCAGCCCAGGCGCTGAGCTGCTGGTGCAGCAGGCGGACCATTTCCAGGGTCACCGCATTCAGCCCGGCCGGGCGGTTGAGGGTGAGGTGGCCGACGTGGTTGCGTACGGCGGCCAGCACGGGGCGTTCGGTTGCACTCATGGTCAGGTGTCCTTGCGGTACTGATTGATGATCGCCGAGAAGTCCAGGCCGCCATGACCCTGGGCGCTGAAGCTCTGGTATAGCTGCTGGGCGAGGGCGCCGAGGATCACCGGCTGACGCACCTGCTTGGCGGCCTCGGTGGCCAGGCCCAGATCCTTGAGCATCAGGTCGCTGCCGAAGCCGCCGCTGTAGCCGCGGGAGGCCGGTACGTTGTCCAGCACGCCAGGGAAGGGGTTGTAGGTATCCGAGCTCCAGCAGCGGCCGCTGGAGGTGTTGATCACGCCGGCCAGGGTCTTGGCATCCATACCCAGCGCGACGCCCAGCGCCATCGCCTCGGCGACGCCGATCATGGAGATGCCCAGCAGCATGTTGTTGGCGACCTTGGCCACCTGGCCGTTGCCGGCTGCACCGCAGTGCACGATGTTCTTGCCCATGGCCGCGAGAATCGGTTGTGCACGATCGAAGTCCGCATCGCTGCCACCCACCATGAAAGTCAGGGTTCCGGCTGCTGCACCGCCGGTGCCGCCGGAAACCGGTGCGTCCAGCATCGGGTTGCCATGCTCGGCGGCAGCCTTGGCCACTTCACGGGCACTGTGCGGATCGATGGTCGAACAGTCGATCAGCATCACACCGGCACGGGCGCTGGCGATCAGGCCGTTCTCGCCCAGGTACACGCTCTTCACGTGAGGCGCCGCTGGCAGCATGGTGATGATCAGCTCGGCATTGCCCTGGGCGATGGCGGTCGGGGAGTCGACCGGCAGCGCGCCGGCGCCGACCAGGTTATCGACGGCCGCGGCGTTGAGGTCGAATACGCTGAGCTGGTGGCCTGCCTTGAGCAGGTTGTGGGCCATGGGCGCGCCCATGTTGCCCAGGCCGATGAATCCGATATGCATGGCGTGTTTCCTCTTGTTGTTATGGCCAGATGCGGCTTAGCGATTGGTGAACTCAGGCTTGCGCTTCTCGCTGAACGCGGCCATGCCTTCCTTCTGGTCGGCGGTCGCGAATACCGCATGGAACACGCGACGCTCGAAGCGGATGCCTTCGGCCAGCGTGGTTTCGAAGGCGCGGTTGACGCTTTCCTTGATCATCATGGTGGCCGGCAGGGATTTCTCGGCGATCACCCGGGCAGCCTTGAGGGTTTCCTCCAGCAGGCTTTCGGCCGGGAATACGCGCGCGACGAGGCCGGCGCGCTCGGCTTCGGCGGCGTCCATCTGGCGACCGGTCAGGCACATGTCCATCGCCTTGGCCTTGCCCACTGCGCGGGTCAGGCGTTGGGTGCCGCCAATACCCGGCAGCACGCCGAGGTTGACTTCCGGCTGGCCGAAACGCGCGTTGTCGGCGGCGAAAATCATGTCGCAGAGCAATGCCAGCTCGCAGCCACCACCCAGCGCGTACCCGGCGACGGCGGCAATCAGCGGCTTGCGGCGCGTGGCGATGCGGTCAGCTTCGGCAAAGAGGTCATCGAGATAGACCTGCGGGTAGGACAGCTCGGCCATTTCCTTGATGTCGGCGCCGGCGGCGAACGCCTTGGCCGAGCCGGTGAGCACGATGCAGCCGATCCGCGGATCGGCCTCGAGCTGGCCCAGGGCCTGGTTCAGCTCGCTGATCAGCTGCGCATTGAGCGCATTGAGCGCCTGCGGCCGGTTGAGGGTGATCAGCGCAACGCGCTCCTGGATGTCGACGAGCAGGGTTTCGAATGTCATTTCAGCGTCCTTGAGGACCGGCGCGTCCGCCGGCCCGGTGGGTGATGTCACTTCAGGTTGATGGTGGTGTTGACCGGGCCGCCGACCTCGTTTTCGTCGAACCAGCGCTCGGTTATGGTCTTGGTCTGGGTGTAGAACTGCACCACCTGCTTGCCGTAGGGGCCGAGGTCGCCGAGCTTGGAAGCGCGGGAGCCGGTGAAGGAGAACATCGGCACCGGCACCGGGATCGGTACGTTGATGCCGACCTGGCCCACGTCGATCTCTTCCTGGAAGTGCCGCGCCGCCGCGCCGGAGCGGGTAAAGATGGCGGTGCCGTTGCCATTCGGGTTGGCGTTGATCAGCTCGATGGCTTCGTCCATGGTCGCCGCCGCCATGACGCAGAGGACCGGGCCGAAGATTTCTTCGCGGTAGATGCTCATCGAGGGGGTGACGCCGGAAAACAGGGTCGGGCCGACGAAGTTGCCGTTCTCGTAACCGCTGACGCTCGGGTTACGGCCATCCAGTTCGAGCCTGGCTCCTTCCTGTACACCACGTTCGATCAGCCCGCTGACGCGATCCAGCGCCGCGCAGGAAACCAGCGGGCCGACATCGGTGCCGGCCTCGACACCGGCGTTGACCTTGAGGGTCTGCGCCTTGGCTACCAGATCGGGAATCCAGGCCTGCGCCTCACCCACCAGCACCACCACCGACAGCGCCATGCAGCGCTGGCCGGCCGCGCCGAAGGCGGCACCGGCGATGGCGTTGAGGGTCTGCTCCTTGTGCGCATCGGGCAGCACGATGGCGTGGTTCTTCGCGCCCATCATGCACTGCACGCGCTTGCCGGCCTGGCTGGCACGGTTGTAGACGTGGGTGCCGACCTTGGTCGAACCTACGAAGGACACCGCCTTGATATCCGGGTGGTCGCAGATCGCATTCACCGCATCGGCGCCGCCATGCACCACGTTGAGCACGCCCGGCGGCACGCCGGCTTCCAACGCCAGTTCGCACAGGCGCATGGTGACCATCGGGTCCTGTTCGGACGGTTTGAGGACGAAGGTATTGCCGGTGGCGATGGCCATCGGGAACATCCATAGCGGGATCATCGCCGGGAAGTTGAACGGGGTAATACCAGCGCAGACGCCCAGCGGCTGCAGCAGGGTATAGGTATCGACGCCGGCGGCGACGTTGTTCGCCAGCTCGCCGAGCTGCAGGTTGCCAATACCGGCGGCGTGCTCGACCACTTCCAGGCCGCGGAACACGTCGCCCTCGGCATCGGCCAGGGTCTTGCCCTGTTCGGCAGTGAGGATCGCCGCCAGCTCCTTCATGTTCTCGCGGATCAGCTGCTGGTACTTGAGAAAGATGCGCGCACGTGCACCGATCGGCGTCTTGCGCCAGGTCTGGAAGGCTTTCTGGCCGCTGGCGACGGCGCGGTCGATTTCCTCGGCGGTCGCAAACGGCACGCGCGCCAGGACTTCCTGGGTCGCCGGGTTGACGACGTCGCGCCAGTCCTGGGTGGTCGATTCGATAAATTCACCGTCGATCAGCAGTTTGACGGTAGGAATGGCGTTGGACGTTGTCATATGGCTCTCCGCCTGAAAAGGCACTGTTGTTGTTATTGGCTCGCGGACGGCTGCGAGGGCTGCATTGAATGTAGCAATGCAAAAAATCACATTACAATGCGATCGACTGCAGAGTCGCTCTGCATAAATGCACAGGAACCTGCTGGAGGCGGCAACCATGGACTGGGACAATCTGCGCTATTTCCTCGAAGTCGCCCGAGCGGGGCGGCTGACCACTGCGGCGCGTCGGCTCGCGGTCGACCACACCACGGTCTCGCGCCGGCTGCAGGCGCTGGAAAAAAGCATCGGCCTGCAGCTATTCCTGCGCGAGCCGGGTGGCTACAAGCTCACCGAAGCCGGGCGCAACCTGTTGCCGCGGGTCGAGGCCATGGAAAGTGCCAGCGTGGCCATCGAACATTCACTGCCCAGCATGGGCGATGGCCTTTCCGGGCAAGTGCGCATCGGCGCCACCGAGGGTTACGGCACGGTGATGCTCGCCGGCCAGCTCACCGGGCTCAGCCGGCGCTATCCGCACCTGAACATCGACCTGCTGGCGCTGCCGCGCGCGGTGCGCCTGTCGCGTCACGAGGCGGACATCGTCATCACCCTGGAACGCCCGGAGCGCGGGCCGTTCATCATCACCCGGCTGACCGACTACGTGCTGCGGCTGTATGCGTCGCCGGCGTATCTCGACGAACACCCGCCGATCCGCAGCCGCGAGGATCTGGCAGAGCACCGCTTCGTCAGCTACGTGGATGACCTGCTGTTCAGCAAGGAGCTGCTGTTTCTCGATGGGATCGCCGATCCCCGCTCGGTCGGGCTGCGCAGCACCAGCCTGCTGGCGCAGCAGGAAGCCGTGGCGATGGGGGCGGGGATCGCGATCCTGCCGGCGTTTTCCGCCGATGCCGATCCACGGTTGCGACTGCTGGTGCCCGAGGAGGTCAGCTTTACCCGTACCTTCTGGATGCTGATGCCCATCGAGTTCAAGGACCTGGCGCGCATGCGCACCACCTGGGACTACCTCAAGGAGATGGCACAGCAGAATCAGGGGCGGTTGCTGGGGCAGGCTTGATCGGGCGTCGGTACGGCGAGGCAGGCGCCGACTCCCGGCGCGCAAAGGGTGGGCTTCAGCCCACCTTGCAGGGGTTCAGACCTGCGGCGTGCCTCGCGTCTCGTGACCCATCGGCGTGCTGTCGGGCAATGTCACGTTGTCACCCTTGAAGTCCGGGCTGTGGACTTCCGAATCCAGCGGCATATGACTGTAGCGCTGGCTCGGCAGGGCTGGCTTGCTCTCCATTTCAGTCAACATGCGCTTGGCTTCGCAGCGCCCGCTGATGCCGCGCGCCAGCGCCATCCCGCCCATGGCGAGCTCCGCCAGCCCGACCAGCCCGCCCCGACGCAGCCCCTTGCCCATCATCACCAGCCCACCGGCAAGCGAGGCGGCGCGTTCCCAGCCGTGGACGTTCTGCGGGGCGGATTTGTCGAACAGTTGCTTCATCATCTGCGTCTTCCTCAAAAGGCAAGTGGTTAATAGAGGACTGCGCCGCTGCGCTGGCGTTCCGAGCGTTCATCGCTGCCAGTGAATCAAGCCCAGCTCCAGCGGCACAGACAGCCCCAGTTGGCTGCCAGGGACGACCCGCGCAGTGTAATCCGCCGCCGAGCGGTCGGCAGGCAAGTGGCCTTGGTAACTGGCGAAAGCACCGTCGTGTTCGATGAGGGTGAGGGGATGGACCTCGGCGGGAGCTTCGCCCCGGCCTTCGGCATAGAGCTGCACGGCAAGCTGTCGCGGTTCCAGATGGCCGAGATGCAGACGGACGTCGACCTGGAGCTGGCCGTTTTCGCGAGCCCATTGCACACCGGTGAAGGCCAGTTCATGCCAGTAGCAGCGCAGGCGGGTGACCTGGTGCGCCAACTCGCTGGCCAGCGCCGAACCTTCGGCGCAGCGACGGCGGTAGGCCGTCGCCATGGGCAGGTAATACTGTTCGGTGTATTCGCGCACGGTTCGATCGGCGGAAAAGCGCTCGACCAGCGCGCTCATGCTGCGCCGCATGCGTTGCACCCAGGCGGTGGGCACCCCTTCATCGTCACGGGCGTAGAAAGTGGGGACTACCTGGGTTTCCAGCAGCTGATAGAGCTGCTCGGCATCCACTTCATCGTGCTCCGGGCCGTATTCCAGGCCGTCGCCGACGGCCCAGCCGAGGTCGGCAGCGTAGGCTTCGGCCCACCAGCCGTCGAGTTGCGACAGGTTCAGGCCGCCGTTGGCCAGCACCTTCATGCCGCTGGTGCCGCTGGCCTCCCAGGGCCGCCTCGGCGTGTTCAGCCAGACGTCCACGCCTTGCACCAGGTGCCTGGCGATGCGCATGTCGTAGTCCTCGAGAAAGACCACGCGGCCGGCGATGTCGGGCCTGGCGGCGAAACGTTGCCACTCGGTCAGTAACGCCTGCCCGGCGCGGTCGGCCGGATGTGCCTTGCCAGCTACCAGCAACTGCACCGGGCAGCTGCGGTGGTTGAGGATGCGCGCCAGCCGTTCGGGGTCCTGCAGCAGCAGGTTGGGGCGCTTGTAACTGGCGAAGCGACGGGCGAAGCCAAGCGTCAGTCGTTCCGGATGCAGGCGCGAACCGGCCACTTCGATGTCCGCTGGCGAGGCGCCATGCACGGCCAGGCTGCGGGCCAGATGGCTGCGCACGAAGCCGAGCAGTTCGTTGCGCGCATGCTGGCGGATCTGCCACAGCCAGCGGTCGTCGACCTGGGCCAGCAGTTCGTCCACCGAAGCGTGGTCGATGCCGCGCCAGGGAACGTCGTTCCCGTGCAACTCGTACCAGTGGGCTTCGGCATTCGGCGACACCCAGGTCGGCAGGTGGATGCCATTGGTGACATGCCCGACCGGTACCGCCGCCAGCGGCCAGCGCGGATACAGCTCGCGGAAGATGTAGCGGCTGGTGTGCCCGTGCAGCTGGCTGACCGCATTGACTGCGCCCGCCCCGCGGGTGGCCAGGTAGGCCATGTTGAACGGCTCGTGGGAGTCCTGCGGCTGCTTGCGCCCCATGGCCAGCAGCGTCTGCATGGAAATGCCCAGCTCGTATTCGGCATAGCGCTCCAGATACTGGCTCACCAGCTCGGGCGGAAAGCGATCGAACCCGGCTTCGACCGGTGTATGGGTGGTGAACAGATTGCCGGCGCGCGTAGCATTGAGGGCCACGGCGAAGGAGACCCGCTCCCGGGCCATATGGCTGCGCGCCCGCTCCAGCACGGCGAATGCGGCATGGCCATCGTTCAGGTGGAGCACATCGGGCTGCAGGCCGGCGGCTTCCAGCAAGCGCCAGCCGCCGATGCCCAGCACCAGTTCCTGGCGCAGGCGCATCTCGTTGTCGCCGCCATAGAGTTCGCTGGCAATCAGCCGCGCGATGGGTGGATTGGCGGGGTCATTGGTATCGAGCAGCAGCAGGCGATTGAGGCCGACCCGGGCCTGCCAGCCGCGCAGCCAGATCTGCAACCCCGGCAGCTGTATGGCCAGCCTCAGAGGCGCGCCGCTGGCGTCATGCAGCGGCTCGATGGGCATCTGCCGGGTGTCGTTGACCGGGTACAGCGCCTGCTGCCGGCCGTCCGGGCCGATGCTCTGGCGGAAGTAGCCGTGCTGCCAGAGCATGCCCACCGCGGTGACCGGCACGCCGAGGTCGCTGGCGGCCTTGAGCTGGTCCCCGGCGACGTTGCCGAGGCCGCCGGAATAGATAGGCAAGGCTTCGCTGAGCATGTATTCCATGGAAAAGTAGGCGACTCGCGCGAGGCGTTCGCCGTACTGCTGGCTGGCGAACCAGGTCGGCTGCTCCAGCCGTGCCTGGCGCGCCTTGACGATGCCGTCCACCAGGCGGTGGCAGTCGACGCGGCGCAGCAGCGCCTCCAGCTTCTGCTCCGGCACGGTACTGAGGATCAGGCTGGGATTGCGGGTCAGCGCCCAGAGGTCGTTGTCGATCAGCTGCCAGAGGTCATCGTTCTGGCTGGTCCAGCGAATCGACTGGTCGAAAGCCAGTTCGCGCAGGGTGTCGGGTGTGAGGGCGGGGCGATCGGATGCAGATGCCAAAGGAACCTCTCTTCTGAACCGGTGAGCGCTGTCTCGTCCAGCATAGGCCTTGCGCGTAGCGGGGATAACCCTTAGCGGCGCGGCCCGGCCTCGGGTTGTGGCACATCCTGCGATGTTGCCGGTTCTCCGGCTATGGTCTCGGCGGCCTGCCGCTGGTCATCACGATCAGCCTCGAGCCCTTGCTGCTCTTCAGTGTGCTTCGGGTCGTACTGCAGCTCGATGAACACCGGGAAATGATCGGAGCCGATGTCCGGCAGGCGCAGCAGGCGGACGAAACGGAAGTGCGCACTGTGAAAGAAGTGGTCCAGCGGCCAGCGCAGGAACCAGTGATGGGCATGGAAGGTGTTGTACATGCCGCGGCCCACGCGTGGGTCCAGCAGCCCGCTGATCTTGCGGAACAGCCGGGTGGTCGGCGACCAGGCCACATCGTTGAGGTCGCCGGTCACGATGATCGGGTCATCGCTGTGCTGGATGCTTCTGGCCACCACCAGCAGTTCCACGTCGCGCTCGGTGGACTCGTCGTTTTCCGTGGGGCTGGGCGGTGCCGGATGCAGGAAATGCATGCGCACCGAAAGGCTGTCATCGACACGCACCCGGGCATGCATGGAGGGTACGTCGTTTTCCACCAGGAACTTGAGTTCCGGCTCCTCCAGCGGCAGGCGCGAATACACGTGCATGCCGTAGAGGTTGTCCTGCGGGCAGCGAATACTGTGGGGATAGTCGTCGCTCAGCTGGTCCAGGTGTGCTTCCCACCAAGAGTCGGTTTCCAGTGTCACCAGCACGTCGGGTCGGTACTCGTGCACCAGCGCCAGCAGGCGCTCGGCCTGGCGATTGGGCCCCAGCACGTTGGTGGCCATCACGCGAATGCGTGGCCGCGGGGCGTCTGGCTCGGCACGTAGCACTCGTTGCGCCAGAGGCGGGTGTAGGGCGCGATCCACCAGAGCTGATAGATCAGGCAGGCGGCGCTGGTCAGCGAGGCGAGCAGGTGCCAGGGCTGGCCATAGTCCAGCAGCGGCGCCTGCGCGACCAGCAGTACCGCCAGCAGTGTGGCGAGCTGCAGGCGTGGAAATTCCCATACGCGCACCCACCAGGCGCGATGCCGCCAGAGAGGCAGCAGTGTGACGAATGCGAAAAGGCCTGTGCTGGCCAGCAATATCCCTTCGAGCATGACGTTTCCCATTGTCGGCCGATCGTTACGGCGGCGGCCTTGCACATCGACGGGCAAGGGCCGAGGCATTCGACAGGCAAACAGGCGAAGCGTCGCAAGAAAAAAACAGGCCCCGAGTGGACGGGGCCTGTCTGGGCGGTCAGTTCTCCGCTGACAGCATGCCGCTGGTCAGTGCCGGCAGGTGCTCGGGCTGGCACAGGCTGTTCGCGCCTTGCAGGTACGGCTGCAGGATCGGCGCCATGCCCTTGAGGGTCTGTACCGGCAGCGCCGAGGTGAAGCGGAAGCTGTCGGCGGCCCGGCCCGGCACATAGGCCGTCAGCGTGCCGAAGTGATTCGGCCCCAGATAGAAGACGAAGGTGGCGGTGCGGTTCAGCGCCAGCGAACTGATCAGCCGGCCGCCGGCGCCGACGCTCTGGATGCGGTTGTCGCCGGTCCCGGTCTTGCCACCGATGCGCAGCGCGCTGCCATCCTCCTGCTTGAAGGCACCTTGCAGACGTCGCGCCGTGCCGCCTTCGACCACGTTGGCCAGCGCATCCTGCAGCGCCCGTGCGACTTCCACCGGCATCACGCGCTTGCCGGACCCGGCCACGAAGCCCAAGCGCGTCTCGTATGGCGTGCCCTCGGCGAAGTGCAGGTTGTCGATACGCACGCTGGGCAGGCGGACACCGTCGTTGAGGATGATGCCCATCAGCTCGGCCAGCGCGGCCGGCCGGTCTCCGGAACTGCCAAGCGCGGTAGCCAGCGACGGCACAAGGTTGTCGAACGGATAGCCGAGGCGCTGCCAGCGCCGATGGATATCGGTGAAGGCTTCCACCTCCAGCATGATGCGGATGCGACTGTCGCGCGCGCTCTTGTGGCGGCTGCGGAACAGCCAGCCATAGACTTCCTGACGCTCGGCGCGGCTGTCGGCGACCACTTCGGAGAGCGTTGCCTGCGGGTTGGCGATCAGATAGCCGAGCAGCCACAGGTCCAGCGGATGGGTGCGGGCGATATAGGCCTGATCGGGCAGGCTGTAGGCGCCCGGACCGTAACGGGTGTATAGCGAATCGAGTTCCTTCTCGCTTAGCGCCGCATCCGGCAGGTGCTGCTTGAGGAAGCGGTCGAACACGGCGCGTTCGGCATCCGGCATCAGGTAGCGATGCACGGCAGCCAGGCGTACGGGCGTCGGGCGCATGCCCTGAAGGAAGGTCTCGATACGCTCGTCGGCGCTCTTGTTGCGGTATTTCTTCCAGAACCGCTGCAGAAACACCGAGCCCTCGCGGTCGGCGAAGCGGGTCAGGTATTCCTGCCGGCGCGGGTCCTTGTCGTCTCTCAGCAGCTCGGCGCTGTTGATGGTTTCGTAGGTGCTGTAGCTGACCAGGTCGCGCATCAGGCGCACGAAGGGGAGGTTGATCGACTCGCGCAGCGACTCGCGCACCGTGGGAATGCGCCCGTCGTCTTCGCGGCGGAAGTTGCCGAAGCGGTGCATGCCGGCGCCGGTGAAGAAGCGCTCGGCCGGGCTCGCCGAGTAGCGGCGCTCCAACGCGGCATCGAGCATGCGCTCCAGGCTGCGATCGCTATTGGTTGCCAGATAGTCGATGGCCCAGCGGCTGAGGTTGGCTCGCGCGTCGATCTTGCGCAGTTCGCTCGCGCTGAGTTCGGAATAGCGCTGGTGCAGCTCGGCGATGACTTCCAGGTAGGTAGTCAGCACCCGCAGCTTGGCCGTCGAGCCCAGTTCCAGCTTGCTGCCTTCGTTGATGTCGAACGGCTGGTTGGTGTTGTCGGTCTGCACCCGCACATGGAAGCCTTCTTCGCCGCGCTCGAACAACGTGAAGCTGTAGCGCACGTCGCCGGTCTTCTCCGGCGAGAGCATGCGGTCGCCGAACAGACCGACCGACTCGGCGAAGGCCGGATCGGCCAGGCGCACCAGGTATTCGCTGATCTGGCTCTGCAGATCACCCTGCAACGACGTACTGGCGGTGAGGTCCAGCCGGTCCAGGTCATACAGCGGCAGGCCGAGCAGACCGGCCAGGCGCATGCGCGCCACGGTGATGCCCTTGGTGGCTTCCACGGGCTGGATCGCCGCGTCGCGATTGGGATTCTGCGCCACGACGCGCTGGCTCAGCGCGGCATCGCGCAGGGCCGTGTCGATGATGCCGCCGTTGGCCAGCAGGCGAATATGGCTGTCGGTCAGGGCCGCCATTTCCTCGCGGCCCGCGCCCAGGTAATAGGAGGGCCGGCGCTGAGCGATCAGCAGCGACAGCACCTGACGCAGCGCCAGGCCACGGGCCTGCTGGTCGACCGCTTCCGGGCTGCGCGGATCGAGCAGGCGGTTGACCTCGCGGAAGTCGGCACCGAACCAGAGCCGCAGGCCGTCGGCGATACCGTGCACTTCGCCGTGACCCGGTGCGGCGGAAAGCGGCACGCTGTTGAGGTAGTCACGCACGATGCGCTGGCGGGTGGCGAGCGTCTGCGGGCCTTCGCGGTAGGTCCGTACGCTGGCGGAGACCATCTGCCGGATCTTTTCCTGCGGATCACCGGTGCGCCCCTCGGGGGAGTGACGATACTTTTCCACCTGAGTGGCCAGGGTGCTGCCGCCAGCGGCCTGGCCGCCGAGGCCCAGGCGCTTTTCCAGCTGGCTGATGGCAGCCTTGGTGAACCGTGGCCAGTCCACCGCCGGGTTGGCGTTCGGCCGGCTGGCGTCGAGCAGGCCACGATCCTCGATGAACAGCAGGCTCATCACCACGAGCGGCGGGATGTCCTCGAAGCGTTCGTAGTACTGACGTGGATAGCTGTTGGTATAGAGCGGCAGCCCACGGCAGTCGTTGATCGTCAGCCCTGCCTGGGATTCTTCCGGGTAGGGCGGGAAGAAGCCGCGGCTGGTGTAATCCAGCAGCGCGCGCGAGAAGCGCGCCTGTTCCTCGATGCGGAAATTGCGCTGCACCAGCCGTTCGATGAAATTAGGTAGATCGACGTAACCCAGTCGGCGATCGAAGGGGCCATCCTCGGGAAACTGGATGCGCGGACTCGGGCCGGGCTTGACGGTGTAATCCAGGTCGGCGGCATAGCGGCTCAGCCACTGCGACTGCCAGCGTGAACTCTCCAGCTCCTGCCAGCCGAGATAGCCGCCACCGGCCAGCAATGAAACGCCCACGAGCAGCGCCAGCGCCGCGCCGTCTTGCGACGGCCCTTGCCGGATGTACGGGATGATGCAGGGGAGGGGGCGCGCGTGTTACGCCCATCCTGGGGTGTCTTGTCGGATCGCCATACTGCGCCCATGTGTGCCTGGCTTCCTAGCAGTTCTCTACGCCAAGCATAGTCGGCGCGCGGGGCTTAAGCGATGTCCGTTTGACGAACGGAACGGCTCAAGAATGCCCTTGCGCGGGCTGTGGTTGCCTGTCATCGCCATCGCTCGCTACCGTAGCGCGGGTCAGCAACGAAACGATGGACGCCGGACGATGACGCGACGCACATGAACGACAAGGATTGGGTCAGGCGCCCGCATGAACCGGGGCGGCTCGAACGACTGGAGGCCTACTTCGCCGGTTACGGATTCGCTCCTCACCGGCACGACACCTATGCCATCGGTTGTACGCTGGCGGGCCAGCATCGTTTCAACTACCGCAAGTGCGCGCGCCACAGCCTGCCGGGCGACACCTTCGTGCTGCATCCGGACGAGCTGCACGATGGCGAGGCCGGTAATGAAGCGGGGTTCCGCTACCGCATCGTCTACATCGAGCCCGCCTTGTTGCAGGGCCCGCTGGGCGGCCAGCCGCTGCCCTTCATCGACGAAGGCGTATCCCGCGACCCGCGCCTGCAGCGAGCCATTAGCAGCCTGTTGCAGTGTCTGGACCGGCCACTCGAGGGGTTGGAGGAAGAGGATGCGCTATACGACCTCGCTCAGGTAATGGCCTCGATCGCCGGGACGAAGGGGCGGCGGCGCAGCGTCGATTTCCGCGCGGCCGAGCGGGCCCGGGATTACATCCACGAATTTCTGACTCAGCCCGTCAGCCTCGATGAGCTGGAGCGGGTGTCAGGCCGTGATCGCTGGAGCCTGTCGCGGGATTTCCGCGCGCTGTTCGGCACCAGCCCTTATCGTTATCTGACGCTGCGGCGGCTCGACCAGGTTCGCCGCCTGCTGCTCGGAGCAATCTCGCCCAGCGAGGCCGCGCTGATCGCCGGTTTCGCCGATCAGAGTCACATGAGCCGCCAGTTCAAACAGGCCTATGGGCTTTCGCCGGGGCATTGGCTGCGGCTGATCCGCCCATCCTGAACCACCTCGTCTGCACGATCGTGCAAGACCCTTCCGCGCGGCACGACCGAGACTGGCCGTGACAGGTTCGTGCAGCGGGGTTTCAAGTGACAGAGGCAACGGAAGATTTCGCTCGACTGCAGGGGCGTCGTGCGGCGAGCCTGGCTGGCTATCGACGTGCTTTGCCGGCCGCGCTTTCGGTCATGCCGGTTGGCATGCTGTTCGGCATATTGGCGGCGCGTTCCGATTGGTCGTGGTGGGAGGTGCTGCTGGTCGGTTTGCTCGGCTTTACCGGCAGCGGTCAGTTTGCCGCTTTGCCGCTCAGCGAGGGCGGCGCAGGCTTTCTGACCCTGCTGCTGGTCACGGCCTCGATCAACAGCCGCTACGTGCCCATGGCGCTCACCACGGTAGACCGCCTGCCGGAACGAGCGCTGGATCGCGCCTGCTGCGCGCACATGCTCGGCGACGAGGCTTACGCCAGCGAGCGTGACGACGATGGGCCCGGCGTGGTGCTGCGCCTTCGCCTGATGATTTTCCTCGCCTGGGTGCTGACCGGCGTGCTGGGTGCGTTGCTGAGCCGCGCACTGCCTACAGCCTGGCTCGGCGACGATCTGAATCTCGCCTTCCCGGCGAGTGCAGTGTTGCTGTATCTGGCCATGTCGCAGCTCAGGAGCCGGATCGGTTCGTTGCAGCACGATCGGCAGATGGCGTTGATGCGGATCGCGTTCGTTGTCGCAGGGGCGAGTGGGCTGATCCTGCTGCTCGGGCCGGTGTATTTCTGGGTCCCCGGCGTGCTGCTGGCGACCTGGCTGCTGGGCAGGCGTCGGTCATGAACGATGCAGCGCTGGTCGCCATGGCTGCCCTTTCGACCACCAGCGTGCTGGTGCGCATAGTGCCCGCATTCGTTCGCCTCTCGCTGGGCGAACGGGGGCTGCACCTGGTCGGACAGGTGATGCCGATGGCCGTGTTCGTCAATCTCGCCGTGTATGTCGTCTACAGCGAAATCGGCAGCTCACCCGTGGCCGGCGGGCTGGCGCTGATGGCTGTCGCGGTGCTAGCCGTGCAGGGGCGCATCGGGTTGATGGGCAGCACGCTGCTGGCGGCTGCCATCTACTATCTGCTGGCCAGCCACCTGGCCTGAGCGGCTCAGAACCAGCGATCGTTGCGTTTGCGGCCACGGGTCAACGACGGCAGGATCAGGCCCACCAGCAACCCGGCACCGGCAATGCTGCCGCCGTAGACCATGTACTGCATGAGGACCTGCTTGTTCTCGTCACCGAGGCGGGCCTGGGTGGCGCGCAGTTCCGACTGTGCTTCGGTCAGTGCCGTCTCGAGGGTCATGCGCCGGGCTTCGAGCTCGTCGATCAGCGCCTTGCGCGAATCCAGGGTTTCCTGCATGCCCTGCACGCGGACCTTCCAACTGTCGTCGATGGTCTTGAGCTGCTCGCTGAGTTCGGCGACCTGCTGCTCAAGTTGCGGCAGACGCTCGGCCTGGCCGGGCACTTCCTGCAGCTCCCTGCTGGGAATCCACACGGTGCTGCCCGATTCGGAGCGTACCTGGCTGTAGTCACCCTGGGTGCTGATCAACTCGACCTTCTGGCCAGAGGTCAGGGTGCCGACGATGCGATAGCCATCGGTGGGACCACTGCGAACGAAAGTATTCAGACTGTCACTGACCCAGCGAGCGTTGCTGTCATTGTTTTCCTGGGCATGGATCGGCGTTGTGGCCAGCAGCGCGCCAAACAGGCCGGCGCCGATGAAATGGCGCGAAGTGAAGCGGGAAAGCAAGGCAGAAAGATGAAGAGATATGGACATGAAAGATTCGCGATATTGGAAGAAGAATAAGTCCCCGGGGCGGGGCAGTGGGGTTGGCTGCACCTGGCCCCGCTGGGGCGCTGTCGAATACCGGACGACAGGCACATCGGAAACAGCCGGGCGGGTCGGTTGACCGCAGCCGGGCGCGCGAAGCACAGCGCGCCTTCAACGGAGCGCACAGCTGCCGCTCCGTATGGTGCATCAGCAGAATGACAGCCCACCGCGGGGAAAGTTCAGGCATGCCAGCGCAGCCGATAGGCGGCACGACATGGAGGGCAGGCGAGGCAACAGGCGCACTGGCCGACTCGACGTCATGCCTCGTGGTTGCGACTGCCGGTGTGCAAAACCCGGTCGTTTCTGGTCTGATTGCCGGCATTACATGACGGGTAGTGGTCCGCCCCTGGTCAAGGCTATGGAAGAGGGGGAGCAGCTCTGGAAAATCTTACCCGCGAGGAGCTCGTGGCCGAGGTGGTGCGCTTGCGCGCAGCGCTGGAGGAGCGCGCCATCGGCGACACCGAGGTGCGCTATCGCCTGGCGGCCAAGGCAACCAACGATGCCGTCTGGGATTGGGACCTGGACAGCGATCATGTGCTCTGGAACGACGCGCTGGAGCAGGCCTACGGCCATCCGCTGGCCAGCATCGAGTGCACCGGCGACTGGTGGCTGGCGCACATCCACCCGGACGACCGCGGCCGCATCGACGCTTCGATTCATGCCGTACTCGATGGCGGCCAGACTGCCTGGAACGACGAATATCGCTTCCGCCGTGTGGATGGCTCCTATGCGGAGATTCTCGATCGAGGCCATGTGATCCGTGACGAGCACGGGCGCGCCGTACGCATGATCGGTGCGATGCTCGACCTGACCCGCGTGCGTGCCGCCGAAGCGGCATTGCGCCAGAGCGAGGAGCGCTTCAGCGCTATCCTGCAGACCATCGAAGCCGCCTTCGCCATCGTCCAGGTCAAGTTCGACGCCGATGATCGGCCGGTGGACTACCAGTTCGTCGAGGTCAATCCGGCGTTCGAGCGGCAGACCGGCGTCGACCTGCACGGCAAATGGGTGACCGAATTCGCGCCGGAGCTGGAACGGTTCTGGTTCGATGCCTATGGCCACGTCGCCAAGACCGGCGAGCCGGCCAGCTTCGAAAGTTACGCGCAAGCGTTCGGTCGCTGGTTCGATGTGCGGGCGGTCCGGGTAGGTGCGCCGGCAGACCGCCGCATCGCCATTCTCTTCAACGACGTCACCCAGCGGCACGATGCCGAGGATCGCCTGCGCGTCAGCGAGTCCCTGGCGCGCGAGAACGTCCAGCGCGTCCAGCTGGCGCTGGCGGCCGGGGCCATCATCGGCACCTGGAACTGGGATCTGCGGACCGACCGGTTCACCGTCGACGAGGGTTTCGCCCGTGGGTTCGGCCTGGACCCGGCGCTGGGGCGCGAGAGGCTGAGCCTGGAGCAGATCATCACTAGCGTGCACCCGGAGGATCGCCCCGGACTGATCGCTGCCATCGACGAAGTCATTGCCCGTGGCGGAGCCTACGCCCATCAGTATCGGGTCCGCCGTGCCGACGGTCGTTACTACTGGATCGAAGCCAACGGCCGCGTCGACCACTCGCCGGAAGGCATCGCGCTGAGCTTTCCGGGCGTGCTGATCGATGTGGAAGACCGACGCTCCATCGAGGCCGAACGCGACCGTGCCACCGCGGCGCTGCGCGCTCTGAACGATACCCTGGAGCTGCGCGTCGCCGAGCGCACGGCCGAGCTGATCCATGCCGAGGAAAAACTGCGTCAGTCGCAGAAAATGGAGGCGGTCGGTCAGCTCACCGGCGGGCTGGCACATGACTTCAACAACCTGCTGGCCGGCATCAGCGGTGCGCTGGATCTGATGGGCATGCGGATCGCCCAGGGGCGGCTTAACGATATCGACAAGTACATGCTGGCCGCACAGAGCGCGGCCAAGCGCGCCGCCGCGCTGACCCATCGGCTGCTGGCGTTCTCACGCCGGCAGACGCTCGATCCGCGGCCGTTGGACGTGAACCTGCTGGTCGAAGGCATGACCGAGCTGATCCAGCGCACGGTCGGGCCGAGCATTCTGGTCGAGACCGTCAGTGCTCCCGACCTCTGGCCGGCATCGGTGGATGCCAGCCAGCTGGAGAACGCCATCCTCAATCTGTGCATCAATTCGCGCGATGCCATGCCGGACGGCGGTCGTATCATCATCGAGACGGCAAACCAGTGGCTGGACGCGGAGGCGGCGCTGGCCAACGACCTGCCGGCCGGTGAATACCTGTCGTTGACGGTGACCGACACCGGTACCGGGATGGCGCCTGGCGTGATCGCCAAGGCGTTCGACCCCTTCTTCACCACCAAGCCGATCGGCGAGGGCACCGGCCTCGGCCTTTCGATGATCTACGGGTTCGCCAAGCAGTCCGGCGGACAGGTGCGTATCAGTTCGGAACCGGGCAAAGGCACGTCGATGTGTATTCATCTACCGCGCTATCACGGCGAGGCGGGTGCCAGCACTGCGGCCCCGGTGCAGTCGGCCGCAGCGCTCACCGGCTCCTGCGGGACGATCCTCATCGTCGATGATGAGCCGACGGTACGGCTGCTGCTGACCGACGTGCTGGGTGATCTGGGCTACACCCTGATCGAGGCGGCTGACAGCCTCACCGGGTTGAAGCTGCTGCAGTCGGATGTCGGTATCGACCTGCTGATCACCGATGTCGGCCTGCCGGGGGGCATGAACGGGCGGCAGATGGCCGATGCCGGGCGGGAGGTGCGCCCCGGCCTGAAGACCCTGTTCATCACCGGCTATGCGGAAAGCGCGGCGCTGGGCAACAGCTCTCTCGGTGCCGGAATGCAGGTGCTGACCAAGCCGTTCTCCATCGACATCCTTGCCACCCGGGTGCTCGAGCTTTTACGCGGCTAGGCGCTTGCTGCCTGCCACATAGCCTCTCGCTCTGCTCACGGGCCGCCGGTCGGACGGCCCGTTCTCCTTTCCCGGATCTGTTGGCGCGGGTCGAATGAAATCATTGCTGCACCCAGGCAGGACCGTTGCTCTCGTTTTTCTGTTCGCCATCCTCTGCGGCACAGCGCTGCTCTCGTTATCCATAGCCCATGCCAGCGGCGAGACCGGCCCGTTGCTCACGGCCTTCTTCACCGCTGTCTCGGCGGTCTGCGTCACCGGTCTGGTGGTGGTCGATACGGGCACCTACTTGTCGACCTTCGGCCAGGTCGTGATCATGGCGCTGTTCCAGCTCGGTGGCTTCGGCATGATGACCCTGGCGACCCTGCTGGGCTTGCTGGTCAACCGTTCGTTCCGCTTGCGCGCCAAGCTGATCGCGCAGGCCGAGTCCCATGTACTGGGGCTGGGCGACATCAGCAGCGTGGCGAAACTGGTGCTGGTCGTCACGCTGGTGATGGAGCTGGCGGTCATGCTGCTGCTGACCCTGCGCCTGCATCTGTCGTACGGGCTTGGCTGGGGCGAGGCCGCCTGGAGCGGTCTGTTCCATTCCGTATCGGCGTTCAACAATGCCGGCTTCTCCATCCACGTCGATGGCCTTGTGCGCTACGCCACCGATGGATTCATCCTGCTGCCGGTGATGAGCGCGATCATTATCGGCGGTATCGGCTTCCCCGTACTCAACGACCTGCGCCGCAGGTGGTCGGACCCTCGGCACTGGTCGTTGCACACCAAGCTGACGCTGTCGGGGACAGCAGTGCTGCTGGTGGGCGGTTTCATGGCAGTGCTGCTGTTCGAGTGGTCCAATCCGGGTACGCTCGGTCCAATGGCCTGGGCCGACAAGCTTCTTTCGGCAGCCTTCGTTTCGGTCTCGGCGCGTACGGCCGGTTTCAATGCGCTCGATATCGGCGCGCTGACCCATGAGAGCTGGGCGCTGCACTATTTCCTGATGTTCATCGGTGGCGGCAGTGCCGGTACTGCCGGTGGGGTGAAGGTCGGAACCGTGGCCATCCTGGCGCTGCTGGTGATCGCCGAGATCCGCGGCAGGGCCGACACCGAAGCGTTCGGCCGCCGGGTCGGCAGTTCGGCCCAGCGCCAGGCGATCACCGTGCTGGTGCTGGGGAGCGCCATGGTCGTGCTCGGTACGCTGGTCATCCTGCGTGACACCGACATTCCCACCGATCAGGTGATCTTCGAAGTCATTTCCGCATTCGGCACCGTCGGCCTGTCCACCGGTATCACCGCCGATCTGCCGGAGACCAGCCAGCTGATGCTGACGCTGCTCATGTACGTCGGCCGGGTCGGCACCATCACCCTGGCCGCCTCGCTCGCGCTGGGCGAGCACCGCATGCCTTACCGCTATCCGGAGGAGCACCCAATTGTTGGCTAAATTGTTGTTTTCAGAGCAATTTTCGTTCTCCAAAGGCGACAGTGTGGTGGTCATCGGGCTTGGGCGCTTTGGCAGCTCGGTGGCGCGCTCGCTGACACGCCTTGGCCATGACGTGATGGGTATCGATCAGGCCGCCGAGCCCGTTCATGCATGGGCCGATCTGCTGACCCATGCGGTACAGGCCGACTCCACCAATGTCATGGCCTTGCGTCAGCTTGGCGTTGCCGATTTCCCCCATGCCATTGTCGGCATCGGCAGTGACCTGGCGGCGAGCCTGATGACCATCATGGCGCTGACCGAACTGGGCATCAAAGACATCTGGGTCAAGGCGCTGACCACCGAGCATGGGCAGATCGCAACGCGGATCGGCGCGCATCATGTGGTCTACCCCGAGGCGGACATGGGGGAGCGGGTTGCCCACCTGATCTCCGGACGGATGATGGACTTCATCGAGTTCGACGACGGCTTCGCCATCGCCAAGATCCATGCACCCGAGCGCATCCACAACAGCACCCTGGCCGCAGCGGCGGTGCGCGAGAAATTCGGCGTGACCGTCGTCGGCCTCAAGCGGGCCAACCAGGATTTCCAGCACGCGACGCCCAGCACTCAGGTGCTGCCGGGCGATCTGCTGATCGTCTCGGGGCCGACCCATGACATCCAGCGTTTCGCTGGCCAGGGGCGCAAGGGAAGCTGAAGCTGGTCTTCGTTAGTGCGGCGGTCCGGAGGCGACTACGCTTCTCGGGCGGCCGAGCCACGACCGTGCGCCCGCGACCCCTGGCGCGGCGCTCTCGGCACTGACGGAGGAGACACAAAGTGAATTCATTAAGCGGTGGCTGCCTGTGCGGCGACGTGCGCATCGTGACGGCGGGGCAGCCCTATCGAGTCGGCATCTGTCATTGCCTGGACTGCCGTAAGCACCACGGCGCGCTGTTCTACGCCGCTGCGGTGTTCCCGCAGGATGCGGTGACCGTTGAGGGCGAGACGGCCGAATACGCCGGACGGTACTTCTGCCCCCGCTGTGGCTCGTCGGTTTTTTCCCGCTTCGCCGATGAGATCGAGGTACACCTGGGCGCACTGGATGCGCCCGACCAGCTGACGCCGACCTACGAATGCTGGACCGTGCGCCGTGAAGCCTGGCTGCCAGCGTTTCCGCTCAGCCGGCGCTACCCCCACGACCGCGACGATTCCAGTCGCTTCGAATGAGTGTCATTGCCCGCTGGCGATCAGCTGCAGGTCGGTCGTCCGCGTGTTCGGCAGCACGCGGATCGCGATGAACTTGGAGGTGGGCGTATGGCTGCGCGCGCCGAAGCTTTCCAGCGGCACCAGCGGGTTGGTTTCCGGGTAGTAGGCGGCAGCCTGACCCTGCGGGGTGTCGTAGGCGAGCAGGGTGAAGCCGCTAACGCGCCGTTCGATACCGTCGTCCCATAGCGAAACCAGATCGACCTGCTGGCCGGCTTCAAGGCCCAGGCGCTGGATGTCGTCGGGGTTGACGAACACCACCTCGCGCATCCCCCTTACGCCGCGGTAGCGGTCGTCCAGGCCGTACAGCGTGGTGTTGTACTGGTCGTGGGAGCGCAGCGTCTGCAGGATCAGATCGGCGCCGATGCCCGCCTGGCGCGCCCGCTCTGGCAGCAGGTCGGCCGGCAGCGCATGTGCCTTGAACTCGGCGCGGCCGCTGGCGGTGCTCCATTCCCGACGCGCGGCCGCGTTGCCCAGATAGAAACCGCCAGGGCGATGCAGGCGGTGGTCGAAGCCGGCGAAACCCGGGATGGTCGCCGCGATCAGCTCGCGGATTCGTGCGTAGTCCTCCACCAGCCAGAGCCAGTCCACCGGGCGCTTGCCCAGCGTGGCGGCGGCGATACCGGCGACGATGGCCGGTTCCGAACGCATCTGCGTCGACAGCGGCTCCAGCTGGCCCCGGGAGGCGTGGATCATGCTGAACGAATCTTCCACGGTCACCGCCTGCGGGCCGCAGGCCTGGCGGTCGATGTCGGTGCGGCCGAGGCAGGGCAGGATCAGCGCTTCGCGACCCATGGTCAGGTGGCTGCGGTTGAGCTTGGTGCTGATCTGCACGGTCAGCGCGCAGTTGCGCAACGCCTGGCGGGTGCGCGGGCTGTCCGGCGTGGCCTGGGCGAAGTTGCCGCCCAGGCCGATGAATACCTGCACCTCGCCGGCCAGCATGGCCTGGATGCATTCCACGGTGTTGTGCCCGGGCTGGCGGGGCATCGGCAGGGCGAAATGGCGCTCCAGCGCATCCAGTAGTGCGGCCGGCGGGCGTTCGTTGATGCCCATGGTGCGATCACCCTGCACGTTGCTGTGGCCGCGCACCGGGCAGGCACCGGCGCCAGGCTTGCCGAGGTTGCCGCGCAGCATCAGCAGGTTGGCGATCTCCTGGATGGTCGCCACCGAATGATGGTGCTGGGTGATGCCCATGGCCCAGCAGACGATGGTCCGCCCGGCTTCGCGGTAGATCGCGGCGGCCTGGCCGATCGCGTCGCGTTCGAGCCCGGACTGCTGCGCGATCTGCGCCCACGGCGTGGCATCGATCGCCTCCAGATAGGCATCGACGGCATGGGTGTGCTCGGCGATGAAGTCGCGATCGAACACCGCCGGTCCGCCGCTCCCCAGCGCTTCGCGTTCCCATTGCAGCAGGTACTTGGCGATGCCGCGCAGTACGGCCAGATCGCCGCCAAGGTTGGGGCGCAGGTAGAGGCTGTGGGTTGGCGCGTCCTGGTTGGCGAGCATCTCGATGGGCTTCTGCGGATGCTGGAATCGTTCCAGGCCGCGTTCGCGCAGTGGATTGAAACAGACCACCTGGGCACCGCGCTCCAGCGCCTGGCGCAGCGGTTCGAGCATGCGCGGGTGGTTGGTGCCGGGGTTCTGGCCAAGTACGAAGATCGCATCGGCGTGGTCGAAATCTTCCAGCGTTACCGTGCCCTTGCCGACACCGATGGATTCGGTGAGGGCGACGCCGCTGGCCTCGTGGCACATGTTCGAGCAGTCGGGAAAGTTGTTGGTGCCGAAGCTGCGGCCGAACAGCTGGTAGAGATAGGCCGCTTCGTTGCTGGCCCGGCCGGATGTGTAGAAGGCTGCCTGGTGCGGGCTGGCCAGGCCGTTCAGGTGTCGCGCGATCAGCGCGAACGCATCATCCCAGGTGATCGGCCGATAGCGGTCGCTGGCCGCGTCATAACGCACCGGTTCGGTGAGACGCCCCTGGTATTCGAGCCAGTAATCGCTCTGCTCACGCAGCTGGCTGACGCTGTGGCGGGCGAAGAAGGCGGCATCCACGCGGCGGCGCGTGGCTTCCCAGTTCACCGCCTTGGCGCCGTTCTCGCAGAACTTCACCGCACCGGCCTCCGGCGAATCGCCCCAGGCGCAACCGGGGCAGTCGAAGCCGCCGTTCTGGTTGGTCTTGAGCATGGCGCGGATGTTCTTCAGCGCATTGCCGCTGCCGAGCCAGGCGCTGGCCACGCTGCGCAGGGCGCCCCAGCCGCCAGCCGGGCCGGCGTAGGGCTGGAAGCGGGTGGCGGGATGGTAGCGGGACATGCGGCTCATGGGTGACATCCGTTCTGGTCGGGCAGCGCAGGCGCAGGGCTGTAGACCCGCGGAGCGCTGTGGTGGGGCAGATGAATGAGGTTGAGGTGGTGCTGACGCGCCCACTGTACGGTGAGCTGAGTCGGTGCCGAGAGGCTGACCAGCGTGCCGATGCCGGCGCGCACGGCCTTGTGGATCAATTCCAGGCTGCAGCGGCTGGTGACCACGACGAAGCCTTCGCTCGGCTTGCGGCGTTGCAGCGTCAGCGCGCCGATCAGCTTGTCCAGCGCGTTATGCCGGCCGATGTCCTCACGGCAGAGGGCGATCTTTCCGTTGCCGTCGACATACAGCGCCGCGTGCAGCGCACCGCTGTCGCGCGCCATCAGCTGGGCGCTCGCAATGCGCTGGCGCAGCTCATGGAAATGCCCTTCGGGTGGCAGTGCTGTCGGCTGCAGCGGCACCAGCTGAGGCAGTGCCAGATCCAGCGCATCCACCCCGCAGAGTCCGCAGCCGCTGGTGCCGGCGAGCTGGCGACGCTGCTGCTTGAGTGTCCAGAACGCCCGCGGGCTGACCTGCACGTCCGCGCGGCGAGCGCTGCCGTCGCCGAGCAGGCGCAGGTCACGCAGGTCATCGAGTCGCTCGATCAGCCCGCCAGCGAGGCTGAAGCCGACGACGAATTCCTCCAGATCCTGCGGCGTCACCATCATCACGGCATGGTTCAGACCGTTGTAGCTGATGGCCAGCGCGCATTCCTCGGCCAACAGCGCAGCGCGTGCATCGTGCGGTTCGGTGGAGTTCAGAGTGGCGTAGAGCATGGCGGCTGCCTGCGACAGGTCGACGCAGGCAGCCTAGGAGCGCCGGTGCCGGCCGTCCAATCGCTATGTCCGATGGTGTGATCGATGGCGTCGATCACCAGCCCCTTTCATCGCTGTTGCAGCAGTTCGCGGGCCTCGTTGAAACAGGCCTCACCCAGTGCGGATCGCGGAGAGTCGCGCCGCAGGATCAGCCCCAGCGGCGCCAGAGTGCTGGCATTGTCGATAGGCGTCAGCGTCAGCCGGCTGTCCAGGGCCTCGAGTCCGCTATCGAGCGGCATGATGGCGCAGCACAGACCGGCGCCCACGGCCTGCAGCAGATGATGTACGGCATCGGTCTGCAGCCGCGGCGCAAGGCTCAGGCCACGGCTGCGCAGCGCGTGGTCGATGGACTGGCGAAAGTGCATGCCGCCGGTCAGCAGGCCCAGGGGCAGGCCAGCCAGGGCCTCCCAGCTCAGCGAAGGGGCATCGAAGCGGAAATGGCGCTCGTCATGCAGCAGACCCATGCGCGTTTCGCCCAGGGGCAGGCTGGCGAAGTGCGCGTCGTCGAGGCGCTCCAGATAGGACAGGCCGAGATCCAGCAGATTACGGCTGAGTCGCTCGAGAATCTGCTCGCTGCTGAGTGCGAACAGCTCGAAACGCAGGCTCGGATGGCGTTCGCCGAACGCCCGTACCAGCCGCATCGGGTCGAACCCGGCCAGCGGCACTACGCCCAGGCGCAGCGTGCCGACCAGCTGGCCGCGGCAGGAGGCGGCCTCGGCCAGCAGTCCGTCCTGAGCGGCCAGCAGGCTACGCGCCCAGGCCAGGATGCGTTCACCTTCGGGCGTGAAGCCTTCGAAGCGCTGGCCACGAATCACCAGCTGCAGACCGAGCTCGTCTTCCAGTGTGCGCAGGCGCATCGACAGCGTCGGCTGGGTGACGTGACAGCGCGCCGCCGCCTGGCTGAAATGCCGCGTTTCGTCGAGCGCCACGAGAAACTTCAGCTGCTTGATGTCCATGCCCGGTCCGTTTGCATCGAAGGTAGTGCGGGCCGAACCTTAGCATTTCCTCAGGGCGCGTCGAACAGTGGCTGCAGCCCGCTGGGCACAACGCCTGTCCAGCGCTTGAAGGCGCGGCGGAAATTGGTGGTGTCGTTGAAGCCCAGGTGCCGCGCCACAGCCTCGTTACCCAAGCCACAGGCCTGGTAGAGGTAGAGCGCGACGTGCTTGCGAACTAGGTCCAGTTGTTCCTGGAAATGCGTACCGTGCTTGGCCAGCTTGCGCTTGAGCGTCGCCGGGCTCATGGCGAACGCGACGGCGACGCGCTCGAGATTCAGCGGCTCGCGGATGTGCGCCTCCAGGTACTGGTAGAACGCATCGAGAAAGGCGCACGGCCCGTCCAGCGCATCGATCTGTTGCTGGCTGGCCTGCACCGCGACCTGGCCCACGGTGGTCGACGCCTCCGGCCAGGGCTGATGCAGGTATTCGCGCGGCAGGCTGAGCAGGGTCAACTGGCGGTCGAACTGCAGCGCATCGCCCAGATGCACCCAGTACTGCTCGATGTGCCGCGGCTGCGCATAGGCGAACTGGAAGCGCCAGGGCAACCGCAGACCGGAGCCGCGTTTGCACAGCGCGACGATGGCGGTCAGGTGCGCCTCCACGAGAAACCGCTGGTGCCGCCCACTGGCGCCACCATCCAGCCAGTACAGGTGAATTTGGCGTTCATCCAGCAGCAGCCTTGGAGCGAGCAACGGGCAGAGCAGGGCGCGGAACAGACAGAGGCGCTCCAGCGCCTGCTCGAGATTGCCGGCATTGGCCAGCGCCAGGCTGACTTCGCCGTAATGGCCGGGCAGCAGGCGCTGGCCGAAGAGGAAACTGCTGTCCGCTGCGCCGAGCAGGCGTTCCGCGTTGCCGATCAGGGTCAGCAACTGCGCCGGGCTGACCCGCGCCCGGCCACTGGCGATGTCTTCGTAGAACAGCCCGCTGCCGCGCAGCAGCGCGTGGCTGTCGATGCCGCGCGACAACGCCAGGTCCAGCAGGACCGCCGGCTGGTGATGCGCGGCGATGAAGCGGCTATCCCACTCGTACCAGCGTAAGGGGCTGCTCATGGTCGTCTCAGGCGCAGCGCGGCAGTGACTGCTTGGCCTTGGCCAGCGCGAGGTTGAGGCGCTGGAGCAGCTGCTCGGCATCGTCGTCGAAGGCCATCACCACCGCGGTACTGGCGCGCAGATGCAGGCGTTCGCCATGCTGGCGCGTCTTGTGGGCGAGGCTGGCCACGGCGGTCTGCAACTCCTCGGCAAGCTGCCGCGCCTGCTGTTCGGCAGTATCCGGCAGGAGCACGACGAAGCGATCGCCGGCCAGGCGGCAGAGCAAGTCCTGATGATGAAGGTTGAGCACCAGTAGCTGCGCCACGGCCTGCAGCACCAGATCGCCCTCGGCCTGGCCGTAGCGCTGATTGACCCGGCTGAAGTCGTCCAGGTCGATCGCCAGCAGAGACAGCGGGCGCTGCTCCTCGTCGGCCTGGCGCAGGGTCTGATCGAGCTGCCGCCGCAGGTATTCGGCGGTGCTCAGCGGGGTGAGGTTGTCGAACAGCCGATGTTCGCGGAACAGCCGCTCGCGCTTGTGCATCTGCGCGTTGATGGCGCGTTGTTCCTGGTTCAGGTGGTAGATGCCGAAGGTCAGCAGCAACAGACCCACCGGCATTGGCGCGGTTTCCAGCCAGTTATCCCAGGCGATGCTGGCGGGGATCTGGATGAACTCGTCAAGCAGGTCCATCCACCAGGAAAAGCAGATGCAGGCCAGGCCCAGTGCGAGCAACCGCGTCACCCGGCCGGCCGGGCGGCTGTGCAGCAGCATGACCAGCCAGGCGAGGGCGAGGGCGGCGCAACCGCCTTCGCCGACGACGTCCATCCAGTCGATCTCGCCCCAGGATTTGACCGTGCCGACTGCGAGCAGCAGCTGCAAGCCGACGTTGGCGGCCAGGGCGAGGCCGAGGAGGGTGAGGGTGTGGAGTTTGAGGAGGGATTTCATCGAGTCTCCGTGGCGAGGGCTCGCGCCAGTGCGTGAGGGCACGGAAACAGATGGATGTGACGGTTGGATGAATGGGGTGGGGGTTGAATTGGCTCAGGGTTTTTTTGGTTGGTTGATTTGCTGGATGGGATTGGGGACGTGGTTTGCCCTGATGGATTTGGATCAGTTCTTGCCCCACCATCCGGGTCTCGCTGCGCTCGACTCCCCTCGTTCCATCGCTGCTCCGGGGGCCGGCGTACAAGGGCCATCCATGGCCCTTTACGCCTTTCGCGGCATCCATGCCGCTCACTCCCCTACGCAACGATTGCACTCGGCCTCCTGAAAGGGGCGATTGGCGTTGCTCGTTAGTCAGTGCAATGTCCAGAAGCGGCGCGGTATCAACTGGTTTGTTGGCGCTGCGAGGGCAAGCATTGGCGTTCCAGCGCCATGATTGGCGCAGGTTCTCCTCGTAGGAGCTTGGATCGGATTGCAAGGAGTGCTCCCCGACTTTTACTTGCAGTGACCATCAGGCGACACCCGACGCCCCTTCAGGAGGGTGAGTGGAATCGCTGTGTAAGGGGGTGAGCCGCATGGATGCGGCGAAAGGCTTAAAGGGCCATGGATGGCCCTTGTAAGCCGACCCCTGGAGCAGCGATGTAGCGAACGAACCCCGCGCATAGCGCGGGGCCGTATGCAGGGGCAAAGCGTTTTTGGTTACTTTTTCCGCGTCTGGAAAAAGTGACTCGCCCAGCAGGGCGAAACAGGATCTTTCGCCTCCCTTCAAAAAACGGCTCTGGCGCGCAGCTCGCTTTGAAAACAGGTCATATCAGCTCAACCCCACCCCCAAAATCCCCCAAAACCCACTCTTCCAAACCCTCCCCAAATTTCCTGTCACAGAACCGCCATATCCCCCACCTACCGTCCGCTGCAGTTCCGGGATGGACCCGGCAAACACCATTCGGGGGAATCGTTCATGAACACATACCGCAGCGGCATCCGCCATGCAGGATTCCGCATCAGCCTGCTGGCCCTGGCTGTCAGCGCCGGTTCGGCCTGGGCCGAGGAGCCGCTGGTCATGGAGCATGTCGAGGTCATCGGCCAGGCCGTCAGCATCGACGAGGCACTGAAGGACCAGCGCAGTTCCGACAGCGTCAAGAGCGTGGTCCATGCCGATGGCATCGGCCAGTTGCCGGATGACAACGCCGCCGAAGCGCTGCAGCGCATTCCAGGGATCTCGGTGGAGCGCGACCAGGGTGAAGGGCGCTTCGTCAGCGTGCGTGGCATCGCGCCCGACCTGAACAGCGTCACCATCAACGGCACCCTGGTGCCCTCACCGGAAAGCAAGCGCCGCGCGGTGGCGCTGGATGTACTGCCGTCCGAGCTAGTGCAGTCGCTGTCGGTGGTCAAGACGCTCACCCCGGACATGGACGCCAACTCCCTGGGGGGCACCATCGAGGTGGAAAGCCTCTCGGCGTTCGATCATGACGGCCTGTTCTACAGCATCAGCGGCGAGGGCAGCTACGACGAGAATGTCGAGAAGACCAGCCCGAAGTTCTCCGGCGCGATCAGCAACCGCTTCAGCCTTGGCGATGGCGTCGACAACTTCGGTGTGGCCGCAGCCCTCAGCTGGCAGGAGCGCAAGTTCGGTTCGGACAACGTCGAAACCGGCGGCAAGTGGGACTTTGCCGACGATGGCGCACGCCTGGAAGAGTTCGAGCAGCGCGACTACGAGATCACCCGCGAGCGCACCGGTTTCGGGCTGAACTTCGACTACAAGCCGGATGACGTCAGCAGCTATTACCTGCGTACGCTGTACAGCCGCTTCAAGGACACCGAAACGCGCAACGCCGCCGGCGTGGAGTTCGAGGACGCCCAGTTGCCCGGCGAAACCGGCGATGCCGAAGGCTGGCGCGAGCTGAAATCGCGCGAGGAAACCCAGACCATCCAGTCCTACGTGTTCGGCGGCGAACGCATGATGGGCCTCTGGACCCTGAGCGGACAGGTCGGCTACAGCCAGTCCCGCGAGCGCAATCCGGGTGGCATCTCCGGCGCGACCTTCGAAGGCGACTTCGCCGACGCCGGTTTCTCCAGCAGCCGCAAGCCGCGACTGACAGTGGATTCGGCCTTCTACGATCCGGCTTCCTTCGAACTGGATGAAGTGGAGTGGGAGAAGAGCGATACCCGCGACCGGGAGAAGAACATCCGCCTGGACCTGGCCCGCGACTACGACATCCAGGGCTACGCGGCGCAGGCCAAGTTCGGCGGCAAGCTCAGCCGCCGGCACAAGGACAACGACAGCGAGGTCTGGGTCTATGACGACTTCGACGACCTGACCCTGGCCGATTTCCAGGGTGGCAACGTCGACTACGCGCTCGGCCGCTTCGGCCGCGGCATCAGCGCCTCGGCGATCAAGGGTGCGATCGCCGGGTTGGACGCCAGCGAGTTCTACGACGAGGAGGAGTCGCGCATCAATGATTTCGACATGCACGAGGACATCAATGCCGCGTACCTGATGAACACGGTGGACGTTGACCGCTGGCGTGTCATCGCCGGCCTGCGCTACGAGGGCACGCGCTTTCGCGCCAAGGGCACCGGCATGCGCGACGACCAGTTCGAGTCCATTTCCAGCAGCAACGACTACCACCACTGGCTGCCCGGCCTGCACGTGCGCTACCAGCTGACCGATGACACGCTGATCCGCGCCGCATGGACCAACAGCGTGGTACGCCCGACCTTCGGCCAGCTGGCACCCGGTTTCGTCATCGATGGCGACGACGCCGAGTTCGGTAACCCCGATCTCAAGCCGCTGGAGTCCGTCAACTACGACCTCGGCATTGAGCACTACATGGGCCGCGCCGGCGTGGTGTCCGCCTACCTGTTCTACAAGGACATCGACAACTTCATCTACAACACCGACCTGGCCGGCACCGGCCAGTGGGCGGCGTTCGACGAAGCGCTCAGCTTCCAGAACGGCAGCAGCGCCAAGCTCTACGGGCTGGAGCTGGCCTACTCGCAGAAGCTCGACTGGCTGCCGGCGCCGTGGAACGGTTTGTTGCTGGGCGCCAATGCCACCTTCAGCAAGTCCGACGCGGACATCGAGGGGCAGGGCATGCGCCGCAGCATCGACCTGCCGAACCATTCCGATACGGTCGGCAACCTGATGGTCGGCTGGGAAAACGACCGGCTCAACCTGCGCCTGGCCGCCAACTACAAGTCCGACTACCTGTACGAGGTGGCCGGTATCGACGACAAGGCCCACGACCTCTACGTCGACGACCAGCTGTTCGTCGACTTCAAGGCCGGCTACTTCATCACGCCGAGCCTGCAGCTGACCTTCGAGGCGCTGAACCTGACGGACGAGTCCTATTACGTCTACACCGGCCGCGGTTCCTACAACGCCCAGTACGAAGAGTACGGGCCGACCTACAAGCTCGGCCTGACCCTGACTCACTTCTGACCCCTTGCCGCTCCGGTGCCCGCCGTTCCCCTTTACGGCCGGGCACCGGCCTGCGGCACCTGAATGGATATCGCATGAACGCATTACCCAAAACCCTGCTGCTCGGCCTGTGCATCACCCTGGCCGCCTGCCAGTCCGCCGGTCAGGACGAGGCGCCACAGAGTACGCAGCTGAGCATCACCACGCCGGCGCAGACCGGCCTCGAATACGCGCAGCTGCTGGCCGGCAATGGCCCCTGGGCGCATGCCGAGCGCGTCCAGCTGGACAAGCAGGGCCTGCACCTGCTGGACAAGGCCGGCAACACACTGGCCGAGCACAGCGGGCGGTTCGAGGGCCTCGACCATCGCCTCGACCGTCGGGGGCTGCTGCTGGCCACCGTGGAGCGCAAGCGCCAGCAGGCGATGCTGATCGGCCTGGATGACAACCGGACCTGGAGCCAGCCGCTGTATCTGCCGCGCACCTCGTTCGCCATCGAGGGGCTGTGCCTGTACCGCGACAGCGCGCGCAACGACTTCGTATTCCTGCTCGGCGAGGAAGGTGTCGGCGAGCAATGGCTGGTGGGCAGCCAGGGCCGCCTGCTCGGTGAAGCACGGCGCGTGCGCGGGCTCAGCCTGCCGCCGCAGAGCACCTTCTGCCAGACCGATGACATGGCCGGGCAGCTCTACGTCAACGAGGAGAACGTCGGCTTCTGGCGCTACCCGGCGGATGCCGAGGCGCCGCTGCAGCGTGAGCCGGTCGATCTGGTCAAGCCGTTCGGCGCGCTGACAAAGGTGGCGGCTGGCATGGCGTTGGTGCCGGGTGGTCTGTTGGCCCTGGATGCCGAGGCGCCGGCGCTGCACCTCTATCGTCAGAGCGAATCGGGTTGGCAGGCGGACGGCGTGCTGCCGCTTGAAGGCCTCGATGAGCCGGAACGCATCAGCGCGCGTCGCACCTCCGAAGGAGTTGAACTGCTGCTGGCGGACGAGCACGGCCTGCATCGCGCCCAGCTGGCGTGGCAGCCACAGGCACTGCCGCATCCCGAACCCATCGTCAGTCTGGCGGCAGCGGTGGAGACCGGCCCGGTGCCCAGTCTGGGGGACGCCGCCGATGACCCGGCGATCTGGGTCAATCCGCGCGATCCTGCGCAGAGTCGCGTGCTCGGCACCGACAAGAAGGGCGGGCTGGTGGTGTACGACCTGGAAGGCCGCCAGCTGCAAAGCCTGACCGTCGGCCGGCTGAACAACGTCGATGTGCGCAGCGGTTTCCGCCTCGGCAGCAAGCGCGTGGACCTGGCCGTGGCCAGCAACCGGGATCACAACAGCCTGCACCTGTTCGCCATCGACCGCGCGAGCGGGGTGCTCCGCGATATCGGCCAGATCGCCACGTCGCTGAGCGATATCTACGGCCTGTGCATGTTCCAGAACCGCCAAGGTGTCACCTACGCGATCGCCAACGACAAGGACGGCACCTTCGTTCAGTACCGCCTCGATGGCCAGTCCGGCCAGCCGCAGGGTGAACTGGTGCGGCGCTTCAAGCTGGACAGCCAGCCCGAGGGCTGCGTCGCCGATGACCGTGGCGAGCGGCTGTTCGTCGGTGAAGAGGACGTTGCGGTCTGGGTGGTCGATGCCCGTGCCGAGGTGCCGGCAGCGCCCCAGAAGGTGATCGGCGTTGGCGGGCCGGTGTACGACGACATCGAAGGCCTGGCGCTCTACCACGGCGAGGGTGGCGATTACCTGGTGATCTCCAGCCAGGGCAACGACAGCTACGTGGTGCTTGATGCCCAGGCGCCGTATGCCGTGCGCGGCGCGTTCCGCATCGGCCTGAATGCCGAGCGCGGTATCGACGGCGCTTCGGAAACCGACGGGCTGGAGGTCACTTCGGCGGATCTCGGCGGCATCTGGAGCCGGGGCATGCTGGTGGTGCAGGACGGCCGCAAGCGCATGCCCGAAGGCACGCAGAACTACAAATACCTGCCCTGGTCAGCCATCGCCGATGCGCTGGGTCTGGATTGATGTCATCGCCCGGTAACCGACCCGCCATCCAATAGCAGCTGCCCATGCGGGCAGGAGGAAACGATTCATGCAAACGACTCTCGAGCACATGTCCGTCTGGGGCCTGATCAGCGAGGCCAGCCTGGTGGTGCAGGCGGTGATGGTGATCCTGGTGCTGGCTTCGGTCTCCAGCTGGTACCTGATCATCCGTCGCAGCGCCGCGCTGCACCGCAGCGAACGTCTGCTGCGCAGCTTCCAGCAGCGCTTTCGCCAGGGCGGCGATCTCGCCCAGCTCTACCGCGAAGGGCAGCAGCAGCCGTTGCCGGAGGAGGCCGCTTTGCAGCGCATCTTCCTCGCCGGTTACGGCGAGTTCGCCCAACTCCAGCGTGAAGCGGGCATCGCCCCGGATGCGGTCGCCGAGGGCGTGGAGCGCAGCCTGTACGTCGCCATTGCCGAGCAGGAGGAACGCCTGGAGAAGGGCCTGCAGTTCCTCGCCACGGTGGGTTCGGTGAGCCCCTACATTGGCCTGTTCGGCACCGTGTGGGGGATCATGAACTCCTTCCTCGGCCTTTCGCAGGTACAGCAGGCCACGCTTTCCACCGTCGCCCCGGGTATCGCCGAAGCGCTGATCGCCACGGCCATCGGCCTGTTCGCGGCGATTCCCGCAGTGATGGCCTACAACCGCTTCGCCGCCCGCGGGCAGACGCTGGTCGGCCGTTACTACGCCTTCGGCAACGAGCTGCAGGCGCGCCTGCATCGGCGCCTGCACGCTGCTTCGCCCAGCGTCGCCGCAGCCGCCTGAGGAGGCCAGCGATGCTAGTCAGGCCACAGCGCAAACACGGGCCCAAGGCGGAAATGAATGTGGTGCCCTATATCGACGTGATGCTGGTGCTACTGGTGATCTTCATGGTCACCGCGCCGATGCTGGTGCAGGGCGTCAAGATCGAGCTGCCGAAGGTGGCGGCCGAGGCGCTGCCGGTAGAGAACGAGCGGCAGATCCTGACGCTTTCGGTGAAGGCCGACGGCGGCTTCTACTGGAACCTCGGCAGCGAGCTGGACGTCGAGAACCAGACCGACAGCGCCGTCGACCTGGCCGAGCTGCAGGCCAAGGTCGGCGCGGTCATTGCCGCGCGGGGCGACACCCAGGTCTATATCCGTGCCGACGAGGCGGCGGACTACGGTCGTGTGGTCGCCGGTATCGCCGAGCTGCAGCGCGGCGGGGTGGTCAACCTGGGCCTGATCACCGAGGCGCCGGCCGCTGCGGAGCAGGAGCAATGATGGCGCTCGGCTTGTCGGCGCCGCCCACGGCCGTGCTCAAACAGCGGCGATGGACCGGTGCCGCTGGCGCGGCGCTAACCACGCTGGGCTTGCATGCCGGGCTGTTCGCCCTGCTGCTGACCAGCTGGACGCCGACGATGGACGCACCGGTTGCCACCCAGGTGATGCAGACCCAGCTGATCAGCCTGCCGCCGCCGGTGCCAGTACTGCCCGAACCGCCGGTTGCGAAACCGGTCGAAGCGCCGCCGCCCCCCGTTCAGGTCGAAGCGCCACCACAGGTGGAGCAGGCCGACCTGGCCTTCAAGCGCGCCGAACGGGAGCGCGAAGCCGAGCAGCAGCGCAAGCAGCAGCTGGAACGTCGCCGCGAGGAGCACCGCCGCCGTGACGAACAGCAGCGTCTGGAGCAAGAGCGTCTGGCCGAGCAGGCACGGCTGGACGCGCAGCGCCGCCAGGCCGAGGCAACGGCCCGTGCCGAAGCGGCCGAGCGTGCCCGGCAGGCGGCTGCCGCGGAGGCAGCCAGCCGCCAGTACCTGCCGATCGCCAAGAAGCCGCCGGTCTATCCGCAGCGGGCGCTGGACGCCGGGCTGCAGGGCGCCTGCACGGTGAGCTACACGGTGGACGTCCAGGGACGGGTGCGTTCGCCCAAGGTGGTTGGTGACTGCCATCCGCTGTTCATCCGTCCATCGCTGATCGCGGCCCAGAGCTTCCGCTACCAGCCGCGCATCGTCGATGGGCGGGCGGTGGAGGTGCCCAACGTGCAGAACACCTTTCATTACCGCATCGAGTGATGCGGTTCAGCCATTCAGGATTCGTTTCGATGAAACAGGATTTCAGCGCTTTTCACGCCAGCATCGCCGCCCATGATGACCAGGCGATCAACCCCAGCCGCAACGTATCTCTGCACGATGTCATCGATCAGCGCCGCCGCGGCCTGCTCAAGGGCGGCCTGGGCCTGGCCGGCATTGCCTTTCTCGGCGGCGCACTGGCCGGCGCCCGGGCTGCTGCCGGACCGGCGCGACTGATCGGTTTCCAGGGCATTCCGGCGCAGCTCGACCCGCAGTTCGACCGGGTCGAGGTGGCGCCAGGGTACAGCGCGCGGGTGTTCTTTTCCTGGGGCGACCCGGTACTGGCCGATGCGCCTCAGTGGCAGGCCGATGCCAGCGACGACTGGCAGGCGCAGCTCAAGCAGGCCGGCGACAACCACGACGGCATGCATTTTTTCCCGTTCCCCGATGCGCCGGGCAGCCACGGCCTGCTGGTGATCAATCACGAATACGTCAACCCGACGCTGCACACCGACGGCATGCGTCTGGAGGAAGGCCGGCGCCCGCTGGAACAGGTGCGCAAGGAGCAGGCGGCCCACGGACTGAGCGTCATTGAAGTGCGCAAGGATGCCCGTGGCCAGTGGCAGCGGGTGTTGCCGTCGCGCTACAACCGGCGCCTCAGCGCGTTGACGGAGATGGCCATTTCCGGGCCGCTGGCCGGCCATCCGAGCATGAAGACCGTCGCCGACCCGGATGGCAGGACCGTTCTGGGCACGCTGAACAATTGCTCCAGCGGCTTCACCCCCTGGGGCACCTATCTGATCTGCGAGGAGAACTGGCACAACTACTTCGTCAACCACGATCCGCAGGACCTGGCGGCGCGGGTCTCGCACCAGCGTTACGGCATCGCCGGCAGCGGCTTGAGCAAGCTCTACGGCTGGGAAACCGCCGATCCGCGCTTCGATGCCACGCCGCGGGCCGACCAGCCCCACGGTGGCTACGTCAACGAGCCGCACCGCTTCGGCTGGGTGGTGGAAGTCGATCCGTTCGCCCCTGACAGCGTACCGGTCAAGCGCACCGCGTTCGGCCGTTATTGCCGCGAATGCTCGGTGCTGTCGCTGGGCGAGGATGGGCGCATGGCGTTCTACTCGGGCGACGACACCAAGGGCGAGTATGTCTACAAGTTCGTCCCCAGCGGTCGCTTCGCGGCCGGGGCGGACGCCGACAACCGCCGCCTGCTGGATGAGGGCACGCTGTACGTTGCCCGCTTCGACGCCGACGGCAGCGGTGAATGGCTGGCTCTGGTGCATGGCGAGCACGGGCTGACCGCAGAGAACGGCTTTCCCGGTCAGGCCGAGGTGCTGCTCAATGCCCGCGCTGCCGCTGACCGCGCCGGGGCGACGCCGATGGATCGGCCGGAATGGGTCGCGGTGCATCCGCAGACCCGCGAGGTCTACGTAACGCTCACCAACAACGACGGGCGTGGCGACAGGCAGCCTGTGGACAAGGCCAACCCGCGACCGAACAACCTGCACGGCCAGATCCTGCGCTGGCAGGAAGAGGGCGGTGATCCGACCGCCACGCGCTTTGAGTGGGAGGTCTTTCTGCTCGCCGGCGAGCGCAGCGGGGCGCGGGACGCCCAGGGCGACCCGGTGGCGGCCAATCTGGTCGGTACCATCGACGGCGACTGCTTCTCCTCGCCGGATGGTCTGGCATTCGATGCCGCTGGCCGGCTGTGGATCGAAACCGATTTCGACGACGACCAGCCAGCCATGCAGGCCATGGGCACCAACCAGCTGCTCTGTGCCGACCCGGTCACCCGGGAGGTGCGGCGTTTTCTGGTGGGGCCGCGTGGTTGCGAGATCACCGGCATCACTTGGAGCCCGGACTACCGCGCCATGTGGATCAATGTGCAGCACCCGGGGCTGAGCTTTCCGGCCAGCGACGGCCAATCACGCCCGCGCTCGTCCACCGTGCTGATCACCAAGGACGATGGCGGCGTGATCGGCAGCTGAGGCGCTCGTCAGCACAGCTGCTCGATGGCATCGAGCAGCTCGTCCTGACTGAACGGCTTGGCCAGCCGCTGCAGCGCAAGCGCCGGCGCGGTGGAGGGCAGTTCGGCGTAACCGGAGACCAGCAGGATCGGCAATTGCGGGCGAGTCTCCCGCACCACGGCTGCCAGCTGCGCACCGCTCATCAGCGGCATGGCGTGATCGGTGACCAGGATGTCGACCTGGTTGACCTGCAGCAGATCCAGCGCTTCCCCGGCCGACCGCGCGGTGAGCACCCGATGTCCGGCCGCTTCCAGGATGCCGGCGGTGCTGAACAGCACCAGCTCGTCGTCGTCCACCGCCAGCAGGGTCAGCGCCTTCATCGTGCGCCGGGAGCTTTCATCGGGTGCCGGCGTGGAGACAGGCGCCGACGCAGGCGCGTTATCCGCCGCCAGGGCCGGTAGCCAGATCTCGGCGGTGGTGCCCGCACCGGGCGAGCTGCGCAGCACCAGCCGACCGCCGGATTGTTCGGCCAGCCCATGGACCATGGACAGCCCGAGCCCGGTGCCCTTGCCGACCCCCTTGGTGGTGAAGAAGGGCTCGGCCGCGCGCTTGAGGGTCGCTTCATCCATGCCGCTGCCGTTGTCGCTGAGATCCAGGCGCACATAGCGGCCGGCGGGCAGGCCGTTCTGCTCCTCGGGTAGCGTCAGCTCTTCGGCGGCGATGCGGATACGGCCGACGCCGGACATGGCGTCACGCGCATTGGCGGCGAGGTTGAGCAGGGCGGTTTCCAGCTGGTTGGGATCGGTCTTCACCTGCGCCAGCCGGGCCGGCAGCTCGACCTGCAGCTGGATGGTCGGGCCAAGCGAGCTGAGCAGCAGCTCCTTCATGCCCGCGATCAGCTGCGGCAGGTCGATCGGTGTCTTGTGCAGTTCCTGCTTGCGGGCGAAGGTGAGCATGCGCGCGGTGAGCGAAGCGCCGCGTTCGGCACCGGCTCTGGCATTGTCCACCAGGCGCAGCAGCGCGGGGTCGGCGGGCATGCGCCGACGCAACAGGTCGAGGCTGCCGAGCACGGCCATCAGCAGGTTGTTGAAGTCGTGGGCGATACCGCCGGTGAGGTTGCCCAGCGCCTCCATCTTGTGCAGCTGCTGCAGCGCCTGTTCGGCGTTCACCCGTTCGCTGATGTCCAGCGCCTCGGGTACCAGGGCCACGATGCTGCCGTCCTCGCCCGGTACCGGGCGCATGGAGAAATCGAAGACGCGCACGCCCTGCGGCATGTTCAGGGTCATGGTCACGTGCTCGGTGGCGCCGGCCGCTACCCGCCGTGTCATCTCTCGCATCACCTCGGGCATACCCGGTGTCGCGGCGAACCAGGGCGATTCCCAGAACGGCATATAGGCCAGTTCGTTGAAGCGGGCGCTGATGCCGGCCAGGGCCGTGGCGTTCACGTAGAGAATCGCGCCGTCCGGCGCGAGCATCGCCATGTACAGGTGCGAGGTCTCCAGTACCGCGCGGATGTTGGCCTCGCTGCGGGCCAGCGCCGCGGTGCGCTCGAGCACCTTGGCTTCCAGCTGTTCGAGGAAGCTCCGCTCGCGCTGGCGCACCGCAGCGGCGGAACGCACCCGTTCGATGTGGGCCCAGGAACGGTCGGTGACCTCGGTGAGCAGGGCCAGCTCGCAGGCGCTCCAGGCCCGCGGTACGCGGCTGTGAATGGCCATCAGTGCGGTCAGCCGACCCTCCTTGACCAGCGGCATGCAGATGGTGGCGGCGATGTCGAGTTGCTGGAAGGTCGCCGCGTCGGCGGCGGGCAGGCGGGCAAGGTGATCGTCGACGATGAAGGGTTCGCCGGCGCGCAGCTTCTGGACCGCCAGACTGCCGAACGCGGCGAGGCGGTAGTGGCCGACGATGCTCATGCAGCCCGGCGCCGACCAATCGCCACGGATGGTGAAGCTGTCCTGGTCGGGCTCCATGTCGGCGTAGGCGCAACTGGACAGTCCCAGGTGTTCGCCGAGCATGCGCGTGGTGGTGGCCAGGATGGCATCGGCATCGACACTGCGCGCCGTCTCCTTGGACAACGCATCGAGGAAGCGCAGGCGCTGCTCGTTTTCACGCAGCGCTAGGTCGGCCCGGGCACGCTCGGTGACATCGTGGCCCTCGACGAAGATGCCGCCGACGTTGCCATCGATATCGGTGACCGGCTGGAAGACGAAATCCAGCACGCGGTCTTCTTCCGCTGCGCCGCGGGTGCGCTGCAGACCGATGTGAATGCCGGAGCCGACGAAGGCCTCGCCGCTGCGGTAGACCCGGTCGAGGATTTCGATGAAGCCCTGGCGCTCCACCTCCGGCAACGCATCGCGCACCGGCTTGCCGATGATCTCGCGCTCGCCGACGAGCCGGCAGTAGGCCGGGTTGACCATTTCGAATACGTGCTCGGGGCCGCGCAGCATCGCCATCATTCCCGGCGCCTGCTCGAACATCTCTTGCAGGCGTGCCTGCTGGCCTTGCAGCTCACGCTCGGCCATTACCCGTTCCGTGGTTTCCACGACCATGGCAATCACGCCGGCCGGCTGCGCCTGCTCGTCGAACACCGGCGAATAGTCCAGGTTCATCCAGGCGCGTTCGGGGCGACCGTTGCGGTACAACGCCAGCTCCTGATCCTTGTAGGAGAGCGTGCCGCCGGCCAGGCCGACCTTCATCACGTGGTCGTTGAAGTCCGCCACTTCCGGCCAGCCCAGGCGCACTTCCGAGCCCAGCAGCTGCGGATGACGGCTGCCGGCGAACCCGGAATAGGCGTCGTTGTAGATCATGATGCCGCGCTCGCCCCAGAGCAGGACGATGGGTGTTGGCGAGAGCAGCAGCATCGCCGTGACGGTCTTCAGGCTCTGCGGCCAGTCCCGCAATGGCCCCAGTGGAGTGCTAGACCAATCGAAGCGTCGGATCAACGTGCCCAGTTCGCCACCGTCCGGGAGGAAGCTGTGGCTCGCATCATCAGGCGTGGGGTTGGCTGCTGGTTCCATCAGAAGCGTTCCGTCATCCGGTAGAGGGGCATTCGGCTCGGCCGAAACATAGGCTGTTCAGCTCGGACAGCCATTTGCGTGCGAAATCCTGCAGGCGAAGCTGCCCGGCGCCTCATCTCAGCGAGTTTGCCTGCCGTTCGTTCCCGCGGCAGCCAGAGTACAGGGAAAAACCCTTACCATATCAATGATATGTGAATGGTCACGGTGAATTTCCGATGCTTTCTGCCGTCAAGCGCTACAGGTCCCTGGTCGCCGGGGTGCTGAAGCGCTGCTTTCCACGCACCTCGGCCCATCTGCGCGACGAGGACGAGCTGCTGTTCCGTCGCTGGGGGCATGGGCCGGACAAGGCGCAACCGCAGTCCACGGGCAAGCGCAGTGGCAAGGCCCAGGGCAAGGCCAGGGGCGCCAAGGGCAAGGCCAAGCCGAAGTCGGCAGCCAAGGCGGACGCCAAGGAAGGCGGCCCCGCCAAACCCCGGCGAGCGGCTGCGCAGGGCATCTACCCGGCGGCCGCGCTGAAGGTGGACGAGGGCCAGGTTCGTGCCATGCGCGAGCGTGTCGAGCAGGCGGTGGCAGCCGGTATCGTCAGCGCGCCGTCGGAGGAACAGTGGGCGATGATCCTGGGGCGCAGCCCGCTGACGCGCATCTTTGCCGGCGCCGGTTCAGGCAAGTCGACCACCTTGCTGCTGCGCGTGGTATTCATGCTCTGCCACCTGGGCATCGAGCCGGGACGGCTGACGGTGATCTCCTTCACCAATGCCTCCTGTGGGCAGCTGCGCGAGCAGCTGCTGCGGGTCCTGGCGTTCTGGCAGTTCCCGTTCGACGAGCGCCAGGCGCGCCAGTGCGTGCGCACCTTCCACTCGGCCATGGCACAGCTGGCGCGCGAAGTGCTCGGCACGGCGCAGTGGTTCGAGCAGCTGGACGACAAGGCTGCCGCGGGCGACGAGCCGGACAACCCGCTGGCGAATGCACGGTTGCGTCCGGCACAACAGCGCCTGCTCAAGCAGGCCTACCAGCGTTGCTATGCCGAGCAGCCGGATTTTCGCGAGCAGGTGCACCGGCTGCTCGATCTGCCCGGGCCGGCGGTCGAGCCTGCCAAGGGCAGGCGTGCCGCGCCAAAGGCGCCGGAGAAGCCCTTCAGCCTGGCCGGCGAGTTCGCGGCATTGCCGTTGTACGAGGCGTTTCACGTCCAGGCCGGATTCATCGAGAGCATCGGCCTGCGCATCGATCGCCTGCAGCCGTCCCAACTCGAATGCACATCCCGCGAGCGCCAGTTCATCGAGGCACTGATCGCGTTCCACGGCTGTTTCCAGGCGGTGCTGCGCGAGCAAGGCCTGCAGACCTTCAACGCTGCCTTCCAGCAGCTCGGCGAGCGCCTGACCGCCGCTGACGGCGTACCGCCGGCGAGCCTCGTACCGTTCCAGCACCTGCTGATCGACGAGTTTCAGGACATCTCGCCGCAGATCGTCCAGTGGTTGCAGGCGCTGCATCGGCAGCTGGCCCGCCAGGGTTCGAGCCCGAGCCTGATGGCCATCGGTGACGACTGGCAGTCGATCTACGGCTGGCGCGGCAGTTCGCCGGAGCTGTTCATGGAGTTCGACCGGCACTTCCCGCGGCGTGGCGCCAAGGGCAGCGAAACGCTGCTGCTGGAAACCAACTACCGTTCCATCGAACCGGTGATTCGCGATGGCGAGGCGGTGCTGGCCGGTGTGCGCTTCAAACAGGCCAAGACCAGTCGGCCGAACCGGCCCATGCAACCGGGTGACCACGGCGTCCGGCTGGTCACCGGTTTCGAGCTGAACGGCGGACTGGCACAACTGGTCGCCGAGATAAAGGCGCAATGCGCCCACGTCGTCGAGCGTGGCAGCCGCGAGCGCACCGCGGTGCTGCTGCTTGGCCGACGCAACGACACGCTGCGCGCCATCCAGGCCGAGCTGGATCGCAAGCTGCCGGTCAAGGCCTATACCATCCATCGCGCCAAGGGCCTGCAGGCGGAGGTCGCCATCGTCGTCGACGACTGCCTGCCACCGCAGGCGCACCCGCTGCGCAATGCGCTGTATGCGTACTGCGGGTTCTTTCGCAACAGCTATGACCAGGCGATGGCCGACGAGAGTCTGCGCCTGGCCTATGTGGCGATCACCCGCGGCGTCAGTCGGGTGCTCTGGTACACGCGCAAGGCGCAGGGCGCGACGGCACTGTTGCGCCCGCGCGGCTAGCGCAGCAGCAGTGCAACGACCGCCAGCCCCAGCAGCAGCGACAGGCCTTTCCAGAACAGCAGCGGGTTGCGTTCCAGCAAGGGTGGGCGAGTGCGGTTGAGCAGCGCCGGGTTGGGCTGGCGCAACTCGAAGACGAACTCGGACAGATCGGCGTAGCGCCGCCGTGGGTCGGGATGCAGCGCCTTGGCCAGCACCTCGTCGACCCAGGCCGGGATCTCGCGCTGGGCGTCGCGTACCGAGCGGTAGTGCAGGCGCTTCTGCGCGGCCAGGGTGCGTGCCTTGCAGACATCGGTGCCATAGGGCAGGCGACCGCTGAGCAGCTGGTAGGCGATCACCGCGAGGGAGAACTGATCCGAACGCGGCGAGCCCGCCTCCCCAAGGAAATACTCCGGCGCGGTGTAGGCGGCGGTGCCGAGCAGCGCCTCCTGCGGATCCGGGGCCTGTCGGTCGGCGAGCCCGGCAACCCGTGTCGAGCCGAAGTCGATGATCTTCAGCGTGCCGGTGGCGTCGATCAGCAGGTTCTGCGGGCGCAGGTCCTGATGCAGCATTTCCAGGCGGTGAAAGGCGCGCAGGCCGCGGGCGATCTGTTCGACGAAGCCGCGTACGGTGGTCAGGTCCGGCGTCGGGTGGTCGAGCATCCACTGCGCGAGCGTCTGCCCTTCGATGAATTCGCTGACCGTGTACAGGAAGTGCCGCCGGCGTGGCGGCGGGCAGGCCTTGACCACGTGAGGGTTATCGATACGCCGGGCGATCCATTCCTCGAGAAGGAAGCGCTCGAGATAGGCCGGGTCGCCACGCTGATCGAGTGACGGCGTCTTCAGCACCACCTGCGCGCCGCTCTTTTCGTCGACAGCCAGATGCACGTGGCTGCGGCTGCTGGCATGCAGCTGACGAACGATGCGGTAGCCGTCGAACTGCGTGCGCGGCTCCAGCAGCGGCGGCAGGGCCAGTTCGCCGAGCTGGCGCTGCACGTCGTCGGCCGCTTGCTCGGGCAGGCTGTCGATGCGCACCAGCTGCACGGTGAGGTTGTCATCGCTGCCGTTGACCAGCGCCTGTTCGACCAGCTGCCGCGCTGCAGCGTCCAGGTCGTCGGCATGGGTCGCAACGATATCGGCCATCGCGCGCGGATCGAGGTGCTCGTACACGCCGTCGGTGGCGAGCAGGAACAGATCGCCCAGTGCCAGCGGGAGGTTGCGGTAGTCGATTTCCAGATGCGGGTTGATGCCCAGGGCGCGGCCGAGATAGCTGGTTTCGGCGCTGACACGCACGCGGTGATCCTCGCTCAGCTGTTCGAGGGTGCCTTCACGCAGGCGATGGATGCGCGCATCGCCGATGTGGAACAGGTGCGCGCTGCCGCCCTTGAGCACCAGCGCACTGAAGGTGCAGACATAGCCGCGGTCGCGGTCATAGCGGTAAGGGCCTTGGCGGGTCTGCGCATGCAACCAGGAGTTGACTGCCACCAGCACGCGCTGCGCCGACTGTTTCACCGACCAGGCATCGGAGGTGCAGAAGTAGTCCGAGAGAAAGCTCGCCACTGCGGTTTCGCTGGCGATATGGCTGACCTCGCTGCTGCTGATGCCGTCGGCCAGCGCGATGGCGATGCCCTTGCTGGCGAGCTGCGCGTCGGTGGGAATGCAGGCGCCGTGAAAGTCCTGATTGAGCGGCTTGCGTCCGGCATCCGAATGCTGGCCGAGGGAGATAACGAGTTGGCTGGGCATCTTCGATCTGCACGAAAGCCCCGGACGCGAATGCGCAACCGGGGCTTTCGGCCGCACTCCCGATCAGTAGACGCTGCGCTTGGGCGCCGTGCGTACGTGGGTGGTGTAGAGCGTGAGGCCGGTGAAGGCCAGGCCGCCCACCAGGTTACCCAGCGCGGTGGGGATCTCGTTCCAGACCATGTAGTCCATGACCGAGAAGTCGCCGCCCATGATCATCGCCGAGGGGAACAGAAACATGTTCACCACCGAATGCTCGAAGCCCATGAAGAAGAACAGCATGATCGGCATTCACATGGCGATGACCTTGCCGCTCACCGAGGTGGAGATCATCGCGCCGACCACGCCCATCGAGACCATCCAGTTGCACAGCATGCCGCGCAGGAAGATGGTCGCCCAGCCCGCCGCGCCGAACTCGGCGTAGCCCAGGGTGCGGTCCTCTCCGATGTGCGAGATCTTCTCGCCGATAGGTCCCGGTTCGGTGGAAAAGCCCATGGTGAAGACGAAGGCCATCATGAAGGCCACCACCAGCGCGCCGCCGAAGTTGCCGAGAAACACCCAGCCCCAGTTGCGCAGGATGCCGCCCACGGTCACGCCCGGGCGGCGGTCCAGCAGCGCCAGCGGCGTCAGCATGAAGACCCCGGTGAGCAGGTCGAAACCCATCAGGTAGAGCATCACGAAGCCCACCGGAAACAGCATGGCACCCACCAGCGGCGAGCCGGTCTGCACGGTCACCGCGACCGCGAACACCGCGGCAAGAGCCAGGATCGCGCCGGCCATGAAGCCGCGGATCAGGGTGTCGCGGGTGGACATGAAGATCTTCGATTCGCCGGCGTCCACCATCTTGGTGACGAACTCGGAGGGGATGATGTAGGACATGTCGGTCTCTCTGAATGGCAGTAGGGGGCCAGGCCCGCGACGGCGGCCGCGGGGCGCTGGCTGAGCGATGTGGGTGGCTGGCGAGTCGGGGTCAGCTTTGCGGTCAAGTCCGCTCCCGCAGGATCGTTGCGGTATTCAAGGAACGTTGCCCGGGCAACGGGCGGCGATCAGCCCGCGGCGATCTGTACCTCGTCGCCGATCAGGCGCACCGGCCATACCTGCAGGCGCTGCTCCGGGTACTCCAGGCAGCTGCCATCGGCCAGGCGGAAGTGCTGCTTGTACAGCGGCGAGGCGATCACCAGTTCGCCCTTGAGGCTGCCGACGATGCCGCGGCCGATCACGTTGGCGCCCGACTTGGGGTCGCGGTTCTCGATGGCGAACAGCTGCTCGCCGTCCGCGTTGTCAGGCAGGTGGAACAGCGCCACCTGGGCGCCATCGTGCCAGGCCACCACACCGGAATTGGCGACCAGATCGGCACGGCTGCACAGCGTCTGCCAGGCCGCCGGCGCGTTGGAACGGGAGTCGAGACGAACGACGTTGGACTGGCTCATCAGAGCACCTCCTGGGTAAGTGGGATCAGGTGAAGTTCGCTGGCGCGCACCGGCCGACGCTGGCCGCGCTCCTTGACGAAGTGGATGTCCGGATCGGCGCGCCCATCGTTGACGAAGGTGCGGAAGCGCTTGAGCTTCTCCGGATCGGAGATGGCGTTGGCCCATTCGCACTGGTAGCTGTCGACCACGTGCTGCATCTGGCTCTCCAGCTCGGCGGCGAGGTTCAGGCTGTCGTCGAGGATGACGTCCTTCAAGTAGTCCAGGCCGCCTTCCAGGCTTTCGCGCCAGACCGAGGTACGCTGCAGCTTGTCGGCGGTGCGCACGTAGAACATCAAGACGCGGTCGATGATGCGGATCAGCGTTTCGTCATCGAGATCGGTGGCGAACAGTTCGGCATGCCGCGGGCGCATGCCGCCGTTGCCGCAGATGTAGAGGTTCCAGCCTTTGTCGGTGGCGATCACACCGATGTCCTTGCTCTGCGCCTCGGCGCATTCGCGGGTACAGCCCGATACGGCGAACTTGATCTTGTGCGGCGCACGCAGGCCCTTGTAGCGGTCCTCCAGGCGCAGCGCCATGCCGACGCTGTCCTGCACGCCGTAGCGGCACCAGGTACTGCCGACGCAGGATTTCACCGTGCGCAGGCTCTTGCCGTAGGCGTGGCCGGTTTCGAAGCCGGCGGCGATCAGCTCGCCCCAGATGTCCGGCAGTTCGTGCAGCTGAGCGCCGAACAGGTCGATGCGCTGGCCGCCAGTGATCTTGGTGTAGAGGTCGTATTTCTTCGCCACCTGGCCGATGGCGATCAGCCCCTCGGGGGTGATCTCACCACCCGGGATGCGCGGCACCACCGAGTAGGTGCCGTTCTTCTGCATGTTGGCCATGAAGGTGTCGTTGGTGTCCTGCAGCGGAATCAGCGCCGGATCGGTGATCGGCTGGTTCCAGCACGAGGCCAGGATCGAACCCACGGTCGGCTTGCAGATGTCGCAACCGACATGGCCGCGGCCGTGCTTGGCCAGCAGTTCGGCGAAGCTCTGGATGCCCTCGACGCGGACGATCCCGTAGAGCTCCTGGCGGGTGTAGGCGAAGTGTTCGCAGAGGCTCTTGTCAACCGCCACGCCGCGCGCCGCCAGTTCGGCGTCGAACAGCAGCTTGAGCAGGGCATTGCAACCGCCGCAGCCGGTGGCCGCCTTGGTCGCGGCCTTGAGCTCGCCGAGGTCGGTGACGCCAGCGTCGACCTGGCAGCACACCGCGCCCTTGCTGACGTTGTGACAGGAGCAGATGGTCGCGCTGGTCGGTAGGGCGTCCGGGCCAAGCGTCGGCGCGCCCTCGGTCTGCGGCAGGATCAGGCCGGACGGATCGGCCGGCAGCTTGATGCCGTTCTGCGCGTACTGCAGCAGGGTGTCGTAGTAGCTGTTGTCGCCTACCAGCACCGCGCCCAGCACGCGCTTGCCATCGGCAGAGACGACCAGGCGGCGGTAGCTGGCGCTGGCCTCGTCGATGAAACGGTAGCTCCGGCTGCCCGGGGTCGCGCCATGGGCGTCACCGATGGAACCGACATCCACGCCGAGCAGCTTGAGCTTGGTCGACATGTCGGCACCGAGGAAGGGCGTGTGCGCTGCGTCGGCCAGTTGCGCGGCAACGCAGCGGGCCATGCTGTAGCCCGGGGCGACCAGGCCGAACACGCTGCCGTTCCAGCTGGCGCATTCGCCGATGGCGAAGATCACCGGGTCCGAGGTACGGCATTCACTGTCGACTACCACGCCGCCGCGTGCCGCCAGTTCCAGGCCGCAGTCACGGGCCAGGGCGTCCTGCGGGCGAATGCCCGCGGAGAAGACGATCAGGTCGGTTTCAAGAAATTCGCCGTCCTGGAAGACCATGCGGTAGGCGTATTGCTCGCCGACGATGATCTCCTGGGTGGCACGCGACAGGTGCACGCCGACACCCAGCGCCTCGATGCGCGCCTTCAGCGCCGCGCCGCCGGCATCGTCCAGCTGCACCGGCATCAGCCGCGGGGCGAACTCGACCACGTGGGCTTCCAGGCCCAGCGACTTCAGCGCATTGGCCGCTTCCAGGCCGAGCAGGCCTCCGCCGACCACCACACCGCGGCGTGCGCCGGTTGCGGCCGCGCGAATGCCGTCGAGATCCTCGAGGGTGCGGTAGACCAGCCGCGAGTTGCCTTTAGCACCGGGAATCGGCGGCACGAAGGGGTAGGAGCCGGTGGCCAGGATTAGCTTGTCGTAGGGCTGGCGGCCGTTGCCGGTGACCACTTCCTTGCGCTCGCGGTCGATCTCCAGCACCTGCTCGCCCAGGTGGGCCTGTACGCCGTGGCGGCTGTAGTAGTCGGCTTCGCACATCGCCAACGACTCGGCATCGCGGCCGCCGAAGTACTCGGACAGGTGTACGCGATCGTAGGCGCGCTGGCGCTCCTCGCCGAACACGTGCACGTCGTAGCGGGCGAGGGCGTCCTGTTCGATCAGCTGTTCGATGCAGTGATGCCCGACCATGCCGTTGCCGACGATGACCAATGTCTCGTGCTTGAGCGGGGTGACGGTTGAACTCATAGCCTTTCCTCTCGAGCGGCTGCGGCACGCGGCCGGCAAAACGCAAAAAGGCGCCTGGAGCTGGGGTCAGCTCCAGGCGCCTTTGCCTGGTTTCAAAAATGTCGTGGGGGTGATTGGCCTGGCGTCGTTGCCTGGTTCACCCGGTCCCGTGCCTACTGGCGTGCGGTCGTCGCTGACCGCCTGGGACGTGCTGCCGTGCTGGCAGCTGTTGCAAGGGATTTAGCAGGTTGCGTGCCAGCTGCGCCGGGGCACCGCTGCAACCCCCGGCCGGCGGGCCCGTGCGGGCTTGTCCGGGGGTGCGAATCGCCGCCGGCCGCGCGAGGCGGTTGAACCACTTCGGTGCGAAAAGGGCTGTGCGCTCACTGCTTTGGGGCGCTTTGCGCGCGGCGCTCAGCCGCCGAAAGCCTCGCGAACCAGCTGCGGCAAGGCCTGGCCGGCGGGCAGCGCGAGCAGGTGTTCGTGCGCACTCTGCGGCGCCTCGCCCTGTGGGTTTACATGCACCAGCGTGGCGCCGGCGGCCCGCGCCAGATGCGGCACTTCAGCGGCGGGATAGACAACCCCTGAGGTACCGACCGACAGCAGCAGGTCGCAGGCCTGGGCAGCGGCGAAGGCGGCGCGCAACGCATCGCCCGGCAGGCTCTCGCCGAACCAGACCACGCCTGGCCGCAGGCGTCCGCCACAGTGGCGGCAGCGCGGCGGTTCGAGACGACGTCCGGCTTCGGGTTCGTCGGGTGCGGGCAGCGGCTCGGCCGGCTCACGGGCGCAGGCGAAGCAGCGTGGCCGGTGCAGGCTGCCGTGCAGGTGGATCACCTCGCGGCTGCCGGCGCGTTCGTGCAGGTCGTCGACGTTCTGCGTGATCAGCGTCAGCTGCGGCACATGGCTGGCGAGCTCGGCGATGACCATGTGCGCGGGGTTCGGCCGAGCCTGGAGAACCTTCATCCGGCGCCACTCGTACCAGCCCCAGACCAGCGCCGGGTCGCGACGAAAGGCGTCGGCAGTGGCCAGTTCGCCCGGATCGAAACGCTCCCACAAGCCGGTGAGCGCATCGCGAAAGGTCGGGATGCCGCTCTCGGCGGAGACACCGGCACCGGTGAACACCACGACATGGCGCGCCGAACGCAGGGACGAAAGCAGAGAGGCTGGGATCACGGGCGGCTCCGGTGGCTGGCTGGTCGGACATCAATAGCACCGTGTGACGGGCTTGCCAAAGATTGCGCTGCACCGATTGCGGGGCGGGTGGCTACCGTCCGGCTGCTCGCTGGGCCCATCTGTCACCTACTTGACGGGCGTCAAAGCCGCCTGGCTCCGCTCCCGGATGATGCCGAGTACGCGAGATTCGAGGGTGGGAGGCGCTTATGCTTGGCTCAGTGACCTGGGACGAGGCCTTGGTACAACGTTACGGACAGTTCGGGCAGCTGCACTGCAGCTATCCGGCTGCGGTCGATTTCAGCGACCGTGTCGCACCGCTGGACCTGTTGCGCGCCCTGCGCGAAAGTCGCCGCGGCGGACGGCCGCTCTCCCTCTCCATTCATCAGCCGGACGGCGCCGGCCTGCAGCCCGAGGCCGCGGCGGCTTACCTGCAGCGGCTCGAGCGCGAGATCGAGCAGCTCGGCTGTCACGCCGGGCCACTGCAGGCGGTCGAACAGCTGCGCCTGAGCGTCGGCACCCTCGGTATCGAGGCGCTGCGCCGCCTGCTCAGCCAACTCAAGCGGCGCTTCGCCTTCGTCGAACCCCATGCCGGCAGTTTCCTGGCCGAGGTGGAGCTGGCCCATGTCGACTGGCCGCTGATCGGTGCGCTGCACGAGCTGGGCTTCAACCAGCTCAGCGTCGCGGTACCGGACCTGCGCGCCGATGATGGCGGCACGGTGGAGTACTTCCGCAGCTCGGCCCGCATCCGTGCGGTGATCGAGGCGGCACATGCGCTGCACTATCGCTCGGTGAACCTGGACCTCGGCTACGGTCGCTCCTGGCAGACCCCGTCGAGCTTCGCCCGGAAGCTGGCTTCGATCATCGAGCTCGCGCCCGATCAGGTCACCATGTTCGATTACCGTGATGCCGTGCCGGCCGCTGTCGGCCGCCTCGGCCTCGCGTCGCCGGCCGACACCCTGGCGATGTACCGGCACGGGGTGGAGCAGTTGAGCGCGGCGGGCTACCGCTACATCGGCCTGGGCAAGTTCGTGCTGCCGCATGACGACCTGGCCATGGCCCAGGAGATCGGCGCGCTGCACCATGACTTCTGCGGCTACAGCCTGCAAGGCGACTGCGACCACCTGGGCTTCGGCGTCGGCGCCGTCAGCCGGGTGGGCGGCCTGTTCTGCCAGAACGCCGATCGCGTGCCGGCCTACCAGCGGGCGCTTGATCAGGGCCAGCTGCCCTGCGTTCGCGGCCTGCATGCCAATCACATCGATCCGTTGCACCGTCTGCTGCTCGAGCGCCTGCTCTGCACCTTCGCGCTGGATTTCGATGCCCTGAGCCTGCAAAGCGGCGTCGATGTGCGTCAGCGCTATGCGCAGCACTGGCCGGCGCTGCGCCAGCTGCACGCCGATGGTGTGATCGTGCTGGACGACAGCGGGCTGCGGGTTCCCGCGCAGGCGCGGTTGCTGGTCGCGGCGGTCTGCGCGGCCTTCGAGCAGCCTGGCGCGGTGACCATCGGCCACTCGGCCGGTAACACCGCGCGGCGCTGAGGGCCGTTACAGGGCGAAGCGACCACCCAGGCTGCCGAGGCGGCCGGCCAGCTCGTGCAGCTGGCGACCGCCGCTGTCCAGCGCGCTGGCATCCCCGGCGTTGCGTTCGGCCACCTGCTGCACGCTCTGCAGATGGCGGCCCATGTCCGCCGAAACGGCAGTCTGCTCGTGGGTGGCCGCGGCGATCATCTCGTTCATCTGGCTGATGGCTTCGATCTCGTAGGCGATGGCGTCGAGCAGGGCGGTGGTGTCCTGGCTGCTACTGACGCAACGGGCAACGCTGGCGCGGCTGTCGTGCATCGCTTCGGTGGCCTGGCGACTGCCCTGCTGCAGTCGGCTGATGATGCCCTGGATTTCGCTGGTGGAGGCGGCAGTCTTGCGCGCGAGGCTGCGCACCTCGTCGGCCACCACGGCGAACCCGCGCCCCTGTTCGCCGGCGCGCGCCGCCTCGATGGCAGCGTTGAGGGCCAGCAGGTTGGTCTGTTCGGCGATGTTGCGGATCACTTCCAGCACGCGATCGATCTGCTCCGCTTGTGCCGCCAGGTCCTGCACCACGCGGTCGGTACCCTCGATATGTTCGGCCAGGGTGCCGATCTCGTTGCGCACGCCGCTGACCGCCAGGCGACCGTCACCGGCCTTGCGACTCGCACCCTGTGCGGCCTGGGCGGCGCGATCGGCATGGCCGGCGACGTCGTCGATGGCCACCGTCATCTGTTGCATCGCCTCGACCATATAGGCGGTTTCGTCCAGTTGGCGGCTGGCGCCCTCGCGCAGCTGGCGTGTCGCCGTGCTCAGGTTAGCCGCGGTGCCGTCCAGGCCTGCAGTGTCGCGCACCACCGCGCCGACCAGTTCGCCGAGCTGGTCCAACATATGATTGAAGCGCTGGGTGACCGGGCCACTGGCGCGGCTGCGGCAGCTCAGGTCGATGCGCTCGGGATGCGCGGTGATGGCGGCAGCGGCGCCGAGCAGGGCTTCGCCTTCGCGGGCTTCGGCATTGGCGCGGAACGCCAGGTAGATGAGGATGGCGCTTTCCAGTACCACGTAGAAGGCATGCAGGAACACCACGCCCCAGGTTCCTTCCGGCACCAGATAGACGCCCGCGCCCTGTTGCTGCAGGGCGAAGAAGCTCAGGTGATGCACCGCGATGGTGGCGGCCGCGACGACGATCGGTAGCCAGTCGCGGTAGTACACCAGGAATGCCAGCAGGGCGAAGATGCCGAAATGCATTTCCAGCAGACCATGGGCCTGGTTGATCTGCAGTGCGGCCAGCACCATGAACGCGGCACCGATCAGGCAGCGCAACAGACGTTGGCCAGGAATCAGCAGGTACAGCGCGGTCATCGAGACGGCGGTCAGCCCGCCGATGACCAGCGCCTGTGCCCAGTTGCCATAGAACGCCGCGATCCCGCAGGAATAGGCCAGCAGAAACCAGATCACGCCGAGCATGATACGGTCGGCCTTGAGGTAGTGCGCTTGCAGCGTGACGCTATCGGTGCTCATGGGTGACTCCGGATGATGTGCGGTCTGGTTATCGGCAGCCGAGGCGCCGAATTACCCGACATAGAGGGGTTTCCGACGAGTGCCCGGTTTGCCCAGCAGCAGCTGTGCGGTGCCGATGGCGCGCTCGAGAAAGCCGCCTTCGCAGTAGCACAGGTAGAACTCCCACAGGCGGTAGAACTGCTCGTCGTAACCGTGGCGCTCCAGCTCGCCACGCGCCTGGCGGAAGTTCTCGTGCCACAGGCGCAGGGTGCGCGCGTAGTGCTCGCCGAAGTCCTCCATGTGCAGCAGGTTCAGATCGGTGTGCTGCGTGGCGACATCGAGCATGCGCTGCAGCGAGGGCAGGGCGCCGCCGGGAAAGATGTAGCGCTGGATGAAGTCGACATTGCGCCGCGCCTGCTCGTAACGCTGGTCGCGGATGGTGATCGCCTGCAGCAGCATCAGGCCGTCGTCCTTGAGCAGCCGCGCGCACTGGCGGAAGTAGCCTGGCAGAAAGTCATGCCCCACGGCCTCGACCATCTCGATGGAAACCAGCTTGTCGAATCGTCCTTCGAGATCGCGGTAGTCCTTGAGCAGCAGCGTGATGCGGTCCTGCAGACCCTCTTCCTCGATGCGCCTTTGGGTATAGGCGAACTGCTCGTGCGACAGCGTCGTGGTGGTCACCCGGCAGCCATGGTGGATCGCGGCATACAGCGCCATGCTGCCCCAGCCGGTACCGATCTCCAGCAGATGATCGTCGGCTTGCAGATCGAGCTTCGCGCAGATGCGCTCCAGCTTGTGCAGCTGGGCGTCCTCCAGGCTCTGCTCGGGCGTGGCGAACATGGCCGCCGAGTACATCATGGTCGGATCGAGGAAGCGCTCGAACAGCTCGTTGCCCAGGTCGTAATGCGCGGCGATATTGCGCTGCGAACCGGCGCGGGTGTTGCGGTTGAGCCAGTGCAGCGCCTTGATCACCGGCTGGCCGAACAGCGCCAGCGCGCCGCGCTCGATGCTGTCCAGCACATCCAGGTTGGCAACGAACAGGCGGATCACGGCGGTCAGGTCAGGGCTGGTCCAGTAACCATGGATGTACGCCTCGCCCGCGCCGATGGAGCCGCGTGCGGCCACCAATCCCCAGAGACCGGCGTCGAGCACATGGATCTCGGCCTTCAGCGGGCTTGCCAGGTCACCGAACAGCTGCTGCTGATCCCCGTGGTGCAGCGTCAGCTGACCGTGACGCAGCTTGTACAGCTGATGCAGCACGGTGCGGCGCAGCAGGCCGGCGGCCAGTCCCATCCCGGCCAGCGGGTGGGCTTTGACGGTCAGGCTAGGGCTCTTCATGGCGGCCTCCTGTGGAGTGGGTAACGGCCAACCCGAACGGCTTCGTCGGGGGCCGATGGTTGAAGATCGGCGTGCGCTTGAGCAGCAGGCGCAGCGCCTGCCAATAGATGGCGAGCAGGGTCTTGGCGGTCATCCAGGGGAAACCGAACAGATAGCGATGCACGGCGCCGCGGCCAAGCGGCTGGCGTTCCAGGCCGAGGGTGGCGTCGAACAGCTTCAGTTCGCCCTGCCAGTCCTCCATGTGCACGCCGATGCGCCGGCCCGGCGGGTTGAAGCGCATGCGGTACTCCAGGGCCTCCGGCAGGAACGGCGAGACGTGGAAGGTCTTGGCCACGCTGCAGCGCAGATTGCGGTTGCCGTTGGCCGGCAGTACGTAGTGATAACGCTCACGCCAGGGCGTGTTGCTCACCTCGCAGAGCACCGCGGCGAGTTGCTCCTGTTCATCGAAGCAATAGAAGAAACTGACCGGGTTGAAGCACAGGCCCCAGCTGCGCGGCTGGGTCAGCAGGCGCACCGCGCCGGTGACCGGTCGACCCAGCGCTTCGCTCACGCGCTGGCGCACGGCATCGGCCAGTGCGATGCCCTGTCCGGTGTACTCCGGCAGGTAGTCGCGCTCGCGGAAGGAGAAGGGGGCGAAGCGCCCACGGCCACTCAGCGGTGAAAGGCCGAGCACCGCATCCTGCTCGGCCAGGTCCAGGTAGAGCAGCCCCATGCGGTAGCTGAACGCATGGGCGCGCGGCGCGAAACGCCGGTGCTGCACCCAGCCGCGGTACAGCGCGCTGTGTACGATGGCGCCGTTCACAGCGCGGCTCCGAAGGCTGCGGCGACGCGCAGGGCACTGACCACGCCGTCCTCATGGAAACCGTTGCCCCAATAGGCGCCGCAGAAGTAGCTGTGGTTGGCACCCTGCAGCTCCGCGGCGCGGGCCTGGGCGGCGATGCCGGCAAGGCTGTACTGCGGATGGGCGTAGGTGAAGCGCGCGAGAATCTGCTCCGGATCGATGGCGTCGGTCTGGTTGAGGCTGACGCAGAAGGTCTGTGGCGCCTCGATACCCTGCAGGATGTTCATGTTGTAGGTGACGGCTGCCGGCTGCTGGCTCGGTCCGCCGAGACGGTAGTTCCAGCTGGCCCAGGCACGCGGGCGCCTGGGCAGCAGGCGGATATCGGTGTGCAGCACCACGTCGTTACCGGCGTAGCCGATGGCGCCGAGGATGTCGCGTTCCGCCTGGCTCGGCTGTGCCAGCAGGCGCAGCGCCTGGTCGCTGTGGCAGGCGAAGATCACCTTGTCGAAACGCTCGGCACCGGCCGGGCTCTGGATCGTCACGCCATGCTCGTCGCGCAGCACCTCGAACACCGGGCAGTTGAGGCGGATATGCTGGCTGAAGCCCTTGGTCAGCGGTGACACGTATGCGCTCGATCCGCCCTCGACCACGTACCACTGCGGGCGGTCGTTCACCGACAGCAGCCCGTGGTTCTTGCAGAAGCGGATGAAGAACTCCAGCGGAAACTCCAGCATGTCGGCCGGCAACATCGACCAGATCGCCGCACCCATGGGCACGATGTAGTGATCGATGAAGCGCTGGTTGTAGCGACCGAGTCGGAGGTAGCTGCCAAGGGTGACCTGAGGGGTGATGCGACCGTTGTGGTAGTCGTCCAGCGCCTCGCGATTGAAGCGCAGGATGTCGCGCAGCATGCCCCAGAAGGGGGGCGAGAGCAGGTTGCTGCGCTGAGCGAACAGGGTGTTGAGGCTGTGCCCGTTGTATTCCAGGTCCCGCTGGGGGTCGCAGACCGAGAAGCTCATCTCGGTGGGCTTGTAGCGGACTCCGAGCTGGCCCAGCAGCTTGATGAAGTTGGGGTAGGTCCAGTCGTTGAAGACGATGAAGCCGGTGTCCACCGCGTAGTCGCGTCCGTGCACGCGCACGTCCACCGTATGGGTGTGGCCGCCGATCCAGCTGGCCGACTCGAACACGGTGACGGCGTGCTGGCGGGCCAGCAGATGCGCACAGGTGAGACCGGCAATACCGCTGCCGATGATGGCGATCTTCATGGTTATCCTTCCTTGAGAGGCGTGCGCGCCAGTCGCCGACCGAGGGCGAACTGCAGGCGCGCGGGCAGGTGCGAGAGCAGGCGCAGCACGGCGATGAACGGTGCGGGAAAGGCGATGTGCAGCGGGCGGCGTTCCAGGCGCCGGGCGATCTGTCGTGCAGCCTTGTCCGCCGGCCAGCGCATGGGCATGGGAAAGTCGTTGTGACGGGTCAGCGGTGTATCGACGAACCCCGGGCTGACCAGCGTGACGTCGATGCCTTCGCCAGCCAGGTCCAGACGCAGCGATTCGAGCAGGTAGCGCAGCGCGGCCTTCGAGGCGCCGTAGGCTCCGGCGCGCGGCAGCGGCAGCCAGGTCACCGAGCTGCCGATGCCGACCAGATGCGGTCGCACCCCCTGCCGCAGCAGGGGCAGTGCAGCCTCGATGCAATGGCCGGCGGACAACAGGTTGGTCTGCACGACCCGCTGCAGCAGGGCCGCCTCGAAATGCCGGGCGTCGATGTACTCGCAGCTGCCGGCATTGAGGATCACGCTGTCCAGCGCGCCCCAGTGCGACTCGATCGCCGCGCCGATGGCACGTACCTGTTCGCTGTCGGTGAGGTCGCCAGGCAGTGCCAGTACCCGCCCCGGATAGCGTCGGGCAAACGCCAGCAGCGGCTCGGCGCGACGTGCCGATAGCGCCAGACAATGCCCCTCGGCCAGCAGCAGACGTGTCAGTTCGAGGCCGATGCCGCTGCTGGCACCGGTCAGCCAGATCCGACGCGAGAGGTTCATGCCAGTCTCCGCTGCAGCCAGCGGATCGCCGAGCCGAGCAGCGGTACGTGCTGGTAGAGCAGCGCGCCGGCATCGAAATAGTCGCGATGCCGCTCCACCTTGCCGTCGGCGTTCCAGCGCAACAGCGAGCACCCTTCCAGGCTGATCAGCTGGCCGCGATTGAGGCGCGGGTGGCGAAAGCTCATCAGCCAGCGCAGGTAGCCCTGTCCCTCGCACACCTGGTCGTGGCTGATGAACTCGAAATGCAGCTGCTCTACGTTGGCGTACAGTTCGGCGAAATAACGCTGCAGTTCAATCAGACCGACCACCTCGTGCAGCGGGTCGGTGAAATGCACGTCATCGCTGTAGAGCTCGCCCAGGCGCTCCAGCTTGTCGGCATCCAGATTGGCGAACTCGGCCGCGAAGCGATGCAGGAAGCTGCTCATGGCCGGACGTCCGGCAGGTTGCGGAAGGCGTCCAGGGCTCGCGCGCGGCTTTCCCCGAGGTCGATGATCGGTGCCGGGTAATCGGCCTTGCCGAACAGGCTGCGCTGCGCGGATGGGTTGTGTATCTCGCGCTTGCCCAGTCCCTGCAGTTCCGGCAGCCAGCGGCGCAGGAACTGGCCGTCCGGGTCGAAGCGCTGTGACTGGCTGATGGGGTTGAACAGGCGGAAGTAGGGCACCGAGTCGGTTCCGGTGGACGCGCTCCACTGCCAGCCGCCGTTGTTGGCGGCCAGATCGCCGTCGATCAGGTGGCGCATGAACCAGCGCTCGCCCTCGCGCCAGTCGATCAGCAGGTTCTTGCTGAGGAACATGGCCGTGACCATGCGCAGGCGGTTGTGCATCCAGCCGGTTTCCCGCAGCTGCCGCATCGCCGCATCGATGATCGGAAAACCGGTGCGGCCCTCTTGCCAGGCCTGCAGCTCGTCGGTCGCGCGGCGCCACGGCAGCGCTTCGGTCTCGGCGCGGAAGGCGCGGTGCATCGAGACCCGTGGGTAGCCGACCAGGATGTGCTTGTAGAACTCACGCCAGAGCAGCTCGTTGATCCAGGTGGTGGCGCCGGCGCTCCCGCTGTCCAGCTCGCCGCGGTTGCTTGCCACGGCCGCGTGCAGACACTGGCGGATGGAGATGACACCAGCCGCGAGATAAGCCGACAGCTGGCTGGTGCCGGGTTCGGCCGGCAGGTCGCGGCGTTGGTGGTACTGGTGCAGATCGTCTTCGATGAACGCCGCCAGGCGGTGCTGGGCGAAGGTTTCGCCGGCGGGCCACAGCGTGCGCAGGTAGTCGCTCGGCCGATCGAAGCCGCGCACCTCGTCCGGTGGCACGTCGCTGGTGACGGTCATGGCTTGCTGCGGGGCCGGTGGCGCGACGCATGCCGGCAGCGACATCGCCAGGCGTGCAAGGCAGGCGCGGCGGAACTGGCCGAACACCTTGAAGTAGCCACCCGACTGGGTGAGCACGCTACCCGGCGCGAACAGCAGCTGGTCGAGATAGCCGCGCACGTCGATGCCGGCGGCCCGCAGCCGGGCGACAACGGCCTGGTCACGGCGTTGCTCGTTGACGCCGTATTCGTCGTTGTAGTGCAGGCGCTGCACGGCCAGCTCCTGGCAGAGCTTGAGCAACGCGTCGGGCGCGGCCTGCCAATCCTCTACGTCGCGAATCAGCAGCGGCACATTGAGCGCCTGCAGCCGGCCCGCCAGCTCGACGAGGTTGCGCAGCCAGAAGTCCACCTTGCAGACGGCATCGTCATGGGCGAGCCACTGGCCGGGCGTGATCAGGTAGACCGCGACGGTAGGGCCGGCGGCCATGGCAGACGCCAGGGCGGTGTTGTCGCTCGTGCGCAGATCGCTGCGCAGCCAGATCAGCTGCGTCATGCGGCACCTCCCTCGCTGCCGGGCAACAGGCCGGCGTGCTGCAGGCACTGCAGGGCGCTCAGCGGATCGTGGGCCAGTGTCAGGCCACGCTGGCCCTGCAGCACCGGCGCGTGGATGTGCACGGCCGGGCCGGTCATGAACAGCGGTGCGGCGCTCTGTTCGAGCAGGCGCGGCAGGTCTCGCTGCAGGCAAAGGCCCGGCAGGCTGTTGCTGGCATACAGCAGGACGGCGCGCGGCCGAATGCGTTCGCCGGCCAGACTCAGCTCGTTGAGCGGCACCGGCCATTCGATGACTTCCACCGGGCAGTCGGTGCTGGAGATCAGCCAGGCGCTCAGCCAGAGGCCGGGCGTGAAACTGTCCTGGTCGAGATTGACCAGCAGCAACGGGCGGCCTGCCTGCTGGCGATTGTTGAAATAGATGCGGCTGCCCAGCTTGCTGCGCAGCCAGGAGTGGAACAGCACGCGCTCCAGCGATGCGCCGTACTGGCCCTGCCAGCGTCGCTCCAGGGCTTCGAGCAGCGGCTGCAGCAGGTGCTGGAAAAGCGTGCGCGGCGGGTAAAGGGCGACCGCGCGGTTGAAGGCGTCATCCAGCTGCCGTTCGCTGAAGCGATCGATCGCCTGCAAGAGCTCGTCGAGCAGTGCAGACCACTGATTCTGCTGCGGCAGCTCCGGCGGCGTGCTGGTGCCGAGCAATGTCCTGATCTGGCTGACCGCCACGCCGCGATTGAGCCAGGTGACGATGTCACGGATGCGCTCGATGTGGGTGTCGTCGTACAGCCGGTGCCCCTTGGCCGTGCGCAGCGGTACGATAAGCCCGTAGCGGCGCTCCCAGGCGCGCAGGGTCACGGCGTTTACGCCGGTGATGCGGGCCACTTCGCGGATGGGCAGCAGGCCGTCGGCGGTCAGCTGCGCCAGGTCCGTTGGTTCGATCATGGTCAGATTCCGTTACGCAGACTGAGTGTTTCGGGGTGCGGCTGCAGGTAGGCCTGGCGCGCGATGTAGTGGTCCGGGTGGCGGCGGAAGTGGTGCTTGAGCAAGGTCAGCGGCACTACCAGCGGAATCACGCCTTCGCGGTACTGGTCGATCAGCCGGCGCAGTTCACGGCGGTCGTCCGATCCGAGGGCATCCTTCAGGTAGCCGCTCAGGTGCAGCAGCACGTTGCAATGCGTGCCGCGAGTGGCGGGCTTCTTCAGCGCCCGCATCAGCTGGCTGAAGTAGCCTGGGGCGAAATCTTCCAGCGCGTGCTCGGCCAGGGCCGCGACCCGTCGGCCGAGCGCCTTGTACTCCAGCGGGTTGCTGGCCATGAGCTGGTACTTGTAGCGCGAGTGGAAATCGACGATGGCGCGACGGCTCAGACCGGTCTGCAGCAGGCGCTGCCAGTCGGCGTAGGCGTAGACGCGGGTGAGGAAGTTCTCGCGCAGCACGGCATCGTTCAGTCGTCCATCCTCCTCGATCGGCAGATCGGGGCGTGCCTGCATCAAGGCCTGGGCGAACACGCCGGTGCCACCGCCGGGCAGGGTGTGGCCGTTGGCGGCATAGACCTTGACCCGCTCCATGCCGCAGGACGGCGACTTCTGCATCAGGATGTAGCCGCTGATGTCGTGTAGCTGCTCGGCGATCTGCCGACCGTAGGCGGACAGCGCGTCGGTCACGTCCAGCTCCGGGCGCACCGTGCCGACCGCACGCGGCGCATCGGCATCGCCCACCAGGCGGATCGGTTCACGCGGCGTGCCGAGACCGATGGCCACTTCCGGGCAGACCGGCACGAATTCGAAATGCTGTGCGAGTGTCTCGCTGCACAGGCGCGATTCCTTGTGGCCGCCATTGAACCGCACCGGGTTGCCGAGCAGGCAGGCGCTGATTCCGATTCGGGGGGTGGGGAGCGTGGTGTGCATGATGACAACCTCTTGTACAAGATGAATTTCTGTACAACTTGATGTCATCATATTCTTCGTCTTGTACAAGTCAATATGTGATGTACAAGATCGCATGCATTTTCTTGTACAAGAAGGCGGCTGCCGGCAGAATAACGCTCAGCAACGCGGTGTCGCATCCTTGGCGGACCGTCAATACGCGCTTCAGGCTCCCAGCGGTACCGACGGTGGCGGCTCTTTCTGCAACGAACGGGGCGCCATCAGCTGTACATTCGAATAACCATGTATAGGTGTATGCTGTAGTTCAGGCGGGTCGACCAGCACAGCGCGCAGCGCAACAGGAGCTCACCATGAACATCTTGCTCACCGGCGGTACCGGGTTGATCGGGCGCGCGCTGTGTCGTCGCTGGCAGGCCGACGGGCATCGACTCTGGGTCTGGAGCCGCTCACCGCAGCGTGTGGCGCAGCTGTGCGGCGCCGAGGTAAAGGGCGTCGGCAGCCTGCAGCAGCTCGATGCGGTAGCGCTGGACGCCGTGGTGAACCTGGCCGGTGCGCCCATAGCCGACCGACCTTGGACAAAGGCACGCAAGAGCCTGCTCTGGGACAGCCGAGTGAGGCTGACCGAGGAGCTGGTGGAGTGGTTGGGCCGGCGCGAGCAGAAGCCGGCGCTGCTGATCTCTGGCTCGGCAGTCGGCTGGTACGGCGACGGCGGCGAGCACCGCCTGACCGAAGCTGATCAGCCGGTCACCGCCGACTTCGCCAGCCAGCTGTGCAACGCCTGGGAAGAGCGCGCCAGCGAGGCCGCGGTGTTGGGTATTCGCGTGGTGCTGATACGCACCGGGCTGGTGCTGGCGCGTGATGGCGGCTTCCTGCAGCGCTTGCTGCCAGCGTTTCGCCTGGGGCTGGGTGGCCGGCTGGGCAATGGCCGGCAGTGGATGCCCTGGATTCATATCGAAGACCAAATCGGTCTGATTGATTTTCTTCTGCGGCAGCCGGCGGCCAGCGGCCCGTACAATGCCTGCGCACCGACGCCGGTACGCAACCTGGAGTTCACTCGCAGCCTTTCCCGCTGCCTGCATCGACCGGCGTTGCTGCCGGTTCCGGCAGCGCTGCTCAAGCCTTTGCTCGGCGAACTTGCCGGGTTGCTGCTCGGTGGCCAGCACGCCCAGCCGCAGCGGCTGCAGGAGGAGGGCTACAGCTTTCGCTTCACCGATCTGGACTCGGCGCTGGCCGACTTATTGACGCACCCCTGAGCGGTGCACCCTGTGTGAAAATAGCGCGCCTGCCTGGAGCGAGGCGCCACCCTTTAACGTAGTCAGGAAGTTTGCATGACAGAGCAGGCGTTGTTGTTGGTCAATCTGGGTTCGCCAGCCTCCACGGAAGTCGCCGATGTGCGCCGCTACCTCAACCAGTTCCTGATGGACCCGTACGTGGTCGATCTGCCGTGGCCGCTGCGCCGCCTGCTGGTCTCGATGATCCTGATCAAGCGGCCCGAGCAGTCCGCACATGCCTATGCCTCGATCTGGTGGCCGGAAGGCTCGCCGCTGGTCGTGCTCAGTCGCCGTTTGCAGGAGGCTGTAAAACCGCACTGGACGCAAGGGCCGGTCGAACTGGCGATGCGTTATGGTGAGCCGTCCATCGAAACCACACTGACCCGCCTGGCCGGACAGGGCATCAACCAGGTGACGCTGGCTCCGTTGTATCCGCAGTTTGCTGACAGCACCACCACGACCGTCATCGAAGAGGCGCGCCGGGTCATCCGTGAGCGCGGACTGAGCCTGCAGCTGTCGATTCTTCAGCCGTTCTACGATCAGCCGGAATATCTCGAAGCGCTGGCAGCCAGTGCCAGGCCGCATCTTGAGCAGGATTTCGATCACCTGCTGCTGAGTTTTCACGGATTACCCGAGCGCCACCTGCACAAGGTCGATCCGACAGGTTCGCATTGCCTGAAGAGTGACGACTGCTGTCAGCGGGCTGAGGGCGCCGTGCTCGCCAGCTGTTATCGCGCGCAGTGCATGCGTACCGCTGCCGGATTCGCCGCGAAGGCGGGGTTGCGCGACGATCAGTGGTCGGTTTCTTTCCAGTCGCGTCTGGGGCGAGCCAAGTGGATCGAGCCCTATACCGAGGCGCGCTTGGACGAGCTCGCCGAGCGTGGGGTGAAGAAGTTGCTGGTAATGTGCCCGGCCTTTGTCGCCGACTGCATTGAAACCCTCGAGGAGATTGGCGACCGCGGGCGCGAGCAGTTCGTCGAGGCCGGTGGCGAAGAGCTGGTGCTGGTGCCGTGTCTAAACACTCACGAGGACTGGGTGCAGGCGTTGGTGAAGCTGTGCAGTCGCGCGCCACTGGCGCTGTAGCAATAACGGCTGGGAGGTGCCGCGGCGGCTCTTCCCAGTGCTATCCCTGCGTGCCTTCGTCGGTCCCTGCGGCATGAATCAGCTGCTCGAAGGCCTCCACGGATAGCGGCTTGCCGAACAGGTAGCCCTGAAAGTGGTAGCAGCCATTGGCGAGCAGCATCACCCTCTGCGGTTCGCATTCGACGCCTTCGGCGATAACTTCCAGACCCAATCCGCTGGCCAGCGCGCAGATCGAACGCACGATGGTCAGGCTGCTGGTGTCCTCCGGCAGCCGGCGAACGAAGGTCTGATCGATCTTCAGCTGATCCAGCGGCAATTGCTGCAGGTAGCTCATCGACGAATAGCCTGTGCCGAAATCGTCGATGGAAAAGCGGATGCCGCGGTCCTTCAGTCGGGTCATGCGGCTGATGGCTTCAGACATGTTGTCCAGCAGAAGCGTTTCGGTGAGCTCCAGCTTGAGTCGGGCCGGGTTTGCGCCGCTTTGCTCCAGCAGTTCAAGCAGCTTCTCCACGAAATTGTCCTGATACAGCAGGTGTGCGCTGAGGTTGACCGAAAGGGTCAGTTCAGCGAATGCCGCCACTTTTGCCCATTGCGCGAGCTGTGCGCACGCCTGGGTCAGAACCTGCTGATCGAGGGCGTGGATAAGGCCGGCGTGTTCAGCCTGTCTGATGAAGGCAGCCGGGGTTAGCAGACCGCGCTGAGGATGCTGCCAGCGCACCAGTGCTTCGGCGCCGACAATGCCTTCGGCATGTTCGAGCTGCGGCTGGAAATGCAGTACGAACTCGCCGTTTATCAGCCCCTGGCGTATCTCGTCTTCCAGGCGTAGGCGTTCTTGCACAGCTTGTTGCATGCGTGGATCGAAGAAGCGCAGAGCGTTCTTGCCGGCGATCTTCGCCTCGTACATCGACATATCGGCGCGCTTCATCAACTCGTCGCTGCTGCTGGCGTCCGCGCCGAACAGCACCACGCCGATGCTTGCACTGCTGTACAGGCTGACGTCGTTCAGCTGGTACGGTCGATCCAGTGAGCCGAGCAGTTTCATGCCGATATGCTCGGCCTGGGCTGCGGCCTGTAATGGATCGTCCCCCAGACTTTCCAGCATCACCACGAACTCATCACCACCAAATCGCGCGACCGTGTCGCTGGCCCGCACATCGCCGTGCAGCCGCTCGGCGGCGACGCGCAACACCTGGTCGCCGGTCTGGTGGCCGTGCAGGTCGTTGATGTTCTTGAAGTTGTCCAGATCGATGAACATCAAGGCGCCCAGCTGGCTGCTGCGTCGGCTCGCAGCCATCGCCTGGTGCAGGCGATCGAGCAATAGACGCCGGTTCGGCAAGCCGGTCAGGGGGTCATAGAACGCCAGGTTGTGGATGTGTTCTTCGGCTGCCTTGCGATCAGTAATGTCGGTAAAAGCCACGACATAGTGGGTAATTTCATCTCGCACGTTGCGTACTGCACTGATGGACAGCCATTCAGGGAATATCTGCCCGCTCTTGCGGCGGTTCCAGATTTCACCCTCCCAGACACCACTGGATTCGATACTGGACCACATCGAGCGGTAGAACTCTGCGCTGTGTTTCCCTGAGGCGAGCAGGGCGGTGGTTTGGCCGATAGCTTCCTCGGCGCTGTACCCACTGATGCGCGTGAAGGCACGGTTCACCCGCAGGATGCGGTTCTGCGCATCAGTGATCAGCATGCCTTGCTGCGATTCGAACGCGATGGCGGCAATCCTGCGCTCCAGTTCGGTATTCACTCTGTCGGTGATATCGCGACTCAGCCAGACCACCGCACGCTTTTGTCCTTCCGGTAGCTCCAGTGGTAAAGCTCGACCTTCGAACACCTTTGGCCCACCCAGGGTAGCCATGCTGTATTCGATCAGCTGTGGCATGTCGCTGTTCAGGGTTCGTTGGATGAAGTCGAGAAAGCGACGCTCTTCCGCCTCGGCCATCACGTCATGCAGACGACGGCCAAGCAGCTTGCTCGCATCATCGTAGAGCAGGCTGCGTTCAGCGCAAAGGATCTCCAGGTAGCGGCCATCTTCGTCGATAACCATGAGCAGGTCGGGAATCGCCTTGGTAATGGCCCGCAGCCGTGCTTCGCTGAAGCGCAGCGCCTGTTCGAAACGATCGCGTTCCAGTAGGTCATTGAGCATCACGCCTAGGGTGGCAGTTGCCAGCGGCAGTGCGAGCAATACCGGTAAGGCGATTTCCGCCATTGCGGAGGCGCCAAGTGGACTGGGTAGCAGCAACGCGACGAGGCCCAACACGCCGAGGTGTAGCAGCAGACCGAAGGCGAGCAGCTGCCAGAAGCCGATACGTAGCCACCGCTGGCGGTAGGCGCATCGGTAGCCGATGCCTAGCAGGATCGGCAGGAGGATGTTGGCAAGTCCGGGGACGAGACCTGGTCCGCCGATCCAAATACGGTAGCCGCCAGCCAGCACGCCGGCGGTTCCAGCCACTATAGGGCCGCCAAACAACCCAGCCATGCTGAGGACAACGGTGCGGGCGTCGAGAATGATTCCGGTCTGGCCGATGCTGGTGTTCAGCATGCCGAAGATGCAGGCGCTGCCGAACCAGAGTCCAGCGAGCAATTTTGCAGAGAGCTGACCGCTCCGGTTCCAACTACGTGTGGTGAAAGCCAGCAGCCAACATAACGCGAGCAGCATGACCGCGTTTTCTACGACAGCATTGATCGTCAAGACAGATCCTAGGGCGTGAAGTGCCCACGGCAGGATTTAAGTGGCAAGGTGCCAGTATCCCACATCTGCCGCGCTCAGGTTACGACACTTAGGTCTTGTTTTTTGGGGCTGGAAGTAGAGGCGCACTTGCAGCGGTGCGCCTTGAGCTGCGGCCAACCAGGTGTTGGCCGTGCTGCATTCAATTCTGCTGCTGGCTCAACTTTGCCTTGAGTTCGCGGATTTCCGCTTCCAGCGCTTCGACACGTTGCAGCGCATCGACCTCGGCAGTGACGTTCTTCTGGATGCCGATGAAGTAGGTCAGCTGGTCACCTTCGTTGAATACCGGCGTAATGGAAAGCTCGTTCCAGAACGGTGTGCCGTCCTTGCGGTAGTTGCGGATGATCTGGCGGCACGGCTGGTTGTTCTTCACCGCCTCGCGAATGGCCTGCAGGGCCGGCTGGTCGCGGTCCTCGCCCTGCAGGAAGCGGCAGTCGCGGTAGAGGATGTCGTCGACCGCATAGCCGGTCAGCCGCTCGAACGCTGGGTTGGCGTAGATCAGGATGTTGTCGTCGCCTTCCTGCTCGGCGACCACGATCCCGTCGTTGGAGGCTTCGATAACCAGTTGCAACAGCTTGGCATTGATCATGTCACGACATCCTGAAGGGGCATGCCGCGCATTCTAGAACAACTTGGCCCGCTCGGTGCCTTGCAAGTGCCATCAGCTCATTCGTTGCGTTTGCGGAAGAACAGGGTGACCTGTCCCACCTCCACGCCGAACTTGCTCATGAACGAACGGTTGGCCAGGGTGTTCTCGTCGATCAGGTACATCCAGTCGTCCAGGTGTACGTCGTAGACCTTGTCATCCACCGGCAGGCTGAGCACGTAGCGCCAGCGCAGGGCATTGCCGGCCACCTCGCCAACGGCCTCGCCGACCACGTCTGCAGCCGTGCCGCGCCAGTGCCCCGGGCTTTTCTCGGTCAGCGTCCAGACGCGCTGCTGGGTAGTGCCGTCGCTGTAGCGGAAGTGTTCGTCGAGGATCAGCTTATCGCCATCGAGGCTGCCTTCGATCTCGACATGGAAGCGCTTGACGACCTCGCCGGAGCGCTTCTGGAACATGCCCCAGGCATCAACCGTGCCGACGAAATACTTGCGCAGATCCAGCTGCGGCTCCTCGTCTCGGTAATGTTCGACGTCGACGGCGGTGCAGCTGAGCAACAGCAGGCAGCAAGCCAGGATCAGTACCTTTTTCATGGTTTCGTTTCTCCGCAGGGCAGGGATGTGATCAGCCGCGCCGCCACCAGCTTCAGCAAGCAGGGCAGGCCGGCGTAGACCAGCGCAAGGTTCCAGCCGGCCGCGGTGCCTGGTTGGTAGTCGCTCAACGCCAGCAATGGCAAAGCCAGACCGGCGAGTGCCAGCGCCAGCTTGGCGAGAAAGCTCCACAGGCCGAAGTAGGCGGCGGTCGAGTCGCGCTCCTCGACTGGGATGATGTCGGCCAGCAGCGCCGGAGGCAGGGCCAGATCGGCCCCGAGGGCGAGACCGGACATCACGCAAACGCCGGCATAGGCCCAGGCCGAGCCTGGCTCCAGCAGCACCGCCCAGATAAAGGCCGCGCAGGCGGTGAGCATGCCGATCCGCCAGCTGCGCCGTTTGCCGAGACGATCAGCCAGACGGGTCCAGAGTGGCAGACCCAATGCGCCGCTGATGAAGTACAACGCTAGGAAAAGGCCGGTCAGTTGCGCCAGTTGCAGACGGTCGGCGATGAAGAACAGCGCCAGGGTGGCCGGAATCGCCACGGCCACGGCATTGATGAAGTAGACGCCCGCCAGCCGCTGGAACGCACGATTGCGCAGCGGCAGTCGCCAGCTGCTGGCTTGCGTGCGCACGGCGCGATGGGGGCGTGGGGCGCCGAACAACAAGGTCGCCGTGCCGAGAAACAGCAGCACGGCGAAGGTGGCGGCGAAGGTTACCAGTGCCGCGGCCATGCCATATTGCGTCGCCAGCACGGTAGGCAGCACGCTGGCGAGCACCACGCCGAACAGCCCGGCACCTTCGCGCCAGGCAGCGACTCGGGTGCGGGTATCCGGCTGGTCGGAGAGGCGCGCGCCCCAGGCCAGATAGGTAATGTTGATCAGGCTGTGCAAGGTATAGGTGAGCGCCAGCAACGCGCCGAGCCAAGCGGCTAGGCCGAAGCTGCCGAAGTTGCCGGGTGGGATCAGCAGTGCCGCCATCGCCAGGCTCAGCAACACAGCCGCGCCGCCGAGCAGAATGGTCCAGCCGCGTGGTGAGCGACGATCGATAAGGCGGCCAAGCCCGGGGTCTTGCACGGTGTCCAGCAGACGGGCGAGAAACAGCACCGCGCCGGTCAGCGTCAGACCGAGGCCGAGATCGGCCGCATAGAAATTCGGCACCAGCACATAGATCGGTAGCATGGCCATCGCCAGCGGCAGGCCGAGCATTCCATAGGCCGCCAGTGCCCGGCTTTTCATCGCTGGCCCAGCAGGTTGCGGCGCAGCTTCTGGTCGCGGCTGCGCGGGTCGAGCCAGATGGCGAAGAACGCGTCGGCGAACGCAGCGTCGGCGACCTCATGCTGCAGGCGATCATTCACGTAGAAGCGGCAACCGCGCCCGGGCAAGAAGACGCCGGTGATTCGGTCACCAGCCTTTACATCGACGAAGGCCTGCTGCATGTCTGCGCGCCAGCGACGCAGCTGTTCGACATCAAGCGATTCACCGGACAGTCGCTGAATCTCTTCCAGGCTGGTGCGCACCAGGTCGTTGCGGCTGATGGAGCGGTGATAGGTCAGTTCCAGCGCAAACGGCGTCCGGGCTTGCAGAGGCGCGGCATCGCTCCAAAGGCGCGCGTCATAGATGCGCAAACCGAAGAAGCGCAACTGGCCTTCACCGATCAGTCGCGCCTGTGGCACGGCTTCGCGCCAGCTCGCCGCTGCGATCAGCGGGATCAGCGGGATCAGCGACAGCAGGCTGGCGAGCACAATGCGGCGGATATTCACGACCCCGTGCTCAGCGACTGCCAGCGAGGGTGATCGAGACCGAATCGGCAAAGCGCAGCGCATGCGGCTTGTCGACTTCCACCTCGGCGTAGCTCACCGCGGGATGTGCCATCACCAGGTCGAGGATTTCCTGGGTCATGCGCTCGAGCAGGGCGAAGCGGTTGTGCTCGACATGACGAATGATCGCCTTGGTGATGGTGCGGTAGTTGAGCGCCTGCTCGATGTCGTTGTCGCGCACCGCCTCGACCGCCGGGTAGAGGATATTCAGGTTGATCAGCACATCCTGACGGTTGAGGATCTCGTCCTCATTGATGCCGATGTAGGTGCGCAGGCGCAGATCCTTCACCCGGATGCGTGCCATTCCAGGCTCCAGACGCGACATCACTGGCCCCTCCCGATCAGCTGGAGGAATTCCATCCGTGTGTTGCAGGAGCTGCGGAAGGCGCCGAGCATCACCGAAGTGTTCATCACCGAGTTCTGCTTCTCTACGCCGCGCATCATCATGCACATGTGCTTGGCTTCGATCACCACCGCAACACCAGCGGCGCCGGTGACTTCCTGAATGGCTTCGGCGATCTGGCGGGTCAGGTTTTCCTGGATCTGCAGCCGGCGGGCGAACATGTCGACGATCCGCGCGATCTTCGACAAGCCCAGTACGCGCCCGGTGGGGATGTATGCCACATGGGCCTTGCCGATGAAGGGCAGCATGTGGTGCTCGCACAGAGAGTACAGCTCGATGTCCTTGACGATAACCATCTCGTCGTTGTCCGAGGCGAAAAGCGCGCCGTTGACGATCTCTTCCAGGCTGTGGTTGTAACCGCCGCACAGGTATTGCATCGCCTTTGCCGCGCGTTGCGGCGTATCGCGCAGACCTTCGCGCTCGGGGTTTTCACCCACCCCGGACAATATTTCGCGGTAATGACCAGGCAGATCGTTCATGACGGTTCCTTTCGTAAGGCGGGCGCTGTTGTGGATGCACAGCGGGTACTGGATGCAATAAAGCTATACGAATATTCGTTGTTGTACAGATAAATGTACAGGAATATTCTACTGAAACGAAAGCTGCTTCGCTGGAACCCGCAGTTTGGCAGGCAGAGAGCAATTGCCTGGCTATGCGGACAAGCGAATCTGTACAGGTATCCGAATATGAAACTGAGCGTATCGAGGTTGAGGCTACGTATTGCGCTATGTCTCGGCCGAATAGAGCGGGTCGAGCTGCATGGTTTGCGCTGCTGTGGATACAGCGCCTGGGTGGTCGAGCGCAGCGGTCGCCGGCGGCAGTTCGCCGTAGGCCAGCGTAACGTCTGGAGCGACCAGGGCAGCTTGAAGCGGGAGCTTCGGGCGTGCGGTGTGCGCGAGGTCTACTGGCGGCAGCCGGTCAGCCATGACGAGATGATCGGCCGCCCGGCAGCTGTGGAGTTCGGGCTTGGCCTGCGCATGCCGCTGCTCGCACAGAACTAACGGTGATCTTCGGTTGTGCCGTCAGCGTTCGACGGCTTCTGCGGGACGTTGCACTGGGTGGCACAACGATTCGCACCGTCGGGATGCGGCAGCCAATCCAGATGGGGGCGTAGCACGGCGAACAGCTGGTAGCCGAGCAGTAGCAGCGGGCGCAGTGGCTGCCAGCCGAGCGGGGTGGCCCAAACGCCGTGGCCCGCCAGACGCCAGCTCCAGTAGGTAGCGTCCACGCCAGTCAACCAGACTCCGCTGGCGCTACGCGCATGCAAGCGCCTGCGCAGTTGCGTTACGTCTCGGTCGAGGCCGTCGGAGTTGAAGTCTGCAGCGCTGATATCGACTAGTAGCAGCCGTGCAGGATCGGCCTTTTTTTCTAGCCAGCGGATTTCACGGGCGCAGAGCGGGCAGGCGCGATCGACATAGAGCGTCAACGGCAGATCGGGCGTCATTTCATCGCACCTCGGGTTTGTACAACGTTCGTAGAGGGTATGCTGCGAAACGCTGGGTTACAATCTCGGCATTCTCTTCCAGCGAGCCGCCCCATGACCGATTCTTCCGGCGCTTCGAACCTGGCCTCGAATGCGTTCGAGCAGCAGGAGCTATTTCCTATCCGCGAGGTTTCCCGCCTTACTGGTGTCAACCCGGTGACTTTACGCGCGTGGGAACGCCGCTACGGACTGATCCGGCCGACACGCACGGACAGTGGCCATCGGCTGTACTCGATGGCAGATGTGGAAGCGGTACGCAGCATCCTTTCCTGGACCGAGCGTGGCGTGGCGGTAAGCAAGGTCGGCAGCATCCTGGCGCGCAGCGCGGCAACCCGCGAAGCTGAGGAGCCCGCAATAGTTGTCAGTGGGGAGTGGGGTGAGTGGCAAGCGCAGCTGCGCGAAGCCGTGAATAGTTTCGACGAGGTGCGCCTGGAGCAGCTATATGGCCAGGTCTTCTCCACCTATCCGCTGGCCGTGGTGTTCCAGGACGTGCTGCTACCGGTCTGGCAGGCGTTGTTGCTGCGCCAGGACGAATTCGGTGGAAGCAGCGAGTGGTTGTTCCTCGACGCTTTCCTGCGCGCGCGGGCGCTGCAGCGCTTGCAACTGGCCCGTGTGCCGGGCGCCGAGCGTGTCCTGCTGAGCGCGCTGCCGGGGCAGTGCCGTGAACTGGAATTGCTGGTGGCCGGCCTCTTGCTCAGCGGTGACAGCCTGGCCGTCACGGTATTGCCGCTCGGTCAGCCACTCGAGGAGCTGGCGCTGGTGTGCGACAAGATGCGTCCTCAGGGGCTGGTGATGTTCTCCAACGTACCGCCGAACGAGGTTCAGCTGCGCCAGTTGAACAAGCTGTCGCTGAGCCTGGATTGCCCATTGGCGCTGGCCGGCGAGGCCGCCGAGCTCGGGCGCGAGGCCCTTGCGGGTTCGCCGATCGCCTGCCTCGGCAGTTCCGGCAAGCTGATGCAACGCCGCCTGCGGCAGTTTCTCGCCGGCCAGCTGGACACCTGAGCGAATCCCTGCGCGGCGTAAAGGAGTACCAGCCATGAAACCCAGCGTTCCATCTGCCGTGCCGCCATCGCGCCATCGATTGCCCGGCGGCATGCGGCTGGGCGTCATCGCGTTGCCGCCTGGCAGCCAGGCCGCGGCGCTGGTGCGTGTGCATGCCGGTGCGCACGATGCTCCGCTCGATTATCCCGGCCTGGCGCACTTTCTCGAACACCTACTGTTTCTTGGCAGTCACGCCTATCCCCAGGCGCAGTCGCTGATGCCCTTCGTGCAGGGCTGTGGCGGTCAGCTCAACGCGTCGACCCGCGAACGCCACACTGATTTTTTCTTCCAGGTACCGAGCGACGCGTTCGACGATGCGCTCAAGCGTCTTCTCGACATGCTGGCCCGACCACTGCTCGACCCAGCGGCGCAATTGCGCGAGCGGGAAGTGCTGCAGGCAGAATTCCTGGCGCGCGGCCGCGACCGCGAAACCCTCTGCGATGCCGCCATCGGCACAGCGCTTGGCGAAGCGCATCCGTTCGCGGCGTTTCACGCCGGCAACCGCGAGACGCTGCCGGTGGAAGACGAGGCATTTCAGCGGGCGCTGCACGGCTATCACCGGCGCTTCTACCAGACGGGCCAGCTCGAACTGCTGATCGCGGCGCCCTTTGCCCTTCAGCAGGTTCTGCAGACGCTCGATTGCCCGGAATGTCAGTTGCCGGGCGGTGAGCCCGTCACCCGTTCGATCCCACCGCTGCGAATGGCCGAAGGTCCCGCGTTGCGCCTGCAGGTCGCCGGCGCGCGGCCCTGTCTGAATCTGGCATTTGCCCTGGATGGTCTGCCGGGCGAAGCCGCAGTAGCGCTCGATCTGCTTGGGGCAGGGCTGGCTTCCCAGGCGCCGGACAGTCTGCTGGCGCGGCTGCGCGAGCCGGACTGGTGCGATCGGGTCACATTGCGCGTGCCGTACTGGCATCGCGGACAGGGTGTGGCGGTCGTCGAGCTGCAGCTGACCGACCAGGGCATCGCCGCGCGCACCCAGGTCGTCGCCGCCGTGCAGCAGTGGCTGCGCTTCATGACATCCGAGGCTGCGTGGGCGGTTGTCTGGGACGAATACGTGCAGATCCGCCAGCGCGGGCTGTTGGGCCGCGAGCCGCTTTCCCTGCTGCGCTACTGGGTGGACCCGGCGGCCTGGACGCCGACCCTCGATGCGCAACGCGTGCGCCAAGGGCTCGAGGCGCTGGGCGAGCAGCTGCACCGCAATCAGCCGCTGATCCTAACTGTCGATGACGAGGACGGAGACCTGTCTGAGCCTATCGAGCCGTCGCCGCAGGGTTTCGCTTTGCGGCTGTCCATGGAACGCCTGGTGGTGCATGCAGCACCGGATTGGCAGTGGCGCCTGCCTTCACATAATCGCTGGTTGAGCGAACGGCTGCCGCCTCGCCGGGTGACTGCGGAGAAAGCCGGGCTGCGCTGGCTTGCATATGGCGACGGCGAGGCCTCCGGAGGGCTGGGCGCGCTCTACCTGCGCTGGCGTTTCGCTGCGCAGCAGCCGGTACCGGGACTCTGGTACGTGCTCCAGGCTGCCCTGCAGCCTTATACCCTGGCGGCCGAGCAGGCCGGCGTCGAGCTGCGCTTCGAGAACTACGGACGCAGCTGGTGCCTCGCGCTGTTCGGTTATGCCGAAGCGCTTCCCGTGATCCTGCGCGACCTGGTGGGGATCCTGGAACAGCCACCGGCAGCCGTGTTCGACCAGGGCCGCCGTTTGCTGGCCGACGCCGTGCGGCCCGGTGCGGACGAAATCCTCATTCGCCAGCTGCTACGTCGCTTGCCCGTTCTGCTCGAGCCACCGGTGGCCGATGGGGGCGGGGAGCTGGATCAGTCGGCCCTCGCGCAGGCATGGCTTCTGTCACAGTGGGACGCACTGGCCGTCGGGTTGCCGATGCACCTGAGCGGCCCGCTGCATGATGTGCTGGATGAGCTGCCCGGCGTTGCCACGCCGCTCGTGCAGCGAGATGACGCCAATCCCGCTCCCTATCGCTGGTGCCGCTTCGGCGACCCCGGAACGGAGACTGCACTGGTGCTGTTCTGCCCGCTGCCGTCTCGCACCCCTGCGGTCGAAGCCGCCTGGCGTCAGCTGGCGCGGCTAATGGAGGGCGCGTTCTTCCGCCGCCTGCGCAGCGAATTGCAGCTCGGTTATGCGGTGTTCTGCGGCTTCCGCCAGTTCGGCGGGCAGGGCGGGCTGGTCTTTGCGGTGCAATCACCCAGCGCGACGGCTGGCGAGCTCCTTGGCCATATTGAAGCCTTCCTCGAATCCTTTGCCGGTCAGCTGGACGACCAGCCCACCCGCGCTTCCCAAGCCAGCGGTGCGCCGCCAGGTGGCAGCGATATACGCCGTCATGCCGAGGCCAACTGGCAGGCGCTACTGGCAGGCTGCGATGCCGGCCATCCGGTTGCGGTCGCCGCGGCGATGGCGCAACTCGACTCCGAGGCACTACGCCTGCAACTGCGGGCCCTAAGGGCGGCCGATGGCGGCTGGATCGTGGTCGCCAATGCCGACGCTGCGGATACGCGCTGGCACAGCCGCTGACCTCGTAACCGTCGCCCACTCCTTTCCGCTGCATTCACCCCAGTCATCGCAGGCGCGACGGCTGGGCTGTGCGCTGCTTTGGGTGTACGACCTAAGCCTGGTCGATCAGCCGCAGGGAGGAGATGCTTTGCGGGCAAGACGGTCTGCGTGCCGAAAGTAGTAGCGTTTCGCCGCTATCGCAGCGTATGTGCGCCAGGAGGGCCTTTCGATAATCGCTCCCGACACGACTGCGAGTCGTCAATACAGCGGAGAGCGCCATGCACAACAACAAGAAAGCCGTATCAACCCTGCTGCCACTGGCCCTGGCCAGTGCTGTTGCCATGACTGTCAGCCAGTCGGCCATGGCTGAGATCGTGCTCTATGACGAGAACGACACCACTTTCTCCACCGATGGTTATTTCAACACCTTCTACGTTCACAGCGACGTGGAGCGGGACGGCGAGCAGTTCGATCGCAAGCAGTCTCGGGTGAAGATGGGCTTCCTGCCCAACTGGATCGGCTTCAACTTCGGCAAGCAGGTCGGCGACCTCAAGCTGGGCGGCCGCTCCTCGTTCTGGGTCACCATCAACGATAGCGATACCAACGGTACCGAAACCGGCATCGACGTACGTCAGTTCTACGCCACCGCGGCCAACGAGCAATGGGGTGAAGTGCTGTTCGGTAAGGACTTCGGTCTGTTCGGTCGTTCCAACATCCTGCTCGACGAGATGCTCAGCGGCTACGGCCAGGTCAGCGACACCCTGGGGCTGGTCGATGGCGGCGGCGTCTCCTTCGGCAACATCGGTACCGGCTACCCGTACCCGTTCCCGACTTCGCAGATCACCTACCGCTCGCCGAAGATGAATGGTCTGCGTATCGCCGCGGGCATCATGGACCCTGTGGACACCACCGAGGACACCGATTCCGATCTGGACAAGGCCTACCAGGAAGCGCCACGTTTCGAAGCCGAGGTGACCTACGAGTTCGAACTGGGCGGTACCCAGTTCTACACCTGGATCAACGGCATGCAGCAGAGCTCGGACAACACCGACAGCAGCATCGACAAGGTTGACTCCAAGGGCCTGGGTTACGGTGTGCAGGCCAAGATGGGCAACCTGTCGCTGACCGCTTCGGGCTTCCAGGCCGAGGGCATCAACCCGTTCTTCACCAACAATGCCGGCGAGGCGCTGCTGCGTGAAGTGGACAGCGACGGCTACCTGCTGCAGGGCTCCTACCGTTTCGGCAAGAACCGCGTGGCGCTGTCCTACGGCAAGACCAAGGACGACGGCAACGGTCTGGGCAGTGCAGCCGACTACGAAACCCGCGGCATCGCGCTGTTCCACAGCATCAACGACAACCTGACCCTGGTCGCCGAGCTGAACCAGTTCGAGATCGAAGGGCGCGACACTGCAGCGCTGGATGAAGAAACCCGTACCTTCGCAGTGGGTGCGGCACTCAGCTTCTAAGCCGAATACAGGGCGCGGATGGCAGCCGAACCGTAGGTCGCGCCATCCGTAGCGATGCAGTGGTGCGTACGTCGAGCGTCCCCACGCCCTGAACACAGCGCTCTGCGCTGTAACCGCAAAGGCCGGCTCCCTCAGGGGCCGGCCTTTTCGCCATCAGCGCCGCCGGCGTCGGTTCCGCACGCTAGGCACCGCCTGCGTTGTTTCGTCGCGATGCTACCTAGGCAGGCCTTTTCCGGTACTCAAGTAGCATTTTCGTGCCATATGCCCTGCCCAAGAATGGGGTCATCCGATTCAGGCTGTGCGGGGTGCGTGCGTGACCGAACATCAAGGCGAAGTGATCCGCACGGCGATGTCCGATGCACGGCTGGCCGAAACGGTGGCCCAGGATCTGGCCCGACAGCTGATGCATCCGCATCTGGGCTTCGTGCTGTTCTTCTGCTCGGCCGAATACGACCTGCCCGCGCTGGGTGATGCGCTGCGCCAGTACTTCGGCGGCGTGCGCCTGGTGGGCTGCACCTCGGCTGGCGAGATCACGTCCCAGGGTTACGGACGCAGCTGCGTGACGGCGGTCGGCTTCGACCACCGCAGTTTTTCCATCGCCTGCGAGCTGATCGACGAGATGGACCGCTTCAGCCTGATCGAAGCACAGCAGCTGGTCGAACGCCTGGGCAGTGACTGTCGCAGCAACTCGCTGGCGCCGATCAAGGATCACAGCTTCGCGCTGACGCTGCTCGACGGCTTATCCAGCCGCGAGGAGCTGGTGCTGTCGGCCCTCAGCGCCGCCTTCGGCAGCATCCCGCACTTCGGCGGGTCGGCCGGTGACGACAATCATCTGAGCGACACCTACGTCTATTACGACGGCCGCTTCTACAGCGGCGCGGCAATCGTGGTGCTGATCAACACCTGGCTGGATTTCGAGGTGTTCACCACTCATCACATCCTGCCGCGCGAGGAGAAGCTGGTGGTAACCCGCGCCGACAGTACCAGCCGTCGGGTCTACGAACTGAACGCCGAGCCGGCCGCCGAGGAGTATGCGCGGCTGATCGGTGTGCCTGTCAGTGACCTCGACCATCGACTGTTCGCCGCCCACCCGCTGGCGGTGCGTATCAACGAACACTACTACGTGCGCTCGATCCAGAAGGTCAACGACGACCTGAGCCTGACCTTCTATTGCGCGGTGGAGAACGGCATCGTCCTCACCGCCATGCAGCCCGGTCCCTTGATGCCCAACCTGGAGGCGCTGTTCCAGCGACTGGAGCAGCGCCTCGGCCCGCCGCTGCTGACCATCGGCTGCGACTGCTTCCTGCGCCGGCTGGAAATCGAGGCCGATGGCAGCAGCGAGCAGACATCGGCCTTTCTCCGACGCCAGCAGGTGATCGGCTTCAACACCTACGGAGAGCAGTTCAATGGCATGCACATCAACCAGACCTTCACCGGTGTCGCCATTGGCCGACCGGGAGGACGGGCGAGTCGCTGAGCTGCTGGCGCGGCAGGCCGAACTCGAACGGGAGAACCACAAGCTCAAGCGCATCAATGCGGCACTGATCGAGCGCGTGGAATCCAGCGGTGCCGGCCGCGATGCCTCCTACGCGGCCTTCCAGCACTCGGTGGAACTGGCCGAGCAGGTGCGCGAGCGCACCGATGCCCTGAATCAGGCGATGGCTGAACTCAAGGGCAGCAACCAGCTGCTCAGCGATGCCCGCTTGCGCGCGGAAACCGCTCACCAGCATCTGGTGGACGCCATCGAGAGCATCTCCGACGCCTTCGTGCTGTTCGACCGCGATCAGCGCATCGTGCTGTTCAACCGCCGCTTCAAATCGCTCTGGACACGCACCCGCGCGCGCATCAATGCCGGCACGCGCCTGGCCGAGGTGCGGCGCATGGCCGAAAGCACCGGCCTAATCGTGGAGGAGCACCGTGGCAAGGGCGACGAACCCACGGTGTACCGGCTGAACAACGGTCGCTGGGTGCAGGTCAGCGAGCGGCCAACCCGCGAAGGCGGGCTGGTGATTCTCTACACCGATATCACCGAGGTGAAGGTCAGCGAGACCATGCGCCGCGAGCAAGCGCTGGCGCAGAAGTCGCGGCTGCTGCAGCGGGCGGTGGACAACCTGTCCCAGGGCGTGGCGATGGTCAGCGCCGAAGGCGCGCTGGAGCTGTGGAACCGACGCTTCCTCGAGCTCTGCGGGCTGGCGCCTATCGAGGCGCATCGACCGTTCGAGGAAGTCATGGCCGACAGCGAGCTGACCCTGCTCACGCCCAACAGCCGTGACGCCCGCGGCCGGCCGATTCGCGAACTGGAACAGCGTCTGTTCGATGGTCGGGTGCTGGAGATTCGTACACACCCACTGCCCACCGGCGGTTTCGTCAATACCTTTACCGATATCACCGAGCGCTACCGTCATGCCGAGGCGCTGCGCGAGAGCGAGCGCTGGATCCGCCTGATCACCGACCATGTGCCGGCGCTGATCGCCTACGTGTCGGCCGATCTCACCTACGAGTTCACCAACAAGGTCTACGAGGAGTGGTACCGCTGGCCCAGCGACGGCATGCTCGGCCAGTCCCTGCGCGAGGTGCACAGCGGCGAGCACTGGCGGCAACTGGAGCCCTACATCGATCGCGCGCTGTCCGGCGAAAGCGTCAGCTTCGAGATGGCCGAGCGCAACCATGCCGGCCAGCAGCGCTACATGCTGCGATCCTACGTGCCGAACCGGCAGGCCAACGGCGAAGTGGCCGGCATCTTCGTGCTGATCCAGGACATCACCGACCGCCGGCGCACCGCCGAGGCGCTGCATCAGGCCTACCAGAACCTTGAACAGCGGGTTCGCGAGCGCACCGCCGAACTCACCAGCCTCAACGACCAGCTATTGCGCGAGATCGACGAGCGCAGCCATGCCGAGGCGCGGTTGCGCGAAGCCAAGCGCGAAGCTGAATTGGCCAACCTGTCGAAAACCAAGTTCCTCGCGGCGGTCAGCCACGACCTGCTGCAGCCGCTCAATGCCGCGCGGCTGTTCACCAGCGCTCTGCTGGAGCAGCCTGGCGCGTCCAGCGGCGGGCTGATCCGCAATATCAGCAATTCACTGGAGGACGTGGAGAACCTGCTCGGCACACTGGTCGATATTTCCAAGCTGGATGCCGGCGTGATCAAACCGGATATCGCACCGTTCGCTGTCAGCGAGCTGCTTGAGAATCTGGCCATGGAGTTTCGCCAGATTGCCGGTGCCGAACAGTTGCAGCTGGACTTCATTCCTTGCTCGGCGCTCGTGCGCAGCGATATCCAGCTGCTGGCGCGCATCCTGCGCAACCTGCTGACCAACGCCATTCGCTACACGCCCAAGGGACGCGTGCTTCTAGGCTGCCGCCGGCGTCGGCAGAGCCTGTCCATCGAGGTCTGGGATACCGGCGTGGGCATCCCCGCGGACAAGCTTGAGGAAATCTTTCAGGAGTTCAAGCGCGGCGAGGGCGTGCGACCGAATCAGGATCGCGGCCTCGGTCTGGGTCTGGCCATCGTCGACAAGATCGCCCGCATGCTCGGCCATCGCATCCGGGTCAGCTCGCATCCGGGCCGCGGTTCCTGCTTCGCCATCGACGTGCCGCTGGCCAAACGCGCGCCCAAGGCGCGGCCGGAGCCGAGCACCACCGAACTGGTGCTGCAGCGACTACAGGGCGCTCGGGTGTGGGTGCTGGACAACGACACGGCGATCTGCGCCGGCATGCGTACGTTGCTCGAAGGCTGGGGCTGCAAGGTGATCACGGCACTGTCCGAAGAAGACCTGGCGCGGCAGGTGGACAACTTCCACGCCGAGGCCGATCTGATGATCGCCGACTACCACCTGGACAACGGCCACACCGGCATCGATGTGGTGGCCACCGTCAATGCGCGGCGCGCCAGCCCGCTCCCGGCCCTGATGATCACCGCCAACTACAGCAACGAGCTCAAGCAGCAGGTCCGCGAGCTCGGCCATATGCTGATGCACAAGCCGGTGCGGCCGATGAAACTGAAGACTGCCATGTGCCATATGCTCGAGCACGGCAGCGCGGGCTAGAGGCCTACGCTGCCTTCGCGGCTGGAGTGGTCAGCGCTGCGGCCGCGTCCAGATTCCACGCCCCGGCAGCCGCTCGCGGTCATGCGTGCGCTCCAGGCCCAGCGCGGGGCCCTTGGGGACGATTCCAGTGCCGTTGATCTGCCGATGGCTGGCGTAGTAGTGGTGCTTGATGTGGGTGAAGTCCACGGTCTCGGCGATTCCCGGCCACTGGTACAGCTCGCGCAGCCAGTTCGAGAGGTTCGGATAGTCCTCGATGCGGCGCAGGTTGCACTTGAAATGCCCGTGATACACCGCATCGAAGCGAATGGCAGTGGTGAACAGGCGCCAATCGGCCTCGGTCAGGTACTCCCCGGTCAGGTAGCGCTGCTTGCCCAGTCGCCGCTCCACCCAGTCGAGTTCGCGAAACAGCTCGTCGAAGGCTTCCTCGTAGGCGTCCTGGGTGGTGGCGAACCCGGCGCGGTAGACCCCGTTGTTGATCGCCGGATAGATCCGTGCGTTGAGCGCATCGATCTCGCCGCGTAGTGGCTCCGGATAGAAATCCAGCCGCGAGCCGGTGATGCCATCGAAGGCGGTATTGAGGATGCGGATGATCTCGGCGGACTCGTTGTTGACGATGCACTGGCGCTCGCGGTCCCACAGCACCGGCACGGTGACGCGGCCGGAATAGTCCGGATCGTCGCGGGTGTAGCGCTGGTGCAGAAATTCCAGATCGTCCAGCGCGTCGCCGCTGGAGCCGGTGGCCTTGTCGAAGGTCCAGCCGTTCTCGGCCATCAGCCAGCTGACCACCGAAACGTCGATGAGCGATTCCAGCTCCTTGAGCTTGCGGTAGATCAGCGTGCGGTGAGCCCAGGGGCAGGCAAGTGACACGTATAGGTGATAACGACCGGCTTCGGCCGGATAGCCGGTCTTGCCCTTGGGGCCCGGTGAACCGTCTGCCGTGATCCAGTCATGGCGCTTGGATTGTTCGCGCTCGAATCTTCCGTCGCGGTTTGCATACCAGCGGTCATGCCACTGGCCATCGATCAGTAATCCCATGATGCCCTCCTGTTACGGAATAGGAGGGCAGTCTAGGAAGCATCGTTCGATCGATGTGACCGAACGGCCGCTTAATCCTATCGCTTAAATCGATGAGTGGCGGCTCTGCCAGTAGTCATGCGCCTGCCCGAAAGCCGCGTCCCGCGTGGCGCCAAGGCCGCGCAGGGCCAGGGCCATGGTGGCGATCACGGCGAGTTCGCCGTAGGCATCTTCTTCCCGACCTTCCCAGACCGCCAGCAGATGCCGAGGGTCTAGCTGGGCCGGTTTCACATGACGGCGCTCGGACAATGCCGGCCATTCTTCATCCCAGGGCAGCCCGCCAGTGGTGCCGTAGAGGTGGGAAATATTGTCCGGATTCATCTCGACCTCGCCGCCTTCGCCCTTGATGACGATGGCATGGTCGCCGAGCAGGGTGCTGGCCTGGCGATGGGTGTCCTGATAGCCGGGATGGAAGATGCTCTGCAGCCCGCAACGCGCACCCAGCGGGTTGAGCAGGCGCGCCAGCGAGTGGATTGGCGAGCGCAGGCCGAGCAGGTTGCGCATGTCGATCATGCGTTGCAGCACCGGCATCCAGGCACCCAGTGGAATGAAGGCAAGGCGGTTCTCATCCAGCGCAGCACCGACCTCGGCCCAGTCGTCGCAGCGGCGGATACCGAGCAATTGCAGCTGCTGTTCGGTATAGATGCGCCCGGCGGTGTGGGCGCCGCCGCCGTGCATGACAATGCGCACGCCGTTGGCTGCCAGGCACCTGGCTGCGAGCAGGTACCAGGGCAGGTGGCGTTTCTTGCCTGCGTAGCTTGGCCAGTCCAAGTCGACAGCCGTCTTCGGCGCTTGCACCCGCTCGCGTACCGCTTCGGTGAATCCGGCCAGCTCTTCGGCACTTTCTTCCTTGTGCCGCAACAGCATGAGGAAGGCGCCGAGCTGGGCCTCCTCGACCTTGCCGTCGAGCAGCATGCCCATGGCTTCGCGGGCTTCTTCACGCGTCAGGTCGCGGGCGCCACGTTTGCCCTTGCCGAGGATGCGCACATACACGGCGAAGGGGTGTTCGGCAGGAGTCTCGAGGATCATAGGCAATTGCTCGGTTTCGGCAGCCCCGCCAGCTTGGCGGCCAGTTTGGCTGGGGTGCCGTTGAACAGACGGTTGAGGTGCAGGCTGTTGCCTTTTTCCGCGCCGAGTTTGAGCGCGGCGTACTTGATCAGCGGTCGCGTGGCCGGGGAGAGCTGGAACTCGGCATAGAAGGCGCGCAGCAGATGAATGATCTCCCAGTGCTCGGCTTCGAGGGCCAGTTCCTCCCGCGCCGCCAGGGCCTCGGCCACGGCTTCGCTCCAGTCCGCTAGATCGACGAGAAAACCGTCCTGGTCCAGCGCGATCTCGCGCCCTTCGACGATCAGGCTCATAACCAGCTGTTGACCCGCGGATAGCGACAGGTCAGCTCGACGAAGCCGGGATAGTCCAGCAGCTGGACGCGCGGCGGCAGGGCGGTGATCGAGCGTGCCTGAACGTCCTCTTGCAGGGCGAACAGCGCGACCTGCTCGGGAAGCTGGTGCAGCGCCAGGCACGGTTGGCTGCCGGGCTGTAACGCGTAGGTGGCGTCACCGGTCAACAGCAGGGCGTCGGCGTCGCCCAGCAGCGGCAGGCAACTGGCGAAGCGGCTGTCGCTGAACGGCGAATGAGAAAGCAGGTGCAGAGTGGCCATCAGAGGGTGATCACGTGGTCGTAGCGGTTGATCAGGGCGCGCAGGTCTGCATCGTCGAGGACCTCGACCGGCAGCGCCAGCGTCGATTCGGCGAGCTGGCGCTCGCTGAGGCTGCGTCGCGCAGCGAACAGGGCATCGATACCGAACAGCGGCAGTGCCTGCAGATTCGCGGTCAGATCCTTCTGTTCGACGGATGCTGCCAGCTGCGTGGGGGCGAGCTGGAATACGCCATCGTCGAGGAACAGCAGCCCCAGCGGTAGCTCGAAGGCGCCGCCAGCCAGCACGATGTCCAGCGCTTCGCGGGCGGATGGGCCGGACCAGGGCGCCTGGCGGCTGATGATGAGCAGGGAGCGCGCCATCAGTGACCTCCGAAGCAGACGAGGCGATCGGCTTGCTGTGCCGCCTCGTGCAGTTGGCCCAGCCCGGATAGCTCCCAGCCGGCGGCGAGGTTTGCCGCGGGTCGCCGATAGCGCTGCGCCTCGCCGGCATCCAGCACACCGCGACGCAAGCCGGCCGCGATGCAGACCACTCCATCCAGTTGGTTGGCGGTGACGAAGCGGCTCCATTGCGCCGCGACATCCAGTTCGTCCTGGGCCGCGACGATGTTCGCCGAGGCGCTGTGCACGCCGTCCTGGTAGAAGAACAGGCGACTGATCTCATGTCCGCCAGCCAGCGTGGCTTCGGCGAAGCGCAGCGCGCGACGCGCGGCCGGTGAGTGGGGCGGGGCGAACAGGGCGATTACGAATTTCATCGGGGCACCATTGCGAAACAGCCGACATGATACGCCAGCCGGGCGTATGAAGAATCCGTCGTCGGCCATTCCGGTGCTCGTCCGTCGGCGACGGTGCCGCGGAAATGCCCGAGTCTGCGAGCGGGCAGGGAGGGGCGGTCGGGCGGGCCAGCATTGCTCGGGTCTTCGCCCCTCCGGTAGATTGGCCGGCTTTCTGCCCGGTACCGGGCCTGGCCGTCTGGATATCCCATGTCTGTTGCCGACGCTTCCGCTTTGCCTGATTCCGTCTACCGTCAGCCTGGCTTTGTGCCATTTCTGATCAGTCGCGTGCTGGCCATGTTCGCCGTGCAGATCCTCGCCGTCGTGGTGGCCTGGCAGGTGTACGACATGACTCGCGATCCGCTGTCGCTGGCCTATGTCGGCCTGGCGCAGTTCGTCCCGATGTTCCTGCTGCTGATGCCTGCCGGCGACCTGATCGATCGCTACGATCGCAAGCGCATCCTCGCCCTGAGCTGGGCGCTCGAGGCAGTCTGCGCGGCGGCGCTGCTGTGGCTCTCGCTGAGCGGCGGGGCGGTGCTCAGCTTCTATATCGTGCTGGTGTTCTACGGCTGCGCCCGTGCGTTCACCGGACCGGCGTTGTCCAGCCTGTTGCCGCAGATCGTGCCGCGCGAGCGTCTGGCTGCAGCCATCGCCGCCAACAGCATGATCGTGCGCGGCTCCACTATCGCCGGCCCGGTGTTCGGCGGAGGCCTGTACGCAATGGGTGGCGGTGGGCTGACCTATGCGGCCTGCCTGCTGTTCTTCCTCGCGGCAATCGTGCTGTTGCAACGGGTACCGGTGCGCTACGGCGAGGCCATGCGGGCGCTGGAGGCTACCGCATGGCAGCGCTTCACCGCGGGCATCCGCTTCATTCGCTCGCGGCCGATCATCCTCGGCACCATCTCGCTGGACCTGTTCGCCGTGCTGCTCGGCGGCGTGGTCGCGCTGTTGCCGATCTACGCCCAGGAGGTGCTGGAAGTCGGCCCGACCGGCCTCGGTGCACTGCGCAGCGCCATGGCGCTGGGTGAGGTGATGGTGGGCTTCTACCTGAGCACGCGGCCGTTCAACCGCCATGTCGGCATGACCATGTTCATTGCCGTGGCGGTGTTCGGTCTCGCCAACATGGTCTTCGCGCTGTCCAGCCTGTTCTGGCTGTCGTTCGCCGCGCTGTTCGTCGCCGGAGGTGCGGACATGGTGAGCATGTACATCCGCTCGTCGCTGATCCAGTTCTCCACGCCTGACGCCATGCGTGGACGCGTCAATGCCGTGAACATGCTGTTCATCGGTTCGTCCAACGAGCTCGGTGAGTTCCGCGCCGGCACCAGTGCCGCCTGGCTCGGTGCGGTACCGGCGGCACTGCTGGGCAGCTTCTGCACGCTGGCGGTGACCGGCGGCTGGATGCTCGGCTTCAGAAGCCTGCGACAGGTAGACCGCTTCGAGGATGCCTCGCCCGAGGCTCAGGCCTCGCGCGCCGGCTGAAACGCGACGTATTGAACGCCCAAACGAAAACACCCTGCGAAAGCGTTGCCTTCGCAGGGTGTCGGATTGCTCGCCGAGGCGGGCAGGTTCAGCGCTGAATCAGTCGTCGCCGCCGAAGATGCCCAGCAGCTGCAGGAGGCTGATGAACAGGTTGTACAGCGACACGAACAGGCCGATGGTGGCCATGATGTAGTTGCGCTCGCCACCATGGATGATCGCGCTGGTCTGGAACAGGATGCAGGCCGAGGAGAACAGCACGAAACCTGCGCTGATCGCCAGCTGCAGCCCGGTGACCTGGAAGAAGAAGCCCGCCAGCATCGCACCGATCAGCACGAAGAAACCCGCAGTGATGAAGCCGCTGAGAAAGCTCATGTCCTTGCGGGTGATCAGCACGTAGGCCGACAGCCCGAAGAACACCAGTGCGGTCATCGACAGCGCCGAGCTGATCAGCTCACCACCGTTGGCCAACCCCAGGTACATGTTGAGGATCGGGCCGAGCGTATAGCCCATGAAGCCGGTCAGGGCGAAGGTGGACACCAGGCCCCATACCGAGTTGCGCAGTTTGGCGGTAAGGAAGAACAGGCCGTAGAAGCCGATCAGCACCACGAAGATATTCGGGTAGGCGGCGTTGGCCTGCATGGACAGGTATGCCACCAGGCCGCTGAACGCGAGCGTCATGGCCAGCAGCCCGTAGGTGTTGCGCAGGACCTTGCTGACCTCACGCTGTTCGACCTGCGTGTGGCTAAGCGCGTATTCGTGTTCGTGCATGGCGACACTCCTTGGATGAAATCAAGCCTGGGACGATTTGTCCCGGATCATAACAGAGGCAGTCCAGCTGCCTAGCATCAGTGTTTGACAGTGTATTTCTATCCGGTACTATTGCGCCCGCTTTATCCGGAAGTGTGGCCGAGTGGTTGAAGGCAGCGGTCTTGAAAACCGCCGAAGGGGAGACCCTTCCCAGAGTTCGAATCTCTGCGCTTCCGCCATCTGCAATCCTGAAGGCCCCGTACTCCGGGGCCTTCAGCGTTTCTGGGATGCGTATTCCTGCAGTCGGCGTTCCCATGTTGTTCCCATCCTCCAGCCTCTCAGCACCTGACTTTTGCTGGCCCCCTGGGTCAGGCCTGGCGTTCCGTTTGGTGCCTGTCCCACCGCGTACCCGTGATATCTCCATCCGGCTTGTGGCGCTGTTGGCAATCGGGCCGCCTGCGAGGCGGCCGCTGCTGCTAGAATCCGCGCCCCGACAAAAGGAGTTGTCGCCATGAAACGATTCAGACAGCCGGAGGCCTTCGCTCTGGTCCAGCAACACTACGAACCGCTGGTGTTCAACGCACGGATGGACTCGCCAACTACGGTGCGCGTGATGTTGCTCGATGAGGCCACTGGCGAATCCCTGCTGCTGACCGGACTGCCGTGCCGCATCTCGCTGTCGCGCGCTGAAATCGCTGGCTTGATCGCCTCCATTGATGCCGATGCCGCCGCGCTTCGGCCCGCTCTGCTGAACAAGCTCAAGCGTCCACGGCTACTCGGCTGATCGACCCGTTCCGCTTGTCCCGCCTGCCATCTCCAAGCCCGGCGCCATGGAGCTCAACAGACGTCTGGTGAGAAACGGTGCCTGTTCCCTCAGCGAAAAGAGCTTGGGCGACAGCAGCCAGGTATGGGTGATGCCCATCAGGCTCGAATAGAGCAGCAAGGCCAGTGATCGCGCCGATCCTTCATCTGCGTGCGCCTTGGCAATCAGGTCTTCCAGCAGCTGCACCATGGCACGGGTGAGCTTGCGTTCGCGTTTCAGGGTGCTCGCCATCTGCGCGGTGAGTTCGGTCTTGTTCAGCAGGATCTCGAAGGACTGCCGATACCAGCGCTCGTCCAGCAGCAGGCGAAACCATTCGCCGACGAAGTGCTCCAGCGCAGCCTGCGGGCTAGCGGCCAGCTGGCGACTCTGCTCGATCAGCTGCTCCAGCGGCTCCTGGGAGTAGGCCAGCACCGCTTCGTACAGCTCATCCTTGCTCTTGAAGTGCCAGTAGATCGGGCCACGGCTGAAGCCGGCGGCTTCGGCGATCATCGCCAGGGTGGTGTTCGAATAGCCGTTGCGGCTGAACAGCTCCAGCGCCGCGGCGATGATCTTGAGGCGGGTCTGTTCGGCGTCTTCTTTGGTACGGCGCATGAGGCTCCTCGAAATGCGCGGCGGCCACGCAGCGTGCCGGCAAGGCCCGCTGCGTGGCAAGCCCTCACAGGGCGCCGTCGGCGGCCATCTGCATGTAGGTGGTGTCGAAGCGCAGCTTGAGATTGCCCTGATCACCGAGCGCGCCGGCCGGCATGGCGATACCGACGAAGTCCGCCGAATCGGCACCGTCGCCCAGCAGGCCGTGGTCGAAGGAGAACTTGCGCACGCTGTCCATCGCTTCGTGGGCCGGTTCGCCGGAGATGAAGGCGACCGCTTCGGCTGGCTGATAGAACATGTGGGTGCCCTTGAGTTGCGCCTCGTAGCCGGCCTGGTCGGTGCCGGAAGCTGCGCCCAGCTGGGCGCGCAACTCGGCGCCTTGCGGCGTGTCGCTGGCCATGATTGCCATTACCTCGTACCAGGCGCCGGTAACTGCCTTGCCGAACGCGGGGTTGTCGGCCAGCGTCTCGCTGTTGACGATCAGCAGGTCCTTGACATGGCCCGGCACGCTGGCCGAGTCGAAGACCTGATGTGCATCCGGTGTGGCGGCGACTTCCTGCAGCAGCGGACTCCAGGTCGCCACGTTGCGTACATCGGCCGTACTGAAGGCAGCGACGATGTCGGCGTCCGAGGTGTTGACCACCTGCACGTCCTTCTCCGACAGGCCTACGCTGTCCAGCGCCTTGGCCAGGATGTAATGCGACACCGACAGTTCCACTAGGTGCACCTGCTGGCCCTTGATCTGTTTGAGATCGCTGGTGCCCTTCATCACCAGGCCGTCGTTGCCGTTGGAGTAGCTGCCGACGATCAGCGCGGTGGTGTCGACGCCACCGGCCGCCGGAATCGACAGCGCATCCATGCTGGTGGCAACCACGCCGTCGAACTGGCCGGCGCTGTACTGGTTGATGGACTCGACGTAGTCGTTGATCTGGCTGATGTTCACCTCGATCCCGTACTTGTCGGCCCACTTCTTCATGATTCCCGACTCGTCGGCGTACTTCCAGGGCATCCAGCCGACGTAAATGGTCCAGGCCAGGTTGAAGGTCTTTTTCTCCTCCGCCTGGGCCAGCGGGGCGAGGGCGGCGAGGGCAATGGCCCCGGCGCAGAGCAGCTTTTTCATCATGGTGCCGTGCATGGCGGTACTCCCGGTTCAGAAGAACTTCAGATAGCGCTGGATTTCCCAGTCGGAAACATGGGTGTGGTAGGCATTCCATTCGTCGCGCTTGAACTCGACAAAGGCCTGGTACATGGCATCGCCGAACACCTGGCGCGACAGCGGGTCGGCCTCGAAGGCGTCGATGGCTTCGCTGAGGGTGCGCGGCAGGGTCTCGATACCCATCTGCGCGACCTCCCGTTCGCTGTAGTGATACATGTTCTCGCGGTGCGGCTGGCCGGGATCGAGCTTGTCGCGGATGCCCTCCAGGCCGGCGGCGAGGATCATCGCGGCACCGAGGTAGGGGTTGCAGCCGATGTCGGCGGCGCGGCATTCGACCCGCGCACCCTGGGACGGAATGCGCAGCATGTTGGTACGGTTGTTGTTGCCGTAGCAGCAGAACACCGGCGCCCAGGTCGAGCCGGACATGGCGCCCTTGCGGATCAGTCGCTTGTAGCTGTTGACCGTAGGCGCGATGACCGCGCAGATGGCCTTGGCGTGTTTCAGCACCCCGGCGATGAAGTGATAGGCCAGCGGGGTCACGCCGCAGCCGTAGGGGTCTTCGCCATCGACTTCGAACAGGTTCTTGCCGGTCTCGATGTCGGCGAGCGACATGTTGTAGTGCGCGCCGCTGCCGGTGCGGTTGGCCGAGGGCTTGGGCATGAAGGTGGCGAAAGCGCCGTGCTTGCGGGCGATCTCGTTGGCCATCATGCGGAAGAACACGAAGCGGTCGGCCATGCCGAGGGCGTCGCTGTACTTGAAATCGGTTTCGAACTGGCCGTTGGCGTCCTCGTGGTCGAAGGAGTAGACACCCCAGCCCATCTCGTTCATCGCCTGCACCAGTTCGTCGACGATGGGCAGGTTGTCCATCAGCAGGCGCGGGTCGTAGCAGGGCTTGGCCATGTCGTCGCGCTCGGAAATGGGCGCGAAGCCGCCATCCGGGGTGTCCTTGAACAGGAAGAACTCGGTCTCGATGCCCAGGTTGAAGGTGTAGCCCAGCGCTGCAGCGGCTTCGGTCTGGCGCTTGAGGATGCCGCGCGAGCAGGCGTCGAAGGGCTTGCCGTCCAGGTAGAGGTCACTGGCGAACCAGGCGAGATCGCGGTTCCAGCTGCACTGGGTGGCGGTCGCCGGGTCTGGCATCGCGGCCACCTCGTTGTCGCTGATCTCCTGCGGGACGCCGTCCAGCGCCGCACCGGTGTAGAGCTCGGAGCCGCGGAGCATCTGGCCGAGATGGGCGATGGGGACGAACTTGCCCTTGATCACGCCGTGGATGTCGACGTAGCTGGCCATCGCGTACTTCACACCCTTGTCCTGCAACTGCTGTTTCAACTCCTCGACGGAGGAGAGGGGAAAGCTGGTCATCGGCTTGCGCTCCTTGGAGTCATGAATGGCGGCCGGGGCCGCTGGCACGATTCCTTCATCCAATATACATGCCAGCGTGTATAGAAACGGGCCGACGCTGGTGCCGCCTGGCGCCCTCTGCGCCACTGCAGGAGTCACGCAGATGATTGAAATAAAAAGGGAAAAGAAATTTTTTGCGCTGGGCGAAATGAGCCTCGAAAACGGCGAACGCCTGCGCAATGCGCGGCTCTGCTATCAGGTAGTGGGCACGCCGAACCGCGCGCGGGACAACCTGGTGCTGATTCCGAGCTACTACGGCGGCACACATTGGGGCAGCCTGCCCCTGCTTGGTGCGGATGGCCCGCTGGCAGGTGGCGATTACTGCGTGGTGCTGACAAACCTGTTCGGCGCAGGCTGGTCGACTTCGCCGAGCAACGCTGCGCCCGGTCAGGGCGCAGCGGACTTCCCGCGGGTCGGCCTGCTGGACAACGTGAGGGCGCAGAAGGCGTTGCTCGATCGGTTGTATGGCGACGACTGGCAGCTCGCCCTGGTCAGCGGCTGGTCCATGGGCGGCATGCAGACGCTGTTCTGGGCAATGGCCTATCCGGAACGGATGCGTGCCATCCTGCCGTTCTGCTGTACGGCACGCTGCTGGCCGCACAATCGGGTGTTTCTCGAAGGGGTGAAGGCGGCGCTGTGCGCCGACGCCGCCTGGCTGGGAGGGCGCTACAGCGTGCCGCCGGAACGTGGTTTGCGGGCTTTCGGCCGTGCCTATGCCGGCTGGGCCTATTCGCAGGCGTTCTATCGTCATGAGCTGTGGCGCGAGATGGGTTTCGAGAGCCTTGAGGCGCTGCTCGACTACTGGGAACAGGATCATCTGGAGCAGGACGCCAACGACCTGCTCTGCGTGCTGCATACCTGGCAATCGGCCGACCCGGCCCGCAGTTTCGCTGCCGGCTCGCTGGCCGAAGCGCTGGGGCGCATCCGTGCGCGGACCATCCTTATGCCCGGCAGCAGCGATCTGTATTTCACCGTCGAGGATGCCCGCCACGAGGCCGCGCTGATTCCGGGTGCCGAGCTGCGGGTGCTCGAATCGGACTGGGGCCATTGTGCCGGTGGGCCGGGCCGCAGCGCGCCGGCCATGCGCCAGGTGTTCGCGGCAATGGCCGAACTGCTTGGCCGCTAGCCTTCAGCCGGCCACGGCGCTGAGTTTGGCCAGCTGCTCGAGGTCGGTGTGCATGCCGGAGGTTTCGCGGATGCGGGCGAGGATCTCGCGCTTGAGCTCAGTGAATTCCGGCGCGAGCTTCATGTCCTGGTGGCGCTGGGCCGGCAGCGGTACCTCGTAGATGGAATCGATGCGCCCGGGGCGTGGCGCCATCAGCACGATGCGGCTGCCCAGATAGATGGCTTCTTCGACATCGTGGGTGACGAACAGGATGGTGCTCTTCTCCAGCCGGTGTACGTGACGGATCAGGTCATGCATGACTTCGCGGGTTTGCGCATCCAGCGCGCCGAAGGGCTCGTCCATCAGCAGTGTCGCGGGTCTGGGCAGCAGGGCGCGGGCAATGGCAACGCGTTGCTGCATGCCGCCGGAGAGCTGGCTGGGGTAGGCATCGGCGAAGCGCGTCAGACCCATCAGGTTGAGCAGGGCATCGGCGCGGCCGGCGGCGGACTCCACGTCTCCATCGTGGCGCACGGTATCGCCGATCACCTTGAGCTGGCGGCAGAACTTGATGTTCTGCATCACCGTCAGCCAGGGGTAGAGGCTGTAGTGCTGGAAGACCATGGCACGGTCGACGCCGGGGCCGTCGATGGGCCTGCCGTCGAGCAGGATCTCGCCGCGACTCAGCGTCTCCAGGCCGGCGATGATGCGCAGCAGGGTGGACTTGCCGCAGCCCGAGGCGCCGACGAAGGTGACGAACTCGTTGGGCTGGATGTCCAGGTCGATCGACTGCAGCGCCTGCACCTCACGGCGCTCGCTGACGAAGGTCTTGCCGACCTGGCGTACACGAATCTTGGCATCGGACATGGTCATTTCCTCATCCAGGGAAAGGCGCGGCGGTGCAACCAGCGGAAGGCCTGATCGGTGATCAGGCCGATGAGACCGATGAGCAGGATGCCCGCGAAGATCTTGTCGGTGTGCATGTAACGCTGCGCCTTGAGGATGGCGTAGCCGAGGCCGGAGTTGGCCGCGACCAGTTCGGCTACCACCAGGTAGGTCCAGGCCCAGCCACAGGTGATGCGCAGGGTGTCGAGCAGCGCCGGCTTGGCCGAAGGCAGGATCACCAGCTTGACGATCTCGCTGCGGTTGGCGCCCATGGTCTGCGCCGCCTCGATCTGCGCCATGGGTACGCGGCGCACATCCTCGGCGACCATCAGCACCATCTGGAAAAAGGTGCCGATGAAGATGATCAGCACCTTGGAACCTTCGTCGATGCCGACCCAGAGCATCACCAGCGGAATGAAGGCCACGGCCGGCATATAACGGATGAAGTCGGTTAGCGGTTCGAGAAAGGCCTGCACCGGCCGGTACGTGCCGATGTACAGCCCCAGCGGCAGGGCGATCAGTGCCGAGGCGCCGAAGCCGGCCATGACACGCCAGACGCTGATGCCGATGTCTCCCAGCAGCCCCTCGCTGGTCCACCAGCGGCCGATGCGCTCGAGCACTGCGCCGGGGCTGGGCATGAACATCGGGTCGGCCAGACCAAGGGCGGTCCACAGCCACCAGACGACGAAGGGCAGGCTCAGCCCGGCGCCGGTGAGCAGCCAGGCGCTGCGCCGCGAGAGCTCGCCGCGAATGCGCCAGAAACTGCCTCTGCGGACCACCGGTTCGGCTCGTGCGACGGGTGCTGTGGTGTGTCGTTGTTGAGCGGCGGGGGCAGTGGAGGGAATGCTGATCTGTGCGGTCATGCGGGGACCTCCTCTGTAGCGGTAGGCACATCCAGTTCGACGCGTTGCCAGCCGCCGGCCGCCGGATAACGGCCCAGCGCGGCGAGGTCCGCGGCGGGCAGACTGGCGGGGTCGGCGAAGTTCCAGTAGCTCGACAGCAGCGCGTCGCCGACGCGGCCGGGCAGCGTCGAATGGGTGATCTGCCAGGGTGTGGCGCCGTTGCGGTGGCGGCCGAAGGACAGCTCGCAGGCCAGCAGCTGCGGCCGCAACGCGGGCCCGACGGCGGCCAGCTGTTCACGCAGATGCCCCGAGCTGGCCGGCAGCAGAATCGGCCGCTCGGCGGCGAACAGGAAGTAGTCGCCCGCTACCAGCAGGCAGGCCTGGCGGGCTGGCTGCTCCGCCGCGCGCAGCCAGATACCCCAGTTGCGCCCCTGCGATTCCGGCAGGCGCTGCCAGATTTCGTGATAGCTGCCGTCCAGCCCGTCTTCCAGCAGCCGTTCCGAGGTCTCGAAGCGCATCAGGCCGATATCCGCAGGCCCGCCCGGCGGCTGGAAGTCGATCAGGCGATGCCACTGGCAGATATCGCCGTTGACCTCGGTGATGCCGGCAAAGCCGGCCTGTTCACTCAGCGCCAACTGCTGGGCATGGCTGCAGGTTTCAAGCGAAGCTGCCGGTGCCACGGGTTGACCCCCCGGCAGACGCAGGTCGGCGTGCAGGCAGGCGGTCTGCAGCCAGTAGACTTCGCTGGTTTCGTCGCGCAGGCCGGCCGTGGTGGTCAGCAGGCGGCGGCGCCAGACGCCGAGATAGGCATCGGGAACGGTTTTCATGGGTAATGCTCCGCAAATGACGTGCTTCGGGCGCGATCAGGCTGGGGGGTCATGGCGATCCCTCCAGTTGGCTCAGCAGCTCTTGGCTGTCGATCACGCTGCCGAACAGGCCGCCTTCCACCTCGATCATCGCCAGCGCAGCCGCATGCAGTTGCGGGTCGGCCGAGGCGCAGGCGTCGCGGACGGTCAGGCAGTCGAAGCCAAGGTCGATGGCCTGGCGCAGCGTCGAGGCCACGCAGACCTCGGTGGTCACGCCGGTCAGGATCAGCCGCTCGATGCCGCGGCGGCGCAGGATCAGTTCGAGATCGGTATGGGCGAAGGCGCTGTAGCCCGGCTTGTCGATCACCGGCTCGCCGGCGCGCGGTTGCAGCTCGTCGATCAGGTCATGGCCGAATTCGCCGCGCACCAGCAGGCGGCCGAGGGGGCCAGGGCTGCCGATGGCAGCGCCGGTGGCCTGGGCGCGGCGGCGTTTGGGCTCGGGCAGGTCGGAAAGATCCGGTCGATGGCCTTCACGGGTGTGCACCACCAGCATGCCCACGCCGCGCGCGCAATCCAGCAGCGCCTGGATCGCCGCGATCGGTGCGCGCAGGCGGCTAACGTCCATGCCGGCCTGGTCGGCGTATCCACCCAGCGCGCAGAAGTCGCGCTGCATGTCGATCACCAGCAGCGCCGTGTGCTCGAGGAGCAGCGGATGCGTCGTCAGGCTCACAGCGCAAACTCCTTGCACACCGCGGCGGCGATGCCTTCGACGATGTCGTGGGCCAGCCGCTGGCCTTTCGCCGCGCTGGAGCCTCTGGCCGAGGACAGCACCCCGGAGGGCGGCACCCATTCGGTACGGGTGGGGTACATGTCGTAGGGCGGAAAGTCGGCCGGGGCGTCGTCGGGAATCTTCTCCAGCGCGACCAGTTGCGGATGGAAATGCAGCATCAGCGAGGTCTCGATCACCGCGGCATGCTCCAGCGCGAAACCGGGGAAGCCTTCCGGGAAGATGTCGGTCAGGGTCTGCTCGTGGCAGAAATCCCAGTGCTCCAGGCGCATTACCTCCAGCCCGGCGTCCGGCCCGAGGTCGCGCAGCGCCAGCTGGATGCCCTCGGCGACGAACCACTGGTTCTCGTAATGCCCGAGCACCAGCACCAGGCGGCGCACACCGTGGCGATGGAACTCACGCACGGCGTCGCGCACCAGGGCGCTCAAGGTTGCGCCATCCAGGCTGGTGGTACCGCAGAAGTGCTGGCCGCCGCCGCATTTCGGTTGCGACTTGTAGCCGTATGACAGCGCCGGTGCCACCAGCCCGCCGACTCGTGCCGCCACGTCGGCGCTGATGGCACTGGCCAGTAGCGCGTCGGTGCCCAGCGGCAGGTGCGGGCCATGTTGCTCGGTGGCGCCGCAGGGCAGAAAGACCACGGCGCCTTCGCGCACGCGGCGTTCGTAATCGACCCAGCTCAGTTGATCCATGTGCACGGTCATGCGCAGGTGCTCCTTGTCGCGATTGAAAGGGGACGTTCCGGCCAGCCGGCGATCAGCGCGGCGGTGGTGATCAGGGCGGCGCCGAGCCATTCGTTCGGGCCGATGGCGTGGCTGCCGAACCAGGCGGACGACAGCACCGCGGCGATCAGCTCGAACACCACCAGCACCGCGGCGCGGCCGGCTTCCAGATGAGTCAGGCCGTACTGTACGGCGGCCATGCTGACCAGCCAGCCGAGGGCGAGCAGGGCGATCTGCCAGCTCAGGGTCAGATCCAGGGGCGGAAGTGGCTGGCGCAGCAGCAGGCAGAACAGCCCACCGAGCAGCGCGCTGCCGACGAAACTGACCAGCGCCTTGCTCGCCAGCGGCACCCGGTCGGCGGCGCGAGTGGCGAGGTTGTTGAGGCTGAAGGCGAGGCCGGCGGAAAGCGCCAGCCAGTCGTTTGCGCCGGGCGCGGCCAGCGCTTCGCTCGTGACGCCGAGGGTCAGGCCGATGCCGAGCATCGCCAGCCCCAGGGCGAACAGCCGCGTGCCGTTGAGGCGTTCGCCCAGCAGCAGCCAGCCGCCGACCATCGCCCACACCGGTGCCAGGTAGAACAGCAGCATCACCCGCACCACGTTGCCCTCCGCCAGGGCGGTAACCAGGGCGGCGGTGGCCCAGCCACCGCACAGGCCCATGGTGAGCACCTGGCGATACTGGCTCGCCCACTGGCGGCGCTGCTGCCAGAGCACCGGCAGCGCCAGCAGGCTGAGCAGCGAATAGGTCAGCAGCACCAGCGGCATGCCGGCCAGGCCGCGGGCGGCGAAGAACTGCAGCGGCAGCCAGCCCAGCCCCCACATGATGGCGCCGCCGATCAGCATGCCCTGTGGCATCAGGCTGTTCATGCGCCCATCCAGGAGCCGCCGTTGGGCCCGAGCAGCTGTCCGGTGAAATAGCTCGCCTGCGGCGAAAGCAGGAAGACGATGGCCGCCGCGACTTCCTCCGGCGTACCCAGGCGCGCCATGGGGATCGCCAGCTCCTTGGCCATCCACTCGTCGCTCATGTGCTCCGGGCTGACCATCGCCGTGGCGATGGGGCCGGGTGCGACGCCATTGATGCGGATGCCGTCTGCAGCGAACTCGCGGGCCAGTGAGCGGGTCAGGCCGATCACCCCGGCCTTGGCCGTGCAGTAGGCGGCGTACTGTTCGCGGCCGAGAAATCCGAGGTCCGAGGCGACATTGACGATGGCGCCGCTGCGCCGCGGCTGCATCTGTGCCAGTGCATGGCGGCAGCAGCGGTAGACGCCGGCGAGATCGACGCCCAGCACCCTTGCCCAGTCGGCCTCGCTGGTTTCGAGAAAGGGCTTTTCCAGGATCACCCCGGCGTTGTTGACCAGCAGATCCAGCGGTCCCTGTGCCTCGATGGTCTCGAACATTGCCGCCACCGCAACCGGATCGCTGACATCGGCCTCGATGGCCCAGGCGCAGCCGCCGCTGGCGATGATCTGCTCGACCATTCGTTCCGCCAGGTCGTGTTGATCGCGATGATTGATCCAGACCCGCGCGCCTTCGGCGGCCAGCGCGAGTGCGGTGGCACGGCCGATGCCGGTCGCTGCGCCGGTGACCAGAGCGGTCAGCCCGGTAAGGATGGCAGCCATCAGTGCATCACCTCGCCGTGGCTGACCGACAGCGCCTGGCCGGTCAGGGCGGCGGCCAGCGGTGAGCCGAGGAACAGGAAGGTGCCGCCCAGATCGGCCGGTGTCAGCAGCTCCGGAATGGCCTGGTTGGCGAGTATCGCCGCGAGCTCGGCGCTGTCGCTGCGGCCGTTGGCGTCCGCCATCACCTTCAGCGAGCGCATGGCCGCATCGGTGCCGATCCAGCCGGGGCACACCGCGTTCACCCGGATGCGCCGCGGGCCCAGCTCCCAGGCCAGCGAGCGGGTCAGGCCGACCACCGCGTGCTTGCTGGCGACATAGGCGGAAAAGCCCGGCACGCCTTTCAGACCCCAGATGGAGGCCTGGTTGATCACGCTGGCGCCGGCGCGCAGGCGTGGCAGCAATGCGCGGGTCAGGCGCTGCATGGAACCGACGTTGTTCTCCAGCAGGGCCGACCAGCGCTGATCGGCCTCGAAGCTGCACTCGCCCAGCGGCGTGGCGTACTCGACGCCGGCGTTGTTGATCAGCACATCGGCGTTGAGGCCGCGGCAGGCGAGGTCATCGGCGTACTGCTGCACCGCCTGCCGATCACCCAGGTCCAGTGCGGTGCAGTGCAGCAGCGTCTCGCCAGCGAGTTCGTCGGCGAGCCGGGCGAGGGCGTCGGCGTCACGGTCCAGCAGCTCCAGGGTGGCGCCGGCAGCGGCGAAGCTCTGCGCCAGGCCCCGGCCGATGCCCCCGGCGGCGCCGGTGATGACCACGCAACGGCCTCGGTAATCCAGTGCCTTGTGCATGTCACACCGCCGTCAGGAACGAGACGCCCACGGCGCCGTAGAAGTTGTCGGCCTTGTTCGGTCCTTCGCTGACCACCCCGTAGTCATCGTCCAGCACGCGGCGTACGCGGTAGCGGTGGAAGCTGCCGAGCAGCTTGCGCATCGGGATGACCTGGTTGTAGGTGCTGCCGTACAGCTCGGCGTGGAGCTTGGGCAGGCGATACCAGGGCGCCACCGGCTTCTCGTGGTGGGCGTTGTGGAAGGAAAAGTTGAGCAGCAGCAGGTTCAGCGCCGGCCAGCGCTCGGAAACCACGTTGCTGTAGGTGTTCTGCTGCTCGTAGCTGCGGTCGCGGCGCTTGTCCTCCGGCAGCTTGCCACCGTCCTCCAGCACGGCGAAGGCCTCGTAGGTGTGCTGATAGGCATCGGCGAAACGCAGCACGCTGAGCATGATCATCCAGGCCACGGCGTAGAGCAGCACGGCCTTCAGCGAGAGCACCGCGAGCCCGGCAAAGAGTAGTGTGCGAATGGCCAGCACCGCGGCGACCTTGCCGCGCCGGGCGCGGTGCTTGTCGTTGTCGGTGATGAAGGGAAGGGCGATCACATAGAAATGCATGATCAGCTCCACCGCCGGCACATAGGCCCATTCCAGCGCCAGCACCAGCTTCTGGAACCACAGCGGGCGTGCCTTGAGGAAGGCCTTGCTGTCGAAGGTGATCACGTCGGCGCGGTCGACGTGGTGGCGCATGTGCTTCTTGCGCAGGTCCTGGAATTCGGCGTAGCAGCTGCCGCACAGCCAGCTGCAGACATTGCCGGCCCATTCGTTGTGCTTGGGCACGCTGAAGATGGCGCCGTGGGCGAATTCGTGGACCAGGTAGGCGGCGATGATCATGCCGTGGGCCAGCAGCAGCGTGCCCAGCACGTTCAGCCAGCCGTTACCGACGAACAGCAGAGCCAGGCCGCCGCCGTAGGCGAGCGCGGTATAGAGGATCGCCAGCGTGTTGGGCAGGCGGCCATCGGCGTAACGGTACAGAGGTTTGGCAGTCATGGTTTTTCTCCAGCACAGGCGGGCGACGGCCCGCCCGGCGTCGGCTTACTGGGCGAGCGCTTCGGTGAACTGGGCGTCGTAGGTCTGGCTGAAATCCGGGATGGTCGGGATCTGCCCGTTGTCCTTGAGCAGCTTGGCGATGATCGCGCCGCTGCCATGGAAGGAATGGGTGTCGTCGCCTGGGGTGAAGCTCTTGCCCATCTCCGCAAGGGGGATGTTGTAGGCGCCGGCCATCTGCTCGACGGCTTCTTCGGCGCTGACGCCGAGCACCTCGCCGATGATCTTCGCCGACTCCTCGGGGTGCGCCTGCATGTAGGCCAGGCCGTCGAGATAGCCCTGGATCATCGCCTTGATGGCGGCGGGCTTTTTGGCGATCACCGCCTCGTCGAAGACCAGCACGTCGGTGATCAGCCCTGGTGCGTCCTTGGACGAATAGACCACCTTGAATTTGTCGCCGCCGCCCATGGAGAGGATCTGCGAAACGTTGGGCTCGTAGGTCACGCCGACCGGCAGGTTGCCCGAGGCCATGGCGCCGGGGATGCCTTCCGGAGTCATGTTGACGGCGTCGATGTCCTTGTCGCTCATGCCGTTCTGCTGCAGCGCGTAGGCCAGCAGGAAGTCGGAGGGCGACAGCGGGTTGAAGCCGACCTTCTTGCCCTTGAAGTCGGCGATGGACTGGATCGACGCGTCGGCAACGATGGCGTCACCGCCGTTGGAGAAGTCGATGGGCATCACCACGCGGTGCTTCAAGCCCTTGGCGACCGAGGCCACTACCTGATCGTAGGTGAGCATGCCACCGTCCAGCGCGCGGCTGAGCATGGCGGTGGGGATCAGCGCCGGGTCGTTGAAGAACTGCAGGTCCACGTCCAGGCCGTGGGGCTTGAACAGGTCTTTCTTGTCGGCGACGTAGAAGGGGCCATAGCCGGCCCAGACCACGGTGCCGATCTTCAGCTTCTCGGCGGCCTGGCTGGCCAGCGGTGAAAACAACGTCGCGACGGCCAGGCCGGCGGCGAGGAGGGTCTTGTTCAGCGAGCGCAGTGTGGACATGGCGTGATTTCCCTACACATTGGAATGACAGGCACGGGATGACATCGCGTCTCCCGGGCTTTTATCCCTCCGTGTAGTCCCGTCCCTGGGACCGGAGAACTCTCGGACCAGCGCCCACTCCCTGTGAGCCGGAACCCTAGTTCTCCTTGAAGTTGCTCCTGATTGTGCCAAGCATCATGAGTGCCGGAGGCGACTCATCCCGTGCAAGGGGGATAGAGCAGGTTGCGTGCCAGATGCGATGGCTGGCAGCGAACTCGCGGAGTTTCAATGAGTTGCAGCTAGCGCCGGAGCCAACACGGGTGGCGCGCCCGGCACGGCGCTGCTCACTAATGGGGAGGCTTGCTCCGCGATAGTGCGGATGGTGCAGCTGATGACACCGTTCCGGCCGACCGCCGCCACGGGCCAGGCGGCGCATGGGGCGGTCAGCCCGTTACGGCTTGGCAGAGGTCAGATTGGCACCGGCGCATCCTCGCGCAGCAGGCCGTCGCGCTTGAGGGTCTGCCAGAACTCGCGGGGCACCTGGGTGTTGAAGTATTCCATGTACTGCCGAGGACGCTCGGGATTGGCCGTGCCCGGGATGACCGAGGCGACCACCGGGTTGGCCAGGCAGAAGTGCAGGACGGCGGCCCGCAGATCGACGCCGCAGCGCTCGGCAGCGGCCTTGAGCTGCTCCCTGCGCTGGGCGACCTGTGGTGGGATCTGGTCGTACTCATAGTGATCGCCACCGGCCAGGACGCCGGAGTTGAACGGTCCCCCAACGACGACGCCAACGTCGCGTGCCTGGCAGGTCGGGAACAGGGTGTCCAGCGCCTCGTCGTGCTCCAGCAGCGAGTAGCGGCCGGCCAGCAGGAACACGTTCGGGTCGCTCTGCTCCAGAGCCAGGCGGCATGGCTCGACCAGGTTGACCCCCAGGCCCCAGCCGCGAATCACGCCTTCATCGCGCAGCTGGGTCAGCGCCTTCGCCGCGCCGTTCATGGCCTGCTGGAAGTACTCGCGCCATTGCGGGCCCCATTGGTCTTCGGAAACGTCGTGGATGAACACCACATCGAGGCGATCGACGCCCATGCGCTCCAGACTGTCCTCGATGGAGCGGCGTGCGCCGTCGGCCGAATAATCCGGCACGCGCTTGTTGGGCAGCTCGTCGACGAAGGGCTTGGCGTTTTCCGGCTGGCTGGCCGGCTGCAGCAGGCGCCCGACCTTGGTGCTCAGGACGTACTCGTCACGCGGCTTGCCACTCAGCAGGCGCCCGAAGCGCTGCTCGGCCAGGCCCGCGCCGTAGTGCGGCGACACGTCGTAATAGCGAAAGCCGGCGTCCCAGGCGGCATTGAGGGTGGCGTCGGCGGTTTCTTCGCTGAGCGGATGGAACATGTTTCCCAGCGGTGCGCCGCCGAGACCGATGCGTGGCAGGGTGATACGCATGGAGTCCTCCTTCGGATGCAGATGGCGCCGACCGGAGTCGGCGTGGCTCTGCATCGGAGGTCGGTCCGGCGCTGGATGTTCCGACAATGCGACGGGATGGCCGCAGTGCAACCCCGTCGCTCCTCGTCTGCCTCAGCTGCGACGCTTCAGATAGGTGCGCCAGCCGCCAAGCTCGGTTATGTCCTGGGCGCCGTCCAGGCCGTAGGGCTCGCAGATGAAGCCTGTTTCCCTGCGGCCGTCGGCGAGCTGCACCTTGCCCAGGCCGAGCGGTGCCGGAATGCCGGTGAGAAAGGAGCCGAGTTCCTGGCTCGGCAGCTCCCAGACTTCAACCTCGACGGCCGCTCCGCCTTCGGCGACGCGAACCATGCCCGGGCGCAGCGGTGGCCCGCCGGCCAGCGCGTAGAGCTTGTAGTCCGGCGAGCTGCGGGTGGTTTCCAGCAGCCGTCCGCCACGCTGCCTGAGTTGCCAGTTCAGCGGCAGGCCGTCCAGGTGCGCTCCGCAGACCACCAGGCGGGCGCGGTCGTTGCGGGCCGGATTCCGGGGCGGCGGGGTAATGAGCGCGTTGCCGCCGATCAACTTCAGCCCTGTCTGATGCTGCAGCGCATCGGCCAGGCTCAGCAGGTACTGGTCGGTGAACACCCGGCCGAACAGCGTCACGCCCCAGGGCAGGCCGTTGTGCATGGTGGCGGCCGGCACCGCGACAGCGGCGTAGTCGAGCATGTTCATGAAGTTGGTGTAGTAGCCCAGGTCCGAATTGCGCTTGACCGGCTCGGCGTGAAGTTCGGCGAGCGTCACTGGGCGCGGGTAGGCGGGCGTCAGCACACAATCGACCTCGGCCATGGTGCGGTCGCAGACGGCCTTGAGTTGCTGCAGGCGGTATTGCGCCTGGAACAGCTGCACGGCGGTTGTACCGGGGGCTTTCTCCAGAACGGCTTTTATTACCGGCAGCACGGCGTCGGGCTGCTGCTCGATCAGCGCTCCCGCCACGCTGTAGCGTTCGGCCACCCAGGGGCCTTCGTAGAGCAGGCGTGCAGCTTCGAGGAAGGGGGCGAAGTCCACTTCCACCGGCTCGCCGCCGAGGGCTTTCAGCTGTTCGATGGTGGCGGCGAACAACGCCGCGCTTTCCGCGCAGCCGAGAAATTCCAGGTGCTGGGGTATGCCGAAGCGGAAGGTCTTGATCTGGCCGAAGGCCGAGCCGTCATTCCACAGCGGGTTGCTACGGCTGTACTCGTCGCGCGCATCGAGCCTGGCGGTGAGCGCCAGCAGCTGACTGGCTTCGGCCGCCGTGGCGGTGAAGAAGGTCACGCAGTCCAGCGTACGGCAGGCCGGGACAACGCCGGCGGTGGAGATCAGCCCTTTGCTCGCTTTCAGGCCCACCAGGTTGTTCAGCGCCGCCGGCACCCGGCCGGAACCGGCGGTATCGGTGCCCAGCGCGAAGGAACAGAGCCCGAGCGCAACGGCTAGCGAGGAGCCAGCGCTGGAGCCGCCGGAGGGGTAGTCCGGGTGCACCGAGTTGCGGCATTCGCCATAGGGCGAGCGGGTGCCGTTGAGGCCGGTGGCGAACTGGTCGAGGTTGGTCTTGCCCAGCGGCACCGCGCCGAGGGCGATCAACTGATCGACGACGGTGGCGCTGGTCTCCGGTGTGTAGGCATACGCGGGACAGGCGGCGGTGGTGGGTACGCCGACGAGATCGATGTTGTCCTTGATGGCGAAGGGAATGCCGTAGAGCGGCAGCTCGGCGGGCGTCTTGCCGTCGAGGGCGGCCAGATACGGCTCGAGCTCCGCGGCCGTCATCAGGTGGATGAATGCGTTGAACTCAGGGTTGAGTTCCGCAGCCTTGTCGCGCAGTGCAATGAACAGCTGGCGCGGGGTGATGTCCCCGGCGGTGTAGGCGGCGCTCAGGGTGGTGAGGCGCAGGTCGAATGTCGTGGTCATCTCATGTCCCTCGTAGGGTGGAAAACGGCGAAGCCTTTTCCACCGCGATGTTCGTTGCCGGCCCGCTGGGCCGGTTGGTGGATCGATAAAGCGCGATCCACCCGACGTTGCTTCGGGTGCCGAGGGGCCTCACGCCTCCTCGATCACCACCACCCGCTGGCCTGCGCGCACCGGCGAGCCGGGCTGGGCGCGGACTTCCTTGACCACGCCGGCGACCGGCGCGGTGAGCGGGATTTCCATCTTCATGCTCTCGAGGATCACCAGCACGTCGCCGGCCTCGACCCGCGTGCCCTCGGCCACCGACACCTGCCAGAGGTTGCCGGCAATGTGGCTTTCGATGCCGTGCTGGCCGGCGCCGAGCGGGGCGTCCTCGCCGAGGTCGGCGGCGACTTCCTCGCTCTCGAAGTGCGCCTGGCCCGATTCGATCCAGCGCTGGCGCTCGGCGTCGAAGGCGCCGCGCTGCTGGCGACGGAAGGCGTCGATGCTGTCGGCCTCGGCGGCAAGAAAGTCCTGGTAGTCGGACAGGCGCAGCTCGGTGTTCTCGATCTTCAGCGGGTAGCGGCCCAGCGGGAAATCGCGGCGGATCCTCACAAGCTCCTCCGCCGAGACCGGGTAGAAGCGGATCTGGTCGAAGAAGCGCAGCAGCCACGGCAGGCCGCCGAACGCCTCGACCGCGCGGTAGCGGTTCCACATCTGCAGGGTGCGGCCGACGAACTGGTAGCCGCCCGGGCCTTCCATGCCGTAGATGCACATGTAGGCGCCGCCGATGCCCACCGAGTTCTCCGCGGTCCAGGTGCGCGCCGGGTTGTACTTGGTGGTGACCAGGCGGTGGCGCGGGTCCAGCGGGGTGGCCACCGGCGCACCGAGGTAGACGTCGCCCAGGCCCATCACCAGATAGCTGGCGTCGAACACCGTGCGGTACACCGCCTCGAGATTCGGGAGGTCGTTGATGCGGCGGATGAACTCCAGGTTGCTCGGGCACCAGGGCGCGTCCTTGCGCACCGTGGTCATGTACTTCTCGATGGCCAACTGGCAGGCCGGGTCGTCCCAGGACAGCGGCAGGTGGACGATGCGCGAGGGCACCTTCAGGTCCTGCGCGGCGCACACGGCATCCCACAGGCCGGCGACAATCTCCAACAGATTCTCCAGCGCCAGGGTCTCGGGCTGGTAGTGCACCTGCAGGGAGCGGATGCCGGGCGTCAGGTCGATGACGCCGTCGAGCTGCTTGGCTTCGAGGGCCTGCATCAGCGCATGGCCACGGAAGCGCAGCACCAGGTCCAGCTCCGGCGCGCCGATTTCCAGCAACAGGTGGGTGTCGCCGGAGAGGCGGGCGACCAGGCGGCTGTCCGCTTCACCGATATCGAGCACGATGGGCGACTGCAGCGCCACCGGCGTGGCGACCACGGCCGCCGGCGCGAGGCTGGCGCACTCGGCATCGGCGGCCTTGGCCAGCTGGCGTGCGGTCAGCACGTCCACCGGCACGAAGCGCACCTTGTCGCCGGCCTTGAGCTGGCCGAGCTGCCACAGATCCGCCTCGATGATGGTCACCGGGCAGACGAAGCCGCCCAGGCTCGGGCCGTCCGGGCCGAGGATCACCGGCATGTCGCCGGTGAAGTCCACCGCGCCGATGGCGTAGGGGTTGTCGTGGATGTTCGATGGGTGCAGGCCGGCCTCGCCGCCGCTCTCGCGCACCCACTCGGGTTTCGGGCCGATCAGGCGCACCCCGGTGCGGCTGGAGTTGAAGTGCACTTCCCAGTCGGTGGCGAAGAACTTGTCGATATAGCCTTCGGTGAAGTATTCCGGCGCGCCGTGCGGGCCGTAGATCACCCGCAGCTCGCGCACCGCCGGCAGGGCGCTGCACAGCTCGGCGGCGAGCCTGGCGCCGGCCGACGAGTCGCTCAGCGGTGCCAGGTGCAGCACGTCGCCGGCGCGCAGGGCGCGGCCACCGTGGCCGCCGAACTGGCCGAGGGTGAAGGTGCTCTTGCTGCCCAGATACTCCGGCACCTGCACCCCGCCGCGCACGGCCAGGTAGGAGCGCGCACCGGCGCCGGCAATAGTGCCGATGGTCAGGGTGCGGCCGGCCGGGACGAAAATGGCGGTGCACATCGGCTGTTCGACGTCATCGAGCTTCACGGGGATCGCGGCGCCGGTCAGCGCCACCACCGCGTCGGTGTTGAAGCGCAGGATCGGCCCGCTCATGGTGATTTCCAGCCCGGCAGCGTCCTCGGGGTTGCCGAGCAGGGCGTTGCCCAGGCGCAGCGCGCGTCTGTCCATCGGGCCGGACGGCGGCACGCCCACCGCCCAGTAGCCGAGGCGGCCGGGGAAGTCCTGCACGGTGGTCTGGGTGCCGGCGCTGATCACCTCGAAGGTGCTGGCCGAATAGCGCAGACCTTCCAGGCAGCGGGTCCAGGGCGTGCCGAGGGCGAAGGGGGCAAAGCCGAGGATCTGGCGCAGATAATCGCGGTTGGTTTCCACGCCGTAGAGCAGGGTGTCGCCGAGGGCGGCGTCCAGCGCGACGCGGGCCGCTTCGCGGCTCGGCGCGCAGCTGATGACCTTGGCGATCATCGGGTCGAAATACGGCGGGATCTCGCAGCCGGCTTCGACCCAGGTGTCGATGCGCAGGCTCTTGCCGTCAGCGGCCGGGAAGGCCACGGCGGTCAACAGGCCCGGGCTCGGCTGGAAGTCGCGGCCCGGGTCCTCGGCGTAGACGCGCGCCTGGATCGCGTGGCCGCTCGGCTTGAGATCCTTCACCAGCTCGGCCAACGGCGGCAGGTCGCCGGCGGCCAGCTCGATCATCCAGCGCACCAGGTCCACGCCCCAGACCTGCTCGGTGACGCCGTGCTCCACCTGCAGGCGGGTGTTTACCTCGAGGAAGTAGAAACGCTCGGCTTCGGCGTCGTAGACGAACTCCACGGTGCCGGCGCTGCGATAGCTGACCGCCTTGGCCAGGGTGATCGCCGCCTGGCACAGGGCCGCGGCCATGCCGACCGGCAGGTTCGGCGCCGGGGTTTCCTCCAGCACCTTCTGGTTGCGCCGCTGTACCGAGCAGTCGCGCACGCCCAAGGCAATGACTTCGCCGGCGCCGTCGCCGAACACCTGCACCTCCAGGTGGCGGGCGCGCTCGATGTATTTCTCGATGAACACGCCCGAATCGCTGAAGTTGTTCTGCCCCAGACGCTTGACCGCGTCGAAGGCATCAGTGAGTTCCGCCGCCGAGCGGCACACGCGCATCCCGATACCGCCACCGCCGGCGGTGCTTTTCAGCATCACCGGGTAGCCGACCTGCTCGGCTGCGCCGAGGGCATCGGCGAGGCTGTCGAGCAGCTCGGTGCCCTCCAGCATCGGTACGCCGCGTTGTTTGGCCAAGGCGCGGGCGGTGTGCTTGAGGCCAAACACCCGCAGCTGTTCCGGCGTCGGGCCGACGAAGGCGATCCCGGCGGCCTCGCAGGCTTCGGCAAACGCCGCGTTCTCGGAGAGAAACCCGTAGCCGGGGTGGATGGCTTTCGCGCCGGTTTCACGGGCGATGCGGAGAATCTTCTGCGCGTCCAGATAGGTCTGTGTGGCCGGGCCTTCGCCCAGGCTGTGGGCCTCGTCGGCCTGCTGCAGATGCAGGCTGGCGGCGTCGGCCTCGGAGTAGACGGCCACGCCGTTCACATTCAGGTTGCGCAGCGTACGCAGGATGCGGCAGGCAATGGCGCCGCGGTTGGCGATCAGCAGTTTGTCGAACATGGTCAGTAACCCTCGAAGGGCTGGCGGGCCGTCCCGCCTTTATTCATCAGTGCCACGGCCGTCCGTGGTTGGGGAGGGTTCTTCGTTGCCGGTCGCTGGGGTCGCTGCCCGGCGCGCGCCTGCAGCAGCGGCAGCAGGTAGCGACGTAACAGCGGCATCAGTTCCACACCAGCACCTCGGCGGGCGTCGGGTTCCAGCCGTTGCAGGGGTTGTTCAGCTGCGGGCAGTTGGAGATCAGCACGATCACGTCCTGCTCGGCCTTCAGCTCCACATACTTGCCTGGCGCGGAGATGCCGTCGGCGAACGTCAGGCCGCCTTCGGGGGTCACCGGCACGTTCATGAAGAAGTTGATGTTGGCGCCAATGTCGCGCTTGGTCAGGCGACCGTCGTTGAGGCTCGCGCGCAGGAAGTTGTCACGGCAGCTGTGCATGTAGCGCTTGTCCAGCGCGTAGCGCACCACGTTGCTCTCCTGGGCGCAGGCCCCGCCGAGGGTGTCATGGCGGCCGCAGGTGTCGGCGGTGATGGTCAGAAGCGGATTGCCGAGGTTCGAATAGAGCACCGTGCCGGTGGTGAGGTAGACGCGGTTCTGCCGGCGCAGAGTGCGCTGCGGGTCGTAGCGCTCGCGCGGGTTTTTCGCGCTGAAGAACAGCGTGTCCACCGCCTGGTTGCCTTCGAGATCGAGCAGGCGCAGGGTCTGTCCGGCCTTGACTTCGAACAGGTACGGTTCGCCGGCCGGGATCACATGGCGGAACGCGGCGGTTTCGGGGTGCAGGCTGCTTTCGGTAAGGCTCATCGCGGCCACCTCCTCAGATGTACAGACGTTCGGTGTTGTGAAAGGCACGGCCGTTTTCCGGGCGCGAGGTGCGGCAGAGCACGCTGATGCCATCGCTCTCGACCTTGTGCCAGCTCAGCTGCACCGGTTTGGGTGCGTACAGCGGATTGGGGTCCAGCGGATGCTGCAGGGCGGTGAGGATCACCAGGGTGTCCATCGGTGCGTACAGTTCTATGTAATCGCCGGCTTTGGAGTGGCCCTGGTGGAAGGCGAAGGCACCGTCGGCGGTGACGTCCACGCGACTGAACAGATTGAGCACCATGAGCAGGTCCTGCAGGTTCAGGTTCCACTTGCCCATTTCCACCAGCAGGTTGTCGGTGCCATTGCGGAAGAAGCCGTTGCGCAGTTCCTGATAGCGGCCCTGGCCGTACTTCTCGGCGACTTCATCGGCGTTCAGCACACCGCCGAAGCTGTCGTGCCAGCCGCAGGTGTCGGCCGTGATGGCGGCGAGTACGCGCCCCATGTCCGAGTACAGGCAATGCCCCGCGGTGAGCTTGGCGGTGTGCTGGCCCTTGAGGGTATCCGGCAGGTTCAGCCGCTCGCTCTTCTCCTGGGCGTTGAGCAGCATCAGGCTGACGTTGGCGCCGCCTTCGAGATCGGTCAGACGCAGCAGTTGACCGCGCTTGAGGATGAAGGAGGTGTGGCCGCCGCCGGGAACGGTTTCCTCGTACAGCGTGGGGCGGATCGCGAGTGAAGCACTCATGTCAGGCTCCTTGATAGGCAGTGCGAAAAGAGTCGGCGAGGGCGGTCGGCAGGCCTGCGGACGCGCCGGGAGCATGGCGGCCCTCGTGCAGCGGAATGTCGTAGGTCACCCGTGCGCCATAGGCACCCGGGGCGTGGGGATCGATGCGCGGTTTGTCGAAGACCAGAATGCGGCTGCCGAGGGTGAAGCCTTCCGAGAGGTCATGGGTGACCATGAACACCGTCAGCCGGGTTTCCCGCCACAGCTCCAGCAGCAGCTCATGCATGTCCTTGCGAATGCCGGGGTCGAGGGCGCCGAAGGGCTCGTCGAGCAACAGGACGCGGGGCTTCATCACCAGCGCCTGGGCGATGGCCAGGCGCTGCTGCATGCCGCCGGAGAGCTGTGCCGGGTACTTGTCCAGCGCATGGCCGAGGCCGACCTTGTGCAGCATCTGCGCAGGCTGCTCACGGGCATCGCGCTTGCGGCGTCCGAGCAGACGACCCAGCAGCGGGGCGCGCGGCAGTTCCAGGCCGAGGGCGACGTTGTCCAGCACCGTCAGGTGCGGAAATACCGAGTAGCGCTGAAAAACCACGCCGCGACTGGCGTCCGGTTCGTCTGCCAATGGCTGGCCATCCAGCAGGATCTCGCCACGGCTGGGCGCTTCCTGGCCGAGCAGCAGCCGCAGGAAGGTCGACTTGCCGCAACCGGAGGCACCGACCAGGGTGCAGAACTCACCTTCGGCAATCTTCAGGTTCAGGCGCTCCAGCACCACCTGGTCGCCATACTGCTGCCAGACATTCCTGACCTGGATGAACGGTCTGGCATCGCCTGCGCTGCGGCTTATAGGTGCGTCGTGCTCCAGGTGGGCGACGGATCCGCCCGCAACGGCTGCGCTCTTTCTGTCGCTCATGCCTTGGCTCCTTCATACCAGGGGAACAGCAGCTGGGTCAGGCGCCGCAGCGAGAAATCCATGGCCCACGCCAGCAGGGTGATCCAGGCGACGTAGGGCAGGATCACGTCCATGGCCATGTAGCGGCGTACGAGGAAGATGCGGTAGCCGAGCCCGTCCGTGGAGGCGATGGCTTCGGCGGCGATGAGGAACAGCCAGGCCGAGCCGAGCACCAGGCGCAGGCTGATGAGCAGGCGCGGCAGCAGCTGCGGCAACACCAGGCGCAGGATCAGCGTCCAGGTGTTGGCGCCGAGGGTCTGCGCCTTGATCAGCAGTTCGCGGGGTATCTCGCGAGCACGCTGCTCGAGGTCGCGGGCGAGGATCGGGGTGATGCCGATGACGATCAGCATCACCTTGGACAGCTCGCCCAGCCCGAACACGATGAACAGGATCGGCAGGATCGCCAGCGGTGGCACCATCGACAGCACGGTCAGCAGGGGCGACAGCGGCGCACCGAACAGCGGCAGGGTGCCAGCGGCGACGCCCAGGCAGAGGCCGGCCACGGCGGCGATGGCCAGTCCGCTACCGAGGCGCTTGAGACTCGAGGCGGTGTCCTGCCAGAACAGGTAGTCGCCCGAGCGCTTGTCCGGGGTGAAGGCGAGGCGTTCGACAGCCGCGCTCATCTGGCCGAAGCTGGGCAGCAGCTTGTCGTTGGGATTGATCTCCAGGCGCTGGGTAGAGCTGGTCAGGTACAGCGCCAGCAACAGGGCGAAGGGCAGTATGGCCAGAGCAAGCCAGCCGCTGCGGCTCGGCGTTCGATTGATCAGGCGCATGGGCAGGTGCCCCGGTTTGCGACAGCTGCTAGAACGGGCGGGGCGGTGAACGGCAGAGCCGATACGAGCGGGCACATGGCAAACCCTCCAGTATTTGGGGATGGCGCAGGAGCTGCGTGCGGATCACGCTGTTCTCCCGGGCTTTTATCCCGCCGTGTAACCTCACTGGAGGTCGCCAACTCTCGGACCAGCCACTCGCGAGCGAGTCGGAACCCTAGTCGGCTATTTCGAATTGTCGCAGCAGCTTCGCCTGCAGGATCGACAAAGCAAGAGCGGTGCCAAGGCGCGATGGACAGGTGTCAGCGGCTTTTGCGCTGAACCAAGGCTGGCGAGACGCCCCTTCATGGGGCATGAGACGGGGTGCTGCCTGTTTATCGGGCAGGCCGCGCCGCGTTGTGGTGCACGCGGCGCGAAGCGTACCTCAGAGCCTGAGCTGGCCGATGGCACGACTGAGGTCGGTGGAGAGCGCGGCGAGTTCGGCGCTGGTGCTGGCGGAGCTGACGGTTTGCTCCACGGTGCGCTCGGTGACGTCGCGAATGCCGGTAACCGAGCGGTTGAGCTCCTCGGCGACCTGGCTCTGCTGCTCGGCGGCCACGGCGATCTGCGTGTTGCTTTCGCGCATCTGCGCCACGGCTTCGGCGATGGCTTCCAGGGCCTGGGCGGCCTCGTGGGCCTCACGCACGCAATCGTCGGCCTTGAGCGAGCTCTCCTGCATGAATTCCACGGCATCGCGGGTCATCGATTGCAGTCCGGTGATCATCTGGGTGATCTCGTCGGTGGAGTCCTGAACGCGTTTGGCCAGGTTGCGTACTTCGTCGGCCACCACCGCGAACCCGCGACCCTGCTCACCGGCGCGGGCGGCTTCGATCGCAGCGTTGAGCGCCAGCAGGTTGGTCTGCTCGGCGATGCTGTGAATCACGCTGACCACACCGTTGATCTTCTGGCTGTCGGCAGCGAGCTGCTCGATCATCTCGCCGGTCTGCTGCACGCCCTGGGACAGGCTGGAAATGGATTTCTCCACCCGCCCGACCACCCGATGGCCGTCGCCTGCGAGGCGATCGGCATTCTGCGACAGGTCGCGGGTTTCGCGGGCATGTTCGGCAATCTGATGCACCGTCGCGCTCATCTCGTTGATCGCCGTGGCGGCCTGGTCGGTTTCGCCCTGCTGGCCGCGCATGCCGCTATGCACATCGTTCATGCTCGAGGCCAGCCGGCTGGCGCCCTGATCCAGGCGCGCGGCGGCCTGGGCGACGGTGCTGACGACGCGCTGATAGCCGCCCTGCATCGCATTGAATGCGCCGGCCATCTGACCGACTTCGTCACGGCTGTCCAGCGGCACGCGTGCCTGCAGGTCGCCGCTGCGCTCGACGTGCAGCATGACGTCCTTGAGCGTGTTCAGGTGGCTGAGCAGGAAACGGATCAGCATCTGCGAGGCGCCGAGCAGACCGAGCATCAGCACGGCGACGGCGGCGGCATAGCTGAAGAAATGTTGCCCCAGCACCTGGATCACGCTGGGCGCGCGAGCCATAACCGCGAGCTTCTGACCGTCGGGTCGGGACAGCATTTCCACACCGATCAGCGGATGGGTGGAAAACAGGCGGTCGTGGTCCAGTGCTGTCCAGCCGGAGTCGGCCAGTGACTGACGTCCGATCACGGCACGCTGCCCCGCGGGATAGAGGGTCAGATCAGCGGCCTGCGGCAATGCCGCGTCATTCGGCCAGGCTGCCAGCACGCTTGCGCGCGCCTGGGCGGCACTGCGGGCATCGGCACTGCGTGCGCTCTGCTCCAACTGCACGGCGTAAAGCACCAGCAACAGGGCGATGACGAAGCTCACCATGTTGAGCGCCCAGAACTTGTACTTGAGCGACAGATCGCGAATCCAAACGGCCATGGCTGCTCTTCTTCTATTTGAGGGTTCCCGGAGCGCGGCTTGGCGCTTTCGGCACGACGGGATAATTAACGGCCGCCGGGCGCGGAGCTTGAGTGCAATCTGCGAATCAATCGATGTCCGGCAGGCCGAAGAACTGGCGCGCCGTCAGGGTTGTATGCGCGGCCAGCTGAGCTTCGCTTTCGCCACGATGGCGGGCCACCTCGCGCAGCACTTCCGGCAGATACGCCGGTTCGTTATGTCCGCTTTTCGGCTTTGGTCGCAGGCTGCGAGGCAGCAGGTAGGGGGCGTCGCTTTCCAGCATCAGCCGGTCCGCACGGATGTCCCGCACCAGAGGATGCAGATGGGTGCCTCGCCGCTCATCGCAGATCCAGCCGGTGATACCGATGTGCAGATCAAGGTCGAGATAGGCATACAGCGCCCGCTTGTCGCCGGTGAAGCAATGCACGACCGCTGCACTCAGCCGATCACGGAATGGTTTCAGGATCGCTACCAGTCGTTCGCTGGCGTCCCGTTCGTGGAGGAACACCGGCATTGCGCTTTCCACTGCGAGTTGCAGCTGCTCTTCCAGGGCGCGTTCCTGTTGCGGTCGGGGCGAGAAGTCGCGGTTGAAGTCCAGCCCGCACTCACCGACGGCACGCACCTCGGGCTCGGCCAGAAGAGCGCGCAGCTGGCTGGCGCTGTCTCCGGTCCACTGGCTGGCGTCATGCGGGTGCACGCCGGCGGTGCTGAACAGGTGCTGGCGGGATTCGTCGAGTTCACGGCACAAGGTCAGGGCGGCTTCGCTTTCCGCGAGGCTCGTGCCAGTCAGCATCATCTGGGTCACACCGGCGGCTCTCGCGCGCTCCACCACCGCGGAGGGGGCGGAGGCGAACGAGCGGTGAGTCAGGTTGACGCCGATATCCACGAGTTGCATGAGAACCTCTAAAACGTAAATGTTATTTAAATCATATAGATAGGAAATATAGCTAAACCAGTTTTTCAGGCGAAACTGGCGCATTCGTTCGAGCTGTGCGAATCTTTGCCACCTTTTGCGGGCAGGGAGCACCGCATCAGCGTTCTTCGTGTCCCAAACCGGTACATCTTCGATGTCACGATTGCTGCCACTTCTGCTCTGTCTGTTGCTGGGTTCGCTGCCGCTCACGGCAAGCGCCCGCATGGCCGGACCGGAGGCCTGGCAATCGAGCGACAAGGTACGTGATCTCGCCGAAATCCGCCGCAGCGGCGTGTTGCGGGTGCTGGTCAACCAGAGCCGCAACAGCTCCGGTGAGATCAAGGGCGAGGCGATCGGCGTGGAGTACGCCCGCTTGCGCGCCTTCGAACAGTACCTGAATCGCAACGCCACATCCGGAAAGGCCATCACCCTCAAGATCGTTCCCAAGGCTAAGGACCAGTTGCTCGGAGCGCTGCAGCGCGGCGAAGGGGATCTGGTTGCACCCGGGGAGCTGCTTCCACTGTCCGGCATGAAGGGCATCAGCCGCAGCCGACCGGTGGTCAGCGACGTTGCCCTGGTGCTGGTCAGCCGCCAGGGTGGGCCGCGCTACCAGCGCCTCGAACAGCTCTCCGGGCGCAGCCTGGCGCTGCCGCCGGGCAGCGCGGCCGGGCCTGCACTGGCGCAGCTGAACAAGCAGCTGATGGAGCGCAAGCTGGCCCCCATTGTCGCCGAGTGGGTCGACCCGACGCTGGCGGTGGAGGATGTGCTGGAGATGGTGCAGGCCGGGGTCTACCCGGCGACAGTCGTCGAGCAGACCATCGCCCAGCGCTGGGCCAAGGTCATGCCGAAGCTGCGCATCGAGCAGCACCTGAGTCTTGGCGAGAAGACCAGCATGCACTGGTTCGTGCGCAAGGAGGCCAGCATGCTCCGGGCCAGTGCCGATCGGTTCCTGAAGGACTATGACCTCCCCGACAATCAGGATGCAGCCTTCGAACGGGTCTACCGGCGGCTGTACAAGGTGCAGTATCCGCTGGATCGGGTTGGCCGCCAGCGCCTGGAAAAGGTCCGTCCGACCCTGCAGCGCTACGCCGAGCAGATCGAGCTGGACTGGCTGAATCTGGCCGCGCTGGCGTTCAAGGAGTCGACGCTCAACCCCGCCGCACGAGGCGCAGGCGGTGCCACCGGCCTGATGCAGGTGACGCCGGCGACCGCGCGCGCAATGGGCGTGAGCAACGTCCAGCAGCTGGACAACAATGTGCAGGCCAGCGCCAGGTACCTGGCCAATATCCGTCGCAACCATTTCGCCAGCCCGCGGTTGAACGAGCGCGAGCGCATGGCGTTCATCCTCGCTGCCTACAACCTGGGCCCGCAGCGCGTGCAGAGCATGCGCGCCGAAGCCAGGCGGCGCGGCCTCAACCCGGACCAGTGGTTCTTCCAGGTCGAGCGCATCGCCATGGAAACGGTCGGCATGGGAGTCGTGGCCTACGTCAACAGCGTCAACAAGTACTACCTGGCCTACCGGCGCGAACGCTATCTGCTGGAGGCGGACCGCAAGACCGCCGCCAACTGACCCGCTCAGCGAGTCCGATCCTCCTGCACAACCGCGAGCAGACGCAGGCGCTCACTGTCGCTGAAGCGCTGTGCTTCAAGCCGTTCGACGGCGGCACGGCGTTCGACCTCATCCAGCCCGCGGGCGGTTTCGATACGGGTACGCTCCTGCTGGTAGCTGGCGACGCGCTGCTGCCACTGCCGCCGTTGCAGATCCAGTGCCTCCAACCGATCCGCTGCCTCGCTGCCGACCAGCTGTTGGCGCAGCTGCCGCAGCTGCTGTGGACCCGCTCCGTTCGCCAGCAGGGCGGTGGTCTGCTCACGCAGTTCGGTCTGCAGCTGGGGCATCAGCAGGTCCTGCAGTTCAGCGGGCAGCCCGGCTCGCAGCTGGTCGATCGCGCGACCCTTGGCATCGCTGTCCAGCGCGGGATCGAAGCGGATGGCCAACCGCTCCAGACTGAAATGGTCATAGGCTTCTTCCAGGCCGAAGAACGCCTGGTGAGTCGCCGGATCGAGCGCGTGCGCGCGCAGCGCTCGTACGGCGCTCAACCGGTCCCGCATCGAGGCGAGGTCCGCAACCCGAGGATGCTGCGCTTCGAAATCAACGAGTTGGCGCTTGTAGTTGAGATATTGGTTGAGCACGGCAAGTGCCTGCGCCTGGGCAGGCTCCGGCAATTGCGCAGCGATATGGCGCCGCAGGCGCTCGATGCTCTGTTTGAGCGGCTCCTCGCCAATGGCGCTGAGGAAGTAGTCGAACAGTTGACGCAGCTCTGGACCGATGATCAGGTTGCCGGCGGCGTCCAGCTGGAACTGGCCGTCGACCTCGGTGCCCTTGAAGGAGGCGGGCAGCTTCGCCATGACCTGCGGCGCCGCGCCGGTCGTTGTGCGCTGGGCAGGACGAGCGGCAGTGAGGTTGGCGGCGGGAGACGATGCGGGTGCTTCTGCCACCGGCGTCACGGTGGATTCGGGCCGGGCGATAAAGAAGCCCAGGCCCAGCGCGATGGCCAGCGGCAACAAAAGGATGGATCTGCTCATGGACTCGCCTTTCGGTAGCGGCCGGGATCGATGATCCCGGCCTGGTTCAAGGAAACGGCTGCGTCAGAGCCCCGCGTTCTTCAATCGGTTCGCGTGCTGGCGGTAGACGCTGACCGGATCGGTCTCGAACAGGCTGGTCAGCCCCATGAACTGGTTGACCTCGTCCAGATGGTTCATGCGGTAGTTGTCGCGGATCACCATCCCCAGGTGCGAGCTGCAGCGTCCGACCAGCCCGTCATTGGGTCCGCTGAAGGCCAGCGAGCCTGCGCCCATCATGGCGTCGCTCACGTCCAGCGGATTGGTCAGCGGACTGGTGCCGCTCCAGGAGTAGTAGTGCACGCCATTGACCTTGTAAGCGCCTTCGCCGCATGCGGTGGTGGGTATGCCCTGGGGGAACTTGGCATTGAAGCGGGCCGCGCCCTCGCTGTTGAGCGATTCCAGCGAACCCAGGGAGTTCTGCGGAGCGGTGCTGGAACTGCCGGAGACGAAGTTGATGAACGCGCCCATGGCGTTCACCAAGCCGGCGATTATGGCCTCACCGGATGAACCCTCTGGAACCTTGCGGATCAGATCCGCCACGTCCGAGCCCTTGTGGGGCGCGCCGACACTGGTGACCGAGGCGATCAGGTCCGGCCGTACGCCTGCCACGTACCGGATGGTCGGTCCGCCGTGGCTGTGGCCGATCAGGTTGACCTTCGGCTTGCCGCTGATAGCAACGATTTCCTCGACCTGGGCAAGCAGTTCCTCGCCACGCAGTTCCGATGTGTTGAGCTGGCTGACTTCGGTGACATAGACCTGCGCGCCGTCTCGGCGCAGCGCACTGGGGATGCCATACCAATAGTCGATGCCCAGCAGACTGTCGAAACCCAGCATGCCGTGGGCGAGCACGATCGGGTACTTCGTGGCGGTGTAGCCGCTGCCGGTGGCAGCGAATGCCTGACCGGAAAGCGCCAGGGCGCTTCCGAGACAGAGGGCGAGCAAGGTTTTGTTCTTGTTCATGGACGCACTCTTCGAATGTGAATCGGGCTATGGGGCAGTCCCTTGCCGTTCACCGCGCATGGCGCGTACTGCGCCCTTGCCAGCGCAGCATTCGTGCCAGAGCCGACCCACTCGGCAGCGTCCGCTCTAACTGGCGGATCGCAGCGATGCGGCTAGCGTTGCGCTATCAGGCGAGTTGGGCGTGCCTGTTACGAAGCGAAACGCCGGAGTGAGTGATTAGGTGATGATCTGGCTTTTTCGCAGAACATGCGTGTTTAAAGCCTGCATGATCGACGATTATCGTGACTAACTGTTCTGTATCTGACTGCCTGGTCATGGGTAATCGATGGCGACGACGTACCAGAGCTTTGTTCCGGTCGGCGTCTGCACCTGCACCTCGGCGTCCAGCGCCTTGCCGACCAGTGCGCGGGCGAGGGGTGAATCGATGCTGATCATGCCCTGGCGCAGGTCCAGCTCATCGGGACCGACGATGCGGTAGCGCGCCTGCTCACCGTCTTCATCCTCGAGCGTCACCCAGGCACCGAAGTACACCTTGTTGGGGTCGCTGGGTCGTTCGCTGACGACTTTCAGCTTTTCCAGACGCTTGGTTAGAAAGCGGACACGGCTGTCGATCTCGCGCAGCATCTTCTTGCCGTAGGTGTACTCGGCGTTTTCCGAACGGTCGCCCTGGGCGGCGGCTTCGCTGACCGACTGGGTAACCTGTGGTCGCCTGACATGCCACAGTTCGTGCAATTCGGCGCGCAGCCGGGCCTCGCCTTCTGGTGTGATCAGCGGCGTGCCGGCCGGGCGGGGTGGGCGATAACGGCTCATTGAATTCCGACCTCGCTGCAAAAGCGCCGATTGTAGCGCTTCAGTTCTCGCGCAGTACGCTCAGCGGGCTCGCGTTGAGGGCGCGACGCGTGCCGATCAGCCCGGCGCTGCCGACCAGCAGCGCGCCGATCAGCGGCATTAACAACAGCCAGGGATGCGGCTGCCAGCGTAGGTCGAACGCATAGTGATAGAGCAGGGCGCTCACCAGTTCGCAGCCAAGCGCGGCAAGCAGGCCGCTGGCAGCGCCGAGCAATCCGAACTCGGCCCGGCGCGCCCTCAGCAGCAGACGCCGTTCGGCCCCTAGCGCACGCAGTAGCGCACCCTGGCGGATGCGTTCGTCCAGTGTCGCTTGCAGACCGGCGAAGAGCACGGCCAGCCCCGCCGCCAGCACGAACAGCAGTACGTACTCCACCGCCAGCGAGACCTGCGCGAGGATGCTGCGCAGCTGGGCCAGCAGCGCCTCCACCTGGAGCAGGGTCACCGACGGGAACGCCCGCGCCAGCTCCACCAGTTCGCGCTCGTTGCCGGGTGGCAGGTGAAAGCTGGTCATGTAGGTGGCCGGCATGCCCTGCAGGGTGTCGGGCTCGAAGATCATGTAGAAGTTGGGCTGGAAGCTGTCCCAGTTGACCTCGCGCAGGCTGGTGACGCGAGCGTCACGCGTCAGCCCGCCTATGGTGAAACTCAGCTGGTCGCCGAGCTTCAGCTGCAGGCTTTCGGCCAGTTCGGCCTCGACGGACACGCCTGGCAGCTCCGCCTCGGCCCGCTCATGCCACCACTGGCCAGCCACCAGATGATTGTCCTTGGGCAGGTCGGCCGACCAGGTCAGGCTGAGATCGCGACGAATCGCGCGTTCGCCCTGGGACTCCTTGCTGACCAGCTCGCCATTGATCGCCACGAGTCGGCCCGGCACCACCGGATACAGCGGCGCGGCATGGCTGGAGAGTGCGTCGATTCGCTCGGCGAAGGCATCCTTTTCTGCAGGCAAGACGTTGAGTACGAAATGGTTGGGTGCGTCGTCCGGCAACTGGTCCTGCCAGGTGTCGAGCAGCTCGCCGCGCAACAGGGCGATTAGTGCCATCGCCAACAGGATCAGGCCGAAGGCAAGCGCCTGTCCCGCCGCTGCAAGCGGATGCCGCAGCAGCTGACCCAGACCCAACCGCCAGCTCAGCGAAGCGCCGGCAAGCAGGCGACGCATACCCTTCAGGCCGAGCAGCAACAGGCCTCCCAGCACCAGTGTGGCAAGCAGGCCGCCGCCCAGCAGAGCCAGGGTGATCTTCAGGTCCAGGCTCAGCCGCCACATGATCAGGCCGAGGGCCAGGATCGCCGTGCCGTACACCAGCCAGGCGCTGGGTGGCACCGGCAGCAGGTCGCGGCGCAGTACCCGCAATGGTGGTACGCGACCCAGTCCTGCCAATGGCGGAAGGGCAAAGCCCGCCAGCGCCACCAGACCCGTGGCCACACCGGCTGCAGCGGGCCAGATGCCGCCGGGGGGAATCTCCTGCGCCAGCAGATCGCGCAGGAGGTAGAACAGTCCGTGCTGTGCGGTCCAGCCGAGCAGGGCGCCGACAAGGCTGGCCAGTAGGCCAAGCATGCCCAGTTGCAAGGTGTAGAGCAGCAGCGCGTCATGGCGGGAAAGGCCCAGACAGCGGAGCAGCGCACTGGCATCAAAGCGGCGTGTGGCGAAGCGGGCAGCCGACAGCGCGACGGCAACGCCCGCCAACAGAATCGCAGCCAGGCTCGCAAGGTTCAGATAGCGTTCCGCACGGCCCAGTGCGCCCCCTATCTGCCGGTTGCTGTCGCCGGCGGTTTCGATGCGTTGATGGGCTTGCAGCCCGGGCTGCAGTGCCTGCTGGTAAGCCGCCAGTGCGGCGCTTTCGCCGCGCCAGAGCTCCCGGTAGCGCACTCGGCTGCCAGGCTGGACGACACCGGTCGCGGCAAGATCGTCCAGGTGCATCAGCACGCGTGGCGTCAGGCTGTAGAAATCACCGACCCGATCGGGCTCGTAGGTCAACACGCGGGTCAGGCGCAGCAGCTTGTTGCCGACTTCGATGTCGTCACCGATTGCCAGGTCCAGGGCGGCGAACAGTCTGGCCTCGGCCCAGGCTTCACCCGGGGCCGGACCGGTGCCGGCTTCTTCGGCGCCGTAGGGTTGCGCAGCACTGCGCAAGGCGCCGCGCAGGGGATAGCTGCTGCTGGCCGCTTTGACACTGGCGAGCTGCAAGTCCTGGTCGGTGGCGATGACGCTGGAGAATTCGACCACCTGGGCGTGTTCCAGCCCCTGTGCCTTGCCGGCGTCGATCTGTTGCGCCGAGGCGGGTGCGCTGCCGCCCAGCACCAGGTCGGCGCCAAGGAACTCGCTGGCCCGCAGCAGCATGGCGTCGTTCAGGCGTGCACCGAAATAGCCGATGGCGGTGCTGGCGGCGACGGCGATCAACAGGGCGAAAAACAGCACGCGCAACTCGCCGGCGCGAGCGTCGCGCAGCAACTGCCGGTAAGCCAGAGCGAACAGGCGCGCCTTGGGTAGGCCCATCATTCGCTCGTCTCGCTGGCGATCTGGCGCCCGCCCTCGAGGCGAAGCACGCGATGGCAGCGCCTGGCCAGGCGCTCGTCGTGGGTGACCAGCACCAAGGTCGTGCCGCGTTCGCGGTTAAGCTCGAACAACAGTTCAGTGATATGCGCGCCAGTATGGGTGTCGAGGTTGCCGGTGGGTTCGTCGGCAAACAGCACCTCGGGCTCGGCGGCGAAGGCGCGGGCCAGTGCGACGCGTTGCTGCTCGCCACCGGATAGCTGGCGGGGATAATGCTGCAGGCGCTCGCCCAGGCCGACGCGAGAGAGCAGCTCGGTGGCGCGCTCGCGAGCGTCGCGGCGCCCGTCCAGTTCCAGCGGCAGCATGACATTCTCCAGGGCGTTGAGGCTGTCGAGCAGCTGGAACGATTGAAAGACGAAGCCGACGTGTTCGGCACGCACCCGCGCCCGCTGGTCTTCGTCGAGCGCTGCCAGCGCATGGCCGGCCAGATGAACTTCGCCCGAGCTCGGCAGATCGAGCCCGGCCAGCAGGCCGAGCAGCGTCGACTTGCCCGACCCTGAGGTGCCGACAATGGCCAGGCTGTCGCCCTTGGCCAGCTGCAAAGAGAGGTCGGCCAGGATGCTCAGCTCGCCTTCCTCGCTGGGTACCACTTTGTTAAGGTTCCGGGCGTCGAGAATATTGCCGCTCATGAGGGAATCCGATGCGAAGGTGGCTGAAATGCGGGGCCCTGGCGCTGCTGTGCTGGACTCAGGGAGCCCTGGCCGGAACCGTACTGGTGGTCGGCGATAGTATCAGCGCCGCTTTCGGGCTGGAAACCAGCCAGGGCTGGGTGCATCTGCTGCAGGAACGCCTCGTCGAGGGCGATGAATCCTGGCGTGTGGTGAACGCCTCCATCAGTGGCGATACCACGGCTGGCGGGCTTGCCAGGCTCGATCCCCTGCTTGAGGAACATACCCCTGAAGTGGTCATTCTGGAGCTGGGCGGCAATGACGGATTGCGTGGGCAATCACCTGTGCAATTGAAACAGAATCTTGCCGACATGATCGATCGCAGCCGCGAAGCCGGTGCTGAAGTGTTGCTGCTGGGCATGCGGATGCCGCCGAATCTGGGGCAGCGCTATACCCGTGCATTCGCCGATGCGTTCGACTCGCTTGCGCAGGAAAAGAGCGTCGCCTACGTGCCGTTCCTGCTGGAGGGTGTAGGGGGTGTTGCCGGGATGATGCAGGCCGACGGCATCCATCCGACTGCCGAGGCGCAGAGCCAGTTGCTCGAGACGGTCTGGCCGGCACTCGAGCCCTTGCTTTGAGGCGTGGCCGCAGCTACTGTCGCGCCCTCGATTGGAGCCTCAGATGTCGCGCTCAGCCAGGACCCTTTACGCTTATCGACTCATCGTGCCGGACGAACAGTACGACATGTTCGCCTGCCGCGAGAATCGACTGCACCTGGCGCTGCGGCAACTGGAACTGAGCGGAAATGCCGACCGCACGTTGTGCGGCGGCTTGCTGCCGGCTCAGCCCCGTTGGCGGGAACTCGAGCGGGCCACGCTGAAGGACCGTCAATTGTGTCCCAGCTGCCGTCAGCTGCTCGAGGCGCGCCGCAAGGGCCTTCCGTCTGCCACTGCGGCCTGGTAGCTCACGTTTCGGTCGGTTCAAGTACAATCGCATCTATCCTTCTACTCTGGATTCTCAAGGACTCTTCAATGGTCTCGCGCGCGTTTGCGGTCGCCTCCTGTTTGTCATTCGCTGCTTTGCTTTCGGCGGGCCCCAGCGCGGCGCTCGAACTGCCGCTGCCGCCGGAAGGCGAAGACATCGTCGGCCAGATTCAGGTCATCAAGGCGAAGTACGAAGATACCTTCGCTGCCATCGGTGAAGCCCACGATCTCGGCTATCTGGAGTTGGTCGCGGCCAACCCGGGTGTCGACCCGTGGCTGCCGGGCGAGGGCACCGACATCATTCTGCCGACCCGGTTCATCCTCCCTCCGGGCCCGCGCGAGGGCATTGTGATCAACATTGCCGAGTACCGGATGTACTACTACCCGGAAGGCAAGAACGTGGTGCATACCTTCCCGCTGGGCATCGGCCGGGAAGGCTGGGGCTCTCCGGTGGGCAATGCCCGGATCACGGCTATGACCAGCAACCCGGCCTGGTACCCGCCGAAGTCCATTCGTGAAGAGCACGCCGCCGATGGCGATCCGCTGCCGACGGTCGTGCCGCCAGGTCCGGATAATCCCCTCGGCCCTTACAAGATGACCCTTTCGCTTCCGGGCTACCTGATCCATGGCTCGAACAAGAAGTTCGGTATCGGCATGCGGGTGAGCCACGGTTGCTTCCGTATGCTCAACCACAACGTGCTCGAACTGGCGAAGATGGTGAAAGTCGGAACGCCGGTGCGTATCGTCGACGAGCCCTACAAGTTCGGCGTCAGCGAGGGCAAGGTCTATCTAGAAGCCCATGCGCCGCTGGAAGACGGTGATCAAAAGACGCTGACACTGATGGACAAGCACGCCGTCGTCATCAATACCCTGCTCAAGCGTGACGAGGCCGCGGGCAAGTTGCACCTGGACTGGGAAATGGTGCGCGAGATCATTGCTGGCGAAGACGGCTTGCCGATCCAGATCGCCGAGCAGCGGACCGAAGTCGCCGTCCATGAAGAGCAGTTGTTCTGACTGCTTTTTCGCATAAAAAAGCCGACCTTGAAGGTCGGCTTTTTTGCTTTTACAAGCTTACTTGCGGCTGGCGCGTTCCAGCATACGCAGAGCACGCTCGTTGGCTTCGTCAGCAGTCTGCTGAGCCTTCTGAGCGGCGGCCAGAGCTTCGTCGGCCTTGCTGTACGCTTCGTCAGCGCGAGCCTGGGCGCGAGCAGCGGCGTCTTCGGTCGCGGTCAGGCGAGCTTCGCTTTCTTTGGTCATGCTGTTGCTGCAACCGGTAGCCAGAACTGCGGCCAGAGCCAGAGCAGAGAATTTCAGAACGTTGTTCATCTTGTTCCCCTTAAGGTGGAAATCCATAAAGCAACTTCCGTTATGGAAAGTTTGCGCGCACATACTACCTATAACTTAGCTTAAGTAAACTGAGTGGGCGCAGGCGCTACAGGTTTTTTTTCAAACTGCCTTTGCTTTGTCTCTCATCCCGGCAAGTTGGATAAAAAACATCCAGCGCTGGTTCCCCAAAGACCCATCATAGTTGCCTGATTGCATCACGCATCGAAAGTTCCGGTGCAGGGCGTGCAAATAATGATCAACGCAAGGCTGGTCGAACGACTTCGAAAGAGGTAGAAAAGACGTCTGTGAATGTATGCGGCTGCCGACGACACGTCCCTGGTGCAGCCACCCGAAAACAAGAAGACAGGACAATCCTGCTGAAGGAGTCACGATGAGCGACACGGTGCGCGTCCATCACGACCTGGCTGGCCATCGCTTCGAGGCGATGATCGAAGGTCACTGCGCCTACCTTGCCTACATGGATCTTGGCAAGCAGACACTGGATATGTATCGCACCTTCGTTCCGGACGCATTGCGTGGGCGAGGCATCGCAGCGGCCCTGGCGCAGCATGCGCTCGAATACGCCGAGCGCGAGGGCTATCAGGTCATCCCTTCATGCTCATATGTGGAACGCTACATCGAACGCAATCGAACGGGCTCTGGCCAGGCCACGCCAGAGCCATAAAAAAAACGCCGGGAGACCGGCGTTTTTTCTTCCTAGCCGCGCTGCCGTTTGGGCAGCACGTCCTTGAGCTTGTCATGCATGCTCAGCACGGCTTTCTCGGTGGTGTCCCAGTCGATACAGGCGTCGGTAATGGACACGCCGTACTTGAGATCGCACAGGTTCTTCGGAATGGCCTGATTGCCCCAGCCAAGGTGGCTTTCGACCATGAGACCGACAATGGAATTGTTGCCTTCGAGGATCTGGTTGGCGACGTTGTCCATCACCAGCGGCTGCAGGGCAGGGTCCTTATTGGAGTTTGCATGGCTGCAGTCGATCATGATGTTCGGGCGAATGCCCGCCTTGTGCAGCTCCTGCTCGCAGAGCGCGACGCTGACCGAGTCGTAGTTGGGCTTGCCGTTACCACCGCGCAGCACCACATGGCCGTAGTTATTGCCCTTGGTGGTGACGATGGACACGCCGCCAGACTGGTTGATGCCAAGGAAACGGTGCGGGCTGGAAACCGACTGCAGCGCGTTGATGGCCACGGTCAGGCTGCCGTCGGTGCCATTCTTGAAGCCGACAGCCGAGGACAGCCCGGACGCCATCTCACGGTGCGTCTGCGATTCGGTGGTGCGCGCGCCGATCGCCGACCAGCTGATCAGATCCTGCAGATACTGCGGAGAGATGGGGTCGAGTGCCTCGGTGGCGGTGGGCAGGCCCATCTCCGCCAGATCGAGCAGCAGCTTGCGGCCGATGTGCAGACCGTCCTGGATCTTGAACGAGTCGTCCATGTAGGGATCGTTGATCAGGCCTTTCCAGCCGACAGTGGTACGGGGCTTCTCGAAATACACGCGCATGACGAGGAACAGGCTGTCGGACACCTTTTCCGCCAGGACCTTGAGGCGCTCGGCGTACTCGTGGGCGGCTTTCAGGTCATGGATTGAGCAGGGGCCGATCACCAGGAACAGGCGGTGATCCTTGCCGTCGAGAATGTCGCGTACGACCTGACGACCATGGGAGACGGTCTGCAATGCCGAGGCGGTCAGCGGGATTTCACGCTTCAGTTGCTCCGGCGTGATCAGGGTCACGTTGGACGCAACGTTGAGGTCGTCGATTGGTAAATCAGCCATTTGTCACTCGTCAGGAATCACGGGAGCCGTCCGCCAGCGATCCCGGTGCGGCGGAACTGGACTTGAGGGCGCAGCGGGGAAACGGAACCTTAGCGCTAAAGGGCTTAATCGACAACGAGATTGATGGCGTATTGAGTCGATCCGCCTGTCGATCTTCGCAACGCCAAGCGGGACGCTGTGATGTGCATCGTCGGGCTGCTATCGTTCGGCTTTTTTCAATCGGTTGGCGCGGGTATCCCGCCGGCCACATGACCTGGAGTGCTTATGTCTGCAGCCAATCCACGTATAGGCATCATCGGCACGGGTGCCATCGGAGGCTTCTACGGCTTGATGCTAGCGCGCGCCGGCTTCGATGTGCATTTCCTGTTGCGCAGCGAATACGATGCCGTCCTCGCCCGTGGCCTGCAGGTCAATAGCGCGGTGCATGGGCCATTGCTGCTGGAGCAACCGCAGATTTACCGCGATGCCACCCAGATGCCTCCCTGCGACTGGCTACTGGTGGGGGCTAAAAGCACCAGCAACCGGGAGCTGGCGCCGCTCATCGCTCAGGTCGCAGCACCCGATTGCAAGGTGGTGGTACTGCAGAACGGGCTGGGTGTGGAGGATGTGCTCAGGCCGTTTCTGCCGGCCAGCGTCCACCTGCTGGGCGGCCTGTGTGCGATCTGTGCACATCGTTCCGCGCCCGGCGTGGTCGAGCATCAGGCCCTTGGCGGGGTCAACCTTGGCTACCATTCCGGGCCAGCCGGGCATGACCCGCAGGCACAACAGGCATTACTGGGCGCGATGGTCGAGATGTTCCGTCGGGCCGGGGTGGATTCTTCACCGATGCCCAGCCTGGCACAGGCGCGCTGGATGAAGCTGGTGTGGAACGTGCCGTTCAACGGCCTCTCGGCTCTGCTCGACGCTGGTACCGAGTCGCTGCTCGCCAGCGACGACACGCGGGCGCAGATCAAGGCCATCATGCAGGAGGTCTGCGCCGCGGCGCCGGCGCTGGGTTGTGCGCTGCCAGAGGATTTCCCGGAGAAGTTGCTGATGGGAACGGCACGCATGCCCGACTACCTGCCCAGCATGTATCACGACAGGCATCACAACCGGCCGATGGAGCTGGAGGCGATCTATGCCGCACCGCTTGCCGCAGCTGCGCAGCAGGGCGTATCGATGCCCCGTACCGAAATGATCTATCGCCTGTTGCGCTTCCTGGAGCAGCGTAACGGCGCCTGACACAAACGCCGGCCCGGTTTTCGCCGCACTGCTAAGCTCAACGGCAGTCACGGCGAGTCAGACCAAAGGTCGCACAGCAAAAGCCAGGCGGAACATCTATCATCCGTTGGCGCACCGTTCATAAGGTTATAAGTGTTGCGGCAGGCGCAGTGGTGCCATTGCCTTGAGGGATTTCTATGAAGCTTCAACAACTGCGTTACATCTGGGAAGTGGCGCACCATGACCTCAACGTTTCGGCAACTGCCCAGAGTCTGTTCACCTCGCAACCCGGCATCAGCAAGCAGATTCGCCTGTTGGAGGATGAGCTCGGCGTCGAGGTGTTCGCCCGCAGTGGCAAGCATCTGACGCGGGTGACACCGGCTGGAGAGCGCATCATCACCACGGCTGGCGAGATTCTGCGCAAGTGCGAGAGCATCAAGCAGATCGCCCAGGAGTTCTCCAACGAAAAGAAGGGCACCCTGAGCATCGCGACCACTCACACCCAGGCACGTTATGCGTTGCCTCAGGTGATCAGCAGCTTCATCAAGCAGTACCCGGACGTGTCGCTGCACATGCACCAGGGTACGCCGATGCAGATCGCCGAAATGGCCGCCGACGGGACGGTCGATTTCGCCATCGCAACCGAGGGGCTGGAACTGTTCGGCGACCTGGTGATGATGCCTTGCTATCGGTGGAACCGCTGCGTGATCGTGCCTCGCGGCCATCCGCTGGCGAAACTGGACAAGCTCACCCTCGAGGCGCTGGCCGAGCACCCGATCGTGACCTACGTGTTCGGTTTCACCGGGCGCTCCAAGCTCGACGAAGCCTTCGGCCATCGTGGGCTTTCGCCGAAGGTGGTTTTCACCGCAGCCGACGCTGACGTGATCAAGACCTATGTCCGGCTCGGGTTGGGCGTTGGTATCGTGGCGCGCATGGCGGTGGACCCGAACCTGGATTCGGATCTGGTGGTGCTGGATGCCAGTGAGCTGTTCGAGTCCAGCGTGACCAAGATCGGCTTCCGCCGCGGCACTTTCCTGCGCGGCTTCATGTGCGACTTCATCCAGCAGTTCGCCCCGCATCTGAACCGGGACATGCTGGAAAAGGCCATCCAGTGCCGCAACAAGGCGGAACTGGATGAGCTGTTCGACGGCATGCAGCTGCCGACCTACTGATCATTCGAGACACGGGTTCGGCGCTGGCGCCAACCCGTGAGTGCACTGTCTACCGCATGAGTGTGCGGTCAGCTCTTGGCGATCAGATTGCCGGCGTGCAGCCCGCATTCCTTGTGGGTGGCTTCCTCCCACCACCAGCGACCTTCACGCTCGTGCTGGTTCGGTAGCACCGGCCGAGTGCAGGGCTCACAGCCGATACTGATGAACCCGCGCTCGTGCAGGCTGTTGTAGGGAATTTCCAGCATGCGGATGTAGCCCCAGACTTCCTCGCTGGTCATCTGTGCCAGCGGGTTGAACTTGTACAGCGGGTGGTCCGGTGTCGAGAACGCGGTATCCAGTTCCAGTACTGCAACCTGGCTACGGGTGCCAGGGCTCTGGTCACGCCGCTGGCCGGTGGCCCAGGCGCGCACTGTCGACAGTTTGCGGCGCAGCGGCTCGATCTTGCGGATACCGCAGCATTCGCCATGACCGTCGCGGTAGAAACTGAACAGGCCCTTTTCGTTGACCAGCGGCTGCAGCAACGCCGGGTCCGGGGTCATGATCTCGATGGCGATGCCGTAGTGATCACGGACCTGCTCGATGAAACGATAGGTCTCGCTGTGCAGGCGCCCGGTATCGAGGGTGAACACCTTGACGCTCTTGTTCAGCTTCCAGGCCATATCCAGCAGTACCACGTCTTCGGCGCCACTGAAGGAGATCCACAGGTCATCGCCGAACAGATCGAAGGCGAGCTTAAGAACGTCTTGCGGCGATTTCTCGGCGTAGGCTGTAGCCAACGCGGCGACGTCGATGGAGGTGCTCATCAGGCGGCTTCCTTATAAATGTCCACGGCGCTTCGGCGCTCTGAGGCGGCGGATGGTAGCAAAAGGGGTTTATGCCGCTAAATAACGTTTAGATACGCGTATCAGCCTTTTCGGGTATAAGCGCTGCGTTGCTTCGGCTGCGAGCTGCCGTTAGAGTGCCGCCTTCAATTTTCTGCATTGAGGAGTGGCCCGTGGAAATAGCCTGTCTCGACCTGGAAGGTGTGCTGGTTCCGGAAATCTGGATCGCCTTTGCCGAGGCCACCGGAATCGAATCGCTCCGGGCGACCACACGGGACATTCCCGACTATGACGTGCTGATGAAGCAGCGCCTGCGCATCCTCGACGAGCACGGCCTGAAGCTCGCCGATATCCAGAAGGTCATCGCAACGCTGAAGCCGCTGGAAGGCGCGCCGGAGTTCATCGACTGGCTGCGTGAGCGTTTCCAGGTGGTGATCCTGTCCGACACCTTCTACGAGTTCTCCCAGCCGCTGATGCGCCAGCTGGGCTTCCCGACGCTGCTCTGCCATCGCCTGATCACCGACGAGACCGACCGCGTGGTGGACTATCAGCTGCGCCAGAAGGACCCCAAGCGCCAGTCGGTCATCGCGCTGAAGAGCCTGTACTACCGTGTCATCGCTGCGGGTGACTCTTACAACGACACCACCATGCTCAGCGAAGCCCATGCCGGCATCCTGTTCCATGCGCCGGACAATGTCATCGCCGAGTTCCCGCAATTCCCGGCAGTGCATACCTTCGATGCGCTCAAGCAGGAGTTCCTCAAGGCGTCGAACCGCAAACTGACGCTCTGATCTGTCCGGATCGAGGCGGCCGTTCCGTTGACCGGTCGCCTCAGCCTGGTAGCTGCTCCAGCGTTTCCAGCAGCACCTTCACCTTGTCGATCGACTCCTGGTATTCCGCCTGCCAGTCCGAGTCGGCGACGATGCCGCCACCGCCCCAGCAGCTGGCTTGTCCGTCACGGACGAGCAGGGTACGGATGGCGATGGAGCTGTCCATTTCCCCCCTGACATCGACATACAGCAGCGACCCGCAGTAAATCGAGCGGCGGGTAGGTTCCAGCTCGTCGATGATCTGCATGGCGCGGATCTTCGGCGCTCCGGTAATGGACCCGCCAGGAAAGCTGCCGGCCAGCAGATCGAATGCGTCCAGCCGGTCGGCGAGCTCGCCGGTGACACAGCTCACCAGGTGATGGACATTGGGGTAGCTTTCCAGCGCGAACAGCTGCGGGACGCGCACGCTGCCGATGCGACAGCTGCGGCCGAGATCGTTGCGCAGCAAATCGACAATCATCAGGTTCTCGGCACGATCCTTCTCGCTGGCCAGTAGTGCCTGCGCCTGTGCGGCATCGCTCTGCTCGTCATGCCCGCGGGGCCGCGTACCCTTGATCGGCCGCGTCTCCACCCGGCCGCCCTGCAGCCGCAGGAAGCGTTCCGGCGAAAGGCTGACGATGGCGCCATCGCCAAGCCCTACGAACCCGGCGAATGGTGTCGGGCAAGCCTTGCGCAGGGCGCTATAGGCACTCCATGCATCACCCGAGCAGGCGGCGCGAAAACGCTGGGTGAAGTTCACCTGGTAGCAGTCGCCCGCCTGGATATAGGCCTGGATGCGCTCGATGCCGCGGCGATAATCATCCTGCGAGATATCCGGAGTGAACCGCCCATGCAGCCTGAATGGCTCGGGTGCGGCAGGGGAGCCCGTTTCGAACAGGCGGACCAGGCGTTCACGTTCGGGCCGGGCGGTGGCCGGATGAAACAGCAGCTGGCTGGTCCGACGCTGGTGATCCGTGATCAACGCCCAGCCATACAGCCCCAGGCGCGCCAGCGGCAAACGACTGTCATCGCGGGCGCGCTGTGGAAGTCGTTCCAGCCGCGTGCCGAAGTCATAAGTCAGCAGGCCGATCAGTCCGCCCGCGAAGGGCAGCTCGCAACCGTCGGGCAGCGTGGCCGGCCCCAGGTCGCGCAATGCCTGGCGCAAACGCTGGAAAAAATCACGCCCTGATTCGCTCCGGGCAGGCTCGAAGATCGCCGATGGCCAGGCGCTGAGGATGTCGAAGCGGCCGCGCTCGGCTACCGGCCGGCCGGAATCCAGCAGAACGGCGCCGGGCGCATGACGAATGCGTTCGAACCACTGAGTAGGATCGGCCTTATAGGGCAGGGGGTGCAGCGTGCAGAGGGGCATGGTCGGATCGATAGGGGCCGGCCCGCGAGATGCACGGGCCGGCCAATGGGTCAGTCGTGCGGCGGAACGTGGCCGAAGAGCTCCTGGGAGAACTTTACGCGTTCCTCGACGGTTTCCTGGATGCCCTTTGCCTTGAGCTCTTCCAGACGGTTCTCCACGGCATGGGCGCGGTGGGTCAGCCCGCAGTCGTTGGCGATCTGGATGTTCAGGCCCGGGCGTGCATTCAACTCCAGGATCAGCGGTCCCTTGTCCTGATCGAGCACCATGTCGACACCGATATAGCCGAGCCCGCAGAGCTCGTAACAGCCGGCGGCCAGCTTCATGAAGCCGTCCCAGTTCGGCAGCTGTACGCCGTCCACAGCATTGGTGGTGTCGGGGTGCTTGGTGATCTTGTTGTTCAGCCAGGTGCCGCGAAGGGTGATACCGGTCGCCAGATCCACGCCGACGCCGATTGCACCCTGGTGCAGGTTGGCCTTGCCGCCGGACTGGCGGGTGGGCAGGCGCAGCATGGCCATGATCGGATAACCCATCAGCACGATGATGCGGATGTCCGGCACCCCTTCGTAACTGATGCTCTTGAAGATCGGATCAGGCGTGACGCGGTACTCGATCAGCGCACGGTCGCGGTGACCGCCGAGAGAATACAGACCAGTGAGGATGTTGGAGATCTGATGCTCGATCTCCTCATGGGTCATGATCTTTCCGGATACGGTCTTGTAGCGACCCTCGAAACGGTCCGCGATCACCAGAATGCCGTCGCCGCCAGCACCCTGGGCCGGTTTGACGACGAAGTCGGTGTGGTCCTTGACGATGTCCTTGAGCTTGTCGATGTCCTTCTCGGTCTCGATGATCCCGTACATCTCCGGCACATGAATGCCGGCCTCGATCGCGCGCTGCTTGGTGATGATCTTGTCATCGACGATCGGGTACAGGCTGCGCTTGTTGTACTTGAGCACGTAGTCCGCGTTGCGGCGGTTGATGCCCATGATGCCCTTGGCTTCCAGGGCCTTCCACGTCTTGATCAGACCGAACATGGCTCAATCCTTCAGAAAGGCTTTGAAGCGGAACAGCTCGGTCAGGCGGTAGCCGCGGTAGCGACCCATCGCCAGCATGAAGCCCACCATGATCAGCAGCACGGCCGGGAAGGTGAAGATGAAGTAGGTCAGCTCCCGGATGTTCATCAGCATGAAGGCCAGGCTTGCGGCGATCAGCGTGCCGACCGCGACCTTGAAGGCATGGCCGCCGCCACGCTCTTCCCAGGTGATGGACAGGCGTTCGATGGTCATGGTCAGGATCACCATCGGGAACAGCGATACCGACAATCCGCGCTCGAGGCCGAGCTTGTGGCTGAGCAGGCTGATCACTGCAATCAGCACCACAACGAAGGTCAGCACGACCGACAGGCGCGGCAGCATCTGCAGTTTCAGATGTTCCAGGTACGAGCGCAGCGACAGGCCGAGCGCGGTAATCAGGGTGAACAGGATGATGCCGAAACCGATCTGGGTTTCGCGGAATGCCAGGGCGATCAGCACCGGGGTGAAGGTGCCGAGGGTCTGCAGGCCGCCGAGGTTACGCAGGATCAGGATCACCAGCACGCCGATCGGGATCATGATCATGATCTGGTAGGTCTGCTGAGTCTGCAGGGGCAGGCCGTACAGCGAATACTCCAGGAATCCGGCCTCGGTGTTCTCGTCTGTCAGCTTGGCGAGGCGGATGGCGTTCATCTCGCTGTTGTTCAGGGTAAAGGTCACCTGCGGGTTGCGGCCACCTTCCAGGTTGATCAGCGGCTCGTCACCGGTCCACCAGACCAGACGGTCACCCGGCAGGCCCTGTTCGCCAGTGCCGGGGTTGAAGAACAGCCACTTGTCGCCATTGAAGCTGCGCAGCCAGAGTTCGGGCGTTTGCGGCTGATCGGCATTCAGGCGGATGGTATGCACACGCTCCATCGGCACGTGGGCGATGGACAGCAGCAGCTCGATGACGCGTGCCTTGTTCGGGATGGAGGTATCGCCCCCGAGCAGCAACTTGACGTTGTCATCGTTGGGATTGTTGACGCGCTTGATCGCTTCGCTGATGAAGGTCTCGACGTCGGCCGAATGCTGGCGAATGGGAGAGAGCAGGGCCTCGGCGGCAATCTTCTCCGGGCCTTCGACCGGGATGCTGTCGCGGAAGATCGGGCCGGTGGGCTTGCTCTGCTCGCCGCTGTAGCGCTTGGTCAGCACCAGGCGGTAATAGAGTGTCTGGTTGCCGCTGGCGCGACGCGCGGACCAGGTGACGCGGCGGTTGCCATCGACGCGGTTGACGCTGACACCGTAGTTGTTGGAGATGAAGCTCTCGTTGAGGCTGACGAACTCCTGATTCAGTGGCGGCACGTACATCTGCAGCTTCACTGGCTCGCGCGGATTGGCCTGGAACTCGACCTTGGCGTCGATATTCCACAGGTCATCGGTTTCGTCTTCGGTAACCGGAATGCCGAGGATGAAGATCTGGTAGGCAGTAATCGAAATTCCCAGTGCGACGAGCAGGAAGATCAGGACTTTCAGATGCAGAGTGAGAGCGCGCATGGGTATTACTCGTCAGCGTCAGATTCGTTGAGGCAACCGGGCTTGCCGGCAATAAAGGTGCGACTTGGGTCCACCAGGGCACCGAAGCGGGTGAGCGCATCGGAACCGATCAAAAGTGGGTATTGGAAAGCCGTACGGTCGGTGAGGTTCACTTCGATGGTGCGTTTGACCTTGCCCATGCACAGATCGAGCTCGATGACCGGTCGTGCGGTATAGGTCTTTTCCTCTTCCGGATCGAAGTCGCCGGCGCGACGTTTGATCTTGCTGATCCGCGCCAGGGGGCGTTCGATGGGCTGCGCATGGGCGCTGTCGACGGCCAGGTAGAAGCGCACCCAGGATTCGCCCTTGCGCTTGAAGCGAGTGATGTCGCGCGCGCTAAGCGATGCCGTCTGCGCGCCGGTGTCGAGTTTCGCTTCCACTTCCAGATTGAAGTCGGGAATGCCGACGTGTTCGTTCAGACCGTAGATCGCCTTTTCGGCAGCCACGCCGATGGCGGGCAGGATCAGTACGCAGAGCAGCAGAAGGTAGGCTTTAACTCTCATGGAACCTGAAATCTAAGGGAAGGGAAGAATGGCCGGCTGGCCTGCGCCGAAAGGTCCGGCGAGCGGCCTGGACGCGAAAGGCTGGCATTCTAGCATGCTGATTTCTTGGCGCTACAACGGCCACCAGCGCTTTGACACCCCTTGATACAGACCATGCCGAGCGTACGACTTTAGTAAAGGTGTCGACAATCGGCGGACTGCGTCAGTTGACTGTTAGGTTTTGCAGGCGTAGTTTCGCCGTACTGTCTTTCGGATTGTCGACAATCATGCTGGATACCGTTGAGCTACCCCCATCAGTACAGCAGCTTGATAGCGGCACACTTGCCGAGAACGTGTTCCGCCTGATCCAGGCTGCGATCGTCAAGGGTGAAATTGCGCCGGGCAGCAAGATTTCCGAGCCCGAACTGGCGCGTACCTACGGCATCAGCCGCGGGCCGCTGCGCGAGGCTATCCACCGGCTGGAGGGCCAGAAACTGCTTGTCCGCGTTCCCCATGTGGGCGCGCGCGTGGTTTCGCTGAGCCATGCCGAGCTGATCGAACTCTACGAAATTCGTGAGTCCCTGGAAGGCATGGCCTGTCGCCTGGCCGCCGAACGCATGAGCGAGGCGGAGATCGATGAGCTGCGTCGGGTGCTCAGCACTCACGAACGCGATGAGGCGTTTCAGGCTGGCGTCGGTTACTACCAGCAGGAAGGCGACTTCGACTTCCACTACCGGATCATCCAGGGCAGCGGCAACCGCACGCTGGCCAAGCTGCTGTGCGACGAGCTCTACCAGCTGGTGCGCATGTACCGCATCCAGTTCTCCACCACGCCGAATCGGCCGCATCAGGCCTTCGCCGAACACCACCGAATCCTGGACGCCATCGCCGAGCGCGATGGCGAACTGGCGGAGCTGCTGATGCGCCGCCATATCGCCGCTTCCAAGCGCAATGTCGAGCGCCATTTCAAAGGTGCTCTTGAGCAAACACCACAACCAAGAGGTGAGGCATGACACTCCCAACCCCCGGTCAGCGTTTTCGCGACGCGGTCGCCAGCGAACATCCCCTGCAGGTGGTCGGTGCGATCAACGCCAATCATGCGCTGCTGGCCAAGCGCGCCGGCTTCAAGGCGATCTACCTGTCCGGCGGTGGCGTCGCCGCGGGCTCGCTGGGTCTGCCTGACCTGGGAATCACCGGGCTCGACGATGTGCTGACCGACGTCCGTCGCATCACCGACGTCTGCGACCTGCCGCTGCTGGTGGATGTCGACACCGGCTTCGGCTCCTCGGCGTTCAACGTGGCCCGCACCGTGAAGTCGATGATCAAGTTCGGCGCTGCCGCGATCCACATCGAGGACCAGGTCGGCGCCAAGCGTTGCGGCCATCGGCCGAACAAGGAAATCGTTTCCCAGCAGGAAATGGTCGATCGCATCAAGGCGGCGGTCGACGCGCGCACTGACGACAGCTTCGTGATCATGGCGCGTACCGATGCGCTGGCGGTGGAAGGACTGAACTCCGCGCTGGATCGTGCTGCAGCCTGCATCGAGGCCGGTGCTGACATGATCTTCCCAGAGGCGATCACCGAGCTGGCCATGTACAAGACCTTCGCCGACCGCGTGAAGGCACCGATCCTGGCCAACATCACCGAGTTCGGCGCCACGCCGCTGTACACCACCGAGGAGCTGGCCAGCGTCGACGTTTCCCTGGTGCTCTATCCGCTGTCGGCGTTCCGCGCCATGAACAAGGCGGCCGAGAATGTCTACACCGCGCTGCGCCGTGATGGCACCCAGAAGAATGTGATCGACACCATGCAGACCCGCATGGAGCTCTACGATCGCATCAACTACCACGCGTTCGAGCAGCATCTCGACGCGCTGTTCGCCCAGAAGAAGAGCTGACGAGCAGGTCCCGCCGGGATTTGCCAGCGGGACCTTTGCGATCCATTTTTCAACGTGATTTGCAGTATCCAGAACAAATCCAAGAAGGAGATAGCAATGGCTGAAGCAAAAGTATTGAGCGGTGCGGGGCTGCGCGGACAGATCGCCGGGCAGACCGCCCTGTGCACCGTCGGCAAGACCGGCGCCGGTCTGACCTACCGTGGCTATGACGTACGCGACCTGGCGGCTGAGTGCGACTTCGAAGAAGTGGCCTATCTGCTGTTCTACGGCGAGCTGCCCACCACTGCGCAACTGGCCGACTACAAAAAGCGCCTGAAGACCATGCGCGACCTGCCGCAGCCGCTGAAGGATGTGCTCGAGCGCATCCCGGCCAGCGCGCATCCGATGGATGTGATGCGCACCGGTTCGTCGGTGCTCGGCACCCTTGAGCCCGAACTCAGCTTCGATCAGCAGCGCGACGTGGCCGAGCGCCTGATGGCCGCCTTCCCGGCCATCATGTGTTACTGGTACCGCTTCACCCATGACGGTGTGCGCATCGACTGCACCAGCGACGAAGACACCCTGGGTGGTCATTTCCTCGCGCTGCTGCACGGCAAGAAGCCGAGCGACCTGCACGTCAAGGTGATGAACGTCTCGCTGATCCTCTACGCCGAGCACGAGTTCAACGCCTCGACCTTCACCGCCCGTGTCTGCGCTTCGACGCTGTCCGACCTCTATTCCTGCGTGACCGGTGCCATCGGTTCGCTGCGCGGCCCGCTGCATGGCGGCGCCAACGAAGCGGCGATGGACATGATCGAGCAGTGGAAGAGCCCGGAAGAGGCCCGCGAAGCGATCCTCGGCATGCTCGAGCGCAAGGACAAGATCATGGGCTTCGGCCACGCGATCTACAGCGTCTCCGACCCGCGCAACGAGGTGATCAAGGTCTGGGCCAAGAAGCTCGCTGACGAAGTGGGCGATACCGTGCTCTACCCGGTCTCGGTAGCCGTCGACGAAACCATGTGGGAGCAGAAGAAGCTGTTCCCCAACGCCGACTTCTACCATGCCTCCGCTTATCACTTCATGGGCATCCCCACCAAGCTGTTCACGCCGATCTTCGTCTGCTCGCGCGTCACCGGTTGGGCGTCCCATGTGTTCGAACAACGCAGCAACAACCGGATCATTCGGCCGAGTGCCGAGTACATCGGTCCGGAACAGCGCAAGGTAGTACCGATCGCCCAGCGCTGATCGGGATGGGGAGCCCGCCGTGCGGGTTCCTCCAGGCCTTGCCCCTCGGAACATTACTGGATTGAGTTCTTCCGGCATGAATACAGAACACCGCAAACCGCTGCCAGGCACCGGGCTTGACTACTTCGACACCCGCGAGGCGATCGAAGCCATTCAGCCGGGCGCCTATGACAAGCTGCCCTATACCTCCCGCGTGCTGGCCGAGCAGCTGGTGCGCCGCTGCGAACCGGCAGCGCTGACCGATTCGCTCAAGCAGATCATCGAGCGCAAGCGCGATCTGGACTTTCCCTGGTATCCGGCGCGCGTGGTCTGCCATGACATCCTCGGCCAGACCGCGCTGGTCGATCTCGCCGGCCTGCGTGACGCGATCGCGGAGCAGGGCGGCGACCCGGCCAAGGTCAACCCGGTGGTGCCGACCCAGCTGATCGTCGACCATTCGCTGGCCGTCGAGTACGCCGGCTTCGATCCGGACGCCTTCGAGAAGAACCGTGCCGTCGAGGAGCGCCGCAACGAGGATCGTTTCCACTTCATCGAGTGGACCAAGACGGCGTTCAAGAACGTCGACGTGATCCCCGCCGGCAACGGCATCATGCACCAGATCAACCTGGAGAAGATGTCCCCGGTGATCCAGGCCCGCGGCGGCGTAGCCTTCCCGGACACCTGCGTGGGCACCGATTCACACACGCCCCACGTCGATGCACTGGGCGTCATCGCCATCGGCGTCGGCGGCCTGGAGGCAGAGACCGTGATGCTCGGCCTGCCTTCGATGATGCGCCTGCCCGACATCGTCGGGGTCAAGCTCACCGGCAAGCGTCAGCCAGGCATCACCGCCACCGATATCGTCCTCGCGCTGACCGAGTTCCTGCGCAAGGAACGTGTCGTCGGAGCCTGGGTCGAGTTCTTCGGCGAGGGCGCCGACAGTCTGTCCATCGGTGACCGCGCCACCATTTCCAACATGTGCCCGGAGTACGGCGCCACCGCTGCGATGTTCTACATCGACCAGCAGACCATCGAGTACCTCAAACTGACCGGCCGCGAACCGGAGCAGGTTGCCCTGGTCGAGCAGTACGCCAAGGAAACCGGCCTGTGGGCGACAGCTCTGGAAGGCGCCGAGTACGAACGCGTGCTCGAATTCGACCTGTCCAGCGTGGTGCGCAACATGGCCGGTCCGAGCAACCCGCACAAGCGTCTGCCGACGTCGGCACTGCACGAGCGTGGGATCGCCGACGAGGCCAAGCTGGCCGCCGCACGTGCCGAGGAGGCCGAAGGCCTGTTGCCGGATGGCGCGGTGATCATCGCCGCCATCACCAGCTGCACCAATACCTCCAACCCGCGCAACGTGGTCGCGGCGGGCCTGCTGGCCAAAAAGGCCAACGAACTGGGGCTGGTACGCAAGCCTTGGGTGAAGACGTCTTTCGCCCCGGGCTCGAAGGTGGCCAAGCTGTACCTGGAAGAGGCGGGCCTGCTGCCGGAACTGGAGAAGCTTGGCTTCGGCATCGTCGCCTATGCGTGCACGACCTGTAACGGCATGTCCGGTGCGCTGGACCCGAAGATCCAGCAGGAAATCATCGACCGTGACCTGTATGCCACGGCAGTGCTGTCCGGCAACCGCAACTTTGACGGACGCATCCACCCTTACGCCAAGCAGGCCTTCCTGGCCTCGCCGCCGTTGGTGGTGGCCTACGCCATCGCCGGCACCGTGCGCTTCGACATCGAACAGGACGTGCTGGGCACCGACAAGAACGGCCATCCGGTCACTCTGAAGGACCTCTGGCCATCCGACGAGGAGATCGACGCCATCGTCGCCGCCTCGGTCAAGCCGGAGCAGTTCAAGCAGGTCTACATCCCGATGTTCGACCTGGGCAGCATCGAGGAGGCAAAGAGTCCGTTGTACGACTGGCGCCCGATGTCTACCTACATTCGCCGGCCGCCGTACTGGGAAGGCGCGCTGGCTGGCGAGCGTACCCTCAAGGGCATGCGACCGCTGGCGATCCTGCCGGACAACATCACCACCGATCACCTGTCGCCATCCAATGCCATCCTGCCGGATTCGGCGGCGGGAGAGTACCTGGCCAAAATGGGGCTGCCGGAGGAGGACTTCAATTCCTACGCAACCCATCGCGGCGATCACTTGACCGCACAGCGCGCCACCTTCGCCAACCCGCAGCTGGTCAACGAAATGGCCGTGGTCGATGGCAAGGTGCAGAAGGGCTCGCTGGCCCGTGTCGAGCCGGAAGGCCAGGTCATGCGCATGTGGGAAGCCATCGAAACCTACATGAATCGCAAGCAGAACCTGATCATCGTCGCCGGTGCCGACTATGGCCAGGGCAGCTCGCGTGACTGGGCGGCCAAGGGCGTGCGTCTGGCCGGCGTGGAAGTGATCGTCGCCGAAGGCTTCGAGCGCATCCACCGTACCAACCTGGTGGGTATGGGCGTGCTGCCGGTCGAGTTCAAGCCGGGCACCACCCGCCTGACCCTCGGCCTTGACGGCACCGAAACCTACGACATCGAAGGCGAACTGTCGCCGCGTTGCGATCTGACCCTGGTCGTGCATCGCAAGAATGGGGAAGAGACCCGCGTGCCGGTCACGTGCCGCCTCGACACCGCGGCCGAGGTCAGCGTCTACCAGGCCGGTGGCGTACTGCAGCGCTTCGCCAAGGATTTCCTCGGCCAGGCCTGAAGCACGCCAGTTCCGCACATGCTCTGTGGTTCGTTCGCAGAGCGTGTGCGCAGCGGCGACATTTCATTCCTGCGCGACCGTCCGGTGGCGCAGCTTCATGAGGACCAGATTCCCATGGCTCATCTTCCCCAGATCAGGATTCCTGCCACCTACATGCGTGGCGGCACCAGCAAGGGCGTGTTCTTCCGTCTGCAGGATCTCCCGCAGAGCTGCCAGGTGCCGGGTGCTGCCCGCGACAAGCTGTTCATGCGCGTGATCGGCAGCCCTGACCCGTACTCGGCGCACATCGATGGCATGGGCGGCGCCACATCGAGCACCAGCAAATGCGTCATTCTGTCGAAGAGCAGTCGCCCCGATCACGACGTCGAGTACCTCTATGGCCAGGTGTCGATCGACAAGCCCTTCGTCGACTGGAGCGGTAACTGCGGCAACCTCTCTACCGGCGCCGGTGCCTTCGCGCTGCACGCAGGGCTGGTGGACGCCTCGCGTATCCCGGACAACGGCACCTGCGTAGTGCGGATCTGGCAGGCCAACATCGGCAAGACCATCATCGCCCATGTGCCGGTAGCCAACCGGCAGGTACAGGAAACCGGCGACTTCGAGCTGGACGGTGTGACCTTTCCGGCTGCGGAAATCGTGCTGGAATTCCTCGATCCGTCCGATGATGGCGAGGAGGGCGGCTCGATGTTTCCGACCGGCAGCCTGGTCGACGACCTGGAGGTGCCCGGTATCGGCACGCTCAAGGCGACCATGATCAGTGCGGGCATCCCGACAGTATTCGTCAATGCCGAGGACATCGGCTATCAGGGCACGGAGTTGCGCGAGGACATCAACGGCAATCCGGAGGCGCTGGCTCGTCTGGAGTCGATTCGCGTAGCCGGAGCGCTGCGGATGGGCTTGATCAAGACCGCTGAGGAGGCGTTGACCCGCCAGCACACGCCGAAGGTTGCGTTCGTTTCCCGGCCGAAAAGCTATCGTGCGTCGTCCGGCAAGACCATCGAAGCGGGTGAGGTGGATCTGCTCGTGCGCGCACTGTCCATGGGCAAGCTGCACCACGCCATGATGGGCACCTGTGCGGTGGCCATCGGCACGGCGGCGGCGGTGCCCGGTACGCTGGTCAATCTTGCCGCGGGTGGTGGTGAGCGTCAGGCCGTGCGCTTCGGGCATCCGTCCGGCACGTTGCGCGTCGGTGCCGAGGCGAAGCAGATAGACGGCCAGTGGACCGTGACCAAAGCCATCATGAGCCGCAGCGCGCGGGTGCTGATGGAAGGCTGGGTGCGGGTCCCCGGTGATGCCTTCTAAGGCTGGTGCACGGCCAGGTCGAGTGGGTCCTGCGCAGATTTTTCTTGCGCCTTGAACGCAAAAAGTCCGCACCAAGCGGACTTTTTGTTGTCTAGCGAAGCGGCGGTTATTTGAGTCGACGCTCGACGCCTTTCTCCACCAGGATCTTGGCCGAGATTTCCTCGACCGAAAAATGCGTGGAGTTGATGAAGTTGATGTTCTCGCGGCGGAACAGGTTTTCCACCTCGCGCACTTCGAATTCGCATTGGGCGAAACTGGCGTAGCGGCTGTTGGGCTTGCGTTCGTTGCGGATGGCAGCCAGGCGGTCCGGGTCGATGGTGAGACCGAACAGCTTGTCCTTGTACTCCTTGAGTGCACTGGGCAGCTGCAGGCGCTCCATGTCGTCCTCGGTGAGCGGGTAGTTGGCGGCGCGGATGCCGTACTGCATCGCCATGTACAGGCAGGTTGGCGTCTTGCCGCAGCGGGAAACGCCAACCAGGATCAGGTCCGCCTTGTCGTAGTAGCGGGTGCGTGCACCATCGTCGTTGTCGAGGGCGAAGTTGACTGCCTCGATACGCTCCATGTAGTTGGCGTTGTGGCTGATCGAGTGGGATTTGCCCACGGAATAGGAGGAACGTGACATCAGCTCATGTTCCAGCGGAGCAAGGAACGAAGAGAAGATATCGATCATGAAGCCATTGGATTCGGCCAGAATGTCACGGATTTCCTGGTTAACCAGCGTGTCGAAGATGATCGGCCGGCCACCGTCCTTTTCCGCGGCATTATTGATTTGCTGTACCATGGCCCGCGCTTTTTCCGCGGTGTCGATGTACGGGCGCGTCAGTTTCGTGAAAGTGATGTTCTCGAACTGTGCCAGAAGACTCTGGCCCAGGGTTTCCGCGGTGATGCCTGTGCCGTCCGAAATGAAGAAAGCAGTTCGTTTCATGTGCCTTGGGCCTTAAGTCGAGAACGGTTCCCAGCTATAGTAGGCCCTTCGCCGAGCCCGGTTGGCGGGCATTGTTACTTATTTTGCAGGGTCGGGCCACAGTCGTGCGGCCTGGCTCCGGTTGAGTTTCCAACACTAATGTGGAGAGATCACCTTGGTAGAGTACGTAGTTTCCCTCGATAAGCTCGGCAATCATGACGTTGAGCGTGTAGGGGGCAAGAACGCCTCCCTGGGCGAGATGATCAGCAACCTCGCCGGTGCCGGCGTTTCCGTACCGGGCGGTTTCGCCACGACGGCTCAGGCCTATCGCGACTTCCTCGAACTCAGCGGTCTGAACGATCAGATCCACGCTCTGCTCGATGCCCTCGACGTGGATGACGTCAACGCCCTGGCCAAGGCCGGCGCGCAGATCCGCCAGTGGGTCATGGACGCCGAGTTCCCGCCGCAGCTCGACGCCGACATTCGCACGGCCTTCGCCGAAATGTCCGGCGGCAACGACAACATGGCCGTCGCGGTCCGCTCCTCGGCCACCGCCGAAGACCTGCCGGATGCGTCCTTTGCCGGCCAGCAGGAAACCTTCCTCAACATCCGTGGCGTGGACAACGTGATCCGCGCGGCCAAGGAAGTGTTCGCCTCTCTGTTCAACGACCGTGCCATTGCCTACCGCGTGCACCAGGGTTTCGATCACAAGCTGGTCGCCCTGTCCGCCGGTGTACAGCGCATGGTCCGCTCGGAAACCGGCACCGCCGGTGTGATGTTCACCCTCGACACCGAATCGGGCTTCCGTGATGTGGTCTTCATCACCGGCGCCTACGGCCTTGGCGAAACTGTTGTGCAGGGCGCGGTCAACCCGGACGAGTTCTACGTCCACAAGCAGACGCTGGAAGCGGGTCGCCCGGCTATCCTGCGCCGCAACCTGGGCAGCAAGGCGATCAAAATGGTCTATGGCGACGAAGCCAAGGCCGGCAAGTCGGTCAAGACTGTCGACGTCGATGCAGCCGACCGTGCGCGCTTCTGCCTGACGGATGAAGAGGTCACCAACCTCGCCAAGCAGGCGATGATCATCGAGAAGCACTACGGCCGCCCGATGGACATCGAATGGGCCAAGGACGGTGACGACGGCAAGCTGTACATCGTCCAGGCCCGTCCGGAAACCGTGAAGAGCCGCAGCAGCGCCAACGTGATGGAGCGTTACCTGCTGAAGGAGAAGGGCACCGTACTGGTCGAGGGTCGTGCCATCGGCCAGCGCATCGGCGCAGGCCCGGTCAAGGTCATCCACGACGTGAGCGAGATGGACAAGGTCCAGCCGGGCGACGTGCTGGTCTCCGACATGACCGATCCGGATTGGGAACCGGTGATGAAGCGCGCCAGCGCCATCGTCACCAACCGCGGCGGGCGTACCTGTCACGCAGCGATCATCGCCCGTGAGCTGGGTATTCCGGCAGTAGTCGGCTGCGGCAATGCCACCGAAATCCTCAAGGATGGCCAGCGCGTTACTGTCTCCTGTGCGGAAGGCGATACCGGCCTGATCTTCGATGGCGAACTGGGCTTCGACATTCGCCAGAACTCCATCGACGCCATGCCGGAGCTGCCGTTCAAGATCATGATGAACGTCGGCAACCCGGATCGCGCCTTCGACTTCGCCCACCTGCCGAACGAAGGCGTCGGCCTGGCCCGCCTCGAGTTCATCATCAACCGCATGATCGGCGTGCACCCCAAGGCGCTGCTGAATTTCGAAGGCCTGCCGGCCGACGTGAAGAGCAGCGTCGAGAAGCGCATCGCTGGTTACGACGACCCGGTCAACTTCTATGTCGAGAAGCTGGTCGAGGGCGTCAGCACCCTGGCAGCAGCGTTCTGGCCGAAGAAGGTCATCGTGCGCCTGTCGGACTTCAAGTCCAACGAGTACGCCAACCTGATCGGCGGCAAGCTCTACGAGCCGGAAGAAGAGAACCCGATGCTGGGCTTCCGCGGAGCCTCGCGCTACATCAGCGACTCGTTCCGCGACTGCTTCGAGCTTGAATGCCGCGCGATGAAGAAGGTCCGCGACGTCATGGGGCTGACCAACGTCGAGCTGATGGTGCCGTTCGTGCGCACACTGGGCGAAGCATCCCAGGTTGTCGATCTGCTGGCGAAGTACGGGCTCAAGCGTGGCGAGAATGGCCTGCGGGTCATCATGATGTGCGAGCTGCCGTCCAACGCTCTGCTGGCTGACGAGTTCCTCGAGTTCTTCGATGGTTTCTCCATCGGCTCCAACGACATGACTCAGCTGACTCTGGGCCTGGATCGCGACTCCGGAATCATTGCCCACCTGTTCGACGAGCGTAATCCGGCGGTGAAGAAGCTGCTCGCCAATGCCATCCAGGCGTGCAACAAGGCTGGCAAGTACATCGGTATCTGCGGTCAGGGCCCGTCGGATCATCCGGATCTGGCCAAGTGGCTGATGGAGCAGGGCATCGAGAGCGTGTCGCTGAATCCGGATTCCGTGCTGGACACCTGGTTCTTCCTGGCTGATCGCCAGATCTGACCGTTGCGGTAGATCGAAAACGGGGCGTCAGCCCCGTTTTCATTTGCGCCGGAAATCCCTGTCCGTTCCGCCGCTGACCGCTTGCGGCTAATATGTCGCGCCAGATGGTTCTAAGGTCGTTATCCCTAGCAGAAGGAGCTTTCCATGCAATACGTCACGCCTGATCTGTGCGACGCCTATCCTGACCTGGTACAGGTCGTCGAACCGCTGTTCAGCAATTTCGGCGGTCGCGATTCCTTCGGTGGGGAGATCGTGACCATCAAGTGCTTCGAGGACAACTCGCTGGTCAAGGACCAGGTTGACGTCGACGGTACCGGCAAGGTGATGGTCGTCGACGGTGGTGGCTCGCTGCGCCGTGCGCTGCTGGGCGACATGCTTGCCGAGAAAGCGGCACGCAATGGCTGGGAAGGTCTGATCATTTACGGCTGCGTACGTGACGTCGACGTGCTCGCTCAGACCGAGCTGGGCGTACAGGCCCTGGCCAGCCACCCGATGAAGACCGACAAGCGTGGCATTGGCGATCTCAACGTCCCGGTGACCTTTTGCGGCGTGACGTTCCGTCCGGGTGAGTACGTGTATGCCGATAACAACGGCATCATTGTGTCGCCAGAGCCGCTGTCGATGCCCCAGTAATCCGCTGCACTGGCGGGCATGCCCGTCATCTGTTCCGAGCCCGGCTTCGCCGGGCTTTTCATGAGTGACGACGGTACATCGATGCGGGAATCTCATAGCGAGCAAAACGGTCTGATCCACGCGTTTGTTCTGGATGGCAGCGGCGGTGCCCGACAGATCGGCTATCAGGCCCTGCCGACCTTGCAACTGCAGGCGCATGAAAGCCTCTGGTTGCACTGGGATCGCAGCCAACCCCAGGCGCAGCAATGGTTGCGCAGGCAGAGCGGACTCAGTGCGTTTGCCTGCGATGTGCTGCTGGAAGAGAACACGCGGCCCCGCATGCTAGCCTTGCCTCAGGAGGAGCTGCTGCTTTTCCTGCGCGGCGTCAATCTGAACCCCGATGCGGAACCGGAAGACATGGTGTCCGTGCGCGTGTTCGCCGATCGGCAACGCGTCATTTCCCTTCGGCTGCGGCCATTGCGATCTACGGAAGTGGTCATACAGCTGCTGTCGGAGGGAAGAGGGCCGAAGACCGCGTCTGAGCTGCTGATCTATCTCGCCGAGGCGATGACCGACCGCGTCGATGACCTCGTCATGCAGCTTTCCGAGCGGATCGATAAGGAAGAAGAAGCGCTTGAGGCGAACGAGCGCTACACCCCCGAGCACGATTCGATGCTCTCCTTGCGTCGGCAGGCGGCTGGCCTGCGCCGGTTCCTGCTGCCCCAGCGGGAGCTCTACGGGCAGCTGACGCGCAACGGACTGAGCTGGTTCGTCGATGACGATACCGAGTATTGGAACGAGCTCAGCAACCGCCTGACCCGTTACCTCGAAGAGCTCGAAATGGTCCGGGAGCGGATCAATCTCGTGCTGGAGTCTGAACACCGCAGGCTGAGCGAGCGGATGAACCGGACCATGTATCTGCTTGCTATCATTACGGGCTTTTTTCTGCCGCTCAGCTTTCTCACCGGGTTGCTCGGAATCAACGTCGGGGGTATCCCAGGTGCCGACTTCCCGTACGGGTTCGCCGTAGCCTGCGTACTGATCGGCAGTATCGCCTTGCTGCAGTGGTGGATGCTTCGCCGTTTGCGTTGGCTATGAATGTGACTCCCACCCGGTCGTAGGCCGTCTAGGCGACATACTTTTGCGAGGTTTGCATGCGCGATCCCTTCGAAGAATCCCTGCGCGACCTGCTCAACAAGCCGTCCGTCCATGACGACGATGCTTGTCTGGGGCGCGTTCTGAAAACGGCCAACCGTCAGGTAGGGGCTGGCGATCTGTTCGCGCTGATCGGCCACTGGCTGCAAGCACTGATGATGGCCGCCAACAGCGGCAAAGGTCATCTCGCTCCCGTCTCTCGTCGAGGCACCTCCCACCGTTCGTTCGATAAGGCTGATTGATCATGGAATTCGATCCCTGGACCCAAAGTCTGCTGGCGGCGATGAGTTCGCTCTGGGCATCTGTCGCGGCCTTCATTCCCCGCCTTTTCGGCGCACTGGTCGTGGTGCTGCTCGGTTTCGTGGTGGCCAAGCTCCTGGACACGCTGCTTTCCAAGGTTCTCGCCAAACTGGGGCTGGATCGCCTGATGGCCGGGATCGGCCTCACCAAGTTGCTGGGACGGGCGGGCATACGCATTCCGGTATCGGCCTTGATCGGCAAGGTGGTGTACTGGTTCGTCCTCCTGATTTTCCTGGTTTCGGCTGCGGAATCGCTCGGACTGGAGCGGGTATCGGCGACCCTGGACATGCTTGCGCTCTACGTGCCGAAAGTATTCGGTGCGGCGCTGATTCTGCTGGCTGGCGTGCTGCTCGCACAGGTGCTCAGTGGTCTCGTTCGCGGCGCTGCGGAAAGCGTGGGGCTGGACTACGCCAACGGCCTGGCCCGGATTGCACAGGGTCTGGTGATCATCATCAGCATCTCGGTGGCTATTGGTCAGCTGGAGGTCAAGACCGAACTGCTGAACTACGTCATCGCCATCGTGCTGATCACCTTTGGCCTTGCGGTGGCGCTGGCGTTCGGTCTAGGTAGCCGCGAACTGGTCGGCCAGATCCTGGCAGGCATATATGTTCGCGAGCTGTACGAAGTGGGCCAGCGTGTGCGCCTGGCAGACATCGAAGGGCAGATCGAGGAGATCGGGACGGTCAAGACATTGCTGCTGACCGATGACGGCGAGCTGGCTTCGGTTGCCAACAAAGTGCTGCTCGAGCAGCGCGTCGGCAGCCGCTAGCCATCCGATTCTGGTAAAGTACGTCGCCTTTTTTCCGGTTTCCATGAATGGCGGCCGTGACTTTGATTGCCGGCTCGAAGCGTCTTGACTAAAACCCCATCGTCCATATCGCGCTACGACCCTCGCCAGCTCACCGATGAAGAGCTGGTGCAGCATGCGCATGTCGAGCTGTTTCATATTACGCGGGCCTACGAAGAACTCATGCGCCGATATCAGCGCACGCTGTTCAATGTATGTGCCCGCTATTTGGGAAACGAGCGAGACGCCGACGATGTCTGTCAGGAAGTAATGCTCAAGGTTCTATATGGCCTGAAGAACTTTGAAGGCAAGTCCAAGTTCAAGACCTGGCTATATAGCATCACTTATAATGAGTGCATTACCCAATATCGCAAAGAGCGCCGCAAGCGACGCCTGCTCGATGCGCTGAGCCTGGATCCGCTCGAGGAAGCCTCAGACGAAAAGGCGCCAAAGATCGAAGAGAAGACCGGTCTCGACCGATGGCTAGTACATGTGAATCCAATCGATCGCGAGATATTGGTGTTGCGTTTTGTTGCTGAACTGGAGTTCCAGGAAATTGCCGATATCATGCACATGGGTTTAAGCGCGACGAAGATGCGATACAAGCGCGCGCTCGACAAGCTGCGAGAAAAATTTTCGGATACCGCTGAAACTTAATCCCGGAAACTTGTCTTATACCTTGCGAACAGCTTGGGCATACAGACAGCCGGTTTCCTTAGATTGTTCTGATTCTAACCACCAGATGGGGATTTACGGATGAAACTTAAAAACACCTTAGGCGTCGTTATCGGTTCGATGGTTGCCGCCACTTCTCTTAGCGCGCTGGCCCAAGGACAGGGTGCCGTAGAGGTGGAAGCGTTCGGCAAGCACTACTTCACCGATAGCTCGCGTGACGTACAGCGTGACGGCGAGCTCTACGGTGCTGGCGTCAGCTACTTCCTTACCGACGATGTTTCGCTGGGTCTTTCCTATGGCGAGTATCACGACCTGACCTCCAAGGATCCGGTTGGCGCCGATGGCAGCCACAAGAACATCAAGGGCAGCCTGACTTCCCTTGACGCCGCTTACCACTTCGGTGCTCCGGGTGTTGGTCTGCGTCCGTACGTTTCCGCTGGCGTTGCGCACCAGAGCATCGGCCAGGCCGATCGTGGTGGTCGTGACCGCAGCACCTTCGCCAACGTGGGTACTGGCGTGAAGTACTACTTCACCGAGAACTTCTTCGCCAAGGCGAGCGTTGACGGCATGTACAACATCGATGCCGACGAAGCCGAGTGGATGGCTGGCGTTGGTGTCGGCCTGAACTTCGGTGGCGGCGCCCGTCAGGTTGCAGCCGTTGAGCCGACTCCGGAACCGGCTCCGGCTCCGATCGTCGACACCGAGCCGGAACCGGCTCCGGAAGTCGTGCGTGTCGAACTGGACGTCAAGTTCGATTTCGACAAGTCGCGCGTCCGCGAAGAAAGCTACAGCGACATCAAGAACCTCGCTGACTTCATGCAGCAGTACCCGCAGACCACCACCGTGGTTGAAGGTCACACCGACTCCGTTGGTACCGACCAGTACAACCAGCGTCTGTCCGAGCGTCGCGCCGAAGCTGTGCGCAACGTTCTGGTCAACGAGTACGGTGTCCAGGGTAATCGTGTGAACTCCGTTGGCTACGGCGAGTCCCGCCCGGTCGCTGACAACTCCACCGAGGAAGGTCGTCAGATCAACCGTCGTGTAGAGGCCGAGGTAGAAGCTCAGGTTCAGTAATGCTGAACTGAAGCCTTCAAGCTCGAAAAGCCCGGCATAGACCGGGCTTTTCTTTGCCTGCAGCAAACGTTGCCGGGGCTTCCGCCACAGCGGTGGCGCTGGTGATTCCCCGGTGGGTTAGGCGGCGCACACGACTGCGCCCGGATCAGCGTCAATCGGATTCCGAAGAAATCACTGGGCATAAAAAACCCCGCCGGAGCGGGGTTTTTTATTGCCTTATGCAGTCATCAGACTTCGACGACCTTGATCTTGGTCTTCTCCGCAGCGTCACGGAACTCGGCGATCTGGTCGAAGGACAGGTAGCGATAGATGTCGGCAGCCATGCTGTCGATGTTCTTCGCGTATTCCATGTACTCCGCGACCGTCGGCAGCTTGCCGATGATGGATGCGACTGCAGCCAGCTCGGCCGATGCCAGGTAGACGTTGGTGGCGTCGCCCAGACGGTTCGGGAAGTTACGGGTCGAGGTGGAGACCACGGTCGAACCGGTCTGTACGCGCGCCTGGTTACCCATGCACAGCGAGCAGCCCGGCATTTCCATGCGCGCACCGGCCTTGCCGTAGATGCCGTAGTAGCCTTCCTCGGTCAGCTGGTGAGCGTCCATCTTGGTCGGCGGAGCCAGCCACAGACGGGTCGGGATGCCGCCCTTGACCTTGTCCAACAGCTTGCCGGCAGCGCGGAAGTGGCCGATGTTGGTCATGCAGGAACCGATGAAGACTTCGTCGATCTTCTCGCCGGCAACGGTGGACAGCAGGCGGGCATCGTCCGGGTCGTTCGGTGCGCAGAGCACGGGCTCTTTCACTTCGGACAGGTCGATCTCGATCACGGCCGCGTATTCGGCGTCCTTGTCAGCTTCCAGCAGTTGCGGGTTGGCCAGCCAGGCTTCCATCGCGCGAGCGCGACGCTCCAGAGTACGGGCATCGCCGTAGCCTTCGCTGATCATCCAGCGCAGCATGGTGATGTTCGACTTCAGGTACTCGGCGATCGACTCTTCCGGCAGCTTGATGGTGCAGCCAGCAGCCGAACGCTCGGCGGACGCGTCGGACAGCTCGAACGCCTGCTCGACGGTCAGCTGGTTCAGACCTTCGATCTCGAGGATGCGGCCGGAGAAGATGTTCTTCTTGCCTTTCTTCTCGACGGTGAGCAGACCTTGCTGAATGGCGTAGTAGGGAATCGCATGAACCAGGTCGCGCAGGGTGATGCCAGGCTGCATCTGACCCTTGAAGCGCACCAGTACCGACTCCGGCATGTCCAGCGGCATGACGCCAGTGGCGGCGGCGAAGGCGACCAGGCCAGAACCCGCCGGGAAGGAGATACCGATCGGGAAGCGGGTGTGCGAGTCGCCGCCAGTGCCGACGGTGTCGGGCAGCAGCATGCGGTTCAGCCAGCTGTGGATGATGCCGTCGCCTGGACGCAGGGACACACCGCCGCGGGTCATGATGAAGTCCGGCAGGGTGTGGTGGGTGTTGACGTCGATCGGCTTCGGATAGGCCGCGGTGTGGCAGAACGACTGCATGACCAGGTCAGCGGAGAAGCCCAGGCAAGCCAGGTCCTTCAGCTCGTCGCGGGTCATCGGGCCAGTGGTGTCCTGGGAGCCCACGGTGGTCATCTTCGGCTCGCAGTAGGTGCCCGGGCGCACGCCCTGGCCTTCCGGCAGACCGCAGGCGCGACCGACCATCTTCTGTGCCAAGGTGAAGCCTTTGCCGCTGTCCGCCGGAGCTTCCGGCTTTTTGAACAGGGTGGACGGCGCCAGGCCCAGCTCGGCACGCGCCTTCTCGGTGAGGCCACGGCCAATGATCAGCGGAATACGGCCGCCGGCACGGACTTCGTCCAGCAGGACTTCGGTTTTCAGCTCGAAGGTGGTGATGACTTCATCGGTACCGTGCTTGCAGACCTTGCCAGCGTAGGGATAGACGTCGATCACGTCGCCCATGGCCAGGTTGGTGCAGTCGAACTCGATCGGCAGGGCGCCGGCGTCTTCCATGGTGTTGTAGAAGATCGGGGCGATCTTGGTGCCGAAGCAGAAGCCGCCAGCGCGCTTGTTCGGAACGAAGGGGATGTCGTCGCCGAAGAACCACAGCACCGAGTTGGTGGCGGACTTGCGCGAAGAACCGGTACCGACCACGTCGCCGACATAGGCAACCGGGAAGCCCTTGTCTTTCAGCTCTTCCATCTGCTTGATCGGACCGACGGAACCGGGTACGTCCGGGTTGATGCCGTCGCGAGCCATTTTCAGCATGGCCAGAGCGTGCAGCGGGATGTCCGGGCGCGACCAGGCATCCGGAGCCGGCGACAGGTCGTCGGTGTTGGTTTCACCAGTGACCTTGAAGACGGACAGGGTGATCTTTTCGGCAACCGCCGGGCGGTTGGTGAACCACTCGCCTTCGGCCCAGGACTGCATGACGGCCTTGGCGTGCTGGTTGCCGGCCTTGGCCTTCTCGGCGACGTCATGGAAGGCGTCGAACATCAGCAGGGTGTGCTTCAGTTGCTCGGCGGCGACTGCGCCCAGTTCCGCGCTGTCCAGCAGCTCGACCAGGGTGGCGATGTTGTAGCCGCCCTGCATGGTGCCCAGCAGTTCGACGGCACGCTGCTTGCTCAGCAGCGGAGAAGAGGTTTCGCCCTTGGCCAGGGCGGACAGGAAGCCGGCCTTGACGTAGGCAGCCTCGTCGACGCCCGCGGGGACGCGGTTGGTGATCAGGTCAACGAGGAATGCTTCTTCGCCCGCTGGCGGGTTCTTCAGCAATTCGATCAGGCCGGCGGTCTGTTCGGCGTTCAGCGGCTGGGGCACAACGCCCTGGGCGGCACGCTCTTCTACGTGTTTGCGATAGGCTTCAAGCACAGTTTTTACCCTCATCATTGGTCCCTTGGGTGTTTCGGGACGCGCATCCGGAAGCTGTTTTCAAAGTTTTACGCTGGCGGAAGAGGCCGGATGAGCAGGGAACAGGCAGCTCTGCGCATCCGGCACGTTGCCGGGTCAAACTGTGCTCGTGACGCTTTGAAAACAGCTTCGTGCGGACTATGGCGCCAAAAACGGCGGGCTGAGTCTAGCGGAAATGGCTCACGAAGTTAAGTCGAGCGCGGCTGGCCGCTGGGGTGCGAGTCGTGTCTGGCGCGCTTCTCCGGACAAGCTCGGGGCCGCCAATCACTGGGCTCGCGGAGGGATTCGGCCGATCCGCATGCAAAGCCGGGTGACCCCGGTTGGACAAAAGTCTAAGATGCGCGGCCGGCCATCAAACCTGTTCTGCCATGTCCAGCCAGCGCATCAAAACCCCATGCATAGGTCTTTGCTCGACGGTCTACGGTGACGTCGTATGCCGTGGCTGCAAGCGCTTTCACCATGAGGTGGTAAACTGGAACGCCTATGACGACATGGAAAAGCGTGCGGTATGGCGGCGCCTGGAAACCCTATTGGCTCAGGTCATGGCGGCCAAGCTCGAGGTGTTCGACCCGCAGTTGCTTCGCCAGCAGTTGGAGGCCCGACAGATCCGTTTCGTCCCGGAGCAGTCGCCCTATTGCTGGGCATATCAATTGATAGCTCGAGGCGCTCGGGTCATTCAGCAGCTCGAGGCCTATGGCGTCGTCCTGCTTCCGGAATTTCGCGAGTGGCCGCTACCGGAGCTGCGCGACGCGGTCGACCGGGAATTCTTTCTGCTCTCCGAAGCCCACTACGAGCGTTACATCGCGCCGCGCTTCCTGCGTGAAGGCATGGATCTGCGCATCTGAGAACGAAAGCCCGCTGCAGGGCTTTCGTTTCTACGGTCTCAATGGCGGACCAGATCTTCGAGGTGGTCGATGACGTCGTCCGGCTTGAGTACCAGCACGTCGCTTTCCAGCGTATCCAGCACCACTTCGGCGGTATTGCCCATCAGCGCGCCGGAGAACCCCGTGCGTGCCACTGTGCCGATGACCGTGACGACGGCCTTGAGCTGATGACAGACCCTGGGGATCAGCGCATCGGCCGGACCCTCCTCGACGTGCAGCTGTGCGTCCGGAATATCGAACTCCTCCTGGAAGCGCTTGCAGGCCTCTCGATAACGCGCCTCGATGGTTTCCTTCAACTGGAACGCCGGGTCGGCCGCGGACAGCATGGCGGAAGGGTGCGCGCTGATCACATGCAGCTTGCCGTCAGCCAGGTTGGCGATCTCGTAGCCGTGGTTGACGATGGTGGCGTGGAGCGTACGGTGCTCGAGATCGGCATTGCCCACATCCACCGCAGCGAGGATGTTGCCACCGGTCCATGGGTTGTCGGTTTTCACCATCAGCACCGGGCAGGGGCAGTAGCGCAGCAGCTTCCAGTCTTCCGGCGTAAGCAGGGCGCGCTTGAGCGGGTTGTCCGGCACGTGTTGCTTGACGACCAGACCACAGCCCTCGGCCTGCTGGGCAGCGATGATGGTCTGGTGCAGACTTTCGTGCCATGCCTGTTGTGTGGTGACCTGATGCCCCTCGCTTTCCAGCTGCGCACGCAGATTCGCTAGATGCCCGCTGTGATCGTGCTTGGCATCGCAGGCCAGCAGGTGCAGGCGCGACTGGCTGACGGTCGAGATCAGGTGTGCTCGTTTCAAGGCCAGCTCTTGTGGCTGGTTCGGATCAATTACCACGAGGATGCAGCGAATGGCTTGCATGATCGGCTCCATTTCCTGATGCGGGTTGGTCAACTATAGACAAGCCTGCGACGCCAGTTGTGATGCATATCAAGGAAGACTGGCTGCCCCGCGCGGCATTCGTATAATGCCCGCCCGTTGCGGCGCGGTACCACGCGGCGAGACACTATTTTGTTCCTGAATATGCAAGGTTCGACATGCTGCCTGATCTGAACGACTTCCTCGCCTGCGCCACTCCCGCTGCCTGGGTGGAGGCTGCCTTGCAGAACCAGGACGTGATGCTGATCGACCACGGCAACTGCGAGAAAAAGGCGGCGGGGTCGGCGTTTCAGTTGATGTTCCGCTATGTCGACAAACCCGACCTGCAGAACAAGATGTCGCGTCTGGCGCGGGAGGAGCTGCGTCATTTCGAGCAGGTGCTGGCGATCATCCGTCGCCGCGAGATCGAGTTGCGCAATGTTGGCTCGTCTCGCTATGCCGCAGGATTGCGCGAGCTCGTGCGCAACCACGAACCCTATCGGTTAACCGACACGCTGGTGATCGGCGCCTTTATCGAGGCGCGCTCCTGTGAGCGCTTCGCCATGCTCGTGCCGCACTTGGACGAGGAGCTGGGCAAGTTCTATCACGGGCTGCTCAAGTCGGAAGCGCGGCACTTCCAAGATTACCTCAGGCTGGCTTATCTGTATGGCGACGCCGCCGATGTGGACGCCACCATCGTTCGGGTGCGCGAGCGGGAAAGGGAACTGATCGAAAGCCCGGACAGCGAGTTCCGGTTTCACAGCGGCGTGCCGGCGGCAGCCTAGCTCAGGGCGAATGGCGCCTGGTGGTACCCGTTTTCATCCACCTGCAATGCCCACCCCTGTCGATCCCAGTCGCCCAGCACGATCCGCTTGGCGGGTTGGCCATCTACCTCGAGGTCATGTGTCGCCGGTCGATGGGTATGGCCGTGGATCAGCGTGCGTACGCGATGCTCGGCCAGCACGCCGGGTATCAGCTCCGGGGTGACGTCGATGATGTCGCTGGCTTTCATGCGCGTCTGGGTACGGCTTTCGTTGCGTAGCTTACGGGCCAGTTTCCGGCGAGTGGCGAGTGGGAGGTTGCGCAGAACGAACAGGCTGAGGGGGTTGCGCAGCAACCGGCGTAGCCGCATGTAGCCCTCATCGCGGGTGCACAGGCTGTCGCCGTGCATCAGCAGTACCGGCTCGCCGCAGAGCTGGACCACGCTCGGATCAGCCAGCAGCTTGCAGCCGGCCTTGTAGCAGAAGGTCTGGCCGATCATGAAGTCGCGGTTGCCGTGCATCAGATAGATTCTGACGCCGCGCTCGCTCAGCGCATGCAGGGCGCGGGCAATCGACTCCTGGAACGGCGTCATGGCGTCGTCGCCAATCCAGACCTCGAAGAAGTCACCGAGAATGTACAGGGCTTCGGCCTGGGTAGCGCGCGTCGCGAGAAAATGCAGGAACGCCCGGGTGATATCCGGGCGTTCCTCTTCCAGATGCAGATCTGAGATCAGCAGGATCACTCGCGATTACTCGACGATCTCGGCCTTCTCGATCACCACGTCCTCGACCGGGACGTCCTGATGGCCGGACTTCATGGTGGTTGCCACAGCTTTGATCTTCTCGACCACATCCATCCCTTCGGTCACCTCGCCGAACACGGCATAGCCCCAGCCCTGAACGGTTGGCGCGCTGTGATCGAGGAAGTCGTTGTCCTTCACGTTGATGAAGAACTGCGCGGATGCCGAATGCGGCTCCATGGTGCGCGCCATCGCCAGAGTGCCGGTTTTGTTCGACAGGCCGTTATTGGCCTCGTTCTTGATCGGCGCGCGGGTAGCCTTCTGCTTCATGCCCGGCTCGAAACCGCCGCCCTGGATCATGAAATTGCTGATCACGCGGTGGAAGATGGTGCCGTCGTAGTGGCCGCTCTTCACGTATTCCTTGAAGTTGGCAGTGGTTTCCGGAGCCTTGTCTTCGAACAGATTGACGGTGATGACGCCGTAGTTGGTGTGCAGTTTGATCATCGTGAGGGGTTCCGTTTCGTTGGTGCGGGCGTGCCGCTGCAAGGGTCGTCGTACCGAGTGCCGCCAGTCGCTGATCGTAGCGCCGCCTGAGCGCATTGCTCTGTCAGGGGGTTGACGGGTCCGCTATGATAGGCGCTTTGAATTGGTCGGCCTACCCTGAGAGGGTACTTGCAAACTACTGCACTCGGCATGCGGCGTTAAAACCTGCCTCGCCATCGCTCACTACTTTGTAAACCTCTCTAAGCCGCATACTCGCTGATCGTTAAGGACACCATGAGCAAGCCCGAGACTCCCGCCGCTAGCAACTTTCTCCGTCCGATCGTCCAGGCTGACCTGGACTCCGGCAAGCATGCCAAGATCATCACCCGTTTCCCCCCGGAGCCCAACGGTTATCTGCACATCGGGCACGCCAAGTCGATTTGCCTGAACTTTGGCCTGGCGAAGGAGTTCGGTGGTGAGTGCAACCTGCGTTTCGATGACACCAACCCGGCCAAGGAGGACCAGGAGTACATCGACGCGATCAAGAGCGACGTGCAGTGGCTTGGCTTCCAGTGGGCTGGCGAAGAGCGCTATGCCTCCGATTACTTCGATCAGCTGCATGACTGGGCCGTACACCTGATCAAGGCCGGCAAGGCGTATGTCTGCGATCTGACACCCGAGCAGGCTCGAGAGTACCGCGGCAGCCTGACCGAACCGGGCACGAACAGCCCGTTCCGCGAGCGCTCGGTGGAAGAGAATCTCGACCTGTTCGCCCGCATGAAGGCCGGCGAGTTCCCGGATGGCGCCCGTGCGCTGCGGGCGAAGATCGATATGGCGTCGCCGAATATGAACCTGCGCGACCCGATCCTCTACCGCATTCGCCATGCGCACCATCACCAGACCGGCGACAAGTGGTGCATCTATCCGAGCTACGACTTCACTCACGGTCAGTCGGATGCCATCGAAGGCATCACGCATTCCATCTGCACGTTGGAATTCGAGGACCATCGTCCGTTGTACGAGTGGTTTCTGGCCAACCTGCCTGTACCGGCCCAGCCTCGCCAGTACGAGTTCGCCCGTCTCAACCTGAACTACACCATCACCAGCAAGCGCAAGCTCAAGCAGCTGGTCGATGAGAAGCATGTGAGTGGTTGGGACGACCCGCGCATGTCGACGCTCTCCGGCTTCCGGCGCCGCGGCTATACCCCAGCCTCGATCCGCAACTTCTGCGACATGATCGGCGTGAACCGCGCGGGCGGCGTCGTCGACATCGGCATGCTGGAGTTCGCGATTCGCGAAGACCTGGACGCCAACGCCGCGCGTGCCATGTGCGTGCTCAAGCCGCTCAAGGTGGTCATCACCAACTACCCGCAGGATCAGGTCGAGAACCTCGAGCTGCCGCGCCATCCCAAGCAGGACATGGGAGTGCGGGTGCTACCGTTCAGCCGCGAGATCTATATCGATGCGGGCGACTTCGAGGAAGTCCCGCCAGCGGGCTTCAAACGGCTGGTTCCCGGCGGGGAGGTGCGCCTGCGCGGCAGCTATGTGATCCGTGCGGATGAGGCCGTCAAGGACGATCAGGGCAATATCGTCGAGCTGCGCTGCTCGTATGACGAAAACACCTTGGGCAAGAATCCCGAGGGCCGCAAAGTCAAAGGCGTGATCCACTGGGTGCCAGCTGCCGAAAGCGTCGAATGCGAGGTGCGCCTGTACGATCGTCTGTTCCGTTCCGCCAACCCGGAGAAGGACGAGGAGGGCGGCAGCTTCCTGGACAATATCAATCCCGAGTCGCTCGTCGTGCTCAAGGGGTGCCGCGCCGAGCCGTCGCTGGCCAATGCGGCTCCTGAAGAGCGCTTCCAGTTCGAGCGTGAAGGGTATTTCTGTGCCGACATGAAGGACAGCAAGCCCGGCGCTCCCGTGTTCAATCGCACCGTCACGCTGCGTGACTCCTGGGGTCAATGATGGCGCTGGCGATCTACAACACCCTGAGCAAGGCCAAGGAGCCGTTCCGCCCCCTGGAAGGCAACAAGGTGCGCATGTACGTCTGCGGGATGACGGTCTATGACTTCTGCCATATCGGTCATGCGCGGGTGATGGTGGCGTTCGACGTGGTCACCCGCTGGCTGCGCCACCGAGGCTACGATGTCACCTACGTGCGCAACATCACTGACATCGACGACAAGATCATTCGCCGAGCCAGCGAGAACGGCGAGCCGTTCCAGGCGCTAGTCGAACGCATGATTGCGGCCATGCATGAAGATGAGACGCGCCTCAACGTGTTGCGTCCGGACGTCGAGCCTCGCGCCACCGACCATATCGCCGGCATGCATACGATGATCCAGACACTCATCGACAAGGGCTTCGCCTATGCGCCGGGCAACGGGGACGTCTACTACCGGGTCGGCAAGTTCGCCGGTTATGGCAAATTGTCGCGTCGCAAGATCGAAGACCTGAAGATCGGTGCTCGTATCGAAGTGGACGAAGCCAAGGAAGATCCGCTGGACTTCGTATTGTGGAAGGGCGCCAAGCCGGGCGAGCCGAGCTGGGATTCGCCGTGGGGCCCTGGGCGTCCCGGTTGGCATATCGAGTGTTCTGTGATGTCCACCTGCTGCCTGGGCGAGACGTTCGACATCCATGGTGGCGGCCCGGACCTGGTGTTTCCGCACCACGAGAACGAGATCGCACAGAGCGAGGCGGCCACCGGCAAGCTTTACGCCAACGCCTGGATGCACGCCGGTGCGGTGCGTGTCGATGGCGAGAAGATGTCCAAGAGTCTGGGCAATTTCTTCACCATCCGCGAAGTGCTGGAGAAGTACCACCCGGAGGTGGTGCGCTATCTGCTGGTATCCAGCCACTACCGCAGCCCGATCAACTACTCCGAAGACAGTTTGCGTGAAGCCAAGAGCGCTCTGGAGCGTTTCTACAACGGCCTCAAGGGCTTGCCGGAGGCCCAGCCTGCTGGCGGCGATGAGTTTGTTGCGCGCTTCGCTGCGGCGATGGATGACGACTTCAACTCGCCGGAAGGCTGCGCCGTGCTGTTCGAGATGATTCGTGAGGTGAACCGCCTGCGTGAGTCTGATCTGACTGCCGCGGCGGCGCTGGCTGCGCGTCTCAAGGAGCTGGCGGGCGTATTGGGCGTCCTGCAGCTTGAGCCTGGAGCCTTCCTGCAAGCGGGTGCGGCGGGGAAGGTCGATGCAGCTGAGGTCGAAGCGCTGATCGCTGCGCGACTGGCAGCCAGGGCGGAAAAGAACTGGGGCGAATCCGATCGCATCCGAGATCAGCTTACCGCGATGGGGGTGGTGCTGGAGGACGGGAAGGGCGGGACGACCTGGCGCTTAGCCGAATAGTCGAATACAAACAAGAACGGCGCCCAAGGGCGCCGTTCTTGTTTGCGTCGTTCTCGATCAGTCGTGCAAATGTTCTGCAGCGTACAGGGTATTTTCCAGCAGGCAGGCGCGGGTCATCGGGCCCACACCGCCCGGGACCGGAGTGATCCAGGCAGCGCGTTCGCTGGCAGGCTCGAACTCCACATCACCCAGCAAACGCCCGTCGGTCTGGCGGTTGATGCCCACGTCGATAACGATTGCACCGGGCTTGATCCACTCACCCTTGACCAGCCCAGTGATGCCGGTGGCGACCACTACCAGGTCGGCACGCTGTACATGCTCGGCCAGATTGCGTGTGAAGCGGTGAGTCACGGTAGTGGTGCAGCCGGCGAGCAGCAGCTCCAGCGCCATTGGCCGGCCGACGATATTGGAGGCGCCCACGACTACGGCGTCCAGACCGTGCAGGTCGAGCCCTGTGCTTTCCAGCAGCGTCATGATCCCCTTTGGGGTGCAAGGGCGCAGCAGCGGCATACGTTGGGCCAGGCGGCCAACGTTGTAGGGGTGGAATCCATCCACGTCCTTGTCCGGACGAATGCGCTCGAGCAGTTGCGACGCATCGAGGTGCTTTGGCAGCGGCAGCTGCACCAGGATGCCGTCAATGGAGGCGTCGTCGTTCAGCTGATCGATCAGAGCCAGCAGGTCCTCCTGGCGGGTATCGCTCGGCAGGTCATGGGCAACGGAGTTGAAACCGACTTCCTCGCAATCCTTGCGCTTGTGCGCCACATATACCTGGGAGGCTGGGTCGCTGCCCACGAGAATCACGGCGAGGCCGGGCGCGCGGAGCCCTTGGGCACGGCGCTCGGCAACACGACCAGAAATCTGTTGGCGAATATTGGCAGCAATCGTTTTACCGTCGATCAGTTTTGCGGTCATGACGCTTGATTAACCATTGGAGAGGACGAGGAAAGGGCGCGTATTCTCGCATGCCATGGTCATACGGCAAAGGCGAACCGGCTAGCGGCGGTTGTAACTCCTTTATCTAACTGAAATTTTTTTGAATTTGCTGTTGACGACTGTTTGGAGCCTCTATAACATTCGCCCCGCTTGTCGAGCACAGCCTGCTGCTGGGTAAGATGGCTTAGAAGAAACAACTTCTTCAACGGCCGGAGCTTCAAGTCTGCGCTCCGAACAGAATGCAGATAAAAGCGCCCGTAGCTCAGCTGGATAGAGCATCCGCCTTCTAAGCGGATGGTCGCAGGTTCGAGTCCTGCCGGGTGCGCCATTTCGGGCTCTGGCACAAGCAAAGCGTAATATGGTGGGCGTAGCTCAGTTGGTAGAGCACAGGATTGTGGCTCCTGGTGTCGAGGGTTCGATCCCCTTCGTCCACCCCATATTCCATAGAACGCCAGGCGCTGCCTGGCGTTTTCGTTTAAGCCCGCTTGGCGGACGTGGTGAAATTGGTAGACACACCAGATTTAGGTTCTGGCGCCGCAAGGTGTGAGAGTTCGAGTCTCTCCGTCCGCACCATGTAACAAGCTGAAAGCCCCGGATTCCGGGGCTTTCGCGTTTCTGGCGATGTGATTCCTGCCACCCGATGAAGCCGTTGGCTGAAACTGCAAAACGTCCTGGCGGATTTTGCGCTCCGCCTGGAGCGACTCTCCGGCTCTCTCCTTGATGACCGCAGCTTCATACCTCTGAACGTTCCGATGTGTGGCGCTCGACGTTGTTCATCGCCGGAATTCATCCTATGATCCATACGTCGGATGAATTTGGAGGTAGCGAATGACGTTGCAGCATGCGGAACGCTTATCGCTGGTGGAGCGCGTTATCGACCAGCTGCGCACGCAGATTACTGCCGGCTCATGGGAGTGCGGTGAGCGTATTCCTACCGAGCCCCAGCTCAGCGACATGCTCGGCGTGGGCAGAAATACCGTTCGTGAGGCGGTGCGCGCGCTGGTGCACACTGGGCTGCTGGAGGTTCGCCAGGGTGCCGGTACGTTCGTTCGGTCAAACCGGGACCCTTCGGAGTTGCTCGAAAGCCTGGACCATGCCGCGCTGCACGATCAGCTGGAAGTCCGTCGGGCTCTGGAGGTCGAAGCGGCACGACTCGCCGCGTCACGTCGTACCGATGACGACCTGAAAGCGATCAGCGATGCGCTTGGCGCCAGAGGAAGCTGGACTGACGCGGCTTCGCTTGAGGCATTCGTCCACCGCGATGCGCAGTTTCATTTGAGCATTGTCCGGGCCAGTCACAACGCGGCACTGGTTGAGATGTACCGGTTCTTCTGGGCTGGCCTACAGAACACCATCGCCAGGACGGAAGCGGAGAAGCACCTCCCTGAGCCTACCTATCAGGCCCACGCAGCCGTCTATGAGGCCATTGTGCGTGGCTGCCCGGAGCAGGCCGCCATCGCAGCCAGCGAGCTGCTGACTCCGGCGCTACAGGCCCTTTCTTTGACAACAAAAAAAGCAACGAACAAACCGGAGTAGCCATAGACATGGATCATTCGATCGCCACTTGGGCAATCCTGCTCGCCGCTGCTTTCCTGGGTGGTGGGCTGAATGCCATCGCCGGAGGCGGTAGCTTTTTCACGTTCCCGGCCCTGGTTTATGCAGGCGTGCCGCCTGTTGCAGCGAATGCTTCGGGGACCTTTGCGCTGTTGCCGGGATACTTCGCAAGCACCTGGGGCTATCGGGAGGATCTCAAGGCTCCGGCCACGCTGAGCATGCGTTCGCTTCTCGCCATCAGCCTGGGTGGGGGTGCATTCGGCGCGGCACTTCTGCTAACGACGCCGAATGACGTGTTTCGCGCCATCGTGCCCTGGCTGCTTCTGGTTGCCACTTTGCTTTTCGCGCTCGGGCCATGGTTGCTGCGCACGTTCAAGCGCACTGCCGGCTCCGGCGAGGCCGATACCTGGGTGCAGGCCTGCGCGATCGCTGCGGTGAGTGTTTATGGTGGCTACTTCAACGGCGGACTGGGCATTGTCCTGCTGGCTGCGTTCAGCCTGCTCGGCCATAGCAACATCAACGCGATGCAGGGACTCAAGAACCTTGTGTCATCGGTATTGACCGCAATCGCAGTGTCGGTTTACGCCTTTGGAGGCGCCATATTCTGGCGTGAAGCGCTGGTAATGATGCTTGCTGCGACAGTCGGAGGGTATGTCATGGCTCGTGTCGGACGACGCCTGCCGGCAACGCTGGTGCGCGCGGTGGTAATCGTGACCGGATCGATCATGACGATACTGTTCTTCCGGAGCTGATGAGCTATGCCGCCCGTAAGGCTCGAACGGGCCAGCAGGTGCGATTCGCAAGCGCCCTGCGGCTTGCAGGTTGTGTGAGAGGCAGGGTGACTTATGCTGGTCGAGCCACTAGAATGCTTGCCCATTCTGGGGCCGGAACGCCCGGCTTATGTCTGTGCAACGAGGAAAATCCATGCAAGTTTCTGTTGAAAGCACCTCCGCTCTTGAGCGCCGCATGACCATCGGCGTGCCGGTCGAGCGCATCGAGACCGAAGTCAACAAGCGTCTGCAACAGACCGCCAGCCGTGCCAAGATCCCCGGTTTCCGCCCCGGCAAGGTGCCGATGAGCGTGATCCGTCAGCGTTATGAGGAAGCCGCTCGTCAGGAAGCGCTGGGCGACCTGATCCAGTCCACCTTCTACGAAGCCGTCGTGGCCGAGAAGCTGAACCCGGCTGGTGCTCCGTCCGTCGAGCCGAAGGTATTCGAGAAGGGCAAGGATCTCGAGTACGTCGCCACCTTCGAAGTATTCCCCGAGTTTGAAGTGGCTGGTTTCGAGGCCATCGAGATCGAGCGTCTGCAGGCTGAAGTGACTGATGCCGACGTCGACAACATGCTGGAAATCCTGCGCAAGCAGAACACTCGCTTCGAGAGCGTCGAGCGTGCTGCCGAGAACGGCGACCAGGTGAACATCGACTTCGTCGGCAAGATCGACGGTGAAGCTTTTGCCGGCGGTTCGGCCAAGGGCACTCAGCTGGTGCTGGGTTCCGGCCGCATGATCCCGGGCTTCGAAGACGCCCTGGTCGGCGCCAAGGCCGGCGAAGAGCGCGTGATCACCCCGACTTTCCCCGAGGATTATCAGAACCTCGATCTGGCCGGCAAAACTGCCGAGTTCACCGTCACCGTGAATAGCGTCGCGGCTCCGCAGCTACCGGAACTCAACGAGGAGTTCTTTGCCCAGTTCGGCGTTCAGGAAGGTGGCGTGGAAGGTTTCCGCGCGGAAGTGAAAAAGAACATGGAGCGCGAACTGCGTCAGGCCATCAAGACCAAGGTGAAGAACCAGGTCATGGAAGGGCTGGTTGCGGGTAACCCGATCGAAGTGCCCAAAGCACTGGTAGACAATGAAGTGAACCGCCTCCGCGTACAGGCGGTGCAGCAGTTCGGCGGCAACATCAAGCCAGACCAGCTGCCGGCTGAGCTGTTCCAGGAGCAGGCCAAGCGTCGTGTCGTGCTGGGTCTGATCGTGGCTGAAGTGGTCAAGCAGAAAGAGCTCAAGCCGGACGAAGCGCGTGTTCGTGAGCTGATCGAAGAAATGGCTTCCGCTTACCAGGAGCCGGAGCAGGTTGTGGCCTGGTACTACAAGAATGCTGAGCAGTTGAACGAAGTTCGCTCGGTTGTGCTCGAAGAGCAAGTTGTAGATACTGTTCTGCAGCAGGCCAAGGTGACCGACAAGTCGGTCTCCTACGAAGAAGCCGTCAAGCCTGCGGAAGCCCCGCAAGCAGCCTGATTTCTTCATATATTCGAGTGCACAAACATAAGCCAGCCTCGTGCTGGCTTATGTCTTTTGAGGCATGACATAGGGAGTATCGTTGGAACATGTCCCGCAATCCTTTTATGCAAGCTCCGGACATTCAGGCCGCCGGCGGCCTGGTCCCGATGGTGATCGAGCAATCCGCACGCGGTGAGCGCGCCTACGACATCTATTCACGCCTCCTGAAGGAGCGGGTGATCTTCATGGTCGGCCAGGTCGAAGACTACATGGCCAACCTGATCGTGGCGCAGCTGCTGTTCCTCGAGGCGGAAAACCCCGAGAAAGACATTCACCTCTATATCAATTCCCCGGGTGGCTCGGTGACCGCTGGCATGTCGATCTACGACACCATGCAGTTCATCAAGCCTAACGTCTCGACCATCTGTATCGGTCAGGCTTGCTCCATGGGAGCCCTGTTGCTGGCGGGCGGTGCGGCGGGCAAGCGTTACTGCCTGCCGCATTCGCGCATGATGATTCACCAGCCTCTCGGTGGCTTCCAGGGTCAGGCTTCGGACATCGAAATTCACGCCCGGGAAATCCTGACCATTCGCGAGCGCTTGAACAAGGTGCTTGCCCATCACACTGGCCAGCCCATGGACGTGATTGCCCGCGATACCGATCGCGACAATTTCATGAGCGGTGAAGAAGCCGTCAAATACGGCCTCATCGACCAGGTTCTGACCCAGCGCCAACTGGCCGTCTGATCGCCCCAGCCTGCGATATGTGGCTGTTCCGTGGGCTTGAAAAAGCCCACGATTGCCTTCATCTTGTGTTTCAAGCCTTCCCGATTGGATCGATCGAATGACTGACACCCGCAACGGCGAGGACTCCGGCAAACTGCTCTATTGCTCTTTTTGCGGCAAAAGCCAGCATGAAGTTCGCAAGTTGATCGCCGGGCCCTCCGTTTTCATCTGCGACGAGTGCGTCGACCTGTGCAATGACATCATCCGTGAGGAGGTGCAGGAAGCCCAGGCCGAGAGCAACGCGCATAAGCTGCCTGCGCCAAAGGAGATCAGCGGCATTCTCGACCAGTACGTCATTGGTCAGGAGCGCGCGAAAAAGATCCTCGCGGTGGCCGTGTACAACCATTACAAGCGCCTCAACCAGCGCGACAAGAAAGAAGAAGTCGAGCTGGGCAAAAGCAATATCCTGCTGATCGGTCCCACTGGCTCCGGCAAGACGCTGCTCGCCGAGACGCTGGCGCGCCTGCTCAATGTTCCGTTCACCATTGCCGATGCAACCACGCTTACCGAGGCGGGTTACGTGGGTGAAGACGTCGAGAACATCATCCAGAAGTTGCTGCAGAAGTGCGATTACGATGTGGAGAAGGCCCAGATGGGCATTGTCTATATCGATGAGATCGACAAGATCTCCCGCAAATCGGATAACCCGTCCATCACCCGAGACGTTTCCGGTGAGGGCGTGCAGCAGGCGCTGCTGAAGCTGATCGAAGGCACCGTTGCTTCCGTCCCGCCGCAGGGTGGCCGTAAGCATCCGCAGCAGGAGTTCCTGCAGGTCGACACGCGCAACATCCTGTTCATCTGCGGCGGCGCATTCGCCGGCCTGGAAAAGGTTATCCAGAGTCGCTCCACCCAGGGTGGTATCGGCTTCAACGCGGAAGTGCGCAGCAAGGACCCGGGCAAGAAGATCGGTGAAGCACTGCGTGCGGTCGAGCCGGATGATCTGGTCAAGTTCGGCTTGATCCCTGAGTTCGTCGGTCGTCTGCCGGTGATCGCAACCCTCGACGAGCTTGACGAAGCTGCGTTGATCCAGATCCTGACCGAGCCGAAGAACGCGTTGACCAAGCAGTACGCCAAACTGTTCGAACTCGAGGGTGTGGATCTCGAATTCCGCCCGGACGCGCTGAAAGCTGTCGCTCATCGTGCACTCGAACGCAAGACGGGTGCCCGCGGTTTGCGCTCGATTCTCGAAGGCGTTCTGCTGGACACCATGTATGAAATTCCGTCGCAGAAGGACGTCAGCAAGGTGGTCATCGATGAAAGCGTGATCGAAGGCACATCCCAGCCTTTGCTGATCTACGAGAACACCGAGCCGCCAGCCAAGGCTGCGCCTGAGGCGTGATCGAACAAAGGGGCCTTCGGGCCCCTTTGTATTTGGCTCGCCGCCTTGTTTTTTGCCGAGGGTGCCCTCATCTTTGCTGCAAGGGTATAGCCCATCCGTTTACCGCCGTATGGCCGTCGTAGAGCTGAATTTATGAAAACAACCATCGAATTGCCCCTCTTGCCGCTGCGCGATGTGGTGGTTTACCCGCATATGGTGATCCCGCTTTTCGTTGGCCGTGAAAAATCCATCGAGGCGCTCGAATCCGCCATGTCCGGCGACAAGCAGATTCTCCTGCTGGCGCAGAAGAATCCGGCCGACGACGACCCGGGCGAAGATGCGCTATATCGCGTCGGCACCGTTGCTACCGTGCTGCAGCTGCTCAAGCTTCCGGACGGCACCGTCAAGGTGCTGGTCGAAGGCGAGCAGCGGGGCGTGATCGAGCGATTAGTCGAAGTCGACGATCACTGTCGAGCCGAGGTTTCGCTGATCGAGGAAGCCGATGTCGATGCACGCGAATCGGAAGTTTTCACGCGCAGCCTGCTCAGTCAGTTCGAGCAGTACGTGCAGCTTGGCAAGAAGGTCCCGGCAGAGGTGCTGTCCTCACTGAGCAGCATCGATGAGCCGGCCCGCCTGGTCGACACCATGGCGGCGCACATGGCGCTGAAGATCGAGCAGAAACAGCAGATCTTGGAGATCACCGACCTACCTGCCCGTGTCGAGCACGTCCTGGCGTTGTTGGACGCCGAGATCGATCTGCTTCAGGTCGAGAAGCGCATTCGCGGACGCGTGAAGAAGCAGATGGAGCGCAGCCAGCGCGAGTACTACCTGAACGAGCAGATGAAGGCCATTCAGAAGGAACTCGGCGATATCGATGAAGGCCATAACGAAGTCGATGAACTGAAGAAGCGTATCGAGAACGCCGGACTCAGCAAGGATGCCTATACCAAGGCCCAGGCGGAGCTGAACAAGCTCAAGCAGATGTCACCGATGTCGGCCGAAGCGACGGTAGTGCGGACCTATATCGACTGGCTGGTGAACGTGCCTTGGAAAGCCGCCAGCAAGGTCCGGCTGGACCTCGCCAAGGCAGAAGAGGTGCTCGACGCCGACCACTATGGTCTGGAAGAGGTCAAGGACCGCATTCTTGAGTATCTCGCCGTGCAGAAGCGTGTGAAGAAGCTCAAGGGGCCGGTGCTCTGCCTGGTAGGGCCGCCCGGTGTCGGCAAGACGTCCCTCGCCGAATCCATTGCGCGTTCGACCAATCGCAAGTTTGTTCGCATGGCGCTGGGCGGTGTGCGTGACGAAGCCGAGATTCGCGGCCATCGCCGCACCTACATCGGTTCCATGCCGGGCCGTCTGATCCAGAAGATGACCAAGGTGGGCGTGCGCAACCCGCTGTTCCTGCTCGACGAGATCGACAAGATGGGCAGCGACATGCGCGGCGATCCTGCCTCGGCACTGCTCGAGGTGCTGGACCCGGAGCAGAACCACAACTTCAACGATCACTATCTGGAGGTCGACTATGACCTCTCGGACGTGATGTTCCTCTGTACCGCCAACTCGATGAACATTCCGGCGCCGTTGCTCGACCGCATGGAAGTCATCCGCCTGCCTGGCTATACCGAGGACGAGAAGGTCAACATTGCCACACGGTATCTGGCGCCCAAGCAGATTGAGGCCAATGGTCTGAAGAAGGGCGAGCTGGAGTTCCAGGAAGCCGCTATCAGGGACATCATTCGCTACTACACCCGGGAGGCCGGTGTTCGTAGCCTTGAGCGCCAGCTGGCCAAGGTGTGCCGCAAGGTGGTCAAGGAGCATGCGGCCGAGAAACGCTTCCATGTGATTGTGGATGCCGATTCTCTCGAGCATTTCCTGGGTGTTCGCAAGTTCCGTTACGGGCTCGCCGAACAGCAGGATCAGGTAGGGCAGGTCACCGGGCTGGCCTGGACTCAGGTCGGTGGCGAGCTGCTGACGATCGAGGCGGCCGTGGTACCGGGCAAAGGGCGGCTCACCAAGACCGGCTCGCTGGGCGAGGTGATGGGCGAGTCGATTACCGCGGCGCTGACGGTGGTTCGCAGCCGGGCGGTCAGCCTGGGCATTGCTGCCGATTTCCATGAAAAGCAGGACATCCATATCCACGTGCCAGAGGGCGCCACCCCCAAGGATGGCCCGAGCGCTGGTATCGGGATGTGTACGGCGCTGGTTTCTGCCCTGACGCAGATCCCGGTGCGCGCAGATGTCGCAATGACCGGCGAGATCACATTGCGTGGACAAGTGCTGGCCATTGGTGGACTGAAGGAGAAACTTCTGGCTGCGCATCGCGGCGGAATCAAGACTGTGATCATTCCGGAAGAAAATCAGCGTGATCTGAAAGAGATTCCTGAAAATATTAAGCAGGACCTGCAGATTAAACCGGTGAAGTGGATTGACGAGGTCCTGCAAATTGCGCTGCAATACGCGCCGGAGCCCTTGCCCGATGCGGCTCCCGAGATTGTTGCAAAGGACGACAAGCGCGAGCCTGATTCCAAGGAGCGAATCAGCACGCATTAGTCTGGAAGGCCACGTTGACACACTTCAGGTGCCCTTGTTTAATCGGCCTCTTGTGTCAGAGCCATCTAGCACCGCTTTGCTTACACCCGAAAATTAAAGATACGACTCAACAGAAATAAGGGGACTTAGAGTGAACAAGTCGGAACTGATCGATGCCATCGCTGCATCTGCTGATATCCCAAAAGCTGTTGCTGGCCGCGCGCTGGATGCAGTGATCGAATCCGTCACCGGCGCCCTGAAGGCTGGTGACTCCGTGGTACTGGTTGGTTTCGGTACTTTCGCTGTCAAGGAGCGCGCTGCGCGCACTGGTCGCAACCCGCAGACTGGCAAGCCGATCAACATCGCTGCTGCCAAGATCCCGGGCTTCAAAGCTGGCAAGGCTCTGAAAGACGCTGTCAACTAAGCGTTTTGTTACCCGGCCAGTCAGCGTGCGCTGCGCTGGCACGGGGCGGTTGTCGAGCAGGCCTGGCCTGCCGAGATCTGGCTTGGGGGAATAAGCCCAACCGCTCCAAAGGCTCCGAGAAGGCGCATCCCTGGATGCGCCTTTCTTTTATCCGGTTTCCACCCGCGGTGCGCAGTCTTGCGGGCCGCAGACTCCTGGGGGTCGCATGCTTCAGAACATCAGGGACAATTCACAAGGCTGGATTGCCAAAACAATCATCGGCGTCATCGTCGTGCTGCTGGCCTTGACTGGCTTCGATGCCATCTTCAATGCCGCCAGCAACGCCCAGAACGCTGCAGAAGTCAACGGCGAAGAAATTTCCCGCTACGACCTCGACCAGGCCATGAACATGCAGCGCCGGCAGCTCGCCCAGCAGCTCGGGCAGGATTTCGATCCGTCCCTGCTCGACGACCGCCTGCTGCGCGATGCGGCTCTCGGCTCGCTGATTGATCGCATGCTGCTGTTGCAGGCCGCCAAGGGCGCCAACTTCGCATTCTCGCGCGAAGCGCTCGATCAGCTGATCCTGCAGACCCCCGAGTTCCAGGTTGACGGTGCTTTCAACCCTGCCCGGTTTGATCAGGTGATCCAGCAGATGGGCTATTCCCGTCTCCAGTTCCGCCAGCTGCTCGAACAGGAAATGCTGATTGGCCAGCTGCGTGCCGGCATTTCCGGTACCGGTTTCGTTACCGATCAGCAGGTGGAAAACTTTGCCCGCCTGGAGATGCAGACCCGTGATTTCGCTACGCTGACCGTGCCGGCGCAGCACGAAGCCATCGAGGTCAGCGACGACCAGATCAACGAGTTCTACGAGGCCAATGCCGACCGTTTTCGTACCCCTGAACAGGTCGTCGTCGAATACGTCGAGCTGAAGAAGGAGTCGTTCTTCGATCAGGTCGAGGCGTCCGACGAGGAGTTGCAGGAGCTGTATCAGAAACAGATCGCCAATCTGGCAGAACAGCGCCGCGCCGCGCATATCCTGGTCGAGACCGGCGGTGAACTGAGCGACGACGAGGCCAAGGCGAAGATCGACGAGATTGCCGCGCGCGTGAAGAACGGTGAGGATTTCGCCACGGTCGCCAAGGAAGTTTCCCAGGATCCGGGCTCGGCCAACGAAGGTGGCGACTTGGGCTTTGCTGGTCCAGGGGTCTACGACCCAGCATTCGAAGATGCGCTTTATGCATTGAACGAAGGCGAGGTCTCGGCACCGGTCAAGTCGGAGTTCGGCTGGCACATCATCAAGCTGCTCGGCGTCCAGTCACCGGAGGTTCCCTCTTTCGAAAGCATGAAGCCGGAGCTGGTACGCGAGCTGAAGGCCCAGCAGGTCGAGCAACGCTTCGTGGAGACCAGCAAACAGCTGGAAGATGCTGCCTTCGAGGCATCCGACCTGGCGCAGCCTGCGCAGGAACTGGGTTTGATGGTGCAGACCACCGAAGCGTTCGGGCGTGAGGGCGGCGAAGGCATCACGGCCAATCGGCAGGTCATCCAGGCCGCGTTCAGCGAGGAAGTGCTGGTAGACGGCGCCAACAGCAGCGTGATCGAACTGGACCCTGATACGGCGGTGGTGATTCGCGTCAAGGAGCACCTGAAGCCTGCGGCGATTCCGCTTGCCGACGTTCGTGACGATATCGTGCAGCAACTCCAGCGCAAGCTGGCGGCCGAAACCGCTCGTACTCAGGGTGAGCAGCTGTTGGCCGAGCTGCGCGAAGGCAAGCAACCTGAAGGGCAGTGGCAGGCAGTCGAAGCGGCCACTCGCAGCCAGGAGGGCGTCGCACCGGCGCTGCTGCAGGCAGTGTTCCGCATGCCGCGTCCGGAGCAGCAGGACAAGCCCAGCTACTCGGGCGTGGCGCTGAACAACGGCGATTACGTGGTTGTGCGACTGAACGGCGTCAATGAGGCTGACGCTGCTTTGTCCGACGAAGAGAAGCTGAACATTCGCCGCTTCCTGGCTTCGCGGATGGGGCAGCAGGACTTCGCGGCGTTCCGTCAGAAGCTGCAGGCCGAAGCGAAAATCGAGCGTTTCTGATCGAATGAATGACTGGCAAGCTGCGAAGCCTTGCCAGCACCCATGACAACGCCCCGACTGGTTCGGGGCGTTGTCGTTTCTGCCGGGGAAGAAGCGCTACCGCAACAGCCGGCGTGCGAGCCAGGGGCTCTGGTGCATGAAGGCGGTGTGGACCTGCACGAGTTCTGCGCCCGCACTCATGCGGGCACGCAGATGATCAGCGGTCTGGGCCCCGCCGACCGAAAGCAGAGCCATGTCGGGCCCGCAGAACCGGCGCAGGTCTTCGATTTGTTGGCAGGCCTGAGCCTGCCGCCGGGGTTCCTGCCAGGCCCGTGGCTGTGCTGTGCTCGTCCCGACGGTAGTCGGCGAAGTCGCGTGGATTACTGCAGAACATTTTTGCCGCGTGGACAGGGGCTAGCCTGTGCGGCTTTTTGGCCGAGAAACGCGCGTCGGAGATAGGCTAGAAGCCGCGGTACAGCGGGCTGTGCGCCTTGGCATCTACTACCAAATGAGGAGTCCTCCGCTGCCATGGGTGCATACCGGAGCCTGGAGCGGGCTGCCTAAGATCGGTCCATGCCCTGCGCACTTCCCGGCGCAGGCACTGACAAGCAGAAGAAGAGAGGCCCATCATGATCTACGCCCAGCCCGGTACCCCAGGCGCCGTCGTTTCCTTCAAGCCCCGTTACGGCAACTACATCGGTGGTGAGTTCGTCCCGCCGGTCAAAGGCGAGTACTTCGTCAACACCTCGCCCGTCAATGGTGAAGTGATCGCCGAATTCCCGCGTTCGGGCGCTGAAGACATCGAGAAGGCGCTGGATGCCGCGCATGCAGCCGCCGACGCCTGGGGTCGTACCTCGGTGCAGGACCGCGCCAATATCCTGCTGAAGATCGCTGATCGCATCGAAGCCAACCTGGAAAAACTTGCCGTCGCCGAAACCTGGGACAACGGCAAGGCCGTTCGTGAAACCCTGAACGCCGACGTACCGCTGGCCGCCGACCACTTCCGCTACTTCGCCGGTTGCATCCGTGCCCAGGAAGGCAGCGCTGCAGAGATCAACGAGCACACCGCGGCCTATCACTTCCATGAGCCGCTGGGCGTGGTCGGGCAGATCATCCCGTGGAACTTCCCGCTGCTGATGGCAGCCTGGAAGCTGGCACCGGCCCTGGCTGCCGGTAACTGCATCGTGCTCAAGCCGGCCGAACAGACTCCGCTGTCGATCATGGTCCTGATCGAGATCATCGGTGACCTGCTGCCAGCGGGCGTGCTGAACATCGTTCAGGGCTTCGGCCGCGAAGCTGGTCAGGCGTTGGCGACCAGCACCCGCATTGCCAAGATCGCCTTTACCGGCTCGACCCCGGTTGGCTCGCACATCATGCGTTGCGCGGCCGAGAACATCATCCCCAGCACCGTGGAACTGGGTGGCAAGAGCCCGAACATCTTCTTCGAAGACATCATGAATGCGGAGCCTGCGTTCATCGAGAAAGCCGCTGAAGGTCTGGTACTGGCCTTCTTCAACCAGGGCGAGGTCTGCACCTGCCCGTCGCGTGCGCTGATTCAGGAATCGATCTTCGAGCCCTTCATGGAAGTGGTGATGAAGAAGGTCAAGGCGATCAAGCGCGGCAACCCGCTGGATACCGACACCATGGTCGGCGCCCAGGCGTCCGAGCAGCAGTTCGACAAGATCCTTTCCTACATGGAAATCGCCCAGCAGGAAGGCGCGCAGATCCTCACCGGCGGCGCAGCCGAGAAGCTCGAAGGCGGCCTGGCCTCCGGTTACTACGTGCAGCCGACCCTGATCAAGGGTCACAACAAGATGCGTGTGTTCCAGGAAGAAATCTTCGGCCCGGTGGTCGGCGTCGCTACCTTCAAGGACGAAGCCGAAGCCCTGGCCATTGCCAACGATACCGAGTTCGGCCTGGGCGCTGGCGTCTGGACCCGCGACATCAACCGCGCCTACCGCATGGGTCGCGGCATCAAGGCCGGCCGTGTCTGGACCAACTGCTACCACCTGTATCCGGCACATGCCGCGTTCGGCGGCTACAAGAAGTCCGGTGTCGGTCGCGAAACGCACAAGATGATGCTCGACCACTATCAGCAGACCAAGAACCTGCTGGTCAGCTACGACATCAATCCGCTCGGCTTCTTCTGATGAGGGCCCCGGCGCGTGTGCTCCAGCGCGCCGGTTTATTTTGCTACGCACGTCAAGTGCAGGAACCTGCGCCGCTTCTGAAGTACCCCCTCGAACCGAGCGTATGGTTCCTATCGCAACGCGGCCCCGGCCGCGTTTTTTTTGCTCCGGACTCGACCAGCCATCGCGGCCATCGAACTCCCGCGAGCCGAAGCGCCTCACATCTGCATAGGCCAACATCGAAAGCAGAGGAGGTCACCCATGCCGCAATTGCTCGAGCCCTGCTCGCTGAAGCACCTGCGCTTGCGCAATAGAGCCGTCGTCGCACCCATGACGCGGGTCAGCGCCGAGCCCGAGGGCGTTGCCAACGAACTGATGCGCGACTACTACGCATCCTTTGCCAAAGGCGGCTTCGGGATGATCGTCAGCGAGGGTGTCTATACCGATACCGCTTATAGCCAGGGCTACTTCAACCAGCCCGGGCTCGCCACCGACGCGCACCGGGACAGCTGGAAGCCCATCGTGCAGGCGGTTCACGAAGCCGGTGCGGCGTTCATCGCGCAGCTCATGCATGGCGGTGCCCAGACCCAAGGCAACATCCATCACGCCCGCCATGTGGCTCCATCGGCAGTACAACCGAGCGGATCTCAGCTGAAGTTCTATGGCGGAGAGGGTCCTTACGCGACGCCGGCTGAAATGAGCGAAGAGGATATCCAGGAGGCCATCGCCGGCTTCGCGCTGGCGGCCCGGCACGCGCGGGAGGCCGGCTTCGATGGAGTCGAACTGCATGGCGCCAACGGCTACCTGCTGCACGAATTCATGAGCGTCGAGTTCAACCAGCGCAGCGATCAATGGGGTGGGACGTTTCTCGAACGCCTGCGCATGCCACTGGCGGTGATCGCTGCCGTGCGGGCGGAGGTGGGCGAGGAATTCGTGGTGGGGATGCGACTGTCGCAGAGCATGGTCTGCGACGGCCGGCTCAAATGGGAGGGCGGCGAGGAACAGGCCCGGCAGCGCTTCCGTGTACTGGCTGATGCAGGGCTCGACTATCTGCACATCACTGAGCCCGAAGCCCGCGCACCGGCCTTCGGAGAAGGCCCGAGCCTTGCCGCCATCGCCAAGGGCAGCGTAGCGATCCCGGTGATCGGCAACGGTGCCATCGTCACCGGCGAGCAGGCCGAGGCCTTGCTTGGTCGAGGCGAGATGGATCTGGTGGCGGTTGGCAAGGCGGCGCTGGCCAACAACGATTGGCCGCAACGCATTCAGCAAGGCATCGAGCTGAGCGATTTCGACGGTTCGATGTTTGTTCCCATGGCGACCATCACCAACGAACTGGCGTGGCGCAATGCCAATGATCGGCCAGCGCTGCGTTCGAGTTGACACGCCCGGCAACGAGGCGTTAGCTGAATCGCGAAACCTGGTAACAGATGGCTGCCGTTCGTCGGGCGCTACCAAGGCACGGCGCTGTCTCCTTCCAAAGTACCATTCTGCTTGAAGCAGAACAGGGGGCTTAATTGGGCTGTCGGAATCTTCCGGCACCATAAAAAGAGGACCGACCTATGTGGACTAAACCCGCCTTCACCGACCTGCGTATTGGTTTCGAAGTCACCATGTACTTCGCAAACCGTTGATCGACCAGCCCCGGCTCCGGCCGGGGCTTTGCTTTTGGGGGCTGTCCATGTTCATCCGAATACTCGGTTCCGCCGCGGGTGGGGGTTTTCCGCAGTGGAACTGCAACTGCGCCAACTGTGCGGGCCTGCGCGCCGGCACGCTCAACGCCAAGGCGCGTACCCAGTCGTCCATCGCCATCAGCGACAACGGTGTCGACTGGATCCTGTGCAATGCGTCGCCGGACATCCGCGCCCAGCTCGAGTCCTTTCCGACCCTGCAGCCGGCCCGTGCGCCCCGCGACACCGCCATCGGTGCGATCGTCCTGCTGGACAGCCAGATCGATCACACCACCGGCCTGCTGACGCTGCGCGAAGGCTGCCCGCATGAAGTCTGGTGCACCGAGATGGTTCATCAGGACCTCACCACCGGCTTCCCGCTCTTCAACATGCTTGAGCACTGGAACGGCGGCCTGAAATGGAACCCGGTCGCCCTGAGCGGCAACTTCAGCATTCCCTGCTGCCCGAACCTGCATATCACGCCGATCCCGCTGCGCAGCTCGGCGCCACCCTATTCGCCGCACCGCAACGACCCGCACCCGGGCGACAACATCGGTCTGCTCATCGAAGACCGCAACACTGGTGGCACACTGTTCTACGCGCCGGGGCTTGGCCAGGTCAGCGAAGAGCTGCTGGCCACCATGCGCCGGGCCGACTGCCTGCTGGTCGACGGCACGCTGTGGCGCGATGACGAGATGCTCGTGCGCGAGGTCGGCACCAAGCTCGGCAGCGAAATGGGCCATCTGCAGCAGAGCGGCCCGGGCGGCATGATCGAGGTGCTCGACGGCATGCCGGCGGTGCGCAAGATCCTCATTCATATCAACAACACCAACCCGATCCTCGACGAGGATTCCGTCGAGCGCGAGATCCTTGGCGAGCACGGGATCGAGGTCGCCTACGACGGCATGAACATCGAGCTCTGAAGCCAAGACATTGCCGCAGCCGGCCACAGGCCGAACGAGCGCAGAACGACAAGAAAGGAACTGAAACCGTTATGAACCTGCCAGCCATGAGTCCCGCCGAATTCGAACAGGCGCTGCGCGCCAAGGGCGAGTACTACCATATCCATCACCCGTTCCACCGGGCCATGTATGCCGGGCAGGCGACGCGCGAACAGATTCAGGGTTGGGTCGCCAACCGCTTCTACTATCAGGTCTGCATCCCGGTGAAGGATGCAGCGATCATGGCCAACTGTCCGGACCGCGACACCCGCCGCGAGTGGATTCAGCGCATCATCGACCACGATGGCGCGCCGGGTGAGGAGGGTGGCATCGAAGCCTGGCTGCGGCTGGCCGAGGCCGTGGGTCTGGACCGTGAGCAGGTGCTGTCGCAGGAGCTGGTGCTTCCCGGCGTGCGCTTCGCAGTGGATGCCTACGTGAACTTTGCCCGTCGGGCCTGCTGGCAGGAAGCAGCCAGCAGCTCGCTGACCGAACTGTTCGCACCGACCATCCACCAGTCGCGGCTGGATAGCTGGCCGCAGCACTATCCCTGGATCGACGCGTCGGGCTATGACTACTTCCGCAAGCGCCTGAAGGAAGCCCGCCGCGATGTCGAGCACGGCCTGCGCATCACCCTGGACCACTATCGCACCCGCGAGGCGCAGGAGCGCATGCTGGAGATCCTTCAGTTCAAGCTCGACGTGTTGTGGAGCATGCTGGACGCCATGAGCATGGCCTATGAGCTGGACCGACCGCCGTACCATACCGTCACCCGCGACCGGGTCTGGCACAAGGGCATCAGCTTCTGACGGGCGCACGTCGTGCAGGGTTGGGCTTCGGCCCGCCACTGCCACGGCTGATCGACGCCCGCCCGGCCATTGACGAGAAAAGAGATGAGCGAAATTCAACTGACCCAGGTTCCATCCTTTCGCCGCGGCTTCCGCTTCCAGTGGGAGCCGGCGCAGAACTGCCACGTGCTGCTCTATCCGGAAGGTATGATCAAACTCAACGAGAGCGCCGCAGCAGTGCTGACCGAGGTGGACGGGACAAGGACCGTGGGCGCCATCGTCGCCGACCTGCAGGCTCGCTACCCGGAGGCCGAAGGCATTCAAGAGGATATCGTCGCGTTCCTGGAGGTCGCCGTTGAACGGTTCTGGATCGAGCTTCGCTAAACCCGGCTACGAGCCGGGTCCGCCGCTCTGGTTGCTGGCGGAGCTGACCTATCGTTGTCCGCTGCAGTGCCCGTACTGCTCCAATCCGCTGGACTTCGCCCGTAGCCACGATGAGCTGAGTACGGCTGAGTGGATCGAGGTATTTCGCCAGGCGCGGGAGATGGGAGCGGCCCAGCTGGGCTTTTCCGGAGGCGAGCCGCTGGTCCGTCAGGACCTTGCCGAGCTGATCGCCGCCGCGCGCGGGCTCGGCTACTACACCAACCTGATCACCTCAGGCATCGGCCTTACCGAAGAGAAGATCGCCAGCTTCGCCGATGCCGGCCTCGACCATATCCAGATCAGCTTCCAGGCCGCGGACGAGGAGGTGAACAACCTGCTCGCCGGGTCGCAGAAGGCTTTCGCCCACAAGCTGGAAATGGCCCGTGCGGTGAAAAAACACGGCTATCCGATGGTGCTCAACTTCGTCACACATCGGCACAACATCGACAACATCGACCAGATCATTCGTCTGTGCGTCGAGCTCGAGGCCGATTTTGTCGAGCTCGCCACCTGCCAGTTCTACGGCTGGGCCGAACTTAACCGCGCCGGGCTGCTACCGAGCAAGGAGCAGCTGGTACGTGCCGAGCGGATCACCAACGAGTGGCGCGACAAGCTCGCCGCCGAGAACCATCCGTGCAAACTGATCTTCGTCACGCCCGATTATTACGAGGAACGGCCGAAGGCCTGCATGAACGGCTGGGGCAACCTGTTCCTGGACATCACCCCGGACGGCACGGCCTTGCCCTGTCATAGCGCGCGACAGTTACCGGTGACTTTCCCGAACGTGCGCGAGCACAGCATCGAATACATCTGGCGAGACTCGTTCGGCTTCAACAGGTTTCGCGGTTACGACTGGATGCCTGAACCCTGTCGCAGCTGCGACGAGAAGGAGCGCGACTTCGGCGGCTGCCGCTGCCAGGCCTTTATGCTCACCGGCGATGCCGCCAATGCCGACCCCGTGTGCAGCAAGTCGGCACACCACGGCAAGATCCTTGCGGCTCGCGATCAGGCCGACCACGGCGCGCTGGGCCTCGATCAGCTGCAGCATCGTAACGAGAAGGCTTCCAAGCTCATCCTCAAGGTATGAAATCGCCCCGCAACGATTCGTCCATGCTTCATCCATCCGCCGAGGTGCTGCCCTATGGCTTCTGGCCCAGCGACTGGAGTGCCGAAGCCGCTGCGGCCGCTAGCCGGGACTTCGCCGAGTTGCGGGCCGGGCAGGGTGGGTTGTTCTGGATCGAGTACGACCCCGCCGAGGGTCGCTGCAGCCTGTGGTTCTGGCAGGCCGGCCACGCGCGCTGCCTGACGCCAGCCGGCTACTCGGTACGCAGTCGCGTCTATGAATACGGCGGCGGCGCGTTCTGCCTTACCGGGCAGGGGCTCGCCTTCGTTAACGAGGCGGACCAGCAGATCTACCTGCAAACGCTGGCTGACCCGGAAGCCACATCCTTGTCTGCAGCGCTGACCGAGCGTCCCGGCTGCCGTTACGGTGATCTGCAGTACGACCCCAAGGGCGCGGCCGTCATCGCCCTGGAGGAGTCCAGCGAAGACAACGGTATCGTGCACCGGCTGGTGGCCTTCACGCTGTCCGACGGCGCTCGCCGTATCCTCGTCGAAGGGGCCGACTTCTACTCGTCGCCCATATTGGCTCCGGATGGTCGACGGTTGGCCTGGATCGAGTGGGATCGCCCGGAGCAGCCCTGGACCTCGACCCGTCTGTGCGTCGCCGAGCGTCAGGCAGACGGGGGCTGGGGCGCGGTGAGGTGCGTGGCTGGCGGCGCGGGTGGGGAGTCGCTGCAGCAACCGCGCTTCACCGAACACGGTCAGCTGATCTGTCTCAGTGACCGGTTGGGCTACTGGCAGCCCTGGGCCGAGGTCGACGGTGCGTGGGCATTGCATCCGCTAATCGCAGTGGAGTCGGAGGCGACACGTAATTTCGACTGCGCGCCTGCGCCCTGGCAGCTGGGGACCAGCAGCTATGTGCCGCTGGCGGACGGCGGCCTGCTGTTGACCCATATGGTCGACGGCTACGGTTGGCTGTTCGAACACGGCGCCGGAGGCGGGCAGCAGTTGGCCAGTGCGTTCAGCCGCTGCCGCCAGCTCACTGCGGACGCCACCCACCTGTTCTGCATCGCGGGTGCAACGCAGCGCGCGCCGGCGGTGCTGGCCATTGACCGGGCCAACGGCTCGGTGCGGGTTCTGGCCGGCGGAGCGACTCCGCTTGCCGCGCCACAGGTTTCGTGCCCGCAGGCCATGCGATTCCCGACCGGCAATGGTGAAACCGCCCATGCGTTCTTCTATACGCCGCGCAACACGAACTGCCGCGGCGAGCACGGTACATTGCCACCGCTGGTGGTGTTCATCCATGGCGGACCGACGTCGGCGTGCTACCCGGTGTTCGACCCGCGCATCCAGTTCTGGACGCAGCGCGGCTTCGCCGTGGTGGACGTCAACTACCGCGGCAGCAGCGGGTTCGGCCGGGCCTACCGACAACGCCTGCGCGAGCAATGGGGTGTGGTGGATGTGGAAGACGCCTGCCAGGCGGCCCGCGCACTGGCGCAGCAGGGCGCTATCGATCCGCAGCGGGTGTTCATCCGTGGCTCCAGCGCCGGCGGCTACACCGCCCTCAGCGCACTGGTGGCGACCGATCTGTTTCGCGGCGGCGCCAGTCTGTATGGCGTCAGCGACCCCCTGGCGCTGCGCCGGGTCACCCACAAGTTCGAAGGCGACTATCTGGATTGGCTGATCGGTGATCCGCAGCGGGTGCCGGAGCGCTTTCGCGAGCGCGCGCCGCTGCATAACGCCGAGCGCATCGCCGCACCGGTGCTCTTCCTGCAGGGCGGGCAGGACGCCGTGGTGCTACCCGAGCAAACCCAATCGATGGTGGCAGCATTGCAGAGGCGCGGCGTCGAGGTGCAGTACCGTCTCTACCCGGACGAACGCCACGGCTTTCGTCAGGCTGCCAACCTGGCGGATGCGCTCGAGCGCGAGCTGCGCTTCTACCAAGGGCTGCTGTAGCTCTTTCCGCCGGACGGATGGCGCCGCCAGCCGTTAGGCGCATTGCTTTAACTGAGCAATGCAGTAGGCTTGCGCCCGTTGTTACAAAAAATAAAAAAGGCCGCAGTCATGAGCCCGAATATCAGCCTCCAGCGCAAGTTCGTCTCCCCTGAAATCATCTTTGGTGCCGGCTGCCGCCATAGCGTGGGCACCTGCGCGGGCAATTTCGGCGCGCGCAAGGTGCTGGTGGTTTCCGATCCGGGGGTGGTCAAGGCCGGCTGGGTGGCCGATGTGCAGGCCAGCCTCGCTCGACAGGGCATCGAGCACTGCCTGTTCACCGACGTTTCGCCCAATCCGCGCTGCGAAGAGGTGATGCTCGGTGCCGAGCTGTATCGCAGCGAGGGCTGCAACGTGATCGTTGCAGTCGGCGGCGGCAGCCCGATGGATTGCGCCAAGGGCATCGGCATCGTGGCCGCGCATGGGCGGCATATCTATGAATTCGAGGGCGTCGACACCCTGCGCGTGCCCAGCCCGCCGTTGATCCTGATTCCCACCACCGCCGGCACCTCGGCGGATGTGTCGCAGTTCGTGATCATTTCCAATCAGGAAGAGCGGATGAAGTTCTCGATCGTCAGCAAGGCCGCCGTGCCGGATGTTTCGCTGATCGATCCGGAAACCACGCTCAGCATGGACCCGTTTCTCTCCGCCTGCACCGGTATCGATGCGCTGGTGCATGCCATCGAGGCCTTCGTTTCCACCGGCCACGGCCCGCTGACCGACCCCCACGCGCTGGAGGCCATGCGGCTGATCAACGGCAATCTGGTGCAGATGATCGCCAATCCGGCGGACATCGCGCTGCGCGAGCAGATCATGCTCGGCAGCATGCAGGCCGGGCTGGCCTTCTCCAATGCCATCCTCGGCGCCGTGCATGCCATGTCCCACAGCCTCGGCGGCTATCTGGACCTGCCCCACGGCGTATGCAATGCCGTGCTGGTCGAGCATGTGGTGGCCTTCAACTACGACGCTGCACCTGATCGCTACCGGATAGTCGCCGAGACCCTCGGCATCGATTCACGCGGGCTGAGCCATCGACAGGTGCGCGAGCGGCTGGTGCAGCATCTGATCGATCTCAAGCAGCGCATCGGCTTCCGCGAAACCCTGAGCCTGCACGGCGTGAACCTCTCCGATATCCCGTTCCTCTCGCAACACGCCATGCAGGACCCCTGCATCCTGACCAATCCACGCTCGTCGACGCAGCGGGACGTCGAGGTGGTCTATGCCGAAGCCCTCTGATGATCAGCATCAGGCACTGACGCAACTGCTCGGCTTCGGCAGTCATTCGGCACGCAAGAGCCACTACCCCGAGCTGCTGGCACGCCTGGAAGAGCTGGAAGCCGAACGCAATCGCTACAAATGGCTGTTCGAGCATGCGGTGCATGGCATCTTCCAGGCCAGCCTGCAGGAAGGCATCCGCGCAGCCAATCCGGCGCTGGCGCGAATGCTTGGCTATGAAGGTCCGGAAGAGGCGCTCTGGGCGCTGACCGATCTGTCACACCATCTGTTCATCGGCGGCGAGGACGAGCTGCGGCAGATCCGCCACACCCTGAGCCAGCAGCACGGGCTGTTCGGTTACGAAACACGCCTGCGCCGCAAGGATGGCAGCGCCATCTACGTGGTGATGAACCTGCTGCTCAAACCGGACGAGGACGGCCTGGTGGAAGGCTTCGTCGCCGACGTCACCGAGCGCAAGCTCGCCCAGCTGCGCCTGTTGCAGCTCAATGAGGAGCTGGAGCGTCGCGTCGCCGAGCGCACCTGCGAACTGCGCGAGGCGCGAGATGCGGCGGAGGCCGCCAACCTCAGCAAGGACAAGTATCTCGCTGCTGCCAGCCACGACCTGCTGCAGCCGCTCAACGCTGCGCGGTTGCTCATCTCGACGCTGCGCGAGCGTGCCCTGCCGCAAGGCGAGCGCCATCTGGTCGAGCGTGCGCACCAGGCGCTGGAGGGCGCCGAGGATCTGCTGACCGACCTGCTCGATATTTCCAAGCTCGACCAGGCGGCCATCAAACCGGACATCGACATCTACACGCTGGACGATGTCCTGTTGCCGCTGGTTTCCGAATTCCAACCGGTGGCCGCTGCCGCCGGGCTTCGCTTGAAGCACCACGTTCCGCGCTTCGCCGTTAGAACGGACTTCCGCCTGCTGACACGGATTCTGCGCAATTTCCTCAGCAACGCCTGCCGCTATACCGACAGCGGCGGTGTGCTGATCGGCGCACGCAAACATGCCGGCGCGCTGCGCATCGAGGTCTGGGACACCGGAAGGGGAATCCCCCCCGAAGAGTTGCAGGCGATCTTCCTCGAGTTCAATCAGCTGGGCATCGGCAGATCGACCAAACGCAGCGGGGTGGGGCTGGGGCTGGCGATCGTCGATCGTATTGCCAACATGCTCGACTACCCTGTGCTGGTGCGTTCACGACCGGGCCGTGGCTCGGTGTTCAGCATCGACGTCCCGCTGGCCGACGCCTCGCCGCGCGAGCGCATCGCCACGCCAGTGAGCCTGCCGCAGTTGGGCGATCCGCTGCCAGGGCGACGGCTGCTGGTGATCGACAACGAGGAGAGCATTCTATTGAGCATGACCGCGCTGCTGGAGCAGTGGGGTTGCGAAGTGCTCACGGCTACCGACACGCAGAGCGCCCTGCTTGCGCTGGACGGACGGGCACCAGATGCGGTCCTCGCCGATTACCACCTGGACGGCGGCCTTACCGGCTGGGATGTGGTGTTGACGGTGCGCGAACGGTTCGGCCAGGCGCTGCCGGTGGTGATGATCACCGCTGATCGCAGCGACGAGTGCCGTCAGCAGTTGCAGGGCTGTGGTGTGCCGGTGCTGAACAAGCCGGTCAAGCCCGGCAAGATGCGCTCGGTACTCAGCCATCTGCTCGCAGGCAATTCATCCGCGGTGGGGCTGGAAGCGAGCTGAACCCGATCTTGGTCAAGTTTTTCCCTCTGGGCTGCCGGCTAGACTGCGGTCCATGAAAGCCTACCTGCGTCTCTTGCTCGTCCTGCTGCTCAGCCTCGCGCTTCCCCTGAACGGGATGGCGGCGTCGCCGCTGAGCGCGCTGCCGTGTCAGATGCAGAAAGATGCCCAGGCGGCCGAGCACTCCGGCCATATGGCGGTCGCGCCGGATGAAGACGGCCACGCGCACCAGAGCAATCCGCTGTGCGACGGCGGGCACCAGTGCAAGACCGGCAGCCCGCTTGTGACGATGCTCGCCAGGCCGGCGTTGAACGCTGCGCCTCCGCTGCTCGGCGCCGCCTATCTCGAGTTCCTTCCCGCCCGTTCCGGCGCCGACGTCTGGCGTCCGCCGCGTCACTGATTCCTTCGCCACCCTGACTCGCTCTGCGCCCGCGCGCTGAGCGCCAGATGCATGCCGCCTGCGGTGTGCAGGACACCGAGGAATCTCGCCATGATGATCCGATTCTTTCGCATGGGCCGAGCGCTGCTGGTCGTGCTTCCCTTGTTCGCCTTTTGGCTGCCCGGCACGGCTACCGGCCTGACCTTCGACGAGGCGCTGCGTCTGGCCGGCCAGCACGCGCCGTCGCTGAGTGCCGAGGCGGCCCGCGTGCAGGCCGTGCGCAGCGAAGCCATTGCCGCCGGCGAACTGCCCGACCCGAAACTGCTGCTTGGCGTACAGAGCCTGCCTATCGAGGGCTCCGAGCGCTGGAGCCTCAACGACGATGGCATGACCATGCGCATGGTCGGCCTGATGCAGGAGATGCCCAACCGCGAAAAGCGTCGGGCACGCGCCGACGTCGCCCATGCCGCAATCGGCCGCGCCGAGGCTGCACGCGAGATCGAGGCGCTGAAGGTGCGCCTGGTCACGGCCCAGGCGTGGATCGCCAGCCACGCGGTGGAACGCAAGCTGCACCTGTTTGGCGAGCTGCGGGCTGAGAATCGCCTGCTCGCCGAGGCGGTTCGCGCGCGCCTCGCCGGTGGACGTGGTCAGCTGACCGACCAGGTCGCGGCGCGCCAGGAGGCGGCCCAGCTCGCCGAACGCCAGGATGAGCTGGAGCAGCAGCGCCGCCTGGCCCGCGCCGCACTGCTGCGCTGGGTTGGCGCCGAGGGCAATCAGCCGCTGAGCGGCGAGTTGCCCAGCTGGCCCATCGAGCGCCAGACGCTGCTCCATCAGTTCGAGCGGCATCCGCAACTCAGCGCCTTTGCCCCGATGGCCCGCGAAGCCCAGGCGCGCATCCGCGAGGCCACCGCTGAGAAGAGGGGTGACTGGACCTGGGAGGTCGCCTACCTCAAGCGTGGTCGCGAATTCGGCGACATGCTCAACCTGGAATTCAGCTTCGACCTGCCGGTATTCCAGCGCAGCCGGCAGAACCCGCGGATCGCCGCACGCCACGCCGAGCTCAACCGGTTGGAGGCCGAGCGCGAGGCCGTGGCGCGCGAGATTGCCGAGCAACTGGAGGCCGAGCTCGCCGAGCTGGCGCGGCTGCAGCGCGCGCTGGCGCGCAGTGGCGAGCTGCAACTGCCGCTGGCTCGCGAGAAGGTCGAGTTGGCGATGAGCAGCTACCGCGCCGGCCGCGGCGATCTGGATGCGCTGCTCGCCGCACGCAACGAGCTGATCGAAGCCCGTCTGAAGCACATCGACCTGCAAGGGCTGGAGGCCATCGCCCGGACCCGTCTGCACCTCGCCTACGGAGAAGCCAAATGAGCCGTACTGTTCTTGCAAGCATCACGCTGCTCGGCGTGGCGATCGCGGTCGGGGTGGGAGGGGGTTACTGGTTCGCCCGCCAATACGGCGACATGGCAGCGCACGGGTCGACATCCGAAGCCGGCAGCCATGCCCAGGTGCTCTATTGGTACGACCCGATGGTTCCTCAGCATCGCTTCGACAGGCCCGGCAAATCCCCCTTCATGGACATGGATCTGGTGCCGCGCTACGCCAACCAGGACGGTGACGCGGCGGCCATCAGCATCGACGCCGGCGTCACCCAGAATCTCGGCGTGCGCCTGGCCACGGTCAGGCGTGGTCCGCTCGCAAGCCGCATCGATGCAGTGGGCGTGCTCGAATACAACGCCCGCGACGTGGCGCTGGTGCAGACGCGCGCCGGCGGCTTCGTCGAGCGCGTCTACCGCCATGCACCGGGCGACCTGATCGAAAAGGGTGCGCCACTGGCGGATCTGTTGATCCCCGAGTGGGCCGCCGCGCAGGAGGAATATCTGGCGCTGCGCCGTGCCGGCGACGCTGCGCTGCTGGACGCCGCCCGCCAGCGCCTGCGCCTGGCCGGGATGCCAACCTCGACGATCAGCCGGCTCGAGCGTAGCGGCAAGATCGACGCGACCATCAGCGTGAACGCACCGCTGGCCGGCGTGCTGCAGGAGCTCGAGGTGCGCGAGGGCATGACACTGGCAGCCGGAGCGCCCCTGGCGCGAATCAATGGGCTGGACAGCGTCTGGCTCGAGGTCGCGGTGCCGGAAGCGCAGAGTGCAGGCATCCAGGTTGGACAGCAGGCCGCAGCACGCCTGCCGGCGCTGCCGGGCCAGGTCATCGAAGGCGAGGTGAGCGCGGTGCTGCCGGAGGCCAGCGCGGCCAGCCGCACCCTGCGCGTGCGGGTGCAATTGCCCAATCCGGAGGGGCGCCTGCGCCCCGGGCTGACCGCACAGGTGACGCTGGCCGGCAGCGAGACTGCCGCGGTGCTGCTGGTGCCCAGCGAGGCGGTGATCCGCACCGGCCGCCGCGCGCTGGTGATGCTCGCCGAAGCCGGCGGACGCTACCGCCCGGTGGAGGTCGAGACGGGCCGCGAGAGCGGCAGCCACACGGCGATCCTGCGCGGCCTCGAGGAAGGCCAGCAGGTGGTCGCCTCAGGGCAGTTCCTGCTCGATTCCGAAGCCAGCCTGCGCGGTATCGTTGCGGCGCCGGTCGTCGATGCTGCCGCGCACGGCCACGTGCACGGTGCTGTCCAGCCGGCGCCCGCGCTGCATGAGGCCGAGGGAAGAGTGCTGAGTTTGGACGGCGAGCAGCTGAGGATCGCCCACGGGCCGTTCAACACCCTGGGCATGCCTGGCATGACCATGCGCTTCTCGGTGGCCGACGTCGCACTGCTGCAGGGGGTACAGCCGCAGGCCCGCATCCGTTTCGCGGTGCGCGAGACCGACCAGGGGCTGCTGATCGAGCGCCTGCAGCTATTGGAGCAGCAGCCATGATCGCCGCGCTGATTCGCTGGTCCGTGCTCAATCGTTTTCTGGTGTTGCTGACCACGCTGTTGATGAGCGCGGTGGGCATCTGGGCGGTGCGTACCACGCCGATCGACGCCCTGCCGGACCTTTCCGACGTGCAGGTGATCATCCGCACGGCGTATCCGGGGCAGGCGCCGCAGATTGTCGAGAACCAGGTGAGCTATCCGCTGACCACCACCATGCTCTCGGTACCGGGAGCGAAGACCGTGCGCGGCTATTCGTTCTTCGGTGACAGCTTCGTCTATGTGCTGTTCGAGGACGGTACCGATCTCTACTGGGCGCGCTCGCGGGTACTGGAATATCTCAGCCAGGTGCAGAGTCGGCTGCCGGCCGCGGCCAAGCCATCGCTGGGCCCGGACGCCACTGGCGTCGGCTGGATCTACCAGTACGCGCTGATCGACCGCAGTGGCGCACATGACCTGGCGCAACTGCGCAGCCTGCAGGACTGGTTCCTCAAGTACGAGCTGATCACCCTGCCCAACGTTGCCGAGGTGGCCACCATCGGTGGCATGGTCAAGCAGTACCAGGTGGTGCTCGACCCGCTGAAGATGGCCAGCCTGGGTGTGACCCAGGCGCAGGTGATCCAGGCGATCGAGATGGCCAATCAGGAGACAGGCGGCGCCGTGCTTGAGCTGGCCGAGACCGAGTACATGGTGCGTGCCTCGGGCTATCTGCAAACGCTCGAGGATTTTCGCAGCATCCCGCTGCAGCTCAGCGCTGCCGGCGTGCCGACGAGCCTGGGCGATGTCGCGCACGTCCAGCTCGGCCCGGAGATGCGCCGAGGCATCGCTGAGCTGGACGGGGAGGGCGAGACCGTCGGCGGCGTGGTGATCCTGCGCAGCGGCAAGAACGCGCGGGAAACGCTGGCCGCCGTGCACGCCAGGCTCGACGAGCTGAAGGGGAGCCTGCCTGCGGGCGTCGAAATCATTACCACCTACGACCGCAGCCAGCTGATCGACCGCGCCGTGAAGAACCTCAGCTTCAAGCTGCTGGAGGAGTTCATCGTCGTCGCGCTGGTCTGCGGGCTGTTCCTTTGGCACTTGCGCTCGTCGCTGGTGGCCATCGTCTCGCTGCCGATCGGCGTGCTGATCGCCTTTGCGGTCATGCGCTATCAGGGCATCAACGCGAACATCATGTCGCTGGGCGGCATCGCCATCGCCATCGGCGCAATGGTCGATGCCGCGGTGGTGATGATCGAGAACGCCCACAAGAAGGCCGAGGCCTGGCGGCATGCCAATCCCGGCCAGGTGCTGGAGGGCGACGAGCACTGGCAGGTGATGACCCGGGCGGCGCAGGAGGTCGGGCCGGCACTGTTCTTCTGCCTGCTGATTATCACCCTGTCGTTCATCCCGGTGTTTACCCTCGAAGCCCAGGAAGGCCGGTTGTTCGGCCCGCTGGCCTTCACCAAGACCTACGCGATGGCCGCCGCCGCGGGGCTATCGGTGACCCTGGTGCCCGTGCTGATGGGCTACTGGATCCGCGGCCGGCTGCCGGACGAGACGCGCAATCCGCTCAACCGCGGGCTGATCCAGCTGTATCGTCCGGCGCTGGAAGCGGTTCTGGCGCACCCGAAGTCGACCATCGTGGTGGCGCTGCTGGTGCTGGCCACCACGCTGTGGCCTGTCTCCCGGTTGGGCGGCGAGTTCCTGCCACCGATGGACGAGGGCGACCTGCTCTACATGCCTTCTGCACTGCCGGGGCTGTCCGCGCAGAAGGCCGTGCAGCTGCTACAGCAGACCGACCGGATGATCCGCACGGTGCCGGAGGTCGAGACGGTGTTCGGCAAGGCCGGGCGCGCCGAGTCGGCCACCGATCCGGCGCCGCTGGAGATGTTCGAGACCACCATCCGTTTCAAACCGCGCGAGCAGTGGCGTGCCGGGATGACCCCGGAGAAACTGGTCGAGGAGCTGGACCGCGCCGTGCAAGTGCCGGGGCTGACCAACATCTGGATTCCGCCAATCCGCAACCGCATCGACATGCTCGCCACCGGCATCAAGAGTCCCATCGGGGTGAAGATCGCCGGTGCCAACCTGGAGGAGGTCGACCGTGTCAGCCAGCAGGTGGAAGCCGTGGCCAAGCAGGTGCCGGGGGTAAGCTCGGCGCTGGCCGAACGGCTTGTCGGCGGGCGCTACATCGATATCGACATCGACCGACGCGACGCGGCGCGCTACGGGCTGAACATTGCCGACGTGCAGTCCATCGTGGCCAGCGCCATCGGCGGCGAGACCGTCGGCGAAACCGTGGAAGGGCTGGCGCGCTACCCGATCAGCGTGCGCTACCCGCGTGAATGGCGCGACACCCCGCAGGCGCTCGAGCAACTGCCGATTCTCACCCCGTTGGGCAGCCAGGTTACCCTCGGCAGTGTGGCGCGAGTGCGCGTCAGCGACGGCCCGCCGATGCTGCGCAGCGAGAACGCGCGGCTGGCCGGCTGGGTGTACGTCGATGTGCGTGACCGCGACATCGCCTCGGTGGTTGCCGACCTGCGCCGGGCCGTCGCCGCCGAGGTCAGCCTGCTGCCGGGCATGAGCCTGAGTTACTCGGGGCAATTCGAATTCCTCGAACGCGCCAACGAGCGGCTCAAGCTGGTGGTGCCGGCCACGCTGCTCATCATCTTCGTGCTGCTCTACCTGACGTTCGGCCGTCTGGACGAGGCGCTGCTGATCATGCTCACGCTGCCGTTCGCGCTGACCGGAGGTGTCTGGTTCCTCTACCTGATGGGCTACAACCTGTCGGTGGCCACGGGCGTTGGCTTCATCGCGCTGGCTGGCGTCGCCGCGGAGTTCGGCGTGATCATGCTGCTCTATCTGAAGAACGCCTGGACCGAGCAGCAGCAAAAGGGGCTTCTCGACGAGGCGGCGCTGTGCGAGGCCATCCGTGAGGGCGCAGTGCAGCGTGTGCGGCCCAAGGCAATGACCGTGGCGGTGATCGTCGCCGGGCTGCTGCCGATCCTGCTCGGCGCCGGTACCGGCAGCGAGGTGATGAGCCGTATCGCCGCGCCGATGGTCGGAGGCATGCTCAGCGCGCCGTTGCTGTCGCTGTTCGTGATTCCGGCCATCTATCGGCTGATGCGCAAGCCCGGTGGGAGCCGCGCAGCCGGGCTACAGCAGCAATAGCAGCCCCGAATAGCCCAGCGACCCGAGGAGGAACGCGCCGAAACGGCTGTTGCGCTCGGAAGGCAGTTCTTCCTTGAGCACATTGAGGATGATCGCCCCTGCAATAAAGGCGGTCACGGCCGATACGCCCAACTCGGACAGCTCTGTGGTTGCGCCGACCGCCCAGCCGACCAGCGTGGCGGCCGCCAGGATCCAGCGGCCGCTGCGGGCGAACAGCTGCTGATGGTCGTGCTGAAGGGCGACATCGTTGACCATGAAATGCAACGCCATGGCGACGCTGTACCAGATCAGCTCCAGGGTCTGCGCCGGATCGCGGTTGGCGAGGATGTAGCCGATCAGTGCGTTGTATCCGCCGAAGGCGGCGATATGCAGCCAGAACACGCCGGCATGAGTTGGCTCGTCGTCGGAACGCTCGCTACGGTGAGACTTGATCAGCCGCTCCAGCCCGTAGAAGCCGGCCAGGCCGATCAATGCCAGCAGGTAGGCATGATGTTCGAGGTAGCGCAGCGGGTGAAAACCGCTATCCTCCATGACCTGCTGGCCCTGTGCCAGCTCAGGTAACAGGTGAACGAATACGTAGGCCACTGCCACGCCACCGGCCATCGATAACCAGCGGCTGCGGGGCAGGCTGTGCAGCTTGCTCAGCCTGCCTGCCGCCAAGTGGGTCAGCGTCAGCACCAGAGCGGCAATGAATGTGAGCATGGGAATCCTGAGCGAAAGCCTCAGGGGTTGAGACTTTGACCGTCCATCGGCGTTCAGCATGCAGTTCGTCGGCTGCTGCGGCCGACTACTGATCTCGATCAGTTAGCGGCGTCTTGATCGGTCCGGTCGATGATTTTTTTGGTAGAGTTCGCTCCTGAAAAAGCGAGCAGCCAAGCCAGCTTTCAATACGGTCAATGAGGTGTCTGCTTGATTAGGGTGCTGGTGGTCGATGACCACGATCTGGTTCGTACGGGCATCAGTCGCATGCTGGCGGACATCTCCGGCCTTCAGGTGATAGGTCAGGCGGATTCCGGTGAAGACGCGATCCGCAAGGCTCGGGAACTCAAGCCCGATGTGGTGCTGATGGACGTCAAGATGCCGGGCATCGGTGGCCTGGAGGCGACCCGAAAGCTGCTGCGCAGCTACCCTGACCTCAAGGTCATTGCCGTTACCATCTGCGAAGAAGATCCGTTCCCTACGCGGCTGCTGCAGGCCGGGGCGGCGGGTTATCTGACCAAGGGCGCGGCCCTGGAAGAGATGGTGCAGGCCATTCGCATGGTGTTCGGCGGCCAACGCTACATCAGCCCGCAGATTGCCCAACAGCTGGCGCTCAAGTCGTTCCAGCCCCAGCTCAGCGAATCGCCGTTCGATCTGCTTTCCGAACGGGAAATCCAGATCGCGCTGATGATCGCCAATTGTCAGAAGGTGCAGAGCATCTCCGACAAGCTCTGCCTGTCGCCGAAAACGGTGAACACCTACCGCTATCGCATCTTCGAAAAGCTGTCGATCACCAGTGATGTCGAGCTGGCCCTGCTGGCGGTCCGCCACGGGATGGTCGACACCGTCAACTGATGACAGAAGCCTTCGATTCCTCGGCGTTCCTGGCCGCCTGCAGCGGCCGGCCGGGCGTCTATCGCATGTTCGACGCGCAGGCCAAGCTGCTCTATGTCGGCAAGGCGAAGAACCTGAAAAAGCGCCTGGCCAGCTATTTCCGCAAGACCGGGCAGGCACCCAAGACCGCTGCGCTGGTGGCCAAGATCGCGCAGGTCGAGACCACCATCACCGCCAACGAAACCGAGGCGCTGCTGCTTGAGCAGACGCTGATCAAGCAGTGGCGGCCGCCGTATAACATCCTGCTGCGCGACGACAAGTCCTATCCCTATGTCTTCCTCTCGGCCGGCGAGTTTCCCCGGTTGAGCATCCATCGCGGTGCCAAGAAGGAACCCGGGCGCTATTTCGGCCCCTATCCGAGCGCCGGAGCTATTCGCGAAAGCCTGAGCCTGCTGCAGAAGGCCTTCTTCGTGCGGCAATGCGAGGACAGCTATTTCCGCAACCGCACCCGACCCTGCCTGCAGTACCAGATCAAGCGCTGCAAGGCGCCTTGCGTGAAGCTGGTCGATCCGCAGGAGTACGCCGAAGACGTGCGTCACTCGGTGATGTTCCTCGAGGGCCGCAGCAACGCCCTGGCCGAGGAACTGTCGCGCAACATGGAAAAGGCGGCGATGAACCTGGACTTCGAGCGCGCCGCCGAGATTCGCGACCAGATCGGCATCCTGCGCCGTGTGCAGGATCAGCAGAGCATGGAAGGTGGTTCGGGCAACGTGGATATCGTCGCCGCAGTGGTCAGCCCAGGCGGCGCTTGCGTGCACCTGATCACCGTACGTGGCGGCCGCGTGCTGGGCAGCAAGAACTTCTTTCCGCAGGTGGCCATCGAGGAAAGTGTCAGCGAGGTGCTGCAGGCCTTTCTGGAGCAGTACTACCTTGGCGCTACGGAACGCGACCTGCCGAGCGAGCTGATCGTCAATGCCGTGCACGAGGATTTCGCCACGCTGATCGACGCCATTTCCGAGCTGCGCGGCGTGGAACTTACCATCACCCATCGCGTACGCGCGACGCGGGCGCGCTGGCAGCAACTGGCGCTGACCAACGCCGAGCAGGCCCTGGGCGCGCGGCTGGCCAATCGTCAGCATCTGTCGGCGCGCTTCGAGGCGCTGGCCGAAGCGCTGGAACTCGATGAGCCGCCGATGCGGCTGGAGTGTTTCGACATCAGTCATTCCAGCGGTGAAGCGACCGTCGCCTCCTGCGTGGTGTTCGGCCCCGAAGGCCCGCTGAAATCCGATTATCGGCGCTACAACATCGAGGGCGTGACCGCTGGCGACGACTATGCAGCGATGCATCAGGCGCTTTCCCGGCGTTTTCGCAAGGCGGCAGAGGGCGAGGGCAAGCTACCGGACATCCTGCTGGTCGACGGTGGCAAGGGTCAGCTCAATATGGCCCGCGAGGTGCTGGAGGAACTGGCCGTGCCGGAACTCATCCTGCTTGGCGTGGCCAAGGGGGTCACCCGCAAGCCGGGCCTGGAAACTCTCTATCTGAACGACGCCGCGCATGAGTTCACGCTGCCGGCCGACTCGCCTGCGCTGCACCTCATCCAGCAGGTGCGCGACGAAGCGCATCGTTTCGCCATCACCGGCCATCGCGCTCGCCGCGGAAAAGCCCGGCGCACTTCGACGCTGGAGGACGTTCCGGGCATCGGACCCAAACGCCGCCGCGAACTGCTCACGCATTTCGGCGGTCTTCAGGAACTGTGCAGGGCCAGCCTCGACGAGATCGCCAAGGCGCCCGGCATCAGTAAAAAGCTGGCCGAGTCGATTTATGCGGCTCTGCACAGTGAGTAAACTGTCCCCCGAATTCCGCCGATCAGTGGTACCGATGAATATCCCGAACCTGCTCACCGTTCTGCGCGTGCTGCTGATACCCATCTTCATCCTGCTTTTCTATCTCCCGTTCTACTGGAGCTACCTGGCCGCCAGTGCCGTGTTCACCATCGCGGCGCTTACCGATTGGCTCGATGGCTATCTGGCGCGCCGGCTGGAGCAGAGCACGCCGTTCGGCGCCTTTCTCGACCCTGTCGCCGACAAGCTGATGGTGGCGGTCGCCCTGGTGCTGCTGGTGGAAGAGCATTCCAACCTCTGGCTGACACTGCCAGCCGCCATCATCATCGGCCGCGAGATCGTCGTCTCGGCACTGCGGGAGTGGATGGCCGAGCTCGGTGCCCGCGCACAGGTCGCGGTGTCGAATCTCGGCAAATGGAAGACCGCGGCGCAGATGGTGGCGCTGGTGATCCTGCTGGCCAATCCGCCGCAGCCGACAATATGGGTCGGCATGGGGTACGCATTGCTCATCGTCGCGGCAGGGTTGACGCTGTGGTCGATGATCAATTACCTGATGGCTGCCTGGCCGCACCTGAGCACTACGGAAAAGAAATAAAAACTTTTTTAATCAAAGGGTTGACGGCAGCTTTCGATCGTATAGAATGGCGCCCGTCACCAAGACAACGCGGGAATAGCTCAGTTGGTAGAGCACGACCTTGCCAAGGTCGGGGTCGCGAGTTCGAGTCTCGTTTCCCGCTCCAGTTTGTAAGATCGCGCCGCAGAAATCATGCGGCGCCTTCGTTTTGAGGCCGGTTGGCAGAGTGGTTATGCAGCGGATTGCAAATCCGTGTACGCCGGTTCGATTCCGACATCGGCCTCCATATTGAAGAGCCCCAAGCAATTCGTTGCTTGGGGCTTTTTCTTTTGCGTCCCAGGACGCGCGGCCACCGGTACTGCCAGTGAGTGGCGGCAAGCGATTCCGCCGCTGCTATCTATACTGCATGGGCGCATCTCGCTCAGGAGAATAGCCATGCGACGCCTCTCAGCCTTTGCCTTCGCGATTCTGTTCAGCTCGCCACTGCTGGCGATGCATTGCCCCATGGACATGGCCAAGATCGACGAACTGCTCAAGACCAACCCACCGAAAGACGCGGCCACCCTGCAGCAGGTGCGCGAACTGCGCGCCGAAGGTGAGCAGTTGCATCAGGCCGGCAAGCACGCCGATTCGGTACGCGTACTGGGACGAGCGCTGTACCTGCTGGGTCAGAAACCCTGATCAGCGGACGCGGCGAACGCCAACCAGCAGCCAGAACAGCAGGCCCAGTACTGGGAAGAGGGCGATACCGATCGCCCAGAGCGCCTTTGCGCCCACGCTTCGCTCGCTTTTGAACACGCTGATGATCGCCAGCAAGTTCAGCGCGATGAGCGCCACCGCGGCTGCGATGGCCAGGTAAGTCATCGAATCGGACACTTCACATTTCTCCTGATGGCTCAGTTTATGAGGCCGCGAACCGTGCAGGAGGGTTCCGTGCCGTTAAATGCATCAAATGATGCGATGTGCGAGGCCCGGTTCTAGGTTCAGCCCAGCAGCTGCTGGAGTTCGTCGCTGCTGGGCACCTTGTCCTCGAAGAGGGGCGCCGGCGTGCGCATGCCCCCCGGGCATCTCAAGCTGATATTCCAGACCGAGGCGACGTGCCACTGCTTCGGTATTGGCAATGAGCTACTGGCACTTGGCACAGCCGGAACCGTTTATCGTCGTCCTCACATCAGTGGTGCATAGACCACCACCAACGTGCAGTACACCACCTCTTTTTTGGGTGCGCCGCACCGTGTGAATCACCAGCATGTTCGGCAGGGGCAGCGCAGGGCCGGCGAGCAAAATCGCCAGTGCTCCGAAGGCCTTCGACGATTGGCACTCCTGTCAGCGTGGAAAAGCACATGAAGGTGCCAGTAGTTAAGCGAGGAGGGTAAGCGCAGGGCTATGTTCGGTTAGCCGTCAGCGCGCGGTTGTACCAGTCGCGGCTGCGATTGACGCTGCGCACCAGCCAGAGCATCACCGGCACCTCGATCAGCACGCCGACCACCGTGGCCAGTGCGGCACCTGAGTTGAAGCCGTAGAGCACGATGGCGACGGCCACCGCCAGCTCGAAGAAATTCGAGGCGCCGATCATGGTCGACGGCCCGGCCACATCGTGGCGCACCTGGAAGCGGCGATTGAGCCAATAGCCCAGCCCGGCGATCAGCAGCGTCTGCAGCAGGATGGGCACGGCCAGCATGGCGATGATCAGCGGCTGGGCGACGATGGCCTTTCCCTGGAAGGAGAACAACAGCACCAGGGTGGCCAGCAGCGCAACGATGGAGAATGGTTGCACTCTTGCCAGGGCGGCGTGGAATGCCTCTTCGCCGCGCTTGAGCAGGCGCGCGCGAATGATCTGGGCGATCGCCAGCGGGATGACGATGTACATCACTACCGAGAGCAGTAGCGTGTCCCAAGGCACTGGAATCGAAGACACACCGAGCAGCAGTGCGACGATCGGGGCGAAGGCGAACACCATCACCACGTCGTTCAGTGCGACCTGGGTCAGGGTGAAGTTGGCGTTGCCGTTACAGAGGTTGCTCCATACGAAGACCATTGCGGTGCAGGGCGCCGCGCCCAGTAGGATCAAGCCGGCCATGTAACTGTCCAGTTCGGCGGCCGGAAGCCAGGGCGCGAAGACCTGTTTGATGAACAGCCAGCCCAGCAGCGCCATGGTGAACGGCTTGATGGCCCAGTTGACGAAGAGCGTGATGCCCATGCTCGCCCGCTGCGCGTAGACCTCCCGCAGGGCGGAGAAGTCGATCTTCATCAGCATGGGGATGATCATCACCCAGATCAGCAGGCCGACCGGGATGTTCACGTGGGCCACTTCCAGGGCGCCCACGGCCTGTGCCGCAGCGGGCATGCCAAGCCCGAGCAGCGTGCCGACAATGATGCAGAGGAATACCCAGAGGGTGAGGTAACGCTCGAAGAAGCCCAGTGGCGCCCCGGCCTGCTTGCTGGTCACTTCGCATTGAGTGGACATCTGGAACCGTACCTTTTCTTTCTGTAGGTGGTGGGTTGTGTCGCCGCGCTAGCGGGATTGTGCGGACAGCGCTTCGACCACTTCGTCGACCGTACTTCGGGCGCTGCGCGTAACGCCGATCAGCGTGGCAGATGCCGTGCCGGTCCACTCGCCGTAGCCGACCAGCCAGAGATTGGGCTGTTTCACGGCTCGGGTCCCTGCTACCTGCACCTTGCCGTCGGCCTCCACCAGCCCGCACAGGTGAAGATGATCGAGCGCCGGGCGAAAGCCGGTGCACCAGACCACCGCATCGAGGCGAGTCTGACGGCCGTCCGCCCATTCGACGGCAGTTTCGTGCAAGCGCACAAACGGCGGTTGCGCTACCAGCACGCCACGTTCCCGCGCGTCGAGCACCGAGGGCACCATGACGATATCGCCGAAGCCGCCGGGCAGGTCATCGACGCTGCGGCCCTCCTGCTGAGCCTTCCAGCGCGCGGTTGCACGCTCGAACAGCACGCGACCATCGACCTCATCGGGAAGGAATGCCGGTGGGTCCTGAGTGACCCATATGGTTTCGCCGACCTTCGAGAGTTCCGCCAGGATCTGCGCGGCGGAATTGCCGCCGCCGACCACCATCACGCGCTTGCCGGAGAAGGGCGCAGGGTCCCGGTAGTACGCTGAATGCAATTGCAGCCCCTGGAACGCCTCGCGCCCCGGATAGTCCGGAATGAAAGGCTTGCTCCAGGTGCCGGTCGCACTGATTACTGCCCGGGCCAGCCAGCGCCGATCGCCGGCCTGAACCTGCCATAGATCGTCTACGCGGCTGATCGCATCGACATGAACCGGGCGCTGAATGGGAAAGCTGTAGCGGGTCTCGTAGCGTTGCAGGTAGTCGATCACATCGTCGCGCGACGGATTGCCCGGTTCGACGGGGGTGGGCATCGGCCAGCCGGCGGTCGAACTCCAGGCCGCCGGTGAGAACAGCCTCAACGAATTCCAGGCGTGGAGCCAGGCGCCACCCGGGGCGGGTTGATCGTCCAGCAGCAGGTAGGAAAGCGCCGTACGCCGCATGAAGTACGCGGTCGCCAGGGCCGACTGCCCGGCGCCGATGATGATCACATCGAGCACATGGGGGGCTGACATCAGCAGACTTTCATCCAAGACATTCGGTTCGCCTTATATACGAACTTGGGAATATACGCGGATTGCATTACGCCGAGCAAATTCGCCACGCCAGGGGGTGCCTTCAGTACCTGTGCGCAACCTGCGCTTTACTCGCATATGCGTTAAGCAATATATTCGCCGACGCATACGTTTCGCGATCATCAACCGATCGGCAAGCGTCAGAAGGGTATTTTCGTGATCGAGCACCTGACACCTACCACCGTATTCAAATGCCTGGCTGACGAGACTCGCGTGCGCATCGCCTTGCTCATCGCCCGCGAAGGCGAGTTGTGCGTGTGCGAGCTGACCTGCGCGCTGGATGAAAGCCAGCCGAAAATTTCCCGTCACCTGGCGATGCTGCGCAGCTGCGGCATGCTGGAAGATCGCCGTCAGGGACAGTGGGTCTATTACCGTCTCCATCCGCATCTGCCTGACTGGGTCACGGACATGCTGCAACCGATTCTGGCTGCCAACAAGAACTGGCTGAGCGACAACGTGCAGCGTCTGGAGCGCATGCGCAATCGTCCCGAGCGGGCGACGGTGTGTGGCTGAATCGCATCGTTCACTCGCCACAATTTTCAGGATTACCCCATGCACGACGACCTACCCAACATCGATCCAGCGCTGCTCGATCTACCGGATCTCGCCAAGCTGGGCCTCCCAGACGGGCCTGCGCACAAGCCGCGCATCCTGCTGCTCTATGGCTCCAACCGGGAGCGCTCCTACAGTCGCTTGCTGGTTCAGGAAGCGGCGCGGCTGCTGGAGCGTTTCGGTGCCGAGACGCGCATCTTCAATCCATCCGGATTGCCACTGCCGGACGATGCACCTGACAGCCATCCGAAGGTCCAGGAACTGCGCGATCTGATGCAGTGGTCGGAGGGGCAGGTGTGGTGCTCGCCGGAACGGCATGGCTCGATGAGCGCAGTGTTCAAGGCCCAGATCGACTGGGTGCCGCTGGCCATGGGCGCGCTGCGCCCGACTCAGGGCAAGACGCTGGCGATCATGCAGGTCAGCGGCGGCTCGCAGTCATTCAATGCGCTCAATCAGATGCGCGTGCTGGGTCGCTGGATGCGCATGCTCACCATCCCCAACCAGTCCTCAGTGGCCAAGGCCTATCTCGAGTTCGACGAGGCAGGGCGTATGAAGCCCTCGGCCTATTACGACCGCGTGGTGGATGTGATGGAGGAGCTGATCAAGTTCACCCTGCTGGTACGCGGTCGCGCCGATTACCTGGTCGACCGTTATTCGGAACGCAAGGAGTCGGCCGAAGCGCTGTCCCGTCGCGTCAATCAACGCTCAATCTGACTTCCAGGAATCGCCCGCGTGTCCCATCCCTACGACATCCTCGATGTACCCGGCTGTGCCGGTCAGCTGATCTTCACGCCGTGTCCCGGCAGCAAGGGCAGCAGCCTCGACGAGGCGCTGGCCACGCTGCAGGCGGCTGGTGCCGAAGCAGTGATCACCTTGATGCCCGCCGAAGAACTGGCCCGTAACGACGCGAGCCAGCTGCCGCAACTCTGTGCCGAACGCGACCTCGAGTGGTTTCACCTGCCCGTGGCCGACGAACAGGTGCCGCTGGCGGACTTCGATCGAGCCTGGGAAGGGGCGGCAGCTCGGATCCATGAGTTGCTGGATGCCGGCAAGCGCGTCGCCATTCACTGCAAGGGTGGTTCAGGTCGTACCGGACTGATCGCAGCACGCATCCTGGTCGACCGCGAAGTGCCGCGCGCGACCGCCATCGCCTGCGTCCAGGCGCTTCGCCCCAAGGCTATCCAGCATCCGGCGCATGTCGGCTGGATCGAACGCTTCGGCGCATGACGGGCCTCTCATGCTGAATACGCTCGGCTTGTTCGTCATTACCGCGATAGCGGAGATCGTTGGCTGTTATCTGCCGTACCTCTGGCTGAAACAAGGCAAGAGTATCTGGTTGCTGGTTCCGGCGGCGCTTTCCCTGGCGCTGTTCGCCTGGCTGCTGTCACTGCACCCCACCGCCGCCGGGCGGGTCTACGCCGCCTACGGTGGCGTTTACGTCGCTGTCGCACTGGTCTGGCTGTGGCTGGTCGACGGGGTTCGCCCCACCGGGTGGGACCTGCTCGGCTGCGCCGTGGCGTTGCTGGGCATGGCGATCATCATGTTCGCGCCGCGCAATCTCTGATCCATCATTTCAGGAGCGAGTCATCCATGAGCATAAAAGTAGGCATCAACGGTTTCGGCCGCATCGGTCGCCTGGCCCTGCGTGCGGCCTGGGATTGGCCGGAGCTGGATTTCGTGCAGATCAACGATCCGGCCGGCGATGCGGCCGCCCATGCGCACCTGCTCAATTTCGACTCTGTGCATGGCCGCTGGCAGCACGAGGCGAGCGCCGACGGCGACTGCCTGGTCATCAACGGCCAGCGTGTGAAGGTCAGCGCCAACAAGGCGATCGCCGACACCGATTGGTCGGGCTGCGATCTTGTCATCGAGGCGAGCGGCAAGATGAAGACCGTTGCGGTGCTGCAGCAGTATCTGGAGCAGGGGGTCAAGCGCGTGGTGGTCAGCGCGCCGGTAAAGGAGGCGGGCGCGCTGAACGTCGTCATGGGCGTCAATGACGGCCTGTACGATCCGGCGCAGCACCGCATCGTCACCGCGGCGTCCTGCACCACCAACTGCCTGGCACCGGTGGTCAAGGTGATCCATGAGCACCTGGGCATCCGCCACGGTTCGATCACCACCATCCATGATCTGACCAATACGCAGAGCATTCTTGATCAGCCACACAAGGATCTGCGCCGCGCCCGCGCCTCGGGCATGAGTCTGATCCCCACCACCACCGGCTCGGCCACGGCGATCGCCGAGATATTTCCCGAGCTGCGCGGCAAGCTGAACGGCCATGCCGTGCGCGTGCCGCTGGCCAATGCCTCGCTCACCGACTGCGTGTTCGAAGTGGAGCGCGCTACCGATGCCGCCGAGGTGAACCGGCTGCTCAAGGCCGCCGCAGAGGGCGAGCTGAAAGGCATCCTCGGGTATGAGGAGCGGCCGCTGGTTTCCATCGATTACCGCACCGACCCGCGCTCGTCGATCATCGATGCGCTGTCGACCATGGTGGTCAACGGCACGCAGGTGAAGATCTACGCGTGGTACGACAACGAGTGGGGCTACGCCAACCGCACCGTTGAACTGGCGCGCAAGGTCGGGCTCGTCGACGTCCGGTAGGGCAGGTTACATCCCCTTAGGGAGGGTTGCAGCCCGCCCTGAGGGTTCGCGCCTGTATCAGTGATCCGTACACATCTTCGAGCCGCCGCCATGCACGCTCTCCAACGTCTCGCGCCGGAAATCCGCCAGTACCTGGTGGTGACCGGTAACTACTGGGCCTTCACACTCACCGACGGCGCATTGCGCATGTTGGTAGTGCTGCACTTCCATGCGCTGGGCTACTCGCCCTTGCAGATCGCCGCGCTGTTCCTGTTCTACGAAATATTCGGCGTCGTCACCAACCTGATTGGCGGGTACCTCGGCGCGCGGCTTGGTCTGAACCGGACGATGAACCTCGGCTTGGCGCTGCAGGTCGCGGCCCTGCTGATGCTCACCGTACCGGCCTCATGGCTGACCGTGCCCTGGGTAATGGGTGCGCAGGCGCTTTCCGGCATCGCCAAAGACCTGAACAAGATGTCCGCCAAGAGCTCGATCAAGCTGTTGGTACCCGACAGCCAGCAGGGCACGCTCTATAAGTGGGTCGCGATTCTCACCGGCTCGAAGAATGCCCTCAAGGGCGTAGGTTTCTTCCTTGGCGGCGCGCTTCTTACGCTGCTGGGGTTCGCCGGTGCGGTTCTCTCGATGGCTGCCGTACTGGCGCTGGTCTGGCTGGCCAGTCTGGTGCTGCTGAAAAAGGATCTCGGCAAGGCCAAGGCCAAGCCCAAGTTTCGCGACATCCTGTCCAAGAGTCGCGCGATCAATGTGTTGTCCGCGGCGCGCCTGTTCCTGTTCGGCGCGCGAGACGTGTGGTTCGTGGTGGCCTTGCCGGTGTATCTGAGCGCGGTTTTCGGCTGGGACTTCTGGATGGTCGGCGGCTTCCTTGCGTGCTGGATCATCGGTTACGGCATTGTCCAGTCGGTCGCACCGGCGATCACCGGCAAACGCAGTGGCAAGGTCCCGGATGGTCGGGCGGCATGCCTATGGGCAGCTTCGCTGGCGGCATTGCCTGCGGCAATTGCGATCGGGCTGGCGACGGCTGCGTCGCCACAGTGGGTGCTGATCGGAGGATTGATGTTGTTTGGCATGCTGTTTGCGGTGAATTCATCGCTGCACAGCTATCTGATCGTCAGCTACGCCAAGGAGGACGGTGTCTCACTGGACGTGGGTTTCTACTACATGTCCAACGCCCTGGGGCGGCTGGTGGGCACGCTGCTCTCGGGTTGGGTGTTCCAGGCCTACGGCCTGCAGGCTTGCCTGTGGGTGTCGTCCCTTTTCGTAGTGCTCGCCGCGCTTATCTCTCTGTGGTTGCCGCGACACGACGGCTAGGGCAGGGCGGGCGCCGAGCACCCGCCTGACATGATCAATAGCTGTACTGCAGCTGCGCCCAGAGCTTCTCGGTATCCACCGAGTAATCATCGGCGTCGTAGCCGGCGTACTTGACGGTGGCCACCAGTCCTTTGGCCAGCGGGATGGCATGGCTGTAGGCGACGTTGATCTCCTCGCCGTATTGCTGGCTGCCGCGTTCGGCGCGGAAATCGTGGTACCAGGCCTGCAGCGTTCCACCGAACAAAGGCAGAGTGCCGCCGAGATAGACATCCTGCACACCGTCCGCAGGCGTCAGCAGGAAGGCATCGGCCCAGCCCTGAAAGGCGTGCTTGGTAGCCAATGGCGTCTGGAAGGCCCGATTGCCCGGCCCCGAGTCGCCACCCAGGACTTCCACGCCCGCTTTCAGAGTCGCACCCTTGAGGGCATAGCCCAGTTCGGCCAGGTAGTACTCACTGCTCAGCTCCTGAGGATTGCCGGCGTAGTCCTGCTGGCGTGCATATTCAAGCGCATAGCTGATGCCGTGGAGGGCACCATTCAGACGCAGGCCGGTGGTCTTGCTGGACAGGGTGCCGAGCGCGGCGGTGGGTGCGCTAGCGATGTTGTCCAGTCCCAGCAGATAGCTGTAGGCGGTGGCCGTCAGCTCCGGTGAGTGCGCGTAGCGGGCGTTGAACAGATGGCTGTGGCCTTCGATATTGGCCGGGTTGGCGCGATTGTCGAAACGGTTGTCGTCCGGGCCGAAGATCGTGTTGATGTTATCGATGTAGGCGTAGGTCAGCATCAGCTTGTCGAGCGGTTGCAGCTGGCCCAGCACGCCGTCGTAGGTCTGCTCGTTCTGGCGCCAGGCGACACCACCAACGAAGCGTTGATTGTCCAGATTGATCCGCTGCCGCCCGACCACAGCATTGCCGAGCGCATGGTCGTACCGCAGCAGCGCCTGATTGATCTCGCTGCCGTCGGGGTCCGGAACGGTCGAATAGTCGGTCTGGCCGTTGCGTGTGCTGTTGTACGCCGCGTCGCCCAGGCGGCTGACGTTGTCGGCCTCGACCAGCGCGGACAGGCCATACCACTGACCGGTCTGGAAGCCGATGCGGGTGCGCAGCGTCTGCGCATTGGCATGTTTCAGCGCGTTGTCCTGGTCGATGTGCTCGTAGCGATAGCGCAGATCCAGAATCGGCTTGGCATCGGTGAACAGATCGCTGAAGTTCTCGCCGGCGAGGATCGCCGGACTGCAGAACAGCCCGACGCTAAGCAGGCAGGGTGTCAGATGATGTGGACGCAGCTTTCTCATGTGTTGCTCCCTTGGTTGGCATCGGAGCGAACGATAGGCTGCTTACTATTTTTGCCACAGCAGTCAAGGCTGAAAAAATGCTCTGCCGCGGGCATTGCAGCCCGCTTCGGGCTGCATGTGGCTCAGAAGTCAGCGTTTCGCTTAATGCGCAATGGCAGCTTTCAACATGCCGATATCGGTTGCGGCACGCTGGATCAGCGCCGCAGCGTTCGGCCCCGTTTTTTCCTGCCCGCTGCGACGACCACGACGCCAGTGCGCCATCGGCTGCAGTGCGCTGATATCCGAACGGGTTACCAGTTCTTCGAGTGATCGCTTGCTCATCGTCGCGTCCTCACATCGTCTGTTCGGGGGAGCGTCCGTGCGCCGTGGGGGAGTCCTTGAGCAAAGGATGCGCGGCGTTTGTTACAGCTGGTTGGCAGTGCCGCACGTGCGGACGAGCGGCGCCGGGGTGGGCCTACGGCGAAACCTCGCCGATGGCGCTCACACTGGTAATGCCGGCGTTCCAGATCATCTCGTAATGAGCGGTCTGGACAATGGAGAGCACATTGCGCGGCGTCATGAGCGCCCAGCAATGCTGGCCAGGCTTGCGCACCGAGCGGTAGCGCAGACCTGCAAAGCCGTCCTGCCGGAGCTGACGACCGAACTGGCGCGCCGCGGAATAATCGCTCGGATCGTAGATCGGGTCGGTCAGCGCGACGGTCGTGGCATCCAGCAGGCCTGCCTCGTCGAATTGGCACGACAATCCGCGAAAGACGAAGCGCTCGAAGTTCAGACCCACCACGCCGGACCAGTACAGTTCCTGGTGATGGCGCACTTCGGCCAGGGCCGTTTCCATGCTGTCGGCCAGGTAGAGCACGCCGTAACTGCCATCGCTGAAACGCGAGCCTGAGGGATTCACATGGGTGAACGGAGCGGTGGCATAGGAGCAGCCGGGAATGCCGAACGGGATCTCGTCGCGGGGAATCAGCTCGAGTCGGCCGGTCTCGTTGTGCAGGCGCGGGTTCGTCAGGGCCTGGAGCTGATAAAGCATGTCGAACTCATCGGCGTCGGCCACGTCATCGAACAGCTCGATGGGCGGAAACTTCGAGTTCACCAATCGATACGCCTGCAGCTTCGCCGGTGGCCGAATCGGCAGCCGCTTCGGCACTACCACTGCGCGCCCCGCAGGCTGTCGATCCGCCGAAATGTCTCGTACAGCGAAATCATGTCGCCCTGCGCCATGACCGCCAGCGGTGAACGGCCGTTGAAGAACTCGTTGTGATTGGGCATTCCAGGGAAACCGTAGGTGTTCTCCGGATTATCGAAGATCAGTCGCAGAGCGGCGTGGATATTGAGGATGAAACTGATGCGCTGCATCTGATCCGGATCCAGGCTCACCGACCAGTCGGCATTACGCAACTTGGCGCGCGCATGAGTGCTGCGGGAGATACGCAGAATTCGACAGGCCTGTTCAGTCGTGGCCTGCCATTTGTCCAGAATATTCACCGCAGCGCGCAATCCAGTTGTGCATTGATCCTTGGAAAAAGCGGCTACTTGAAGGCTGGCTGACATCGCAATGGTTCCGACAGTTTGTTTCTGTAGATACAGATTAGCACAAATTTATTCTACAGATTTATAGAGACGCCGATATTGTCCGCAACTTAACGCCCAACAAACGTGAAGGGCTTGAAGTACGCACAATCGAGCGCAACCGATCTTTGAGCGGCTGATGGGATATACAGGAGGGATATTCGAATGGGCTGCGCCGGCGCCAGTTGCTGGAACCAACGGAAGTTTGGTGCCCGGAGCGGGGGTCGAACCCGCATACCCTTTCGGATGAGGGATTTTAAGTCCCTTGCGTATACCAATTTCGCCATCCGGGCGTAGGCTGCGTCGCAGCGCGCCGATGGGGAATCGGCGGCGCAGGACTATAACCAGCCTCCGAGGCCCACGCAACCAGAACGACCGGCGTTCAACCACCAGAACTGCCAGACAAGGCCCACCACCCGGGCAGCAGGCGACGCACCTGCGGACGGCCAAAACGATCGTCGATCAGATGCACGACGCCCTCGTCCTGCTGTGTGCGGATCACTCGGCCGGCGGCCTGCACGACCTTTTGCAAACCAGGGTAGAGATAGGTGTAGTCGTAACCGTGGCCGCGCCCGAACAGCTCGTCGAGCCGTATCTTGAATTGTTCGTTGACCGGGTTGACCTGCGGCAGGCCAAGGGTCGCGACGAAGGCACCGATCAGGCGCTGGCCGGGCAGGTCGATACCTTCGGCGAAGGCGCCGCCAAGCACGGCGAAACCGATGCCTTCGCTGTGTTCGGTGAAGCGATCGAGAAAGGCATTGCGCGCCGCTTCCTGCATGCCGCGGGTCTGCTCCCAGAAGGGTACGTCCGGGCATTGCTCGCGCAGCAGCGCGGCGACCTGTTGCAGGTAATCGAAGCTGCTGAAGAAGGCCAGGTAGTTGCCGGGCCGCTCGCGGTACTGACGGGCAATCAGTTCGACCACGGCGCCCAGCGAGGCCTGCCGGTGCTGATAACGGGTCGAGACATGCTCGGCCAGGCAGACGCGCAGTTGCCGGCTTTGGAACGGCGACTCGACATCGATCCAGGCACTGCCGGCGGGCAGGCCCAGCATGTCGGCGTGGAACCTGCGCGGGCTCAGCGTGGCGGAGAACAGCACGCTGGAACGCGCCTGCGCCAGGCGGGGAGCCAGAAAGGGGGCGGGAACCACATTGCGCAGGCAAAGGATCGAACGACGGGCCTTGCTGCGAGCAGTCGCCGGCAACAGGCTGATGTCGAACAGAGAGTGTTCACCGAACAGCTCGGCGACACGGCAGAAATGCATGGCGTCGAAATAGGCCCGTTGCAGTTCCGCATCCAGCCCTGCGGGTTGCTCGCCCAGATAGTCGGTGATGGCGCTGACCGCCTGTTGCAGCGCGCCCAGCAGCTTGAGCGGCAACTCCGGTTGCACCTGGTAGTCCGCCAGCTGCTCGCGATGCAGCTCGTTCCAGCAGCGCTGCACGCGCCCCAGCGGCCGCTTCAAGGGTGCTGGCGCCTGGCTGGCGAGGCCGGCGAAGGCGCGCTGATCGAGCTCGGCGCTGTACATGCCACGTGCCCGGTCAATCAGGTTGTGCGCCTCGTCCACCAGCAGGCAGATGCGCCAGTCGTTGGCCAGCGCCAGGCCGTGGAGGAGGGCGCTGCTATCGAAGTAGTAGTTGTAGTCACCGACCACCACGTCCGCCCAGCGTGCCAGCTCCTGGCTGAGGTAATAGGGACAGACCTGATGGGCAAGCGCCGCTTCGCGCAGGGCCGCCTGGTCGAGCAGGGCCTGCCCCAGCGCGGCGGCCCGCGCCGCGGGCAGGCGGTCGTAAAAGCCGCGGGCGAGCGGGCAGGATTCGCCATGACAGGCCTTGTCCGGGTGTTCGCAGGTCTTTTCGCGCGCCACCAGCTCCAGTACCCGCAGTCCATGGTTGGCGTTGCGTTGCAGCGTCTGCAGCGCATCCAGTGCCAGGCGTCGACCGGACGTCTTGGCGGCCAGAAAGAACAGCTTGTCCAGCCGCTGCCCCGGAAATGCCTTGAGCTGCGGGAACAGGGTGCCAAGCGTCTTGCCGATGCCGGTAGGCGCCTGCGCCATGAGCGTGGTGCCCGTGCAGGCAGCCTTGTACACCGCCTCGGCCAGTTGCCGCTGGCCGGTACGAAAGTCGTCGTGGGGAAAGCGCAGGGCGGAAAGTGCCTGGTCGCGCGCAGCGCGGTGGGCCATTTCCTGTGCGGCCCAATCGATGAACGCCTGACACTGGGTCTCGAAGAACACGCGCAGCTGTGCTGCGGTGTGACGCTCGACGAACAGCGTTTCCTTGTGGCTGGTGACGTCGAAATAGACCAGTGCCAGTTCGAGTTCATCGAGCCCGCGTGTCTGACACAGCAGCCAGCCATAGATCTTCGCCTGCGCCCAGTGCAACTGGCGATGATTGGCGGGCTGGCGTTCCAGGTCGCCGCGAAAGGTCTTGATCTCTTCCAGGCGATTGCGCGCCGGGTCGTAGCCATCGGCACGGCCGCGCACGCTCAGTTGCCCGTATTGCCCCTCCAGGGCGATCTCGCGCTCGTAGCCATCGCCACGCCTGGCGGTGACCTGGGCGTGCCCGGCGATGCCTTCCAGCGCGGTGGGCGAGGGCGTGAAGCGCAGATCCAGATCGCCGACCTTGGCCGTGAATTCGCAGAGCGCGCGCACCGCGACCCGATAGCTCACGCCATGGCCTCGGCCCACTGGACATGGCAGACCGCAATGGGCAGACCGTGCTGATGGGCGTAGTCGATCCAGCGCTTCTGGTTGTCCTGCAGGCGATCGCCCGGGCCCTTCACTTCGATCATGCGATAGCGGCGCGCTTCCGGCCACAGCTGGATCAGATCCGGCAGGCCGGTGCGATTGCCAGTGACGTCCGCCAGGATGCGCTGGAACAGCAGCTTCAGGTGCGCGGCGGGAATGCAGTCCAGCGCCTGCGCCAACAGTTGTTCGTCGAGCAGGCCCCAGGTGACGAACGCGTTATGAATGCCGAGCTTCGCCTGGAAGGTGCGCCAGATGCAGTCACGGTAGTCGTCGCTGTCGAGGCAGGCCAGGCAGGCGGCGAACAGATCGGCGCGGCGCTGGTGGAAGTCCGCGCGGTTCAGGTCGGCCGGCGCCCAGTGGAACGGGTGAAAGAACGCGCCCGGCAACGGCGCGAAGATCGCGTCCCAGCAGAGTAGGCCGAACAGCGAGCCGACCAGGGCGTTCTCCACGTAATACACCGGCGCATCCGGCCTCGTCAGATGCTCGCGCACCGCCTGCTCGACGCTGCAGGTAGGCCTCGGCAGGACCAGATCGAGCTGTTCCGGCTTGCGGCTGCGTGCACGTTCGGTCGGAATGCCCAGGCTGCGCTGCAGACGTGGGAGGATGCGCTGCAGCTGCTGCACTTCATGTTCGCTTTCCGGCGCGGCCCGGGCCTGAAGCAACAGATCCAGCGCGGCCGCTGGCTGGCCGCCGCGCTCCAATACACGAATTGCCCGCTCACGCGCACCGGGATAACCGTTGGACGCGTGCACGCGCAAGGCGTCGTCGAGCTGGCCGAGCCGTTCGAACTGCTGACCGATGCGCAGCAGCAGTTTGCCGCGGCGGCTTTCCAGCCAGGCATTGCCGAACGGCGCGGCCGGTACAGCCGCCAGTATCTCCGCCAGCGGCTCGCCGGCATCGAAGCGCTCGCGACAGCGATGCAGATGCAGGTAGGCGTCCAGCTCGGCACGCGAACTGAACGCTCGTGAGGCGGGGGAAAAGGACACCTGCTCGTAGCGATAAACGCCCAGATCAGCCAGCACGAACTCCGACCAGTCCTGATGGATATTGCCGAAGAACAGCAGGCGCAGCCGCTCGCAGAGTTCGTCGATGCACAGGCTGTACACCGCGTCCTCGGAGCCCGCCCACCATTGCCCGAAGGGCTTGGCCAAGTCATGGTCGGCGCGCAGCCTTTCGAACAGCTCGGCCTTGCGCAGGCCGGCCGAGTTCGTGACGCCGAACAGCTGCAGCAGTTCGCCCTTGGTCAGCAGGCCGAACAGCTGTTCCAGCGTCAGCTCACGCTCGGCATCGATCCAGCCCTGCTCGATCAATGGCGCTGCCGCCCGACGTGGACAGCCGATCTCCCCGTAGTGCAGTTTGCTGGCGCGGAACAGCGCGCCCTTGCGCATCACCATGCGCACCAGCAATGCCTGGGACGCCTGCGGCAACAGAGCGAAACGCCCGATGAAGGCGCGTTCGGCGTCGTCCAGCAGGTCGCCATGATGCTGGTCCACCCAGGCCAGGACCTGCTGAAAGTTGTCGAGATAGTAGAAGGAGTTTTCCAGGGCCTGACGCATCGCACATCCGGTAAAACTGGGGCGCGGGCGGCCCGCTCGAAAGCTGGCTATTTATACAGTTCGAGCGGTATTTGGCAATGGCCGGTGATCAGCGGAAGGGGCGGCGTGGGCGTCGCCCCGGACGCGATGGAAGGATCAGACGGTGCGCGAGAAGCGCCCGCGCTGCTCGCCACCGAGATAGGCATCGAAAGCCATGGCGACGTTGCGCATCATCAGCTGCCCCTGCGGCAGCAGAATCAGCGCATCGTCGCGCAGCTCCACCAGACCATCGGCGACCGGCTCGGCCAGTTTGGCCAGCGAGTCGGCAAAATAGCTGCGGAAGTCGATGCCGTGCTTCTGTTCGATCTGCCGGTAATCGATACGCCCATGGCACATCAACGAGACGATCACATCGCGGCGCAGCCGATCGTCGTCGCTCAGCTTGTAACCACGGTGCACCGGCAGCATGCCGTCGTTCAGTCGCGCGTAGTACTGCGAGAGCTCCTTGACGTTCTGGCTGTAGCTGTCGGCGACCTTGCCGATGGAGGAAATGCCCAGCCCGATCAGGTCGCAGTCGGCATGGGTGGAGTAGCCCTGGAAGTTGCGCTGCAGAGTGCCGTTGGCGCGGGCCAGGGTCAGCTCGTCCTCGGGTAGCGAGAAGTGGTCCATGCCGATGTAGACGTAGCCAGCCGCGGTCAGGCGCTGAATGGTCAGCTCCAGCAGTTCCAGTTTGCGCTCGGGCGGCGGCATGTCCTCGGGGCGAATCAGCTTCTGCGCGCGCACCAGATCCGGCAGGTGCGCGTAGCTGTACGCGGCGATGCGGTCCGGGCGGATGTCGATGATCTTGCTCAGCGTGGCATCGAAGCTGGCGACGGTCTGCAGGGGCAGGCCGTAGATCAGGTCGACGCTGACCGACTTGAAGCGCGCATCACGGGCGGCCTGGACCAGTTCGCGGGTCTGCTCCTCGGTCTGGATGCGGTTGACGGCGATCTGCACCTGCTCGTCGAAGTCCTGCACGCCGAAGCTCAGGCGGTTGAAGCCGAGCTTGCGCAAGCCGTGGATCTGCTCCGGGGTGACGGTGCGCGGGTCCACCTCAAGGGAGAACTCGTGGCTGTCGCTGTCATCCATGTTGAACGCCTGATGCAGGCTCGCCATCAGGTCGGCCAGCTGTTCGCTGGTGAAATAGGTCGGTGTGCCACCGCCCAGGTGCAGCTGGGTCAGCTTGCGCGAGCGGTCGAACAGCGCACCCTGCATGGCGATCTCGCGCTTGAGGTACTCGAGGTACTCGACGGCGCGCTCGGTCTTGTGGGTGATGATCTTGTTGCAGGCGCAGTAGTAGCACAGGCTCTTGCAGAACGGGATGTGGATGTACACCGACAGCGGCTTGGGCGGCTGCGCCTGATTGCTGCGCGCAGCGGCAGCGCGGTAGTCGTCCTCGGCGAAGGCCTGATGGAACTGCGGGGCAGTAGGGTAGGACGTGTAGCGTGGACCGGGACGGTCGTATTTCTCGACCAGGGCCCGGTTGAAGCTCGGCAGTTGGTCCATTGTTCGTTTCACCTAAGGGTTGAATTCGGAGCCGGAAGCGGAACGCGGTGCCACCCTCGGGTGTTTCCGGCTCAGGCAGGTCATGGGCGCGAATTATGGACGATCAGGCCTCATGCGCCGACTGTCTCAGATCAAGAATAGCGCCCCGCACCGCACCGCTGGGCGGGATGCAGGGCGCAGAAGACGCGAGACCGCGGCTGGCCTCGCGTGCGTGCTCAGAGCTTGAACTGGCCGACCAGACGGTTCAGTTCGGTAGCCAGGCGCACCAGTTCATCGCTGATCTGCGAGGTTTGTGCCGCGTCGGCCGAGGTGGTGTCGGCAATGCGGCTGATGGTGGTGATGTTGCGGTTGATCTCCTCGGCCACCGCACTCTGCTGTTCGGCAGCCGTGGCGATCTGGGTGTTCATCTCGTTGATGGTGCCCACTTCGTTGGCAATCACGCTCAGGCTCTGTGCGGCTTTCTCGACGCACTGCGAGCCGGAACGCGCACGCAGCTGCGCCTCCTTCATCGCCTGTACCGCGTTGCGCACGCCGCTTTGCAGCTGCTCGATCATGGCCTGAATTTCTTCGGTGGACTTCTGCGTGCGCGAGGCGAGGGTACGCACCTCGTCAGCCACCACCGCGAAGCCGCGGCCCTGTTCGCCGGCGCGGGCTGCTTCGATCGCGGCGTTCAGCGCCAGCAGGTTGGTCTGCTCGGCGATGCCGTTGATCACGCCGAGCACCATGTCGATGCTGGCGCTGTCGCTCTCGACCCGCTGGATCACCTCGGCGGCCTTTTCGATTTCGGCGATCAGCACTTCGATACCATCCAGCGCTTCGCTGGCGACCTTCACGCCGGCCTTCGATTCATTGTCCGCTCCGGTGGAAGCAGTTGCCGTATGGCTGGCGTTGCGCGCCACTTCCTGCACGGTGGCACTCATCTCGTTCATCGCCGAGGCGACCAGATCGGTCTCGCTGCGCTGGTCGTTGACCGCGGCCAGGGTCTTTTCCGCGACATGGGAGACGCGTTCGGACACATCGGTGAGCTGGTGCGTGACCCCGGCGACTGCTTCCAGGCTATGGCGGAACTTGCCGATCATGCGGTTGAAGGCATCGCCCATGGCGCCGATTTCATCCTTTGCACCGACCGCGACACTGCGGCTGAGGTCCTCGTCTTCGGCCATGCTGTCCATGGTGTGGCGCATGGCGTTGATACGACGCAGGATCACATGGCGGACGGTCATGCACATCACCACCACGCCGACAATCAGCAACAACAACTGGATCGCGCCGCTGACGAGGATATTGCGGTCGACCTCCTGATCCAGCGCCTTGAGGTCGTAGCTGATGCGCACGGCGCCCATGACGGCGTTCTCGGCGACCTGGTGGCAGGTCAGGCAGTTGGTTCCGCGGTAGTCGGCATGGGCAAGGATCGGGTTGATCACGGTCAGCACCCGGCCGCCATCCTTCTTGTCGACCTGAATGATCGACTCGCCCGTCAACGCCTGACGATCGAGCGCGTCGGCAGGCGCCTGATGCGCGTAACCGGGACCGAACACCTTGGTCACTTCATCGCCTCGGATGATGCGCGCATCGATGACGCCGGGGCGTGCCAGGATCTTGTTTCGCAGCACCTCGCGCTGCGCCATGGTACCGGTCAGCATCATGGTGTTGATGCTGTCGAAGTACGAGTCGGCGGCATCCTTGGTCTGCTGCTCGACCACCTGCAGAACCAGCCGCTTCTCCGTGCTGGCAGCGATGAACAGCGAGGCCGACATGATCGCCACCAGCACCAGCACCAGCGCCAGGTTGATCTTCGTCTGCACGGACATTTGTCGAGGGGCGGAGTTGTTCATGGTTTTCCTTAGTACTACTGCCACGCGGAAGGTAGCTGTCACTGCACTCTTGTTTTATTGGTTTCCCATGACGACGCAGCAACGAGCTGGGCGATCTGAAGCTCGTATCGGCTAGTAGCGTGGATTCTTGAAACTTCGAAGCCGGTGCTAGCCTTGCGCCATTATGGCGCGCGCTATGGTATTGCTTTCCGAAGAATGTGAACCACGTCGCTCGACCAATGACGGAGCAAATGCAGCTTTCACTGACTCAGGTCATGATTTCGAGGGCAGGGGCGGCGGTCCTAGTTGGCATCTTGCTGTAACCGCGCACTGCTAAAGAACAGAAGCGGCGTCATGCATCACGCCGGTGCAAACGGGCATGAGACATAGCGCCGCTTTACAGAATGGCAAAGCGATATTAGCGTTGCCGACCCGTCTGGCAGGCGTTTGGAAAAGACGTCAGTGAACGGGCATCTTTTCTGCATTCCTCCGTTGCGTTCGCTGCGAACCCCTTATGAAAACGATGGTCGTAGGCTCTACGCCGGCAAGACCGGGCAACACCGCAAGGCAGCTGCTGTTCCTACAAGCAGTGCATCGATTGGAACCTTCATTTCAAGGACTCACATGATCAAGAAATGCCTTTTTCCCGCTGCCGGATATGGCACCCGTTTTCTCCCCGCAACCAAGGCCATGCCCAAGGAAATGCTGCCGGTGGTGAACAAGCCGCTGATCCAGTACGGGGTAGAGGAGGCGCTGGCGGCAGGGCTCACGCAGATCGCCATGGTCACCGGGCGCGGCAAGCGCTCGCTCGAAGACCACTTCGATATCAGCTATGAGCTCGAGCATCAGATTCGCAACACCGACAAGGAAAAGTACCTCGTCGGTATTCGTCGCCTGATCGACGAGTGCAGCTTTTCCTACACCCGTCAGGTGGAAATGAAGGGGCTGGGCCACGCGATTCTCAGCGGCCGTCCGCTGATCGGTGACGAGCCGTTCGCCGTGGTGCTGGCAGACGACCTGTGCATCAACCTCGATGGCGACCCGGTGCTGGCGCAGATGGTCAAACTGTACAACCAGTTCCGCTGCTCGATCGTGGCGATCCAGGAAGTACCGCCGGAAGAAACCAGCAAGTACGGCGTGATTGCCGGCGAGATGATTCGCGACGACATCTTCCGCGTCAGCCACATGGTCGAAAAGCCCAAGCCGGAAGACGCCCCGTCGAACCTGGCGATCATCGGCCGTTACATCCTAACCCCGGACATCTTCGAGCTGATCGAGCAGACCGAGCCGGGCAAGGGCGGTGAAATCCAGATCACCGACGCGCTGATGAAGCAGGCAAAGGACGGTTGCGTGCTGGCCTACAAATTCAAAGGACAGCGTTTCGACTGCGGTAGCGCCGAGGGTTACATCGAGGCGACCAACTTCTGCTACGAGAACTTCTACCTCACCGGTAAGGCGTTCTGATCCAGTCGGGCCACCTCAGGGTGGCCCGATCGTTTTATGGCGTGGGCAATTCCTCGGCGCCCGGCCCGAGCGGCTGGCCATAGCTGAACTCCACATAATTGCCCGCCGGGTCGCGTACCCCACAGTAGTAGCCCACCGGATAGGGCTCGTCGCGCGGCTCCCAGATCAAGCAGCCATCCGCGCGCGCCAATTCGGCTACCATATCCACTTCCTCCCGACTGGCCATGGCGAAACCGAAATGGCTGTAGTCGTTCTCCGCCAGCGAGCGATCCATGCCGCCCGGCATGATCACGAAGATGAACTCACGCTCCTTGCCGGGCTCGGCCATCCAGACGATGCGTGAGCCTTTGCCCGGGCGCTCGTGGAACACCCGCATTCCGCAAAACCGCGTGTAGAAGGCGATACAGGCGTCCAGGTCTGGCACATGCAGCGCCAGGTGGGTGAGGGTGGGGCGCATGGGGCACTCCTTCGGTGAATCAGGCGCAAAGCCTGGGTTATGCTGTTCGCTACAGAAGGAGACAACTCTACATGGCTTACGACTTCGATCTATTCGTCATCGGTGCGGGTTCCGGTGGCGTACGTGCGGCGCGCTTCGCTGCAGGCTTTGGCGCGAAAGTGGCCGTCGCCGAGAGCCGCTACCTGGGCGGCACCTGCGTCAACGTCGGCTGTGTGCCGAAGAAGCTGCTGGTCTACGGTGCGCACTACGCTGAGGACATCGGCCAGGCGCAGGGCTACGGCTGGACCATCGACGGCGCGACCTTCGACTGGAAGACCCTGATCGCCAACAAGGATCGCGAGATTCAGCGCCTGAACGGCATCTATCGCAGCATCCTGGTGGACAGCGGCGTGACCCTGCTGCAGGCGCGTGCGCAACTGGTCGATGCACATACCGTCGAAGTCGAAGGCAAGCGCTACAGCGCCGAACATATCCTGATCGCTACCGGCGGCTGGCCGCACGTGCCGGAAATCCCGGGCCGCGAGCACGCCATCACCTCCAACGAAGCCTTCTATCTGGACGCCTTGCCGCGGCGGGTCCTGGTGGTTGGCGGCGGTTATATCGCGGTGGAGTTCGCCTCGATCTTCCATGGCTGCGGCGCCGACACCAAGCTGCTCTACCGTGGCGAGCTGTTCCTGCGTGGTTTCGATGGCTCGCTGCGCGACCATCTGAAGGACGAGATGATCAAGAAGGGCGTGGACCTGCAGTTCAACGCCGACGTCGTCCATATCGACAAGCTTGCCGACGGCAGCCTGCTTGCCACCCTGGAAGACGGCCGCACCCTGGAAGCGGACTGCATCTTCTATGCAACCGGCCGCCGGCCGATGATCGACGGCCTGGGGCTCGAAGCGGCCGGCGTGGCACTGGATGCCCGTGGCTTCATTGCGGTGGATGACGAGTACCGCACCTCGGTGCCTTCGATTCTGGCGATCGGAGACGTGATCGGTCGCGTCCAGCTGACGCCCGTTGCGCTGGCCGAAGGCATGGCGGTGGCGCGGCGCCTGTTCAAACCGGAGCAGTATCGCAAGGTCGACTACTCGACCATCCCTACAGCGGTGTTCAGCCTGCCTAACATGGCAACCGTCGGGCTGACCGAGGAGCAGGCGCGGGAGCAGGGCTACAAGGTCACGCTCTTCGAAAGTCGCTTCCGTCCCATGAAGCTGACCATGACCGACAGCCTCGAACGAAGCCTGATGAAGCTGGTAGTGGATGCGCATACCGACCGCGTGCTGGGCTGCCATATGGCCGGGCCGGACGCCGGCGAAATCATGCAGGGGCTGGCCGTGGCGCTGAAGGCCGGGGCGACCAAGCAGGTCTTCGACGAGACCCTGGGCATCCACCCGACGGCGGCCGAAGAGTTCGTCACCATGCGCACGCCCGCCGCTATCTGAGGGCAGACAGGCGTGCCGCCTTGCGCGGCGCGGCACGCCGCTCAGCTCAGTGATGATGGCCGGTTGCGGTATTCCCGGATGCCGGCGCATCGACCTCGATGCTCACTTCGGTGGTGATCTCGCTACCGCTTTCGAACTGCAGGGTGACCGGAAAACTTTCTCCGGCCACCAGTGGCTGCTTGAGGCCGAAAAGCATCACGTGATTGCCTCCCGGTTTGAATTCCACCTTGCCCGCCGCCGGCACCTCCACCGAATCGATCTGCTGCATCTTCATCATGTCGCCCTGATGCACATGGGTATGCAGCTCGGTCTTTTCCGCGCGCGGCGTCTGCGCACCGATCAGTCGCTGCGAATGCTCGCCACGATTTTCCAGAACGAAATACACCGCACCGGTGGGCGCACTCGGCGGCATCGCGCGCGACCAGGCCTGGCTGACAGCCAGCTCCCCGGCGACTGCGGGTGCTGCTGCGTGATGATCGTGGTGGTCCTGCGCGAAGGCAGGCATGCAAAGCATGGTGAAAGCGCCTGCGGCCAGTAAGCGAAGCAGCATGGAAAACTCCGATTATCGTGTGAAGAATGGCGCCATCTTACGCCGCTTGGCGCCAGGCGCTACGTTCGGTTGCATGACGGCCTCCGGGACGTTGATTCCGATCAAACACAAGCCGTCGATGCCGGACAAATCGGCTGGGGACTGCACGCAAGGATGCACGTCATGAACCTCACGAAGCCGCTGTTCCTGGTGCCGCGCGCGAGAGGGTATTGCACGGCGCCAATCGACTTACCGAAACGAACCGCAACATCCACGGCTCCGAGTGCACTGCCAGCACGAAGGTAGTCAAGAAATGCATGCAGACCGAGCAAGCGACCAATCAACCGTACTCGCTCTTCAGCGCGGCGGCGACCATAGCGCTTGAGTCGAGCACCGTGAGGCGCCGGCTGACCAGCTCAGAGGGAAGACGGAACGGCGGAACGGTGTCGGTGATCACCAACTGGTCGAATACCGGGCTCTCCAGGATTTCCGGCCCGCCGGTGAACAGGCCGTGGGCCGCCGCTGCGTGGACCTGCCGCGCGCCGGCCTTGCGGCAGGCCTCGCCGGCGCGTAACAGAGTGCCGCCGGTGCTGATCAGATCATCGACGATGATCGCGATCCGCTCGTGAACGTCGCCGACCAGCATCGTTCCGGTCACGATGTCGTTGCTGCGGTACTTCTCCATGTAGGCGCTGCCAACCGCGCGCCCGATATGCCGCTCCAGCGCCCGGCGAAAGGATTCCGCACGCTTGGCGCCGCCGGCATCGGGCGAGACCGCTACCAGATCGACATCACCAGGCAGCTGCGTAAAGTGCGCGGCGAACAGCTCGGCGCTCTCGATATGCCGCGTGGGGATGCGGAACGCATTGTCGAACGCAGCCAGGTTGTGCACCTCGAAGGTCGTCAGGCGATCCACCCGACAGGCCTCGAACAGCGCCGCCACGTAGCGGGTGATGATCGGGTCCTGGAACTGGGTACGACGCTCCTTGCGTGCATAGCAGAGATAGGGTGCGACCACCTCAACGTGGCGGGCACCGGCGTCCTTCAGGGCGCCGCAGAAGAACAACAGGCGGCAGAGCTTGTCGTTCACGCTGCGCTCGTCATCGCCGTACAACGCATGGAAGACGACGGCGTTGCGGCTTTCCACAGACGTCAGGGCGCGGGTCTTGTGCTCGCCGTCTTCGAAGGCGCGCTCTTCGAGTTCGGCCAGCTCGAGCGCCATGTGTCGGGCGACACGAGCGGCATATTCCTGGGTGCCATGCAGCGCGAACAACAGAGGAGGGCGGGTGTTCATGGATGACTCCTGCTTGGACGGGGACGAGTGGACGCGAGCTGCAGGTAGCCCAGGCCCAGTGCCTGGTGATCGAGCAGATAGAGGCGTGACTGTCGCAGCAACGCACGTGCCTGTTCAGCCTTGGCCTGGGCAGCTTCGGCTGTGGCCTGGCGCTGGGCGCTGCCGGCCAGGGTGAAGCTGCGAGTCGCCGCGCGAACCGATAGGAACAGCGGCAACGGTGCACACTTTTCGGCCTCGCCACTCTCATCCAGATAGGCTCGCAAAACAGTCGGCGCCAGATCAGCCAACTGGTGGTGCTGCAGATCCATCAGCACGAAGGCGAGGTCATGCAGGACATCGATACAGGCAATCTCGTCGCTGAACTCGATGCCGTCGAACAGGGTAGGCCGCCCTTCGAACAGGCAGATGTTCGCCAATCGCATATCGCCATGGCAGCGCCGCACGCATCCATCGCGGCGCCGCCGGTCCAGCTCTGCCGACAGCTGATCGAGCAGGGCCAACTGGTCCCGGTAGAGTGCCTGCACCGCGTTTCCATCGAGCAATGCGCACTGGCGGCGCAGCTCCTGATGATTGGTCTCGATGGATCGGCGTATGCCAGCGCTGCCACCAAAGGCCGGCGTTCGCTCGGCACCGGCATGAAAACGAGCGATCTCGACGCCCAAGGTCTGCATCAGCGAGGTCGTCAGCTCGCCGGCCAGGGCCATGTGATCGAACAATGCGGACTGCGGAAAGCGGCGCATCACCACGCCCCAATCCAGCACCTCGCCGTCCGCGTCGAAGGCCAGCACGCCAGCGCGATCCCGGGTGATCGCGCTCACCCTGAGGTAAAGGCCAGGTGCCGTGCGCCGGTTCAGCCGCAGCTCGGCATGGCAGGCGCGCTCGCGCTTTTCCAGCGTGAGAAAATCCAGCGACGCATAGGCGATCTCGCGCTTGAGCTTGTAGACGCGTTCGCCACACAGAAAGATCAGCGAGCCATGGGTCTCGATACGCTCGACCGTACCGCCCGGGCAGCCGTAGCTGTCAGCGCGGGAAAGAAAGCCGATGACCTCGTGCTGACCGCTCATCTGTCCCTTAGGATTCTTCGGCACGGTAGGCCCCTTGGGCGCCGTCGGCGCGAAACAAGGGGCAGCTGTCTGCGAGTCTAGCTGCGCGACGGCAGGCTGCTCGACGCATCGCTGATGAAACGCGGGACCGCCTCGCGGTTAGTGAAAAACGAAAGAGAAGCGAGGGTGGTAGCAATCAGGAAAGTAGAGGAAGCAAGCGCCGAGGATACGGAGCTGGCAGACGCAACCTATATCCAATTTAACATAATATAGATTATGCGAAATCACATGATATTCCTGCAGGTGCTCGGCTAGTCACTTTTATCGCTCGTCGACCCTGCAGTTGACGCGCCGATTGCACCCGCCTCAATTGCATTCACGCTCGTCCGCGGAATGCTGCGCGAAATTCGCTGGGTTTGAGGCCAGCCTGCTTTCTGAAGAATCGGCTGAAATACGCAGCGTCGGCGTAGCCCAGGTCATGGGCGATCTGCTGGATGTCCAATGCGGTATATGCAAGCTGTCGTTGTGCTTCGCGCACGATGCGTTCGTTGATGACGGCTGTCGGCGATTCGCCGAGTTCTTCGCGGCAGGCTCTGCCCAGCGTGGCCGGCGTGATGCCCAGCGCTTCGGCATACAGCGCGAGCGGCCAATGCTGCTTGAAGTGCTGATCGATCAGTTCGCGGAATTGACCGAGCAATGCCGAGCGTCTGCCGTTGGCCGGCCTTGCGGTCAGGGTCGGCTGATTGAGCCGTGTGATCTGTACCAGCAAGGCGATCAGCAAGGCATGGCCGGCCGCCACGTTGTCGCGTTCCTGGCCTTGCGCTTCGTTCTGAATCAGCTGAATCAGTGGCCAGATGGGTTCCGTGCCATCCGCAATCCAAGGCAAGGGAATCACCACCGGACGCTGCATCATTGCCAGCAGATCGCTGGAGAGAATACGTGCCATGGACTCCAGCGGCCGTTGCGCTGCCGTGATGACCGGACCATCGGTCTCCGCGCTATAGCGAAACGCATGCACGGTGCGTTGCGGCAGCAGGATCAGGCACGGCGCATGGAAAGCCATGCGACTGTTCTCCAGCGATACCTCGCCCTGGCCGTTGCGCACGTAGACGACCTGCAGCAACGCATCGTGCTGATGGGGCCGGATTTCGCGCTGATGCATGTCGCCGCGGTCACTGATCCACTCCAGATGCAGCAAATCCTGCCACGCCGGCAACGCGGCCTGGCCGTAAAGCGCGTAATTGGGAATGCGTCTGCTCATGGGCGGCCCAGAACTCGAAACAACGAAAGTGCGCTGATTGTCCTGTTGCTTGTTCAATTTGTCACAGGTGGATGTCGTTAAATGTCACGTCAACGCGTGCCGGCCGCCCTCTCCCGCCCTTGGCCCACGTCTCTCGAACAATACGCCTATGACCATGCCAACCTGGCGCGAATGGCTGTTCTCGGCCAAGGCGCTGATTGCCGCCCTGACGGCGCTGTACATCGCACTGGCGATACCACTGGACAACCCGTACTGGGCGATGGCCTCCGTATATGTCGTGTCGCACCCGTTGTCCGGCGCGACACGCTCGAAGGGGATCTACCGAGCCCTGGGCACGCTGCTCGGCGCCGCCGCGTCGGTCGTGCTGCTCCCAGCCTTTGCCCAACAGCCGATCATGCTGAGCCTGACGATGCCGCTGTGGATCGGCGCCCTGCTCTACCTGTCGCTGCTGGATCGCTCGCCGCGCAGCTACATCTTTCTGCTGGCGGCCTACACGGTGCCGCTGATCAGCCTGGCCGAGGTCAATCATCCCGCGACCATCTTCGATGTCGCGCTCGCACGCTCCGAGGAAATCCTGCTCGGCATCGTTTGCGCCAGCGTCGTCAATTCGGTGCTGTTTCCCAGCCGTATCGCGCCGACGCTGAGTGCAAAGATGGACGCGCTGCTGCGCGACGGCCGAGCCGCGGCCAGCCGCATGCTCAACGCGCGGCATTTGGGCGAAGCCGACCAGCGCGCGCTGAACGCGCTGCTGGTAGACGTCATGGGTCTGGACGGCATGCTCACGCACCTCGACTACGACAGCCGCAGCTACAGCTCGACGGTCCAGGCGCGTGAATTCCGTGCACGCATGGCCATGCTGATGCCGCAGCTGATTTCCACCGCGGACTCGCTGCACCGGTTGCAGCGGGAGCCGCACGGCCTGCTGCCGGAGCTGGAGGAATACCTGCAGACGGTGGATCGCTGGATTCAGGGCGATGCGCCGTCCAGCGATGCCGACCAGTTGCGTGAGCGCAGCCTGCAGCTAGGCACGTGGCTGAGTGCGGCCCATCCGACACAGGCGCTGGCCATCGACGGCGCCTTGCGCCAACTGCGCGCGCTGCTCGACCTCTGGCAGGACTGCCTGGCGCTGCGGCAGCAATTTGCCGCCGAGCGTGCCGACAGGCTCCCGGCGCTGCGCTATCACGCCCAGCAGCTGGCCGGCGGCCGGCGCCATCATGATTACGGCCTGCAGGGGTTCACCGCTGCTTCCGTGGCGCTGTCGGTGTTCTGCCTGAGCATGCTGTGGTTCGTTTCCGGCTGGCAGCACGGCTACAGCGGCGTGTTCATTGCCGCCGTGGCGGGTTGCTTCTTCGCCAGTCAGGACAACCCGGCGCCATTCATCAGGTCGTTTCTGGCCGCCACACTGGTCTCAATCAGCGCCGCCGGCATCTACCTGTTCGCGCTGATGCCCAACGTGCACGACTTCGGCAGCCTGGCCACGCTGCTCGCCGGACCGTTGCTGCTGCTCGGTACGCTCGCCGGTCGTCCGCAGCATGCCGGAACGGTGATCCTGGTGGCGGTCCAGACGATCTCCAGCATCACCATCCAGAGTGCCTACCAGGCGGATTTTCAACTGTTCGCCGATATTGCCCTGTCCACTGCCTTGGGCGTGGTGTTCGCCCTGGTCTGGGCGCGGTTGACCCGCCCGTTCGGCACGCTCTGGGCCGCGCGTCGGCTGGTACGCCACGGCTGGCAGAATCTGGCGCAACTCGCGGACCTGAGCCGCGGCGCCAATACGGTCGCCAGCGCATCGGCGTTCGTCGATCGTATCGCTCAGCTGCTGCCTCGACTGACACAACTCGGTGACCAGGGCCTGGCGCTGAACGATGTCACCCGCGAGCTGCGGGTCTGCTTTCGCTTGCTGGAATTACGCGAGCTACGCCCAAGCGGCCTCCTGCGCCGACAGCTGACGCCGGTGCTGATGATGATTCAGACCTATTTTCGCGATTGCGCCACGGCGCAGCGTGAACTGCCGCCCCCGGCCGCCCTGCGCCATGCCTTGGAAAGCACCGTTGTGCGTCTGCAGCAGGAGGCCCCGCAGGCGGCGCAAGCCCTCCACGGCCTGCGGCTGGCCCTGTTCCCGGACGCGCCGGCCAGCGTGCCGTGTGGACCATCCGCCGGGCCCGCTGACGCAGGTGCCTTCGCATGACGGGCCATCTCAATCTCTACGGCGTCTATGTGCCGGTCCTGCTGGTGAAAATGCTGGCGGCCTATGGCCTGAAGAGCCTATTGGCCGCGCTGTTGCAGCGTGTCGGCTTCTACCGCTGGGTCTGGCACCCGCCGCTGTTCAATCTCGCCCTGTACATCATCGTGCTCGGCGCCCTGTTCTATTTCGTAGCGCGGATTTGAATCGTGAAGAACTGGATACCCACCGCCGGCTCGGTACTGCTGACCCTGCTGGCTTTAGCCATCGCCACCGTCGTCAGCCTGCACCTGTGGGTTTACTACATGGAAGCGCCCTGGACCCGTGATGGGCATGTACATGCCGATATCGTCCAGGTCGCGCCGGATGTGTCCGGGCTGGTCACCGAACTGCGGGTGCGCGACAACCAGCGTGTCACGCGTGGCCAGGTGCTGTTCGTGATCGATCGGGCGCGCTTCCAGCTGGCCGTCGACGAAGCGCAGGCCACCGTGCTGGAGCGCCGCGCACAGCTGGAGCAGGCGCAGCGCGAAGCCCGACGCAACCGCGTGCTGAAGGATCTGATCGCCGCCGAGACGGTGGAAATCGGCGACACCCAGGTCAAGCGGGCCGAAGCGGCACTGGCAACCGCCGAGGCGGCCCTTGGCGTGGCGCAGCTGGACCTGGAGCGCACCAGCGTACTCAGTCCCGTGGACGGCTATCTGGGCGACCAGACCATGCGGGTCGGCGACTACGTGAAAACCGGCACGCCGGTGCTGTCCATCGTCGACACCAACTCCCTGCGCGTCGAAGGCTACTTCGAGGAAACCAAGCTGCACGCCATCGGGATCGGCCAGCCGGTAGACATCCACGTCATGGGCGAAACGCAGCACCTGCGTGGCCACGTGCAGAGCATCGCCGCCGGTATCGAGGATCGTGACCGGGTCCGCGGCAACTCGCTGCTGCCCAATATCGACCCGAGTTTCAACTGGGTGCGGCTGGCCCAGCGGATTCCGGTGCGGGTGGTGCTCGACGAAGGCCAGCCGAGCGACATCCGCCTCGTGGTCGGCCGCACGGCTACCCTCTCGGTGCTGCCGTGGCCGGTCGCCGACGCGAGCAGCGCGACACCATGAGCCGCTACCTGTACCCCGCCCTGCCCCTGCTCGTCACGCTGCTCGCCGCTTGCAGTGCGGTCGGCCCGGACTACCGCGTACCGGACCAGGCCGTGGTGCGCCAGGCTGCAGCGCAGGCGCCATTCGATACGCTCGGCAATCGAGAAGTCGAACAGACGCCGCTGCCGGACGGCTGGTGGCAGCTGTACGACGATCCCCTGCTCGACAGGCTGGTGCGCGAGGCGCTGGCGGGCAACCGTGACATACGCCAGGCCCATCACAACCTGCGTCAGGCCTATCAGGGCTTCCAGATGGCCCATCACGCCCAGGAAGTGGTGGTGGGTGGCGACGGTTCACTGGCGCGCGGCCAGCTGTCCAGCGAGGCGCTGGCGCTGGAAGAGAAGCTGCCGGTGATGAACCTGGCCGATGCCGGCCTCGCCGTGAGCTATCAGCTGGACCTGTTCGGCCAGCTGCGGCGCGGCGCCGAAGCCGCCGGTGCGACAGCCGACGCCAGTGCGTCGCTGCTCGAGGCGGCACGCATCAGTGCGGTAGCCGGGGTCGTGCGCAGCTACATGACGGCCTGCCATGCCGGCGAAGAGCTGGCCATCGCCGAACACTCGCTGGCGATCCAGCAGCGCCAGCTTGAGGTGGCCTCCCGCCTGCTCGCTGGCGGCCGCGGCAATGAAGTGGATGTTGCCCGCGCCCGAGCGCAGGTCGAAACCCTGCGCGCCGAGCTGCCTCCCTTCGAGGCGAAGAAGGCCGCGGCGCTGTATCGGCTCGCCGCCCTGCTCGGTCACACACCGGGCGAGCTGCCTGAAGCCGCCGCGGCCTGCAACCACGCCCCACAGCTGAGTCAGCCGATTCCGCTTGGTGACGGCGCCGCCCTGCTCCGCCGACGCCCCGACATTCGCGCAGCCGAACGAAGCCTGGCCGCGGCCACGGCACAGATCGGCGTGGCCACGGCGATGATGTACCCACAGATCAGTCTCGGCGGCACGGCAGGCTACACCGGCATGCTCGAACACCTCGGAGATGCGGTGACGCAGCGCTGGGCATTCGGCCCTTCGATCAGCTGGCACTTTCCAACCCAGGTCGATCGCGCCCGGGTGCGTGCCATGGAAGCTGGAGCAGACGCCGCCCTAGCCCGCTTCGACGGTGTGGTGCTGGAGGCACTGAGGGAAACCCAGACCCTGCTCAGCCGCTACGCGCATGATCTGCAGCGCGACCAGGCGTTGCACGAGGCGCGTGACGCGGCTCGCAACGCCGCCGATCACACCCGCCGGCTGTACCAGGAGGGTCGCCTGGGTTATCTCGACAGCCTGGACGCCGAGCGCACCCTGGCCACCGCCCAGGCCGCGCTGGCCGCCTCGCAGGCGCAGCTTTCACTGGATCAGGTCGATCTGTCCCTTGCCCTAGGTGGAGGCTGGCGCACGAGCCAGCCGCCCGCCGCCAGCCAGGAGGACGACGGTTGATGGACATGCTGCATGCGATGCGCGCCTTCGTCCGGGTCGTCGACACCGGTAGCTTCACCGCGGCAGCCAGGCAGACCGACACCTCCACGGCGCAGGTGTCGCGCCTGGTCAGCGAGCTGGAGAACCATCTGCACGCCCGCCTGCTGCAGCGCACCACCCGGCGTCTGGCGCTGACCGAGGTCGGTGCACGCTTTCTCGAGCGTTCCCGCGAGATACTGGCGCAGCTCGATGACGCCCGGCAGGAAGCCTGTGGCGCGCACCTCATGCCGCGCGGTCGCCTGCGGGTGCACTCCACCACCGGCCTCGGCATCCAGCTCCTGTCCGGCCTCGCCGGGCACTACTGCGAGCGCTATCCGGAGGTCAGCCTCGATCTGAGCCTGTCCCAACGCCAACCGGACCTGCTGGAAGCCGGGCTGGACGTGATCATCACCCTGTCTCGTGACCTGCCCGACTCGGAACTGATCGCCCAGCGGCTCGGGCCGGTGTTTCACGTCGTCTGCGCCGCACCGACCTATCTCCAGCGGCATGGCGTGCCGCGACGGCCGACCGATCTGCATGACCACCGCTGCCTGCGGCTGCTCGATCCGGTGTTCGCCGACGACTGGCACTTCGTCGGCGACGGCGTCGAAGAGGTCATCCGCCCCGGCGAGACGTTCAAGGTGAATGTCGCCGAAGCCATGGCCAGCGCCGCCGAAGCCGGCATGGGTATCTGCCTGCTGCCTGACTACGTGGCGGCGCCGGCGCTGCAGCGCGGGACGCTGTTGCGCCTGCTGCCGCAGTACCGCCTGCAGGAAAAGCAGATTCATGCGCTCTACCCCTCCCGCCGCTTTCTCGACGCGAAGATCAGGACCTGGCTGGACTTTCTCGCTCAGGCACTGCCGCGCGCCTTCAACGACTATCACCGGGTGCTGCGGGACGAGACGCATTGGGCCTGAACGATTGTTGCGCGCTCGGTAAAGGTGTTTCACCGGCGGCGCGGTTTTTCCGGCCCAGCGCGCTTCCTAGAATTGGCGGGTGGCAGCGGACGGGCAACCCTCAGTTCCGCGTTGCTGGCCGAATCGCTCCGTCGGCCAGCCGTCCGGCCACCTTCAGGCTGCTCCCCTCGTGGCAGCCTCGTTTATTCCTGACGCCCGCTGCTCGGCGGGCGTCGCTTGCAAGACCTGCCAATGCCCGTCGAAGCGTCTCGGGCGTGCAGGCGTTTCTGGAGGTTACCCGTGAAAAGACTGATCTGGATCGCCGCCCTGGCTTTCAGCGCCCAGCTGGCGCATGCCGCCGACGAGCCCAAGCCCTACCAGTACGGCGACAAGCTCGACATCGCCAAGGTCGTCTCGATGGACGTGCCCGCAGGCGGCTGCGAGATCGTGCAGGCCAGGATGACGTACGTGGACTCCAAAGGCGAAACCCACGAAACCACCTACCTGCGTCAGGGTCCGGACTGCATGGACCACTGAAAACGAAGTGCGACCGCCGACCGCCAATCGGTTGCGCCCGCTGACGCCTCAATAACGCTGTGTGATCGACGCGCTATTGCCGGTGCCGTTCTGGATGATGGCCGTGGCGGGCACCGGGAATTCGAACTGTGTCGTCTGATTCAGCAGCGCGACGTTGCCATCGCCAGTCTGGGCGATTGACACGGTGCTGTAGGGAGTATGCTGCACCACATCGATTTCGTTGGCCGAACCGTTCTGGGCGATGTCGAGCACCGGGCTGTCATAGCTCTGGTCGATATTGACGCGGTTGTCGTTGCCAACCGTATTGCCTCGAATGATCCCGTCACGGGTCGCCTGCCGGGCGTTCAGTTCGTTGCCGCTACCCTCCTGGGTGAAGGTGAGGCTACTGAAACCGGCCCATTGCGTTACCTGCGCGCGGTTAGCGCTACCGAGCTGTCTCAACTCGACCTGGCCGACGTAGTAGCGCCCGCCTTGCTGGTTGACCGCCGCTTCATTCGAGCCGCCGTCCTGATACACCGAGACCAATCCGCCATAAGGCAGGAAACCCTGCTCGATCGTGATCCGGTTGTTGTTGCCGAGCTGGTCGGTACGGGCGCTGCCGGCCCACTCCTGACTGATCTCGGTCAGGTTGTTCGTGCCAGCGGAGCGGCTGTCGGCCTCGTTCATGTAATACAGCTGCGTAACCCGGTGAACATTGCCCGCTCCCTCTTGGTGAATGTTCGCCTGTGCGCCATTGCCATCCATCTGACTGACCTCGGCGAGGTTGTCCGTCCCGAGCTGAACGATGGATGCCGAATGTCCGGAGTAGATATCTCCGATTTGAATGACGCTTGCCTGGTTGGACGATCCGTTCTGCACCACTTCAGTCCAATTGTCGAGATTGAGCTGGTTCGTCTGCACCCGATTGTCACCGCCGTCCTGCCTGACCCGCGAATAATTGCGATCCCCCTGCTGCACCTGGCTTGCCGAGTTCCAGCCGTTCTGCTCGAGAATGATTTCGTTGTCATTTCCGGTCTGGGTGGCGGCGGTCTGTGCCAGCGCCAGTGCCGGCAGCGAGCCGAATAGAAAGCACGCGATCAGCGGTTTATGCGAGAACATAGGGAACACTCCTTTGAAAGTCGTCGTCGGCCGACATCATGCTGACCCTGTCTGGCGTGTCCCTGCCGCTGCCACTCCCTGAACGCGCCGACTGTTTTGCCTGGCGCCGCGGAGCAAGTATTGCCTGTTCGGTGCAGACGAAGCGGCGTTCGGACGGATGGCGGCTTAATCCTGTGCATGTTCGGTCCCCAACGCGCGCGACGCCCAATCCCTTACAGATTCCATCAGGTTGCGCTCCGTCCGCGGGGCACCTTTTTGCGGGCGAACCCATTGCGCTTGAGCGGTCGGCGCACCGTCGCGCTCTCCCGGGCACGCGCCGGTGACGGCGGTGCCTCGATCGCCAACCGCCCGATGGTCGGAACCCGGTCGGGCAGGTCCGCTCTACAGCCTATGCCACCCGTGAGGAGGACCCGCCAATGCCTGCCCTATCCGCAACCCCTGATTGCTGCTGGAGCGCCAGCGCGCCGCGTGGCGACTTTCCGCGCAGCGAATGCGACGTGGTGGTGGTCGGCGCCGGCATCGTCGGGCTGAGCGCCGCCATGACGCTATGCGAAGCCGGCAAGTCCGTCGTGGTGCTCGAAGCCCGCGAGGTCGGCGGACAGGTCACCGGGCGCTCCACCGCAAAGGTCACCACCCAGCATGCGCTGATCTATCGCTACCTGATCGATACCTTCGGCCAGGAACTGGCGCAGTGCTACGCCGACGCCAACCGCGAAGCCGTGGAGCGTATTCGTCACTGGGTCACCGAGCACGCCATCGATTGCGACTACCAGCGTCAGTCCGCCTACGCCTATGCGTGCTCGGCGGACTGGCGCCGAGCCATCGACGATGAAGCCGAAGCGGCGCGCCGCCTGGGCTTCGCGGCACGGGTCATCGACCAGCCGCCCCTGCCCTTCGCCACCGCCGGCGCACTGGAATTTCCGGATCAGGCCCAGTTCAACCCGACACGCTATCTGATCGGCCTGGCCAACTCGCTGCACGCCCGCGGCGGGCGCATCCATCAGCACACCCGCGCGACGAGCTTCGAGCGCCAGGGGCGCTGGCAGGTTGGCTTCGATGGCGGAAGTGCGGAAGCCGATCAGGTCATCCTCGCTACGCACATGCCGGTGGAAACGCCGGTCGACCTCGTCAGCCCAACCCAGCCACGTTGCCACGTGGCCATGGCCTTTCGTCCGCAGGACGGCGCGCATCTGGACGGCATGTTCATCGGCGTCGACGAGCCGACTCATTCCATCCGCATGGGCCGTGATGACCGGGGGGCGCTGTTCATCGTACTCGGTCCGCGCTTCAGGACCGGCCAGGACGCAGACGTCGCCAGGCGGTTCGTCGAACTCGAACACTGGGCACGCGGCCACCTGTCAGTGGGTGAGGCCGTCTGGCGCTGGTGCAACGAGGATTACGACACCGCCGACCGAGTCGCCTATGCCGGCGAGCCGGACCCGGAACAATCCCCCGGCCTGTTCGTGGCCACCGGGTTCAACGGCTGGGGTATCAGCAACGGCACCGCCGTCGGGCTGGGCATGGCCCGCCAGATCATCACCGGCCGCCGCCCGTGGAAGCAGCTCTACGACCCCAACCGTCCCTCCCCTGATGACTTCAATCAGAGCAGCGATAGCCAGACCAGGGTCGACGACCTCGATGCCATCGGCCCGGGCGAAGGCGGCGTGATCACCCGCGGCGATGAACAGCTCGCGGTGTGGCGCGACGATGCCGGCGGCCTGCACGCGGTGTCCGCGGCCTGCACCCACATGGGTTGCAGCGTGACCTGGAACAACGCCGACCGGACCTGGGACTGCCCCTGCCACGGCTCTATCTTCCAGGCGGACGGCGAAGTCATCCACGGCCCCGCCATCGAACCGCTGGCCGCCCGCTCGCTTTGAGCCTTTCTGCGGGGCACCGCACTGGCGGATCCCTGCGTAACGCACGTGGCATGCCGCCCAGGGACGCCGTCGGCCTAATTCAACGCGAGCCTCGACCGATGGACGGCCAACGCCGCAACACGCTGCAGGATTTCCCATGCATTCCGACGACCATGACAGCTCCCGACGCAAGCGACAAGCAGTCGCAGCCCTGGCCCGGCCTTGCGCGGGACATGCAGCCACCGCCGGATCATGGCGAAAAGAGCTACCGCGGCTCCAACCGGCTTGCCGGGCGCAAGGCGCTGATCACCGGCGGAGATTCGGGAATCGGGCGTGCCGCAGCGATCGCCTTTGCCCGCGAAGGCGCCGATGTCGCCATCGGTTACCTGCCGGACGAGGAGCCGGATGCACAGGCAGTCGTGGCGCTGATCCGCGACGTCGGACGCAAGGCGGTGGCGCTGCCCGGTGACATCCGCGATGAGGCCTTCTGTCGTTCGATGGTTCAGAAGGCGGTGGAGGAACTGGGCGAGCTGGACATTCTGGTCAACAACGCCGCGCGACAGAGCAGCGAGCAATCGATCCTCGACATTTCCAACGAGGCGTTCGATTGGACGCTCAAGACCAACCTCTATGCCATGTTCTGGATCACCAAGGCCGCCGTGCCGCATATGCCGGCGGGCGCTTCGATCATTAACACCTCCTCGGTCACCACCTACGACCCACCTGCCAACCTGCTGGATTACTCACTGACCAAGGCGGCAATCACCAATTTCAGCAAGGGGCTGGCCAAGCAGCTGATCGACAAAGGCATCCGGGTGAATGCCGTGGCGCCCGGACCGTTCTGGACGCCCCTGCAGGTCAGCGGTGGGCAGACCATGGAGAACCTGCAGCGCTTCGGCGGCGATACGCCCATGAGCCGCCCGGGCCAGCCGGCCGAAATCGCCCCGCTGTACGTGCTGTTGGCGTCCACCGAGGCCAGCTACGTAACCGGCCAGGTGTTCGGCGCCTCCGGCGGCGACGGTCAGCCCTAGCGCCGGGCCTGTGCCGCCTGCTGAAGGCGGCTTCAGCGCTTGTCCTTGCGGTGTCCTGGCAGGATCGCGCCGAGCACCTGCTTGGCGGTCTGCTTGATGATGCCGGCCTGGTCCGGATCGCCATGCAGCAGCACCGAGGCGTAGGCCTTGGCCTGCTCCAGCTTGATGTGCGGCGGCAGCGGCGGCACGTTGGGATCGGTACGAAACTCCAGCAGCACCGGGCGATCGGCGGCCAGTGCCTGCTCCCAGGCGGCGGCCACCTGGTCCTCGCGGTCGCAGAAGATGCCCTGCAGCCCGATCAGCTCGGCGAAGCGGTGATACGGCACGTCGGGCAGATTCTGCGAAGCCTCGAATTTCGGGTCGCCCTCCATCACGCGCTGCTCCCAGGTCACCTGGTTGAGGTCCTGGTTGTTGAACACGCAGCAGATCCACTGGTGGTTCTGCCACTGGCTCCAGTACTTGGCCACCGTGATCAGCTCGGCCATGTTGTTCATCTGCATGGCGCCGTCGCCGACCAAAGCCACCACCGGGCGGTCCGGATGGGCGAACTTCGCGGCGATGGCATAGGGCACCGCGGCGCCCATGGAGGCCAGCCCGCCGGACAGGGACCCCATCATTCCACGCCGCATTCGGATATCGCGGGCATACCAGTTGGCGCAGGAGCCGGAGTCGCTGGTGATGATGGCCCGTTCGGGCAAGCGGGGCGACAGTTCCCAGGCCACACGCTGCGGGTTGATCGGGTCGGCCGCCGCCATTGCCCGCTCCTTCAGCGTGCGGTCCCAATCGGCGCGCCATGCTTCGACCTGTTGCTGCCAGCTACGATTGATCTTCTTCTCCAGCAGCGGCAAGAGCGCGCGCAACGTTTCGCCGGCCTCGCCGTGCAGATTCACCTCCATGGGGTAACGGATGCTCAGCATGTCGGGCTTGAGATCGATCTGCACACCCCTGGCCTGGCCTTCCTCCGGCAGGAACTCGGAATAGGGAAAGCCCGAGCCGATCATCAGCAGCGTGTCGCATTCATTCATCAGCTTGTAGCTGGGCTCGGTGCCCAGCAGGCCGATGGCACCGGTGACCCAGGGCAGATCGTCGGGCACTGCCGCCTTGCCCAGCAGCGCCTTGGCCACGCCGGCGCCCAGCGTCTCGGCCACGGCAATGACCTCGTCGGTGGCCTGCAGCGCGCCGGCGCCGACCAGGATGGCGACCTTGCTGCCGGCGTTGAGCACCTCGGCGGCGCGCTGCAGGTCCGCGTCATAGGGAACGATCTTCGGCCGGCTGTAGCCGATACCGGAAAGCACGGCACCGTGAGTCCTCGGCGGCTCGCTGTAGGGAGCCTCCTGCAGGTCGTTGGGCAGGATGATGGCGGCGACCTTGCGCTCGCCGATTGCGCTGCGAATGGCCCGATCCACCAGATGGCGTACCTGTGCCGGCGCGCTGGCCTGCTGGACGAAGGCGCCCGCGACATCCTTGAACATCGCCGGCAGGTCGATCTCCTGCTGATAGTGCGCGCCCAGCGCGGTGCGGGCCTGTTGCCCGGCGATCGCGAGCACCGGCACATGATCCAGACGCGCGTCGTACAGCCCGGTCAGCAGGTGTGAGGCGCCCGGCCCCGACGTGGAAAGGCAGACTCCCAACCCACCGCCGAACTTGGCATCGGCCGAGGCCATGAAGGCGGCCATCTCCTCGTGCCGAGCCTGAATGAAGCGAATCTTGCCGCCCGCCCGGTTCAGCGCACCGAGCACGCCGTTGATGCCGTCGCCGGGATAACCATAGATGCGCCGCACGCCCCACTGGTAAAGCCGCTCGACCAGGTAATCTCCGACTGTCATGTCACTCATGCTGCCTCCTCTGATAGTTGCGTGCGCACTGGCGGGATGCCGATGCGAGCCAGTCGCCGCATCAGGCGTTCAGGCGGTCGCGAATCTTTCTGGTCAGGCGCTGGCGGGTCTTGCCGATGGACGCCCAGGGGTCGTCGCCACCGAGTTCCTGCAGGCGTTCCAGCAGGTTGCGCACCGTCCACAGGTTGGCGCCCTTGAGGTCCGCCAACTCGTCGCGGTGGATGGGTACGGAAACCGGCAGCCCCTCGCGGGCGCGTACCGAGTACGGCGCGACGGTGCTGGCGCCACGGCTGTTGCGCAGGTAGTCGATGAAGATGCGCCCGACCCGGTTCTTCGGCCCGCTGACCGCGGAGAAATGGGACGGCAGGAGTTTTGCCAGGTGCCTGGCAATCGCCTGGCTGAAGGATTTCACCTCGCTCCAGTCATGCACAGGGTCGAGCGGTACGACGATGTGCAGCCCCTTGCCGCCGCTGGTCTTGAGAAACGATGCCAGGCCGATCTCGTCCAGCAGCGTCTGGGTCAGCTGGGTCGCCTCGAGCATGCGCTTCCACGGCAGAGCCGGATCGGGGTCGAGGTCCAGCACGAAGCGGTCAGGGTGCTCGAGATTGGGCGCCACGGCGTTCCAGCTGTGCAGCTCGATAGTGCCCATCTGCGCGGCGCCGACCAGCGCCTCGGCGCTGTCGATCACCAGCAGCGCGCCGTGCTTGGGATCGAGCGCCGGGTCCAGCTGGGTGATATGCGGGATGGCCAGCTTGTCGGCGTGCTTCTGGAAGAACAGCTCGCTAGTGATGCCTTCAGGCGCGCGGACCAGCGCCAGCGGCCGGTTCTGCAATTGCGGCAGCGCCCAGGGGGCGATCTGCGCGTAGAAGCGGGCCAGTTCGATCTTGGTGATGCCGCTGCTGGGGTCGATGACCCGTTCGGGGTTGGAAATCTTGATCCGACCGCTGCCGAGGGCATCGGCCTTGTCGGCGACGTTCGGCTTTGCCCTGGCGACTGGTTTGGCCCGCTCGTGGGTGATGGCCTCGGCCGGCTTGTCGGTTCGCAGGCCGTGGAACACCGAGTGGCGCACCACACCCTGTCGGGTCATTTCGGCATAGGCGACTTCGCACATCAGCTCCGGCTTGAGCCACTGCGCGCCACGTGCATCGGCTGCTGGGGGTGCCTTTGCCAGCGGGCTTTTATCGGTTTCCAGCTTCTTCAGCTTCTTGTGCAGGCTCTGCAGCGTTGCATGGTTGAAGCCGGTGCCGACCTTGCCGGCGTAACGCAGCTCGCCGTTGTCGTCGTGCAGGCCGAGCAGCAGCGCGCCGAAACCGGTGCGGGTACCCTTTGGCTGGGTATAGCCGACGATGATGAATTCCTGCCGATTGCTGCATTTGATCTTCACCCAGCTGCTACTGCGTCGCGAGGTGTAGGTGCTGCCAGCGCGCTTGCCGATCAGCCCTTCGAGTTTCATCTGGCAGGCGCTTTCCAGAATGCTGTCCGGCTGCTCGGTGAAGTCCTCGGAGAAGCGCAGCAGCTCGCTGTCACTGCGCTCCAGCACCTCGCGCAGCGCTGCGCGGCGCTGCTCCAACGCCACCTCGCGCAGGTCCATGCCGTTCAGGTAAGGCATGTCGAACAGGTAATAGAGAATGCTGCCGCTGCGCCCCGCCTCGAAAGCGTTCTGCAAGGCCTGGAAGTCCGGCGTGCCCTCCTCGTTCGGCACCACCACCTCGCCATCCAGCCACCCGGACTCGAGCCCGAGCCCCGCAAGCGCCGCGGCCTGCTGGGGCATCTTCGCCGTCCAGTCGTGGCCGTTGCGGGTAAACAGCCTGACCTCGCCGGAGTCGATGCGCGCGAGCATCCGGTAGCCGTCGAACTTGATTTCGTACCGCCAGTCCCCGCCCGGTACCGTATCGACCAGGGTGGCCAGCTGCGGTTTGAAATGCTCCGGTAGCTCGGCCGGAACCGCCCCCTCGAGCGCGACCTTTGCCTTTCGCCTGACCGGTGTCCGCTTCTTGGCGGGCGCCTTGACTGGCGCAGGCGGGGTTTCGGCCACGCGGGCCTTCGCGCCGCGCTTGCGCGGCACCAGAGTGCGGTCACTGAGCACGCTGTCGGGCTCGGCGGTGACGATGTCGTACTCGCTCTCCTCGCGCGCCGCCTCGTCACGGGATTTGATGAGGAACCACTGCTCCTTCTTCCCGTCCATCTGCGTGCGCACCAGGTTCCAGCTGCCGGCAAGCTTCTCGCCTTCCAGGCTGAACTTGAGCTTGCCCTTGCGATAGCCCTCCTGCGGGTCGCCCTGGGGTGTCCACACGCCACGGTCCCAGACGATCACGTCGCCGGCACCGTAATGCCCTTCGGGGATGTTCCCTTCAAAGGTGGCGTACTCCAGCGGGTGGTCTTCCACGTGAACGGCCAGCCGGCGCACGCCGGGGTCCAGGCTTGGCCCCTTGGGAATCGCCCAGCTCTTCAGGGTGCCGTCCAGTTCCAGGCGGAAGTCGTAATGCAGACGCGTGGCGTCGTGCTTCTGGATGCAGTACTGCAGCGCCTGGCTCTTGCGGGACTTCGGCCGTGCCTTGCCGGCGGGTTCCGGCGTGGCGGCGAAGTCACGCATGCGTTGGTAATCTTCGAGCGCCATGGCCAACCTCCGCGAGCTATGCCGGCGGCTATTCCAGCTTGCCGGCGTCGGTGGAAGTGTCGTTGGGGCCGCCCGGCGCCGAATGCCGGTCCGGATCGGTTGAAGGTTCCTCGCTGCCCGGCTGTGGCGCCACCAGCTGGCCGTCTTCGGTCACGGTACGGCCCTTGTGATCCTTGCGGGTTTCCACTTCTTCCTGCGGCGTGGGGTTGCCCATCGGGCTCGGACGTGACCCGGTATCGTCACGCGGAGTGCCGGCGGGAAACTGCGCCATCGCAGGCGCCGCAACCATTGCACTGAGCATTGCGCTGAGCAGCAGTCTTTTCATGTGGGATCTCCGCGTAGGCTGGGTAGTCATGGCTGTTACTTAATTTGGTCATCCCCCGCTGGTATGAGTTCAGGGGGGCGGCGACCGGTCCGCCCGACGGGTTCCGATAAGCGGCACTGGTCTGAAAAGGCTAGCTAGAGCGCCTGGGCGACTTAATCCGCTCAATGGACATATCGCCGCATTTACAAGGCGAACAGTGCTGCTACGGTTGAAGGACGTCGGAACGCCAGGGGTGCGCAGCGGATGCTGTACTGCGCTTTAGTCACCTCCTTTGCTAGGGAGGATTTATGAATACGCGTCTTCCTCTGTTCAAGATCGAAGCCATCCTGCACACCTACCTACGGCCGTTTCAGTGTGAATGCCGCGATGCTTCCGACAGTTCGCTCAGCGTGCGCCTCTACCATGAACCGCCAGATGAGGAACTGACTGTTCTCGGCATCTCCTACGACCAATGCCGCGACGCGGCCAATTTGGTGCGTCTGGCTCAGGAACTGCGCATCGAAATGTGCGCCACCCGCAGCACGCTGCCCGCCGAAACGAATCGGAGCGTGCGCACGGAGTGACCCGGCTCAGCGCGGCGTACGCGCGGCCCGGCCCCCGGCGGCCTGCCCCCGGCCCATGTACTTGAGGAACACATCGTGGCCGTAGCTGTGGGAGTGGGTCGCCTTCTGCCGGCCGAATCGCTGCCAGGCGCGTTCGTGCAGGTAGAACACCACGGTGTTGCACAGCGGCTCGATCAAGGCGACGGCGCCACCGATGACGGCGCTTCCGGTCAACGCATAAACGACGATGAAAGCCGTGGCGAAGTGCAGCACGGCGAAGGTCAGGGTCTTGACGAGCGGTCGTGGTCTCATGGACGGCTCCCGACGGACAGGCACGGCCGTTTGCGGTCCCGCAACGGCCCTGCGAAAGAGAATGGGGAAGGCCCGGCCGAGATGGCCGGGCAATCAGGCAAGCCGTCTCAGCGCTTGGCTTCGACGTTGGGTTCCAGCGCGCGGGTCAGGTAGGCCTGGGTCAGCTCCGCCAGGTGGTCGCGCAGCCAGTCGGCCATGGCGACCTCTTCTACCAGGATGCGCTCGCAGACTTCCTTGGTCTGCATGTCGCCGACCGCTTCGGCAGCGGCAATCAGGATCTTGTAGGAGGCGATTTCGAGATTCTCGAAGACGTAGCCCATCTGCGCGCCTTTGACGATCTCGTCATTGACCATCATGCCGCCCATGGCCTGCCCCATCGCCATCATCTTGCCGCCGAGGTCCTTGAGGCCGGAATAGGACTTGTCGTAGCGCTGCAGGCAGCCTTCGATCAGCTTGGCCTGGTTCTGCGTCTCGGTGATGTGCTGCTCGATCCGCGCCTTGAGTTCGGGGTAATGCTCGATACGGCTTGCCTGCTTGTTCAGCATGGTCTCCGCCTGCGCTTCCATAGCATGCGCATCGCGCAGCCACTCGATGAGGCGTTCGGTACGGACGTCATTGCCGGTCTGTGCACTTTGCATGGGATCACTCCTCAGGTCTGGAAAAGTCGGGGGTCGAATGTGGCCCGCTTGGTTTTGTGAGAGACCCCGCCAGCAAGAGTTCCCCCTACCCGACCGGCGCGCCCCCAGGCGCAACGGCCTGAACTTTTGCCAGACACAGCCTGTCACTGGCCCTGACGAACGGTTAACCGGAGCCCCACGCCATCGAACTGCCCGCCTATCTCTTGCAATGGGACCAGTACATCAGCCAGCCAGCGCTGCGCACGCTCGCTGCAGCCTTGTTCGTGGTGCTTATCCTCAGTCTGTTCGGCCGTCTGCTGACCGCTCTGATGCTGCGCCTGGCGCGGGCCTTCCTGTTCACCCGCGAGCTGTCCGAACAGCTGGAAAAGCCCATCCGCGTGCTGCTGCCACTGATGGGCCTGCAGGGCGTCTGGACCTCGGCGCCTGATGACCTGCTGCTGATCGGCGGCGCGCGGCATGTGACCACGCTTCTGATCATCGGCACCCTGACCTGGCTGGTGATGCGCCTGCTGCGCGGCCTTCAGCAGTTCATCCAGCTGCGCAACCCGGTGGATGTGGTCGACAACCTGCGTGCCCGGCAGATCCAGACGCAATCTCGAGTATTGCTGCGGACCCTGGCGTTCTTCGTTCTGCTGATCGGTGCCGCGGCGATGCTGATGACCTTCCCCGGCGCACGCCAGTTCGGTGCCAGCCTGCTGGCTTCGGCGGGGCTTGCGGGTCTTGCGGTGGGCTTTGCCGCGAGGCCGGTACTGGCCAACCTGATCGCCGGACTGCAGATCGCCATGACCCAGCCGATCCGCCTGGATGACGTTGTGATCGTCGAGAACGAATGGGGCCGCATCGAGGAAATCACCGGCACTTACGTGGTGGTGCGGATCTGGGACGACCGCCGGCTGGTCGTGCCGCTGCAGTACTTCATCGAAAAGCCTTTCCAGAACTGGACCCGTCGTGGCTCGAGCCTGATCGGCACGGTGTTTCTCTGGGCCGACTACAGCCTGCCTCTGGAGCCGCTGCGCGAGGAGCTGCGGCGGCTCTGCAAGGACGTTCCCGAACTGTGGGACGGCCGGGTCTGCGTGCTGCAGGTGACCGATGCCAGCGAGAAGTCCATCCAGCTGCGCGCCCTGGTCAGCTCCCTGGACTCTTCACGCAACTGGGACCTGCGCTGCCACATCCGCGAGAACCTGCTGGGCTTCATCCAGCGGCAGTACCCGCATTCGCTGCCGCAGGTCCGGGCCGATCTGAGCGTCGGACACAAGCAGCGCGTCGATATGTCGCAGCCGGAGCACGTCGAGCCGGAACGCCAGCCTCCGGTGTAGGCGTCAGGTGCCTTCACCCTGCTCGAGCTTCTCCACCAGCTGCGCATACTTGTTTTCCAGCTGGGTCAGGCCGTGCCGCGCCGCCTGCTTGCGAATCTCGACGCGGTCGCCGTCGAACTGCACCGTTTCGCTCACCACCACCTGTCGCTCGCCCCGCATCAGTGCATAGGCGTAGCACTGCGTGCCGCCTTCATCCTCCTGATCGTCGTCGGCCACGCCGGTATTGGCCACTGCCAGCGTGGCGACACTGGCGTTCAGCGCACCGATGGCCATCTCGCGGGCCACCTCTTCGCTGGTCAGGCCGAATTTCTCGATAGTCTCGAAATCCACGTTGAGCAGGCGGTTCTTGGCTTTCGGCGAGTAGACGACGAACCCGCTGTCGAGCACCTGGCCGCAACCCGGGATGTCTCCCAGCAGCGAGGCCATCAAACCGCAGGTACAGGATTCAGCAGTGGTCAGCTTGAGTTCCTCGCGCTGCAGGAATGCCACGACTCGTTCGATCTCTTGCATGTTTTTTGCTCCGCCACAAATGGGCCTTCAGGTTCGTGTTCTGAATTCGGAGCGGGTTGGCCTGGCGCGAGTTCCGACCGCGGTCGTCTGTTCTAGTTTTTTAAGAACTTCTACCGCGACATCGGGTCTGGTTTTTGGTAGGGCCGGCGCAGCTCTACCTGCCCTCGCGGCAGCTCCTAACAATCGTTTTTGCCTGGTCGTGTTCATGGTATGTGGCGGTCATCAGATCGTTGCATGGGAGAAATATGCTCGTAGCTGGCACCGGCACCTGGAACGCCGGGGCTCTGGGGAGATCGTGATGAGTATTGCCGCTGTGAACGCCCGGCCTCTCGGACTACCGAAGGCCCAACCCGCTGTGCCCCCGGTTACTCGCCCTGCTCTGCAGATTCGCAGTAGCCACGATGACAAACGCAAGATCCTGTTCGTGACCTCCGAGCTGACTGACCTGGTCAAGACCGGCGGGCTCGCCGACGTGTCCGCCGCCCTGCCCCGAGCACTTGGCGCACGCCACGATGTGCGTGTGCTGATTCCCGGTTATTCGCAAGTGATCAACAGCGGCCACCCTATCCGCATTGTCGGCTCGCTGAGCGGATACGCCGAGGTACCCGGCTGCCGCATCGGCCGCATCGACATGCCGGATGGCCTGATCATCTATGTGCTGATCAGCCCTGAACTCTACGAGCGCGATGGTTCACCCTACGTCGACGGACACGGCAACGACTGGCTGGACAACCCGGTCCGCTTCGCCCGCCTCGGCCTGGCCGCTGCCGAGATCGCCGCCGGCACCGCCTGCATCAGCTGGGCGCCAGAGCTGGTCCACGCCCATGACTGGCCGGCAGGTCTGGCACCGGCGTACATGCACTGGCGCGGACTGTCGACGCCCAGCGTGTTCACCATCCACAACCTCGCCTATCAGGGCAACATCGACATGTCCCAGCGGCGTCAGCTGGGCATTCCCGGCGAGGCCTGCGACCCGGAGCGCATGGAGTTCTACGGCAAGCTGTCGCTGCTCAAGGCCGGCATCGCCTATGCCAATCACGTCACCACCGTGAGCTCGACCTACGCCAGGGAGATCACCACGCCGGAGTTCGGCTGCGGCATGGAAGGGTTCCTCAGCATGAAGGCCCGCCAGGGCCTGCTCAGCGGCTTGCTCAACGGCATCGACGATAGCTGGGAGCCGGAAAGCGACCCTTACCTCGTCAGCGGCTTCAGTGCCCGTGACTGGGCCGGCAAGCAGGCTAATGCCGCCTATGTGCGGGACGCGTTCGGGCTGGAGAAGCGCGACGCTCCGCTGTTCGCCGTGGTCTCGCGCCTGGTGCATCAGAAAGGCGTGGACCTGACCCTCGATGTGGCCCATGCCATCGTCGAAGGCGGCGGTCAGCTGGCCATTCTCGGCCAGGGCGAGAGCCAGATCGAAGCGCAGGTCCGTCAGCTGGCCGAGCAGTATCCCGGACAGGTCGGAGCGCACATCGGCTTCAACGAGACCGACGCGCGCCGTCTGTTCGCCGGCAGCGACTTCCTGCTCATGCCGTCACGCTACGAGCCCTGCGGCCTGAGCCAGATGTACGCCCAGCGCTACGCCTCGCTGCCCATCGCCCGGCGTACCGGCGGGCTTGCGGACTCCATCGAGGACGGCATCACCGGGTTCCTGTTCGACGCACCCGACGCGGCCAGCTATCGCCAGGCCGTACAGCGCGCCCTGGCGGTGCATCACCACCCTGAACTGCTCGGCGCCATGCGCTGCCGGGCCATGGCGGCCGGATTCTTCTGGCGCCATGCCATCGAACCCTATGACGCGCTCTACCAGCAGCTGCTCGGGGAGCGCCGCGAGGTTCGTCTTTTAATCTGAAGAGGCTATTCAATGCACAAGCAGCGTGCCTTTATCGGGCATCACGGTCCGGAACTGCTGGATGACGGGACCACCCGCTTCAGGATCTGGGCGCCCGATGCGCAAAACGTCAGTCTGATCGTGGTTGGCGCCCAAACGCTGCCGATGACCCCCAACGAAGATGGCTGGTACAGCATCGATGCCCCTTACGGAGCCGGCACCCTCTACCGCTTTCTCATCGACGATGAGTTACAGGTGCCGGACCCCGCCTCCCGCGCCCAGGCCGGCGACGTGCACGCGCCCAGCCTGGTCGTCGACACCAGCAGCAACTATCTGTGGCGCAACCCGAACTGGCTGGGTCGTCCCTGGGAGGAAACCGTCCTCTACGAGATGCACGTCGGGCTGTACGGCGGCTTCGCCGCCATGGAGCAACACCTCGCCGACCTGGCGGAGCTTGGCGTTACCGCCATCGAGCTGATGCCGATCGCTGAATTCCCCGGCGATCGCAACTGGGGCTACGACGGCGTCCTGCCCTATGCGCCGGAAGCCGCCTACGGAAGCCCGGAAGAACTCAAGCACCTGATCGACACCGCCCACGGGCTGGGCCTGATGGTCTTTCTCGACGTGGTCTACAACCACTTCGGGCCGGACGGCAACTACCTGGGCCGCTATGCCAAGCACTTCTTCCGCCACGACCAGCAGACGCCCTGGGGCGACGGCATCGATTTCCGCCGCCGCGAAGTGCGCGACTTCTTCATCGACAACACCCTGATGTGGCTGTTGGACTACCGCTTCGACGGGCTGCGCTTCGACGCCGTGCATGCGATTCCCGACCGCAGTTTCCTCACCGAGCTGGCCGAGCGCGTGCACGCCAGCGTCGAGCCTGGCCGCCACGTGCACCTGGTACTGGAAAACGAGGACAACCGCGCTAGCCTGCTGACCGCCGGCTTCACTGCGCAGTGGAACGACGACGGCCACAACGTGCTGCATGCCCTGCTCACCGACGAGAGTCAGGGCTACTACGCCGACTATCACCAGGACGCCACGACCAAGCTGGCGCGTTTCCTCGGTGAAGGCTTCATCTACCAGGGGCAGAACAATCGTCGCGGTGAAGCACGTGGCGAGCCCAGCGGCCATCTGCCGCCGACCTCCTTCGTGCTGTTCCTGCAGAACCATGATCAGACCGGCAACCGCGCCTTCGGCGAGCGCCTGGTCAGCCTGGCCGATGCCGACGCATTGCGTGCTGCTACCGCCGTGCTGCTGCTGTCGCCCATGGTGCCTCTGTTGTTCATGGGCGAGGAATGGGGGGCGCGCCAACCATTCCTGTTCTTCACCAGCCACCACGGCGAACTGGCCGATGCAGTGCGCGAAGGGCGGCGCAACGAGTTCGCCGAGTTTGCCGAGTTCGCCGACGAAGCCACCCGCGAGCGCATTCCCGACCCCAACGCGGTTTCCACCTTCGAAAATTCGCGCCCGGATTTCAGCGCCCGCCAGGAACCTGGGCATGCCGAATGGTATGCGCTGTATCGCGAGTTGCTGGGCATCCGCCACCGGGAGATCGTGCCGCGCCTGCAGGGTGCGCGCTTTCTCGAATCCCGTGTGCTGGCGCAAGCGGCGGTGCTCTCCCGCTGGCAGCTCGGCGATGGCAGCCGGCTGCGTCTGGAGCTCAACCTTGGCACCCAGGCCGCACCCCTTCCGACGGCATCGATCAGCGGCGAGCTGCTGTTCGCCAGCCGCGAGGCCACGCATGCGCATGACCAGTTGGCACCTCGTATGGCCAGGCTGTATCTGGAGAAAGCCACATGAGTGACGAAGCCCTGATCCGCCTGGCTGACGCAGCCGGGTTGTCCATCGACTGGGTGGACGCCGACAACCGTCAGCAGCGGGTGGAGCCGCAAGTACTGCGTGAAGTGCTCGGTTGCCTCGGACTCGAGGCAGATACCGATCAGCAGATCGAAGCCAGCCTGAAAGTCATCGCGCATCAGAACAACCACGGCGGTGTACCGCCGCTGCTGACCTGCGACCAGAACGCCGTGCTGGAGCTGGCGGCCTACTTCCCGCCGTCCAGCCGTTACGAACTGGTGGCCGAACAGGGCGACGTGCTGCACGGCACGCTGGACGACCAGGCACGGCTGCATGTGCCGGACACCCCGGGCTATCACCGCCTGAGGATCGACGAGACCGAACTGATCGTGGCGGTCGCGCCGCCCTCGTGCCCCACGGTTGCGCAGCTCGCAGGCCCGAACGCCTGGGGGCTGACGGCCCAGCTGTACAGCCTGCGCCGACCAGGCGACGGCGGGCTGGGCGACACCCAGGCGCTGGAAGCCCTGGTGCGCAATGCCGGTGCCCATGGAGCCGACGTGCTAGGCATCAGCCCGGTGCATGCCATGTTCGGTGCGCATATCAATCAGTACAGTCCCTACTCGCCCTCCAGCCGCCTGTTTTACAACGTGCTGCACGCAGCGCCGGGCTCCATTCTCGGCGAATGGCCGGTGCGTCAGGCCATCGAGGCGTGCAGACTCGGCGAGGAGCTGGAGCGCCTCGAGCGACTGGACCTGATCGACTGGCCTGCCGTGGCGCAATCGCGTCAGCGCCTGCTGCGCCAGCTGTTCGACGACTTCAGCCAGGGCGAGAACCCGCAACAGGCCGATTTCGACAGTTTTCGCGCCAATGGCGGCGAAGCGCTGGAGAACCATTGCCGTTTCGAGGCGCTGCACCAGCATCTGCGTGACGCCGAAGGCCATCCGCAGCATTGGCGCAACTGGCCGCAGGACTACCGCGACCCGGCCAGCCCGGCAGTGGAACGCTTCGCCCGCGAACATGCCGACGAGGTCAGCTATCACGCCTTCGGCCAGTGGCTGATGGCGCGCGGGCTCGAGCGCGCACAGGTTGCCGCACGCAGCGCAGGCATGCGCATCGGTCTGGTCTCCGACCTTGCCGTCGGCGCCGACGGCGGTGGCAGCCAGGCCTGGAGCCGCCAGGGCGAACTGCTCGCTTCGCTGAGCGTCGGCGCACCGCCGGACGTGATGAACCGCGACGGACAGAACTGGGGCATCTCCGCGTTCTCGCCCTGGGGCCTGCGTCAGCATGGCTTCCGAGCCTATATCGAAATGCTGCGCGCCAATCTCGCCCACGCCGGCGGCATGCGCATCGACCACGTGCTGGGCCTCAAGCGCCTGTGGGTGGTGCCGGCCGGCGCCGACCCCAAGCGCGGCGTGTACCTCAACTTCCCCTTCGACGACATGCTGCGCCTGCTCTGCCTGGAGGCCTGGCGGCATCAGGCGGTGATCCTCGGCGAGGATCTCGGCACCATTCCCCACGGGTTTCGTGACGTGCTCGCCGCCAAGGGCATCCTCGGCATGCGGGTACTGCTGTTCGAACAGCACGACGGCCATTTCCAGCGTGCCGACCAGTATTCCGACCAGGCCCTGGCGACCAGTACCACCCACGACATCCCGACCCTGAGGGGCTGGTGGAACGGCCATGACATCGACTGGCGCATCAAGGTCGGTCAGGTGCAGGAAGCCGATCGCGATCAGCAATGGCGTTCCCGCGAACATGAGCGCGCCGGGCTCAACCGTGCGCTCTGCGAGGATGGCGGAAAAGATCCTCATCATCTGCTGAGCGCCGAACAAGCCGTCGATGCCGCCGCCTGTTTTCTCGGCCACACCCGCGCGCCGCTGGTGCTGTTTCCGGTCGAGGACGCCCTCGGCCTGGAGGAACAGACCAACATGCCGGGCATCGTCGAAACCCACCCCAACTGGCGTCGCCGCTATCCCGGCGACAGTGCAACGCTGCTCGACGGCGAAGCCAGCCGCCGGCGCCTGGAATGCCTGGCGCAGGCACGCCGCAACCATCGTGGAGCTGCGCATCGATGAAAGACCTTACCGCGACCCTGCGACTACAGTTTCACCGCGACTTCACCCTGGATCACGCCACCGCACTGGTGGATTACTTCGCCGAACTCGGCATCAGCCACATCTACGCTTCACCGCTGCTCACAGCCCGCCCGGGCTCCATGCACGGCTATGACGTGATCGACCCGACCCGCATCAACCCGGAACTGGGCGGCGAACCGGCGCTGCAGCGTCTCGTCGAGGCCCTGCGCGGCAAGGGCATGGGACTGATCCTGGACATCGTCTCCAACCACATGGCCGTGGGTGGTTCCGGTAACGCCTGGTGGCAGGACGTGCTCGAATGGGGTCGCCGCAGCCCCTATGCGCAGTTCTTCGACATCGAATGGAATTCGCCGGACCCCCTGCTCGAAGGGCAGCTGCTGGTGCCCTTCCTGGGCAGTGACTATGGCGAGGCGCTGCAACAGGGCACCGTTAAACTGCGCCTGGATATCGACAATGGCGCCCTGTACGCCGAGCACTACGAGCATCGCTTCCCGATCACCCCGCCGAGCTACGGCGAGGTACTGCGCGCCGCCGAGCATCCGCAGCTGCGGGCGCTGGCACAGCATTTCGATGCACTGAAGACCGAGCCGGCGCCTTACCAGACTGCTCGCCTGCTGCGTGCCGACCTGGCCGAACAGCTGCAGGACGCTGAAACGCGACAGGCGCTGGAGCAGGCGCTGAACTGCTACGACTCGACCAGCGAGGACGGCTTCAAGCGCCTGCACGGCCTCCTTGAACGCCAGCATTATCGCCTCGCCAGCTGGCGCACCGCCGGCGACGACATCAACTGGCGACGCTTCTTCGACATCAACGAGCTGGGCGGCCTGCGCGTCGAGCGGCCGGTGGTGTTCGAGGAAACCCACGCCAAGATCTTCGAGCTGATCGGCGACGGCCTGGTCGATGGCCTGCGCATCGACCACATCGACGGTCTGGCCGACCCGCGTGGCTACTGCCGGCGCCTGCGCCGTCGTGTCGACCGGCTCAATGCCGGCCGTCCGCCGGAAGCGGTACAGGATCACGTGCCGATCTACGTCGAAAAGATCCTTGCCGGTGGCGAACGGCTGCATGACGACTGGGGCGTGGACGGCACCACCGGCTACGAGTTCATGAACCAGGTGTCGCTGCTGCAGCACGACCCGGCTGGCGAAGCGCTGCTCTGCTCGCTGTGGAGCGAGACCAGCGGGCGCACCACCGATTTCATGGAAGAGGCCCGCCAGGCCCGCCAGCTGGTGCTGACCGGCCCCTTGGCCGGCGATTTCGAAACCGTCGCCCAGGCGTTGCTACAGGTGGCTCGCGGCGACGTGATGACTCGCGACATCACCCTCGGCGCGATCCGTCGAGCGCTGCTGGAGCTGATCATTCACTTCCCGGTGTACCGCACCTATATCGCCGCGTCAGGCCGGCGCGAGGCGGACGAGCCGTTCTTCCAGCAGGCGCTGGACGGCGCGAAGACGACCCTGAGCGAAGCGGACTGGCCGCTGCTGGAGCATCTGCAGCGCTGGCTGGGCGGCGAGAGCCTGCGTCAGCTGCCGCGCCACCTGCGCAAGATTCGCCGCTACGCCTGCACACGCTTCCAGCAGCTGACCTCGCCGGCGGCCGCCAAGGCCGTCGAAGACACCGCCTGCTACCGCTCCGGCATCCTGCTCTCGCGCAACGATGTGGGCTTCGACCCGCAGCACTTCAGCGCACCCGCGCAGGCCTTTCACGATGAATGCCTGCAACGCGTCGAGCATTTCCCGCGCAACCTGCTGACCACCGCCACCCACGATCACAAGCGCGGCGAGGACACCCGTGCGCGCATCGCGGTGCTCAGCGAGCGCGCCGACTGGTTCGCCGGCAAGGTCCGCCACTGGCGCGAACTGGCAGCAGGACAGATCCGCCAGCTGGACGATGGCGCCGCGCCCTCGCCCGCCGACGAGCTGATGCTGTTCCAGATCCTGCTCGGCAGCTGGCCGCTGGACCTGCACGCGGACGATCGACCCGCCATGGAGCAGTACAGCGCGCGCATTCTGCAATGGCAGGAAAAGGCCTTGCGCGAAGCCAAGCTGCGCACCACCTGGAGCGATCCCAACGGCGACTACGAAGGCGCCTGCCGGCAATACGTGGAGCACCTGCTGCTGGCCGCCGAAGGCGCACCATTGCGGGACGAAATCGCCGCCGCAGCCGCTGAGCTGGCGCCCGCCGGTGCATTGAACAGCCTCGTGCAGACCTTGCTGCGCATGACCACCCCCGGTGTGCCGGATCTCTACCAGGGCGCCGAGTTCTGGGACCTGAGCCTGGTGGACCCGGACAATCGCCGCCCCGTGGACTTCGCCGCGCGCCGCAACAGCCTCGAGCAGCCCGCAACGCCTGACCAGCTGCTGCAAAGCTGGCATGACGGTCGCATCAAACAGCTGGTGATCAGCCGCACGCTGCAGGCTCGTCGACGTTTTCCGCGGCTGTTCACCGAGGGCCGTTATCTGCCGCTTTCGGTGAGCGGCGAGCAGGCCGAGCGCCTGCTCGCCTTCGCTCGCGAACTGGACGGGCAATGGCTGGTGGTGGTGGTGCCGCGGCTGGCTGCCGGCCTGCTGAGCGACAGCAGACAACCTCGGATTCCAGCGCAGCGTTGGGGCGATACCCGTATCGCATTGCCCGAGGCGCTGGACGGTAGTGAGTTCGAGCGACTTTTCGACGGAACGACAGTCACATCCCAACAAGCCAGCCTCGAGGCTGCGCGCGTTCTGGACGGCTTGTCGGTGGCCGTCCTGCATACGTCTACGAGAGCAACAGGAGAATCCCAACAATGAGTGCAGAAGAAAAACGTATCCGCGAGTTCGCCTACCAGATCTGGCAGTCCGAAGGCTGCCCGCACGGCGAGGAAGAGCGTCACTGGGAGATGGCTCGCAAGCTGGTCGAGGCCGAAAAAGGGGCCCCCGTGGCCAAACCGGCGACCCGCGCGCGCAAAACCGCCACCAAGCCCACCGATGCCACACCGAAGGTCAAGGAAGCGCCGGCTGCGAAGCCCCGCGCGAGCCGTGCCAGTGCCAAGGCTGATACCGCCAAGGCGGACACCGACGCCAAGGCCGGCACACCGGAAACCATCAAGAAGACCCGTACCCCGCGCGCAAAGAAGGAAAGCTGACCGGCGGCAGGCAATCTTGTCGGCGTCGGTTCGGTCCAATGACCGTCCGCGCCGACAGGCGCTTCGCTGTGCCTTCCTGAATCCGTCCTTGGAGTTTTCATGAGTAAGAAAAAGCCCCACGCGCCACAGGTCATGACCCCTTCCAGGATTCGCGAGGGCCTGCCCTTCCCTCTCGGGGCGACCTGGGACGGCTTGGGCGTGAATTTCGCCATCTTTTCCGCACACGCCACCAAAGTGGAGCTGTGCCTGTTCGATGCCAGCGGTGAAACCGAGATCGAGCGCATCGAACTGCCCGAGTACACCGACGAGATCTGGCACGGCTACCTGCCCGACGCCCACCCCGGACAGATCTATGGCTATCGCGTGCACGGGCCCTACGACCCGGAGAACGGTCATCGCTTCAACCCCAACAAGCTGCTGATCGACCCCTACGCCAAACAACTGGTGGGCGAGCTGAAATGGTCGGAAGCGCTGTTCGGCTACACCATCGGCCATCCCGACGGCGATCTCAGCTTCGACGAGCGCGACAGCGCGCCCTTCGTGCCCAAGTGCAAGATCATCGACCCGGCCTTCACCTGGGGCCGCGACCATCCGGTGCAGGTGCCTTGGGACAAGACGATCATCTACGAGACCCACGTGCGCGGTTACACCATGCGCCACCCGTCCGTGGCCGATGACGTCCGCGGCACCTTCGCCGGCTTCAAGACGCCGGAGGTCATCGACTACATCCGCAAGCTCGGCGTCTCTTCCATCGAGTTCCTGCCCATTCATGCCTTCGTCCAGGACCAGCATCTGCTGGAAAAGGGCATGAGCAACTACTGGGGCTACAACAGCATCGCCTTCTTCGCACCGCATCCGAAGTATCTGGCCAGCGGCAAGATCACCGAATTCAAGGAAATGGTCGCGCACCTGCACAATGCCGACCTCGAGGTGATCCTCGACGTGGTCTACAACCACACGGCCGAAGGCAACGAGCTGGGCCCGACGCTGTCCATGCGCGGCATCGACAATGCCTCCTACTATCGCCTGATGCCGGATGACAAGCGCTACTACATCAACGATTCCGGCACCGGCAATACGCTGGACATGAGCCACCCCTGCGTACTGCAGATGGTCACCGATTCGCTGCGCTACTGGGCCACCGAGATGCACGTGGACGGCTTCCGCTTCGACCTGGCGACCATTCTCGGTCGCGAGCACTACGGCTTCGACGAGCGTCACGGCTTCCTCGTCGCCTGTCGCCAGGACCCGGTGCTGGCCAAGACCAAGCTGATCGCCGAACCTTGGGACTGCGGCCCCGGCGGCTATCAGGTCGGTGGCTTCCCACCGGGCTGGGCCGAGTGGAACGACCAGTTCCGCGACACCGTGCGGTCGTTCTGGAAAGGGGATGACGGCCAGCTGGCCGACTTCGCCAGCCGCCTGACCGGCTCCGGCGACCTCTACAACCAGCGCGGGCGTCGGCCGTTCAGCTCGGTCAACTTCGTCACCGCCCACGACGGCTTCACCCTCAAGGACCTGGTGTCGTACAACCACAAGCACAACGAGGACAACGACGAGGACAACCGCGACGGCAGCGACAACAACCTGTCCTGGAACCACGGCGTGGAAGGCCACACCGACGATCCGGAGATCAACGAGCTGCGCTATCGGCAGATGCGCAACTTCCTCGCCACGCTGCTGTTCTCCCAGGGCACCCCGATGATCGTCGCCGGTGACGAGTTCGCCCGGACCCAGCACGGCAACAACAACGCCTATTGCCAGGACAGCGAGATCGGCTGGGTGAACTGGGACATCAGCGAGGACAGCTACGGCCTGCTGGGCTTCGCCCGCAAGCTGATCCGCCTGCGTCAGCGCTTCCCGATGCTGCGCCGCAGCCGTTTCCTGGTCGGCGCCTACAACGAGGAACTGGGGGTCAAGGATGTCACCTGGCTGGCGCCGAATGCCGAAGAGATGACCATCGAGCAGTGGGAAGATGCACACAACCGCTGCATGGGCATGCTCCTCGACGGCCGTGCCCAGCCGACCGGCATCCGCCGCGCCGGTTCGGATGCGACGCTGCTGATCATCGTCAACTCGCACCACGACCTGGTGAATTTCACGCTGCCCGAGGTGCCCCAGGGCATCTACTGGAACCGCCTGATCGACACCAACCACCCCACCGCGCGGCCGGAACGTTTCGACTTTAACGACGAGTACGCCGTCACCGGCCGCTCGCTGTTGCTGCTGGAACTGATCAAGGCTGACGAGTGATGAAGCGCCCCGGACCGTGACGGGTTCGGGGCGGCGTCGCCGGGCCCGTCGCGTTCTGACGTTGTCGGCTGCCCACACCGCTGGGCGTGGGCTCCCGCTTCGGCCGGCCGAGGCGTTCCATCCGCAGTTCTCGCAACGAAAAAATCCACCTGGAATAAACGACATGCGGCAGTGAACCTCGCCGCATGACGCCAGTCCCAAAATCCAGCGCGGCCCCCTTAAACAACCAACGGATTCGTTCTGCTCGTCGCCGGCAGTCTTGTCTTTTCCGTGATGGATCACACGTCATGCTCTCTCTGCGACCGCTCATCTATCCCCTTCTGCTGCTGATCGGGCTGGCTCCGCTGGCTCCCAGCTTCGCCTCCAGCAAGCAAGCGAAAGCAACCGACAAACCGGGCTCGGTACGGCTGCTCATCAACCGTGCCGGCAGCGGCAAGGCCATGGATGTCAGCAATACCCTGGAGGTACCGGTGGAGGTGACGCTGCGCCTGACGCGCATGGTCAACGTGGCGGGCGTCGGCAACGGCGTGATCCGCAAGACGGTGCCGGCCAACAGCCGGGTACGCGTCGCCACGCTGAGCAAGCGTCAGGCGGGCGGGCCGATCATGTTCAAGCACTCGTTCAGCTATGCGCTGATCTTCTCGCCGGAGCCGGATCAGCCTGGTGTCGTCGATGGCCCGGCCTACGCGCTGCCGTGGCAAGGAGGGCCGTTCCGGATCTCCCAGGGCGCCGGCGGCGACTTCAGTCACAACTCGCCGAGCGGCCGTTATGCGGTGGATATCGCGATGCCGGTGGGCACGCCCATCGTCGCGGCCCGCGCCGGGACCGTGGTGAAGGTTCGCGACGGCCAGGGCGGGCGGCTGCCCGACCCGGCCGGCAACCATGTCCGCATCGAGCACGACGACGGCACCCACAGCGCCTATCTGCACCTGAGCCGGGGCTCGGTGCGGGTCGAGCCGGGCCAGCGCGTGGAAGTCGGCACACTGCTCGGCAAGTCCGGCAATACGGGCCGCAGTACCGGCCCGCACCTGCATTTCGTGGTACAGAAGCCCTACGGCGCGGCGATGGTGTCGATCCCCTTCCGCTTCAACCAGCCGGTGGAATCGCTGCCCAACTTCGCGTTGAGCAGCCAGTGATGAACTAGAGCATGCGCTGCATGATGTCGTCGCGCTTCACCAGCCGGTGATACAGCGCAGCGCCGATATGCCCGATCACCAGCAGTACGGTCAGCCAGGCCAGCGGCGAGTGCAGACCACCGATCGAGGCCGCCCAGGCGATCTCAGGCCCCTTCTCCACCAGCTGCTGGCCGAACACCTTCAGACCGTAGCCATTGCCGACCAGATAGAGCACGCCGGTGATCGGCATCGCCACCATGCAGACATACAGCGCCAGGTGCCCAGCCTTGACCAGCCAGGCCGTGGCCGGGTCGTGCAGCGGCCGTCGGCTCAGCTGGCTGGCCGACCAGAAGATGCGCAGCAGCACCAGAACCAGCAGCACGGCCCCCAGGGAAACGTGCCAGGGCACCAGCGTCTGCCCGACCCAGTGCTCCCCCTCTTCGATGCGGTCACCCAGCTTGAGGAACTGCCAGACGATCAGCAGTGCCATCAGCCAGTGGAATACCCGCGAAACGGTGCCATAGCGGCTTCTGGAATCCAGCGCGCGGTTTTCGGCCGGCTGTGCGGCTGGCTCGGCACCGGTTTCGGTCTGCCAGGCGATGCCAAGCGGCTCGTCGCCGGCCATCCGCGCCAGGTGATCGGCGACCACCTTCTGCAACTGCTGCAGCTGTGCCCGATCGGTGGACTCCAATTTTGCGTCCAGCACGCCCTCATTGCCGCGCAGGCTGCAGCGGCCGAGCGGCAGTTCGATGTCGCCGCCCTGCTCGTCCAGCTGCACGGGAAACTTGTGCCGCCAGTGATTGCACAGGCGCTTGATCAGGCGCGACAGATTGCTCGCCGTGATTCGGCTTTGTGATCGGTACATGGTGTTCCCCTCGATGAAATGTGCGCGTCAGCCAAAACGGTAGGCTGACAGCGTGGTGTGCATGACGCGGTCGCTGAAGACCTTGCGTCCGTTCGAATCGCCCGCTGCGCCGGCAGCCACCAGCAGCGGGATCAGATGTTCCTCGGCCCTCGGCGGGTGACACAGGCGCGCCGCCGGAGCATCTTCCCAGCGCTGCAGCGCCCGGTCTCGCTCGCCGGGCGGCAGTTCGACCGCAGCGGTGAGCCAATGATCGAATTCGTCCGAAATCGGAGCGAAACGCGGGTCGCCATAGCCGCGCATGTTGTGAAAGCTCATGCCGCTGCCGACGATCAGCACGTCCTCGCCGCGCAACGCCTGCAGCGCGTGACCGGCCTCGATGTGTGCCCGCGGGTCGAGGTCGCTGCGCAACGAGAGTTGCACCACCGGGATGTCCGCGTCCGGGAACATCAGCTTCAGCGGGATGAACATGCCGTGGTCGAAGCCACGCTGGGCATCCTCACGACCGCCAAGTGCCGCACCGTCGAGCAAGCCGGCGATTCGGCTGGCCAGTGCCGGATCGCCCGGTGCCGGGTAGCGCAGTTCGTAGGTGTGCGGCGGAAAGCCGTGATAGTCGTAAATCAGCGTGGGGCGTGCGGCCGTGGTCACGCTGAAGGTCGGCTGCAGCCAGTGGCCGGAAACCAGGACGATGGCGGTCGGCCTCGCCGGCAAGGTCGCGGCGATGCCCTTTAGGAAGTCCGCCATGGCATTCCAGGCGGTTGGCGGGTTCCAGTCCATGAAGAAACAAGGGCCGGCACCGTGCGGTACGAACAGGGTCGGCATGGTCTGCCCGACGCCCGACGCCCGACGAGCTGAAAGAGGTCATCGCATGAACTCCCGGAACGGATATGCGGGCATCATGGCTTACACTCAGAGGTGCGAGAACCTGGCATTACAAGGCGACACCTTTTACTGATAGTGAGAAATTCCATGCTCGATCGCATCACCGGCATGCGTGTGTTCGTTCGCGCTGCCAGCGCTGGAAGCCTGTCGGCAGCAGCGCGGCACCTGGACATGTCCCCGGCCATGGCCAGCAAGCACGTGGATGCGCTGGAACGCCGCCTGGGCGTCAAGCTGTTCCATCGCAGCACCCGCCGCCTGAGCCTGACCGAGGCAGGCGGCAACTATCTGGAGGCTTGCCAGCGCATCCTCCCCGAGATCGACGAGGCGGAAGCCAGCGTCGCCTCCCAGCGGGTGGAAGCCACCGGACTGCTACGGATGAACGTGCCCCTGACCTTCGGCACGCAGTTCATCGCCCCGCTGATCCCCGAATTCAGCCGCCGCCATCCGGCGGTAAAGGTGGAGCTGGGCCTGACCGACAGTCAGGTCGACCTGCTCGATGGTGGCTGGGACATGGCCGTGCGCATCGGCCGACTCGAGGACAGTCCCTTGCAGGCCAGGCGTCTGACGGATTGCCCGTTGCTGGTGTGCGCCGCGCCGAGCTATCTGGACCAGCGGGGCGTACCGCGCGCTGTCGCTGACCTCGGTCAGCACAACTGCCTGGGCTACAGCCTTTCGGCGCTGGCGGGGGGCAAGCACTGGGCCTTCGGCGAGCACGCCGAGCTGCGCGTCGCCGTCAGCGGCGACCTGCTCGCCAACAACGGCGAGGCGCTGGTGGCGGCGGCCGTGGGCGGCCAGGGGGTGATCTATCAGCCGCAGTTCATCGTCGCCTCCGCCCTGCGCAGCGGCGAGCTGGTGGCGCTGGAGCTGGACCAGCCGTGCATGGGGCTGGGTGGCATTCATGTGGTCTACCCGCCTGACCGGCGGCCGCCGGCCAAGGTCCGGGTCATGATCGATTACCTGGTCGACGCCTTTGCCGGCGAGCTGCCCTGGAGCCTGCCGCCCGCCTGACCGCCCTTCCCGCCTTTCAGCCGGTCACCCTAGTCGTCCGCAGCAGCCTTACCCCCCTAGAAAGCGGCGAGCCCACGTCGCATCGAACTCGCCGCACCAGAAAAAGATGAACCGCCAACGCCGGGAAAAGTCGGAACAGATGTGCCCGGCGAATCCCGTCGTGCGCGCGAGTATTCCAGTACCCCGCGGAGCCTTCGATCCGAACATTCGCGCCGGTCTTCTTTCCCGCCGTGCAGCCTGCTCGTCCGCTCCGCCAGCATCCGTCCCGGTCCGCGAGCCGGGCCAATGGAGTGACCATGAAAGCTGTTGTCTACCACGCCGTTGGCGATATCCGTTTCGAAGACGTGCCGGAACCACGCATCCTGGCGCCCACCGATGCCATTGTGCGCATCACCGCATCGGCGATCTGCGGCACCGACCTGCACTTCGTGAGGGGCACCGTCAGCGGCATGCAGCCGGGCACCATTCTCGGCCACGAAGGTGTCGGCATCGTCGAAGCCCTGGGCGCCGATGTGCGCAACCTGCAGATCGGTGATCGGGTCGTCATCCCCTCCACCATCGCCTGTGGCAACTGTTCCTATTGCCGGGCCGGCTACTTCGCCCAGTGCGATGGCGCCAACCCGAACGGCAAGGAGGCCGGCACCTCGTTCTATGGCGGTCCGCAGACCACCGGACCATTCCATGGTCTGCAGGCTGAGAAGGCCCGTATCCCGTTCGCCAACATCGGGCTGGTCAAACTGCCACCGGAGATCAGCGACGATCAGGCGATTCTGCTCTCTGACATCTTCCCCACCGGCTACTTCGGCGCCGAGATGGCCGAGGTGGGCAGCGGCGACACCGTGGCGGTGTTCGGGTGCGGCCCGGTGGGCCAGTTCGCCATTGCCAGCGCCAAGCTGCTGGGCGCTGGCCGGGTGTTCGCCATCGACCGCCATGACGATCGTCTGCGCATGGCGCAGCGCCAGGGCGCGGAGGCGATCAACTTCGATCGCGAAGACCCCGTCGAGACGCTCAAGCGGCTCACCGGCGGTATCGGTGTGGACCGGGTGATCGATGCCGTGGGTGTGGATGCCGAACATGGTTGCTGCGGCGCCGCGGCGACCTCCAGCTCGGCTCAGGGTCAGCTCTGGCAGCCCGGCGATGCTCCCTCCCAGGCGCTGGAATGGGCGGTGCAGAGCATCGCCAAGGCCGGCACGCTATCGATCATAGGCGTCTACCCGCCAGATGCGATGACCTTCCCCATCGGCATGGCGATGAACAAGAACATCACCATCAACATGGGCAACTGCCACCACCGCAAGTACATCCCGCGGCTGATCGAGATGGTCCAGGCGCGGCGTATCGACCCGGCGAAGATCCTCACCCAGGTGAAGCCGATGACCGACGTGATCGCGGCCTTCGAGTCGTTCGATCGACGGCAGAACGGCTGGATCAAGGTTGAACTGCAGCCACAACGCAGCGATGCGCGCGGCAGCGAAGAGCGGGTGCTGGATGAGGCGGTGGCCGAAACCTTCCCCGCCAGCGACCCGACCAGCATGCAGAATCCACGCTGACCCGAGGGCAGGCCATGGCGGGTATCCACATCGGCATCTCCGGCTGGCGTTACGCGCCCTGGCGCGGCGACTTCTACCCCAAGGGGCTGACGCAGAAAAAGGAGCTGCGTTTCGCCTCGCGGGCGGTGAGCAGCATCGAGATCAACGGTTCGTTCTATTCACTGCAGACCCCGGAGCGCTACGCGGACTGGTACGAGGACACGCCCGAGGGCTTCGTATTCAGCATCAAGGGGCCGCGCTACATCACCCACATCCGCCGGCTCAACGAGGTGGAAAAGCCGCTGGCCAACTTCTTCGCCTCGGGCATCTTCCAGCTCAAGGAAAAGATGGGGCCGATCCTCTGGCAGTTCCCACCCTCGTTCAAGTTCGATCCCGAGCTGTTCGAATCCTTCCTCCGCCAGCTGCCCCACGACAGCGAAGCGGCGCTGGCTATCGCCAAGGGTTGCGAACCACGCATGGAAGGTCGCAGCTACCTGGCCATCGACCGCAAGCGCCCCATGCGCCATGCGGTGGAGATCCGCCACACGAGCTTCGTCGATCCCGTCTTCGTCGACCTGCTGCGCAAGTACCGGGTCGCCCTGGTGGTGGCCGATACCGCAGGCAAATGGCCGCACCAGGAAGACCTCACCAGCGACTTCGTCTACATCCGCCTGCACGGTGCCGAGGAGCTCTACACCAGCGGCTACACCGATGCCGCACTGGATGACTGGTGTCAGCGGATCAGACGCTGGAGCGAGGGCAGCCAGCCCGACGACGCACGGCTGATCAGCGAGAAGAAACCGCGGGCCCGGCGTTCGCGGGACGTGTACTGCTATTTCGACAACGACGTGAAGGTCCGCGCGCCCTACGACGCGCGGCAACTGCTGCGCCGGCTCGGCCTGGACGAACAGCTGCAGGCCACGCCCGGTCAACTAGAAGGAGCAATGGTTTGACCCTGGACAAAGACCATCCCATCGAAAGCGCCGATCTCGATGCCCACATGGCCACTGCGGTCAATTCGATCCGCATCCTCACGGTGAACACCCACAAGGGCTTCACCGCCCTCAACCGCCGCTTCATCCTGCCCGAGCTGCGCGAAGCGGTGCGCAGCGTGTCAGCGGACGTGGTGTTCCTGCAGGAAGTGCTGGGCACCCACGAAAAGCACGCGATGCGCTTTCACAACTGGCCGAAGACGCCCCAGTACGAGTTTCTCGCCGACAGCATCTGGACCGATTTCGCCTACGGGCGCAATGCGGTCTATCCCGACGGCGACCATGGCAACGCCCTGCTCTCGAAATTTCCCATCATCCGCTACGAGAACCTCGACATCTCCATCGCCGGCCCCGAGCGTCGCGGCCTGCTGCACAGCGTGCTGCAAGTGCCGGGGCACGAGGAGTTCCATGCCATCTGCGTGCACCTGGGGTTGCGTGAGCCGCATCGCGCGCAACAGCTGGAGCTGCTCTGCAACCTGCTCGACTCGCTGCCCCAGGGTGCCCCGGTGGTGGTGGCCGGTGACTTCAACGACTGGCGGCTACGGGCTACGCACACCCTGGACCGCTGCGCCGGCCTGCACGAAGTGTTCGCCGTCGCCCATGGCCAGGTGGCCAAGACCTTCCCCGCGCGCTGGCCGATGCTGCGCCTGGACCGCATCTATGTGCGCAATGCCACCAGTCACAAGCCGCGAATACTTGGTAACAAACCCTGGACGCACTTGTCCGATCATCTGCCCCTAGCGGTGGAGATACATCTATGAGTTACCACTGGAGAGACGGGAATCGCCTTCAGTTACTGGAAAACGGCGAAGAGTTCTTTCCTCGAGTGTTCGAGGTCATCGCCCAGGCCAAGAAAGAGGTGTTGCTGGAAACCTTCATCCTGTTTCAGGACAAGGTCGGCAACGAGTTGCAGAAAGCTCTGATCGCTGCGGCAGAGAATGGCGCCAGCGTCGACGTCACGGTCGACGGCTACGGCTCGGCCGACCTGCATGGCGAGTTCGTCACGGCCATGACCCGTGTGGGCGTACGCATCCACATGTTCGACCCCGGCAAGCGTCTGCTCGGCCGCCGGCTCAACGTGTTCCGCCGTATGCACCGCAAGATCGTGGTGGTCGATGGCGAGGTTGCCTTCATCGGCGGCATCAACTACTCCGCCGATCACCTCGGTGACTTCGGCCCTGCTGCCAAGCAGGACTACGCCCTACAGGTGGAAGGCCCGGTGGTGCGCGACATCCATCACTTCGCCCTGAGCCAGATCGCCCCGAACAAGCCGCCGCAGCACCGCTGGTGCCGACGCCGCGGGCGCCAGCAGACGCCGGGCTACGGCGGCATCAGCCGCGGCGAGGCACGCGCACTGTTCGTCGTTCGCGACAACGATCAGCACCGCAACGACATCGAAGAGCACTACCTGCAAGCGATTCGAGATGCCCGCTCCAGGTTATTGATTGCAAACGCTTATTTCTTTCCCGGATACCGCGTACTGCGGGAAATCCGCAACGCTGCGCGACGTGGCGTACGGGTGCGGCTGATCCTCCAGGGCGAGCCGGACATGCCCATCGCCAAGTTTGGCGCGCGCATGCTCTACAACTACCTGATGCGCGACGGCGTTGAAATCCACGAATACTGCCGCCGACCGTTGCACGGCAAGGTGGCGCTGGCCGACTACGAATGGTCGACGGTGGGTTCGAGCAACCTCGACCCGCTGAGCCTGTCGCTGAATCTGGAAGCCAACCTGATCATCCGCGACCACGTGTTCAACCGACATCTGCACGAGCGGCTCGATCATCTGCTGCAGACCGACTGCCGGCGCATCCCCCTTGAACGGATCATCCGCGGCTTCTGGTGGCGCGCACCGCTGGCGTTTCTGATCTTCCATTTCCTGCGGCACTTCCCCGGACTGGTGAACCTGTTCCCCGAGCACAAGCCGCGCCTGGAGCTGATCGACGCCGACGCATCGCCACTCGATACCGTGCCCGCCCCCATTCAGCGAGAACAACGATGAGCGAGACCACCCAGGGCGAGGCGAAGAGCGGCTGGCGCCGTCGCTGGCCGCTGATCAAGAAGATCCTGACGTACGTCTTCTTCGCGCTGGTTGCCGGCCTGCTGATCGGCCTGGCGCGCAACCTCGACTGGCAAGAGGTCTACAACACCTTGCGCAACTACCAGGCGAAGACCCTGTGGATGGCGGGAGCGGCGGCATTCGGCAGCTACGTCGTGTACTGCTTCTTCGATGTGCTGGGTAAACGCTATGCGCGCCACGACCTGCCGGTCCGGCAGATCCTTCCGGTGACCTTCGTCTGCTATGCCTTCAATCTCAACCTGAGCGCCTGGGTGGGCGGCATCGCCCTGCGCTTTCGCCTGTACTCGCGCCTTGGCCTGAAGCCCGCGCAGATCACCCGGGTGTTCACCATGAGCATCCTGACCAACTGGCTGGGCTACATGTGGCTGGCAGGACTCATCTTCGCCATGGGCTGGATCGAGCCGCCGGCCAGCTGGGAGATCGGCTTCACCGCCCTGCGCGTGGTAGGCGGTGGCCTGTTGGTGGCGTGCGTGGTGTACCTGGGCCTGTGCGGCTTTTCCAGACGGCGTTCGTGGACCATCCGCGGCCACGAGATCCAGCTGCCATCGCTGCGCCTGGCGCTGATCCAGCTGGTCCTCGGGGCGGCCAACTGGTCGCTGATGGCGCTGGTGGTCTATTACATGCTGTCGCAGCAGGCGGACTATCCCGAGGTGCTGGGCATCCTGATGATCAGCAGCATCGCCGGCGTGGTCGCCCACATTCCCGCCGGGCTCGGGGTGATCGAGGCGGTGTTCGTCGCCATGCTCGCCGACGAGATGAGCAAGGGCGCCATCGTCGGCGGCCTGATCGGATATCGGGTGATCTACTTCCTGATCCCGCTGCTGTTCGCCACGCTGGTCTACGTGGTGCTCGAAGCGCGGGCGAAGAAGCTGCGCAGCAGCAACCAGGCCGGTGACCAGGAGCCGGTTTCCCAGGAAACGGGCTGAGGGACCGCAGCATCTGTGGGACGCGGTCTTGATCACGCATCTCGCTGTGCAGTCCGCCGCCACGCGTTAACAAGCTGTTGAATTCACCTAAAAAAACGCCGCTCAGGTTGCCCCGAGCGGCGCTTGTCATCGCTGTAGCCTTCAGACCTGCGGTCGCATTACCAGCACGCCCAGTGGCGGCAGGGTCAGCGACAGCGAAACCTTCTCGCCGTGACTCTCCACCGGCTCGGCCAGCATGCCGCCGCCGTTGCCGGTGTTGGAACCGCCGTAGCATTCGGCGTCGCTGTTGAACACCTCCAGCCACCTGGCATCCACCGGCACACCGATGCGATAACCCTCGCGCACCACCGGGGTGAAGTTGCCGATCACCAGCAGCGGATGGCCGGTCGAACTCTTGCGCAGCCAGGCGAACACGCTGTTGGCGCGATCGTCGCCGATCAGCCACTGGAAACCGCGCGGGTCGCTGTCCAGTTCGTGCAGCGCCGGCTCCTGGCTATACAGGCGGTTAAGGTCGCGCACCAGGTTCTGCACGCCACGGTGATCGGCGTCTTCCAGCAGATGCCAATCCAGCTCGCGGTCGTGGTTCCACTCGCGCCACTGACCGAACTCGCTGCCCATGAACAGCAGCTTCTTGCCCGGGTGGGTCCACATGAATGACAGGTAGGCGCGCAGGTTGGCGAACTTCTGCCAGCGGTCGCCCGGCATCTTGTCGATCAGCGAGCCCTTGCCGTGCACCACCTCGTCATGGGAGATCGGCAGCACGAAATGCTCGGAATAGGCGTAGACCATGCCGAAGGTCAGCTTGTCGTGATGGTACTGCCGGTGGATCGGATCTTCCTGGATGTACTTGAGCGTGTCGTGCATCCAGCCCATGTTCCACTTGTAGGAAAAGCCCAGCCCACCTTCACTGGTCGGCTTGCTGACGCCGGGAAAGGCGGTGGACTCCTCGGCGATCACCAGCGCGCCGGGGGTCTCGGTGGCCACCACATCGTTCAGGTGACGAAGGAAATCGATCGCCTCCAGGTTCTCGCGCCCGCCATGGCGGTTGGGAATCCATTCGCCGTCCTTGCGCGAATAATCCCGGTAGAGCATCGAGGCCACCGCATCCACGCGCAGCGCATCGACGTGGAACTCGCGCAGCCAATGCAGCGCCGAGGCCAGCATGAAGCCGTGCACCTCGGTGCGGCCGAGGTTGTAGATGTAGGTATCCCAGTCCTGGTGGAAGCCCTCGAACGGGTGGGCGTACTCGTACAGCGCAGTGCCATCGAACTCGCCCAGGCCATGAGCGTCGGTGGGGAAATGCGCCGGCACCCAGTCGAGGATCACGCCGATACCGGCGTTATGGCAGGCGTCGACGAACTCGGCGAAGTCGTGGGCGTTACCGTAGCGCGCGCTGGGAGCGAACTGCGAAAGCAGCTGGTAGCCCCAGGAGCCGCCGAACGGGTGCTCCATGATCGGCATCAGCTCGATATGGGTGAAGCCCATGTCCACCACGTAAGGGATCAGCCGCTCGGCCAGCTCGTGCCAGTTGTACATTCGCCCGTCGTCGCCACCCTCGCGTCGCCACGACCCGGCATGCAGCTCGTAGATGCTCATCGGCGCCTCGAGTGACTGGCGCGCGGACCGCTGTTGCAGCCAGGCCTGGTCCTTCCACTGATAATCCAGTGGCCGGGCGATGACCGATGCGGTTCCCGGCGGATGCTCGGTGGCGAGTGCGACGGGATCAGCCTTCAGCGGCAGGATGCCGTTGGGGCCGAGAATCTCGTACTTGTAGGTATCGCCGGGCTGCAGGCGCGGAATGAACAGCTCCCATACGCCAGACGGAAAGCGCAGCCGCATCGGGTGTCGGCGTCCGTCCCAGCCATTGAAGCTGCCGACTACCGAGACGCGCCGCGCATTGGGTGCCCAGACGGCGAAACGCACACCCTGCACGCCGTCGACCTCGATCACTTGGGAACCGAACACCCGGCCGATCTGCCGATGGTTGCCCTCGGAGAACAGATGCATGTCCAGCTCGCCCAGCTGCGGACCGAAGCTGTACGGGTCTTCAGTGATCTGCTCACCACCGGCCCAGCGGATGCGCAGCAGGTAAGGTTGCTGGTGAGTCAGACGGGCGACGAAGAAGCCGGGCACCTGGCCCTGCTCCATCACCGTCAGCAATTGCTGGTTGCGGTCCAGCACTTCCGCGCCCAATGCGTTGGGCAGGTAGGCGCGCACCACCATTGCTTCGCCATCGGGGTGCGGCCCGAGAATGGAGAACGGGTTGCCATGCTCGGCTCGCACCAGAGCATCTACATCGGCGTCACTAGGCATCAGGGTCTCCCCTGGCATGGTCAGGGCCGGGCGATCAGTCATTGGAATCTCCATCGAAAAGCTGTTGTGCCAGGGCCATCAGCCCCTGTAGCGGGACGGGCAACCAGGTCGGACGGTTCTCCGCTTCGTAAACGATCTCGTACGCGCATTTCTCCAGGCTGAACAGCAGCAGTGCAGCATTCGCGCCATCCTGCTCCTGCCAGGCATGTGGCAGCTCCCGGGTGGCATCGCGGTACGCATCGAGGAAGGCTTGTTGTGCGCTGCGCTGGTAGCTCGCGGCAATGCGCTGGCGAGCCTGATCGGCCTCCGGCGTGCTGTCGCTGACCTGTGCACCACGAATGGTCATGGCCGCGGCGTATTCGAACGAGCGCAGCAAGCCTGAGACATCCTTGAACGGGCTGTGTTTCGCCCGTCGTTCATCCAGCGAACGGGCCGGCTCGCCCTCGAAGTCGATGAAATACGCATCGCCCTGCACCACCAGAACCTGCCCGAGGTGCAGGTCGCCATGCACGCGGGTGCGCACGCCCCCCACCGTTCTAGCGGCCAGACGTTTCACTTGTGCGAGCAGCTGATCGCGGCGCTGGAGCAGCTGCCCCACCGCGGCGGCATCCCTGCGCTCGAGAGTGGAACGGTGTTCGTCGATCCGCTGCAGTGCCTGCTCAAGCTGGGCGCTGATGCTCTGCGCCCACTGCTCGACGTTCGCCGCGCTGGTGATTTCGTAGGCAAATGCGGCATCGTCGGTGTCCGCTGCCAGGGCCATGTGCATCTCGCCCAGACGCTGCCCGAGCAGCCGGTTGAAGGCCTGCAACTCGTCGAGGGCACTGAACTGGTTCTCGTGCATCGATACACCGCCGGCGATTTCGTCGCGTACGGCGCGGTCGAGGTTGTTCAGCGTCCAGACCCAGGCGTCACCCTGGCTGTCGAGGAAGTGCTGGATCACCATCAGCGCCACCGGCTCGCCCTGCTTGTTGATCCGGCTGACCTGCCCGAGCATGCCGGAAATATGGGCGAAACCGCGCGCGGTGAGGAACCCGCCCATTTCCAGTTCAGGGTGAATCCCCGCTGCCACGCGACGGAGCAGCTTGATCATCACCTTGTTGTCAATGATCGCCGAACTGTTGGACTGCTCTGCCGAAATGAAGCGTACCTCGGGCTGCTCCGGCAACTGCAGATCGTCCAGTTGCGGCATCGGCACGAAGCGGATTTCACCGTCGCTGCACGGCAACACCAGCTCGTCGCGCAGTCCCTGGATCACAGCGGCGCTGAACTGCTCGAGGGCGAAGGCATCGGTCATCAACCCCACCTGCGGGCCGCGGCGTACTCTGGCCAATGCCAGCTGCTGGGGCAGCGCGGTGCCGAAATCAGACTCGTCGAGGAAGCCCAGCGGCAACTGGTAGAGGTCGCTGCGCCCGGCCGACTCCACGCAGAGTTCGCTGAGCAGCACCGGCCGGTTCGGGTCGCCGAACGGTATGCAGTAGCTGATGCGGATCGAGTCGATTGCCACATCCTTGGCCGCGAACCAGCGCCGCTTCGGCAGATAGGCCGGCAGAGACTCGGCTTCCAGCGTGCGTCGATTGGCGGCGGTCAGGGTGTCGAGGCGCTTGAGTACCAGGGTCTGGAAGTCCGGCATGGTCTCCACCGGCTCCTGATGCCAGCTGGGCATCTGGTTGGTGGGCGCCAGCTGGAACCAGTAGAACCCGTAGGGCGGCAGTGTCAGCAGGTAGGGCAGCTGGCCGATGGGTGGAAAGGCGCTGCCGCCGACCATCTCCACCGGGACCATGCCGGCGTACTGCGACATTTCCAGTTCCGCCGCCTGGGCCGAACGCGAGACATTGGCCACGCAGAAGATGATCTCGGTCTGGCCATCCGCCCCGGTGAATTCGCGCAGATAGGCCAGGATGCGCCGGTTGCTCGGCGCCAGCATCTTCAGCGTGCCGCGGCCGAAGGCCTTGAACTGCTTGCGGATGGTGAGCATCCGCCGTGTCCAGTTCAGCAGCGAATGCGGGTCGCGCTGCTGCGCCTCCACGTTGATGGTGTAGTAGCCGTAGAGCGGGTCCATCACCGGCGGCAGCACCAGGTTCGGCGGGTCGGCGCGGGAGAAACCGCCGTTGCGGTCCACTGACCACTGCATGGGGGTGCGCACACCGTCGCGATCGCCGAGGAAGATGTTGTCGCCCATGCCGATCTCGTCACCGTAGTAGATCACCGGCGTGCCCGGCATGGAGAGCAGCAGGCTGTTGAGCAGTTCGATACGGCGACGGTCGCGCTCCAGCAGCGGTGCCAGACGCCGACGGATGCCGAGGTTGATGCGTGCCCGCTTGTCCGAGGCGTAGTAGTTCCACAGATAGTCACGCTCGCGATCGGTGACCATCTCCAGGGTCAGCTCATCGTGGTTGCGCAGGAAGATCGCCCACTGACAGTTGTCCGGGATGTCCGGCGTCTGCCGCAGGATGTCGGTGATCGGAAAGCGGTCTTCCTGGGCGATGGCCATGTACATGCGCGGCATCAGCGGGAAGTGGAACGCCATGTGGCATTCGTCGCCAGGGCCGCCGTCTTCGCCACCGAAGTACAGCTGGGTATCCTCCGGCCACTGGTTGGCCTCGGCCAGCAACATGCGATCGGGATAGTTGGCGTCGATCTCGGCGCGGATGGCCTTGAGCACCGCGTGGGTCTCGGGCAGGTTTTCGTTGTTGGTGCCGTCACGCTCGACCAGGTAGGGAATCGCGTCCAGCCGCAGGCCGTCGATGCCCATGTCCAGCCAGAAGCGCATGACGGCCAGTACCGCCTTCATCACCTGCGGGTTGTCGAAATTCAGATCCGGCTGGTGGGAATAGAAGCGGTGCCAGAAGTACTGCTTGGCCACCGGGTCCCAGGTCCAGTTGGATTTCTCGGTGTCGAGAAAGATGATCCGCGTGCCCTGGTATTTGTCGTCGGTGTCGGACCAGACGTAGAAATTGCGCGCCGCCGAGCCCTTCTTCGCCTTGCGCGCCCGCTGGAACCAGGGATGCTGGTCCGAGGTGTGGTTGATGACTAGCTCGGTGATCACCCGCAGCCCGCGCTTGTGCGCTTCGGCAATGAAGCGCCGGGCATCGGCCATGTTGCCGTACTCGGGATGCACGCCGCGGTAATCGGCGATGTCGTAGCCATCGTCGCGCCGCGGCGAGGGATAGAACGGCAGCAGCCAGATGGTGTTCACGCCCAGGTCGGCGATGTAATCCAGCTTCTCGATCAGCCCGACGAAGTCACCAACGCCGTCATTGTTGGAGTCGTAGAAGGATTTCAGGTGCACCTGGTACACCACCGCGTCCTTGTACCAGAGCGGATCCTTGATGAATGCGGCCGGTTTGCGCGGTTTTGCCATGTTGTTCATTCCTGTCGCAATGAAGGGCCGCGGTCGTTCGCAGCCCGGGCAACGACGAAACTGCAGCTGGAACCAACATCAACAAATCAATGCAACATGCTGATTTTGCACAGACTCCAGCCACATCCGAGAAACTACTTGAGGTCCGGGTCCGGCCGCTGGGCAGTCAGGCGCCAGATTCCGAATGGCAGATGCCACGGTTCGATACGCATCCACTGGGTCTTGCCATACCAGGTCCAGCGATGCCCGTTCATCAGGTCCTCGCCCTGGGTATGCGCGTCGTCCGGCAGGCCGAGCTCCCACAACGGCAGTTCGAAATGCGCTTCCTGCGCGTTGTGCGGATCGAGGCTGATGGCCACCAGGATGAAGTTGGACAGGTCCGGCGAGCGCTTGCCGAAGTAGAGGATGTTGTCGTTCCACGCCAGGTAGGGCTTGAAACCCAGGTGCGTCTGCAGCGCCGGGTTCTGCCGGCGGATGCGGTTGAGCTGGGCGATCTCGGCCACGATGTTGCCCGGCGCCTGATAGTTGCGTGGCCGGATCTGATACTTCTCCGAATCCAGGTACTCCTCCTTCCCCGGAATCGCCGCCGACTCGCACAGCTCGAAGCCCGAGTACATGCCCCACAGCCCCGAGCCCATGGTTGCCAGTGCCGCGCGGATCAGAAAACCGGCACGACCGGAGTCCTGCAGGAAGAACGGGTTGATGTCCGGTGTATTGACGAAGAAGTTCGGCCGGTAGCAGTCGCGCAGCGGCGGCTCGTTCAGCTCGCTGAAGTACTCGGAAAGCTCCGCCTTGGTATTGCGCCAGGTGAAATAGGTATAGCTCTGGCTGAAGCCGACCTTGCCGAGGCGCGCCATCATGCCCGGGCGGGTGAAGGCCTCGGAGAGGAACATCACGTCGCGGTCGCGCTCGCGTATATCGGCGATCAGCCACTCCCAGAACGGCAACGGCTTGGTGTGTGGGTTGTCGACGCGGAAGATCTTCACGCCCTGCTCCACCCAGTGCCAGACCACGTCACGTAGCGCGATCCAGAGGTCGGGCATGGCGTCCTCGGCGTAGAAGTCGACGTTGACGATGTCCTGGTATTTCTTCGGTGGGTTCTCGGCATACTTGATGGTGCCGTCCGGGCGCCAGGAGAACCAGCCCGGATGCTCCTTGAGCCAGGGGTGGTCCTGGGAGCACTGGATGGCGAAGTCCAGAGCGATCTCCAGGCCGTGCTCGCGGGCCGCGGCCACCAGTTCGCGGAAATCGTCCAGCGTGCCCAGCTGCGGGTGGATGGCGTCGTGACCACCCTCTTCGCTGCCGATGGCATAGGGGCTGCCCGGGTCGTTCGGGCCGGCTTGCAGGCTGTTGTTCGGACCCTTGCGGTGCTGGCGCCCGATGGGGTGGATCGGCGGGAAGTACAGCACGTCGAAGCCCATGTCGCGGATCGCTGGCAGACGCTTGTGCACGTCGCGGAAGGTACCGTGTCGATTGGGGTCATCGGTCTCCGAGCGCGGGAACAGCTCGTACCAGCTGGCGAACTGGGCCAGCGGACGTTCGACATCCAGCGGATAGACCGGGCTGCGACTGCAGTGCTCGCGCGGGTCGGCCGCGGCCATGGCTGCAGCGGTTTCCGCCGCCAGCAACAGCGACACGCGTTCGTCTTCCAGGTGCGCCGAACCCAGCCGGTGCAGCAGGTCGTCGAGGATCGCGCGGTTCTCGCCCTGGGCGCGCGCTACGGCCTTCTCCAGCAGCAGCCGGCCCTCTTCCAGCTCCAGCTGAACCGGCACGCCGGCGGTGTGCTTCTTCGACAGCTCGTAGCGATAGCTTTCGAACACATCCCACCAGGCCTCGATGACGAACTCGTGTTCGGCCACCTGGGTCGGGGTGAACTGGCCTTGCCAGTTGTCGTTGCCGAGCAGCTTCAATCGCGCGCGGCGCCAGTTGCTCTCGCCTTTCTCGCGCCAACAGACGGCGGCGGCCAGCTGGTCGTGCCCATCGGCGAAGATCCGGCTGGTCACCATCACCGGCTGGCCGATGATCGCCTTGGCGGCGAAGCGACCGTCATCCACCACCGGCAAGGTGGATTCGATGGCGATGCGCGGCATCTGCAAGGCTTGTTCGAGTCGAGGGTGAATCGTCGCGTTGGGCTGTGCATCGCTCATCGAACGGGCTCCTGAGGCGCAAGGGTTCGGATTGCCCGAGCCGCCTCTGGATGCGTCATCGTGCGGTTCGGGTGCCGACCCGCGGATGGCGGTTTTTGTCGGCTCTATCTTCCGAGCCGAGGGGCTGGGGAAAGTTCAGCGTTTTCCGGCCGCCAGGCAGCCCGTCCGGCGGCCGGTCGACCGGCCCGCAGGAGCGATTGCAGCCGGCTGTCGCCGGGCGCTGGAGAGCCGACGTCTGGCCGGAACCGCTGCCCTGTGGCGCCCCTCAATGAAGAACGTTCAGCACTGTCGCAAACCCCAGAAAAGGAGGAGGACGACCATGACGCATGCACGCCCCGATGTGCCTCAGCCCGACCCGATCGTGCACGACCAGCCGGGCGACGTGCCGCAGGTACCCTGCGCCGACGAGCTGGACGAGCACAAACCCGGCTCCCCCTATGGCAACCAGACGGTGGTGGATGCCGATAGCGCGCAGCCGGCCTGAGCGCTACTCGCCAAAGACCAGCAGGGGGTTGTAGCCGCTTCTGGCATAGACGCCCTCGTCGGCCAGCATCAGGTCCAGCGGCAGGCTGGCAAGATCGTCGGCGACCGGGTCGGCGCGGCCCTGCAGTTGTCGCAGCACGATCTTCAGGTAGCTTTCGCAGGCGCCGCAGGCTTCCGCCTGTACCGGCAGGAACGGCTCGCCCTGCTCATCGTCCAGCCCCAGATAGAGCAGCTGCCCACCCGTCTCGCAGTTGCTGCACTTGACCCGCTCCAGGTGCCATTCCGTTGCACACAGCGCGCAGTGCAGGAAGCGCACGCCGCTGCGATACGGTTCGTTGTGCACCACGCTCGCTACGGGCGGCGAGCCACAGCACGGGCACAAGGCCCGCGCCTCGGCCAGCGGTTGCGCTGGCGGACGTGGCAAGGCCGCCGCCAGGCGCACCCAGGCCACCTGCAGCGCGGCTGCCACCAGCGGCATCAGCCCGCGGGTATTGGCGCTGCCGGCGCGCTGTTCCAGTACATCCTCGGCGATCGCCTGCAGTGCATCGGCATTCGCGTCACGCAGGGCTTGCAGCAGCGGTCTCTGCCGCTCACCGACGTGCAGCGCCAGCGCATCGAGGATCGCGCGCAGATCACCCTGCCAGTCCAGATCGCGGCGCAACGCACGAAAGCCCAGCGGCGGCATGCGATGCTCCAAAGCCTGATCGAAGGCATCCGGCGCCGGACGCCAGGACGGTTCGCGCCCACTCAGGACCTGATGCTGGGCCTGCGCCAGGCGCGCCATGAAGTCGAGAAACTCGTCCAGCGCCGGCACCATGACCATCAGCTCGCGCAGCCGCAGCGCACGGCGGCTGAACAACTGGTCGTCCGGCAGGACTACCTGCGGCGGTTCCATGATGGTGGTGGGTGCGCTGCCGAATTCGTGGCTCGCGGGGCCGCGTTTTCCTTTCATGCTCGATTCCCTTGGTTGGTCAGTCATGTTCGGGGTCTGGACGCCGCGGCATCGCCGGGCTCGCGATGGGGCAAGGCCGTCTCGTCACCACGTTTCTCGCCGGCCATGACCTCGTCGTACCAGAGCTTATGGTGATGCCGGGCCCAGGCCGGGCTGACCCGGCCCTGGGTCATCGCGCGGATCGAACCCTTGACCCAGATGGCCGAGTAGACGTGGATGATCAGCGTGAGGATGGCGACGAAGGCCGTTACCGCGTGGATCAATGCCGCCCAGCGCAGCGCCCAGATCGGCATTTCACTGGCCACCCAGGGCCGCCAGAGCACCACACCGGTTACCAGCAGCACTGGTACCGTGGCCAGGAATACCCAGTACACCAGCTTCTGCCCGGCATTGTTCTGCCCCACCGGCGGAAGGCGCTCGTCCCGGTTGGACAGCACGTCGCCGATCTGCCGCGCCCATTGCACGTCGTAGCGGCGGAACAGATTGGCGCGAAAGAAGCGCACCGCCTGGATCAGGAAGAACAGCGTCATGAACACACCGATGTACGGGTGCACGATGCGCGTCGGCTCCGGCCCGCCGAACAGCGCGGTGAGGCCGAAGAACGCCGGGTAGAACAGCGCCAGTCCGCTCAGGGTGAGCAGCACGAAACAGATCGCGACGATCCAGTGATTGGCCCGGGCCCAGGGGCCGTAGCGCAGGATGCCCTTGCGTACGTTGGAATGACTCATGGCCGCCGCTCCTCGTCACGCAGATCCTGTTCACGGTCCGCCGCGGCTTTTTCCGCTTCGGGGTCTTCCTCCGGTTCTTCCTTCGGTCCCTTGGTCATGTAGTGGAAGAAGCCGGCCAGCACCGAGACGCCCAGTACCGCGGACATGATCGGCTTGGTCACGCCCTTCCACAGCTCCACCGTCGGGCTGATATGCGGGTCCTTCGGCAGGCCGCTGTAGATCTCCGGCTTGTCGGCATGCTGCAGCACGTAGACCACATGGGTGCCGCCGACGCCGGCCGGGTCGTAGATGCCGGCGTTCTCGAAGCCACGCTCCTTGAGCTTCTCGACCCGATGCGCGCCGTAGTCGAGCATCTGCTCCTTGGTGCCGAACTGGATCGAGCCGGTCGGGCAGCTCTTCACGCAGGCCGGCTCCAGACCGTGATAGACGCGGTCGGAACAGAGCGTGCACTTGTAGGCCTTGTTGTCCTTCTTCGAGATGCGCGGGATGTTGAAGGGGCACCCGGCCACGCAATAGCCGCAGCCGATGCAGTGCTCGGAATTGAAGTCGACGATGCCGTTGGCGTACTGCACGATGGCACCGGGCGACGGGCAGGCCTTCAGGCAGCCCGGCTCGGCGCAGTGCATGCAGTTATCCTTGCGGATCAGCCACTCCAGGTCGCCCTCCTCGTTCTCGTACTCGGAAAAGCGCATGACCTCGAACGACGACGGGGTCAGGTCCTGCGGGGCATTGTAGGTGCCGTCGCATTCGCCGACCTCGTCGCGCAGGTCGTTCCATTCCATGCACGCCACCTGGCAGGCCTTGCAGCCGATGCACACCGACACGTCGATCAGCTTGGTCACCTTCTCCACGCCGCCCGAGCGGATCTGCGGCGAAGGCTCGGTGGTCGCCGAACGCGCGATGATGTTCTGCAGGTTGATCTGGTCACCTCGCATCAGGCGTCTCCTATAGCTTCTCGACGTTCACCAGGAACGACTTGAATTCCGGGGTCTGGGTGTTGCCATCGCCCACGAAGGGGGTCAGCGTGTTGGTCAGGTGAGCCTTTCTCGCCACGCCGGTGAAGCCCCAGTGGATCGGGATACCGACCTGATGCACGGTGCGCCCGTCCACCTGCAGCGGACGCAGGCGCTTGGTCACCACCGCCACCGCATCGATATGCCCGCGCTTGGAGCGCACCCGCACCTTTTCCCCCGCGGCGATGCCCAGCTCGCCAGCCAGCACCTCGCCGATCTCGACGAACTTTTCCGGCTGGACGATGGCATTGAGCAGCACGTGGGTCGTCCAGTAGTGGAAGTGTTCGGTGAGGCGGTAGGTGGTCGCCGCATACGGAAACTCTTCGTAGGTGCCGAAGGTATGTCGATCTTCGGCGAAGATGCGGGCAACCGGATTGTGGTAGGCCAGCGGATTGTCCGGGTGCAGCGGATTGTTGGGGATCGGCGATTCCAGCGGCTCGTAGTGCTCGGGGAACGGCCCCTCGCCCAGCCACTCGCTGGCGAAGAAGTGCCCGGTGCCGCTCTCGGTGAGGATGAACGGCTTGACGTCATCTTCCGGCGGCGCGGCCACGGGGTAGTCCGGTACGTCGGCACCGACCCAGCGTTCGCCGTTCCACCAGACCAGCGCACGGTTCGGGTCCCACGGCGTGCCGTCGGGACGGGCCGACGCGCGGTTGTAGAGAATCCGCCGGTTCAGCGGCCAGGCCCAGGCCCAGCCGAGGGTGACACCGATGTCGTAAGGGTCCGAGTTGTCGCGCCGGTCCATCATGTTGCCCTGCTCGGTCCAGGCGCCCGAGTAGATCCAGCAGCCGCAGGACGTCGAACCGTCCGCGCGCAGCTCGCCGAAGTCGTTGAGCAGCTCGCCCTTGCGACGGATGATCCGCCCCTGGTCCTCGATGTCCGCCAGCGCGCGGCCGTTGTATTCCTTGGCCAGCTCCGACGCGGCGGGATGCGCCGGGTCGCTGTAGTCCCAGGTCAGGTTGAGGATCGGCTCGGGGAAGGCGCCGCCCTCCTGCTGGTAGAGCTTCTGCAGGCGGTGGAACAATCCGGCGAGAATCGCCGTGTCGGTCTTCGCCTCACCGGGCGGCGGTGCCGCCTGGTGGTGCCACTGCAGCCAGCGCGAGCTGTTGGTGATCGAACCGTCGTCCTCGGCGAAGGTGGTGGTCGGCAGGCGGAACACCGCGGTCTGGATCTGGCTCGGATCGACGTCGTTGAACTCGCCATGGTTCTTCCAGAACTCGCCGGTTTCGGTGGCCAATGGATCCATGATCACCAGCCACTTGAGCTTCGACAGCCCATCCAGCACCTTCGCCTTGTTCGGGAAGGCCGCGAGGATGTTGAAGCCCTGGCAGAAGGCGCCGGTCATCTTGCCCTTGGTCATGTCGTTGACCGCATAGAGCACGTCGTACAGCGGCTCGGAGAGCTTCGGCAACCAGTCGTAGCACCAGTTGTTCTCGGCGCTGGCGGCATCACCGTAGAACGCCTTCATCATGCTGACGAAGAAGCGCTCGTAGTGCTTCCAGTACGACACCTGGTTGGGCAACAGCGGCTGGCGCACCTTCTGCCGGATGTAGTCCTCGTAGCGCTGGGCGCCGGCCGCCGGCAGCGTCATGTAGCCGGTCAGCAGGTTGGAGAGCAGGCCGATGTCGGTCAGCCCCTGGATGTTGGAGTGCCCGCGCAGCGCGTTGACCCCGCCTCCCGGCATGCCCATGTTGCCCAGCAGCAGCTGGACCATGGCGCCGGTGCGGATCATCTGCGCGCCGATGGAATGCTGGGTCCAGCCCAGGGCATAGAGGATAGTCATGGTCTTGTCGGGCGCCGCGCTCTGCGCCAGCAGTTCCCAAAGCTGCAGGACCTTGGCCTGCGGCATGCCACAGACACGCTCGACCATCTCCACCGTGTAACGGCTGTAATGCTTGCGCATCATCTGGAACACGCAGCGCGGGTGCTGCAGCGTTTCGTCGCGACGGACGAAGCCCTGCTCGTCCAGGTCGAAGTTCCAGGTGGCCTTGTCGTACTGGTGGCGCTCCTCGTCGTAGCCGGTGAACAGCCCGTCGTTGAATTCGAAGCCTTCACGCACCAGGTGCGCCGCATCGGTGTAGTGCAGCACGTATTCGTGGGCGTAGCGATCGTTCTCGATCAGGTAGCTGATCAGCCCGCCGAGGAAGACGATATCGGTGCCGGTACGGATCCAGGCGTGATAGTCCGCCACCGCGGTGGTGCGGTTGTAGCGCGGGTCGATGGAGATCAGGATCGCGTCGCTGCGCTCCTTGGCCTGCATGACCCAGCGGAAGCCCACCGGATGCGCCTCGGCCGAATTCCCGCCCATGGACAGGATGATGTTGGCATTGCGGATGTCGACCCAGCTGTTGGTCATGGCACCGCGACCGAATGAAGGGGCAAGACCTGCCACCGTCGGTCCGTGTCAGACGCGCGCCTGGTTGTCGAGTTTGAGAATACCCAGCGCCCGGGAGATCTTCTGCGTGAGGTAGGCCGTCTCGTTGGTGCACGCCGAGGCCGCCACCATGGAGGTGGTCATCCAGCGGTTGACCAGCTGTCCCTGGTCATCGTGGGTCTCGAAGTTGCGGTCGCGGTCGTCCTTCATCAGGCGGGCGATGCGGTCGAGCGCCTCGTCCCAGCTGATGCGCTTCCACTCGTCGGTACCTGGCTCGCGGACCTGCGGGTAGCGCACCCGCGAATCGCTCTTGATGAAATCGAGCACGCCGGCGCCCCGTGGGCAGAGCGAACCGCGGCTGACCGGATGATCCGGGTCGCCCTCGACATGGAAGATATGGTCATGGCTGTTGATCGCGCCGTCGCCGCGCGCGTACAGCAGCATGCCGCAGCCCACCGAACAATAGGTGCAGATGTTGCGGGTGACCTTCGCACCGGTGAGCTTGAAATGCCGCACCGAGGCCAGCGCCTCCTGCGGGGCGAACCCCATCATCGCCATGCTGGAAGCGCCCAATCCGGCTGCGCCGAACTTGAGAAACTGCCGCCGGGATACTCGTGCCGTCATCGGTATCTCCTGTCATGAATGCTCGGCTCAACTGCTAGAGGGTCGACTGAGTACGGCTGGCAGAGGTTCAGACGGGATGACGGGCGGCTCTACCGCCGGGGGTGCAAGGTGGTGGTCGGAATGCGCTGCGTCCCCGTCGGAAGCGTGACTGCAAGGGTGCACAAAGGGCCGCTTAGCGGCCCTCGCGCAACCGCTCGAGCAGCTCCCGTCCCAGCCGCTGGCGGGTGTTGCCGTAGTCGGACCAAGGGTCGTCGCTGCGCGTGCTCAGGTAGTCGCGGACGTTGCCGAGCCGCCACTGATCTGCGCCTTCCAGGTGGCGCACCTCTTCCAGGCTCACCGGCAGCGACACCCCAAGGCCGGGCCGCGCCCGCACCGAGTAGGCGGCGACGGTACTGGCGCCCTTCTGGTTGCGCAGGTAGTCGACGAAGATGCGCCCGACACGATTCTGCGGGCCCATCTTGTCGACGATCAGCTGCGGCGACTCCCGCGCCAGCCGCTCCGTCACCGAGCGCCCGAAGCTGCGCGCGCAATCCCAGTCGTGGCGCCGCTCGATCGGCACCACCACATGCATCCCGCGCCCGCCGCTGGTCTTGAGGAAGGCGCGCAGCCCCAGCTCGTCCAGCAGCGCCAGGGTCAGCTCGGTAGCCTCGACCATGCTCGCCCAGGGCAGTGCCGGGTCCGGATCCAGATCGAAGATCACCCGGTCCGGTCGCTCGATGCGATCGCTGCGGGCGTTCCAGGTATGGAATTCGACGCTGCCCATCTGCACCGCCTCGATGACGGCGGTGATGTTGTCGGCCTGGATCAACCGGGCGTGCTCGGGATCGAGGTTTTTCGGCAGCGCGCGCATGTGCGGCATCTTCAACCGGCCGCAGTGACGCTGGAAGAAGCTCTCGCCGCCGATACCTTCCGGCGCACGGACGATGGAAAGCGGTCGCCCGGCGAGCTGTGGCACCAGCCGGTCCGCCACCGCCAGGTAATACTCTGCCAGCGCCAGCTTGGTGGTGCCGCTGGCCTCGTCGATCACCCGCTGATGGCTGCTGATGCCGACACCGCCTGCCAGTGGGCGAGCGCTGTCCGTTCGCGCGGCCATGCCTCAGCTGGCCTTCTTGCTGGATTTGCTGCTCGCCGCCGGTGCCTTGCGTGTGCGTGACGAGCTGGACGACTTGCTGGTCTTGGCCTTGCTCGCAGGCTTGGATTTGGCTGGCGCCTTTTCCGGCGCATCGTCCTCTTCGTCCGCCTCGGCGGCGCGCGCCTTGCCCGGCTTGGCAGCCAGGCTGCGCTTGAGCAGCTCGGTGAGGTCGATGACATCCGCCGAGCGGCGATCCACCGACTCTTCCGGCCCGCCCACGGCTTCCAGCTTGCCTTCGCGTGCCTTCTTCTCCACCAGGTCCATGATCTGGTCCTGGAAGGTGTCCTTGTACTGCTCCGGCTTCCACTTCTCGGTCATGTCTTCCACCAGACGCTTGGCCATGTCCAGTTCGCGCTCGGCCAGGTCCGGATCGAGCGCTTCGTCCTTGAGCTCGAGGTATTCGACGCCGCGCACCTCGTCGGCCCAGCGCAGGGTGTTCATCACCAGCGCCTTGCCCAGCGGCATCACCACCGCCAGATGCTGCTTATTGCGCAGCACCACGTTGGCGATGCCGACCTTGCCGGTCTGGATCAGCGTCTCGCGCAAGAGCGCATAGACCTTTTCCCCACGCCGGTCCGGGGTCAGGTAGTACGGCGTGTCGATGTAGAGAAAGGAAATGTCCTTGGCGTCGACGAAGGCGACGATGTCCACGGTCTGCGTGGCTTTGGGATGCGCCGCCTTGATCTCGTCGTCGCTGATGACCACGTAGTGGCCCTTCTCGTACTCGACGCCCTTGACGATGTTCTCGCTGTCGATGTCCTCGCCGGTGGTCTTGTTGATGCGCTTGTAACCGACCCGATCCATGCTGCGCTTGTCCAGCCAGTCGAAATCGATGCCCTGCCGTGTAGTGGCCGGCACCAGCGCCACCGGGATGTGTACCAGTCCGAAACTGACCGCGCCTTTCCAGATCGTGCGTGGCATACCCTGTACTCCTTCGTAGGTGCCGGCCTGCGGTCAGCCGTTGACCACGGTGCCGCCGTTGACGTGAATCACCTGCCCACTGACATAGGACGCATCGCTGCTGGCCAGATAGACGTAGGCCGGCGCCACCTCTTCAGGCTGGCCGGGCCGTTTCATCGGCACGTTGGAGCCGAATTCGGCGACCTTGTCGGCATCGAAGGTGGAGGGAATCAGGGGCGTCCAGATCGGTCCCGGCGCCACCGAGTTCACCCGGATGCCTCGCTCGGCCAGGCTCATGGCCAGGGCACGGGTGAAGGCGACGATGGCGCCCTTGGTGGAGGAATAGTCGATCAGCATCGGGTTGCCCTTGTAGGCGGTCACCGAGCTGGTGTTGATGATCGAGGCGCCTTCCTGCAGGTGCGGCAACGCCACCTGGGTCAGCTGGAACATGCCGAACACGTTGGTACGGAAGGTCTGCTCCCACTGCTCCGGTGGGATGTCCTCGAAACGATCGCGGGGATGCTGCTCGGCAGCATTGTTGACCAGGATGTCCAGCTTGCCGAACTGCGCCAGCGTCTCGTCGACGACCTTGCGGCAGACATCGCGGTCGGCCACGTCACCGGCGAAGGTCAGGCAGCGCCGGCCGTGTTGCTCGACGTCCTTGCGTGTCTGCTCGGCATCCTGGAGTTGGTCGAGGTAGAGGATGGCCACGTCGGCGCCTTCGCGGGCGAACAGCACCGCCACCGAGCGGCCGATACCACTGTCGCCACCGGTGATGATGGCGACCTTGCCGGCGAGCTTGCCGGCCGCCTTGTAGTCCTCCCCGCGATATTGCGGCCGCGGGTTCATCAGCCCTTCCTTGCCGGGTTCTGCCTGCTTCTGTGGGGGTAGGGTCTGATTGTCATCGGCCATGGAAAATCCTCCGTCAAGGTAGTGAGCCTGTCTTCGGAGGACTGGAACGGCGCGCGAAAAGTTTCTGCGGGGCGATGAGAGGGCCCGGCCACGGGGCCCTCGCGGATCAGGAAAGCGTCAGGACGACACGACCACGCGGGATGCCGCTTTCGACGTAACGATGGGCCTCGATGGCCTGCTCGAAAGGAAACTGCCGGTCGACCTGCGGACGCACCAGGCGGTCGACAGTCAGTTGGTTGATGTGTTGCAGCGCGCGTTCGACGGCCTCGCGGTTCTGCTCGATCCCGAGCTCCGGCTGCCCGGTGAAGTCGCACAGGCAATGCAGGAAGAACTTGAAGTTCTTCTTGAAGGCCGCGCAGACCGGTAGCGCGGTCTCGTTGCCGCCGTTCATGCCATAGAGGATCAGCTTGCCCAGCGGCGCCATGACATCGCCGAGCAGCTTCATCTGCGAGCCGCCACAGGCATCCAGCACCACCTCGACACCGCGCCCTTCGGTCAGCTTCTGCAGGCGACCGACCAGGTCTTCTTCCTCGGTGACGATCACCGTCTCGGCACCCAGTTCACGCAGGTAGTCACGGTCCTCGCTGGTGTCACAGGTGGCGATCACCCGTCCGCCCAGCGCCTTGGCCAGCTGCACGGCAGCCGGGCCGGTGCAATGCGCGGCCTGGTTGATCAGCACGTACTGACCGGGCTCCAGCTGAGCCAGTTCGACCAGGGCGAAATAGCTCACCAGCATCGGCGTGTAGTGGATCGCCGCCTCGCTGGCGCTGAGCATGTCCGGGTAATGCACCAGGGCCTGCTGAGGCAGCAGCGCGTGTTCGGCATACAGCGGGTACTGATTGAGATCGTGGGCGGGGAAACCCGCCACCTGGTCGCCGACGCTGAAGCCCTGGACGCCCTCTCCCACCGCCAGCACCTCACCCGCCACCTCGCTGCCGAGCCCGGCGGGCAGACGCGCATGGCGCGGCGCCAGGTCCTGCCGCCAGAGCACGTCGTTCCAGCTCACGCCGACGGCGCGCACGCCGATCAGGACCTCGCCCGGGCCGGCAACCGGCACCGCGCGCTCTTCCTGACGCAATACGTCGGCCGGGCCGAACTGATGAAAACGGATGATGCGGGACATTGCGACCCCTCGCTTACTACTGTGCAAACGGACTCTATCGTCAGTATCGTCACAACTCCAGCGAGCGACGCGGATTCCCATCGATAGTTGCCATGCACGGCAATGATGGGTTTGCGTATGTATCCCCGCGGGGCGCATCGCAGGTTTGTGCATTTCGAAAGCGGAATCGGGCATGCGCTCGTCTGCGCAAGCTGTCTAGAATGCAGCGACCCACCGAACCGGACCGTGGTCCGGCCACCAGGCTCGACGTGAACCAGGCATGAATCGCAACGACCTTCGCCGTGTTGACCTCAATCTGCTGATCGTCTTCGAAACGCTGATGCACGAGCGCAGCGTGACCCGCGCCGCCGAGAAGCTCTTTCTCGGCCAGCCGGCGATCAGCGCCGCGCTGGCCCGCCTGCGCGCGCTGTTCGACGATCCGCTGTTCGTGCGCACCGGTCGCAGCATGGAACCCACTGCCCGCGCGCTGGACATCGCCCAGCTGTTGTCGCCGGCGCTGGACTCGATCTCCACCGCCGTCAGCCGCGCCTCCACCTTCGACCCGGCCACCAGCACCCAGGTGTTTCGCATCGGCCTGACAGATGAAGTCGAGTTCGCCCTGCTACCGCCGCTGCTGCGTCGCCTGCGCGCCGAGGCACCGGACGTGGTGCTGGTGGTGCGGCGCGCCAACTACCTGTTGATGCCCGGCCTGCTGGCATCCGGCGAGATTTCGGTGGGCGTCTGCTACACCGAGGAGCTGCCGGCCAACGCCAAGCGCAAGGTATTGCGCCGGCCCAAACCGATGCTGCTGCGGGCCGACAGCATTCCCGGCCGGCTGAGCATGGAGGACTACTGCAGCCGTCCCCATGCCATGGTTTCCTTTGCCGGCGACCTCAACGGTTACATCGACGAGGAACTGGCCCTGCACGGCTGCAAGCGCAAGGTGGTGCTGGCGGTGCCGCAGTTCAACGGCCTGGCCAGCCTGCTCGCCGGCACCGATATCATCGCCACCGTCCCGGATTACGCCGCGGCCGCGCTGGCGGCGAACGGCGGCGTGCGTGCCGAGCCCTTGCCCTTCCAGACCAGCCAGGACTTCGAACTGTCCATGGCCTGGCGCGGCGCTCAGGACAACGACCCCGCCGAACGCTGGCTGCGCTCGCGTATCCAGATGTTCGTCGGCGACCCGGATAGTCTGTAGGGCGGAAAACGGCGCAGCCTATTCCACGCGTAAACGCCCCTACACACTGCCGCGTCATTCCACTGCCCTGCCCCAGCGGCTTCTTTGACCAGCCGGGCTAGCGCTCGATTGGAGGAATGACCCCGGGGTCGTTTTCCACCCTGCCGATATCGCGTGGGCCTGATGTTCAATGCCCAACCATCACCGTCAATGATATTCACCTTCGGCTCGTTCGATTTCTGCTGAACGGCTTGACCACGCAGACTCCTGCCATCAACAAATCCGACTTGCGGAGTCAAGCATGGAACGTTCGCTCAACGCCTTGCGTTTTCCCCTTATTGCCCTGACGGTGCTGATCACCGCCGCCTGCGGCAAGGCACCGGAGGCCACCCAGTCGGGCATGCCACCGCCCGCCGTCAGCGTCGCCGAGGTCATCGAACAACCGGTGACCGAGTGGGACGAGCTCACCGGCCGCCTGGAAGCTCCGGAGTCGGTGGAGATTCGCCCACGCGTCTCCGGTTTCATCGACAAGGTGGCCTTCGAGGAAGGTGCGCTGGTGAAGAAAGGCGATCTCTTGTTCCAGATCGACCCGCGCCCGTTCCAGGCCGAGGTCAAGCGTCTACAGGCGCAGCTGCAACAGGCCCGCGCCACCCAGCAGCGCACCGTCGCGGAAGCCGAACGGGGTGAGCGTCTGCGGCAGAAGAATGCGATCTCCGCCGAACTGGCCGATGCCCGCGTGAGTGCCGCCAGCGAAGCCAAGTCGGCAGTCGCGGCGATCCAGGCGCAACTGGACAAGGCCCAGCTGGACCTCTCCTTCACTCGCGTGACGGCGCCCATCGACGGCCGCGTCGGCCGCGCGCTGATCACTTCCGGCAACCTGGTCAATGCCGGCGAGGCACTGTTGACCACGCTGGTCTCCACCGACAAGGTCTACGCCTACTTCGAAGCGGATGAGCGCACCTACCTCAAGTACCGCGAACTGGCCCGCAATGGCGACCGCGGCGAGACCACGCCGGTCTACCTCGGCCTGTCCGACGAGGATGGCCACCCGCACCTGGGCCACATGAACTTCATCGACAACCAGGTCGACCCGCGCACCGGCACCATTCGCGGCCGCGCGGTGTTCGACAACCGCGACGGCAGCTTCACTCCCGGCCTGTACGCGCGCCTGAAGCTGGTCGGCAGCGCCACCTACGACGCCGTGCTGATCAAGGACGTGGCGGTCGGCACGGATCTGGGCAAGAAGTTCGTTCTGGTCCTGGCCGAGGACGGCACCGTCGCCTACCGGCCGGTCGAGCTGGGCCCCAAGCTCGAAGGCTTGCGCATCGTCCGCAGCGGTCTGGCCAAGGGCGAAAGCATCGTGGTGAACGGCCTGCAGCGGGTACGCCCGGGCAGCCAGGTGCAGCCGGAGAGCGTACCGATGGCCGATGCCGAGACCCTCGCGACCCTCGATCGCCAGCGCCGCGCGATCAGCGAGGCGATGAAGCCGCAGGTGGTCGAGCGCACGCTGGCCCAGCGCCCGAGCAGCTGAGCATCGTTCGACAGCTGCCCTGAACCCCGGCGCGCCAGGCGCGCCCATCCGATCGATCCGCCAGGGCGCGCCCGCCGCGCCCTACCCCGGAGTGCGCCATGAATTTCTCGCAATTCTTTATCAAACGGCCGATTTTCGCCGCCGTGCTGTCGCTGGTGATCCTCATCGGCGGCGCCATCTCGCTGTTCCAGTTGCCGATCAGCGAATACCCGGAAGTCGTTCCACCCACCGTGGTGGTGCGGGCCAACTTCCCCGGCGCCAACCCCAAGGTGATCGGCGAGACCGTTGCCTCGCCGCTGGAACAGGCCATCACCGGCGTCGAGGGCATGCTTTACATGTCGTCCCAGGCGACCGCCGACGGCAAGCTGACGCTGACCATCACCTTCGCCCTCGGCACCGACCTGGACAACGCCCAGGTGCAGGTGCAGAACCGCGTGACGCGCACCATGCCGACCCTGCCCACCGAGGTGCAGCGCCTGGGCGTGACCGTGGACAAGGCCTCCCCCGACCTGACCATGGTGGTGCACCTGACCTCGCCGGATAACCGCTACGACATGCTCTACCTGTCCAACTACGCCGCGCTCAACGTCAAGGACGAGCTGGCGCGACTGGACGGTGTGGGCGACGTGCAGCTGTTCGGCCTCGGCAACTATTCCCTGCGCGTCTGGCTCGACCCGAACAAGGTCGCCCAGCGCAACCTCACCGCCACCGACGTGGTCAACGCCATCCGCGAGCAGAACCGTCAGGTCGCTGCCGGTGCCCTGGGCGCACCACCGGCGCCGGGCGCCACCGACTTCCAGCTGTCGATCAACACCCAGGGCCGCCTGGTGGACGAGGAGGAGTTCGAGAACATCATCGTGCGCGCCGGCGAGGACGGCGAGATCACCCGCCTGAAGGACATCGCCCGCATCGAACTGGGTTCCAGCCAGTACGCCCTGCGCTCGTTGCTGAACAACCAGCCAGCGGTGGCCATCCCGATCTTCCAGCGGCCGGGCTCCAATGCCATCGCCATCTCGGACCTGGTGCGCGAGCGCATGGCCGAGCTCAAGCAGAGCTTCCCCCAGGGCGTGGATTACGAGATCGTCTACGACCCGACCATCTTCGTGCGCGGCTCCATCGAGGCGGTGGTGCACACCCTGCTCGAGGCCATCGTGCTGGTGGTGCTGGTGGTGATCCTGTTCCTGCAGACCTGGCGCGCCTCGATCATTCCGCTGGCCGCCGTGCCGGTGTCGCTGATCGGCACCTTCGCGGTGATGCACCTGCTCGGTTTCTCGCTCAACGCGCTGTCGCTGTTCGGCCTGGTGCTGGCCATCGGCATCGTGGTGGATGACGCCATCGTCGTGGTGGAGAACGTCGAGCGCAACATCGGCCTCGGCAAGTCGCCGGTAGAGGCGACCCGCCAGGCCATGAAGGAAGTCACCGGGCCGATCATCGCCACCGCCCTGGTGCTCTGCGCGGTGTTCATCCCGACGGCGTTCATTTCCGGCCTTACCGGGCAGTTCTACCAGCAGTTCGCGCTGACCATCGCGATTTCGACGGTGATCTCGGCGTTCAACTCGCTGACCCTGTCGCCGGCCCTGGCCGCTACCCTGCTCAAGGCCCACGATGCGCCCAAGGATGGTTTCTCGCGGCTGCTCGACCGACTGTTCGGCGGCTGGCTGTTCCGCCCGTTCAACCGCATGTTCGACCGCGCCAGCCATGGTTACGTTGGCATGGTACGGCGCATCCTGCGGGGCAGTGCCGTGGCGCTGCTGGTCTACGTCGGCCTGGTGGGCCTGGGGTACATGGGCTTCGCCACCACCCCGACCGGCTTCGTTCCACAGCAGGACAAGCAATACCTGGTCGCCTTCGCCCAGTTGCCGGACGCCGCCACCCTGGACCGCACCGAGGACGTGATCAAGCGCATGTCGGAAATCGCCGGCAAGCATCCGGGCGTGGAAAACACCGTGGCCTTCCCGGGGCTGTCGATCAACGGTTTCACCAACAGCCCCAACAGCGGCATCGTCTTCGTCGCGCTGAAGGACTTCAGCGAGCGCAGGGACCAGAGCCTGTCCGCGGGCGCCATCGCCGCTGAGCTCAACGGTCAGTTCGGCGTCATTCAGGAAGCCTTCCTGGCGATCTTCCCGCCGCCTCCCGTGCAGGGCCTGGGGACCATCGGCGGGTTCCGCGTGCAGGTGCAGGACCGCGGCAACCTGGGCTACGAGGAGCTGTACACCCAGGTGCAGAACGTCATCGCCAAGAGTGCCGACTATCCGGAGCTGGCCGGCCTGTTCACCAGCTATCAGGTCAACGTGCCGCAGGTGGATGCCGATATCGACCGCGAGAAGGCCAAGACCCATGGCGTGGCCATCGACGACATCTTCGACACCATGCAGGTCTACCTGGGCTCGCTGTACGCCAACGACTTCAATCGCTTCGGTCGCACCTATCAGGTCAACGTCCAGGCCGACCAGAAGTTCCGCCTGGCACCGGAGCAGATCGGCCAGCTGAAGGTACGCAACAACCGCGGCGAGATGGTCCCGCTGTCGACCTTCGTCAACGTCAAGGACAGCGCCGGCCCGGACCGGGTGATGCATTACAACGGTTTCCTCACCGCCGAGATCAACGGCGCTGCCGCACCGGGCTACAGCTCGGGGCAGGCCGAGGCGGCCATGGAACGTCTGCTCCAGGCCGAGCTGCCCAACGGCATGACCTACGAGTGGACCGAGCTGACCTACCAGCAGATCCTCGCCGGCAACACCGCGGTCTTCGTCTTCCCGCTCTGCGTGCTCCTGGCCTTCCTGGTGCTGGCAGCGCAGTACGAAAGCTGGAGCCTGCCGCTGGCGGTGATCCTGATCGTGCCGATGACGCTGCTCTCAGCCATCACCGGGGTGATCCTGGCCGGTAGCGACAACAACGTCTTCACCCAGATCGGCCTGATCGTGCTGGTGGGCCTGGCGTGCAAGAACGCGATCCTGATCGTCGAGTTCGCCAAGGACAAGCAGGAGGAAGGCATGGACCGGCTCGCCGCCACCCTGGAGGCCTGCCGCCTGCGCCTGCGGCCGATCCTGATGACCAGCTTCGCCTTCATCATGGGCGTGGTACCGCTGGTGCTTTCCAGCGGGGCCGGCGCCGAGATGCGCCATGCCATGGGCGTGGCGGTGTTCTCCGGGATGCTCGGGGTGACCTTCTTCGGGCTGCTGCTGACCCCGGTGTTCTATCTGGTGATTCGCGCTTTCGTCGAGAAACGCGAAGCGCGCAAAGCGGTATTCAAGGAGGCCCGCGCATGAAGTTCTTCGCCCTTTCCCTGCTCGCCCTGACCATCACCGGTTGCGCCGTCGGCCCGGATTACCGCGCGCCGCAACCGGAGCCGGCCCGGCTGCTTCAGGCCGAGCGCGGCGATCACGACCGCTCGCGCTTCGAGGCGGCCTGGTGGCGGCAGTTCGAGGACCCGATACTGGATGCCCTGGTCGGCGAAGCACTGGCTGAAAACCGCGAGCTGCGTATCGCCTATGCCCGTCTGCGTGCGGCGCGGGCTATTCGCGATGATGTCGGCAATGATCGTCTGCCCACCGTCACCGCAGGTGCGCGCGCCGATATCGGCAAGGCCCAGCAACCCGGTTTCAGCGAAGAGCGGGTGAACGCCGAGCGTTACGATCTGGGCCTGGACATGGCCTGGGAGCTGGACCTGTTCGGCCGTATCCAGCGCAGCCTGGAGGCCAGCGAAGCGCAGGCCGAAGCTGCCGAGGCCGAGCTCTATCAGCTACAGGTCAGCCTGATCGCCGAACTGGTGGATGCCTATGGTCAGCTGCGCGGTGCCCAGCTGCGCGAGCGGATCGCCCGCGACAACCTGGCCAACCAGCGCAATTCCCATGAACTGACCGAGCAGCTGCGCGAAGCGGGTGTCGGCAGCGAACTCGATGTGCTACGCGCCGACGCCCGTCTGGCGGCCACCGAGGCGAGCCTGCCACAGCTGCAGGCGCAGCAGACCCGCGCCCGCAACCGCATCGCCACCCTGCTCGGCCAGCGCGCCGATCAGCTCAGCGTCGACCTGTCGCCGCGCGAGCTGCCGGCGATTGCCAAGGCGCTGCCGATCGGCGACCCCGGCGAGTTGTTGCGCCGACGCCCGGACATTCGTGCGGCCGAACGCCAGCTGGCCGCCGCGACTGCAAACGTCGGCGTGGCCACAGCCGATCTGTTTCCGCGGGTGAGTCTGTCGGGCTTTCTCGGCTTCATCGCCGGACGCGGCTCGCAGATCGGCTCCAGCGCAGCACAGGCCTGGGGCGTAGCGCCCAGCATCAGCTGGGCGGCGTTCGACCTGGGCAGCGTGCGCGCCCGTCTGCGCGGTGCCGAGGCGGATGCCGACGCCGCGCTCGCCGGTTATGAGCAGCAGGTGTTGCTGGCGTTGGAGGAATCGGAAAACGCCTTCAGCGACTACGCCCGCGCTCAGGACCGCCTGTTGTCGCTGCTGCGCCAGTCCACCGCCAGCCGCGCCGCGGCACAGCAGGCGGAAATTCGCTACCGCGAAGGCACGGCGGACTTTCTCGTACTGCTCGATGCCGAGCGCGAACGGTTGCTGGCCGAAGACGCCCAGGCCCAGGCCGAAGTCGAGCTGTATCGCGGCGTAGTTGCCATCTACAAGGCGCTCGGTGGCGGCTGGAGGCCGAGCGCCTGATATCGGCTCTCTCGTTGGATCGCCTCCTGGTCGATCACTCTGCCCCGGGTGCTGCAACGCCGCGGGGCATTTTTTTGTCGCTCGGCAGCACCACTCTTTCGTCCGCCTCGCTCTTGAGCGAAGCACGCCGTGCCTGGACGCCTCAGCAGCTTAGGCTGCCGATGAATACACCGGCTGGCGCCAGCTTCGACCCGTTTGTATTGTCGGAGGCGGACAACAATCCGGACTGACCCAGATGCCCCTAGAAGCGCTCATGAACCCATCCGTGTCCAGCCAGCTCCAGCAGGCACTGGCGCTGCTGCAGCGTCACCTGGGCGGGAACCTGCTGGCCGTGCATCTGTTCGGCTCGGCCGTTGTCGGTGGCCTGAAACCCGGCAGCGATCTCGACCTGCTCGTTACCGTCGCCGCCCCCCTGCCGAAGGACACGCGTCACTCGCTGATGCGCGAGCTGCTGATGATTTCCGCCTGGCCGGCCAACGAGCGAATGCGCCCGCTGGAAGTCACCTGGGTGGTACACCACTCGGTACGGCCCTGGCGTTATCCGGCAATGCGCGAATTGCAATTCGGCGAATGGCTGCGCGCCGATATCGAAGCCGGCCGCATCGAGCCGCCCCAAGAGGACCACGATCTGGCCATTCTTCTGCACCAGGCGCGCAAGAACGGCGCCTGTCTGATCGGCCCTGGCGCGGCCGAATTGTTCGACCCGGTGCCCGAGGAGGACATGCGCCAAGCCTTGCGCGACATGCTGGCGCAATGGCGCGAGCCCGCCGACTGGCAGGGAGACGAGTGCAACGTGGTGTTGGCCGTGGCGCGCATCTGGCTCACCCTGACCACGGACGCCATCGCGCCGAAGGACGTCGCAGCGATCTGGCTGCTCGAGCGTCTGCCGGATGAGCACCGTGCCGTGCTGGAGAAAGCCAGCCAGGCCTATCGGGGCGACGCGATCGAAAAGCCTGCCCTGAGCCCACAGGCGGTGGAGGCGTTCATCCGGCATGCGCAAACGCATTTGCAGCTGTCGCAACCAACAGGAGCAGAGCGATGATAACCACTGACCAGATCGCCGCCTTATGCCTGGCTCTGCCCGGCACCCGTGAAGATCTCAAGTGGGGCAGCAATCGGGTGTTTTCCGTGGCGGGCAACAAGATGTTCGCCGTTCTCGATTTCCTTGGCGAGAACCTGGCATTCAAGGTCCACAGCGACCTCTTCCTGGGTTTCGTGGACCGTCCCGGCATCCGCCCTGCTCCTTACCTGGCAAGGGCGCACTGGATCAGCATGAGCAGTCGGCAGATCCCCATCGGTGACGACGAGCTGCGCGACCTGCTGACCCGCGCGCACCAGCTGGTGGTACGCAAGCTGCCGAAGCGCCTGCAACCCGGGCTGTTACTGGATCTGGATTGAGTCAGCGCTGGACGGATCAGTCGCAACGAACCGACGGACATGCACGCAGGCGATATCGAATCCTCCTGTCACTGCAGCGGCTGCGCCGGCCTCCTCTGCCTCGGCGCTTCAGGCCGGACGGGCCAACCGGTGTACCCGTGGCTGCTAGGCCACGGTCGCTGGGCTACCGGAAAAATGTGACGTAGTGCCGCTCCCGTCGGCTTGGCGCGGCAAAGCGCTTTAAGTCGTCACTCATCTTTGGCATAAGGAGCGGCTGAAAGCCGAGAAGCGTCCCCGCGGTCGGTCCGCATGGATGCACTGCCAACCAACCAGAATAAAGAGTCTTTCATGAAGCCGATCATTACCCTTGCCGGGCTCGTGCTGGCAGCCGCCAGCGCCTTCGCCCAGGCAGAGCCCATCGTCATCAAGTTCTCTCACGTAGTGGCCGAGGATACCCCCAAGGGCAAGGGTGCGTTGATGTTCAAACGCCTCGCGGAGGAACGCCTGCCCGGCCAGGTCAGCGTGGAGGTCTACCCCAATTCGACGCTGTTCGGTGATGCCACGGAACTGGAAGCGTTGCGCAACAACGAAGTGCAGCTGCTCGCCCCGTCGCTTGCGAAGTTCGAGCAGTACACCAAGCAGCTGCAGGTTTTCGACCTGCCGTTCCTGTTCGACGACATCGACGCCGTCAACCGCTTCCAGAAGCGCACCAAGGGCAAGCAGCTGCTGCGCTCGATGGAAGACAAGAACATCACCGGCCTGGCGTACTGGCACAACGGCATGAAGCAGCTTTCGGCCACCCGCATGCTGCGCCTGCCGGGTGATGCGTCGGGGCTGAGCTTCCGCATCCAGCCGTCCGCGGTACTCGAAGCGCAGTTCGGCGCGGTGGGTGCCACCACCCAGAAGATCGCCTTCGCCGACGTCTACGACGCGCTGCGCACCGGCACCGTACAGGGCGCGGAGAACCCCTGGTCGAATATCTACAGCAAGAAAATGCACACCGTGCAGCCCTACATCATCGAAACCGACCATGGCGTGCTGGACTACATGGTGGTGAGCAACACACGCTTCTGGATGAGCATGCCGCACAAGATCCGCTTCGAACTGGAGGCGATTCTCGACGAGGTCAGCTTCATGGTGAACCGCGAGGCGGAGGAGCTGAACCAGGCCGATCGCGAGCGGATTCGCAAGGCGGGTACCTCCGAGATCGTTACCCTGACGCCGGAAGAGCGCGAGCGCTGGCGCGAAGCGATGCGCCCTGTCTGGAAGGAGTTCGAACCGATGATCGGCGCGGACATCATCAAGGCCGCCGAGACCGTCAACCGCAAGCAGCGCGACTGACGAACATCCAGATGAACAAAGCCCCCCCCAGCTGGCGGGGCTTTTTTGTGTGGCCTGCTCAGAGTTTGCCAGTGCCCGTGGATAGCAGTGGATCCTGTTCCAGCTGCTGCGCGTCCCAGCCGCCGCCCAGTGCAGCGATCAGCAGGACGCTGGCGGTCAGGCGATCCCCCAGCAGGGTCAGGTTGGTGCGCTGGTTGTTCAACGCGGTGGTCTGCACGGTGGCCACGCTGAGGAAGTCGACGGTACCTGCGCGGTACTGGTTTTCGATCAGGCGCAGGGACTCCTGTGCGGCCTCCAGCGCCTCGCGCTGCACCACCGCCTCCTGTTCCAGCACGCGCAGCTGCACCAGGTAGTTCTCCACTTCGCGGAAGCTGTCGAGCACGGTCTGGCGGTAGTTAGCGACCGTCTGGTCGTAGCTGGCCTCGGCCCGCTCCAGTTCCGCACGACGGCTACCGAAGTCGAGCAGGGTCAGCGCCAGTTGCGGCCCCAGCGACCAGAAACGGTTCGGCACGCTGAACAGGTCGCTGAAGCTGCTGTTGCGATAGCCACCGCTGGCCGACAGTGTCAGGTCCGGATACCACGCGGCTTCCGCCACGCCGATGTTGGCATTGGCGGCCATCACCTGGCGCTCGGCCGAGGCAATGTCGGGGCGCCGTTCCAGCAACTGGGACGGCACTGCCAGCGGTACATCGGGCAGCGCCGGAATGTGCTCGCGTACGGCGATCTCCAGCTCCGACGGCGCGACGCCCACCAGCACCGCGATGGCATGCTCCATCTGCGCCCGCTGCCACTTGAGGTCGATGGCTTGCGCCTGGGTACTCTTGAGCTGCGTCTGCGCCTGGCTGACATCGGACCGGGGCACGATGCCGGCGCGGTACTGGTTCTCCGTCAGCCGCAGCGAGCGCGCATAGGCTTCAACGGTCTGGTCGAGCAGCCGCTGGTGTTCGTCGATCACCCACAGCTGCAGATAGGTCTGCACCAGCTCGGCCTGCAGGCTCAGGCGAGCCGCCGCAAGGTCCGCTGCGCTGGCCTGCATGTTCGCCCGATTGGCTTCGAGGTTGCGCCGCAGCCGACCCCAGATGTCGGCCTCCCAGGATGCGCTCAGGCCTGCTTCGTAGGTTTCGCCGACACCACTGGCGAAACTTCCGCTGGTGGAATCCGAGCGGCTGCCACCCTGCGCCGAGCGCGTGACGCCTGCGTTGCCGGAGAGGATCGGAAACAGCTGCGAGCGCGCCCCACGAACCAGTGCCCGCGCCTGACGAAACTGCGCCTCGGCCGCGGCGAGGTTCTGGTTCGAGACATTCAGCCGCGCCACCAGCGCATCCAGTTCGGCATCGCCGTACAGCCGCCACCACTCGCCCCGTTGCAGCGCATCGGCCGGCGTGGCGGGTTTCCAGCCTTCGGCCTGCTTGAATTCGCTGGCCACAGGCAGATCCGGTCGCTGGTAGTCGGGGCCGAGCGTGCAGGCTGCCAACGACAGCGTGAGCATGGCTACCGCCAGGGGGCGCAGGACATGGTTCAGCGATGAGGGGTGCAACGACGACGAGTTCATAGCGAGTTTTCCAGGGCGGCATCGGTGCGTACACCGCGCCAGCTGTTGAAACGGTGGCGCAGACGATCCAAGTACAGATAGACCACCGGCGTGGTGTAGAGCGTGAGGATCTGGCTCAGCAGCAGACCGCCAATGATGGTCAGACCCAGCGGCTGGCGCATCTCGGCCCCTTCCGCACCGCCGAGCAGCAGCGGCAACGCACCGAGGATCGCCGCCATGGTGGTCATCAGGATCGGTCGGAACCGCAGCAGACAGGCGCGATGGATCGAATCGGCGGGCGACAGCTTGTCCTGGCGCTCGAACTGCAACGCCAGGTCGATCATCAGGATCGCGTTCTTCTTCACCACCCCGATCAGCAGGAACAGCCCGAGCAGCGAAATCAGGCTGAACTGGTCGCCGGTAAGGATGATCGCCAGCAAGGCGCCTACCCCGGCCGAGGGCAAGGTGGAGAGGATGGTCAGCGGATGGATGTAGCTTTCGTAGAGGATGCCCAGCACGATGTAGACCAGCAGCAAGGCGCCGAGAATCATCAGCGGCTGGCCTTCCTGGGTCGTCTGGAACGCGCTGCCGGTGCCGCCGAGCCGCCCCTGCACCTCGCTCGGCAGTCCGATGGCCGCTACCGCGCGTTCGATGGCCAGCGTCGCCTGGTCGAGGCTGACGCCGGGGGCCAGGTCGAAGTCGATGTTCTCGGCGGCGAACTGCCCATCGTGGCTGACCCGATCTTCCTCCAGGCTGCGCTCGTAATGGGCGAAGGCCGCCAGCGGCACCCGCCGGCCATCGCCGGTGACGACGTGGATCTGCTCCAGCACTTCGGGGTACTGCGCGTAGCTCGGGTCGATCTCCATCACCACCTGATACTGGTTGAGCGATTCGTAGATGGTCGATATCTGCCGCTGGCTGAAAGCATTGTTGAGCAGCGTGGTCACGGTGCTCATATCGATGCCCAGGCGCTTGGCCGCGTCACGGTCGATCTTCAGGCTGATCTGCTGCGCGCCTTCGCCGTCGTTGGCGTCGATGCTGGTGAGCTCCGGCAGTTCGGATAGCGCCCGGGTTACCCGCGGTACCCAGGTACGCAGGTCGTTGAGGTCGCTCGCCAACAGCGTATAGGCGTAGGCCGAGCTGCTCTGCCGGCCACCGCCAAACTGCAGGTCCTGGTCGGCCATGAGGAACATGCGTCCACCGGGCACTTTCGGCTGGTTCTGGCGGATGCGCTCGATGACCTTCTGCGCCGAAATCTTGCGCTCGCCAAGCGGTTTCAGCCGCACGATCATGAAGGCATTGTTGATGCCGCCCTGCCCACCGATGAAGCCGGCCACGCTTTCCACCGCCGGGTCGGCGAGGACTGCCTTGCGGAAGATTTCCATCTTCGGCTGCATGACCTGGAACGACATGCCGTCGTCACCGCGGATGAAACCGGTGATCTGTCCGGTGTCCTGCTGCGGCAGAAAGGTCTTGGGCACCTGCACGTAGAGCACCACGTTCAGCGCGATGGTCGCCAGCAGGCTCAGCAAGGTGATGCGCCGATGACGCAGCGCCCAGCTCAGCGAGCGATCGTAGTAGCGCAGCAGCCATTGATGGGCATCGTGGCTCCAGCGCTGCAGACGCCCTTCCTTCTCCGGTTCGTGCGGCTTGAGCCAACGGGCGCAGAGCATCGGCGTCAGGGTCAGCGAAACCAGCAGCGACACCAGAATCGCCGCGGCCAGGGTGATGGAGAACTCGCGAAACAGCCGCTCGACGATGCCGCCCATGTAAAGGATGGAAACGAACACCACCACCAGCGACAGGTTCATCGACAACAGCGTGAAACCCACCTCGCGGGTGCCGACGTAGGCCGCCTTCAGCGGCGGCATGCCGTCGTCGATATGCCGTGCGATGTTCTCCAGCACCACGATGGCGTCATCCACCACCAGCCCGGCGGCCAGGATCAATGCCATCAGCGACAGCACGTTGAGCGAGAACCCGAACAGGTACATGACGGCGAAGGTGCCCACCAGCGACACCGGCACCGCCAGCGCCGGGATCAGTGCGGTGCGCAGGCGGCCGAGGAACAGGAACACCAGCACGATGACCAGGCCCACCGCAATCAGCAGCGTGCGCTCGGCCTCGTGCAGCGTCGCGCGAATCACCGGCGAGCGGTCCATGGCGATGTTCAGGTCGACGCTGCCCGGCATGATCGCCTGCAGGGCCGGCAGCTCGCGGCGGATGCCTTCGATGGTCTCGATGATGTTGGCACCGGCCTGGCGGTTGACGATCAGCAACACCGCCTGCTCGTTGTTGAAGAAGCCGCTGTTGTAGCGGTCTTCCACCGAATCCCGCACCCGTGCCACGTCGCCGAGACGCAGCGCGGCGCCATCCTGGTAGCGGATGATCAGCGGCGTGTAGTCGGCCGCCTGGTGCAGCTGGTCGTTGGCGCGCACCTGCCAGTGCTGATCGGCGTCCTCCACCATGCCCTTGGGCCGGCGCACATTGCCGTTGGCGATGGTCTGGCGCACCTCGTCCAGTGACACACCGTACTGTTCCAGCTGCTGCGGCTGCAGCTCGACCCGTACCGCGGGCAGCGAGCTGCCGCCGACCTGGATTTCGCCGACGCCGGACACCTGCGACAGCTTCTGCGCCAGGATGGTGGAGCCGATGTCGTACAGCTCGGCCTTGCCCAGCACCTCCGATGTCAGCGAAAGCACCATGATCGGTGCCTGGGACGGATTGATCTTGCGGTAGGTGGGCATGCTGCGCATGCCGCTGGGCAACAGGTTGCGCGAGGCGTTGATGGCCGCCTGCACGTCGCGTGCAGCGCCGTTGATATCCCGATCCAGATCGAACTGGATGATGATCCGCGTCGAGCCCTGGCTGCTGCGACTGGTCATCTGGCTGACACCGGCGATGCTGCCCAGCGAGCGCTCCAGTGGCGTAGCCACACTGGAGGCCATGATCTCCGGGCTGGCGCCCGGCAGGCTGGCCTGCACGGTGATCACCGGAAAATCCATGTTCGGCAGCGGCGACACCGGTAGCAGGCCGAAGCTGACTCCACCCAGCAGCAGGATCGCCAGGCTGAGCAGCATGGTCGCCACCGGGCGGGCGATGAACGGGGCGGAAAGGTTCATGCCTGCCCCCGCGCGATTGCAGTCCGGCTCACGCTTGCGCCTCCGCCAGCGGCTCGCGACGGCGCCCGAAGCGCTGGCCGAGGCGGTCGAAGAAGAGGTAGATCACCGGTGTGGTGAACAGTGTCAGCAGCTGGCTGAGCAGCAGGCCGCCCACCAGCACCAGGCCGAGCGGCTGGCGCAGTTCAGCACCGGATCCGGATGCCAGCATCAGCGGAATCGCACCGAACAGCGCCGCCAGGGTGGTCATCAGGATCGGGCGGAAGCGCAGCAGTGCCGCGCGGTAGATCGCATCCTGCGGGCTCATGCCTTGCTGCCGTTCGGCCTCCAGGGCGAAGTCGATCATCATGATCGCGTTCTTCTTGACGATGCCGATCAACAGGATGATGCCGATGATCGCGATCAGCCCCAGGTCGTTGCCGGTCAGCAGCAAGGCGAGCAAGGCGCCTACCGCTGCCGAGGGCAGCGTCGAGAGGATGGTGATCGGGTGGATGTAGCTCTCGTAGAGCACGCCGAGCACGATGTACATGGTCACCACCGCGGCAAGGATTAGCAGCAGCGTGCTCGACAGCGAGGCGCGGAACGCTTCCGCGGCGCCCTGGAAGCGCGTCTGGATGCCGGCAGGCAGGCCGATCTCCTGCTCCACCGCCTCGATCACCTGCACCGCCTTGCCCAGCGACACGCCACTGGCCAGGTTGAACGAGAGCGTCACCGCCGGGAACTGGCCGATATGGTTGATCAGCAGCGGGGCGTTGCGCTGCTCCAGCGTCGCCAGGCTGGACAGCCGTACCGGCGTGCCACCTTCGCTTTGCACGAACAACTGTTCCAGCGCCTGCGGACCCAGGCGGTTGCCCGCCTCCGCTTCCAGCACCACGCGGTACTGGCTGGCCTGGGTGAATATGGTGGAAATCTGCCGCTGGCCGAAGGCGTCGTACAGCGCATCGGTGATGTCCGCGACCTGGATACCCAGGCGCGCCGCCGCGTCGCGATCGATGTCCAGGTAGATCTGCAGGCCATTGCTCTGCAGGTCGCTGGCCACGTCGGTCAGCTCCGGCCTTTCGCGCAGGGCCTCGACCAGGCGCGGCGTCCACTCCTGCAGCAACTCGCTGTCCGGCGTTTCCAGGCTGAACTGGAACTGCGTGCGGCTGACCCGATCCTCGATGGACAGGTCCTGTACCGGCTGCAGATACAGCTCGATACCCGGCACCTTGGCCAGCTCCGGCCGCAAGCGATCGATCACCTGGCTGGCGGTCAAGTCGCGCTCGCCGTGGGGCTTGAGGTTGATCAGCAGACGCCCGCTGTTGAGCGTGACGTTGTCGCCGTCCACGCCGATATAGGACGACAGACTGTCCACCGCCGGGTCGGCGAGGATCACCCGGGCCAGTGCCTGCTGGCGCTCGCTCATGGCGCGGAAGGAGATCGATTGCGGCGCCTCGCTGATGCCCTGGATGACGCCGGTGTCCTGCACCGGGAAGAATCCCTTGGGTACGGCGAGGTAGAGCACCACCGTCAGCCCCAGCGTGGCCACCGCCACCAGCAGGGTCAGGGTCTGGTGGCGCAGCACCCAGGTCAGCCAGCGCGAGTAGCCGCCGATCAACCGCTCGACCCAGTCCGGCTTGGCCTCGGCGACACTGTGCGGCTTGAGCAGCTTGGCGCACATCATTGGCGTCAGCGTCAGCGAGACCACCAGCGAGATGAGGATGGCCACCGCCAGGGTGATGGCGAACTCGCGGAACAGCCGGCCCACCACGTCCTGCATGAACAGCAGCGGGATCAGCACGGCGATCAGCGAGAAGGTCAGCGAAATCAGCGTGAAACCGATCTGCCTGGCACCCTTGAGCGCGGCGTTGAGCGGTGTCTCGCCCTCTTCCAGATGCCGCGCGATGTTCTCCAGCATGACGATGGCATCGTCCACCACGAAGCCGGTGGCGATGGTCAGCGCCATCAGCGTCAGGTTGTTCAACGAGAAGCCGCACAGGTACATCACGGCGAAGGTGCCGACCAGCGACAGCGGCACCGCGATCGACGGGATCACCGTGGCCGACAGCTTCTTGAGGAAGACGAAGGTCACCATCACCACCAGGAAGGTGGCGAGCATCAGCTCGTGCTGCACGTCCCGCACTGCGGCGCGGATGGTCTGGGTGCGGTCGGTGAGCACCACCACGTCCAGCCCGGCCGGCATGCTGGCCTTCACTTCCGGCAACAGCGCCTGGATGCGCTCGACCACCTCGATGACGTTGGCGCCCGGCTGGCGCTGGATGTTCAGCAACACCGCCTGGCTGTCATTGGCCCAGGCGGCCAGGCGCTCGTTCTCGGCACCGTCGACGATATCGGCGACGTCCTTCAGGCGCAGGGCCGCACCGTCCTGGTAGGTCAGGATCAGCTCGGCGTATTCCTCCGGCGTCTTCAACTGGTCGTTGGCATCGAGCATCGACACCCGGGTCGGCCCGTCGAAGTTGCCCTTGGGCTGGTTCACGTTGGAGCTGGTGATCAGCGAACGCACGTCTGCCAGCGACAGCCCATAGGCCGCCAGCGCCTCGGGGTTGGTGCGGATACGTACCGCCGGGCGCTGACCGCCGGCGATGCTGACCATCCCCACTCCGCTGATCTGCGCCAGCTTCTGCGCCATGCGCGTATCGACCAGATCGTGCAGCTTGGGCAACGGCAGCGACTCCGAAGTCACCGCCAGCGTCAGTACCGGCGTGTCGGCCGGATTGACCTTGTTGTACACCGGCGGTGCCGGCAGGTCGTTGGGCAACAGGTTGTTCGCCCCGTTGATCGCCGCCTGCACCTCCTGCTCGGCCACATCCAGTGCGACATCTAGCGAAAAGCGCAGGGTGATCACCGAGGCGCCGCCGGAACTGGTCGACGACATCTGTGCCAGCCCCGGCATCTGGCCGAACTGGCGCTCCAGCGGCGCGGTCACGGCGCTGGTCATCACCTCCGGGCTGGCGCCCGGATAAAGCGTCATCACGCGGATGGTCGGGTAATCCACCTGCGGCAGCGCAGCCACTGGCAGCAGCTTGTAGGCGATCAAGCCGGCCAGCAGGATCGCGACCATGCTCAGCGTGGTCGCGACCGGGCGCAGGATGAACAGACGGGAGATGTTCATTGCGCCTCGCGCTCCGCGGCCTCGCCGCCACCGAGCACCGGGTTCTCGGCGGCCTCTTCGGCCATGCGGCGACTGCCGACCACTTCCACCTCGGCACCGTCACGCAGTCGGTCGGTCCCCTCCATCACTACCCGCTCACCCACCTCGAGCCCCTCGAGCACCACCGTCGTCTCGCCGTTGCTCGGCCCGGCCTTGAGCAGACGCAGCTGAACCTTGCTGTCCTCGCCAACGACGTAGGCGAAGGTGCCGCGCGAGCCGAACTGCAGCGCCGCGGTCGGAATCAGCACGGCATCGCGCAGGGTTTCGACCCGCAGGCGAACATTGACGAACTGGTTGGGGATGAGCAGTTCCTGCTCGTTGTCGAAACGCGCCTTCAGCCGCAGGGTGCCGGTGGTGGCGTCGATCTGGTTGTCGATGCTCTCCAGCACGCCCTCGCCGAACATGACCTTTTCACCACGGTCCCAGATCTGCACCACGAGCTTGTCGCCCTGGCGGTAGCGGGTCAGCACCGGCAGCAGATCGCCTTCCGGCAGCGTGAAGCTGATCGACATCGGTTGTGTCTGGGTGATCAGCACCAGCGGCGTGGTGTCATTGGCGGCGACCAGATTGCCGACATCGAGCTGTCGCAGACCGACGCGGCCATCGATGGGCGCGCGGATCTGGGTGAACTCCAGGTTCAGTCGCGCTTCGTTGACCGCCGCCTGATTGGCCGCCAGCGTGCCCTGGTACTGGCTGACCAGCGCTTCCTGGGTATCCAGCGTCTGCTTGGCAATGCTGTCGTCGGCATACAGGCCCCGATAGCGTTCGAAATCCACCTGGGCGTTCTTCAGCTGCGCGCGATTCTGCTGCAGAGTGCCTTCCGCCTGCTGCAACGCCACCTTGTAAGGGCGCGGATCGACCACGGCGAGCAGATCGCCCTTCTTGACGCGTTGTCCCTCTTCGAAGCGCAGCTCGACCAGCTCGCCCGCCACACGGCTGCGCAGGTTCACCGTGTTGAGTGGCGTGACGCTGCCGAGTGCCTTGTTGAACACCTCGAACTCGCCCTGCTCCACCTTGGCGACGCGCACGGGAACCGCCCCGCCGAATGCACCGAAGCCGGGACGGCCGCCCGGGCGCTGCGGCGCTTCCTTGTTGGGAGCAGGCCACAGCCACCAGAGCAGCGCTGCGATGGCAATGACGACGAGGATCAGGAGCGCCCAGCGGAGGCTGGAGCGCGCGGTAGTGGGATGCGTCTCGGACATGAACGGAGTTCGCTTGAAAAGGAGCGTGAACCATAAGCAGTCGCGAACCGCTCGCAAAGTGCCTTTACGGCATTTTTACGTATCGACATGTATGCGAACGGGTCGGCGCGGCAGACCGGAACCATGCGGCAGGTCTTAAGTCTATTTAACGTTCTTCTCGCGGCTCCGCGGCGAGAAAAACGCTGTAAGCGGGCCTCGCGCCGCGCAGCACGTCGAAATCGGACATTGTCGTGTCGTTAACCGGTCATTGCATCGATGACCGCATAGGATCAAGGAATGAATGTATCGCTGGTCATTCTGGCGTTGACTGTCGCCAGTTTTCTTCTGGGTTTTCTTCGCGACCTGTTCATTGCCCGCTCTTTCGGCCTCAGCTGGGAAGCGGATCTCATCTTCGTTGCGCTCATCCTGCCGCTGTTCTTCGAGAACTTCCTGGGCCTGGCATTGCGCGACACCATGATTCCCTACCTCCAGAAGCTACGCAGCCAGTCGCAGTCTCTGTTCGAATCCGTCGCGCGCTGGCTCTACTGGCGCATCATGCTGCTCGGTGGCGCAGCCTGCGCGCTGATCCTGCTGACCAGCTACTGGGTGCTCAACGCCCTGGCGCCGGGCTGGACGCCCGAGCAGGTCGCCAACGGCCAGCTGGTTTTCTGCGTCGGCGCGCTGCTGATCGGCGTCCAGGCCGCGCTGTACTGCCAGGGCGCGCTACTGAACATGGACAACGTGTTCATCATGCCGATGACTCGCACCCTCCTGCTCAATGCCGGCGCGATCATCGGCATTCTGCTGTTCGAGCCCAGCGGCATGGTCATCTTTCTCGGCATGCTGCTGCCCCAGGTGGTGCTGATCGTCCTGCAGCATCGACGCATCCATTACCTGCGCGGTGAGGCGATGCCGCTCGAGAAAGGCCATGGCAGCCAGTTCGGCCTGGCTTTCGCGCCCATTCTGCTGGCAGCCGGTGCGCAGCAGGCCTGCATACTGGCCGAGCGGATGTTCGCCTCGTTCCTCGAGGAAGGCAGCATCACCATGCTGTCGTTCGCGTTCCGTATCGTCACGATCCCGCTGACCCTGTATGCCATGTCGGTGCTGTCGGTGCTGTTCCCGCAGTTCTCCTCCAGCTGGAACGACGAGGACCACAACGCCCACGCCGCGGTGATCCGCAAGGGGCTGCTGGCGACTTTGCTGTTCCTGGTGCCGGCGACCGTGGTGCTCTGCTCCTTCCCGGAGGCCGTGGTGGCGGTCCTACTAGAACGCGGCGAATTCGGCGCTGCGCAGACCCAGGCCACCGCCTCGCTGATGGTCATCTACGCGCTCGGCCTGCCGGCGATGGGTCTCGCGCTGCTCTGGGGGCGCGCGCTGCTCGCGCAGCATCAGGCTCGCCTGTTCCTGGTCATCACATTGATCAGCTCGACCATGACCATCGCGCTCGATGCACTGCTCTATCGGCATTACGGCGCCGCAGGCCTGGCGCTGGCGTTCTCCAGCGGCGCCGCGCTGCAGGCACTGTTCATGGGCCTGTTTGTCTATCGCGCCTCGCCGCGCGGTGCCGGCGTACCGGTGCTGGTTCGCTGGCTGGCGACGGCAACCGTGCTGGCGGTGGCGCTGCATTTCGTACCGCAGCCAGAGGGGTTCATCCAGCTGTGCCTGTATATCGGCCTGGTGCTGATAGGCTTCGCCGCTGGCGTGATGCTGCTGGGTGAGCGGGATCTGTTCAAACCTGGCTACTGGTCCATGCGCAAGGCCTGAGGGGCGTAACGGCGGTAAGCGACTGCCGCATCTTCCCGCAATCAATCGCACAAACGAAAAGGCCGCTGCAGATGCAGCGGCCTTTTGCTGTGCGCGTCGCGCTCAACCACCCAGGGCAAGCATCCCCATCGTGTTGATGCAGGGGGCCGTCCTGCCTTCCGACTTCGACTCGACTTCCACCAGCCGCGGTTTGCGCTGCTCCATGACGATATCCAAGGCGCGGCTCGGCAGGATGTCGATATCGTCGAAGGTAATGATCTGGCCAGGCTCGACGGCACGCTTGAGCGCCGTCTTGCGCAGCAGGCCGATCGGCACGTGATCCGGATGCTGGGCCAGCTTGATCGCCTCACCGCGGAACTGGAAGCCGCCGATGCCACGCTCGATCAGCTCGCCCGGCTTCATGGCGCGCTTGGCGATGGCGGCAACCCCGAGGGTCGGCTCGGTCGAGTTGTTGAGCAGCACGCCGCCGCCGCTGAGCACGCGGCGTACGGTCTTGCCCACTTCCAGCGAGCACAGATGGAACGGCCGCACCAGCGTGTAGAACGGGCCGCGTCCGAGCTTGAAATATTCGATGGCCCGGGCCTGATCCTCGTCGTGCCTGCCTACCAGGAACACGCCGCCAGCCGGGTAGCCGGAGGGGATCACGTAATCGACGATGGGCTGCCCCACCCGTTCGGCCATCATGCCGAGCAGGCTGGCGCTGTCGTCCAAATTGGTCGAGGCGAGACCTTCCATGCCCTGACGGGTGATGGTCGCACCCAGCCCGTTGCCGATGATCACCTGCTCGATCTGCACCTTGGTGCCGTCGGTGAAGGAGGTCGTCTGATCGACGCTGATGCCTTGCCGGTTGGCCCAGTAGGCCATGTCCTCGGGGGAAGGGTCATGGTTCAGATAGCCCTTCATGTTGCCGTAGACCAGCGGCTGGAAGCCCATCTGCAGCGCATCCTCACGCAAGGCCGCCAGCGAACCGGGCTGATCGCCCTCGGCTTCCGTGAGAAAGCCCTTGCCCGCCAGGTACGAACCCGTGGTGACCTGCAATTCGGCGTTGACGGTCACGACCTTCAAGCCGGCTTCGAAGGCGCGCTCGATGACGACCGTTCCGTGGAACACATCACCACTGCACTCGACGATCAGATCGGAATTGTCGATCAGCTCGTCCAGCGAATTGGTAAGGACGTCCGCCAGCGGGAAGTCGGTCATCGTCGAAAGTGGTCGGCGCGTGAGGACACGGGAAATCTGCATGTCCTGATAGTGCTGTTTGATCAACCGGACGAAGCCGTGGGCGATCATTCCGGTTCCGGATACACCGATTCTTTTGATTTCTGAGGTAGGCATAACTGAATCCATTCAATGGGCATCAGCTCTATGACAGCAGCCGTGCGAAAAGATTTTTTAAAAAAGCTGCCTAATTGCCATGTTTGTGGCGCTGCGCTCACCCTTGAAATCCTGGGCACGGGCATGACGGAAAGTAGTTGGCCACCTCGGTTTGCGCTAATTGACGACGACAGACGGTTTCGCTTGAACTGCTGGCTTTCCGTCGCCAAAAAAAAACGGCGAGCCCCATCAGGGCTCGCCGCCGAGCTGCTAGCGGTGCACTTCAGCCAAGCGAGGCGATGGCCGCCTCGTAGTTCGGCTCGCTGCCGATCTCGCTGACCAGTTCGCTGTGCAGTACGCGGTCCTGCTCATCCAGCACGATCACCGCGCGTGCGGCGACGCCTGCCAGAGGGCCGCTGGCCAGGGCCACGCCGTAGTCGCGAAGGAATTCGGCACCGCGCATGGTCGACAGGTTGACCACGTTCTCCAGCCCTTCGGCACCACAGAAACGCTTCTGCGCGAACGGCAGGTCGGCGGAAATGCAAAGCACCACGGTGTTTGCCAGGGCGCTGGCCTGGGCGTTGAACTTGCGTACCGAGGTGGCGCAGGTCGGCGTATCGACGCTTGGGAAGATGTTGAGGATCTTGCGCTTGCCGGCAAAGGCTGCCAGCTCGACGTCGGCGAGGTCGGCGCCTACCAGGCGAAACGGCTTGGCCTGCTGGCCGGCCTGCGGAAACTCGCCGGCTACCTGGACGGGGGTGCCTTTCAGGGTGACTTCTGTCATTGCTTCGCTCCTCGATGGGTGACACGAAAAGGCCGCGGGGCCATCAGCCCCACGGCCTGAAAGAGGGCCCGAGTGTAGCCTCGGACCGCCGATCGGTGAACCGCCAGCTAGGGCGATTACCGACCGTTATCGGACATCAGCTGCGCGCGAAATACTCCTTGGTCAGCTTCACCACGACCGGGCTCAGCAGCAGCAACGAGACCAGGTTGGGGATCGCCATCAGGCCGTTGAGCGTATCGGCCAGCAGCCAGGCGAAGTCCAGCTGAGCGATCGCACCGAAGGGCACCGCCAGCACCCAGATCACCCGGAACGGCCAGATGGCCTTGGTACCCACCAGGAATTCCCAGCACTTCTCGCCGAAGTAGCTCCAGCCAAGGATGGTGGTGAAGGCGAAGACCACCAGCGCGATGGTCAGGATCACCCCACCGATGCCCGGCATCGCCGACTCGAAGGCCGCCGCGGACAATGCCGCGCCGCTGGCGCCGCTGGTCCAGACGCCGGTACAAATGATCGCCAGGCCGGTCATCGAGCAGACAATGATGGTGTCGATGAACGTGCCCAGCATACCGATCATGCCCGAGCGCACCGAGCTGGTGGTTGTACCGGCGGCCTGGGCGATACCGGCGGTACCGAGACCGGCCTCGTTGGAGAAGATCCCGCGCGCGACACCGAAGCGAATTGCGGCAATCACCGCGGCACCGGCGAAACCGCCAGTGGCGGCGATCGGCGTGAAGGCATGGGTGAAGATCAGGTCGAACGCGGCCGGGATCGCGGAGGCATTCACCACCAGCACCACCGCACCAGCGATCAGGTAGGCCAGGCACATGAAGGGAACCAGCGACGCGGCCACAACGCCGATGCGGCGGATACCGCCGAGAATCACCAGGCCGACCACGACCATGGTGATCAGGCCGGTCGCCCACAGCGGCACCGAGAAGGTGGTTTCCAGCGCGTGGGCCATGCTGTTGACCTGCACCATGTTGCCAATGCCGAAGCCGGCCAGCCCGCCGAAGATGGCGAACGCAGTGCCAAGCCAGACCCACTTCTTGCCCAGCCCATTCTTGATGGCATACATCGGGCCGCCGACGTGCTCGCCACGGTCGTCCTTCTCGCGGTAGTGAACCGCCAGCACGACCTCGCAGTACTTGGTGGCCATACCGACCAGCGCGGTGCACCACATCCAGAACAGCGCGCCCGGGCCGCCGAGGAAGATCGCCGTGGCGACGCCGGCGATGTTGCCGGTACCTACCGTTGCGGCCAGCGACGTCATCAACGCCTGGAACGGGCTGATCTCACCGGTGGATTCGTCGCCCTTGGCACGACCGCGCCACATCAGGGCAAAGCCGGTACCAATGCGGGTCAGCGGCATGAACTTGAGCATGATCATCAGCACCAGGCCGGTGCCAAGGATCAGGACCAACATGGGCGGGCCCCAGACGAGGCCGTTAATGGTGTTGACGAGGTTGTTCAGAAATTCCATTCGAGCACCTTATTTCTTATAGGCGAGTTCCCTCGCGTTGGGGTCGCGCTACCGTGGAGCCGTTGAAAAACATGACGCTTGTGGCGGTGGTTTTTCAGCGACCAGGTAACGACGATTCCGATCCGCCTCTGGAGCTTGTAAGCGCTGAGGTCGACAGCGCTTTGCAAGACTCGTGCTAGAGCGTTGCGCGGCGGTGACCGCGACGGCCGGAAGCCTGGATGCTACCACTGCATTCGCTCGTTGGGCGCGGGGCAATCGCGCCAGATTCGATGATCGAATCGACGCCGGAATCAGACCGAACGGTCAAACCCTGCAGGCCCGCGCCCGCCGGATAGCAAATGGCACGGAAAGCGAACTCAGCGTAGCCCAGTCTGGTGCACGCGCCAGTGGTCGCTGACTCGCACTGGTGCGGCGGTCGCGGCAAGGGAGCGGCCTGACGGGCGCACGGCGTCGGACGCCACGCACCAGCGCCGTGCCGCGGTCAGAAATCGCGGCGATAGAAGACGTCGAGCGAACTGGCCAGGCCGCTGGCCGCTTCGAGAAAGATACGTCGGGTCAGCTGATAACGCAGGGCAATGGTGTTGGTCGGTTCGAACACGCCCACGCCGTAGCGCAACGCCAGACGTTCGGTAAGCCGTCCAGTGGCGATCACACTGGTGCCGGCGCCCGTTCCCTCTGTGTCGAGCTGGAAGTCCTGGATGCCGAGCCGCTGCGCGAGTCCGCCGGTGATCGATGAACTGCCAGCCAGGCCGAGCCCCAGCGCGGCCTGGGCCAGCAGATTGTTATCGCCGGAATCGGCGCCCAATGGCCGACCCAGGACAAGATAGGCCAACGCCTGTTCCTGACTCATGGCCGGTTCAGAGAACACATCGATACGCGGTTGCTCGGCGCTGCCGGTGATGCGCAGGCCGGCAACGACGTTCTCCGCCTCGATCCGGCGGATCGCCTCGATATTGAGGAACGGCTGGCTGATCAGGCCGGTGAACAGCAGCTCGGCCCGGCGGATGGTCAGCCGCTGGCCATAGGCGCGATAGCGGCCGTTCTTCAACTGCAGCTCGCCACGGGCATCCAGGTTGTCGCCGATATGCAGGTAACCGGCAAGGTCGGCGGTCAGGCCGAAGCCGGAGAAGCGCAGGCGGTCCTGGCCGACCTCCACATCGATATCCATCTTCACCGCCAGTGGCGTGGCCTCCTCCTCGGCTTTCCGGCCGACGATCACGGTGTCCTCTGAGACCTTCACCGTCGCCGGAGGCAGTTCACGCACGGTGATCGCGCCCCGTGGCACCTCGACCCGACCGCTGACCGCGAGCTGCTGGCCACTCAGCACGATGCGCAGATCCGGCTCGACCTCGAGATCCGCGTAGGGCTCGACCACCACCGGCAGGCGGTCGCCCTTGATGGCCAGATCCAGGTCCAGCTCGTCCTGCCAATCCAGCGTACCGCTGAGGCTGCCGCGCCCCTGCTCGCCGGCACGCCAGCCGCCATCGATGTTCAGGCGCTCGCCCTCGATCAGCAGGCGTACCCGCAGGTCCTCGAAGGTGGTAGGCAGTTCGCTGCCGGCGATTTCGCCGCCGGTCAGCAGCAATTGGCCGTTCAGGGTGGGTTGCTGCAGGCTGCCGGCGAGCTGGCCACTGCCATTCAACTCGCCACGCAGGCGCTCCACCATCGGCACGAAGGGTCGTGCCACTGCGAGATCGAGACCGCTGAGGCGGAACTCGCCGTCGATCGGCTTGGCTTCGGGACGCGGGTCGATACGCAGCTGCACGTCCAGGTCGCCCAGTTCGCCACCGGCAAAGCGCAGCTCGCTGTCGACCCGTTCAGGCCGCAGGCGGCTATTGAGCGCCAGGGTCTGGTAGGGAAAGTCGTGCCACTGATCCGCATCGCGGATGCGCAACACGCCGGGGCCGGCGTCGACTTGCACCTGCCCGTTGGGCCCTGCCGCAGGCAGATCCAGTTCGATGTCCGCGTTCAGCTCACCCTGCCAGGCGAAATCCTCGGGCAGGTAGTCGGCCAGGGATTGCAGGGCGAAGTCGCGCAGCCGATAGCGGATCCGCGGATCAGGCATCAGCCGCTGATCTTCGGCGCAAAGGCTGGCGGGACCGGAAAGCCAGCAGTGCGCGCCGAGATCGAGGCGGCCATCGGCCAGGCGCTGCAACGACGCCGGGCGTTGTAGCGCCCAGTTCTGTTGCTGCGCGCTGAGCTCACCGCGGGTGAGCCGGCCGATCCAGTCATCGCCGCGCAGACCACCGTCGAAGGCTAGCACCAGGTCGAGCAGTGGCCCCTGCAGTTCCAGCTCGGCCTGGTGCTGCGCGGCGGTGCCCTGGCCGTTCAACTGCAGCGTTCCCAGGTCGGTTTCGCCGGCGCGGATGCGCTCCGCCCTCAAGGTCAGGCGGCCACGCTCGCCTTCGGACAACTCGCCCTGGACGCTCAGCCGCCGCGCCCGGTTGTCCTGATAGCCAAGGTTGCGACCGTCGAGTGCGACGGTGCCACTCGGTGCATCAGCGGTTCCGCCGAGCCTGACCTCGCCGGCGAGCTGGCCGTGCAGATCAGGCCAGAGCTGCGCCAACCGGCTCAGTTCCAGCTGCAGTTGCCCGTCCAGCGTCTGCGCCCAGCGGCCGCTGCCATGCACACGGTTGTCTCCCATGCGCAGATCGATGCTGGGCAGGTTCCAGCTTTCGCCCTGTCCGTCGGCCTGTAACTGCAGGCTGGTGGCCTGCCCACGCAGCCGGCCAGCGATGTCCAGCTGGGCCTCGGCCTGCAGAAGTTCGTCGCGCAGCGCGCCGCTGGAGCGCAACGTGCCACCGAGCCTGCCTGGCAGCTCCGCCAGCCAGTAGGCGGGATCGAGATCGCTCAGCGCCAGGTCGGCCCTCCAGTCGATGCCGTCCGCGAAACCGACGCTCAGCGAACCGCTGGCGCTGCCCTGCCCGGCCCGCAGCGCCAGTTGCGGTAGATGCACGGCTTCGAGATTGCCGCTGACCGGACTCGCCAGCGTGAAATCGCCGGCCGGTCCGGTCATGGACGAGTCGAAGTTGCCGAGGTAGTTACCGTTGTCGTACTGGACCTGCACGTTGAGTTCGCGCAGCGTCACAGGCGGCTCCTCGAGCTCGGGGTAGAGCCGGCGCCAGGGAAAGTCGCGCCACGCCAGCTCGGCGTTGGCGGCCAGGCCGTCCTGCCAGGCGACGTCGCCGCTCAGGCGCACCCGGCGCTGTTGGCCGGCATCCAGTTCGAGCACGGAGATCTGCGCGCCGCTCGGATTGACCACGCCTTCGAGCGCCAGGCGCACGGCGCCACCCTCGCCCGGCAGGCGACCAGTACCGAGCAGGCGGTAGCCGTCTCCCATGTTGCCGCTGGCAGTGAGCTCCAGCTCACGCACGCGCAGGGTTTCGGGCAGATCGGGCACGGCCTTGAAGCCGTCGGCGGTGAGCCTGATGGTCGCCGGCAGCTGCTCGTCCAGCGCACGGACATGGCCGCTTAGCATGCCGTCGAGGTAACCCTGACTTTCGACCTCGAGCCGCACCTGCTCGCGCAGATCACCCTCGACGGCAATCTGCAGGGCCCACGGCTGCTCGTCCGGCGAGCGCAGTGCGGCCTGCCCTTGCAGCTGCAGCGGCCATGCACCACTGGGCTGCAGACGGCCGTCGAGCACCAGGTCGAGGTCGTCCCGGCGCAGCTCCAGACGGTGGATGTCCAACCCGTCCGCGCGCCAGTCGGCCTGCACGTGCAGGCGACGCAGCTGTTCGCTTTCGTTGAGCGTCAGCCGACCGATCTCGATACGCTCGACCTGCAGCGCCAACGGCAGCTTCAGCTCCGGCAGGCTGAACGGCTCGGCGTTCGGGTCAGGCTCGGATGGGGCGAAACTGAGTTCGATATCCCCGGTCACCAGCTCCTCGATGCACAGAGTGCGTTTGAGCAGGCACGCCGGTGACCAGGCCAGACGCGGTTGTTGCACCTCGACGCGATCCTCGCCCTGCGTCCAGACCAGGCGCTCGGCCTGCCAGCGCTGGCCGAGCCGGCCTTCGAACGCTTCCACGTTGAGCCCAGGCACTTGCGCCAACAGCCAACGACTACCGCTCGTGGTGCCCAGCAGCGTGCCGAGGCCGATCATAACCAGCAGCAGCAAGGCCAGCAGCGTCAAGCCAATACCCCACAACAGCCGCCTCACAGTTCCGGCCCCATGGAGAAGTGCAGCCGCACGCCACCCTCGCTATCCAGCGGGTGGGCCAGGTCGACGCGAATCGGCCCGACCGGCGAGACCCAGCGCACGCCGACACCGACTGCGCTCTTCAGCGTCGGGATCTCCAGCGAATTGAATGCGTTGCCCTGATCGACGAAGGTCGCGATCCGCCATTTCTCGGCGATGGAATACTGATACTCGGCGCTGACAGCGAACTGATAGCGACCGCCGATCTTGTCGCCGTCGGAGTTGGTCGGCGACAGGCTCTGATAGTCGTAGCCACGCACGCTCTGATCGCCACCGGCGAAATAGCGCAGCGATGGCGGCACGTTGACGTATTCATCCGTCCAGTTGCCGCCCAGTTGCACCCGACCGAGGAAACGATGGCGCTGCCCCAGGGTGGTCAGCCCGCGCAGCAGCACGTTGGCGTGGATCAGGTCGGCATCGGAAAACACGCCGTCCTTGGCCGCCGCCACTTCGAACTGCAGGCGGTAGCCCTGGCTGGGATCGATGCGGTTGTCGCTGCGCAGGTAGCTGTAGGCGACGCCGGGCATCAGCAGCGTGCTCAGCCCTGAATCGTCGCCGAGGCGGTATTCCTCATGCTGCCATTTCAGCGAGAGCACCCGTAGCCAGCCACTGGGCAGGCGGCTGTGCCATTCCGGGCCGACCTTGAGCAGACGGCTCAGCGTGTCGGTGCCGGCAATCTCCTCGTACTGGTAACCACCGACGAAGCGCAGCTTGTCGGTCAGCGGCGGATCGAGCGGAATGTCGTACCAGAGCCCGACGTTCTGCCGCGGTGCGGAGAGCTCGGTTTCCGCGCCATAGCTGTGCCCTTGCGGGTTGACCCAGTGGCGCGTCCAGTTCAGGCGGATGCGCGGCCCGACGTCGGTGGAATAGCCAAGGCCGAGGCCAAAGGTGCGCGGCTTGCGGGTGGTCAGGGCAACGGCGACGGGAATGCGCTGCTCACTGGCGCTGGCGGGGTTGGCATCGACCCGCACGCCCTCGAAGTAGCCGCTGGACTGCAGCGCTTGGCTGAGTTCGGCGATCAGCTCGGAGTCATAGGGCGTATCGGCCTTGAACGGCACCATGCGCGAGAGCAGGTCGTCATCGAATGGCGCATCGCCCTCGAAGCGCACGTCGCCGAGGCGATAACGCGGCCCGCTGTCGAATACCAGCTCGACATCGGCGGTGTTCTCCCGGGGGTCGACCGCCAGGCGCTGGCGGGTGAAGCGTCCGTCGAAATAGCCGTAGCGCGAGGCCTGGTTGAGGAACTGCTGCTTCACGTCCTCGTAGCGACCATGATTGAGTACGTCACCCTGGCGCAGGCTGCGCTGGGCGACGCGAAAGCCCGAAAACTCGGCCGCTGGCCCTTCCAGGCGCACGGTGATGTTGCGCAAGCGCACCGGTTCGCCGGTCCGCACTCGCAGCACCAGGGTCGGTTCCTCGCCCTCGCGCACATCGGTGCGGATGCGGCTGCGGTAATAGCCAAGCGCCTGCAGCGCTTTCTCAGCCTGACGCTGCGCCACCCGGCTGTAGCGCAGCAGCTCGCGCGCATCCCGATCGCCCAGGTCGCCGATGTAGTTTTCGATATTCTCCCGCAACGCGCGGTTTTCCGGCTCGACCCGTACGTCCAGCTCGGCCGCGCCGGCCTGAACGCCGCTCAACATCAGGATCGCGATTGCGGCTACCAGCAGGCCGACTCGGTTCGTTTTACGCATGGCGCGCAATGCTAGCACGGGCTGTCTGGCATGCCCGAGCACGCGGGCCAGAGGGTATGTAAGGCGATCTTGCGGGGGGACGGGCATCGGCTGACATCGCGAGACTTCAGTCCAATCAGACTGACCCGGCCGGATAAAATTCGCCCACACCTAGCGTGCCGCTTCCATCCGCCGGGGCGCCGGATGGAAGAAGACGTGTTCGACGACCGGCCCTACTGCCACCTGGCCGATTTCTTCGTAGCCTTGCCGTTGATAGAAGTTCAGGTAGCGCGGGTTGCCGGTGTCGATGACCAGGCCCTGGGAGGTTTCGTCCTCGGCACACCACTCATGCACCGCTTCCAGCAACTGCTCGCCATAATGCTGGCCCTGGAACTGCGGGTGCACGCCAAGCAACGGCAGCAGGTGCACGGCACCGCTGGGCAGGCAGGCGAGCACCGCGGCGTGGTAATCCAGGTAGCGCCGCGTGCAGCGAAAACCGGCAGTCAGCAGCATCCGTGCCCGCCAGGCCCAGCTCTCGGTAATGTCCAGCCGACGCTGCGGCGGCGCGATCAGCGCAACGGCGATCAGCCGGTCGTTCAGCAACAGCCCCAGCGCCGGTTGCTGTTGCAGGAAATGCTGGTTCACCAGTTCACGCACCGTGGCGCGGACCCGCTGCTGATAGCCCGGGCGGTCGGCCTCGAAGAGGTAGGCAAAGGTCGGTTCGTGGCGGTAAGCGTGATACAGCAGCGAACGGGTTTCGCGGTCGTAACCACTGTCGAGCGTGCGAACCTCGGCGGACATCGGCATGACGACTCTCGGCTTTTCATGATGGATGATTGCAACTTAGCAGCGCTTCGCGCGGCCCGCCATGTCGACGGATGACCAGCGGTGCTCGGCGCGACAATCGCCATGACGGTGCCTTTGTACCCGTCACGTGGTGTCTCTAGAATCAGCCCTTCAAGTCCATCAGTTACAGTGCGCGCCGTTGATACGCGGCGCCGACAGCGTCCTCTTCCATGGAACTCTCATGAAAATCGTTTCGTTTAACATCAATGGCTTACGAGCCAGACCTCACCAGCTTTCTGCGATCATCGAGAAGCATCAGCCGGACGTCATCGGCCTGCAGGAAACCAAGGTGGCCGACGAGCAGTTCCCGCAGGCGGAGATCGAGGCCCTCGGCTATCACGTCCACTATCACGGACAGAAAGGTCACTACGGGGTCGCCCTGCTCTCGCGCCAGGCGCCGCTGGAAGTTCACAAGGGCTTTCCCAGCGACGGCGAGGAGTCGCAGAAGCGTTTCATCTGGGGCCGTTTCGCCGATGCAAATGGTCAACCGGTCACCGTCATGAACGGCTACTTTCCCCAGGGCGAAAGCCGCGCCCATCCGGTGAAGTTTCCCGCCAAGACCAAGTTCTATGCCGATCTGCAGGCCCTGCTCGAACAGCGTTTCAGCCCGGACGAATCGCTGGCGCTGATGGGTGACTTCAATATCTCGCCGCAGGATTGCGACATCGGCATCGGCGAGGTGAATGCCAAGCGCTGGCTGCGCACCGGCAAGTGCAGCTTCCTGCCGGAGGAGCGCGAGTGGCTGGAGCGCATCAAAGGCTGGGGCCTGCAGGACAGCTTCCGCACCCTCAATCCGGAGGTGGTCGATCGCTTCAGCTGGTTCGATTATCGCAGCCGTGGCTTCGAGGACGAGCCGCGTCGCGGCCTGCGCATCGACTACATCCTCACCACCCATGCGCTACATGAACGGGTGACCGATTGCGGCGTGGACTACGATATCCGCGCGATGGAGAAGCCGTCCGACCACTGTCCGGTCTGGATCGAGCTGCGTTGAACGCCATCGATACCACGCCGGGCGCGCCGTCTGTCATCTTTCGGTAACCGGATCGTCTTAATCTCGCGGCCTTCTACAAGGAGGTCGCACGATGGCGCCATGTTTCGCTGCTGGACGGTTCTGGATTCGGCTTTTCTCTCCTCTGCTGCTGGCGGTGGCAGCCAGCAGCTCGACCGGCGCCCTCGCCGCACTGCCGATCCCGGCAGACGGGTCCGCGGTACTGAGCATCCACGGCTCCAACACCGTTGGCGCCAAGCTGGCCCCCATGCTCATCGCCGGGCTGTTCGAAGCCGAGGGCTTTCAGGACATCAGCATTCGGCCGACCGAGGTCGAGAACGAGCAGCGGGTCAGCGCTCGCACGCCTCAGGGCAAAGCGGTAATCGCCACGGTGGCCGCGCATGGCACCGGTACCGGCTTCGCTGGGCTTAAGAATGGTCAGGGTGATCTCGCAGCAGCGTCCAGGCCGATCAAAACGAGCGAGCGCGCCGAGCTGGCCGAGCTGGGGGACATGCGCAGCGCCAAGGCGGAACAGGTGATTGCCATCGATGGCCTGGCCATCGTCGTGCATCCGGGCAACCCCGTCGATTCATTGACCACCGCGCAACTGGCCCGGCTGTTCGCCGGCGAAATCCGCAACTGGCGCGAGCTCGGCGGACAGGACCTGCCGGTGCGGCTGCACGCGCGCGATGACCGTTCCGGTACCTACGACACCTTCAACGAGCTGGTATTGGCGCGTCAGGGCAAGTCGCTCTGGAGCGACGCGCGTCGCTATGAGTCCAACGACGAGCTGTCCCGCGCGGTCACCCTGGATGCAGGTGCCATCGGCTTCACCGGCCTGGCCTCGCTGGGCAAGGCCAAGGCACTGGCCATCGCCGATGGCGACTCGCAGCCGATGCTGCCCTCCCGCGCCCTGGTCGCGACCGAGGACTACCCGTTGTCGCGCCGGCTGTTCCTCTATGCCCATCCGCGCAAACAGTCGCCCTGGACCGAGGCCTACATCGAGTTCATCCATAGCAAGGCCGGCCAGACCATCGTCGAGCGATCCGGCTACGTCGCCCAGCATGTCGAGGCGATTCGGCAAACCGCCCTTGCCGACATGCCCGCCTTCTATCAACAGCTGGCGAGCGAAGCCCAGCGCCTGACGGTCAACTTCCGCTTCGAGGAAGGCAGCGCCCAGCTGGACAACAAGGCCCAGCGTGACCTCGAGCGGGTCGTCGAATACCTGCGCGATAACGGCAAACTCACCGACAGCGCGGCATTGGTGGGCTTCGGCGATGCGACGGGCGATCCGGCGCGCGCGGCACTGCTGTCCAAGCTGCGCGCCATGACGGTGCGCCGCGAACTCAACAAACGAGGAGTGTTTCTCAAGGAAATCAATGGGATGGGCTCCGAACTTCCGGTTGCCTCCAACGATGCGGGAAGCGGCCGAGTGAAGAACCGCCGGGTAGAAGTCTGGGTGTACTAGCAGTGCAAGATCGTATCGGCGACCGGCCACCGGCGTACTGTCTCGGTGCCGGCGCCGCGTTTAAGCTCGGCGGATTTCCAGCAGCAGGAATCCTCCATGTACCTCGTCTGTGGTGAAGCGCTTTTCGATGTGTTCACGGGCCCGGGCGCCAGCGGCAATCGCCTGAATCTGGAAGCGGTGGCCGGTGGTTCGCCGTATAACGTGGCGGTCGGCCTGGCGCGATTGGGTGTCAAGGCGGCGCTGCTCGGCGGATTGTCCAACGATCACTTTGGCCAGCGCCTGCTCGGTCTGCTGCAGAAGGAAGGCGTCGATACCGGGCAGCTGGTGATCTTCGATGCACCGACCACGCTGGCGATGGTTGCACTGGGCAGCGATGGCGCGCCGGTCTACAGCTTTCGCGGTGACGGCTGTGCCGACCGTCTGCTGCAGCCCGAACAGTTGCGGCCGCTGCCCGACAGGGTCCGCGGCATCCACTTCGGTTCCTACTCGCTGGTGGCCTCGCCCATCGCCGAGACGCTGCTGGAACTGCTGCGCCGTGAACAGGCACAACGCCTGATATCCCTCGACCCGAACGTGCGGCTCAACGTCGAGCCTGATCTTGCCCGCTGGCGCGAGCGGGTCGAGGCCTTCGCCGGGCAGGCCCATCTGATCAAGGTCAGTGACGAGGATCTGCGCCTGCTTTACCCGGGCGTCGAACCACATGGCATTGCCGAACGCTGGCTGGGCAACCGCGCCGAGCTGGTGGTGATCACCCGGGGTGGCGATGGCGCTCAGCTGTTCAGCCGGCAGCACGGCCAGCTCGCTATCGCTGCGCAACCAGCGACGGTGTGCGACAGCGTAGGCGCTGGCGACACGTTCCAGGCCGCCCTGCTGGCCTACCTGACCGAACAACGGCTGGACTCCCCAGCGGGGCTCGCACAGATGTCGCCGGCACAGCTGCAGGCCATGCTCGAATTCGCCAGCAAGGCGGCAGCCATCACCTGTTCCAGACGTGGTCCGGAGCTGCCTTACCGATACGAAATTGCCTGAGCGATTTTGCCATCGTCGCCAGAGCGGCTATAACGCTTCGATGCCTTTCTCGACAACGGACCCTGCATGAGAGCGTTGAAGATCTCCGACCCGTCCTACGAACTCATGGACGATCACCATGGCAACTCACTGATCTACCGCGAGCACGGTTTCCCCTGCCCTCTGGTGCGCTGGCACAACCACAAGGAGTACGAGCTGCATCTGATCGTCGCCAGCTCGGGCAAGGTTTTCGTCGGCGACTACGTGGGCAATTTCGGGCCGAACAGCCTGTTTCTCACCGGTCCGCATCTGCCGCACAACTGGATCAGCCAGGTCGAGGAAGGCGAAGTCGTGGCCAAGCGCGACATGCTGGTCAACTTCACCGACGAAATGCTGGAGGCCGGCCACAGCGTGTTCTCCGAGCTGCGCAGTTTCACGCCGATGCTCGAACGCTCGCATTACGGCATCGAATTTCGTTGCCCCAGCACCATAGACCAGGCCGGCGAGCTGATGCAGCGGATCGCCGACAGCCGCGGCGCCACCCGCCTCGGCTACTTTCTGATCATGCTCGAGCTGCTGGCGCGGTGCGACGACTACCAGCTGCTCTCCGGCGCCACCTCGGCACAGCTGAGCGACGAACACCATGCCGACCGCACCAACATGGCGGTCAACTACATCTTCGAGCACTACATGCGTGAACTGCCGCTGGAAGAAGTCGCCAGCCATCTCGGGATGAAACCCACCTACTTCTCGCGCTTCTTCAAGCGCGCCACCGGCCGCTGCTATGTCGAGTTCGTCAACAGCCTGCGCATCAGCAAGTCCTGCGAGCTGTTGCTCGATCAGGACAAGCCGGTTACCGACGTCTGCTTCGAGTCGGGCTTCAACAACCTGTCCAATTTCAATCGCCGCTTTCAGCAGCTCAAGGGCATGACGCCGTCCTGCTATCGCCGCCTGGTCGAACAACGGCTGACCGAACAGAACCTGGCCGGCTGATACGCTTCCGGCCAGCCGAATTCGACGCCCTCTTCCTCGCCCGTTGCTCCGCACACCTCTCTAAGGTCATGGAAAAGCCTTGTTCTTGAGCCTCTTGAAGGCGTCTGGGTAGCGGCACCGTGGGCGGTCGCCCTCAGTCCAAGGAGTGCAAAAACGTATCGGTAGAAGTGCAGTCACGGCTTTGTCGCGCTGCCACTTCGGGCGCTGTAATGCCCACGAGACGCTCGTAGCGCAGTACGCGGGCAACAACAAAAACAATAGCTGCTTCAGGTTCCGGCCTGGAGGGGAGTCCACGAATGAAAGCATTCCACTTGCTGCTCGGCACCGCCTGCATCGCCTCGCTCGGCATGGCCCAGGCCGCCGAAACCCTCACCGTCGCCACCGTCAACAACGCGGACATGATCCGCATGCAGCGCCTCTCCAAGACCTTCGAACGGCAGCACCCCGACATCAAGCTCAACTGGGTGGTGCTGGAGGAAAACGTCCTGCGTCAGCGCCTGACCACCGACATCGCCACCAACGGTGGGCAGTTCGACGTGCTGACCATCGGTATGTACGAAGCCTCGCTGTGGGGCGACAAGGGTTGGCTCGCTCCGATGACCGACCTCCCTGACGACTACGACCTGGACGACGTATTCCCCTCGGTTCGCGAAGGCCTTTCGGTCGATGGCACCCTCTACGCGCTGCCCTTCTATGCCGAAAGCTCGATGACCTACTACCGCACCGACCTGTTCGAACAGGCCGGCCTGCAAATGCCCGAACACCCCACCTGGACCCAGATGGCCGAGTTCGCCGAGAAGCTGCACGAGCCTGGCGAGGACCAGTACGGCATCTGCCTGCGCGGCAAGGCCGGCTGGGGCGAGAACATGGCGCTGGTCACCACCGTCGCCAACGCCTTCGGCGCGCGCTGGTTCGACGAGAAGTGGCAACCCGAATTCGACGGCCCCGAATGGACCAAGGCGGCCAGGTTCTATGTCGACCTGCTCAGCCAGTACGGCCCGCCCGGCGCCTCCAGCAATGGCTTCAACGAAAACCTGGCGCTGTTCAACAGCGGCAAATGCGCCATGTGGGTCGATGCGACCGTTGCCGGCTCCTTCGTGACCGATGAATCGCAGAGCAAGGTCGCCGACAAGGTCGGTTTCACCTTCGCACCGCAGGAGACCACCGACAAGGGCTCGGCCTGGCTGTACTCCTGGGCACTGGCGATCCCGACCAGCTCCCAGCAGAAGGACGCCGCCAAGACCTTCACCGCCTGGGCGACTTCCAAGGACTACGCCAAGCTCGTCGCCGAAACCGATGGCGTCGCCAACGTGCCGCCGGGCACGCGCGAGTCCACCTACAACGAGCAGTACATGGCGGCCGCGCCGTTCGCCGAGATCACCCTGGAGTCGCTCAAGCAGGCCGATCCCGCCTCACCATCGGCCAAGCCGGTGCCCTACGTCGGCATCCAGCTGGTCACCATCCCTGAGTTCCAGGCCATCGGTACCCAGGTCGGCAAGATGTTCTCCGCCGCGCTGACCGGGCAGATGCCGGTCGAGCAGATGCTCACCGCGGTGCAGCAGTCGACCACCCGCGAAATGAAACGCGCCGGTTATCCCAAGTAGACCAGCCGCACGTCCCGTGAAGGCGTAAACCCGCGAGGGCTCCGCGAGCCCTCATCGGCCCCTCTTCAGCCGGAGCATCATCATGGCGACCACCACGACTGCCTTGCCCAAGGCCCCTGCGAGCAACGCATCACCACAACCTGCCGAGCGCCGCCGGCCGAGGTTGGCCCCGAGCTGGTTCCTGGTCAGCCCTTCGGTCGTGCTGTTGCTGCTGTGGATGCTGGTTCCACTGGCGATGACCCTGTACTTCTCGCTCGTGCGCTACAACCTGCTCTATCCGGGCGAAAAGGATTTCGTCGGGCTGGAGAACTTCCACTACTTCCTGACCGATGCCGGCTTCATCCCGGGCATGACCAACACCCTGATCCTGGTCGGCAGCGTGCTGCTGATCAGCGTGGTACTCGGCGTGCTCATCTCGGCATTGCTGGAGGCAGCGGACTTCGCCGGGCGCGGGATCGTCCGCGTGCTGCTGATCTCGCCGTTCTTCATCATGCCGACCGTGAGCGCGCTGGTCTGGAAGAACCTCATCTATCACCCGGTCTCGGGCATTCTCGCGGCGGTGTGGAAGTTCTTCGGCGCACAGCCGGTGGACTGGCTCGCACAGCATCCGCTGGCGTCCATCGTGATCATCGTGTCCTGGCAGTGGCTGCCCTTCGCGATCCTGATCCTGATGACGGCCATGCAGTCCCTCGATCAGGAACAGAAGGAAGCCGCCCGCCTCGATGGTGCCGGCCCCATCGCGATCTTCTGGCACCTGACCTTGCCCCACCTGACCCGCCCCATCGCCGTGGTGGTGATGATCGAGACCATTTTCCTGCTTTCGGTATTTGCCGAGATCTTCACCACCACCAGCGGTGGTCCCGGCTACGCATCCACCAACCTCGCCTACCTGATCTACAACCAGGCGCTGCTGCAGTTCGATGTCGGTATGGCCTCGGCCGGCGGCCTGATCGCGGTGGTGATCGCCAACATCGCGGCGATCATCCTGGTGCGGATGCTCGGCAAGAATCTCACCGAGAAATATTGAGGACAGACCGATGCTGACGCTCAAACAAAGTCGCCGCCTCAACACCCTGGTGGTCGGGCTGTTCGCCTGGGCCGTGGCGCTGCTGCTGTTCTTCCCGATCTTCTGGATGCTGCTGACCAGCCTGAAGACCGAGATCGACGCCTTCGCCACGCCGCCGCAGTTCATCTTCACGCCGACGCTGGAAAACTACCTGCACATCCAGGACCGCAGCGGCTACTTCAAGTACGCCTGGAACTCGGTGACCATTTCCTTCGGCGCGACCGCGCTGGGCATGCTGATCGCCATTCCCGCCGCGTACTCGATGGCCTTCTACGAGACCAAGCGCACCAAGGGCACGCTGCTCTGGATGCTCTCGACCAAGATGCTGCCGCCGGTGGGCGTGCTGGTGCCGATCTACCTCTTGGCCAAGCAGTTCGGCCTGCTCGACAGCCGCGCGGTGCTGATCATCATCTACACGCTGATCAACCTGCCGATCCTCGTGTGGATGATCTACACCTACTTCAAGGACATCCCCCGCGACATACTCGAAGCGGCCCGCATGGACGGTGCCACGCTGCTGCAGGAGATGCTTCGCGTGCTCCTGCCGATCAGCAAGGGCGGGCTCGCCTCGACCATGTTGCTGTCGCTGATCCTGTGCTGGAACGAAGCCTTCTGGTCGCTGAACCTGACCTCGTCCAACGCCGCGCCGCTGACCGCGCTGATCGCCTCCTACTCCAGTCCCGAAGGCCTGTTCTGGGCCAAGCTCTCGGCCGTCTCCACCCTCGCCTGCGCCCCCATACTGATCTTCGGCTGGATCAGCCAGAAGCAGCTGGTGCGCGGCCTGTCGTTCGGCGCCGTGAAATGAGTGCCGCCTGACAACCAAGAACAACTGAGGATTCGAACATGGCAGACCTGAAGATCCACAACCTGAAGAAAGGCTTCGACGGCAACGAGATCATCAAGGGCATCGACCTGGACATCCGCGACCGCGAATTCGTCGTCTTCGTCGGCCCCTCCGGATGTGGCAAGTCCACCCTGCTGCGCCTGATCGCGGGGCTCGAGGAGGTCAGCAGCGGGCGGATCGAACTGGACGGGCGCGACATCACCGATGTCAGCCCGGCCAAGCGTGACCTGGCCATGGTGTTCCAGACCTATGCGCTCTACCCGCACATGACGGTGCGCAAGAACATGTCCTTCGCCCTGGATCTCGCCGGCGCGGACAAACAGGAAGTAGCGCGCAAGATCGAGGCAGCCGCCCGCACCCTGGAGCTGGAACCGCTGCTCGAACGCAAGCCGCGACAACTGTCCGGCGGCCAGCGCCAGCGTGTCGCCATTGGCCGCGCTATCGTGCGTAACCCCAAGGTCTTCCTGTTCGACGAGCCGCTGTCCAACCTCGATGCCGCGCTGCGCGTGCAGATGCGTCTGGAGCTGTCGCGCCTGCACCAGGAGCTGCAGGCGACGATGATCTACGTGACTCACGACCAAGTCGAAGCCATGACCCTTGCGGACAAGGTGGTGCTACTCAATGGAGGACGCATCGAGCAGGTGGGTTCACCCATGGAGCTCTATCACAATCCCGCCAACCTCTTCGTCGCGGGCTTTCTCGGCACACCGAAGATGGGCTTTCTCAAAGGCCGCGCAAGCCGTGTCGAAGCCAGCGGCTGCGAAGTCGAGCTCGACGCCGGTTGCCGTCTGTTCCTGCCGGTGAGCGGCGCCACGCTGAAGACGGGCGATCCGGTCACCCTCGGCATCCGCCCGGAACACCTCAACCGTGGCAGCGAAGGCAACTGCCAGTTGACCGTGAAGGCGGACGTTAGCGAGCGGTTGGGCAGCGACACCTACTGCCACGTGGTCACCGGCAACGGCGAGCAGCTGACCATGCGCATCCGCGGTGACTTCACCCCGCGCTATGGCGAGTCGCTGTCCCTGACATTGGAAGCCACCCATTGCCACCTCTTCGACAGCAATGGCGTCGCAGTCGGCCAGTCGCTGCAGCAGGCGGCCTGACCACCCCGCCACCCAAGCCCTGACTTACCGGCAGATCGCTGCGCCTGCAATGGCAGCGATCCGGCCCCCGGCTTTCCACATTCAAGCCCAGCGAGGCCCGAGATGAAGTTGAACGAAGCGAATCTGCCACAGCTGCCGGGCCCTATCGCGCGCCCCGATTACCGCCTGGCCGAGGTCACCACCGGCATCGCCCATATCGGCGTGGGCGGTTTTCACCGCGCCCATCAGGCGGCCTACACCGATGCGCTGATGAACACCGGCGAGGGGCTGGAATGGGGCATCTGCGGCATCGGCACGCGCGCCGAGGAACGCTCCATGCGCGACGCGCTGGCCGCGCAGGACTATCTCTACACCCTGGTCGAGCTCGACGACCGGCCTGACACCGAGGTCCGGCTGATCGGCAGCATTCGCGACATGCTGCTGGTGGACGAGGATGGTTCCGAGGCGGTGGTTGCCCGCCTGGCCGATCCGGCGATTCGCATCGTCTCGCTGACCATCACCGAGGGCGGCTATTGCCTGGACGACAGCACCGGCCAGTTCAATGCGCAACTGCCGCAGATTCAACACGACCTGCAGCACCCTCGCCGCCCGGTCAGCGTGTTCGGTCTGCTCTGCGCGGCGCTGGCCAAGCGCCGCGGCGACGGTGCCGGCCCCTTCACGGTGATGTCCTGCGACAACCTCCCCCACAACGGCGACGTGACCCGCAAGGCCACGCTGGCCTTCGCCGGCCTGGTCGACCCTGACCTGGCCCGCTGGATCGAGCGCAACGTCAGCTTTCCCAACGCCATGGTCGACCGCATCACGCCCATGACCAGCACGGCGCATCGCCAAGATCTCAAGCGTCAGCACGGCCTCGATGACGCCTGGCCGGTGGTCTGCGAACCCTTCGTGCAATGGTTACTGGAAGACCGCTTTGTCGCCGGTCGGCCGGCCTGGGAAGAGGTCGGCGTGCAGTTCACCGACGACGTTTCGCCCTATGAGGAGATGAAGATCAAGCTGCTCAACGGCAGCCACCTCGCGCTGACCTACCTGGGCTTCCTGCGCGGTTATCGCTTCGTCCACGAAACCATGGCCGATCCGCTGTTCGTCGAGTACATCCGCCGCTACATGGACGAGGACGTCACTCCGCAACTGGCTCCCGTGCCAGGCATCGATCTCGCCCGCTACAAGCAGACCCTGATCGAGCGCTTCTCCAACTGCGCGATCGCCGACCAGCTGGAGCGGGTGTGCTCCGACGGCTCGTCGAAGTTTCCCAAGTTCACTGTGCCGACCATCAACCGCCTGATCGCCGATAACGCCGCCCTGGACCGGGCCGCCCTGGTGGTCGCCGCGTGGGCGCTGTATCTGCGGGGCGTCGATGAAAACGGCGAGCGGTACCGCATCCCCGATCCGCGCGCGGATTTCTGCCAGTCCCTCGCTGCGGAGGACGATGGCCTCACCGAACGCCTGCTGGGGCGCGAGGAGATCTTCGGCACGCAGATTCCGCGTTCGCTCGCCTTCCGCGATGCCTTCGAGCGCAACCTGCTGCGGCTGCGCACGCTGGGGGTGAGCGGCACCCTTGATCTGTTGCTGACGCAGTGAGGGACCCGGCATGTTTCTCGGGATCGATTGCGGTACCCAGGGCACCAAGGCGCTGTTGCTCGACGTCAGCAGCGGACGCGTGCTCGGCCAGGGCTCGGCCGGCCACGATCTGATCAGCGGGCCCAACGGCCGGCGCGAGCAGGACACCGGGCAGTGGACCGCCGCCTTCGCCAGCGCTACCGCCGCTGCACTGGCCGAGGCCGGGGTCGACGGCGGCGCCGTGCTGGGCATCGGTGTCTCGGGGCAGCAGCATGGCCTGGTCACGCTCGATGCCGCGGGCCGCGTCTTGCGCCCGGCCAAGCTCTGGTGCGACACGGAGTCGGCTGCGGAGAATCAGCGCCTGCTCGACTGGCTGGGCGGTGAACAGGGTTCGCTGCAGCGCCTCGGTATCGTCATCGCGCCGGGCTACACGGTTTCCAAGCTGCTGTGGATGAAGGAGCAGCACCCCGCGCTGTTCGCACGCATCGCCCATATCCTGTTGCCCCACGACTACCTCAACTACTGGCTGACCGGACGGTGCGCGAGCGAATACGGCGATGCCTCCGGCACCGGCTATTTCGACGTGCGCGCGCGGCAATGGGCACCCGAGATCCTGCGCCATATCGATGCCGACGGACGTCTGGAGACCGCGCTGCCCGAGCTGATCGAGTCCCACCAGCCGGTCGGCCGCATCCGGCCCGAACTGGCTGCCCGGCTGGGGCTCAATCCGCAGGCCATGGTTGCGAGCGGCGGTGGCGACAACATGATGGGCGCCATCGGCACCGGCAATATCCGCCCCGGCGCCATCACCATGAGCCTGGGCACGTCCGGCACGCTCTACGCCTTTTCCGGCGAACCCCGTATCAGCCCGCAGCCGGCGGTGGCTACCTTCTGCTCGTCCAGCGGGGGCTGGCTGCCGCTGATCTGCACCATGAACCTGACCAATGCCAACGCGGCAATGCGCGGCCTGCTGGAGCTGGACCTGGAGGCGTTCAACGCGCTAGTGGCGCAAGCGCCGATCGGCTGCGAGGGTGTCACCATGCTGCCCTTTCTAAACGGCGAGCGCGTCCCCGCCCTGCCCCAGGCCAGCGCCAGCCTGCACGGCCTGACCGCCGAAAACCTGAGCCGCGCCAACCTCTGCCGCGCCGTGCTCGAAGGCGTGACCTTCGGCCTGCGCTACGGGCTGGACCTGCTGCGCGAAAGCGGCATTCGCAGCGAGCGGATCCAGCTCATCGGCGGCGGCGCGAAGAACCCGCTGTGGCGAGAGATCGTCGCCGACCTGATGGCCACGCCGGTGGTCTGCACCCGCCACAGCGAGGCCGCGGCGCTGGGCGGCGCGATCCAGGCGGCATGGTGCCATGCGCGACAGCAGGATCCCGAAGCCAGCCTCCAAGCCATCTGCTCGCGCTGCGTCAGCCTGGACGAAGACACCGCGGTCGCGCCGGTCGCCGAGTCGGTCCGGGCCTATGAGCAGGCCTATCGGCGCTATCGGCAGCTGGTGGCGAGCACCTACGGCGGGCAGACACCGCCGGAGCTGACGCCGGTCGCCTCCTGAGGCGCAGCGCTCGGTCACAGGCAAACGGTCATAAAAAAGGCAAAGCCACGGTGTGTGGCTTTGCCTTTGCTCCCCGGGACGACGCCTCAGCGGCTGCGCAGCGCCTCGCGCGGGACGTACTTGCCCAGCTCGTGACGGGCAATGGCCACCCGATGCACCTCGTCCGGGCCATCGGCCAGGCGCAGGGTACGCTGCATCGCCCACCAGTGCGCCAGCGGGAAGTCCTCGGAAACCCCGGCGCCACCGTGGATCTGGATGGCGCGGTCGATGACCTTCAGCGCGACGTTGGGTGCGACCACCTTGATCTGCGCGATCTCGCTGGCGGCGATCTTGTTGCCCACGGTGTCCATCATGTACGCCGCGTTCAGTGTCAGCAGGCGCGCCATGTTGATCTCGATGCGGCACTCGGCGATGTGGTCGAAGTTCGCGCCCAGCCGGGCCAGCGGCTTGCCGAAGGCGGTACGGCTGACGGCACGTTCGCACATCAGCTTCAGTGCGCGTTCCGCGACACCGATCGAGCGCATGCAGTGGTGGATGCGGCCTGGGCCGAGACGCCCCTGGGCGATCTCGAAGCCGCGGCCTTCACCGAGGATGACGTTCTCGTACGGTACCCGCACGTTTTCCAGCAGCACTTCCGCGTGGCCGTGCGGGGCGTCGTCGTAGCCGAACACTGGCAGCGGGCGCAGCACCTTCACGCCGGGAGTATCCATCGGCACCAGAATCATCGAGTGTTGGGCGTGGCGCGGTGCATCCGGGTTGGTCAGGCCCATGAAGATCATGATCTTGCAGCGCGGGTCGCAGGCGCCGGAGGTCCACCACTTGCGACCGTTGATGACCCACTCGTCACCCTCACGCACCGCGCGGGCTTCCATGTTGGTGGCATCGGACGAGGCCACGCCAGGCTCGGTCATGCCGAAGGCCGAACGGATTTCGCCGCGCAGCAACGGTTCCAGCCACTCGCGCTTCTGCGCCTCGCTGCCGTAGCGCACCAGCACTTCCATGTTGCCGGTATCCGGCGCCGAGCAGTTGAACGCTTCCGGGCCGAGGCCCGAGCTGCCCATGATTTCCGCCAGCGGTGCGTATTCGGTGTTGGTCAGGCCGGCGCCCAGTTCCGATTCCGGCAGGAACAGATTCCACAGCCCCTCCGCCTTGGCCTTGGCCTTGAGCTCCTCGACGATAGCGGTCGGCTGCCAGCGGTCACCCTCGGCGACCTGCTGGTAGAACACCTTTTCGGCGGGATAGACATGAGCATCCATGAACGCTTGCACGCGCTCTCTCAGCTCTTGAACCTTCGGGGAGTAGGCGAAATTCATGGGCGACAACCTTCTGGCAGGTAATGTTTTGTAGTTTTGAATGCTAGAGGAGGCCCAGCGATTTATCGAAGCTATTTTCCTCGTGTATAAACATTCATCACCGATATATGATCGGCGAATTCCGATACACGCCGGAGAGCACAACAATGAACCTGAACAAGGTCGATCTGAATCTTTTCATCGTCTTCGATGCCATCTACACCGAGGCCAACCTGACCCGTGCCGGGCAGATCGTCGGCATCACCCAGCCCGCTGTTTCCAACGCCCTTGCCCGCTTGCGCGAGACGTTCAACGATCCGCTGTTCGTGCGCACCGCCCAGGGCATGGTGCCGACGCCGATGGCGCAGAACATCATCGGCCCGGTGCGCAATGCGCTGCAGCTGCTGCGGGTATCGGTGCAGGAAAGCCGCACCTTCAGCCCGGCGCAGGCAAACAAGACGTTCCGCATCAGCATGACCGACCTCACCGAGGCGGTGATGCTGCCGCCGCTGTTCCAGCGCCTGCGCCGCCTGGCACCCAACGTGAAGATCGAGAGCATGCTGGCCAAGCGCCGCGAGACGACCAAGGAGCTGGCCGCCGGCCGCCTGGACTTCGCCATGGACGCGCCACTCAACACCGACCCGCAGGTGCGTCACGTCAAGCTGCTGGAAGACCGTTACATCTGCGCCATGCGCCGCGGCCACCCGCTGGCCAAGGACAAGCTCACCCTGGAGCAATACCTGTCGCTGTCGCACATCCACATTTCCAGCCGCCGCAGCGGGCTCGGTCTGGTGGACCTGGCATTGGGCAAGATGGGCCTGCAGCGCAAGATCGCCCTGCGCTCGCAGCACTACCTGATGGCGACCCAGGTGATCGACCAGACCGACATGGCGGTGACCGTTCCCGAGCGTTTCGCCCGGCGCCACAACCTGCACCAGGTCGACCTGCCGGTGGACATCATGCCGCTGGAAACCCACATCTACTGGCATGAAAGCACCGATCAGGATCCAGCCAACCGCTGGATGCGCGAGCAGATGATCGAGATCGCCCAGCAGGTCACCGCGCAGCAGGACCTCTGATGCCCTGGCGGGTGAAAGCCCGCCTCAGGCGCTGTCGCGCATCACCACTTCGAAGCCCACATCGATACAACGCTCCGCAGGCTGCTGACCCCGCATCAGGCTCAGCAGCATCTGCGCCGCCAGCTCGCCGATCTCGCCACGCCGGGTGCGCACCGTGCTCAGCGCCGGATGCATCCAGGCTGCGGCCGGCAAGTCGTTGAAACCGGCAATTGCCAACCGCCCCGGCACTTCGAGCCCCAGCTGATGGGCGCGAAACAGCGCCCCGAGGGCCAGGTCGTCGTTGTTGAAGAACACCGCGTCGATCTGCGGATGCTGCGCCAGCAGCCGATCCAGCAGCTCCGCGCCAAGACCGATGGACGACAGCTGCGGCGTCAGCAGCTCCAGCGTCGGCTCATAGCGACCGGCCTGGCGCATGGCCTGACGGTAGCCTTCGGCGCGTTGCAGGGTCCGAGGGTCGAGCTGCGCCGCGGCGAACGCAACGTGACGATAGCCGCGCTCGAGCAGCGTGCGGGTCATCGCCGCGCCGGCCTGCAATTGCGAGAAGCCGACGCAATAGCTGTCCGCCTGATCGCTCAGCTCCATCAGCGTGACCCGTGGCGCCGTGTAGCTGGCCAGCACTGCCCGCGCCGCCTCGCTGCGCTCGAAACCGGTGAGCAGCAGTCCGGCCGGCTGATGGGCCAGGTACGCGCGCAGCAGGCGTTCATCCTCCTCGGGCCGATAGTGGCTGACGCCAATCATCATTTCGTAGCCCGCCGGCATCAGCACGCGCTGGATGGCCTCGACGGTATCGACGAACACCGCGTTGGACAGCGAGGGGATGATCACCGCCACCAGGTTGGATCGCGAACTGGCCAGGCTGCGCGCCGCGGGGTGCGGCACATAGCCGAGCGCCTTGACCGCCTGCTCGACCCGCTCACGCAATGCATCGGAAACCAGCTCCGGTTGTGACAACGCGCGGGATGCCGACATCAGCGAGCAGCCGGCGTTGCGTGCGACATCGGACAGGGTTACCCGCTCGGCGGAGCGGCGACGGCGTGTGGTCATGCGCAATCCATGGGTCGAAAGCGGCGGATTCTAGCAGCGGGCAGGTGCCGATCGGCTCCTAGCGCGCGGCCTTTTCGACTTCGGCCTGGACCTGGTCGAACAGCTCCTGGCCGACGGCGTCGATCACCGTCTGGATCGCCGGCTGCGCCTGTTCGCGCATGCGCTGGACCTCCTCCGGGCTGACCTCGTTGATCTGCATGCCGTGCTCCTTCAGCGCCGCCAGGGCCTGGCTCGCCTCGCGACGGGTGTCCTCGCGCTCGGCATCACGCGCCTTCTGGGCCGCCGCCATGATGATGCCCTGCTCGGTTTCCGAGAGCCCGTCCCACCAGCGCTTGGACGCCGTGACGATCCAGGGGCTGTAGACGTGATTGGTCACGCTGAGGAACTTCTGCACTTCATAGAACTTCGCGGACAGGATGGTGTTGTAGGGGTTTTCCTGGCCGTCCACCGCCTTGGTTTCCAGCGCAGTGAACAGCTCGGAGAACGGCAGCGGCACCGCATTGGCGCCCATGCGCTTGAAGGTGTCGATGAACACCGGATTGGGCATCACGCGCAGTTTGATGCCATTGAAGTCCTCGAACTTCTCGATCGGCCGCGCGCTGTTGGTCACGTTGCGAAAGCCATTCTCCCAGTAGACCAACCCGACCAGCCCCTTTTCCTCGAGCTTGTCCATAATCTGCCGACCCACCGGCCCGTCCAGTACCTGATCGGCCTGCCCAGGATCGGTGAAGAGAAACGGCGTGTCCCACACCGCCATTTCCTTGGTGATGCCAACCAGCGTCGCGGTCGAGCCAACCATCATTTCCTGTGCGCCGCCGATCAGCGCGTTCTGCATCTGGTCGTCCGAGCCGAGGCTGGCCGAACCAAAGGTACGCACTTTCAGCTTGCCGTCCGAAGCCTTGGCCACCTCTTCGGCGAGCAGTTTCACTGCCCTGCCCTGATTGCTGTCTTCGTTGAGGCCGTAGCCGAAGCGGATCATGCGCGGGCGGATGTCGTCGGCGGCGTGGACCTGGCCGAGGCCGAGTGTGCTGCCGAGCAATGCGGCGGTCAGGGTGCTGATGATGAGTCGTTTCATGGAGCGGTACCTTTCTTGTTGTTGGGCTGTTGGGTGTGTCGTTGGAGTTGCACGACCGGCGTTACCGCAGCCAGGCCAGGGGTACGGTGATGATCGAGGGCACGGCTATGAGCAGCCCGACGATCACCAGGTAGACCAGGAAGAACGGCATCACGCCGCGCACCAGGGTTTCCATGCGCAGCCGGCCGATGCCGCCGACCACGTTGAGCACGGTGCCTACCGGCGGGGTGATCAGCCCGATGGAACCGATCAGCACGAACATCACGCCGAAATACACCGGATCGATGCCGGCCTTGATCGCGATCGGCGCCAGCACCGGACCGAGGATCAGAATGGTCGGGGTCAGGTCCAGCACCATGCCGACAGCGATCATCAGCAGCATGATGGCGACCATCAGCAGCTTGGGATCCTGCGCCAGCGGACCGAGCATCGCCGCGATCTCGTCGGGCAGCTGGGCCAGGGTGATCATGTACGCCGATACCGTCGCCGCGGCGCAGAGAAACATCACCGACGCCGTGGTGCGGCTGGCACGCGTGAGCACCTCGACCAGCCCGGCCCAGGTCAGTTCGCGATACAGCAGGGTCGAGACCGCCAGCGCGTAGACCGCGGCGACCACGGCGGCTTCGGTCGGGGTGAACAGCCCGCCGCGCAGGCCGCCGACGATGATCACCGGCAGCATCAGCGCCGCCGCCCCATCGACCAGCACGCGGCGGCGCACGGCACCGCTGGCCTTTTCCTGCTTCGGTTCGTCGATCCGCCGGGCGATCAGCGTCCAGGCGACGATCAGGCCCATGCCCATGATCAGCCCCGGCACCATGCCGGCGAGAAACAGCTGGCTGATCGACGTGCCGGTCACCACGCCGTAGATCACGAACGGCATCGACGGCGGAATGATCGGGGCGATGATCCCGCCCGCCGCCACCAGGCCCGACGACGAACTCAGCGGGTAGCCGCGCTCGCGCATCATCGGCAGCAGCAGCGTCGCCAGCGCGGCGGTATCGGCCAATGCCGAGCCGGACATGCTGGCCAACAGCACCGAAGCGGCAATCGCGACGTAACCCAAGCCGCCACGCTTGTGGCCGAAATAGGCCTGCGCCATGGCGATGATGCGCCGTGAGATGCCACCCGCATTCATCAGCTCGCCGGCCAGGATGAAGAACGGCACCGCCAGCAGCGGGAAGCTGTCAGCGCCAGCCTGCAGGTTCTGCGCGAGCAGTTGCACGTCCCAGAAATCCAGGTACCACATCAGCACCGAGCCGGTGAGCAGCAGTGCGAAGGCGATGGGCATGCCAAGCGTCATGAAGCCCAGCAACGAAGAGAGGAAGACGACGACGGTCATGAAAGGTCCTCGGTTGGGCAGTGCCCGTATTGTTCTGAATGCGGCATCGCTCAGTCCGCCGTGATGTTCGCGGTGGCTGCTGCCGCTGGCTGGTCGCGCCGCCAGACATTCACCAGCTGCACCAGCGCCAGTACAGCCATGGCAAACATGCTCGCCGCTACCGGCAGCATTGCCAGGCCCAGCGGGTAACCGACCACCGGGCTGTTGATGGTCCAGCCGAACTGCATCTGGTTCCATCCGCCCCAGGCCGCCAGACAACTCGCGCCTGCCACTAGCAGCCAGCTCAGCGAGTCGACCAGCCGGCGCATCAGATGAGGGAAACGGTCACGCAGCATGGCGAAGCTCATCAGCTCGCCGCGGCGCATGCTCGAAGCGACGCCGACGAAAACCAGCCAGACGAATGCCAGCCGTGACAGTTCCTCGGCACCCGTCCAGCCGGTGCCGAACGCGTAACGCAGCACCACGCTGGAAAACACCACGATGACCATAAAGGCCATCAGCGCGGCCATCAGCCAGTCGGTCAGGCGGTCGAAACGCTGCGCCAACGCGCCGCTGTAGATCGGCGCATTGGTCAGCGGCGGCGCCGTGGTAGCGCTATCAAACGGACGCGCGGAAAGATCGACGCGGGACTCGATCAGTTCATCCACATCGGCGCCGCGCATCCATTCGACGATTTGCAGCAACACCACGTCGCGGGGCTGACTGGCATCGACGGTCAACACGCCTGGCTCACCCTCGGGCGATTCGAGGGTGGCGAACTGGCTGTCGACCAGGGAGATCGGCATGAAGTGCCCCGGTCGCGCACCGACGCGCTGCACCGCGGTGTCGTAATCGATGGCCAGATGGGCGAAGCGCAATCCCGGGACAGCACTGCGCAAGAGCTCACGATAGCTGCGCTTGAGCGCCGAGCAGGCCAGGACGAAGCCACTGCCGCTATCGAGCGTGCGCTGCATCTCGCCGATCAGGGCGTGCAGCCATTGCACGCGGTCGGTATCGGACAACGGTGTACCGGCACGCATACGCGCGACGTTTTCCGCAGGGTGAAAGTTATCCGCCTCGATGTGCGGCAGGCCGAGCGCGTCGGCGACGGCGTGGCTGGTATCGGTCTTGCCCGAACCGCTGACGCCCATGACAACCAGGACCGGCAACGCGGTAGCCCGGGAAGGCTGCTTTGAAGGCATGAAGAAATCCGTCGTTGTTGTGCTTGTTTGGCCGGATGTTAGCGCTATCAAACATACAGATAAAACTACCGCTCGTCGCGCCTGACCAGACCCAGTGCCGACAGCGCAACGGCTGGACGATCGACAAGCGCGGCAAGGCGACTACAATCGCGCCCCTCAATGCACGAGGACAGCGACATGCCCAAAGCTATGGCCCGCCACATTCTGGTCAAGACCGAAGCCGAAGCCGCGCAGCTGAAGAAGCGCCTGGCTAACGGCGAGGCGTTCGACGTGCTGGCCCGCAAGTATTCGACCTGCCCGTCCGGCAAGAAAGGCGGCGACCTCGGCGAAGTGCGCCCTGGGCAGATGGTGCGCAGCATCGATCAGGTGATCTTCAAGAAGCCGCTGCGTGAGGTGCATGGCCCGGTAAAGAGCCAGTTCGGCTATCACCTGGTGCAGGTGTTCTACCGCGACTGACTCAGATGCCCGTGGCCGAAGCGCTGCAGCTGCATCTCCCGCAGCCGGCTCAGCGTGCGGCGGAACGGGAACGCCAGATACCCCTCGGTATACAGCTCGTCCAGGGCCACCTCGGCTTCGATATACAGCGGAATCCGCCGGTCGTAGCACTCGTCGACCAGGGCGATGAAGCGCCGCACCGCATCGTCCCGGGCGGCGAGCGTCGGCAGCTGGCGGTCTCCTGCGACCACTCGCGTCGCCGCATCCTCGGTGCCACGGGCGATGCGTCCTTCCCGCGGCGCGCCACCCAGACGCGGTACATCACTGATCAGTATGGCGGTGAAGCGATCGCACAGCTCGATGAAGTCCAGCGCCGAGAACGGCTGTTCGCAAAGGTCGGCGAAGCGACACCAGAGCACCGCTTGGTCATGGCGCACCACCGCCAGGGGGCGACGGCCCAGGGATAGCGGCTCGCCGCTGCCAGGGCCTCCGGCCAGGCTGGCGAACACGACCGCCAGCGCCGAGCTAGCTCCGGGCGCGGCGACCCAGTAGCGCCGCTGCGCAGCACCCGGATGCAGGCGGTGATCGGTGTCCCCGTCCACGCTCAGCACCTGCATGTGCCGAACGATGGCATCGATGGCCGGCAGAAAACGTTCGCGATTGAAGCCATCGGCGTAGAGCTGCTCCGGTGGCTGGTTGGAGGTGGCGACGACTACCACGCCGTGCTCGAAGAGCACCTGGAACAGCCGACCGAGGATGATCGCGTCGCCGATGTCGCCGACGAACAACTCGTCGAAGCAGAGCACGCGAATTTCCTCCGAAAGCCCTTTCGCCAGCGCCTGCAACGGATCAGCCGTGCCATTGAGCTGGTACAGCCGAACATGTACCCAGCGCATGAAGTGGTGAAAGTGCTGGCGGCGCGCAGGCACGGGAACGCAAGCGTGGAAGATGTCCATCAGCCAGGTCTTGCCACGGCCGACCGGGCCCCACAGGTAGACCCCGGACGGCGCGCCGTCAGCGCAACGCAACGCCTGGTGGCAGGCCTCGAGCAGTTGCGCGGCGTGCTGCTGCGCGGGATCCGGTACGAATCCACCCTGCGCAAGGGCCTGCTGGTAACGTTGCAGCGGTGAATCGTCGTGCATGGTCATCGGCGCAAAGCGCTCATGGTAACGGCCCTCGCTCAGGCATGCTCGGCCTGTAGCAATCGCGCGGCCTGCTCGCCGAGTGCATCGAGCAGCATTGCCTGCGCCGGCAGCGGCTGCTCGTGCACCCGGGTAAGGGCATAGAGCGGCACGCTGATGGCGGGCTCTAGCAAACGCGTCTGCACCTCGCCGCCATCGGTCGCCAGCGCGGTGAATGGATCGACCAGGGCCACGCCCTGCCCCGCCGATACCAGCTGGCGCGCCAGCTGATAGGTCTGCACCCAGGTGACCACGCGCGGCGGTGGGTCGAGCTCTTCGAGATGCCCCCGCAGCAGGCTGCCAAGGGCATCGCGGGTATCCAGGCCGATCAGCGCCCGGCCCGCCAGCGCCTGCAACCGGACTGGCGTGTCCAGCTCCTCTTGCGCCCAGCACCCGGGCGGCGCAATCACCCGCATGCGTCCTTCGGTGAGCATGCAGCTGCACAGGCCGGGGTGTTCCACTGCCTGCAGCGTCAGGCCGAGGTCCGCCTCGCGTAGCAGCAAGGCCTCGACGATCTCCACAGTGTGCTGAGTGGCGAGCTGGCAGGCGGTGCGCGGAAAACGCTCACGCCAGCGCTGCAAGGCCATCGGCAGCAGCGCCTGGGCCAGTGCCGGGGTACAAATCAGACGCAGGGCTCGGGCGTCGCCTCGCCCGAGATTGTCGGCCAGGCGGCGCAGGTTCTGCAGGTCGATGGCGAGGCGCTCGGTCTGCTGCTGCAGCAGTCGCGCCTCGGCGGTGGGCTGCAGTTTGCCGCGCACCCGATCGAACAGGGCGAAGCCGAGCTGCTGCTCGGCATGCTTGAGAATCTTGCTCGCCGCCGGCTGGGAGATATGCAGCAGCTCGGCCGCGGCAGTGAGGCTGCCGGTTTGCAGAATCGCCTGGAACAGTTCGATATGACGCAGACGCATGTGCGGCCCTCCTCCAGCCCCGAGCATAACCGCAGGTTATGGCTGGCCTCCATCCTTTCATTGGCCGCCTCGCTGGCTGGCGCCTAGGCTGCGCTGATCGAATACGAGGGGCAGTGCATGCGTGTTGCAGTCGTCGGCGGCGGCGTCATCGGGCTGGCCACCGCTTATTCTCTGGTGCGCCAAGGGCACTCGGTCGAGCTGATCGAACGGCGTGACGATGTGGGTCAGGAAACCAGCTTCGCGAACGGCGGCCAGCTGAGCTATCGCTACGTCTCGCCCCTAGCCGATGCCGGCGTGCCGCTGCAGGCACTGGGCTGGATGCTGCGCGGGCAGACGGCGCCCCTGCGCTTCAGTCCGCGGGCGAGCCTGCGGCAATGGCGCTGGTGCCTGCGCTTCCTGGCGGCCTGCCGGCGCTCGGTCAACCGCCGCAACGCCGCTCATCTGCTGCGCCTGGCCCTGCACAGCCAACAGGTTCTGCGCAGATGGCGCGAGGAGGACCGATTGGACGGCTTCGCCTGGCGCGCCAACGGCAAGCTGGTGATCTACCGTGATCGGGCAAGCCTCGCCAAAGGCGCTGCGGCGCTGGATGAGCGGTCCGGTCAACGGCTGCTGGATGCGGCTCAATGTGTGGAGATCGAACCTGCACTGGCGCCACTGAGCGCCGCATTGCAGGGCGGCATCTACTCGCCAGGTGACGAGGTCGCCGATTGCCAACGGTTCTGCCACCAGCTGCTGCAGCGGCTGCAGTCCTCGCCAGCGTTCCGCCTGCACACCGGGCAGGCGGTGGAGGCGCTGCCCAGCGACGGTCGCCGCGTGCGTGCCGTGCGTATCGGCCGGGAGGAGATCACTGTCGATCATGTGGTGATCGCCGCCGGAACATCCAGTGTTGGGCTGCTGCGGCCCCTGGGCATCGATCTGCCGATCTATCCGCTCAAGGGCTACAGCCTGACCCTGCCGCTGGGCGAACGGAGCCAGGTGCCGCAGACCAACGTCACCGATTACGACAACAAGGTCGTCTATGCCCGCCTGGACGATCAGCTGCGCGTCGCGGCAATGGTGGATATCGGCGGCTGGGACAGCGCACTCGACCACAAACGCATCGCGACGCTGCAGCGCCTGGCTGGCGCGACCTTCCCCGACGCGGGGGACTACCGGCACGCCCGCCAATGGGCCGGTCTGCGCCCAGCCACACCGGAGGGCACGCCGCTCATCGGCCGCAGCGGCATCGATAATCTCTGGCTCAACGTCGGCCACGGCAGCCTGGGCTTCACGCTCGCCTGCGGCAGCGCCGACCTGCTGGCCAGCGAAATCGGCGGATCGCCGCCAGCGGTTTCGCTGCAGGGGCTGAGCCTAACCTGCTGATCTCACAGCCGTACCGTTCCGACTAAACCAACAAGAGGGAACCACGATGAACCACCAGATCCGTATCGGCCTGTTCGGCATCACCCTGGCAGGCGCGCTGACAATGGCGAGCCCAGGCGCGCTCGCCCAGGAGCGTTTCGTCACCATCGGCACCGGCGGCCAGACCGGCGTGTACTACACCGCCGGCCAGTCGGTGTGCCGCTTCCTCAATCGCGCGGAGGTGAAGCCGGCCATCAAGTGCAACGCACCCTCCACCGCCGGCAGTGTGACCAACATCGTGGCGTTGCAGAATGGTGAGTACGATTTCGGTTTCATCCAGTCCGACCATCAGCACAAGGCCTTGCAAGGCCTGGCCCCGTTCGACCGCGACGGTGCCGTCGACGAGCTACGCGCGGTGTTCTCGCTGCAATCGGAAATTCTCACCGTGGTGGTGCGCGAGGACAGCGGCATCCGTGATCTGGATGGCCTGGAAGGCAAACGCGTGAACATCGGTGTGCCCGGCTCCGGCAGCCGCGATACCTTCGAGGAAGTCATGAAGGCCAAAGGCTGGAGCAATGCCAGCTTCGCCCTGGCCGCCGAACTCAAACCCGCAGAGATGGCCTCGGCACTGGGCGACAACAACCTGGATGCCATCACCTATGTGGTGGGCCATCCCAGTGGTGCGATCCAGGAGGCACTGACGAACGTGAAGGCGCGGATCATCCCGGTCGAGGGCGAGGCGATCGACGCCCTGCTCGCCAAGGCCGACTACTACAGCGCGGCGCCGATCCCCGGCGGGCTCTATCCGGGCGTCGATGACGCGGTCCCTTCGATCGGCGGCAAGGCGGTTATGGCCACCACCAGCAAGACCGACCCCGAAGTCGTCTACCAGCTGGTCAAGTCGGTGTTCGACAACCTCGAACGATTCAAGCGCCTGCATCCGGCCTTCGCCGAGCTTCAAGCCGAGGACATGATCCGCGTCGGCCTGACCGCGCCCCTGCACGAGGGCGCGGAACGTTACTACCGGGAAAAAGGCTGGCTGTGACGCAGCCGACCGCCGTCAGAGCGCCAGGGACAGGCTCAGGCTGAGGTTGCGCGGATCGCCCGGCATCACCCAGACGTTGCTGTACGAGCGCTCGTAGTAGGTACGGTCGAAGGCGTTGTTCAGGTTGACTCCCAGCGTCAGGTTCTGCGTGGCCTGGTAGCGCGCGAGCAGGTCGACCGTGGTGTAGGACGGCAGTTCGAAGTCGCTGTGGGCCTGCCCTGCCCGATCGCCAACATAGTTCAGCGCACCGCCCAGGGAAAGACCGCGCAGATCGCCATCCTGGAACTCGTAGGTGGTCAGCAGGCTGCCGCTGTGGCGCGGCACGTTGAGCAGGCGACTGCCGCGCGCCAGGGTGTTGTCGCGGGTCACTTCCGCATCCACGTAGGCGTAGGCGCCGATCACTCGAATGGCGTCGGTGAGCTGGCCGGCGAGCTGCAGATCCACACCACGGCTGCGAACTTCGCCCGCAGCGATCTGGAAGCCATCGTTGGCCGGATCGCTGGTCAGCACATTCTCCTTGGTCAGGTGGAATGCCGCGGCGGTCAGGCCCAGACGGCCATCGAACAGGTCGAGTTTGACGCCCGCCTCGTAGCCCATGCCCTCTTCCGGATCGAAGGTCGCGCCACTGGCAGCGGCTCCGTTGTTCGGTTTGAACGACTGCGAAGCGTTGGCGAACAAGCCGACCTCCGGCAACAGCTGGTAGAGCACGCCGACCCGAGGCGTGATCTTTTCGTGCGTCTGCTCGGCTCGCCGACCGCTCACCTCGTTGTCCAGGCGCTGCTCGTAATGGTCGTAACGGGCCCCCACCACGCCGAACAGCTTGTCGGTCAGACGCATCTGGTCCTGCAGATTCAGTGCGCGGTTGTGCACCAACTCGTTGCGATCGACCGTGCGGGCCGGATTGAACGCCGGTCGCGGTGAGCCATAGACGGGATTGTAGAGGTCGATGCTGCGCAGGTTGTCGGAGCGCAGCATGAATTCGCTCAAGGCATAGCGTTCGTACTCGGTGCCGATCAGCAGCTGATGTTCGATCGAACCGGTGTCCACCCGGCCGTGCAGCTCCAGTTGGGTGATCGCGTCCTGCCAGTCATAGTCGCGATAGCGCAAGTTGCGCGACAGCGTTCGGCCGTCTGCTGCGACCGCCGCTGCTTCGGTGGCATAGCCGTCCATGCGCCCCTGCTTGTAGTGACTGGCCAGGCGCAGTGTCCAGACCTCGTTGAGGTCGTGTTCGAGTTCGGCCTGCAGCGTTTCGTTGTCGTTGCTGATCGGACCATCGGAGGGTTCGCCATAGAATGCCGAGCGGGACACCCGGCCCAGGTTGCCGCCGGGTGCGACCACCCCGCGGTCGAAGGTCTGCCGGTTGCGCACCACCTCAGCCTGCACCAGCAACCGCGTATCGGGACTCAGCTCCCAGCTGAAGGACGGCGCCACGAACTGCCGCTCGGATTCGCGATGGTCGCGGAAACTCTTGTTGTCTTCGACGGCGATGTTCATGCGGTACAGCATATTGCCGTCTTCACCCAGCGGCGTGTTCAAGTCCAACGCGCTGCGGTAGCGATCCCAACGCCCGGCGCTCAGGTCGAGACGGGCGAAGCTATCCAGCTGCGGCCGCTTGCTGACGATGTTGAGGGTGCCGCCCGGATCGCCACGGCCGTACAGGCTGGCGGACGGTCCCTTGAGAACCTCGACACGTTCGATGCTCGCCGCGTCCGGCGGGTTCATGTAGCCCCGGTTGACGCTGAAGCCATCCTTGTAAAACTCGCTGGTGGTCAACCCGCGGACGCTGTACTCGTACATCGTAAGGCCGCCGAAGTCGTTCTGCCGTGCAACGCCCCCGGCGAAGTCCAGCGCCCTTTCCACTCGCGGGCTGTCCAGGTCGTCCAGCACCGAGGCCGGGACGACGCTGATCGACTGCGGTATTTCCTCGATGGGCGTATCGGTCCTGGTGGCACTGCGCGTGCGCTTGGCGCGATAACCCTGCACCGGTCCGTCGGCACGTTCCTGATCGGCAGTGATGACGACCGAATCCAGCACCGCCGCCTCCTGCGCGCCCGCCAGCGGCGCACCCGCCAGCATCAATGCCGCTCCGGCACCCACCCACTTCAATACCGCGACTTTCTCACTCATGCCTAATGCTCAAAGGTAACGACGTTATATCGTAACAATGCTGTCCGTTTGGCTTGGCGCTGTCAATGGAACGATTCGCATCTGCTTCGCCGCGAAAGGCCAATGCCTCGATCGCTGCGTGCGGCCCTGCTTACTCCGATGGCGTAGCTATGCGACAATGCGCGCCTTTCGCTCGGCCGCAATCCCCGCATTCGTTCTGACAGCCGGCCTCCGTCGCTGTCGTTCTCCTCAACACTGCAGGATCACCAGCTCCTTCGCTGCGAGCTGGAGCGCCGAGTATTGCTGCCGGATCGGCGATGCACGCCGCCACATACATTGATAGGTAAGTCCTTGATCTCCACCGCCAACATCACCATGCAGTTCGGTGCCAAGCCGCTGTTCGAAAACGTCTCCGTCAAATTCGGCGGCGGCAACCGCTACGGTCTCATCGGCGCCAACGGCTGCGGCAAGTCGACCTTCATGAAGATCCTCGGTGGCGAGCTGGAGCCATCGGCCGGCCAGGTGATGCTCGAGCCCAACGTGCGTCTGGGCAAGCTGCGCCAGGATCAGTTCGCCTATGAAGATTTCAGCGTGATCGACACGGTGATCATGGGTCACACCGAGCTGTGGAAGGTGAAGGCCGAGCGCGACCGCATCTACTCGCTGCCGGAAATGAGCGAAGAAGACGGCATGGCTGTCGCCGAGCTGGAGGTGCAGTTCGCCGAGTTCGACGGCTACACCGCGGAATCGCGCGCCGGCGAGCTGCTGCTCGGCCTCGGCATCCCGCTCGATCAGCATTTCGGCCCGATGAGTGCCGTGGCGCCCGGCTGGAAGCTGCGCGTATTGCTGGCCCAGGCGCTGTTCTCCGACCCGGAAGTGCTGCTACTGGACGAACCGACCAACCACCTGGACATCAACACCATCCGCTGGCTGGAATCGATTCTCACGGCGCGCAACAGCACCATGATCATCATTTCCCACGACCGCCACTTCCTCAACAGCGTCTGCACCCACATGGCCGACCTGGATTATGGCGAGCTGCGGCTGTTCCCGGGCAACTACGACGAATACATGACCGCCGCGACCCAGGCCCGTGAACGTCTGCTGTCGGACAACGCCAAGAAGAAGGCGCAGATCGCCGAACTGCAGACCTTCGTCAGCCGCTTCTCGGCCAACGCCTCCAAGGCCAAGCAGGCCACCAGCCGCGCGAAGCTGATCGACAAGATCCAGCTCGACGAAGTGAAGCCGTCCAGTCGCGTCAGCCCGTTCATCCGTTTCGAGCAGTACAAGAAGCTGCATCGCCAGGCGGTCACGCTGGAGCGCGTCAGCCAGGGCTATGACGGCACGCCGCTGTTCCGAAACCTGGATCTGCAGGTCGAAGCCGGCGAGCGCGTGGCCATCATCGGTCCGAACGGCATCGGCAAGACCACCCTGCTGCGCACTCTAGTCGGTGAATTGCCACCCATGTCCGGTGAAGTGAAATGGACCGAAAGTGCCGACGTGGGCTATTTCGCCCAGGACCACGCCGAGGACTTCGAGGACGACGTCACCCTCTTCGACTGGATGGGCCAGTGGACCCAGGGCGGCGAACAGCTGGTGCGCGGTACCCTTGGCCGCATGCTGTTCTCTAACGACGAGATCAACAAATCGGTCAAGGTCATTTCCGGTGGTGAACAGGGCCGCATGCTGTTCGGCAAGCTGATCCTGAAGAAGCCCAACGTGCTGGTGATGGACGAACCGACCAACCACCTGGACATGGAATCCATCGAGGCGCTGAACCTGGCGCTGGAGAACTATCCGGGCACGCTGATCTTCGTCAGCCATGACCGCGAATTCGTCAGCTCCCTGGCCACACGCATCATCGAACTGTCGGAGAACGGCGTCACCGATTTCAGCGGCAGCTACGACGACTACCTGCGCAGCCAGGGCGTACAGGTCTGACCGTCGAATCAGCCCCCAAAAAAAGCCCCGCACTAGCGGGGCTTTTCATTTCTTTGACGCTCTAGCCGACAGCCGTGCTCCAGTCGATCATGCCCAGCTGCCAGGTCGCCAGGATCAGCAACCCGAAACCGATCCGGTACCAGGCAAACGCGGCATAGCTGTGGTTGCCGATGAATTTCAGCAGTGCCCGCACGGCCAGCATGGCGAAGATGAACGAAGTGACGAAGCCGATGGCGAACACGGCAAAGTCACCCGGCTGGAACAGATCGCGATACTTGTAGCCGGAGTAAACCGCAGCACCGACCATGGTGGGCATTGCCAGAAAGAACGAGAACTCGGTGGCGGCCTTGCGCGACAGGCCGAACAGCAGCCCGCCGATAATGGTCGAGCCCGACCGCGAGGTGCCCGGCACCAGCGCCAGACACTGAGCGAAACCGACCTTCAAGGCCAGTGTCCAGGTCATGTCATCGACTGTCTCGGCGCGGATCGCGTGGTCACGACGCTCGGCCCAGAGCATGACGATGCCTCCGATGACCAGCGCGGCGGCCACGGTGATCGGGTTGAACAGGTATTCGTGAATCAGATCGGCAAAGGCGACGCCGAGCACCACGGCCGGCATGAAGGCAATCAGCAGGTTGACGGTGAACTTCTGTGCCTGACGCTCCTTGGGCAGGCCGACCACCACGTCGATGATCTTGCGCCGATACTCCCAGATCACCGCGAGGATCGCCCCCAGCTGAATGATGATATTGAAGGCCAGCGCGCGTTCGCCGCCAAAGCCGATCAGATCCGCCACGATGATCTGGTGACCGGTGCTGGAGACCGGAAGAAATTCGGTAATCCCCTCGACGACACCCAAGATCAGCGCCTGAATCGCAACCCAAAGATCCATCTATTCCCCTACAGCGATGCAGTCCATCGCGACTCAATGCAACCAAGGTATATGTCAGAAAGCCATCTGGCCGGCTGTTCTGACTCGTCCAGGAGAATTAAATTCCTCGACGGACGACAAAAGGGGGCTCATTTTTAGCCACGCGCGGCCGAAAAGCTACTCAGAGTGCCGCGGCACGACCGCTATGAGAGGTCGGAGCGATGCGCTAGCACCGACCCGTCAGATACAACGATAAGAAAGAAACCTCAGGAGCCTATTCATGAATCTGCTGCGCAATGTCCCCATCAGCAAGCGCCTCTGGCTGATCCCCGTGGTCGCCGTGGTCATGCTGTTCATTCTCGGCATGCTGATGATTCAGCAAGTCCGCTCCGACCTGTACCGCGGCAAGCAGGAAGCGACCCGCAACGTCGTGGAAGCAGCCGCCGGTGTGTTCGAGCACTACCACAAGCTCGAAACCAGCGGAGCCATGACCACGGCCGACGCTCAGCAGGCCGCCATCGAGCAGATTCGCCTGCTCCGCTACGACGGTCAGGACTACTTCTGGATCAACGATCTCGGCCCGAAGATGATCATGCATCCGATGCAGCCGAAGCTCGACGGTCAGGATCTGTCGAAGATCAAGGACCCGGAAGGCAAGGAGCTGTTCAACGAGATGGTCGCCATTGCCCGGCGTGACGGCGCCGGACTGGTGGACTACATGTGGGCCAAGCCCGGTGAAGAGAACCCGGTTCCGAAGATCTCCTACGTGCAGCTGTTCAAACCCTGGGGCTGGATCATCGGTTCCGGCATCTATGTGGACGACGTCGAGCAGGAGTTCTGGAACTACCTGACGCGCTTCTCGCTGATCGGCCTGCTGATCTCGGCAATCATGGCGGTTCTGGTCGCCATCCTGATTCGCAGCATCGTCCGACCGCTGCGCCATACCATGGCGGCCATGGCCAATATTGCCAGCGGCGAAGCCGACCTGACCCGCACGCTGGACGTCTCCGGCAACGATGAGCTGACCACCCTGGGGCGCGACTTCAATCGCTTCACCCAGAAGCTGCGCACCGTCGTCGGCCAGCTGTTCGAGACTTCCGGCGCGCTGGACCAGTCGTCCCGCGCGCTGAGCGAACTGTCCAGCCAGGCCCATGAGCAAAGTCAGCAGCAGATGCTGCAGATGGAACAGGTCGCCACCGCGGTCAACGAAGTCACGTACGCTGTGCAGGAAGTGGCGAAGAATGCCGAACACGCTTCCACCGAAGTGGGCAGCGCGGAAAACCAGGCTGGCCAGGGACAACGCAACATCGAAACGAGCCTGCAGCAGATCGACGCGCTGTCGGCAACCATCGGCCAGGCGGTGGATGTGATCCAGTCGCTGGCCGACGAAACCACCAAGATCGGTTCGGTGCTCGAGGTGATCGGCTCGATCGCCGAGCAGACCAACCTGCTCGCACTCAACGCCGCGATCGAGGCTGCCCGTGCCGGCGAACAAGGCCGTGGCTTCGCCGTGGTGGCCGACGAGGTCCGCCTGCTGGCGCAGCGCACCCAGCAGTCGACTGCCGAGATTCACAGCATGATCGAACGCCTGCAGAAGAACTCCGGCGCCGCGGTGAACGTCATCATGGAAAGCAATCGCGCCTCCCAGCTCACCGTCGAGCAAGCCAGTCAGGCCGGCGAAAGTCTCGGTGAGATCGCCCAGGCGCTGCGCAACCTTTCCGGCCTGAACGCCTCCATTGCCAGCGCAACGCTGCAGCAGTCCCACGTGGTGGAAGACATCAACCAGAACGTGACCCAGACCGCCGGACTCGCGCAGGAAAGCACCTTGGCCGCCGAGCAATCCAGCGAAGCCGGCAAGCGACTCGGCGAACTCGCCGGTCAGCTGAATCGCCTGCTGAGCCAGTTCCGCGTCTGACCGCCTCTGCGGCTCGCCCAGCGTGGGCGAGCCGCACGGCACCATCCTCTGGCACACCCCCTCCTCTCGGCACCATGGTGAGGCCGAAACACACCAGCTGAACGACCGCGCCATTCGCGACAGGTTGTCGCAGCCGGATTTTTCCGTGACCTGGCGAGAACAACCGCATTCGTTCTGCCGAAAACGGTTTTTCCCGTATTTCCAGCGACTTAAGTCCGCTTACCGAACGACTGCCGGAGAACCGCCAGCCTTATACCTTTGGCTAATTGCAAAGGCCTTCAAATTTTTTCGAACTCGCATGTGACTCGCCAGTCCTCTGGGTACATCAACTGCAATGTAAGGCCAACGCCAACGAGCTTGGCTGTAGGTATTTTGGGTATCACACAGAGAGACATGCCCCATGCACACCCCGCTGCGTATCAACGAAGCCCTTTTGATCACCGACCGTGCGTTCAAGCCTTTCCAGTGCGTCGCCTGGACGCTGCCCGAAGGTAACGGTGAAGTCAGCATCACCGTCGTCGATCGCGACGAAGCCCGACTGCTCGGCCGCTGCAAGATGTCCAGCAGCGTATTCACCGACCCGGTGAAACTGGGCGAAACCCTGGAAAAGACCCGCGCGCAGCTAAGCCGCGACGGTGCTCATTTCTCGCCCTGGCACATGCCTGAATAACGATGGGCAGCACGAATCAAGGCCTGCAGCCAACGCTCCAGGCCTTTTTTCATGCCCAGCGCTTGGCGGCACGCACCGTTCGCGACTGACCCATTCGCCCGTTTGGCGGTCTCAACACCAACGAGCGAAACAGGAGAAAACCATGAAAGGTGCAGAAGCGTACGTGAACGATCAGTGGCAGAGCTGCGGGCTCGCTGACCTGCCTCAGGGCTCCAGCGCCCAAGCGGTCAAGCTGCACTTCATTGTCCCGCGCGACGTCCAGATGCCCGGGCTGATCGATCACATCAGCGAGATCGCTCAGCGCCATCTGAGCGAGGCCTACGAAGGGCGCAAGGTCACACGCAAGCCCGCCGTCGGTTCGGTGGTCGGAGATGGCACTGGCGATGGCATCGATCTGGAATTCGAGGTAGCGGCGGCGGAGTGACTGCGGCCTGCATTCGTCGACGCTGACGTTTCAGAATAGGTCGAATGCTATGCCTGCCGGCCATGCGCCGGCTTCTCGGAAGGACGATCCCAGATGACCCCCTTTGATCTGCAGCGCATGCTTCTGCATGAGTTTCCGCTGATGTTCGTTGCGGAAGTGGCGCTACGGGCGCTGCTTGCCTTTATCGCGGTATTCGTCTTCCTCAAGGTGAGCGGACGCCGAGGCATACGGCAGCTGTCGGTGTTCGAGCTGGTGATCATCCTGACCCTCGGCTCGGCGGCGGGAGACGTCTCCTTTTACGACGATGTTCCGCTGCTGCCGGTTGCGGCCGTATTCGCCACGCTGCTGGCGCTGTACCGCCTGACGGTGTTTCTGATGAGCCGCAGCCCGCGGTTCGGCGTGTGGCTGGAAGGCAAACCCGTCACCATCATTCGCGACGGCATCTACGAACTGCGCAGCCTCGACAGCATGAACATTTCGGCGGACGAGTTCTTCATGGAGCTGCGCCAGCAGGGCGTGGAGCATCTCGGCCAGGTCAGACTCGGCATACTGGAAAACGACGGCAACGTGAGCCTGTTCTTTCATGAGCCGGAAGCGGTACGCCCCGGGCTCTCGGTTTTACCGCCCGAGTACCGGCCGGTCTTCCGGCAGATCCCGGCATCGGGCATGTATGCCTGCAACCGCTGCGGCTTTCCGCAGGCGCTGGAAAGCCAGCAAGCGCTGCGATGCCCGCGGTGCTCCAATCCGACCTGGTCGAAGGCGCTTTCCACCCGCCGCTCGCGCTGATGCACGGTACGAACCGCCAATGCTCCTGCCGGTCAGTTAATAGAGGCGGTTCGCGTCCATGCGCAACGGCCGGCTACCTTCCCGATCAACAGCAGGAGCAGACCATGCTTGGCGACTACTCATCGATCAACGATCACCTCGAAACCGCGCGCAAGCACGCCGACCAGGCGGAGACCGAAGCGAAGCCCGAACTCTATCGCGAGGCCGTCGACGAACTTGTCGCGGCAATTCGCCTGTTGATGCGCAACAGTACAGAAAAGGACAACTGAGCCCATTCCATCGCCTCGCCAGCTCCCTGGCGAGGCCTAGCGGGGACCCGCCATCCATGCGCCACGACACTGCGACGGAACCGCCACCCCTGGCCGAGGGCACCCTCCCTGTCCCGCTGGACGAAACCGCCGACACCGGCACGCTGCTTTGCCCTACCCTGCCACCCGACCTGCATTATGTGGACGATGCGCAGCCAGGCATCCGCCGCCGACAGCGCGTGGAAAGTTCGCCTATTTCGCTCCGAGCGGCGAGCGCATCCGTGATGAAGAAGAGATTCGCCGGATCAACAAACTGGCGATCCCCCCGGCCTATCGGGACGTCTGGATCTGCCCCGACCCGCAAGGGCATCTCCAGGCCACGGGACGCGATGCCCGCGGACGCAAGCAGTATCGTTACCATCCGCGCTGGCGGGAAATCCGCGACAGCGACAAGTACGAGCGCATGCTGGAGTTCGGCGAAGCCCTGCCCAAGCTGCGCCGCGATCTGGAAAAGCACCTGGCCCTGCCCGGCATGCCACGCGACAAGGTCATGGCGCTGGTGGTCACGTTGCTCGAATCGACCCTGATTCGCATCGGCAATTCCCGCTACGCCAGGGACAACCGGTCCTACGGCCTGACCACACTGCGCACGCGCCACGTGAACGTTAGCAGCACCGCGGTCCGCTTCCATTTCCGCGGCAAGAGTGGCGTGGAGCACGAGGTGACGCTGCGCGACCGGCGCCTGGCCAGGCTCATGCGCCGCTGCATGGAGCTACCGGGCCAGCAGTTGTTCCAGTATCTGGATGAGGATGGCCAACGCCGTGCAGTCAGCTCCAACGACGTGAATCTCTATTTACGGGAAATGACCGGCCGCGATTTCACCGCCAAGGACTATCGGACCTGGGCCGGCAGCGCGTTGGCGCTGGAACGGTTGCGCAAGCTCGACGCATCCTCGGCAAGTGTCGCGCGACAGAACCTGGTGGAAACCGTCAAGCAGGTCGCGAGCCAGCTGGGCAATACCCCGGCGGTCTGTCGCCAGTGCTATATCCATCCGGCGATTCTGCAAGCCTTCAGCGATGGGGAGCTGGTCAAGCTACGGGTAGCGCGCAAGCGCAAATGGCTGAGCGCCGAGGAAGTCGCCCTGCTTGCGTTTCTGCGCAAAGCGGCCGATTGAGCGTCAGCTTCGACGCGGTCAGTGCTGATGCAGGGTGACGCGATTGCGCCCTGCCGCCTTGGAGGCATAGAGCGCGGAGTCCGCCCACTCGATCAGCTGTGCATGGCTGCTGCTGGGCACGCTGAGGTCGGCCACGCCGAGGCTGATGGTGAAGCGAATGCGATGCTGCTCATGATGCACCTCATGGCTCTCCACCGCATGCCGCAGTCGTTCTGCGAAGGTCAGCGCACCCTGCTTGTCGGTGTCCGGCAATAGCACGACGAACTCTTCACCGCCATAACGGCCCGCCACATCGGAATCGCGCAGGTTCTCGCGGATCAGCTCCGCGACCTGCTGAATCACCGCGTCGCCGACCTGATGCCCGTAGGTATCGTTGATCGACTTGAAATGGTCGATATCGAACATGACCAGCGCGGCCTGGCTGTCGTAGCGGCGATGACGGGCGTAGTCCAGGCGCAGCATTTCTTCCCAGTGCCCGCGGTTGTACAGACCTGTCAGGCGATCGGTGCTCGACAGACGCTGCAGTTCGGCGTTTGCCGCCTGCAGCTGGCGGCGGTTGACCGCGACATCGGTGACGTCATAGATGATCAGGCACACCTGGTCGATGCTGCCATTGATGCCCTTGAGCGGCAGGAGCGTGGTGTTCTGGTACATGAAGTCTTCCAGCCCGGTGATCGGCTGGTAGTTCTTGAAGCGCAACAGGTACGGCCGTTGTTCCCAGATGGTGAACGACGGCGTGCCGAGGGTCATGACGCTTTCCACCTTGCGCCGGAACCAGTCCTCATCCACTTCGGGAAAAAGGTTGAAGAACGTCTGGCCGCGGGCCTTTTCGGGGTGCAGACCGGAGCGATTCTCCATGAAGGTGTTCCAGACCTCGACGCGATAGTCGCGGTCCAGTACCACGACACCCACGTCGATGCTCTGGACGATGGCCAGCAGCCAGTGAAGTTCGTTCAACTCGGCGGAATTGCTCATGCTCATTCCATCAGGTGGGCGAGCTTGCGGGTCAGCAGCTCGACCGAATCTTCGGTGAACAACAACAGCAGGTCAAAGTGGATGTCATGCCCTTCCAGGCTGTAGCTGATCTCCACCGCCAGGGTTTTCTTCCAGCGTGCGCTGTTGAGCCGGATCAGCTCGTCGATGGATGCATGCTGCCCCAGCACCTGCGGGTGCCCCTGGGAGAACACCACCTCGATCTGCTCGGCGATGCCACTCAGACAGGCGCTGATCAGCAGGCTCGACAGATCCAGCAGCATCTCCATCTCCAGGTAGTCCTGCCGGCGCATGAGGCGTGCCATGTCGGCGACTTCCGAGTCATGGAACAGCAGCAGTGCCTCACCGGCGATGCCACCCCCGATGTAGCCCTGGCATACCGCCGTAAGCTTGTCGCCACGGGCCGCATCGGCCAGCGCCATGTGCAGCTCGCCGACCTCGAGAATGTTCACGTTGGGTATCGGCAACTGGATGAATACGCCCAGCACCCGCGCCAGCAGCGCAGCGGCGCGACCCATGGCGACGTTGACCACTTCACGGAAGGTGTCGCGGAAGCTGATCCGGCCGCCCTCGACGCGACCGATGAATGACGACACATCGTCCAGCAGGCCGAGGCTCGCCAGCGTCTGATGAAGATGCACCGGATCGGCGGGTTTCTTGATGAAGGCCAGCGCGCCGAGTGCCAGCACGCGGCGCACGGCCTCATCCTGGATATCCGCGGAGATGACGATGGTCTTGCACTGGAGCTGTTCTTCGCGCAGCTGCGCAAGCACCTGATAGCCGTCCAGCTCCGGCATCGTGAGGTCGAGCAGCATCACGTCGACGCCACCCTGGCGAATCCGCTCCAGCGCTTCCAAGCCGGTCGCCGCCTGACAGACGGTTACCGGCCAGCCAGCTGGCAGCGCTTGCAGCAGCTGCTTGCGCGCGAGGGCTGAGTCATCGCAGATCAACAGGGAAATGGCAGACATGGTACGAGCTCTCGTTGCCCGGACAACCTAGGCGCAAGAGCTTATCGCAGGACAAGGACGCTGTGTGCCCCATGAAGGCAAAATAGTGGCATTTTGCCTGGAAACCTGCCGAACGGCCCGGCGGACGCCGCCGCCGGGCCGCCGCCATCAGTAATAGGCGTTCTCGCGGTTGGTGTGATCGGTCACGTCGCGCACGCCCTTGAGCTCGGGAATCCGGGCCAGCAGGGTTTTCTCGATACCCTCTTTCAGGGTCACGTCCGCCTGGCCGCAGCCCTGACAACCGCCACCGAACTGCAGCACGGCGATGCCTTCCTCGACCACATCGATCAGCGTTACCTGGCCGCCGTGGCTGGCCAGTCCCGGATTGATCTCGGTCTGCAGGTAGTAGTTGATGCGCTCGTTCATCGGGCTGTCTTCGTTGACCATCGGCACCTTGGCGTTCGGCGCCTTGATCGTCAGCTGGCCACCCATGCGGTCGGTGGCGTAGTCGACCAGTGCGTCTTCCAGAAATGGCTCGCTGGTACCGTCGATCCAGGCAGTGAAGCTCTTGAGTGCCAGGGCGATGTCGTCCGGCTTTTCTTCACCGGGCTTGCAGTAGGCGATGCAGGTTTCCGCGTAGGGCGTGCCGGGCTGGGTGATGAAGATGCGAATTCCGATGCCGGTGGTGTTCTGCTTCGCGAGCAGGTCGGCCAGATAATCGTGTGCAGCTTCGGTAATGGTGATCGCGCTCATGGGAACTCCTCGCAGACATGCGTGGCAGTGTACGTCAAACCACTGCCACGGTTAAGTCCTAGTATTTTAGTCGGACTATCGGATTTCAAGTTCCACGTTCCGTGGATCGCCCTGGAACGCCTGCTAGAGGTTTTCATAACGGTTCATGTCCAGAACGCCGGCCTCTACCGGCTCGGTCTCCTCGAGATAGCGCGTCAGATCGTTGAAGTAGTGCCAGAACTGCGGATGGCTGCGGCGGATGCCCCAGCGCTCGACCAGCCGCTCGAGATCGGCGCCCGCCTTCACCTGCTCCATCGCCGCAACGAAGGTCGGGACGTCCGCCGCCGGCAGGTTGAAGATGAAGTTCGGGTAGCTGCTGAGGATGCCCGGATAGACTGTCAGGGTATCCAGGCGCGGCTGCCAACGCAGCGACTCGCCAAACATGAACGCCACATTGCTGTGAGCCCGGTTGCGCAGCAGGCTGTAGATTTCCCGGCGGTCCCCGGCGTACTCGACCCGCACCAGGGTCGCCTCGGGCAGATGCAGGATGGCAGGCATACCGGCCGCCATCCGGTTGGTCAGCCGGCTGAGCGCCTGTTCGACACGCTGCAGCTCGGCCGGCTGGTGGTCGCGATAGCAGTGCGTGCCCTGACAGCGGTTGATCGGATCGGGAGCGGCGTTGATACCCGCGTGCCGCGCCAGCAGCTGCCGGGCGAACGCGCGCTTGGGATCGCCACTTTCCAGCGCAAGCTGTGTGGGTGTCGCGCGGTCGACCGATGTGTAGGCCAGCAGCAGCTTGAGCTGACCGCTTTTCTCGTACCAATCATCCAGGATGGCCTGACGCGATGCAGGTGGCAGCAGCCGCAGGAAGTTGAGCTCGGCGCCGTTGCGGATCAGGTCGAAATACAGCCGCGTCTGGCCCTGGTGGGACACATTGCCGAACACGTCGAAGTTGACCACCAACTGGTAATAGGTGCGCTCCAGCAGCGGATAGTCCATCCACCAGAGCGTCTGCGGAATTTCGCCAATCAGCCCTTTGCGCACCGAGGCGCTGTCATGCTGGCGGAACACGCTGAGCAAGGCGTTCTCGTTACCTGCCCAGATCTGCGGCCAATCGGCCGGTGCATTGGCGTAAGCCTTGGTGCGCAGCTGCTCGTACTGGTTGCGCTTCACGCGATAGGTCTTCCAGAACGCCAGCAGGTCGCCCATTTCGTCGAACTGCCCCGGCATGGCCAGCAGCGGTGTGGCCTGCTCACGAAAGCGCCGATCGGTGACATAGAGATCGTGCTGCGGGTCCTGGAAGAACACCCAGAAGTTGTCGCGGATGACGTCAGTGGCGATCTGGCCTCGGCAGACCGGGCCGCGAATGAAGGTGCGCACGAAGTACTCAGCGTTATCCAGCATGAACTGGTATCGCGCCTCGGCAGGAATCGCCTGGAAGGTCTTGAACGGATTGGCCCGGTGATTCGCGCCATAACCGGGTAGCGATTCGACGGTCCAGTCGCCTGCGAAGAACAGCGCTCTGACCCGCGCCAGCTTCGTCGCACTCAAGGGATAGGTGATATGCGTCTTGTGCACGATCACGTCGCTGATGGGCCGCAGGCGGTAGCTGAAACGGGTACCCGGATCGTCATTCGGCCGTCGCGTGGCGATCGCATCGACCGGCTCGCCGCTGGGCGTACGCGAACGCACCAACTGATAGAAGTGACCGGGTTCGCCTCCCTCGAAATACAGATGGGCAATAAAGAGGTGCTCATAGAGCCAGCGCGCGACCAGGCTGCCGCGCGGGCCTGGCGTATTGAGCAGGCGTTCCCACTGTTCGATCTGCGTCGCTTCCCGGGCCGAGGGCTGCAGCTGTCGAGGCTCGACCGCGCCGCCCTGCTCCAGCCAGCGTTGCACCGTGGCGTATTCCTGATCGCTCAGGCCGGTCACGGCGAAAGGCATGCCGCCGTGCCGGGTCTTGCGAGCATAGCCATCGAACTCGTCGGGCAACGGGCAGTTGTTCTCCCGGTCGATGCCGATATTCAGCTCCGCAGGCAGCTTGGCATTGGGCGTCAGCGGCTGGCTGCGACCCAGATCCAGCATGCGCGCCATCAGCGCCGCCTGACCGCCCTGGGCGTCGAGCACCGAATGAAAGCCTTTGCGTCGCCAGGCCTGCTCGCCTTCGGCGTCGAAAAACAGGCGAGTCGGGGCCTGGGCCTTGGAGCGTACGCCGTTGTACACCGGCAATTTGTTCGCACCACGCTCGGCACCCTCGCCGCTGCCCAGATTGAGCTGGCACGGCGAGTCATAGCAGGCATGGCAGGCCACGCACTTGGCGGTGAAGATCGGTTGGATATCGCGCTGATAGGAGAGGACTTCGGCCTGTGCAGCGCTGCCGATGAGCAGGAACAGACAGCCGAGCCAGAAACGGTGGGACATGAAACGAACGCCTGAAAGTGACCCTGCATTCTATGCGTGCACGACAAACGCCGCCTGCCTGCCTAACCTGAATAATCTTCATGCAAATGCGCGACAGCTAAAAAAGCATGCAGCTTTGCTATCATTCGCGCTCTTTTCGTTCCCGCTTTTCAGGTAGTTCCCATGTCCGCTCGCATCGCCCGACTTCAGGCCCTCCAGCACGCGCTCAGCCAGCGCATCCTGATTCTCGACGGTGGTATGGGAACCATGATCCAGAGCTACAAGCTGGAGGAGTCCGACTACCGGGGCGAGCGATTCGCCGATTGGCCGAGCGACGTGAAGGGCAATAACGACCTGTTGCTGCTCTCCCGCCCCGACGTCATCCAGGCCATCGAGAAGGCCTATCTCGATGCCGGCGCCGACATTCTGGAAACCAACACCTTCAATGCCACCCGGGTCTCCCAGGCCGACTACGGCATGGAAGAACTGGTCTACGAGCTGAACGTGGAAGGTGCGCGCCTGGCTCGGGAAGTGGCCGATGCCAAGACCGCCGAGACGCCGGATCGCCCGCGTTTCGTCGCCGGCGTGCTCGGCCCGACCAGCCGCACCTGCTCCATCTCGCCGGACGTCAACAACCCCGGCTACCGCAACGTCACCTTCGACCTGCTGGTGGAGAACTACATCGAAGCCACCCGTGGCCTGATCGAGGGCGGCGCCGACCTGATTCTGATCGAAACGATCTTCGACACGCTGAACGCCAAGGCGGCGATCTTCGCCGTGCAGCAGGTATTCGAGGAAGATGGCGTCGAGCTGCCGATCATGATCTCTGGCACCATCACCGACGCCTCCGGCCGCACGCTGTCAGGCCAGACCACCGAGGCGTTCTGGAACTCGGTGCGCCATGCCAAGCCGATCTCCGTAGGCCTGAACTGCGCCCTGGGCGCCAAGGACCTGCGCCCTTATCTGGAAGAGCTGGCCAACAAGGCCGACACCCACGTGTCCGCCCACCCCAACGCCGGCCTGCCCAATGCCTTCGGCGAATACGACGAAACGCCGGCAGAAATGGCCGCGGTGGTCGAGGAGTTCGCCGCCAGCGGTTTCCTCAACATCATCGGCGGCTGCTGCGGCACCACGCCGGCGCATATCCAGGCGATTGCCGAGGCGGTGGCCAAGTACCCGCCGCGCGTGATCCCGGACATTCCCAAGGCCTGCCGCCTGTCGGGCCTGGAGCCCTTCACCATCGACCGCAGTTCACTGTTCGTCAACGTCGGCGAGCGCACCAACATCACCGGTTCGGCCAAGTTCGCCCGTCTGATCCGCGAGGAGAACTACACCGAGGCGCTGGAAGTGGCCCTGCAGCAGGTGGAAGCCGGCGCCCAGGTGATCGACATCAACATGGACGAGGGCATGCTGGATTCGAAGGCGGCCATGGTCACCTTCCTCAACCTGATCGCCGGCGAGCCGGACATCTCCCGCGTGCCGATCATGATCGACTCCTCCAAGTGGGAAGTGATCGAGGCGGGCCTCAAGTGCATCCAGGGCAAGGGCATCGTCAACTCCATCTCCATGAAGGAAGGCGTCGAGCAGTTCAAACACCACGCCCACCTGTGCAAGCGCTACGGCGCCGCGGTGGTGGTGATGGCCTTCGACGAAGCCGGCCAGGCCGATACCGCTGCACGCAAGCGCGAAATCTGCCAGCGCAGCTACGACATCCTGGTCAACGAGGTGGGCTTCCCGCCGGAAGACATCATCTTCGACCCGAACATCTTCGCCATCGCCACCGGCATCGAAGAGCACAACAACTACGCCGTCGACTTCATCGAAGCCTGCGCCTTCATTCGCGACAACCTGCCCTATGCCCTGACCTCGGGCGGCGTGTCCAACGTGTCCTTCTCCTTCCGCGGCAACAACCCGGTGCGCGAAGCGATCCACTCGGTGTTCCTGTTCCATGCGATCAAGGCGGGCCTGACCATGGGCATCGTCAACGCCGGCCAATTGGAGATCTACGACGAGATCCCGAAGGAGCTGCGCGACGCGGTCGAGGACGTGGTGCTCAACCGCAGCGCCGGCGGCACCGAGGCGCTGCTGGAGATCGCCGACAAGTACAAGGGCGATGGCTCGGTCAAGGAAGCCGAGACCGAGGAATGGCGCAGTCTGCCGGTGGACAAGCGCCTCGAGCACGCGCTGGTCAAGGGCATCACCGCCTTCATCGTGGAGGACACCGAGGAGTGCCGCCAGCAGTGCGCACGCCCCATCGAGGTGATCGAAGGCCCGCTGATGAGCGGCATGAACGTGGTGGGCGATCTGTTCGGCGCGGGCAAGATGTTCCTGCCCCAGGTGGTCAAGTCCGCCCGCGTGATGAAGCAGGCCGTGGCACACCTCATCCCCTTCATCGAGGCGGAAAAGGGCGACAAGCCGGAAGCCAAGGGCAAGATCCTCATGGCGACCGTCAAGGGCGACGTGCACGACATCGGCAAGAACATCGTCGGCGTGGTACTGGGCTGCAACGGCTACGACGTGGTGGACATGGGCGTGATGGTGCCGGCGGAAAAGATCCTGCAGACCGCCATCGCCGAGAAGTGCGACATCATCGGCCTCTCTGGGCTGATCACCCCCTCCTTGGACGAAATGGTTCATGTGGCCAAGGAAATGCAGCGCCAGGGCTTCAGCCTGCCGCTGATGATCGGCGGCGCCACCACCTCCAAGGCGCACACCGCGGTGAAGATCGACCCGCAGTACAGCAACGATGCAGTGGTCTATGTCACCGATGCATCGCGTGCAGTCGGCGTGGCCACCACCCTGCTGTCCAAGGAACTCAAGCCGGCGTTCGTCGACAAGACCCGCGAAGAGTACGCGATGATCCGCGAGCGCACCGCCAACCGCAGTGCGCGCACCGAACGCCTAAGCTACCTCGATGCCATCGCCAACAAGCCGCCGTTCGACTGGAGCGGCTACATCCCGGTCAAGCCTAGCTTCACAGGCCGCCAGGTGCTGGAAGACATCGATCTGCGCACCCTGGTCGACTACATCGACTGGACGCCTTTCTTCATCGCCTGGGACCTGGCCGGCAAGTACCCACGCATCCTCGAGGACGAGGTGGTTGGCGAAGCGGCCACCTCGCTGTTCAACGATGCCCAGGCCATGCTGAAAAAGCTGGTCGACGAGAAGCTGATCCGCGCACGTGCGGTGTTCGGCTTCTGGCCAGCCAACCAGATCCAGGACGATGACCTGGAAGTGTACGGTGACAACGGCGAGAAGCTGGCCACCCTGCACCACCTGCGCCAGCAGACCATCAAGCCGGACGCCAAGCCAAACCTGTCGCTGGCCGACTTCGTGGCACCGAAGAGCACCGGCATCACCGACTACGTGGGCGGTTTCATCTGCACCGCTGGCATCGGTGCCGAGGAACTGGCCAAGGCCTATCAGGACAAGGGCGACGACTACAACTCGATCATGGTCAAGGCATTGGCCGACCGCCTCGCCGAGGCCTGTGCCGAATGGCTGCACGAGCAGGTGCGCAAGCACTACTGGGGCTATGCGCCTGACGAGCGGCTGAGTAACGAGGAACTGATCCGCGAGCAGTACAAGGGCATCCGCCCTGCCCCCGGTTACCCGGCCTGCCCGGACCACACCGAGAAGGGCACGCTGTTCCAGCTGCTGGATGCCGACGGCATCAGCCAGGTCACGCTCACCGAGCACTACGCCATGCTGCCCACCGCGGCGGTCAGCGGCTGGTACTTCGCCCATCCCGAGGCGCAGTATTTCGCTGTCGGCAAGATCGACAAGGATCAGGTGGAAAGCTACAGCCAGCGCAAGGGCCAGGAATTGGCCATCAGTGAGCGCTGGCTGATGCCGAACCTGGGCTACGACAACTGATCTCGACGCGGGCGTCTCCCGACGCCTGCGTTCGATCCACGGAGCAAGTGCACCATGTCATCGGAAACACCCTGGCTGATCGACGAACTCGAAAATGCCGACATGCTGATCATCGACGGCCTGCACGCGTGGCAGTTCGCGCTCGACGAAGCCGTGCTGGATCAGGCCGACGCAGCCGCCGAAGCCAACCAGCCGTTCGCCAGCGAGGCCACCTTGCTGACCATCGACCTGGTGGACGGCCGGACCCGCCGCCAGTGGCGGTTCAGCTACAACCAGATCATGGAGGCACAGCGCGACGCCGAAGATGAAAGCTGGCTGCTGGAAGGCCCGCACCGCCTGCAATGCCTCAGCGCCATTGGCGGCGAGGACGAGGACGAGGACGAGTAGTCCACTGCACCTCAGCGCACCCGTCGAGGCGCCCCCAGCTAGGCGCCCCATCCGTCAACGGCTGCGGACGGCTGCGCGGGTGCCCACCTCGTCAATCGCCGGTTCACGCGATACCGCCCCTTCGGTCAGCGGTCGCTCGATATACCGGTAGCTGAGCCCGGCGACGATCAGCGAGACCGTCACGCAGAGCGCAACGCGCGGTAGCACCGGCTGATCGTCTAGCCAGTGCATGCACAGCAGCCAGACCGGGATATGGCAGAGGTACAGCGAGAAGGAAACCTGGCCTATGGCTTCCAGCGGGCGCGAGAGCGCGCCGAAGATGGCTTCGCCGGAACAGGCCGCGAGCATGAAAGGAACGGCCAACACCAGCGTCGTCGCCGCCCAGCGGAACGACGCGAACGGCTCCAGCGCGATGGCCAGCACGCTGGCCGCCAGCACCGCCAGGCCCATCACCAGCACCTTGCTCACAGGCGACATCGCCTCGATGTCCCGTTCGACCAACCGAAACGATTCCAGGGACGACAGTTTCCACAGCAACAGGCCGAGGAACAGCCCGTTGGCTCGGAACAGCCACTCGGGCGCAAACGGATTGGCAAAACTGAACCACAGCACGATGCCGATCACCGCCGGCCAGAACGCCCTGCCCAGCAGGAGCAGCAGCGGGAAAAGCAGGTAGAACTGTACTTCCAGGGCGATCGACCAGAAGTAGCCGAAATCCGTCTCGTGCAGCGCGTTGAACACATTGGCGAGAAAGAACGCCGCGCTCGCCGTCACGCCCAGCAGGGTGTCCAGCGAATAGCTGGGTGCGCCGCGTGGCGGCTCGAGCACGGCGAACAGCAATACCACCGCAGACCAGAACCAGGTCGGCAGCAGCACGCGGCGAATGCGTTTCTTGTAGAACCCGTACACCGCCGCCGCGTCGAATTGCCTGTGCTTGCGCAGGAAGGTTGCACCCATCAGGAAGCCGGATATCAGGAAGAACAGGTCGACTCCGACACCCGGCAGGAAGCGCTGCAGCACCCCATCCCACCAGACAGCCTCGGCACCTATCAGCATGACCGAGCCGTGGGCCAGCAGCACCAGCACGATTGCCAGGCCACGAAGAAATTGAATGTTGCGATTCTTGCCGTGCCGCGCTCCGGCATCACTCATAAGCCATCCGTTGTTCGCCAGCCGCCGCGACTACCAGCCATTGCCTGGGTCATTCAGGATCGATTCCATCGCCTCGCGGCCTCGTTCGACATCAGGCCAGCCTCCCGCTGCGCCTTTGCATTGTCCAAGACAGGTCGATGTCGGGGTCGTTCAATCTCGCCGGCCGCGATCCGGACGAGGCCCGGCTCCGTTATGATCGCGCCCCTCGTTCTTCGCCACCGGTCACCGCCATGTCGCTTCTCGAACTGATCGCCTCATTGCTGGGCGTTGTCGCCGTCTGGCTGACCGTGCGGCAGAACAGCTGGTGCTGGCCCATCGGGCTGGGCATGGTGTCGCTGTATGCGTGGTTTTTCTTCGATGCCAAGCTGTACTCCCAGGTGCTGTTGCACGGCGTCTTCGCGGCGATGCAGCTGTATGGCTGGTGGGCCTGGACCCGCGGCACCGACGGAAACGGCCGGCGCGTGAGCCTGGCCAGCGGGCCGGAAGTGCTGGTCGGCATCGGCATGGCGGTGCTAGGCAGCCTGCTGCTCGGCAGCGCAATGGCTCGCTTCACCGAGGCGGCGTTTCCCTGGATCGATGCCAGCCTGACCGCCTTCAGCCTGCTCGCGCAGCTGTGGATGGCACTCAAGCGCCTGCAGTGCTGGCCACTGTGGATCGTGGTCGATGCCTTGTTTGTCGGCTTCTTCAGCTTCCAGGGCTACTGGTTGACGGCCGGGCTCTACGCGCTGTTCACCGCACTGGCGGTGATGGGGCTGCGTGAATGGCGTGCGACCCTGGTGGCCGCCCGATGAAGGTCGTCGTGCTCACCGGACCGGAATCCACCGGCAAGAGCTGGCTGGCCGATCGCTTGCGACGCCGCTTTGGCGGTCTATTGGTCGACGAGTACGTGCGTCACTACATCGAGCGGACGCAACGCGACACGACGCTGGCCGACATCCCGGCCATTGCCCGCGGCCAACTGGCCCGGGAAGACGCCGCACGGGCCGCCGCACCGCATCTGCTGATCCTCGACACCCATCTGCTGAGCAACATGCTCTGGAGCCGCACGCTGTTCGGCGACTGCCCCGATTGGCTGGAAGCCGAACTGCAGGCGCGCGAATACCACCAGCACCTGTTGCTCTCGCCCACAGGCGCCGAGTGGCATGCGGACGGCCAGCGCTGCCAGCCGGATCTAGACGACAGGCAGCGCTTCTACGAGCAATGCCGTGACTGGCTTCGGCAGCATCGGCAGCCGTTCGTTGAAATCGCTGGCGACTGGGCCGAGCGCGAACGTCAGGCAATTGCCTGGACACGAGCGCTGCTGGATGGCTGACCGCCTCAGCGGCTTGGCTGCCCGTCCCGGCGCAGCAGCAGGCCGATGGCGAGGATGACCAGCAGGCTGCCCGGCAGCCAGTGCCAACCCATGCGCGCGGGCTGATCGAAGAACAGCAACAGCATCGAGACGAAGGGCACCAGGTAGCTGTAGGCCGTTACCGCCCCGGGGGTCAGTGCGCTGGTGGCGCGCTGCTGCAGGAAGAAGGTCATCGCGCTGGAGAACACGCCCAGGTAGGTCACCAGCAACAGGTCCAGCAGATTCATGTGCAGCAGCGCCGCCGGGCGCTCCCATATCGCCCCCATCAGGCCGATCAGCACAGCGCCCGCCACCAGGCTCCAGAAAGTGCGCAGGCCCGCCTGGGTCGGCAACGATCCGTTGGCCAGCCCCCATTTGCTGAGCACCGGATAGAGCGCCGAGGCGACGCAGCCGAAGAAGAAACCCAGCTCGCCGAAGCCCAGCTGCATCCCGGAGAAGTCGCCGCCGTTCTCGGCCCAGACCAGCCCCAGAGCCCCGCTCGCCCCGAGCGCGAGAATGGCGAGCAGCCTGCCCGTGCGCTGTTCGACGCCCAGTCCCCGGCCGAGGCAGTACGCCAGCAGCGGCACGCTGACGAACAGGGTCGCCATGGACAGTGCACTGACCCGATGCGCCGCCCAGAACATGGTGCCGAAGAAGCCCGCCAGGCAGAGCCCCATGGCCGCATAGAGCAACAGGGTTCGCCAGCCCGGGCGCCCGTCGCTCTGGCGCCACGCCAGCGGCGCGAGAACCAGCGCGGCGATGCCGAAGCGCATCGCCGTCAGCAGCAGCGGGGGCAGCCCGTCACTGAGCAGCCCGACCGCGGGAAAGGAAAGCCCGACGAACAGCGCCCAAAGCAGCATGCCGAGATGGGCCTGGGTGACACGCTTGCGCTCATGGCCGCGCGTCGTCGCGCCTGCGCGCGGATCGTCTCGGCTGATGGTGGGCGCATGGCTGGGCTCTTGATAGCGACGACTCAAATCTTCGCTCCGGCGGGATGGTTTCGGGCTGGCGCGGCGTCTATGAACGCGACGCCGACCGTCGAATGACCTTGATGGAATAGGTGAGGTTCGGTTTGCGCGTCACGCTGATCGGGCGCCGAGTGACGGTGTCCAGGGTGATGTTCCAGAAACCCGAGCTTGGCGCGACGATCTTCGCTGGAAAACGGTCGAACGCACCGCCGTGGTAAGTGTGCCGGCCGCCATTCTTGAAGCTGCGAAAGTTCGCGTCGTTCATCAGACGAATATTGCAGGTCTGCGAACACTGGATAACGACGATGTCACCTTCTTCAAGGTGCTCGCGCTGGTGTATGAACTTCATCAACTGCTCCGACACGGTTTGCGGCAAAGCGCAGAACGATAGCATGCATACCGCTGGAACCGGCCTGCCGACGATCCCGGTCCGCACAAGGCATGCAGCCCAAGTGGCTGACCCAGGGCATCCTGCTTGGCGTGGCCATCGACATGTGGACGGGCGACATCGGCGCTCGTATCGGTATCGCCCTGGGCCTGATGCGCCGAGGTTGACCGCGCTCGCCGCGAGCGGGTTGTCCTACGGACCGGGTTGTGTATGCTCTGCCGACCTGTCCGAAAGTCTCCTTCCTGCCATGTACAGCACGTCACGTCCCTGCTCTGTCAGCCTGCCCGCAGGAAGTTGGCTGCTGTTTCTCTTCGATACCGGATTGCTGGCCGTGTGGTGATGGCGCCCAGTCGCGCCTTTTCCTGCACATCCATTTCCTGCTTATCGAGGTCCGCCGCCCATGTTCGCGGTTCGTAACACCGTTCAGATTGATGCCCCCATCGTGCGCAACGCGACCCGTTGCGGTTTCTTCATGGCCGGGTTCGGTCTTTCCGTCTGGGCGCCGCTGGTGCCTTACGTCCGTGAACGCATCGAGATGACCGATGCGGTGTTCGGTCTGTTGCTGCTTTGCATCGGGATCGGCTCGCTGACCTGGATGCCCATTTCCGGCGTCCTGGTGGCCCGCTGGGGCATTCGCCCGGTGCAGCTGTGCAGTGTTGCGCTGCTGGCCCTGGCGCTGGCCGGCATGGCGCTGACCGATTCGATCGGGTGGCTGGGCCTGGCGCTGTTCTGTTTCGGCGGCAGCCTGGGCGTCATCGACGTCATCATGAACATTCAGGCGGTGCTGGTGGAAACCGCTGTCGGCCGCCGGCTGATGTCCAATTTTCACGGCATGTACAGCCTCGGCGCCATCAGTGGTGCGCTGGTGTTGACCGGCCTGCTGAGCCTGGGTCTGGCACCGGAGGTCGGTAGCTTCATGATGATCGGCGTGATCGTGGCGGCGAACCTGGCCCTTGCGCGCGGCTACCTGCCGAATCGCGCGCCCGGTGGCGGCCTCGCCTTCGTCCGCCCGACCGGGCTGGTGATGCTGGTCGGCCTGATGTGTTTCGTCGTGTACCTCGCCGAGGGCGCCGTGCTGGACTGGAGCGCGCTCTATCTGACCGGTGAGAAAGGCCTGGAAGTCGCCAGAGGCGGGCTCGGCTATGCGGCCTTCGCGCTGATGGTCACCATCGCCCGTTTCGCTGGCGCTCCGCTGGTGAACAGCCTAGGCACGGCGCGGGTCATCGCCTTCGGCGGCATGCTGGCGGCATTCGGCATCGGTCTGAGCCTGACTGCCGATCACTGGGCGCTGGCATTGGTCGGCTATGGGTTGTGCGGCCTGGGGTGCGCCAACGTTTCGCCCGTGCTGATCTCCTCGTTGAGCCGGCAGGACGGCATGCCGGTGCAGCTGGCCGTCACCGTCGCCACTACCATTGGCTTTGCCGGCGTGCTCGCCGGCCCGGCGATGATGGGCATGGTCGCCCATTTCAGCTCGCTGGGCATGGCCTTCGCACTGCTCGCCGTCCTGCTGCTCGGTATCGTGCCGTTCTGCCGTCGCTTCGCGGCGTGAGCCCGGCTAGAATGCGCGCCCTATGCGCATCCCCGACTTCCAGCAACGCCTCGCCGATATCGGCGCCAAGCCCCGTCATATCGGGCGGATGACCCGCGCCTGGCTCAAGGGCCTGCCGCTCGATGTCGGGCGGCGCCAGCAGCAGGCCGAGGACTTCCTGCCGCTGAGCGTGCGCGAAGGTCTGCCGGCGCTGAGCCTGGAAATCGACGCACTGGCCCGCCTGCGCTCCGAGCACCCGGCCGCCGATGGTTCGGCAAGACTGCTGGTGGAGCTTGGCGATGGGCAGATGGTGGAAAGCGTGCTGCTGCCGCGCGACGGACTGTGCGTGTCCAGCCAGGTCGGCTGCGCGGTGGGCTGCGTGTTCTGCATGACCGGCAAGAGCGGCCTGCTGCGCCAGCTGGGCAGTGCCGAAATCGTTGCTCAGGTCGCCCTCGCCCGCCGCTTCCGCCCGGTGAAGAAGGTGGTGTTCATGGGCATGGGCGAGCCGGCGCACAACCTCGACAACGTACTCGAGGCGATCGACCTGCTCGGTACCGAGGGCGGCATCGGTCACAAGAACCTGGTGTTTTCCACCGTAGGCGACCTGCGCGTGTTCGAGCGCCTGCCGCAGCAACGGGTCAAGCCGGCCCTGGCGCTGTCGCTGCACAGTACCGACGGTGCCTTGCGCCAGGCGCTGCTGCCGCGCGCACCGCAGATCGCCCCGGAGGAACTGGTCGAGCTTGGCGAGACCTACGCCCGCGCGACAGGCTTCCCGATCCAGTATCAGTGGACGCTGCTCAAGGGCATCAACGACAACCAGGAGGAGATGGACGGTATCCTGCGCCTGCTCAAGGGCAAGTATGCGGTGATGAACCTGATCCCCTACAACAGCCTGGAAGACGACGCGTACCAGCGGCCTGAGGGTGAGCGCATCGTGCAGATCGTGCGCTATCTGCACAGCCGCGGCGTGCTGACCAAGGTGCGCAATTCGGCCGGCCAGGATATCGATGGCGGCTGCGGCCAGCTCCGCGCCCGCGCCGAGCAAGTGCTCGGACGCAGGCGGCCGCGCTGATCGGGCCTGAACCCACCTCGCCAACGGCTGTCGGAGCGCTGTAGCAGACGCCGTTTCGGTGTTCATCTCAGCAAGGAAAGCGCAACACCGCATGCATACCCTGGAACAACTCGAACGTGGCGAACTGGCCGGCATCAGCCGCCTTGATCTTTCCGCCGGCCTTGACGTCTTTCCCGACGCGATCTTCGGCCTCGCCGATACGCTGGAAGTGCTGAACCTCTCGGGCAACCAGCTCGACAGCCTGCCAGCCGACCTATCCCGGCTGCGCAAGCTGCGGATCCTGTTCTGCTCGGACAACCCGTTCACCGAGGTGCCGGAGTGCCTCGGCGATTGCCCGCAGCTGGAAATGGTCGGCTTCAAGGCCAATCGTATTCGTCATCTGCCTGCCGATTCCTTGCCGCCGGCTCTGCGCTGGCTGATCCTTACCGATAACCAGCTGGAAAGCCTGCCCGCCGAGATCGGCAACTGCCGAAGGCTGCAGAAGCTGATGCTCGCCGGCAACCGGCTGACCAGCCTGCCGCTGTCCCTGTCCGAATGCACCCAACTGGAGTTGTTGCGCATCGCCGCCAACCGCCTGCAGCTGCTGCCAGACTGGCTGCTGACACTGCCGCGCCTGAGCTGGCTGGCCTTCGCCGGCAACCCCTTCAGCGACGCCAACGAGGCCGCGAGTCTTGCACGCCACTCGCTACCCGCGATTGCTCGAACGCAAGTCGTGCTGCATGAACAGCTCGGCCAGGGTGCCTCCGGCGTCATTCACCGAGCGCAATGGCAGGTGCCCGGCCAGGCACCGCGACCCATGGCGGCGAAGCTGTTCAAGGGACACGTCACCAGCGACGGCCTGCCGCATAGCGAAATGGCCGCGTGCGTGGCGGCTGGCCGTCACGCCAACCTGATCGACGTCGCCGGCCCACTTGCCGACCACGCAGAGCTGACGCCCGGCCTGCTGATGGATCTCGTCGACCCTGGCTTCCAGCCCCTGGCCGGGCCACCCTCGCTGGCCAGCTGCACGCGCGACAGCTACGGTGCCGAGCAGCGTTTCAGCCTCGAACAGGTCCTGCGCATCGCCAGCGGCGTCGCGTCCGCCGTTGCTCACCTGCACCGCCGCGGCATCCTGCATGGCGACCTCTATGCCCACAACCTGCTGGTCGATCCGAGTGGCGCCTGCCTGCTCAGCGATTTCGGCGCGGCCTCCTTCTTCGAGCCCGACAGCGCAGCCGGACAGCACCTCAAGCGCATCGAAGCCCGCGCTTTCGGTTGCCTGCTGGAAGAATTGCTGCAACGCTGCCCAGACACCGATCCACGTCAGCATGTCCTGCTGGATCTGCAACGACACTGCCTGAACGACGACATCGAGCAGCGACCGGACTTCGACCGTCTGCATAGCCTTCTCGCCGCGCTCTGATGCGCATTACCGGAGCGACTACACCGCCATGACCTCACCCGAAGCGGACGAGCCGCGCTCGCCCTACCCCAAGCCCTACGCCGACACTCCGCTGGACCAGGACCCCTTCGTTCGTGGACTTAAGCAGCGGCTGCCCGAGCACCTGCGTGATTCGTTCAATGAGGAGCAGCTGGCGGCATTGCGCGGTGTGTTCGGCGCACGCTCCTGGGTCAGGCACCAGGTCGACCTACGCGGCACGGTGCGGCTGTGGCGCAATCACTACTATTTCGCGATCGTCGCGGGGCGCAACAAGCGCAACCTGACCCGCCCGCAGCAGAACCTGTCGCTGATCGCCAAGGCTGCGCTGGCGACCCTCTTCCTGCTGTTTTCCGCCCTGGTCGGGCTGGTAATCCTCTACCTGCTCAAATCCGCGCTGGGCATCAATCTGTTCCCCGATTTTTCCCTCGGACTCTGGGACTGGTTCAAGGAGAGCCTCTGACCGCCTGCGTCTTGTAGCTGGCCAGGAAGACGCTACGCTGAATGACGCGCGGAGAGTGGATCGGGGTTGATCGGAATCAAACTTCAATCTGCCCGCCGGTAGAACACTAAATGCGCTCTGACCTTCCCGAGCTTCTACAGGAGTTTGTGAAATGAACGACGCTTCGAACAAACCTGCAGTCAGTACGGATGAAAAGAAGGTGCCGACGGCACCGCAAGACCCATGGCGCCCCTTCGACACCCTGCGGCGACAGGTCGACCGGCTTTTCGATGAGTTCGATCGCCCCTGGCATCTGCCCTTCAGTCGCCACGGCCTGGAAACGGCGCCTCTCTGGCAGGGCGGACCCAGCCGGATGCCGGCGGTAGATGTGGTCGAGAAGGAAAATTCCTTCGAAATCACCGCCGAGTTGCCTGGCCTCGATGAAAAGGATGTCGAGGTGAAGCTGGTCGGCAACAGCCTGGTGATCAAGGGAGAAAAGCGCCAGGAGCACAAGGAGGAGAAGGACGGCTATCACCTGTCCGAGCGCTCCTTCGGCAGTTTCCAGCGCAGTTTCGCACTGCCGGACGGGGTGGATCGCGAGCAGATCGAAGCCAAGTTCGGCAAGGGTGTGCTACGTGTTTCGCTGCCCAAGCACCCCGGCACTGGTGAAGGAGCGAAGACCATCTCGGTCAAGGCCGAATGACCAGCGAAAGGGCCGGCTGCCAGCATGGCCGGCCCTCCTCCCCCCTTGATGCGGGCTGCCCGGGTCAACGCTCCGCCGACCTCGGATCACTCGACTAGACTTCGGAAAACCCTGATTCGAGGCAGCCATGAACGACGAGCAGGAAAAGAACCTGACATTGCGGCAAATGCTCGGCAGTGTGCTGGCCGCCGCCTTGGGTGTGCAAAGCGGCAAGAACCGGGCAAGAGACTTCAGCCACGGCAAACCCAGCCACTTCATCATTCTCGGCGTGGGGTTCACCGTACTGTTCGTGCTGATCGTCCTGGGTGTGGTCAAGCTCGTGCTTTATCTGGCGGGTCTGTAGCCGCTATTGGTGGCTGACCCAGAAAATTGCCGTTCCCACGGCGAGCATGATCAAGGCAAATATCGCCGCGGCATCCACAACACTGTCGCGCTGGTCATTTCTCACGGGACTTCTCCTCTAGCAGCTACGGTCGCAGCCTGTTCTTCTCGCAGTTAAGACCAGGGAACGAGGTTGCTCAAGGCGTGTTGGCCGTAAGTCCATTTCGCTTGGTTTAGTTCTAAACATATTCCCAAACATCACTTTTGCGCATAACAAGTAGCTGGTATCGTGCCGCCCTCCCTAAATGGGTGCGCGGCCGTGCGCGCGAAAGCTGTAGCAGCCTGAGAACAGGACATTTATGTACGTTTACGACCAGTACGACCAACACATCATCGAGGATCGGGTCCGGCAGTTCCGCGACCAGACCCGCCGCTTCCTGGCCGGTGAACTCGCTGATGAGGAATTCCGCCCGCTGCGCCTGCAGAATGGCCTGTACATCCAGCGCTACGCGCCCATGCTGCGCATTGCCGTGCCATATGGCCTGCTTTCCTCGACGCAGGTGCGCAAGCTGGCAGAGATCGCTCGTCGCTACGACAAGGGCTATGCCCATATCAGTACCCGTACCAACGTGCAGTTCAACTGGCCTGAGCTGGAAGACGTACCCGAGATTCTCGCCGAACTGGCCACGGTGCAGATGCATGCCATCCAGACCAGCGGCAACTGCATCCGCAACACCACCACCGATCAGTTCGCCGGCGTGGCTCGTGATGAGCTGATCGACCCGCGGCCCTGGTGCGAAATCATCCGCCAGTGGTCCACCTTCCACCCCGAATTCGCCTTCCTGCCGCGCAAGTTCAAGATCGCCGTCAACGGCGCAGTGAGCGATCGCGCTGCGATCGAAGTGCACGATATCGGCCTGGAAGCGGTGAAGAACGATGCAGGCGAGCTGGGCTTCCGCGTTTCGGTCGGTGGCGGCCTTGGCCGGACGCCGATCGTCGGCAGCTTCATCAACGAATTCCTGCCGTGGCAGCACCTGCTGAGCTACCTCGATGCCATCCTGCGGGTTTACAACCGTTACGGCCGCCGCGACAACAAGTTCAAGGCGCGCATCAAGATTCTGGTCAAGGCGCTGACGCCTGAAGTATTCGCCGAGCGCGTCAACGCCGAGTGGGCGCACTTGAAAGACGGCCCCACCACCCTGACCGAAGCCGAAGTGCAGCGCGTCAGCAAGTTCTTCGTCGATCCGCAGTACAAGGCTCTGCAGGATCAGGACACCGCCCTCGCCCAGCTGGACGCCGAACATCCCGGTTTCGGCCGCTGGCGCCAGCGCAACGTGGTGGCGCACAAGAAGCCCGGCTACGCCGCCGTGACGCTGTCGCTCAAGAGTACCGGCGTGGCCCCTGGCGACGTCACTGACAAGCAGCTCGACGCCATCGCCGATCTGGCCGATCGCTACAGCTTTGGCGAGGTGCGCAACTCCCACGAGCAGAACATGATCCTGGCGGACGTAGAGCAGGCCAGGCTGTTCGAACTGTGGCACGAACTGCGCGAGCTGGGTCTGGCCACGCCGAACATCGGCTTGCTGACCGACATCATCTGCTGCCCGGGGGGCGATTTCTGCTCGCTGGCCAACGCCAAGTCGATCCCGATCGCCGAAGCCATCCAGCGTCGCTTCGACAACCTCGATTACCTGTTCGACCTGGGCAACATCGACCTGAACATCTCCGGTTGCATGAACGCCTGTGGCCATCACCATATCGGCCACATCGGCATCCTCGGCGTGGACAAGAAAGGCGCCGAGTTCTACCAGGTCTCGCTGGGCGGCAGCTCCGGCCGCGACGCCAGCCTCGGCCAGATCCTCGGCCCATCCTTCGCCCAGGATGCGATGCCCGACGTGATCGAGAAGATCATCACCGTCTACGTGGAGCAGCGTACCGAAGATGAGCAGTTCATCGATACTTTCCGCCGCATCGGCATTGATCCCTTCAAGGAGCGCGTCTATGCAGCGAATCATTAAGAACGACCAGTTGGTCGACGAAACCTGGCACCTGCTCCCCAAGGAGCAGACCCTGGACGACCTGTGCAATAGCGACGATCTGATCGTGCCGCTGCACCTGTGGCTCGATCATGCACATGCGCTCAAAGCCCGTGACGGTGGCCTGGGTGTGTGGCTCGATGCCCATGAGCAGGTGGAAGATATCGCTGACGACCTGCAGTACTTCCAGGTCATCGCGCTGAACTTCCCGAGCTTTACCGATGGTCGTCACTACTCCAGCGCGCGCCTGCTGCGTGAGCGCTACGGTTACAAGGGTGAGATCCGCGCCATCGGCGATGTGCTGCGAGACCAGCTGTTCTACATGCGCCGCTGTGGCTTCGACGCCTTCGCCATCCGCGCCGATCGCGATCCCGTCGATGCCCTGGAAGGTCTCAAGGACTTCTCGGTGACCTATCAGGCCGCGGCCGACGACGAACGCCCGCTGTTCCGTCGCCGTCAGGTCTGACGACAACGCCAGCAAGTGAAAAGCCCGCCAATTGGCGGGCTTTTCATTGGCGTCACTGATACATCCAGAAGTTCGGATGCTCGACCGGCACGGGCACTGCAGCGGTCTTTTTTCCGGAAGCGATCTGTTTGATCTTTTCGGCGAGCTTTTTCATGAGCGATTTCCTCGGTTGCGGTCAGGAGTGGCGATAGATTCGACCAAACACAGCGCCCGAGGAAATTCATTGCCGCTATCGTACCGATTGACCAGACGAGGCTGCGTCAGCCCTCAATCCAGACGCACCAGCACGCGCCCGACCTGACCGCCCGCCAGGATGCGCTCGATGGCCTCCGGCAGTTGCTCCAGACCGATCTCATAGGCCAGCTCATTGAGGTTGGCCAGCTTCCATTGCAACGACAGCTTGTCCCACATGGATGCCTTGACCACCAGCGGAATCTCCACCGAGTCCACGCCCAGCAGGTTCACGCCGCGAAGGATGAACGGCAGTACACTGGCCTGGAAATGCGTGCCGGCAGTGAGACCGCAGCAGGCGGCACTGGCGCCGCGCTGCAGCGACTTGACCACGTTGAACAGGATGTCGCCGCCCACGGTATCCACCGCCCCGCCCCACTGCTCCTTCAGCAAGGCCTTGTCCACGCCGGCGTGCAATGCAGCACGTTCGACGATCTGCGTGGCCCCCAGGCGGGTCAGGAAATCGGCCTGGTCGGCCTTGCCGGTCACGGCCGCGACCTTGTAGCCGAGGCTGGCCAGCAACGCCACCGCAATGCTGCCGACACCGCCGGTCGCACCGGTCACCAGCACCGGCGCGTCTCCCGGCTCGAGGCCAGCCTGTTCCAGCTTGTCGACACAGAGTGCGGCAGTCAGGCCGGCTGTGCCGAGTATCATCGCGTCACGTAGTGACAGTCCCTGCGGACGCTTGATGACCCAGGCGGCCGGAACCCGGATGTACTGACCGAAGCCGCCGGCGGTATTCATGCCCAGGTCATAGCCGGTGACGATCACTTCATCGCCTTCGGCGAACTCGGCCACGCTGGACGAGGCCACGACACCGGCGGCATCGATCCCCGGAGTATGTGGATAGGCCCGGGTCACGCCACGATTGCCACTGGCCGACAGCGCATCCTTGAAATTCAGCGAGGAATAACGCACCCGGATGAGCACCTCACCGGCGGGCAGGTCTTCGGTGGTTCGCTCGACGACCTTCGACTCGAAACGGCCACCTTCGGTCTCGCTGACTTGTAGTGCCTTGAAGCTGCTCATCGCGGTTCCCCTTGTCATTGCCAAAAACGTTGTTCGTTCAGCCGGCTCCAGCCTTTCAGCAAGCCGTGCTCCATGATCGTGCTGGCCGCCATGCCGAAACGTTCCGGCAAGCTCTTCTTCTGGATGTAATGCAGCTGGAAGAGTTCGGCCTCCTGCGCGCGCTCGGCGAGATACTGATCGCTGGTCTTGAGCTCATCCGCCAGATGCTTGCCGAGTGCGGCGATCCCCAGCCACACCTCGCCCGTCGCAACATCGTCGATCGAGAGGTTCTGGCGGTAGCGCGCCACGAAGTTCTTGAACAGCTCATGGGTCGTTTCCAGGTCTTCCTGGAACTTCTCCCGGCCCTTTTCGGTGTTCTCGCCGAACACCGTGAGCGTGCGCTTGTATTCACCGGCGGTGAGCACCTCGAAGTCCACGTCATGCTTCTTCAGCAAGCGATGAACGTTGGGCAGCTGCGCAACCACGCCGATGGAGCCGAGGATCGCGAACGGCGCCGTGAGGATACGGTTGCCGATGCAGGCCATCATGTAACCACCGCTGGCCGCGACCTTGTCGACGCAAACCGTCAGCGGCACGCCGGCATCGCGGATGCGCACCAGCTGCGAGGCGGCCAGACCGTAACCGTGAACCATGCCGCCACCGCTTTCCAGGCGCAGCACCACTTCGTCCTGAGGCGTCGCCATGGTCAGCAATGCGGTGATCTCATGGCGCAGGTTTTCCACCGCCGACGCACGGATGTCGCCGTCGAAATCGAGCACGAACACACGTGCGGACGTCTCCGATTTCTTCGTCTGCTTGGCCGCCTTCGCCTCCCGCTTGCGCAACGCCTTGAACTCGTCCTTTTCCAGCACCGCCTGCTCCAGGCGCTCGCGCATGGACTTGTAGAATTCGTTGAGCTTGTGCACCTCCAGATGTCCACCGCCCTGTTTGCTGCGTCCACGCCGCATGGACGCGAGTGCGATGAGCACGATCACGATAGCCACCACCAGCGTGACGGTCTTGGCCAGGAAGCTGGCGTAGTCGACAAGAAATTCCACGTATCCCCCTCGATGAGTTTCAGGCGCCCGCCGCAGCTCTTGACGCCGAGCCGCCAGCATACCGATGGCCCCTTGGCTGAGCCAGTCGGCGCGATTCAAACAAACGTTCGAATTATCGTTGACACTCCGGAACGATGTCCCTACCCTCGCGAAAAAACAGTGCCGGCCGGAGCAGCAGCATGGGCAGTATCTACCTGATCAGACATGGTCAGGCGTCTTTCGGCGCAGAAAACTATGACGTGCTCTCCCCCCTGGGTTATCGCCAGTCCGAAGCGCTGGGCGATTACCTGGCGCAACTCGGCGTGAGCTTCGACCGCTGCCTCAGTGGCGAACTCGATCGCCAGCAGGACACCGCCAGAGCGACCCTGGCGCGGCTCGGTCCGCAACCCGATCTTGAAATCGATGCGGCCTTCAACGAATTCCATGCAGACGCGGTGATCCGCGCCCACCTGCCCGACCTGCTGAAGGTCGAGCCCAACGCCATGCATATCCTGCGCAATGCCGCCGATCACCGTGCCGACTTCCAGAGACTTTTCACCTATGTGGTCCATCGCTGGATCTCCGGCGAGCACGAGAAAGACGAACTGGAAAGCTGGCAGCATTTCCTCGGTCGCGTGCGCGGCGGGCTGGAACGGGTGCTCGAACAAGCCGGCAAGCGCGACCGCATTGCCATCTTCACGTCCGGCGGAACCATTACCGCGCTGCTGCAACTGATCATTGGCGTACCGCCGATCAAGGCCTTCGAGATGAACTGGCAGATCGTCAACACGTCGCTCAGCCAGCTGAAGTTTCGTGATCGCGACGTCGCGCTCGCGTCATTCAACAGTCATGCGCATCTGCAACTTCTGAAGAATCCGGAGCTCATCACCCATAGATGAGCCCAGCCCCACGCGGCCCAAAGCTGCGTGTAACCATAACGAGCAAAAAGGAAACCCTCATGAGCAACGTCGCCGAAACCTTCAAAGGCATGCAGTCGAAGTTCAACCCCAGCGCCGCCGCCGGCCTGGATCTGGTGTTCCAGTTCAACATCACCGATGCCGAGAACTACTACCTGGTCGTCAAGGACGGCACCTGTGACCTGCAGCAGGGCGACTCCAGCGACGCCAATGTCACCCTGATCATGGACAGCGAAACCATGCAGGGCATCGTCAGCGGCGAGACCGACGGCATGCAGGCCTTCATGGGCGGCAAGCTGCGCGCCGAGGGCGACATGATGCTGGCCCTGAAGCTCAGCGAGCTCTTCCCGGCCTGAGCCTCTTTCGGCGGTCGAGAGACACCAAAAACCGAAGTCCCGACTTCGGTTTTTTTATGTCCAACGTAGCCGTGAATGGCGGATCAGGCAGCTTGATTGACAGGCAACACGCCGGCCAATAACGGCCAGCCGCACTTGGTATCAGGCACCGCGAGCATTAGATTGTTGAATCATCTTGGGCACCAAACATAAGCAGAAGGGATAACAATGGCGCTTACAGATCAAAGCACCCCTGTCCGCACGGGTGAGGAATTGCCCGCCGATGTCATCGACCAGTACCTCAAGGCACATATCCCGGGACTGGACGGAACACCGCAGATTTCCCAGTTCCCCGGCGGCGCGTCGAACCTGACCTACCTGCTGCAATACCCCGGCCTGGACCTGGTGCTGCGTCGCCCGCCATTCGGCCACAAGGCCAAGTCTGCCCATGACATGGGCCGCGAGTTCCGCATTCTCAATCAGCTCAACGCTGGGTTCCCCTACTGCCCCAAGGCATATGTCTACTGCACCGATGAATCGGTGATCGGTGCCGAGTTCTATGTGATGGAGCGCGTCAACGGCATCATCCTGCGTTCGGAACTGCCTCCGGAGCTGAATTTCGACGAGGCCCAGACCCGCGCCCTGTGCGAGAGCTTCATCGACAAGTTCGTCGAACTGCACAACGTCGACTACCAGGCCTGCGGGCTCGGCGATCTGGGCAAACCGGAAGGCTATGTGAAACGTCAGATCGAAGGCTGGAGCGAGCGTTACGAGCGCGCCATGACCCCCGATGCGCCGGCTTGGGACGCGGTCAAGGCCTGGCTGAAGGACAAGATGCCGGCCGACCACCCAAAACCCGGGATCATTCACAACGATTACCGCTTCGACAACGTCATTCTCAATCCGGACAACCCGATGGAAATCATCGGTGTGCTGGACTGGGAAATGACCACCATCGGTGATCCGCTGATGGATCTGGGCAACACCCTGGCCTACTGGATCGAAGCCAACGATCCCCAGCCGATGCAGGCGATGCGCCGACAGCCGAGTCACCTGCCCGGCATGCATACCCGTCAGGGCTTCGTCGATTACTACGCTCAGCGCGCCGGCATCGAAATCCCCTGCATCGATTTCTACTACACCTACGGCCTGTTCCGCCTGGCTGGAATCGTTCAACAGATCTACTACCGCTTCCATCACGGCCAGACGCAGGACAAGCGCTTTGCCCAGTTCATTCACATGAACAAGCTGCTGGAGCAAAAGGCGCTGCAAGTGATCGGGCAATCGAAGCTCTGACCCCACCCAATCCGTCTGTGGCCTGCCACAGAAACGAACAAGAAAGAGGAACGACCATGTCCAAGACCACCCTGTTCGACCTAGACGGCAAGATCGCCTTCGTTTCCGGCGCCAGCCGAGGTATCGGCGAGGCGATCGCAAAACTGCTCGCCCAGCAAGGCGCCCACGTAATCGTCTCCAGCCGCAAGATCGAAGGTTGCCAGGCGGTAGCCGACGCCATCGTCGCGGCTGGCGGAAAGGCCACCCCGGTGGCCTGCCACATTGGCGAGCTGGAGCAGATTCAGGCGGTGTTCGCGCAGATCCGCGAGCAGTTCGGCCGCCTCGACATCCTGGTCAACAACGCCGCCACCAACCCGCAGTTCTGCCATGTGCTGGACACTGACGTATCGGCCTTCCAGAAAACCGTCGACGTGAACATTCGCGGCTATTTCTACATGTCCATCGAGGCCGGCAAGCTGATGCGCGAGCACGGCGGCGGCAGCATCATCAACGTCGCGTCGATCAATGGTGTTTCGCCAGGCAACTTCCAGGGGATCTACTCGATCACCAAGGGTGCCGTAATCAACATGACCAAGGCGTTCGCGAAGGAGTGCGCGCAGTTCGGCATTCGCTGCAACGCCTTGCTGCCCGGCCTGACCGACACCAAGTTCGCTTCGGCACTGGTCAAGAACGACTCGATCCTGCAGATGGCCCTGCAGCACATTCCGCTGAGCCGCGTTGCCCAGCCGAGCGAGATGGCCGGCGCTGTGCTCTACCTGGCCAGCGAGGCATCGAGCTACACCACCGGCGTGTCGCTCAATGTCGATGGCGGCTATCTGGCCTGATCCGACCAGCCAAATGAAAAAGGGAGCCGCAATGGCTCCCTTTTGTCATCTGCACGCTTACCAGTTCTTCAACGCTTCGGTCGCCGCTGCGTTCAACGGTCTGGCCGGCAGGCCGGTCGGTGCAAGCTCCACCGCATAGCTGGCGCCATCGGCAATCGGCATGTAATCGACACGCAATACCTGCGCCTCGACCAGGTACATGTCGCGCTGCCCCAGCTGCAGCGACTGCCAGATATCCATGCCCAAGGGCTTCTCGCTCAACACGACGCGGCCATGCCGGGCCAGGTTCTGCTGCTCGACGGCAAGGTAACGCCCGGAGAGCCGCTCCAGGCGATAGCCCGACTCCAGCCCGATCAGCTCGGCGAGGCTCTTCCAGCGCAACAGGTTCAGGTCGAGTTGCCAGAGATCACCTTCCAGCATCACCGTTCGGGTTTCCTTCCCCTGCTCCAGCGTCACCTCGTAACGCTGTGCGCCCTGCGCCTGGAACGTCAGCGTGACCAGGGGCTTCTGCTCAGGGGGAAGCGCTGTGTAGGTGCTGATGTCATAGCCGATCAAGGCGATCAGACCGGCCAGCGCCAGCACGAAAAAACCACAGGTGCCGCGCAACCAGCCCATGAACCAGTGGCCCCCCAGCAGCAAGCGCAGCGCGACCAGCAGCACGATCAACGCCAGCAGAGCGACGACGATCGCAAGCCCGAGATATTGCATAACCAAGCGTCCTTTTCATTGGGTGCGACATTATCCGCAGGGGCCGTCAGCGCAGCCAGCACCGAGCTGGGATGCCGATCACGAGCCGGCGTTCTTGTTCGAGCGTAGAGCGACGTCGATCATATGGGCGCAGCCCTTTCACCCGGTCGGTGGCGGCATTATCCTCCGCAGTCCCTCAACCCACCGAGATTCGCATGCCCTTCGCCCTCGAGCTGGCGCTGGACCCGTCCACGCTGGCGATCCTGTTTGCCGTCGCCTTTACTGCCGGCTTTATCGATGCCATTGCCGGTGGCGGCGGGCTGTTGACCATCCCGGCCCTGCTGACCGCCGGCCTACCGCCTCATCTCGTGTTGGGCACGAACAAGCTGTCCGCCACCTTCGGCTCGGCGACCGCCAGCTACACCTTCTACCGGCGGCGCCTGTTCGAACCAGTCGTATGGAGGCGTGCGCTGATCGGTACCGCCATCGGTGCGGCCGTGGGCGCACTGCTGGCGCAATTCATGCCGGCAAGCTGGCTCAATCAGCTGCTGCCGCTGGTGGTGTCCGCCTGCGGCATCTATCTGCTGTTCAGCAAAGTGCCGGCGAAGGCTGCCGGTGAAGCAGCGGAAATCGGTCGTCGACGGCAGTGGCCGCAGAGCCTGTCGCTCGGCTTCTACGATGGCGTCGCTGGGCCCGGGACGGGCGCTTTCTGGACCGTCAGCAGCATGCTGCTCTATCCCCTCGACCTGTTACGGGCCAGCGGGGTGGCGCGAACGATGAACTTCGTCAGCAACGCCGTGGCGCTGGCGGTGTTCATCGTGGGTGGGCATGTCGCCTGGGTACTGGGGATCGGCATGGGGCTGGCGCTGATGACAGGCGCCTACTTCGGCGCACGCACGGCCATCGGCGGCGGCTCGCGCTTCATCCGGCCGGTGTTCATCCTCGTGGTACTGGCGATGAGCCTTCGCCTAGCCTGGCAGCACTGGTTCGGGGCGGCCTAGCCGACGCGCCAGGTACAGCTCGATCAGATAGCGAGCGATTGACTGGCGCGCGGGCAACGCCGGCAGGTTGTCGATGTGAAACCAGCGAGCATCCTCGATCTCCTCGGGCTGCGGGACGATCTCGCCGCCGGCATATTCGGCGTGGAACCCGAGCATGAGGGAGTGGGGAAACGGCCAGCCCTGGCTGGCGATGTATTGCGGCGGATGGATATCCACCCCGACCTCTTCACGCACTTCGCGCGCCACGCATTGCTCCACCGACTCACCCGGCTCCACGTAGCCGGCCAGCGTGCTGTAGACGCCAGGTGCAAAGCGAGGTGAACGCGCCAGCAGCAACTCGTCACCGCGGGTGACCAGGACGATCATGCTGGGCGAAAGCCGCGGATAGTGCTGAACACCACAGGCAGGACAGTACATGGCGCGCTCACCGGCTCGCGCCTGCATCGGCGAACCGCAGCTACCGCAGAAGCGGTGCTGGCTGACCCAGGTGCCGATCTGCGTGGCGTAGCCGAGCAGGCGAAACAGGTCCGGGTCAACCTGCTGCATGAACTGACGCAGCCCCTGCCAGCGCGCACCAGGCACATCGGCGGGGACATCCAGTTCGAAGAGAAAGACCGGCTCGCCATCGAAATGCCCCAGCCCCTGCTCGCTGAGCAGCGGCAGCTCCAGACGCTTGAGCCAGTCCCGCGGAAACAGAACACCGCTGTCGTCGACCAGAAACTGTTGCCGGCAATGCACCACTGCCCAGCCCCCCGCCAGCGAGGGGTCGAGCAGCGCCGCTTGCCAGCGCAGGCTCATCAGGCGGCGACCGGCATGCCCAGCGCGCGCACGCTCTCGCTGGCGAGATCGAGCACGCTGAGCCGCGAATCGTCGCGCCGCAGGATCGCGCCGCCCTCGAGGTAGTACTCGAGGCTGGTCAGGGCGTCGGCAAGCGTCTCGAGCAGCTGCTCGGGCGGCATCTGATTCGACTCGAGCATGTGCTTCTGGATGAAATCGGCACAGGCTCCGATCAGCTCGGCAGCACGCTCCTGCTCGAGGAAGCGCAAGCCGCCGCGAACAGCCTGCAGGCTGAACGGCACGTTGGCCAGATGCAGCTTCTCGCCGTTGGACTCGAGATAGGCGGTGATGGCGCGCTTGGCCAGCGCAAGCCCGGCGGTCGCCTCGTCGATCACCACGATGCAGGCTTCGGTCAGCTGGTGGTTGGCGAAGGCTTCGGCCTCCATGCCCGGACGGGCGACCTGAGGTTTGCTATCGCGCCGATCGCCACGTTCCAGGCTGGCGACCATGCTCTCGACATAGAGCACCGCATCGGCCAGGCGCAGGATGGCCTGCGGCTCGGGAGCCTGTTCCAGGCTCCAGCCGGACACATCGCCCAACTGCGCCTGCAACGTGCTCGCAGCCGAGGACAGCCCTACCATCCCCAGGGTTTTGGCCATCTTGCCGAGCAGGTTATGCAGGTTCGAATAGGCTTCCGCCTGGGCGGTACCGCGCTCGATCAGGTCGAGCAGGTCCTTCAGGCTGGCCAGCTCTTCGCGAATCGCCGAGGACAGCGAACGCATGACGGCCTGGCCGGGACCGGCCAGGCGCTGGGATTCATCTTCCAGCAGGTGATCGGTAAAGGGCAGCGGGCTCAGCGAGAACACCTGCCTGACCTGGCTGGCAATCGGACCTTTGCTGTCCGCCAGTGCGACGACGTATAGCAATTCCTTGAGCAGGCTACGCGGCGCTTCGTATGTCGGGTTGCCGAGCACCTGCTTGAGCTCCCTGTCGAGCCGCGAGAACAGTTGCTTGCGCGATCTACGTGGCAACAGCTGGCCATCGAGCTGCGATTCGATGGCCGCACTGCCGATCCAGCACAGGCGGCCGGCCGGTGAGTCGATGAACAGATGATCGAGTCGCGTCAGCGCCCGCCCCATCAGTTTCAGGCTGGCCGGCAGGTTTTCTTCCCGGATGAAGCCGAGCAAGCCCACCTGGTACATCTGCCGCAGCCTGCGCGCTTCAGCTGCCGGAGCAGCGCCCGGTCGAACCGGCGTGTCGAGCGCAGGCCGGGCATGATCGAGACGAACACTGAAGAAGAAGCTTTCCGGCAGCGGCGGCTGCGCGCAGGCCTGGCGCAATGCATTGATCGCCGGCAGCAACAGCTCCGGGATTTCCTGGCGGCTGGCATCGACGCTTTCCAGGTAGCGGCGCAGCACATAGAGCGCGTTGCTCAGCGCGGCCAGCTGCCCGTCGCGATCCTCGCCCGCACCGACGGGAATATCGGTGGCCAGCTGGAGGATTTCCTGGGCGAGCAGTTCGGCACCGGTCAGTTCGATCAGATTGAGCGTGCCGCGGACCTGTTTGAGGTTCTCGACGGCCTGCTGCAGAAGACCGCCGTTGTTGCGATCGATGATGAAATGCTCAAGGCTCTGCTCGGCCTCTTCCATAGTGGCGAACAGCTCATCCCGGACCAGACCGAGTGATGTAGCTCCAGTAACCATGCCTAGTGCGCCTCCCGCGCAAACGTGTGATGGCGCATCAGTCGGCAAAGTCCGGCTTCTGTTTGCTCATGTGAGCGGCGATGGCAACCTTGATATCGGCCGACTGCAGCATGGCCGCATTCCAGGTGGCGATGTATTCGAGACCATCGTCGACGCGGTGGTCGCGCATGTAGCGGATCATTTCCTTGGTGCCACGGATGGCGATCGGTGACTTGCTGGCGATGTCGCGGGCCAGCTCCAGCACACCCTCCATCAGCGCCTGCTGATCGGCGTAGGTGCGATTGACCAGACCGATGCTGCGCGCCTCATCACCGCGGATGGTGCGGCCGGTGAAGGCCAGCTCGCGCATCATGCCGTCGCCGATGATACGTGGCAGGCGCTGCAGTGTACCGACATCGGCGGCCATGCCCATGTCGATCTCCTTGATCGAGAACTTCGCATCCACCGTGCTGTAACGCATGTCGCACGCCGAGATGAGATCGATGGCGCCCCCCAGGCAATAGCCCTGGATCGCAGCGAGGACAGGCTTGCGGCAGTTGTCGACCGCGTTGAACGAAGCCTGCAACGACAGGATCTTGCGCCGCAGCTGCTCGGCATTGCGCCCGACATCGCTACCCAGCTGGCTACCCACCGAGGCCAGCAGCTGAAGGTCGATGCCTGATGAGAAATGCTCCCCGGCCCCGCTGAGGACCACTACACGCACGTCATCCGTGGCATCGACCCAATTGAAGATATCGATGATTTCCGTCCAGAACGCGGCATCCATCGCATTGATCTTCTCGGGTCGGTTGATCACGACTCGGGCAATCTTGTCTGCCAACTCTACGCGGAAGGCTTTGTATTCGGTCACGCTATCATCCTCGACAGCAAGCGCATGGGAACGTCGTGACGGGAGCAGCCCGGGACGACGGTGGGCAACTATAACAACTGGTACCAGCCCGAGTGTATGCCGATGCAGACGATGTGATACAGACCACGCCGCCGGACGGCCCGTTCGTGCCGATGTAGAGCCTCGAAGCCACGACCATCACCCCTGGCGGATGCAATCGACGGTGTATGCGCTGCCATTGGTGGTGACCTCGTGTTGCAAGCCATGGACGTCCGCATCGAAGCCCGGGAAGCGCTCGGCGAAGTCCCGGGCGAAACGAAGGTAATCGAGAATCGAGCGAGTCTCGCCGGTGAAACGCTCGCCCGGCATGATCAGCGGGATGCCCGGCGGATACGGCACCAGCATCACCGCTGCTACGCGCCCTTCCAGCTCATCGATCGGAACTGCCTCGACCTCGCCGCGAACCAGCGCATCATAGGCCTGCGCCGGGGTCATGGCCGGCTCCGGCAGCGCCGTGTACATCCGCCGCATCGCCCGCGCCGTTGCGTTCTCGCAATAACAGGCATGCAGTGCATCGCACAGGTCGCGCAGCCCCATGCCGGCATAGGTGGCAGCGCCGCTGCGGGCAACCGACGGCAGCGCTTCGATCAGCGGGATGTTGGCGTCGTAATGGCGTTTGAATTCCAGCAACTCGGTCAGCAGCGTGCTCCACTTGCCCTTGGTGATGCCCATGGAGAACAGCACGAGCATCGAGTACAGACCGGTCTTCTCCACCACCAAGCCACGCTCCCAGAGGAACTTGCTGACCACCGCCGCCGGGATGCCACTTTCGCCCAGCGCACCGGACGCGGTGAGGCCCGGCGTCACCAGCGTGACCTTGATCGGATCGAGCAGCACATAGTCGTCGGCAACATCGCCGAAACCATGCCAGTCGGCGGTGGGCTCCAGCAGCCAGTCCCGCGTCACCAGCTCATCGGCGCCGTCAACCCGCGGCGGCTGCCAGATACTGAACCACCAGTCGTCCGGATCGATGTGCTGACGCAGGTTGGCCAGCGCCCGCCGGAAGCTCAGGGCCTCATCGAAGGTCTCTTGGATCAGCGAGCGACCCGCCGGCCCTTCCATCATTGCCGAGGCCACATCGAGCGACGCCAGGATGCCGTACTGCGGCGAGGTGGAGATATGCATCATGAAGGCTTCGTTGAAGCGGTCACGGTCCAGCTGCCGGGTCTGGCTGTCGAGTACGTGGATCATCGAGGCCTGGCTGAAGGCGGCCAGCAGCTTGTGCGTGGAATGGGTGGTGAATACCAGCGGCCCCTGTTCACGGGTATCCATGCCGTAACGGCCATCGTAGAACTCGTGAAATGCCGCGTAGGCGTACCAGGCCTCGTCGAAATGCAGCACCTCGACGTTGTCGGCCAGGGTGCGCTTGATCAGGTTGGCGTTGTAGCACAGGCCGTCGTAGGTGGAATTCGTGACCACCGCCAGCTTGACCTTCGGCGGGCGCCCGCGCGCCAGCGGGTTGGCGGCGATCTTCGCCTGGATCGACTCGCGGGTGAACTCCTCCAGCGGAATGGGTCCGATGATGCCCAGTTCGTTGCGTGCGGGGCTCATGTACAGCGGTATCGCACCGGTCATGATGATCGCGTGGAGGATCGACTTGTGACAGTTGCGATCGACCAGTACTAGGTCGCCACGCGCCACCATCGAATGCCAGACGATCTTGTTTGCCGTCGAGGTGCCGTTGATCACGAAGAAGGTATGATCCGCGCCGAAATTGCGCGCGGCACGGGCTTCCGCGGCGGCCACCGGCCCGGTGTGATCGAGCAGCGAACCGAGCTCCGGCACCGATACGGAGAGATCCGAGCGCAGCGTGTTCTCGCCGAAGAACTGATGGAACGCCTGGCCGACCGGACTCTTGCGATAGGCGACCCCCCCGCCGTGGCCCGGCGTGTGCCAGGAGTAATTGGACTCGCCGGTGTGCTGCACCAGGGCTCGGAAGAACGGCGGCAGCAGGTCCTCGAGGTAGTTGCGCGCCGCCCGAGCGACCTGCCGAGCCAGAAACGGCACAGTGTCCTCGTAGAGGTAAAGCAGCCCGCGCAGCTCGTTGAGATCGGCCATGGCCTCGGCGGGCGCATTTTCGATCGTCACCTGCTCGCCCAGGGCGAAGATCGGCAGACGCGGCGCGCGGCGTCGGGCGACACGAATCAGTTCGACGACATCATGCAGCAGCCGCTGATTGTCACCGGCGCCTTCGGCGGCCACCAGGATGCAGGCCAGTCCGTGGTGGGTCGACGCCACGATGCGCCCCTCGCTGGAGCTCGCTGTGGGCAGGATATTGAAACCGTCACGCTCCAGCTCCGAGGCGATGCCTCGCACGCGTTCGCCAGCAACGGTGTCGGCCTTGATGTCGCGATGGACGATGAGGATCGGGAATTTCAGGTCTTTATACATGCGCGCTCTCTGCGGACGGTCTTCCTACAGGGTAGAAGTGTCCGCAGCAAAGGAACAGCGCATTAGGAACCGGACGGATGCCGCGTGAAGACGATCAGCCTTCCAGCTGCATCCACAGCGGCGCGGCACCGGCGGCCTTCTCGATTGCCGCCATACGCGCCATGTGCGCAGCCAGTTCCTCATCGCTGGCGCGCAGCACGGCGGTGCGCGGCCGATCAGCCGCCAGGCGGCGGATCGGGCTGGGCTGCGGTCGCCCGCCATCGGAGCTTTCGCCATCGCCGGCCAGGGACAGATTCGTCTGCCCACCGGTCATGGTCAGCCAGACATCGGCGAGAATCTCGGCGTCGAGCAATGCGCCGTGCAGGTCGCGCCCGGAGTTGTCCACACCGTAGCGCTTGCAAAGGGCGTCAAGGCTGTTGCGCTGCCCCGGGTGACGCTCACGCGCCATCAGCAGCGTATCGAGCACCGTGCAGTGGTCGGTGATTTCGGCACGATCCTGCTGGCCCAGCAGGGCGAACTCGTTGTTGATGAAGCCAAGGTCGAACGCCGCATTGTGGATGACCAGCTGCGCGTCCTTGATGAACTCGAAAAACTCGTCGGCAATATCACGAAAACGCGGCTTGTCGACGAGGAATTCATTGGTGATGCCGTGAACCGCGATCGCCCCTTCATCAACCTCACGATCGGGCTGCAGATAGACATGGTAGTGACGCCCGGTCAGGCGGCGACCGATGACCTCGACACAACCGATCTCGATGATCCGGTGGCCATCGGTGACTGGCATACCCGTGGTTTCGGTATCGAGTACTACGCTGCGCATGTCGTTTCGCTCACTTACACAATGGGTTGTCGTTTGGCCTGAACCACGCCACGGTTGGCCAGCAGGTCGGCCTGCTCGTTGCCTGGGTGCCCGGTATGTCCGCGGACCCACTGCCAGCTCACTTCGTGACGATTGACCTGCTCGTCGAGCTGCTGCCAGAGGTCGGCATTCTTCACCGGCTGCTTGCTCGCCGTCTTCCAGCCGCGCTTCTTCCAGTTCGGCATCCAGTCGTTGATACCCTGCATGACGTATTGCGAATCCGTCACCAGCTGCACCTTGCATGGACGTTTCAGCTCGGCGAGCGCGCGAATGGCGGCCATGAGCTCCATGCGATTGTTGGTGGTGTCCGGCTCGCCGCCCCAGAGCTCGCGCTTTACGCCCTTATATATAAGCAGCGCTCCCCAGCCACCGGGACCAGGATTGCCCTTGCAGGCGCCATCGGTATAAATCTCGACCCAATCGTCGCTCATGTGGATTGCTTACTCGTTTTGACGGCGATGGCCTTCACGGCAACCGGTGGTGCTCGGCATCGCGGCGGCTGATCTTGGCTACCGGCATCGGCAGCAGCTTGCCCATCCGCTCGCGACGCTCCTGGCGCAACGGCCGCAGACCGATCATCAGCTTGCGCGCCACCAACAGGTAGAAGCCTCCGGTCGGTGCCTGCAGCTGCTGCCCAATGGACTCCAGACGCGACAATCGCGCCTGCCAGTCGCTCGAAGAAAGCGGCGGACAATAGCATCCGAAGCGGCGTTTCTCCAGCGCGAATCCCAGCAGGTTCAGCCAGTCGCCGACCCGCGACGGACGGATGCAACGGGCCTGACGAAAGCCCTCCCGCGACACCAGATGGCGCAGCCCCCAGGCGCTCCAGGGATTGATGCCGACGATCAACAGATGCCCGCCGGGGCGCACACCGCGTGCCGCTTCGCGCAGCAGGCCGTGTGGCGAGAGGCTGAAATCCAGCGCGTGCTGCAGGACGACCACGTCGGCGGCATGCTCGCCGAGCGGCCAGGCCTGTTCCTCGCAGTGGATTTCCACGCCCGGCAGAGGCGCACCAAGGCGAACGCTCCGCTTGATGTTCTGCGGCTGCACCGGTTCCCCGGCAAACGGCCCGTTGTGCACCAGATAGCTGCCGAAGCATCGGGCCAGCTCATCGGTCAGGATCTGCTTCTCCTGCGCAAGCAGCTGCTGGCCCAAGGGGCCGGCGAACCAGTCGGACGCCTGGCTGATCATGGACAGCCAATGGTCGCTGGCGTGGTTGGACGGTCGCTCGTTCATCGCTCGGCTCCGTTCGCCCGAGGATTCGCCGGGCGCTGGGTTCGATCAGGTTCAACGCTTCCATGGGACTGCCAGAGCCCGCTCCCGTTTCCGGCGCGGGTTGCAGCCTGGCGGGAACAGCCCCTAGGATGCGCCTTTGTGATCCGCTTGGCGACCCATCCATGTTCAAGATCGAAGCCCTGCCCGCCTTCACCGACAACTATATCTGGCTGCTCCAGGACGACGCTGCCCGGCGTTGCGTGGCGGTCGATCCCGGTGACGCAGCGCCCGTGCTGAACTGGCTGTCGGCACATCCCGGCTGGCAGCTGAGCGACATTCTGGTGACGCACCACCATCACGACCATGTCGGTGGCGTCGAGCGGCTCAAGGCACAGACCGGCGCCCGCGTCTACGGGCCTGCCGCCGAGAAGATCCCCGCGCGTGACGAGGCGCTGAGCGACGGCCAACGGATCGAGGTGCTCGGCAAGCGCCTGCAGATCATCGCCGTCCCAGGGCACACCCTCGGACATATCGCCTACTTTCACGCTGACCCAGACCAGCCATGGCTGCTCAGTGGCGACACGCTGTTCGCAGCCGGTTGTGGACGCCTTTTCGAAGGCACGCCCGAGCAGATGTTCGAGTCGCTCACCCGCCTGGCCAGCGCCCCCGACCACACGCTGGTCTATTGCACGCATGAGTACACGCTGAGCAATCTGCGTTTCGCCCAGGCGGTTGAGCCACACAACGCCGACATCGCTGCGCGCATCGGCGAAGTAACCCAGCTGCGCGAGGCAGGTCGATTCAGCCTGCCCAGCCGACTGGACATCGAGCGCAAGACCAACCCGTTTCTGCGCAGCGAGGTCGAAGCGGTACGGCAGGCGGCGAGCCAGCATTGCGGCAGTCCGCTGGCGACCAACGTCGCGGTTTTCGCGGCTTTGCGTGCCTGGAAGGATCGTTTCTGACAAGGTCGACAGGTTCCCGAAACGGGGCCTGCAAACTTGACCCCACCTGGGTGCATTCCTAGAATCCCCCGAATTTTGTTTCCGGGGAAGATTCCAGCCAATGCCGCCAGCTCCCAAGAAACGCCACGAAACGGACGCCTTGGCAGCCTCTGGTCGTGCGTTGGCCCTCGCCATTTGCGTAGCCCTAGCCGGCTGTCAGAGCAACGCCGTGCGTGACGATGCTCTCGAACAGACAAGGCGCGCAGTGGTGCCTGCGGCACAGGAGCCGATCTGGCTGAGCGACACCGCCACCGAGGTCGAGCACCAGGATATCTGGGAGCGAATCCGCGACGGCTACAAGCTGCAGGAGCATCTAGACAGCAACCCCCGCATCGAACAGCAGCGTCTCTTCTTCTCCAGCCGCCCCCGATCCATAGAGATCGCCAGCGAGCGCGGCAGCCCCTACATCCATTACATCGTCGAGCGGCTCGAAGAGCGCGACATGCCGCTGGAGCTCGCGTTGCTTCCGATCATCGAAAGCTCCTATGACCCCTTCGCCTACTCGCCGGCGCACGCGGTCGGGCTCTGGCAGTTCATTCCATCCACCGGCCGGCACTTCAACCTGCGCCAGACCAGCTGGTACGACGGCCGCCGCGACATCACCGCCTCGACCAATGCGGCCTTGCGCTATCTGAGCTATCTGCACGGGCTGTTCAACGGTGACTGGCTGCTGGCACTGGCGGCCTACAATGCAGGCGAAGGCACCGTCAGCCGCGCGATCGAGCGCAACCAGAAGCTGGGCCTGCCCACCGATTACTGGAACCTGCCGCTGCCGCAGGAAACCCGCGACTATGTGCCCAAGCTGCTGGCGCTGTCGCAACTGATCCAGGCACCGGAAGCCTATGGCATCAATCTCAGCCCGATCGCCAACGAACCCTATTTCGAAGTCATCGCGCTCAAGCAGCGCATGGACCTGGCACGCGTCGCCAAACTCGCAGACCTCGACGAGGACGAGCTCTACCAGCTGAACCCGGCGTTCACCCGGCGGATCACCCTGGACGGTCCGCAGCAGCTGCTCGTACCCATGGAGAAAGCCGAGATGCTGGCGGCCAACCTCGCCCTGATGAAGCCCCAAGAGCTGGTCGACTGGCAGCAGTATCAGGTTCGCGCCGGCGATACGCTGGGGACGATCGCCAACCGTCACCACCTCACCGTCAATATCATTCGCGACGTCAATCGGCTCAAGAGCGACTCGCTGCGCGTCGGTCAGGTACTCAGCATTCCCACCAGTGGCGATGCCCAGGCGTCGCGCGAGCTGTTGCATGCCGTTGCACGTCAGCCGGCCGCGACTCCGCGTAGCTATAGGGTGAAGCCCGGCGACAACCTCTGGGACATCGCAAAGGCCCAGCGCGTATCGGTTCGGGACCTGCAGCGCTGGAACAAGCTGTCCGGCAGCCAGCTCAAGGTCGGCCAGGCGCTGTTCCTGCAGGGTCCGGCAGCAAGCGTTGCGCAAAAGAAAGGCAATGCCCCTACCTATTACAAGGTGCAGAAAGGCGATTCGCTGTACCAGATCGCCAAGCGTTTCAACGTCCAGTTGACCAACCTCAAGACCTGGAACAAGGGCGCCGACGTGCTGCGCCCTGGTCAACTGCTGACGCTGTATCTCCCCAACTGAAGGATTCAGCCGCCAGGGCGCTTGCCCAGTGACTCCAGGCAGCGTCCGGTCAGCTGGGTGAAGCGCTGGAACGCAACGAACTGCTCGTGCTTGAGCGCCCGACCGGACAGCCTGCAATCACCATAAAGCACACCGATCTCACGCGTGCCGGCCATCAACGGCGCAATGAAGAACATTCCGCTGCCCAGCCGCTGTCGTAGCGGCTGAGTCACCAGGTCCGCCAGGTTGTAGCTTGCCGGAACCCCCATCCACAGCGACTGCCGATGGCGCAACGCGTAGCTGAACACGTGTGGCTGCTCGGGCTGATCGGCCGGCAGAACGAAGCCCTGGAGCCAGTCCGCGGTTCCCTCGCCGATCGCACAGCGAACCTTGAAACGGCTCTGCTGGTCGGCCAGCACCGCCACCATCACGCGCTCCAGCCCAACGCCGCGATGCAGGCCCTGCAGCAGGGTGTCCAGGATCAAGCTGGCGTCGCCGCTGCCGTTCACCATCAACCCCAGGTCCTGCAATGACTGCTGCATCAGCAGCAGGTCCGGCTGCAGCAAGGCTGCCTGGCGCTGGGCCTGCTGCAGGCGAATCTGCTCGGGGTCGGTGCTCGGGATCAATTTGCCCAGACGACTGGCGCCAAAGGTGGCAGCCACTCGCACCGTCTCATCGGCGCTGGCGAGGATCTGCTGCAACGCGTCGTTTTCGTCCACGCCGGTAAAGTCGGCGACCGCCTTGGTCAAGGCGGTCATTCGCTCGCACTCCCATCCACCCAGCGCGGCTTCGCTGATCTGCACGCCCAGCGCGACCGCGCGGGCGGCGGGATCGCTCCCCGCTGCCTGGCTGTGCGCGAGGCTGGTCAGCTCTCCGAGATTCCAGCTCCTGACCAACCCGAGGCTGAGCTGGCGGAAGCTGGTGCCCAGCACCTGCTGCACCGCCTCGTCAGCCTTGATACCGGGTTGCGTCAGCAGCTGCGCGAGCTCCTCGACCTGCTCGCCGCCGCAGCCCCAGAACGCCAGTTCACCGACGTTATAGAGCAGCGCCGCGATGAAGACCTCTTCCTCATGCCGCGACAGCACGTAGCCGGCGATGTTGCGTGCCTGCACCGCGGCATGGAACGAGCGCGCAAGCAGCTCCAGCAGCTGCTCGCGCGGCGCACGCGCGAGCAGGCTGTCGATCAGCGTTACCGACAGACTGATCAGACGGACGTTCTCGAAGCCGATCATCACGATGGCTCGGGATATGGTCTTGATGGTTTCCTGGGAGGGGTTGTAATAGCTGCTGTTGCCGACCCGCAGCACCTTGGAGGTCAGCGAAGCATCGCGCAGCAGCACATCGGCAAGCTGCTGGACCGATGCATGCTCGTGCGCGGCCAGGCGTTGCAGATCCTTCACCACGGACGCCAGCGCGGGCAGCTCCGATTGATTGAGGCGCTCGATCCACGCCTGCACACCCTGGGCACGTACATCCAAGAGGTCACCTCTCCACAATGCCATTACGGGAAATGGACGGCAGTTTGCCCGAGGTGACCGGCCTTTTTCCAGCGCATACAAGCTGTTACTGTACCGGCCCGAGAAGCCCGTAAGCGCCAAGGATCGGATCCCCCGTCTGATGCGAGCCCTGCTACTGTTACTGACCTGTCTGGCCTTGAGCTTTCCCGCCCTCGCCACCATCAGCGAAAGCCATGGTTATGCGCAGTTCGGCACTCTTAAGTACCCAGCCTCCTTTACCCATTTCGACTGGGTGAACCCGCGCGCGCCCAAGGGCGGCCGGATCAAGCTGATGGCGTCAGGCACCTTCGACACGCTCAACCCCTACACATTCAAAGGCACCAGCCCGAGCGCCTCGCCCGGTTTCCTGCAGTACGGCATCAGCGAGCTCAACGAACCGCTGATGGTCGGCACCGGACTGTACGACCCATCCGGCGACGAACCCGCGTCCAGTTATGGACTGATTGCCGAATCGGTGGAGTACAGCGACAACAACAGCTGGGTGGTATTCAACCTGCGCAAGGAAGCCCGCTTCCATGACGGCAAGCCCATCACCGCATACGACGTCGCCTTCTCCTACCGCCTCCTGATCAAGGACGGCCACCCGCAGTACCGCACCAACCTGCAGGGCGTGAAGCGCGTCGACATCCTCAACCGCCACCGCATCCGCTTCGTCTTCGAGCAGCCGAACAATCCGCTGCTCATCATGCGCCTCGGCGAACTCCCGGTGCTGCCGCAGCACTACTGGAAGAATCGTGACTTCAAGGCCACCACCTTCGAGCCGCCGCTGGGCAGCGGTCCCTACCGCATCACGCAGGTGCAACCCGGGCGCCAGGTGGTGTTCGAACGCGTGCGCGACTGGTGGGGGGCGAAGCTGCCGGTCAACCAGGGCAAGTACAACTTCAACCGCGTCGAGGTCGAGTTCTACCGCGACAACGTGGTGGCGTTCGAAGCGTTCAAGGTCGGTGAATTCGACTTCTACATCGAGCACCAGGCCAAGAACTGGGCCAACGGCTATCAATTCCCGGCCATGCTGCGGGGCGACATCATCCGCGCGGAGATTCCGCATCAGATTCCGACCCAAACCCAGGCGCTGTTCATGAACGGGCGCCGCGCGACGTTCGCCGACCAGCGCGTGCGCGAGGCCCTCGGCCTGATGTTCGATTTCGAGTGGACCAACCGCGCACTGTTCTATGGCGCCTATCGCCGCAGCGAAAGCTACTACCCCAACAGCGAGTTCAGCGCCACCGGCAAGCCCGAAGGCGGTGAGTGGCTGCTGCTTTCACCCTATCGCAAGCAGCTTCCGGCCAAGCTGTTCAGCGAGCCGTTCCAACTGCCGCAAACCGATGGCCGCGGCATCCCGCGGGATACCCTGCGCCGTGCCCTGGGCCTGCTCGCCGAAGCGGGCTGGAAACCCTCCGATGCCGGCCTGTTGAACAGCGCCGGGCAACCGCTGCGGTTCGAGATACTGCTGGTCAATCCGCGGCTGGAGCGCATTCTCCAGCCTTATGTGGAGAATCTCGCGCGCATCGGCATCCAGGCCAACCTGCGCACCGTCGACGGCGCGCAGTACAAGCAGCGGCTGGACCACTACGATTACGACATGATCCTGATGACGCTGGTGCAGAGCCTGAGCCCCGGGATCGAGCAGCACCTGTACTTCCATTCCAGCCAGGTGGACGTCAAGGGTGGACGCAACTATGCCGGCGTCGCCAACCCCATCGTCGACGACCTGATCGGCAAGCTGCTCGCCGCGCAGACCCGCGACGAGCAGGTCGCAGCCGCCCGCGCCATCGACCGGGTGCTGCTGTGGAACCACTACACCATTCCGAACTGGTTCATCAGTAACCATCGCCTGGCGTACCGAAATCGGTTCGCCCACGTCACCACGCCGCCCTACACGCTGGGGCTGCGCGCCTGGTGGCTGAAGAGCCTGGAGAAGAGCAAATGAACAATCGCGTGCGCCATTCGCTGTTTCGCGCCGGCCTGCTGAGTCTGCTCTGCATGGCAACCCTGGCCGAGGCCGCCCCCCGCCATGCCCTGACGCTGTATGACGAGAAGCCCAAGTACCCGGCCAATTTCCAGCACTTCGAGTACGTCAATCCCGAGGCCCCCAAGGGCGGCACGCTGCGCCAGGCCGGTTTCGGCAGCTTCGACTCGCTCAACCCCTTCATCAACAAGGGCGTCGCCGCCGATGACATCGGCCTGATCTACGACACACTCACCACCAACAGCCTGGACGAGCCGTTCACCGTCTACGGCCTGCTGGCGGAAAAGATCGAAAAGGGCCCGAACAACAGCTGGGTGCGCTTCCACCTGCGCCCGCAGGCTCGCTTCCACGATGGCGAGCCGGTAACCGCCGATGACGTGGTGTTCACCTTCGAGACGCTGATGAGCAAGGGCGCCCCGCACTACCGCGGCTATTACGCCGATGTGGAGAAGGTGGTGGCCGAGAGCCCGCGACGGGTTCGCTTCGACTTCAAGCACGCCGGCAACCGCGAGCTGCCGATGATCCTCGGCCAGCTGCCGGTGCTGCCGAAGCACTGGTGGGAGGGGCGCGAATTCACCTCTGGCAGCCTGGAAATCCCGCTGGGCAGCGGCCCGTACCGCGTCGAGAAGGTCCAGGCCGGGCGCTCGATCCGCTATGCCCGAGTCGAGGATTACTGGGGCAAGGACCTGCCGGTGAATCGCGGGTTCTACAACTTCGATCACGTCAACTTCGACTACTACCGGGACAACACCGTAGCGCTGCAGGCCTTCAAGGCCGGGCATTTCGACTACTGGTTCGAAACCAGTGCGAAGAACTGGGCCACCGCCTACGACATCGCCGCGGTCCGCGACGGCCGCATCGTCAAGGACGAAATCCGCAACTACAACCCGACCGGCATGCAGGGCTTCATCTTCAACATCCGCCGCACGCACCTGCAGGATCGTCGCGTCCGTGAAGCCCTGGGCCTGCTGTTCGACTACGAATGGACCAATCGCCAGCTGTTCAACGGTGCCTACACCCGCACTCGCAGCTACTTCGACAATTCCGAGCTGGCCTCCTCCGGGTTGCCGAGCGAGGACGAGCTCAAGATCCTCGAACCGCTGCGCGGCAAGGTGCCGGACGAGGTATTCGACAAGGCTTTCGAACTGCCACAAACCCCGGGCAACGGCGTGATCCGCGAGCAGCAGCGCCAGGCCTATCGGCTGTTGACCGAGGCTGGCTGGAAAGTCGAGAACGACCAGATGCTGGACGCCCAGGGCAAGCCGGTGAAACTGGAGTTCCTGCTGGTGCAGGCCGAATTCGAGCGCGTGCTGCTGCCCTACAAGCGCAACCTGGCGGACCTGGGCATCGAACTGGAGATCCGTCGGGTCGACGTCTCGCAATACATCAACCGGCTGCGCTCACGCGATTACGACATGATCGTCAGCGGCTTCGGCCAGTCCAACTCCCCTGGCAACGAACAGCGTGAGTATTGGCACTCGGCGAGCGCGGACAATCCCGGAAGCCGCAACTTCATCGGCCTGAAGGACCCGGCCATCGACGTGCTGGTCGAAGGGCTGATCGGCGCCGACTCGCGCAAGGAACTGGTCGCCCACACCCGGGCGCTCGACCGGGTGCTGCTCTGGGGTCACTACGTGGTCCCGAACTGGCACATCAAGACCTGGCGCGTGGCCTACTGGAACCACCTGGCGCATCCGCAGGTAACGCCGCAGCAGGACATCGGTCTGATGACCTGGTGGCGCAAGCCCGACGCCCAGGCGCCAGTAGCCGACCCGGCGGAAGCGAAGAAGGCCGAGCAGGCCGGCGCCCCGGCACCTTCGGCGGAACCGGCAGCCGACGATGCCGCTGACGACTCTGCTACCGACGCCGAGGCGGAGCGATAAGCATGCTGGCCTATATCATTCGCCGACTGCTGCTGATCATTCCGACGCTGTTCGGCATTCTGCTGATCAACTTCATCATTATCCAGGCAGCGCCAGGCGGCCCGGTCGAACAGGCAATCGCCAAACTGGAAGGCTTCGAAGGCGCCACCAGCCGTATCGCCGGTGGCGGCTCGGAAGTCGCGGTGGGCGGCACCAGCTATCGCGGCGCGCAGGGCCTGGACCCCGAGCTGATCGCCGAGATCGAGCGACTCTACGGCTTCGACAAACCGCCGGCCGAGCGCTTCTGGATCATGCTCAGCAACTACCTGCGGCTGGACTTCGGCGAGAGCTTCTTCCGCGACGCCAAGGTCACCGACCTGATCATCGAGAAGATGCCTGTCTCCATCTCGCTGGGGCTGTGGAGCACGCTGATCATGTACCTGGCCTCGATTCCGCTGGGGATCGCCAAGGCCACGCGCCACGGCAGCAAGTTCGACGTCTGGACCAGCTCGGCGATCATCGTCGGTTACGCCATTCCAGCGTTTCTGTTCGCCATTCTGCTGATCGTGCTGTTCGCCGGCGGCAGCTACTGGAACTGGTTCCCCCTGCGCGGCCTGACCTCGGCCAACTTCGACGACCTGACGCTGGGCGGCAAGATCATCGACTATTTCTGGCACCTGGCCCTGCCCGTCACCGCCCTGGTGATCGGCAACTTCGCCACCCTGACGCTGCTGACCAAGAACAGCTTCCTCGACGAGATCAACAAGCAGTACGTGATCACGGCACGGGCGAAGGGCTTGAGCAAGAATCGCGTGCTCTACGGTCACGTGTTCCGCAATGCCATGCTGATCATCATTGCCGGCTTCCCGGCCGCCTTCATCGGCATGTTCTTCACCGGTTCGCTGCTGATCGAGGTGATCTTCTCCCTCGACGGGCTCGGCCTGCTCAGTTTCGAGGCGGCGATCAACCGCGACTATCCGGTGGTGTTCGGCACCCTCTTCCTCTTCACCCTGCTCGGCCTGGTGGTGAAGCTGATCGGCGACCTGACCTATACGCTGGTCGACCCACGCATCGACTTCGAAAGCAGGGAGGCCTGAAATGCAGTTGTCCCCCCTCAATCAGCGCAGGCTGGCACTGTTCAAGGCACACAAGCGTGGCTGGTGGTCGCTGTGGATCTTCCTCGCGCTGTTCGTGCTCAGCCTCGGCGCGGAGATCATCGCCAACGACAAGCCGATCGTGGTGCGCTACGACGGCGAATGGTTTTTCCCGGTGTTCAAGCGCTACCCGGAAACGGCGTTCGGTGGCGAGTTCCCGCTGCAGGCCAATTACAAGAGCCCATACATCCAAGAGCTGATCGCCGAGAAGGATGGCTGGATGATCTGGCCGGTCATCCCCTTCAATTATTCGAGCATCAATTACGAGCTGCAGGTGCCGGCGCCGGCACCGCCTTCGCTGGAAAACTGGCTGGGCACCGACGACCAGGGCCGCGACGTGCTGGCGCGGGTCATCTACGGCTTTCGCATCTCGGTGCTGTTCGCCATCACGCTGACCCTGATCAGCTCCGTGATCGGCGTGATCGCCGGGGCGCTGCAGGGCTTCTATGGCGGCTGGGTGGACCTGGTCGGACAGCGCCTGCTGGAGATCTGGTCGGGCCTGCCGGTGCTCTACCTGCTGATCATTCTCGCCAGCTTCGTGCAGCCCAACTTCTGGTGGCTGCTGGGCATCATGCTGCTGTTCTCCTGGATGAGTCTGGTGGATGTGGTGCGTGCCGAATTCCTGCGCGGACGCAACCTGGAGTACGTGCGCGCCGCTCGCGCGCTGGGCATGCAGAACGGCGCGATCATGTTCCGCCACATCCTGCCCAACGCCATGGTCTCCACCATGACCTTCATGCCATTCATTCTCACCGGAGCCATCGGCACCCTCACCGCCCTGGACTTCCTCGGTTTCGGCCTGCCGGCAGGCTCGCCGTCGCTGGGCGAGCTGGTCGCCCAGGGCAAGGCCAACCTGCAGGCGCCCTGGCTCGGCATCAGCGCCTTCATGGTGCTGGCGATAATGCTGACCCTGCTGGTTTTCATCGGGGAGGCGGCGCGCGATGCCTTCGACCCAAGGAAATAAGATGTCCGAAGTTTCGATTGGCGAGAACCTGGTCGAGGTCCGCGACCTTGCCGTCGAGTTCGTCACCGGCGATCAGGTCCAGCGCGTGGTAGAGGGCGTGTCCTTCGACATCCGCAAGGGCGAAACCCTGGCGCTGGTGGGCGAAAGCGGCTCGGGCAAGTCGGTCACCGCGCATTCCATCCTGCGCCTGCTGCCCTACCCGCTGGCCCGCCATCCCCAGGGAGAGATTCATTTCCACGGGCAGGACCTGATCAAGGCGGACGAAAAAGCCATGCGCAAGATCCGTGGCAACCGTATCGCCATGGTCTTCCAGGAGCCCATGACCTCGCTCAACCCGCTGCACACGGTGGGCAAGCAGATCAACGAGGTACTGGAAATCCACAAGGGCCTGCGCGGCAAGGCCGCCAGTGCCCGCACGCTGGAATTGCTCGAGCTGGTGGGCATACCGGAGCCGCGCAAGCGCATCCGCGCCTACCCGCACGAACTGTCCGGCGGCCAGCGCCAGCGCGTGATGATCGCCATGGCCCTGGCCAACGAGCCGGAGCTGCTGATCGCCGATGAACCGACCACGGCGCTGGACGTTACCGTGCAGCTGAAGATCCTCGAACTGCTCAAGGAACTGCAGGCGCGGTTGGGCATGGCGTTGCTGCTGATCAGCCACGACCTCAACCTGGTTCGGCGGGTCGCCCATCGCGTATGTGTCATGCAGCGCGGTCGTGTCGTCGAACAGGCGTTGTGTGAAGAACTGTTCCGTTCGCCCAAGCATCCGTACACCCAGGAACTGCTCGCGGCCGAGCCCAGCGGTGGGCCGGTGGAGGTCGAGCAGGCGGCACCGCTGCTGGAGGTCGAGGATCTGCGCGTCTGGTTCCCGATCAAGAAGGGCCTGCTGCGGCGTACCGTCGATCACATCAAGGCGGTCGACGGCGTGAACTTCAGCCTGCCCCGGGGGCAGACGCTGGGGATCGTCGGCGAAAGCGGCTCGGGCAAGTCGACCCTGGGGTTGGCTATCCTTCGTCTGTTGTCCAGTCGCGGCGAGATCCGCTTCCAGGGTCAGCAGCTGCAGGGCATGTCGCAGCGCGCCGTGCGGCCGTTGCGCCGGCAGATGCAGGTGGTTTTCCAGGACCCCTACGGCAGCCTGAGCCCGCGGATGTCGGTCGGGCAGATCATCGGCGAAGGGCTGCGCATTCACCACATGGGTAATGCGCAGGAGCAGGAACAGGCAATCATTGACGCGCTCGTGGAGGTTGGTCTCGATCCGGAAACCCGGCATCGCTACCCCCACGAGTTTTCCGGCGGGCAACGGCAACGCATTGCCATTGCCCGGGCTCTGGTGTTGAAGCCGGCGCTGATACTGCTCGACGAGCCGACCTCGGCGCTCGATCGCACGGTACAGCGTCAGGTGGTGGAGCTCCTGCGCTCGTTGCAGGCCAAGTACAACCTGACCTACCTGTTCATCAGCCATGACCTGGCGGTGGTCAGGGCGCTGAGCCACCAGATGATGGTGGTCAAGCAGGGCCAGGTGGTGGAACAGGGGGCGGCTGCCGAGATATTCGCGGCACCGCAACATCCGTATACACAGCAGCTGCTGGAATCCGCCTTCATGGCGCCCGGCGCTGCCGAACAACCAGAAGAGGGACAAGCACATGGGTTTTCTCACCGGTAAGCGCGTACTGATCGTCGGCGTTGCCAGCAAACTGTCGATTGCCTCGGGCATCGCCGCCGCCATGCATCGCGAAGGTGCAGAACTGGCTTTCACCTACCAGAACGACAAGCTCAAGGGCCGCGTCGAGGAATTCGCCGCCGGCTGGGGCTCGAGCCCGGAGCTGTGCTTCCCCTGCGACGTCGCCAATGACGAAGACATCGCCCGCGTGTTCGAGGAGCTGGGCAAGAAGTGGGACGGCCTGGACTGCATCGTTCACTCGGTCGGCTTCGCCCCGGGCGACCAGCTGAACGGCGACTTCACCGAAGTCACCACCCGCGAAGGCTTCAAGATCGCCCACGACATCAGTGCCTACAGCTTCGTCGCCCTGGCCAAGGCCGGTCGCGAGATGATGAAGGGCCGCAACGGCAGCCTGCTCACGCTCTCCTACCTGGGCGCCGAGCGCACCATGCCGAACTACAACGTGATGGGCATGGCCAAGGCCAGCCTGGAAGCCGGTGTACGCTACCTGGCTGGCAGCCTTGGCCCGGAAGGCACCCGCGTCAACTGCATCTCCGCCGGCCCGATCCGCACCTTGGCAGCCTCCGGCATCGCCAGCTTCCGCAAGATGCTCGCCGCCAACGAGAAGCAGACCCCGCTGCGCCGCAACGTCACCATCGAGGAAGTCGGCAACGCCGGTGCCTTCCTCTGCTCGGACCTGGCGTCCGGCATCAGCGGTGAGATCCTTTACGTCGACGGCGGCTTCAACACCACCGCGATGGGCTCGCTGGAAGACTGATCCCGGCCCCCATGCGACGCAAGGAACCCCGCCGTTTTGGCGGGGTTCCTGTTTCTGCCCCGGGAAACCCGAGACAAGCCTGGCGGCACGCGCGAAGCGCCCTCAGCCGGCGGTCACCGTCATGCCGCCATCGGCCATTACCACCGAGCCGACCATGAAACTGGCTCGCTCCGAGGCCAGGAACGCAACGACCTCGGCAATCTCCTCCGGCTGCGCCGCGCGGCCGATGGGCGCGGCTTCGCCATGCTGGGCGAGAAAGCCCGGCCCGTCCTCGACCACATCGTTGAGGATGTTGGTCACCACATCGCCGACGCCGATGGCGTTTACCCGAATGCCATGCTCGATCGCCTCCAGTGCCAGCGTGCGGGTCAGCTGTGCCAGCGCCCCCTTCGAAGCCGTATAGGCGGCGATGGTCGGAAAGGCGAAGTACGACGCATAGGAGGCGATATTGACGATCGCCCCCGAGCGGTTGGGCATCATTGCCTTGACCGCTTCGCGGCAATGCAGGAAAGCCGCAGTGGCATTGACCGCCTGGATGCGCTCCCAGTCCTCGCGGGTCATGTCCACCACCAGCTTGTTGATGATGATGCCGGCATTGTTGACCAGGATGTCGAGTCGGCCGAAGCGCTCGACCACCAGGCCCACCGCCCGCTCCGCGGCCCCGTCTTCGGTGATGTCGGCCTGAAGCGGCACTAGCCCCGGTCGAGCGAGTTCCTCGACCGCCGGGTCGATGTCTTCGGCAATGACCTTGGCACCTCGCTCGTGCAGCAGCAAGGCGATCGCCTTGCCGATACCACTGGCAGCGCCAGTGACCAGCGCGACCTTGCCTGCAACTTCCGCGATGACGCTATGCTTCGAATCGCTCATGCTGATTCCTCCGGTATATATGGCGCCATGGGCGCCCTGGTTATCGACAGGTTCAGTCTTGCTCATCGTTGCGCCCCGAACTTTCGCTGGCTTGCTCTGGCTGTCGGACTCTTGCGCGCAAAAGCCGGATCTAGACATCTGCGGACCGCAGGACCGCACAATGGTGGGCTGAAGTCCGCCCCGCGGTTCGCTCCGTGTTCGATCCGCGGCACCGGACGGCCGCTGCGCTACGCTAACGACCTAGCCGCTTGCGTTCTTGTCCTGGAGTTTCGCGTGCCTCGGCCATCCGACGCCCCGCCCTTGCCAGCTTCCGGCCGTGCCCCGGCCCAGGCCATGGGCCGTTACCTGCCCGCCGAAACGCGGCTGACCGAGCTGCCAATGCCGACGCAGGACGTCGTGCTGCAGCTGTTCAGCCACCGTTCGGTCGAAGTACCGATCGGCGTGCCGGCGGTGGTGGAGCCGTTGCTGGTCCTGGTGCTGGCCGGTGCAGCGCAGGTCGAGGAGCGCACACCGGGCGGCCAGTGGAGCACGGTGAACGTCCGGGCGGGCGACTTCTTCCTGACCGACACGGACGAGCCCTACGAGATGCGCTGGCAAGCGCTGGAGGGCGAGCGCTTCGAGGTGATGCACCTGTATCTCGGCCTGCCGCTCATCGACCAGGCGGCGCGTGAACTGCTGGGGCCGCAGAGCACCGGCGTTGCCTTGCTGGACGTTTCCGGTGCACGGGACGAGACGGTGCGCTGGTTGATGGATCAGCTGCGTCGCGAACTGCTCGACCGGCCCCAAGCCAGCCCGCTGTACGTTCGTGGCCTGGCCCAGGCACTGGCAGTGCATCTGCTGCGCCACTATCGCGACCCGCACGGCAGCATCCGCCGCAGCAATGCCCTGCCCGCCTACAAGCTGCGCAAGGTCATCGGGGTGATGAACGAACGGCTGGCCGAGGAGTTCAGCCTGGCGGCGCTGGCGCAGGTCGTCGAACTGAGCGAGTACCACTTCAGCCGGATGTTCAAGCGGGCCACCGGCCTTTCACCGTCGCAGTACTTCATCGGGCTACGCATGGCGCGGGCGCGGCAGCTGCTGCTTGAAACGCCGCGCAGCATCATCGACATCGGGCTGGAGGTGGGCTACTCGAGCCCCAGCCATTTCTCCCAGGTGTTTCGTCGTGAGGTGGGCGTCACCCCCAGTACCTATCGCCAGGGCTGAAAGAAATTCCGCAGGCGCAGAAACACGAAACCCCGGCCGTGATGACCGGGGTTTCGTACACGAAGCCCGGCGTTCGCCGGACTCGTCCTACAGATCGTCGATCAGCGCTTGGCGACCAGATCCTTCGGCAGCTTGAAGGTCCAGACCATGCCGCCCTGGTTGAACTCCTTGATGCGCTTGGCGACTTCACCGCCCCACAGAGGGACCGCACCACCCCAGCCGGACAGGACGGAAACGTACTGCTCGCCGTCCATCTCCCAGGTAACCGGAGAACCGACGATCCCCGAACCGGTGTTGAACTCGTAGACTTTCTTGCCGGTCTTGGCGTCGAACGCCATCAGGTAGCCTTCCGGGTTGCCGGTGAACACCAGGTTGCCCTTGGTGGCCAGCACGCCGCCCCACAGTGGCGCGTAGTTGTTGTAGCGCCAGACTTCCTTGCCGGTCTTCGGATCGATGGCGCGCAGCACGCCGATGAAGTCCTCGTTGAGCGGCTTGATGGTGAAGCCGGCACCCAGGTAGGCCGCGCCCTTCTTGTAGGCGACGCCCTCGTTCCAGATGTCCATGCCCCACTCGTTGGACGGCACGTAGAACAGCCCGGTGTCCTGGCTGTAGGCCATGGGCATCCAGTTCTTGCCACCGAGGAACGACGGCGCGACGAACACGGATTTGCCCTTGTCGGCCTCGTTCGGATTGCCCGGACGGTTGGCGTCGTCGTAGATCGGCCGACCGTTCTTGTCCAGGCCCTTGGCCCAGGTGATCTTGTCGACGAACGGAAAGCCGCGGATGAACTTGCCGTTGGTGCGGTCGAGCACGTAGAAGAAGCCGTTGCGGTCGGCAGTACCGGCAGCCTTGATGGTCTTGCCGCCTTCCTGGTAGTCGAAGGAGATCAGCTCGTTGACGCCGTCGAAGTCCCAGCCGTCATGCGGCGTGGACTGGAAGTGCCACTTGATCGAGCCGTCGTTCGGGTCCAGCGCCAGGCGCGAGGAGGAATACAGGTTGTCGCCGGGACGCAGGTGCGAGTTCCACGGCGCCGGGTTGCCGGTGCCGAACAGCAGCGAGTCGGTGTCCGGATCGTAGTAACCGCCCAGCCAGGGCGCCGCGCCGCCGGTCTTCCACAGGTCGCCGGGCCAGGTCTTGCCCGCTTCGCCGCCGGAGATGCCGGCCTCGACCTTCTTGCCATCCTTCCACACGTAGCCCATGTGACCTTCCACGGTCGGACGGGTCCACAGCAGTTCGCCATTCTTCGCGTTGTAGGCCTCGATCTTGCCCACCACACCGAATTCACCACCGGAAACGCCGGTGATGAGCTTGCCGTTGACCACCAGCGGAGCGGCAGTCAGCGAGTAACCGGCCTTGTAGTCGGCGACGGTCTTCTTCCACACCACCTTGCCGGTGTCCTTGTTCAGTGCGACCAGCTTGGCGTCCAGGGTGCCGAAGATCACCAGATCGTCGTACAGCGCCACGCCGCGGTTGATCACGTCACAGCACGGCATGATGCCGTCCGGCAGGCGCGCATCGTACTGCCACAGCTCCTTGCCGGTGCGGGCATCGAGCGCATACACCCGCGAATAGGAGCCGGTGATGTACATCACGCCGTCCTTGATCAGCGGCTGTGCTTCCTGGCCGCGCTGCTTTTCACCGCCCAGAGAGAAGCCCCAAACCGGTCGCAACTGATTGATGTTGTTGGTGTTCAACGCGTCCAGGGTGCTGTAGCGCTGGCCCTGCAAGCCCAGGCCGTTGGTGACGATCTGATCGGTGGACTTGGCGTCGTTGAGGATTTCCTGGTCGGTTACGGCCCAGGCGTGCAGGCTGGACATCGCCACCGCGGCGCATAGCGCCGTCACGGCGAAGGGCTTGCGAAGACCGGTGTGCTTCATTGCGGCTACCTCTGCGGGTTCATTGTTATGCCGGGAAATTTTCCCGGTCTGTTGCAGATTCTTGGTTTGCCCCGCCTCGCCAACAATTGCCCGCAGTACCGATTTTCCTCCTCCCTTGGTAGCAATACGCCGCTGCAGGCCAGGAAAACCGTGCCCTCCCGGGGCTGGTAGGGGCCATCGACGGCACCGAAGTCGCAACCAAACGGCCGGAAAAGACTATTCCGCACGGCCAGCCCAGCCCCTAAAACGGACGTCCCCTCGCTCAGAAGGATACGAGCCATGTTTCACCCGATCCTGCTCTTCACCCTCCTCCTCCTGCCCCTCGCCAGCGCCAATGCCGCCCAGCCGATCCGCCTGGGGCTCAATTACCCGAGCACCGGCAACTACAAGTCCGAAGGCCTTGAACTGAGTCGCGGCGCCCTGCTCGCCGTGGACGAGATCAACGGGCGCGGCGGTGTGCTCGGTCGTCCGCTACAGCTGGTCAGCCTCAATTCGGCTGCACGCGCGGAAAAGGCCGAGGCGAATATCGATCGTTTTGCCAGCCAGGGCACCGTCATGGTGTTCGGTGGCGCCAACAGCGAGGAAGCCCTCGCCGCCGGGCAGCGGGCACGCCAGCTAGGACTGCTGTACTTCCCGACCCTCGGCTACGCCAACGAGATCACCGGCCGCGACGGCCATCGCCATCTGTTCCGCGAATCCAACAGCGCCTGGATGAGCGCGCGGGTGCTGGGCGAGTACCTCAGCTGGCACATGCCCAACCGGCGTTACTACTACATCAGCCTCGACGACGCCTGGGGCCGCAGCATGGAACAGGCCCTGCGCGAGGCGACCAAGAGCCGCGACCGTGCCCGTCACGGCTATTCGAAGATCGCCGAGCGTGGCGCACGCCGCGGTGACTACCTGGCGGCACTGCAGAAGGCTGCCGCCAGCGACGCCGACGTACTGGTGATCGTGCTGCTCGGTCAGGACCTGGTACAGACCATGCGCCTGGCACAGACGCTGGAACTGGGCAAGCGCATGCAGATCATCGTGCCCAATCTGACCCAGAGCATCGTCGAGCAGGCCGGACCGCTGGTCATGGAGAACGTGATCGGAACCGAGGCCTGGACCTGGCGCGTGCCCAAGCTGGTGGACAGCGTCGAAGGGCAGACCTTCGTCGACCGTTTCATCGCCCAGCACCAGGCCTACCCTGGCAGCACCGCCGCCTCGGCCTATGGGATCGTCCGGCAGTGGGCGGCCGCGGCACAGCGTGCCGGCAGCCTGGACAGCGAAGCGGTGATCGCGGCCCTGGAAGGCCATCGCTATCGCCTGCTCAAGGACGAGCAGTACTGGCGCGACTTCGACCATCAGAACGTGCAGAGCATCTACGCCGTGCGGGTCCGCAACCGCAGCGAAATCATGCAGGACCGTTTCAAGCAGGATTACTTCACCATCATCCACCGCATGGATGGCGAAGAAGCTGCGCCAAGCCTGGATGACTGGCAACAGGAACGCGGCGATCAGCTACAGCTGCAGTGAAACTCCTCACTGGTCGACGCGTTCGAGCGCGTCGGCCTCGTAGCGCGGATAGAGGTGGCTGACGCTGCGGATCAGTTCGTAGCGCGTCAGGCTGATGCCGGCGAAACGCTCCGGTATCGGACTCTGGATCACCTCGTTCATATCCGCCCCGCTGGCGGCGGAATCACGCAGCAGGCCATCGAGCCAGCCGAGATAGTCGCGCATCTGGGCGAATGGCGCGGCATCGTCCGCCACCGGGCCGTGCCCGGCCACCAGGCGCTTCCAGGGCAAGCCCTGGAGGGTATCCAGATCAGCCAGCCAGACATCCAGCCCCGGACTGTTTGGCGTCGTCAACGCACGCTGGTAGAACAGGATGTCACCGGCGAATAGCACACCTGTGCGCTCGTCGAGGATGGCCAGGTCCGCACCGGTATGCCCGCGCAGCGCCAACAGGCGCAGCGTGCGCCCACCGACTTCCAGCGTACCGGTCGTGACGCTCTCGGTCGGCAGCACCACTTCGGTGCCGCGCATCCAGTCGCCAACCAGGCGGTACATGTTTTCCGCCATGGCGTTGCCCTGCTCGCGCAGCAGTTCGGTGGTACCGGCCAGCGCGGCGATTGGCACGTCGGCGAATGCCTGGTTGCCCAGCACATGGTCCGGATGATGGTGGGTCAGCAGTACCTTGATGATTGGCCGATCGGTCACCCGGGCAATGGCTTCGCGCATCGCCTCGCCGTAGCGTCTGGACGGCCCGCTGTCGATCACCACCACGCCAGAGTCGGTGACGATGAAACCGGTGTTGACGATGTTGCCGCCATTGGCCTTGTCGAAGTTGGCCGTCGAGCCTTCCAGCAGCCAGACGCCCTCGGCGAGCGGTTGCGGCTGCAACTCGTAGCGAAGCTCGGCGTGCACGGATGACGTCAGACAGAACGCGAAAATCAGAATGAACAGGCGCATGACGCCTCCTTGGCTTGGGTTATCGCAGGCCGAAGCGGAGATGGGCTCAGAGCGCGGCTTCGAACTCGTTGCCGTTGTTGTCGCGCAGCCACAGGCGGGTGTCCTGCTCGCCTTTCACCTCCAGGCTGAGGCTGGGGTTCTCGGCGACGGCGGGATACAGCTCGAGCGCTGCCAGGACCTGCCCGTCGGCAGCGCGCAGCTCGGCCTGGTTGAGGAAGAACTCCGGAATGCCACCGACCAGGCCGTTATCCATGGGATGGGAGACCTGCAGGCGCAGGCGGCTGAAGTCACCGCGCGCGAAGCGCCCGCCGATCACCTCACCGAGCCGGTCCTCCCAGCCGGGCTGCGCGCGCACCACGCTGGGCGCGGTGCACCCCCCACCAGCGGCATCGACCCTCGCCGAGCCGACATGCCAGACACCATCTCGAGTCAGCACGGCGGCACGTACCGGGGTGGCCTGCTCGACACGGATGCGGATCGCCACCAGCGGCAACATCTGGTCGCCGGGGACGAAGGTGAAGATCCGCGGAATCGGATTGAGGTCGGCCCAGGCTTCTATGCGCACCACCTCATCGCCCAGGGCACGCGCATCGACGTGGATCGGCACCTGCCGCGAGTCCTCGGCGAACGGCGGCACCTGTACCTGCACGCGTTCGTCGAACACGTAGGGCTCGCCGTTGAGCAAGCCCTTGTGGTGGTACTCCCACATCACCGACTGCAGCGGGTCGGCATCCGCCGCCAGCACGGCCTGCCCCTGAAGGGCGATCAACAACAGCAAGATCCGGACGCTCATGTCGACTCCTCGAAACGGCGATCCGCAACGGGATCGGTATCGCGCAGCGCTCGGCCCGGAGCGGCATGACGCCGCCGTCAGCGCCCGGCCACGTCGTTTTCCACATCCTGGTACAAGCCGGGCAGCTCGTAATGCAGCCCGTGCTTGGCGTACAGCTTTTCCATACCGCCTTCGAGGATCAGCGGTTCCAGCACTTCCTCCAGCGCATAGGCCAGCTGGCGGTTGGACTCGTGTACGGCCATGCCCAGATCCCAGACCTGCTTGCCCATGTTCGGGTAGGCGTTCTCCGCAAGCTTCAGGTGGCTGTCGCCCGCCTGGGCCATCAGCCATTCGATCTCGCCACGCATCGCCATGGTGGCGTCGACCTCGCCCTCCTTGAGCGCGGCGAAGGCCTGCTGCACGCTGGGATAGTGATGGAGGTTTTTCGCCAGCCGACCCTCGAAGACCGAGGACAGGTAGAACGAGGGGACGCTGTCCACCTCCACGCCGATCGGGTGGTACTGGAATACCGCCACGCTGGGCACGTCCTCGATGCGCCGATCGTCATAGGCCGTCTGCCAGCGCTCGCGCTGGTAAGGCCCGAACATCACCACCAGCTCGTTGATCAGTTCACCCAGCTCGTTGCGCTTGTAGGAGAACTCGCGGTCGTACGGCACGCGCAGCATCACGTCGGCCAGCACGTCGCGGCGCAGGTAGTGCCCCTTCCAGATGAAGTTGCGCAGGTCATCGTCCAGCGTTTCGTCCGGCGTCACCCACAGCACTTCGAGCTTGAGGCCCAGGCCTTCGGCAAGCTTCTGCGCGAGCTCGAAGTCGACGCCGCGCGGCTGGCCGTCCTGCTGGTAGCTGTACGGGGGGAAGTTCTCGTACATCGCCACCTTGAGCACGCCCGACTCGATGATGTCATCGAAGGCGCGCACCCTGACCACGTCCGCCTGCGCCAGCGCGCAGCACAGCGTCAGCCACAGCGCGAGGAACAGCCGCGCGCCGGCCATCACTGCTTGGCCGCTTCGCTTTCGATATAGGTACGGATCGCCCACAGCGCTTCCTGACTGAGGGTGTCGGCCATGCGCGGCATGTACACCGCACCGTCACGCACGGCGCCGTTGATCACGCGCTCCTTGTACCACTCGTCGCCGTCGTAGCTGGCTTCCAGCTCGCGCAGGTCCGGAGCGATACCGCCGGAAATGGCTTCCAGGCCATGGCAACGGGCGCAGTTCTGGTTGTAGGCGGAGGAGCCGATCTGCACGGCGAGGTCGTGGTGCTCGCTCGGCGCGCGATAGGGGTTCTCGTCCAGCCACTCCTCACCCAGCGCCGGCAGGCCTTTGGTGTTGACCGCCTGTGGCGTCACGTCGCCATGGGCAAATACCAGTCCGGAAACCCCGAGGACACCCGCTGCCAGCAGTGCGCGCAAAATGATCTTGTTGTTCATGACTACCACCCTCTATATCGAGAACCTGTGCAAGGCAGCCCCAATCGGAGCGCATGGTGGTCATGTTGGCCGCGCGGACGGATCGGCAGAATCCTGCTTTGGATGCCTGCATCTCCTCCCTTGGTACTGGGTTTTGCTACCACCTTCGGCACCCCACCGGTAGCAAGGCCAAATCATCGGCGGCCGGGAAGGAATCCCGGTGTTGGCGGGAGCTTTTCCGTGTCGGTGCGCGCGCCGCGCTTCCAATAATCGAATCGCCTGGCCAGCCGGATGTGGCGGCCTCGTTCGAATCGACCAAGGGAATCGCAACCATGAAAACAAGATCGCACCCCGGCGCACCCCGCCCGCTCGCACTTGCCGTGCAATGCCTGGCTCTGGCCGGCAGCCTTGCCATGGCGGGCGCCGTGCACGCCAAACCGGTCAGCTGGGAAGACATCGCCAATGACCATGTCACCACCAGCAACGTACTGCAGTACGGCATGGGCACCAATGCACAGCGCTGGAGCCCTCTGGCGCAGGTCAACGAGAGCAATGTGTTCAAGCTGACCCCGGCCTGGTCGTTCTCCTTCGGCGACGAGAAGCAGCGCGGCCAGGAATCCCAGGCCATCGTTCATGACGGCGTGATCTACGTTACCGGCTCCTATTCGCGGGTGTTCGCGCTCGATGCGAAGACCGGAAAGCGCCTGTGGAGCTATGCCCATCGCCTGCCCGACGACATCCGCCCGTGCTGCGACGTGGTCAACCGCGGCGCCGCCATCTATGGCGACAAGATCTACTTCTGCACCCTCGATGCCCGTGTCGTGGCACTGAACAAGGACACCGGCAAGGTCGTCTGGAACAAGAAGTTCGGCGACCATGGCGCCGGTTACACGATGACCGGCGCACCGACCTTGGTAAAGGACGGCAAGACCGGCAAGGTCCTGCTGATCCACGGCAGCTCCGGTGACGAGTTCGGTATCGTCGGCAAGCTGTTCGCCCGCGACCCGGATACCGGTGAGGAAATCTGGATGCGCCCGTTCGTCGAAGGCCACATGGGCCGCCTCAATGGCAAGGACAGCACCCCCACCGGCGACATCAAGGCGCCGTCCTGGCCGGACGATCCCAACCACCCCACCGGCAAGAAGGAAGCCTGGAGCCAGGGCGGCGGCGCGCCATGGCAGAGCGCCAGCTTCGATCCGGAGACCAACACCATCATCGTCGGTGCGGGCAACCCGGCACCCTGGAACGGCTGGGAGCGCACCAGCGACGGTGGCAATCCGAACGACTACGACAGCCTCTACACCTCAGGGCAGGTCGGCGTCGATCCGAGCACCGGCGAGGTGAAGTGGTTCTACCAGCACACCCCGAACGATGCCTGGGACTTCTCCGGCAACAACGAGCTGGTGCTGTTCGACTACAAGGACAAGGCCGGCAAGACCGTCAAGGCCACCGCCCATGCCGACCGCAACGGCTTCTTCTATGTGGTGGACCGCAAGGACGGCAAGCTGCAGAACGCCTTCCCCTTCGTCGACGGCATCACCTGGGCCAGCCATATCGATCTGAAAACCGGGCGACCGGTCGAGAACGAAGGCCAGCGCCCACCCAAACCGGAGCCGGGCGAGAAGCACGGCAAGTCGGTGGAAGTCTCGCCGCCCTTCCTCGGTGGCAAGAACTGGAACCCCATGGCCTACAGCCAGGACACCGGCCTGTTCTACGTGCCGGCCAACCACTGGAAGGAGGACTACTGGACCGAGGAAGTCAGCTACAAGAAGGGCTCCGCCTACCTGGGCCAGGGTTTCCGCATCAAGCGCATGTACGACGACCACGTCGGCATCCTGCGCGCCATGAATCCCGCCACCGGCAAGGTGGAATGGGAACACAAGGAAAAGCTGCCGCTGTGGGCCGGCGTGCTGGCAACCAAGGGCAACCTGGTCTTCACCGGCACCAGCGACGGCTACATCAAGGCCTTCAACGCCAAAACCGGTGACGAGCTGTGGAAGTTCCAGACCGGCAGCGGCGTGATTTCCCCGCCCATCACCTGGGAACAGGACGGCGAGCAGTACATTGGCGTAACGGTCGGCTATGGCGGCGCCGTGCCCCTGTGGGGCGGCGACATGGCCGTACTGACCAAGCCGGTCGCCCAGGGCGGCTCGTTCTGGGTATTCAAGCTGCCGGACTGGGAGAAGAAGACCGCCAAACGATGAGTGGAGCCGTGCCCGCCCACGCGGGCACGTCCTCTAGCCCTCAAGGTACAGCGGTTCGCGCGGCATGCCTGGCCTCGCCGGCTTCGGGTTGGCGCTCTCGCCGACAGGCCAGAAACGCCACGCGACCGCTTTTCATTTGCTGCCTCAGGTGACGCCCATGAACGCCCCTTGCCGTTTGCTTCTGCCACTGGCCCTGTTCAGCAGCGCCGCGGTCTTCGCCGCGGATGACGGCCCCTTGACCGTCAACGGCTGCGTGCTACAGCCCGACAGCCAATGCGCCAACGCCGACCTGCGCGGCGCCGACCTCAGCAATCAGGACCTGCGCCGGATCAACCTCGCTGGCGCCAACCTCTCCGGCGCCAACCTGCGCCACGCCAACCTCGACCTGGCCAATCTGGAAAAGGCCGACCTCACCGGCGCCACGCTTAATCGCGCCAGCCTGCAACAGGCCAACCTGCGCCTGGCCAATTTCACCGATGCCAAGCTGATCGCCATCCAGGGCTGGGGCTTGTTCGCCCAGGCCACGCAGTTCAAGGGGGCCGACCTCACCGGCGCCTACCTGGAGTTCGCGCGCATGAGCGGCGCGAAGCTGCATGGCAGCACCCTGCGCGCTGCCGACCTGGAGATGACCTGGCTGAGCAAGGCCGACCTGATGGGGGCGGACCTCACCGACGCCAATCTGCAGGAAGCCAAGCTCAACGATGCCAACCTGGCAGATGCCGTACTGACCGGTGCTCGCCGCCATTACGCGACCTTTCAGGGCACCAATATGGAAGGATGCAAGGACTGCCCGCATGACTGGGAAAAGTGATGCACCGCCATGCCCGTTCGATTGAGGGGCTCAATCGGAGGGATAGAACGAAGGGTGGCCACTGCGCCTCAGGAAAACTCGAACGGCGCCGATGCAGTGACTGGGCGGTCTTGCCCTCCACTGGATGCCAAACAGATGTTCAACAAAAACCTAAAACGGGAACTGGCTGAGTTGCGCGAGGACGCGGCAATCAACCAGCAGATCAAGAACTCGTTGTACAGGGAAATGATGGTCCTCGAATTGGACCCGCAAGGACGCATCCAGCACGCCAACGAGCTGTTCATCAGCGAAATGGGCTATCGCCGCGAGGACCTTATCGGTCGTCCGCTCGATGGCTTCTTCAGCCAGCAGTTTCGTAGCGAACCGAACTATTCACGGCTCAAGACCGCCATGCAGCGTGCCGAGCATGTCAGCGGGGCGTACCGCCTGCTGCGTGCCGATGGCCAGGAAGCCTGGCTGCGCTCCATCTGGCAACCGATCAAGGGCTCCGATGGCACGCTGCACCACTTCACCCTGTGCGCCACCAACCTGACCCGCACCATCGAGACGTCACGCGAGCACGAGAGCGTGATCAATGCACTGCTGCGCTCCACCGCCGTCATCGAATTCGACCTGGGCGGGCATGTCATCACGGCCAATCAGCGCTTCCTCGACGGCATGGGCTATCGCCTCGAGCAGATCAAGGGCAAGCACCACCGCATGTTCTGCGAACGCGAAGAGGCCGAATCCGCTGCCTACCGGGATTTCTGGGCCAGCCTGAACCGCGGCGAGTACATTGCGGACCGCTTCAAGCGCATCGATGCCCATGGCCGGACGGTCTGGCTGGAGGCTTCCTACAACCCGGTGCACGATGCCTACGGCAAGCTCTACAAGGTCATCAAGTTCGCCACCGTGATCACCGATCAGGTCAACCGCGAGCTGGCCGTCGCCGAGGCCGCGACCATCGCCTATGACACCTCGCACCACACTGATCTCAGTGCCCAGCGCGGCGCCCAGGTGGTCCAGCAGACCGTCGATGTGATGCATCGCATTGCCCAGCAGATGCAAGAGGCTTCCGATGGCATCGAGGCGCTGGACAAGCAGTCGCAGCTGATCAGCGCCATTCTCAAGACCATCAGCGGGATCGCCGATCAGACCAACCTGCTGGCGCTCAACGCCGCCATCGAAGCTGCTCGCGCCGGCGATCAGGGCCGCGGCTTCGCCGTAGTAGCCGACGAGGTGCGTCAGCTGGCCGCGCGCACCAGCAAGGCAGCCGAGGAAATCGTCGGGGTGGTGCAGAAGAACCAGGACCTCGCCCAGGCTGCCGTGCACAGCATGTCCAGCAGCCGAGACCAGGCCGAACAGGGCCTGGAATTCGCCAACCAGGCCGGCGCGGTCATCGTCGAGATCCAGGACGGCGCCCAGCGAGTGGTCAGTGCGGTCGGCCAGTTCGCCAGTCAGCTGAAGAACTGATGGCGGGCTGCGCTCGGCCCAGCGCCTACACTTGCCGGCAGGCCCGAGCGCAATCGGGCGATGCATGTACCCGGCGGAGGATCAGCGCTTGAGCCAGAGGCCCATCATCCACATCGCGGTGCAGTCGGACGTCGAGCGGCTGCCGGCCTTCCACGGATTGCCGAATCACGCCATCGTCATGCCTGCGAGCGCCGAGGCCTTCTCCGCGGCAGCGCAGGAGCTTCTCGCCTGCGCCTGCATCGGTTTCGACACCGAATCCAAGCCGACCTTCAGGGTCGGCGAAGTTTCCAGCGGACCGCACCTCATCCAGTTCGCCACGCCGGCGAAAGCCTACCTGCTGCGAGTCGGACTGCCCGGATCCATCGAGGCGGCCCGCACCGTGCTGCAGGCAGCACAGGTGGTGAAGATCGGGTTTGGGCTGAAATCCGACCGCTCACGGCTGCACTAACGGCTGGGCATTCATGCTCACAGCCTGCTCGATCTCGGTTCGCTGCTGCGTTATCAGGGCAAGAAGGGCCAGGTCGGCCTGCGTGGCGCTGTCGCTGCGGTGCTGGGCAGGCAGATCGACAAGCCCCGCCGCCTGGCCACCTCGAACTGGGCCAATCCGCTACTGACCGAAGCGCAGCAAGCCTATGCGGCCAATGATGCCTACGCCGCGCTGCAGGTATTCCTCGCCTTGCCGGCCGAACACCAGCAGGAGCTGCTGATGGCCGCGCAGCGCGCACAGAGCGCAACCGCCGATACCACGATGGACCCGCTGGTGATTCGCTGGCAACGCCTGGTCAATGACAGCGGCCAGACCTGCGATCGCTGTGGCGCCACCGAGCAGGCGGTACGCCAGGCGAGCCGTCGGTTGCAGCAGGCGTTGCGCCGGTTCGGCGTCAGGGTGCGGGTCCAGACCTGCGCCCTCACCCCGGCTGATTTCTTGCGGACGCCACTGGAATCGAATCGCATCTGGATCGCCGGTGTACCGCTGGAGCGGTGGCTGGGCGCAGCTCACGGGCAGAGCAAATGCTGTTCGGCGTGCGGCGAGGCCAACTGCCGGACCCTTGAGTTGAACGAAACACGTTATGAGGCGGTCCCGGCCGCGCTGATCGTGCAGGCCGGACTGCTCGCGGCGCAACGCTTGCTCGGCCACCCCGTCGAAGCGCCCGTCGCACCTTCGCTACCCGATGACGACTGCTGCGCCTGAAGCCCTCCGAAGCGCGCACGCCCGCCGTAGCAATCGCCCATGAGCGCTTCGTGGGCCTGCCCAGCGCGGCGCTCGGCAGGCGCCTGCGCGTCCGGATCGCTCAGAGCGCATCCCAGCGGTAACGCACACCCAGCCAACCGGCACGCGGAGCGCCAGGGGCGATGAACTGTTCGTGCCGCCATTCGTCCGGGTCACTTTCGAAGGCATTGCCGGCCCCCACGAACGGGTTCTCTGCCAGCGCTCCGCCGGTGGCGTAGCGCTTGTCGAAGAGGTTGTCGACCCGGCCGAACAGCGTCCAGTCACGTGCGAGCCGGTAATCGGCAGTGAGATTGACCACGGCATAGCCGGGAAGCCTGCCGCGTCCCTCGAACTCGTCGTTGGCCCGATGCCGGTTGTTCTCGTTGCCACGTACGTACTGCGACGAGTACGCCAGCACGCTGGTGCCGAGGCGCAGCCTTTCATCGATGTTCCAGTCCAGGCCCAGCTTGAGGTGGTGCTTCGGCAGACCCGGCAGATAATCGCCGCTGGATACGCGGATTTCGTCGTCCGGACAGCCACCCTCGCCCGCGGTGCTGTTGTTCTCGGCAAGCAGGCACGCCGCAGAGCGGAAGGTGGCGTGCAGATAGGTGTAATCCAGCCGCCAGTCGATCGGCCCTTGCTGGCCGGCCAGGCCCAGCTCGATGCCCTGTCGGCGGGTGCGCCCGAAGTTGGTGAAGTACCCCATGCTGCCACCGGTGCCGACGAACAGCAGGTCGTCATGGTTCATGCTGCGGAAGGCCGTGGCGTTCCAGCGCGTTCCGCCAGCCAGCTCGCCGCGCACACCGACTTCGAGGGTGCGTGTCACCACCTGCTTCAGGAAGGGATCGGCGGCCATGGCGTTGGGCAGGCTGCAGGGGTTCTCCGGATCGGCGCAGCCAAGTTCGATGGGGGTCGGCGCGCGGTTGCCCTGGGTGAAGCCGCCATACAGGGTCACAGCCGGCTGCAGTTGCCAGGCGAAGCCGAGCGCCGGGTTCAGTTTGCGATAGGTGAAGTCACCATCGAGCGCGTCCCCCATGCGATCGGCATTGACCACCCGGGTACGGTTGTAGCGCAGCGAGCCGGTGAGCTGCAGGTCATCCGTCAGTGACCAGGTGTCGGTGGCGTAGAGGCTGGAAGTGCGGGTGCGACCCAGCAAGCTGTTGGCCTGCTCCTCCTCTTCTGTGGCGCTGATGCCGCGCGAATCGGTCAGCTCACCGCCCTGCTCGCTTTGATGGAAGCTGGCGCGCGTGTTGTCGTGGGCCAGGCCCAAGGCGAGCTGGTGAGCGCCCACGTAATGCGTCCATTGCAAGGCCAGGCCGAACGCACGCTGAGCGGTGCGAGTGCGGTTCAGCACACCGCTCTCTGGCGCCTCGCCCACAAAGCCGTCGTCCTCCCATTGCTCATATTCATCCTCGTATTCGTCGTTGCCGTCGCCGTTGAGCGTTGCGGTGCGGGTACGACGCAAATAGACGGTGCCGGAGAATCGATCGCTGTCGCTCAGCCAGTGGCTGGCCGAGAGCGCCATCAGGTGGCTGCGATTTTCGGTCTGGTCCGGATGGGTGAAGATGGCTTGGCGGCTCCGGTGGTGCATGCTCTCAGGGATCAGGCCGTTGCCGATCAGATCGTTGTCGGCATGAGCCAGGGTCAGCGCCACATCGGTGGTGTCGGTGGTCCAGGCGAACTTGCCGAACAGCTGACGCACTTCCGATGGCGAATGATCGCGCCAGCCGTCCTCTTCCATGCCCTCCGCGGCCAGGTACCAGGACAGCTCTTCATGCTTGCCGCCATGTTCCAATGCGCCGCCCTTGCGCCCGAACGAACCCCCATAGAGTTCCGCCGAGCCACCGGGATGCGTATCGCCACGCTTGGTCTGCAGTGCCAGCGCACCACCCAGGGTATTCAGGCCGTACAGCGGATTGGAGCCCGGGACCAACAGCATGTCGGCGATGGCGGTGCTGGGAATCAGGTCCCAGTGCACCACATCACCAAAGGCTTCGTTGACCCGCACACCATCGAGAAACACGGACAACCCCTGCGGCGTGCCGAGCAATGGCGATGCGGTGAAACCGCGGTAGTTAAGATCGGCCTGGTAAGGATTGCCCTGGATTTCGTTGACATTGACGCTGGGCAGGCCACGTTGCAGCTTCTCGGCGAGCGACTGGCCGCCCAGCTTGCGCAGCTGTTCGTCATCCAGTGTCCGGATATTGGCCGGCACCTGGTCCCTGGGCAGATCGATGCCCGGCAACGGAGTCGTGGCAACCACGTCATCGCGACCAAGATCGAACGCTTCGTCGGCATGCGCCAGGCCAGGCAGGGCGCTGGCGATGGCAAGGGACAGCAACGTGCGCCGGAGGATTGCGCTGCGGCAGAGATACGACATGGTTGTTCCTTGTTCTTGTTGGCGGTGCGCGGCGGACAAGCCGCCCGGGCCGCTGCATGATGGCAAGCGGCCAGGCGCGATTATCGAAAGGTGCCCCGCTGCGCCGACAGGGAAGATTTCCCGGCCCTGGCGGGAAATCTTCCCGATTGCCAGGCGCTTGGTATTACGTCCTGTGGACTAGAACGGCCGACGACTTCCAGCGCGCGCAGGCGCCGCCCGTCCGTACGGGCCGTGGAAAGACGGGGAAGCGGCAGCGAAGCGCTGCCAGAGGAAGGTCGCCGCGGCAAGAACCGCGGCAAAAATGAATGCGACCGTACCGTGCTGCCGTCAGGCCTCGCAGAGCATGTGGTCGCCGACGCGCAACAGGCCCTGGTCAATCGCCAGGTGCACCAGCTCAGCCTGGGAGCTGACTTCGAGCTTGCTCTTGAGCAGCGCCAGGTGATTGGAGACGGTCTTGCTGCTGATGCACAGCCGTTCGGCGATCTCGCGATTGCCGATGCCCCGGGCGAGCATGATGAAGATCTCCATTTCACGCGGCGTCATATCTGCCAGCCGTCCTTTGACGGGGGAGCGCGACGGCCGCTGACAGGCCAGATCGGTCGCCAGCGGCTGCTCGATGAAGGTCTGCCCGGCGAGCACCTTGCGTACCGCCTCGACCAACACGTCCGGCGCGCAACGCTTGGTCAGGTAACCCGAAGCGCCGGCGTCGAGCGCCTGACGCACCAGCGCCAGCTCGTCGTGCATGCTGAACACCAGCACCGGCAACAGCGGCAATCGCTGGCGCAGGCGCCGGCAGGTCTCCAGGCCACTGATGCCCGGCAGGCCGAGATCGAGCACGACCAGATTCGGAATGCTTTCCTGCACCTGCTGCAGCGCCTGCTCGCCGCTTTCGGCTTCGCTGACACTCACCTCGGGCAACAGGGCCTTGAGCAGGCTGGCATAGCCCTGACGCACCACCGCATGGTCATCCACCAGCAGTATTTTCATCACGTCGCTCCTTCCACAGGCAGATTCAGATAAAGCGCCCAGCCGTGCCCTGGGCGATGGCGCATGCGCAGCCGCGCGCCGAGACAGCGGGCGTGTTCCACCATCGAACGCAGACCGACCCCGAGCCGCTCAGGCGGCAAGCCATGGCCATCGTCGCGCAGCAACAGCCGCACCCCGTTGCGATCGGCCCGTAGCTGCAGTCGCACGCGGGTCGCCCGCGCATGGCGCGCCACGTTGGTCAGTGCCTCCTGCACCATGCGGTACAGGTGCAACTTGGCCTCCATCGACAGGGGTGGCAGCACACCCTGCAACTGCAGTTCGCACTCGATCCCCTGGGTGCTCTGCCACTGCTCGGCAAGCTGGCCGATGGCATCGGCCAGTTCGAGGTGATCGAGCATCACCGGGTAGAGGTCGCGCACCAGGGTGCGGAAACCGTTCTGCAGATCCAGGCTGTGCTGTTCGAGATGGGCCGCGGTTTCACGCACGGCATCCGGCTGGTCCGCCTGGACCCGCAACAGGCAGGCCCGGGCGCGGATGCCTGCCAGGTACTGTCCCAGGTCGTCATGCAGGGCCTGCGCCAGACGGGTGCGCTCGCGTTCCTGCAGCGCGAGCAGCGCCTGTGTCAGCCGGTCGTTATCCGCTCGCGTGTCTTCCAGCGCGGCAGCCATGTGATTGAAGCGCTCGGCGAGTTCGCGCGCCTCGGCGAAGCGATGGGGCGGCAGCCGGGTATCGAGCCGCCCGTCGGCGATGCGCACCAATGCGCCGAACAGCTCTGCCAACACGCGCATGCCGGGGCGCACCGCCCAACGGATCGCCAACAGGCAAAGCAGCAGGGCCACTCCGAAAAGAGCCAGCAGCTGCAGCAGCGAATCCCTGACTTCCTCGACCTCGTCGCTCGGATCGACGCTGATCTGCAGGCGCTCGCCCCCGGGAAGCTGCAGCTCACTGGGAGCGGCCAGCTCTGCCGGGTACAGCCACGTGCCGAGCCAGTCGGTGAGCAGCGTATCGCCGCTGTCGGTCGCTGGCTGCCCGGGCGACAGCCAGCGCACCCGCACATGCCGCAGGCTATCGGTAAGTTCGGGGCGCAAGGTGGCGGGATCGCGCTCGGCCATCTCGCCGAGGTAGGCAACCACGGCCGCTGCGGCATCCAGTTCGCGCTGCACGTCGTGGCTCGCCTGGCGCAGCAGCACAGCCAGGCAGACCATCGCCACGAGGGCGAAGAACAGTGCCACCAGCAGGTTCAGTCGCCAGAGCGCGGACATATCGGCTACCTCCGGAATTCAGCCACCTTCGCGTGTCGCCTCACTTGACCACGAAGCGGCCTTCCATGCCCTTGCCCTCGAGCCCCTTGCAGTAGAACGGGTAGCTGCCCGGCTTGACCGGCAGGAAGAAAATCTCGGCCTCGCCGGCATCCTCGAACTCCAGCTCGACCAGGGTGATGGCCTTGATCTCCACACCGCCAGCCTCGACCTTGCGCAAGAAAATCGACTTGGCGAACTCCGGAGCCTGGAACGCGCACTCCTTCTGGCCGTCGGAGCTGACCTTGAGCTGGTAAGCGACACCGGTCTCCAGCTGGTATTCCTTCTGCGAGACGGCGTAGTCGCTATCCTCTGAACCGAAACGCAGGTCCGGCAGAGCCTGGGTGCGGCGTGTGAGATCGCCGGCGGCGTGGCTGCAATCGAAGCCGATCAGGCTGCCGATGAACAGAACGTTGAGCAGCAGAGCTTTGTAGGTGGGCATGGCACTGGCCTCTTTATTGTTGTCGGTGACCATCCTAAGGCGCCGCGCTCGCCACCACCTCCTACCTTGGTAGCGCCTCGCGGCCAGCAGAGGTCGCCACGTCGAGCCCGGCCAGTAATGGAATCTGGGCCAGCCGGCCACTCGATTCAGCGCAAAGGCAGCCACAGGTCTCGCGGGCCGGAAGACCGCCGCATGCCCCGCCACAGCCATACCGCTACCAAAGTATCGGTACCAAGGTACGGATCAACTTCCCTGAGGTCCGGCCGCAATATCTCGATATCAATGATGCCAATTGGACATCACCCATTTCGCGCAACCGCCGAGACGCGATCACGCGCTCGAGGGCTCGCCGCAGCTGTCTTCTCATGCGTTATCAGGAGTCGTACCGTGATGCCTCTCAAATCCATCCAGCAGCGAATAGCGGTTATCGGCGGCTTATGCCTGCTGATATCCGCGGGAATCTTGATCGGCTACAGCGTTTATCTGGCCAGTTCCACCCAGCATCTGGTGTCGACCCGTGTCAGCCAGCAGGCACAGGAAGACGCGTTGCAGAACCTGCAACACCTCGCCGGCCAATACGCGGAAGAGATCCGCACCGAGTTCACCGAGGCGCTGGAAACGGCGCGCAGCATGGCAACCACCTTCGCGGTCGCCAAGTCGAAGGAGAACGGCGGATTGCAGGTCGGCCGCGACGAGGTCAACGCGGTCTTGCTGAACGTGCTGAAGAGTCAGCCGGACTTCAACGGAACCTATTCGTGCTGGGAACCGGACGCGATCGACGGCCAGGACTACCTCTTCACCGACGGGCAGAACGGCAACAACGCCCAGACCGGACGCTTCACGCCTTACTGGACGCGAAGCGCAGACGGCAAGATCGCCGTCCAGCCATTGGTGGAATACGACACCCAGGACAAGCACCCCAACGGCGTACTCAAAGGCGGCTGGTACATCGGCCCGCGGGAAACCCTCAAGGAGAGCGTGCTCGGCCCTCTGCCATATGTCGTACAGGGCAGGCAGGTCTGGTTGGCGACGCTCTCGGTACCAATCATCGCGGACGGTCGCTTCCTCGGTGTGGCCGGTACCGACTATGACCTCGACTTCGTCCAGCGTATCAGCCAGGAAGTCTCCGCAAAGCTGTTCGAGGGCCAGGGTGAAGTGGCGATCGTCAGCGATCAGGGCTTGATCGTGGCGGAGAGCCGGTATCCCAACCTGATCGGCCAGCATTTCCAGCAGGTACTGCCGGACGCGTGGCGGCCCGCTCTGGATTCGATCCAGAAAGGCGAACGGCTTGCGCGGCTGGATGACAACGGAATGATGATCGTCCTGGCGCCGATTCACCTGGGCCGCACCGGCAAACCCTGGTCGATGATGCTCAAGATCGACAAGCAGATCGTCCTGGCCAAGGCGACCGAACTCAAAGCCGAGATGGACGCGCAGAGCCAACAAAGCATGCTGCAGCAGGTCGGCGCCGGGGTCGTCATATCGCTGCTCGCAGTGATTGCGCTATGGCTCTCGGCACGCGCGATTGCCCTGCCCATCCGCAGGGCCGCACAACTGGCTGGTGCGATTCAGAAGGGCGACTTCTCGCAGCGCCTGGGGCATCGCTCGGCTGATGAAGTAGGCCAGCTCTCGGCCAGCCTCGATCGCATGGCAGACAGTCTGCAGGAGCAGGTGCATGTCGCCGAGCGCATCTCTCAGGGCGACCTGGCGGTGGAGGTCCGTCTGGCATCCGAACGCGACCAGCTGGGCCTTGCCCTTCGACGAATGGTGGACAACCTGAACGAGCTGGTCTCCCAGGTGCAGCTAAGTTCCGAGCTCATCAACGACAAGGCCGGCCAGGTCACTCGTCTGAGCCACGAGCTATCCACCGGCGCGACCGAGTCGGCCTCGGCCGTCACCGAAATCAGCGCCACCATCAACCAGATGGCGGTACAGATCCGTCAGACCTCCGAGTACGCGAACGAAGCCAACAGTCTCTCGCGCAAATCCGAACATTCGGCGCGAGGCGGCAACGAGCTGATGGCGACGTTGAAGGCCGCCATGCAGGAGATCAATCAGTCCGGCCTGGATATCACCAACATCATCAGAGCGATCGAGGAGATCGCGACACAGACCAACCTGCTTGCCCTGAACGCGGCCATCGAGGCGGCTCGCGCCGGCGAGCATGGTCGCGGATTCGCGGTGGTCGCGGACGAGGTGCGACAGCTCGCGGCACGCAGTGCCGAGGCCGCGCAACGCTCGACCCGCCTGATTCAGGAATCCAATGCACGGACGGTCAAGGGTATGGAGTTGACCGACGACACCGCGCAAGCGCTAGAGGCCATCGTTCGCGGGGCAGCGCAGGTATCGCAACTCGTGGAAGAGATTGCGCAGGCTTCGAGCCAGCAGGCGTCCGGCATCGAACAGGTCAGCCAGGCCATCGGCCAGATCGATGAAGTGGTGCACCACAACAGTTCGAACTCGGATCAATCGACCCAGGCGGCTCAGGAACTGACGCAGCAGGCGCGGCAGATGATCGAGCAGGTCGGACGCTTCAAGGTCCGCTCGGTACGCTAGTCGATCAAGGAGAGGCGGCGCCCTTGCGCCGCTTCTCTACTACCTTGGTACCGCCCCGCCGGTACTTTCTGCATATTCCCCCGCTCCGCCATGGTTCCTATGCTGCCTGCAACGTCACAGGAGCTGCCCATGCGCCACGTATTACGACGAGCCGGTTTGCTGGCCGCCCTCGCCTGCTGTGCGCCCTTCGCTCTGGCGGCTGCCGGGGCCGAGCTTGAGGTGCGTATCGGCTATCTCGGCTACCGCCCCGATCCCGGTCCGCTGCTCTCCAACGTGATCCCCGAACCGGAGGACGCCGGCCTGCGCGGGGCCGAACTCGCCATCACCGACAGCAACAGCACCGGGCGCTTCCTCAAGCACAGCTACGTGCTGGACGCCGTGACCAGCGAAACCTCCGACGACCTGCTGCAGCAGGCAGCCCGGCAGCATGCCGACGGGCTGCGCCTTTTCGTGGTCAACGCGCCGGCCGCGACGCTGCGCCAGCTCGCCGAAGCGATGCCGGACAGCCTGCTGATCAACGCCGGTAGCGCGGACGATGCGCTGCGCAGCCAGAACTGCCAGGTCAACGTGCTGCATACGCTGCCCAGTCGAAGCATGCTCGCCGACGCCCTTGGCCAGTTTCTCGCCGCGCGGCGCTGGAATCGCTGGATGCTGATCGTCGGCCCTACCGAAGACGACCAGGCCTACGCCGAGGCGCTGAGGCGCGCGGCCAAGCGTTTCGGCCACCGCATCCTGGTGGAAAAGCCCTGGAGCTTCGACAACGACCAACGCCGCAGCGCCCAGGCGGAGATGCCGCTGTTCACCCAGGCCGCCGAGTATGACGTGGTGCTGGTGGCCGACGAGCGCGGCGACTTCGGCGAGTACGTGCCCTACCAGACCTGGCTGCCACGGCCGGTTGCCGGCACCCAGGGCCTGACCGCAACCGGCTGGCACAAGACCGTGGAGACCTACGGCGCCGCGCAGCTGCAGAAACGCTTCGAAGCGCACGCCGGACGCTGGATGAACGATCGCGACTTCGCCGCCTGGATGGGCGTGCGCAGCCTCGCCGCGGCCGTCACGCGCCTGCGCGGCACCGACGCCGCGGCGATCCGCCAGCTGTCGCTCAGTGGCGAACTGCCGCTCGACGGCTTCAAGGGCCGCAAGCTGAGCTATCGCGCCTGGGACGGCCAGCTGCGCCAGCCGATCCCGCTGGTGCACCCACGCGCACTGGTTTCCAACTCGCCGCAGGACGGCTTTCTGCATCCCACCAGCGAGCTGGACACCCTGGGCCTCGATGCGCCGGAAAGCCGTTGCCGCCTTGACCAGCAGGAGCCTTAAACATGCGCCGTGCACTTCTCATGCTGGCTTTAGGCACCCGCCTGGCAAGCGCCGAGACCAGCGATCTGAGCTACGAGTCCTACATCGACAGTGATAAGCGCATCAAATGCCTCTACGGCTACGCTGCCGAAAAGACCGGTGACCACGCTTCGGCCAGGAAGATCTTCGAGGACTGCATTGAGCGTTGGAGCGACGTGTATTCGATGATCTGGCTTGCCCAGATGTACGAATCGGGCTCCGGCGTGCCCGCTGACCAAGCCAAGGCCGCAGCCTTCCTGAAGCAGGGCGCGGAACAGCCGGACGACGCCGCCTACGTCAGCCTGGCGCGCTATCACTGGGGCGTGGCCCTGGCCGAAGGCCGCGGCGTCGACGCCGATCCCGATGCCGCACGCGCCTGGCTGGAACGTGCCGCGGCCGGTGGTCAGCAGGAAGCCGCCGAGTACCTCATGCGGCTGGATGCCACCCGCACAACAGAATAACGACAAGAGAGCCCAAACATGCCCAGAACTGCCCTTGCCTCTGCGATCACTCTGGCCCTGGTCTTCGCCAGCGGCTCCGCGGCCGCGGCTACCGCCTATGTCTCCAACGAGAAGGACGACAGCATCAGCGTCATCGATCTCGACAAGATGGAGACCGTCGAGACGCTGCAGGTCGGAATGCGCCCGCGCGGCCTCACCCTCTCCCATGACAACAAGCTGCTCTACATCTGTGCCAGCGATTCGGACACCGTGCAGGTGATGGATCTGGCCACCCGCCAGATCGTCAAGCAGCTGCCGTCCGGCGCGGACCCCGAGCAGTTCGCCCTGCACCCCAACAACAAGTGGCTGTACATCTCCAACGAGGACGATGCGCTGGTCACCGTGGTCGATGTCGACAAGGAAGAGGTGCTCGCGCAGATCGATGTCGGCGTCGAGCCGGAGGGCATGGCGGTCAGCCCGGACGGCAAATGGGCAGTCAACACCAGCGAAACCACCAACATGCTGCACTGGATCGACACCAGTACCAACCAGCTGGTGGACAACACCCTGGTCGACCAGCGCCCTCGCCACGTCGAGTTCACCAAGGACAGCAAGCTGCTCTGGGCCTCGGCCGAGATCGGCGGAACGGTCAGCGTGGTGGACGTGGACAAGCGCGAAATCCTCAAGACCCTGACCTTCAAGATCAAGGGCGTGCATCCGGACAAGGTTCAACCGGTGGGTATCAAGCTCACTTCCGACGGCAAATACGCCTTCATCGCACTGGGCCCGGCCAACCACATCGCGGTGGTCGATGCGAAGACCTACGAGGTGCTGGACTATCTGCTGGTCGGTCGACGCGTCTGGCACATGGCGTTCAACCCCGACGAGAGCCTCCTGCTGACCACCAACGGCGTCAGCGGTGACGTTTCGGTGATCGATGTGGCCAAGCTGAAGGTCACCAAGTCGATCAAGGTCGGTCGCTACCCCTGGGGTGTGGTGGTCACGCCATGAGCTCGCTGGAGGTCAGCGACGTGGCCTTCGCCTATGGCGCGCGACGTGCGCTGGACGGTGTCAGTTTCGCCGCCGCCAAAGGGAGATTCACCGCACTGCTGGGGCCGAACGGCGCGGGCAAGTCGACATTGATCGCCCTGCTCACGCGCCTGTACGACCTGCAACGGGGGCAGATCCGCATCGCCGGTTTCGGCCTGCGCGAGGCGCCGCGCCAGGCGCTCGCCCGCCTCGGCGTGGTGTTCCAGCAGAGCACGCTGGACCTGGACCTGACCGTCGAGCAGAACCTGCGCTACCACGCCGCCCTGCACGGCATGCCGCGGGCCTTGGCGAATGAACGCATCGAACTCGAGCTGCAGCGCCAGCAGCTCGGCGAACGGCGCCGCAGCAAGGTGCGTGAACTCAACGGCGGCCACCGCCGACGCGTCGAGATCGCCCGCGCGTTGCTGCATCGCCCCGAGTTGCTGTTGCTCGACGAGGCCAGTGCAGGCCTCGACCCTGCCAGCCGCCAGGCACTCAACCAGCATGTGCGAGCGCTCTGCCGTGACGAGGGCATGAGCGTGCTCTGGACCACTCACCTGCTCGATGAGATCCAGGCCGATGACGATCTGCTGGTGCTCAATCGCGGCCGTCTGGTCGCTCAGGGCAGCGTGGCGAGCTTGGCCCTCGATGGCGAGGATCTGGCAGCGAGCTTTGCACGGCTGACCGGGAGCGACGCGCAAGGCGCAGGGCTCGATGGAGCAGCACATCGGTCCGCAGCCATGCCGCCGAAAACAACCGAGCCCGCTGGCGAAAGCACGGGGCTCGCCTCTGGAGCGAAACACTCATGACGGCCTATTGGGAATGCCTGCGCGGCATCGTCCTGCGCGAGTGGCTGCGTTTCGTCCAGCAGCGCTCGCGCTTTCTCAGCGCGCTGGTGCGCCCGCTACTCTGGCTGGTGGTGTTCGCCGCCGGCTTTCGCGCGGCACTCGGCATCGCCATCATCGAACCGTACGACACCTACATCACCTACGAGACCTACATCGTGCCGGGGCTGGCCTGCATGATCCTGCTGTTCAACGGCATGCAGGGCTCGCTGTCGATGGTCTACGACCGCGAGATGGGCAGCATGCGTGTCTTGCTGACGAGCCCGCTACCGCGCAGCTTCCTGCTCACCAGCAAGCTGCTGGCCACGGCGCTGATCTCACTGCTGCAGGTCTATGCCTTCCTCGCCATTGCCTGGTTCTACGGCGTGCAACCGCCGCCGCTGGGTCTGCTGGTCGCCCTGCCCGCCCTGCTGCTGGTGGCGCTGATGCTGAGTGCCCTGGGGTTGCTGCTGTCAAACGGCATCCGCCAGCTGGAGAACTTCGCCGGGGTCATGAATTTCGTGATCTTCCCCATGTTCTTCCTGTCCTCGGCGCTGTATCCGCTGTGGAAGATGCGCGAAGCCAGTGAATGGCTGTACTGGATCTGCGCCATCAACCCGTTCACCCATGCCGTGGAACTGGTGCGCAACGCCCTGTACCTGCGCCTGGCGCCTACTGCGTTGCCGGTGTGCCTCGGGCTGACCGTCATCTTCAGCCTGCTCGCAGTGCTCAGCTTCAACCCGCAGCACGCCGCGTTGCGCCGGTCGGCATGAGACGACTACTACTTTGGTACCGGTTCTCCCCTCCATCGTAGGATTTCAAAGACGTGGCCATTGTTCTGTAATCGACCCACCCAAACCCTAAGGAATACGGACTATGTTCAGGTCGCTGCTGCCCTTGCTGATCGCCGCGCTGCCTGGTTTCGGCATGTCCGTGACTGCCGTGGCCGAAGAGCAGCTCGCCCTGTTCTCCGCCGAGGGTTACCGCCAGACGCAATACCGCAGCCCGACGCCGGCAACCGCCGAGGGCGCGCAGACGCTGGATACCGCGGCACTCCAGGCATTGCTGGCAAAGGCGCCTGACGTGGTGCTGGTGGACGTCTATCGCAGCCAGTGGCTGGCTGGTCGCTTCGTCGACAGCGAGCCCCACGCCAACCTGCCGGGCAGCATCTGGCTGGCCAACACCGGCGATGGAAATCTGCAGCCCGAATGGGCAAGCTACTTCAGTGACAACCTGAAACGACTCAGCCAGGGCGATACCGAGCGACCGCTGGTGTTCTACTGCCGCTCCGATTGCTGGCTGGGCTGGAACGCAACCAGGCGCGCCCATGCCTTGGGCTATAAACGCCTGTACTGGTATCGCGACGGGGTGGACGGCTGGGAGCAGGCGGGACTGCCGCTGCACCCGGCGACACCGGAGCCGCTGCCTGGCGACGACTGACCTACCGCGCGCGAGCACGCCCCACCATAATCACAACAAAGAGGTGACCGGCCTTGTACAAGATCCTGATTGCGGACGACCACCCGCTGTTCCGTGAAGCCATCCATAACGTCATCCGCGATGGCTTTCCCGACAGCGAAATCCTCGAGACTGCCGATCTCGACAGCGCGCTTGCCTTGACGCTGGAGCACGATGATCTCGATCTGGTGCTGCTGGACCTGAACATGCCCGGCATGCACGGGCTGAACGGCCTGATCAACCTGCGCAACGAGGCGCCGACCATTCCGGTGGTGATCGTCTCGGCCGAGCAGGACAAGCAGATCGTGCTGCAGGCGATCACCTATGGCGCGGTCGGCTTCATCACCAAATCTTCGCCACGTGCACAGATGACCGAAGCCATCGAGCAGATCCTCAATGGCAATGTCTAGCTGCCGTCGGACATCATTCGCAGCCAGAAGAGCCCGAGCCGCCACTCGCACCACAGCGAGCCCTCCATCCCGCCGGAGCTGCTGCAGGCGCTGACGCGCAAGCAATTGCTGGTACTCGAGCGCATGACCAAGGGCGAGTCGAACAAGCAGATCGCCTACAACCTGGACATCGCCGAGACCACGGTAAAGGCCCACGTATCGGCGATCCTGCGCAAGCTCAACGTGCACAACCGGGTCCAGGCGATCCTTTCCGCCGGCGACATCGACTTCACCGCCTACCTGCGCCGCTGAACACGGCGCAGGCAGCAGCCAGCCCTATCGACCCGCCGCCTGCGCCCCTTCGAACCAGGCGAGCTTCTCGCGCAGCTGCACCACTTCGCCGACGATCAGCAGCGTCGGTGCCTGCACGTCTTCCTGTGCGATGCGCTCGGCCAGTGTCCCCAGCGTAGCAGTGAAGACACGCTGGTTGCTGGTGGTGCCCTGCTGCACCAGCGCGGCGGGTGTTCCCGCCGACCGTCCATGAGCGATCAGCTGCTGGCAGATCACCGGCAGCCCCACCAGCCCCATGTAGAACACCAGCGTCTGCGCCGGCGCGGCCAGCTCGGACCAGGGCAGATCGCAGCTGCCATCCTTGAGGTGCCCGGTGACGAAACGTACCGACTGGGCATGGTCACGATGGGTCAGCGGAATACCGGCATAGGCCGCGCAGCCACTGGCAGCGGTGATACCCGGCACTACCTGGAACGGCACGCCATGTGCGGCCAGCTCTTCGATTTCCTCGCCACCGCGGCCAAAGATGAACGGGTCGCCGCCCTTCAGCCTGAGCACGCGCTTGCCCTGCTTGGCCAGTGTCACCAGCTGCTGGTTGATCTGCTCCTGCGGCACGGCATGATCCGCACGCTGCTTGCCGACGTAGATGCGGTCGGCATCGCGCCGGCACAGGTCGATGATCGCCGGGGCGACCAGTCGGTCGTAAAGCACCACATCGGCCTGCTGCATCAGCCGCAGGGCACGGAACGTCAACAGGTCCGGATCACCGGGACCGGCACCGACCAGATAAACCTCGCCCAGCGCCTTAGGCGCCGCGCCGGCAAGCTTCTCGGCCAGCAGCCGTTCGGCCTCGGCGGTCCGCCCGGCCAGCGCCTGCTCGGCGATAGGCCCCTGAAACACCTCCTCCCAGAACACCCGCCGTTGCTGCACGTTGGCGAACCTGGCCTTGACCTGGGTACGAAACTGTTTTGCCAGCCCGGCCAGCTGACCGTAGGCTGCCGGGATCCAGGTCTCGATGCGCGCACGGATCAGCCGCGCCAGCACCGGTGCGTCGCCACCACTGGAAACGGCGACCACCAGCGGCGAGCGATCGACGATGGCCGGGAAGATCACGCTGCACAGCTGCGGCGAGTCGACCACGTTCACCGGAACGCCAAGCGCATTGGCATGCTGCGACACCGTAGCGTTCAGCGGTTCGTCATCGGTCGCCGCGATGGCCAGCACACAACCCTGCAGATCCTGCCGGTCGTAACCGCGATCCAAGCATTCCCCAGCGCCCGCGTGCACCAGCTCGACCAACTGCGCCTCGATGCTCGGCGCCACCACCCGCAAGCGTGCCCCCGCGTCGCTCAGCAGTCGCGCCTTGCGCAGTGCGATCTCGCCGCCGCCGACGATCAGCACCGTGCGGCCCTTGAGGTTGTGGAACAGCGGGAGGTATTCCATGGGCGAATCCTGGGAGGTCGTTTGAGGTATGGGCATCACAGCCATTACGGCCGCGATGCCCCTTGTCGAAGATCAAGGATCCGGCCTGATGCCAGGACCGCGTTGACGCAGCGCGCCGAAGCCTCAGCCGATGACTTCGATGCCGCCCATGTACGGCTTCAGCACCTCGGGCACCAGAATGCGCCCGTCGGCCTGCTGGTAGTTCTCCAGCACGGCGACCAGCGTACGGCCGACGGCCAGCCCCGAGCCGTTGAGCGTATGGACCAGCTCCGGCTTTCCGGTTTCCGGATTGCGATAGCGCGCCTGCATGCGCCGCGCCTGGAAGTCGCCGCAGTTGGAGCAGGAAGAAATCTCGCGGTACTTGTCCTGGCTCGGCACCCAGACTTCCAGGTCGTAGGTCTTGGTCGCGCCGAAGCCCATGTCACCGGTGCACAGTGACAACACACGGTAAGGCAGCTCCAGCAACTGCAGCACCTTCTCGGCGTTGCCGGTCAGCTCTTCCAGCGCCTCGAAAGACTTCGACGGCTCGACGATCTGCACCATCTCGACCTTGTCGAACTGGTGCTGACGGATCATGCCGCGGGTATCGCGCCCGGAGGCGCCGGCCTCGCTGCGGAAGCACGGCGTGTGGGCGACGAACTTCAGCGGCAGTTGCTTGGCATCGAGAATCTCGCCGGCCACGATGTTGGTCAGCGACACTTCTGCGGTCGGGATCAGGTAGAAGTCTGCCTCGCCTTCGCGGCTGATCTTGAACAGATCTTCCTCGAATTTCGGCAGCTGACCGGTGCCCTGCAGCGCAGGCGCCTGCACCAGGTAGGGGGTATAGGCCTCTTCGTAGCCATGCTCACGGGTGTGCAGATCGATCATGAACTGCGCCAGGGCGCGATGCAGGCGGGCGATCGGCCCACGCATCAGGGCGAAGCGGGCGCCGGACAGCTTGGCGGCGGTCTCGAAATCCAGCCAACCGTGCTGCTCGCCCAGGGCGACATGATCCTGCACCGGGAAGTCGAAGGCCTTCGGCGTGCCCCAGCGGCGAACCTCGACGTTCTCTTCCTCGTCCGCACCGACCGGCACGGACTCGTGCGGCAGGTTGGGGATGCTCAGCATCAGCTGGTCCAGCTCACTCTGGATGCGGTCCAGCTCCTGCTTGCCGGATTCGAGTTCGCTGCCCATGCGATCCACATCGGCGAGCAACGGGGCGATGTCCTCACCGCGCTGCTTGGCCTGGCCGATGGACTTGGAACGCGCATTGCGCTCGGCCTGGAGTTGTTCGGTGCGGGTCTGCACGGTCTTGCGCTGAGCTTCCAGCGCTTCGATGCGCGCCACGTCCAGCTGGTAGCCACGGGTGGCCAGGCGGGCCGCCACGTCCTGTAGCTGAGTGCGTACCAGTTTCGAATCAAGCATGGTGGGTCTCGTCTGTGAAAGCTTGGATGAAGGGCGAAGAGGGAGCGAAGTTTACTGTGAACGGCCGTCGGTTCATAACCTGGCGAGCGCCAGACCCGCCCAGGCCGCGAGCAGACCACCCAGCACGCTGCCGCCGACGTAGGCGAAGGCAGTCGCCAGCTGGCCGCTTTCCAGCAGGCGCAGTGCATCCAGCGAAAAACTGGAGAACGTCGTGAGTGCGCCAAGAAAGCCGATGATCAGTGCACCACGCAGCTCCGGCGAGATATCCGGCCGGGCGAGAAAGGTGGCGTAGAGATAGCCGATCAGCAGGCAGCCCAGCAGGTTCACCGCCACGGTAGCCAGATAGAAATGCCGCGGCCATTGGGCGCTGACCCAGGTCGCGAGCGCAAAGCGCAGGAGGGTTCCGATCACGCCGCCGCAGGCGACGGCGAAAGCCATGCGGATCATTCCTTTCTCCGTTGGATGGGGCTTTCGCGATCGAGTCGGGCGAGGTGCTCCAGCTTGTCGCGGATCTTGCTTTCCAGGCCGCGAGGCACAGGCTGGTAGTAGCGACGCGGCTCCATGGCCTCGGGAAAGTAATCCTCACCGGCGGCATAGGCGTCCGGCTCGTCATGGGCATAGCGGTACTCGTTGCCGTAGCCCAGTTCCTTCATCAGCCTGGTCGGCGCATTGCGCAGATGCAGCGGCACTTCCTGCGAGCCGTTTTCCGCCGCGTCGCGCATGGCCGCCTTGAACGCGGTATAGACGGCGTTGCTCTTCGGCGCGCAGGCGAGATAGACGATCGCCTGCGCCACGGCCAGCTCCCCTTCCGGGCTGCCCAGGCGCTCCTGCACGTCCCAGGCGTTCAGGCACAGCGGCAGCGCGCGGGGGTCGGCATTGCCGATTTCTTCGCTGGCCATGCGCACCACTCGGCGGGCGATGTACAGCGGGTCGCAGCCGCCATCGAGCATGCGCGCAAACCAGTACAGCGCAGCATCCGGATTCGAGCCGCGAACCGATTTGTGCAGCGCCGATATCTGGTCGTAGAAGGCCTCGCCACCCTTGTCGAAACGACGGCGACTGTCGCCCAGCAGATCCTGCAGCAGGTCGGTGCTGATGACGCCACCCTGCTCGGCCAGGTCGGAGGCGTTCTCCAGAAGATTGAGCAGCCGCCGCCCATCGCCATCCGCCGCCGCCAGCAGCATCTGGAAGCTCTCTTCCGGCAGCGTGAGATGGAGCTCGCCGAGGCCCTTGGGCTCGGTCAGCGCGCGCGTCACCAGCTTGCGCAAGGCCGCTTCGTCCAGGCTTTTCAGCACATAGACGCGGGCCCGGGAGAGCAAGGCGTTGTTGAGTTCGAAAGAGGGGTTTTCGGTGGTGGCGCCGATAAAAATCAGCGTGCCGTCTTCCACATAGGGCAGGAAGGCATCCTGCTGAGACTTGTTGAAGCGGTGCACTTCGTCGACGAACAGAATGGTCCGCCGGCCGTACTGCGCCGCCTGCTGCTTGGCGATCTCCACCGCCTGGCGAATCTCCTTGACCCCGGCGAGCACGGCGGAAACCGTCTCGAAATGGGCATCGGAAACCTTGGCCAAGAGCCGCGCCAGGGTGGTCTTGCCTACACCGGGTGGGCCCCAGAACACCATGGAATGCAGCGCGCCCTGCTCCAGCGCCTCGCGCAACGGCTTGCCGCGGGCAAGCAGATGTTCCTGCCCGACGTATTCGTCGAGGCTGGCTGCGCGCAGACGCGCGGCAAGCGGCTGGGCGACGGGTTCGCGGCTGAACAGGTCCATTGCCGGCAGGATTACCTCGATTGCAGCGGCCCGCCAGGCGGGCCCGCCGTTAAAAACGGATGCCGAACGCCGATCACTCGGCGATGACGTCGGCCCCTTCGGGAATCTCAAAGGTGAACAGGTCGGCCTTGAGCGGCTGATTCATCTTCACCCCCATGAAGAGGATATTGGTGCGCTGACCGACACTGTCGATCAGCTGCATGTCATTGATCACGCCACCGCGGAAGGACAGCCGCAGGTTGTCGAACAGGGTGTCCTTTGCCTTGGGCTTGAGGGTGAAGTCCACCACATCCCCTGCCTCCTTGTGCGAGACCTCGAAGTTCTCGCTGATGGTGGAGACGTCGCCGGACAGCAGCAAAGCCGGTGTGTGTGTCAGGCGCTGGTCGAGCTCCTGGATGGTGACCTGCTCGAGATCCGGGTCATACAGCCACACCTTCTTGCCGTTGGACACCAACAGCTGCTCCATCGGCGCATCGGTGTGCCAGCGGAACTGGCCGGGACGCTTGAGCGCCAGCTCCCCGGAGGTCTCCTGCAGCTGGGTGCCACTGCCATCGAGCGAGAGCTGCGAGAAGCGGCCAGTCAGGGTTTCGGCCTGGTTGAGCAGGCCGGTCAGGCGTTTGGTAGAAGCCGCCTGGTCGGCGTGGGCCGGTGCCAGAGCGACCATCAGGACAGATGCACACAGCAAACGGATCAATTGCATGTAGCCCTCGAAGCGATTCAATCGCGCATGGGTGGCGGCGCGATGACTTCGCGCGAGCCGTTGGTATTCATGGATGTCACCACGCCGGCCATTTCCATGGCCTCGATCATGCGTGCGGCGCGGTTGTAGCCGATCTTCAGCTTGCGCTGCACGGCGGAGATCGACGCGCGGCGGCTTTCGGTGACAAAGCGGACGGCCTCGTCGTACAGCGGGTCTTCCTCGCTGCCCTCGCCTCCACCTTCGCCACTACCGCCTTCGAAGCCGCTACCAGCCTCTTCCACGCCGGCCAGGATGTCCTCGATGTAGTCGGGCGCTCCACGGGCTTTCCAGGCTTCGACCACACGATGCACCTCGTCATCGGAGACGAACGCACCATGCACGCGGATCGGCAGGCCGGTGCCCGGCGGCAGGTAGAGCATGTCACCGTGACCGAGCAGCTGCTCGGCGCCGCCCTGGTCGAGGATGGTGCGCGAGTCGATCTTGCTCGACACCTGGAAGGCCATGCGCGTCGGGATGTTGGCCTTGATCAGACCGGTGATCACGTCCACCGACGGACGCTGGGTGGCGAGGATCAGATGAATCCCCGCGGCCCGCGCTTTCTGCGCAATGCGGGCGATCAGCTCTTCGACCTTCTTGCCGACGATCATCATCATGTCGGCGAACTCGTCGACCACCACCACGATGGTCGGCAGGCTCTTCAGATAAGGCGGCTCGTCATCCATCGACTCGCGCTTGTACAGCGGGTCGTGCAGCGGCGTTCCGGCCTCTTCCGCTTCCTTGATCTTGCGGTTGAAGCCCGCCAGGTTGCGCACGCCCATGGCGGCCATCAGCTTGTAGCGCCGCTCCATCTCGGCCACGCTCCAGCGCAGCGCGTTGGCAGCCTCCTTCATGTCGGTGACCACTGGGCAAAGCAGGTGCGGAATGCCCTCGTAGATCGACAGCTCGAGCATCTTCGGGTCGATCATGATCAGTCGCGCCTCTTCCGGCGTCGACTTGAACAGAATCGACAGGATCATCGCATTGACCCCCACCGACTTACCGGAACCGGTGGTACCGGCCACCAGCAGGTGCGGCATCTTCGCCAGGTCGGCGATGACCGGTTTGCCGCCGATATCGTGACCGAGCGCCAGGGTGACCGGCGACTTGGCGTCGTCATAAGGCGCTGACGACAGCACCTCGGAGAAACGGACGATCTGCCGATCCTCGTTGGGAATCTCGATGCCCACGGTGGTCTTGCCGGGAATGACCTCGACCACGCGCACGCTGACCATGGCCATCGAACGCGCCAGGTCCTTGGCCAGATTGGAGATGCGGCTAACCTTGACGCCGGCCGCAGGCTGGATCTCGAAACGGGTAATCACCGGGCCTGGGTGAACCGACTCGACCACCACCTCGACGCCGAACTCCTTGAGCTTGATCTCCAGCAGCCGCGACATGGCCTCGAGAGACTCCGGCGAATACTGCTTCTGCTGCTTCTCGGCTACATCGAGGATGGAAATCGGCGGCAGAGTGCCTTCGACCGCGGTGTCAACGAACAGCGGCGCCTGCTTCTCCTTGAGTACGCGCTTGCTCGGCTCGGCCGGTTTGGGCGGTGCGGGCGGTGTGATCACCGGGGCCGGGCGCTTCTCCAGCTCGCTCATGTGCTTGGCCAGTGCCTCGTCGCGCTCGATGATGCGCTCCTTGACCTTCGCCTGCTCACGCCGGTCGCGCACCATCGGCGCGGCCACCTCGCTCACCACGTCGTCCGCCTCGCGCAGCTGTGCGACCAGCTGCTTGCGTTCGGCGCGGGCACTCCACCAGCGGCTGAAGAAGCTCTGGATCAACTCCAGCAGGTCGAGCGTGATCTTGCCGGTGATGTCCATCACCTTGAACCAGGAAAGGTCGGTAAAGACCGTCAGCCCGAACAGGAAGAACGCCAGCAAGGCGAGCGTGCTGCCCTGCACGTTGAGCGTCTGCACCGCCAACTGGCCAAGGCTTTCGCCCAGCGCACCGCCTGAGGATGCCGGCAAGGCTTCGCCGCCCTGAAAATGGATATAGGCGAGCGCCGAACCGGACAGCACGAGAAACACCAAGCCGATCAGCCGCCAGGAAAACAGCCAGCCATTCCATACCCAGGGCTGGTGACGGGTGCGGAACACCTGCCAGGTCTTGACGCCCAGCAGCAGCGGGAAAAGGTATGCGAAGTAGCCCAGCGCCATGAACAGCACGTCGGCGAACCAGGCGCCCGCGCGCCCCGCGGCGTTGCGCACCTGATCGACGTTGCTCGTGTGGGTCCACCCCGGATCGCCCGGATCGTAGGTCAGCAGTGCCATCCACAGGTAGACGCAGAGCGCACCGAGCGCTATCAACGCGCCTTCCTTGAGGCGATAGTGCAATTGTTGTCGCCAGACGGTTGCCGGCGCGGTAGATGAGGAATTCTTCAAAACGCTTTCTTTCCTGCGCCTGCGGCGCGATGAACCGTAGTCAGCCAGAACCCCGGCATTGTACGGGTTTGTCGATTCGATGGCATGCGGGTTCCGCGGCGGCTTGGGCTTTTGCCGATGCTTCGGTGTAGCATAAACGCCCGATTTCCCGGCGCGGCTCGACTGGAGCACGCTTCTCTATTTGCTACAAAGGCTTATGAGGGCTTTTTATGAGTGAAGTCAAGCATTCGCGTCTGATCATCCTCGGCTCGGGCCCGGCCGGTTATACCGCTGCGGTATACGCTGCCCGCGCCAACCTGAAGCCACTGATGATCACCGGCATCCAGCCCGGCGGCCAGCTGACCACCACCACCGAGGTCGACAACTGGCCTGGCGACGTCGAAGGCCTGACCGGCCCGGATCTGATGGTGCGCATGCAGAAACACGCCGAGCGCTTCGACACCGAGATCGTCTTCGATCACATCCATACCGCCGAGTTGCAGCAGCGCCCGTTCACCTTGCGCGGTGACAGCGGCGTCTACACCTGCGATGCGCTGATCATCGCAACAGGCGCTTCGGCGCAGTATCTCGGCCTGCCCTCCGAAGAAGCATTCGCCGGTCGCGGCGTATCCGCCTGCGCCACCTGTGACGGCTTCTTCTACCGCAACCAGGTGGTCGCGGTGATCGGTGGCGGCAATACCGCGGTCGAGGAGGCGCTGTACCTGTCCAACATCGCCAAGGAAGTCCACCTGATCCACCGCCGCGACAAGCTCCGCTCGGAGAAAATCCTGCAGGACAAGATCATGGACAAGGCGACCAACGGCAACATTCGCCTGCACTGGAACCACACCCTGGAGGAAGTGCTCGGCGACGCCAGCGGCGTGACCGGCGTTCGCCTCAAGAGCACCCTCACTGGTGAAGAAAACACGCTGGACCTCGCGGGCGTATTCATCGCCATCGGCCACAAGCCGAACACCGACCTGTTCCAGGGCCAGCTGGAGATGAAGGATGGCTACCTGAAGATCCGCGGCGGCGGTGAAGGCGATGCCACCTGCACCAGCATTCCCGGAGTGTTCGCCGCAGGCGATGTGGCTGACCACGTCTATCGCCAGGCCATCACCTCGGCAGGCGCCGGCTGCATGGCGGCACTGGATGCCGAGAAGTACCTGGACAATTGATCCCAGGCGGGCTTCGGCCCGCCCTCCCCTACCCTGCGTGCCGACATGCTGACCTGGCTAAAGCGCGACGACCTCAGCTTTCCTCCCCTCGAAACGGCTCTGCGCGAACCCAACGGCCTGCTTGCCGCTGGCGGCGACTTGCGGCCCGAGCGACTCCTGGCTGCCTACCGCCACGGCTGTTTCCCCTGGTACCAGGAAGGCCAACCCCTGTTGTGGTGGTCGCCCGATCCGCGCACGGTGCTCTTTCCTGACGAGCTGCATGTATCGCGCAGCCTGCGCAAGCGCATGCGCCACGGCGACTACCGGGTGACCTTCGACAAGGCCTTTGCCGAGGTCATCCAGGGATGCGCCGGCCCGCGGAGCTACGCCGACGGCACCTGGATCACGACACCGATGCAAGACGCTTATGTCAGGCTGCACGAGATGGGCGTCGCTCACTCGGTGGAAGTCTGGCAGCAAGGGCAACTCGTCGGCGGACTCTACGGCCTCGCGATGGGTGAGCTATTTTTCGGCGAGTCGATGTTCAGCCGCGCCACCGATGCGTCCAAGGTCGGCTTCGTCACGCTGGTGGAACGGCTGCGCGAATGGGGCTTCGCATTGATCGACTGCCAGATGCCGACCCGCCACCTGGAGAGCTTCGGCGCTCGCAGCATCCCACGCGCGGCGTTCGCCGAGGCACTCGCAATGCATCTGGATCGCCCCAGCGCAGCCGACTGGCGCGCCTAGTCGACCGCGGTAAGCTGGCCTACACTGGGTTCATGATTTCTGAGAGTTGACCATGACTTCACTGGCTCGCCTCAAGTTCTACGCCACCCAGCCCCACGCTTGCAGCTACCTGCCCGACGAACAGGCCACCACCTTGTTCCTCGATCCAAGCCAACCAATGGACGTGCAGGTGTATGCGGAGCTTTCGGAGATGGGCTTTCGTCGCAGCGGGGACCATCTGTATCGCCCCCACTGCCAGCGCTGCTCGGCCTGCATTCCGGCCCGCATCCCGGTGAATGCACCGGAACTCAGTCGCCAACAGAAGCGTATCCTCAAGCGCAACGCCGACCTGCAAGTCCGCGGCGTCCGCCCGGCGTTCAGCGAAGAGTTGTATGCGCTGTATGCCAACTACATCGAGAAACGCCACGCCGATGGCGACATGTATCCACCCAGCCGCGAGCAGTTCAACACCTTCCTGGTACGCGACCTACCATTCTCCCGCTTCTACGAGTTCCGCCTGGATGGCAGGCTGCTGGCTGTCGCCGTCACGGACGTGCTACCCAACGGACTGTCCGCCGTGTACACCTTTTATGATCCGGACGAGGAACGGCGCAGCCTGGGGCGCTATGCGATTCTCTGGCAGATGGGCGAAGCCGCACGCCTTGGCCTGAAGGCCGTCTATCTCGGCTATTGGATCAAGAACTGCCGAAAGATGAACTACAAGACCGAATATCGGCCCATCGAACTTCTGGTCAACCAGCGCTGGGTGACGCTCAGCTGAAGTCCTTGGCTCATCGACCCATTTCGGGCACAATGCTTGCCGCTTTTGCCCGTGCATCTACGCGGGCCAATTATCTGGATACCGAGGACTTTACTGAATGTCGAAAGAAGACAGCTTCGAAATGGAAGGTACTGTCGTCGACACCCTGCCCAACACCATGTTTCGCGTGGAGTTGGAAAACGGGCACGTCGTTACTGCGCACCTCTCCGGAAAGATGCGCAAGAACTACATCCGGATTCTTACCGGTGACAAGGTTCGCGTGGAGCTGACCCCCTACGATCTGAGCAAGGGTCGCATCACCTACCGCGCCCGCTAAGCGAGCCGCGAGAAAAAACGCCCGGTCTTACCGGGCTTTTTTGTTTGCGCCTATCATCGCGTACCGTCAGCACACCGCACAAACGAAAACGCCCGGCAAAAGCCGGGCGCTCGTTGAACGGCCGTCAGGCCAGTTCGGCAGCGGTTTCGAATTCGAAGAACGGCTCGCCGTCACGAATATCGATATGCACCACACCGCCGTGCTCGGCCAGCTCTCCGAACAGGATCTCCTCAGCCAGAGGCCGCTTGATCTTGTCCTGAATCAGCCTGGCCATCGGCCGTGCCCCCATCTGGGCGTCATAGCCGTGCTCTGCCAGCCAACCACGGGCAGCATCCGACACCTCCAGCGTCACGTGCTTGTCCTCCAGCTGCGCCTGCAGCTCGATCAGGAACTTGTCGACGATGCTCTTGATGACGTCATGGCTCAGGCGACCGAACTGGATGATGGTATCCAGGCGGTTGCGGAACTCCGGCGTGAAGCTCTTCTTGATGACTTCCATGGCATCGGACGCGTGATCCTGCAGGGTGAAGCCGATGGAAGCCCGCGCTGCGGTTTCCGCCCCCGCATTGGTGGTCATGATGATGATCACATTGCGGAAGTCGGCCTTGCGCCCATTGTTGTCGGTGAGCGTGCCGTGATCCATCACCTGCAGCAGGAGGTTGAAGACCTCAGGGTGAGCCTTCTCGATCTCATCCAGCAGCAGCACGCAATGCGGCTGCTTGGTGATGGCCTCGGTCAACAGACCGCCCTGGTCGAATCCGACATATCCGGGAGGTGCACCGATCAGACGCGACACCGTGTGCCGCTCCATGTACTCGGACATGTCGAAGCGGATCAGCTCGACCCCCAGCGCCCGGGCCAACTGGCGTGCAGCTTCGGTCTTGCCCACCCCTGTCGGGCCGGCGAAGAGGAAGGAGCCCACCGGTTTGTCCGGTGCCTTTAGCCCTGCACGGGACAGCTTGATGGCGGTGGCCAGCGAATCGATCGCATCGTCCTGGCCGAACACCGTGAGCTTCAGATCGCGCTCGAGGTTACGCAGCAATTCCTTGTCGGAGCTGCTGACGTGCTTCGGGGGAATCCGCGCAATCTTCGCCACGATGTCCTCGACCTGCTCGACATCGATGCACTTGACCCGCTGCCCTTCGGGCTGCAGACGCTGATAGGCACCGGCCTCGTCGATCACATCGATGGCCTTGTCCGGCATATGGCGATCATTGATGTAGCGCGAGGCCAACTCCGCCGCGGCGCGCAATGCCTCGTCGCTGTACTCGATGTTGTGATGCTGCTCGAAACGCCCCTTGAGCCCGCGCAGGATGCCGATGGTGTCCTCCACCGAAGGCTCGGTGACGTCTACCTTCTGGAAACGCCGCGCCAATGCGCGGTCTTTCTCGAAGATGCCGCGGAACTCCTGAAACGTGGTGGAGCCGATGCAGCGGATCTCGCCGGACGACAGCAGCGGCTTCAGCAGGTTGGACGCGTCCATGACGCCGCCGGATGCCGCGCCAGCCCCGATGATGGTATGGATCTCGTCGATGAACAGGATGGCGTGGGGCCGCTTGCGCAGCTCGCCGAGCAGCGCCTTGAAACGTTTCTCGAAGTCGCCGCGGTACTTGGTACCGGCCAGCAGCGCACCAAGATCCAGCGAATACACGACGCTATCGCTCAGCAGATCGGGTACCTGATTATCGACGATCCGCTTCGCCAGCCCTTCGGCGATAGCCGTCTTGCCGACGCCCGCCTCACCGACCAGCAGAGGGTTGTTCTTGCGACGCCGCGCCAGGATCTGGGCGACCCGCTCGACCTCGTGCTCGCGGCCGACCAGCGGATCAATCCGCCCCTGCCGGGCCAGCTCGTTCAGGTTGCTGGCATAGGCGTCCAGAGGATTGCTGGAAGCACCCGCCTCGCTGCCGTCCTCGTCCTGCATGTCGGCATCGTTCTCTGGACTGCCGGAATTTCCGGGGACCTTGGAAATGCCATGAGCGATGTAATTGACGACATCGATACGCGCAACGTTCTGTTGTTTGAGCAGGAAAACCGCCTGGCTTTCCTGCTCGCTGAAGATGGCGACCAAGACATTGGCACCGGTGACTTCACGCTTGCCAGAGCTCTGCACATGGAATACGGCACGTTGCAGAACTCGCTGGAACCCCAGGGTTGGCTGGGTTTCGCGCTCTTCATCGTGCTGTGGGATAAGTGGTGTGGTGGAATCAATGAATTCCTGCAGGTCGTGCCGGAGCTTGTCCAGGCTCGCCCCGCAGGCCCGCAGTACGGTAGCAGCCGCTTCATTGTCCAGTAGGGCCAACAGGAGGTGTTCAACCGTCATGAACTCATGACGTTTGGTACGTGCCTCTTTGAAAGCCAGATTCAGAGTGACTTCGAGCTCACGGTTCAACATAGCTTTCACCTCTTCCCCAGCAGTCGGAGTTAACCGTCCTTCTCGATCTCACAAAGCAGTGGGTGCTGGCATTCCCTTGCATATTGATTCACTTGCATTGCTTTGGTTTCGGCGACGTCGCGGGTATACACACCACAGACGGCCTGCCCCTCGGTATGGACGGCCAGCATGATCTTGGTGGCCTGCTCCATGCTGTGATTGAAAATGCCTTCCAGTACCTCGACGACGAAATCCATCGGCGTGTAGTCGTCATTGAACATGACAACTTTATACATCGGTGGTGCCTTCAGCTGCGGCTTGGCCTCTTCAACAGCCAGGCCAGACGCATCGTCTCCGTCCTCCAGAGGCCGATCCTGATTGAATGTTAGTCGAATCTGAGCAAATGCATGCATGCGCATAACGGTTCTAGGTCGTGGCGCGGGGGCCAGATAAATATGGACAGCTTCGCAGCCAGCTGACGAGTCGCCTTGACTATCGGCAAAACGGTGATACAAACAGTAAGTGCCTACAAGGGCAAACGGGTTGCGCAACATGAGGCCTCGGGCTGCATAAGCGCGGAATGAAATGGATGTTACTCCAGTAATGGACTCCTTTGCAGAGGGATAACAGCATGCTAAGCGGTAAGGTCAAGTGGTTCAACAACGCCAAAGGCTACGGCTTCATCGTAGCAGACGGCGGCGATGAGGACCTGTTCGCCCACTACTCGGCCATCCAGATGGAAGGCTACAGAACTCTGAAAGCTGGGCAAGCGGTCATGTTCAATATCCTGCAGGGTCCGAAAGGCCTCCACGCAACCGACATCCGGCCTCAGCAAGCCGTGTCCGAAGCGACGACTCCTGCCGCTGCCCAGGGTGCTTCCACGGTCGACGCCTGACGTCCTGCGGGAGCGAACAAAAAAGGCCGATCAATCGATCGGCCTTTTTACCCACTTGCTTACATGTGGCTGATCATGGCGTCGCCGAACTGCGAGCATGACATCAGCTGCGCGCCTTCCATCAGTCGCTCGAAGTCGTAGGTGACCGTCTTGGCAGCAATGGCGCCTTCGGTGCCCTTGATGATCAGATCGGCCGCTTCGACCCATCCCATGTGGCGCAGCATCATTTCGGCCGAAAGGATCAGCGAACCCGGGTTGACCTTGTCCTGACCGGCATACTTGGGCGCCGTGCCATGGGTCGCCTCGAACATCGCCACCGTGTCGGACAGGTTGGCACCCGGAGCGATACCGATACCTCCAACCTCAGCCGCCAAGGCGTCGGAGAGGTAGTCGCCATTCAGGTTGAGCGTGGCGATGACATCGTATTCGGCCGGACGCAGCAGAATCTGCTGCAGCATGGCGTCGGCGATGGCGTCCTTGACCACGATGTTCTTGCCGGTATTGGGGTTCTTGAACTGCATCCAGGGTCCACCATCGAGCAACTCTGCGCCGAACTCGTCGCGAGCGACCTCGTAGCCCCACTCCTTGAAAGCACCCTCGGTGAATTTCATGATGTTGCCCTTGTGGACGAAGGTGACCGAGTCACGATCATTGTCCACGGCATACTGCAGCGCCTTGCGAACCAGACGCTTGGTACCTTCCAGCGAGACGGGCTTGATGCCGATGCCACAGTTCTCGGTGAAGCGGATCTTCTTGACGCCCATTTCCTCGGTGAGGAACTTGATGACCTTCTCCGCCTCAGGGGAGCCGGCTTTCCACTCGACACCGGCGTAAATATCTTCGGAGTTCTCGCGGAAGATCACCATGTCCACATCGCCTGGGTTCTTCACGGGGCTCGGAACGCCAGTGAACCAGCGAACCGGGCGCTGGCAGACATAGAGGTCCAGTTCCTGACGCAGCGCAACGTTCAGCGAACGGATACCGCCTCCAACCGGCGTGGTCAGCGGTCCTTTGATGGACACCACATAATCACGAACCGCTTCCAGTGTTTCCTTCGGCAGCCAGGTGTCTTGGTCATAGACCTGAGTGGCTTTTTCGCCAGCATAGATTTCCATCCAGGCGATCTTGCGCTTGCCGCCGTAGGCCTTCTGCACGGCTGCGTCCACGACCTTGATCATCACCGGGCTGATGTCGACGCCGATGCCGTCCCCCTCTATATAAGGAATGATCGGATTGTCGGGAACGTTCAGGGTGTTATCGGCATTGACGGTGATTTTGTCACCGCTGGCTGGCACCTGGATCTTTTGGTATCCCATGCTGGACTCCGTCTTCGTGGTTAGACATCGATCGTCGTTTGAGGGTAACCCACTCGAATCGCCTGAAACTACATGTTCGTTCGTCGTATGCGCAATGCCGTTCTGCCAGAGGGGGGCTCGATGGTATACTGCCGCGATGACTCACAAGTCATAAGGGACGAGCCTGTACCAGACCCGCCTCTTGAACCCTGACGCTGCCACCGCGGCTCGGCGGTTCAAACGCTCGACACTCTATTGGTGCATCCATCATCACCGCGGCGAATCCCCTTCTGGCTCGACTAGATGGAGAGTCAGGGCGCCTACCCGGCGCATTCGGGATTCTGTGCACGCCCAGCAAGAAGAGAGTTAACGCTAAATGTCCACCCCTTCGAAGATCATCTATACCTTCACCGACGAAGCTCCAGCCCTGGCAACCTATTCGCTTCTTCCCATTGTAGAAGCCTTCGCAGCCTCCGCTGACATCTCCGTCGAAACACGCGACATCTCTCTTGCAGGGCGCATCCTTGCGAGCTTCGCCGATCAGCTGGATGCCGACAAGAAAGTCGAAGATGATCTGGCCAAGCTTGCCGAGCTGACCAACCAGCCCGACGCCAACATCATCAAGCTCCCCAACATCAGCGCCTCCGTTCCACAGCTCAAGGCAGCGATCGCCGAGCTGCAGGCCCTGGGCTACAACATCCCCAACTACCCCGAAGACCCGCAGACCGATGCCGAGAAAGACGCGCGCGCGCGTTACAGCAAGGTGCTCGGTAGCGCCGTGAACCCGGTGCTGCGCGAAGGCAACTCCGACCGCCGCGCTCCGGCCGCCGTGAAAGCCTATGCCCGCAAGCACCCGCATTCGATGGGCAAGTGGAGCAAGGCGTCGCAATCGCACGCCGACTACATGCGCGGCGGCGACTTCTTCTCCAGCGAGCAGTCGATCACCATGGAAAAAGCCGGTGACGTGCGTATCGAGTTCGTCGGCAAGGACGGCAAGGTAGAGGTCAAGAAGCAGCTTGCCCTGCAGGAAGGCGAAGTGCTCGATGGCATGTTCATGAGCTGCAAGAAGCTGCGCGCGTTCTTCGAAGACACGCTGCAGGACTGCAAGGAAACCGGCATCATGTGGTCCCTGCACGTCAAGGCGACCATGATGAAGATCTCCCACCCGATCGTCTTCGGCCATGCCGTGAGCGTTTACTACAAGGACGTCTTCGACAAGTACGGCGATCTGTTCAAGGAGCTGGGCGTCAACCCGAACAACGGCATCAGCAGCGTCTACGACAAGATCAAGTCCCTGCCCGCTTCGCAGCAGGAAGAAATCCTGCACGACATCCATGAGGTCTACAGCCACCGTCCGGAAATGGCGATGGTCGACTCGGTCAAAGGCATCACCAACCTGCACATCCCGAGCGACGTGATCGTCGACGCCTCGATGCCGGCGATGATTCGCAACTCCGGCCAGATGTGGGGCAAGGATGGCAAGCAGAAGGACACCAAGGCGGTGATGCCGGAGAGCACCTACGCCCGCATCTACCAGGAAATGATCAACTTCTGCAAAACCAACGGCGCCTTCGACCCGGTCACCATGGGCAGCGTGCCGAACGTCGGTCTGATGGCGCAGAAGGCTGAGGAATACGGCTCGCACGACAAGACCTTCGAAATGCACGCCGACGGCACCATGCGCGTCGTACTGGCCGATGGCACCGTACTGATGCAGCACGAAGTCGAGAAAGGCGATATCTGGCGTGCCTGCCAGACCAAGGACGCGCCGATCCGCGACTGGGTCAAGCTGGCCGTTACCCGCGCCCGCCAGTCCAACACCCCAGCCGTGTTCTGGCTGGACCCGGAGCGTGCCCACGACATGCAGCTGCAGAAGAAGGTCGAAACCTATCTGCAGGAGCACGACCTGAGCGGCCTGGACATTCGCATCATGGGCTACAACGAAGCCATTCGCCTGAGCATGGAGCGCATGATCCGCGGCAAGGACACCATTTCCGTCACCGGCAACGTGCTGCGCGATTACCTGACCGACCTGTTCCCGATCATGGAGCTGGGCACCTCGGCCAAGATGCTGTCCATCGTTCCACTGATGGCCGGCGGCGGCATGTACGAGACTGGCGCCGGTGGTTCCGCGCCGAAGCACGTGCAGCAGCTGGTCGAAGAAAACTATCTGCGCTGGGATTCGCTGGGTGAGTTCCTCGCCCTGGCGGTTTCGCTGGAGGAGACTGGCATCAAGACTGGCAACGGCAAGGCGAAGATCCTCGGCAAGACCCTGGACCAGGCCACTGGCAAGTTGCTGGACAACAACAAGTCCCCGGCGCGCAAGGTTGGCCAGATCGACAACCGCGGCAGCCACTTCTACCTGGCACTGTACTGGGCGCAGGCTCTGGCCGCGCAGGACGAAGATGCCGAGCTGAAGGCTCACTTCACTCCGCTGGCCAAGACCCTGACCGAGCAGGAAGCGGCCATCGTCGCTGAACTGGCAGCCGTGCAAGGCAAGCCGGTCGACATCGGCGGCTACTACCGCTCCAACCCGGAGCTGACCAGCAAGGTGATGCGCCCCAGCGCCACCTTCAACGCTGCCCTGGCCGCGCTGAACGCCTGAGTCTGCACCTGAGCGTCAATACGAACCCCGGCCTTGCGCCGGGGTTCGTGCTTTCAGCAGCCCAGCTGCTGTTATGATCGCCTCATTTGCGCAAGGCAGCCCCTATGGATTGGCACCCCCACATCACCGTCGCTACCGTAATCGAAGACCAGGGCCGCTTCCTCCTGGTGGAGGAACTCAAGGCAGGCCGACTGGTGCTCAATCAACCCGCCGGCCACCTGGAGGCCAACGAGAACCTGCGCGAGGCCGCCATCCGGGAGACGCTGGAGGAAACGGGCTGGGAGGTCGAGCTCACCGGCCTGGTCGGCATCTACCTGTATACCGCCCCGAGCAACGGCATCACCTATCAGCGCGTGTGCTTTGCCGCCAAGGCCGTGCGTCACGATGCGCAGCGCCCACTCGACGATGGCATCGTTGCGGCTCGCTGGTTGAGCCGCGAAGAGCTGGCCCAGCAGCCCGAACGCTGGCGCAGCGAGCTGGTTCCGCGCTGCATCGACGACTACCTGGCCGGGCCACTGCATCCGCTTGACGTGATTCGCAACTGATCACAACTTCGTCACGCCGGCGCCAGCTGATAGAATTCGCCCCTTTGCAAAGCCCTGGCGTACTTCTATGTCTGTTGCGACCCTCTCCGCTCCGGAAAAAACACGCGTGATCGTCGGCATGTCCGGCGGCGTGGACTCGTCTGTTTCCGCCCTCCTGCTGCTCGAGCAGGGCTATCAGGTCGAAGGCCTGTTCATGAAGAACTGGGAAGAGGACGATGGCACGGAGTACTGCACCGCCAAGGAAGACCTGGCCGACGCCCAAGCCGTGTGCGACCGCATCGGCATCAAGCTGCACACCGCCAATTTTGCCGCCGAGTACTGGGACAACGTATTCGAGCACTTCCTCGCCGAATACAAGGCGGGCCGCACGCCCAATCCGGACATCCTCTGCAACCGGGAAATCAAGTTCAAGGCGTTCCTCGATTATGCCCTGATGCTCGGCGCCGACCTCATCGCCACCGGCCATTACGTGCGGCGTCGTGACCGCGATGGCCGCAGCGAGCTGCTCAAGGGCCTGGACCCTAACAAGGACCAAAGCTACTTCCTGCATGCCGTCGGTGGCGAGCAGCTGGCCAAGACACTGTTTCCCGTCGGTGAGCTGGAGAAGCCCGAGGTCCGCGCGATTGCGGAGAAGCATGGCCTGGCAACGGCGAAGAAGAAGGATTCCACCGGCATCTGTTTCATTGGCGAACGGCGTTTCAGTGATTTCCTCAAGCAGTACCTACCCGCCCAACCGGGAAACATCGAAACGGTCGACGGTGAGGTAATTGGCCGGCACCACGGCCTGATGTATCACACCATCGGCCAACGCCAGGGGCTGGGTATCGGCGGTCTCAAGGATGCCTCCGACGAGCCCTGGTATGTGCTGAGCAAGGACCTGCAGCGCAACGTGCTGATCGTTGGCCAGGGCAATGACCACCCATGGCTGTTCTCCCGCGCTCTACTGGCTTCCGAAATCTATTGGGTGAACCCCGTGGACCTCAGCGCCCCGCTCAAGCTGACCGCCAAGGTTCGTTATCGCCAGAGCGACCAGGCTTGCACACTGGAGCAGACATCCGACGGCTATCGCGCCGTGTTCGAAGTGCCGCAGCGGGCCGTCACGCCTGGCCAATCGGTGGTGTTCTACGATGGCGAGGTCTGCCTCGGCGGCGGCGTCATCGAACAGGCCGAATCCTGGTTCGAGGGCCGAGCATGAGCAAGCTGGATGAACAACTGATAGCCCTCGGCGCGGTGTTCGAAGCCGCCACGCTGGTCGACCGCATCGCCCGAACCGGCCAGGTGCCGAACGCCGCGCTCGGCTGCATGCTCGGTAGCCTACTGGCGCGCAACCCGCAGACCACACTGGAAATCTACGGCGGCGACGACCTCAATCTGCGAGACGGCTACCGTGCCTTGGTCGGCGCACTGGAGCGCGACAGCAGCAGCCTGCAGCGCGAACCGTTGCGCTATGCGCTGGCGATGATCGGTCTGGAGCGACAGCTGGACAAACGTGGCGACATGCTGCAAGTCATCGGCAGCCGGCTGGACCAGATCCAGCAGCAGGTCGAGCACTTCGGCCTCACCCATGAAAACGTGGTCGCCTCGTTCGGCGGGCTCTATCAGGACACCCTGAGCACCTTCCGCCAGCGCATCCAGGTTCAGGGCGACATGCGCCACCTGCAGCAGAGCGACAACGCCGCCAAGATTCGCGCCCTGCTGCTCTCCGGCATTCGCTCTGCCCGCCTCTGGCGCCAGCTTGGCGGGCACCGCTGGCAGCTGATCTTCAGCCGGCGCAAGCTGCTCGATGCACTCTATCCTCGACTGCGCTCGACACAGAGCGAAGACCGATAACCGGGGAGAATGGACCGGGATGTGCCGGTACATTCGTGTATAATCTGCGCCCTTTTCGTTGCCCGACTGTCCGAGAATGCCCTCTATGCAGCTTTCCTCGCTCACGGCGGTTTCCCCCGTCGATGGCCGCTACGCCGGCAAAACCAGCTCCCTGCGCCCGATCTTCAGCGAATTCGGCCTGATTCGTTGCCGTGTTCAGGTCGAGGTCCGCTGGCTACAGCGCCTGGCAGCCCACCCGGGCATTCCGGAAGTCGCGCCCTTCTCCGCCGAAGCCAATACGCTGTTGAATCAGCTGGCAGAGGACTTCCAGCTGGAGCACGCCGAGCGTGTCAAGGAGTTCGAGCGCACCACCAACCACGACGTCAAAGCCGTGGAGTACCTGCTCAAGGAGCAGGCCAAGCAGCTGCCTGAATTGGCCAAGGTCAACGAATTCATCCACTTCGCCTGCACCAGCGAAGACATCAACAACCTGTCCCACGCGCTGATGTTGCGCGAAGGCCGCGACACCGTTCTGCTGCCGCTGATGCGCCAGCTCGCCGACGCCATCCGCAGCCTGGCCGTCCAGTTCGCCGACGTGCCGATGCTGTCGCGCACCCACGGTCAGCCGGCCTCCCCGACTACGCTTGGCAAGGAACTGGCCAACGTGGTCTATCGCCTGGAGCGCCAGATCGCTCAGGTAGCTGCCGTGCCGCTGCTGGGCAAGATCAACGGGGCCGTGGGCAACTACAACGCCCATCTGTCCGCCTACCCAGACGTCGACTGGGAAGCCAATGCCCGCGAATTCATCGAGGGTGATCTGGGCCTGTCGTGGAACCCCTACACCACGCAGATCGAGCCGCACGACTACATCGCCGAGCTGTTCGACGCCATCGCGCGCTTCAACACCATCCTCATCGACTTCGATCGCGACGTCTGGGGCTACATTTCCCTCGGTTACTTCAAGCAGAAAACCGTCGCAGGCGAAATCGGCTCCTCGACCATGCCGCACAAGGTCAACCCGATCGACTTCGAGAACTCCGAAGGAAACCTCGGCATTGCCAACGCGCTGTTCCAGCACCTGGCCAGCAAGCTGCCGATTTCCCGCTGGCAGCGCGATCTGACCGACTCCACCGTCCTGCGCAACCTGGGCGTTGGCTTCGCCCACAGCGTCATCGCCTACGAGGCGAGCCTCAAAGGTATCGGCAAACTGGAGCTCAACGCTGCCCGCATCGCCGAAGATCTCGATGCCTGCTGGGAAGTGCTTGCCGAGCCGGTACAGACCGTCATGCGGCGTTATGCTGTGGAGAATGCCTACGAGAAGCTGAAGGATCTGACCCGCGGCAAAGGCATTACGCCTGACGCACTGCAGGCCTTCATCGACGGCCTCGACATCCCGGCCGACGCCAAGGCGGAGCTGCGCAAGCTGACGCCGGCAAGCTACATCGGCAACGCCGCTGCCCAGGCCAAGCGCATCTGATCGATCCCATGCCTGCACGCCCGGCTGTGCCGGGCGTTTTTATTTTCAGCTCTGCCATATAGAGCAAGGTGTTACGCATGACTTCTGATATTCCACTTCAAATTCTGGGCGGCATCAGTGCTCGGGAATTCCTGCGCGATTACTGGCAGAAGAAGCCGCTGCTGATCCGCCAGGCCATCCCGGGTTTCCAGAGCCCGATCTCGCCGGACGAACTGGCCGGCCTCTCCCTCGAAGAGGACGTCGAGTCCCGTCTGGTCATCGAACACGGCGAAAGCCCCTGGGAGCTGCGCCGAGGCCCATTCACCGAGGACACCTATCAGCAGCTGCCGGAGCGTGACTGGACCTTGTTGGTGCAGGCGGTCGACCAGCTCGTGCCGGACGTCGCCGAGCTGATCGAGCATTTCCGCTTTCTGCCCAACTGGCGCATCGACGATGTGATGATCAGCTATGCCGCTCCGGGTGGCGGCGTCGGACCGCACTTCGACAACTACGATGTGTTCCTGCTGCAGGCCCATGGACAGCGCCGCTGGCGCATCGGGCAGATGTGCGACAGCGAAAGCCCGATGCTGGCCCACGGCGACCTGCGCATTCTCGCCGACTTCCAGGGCACCGAAGAATGGGTGCTGGAGCCGGGCGACATGCTCTACCTGCCGCCTCGCCTCGCTCACTTTGGCACCGCCGAGGATGCCTGCATGACGTACTCGGTCGGTTTTCGCGCACCCAGCGCCGCGGAAGTCCTGACCCATTTCACCGACTTTCTCGCGCAATTCCTGCCAGACGAAGAACGCTACAGTGATGCCGATCTACAACCCAGCGATGACCCCTTCCAGATCCAGAGCGATGCACTGGACCGTTTGAAGGCATTGCTTGCCGAGCACATGAGCGACGAACGCCTCCTGCTTACCTGGTTCGGCCAATTCATGACCGAGCCGCGTTATCCGGAGCGTGTCGAGGGCCCGGAACTGAGCGAGGACGAATTGCTGTCGGCGCTGGAGGACGGCGCGATACTGGTTCGCAACCCCGCGGCCCGGCTGGCCTGGAGCGAGGTTGATATCGGCCTGCTACTGTTCGCCAGTGGCCAGAGCCGCCTGCTTCCCTCTAAGCTGAACGAACTGTTGAAACTGATCTGCTCGGCCGACGCGCTGCATGTCGAAAACGTCGGTCGATGGCTGAGCGACGAGGATGGCCGGGCGCTGCTGTGCGAACTGGTGAAACAAGGAAGTCTGGAGTTTGCTGATGAATAGCGTTCAGGTACGGATCGCCGACTGGCAGCAGGACAACGCCGAACTGCGGCGCATCCGCGAGGCCGTATTCATTGCCGAGCAGGCCGTACCGCCCGAGCAGGAGTGGGACGCCGACGATGCCGAAGCGGTGCACTTCCTTGCACTCGAGGGCGGCTATCCGATCGGCACCGCTCGGCTCCTGGCCGACGGGCAGATTGGCCGCGTGGCGGTGTTGCGCGACTGGCGCGGCATGAACGTCGGCGATGCGCTGATGCGAGCGGTCATTGCCGAAGCCGAGCGCCGCGGCCTGACCGAACAGACTCTGACCGCTCAGGTCCATGCCACCGCGTTTTACGAGCGGCTTGGCTTCAAGGTTGTCAGCGACGAATTTCTTGAAGCCGGCATCCCTCATGTTGAGATGCTCCGCCGGAGCCAGTGAGACGAAATGAACGACGATGCCCCCAAGGAGCGAACCGAACAGGCCGAACTGCCGGCTATCGACTTTCACTCCCCGGGGCGCTTCGCCGTACACAATCCGTCTCCTGATCTTCCCGAGCCCGAAGCCTGGGTCGCGGCCCCCTTCCGCCTTGGACGGGATGTCGAACTGCAACGATTCGACAAGCCGACTGAAGTACGCCAGCACGCCTTGGCCATGCTGCAGCAGGCGACCCGTGCCCTGTGCATCTACAGCACTGACCTGGAGCCCTGGCTCTATCATCACAGCAGCATTCAGCAGGCCTGCACTCGCCTTCTGCTCGCACACCCTCGCAACCAGCTGCGTATCCTGGTCGCCGACCCAACTCGCGCCGTGAAGGAAGGGCATCGCCTTCTTCAACTCGCGCGCCGGTTGACCAGCAATGTCCATATTCGCAAGCTGCATCCGGACTACCCCGAGCCGAACGGCACCTACCTCCTCGCCGACGACTGCGGGCTGCTGGAGCGCCCCAAGGCCGACCAGTATGCTGGCTACGCCCTGTATCGTGATCCTGCTCGCGTGCGCATACGCCAGGCAGAGTTCGACAAGGCATGGGATCATGGGCAATCGGACGCAAACTTGCGGAGCTTCCTGTTATGAGTCCTCGTATCACGCTGCTGGCCGTCGCGCTCAGCATCTGCCTGCCGCTGCAGGCGGCAACCGAAGTCATCCAGCTCAACAACCGCATGGGCGAGGAAGTGCTCCCGGTAGCCGAGTCGGTACTGGGCGGCCAGGGCCGTGTCACGGCATATGGCAACCAGCTGATCGTCAACGCGCCGGACGCGCTGATCCGAGAGCTGCGCCAGGTGGTGGACCAACTGGATGTGGCCCCCAAACGTCTGTTGATCAGCGTCGATACCCAGGATTCGGCCAACAGCACAGCGGGAGGGTATCGGGTAGACGGATCGGCACGCGCTGGCGACGTGGAGTTCGAAACGGGCCGCGGCGAGATCGGAGGCAGGGACCAGGTCCGCATCATTCGTCGCAGTACCAACAGCCGGGACGGTGGCATTCAGCAGATCCAGGCCAGCGAGGGCTATCCGGCACTGATTCAGGTTGGCCAGAGTGTTCCGCTGGCGACTCAGGGCAGCGATGGCTATGGCCAGATCTATCAGCAAACCCAGTATCGTGATGTGCTGCGTGGCTTCTACGCCACCGCCACGGTGCATGGCGACCGCGTGCAGATCAGCATCAGCAGCAGCCGCGACCGACTCGCTCAGGGCCGCAGTGGCGTCGTCGAAGTGCAGAATGCCGATACCCGCGTCAGCGGGCGCGTCGGCGAATGGATCACCGTGGGCGGCATCGATGAAAGCGCAAGTTCTGACCAGCGCGGCACGCTGCGTCGCTATTCCACCCAGGGCAGCCAGAACCTTTCGATGCGCCTGAAAGTGGATGTTCTCGACTGAACCAGTGCTGACGCGCGGAAAAATGTAGTGACCTAAAAAAAACACTACAAAACCGTTGACGATGAAAAAACAGCGGCGCATTATTGGCCCGCTCCCGCTAACCAGGGGCCCTGGCAAGGGTCTCCGGGGCGTGCTCCAGCCAACCAGCCGAGCCGTTCCGTGACTGTACTGCCCACAAGGCGGACTGACGAGGTTGCGACTGGAACGAGTCGTCCCGAGGGACGGGGTAGCGATTGACGCATCAGCCAGTCTGACCAGCTTCTCGTTGTTGTAGCGCACACGGCAGCCACGCCGGCTGTGGGCGCAGCAACCGGAACCAGCCAGCCCGGCGGTCGTATCCCCCCTTCCCCTTGGTTCAATCCTCGTCCCGGTCGATATTTCGACGCTCTGCCGCGTGTTGCCCGCACTGATCAGCGATAGCACGTAGGTTCGGTGGGAAAAAGTCGGTGCTCAACCACACTTATTTTTGAAGGATTGAACATGTCCGCATATCAAGACGACATCAAGGCAGTTGCCGCCCTGAAAGAGCAATACGGCAGCAGCTGGGCCGCCATCAACCCTGAGTCCGTCGCTCGCATGCGCGCCCAGAACCGCTTCAAGACCGGTCTGGAAATCGCTCAGTACACCGCCGACATCATGCGCAAGGACATGGCCGAGTACGACGCCGACTCGTCCGTCTACACGCAGTCCCTCGGCTGCTGGCACGGCTTCATTGGTCAGCAGAAGCTGATCTCCATCAAGAAGCACCTGAAGACCACCAACAAGCGCTACCTCTACCTGTCCGGCTGGATGGTTGCTGCTCTGCGTTCCGAGTTCGGCCCGCTGCCGGACCAGTCCATGCACGAGAAGACCGCCGTTTCCGACCTGATCGAGGAGCTGTACACCTTCCTGCGTCAGGCTGACAGCCGCGAACTGGACCTGCTGTTCACCGCCCTGGACGCTGCTCGTGAAGCTGGCGACAACGCCAAGGCTGCCGAGATCCAGAACCAGATCGACAACTACGAAACCCACATCGTACCGATCATCGCTGACATCGACGCTGGCTTCGGTAACCCGGAAGCCACCTACCTGCTGGCCAAGCGCATGATCGAAGCAGGCGCTTGCTGCATCCAGATCGAGAACCAGGTTTCCGACGAGAAGCAGTGCGGCCACCAGGACGGTAAAGTAACCGTTCCGCACGCCGACTTCCTCGCCAAGATCGCTGCCGTTCGTTACGCCTTCCTCGAGCTGGGCATCGACAACGGCGTGATCGTTGCTCGTACCGACTCCCTGGGTGCCGGCCTGACCAAGCAGATTGCCGTGACCAAAGAGCCGGGCGACCTGGGCGACCTGTACAACTCCTTCCTGGATTGCGAAGAAATCTCCGAAGCCGAGCTGGGCAATGGCGACGTCGTAATCAAGCGCGAAGGCAAGCTGCTGCGTCCGAAGCGTCTGCCGTCCAACCTGTTCCAGTTCCGCGCTGGCACCGGCGAAGACCGCTGCGTTCTGGACTGCATCACCTCGCTGCAGAACGGCGCCGACCTGCTGTGGATCGAAACCGAGAAGCCGCACGTTGGCCAGATCAAGGCCATGGTTGACCGCATTCGCGAAGTCATCCCGAACGCCAAGCTGGTCTATAACAACAGCCCGTCCTTCAACTGGACGCTGAACTTCCGTCAGCAGGTGTTCGACGCTTTCGTTGCCGAAGGCAAGGACGTGTCCGCCTACGACCGCGCCAAGCTGATGAGCGTCGAGTACGACGAAACCGAGCTGGCCAAGGTTGCAGACGAGAAGATCCGTACCTTCCAGCGCGACGGTTCGGCTCACGCCGGCATCTTCCACCACCTGATCACCCTGCCGACCTACCACACTGCTGCTCTGTCGACCGACAACCTGGCCAAGGGCTACTTTGCCGACCAGGGCATGCTGGCCTACGTCAAGGGCGTTCAGCGCGAGGAACTGCGTCAGGGTATCGCCTGCGTCAAGCACCAGAACATGGCTGGCTCTGACATCGGCGACAACCACAAGGAGTACTTCGCTGGCGAAGCTGCTCTGAAGGCAAGCGGCAAAGACAACACCATGAACCAGTTCCACTAAGAACAGGTTCGCAGCCGCCCCGGCTGCGGTGTGAAAAAAGCCCTGGCGTGAGCCGGGGCTTTTTTTTTGCGACGGATTGAGTGGTGCACGGTTACGCTTCGTCGGCCAGCGCTCCACTGTCATTCTCTTGTCGCATACGAACCTTAGCGTCATGGCTCCGACAACAATCGTTATGGAGCTGCGCCGTGATTACTGAGAACAACGACATTCTGTTCGGCAACGGGGACGAGTTGCCCAGTAACCATTCGACGAATCCGCATATCCAGGATGTGATTTCCCTTGGCCGACGTAAAGTGCTCGCGGGTGGCGCAGCCATGGGTGCCCTGGCCTTTCTTGGCGCATCCCTTCCCGGCCTCGCGCAAGCGGCGGAGCCAATGTCCCGCGGGATCAAAGATGTTCCGTTCAAACGTCGTACCCGCCTGCCGTTCGTGCCGGTGGCCGTTACCCGTGCCGACACCATAACCGTGCCGTCAGGCTATACCGCCACCACCTTCATCCCTTGGGGCACGCCGATTACCGGGCGCTATCCGGCCTGGCTGGAAGATGCCAGCAACACGGCTGAAGATCAGGCCCAACAGGTCGGCATGCACCACGACGGAATGCACTTCTTCCCCATGAACGCGAAGCTGGGCGGACGGCAGAGCGACCACGGCTTGCTGGTTCTCAATCACGAGTACATCGATGCACCCCTGCTCCACCGTAACGGTCCGACCGTAGTGGATGGCAAGCGCGTCAACGTCGACGAAGTCCGCAAGGAGATCAACGCACACGGTGTCTCGGTAGTTGAAATCCGCCGAGGTCCACGCGGCGAGTGGTCCGTGCTGCCGACGGCGCGAAACCGCCGCATCACCGGCGCGACACCGATGCGAATCGAAGGCCCGGCGCGCGGCCACGCATTGATGCGTACCCGCTACAGCCCAAGCGGCACCTCGGCCCGCGGCACCCTCAACAACTGCGCCAACGGATTCACGCCGTGGGGAACCTACCTCACTTGCGAGGAAAACTGGGCCGGCTATTTCGCCACTGCCGACGCCGAGCTTCCGCGTGAGCTCAGCCGCTACGGCGTTCGGGGCGCCGGCCGCTATGGATGGGAAACCGTGGCAGGCGATGAATTCGAGCGCTTCAATGCGACCCGCATCGCGGCTACTGCCCAAGGCGATTACCGCAACGAGCCAAACACCTTTGGCTGGGTGGTGGAAATCGATCCGTTCGATCCCCATTCGACTCCAATCAAGCACACAGCGCTCGGCCGTTTCGCCCATGAAGGCTTGGTGTTCGCGCCGGTCAAGCCAGGCCGCCCTGTCGTCTGCTATTCAGGCGACGACTCGCAGAACGAGTACATCTACAAGTACGTCAGCCGCGACAAATATCGGCCTCAGCGCAGCGACGGGCGCCTGCTGGACGATGGCGTCCTCTACGTGGCGCGTTTCAACCCGGATGGCAGTGGCGACTGGCTCGCGCTGGATCATGCCAACCCAGCGTTTCAGCGCGCCTGCAAGGCCGCTGGCGTACGGTTCGCCGATCAGGGAGAGGTGCTGATCAATACCCGCCTGGCCGCCGATATCGTTGGTGCAACGAAAATGGATCGCCCGGAATGGGGTGCGGTACATCCCGACACAGGTGAGGTGTATTTCACGCTCACCAACAATAGCGGTCGCCAGCAGTCCGATGCGGCCAACCCGCGTTCACCGAATGCGTTCGGCCATATCATTCGCTGGCGCGAAGCGAGCCGGGATTTTGCCGGCACCCGATTCACCTGGGATATCTACCTGCTCGCCGGCCCTGAGGAAAACAGCCGGAGCCCGAAAGGCCGTGCGCTGGACGCCACGAATATCCTGGCCAGCCCCGATGGATTGTGGTTCGACGATGAAGGGCGCCTGTGGATCCAGACCGACATGAGCGGCAGTCAGTTGAGCTCCGGTCCGTTTGGCAACAACCAGATGCTGGTTTCCGACCCGAGGACGGGTGAAACCAAGCGTTTCCTGGTCGGCCCGCTGGGTGCCGAGGTGACAGGAATCACGGCAACGCCTGACTTCCGCACGCTGTTCGTGAACATCCAGCATCCGGGTGAGGGTTCGACCTCGACGAACTACACGAGCACTTGGCCAGACGGCGCCGGTCGGCGTCCCCGCTCGGCCACCGTCATCATCACTCGTGAAGATGGTAAGCGCCTGATGTAAACGCCAAGGGGCCTGGCGAGCGCCAGGCCCTCCCCCGCCTCGGCAATCATTGGCCCGGAGGGGGCTCTTCAGGCGAAGTGAACAGCCCCCATGTGGATATGAACAAAGCCGCCACCAGCGGGCCGATCACGAACCCGTTCAAACCGAAAAGCGCCAGACCGCCCAGCGTCGAGATCAGCACGACGTAATCGGGCATCTTGGTGTCTTTGCCCACCAGGATGGGCCTGAGAATGTTGTCTACCAGGCCGATCACGAGCACGCCATAGAGTGTGAGAATCACCCCCTGCCAGATCGCTCCGGTCATCAGAAAGTAGATGGCGACGGGCGTCCAGATCAGTCCGGCCCCACCGCGGGGAGCAACGACAGAAACGCCATCAACACACCCCAAAGCAGCGCGCCGGATATGCCGAGGACGGCGAAGATGATTCCGCCCAGAGCCCCCTGAGTAACGGCAACCACAATGTTGCCCTTCACCGTCGCACGCACGACACGGGTGAACTTGTTGAAAAGGCGCCTTTTCTGGGCATCGCTGAGCGGAATGGCCTTTCTGATCCGTGCCACCAGCTCTCGACCGTCCCGGATGAAAAAGAACAGCAGATACAACATCACGAAGAAGCTGATCAGGAACTGAAACGTCCCCTGACCGAAGCTGAACGCCTTGGTGGCGAGAAACTGACTGCCCTCGAGCGCACCCGATGCCAGCCGCTCCCGCATGGAGTCCAGATCCCCGAAGCCGAAGCGCTGAAGCTGCACCTGGACCGATTGAGGTAACAGCTCCCGCAGACCCGATACGAGGCGACCAATGTCCAGCTCGCCGCTCTCTATCTGCTTGTAGAGGGTCGCGCCTTCCTGAACCAGCATGCCCGTAATCAGAATGACAGGTAGCACGGCAACCAGCAGGCAGACCAGCAAGGTAAACAACGCCGTCAGATTGCGGCGTTGACTGAACCGCCGGTAAAGGTAGCGCTGCAAGGGTGCAAAGATGATGGCGAGAATGACCGCCCAGAAAACTGCTCCATAGAACGGCAACAGAATCCAGCCGAACGCCAGGGAAACCACTACCAGCAGCGCGAGGAAGACTTTCTGCTCGAGCGTCGAGTTGACCATTGTTGACCCTGTCGCTGCGTATCGTTCTGTTTAGTCAACGAGCGAGAGCGCGAGTGCGGGCCTGACGACTGATTCGCGACAGGGGCCGTTGTTGTCCGAACGGCCCTTCTCTTCGGTTCAGAGGGTCATCGCTGCCAGCCAGCCGAATGCGAGCAGCGGCAGGTTGTAGTGCAGGAAGGTCGGCACGACGGTGTCCCAGATATGGTTATGCTGACCGTCGGCATTCAGACCAGCCGTTGGCCCAAGCGTGGAATCGGATGCTGGGGAACCACCATCGCCGAGCGCGCCGGCTGTGCCAACGAGACTCACGATCGCCAAGGGGCTGAAGCCCAGCTCGACGCCAAGCGGCACGAAAATGGCGGCGATGATTGGCACGGTCGAGAAAGAAGAGCCGATGCCAATCGTGACGAGCAAACCGACCAGAAGCATCAACAGGGCGCCAATGGCCTTGCTGTTGCCGATCCACGCGGTGGATGCGTCTACCAGCAGTTTCACCTCACCGGTTTCACGCATCACTTCAGCGAAACCAGCGGCGGCAATCATGATGAAGCCGATCATGGCCATCATCTTCATGCCGTCGGTAAACAGGTCATCCGCTTCCCGCCAGCGCACCACACCGGAGACCGAGAAGATCACGAACCCTGCAAGTGCGCCGAGAATCATCGAGTCCAGCCACAGCTGAATAACGAACGCCGCAGCAACGGCAATGCCTGCCACCACCAAGGTCAGTGGGCTGTAACGTACCGAACTGGGCTCCACCTGCTCGATGCGAGCAAGGTCATATTCACGCGGCTTGCGGTAGCTATAGAAGGCGATCGCCAGCCCCGACAACATGCCCAGAGCTGGGATCAGCATCGCCTGGGTGACCTTGATGCCGGTTACATCCACACCGCTTTTGGCAACGTTGGCCAGCAGAATCTCATTGAGGAAGATGTTGCCGAACCCAACCGGAAGAAACATGTAAGGAGTGATCAGCCCGAACGCGAGCACACAGGCAATCAGGCGCCGGTCGATCTTCATCTTCGACAGTACGTAAAGTAACGGCGGAACCAGCAAAGGAATAAACGCAATATGAATCGGCAGGATGTTCTGGGATGAGATCGCTACCGCCAGCAGAAGTGCGACCATCATCCACTTCACCGCACCGGTGCCCTGGCCGCCTTGCTTTCCGACCAAAGCCAGAGCCTTGTCGGCAAGCGCGTGGGCCAGACCGCTCTTGCCGATGGCTACGGCGAACGCACCAAGCAGGGCATATGACAACGCCACTGTCGCTCCACCACCCAGGCCCTTGTTGAAAGCGGCGAGGCTGCCTTCGATACCCAACCCGCCAATCAACCCACCGGCCATGGCCCCGGCAATAAGTGCAACGACCACGTGCACGCGGCAAAGGCTCAAGACCAGCATGATGCCGACCGCCGCAACAACTGCGTTCATTTCAAATCTCCGTATAAACGACCAAGTCGCGTAGAAAAGCGCCGCACTCTGCAGCAACTGCGCAGAACTGTCAAAATCGGAACGGCACATTCAGGACGAATGAGCGCATTCTGAGTTGTCAGTAGCCGTTCCCTATCACTAGCTCGGCGTTAGCGGTACCAGCTTTTACTGAGCAGATAAAACCCAACGCGATGATCACTCACCACGGTATTCACAACCGCTTGTGCAGGTCTCGTGAATGCGGACGCGGGAAAGCTCTGGAAGCAGCGGCTTCAGCTCGTTCCAGATCCATTTCGCCAGGTTCTCGCTGGTGGGGTTTTCCAGACCGGGAATGTCGTTCAGATAGTTGTGGTCCAAACGCTCGTAGAGCGGTTTGAAGATGGATTTCAGCTCACCGAAATCCCGAATCCAACCAGTATGTGGATCCACTGGCCCACTTATATACAAGGCAACACGGAAGGAGTGGCCATGCAGCCGCCCGCATTTGTGTCCTTGCGGTACGTGCGGCAAACGGTGCGCCGACTCGAATGTGAATTCTTTGAATATTTCCACTGTATGCACTCGTGATCTGATCGCGACGAAGCGCGCAATTTTACGCGTTTTGCCCGCGTGATTCATGCACAGAGGCTGCTACGCAGGGCAATCACCGCCAAAGGGAGCAGCTGCGGTAATTTGTCGGCACCAAAAAATCGGTGATCCTGCAGCCTTTCCGCGCCCCAAAAGCAAACCCCCGACCCGCTTACGCGGATCGGGGGTTTGGTGTAGGAGCTTGACGATGACCTACTCTCACATGGGGAAACCCCACACTACCATCGGCGATGCATCGTTTCACTTCTGAGTTCGGAATGGGATCAGGTGGTTCCAACGCTCTATAGTCGTCAAGCAATTCGGTTGCTGCCTCGGGGTTTAGCCGCTGCAGCGAATTGGGTATGTGATCGAATCGGTATTGCGTGTTCGTGCAGATTTTCGGTCTGTTTGTCGACTTACCGTCTAACAGCCAAATTGTTTGGGTGTTATATGGTCAAGCCTCACGGGCAATTAGTATTGGTTAGCTCAACGCCTCACAGCGCTTACACACCCAACCTATCAACGTCGTAGTCTTCGACGGCCCTTTAGGGAGCTCAAGGCTCCAGTGAGATCTCATCTTGAGGCAAGTTTCCCGCTTAGATGCTTTCAGCGGTTATCTCTTCCGAACGTAGCTACCCGGCAATGCCACTGGCGTGACAACCGGAACACCAGAGGTTCGTCCACTCCGGTCCTCTCGTACTAGGAGCAGCCCCTCTCAAATCTCAAACGTCCACGGCAGATAGGGACCGAACTGTCTCACGACGTTCTAAACCCAGCTCGCGTACCACTTTAAATGGCGAACAGCCATACCCTTGGGACCGGCTTCAGCCCCAGGATGTGATGAGCCGACATCGAGGTGCCAAACACCGCCGTCGATATGAACTCTTGGGCGGTATCAGCCTGTTATCCCCGGAGTACCTTTTATCCGTTGAGCGATGGCCCTTCCATACAGAACCACCGGATCACTAAGACCTACTTTCGTACCTGCTCGACGTGTCTGTCTCGCAGTCAAGCGCGCTTTTGCCTTTATACTCTGCGACCGATTTCCGACCGGTCTGAGCGCACCTTCGTACTCCTCCGTTACTCTTTAGGAGGAGACCGCCCCAGTCAAACTACCCACCATACACTGTCCTCGATCCGGATAACGGACCAGAGTTAGAACCTCAAGGTTGCCAGGGTGGTATTTCAAGGATGGCTCCACGCGAACTGGCGTCCACGCTTCAAAGCCTCCCACCTATCCTACACAAGCAAGCTCAAAGTCCAGTGCAAAGCTATAGTAAAGGTTCACGGGGTCTTTCCGTCTAGCCGCGGATACACTGCATCTTCACAGCGATTTCAATTTCACTGAGTCTCGGGTGGAGACAGCGCCGCCATCGTTACGCCATTCGTGCAGGTCGGAACTTACCCGACAAGGAATTTCGCTACCTTAGGACCGTTATAGTTACGGCCGCCGTTTACCGGGGCTTCGATCAAGAGCTTCGCTTGCGCTAACCCCATCAATTAACCTTCCGGCACCGGGCAGGCGTCACACCCTATACGTCCACTTTCGTGTTTGCAGAGTGCTGTGTTTTTAATAAACAGTCGCAGCGGCCTGGTATCTTCGACCGGCATGGGCTTACGTAGTAAATACTTCACCCTCACCGGCGCACCTTCTCCCGAAGTTACGGTGCCATTTTGCCTAGTTCCTTCACCCGAGTTCTCTCAAGCGCCTTGGTATTCTCTACCCAACCACCTGTGTCGGTTTGGGGTACGGTTCCTAGTTACCTGAAGCTTAGAGGCTTTTCCTGGAAGCATGGCATCAACCACTTCGCTTTCTAAAAGAAAGCTCGTCATCAGCTCTCGGCATTAAGACCCCGGATTTACCTAAGATCTCTGCCTACCACCTTAAACAAGGACAACCAACGCCTTGCTGGCCTAGCTTTCTCCGTCCCCCCATCGCAGTAACTAGAAGTACGGGAATATTAACCCGTTTCCCATCGACTACGCTCTTCAGCCTCGCCTTAGGGACCGACTCACCCTGCGTCGATTAACGTTGCGCAGGAACCCTTGGTCTTTCGGCGTGCGAGTTTTTCACTCGCATTGTCGTTACTCATGTCAGCATTCGCACTTCTGATACCTCCAGCGAGCTTCTCAACTCACCTTCACAGGCTTACAGAACGCTCCTCTACCGCTCAACTTGCGTTGAACCCGTAGCTTCGGTGCATGGTTTGAGCCCCGTTACATCTTCCGCGCAGGCCGACTCGACTAGTGAGCTATTACGCTTTCTTTAAAGGATGGCTGCTTCTAAGCCAACCTCCTAGCTGTCTAAGCCTTCCCACATCGTTTCCCACTTAACCATGACTTTGGGACCTTAGCTGACGGTCTGGGTTGTTTCCCTTTTCACGACGGACGTTAGCACCCGCCGTGTGTCTCCCGTGCTGACACTTGCTGGTATTCGGAGTTTGCATCGGTTTGGTAAGTCGGGATGACCCCCTAGCCGAAACAGTGCTCTACCCCCAGCAGTGATACACGAGGCGCTACCTAAATAGCTTTCGAGGAGAACCAGCTATCTCCGAGCTTGATTAGCCTTTCACTCCGATCCACAGGTCATCCGCTAACTTTTCAACGGTAGTCGGTTCGGTCCTCCAGTCAGTGTTACCTAACCTTCAACCTGCCCATGGATAGATCGCCCGGTTTCGGGTCTATTCCCAGCGACTAGACGCCCTATTAAGACTCGCTTTCGCTACGCCTCCCCTATTCGGTTAAGCTCGCCACTGAAAATAAGTCGCTGACCCATTATACAAAAGGTACGCAGTCACCTAACAAAGTAGGCTCCCACTGCTTGTACGCATACGGTTTCAGGTTCTATTTCACTCCCCTCTCCGGGGTTCTTTTCGCCTTTCCCTCACGGTACTGGTTCACTATCGGTCAGTCAGTAGTATTTAGCCTTGGAGGATGGTCCCCCCATGTTCAGACAAAGTTTCTCGTGCTCCGTCCTACTCGATTTCACTTCTAAGATCCTTTCGCGTACAGGGCTATCACCCACTATGGCCGCACTTTCCAGAGCGTTCCGCTAAAATCAAAGAAGCTTAAGGGCTAGTCCCCGTTCGCTCGCCACTACTAAGGGAATCTCGGTTGATTTCTTTTCCTCAGGGTACTTAGATGTTTCAGTTCCCCTGGTTCGCCTCACACACCTATGTATTCAGTGTGTGATAACCATCTTATGATGGCTGGGTTCCCCCATTCAGACATCTCCGGATCAAAGTCTGTTTGCCGACTCCCCGAAGCTTTTCGCAGGCTACCACGTCTTTCATCGCCTCTGACTGCCAAGGCATCCACCGTATGCGCTTCTTCACTTGACCATATAACCCCAAGCAATCTGGTTACTGTCTATAACGTGAAGACGACATTCGCCGAAAATTTGCATAGAGAACACGCAAATTTTACCTTGACGCGACATGCTGCCAGTGAAAGCAACACATCGGTCTACTTCTATCACATACCCAAATTTTTAAAGAACAGTTCTGGCGCAAAGTCCAGAAATCAATGTTCAACCCAGGCAATCAACCTCATCCTGGTAAACACTCATTTCTGAGCTTTCGGCGACTAGAGTTAATGGTGGAGCCAAGCGGGATCGAACCGCTGACCTCCTGCGTGCAAAGCAGGCGCTCTCCCAGCTGAGCTATGGCCCCTTCGATTGGTGGGTCTGGGCAGATTCGAACTGCCGACCTCACCCTTATCAGGGGTGCGCTCTAACCAACTGAGCTACAGACCCAATCGTTACTCTCGGGTCTAAACCCAATCGCCTTTCGCAAGTGAATCAAGCAATTCGTGTGGGAGCTTATGACGAAGCCGGTGTCTTCGATTAAGGAGGTGATCCAGCCGCAGGTTCCCCTACGGCTACCTTGTTACGACTTCACCCCAGTCATGAATCACTCCGTGGTAACCGTCCCCCCGAAGGTTAGACTAGCTACTTCTGGAGCAACCCACTCCCATGGTGTGACGGGCGGTGTGTACAAGGCCCGGGAACGTATTCACCGTGACATTCTGATTCACGATTACTAGCGATTCCGACTTCACGCAGTCGAGTTGCAGACTGCGATCCGGACTACGATCGGTTTTATGGGATTAGCTCCACCTCGCGGCTTGGCAACCCTTTGTACCGACCATTGTAGCACGTGTGTAGCCCAGGCCGTAAGGGCCATGATGACTTGACGTCATCCCCACCTTCCTCCGGTTTGTCACCGGCAGTCTCCTTAGAGTGCCCACCTTAACGTGCTGGTAACTAAGGACAAGGGTTGCGCTCGTTACGGGACTTAACCCAACATCTCACGACACGAGCTGACGACAGCCATGCAGCACCTGTGTCAGAGTTCCCGAAGGCACCAATCCATCTCTGGAAAGTTCTCTGCATGTCAAGGCCTGGTAAGGTTCTTCGCGTTGCTTCGAATTAAACCACATGCTCCACCGCTTGTGCGGGCCCCCGTCAATTCATTTGAGTTTTAACCTTGCGGCCGTACTCCCCAGGCGGTCGACTTAATGCGTTAGCTGCGCCACTAAGATCACAAGGATCCCAACGGCTAGTCGACATCGTTTACGGCGTGGACTACCAGGGTATCTAATCCTGTTTGCTCCCCACGCTTTCGCACCTCAGTGTCAGTATTAGCCCAGGTGGTCGCCTTCGCCACTGGTGTTCCTTCCTATATCTACGCATTTCACCGCTACACAGGAAATTCCACCACCCTCTGCCATACTCTAGCTCGCCAGTTTTGGATGCAGTTCCCAGGTTGAGCCCGGGGCTTTCACATCCAACTTAACGAACCACCTACGCGCGCTTTACGCCCAGTAATTCCGATTAACGCTTGCACCCTTCGTATTACCGCGGCTGCTGGCACGAAGTTAGCCGGTGCTTATTCTGTTGGTAACGTCAAAACAGCAAGGTATTAACTTACTGCCCTTCCTCCCAACTTAAAGTGCTTTACAATCCGAAGACCTTCTTCACACACGCGGCATGGCTGGATCAGGCTTTCGCCCATTGTCCAATATTCCCCACTGCTGCCTCCCGTAGGAGTCTGGACCGTGTCTCAGTTCCAGTGTGACTGATCATCCTCTCAGACCAGTTACGGATCGTCGCCTTGGTGAGCCTTTACCTCACCAACTAGCTAATCCGACCTAGGCTCATCTGATAGCGTGAGGTCCGAAGATCCCCCACTTTCTCCCGTAGGACGTATGCGGTATTAGCGTTCCTTTCGAAACGTTGTCCCCCACTACCAGGCAGATTCCTAGGCATTACTCACCCGTCCGCCGCTGAATCATGGAGCAAGCTCCACTCATCCGCTCGACTTGCATGTGTTAGGCCTGCCGCCAGCGTTCAATCTGAGCCATGATCAAACTCTTCAGTTCAATACTGCTTGGGTTTTGAGAAAACCCTAAACTTGGCTCAGCAATCGCAAATCTCTTTACTAGAAAGAGTAACTCTCGAATAAACGAGTGTTGCTTTGTGATGCTGATAATCTTGCGACTACCAGTCTTACATTCACAAGCACCCACACGAATTGCTTGATTCAGTTGTTAAAGAGCGTTTCGATCAAGCCTTTCGTCTCAACCGAGGCCGCGCATCCTACAGCAGCCTTTCTTACTGTCAAGCTGTTTTTCGAAAATCTCTTTTCTACTCAACCGCTTGCCGCCTCGATCAATCTGCATCTCTCGTCAGCGGGAGGCGAATCATACAGCGTCCAAAACCGCTGTCAACCACCTCTTTCAACCGCTTTCGATCGATCCGACCGAAGCCACCAACAGGACTCAACCGCCACCCTGTCAGCGCAGCGCATTCTACTCGAATCCGCCACCAGTGCAACCCTTTTATTTAGCTAACCTTTTGATTTACAAAAGGTTTTGCTTGAGGACTGCGCCGGAAGTGGTGCGCATTATAGGCACCTGAAAACAGCCGTCAACCGTTTATTTCGGTTTTCATCCATGCCATTTGCCCTATCTCTATATATAGAGGGAGTGCAGCGCTACCGGGACGCCTGCTGCAACCTGCGTTACGGCTTCCTTCAATCCAGCGTCCCCAGCCATTACACTAGTCGACCTTCTCATCCAGTCACGGCTCCCCATGTCCCGGCAAAGCCTCACTCCGCTAGATCTGCTTCTATTTCCGACCTGGCTGGTTCCGGTCGAGCCAGCGGGAGTAGTGCTCAAGGGGCATGGATTGGGCATCCGTGATGGACGCATCGTACTCATCGCACCGCGTGAGGAAGCACTCAAGCATCCGGCGCAGGAAAAGCTCGAACTCGAAGGAATGATGTTGGCTCCCGGCCTGATCAATACTCACGGACACGCGGCGATGACGCTGTTTCGCGGGCTGGCCGATGATTTACCGCTGCAACGCTGGCTGCGCGACCATATCTGGCCGGCCGAAGCACGCTGGGTCGACGACGACTTCGTGCGCTGCGGTACCGAACTGGCCATTGCCGAGCAGCTCAAAGGCGGCATCACCTGCTTCTCTGACATGTATTTCCACCCCGCTGTGGTAAGCGAACTGGTACATAAGCATGGTGTACGAGCACAGATTGCCGTCCCTGTGCTCGATTTCCCCGTACCCGGCGCACGCGACGCGGACGAGGCGCTACGCAATGGCGTGGCATTGTTCGACGATCTCAAGCATCACCCGCGTATCTCGATCGCATTCGGGCCTCACGCGCCTTATTCGGTTGCGGATGACAAACTCGAAAACATCAGAATCCTGGTCGCCGAGATGGACGCCTGCATTCATATGCACGTCCATGAAACCGCGCACGAAATTCAGGAGGCGCTGCACAAGCATGGCGAACGGCCCTTGGCCAGGCTCGCGCGACTCCAGTTGCTCGGCCCTCGGTTCCAGGCTGTGCATATGACCCAGGTCGACGAAGAAGACATCGCGTTGCTCACCGAGCATAACTGCAGTGTCATTCATTGCCCCGAATCGAACTTGAAGCTCGCCAGCGGTTTCTGTCCTGTAGAGCGCCTGTGGGAAGCCGGAGTCAATGTTGCCATTGGCACCGATGGCGCCGCGAGCAACAACGATCTGGACCTGCTTGGCGAAACCCGTACCGCCGCGTTGCTGGCCAAGGCGGTCGCCGGTTCAGCGACCGCCCTGGATGCACATCGCGCATTGCGCATGGCTACGCTCAATGGTGCACGGGCGTTGGGGATCGATGATCACACCGGCTCGCTGGAGATCGGAAAATTCGCCGACCTGGTCGCCGTCGATCTCTCCGGTTTGGCTCAGCAACCAATATACGATCCGGTTTCTCAGCTGATCTATTCCACAGGGCGAGACGCCGTCCGGCATGTCTGGGTAGGAGGAAAACAGTTGTTGAACAACGGCAAGCTGACCCGGATGGACGAGCAGCGTGTCATCGCGAATGCCCGCCAATGGGGCGCCCGGATTGCCAGCACGGACAGCCAGTGACGAAGGCGAGTAGATATGCAGGACCCCCGCGACCGAATGACCTATGCGCCCTCGCCGCTATCCGAAGCTGGCAACATGAGCGATTGCAGCTCAAGCTTCTTCTTCAAGCTTTATAAACGGACCAGACCATGAGCAACGTCGACCACGCTGAAATCGCCAAATTCGAAGCCCTTGCACATCGCTGGTGGGATCGCGAGAGTGAGTTCAAGCCACTGCATGAGATCAATCCATTACGGGTCAATTGGATAGACGAGCACATCTCTCTGGCCGGAAAGAAAGTCATCGACATCGGCTGCGGTGGCGGCATCCTGAGCGAGGCCATGGCGCAGCGTGGCGCTCAGGTGACTGGCATCGACATGGGCGAGGCTCCGCTGTCGGTTGCACGCCTGCACCTTCTCGAATCCGGACTCGAAATCGATTATCGGCAGATCACCGCCGAAGCCATGGCCGCAGAGGCACCGGAGCAGTTCGACGTGGTCACCTGTCTCGAGATGCTCGAACACGTACCGGACCCGGCCTCGGTCATCCGGGCCTGCGCCACACTGGTCAAACCGGGCGGCCAGGTGTTCTTCTCCACCATCAACCGCAACCCGAAAGCCTACGCGTTCGCCATCATCGGCGCGGAGTATGTGTTGCAGCTGCTTCCGCGCGGCACACATGACTTCAAGAAATTCATCCGTCCTTCCGAGCTCGGCGCCTGGAGCCGTGATGCCGGCTTGGCCGTGAAGGACATCATCGGCCTTACCTACAACCCGCTGACCAAGCACTACAAGCTGTCGGCGGACGTCGACGTCAACTACATGGTCCAGACCGTCAAGGAGTCCTGATGCGCCTGCGCGCTGTTCTGTTCGACATGGACGGTACCCTGCTCGATACCGCTCCCGATTTCATCGCCGTGGCGCAGGCCATGCGGATTGCGCGCGGCCTGGAGCCTGTGCCGGATCAACAGATTCGTGACGTGGTGTCCGGTGGTGCCAGAGCCATGGTGCTCGGCGCCTTCGATGTGGACCCCATGTCGGAAGAGTTCGAAGCATTGCGCCTGGAGTTTCTTGCGCGCTACCAGGAGCATTGCGCCGTGCATAGCCGCCTCTACGACGGCATGGCGGAACTGCTGGACGAAATCGAGCGATCCAACCTGCGCTGGGGTGTGGTAACCAACAAGCCGCTGCGTTTCGCCGAACCGATCATGCAGCAGCTGGGCCTGGCGTCCCGCTCTGCCGTGCTGGTCTGTCCTGATCACGTCGCCAATAGCAAGCCCGACCCCGAGCCGATGATCCTCGCGTGCAAACAGCTCGACCTTGATCCTTCTGCGGTCCTGTTCGTCGGTGATGACCTGCGCGACATCGAATCGGGACGAGCGGCGGGCAGCAGGACGGCCGCGGTGCGCTATGGCTATATCCATCCGCAAGACAACCCGAGCAATTGGGGCGCGGACGTAGTGGTGGATCACCCGCTGGATCTGCGCCAGGTCCTGGACAGCGCCCTGTGCAGTTGCTGAAACAGCCATAGGGTCACCACCACAGCATCATCACTCGGCAGTAATTGCCGAAGCACCCATCACTTTCGATTTACGAGGCATCCGATGTTCGAGTATTCCGCCCGCCCCGACCTGCTCGCAGGGCGCATCATCCTGGTCACCGGCGCTGGCCGGGGCATCGGTGAAGCTGCTGCCAAGGCCTACGCGGCCCACGGAGCTACCGTGCTGTTACTGGGCAAGAATGAAGACAATCTGAATCGGGTGTACGACGAAATCGAAGCAGCAGGCCATCCGCGCCCCGCTGTCATCCCGTTCAACCTGGAGACAGCCCTGCCGCATCAGTACGACGAGCTGGCAGCCATGATCGAGCGGGAATTCGGACACCTGGACGGATTGCTGCACAACGCTGCGATCGTTGGCCCTCGCACGCCCATCGAGCAGTTGTCCGGCGACAATTTCATGCGAGTCATGCAGATCAACGTGAATGCCATGTTCATGCTGACCAGCACCTTGCTACCGCTGCTCAAGCTCTCCAAAGACGCCTCGGTGATCTTCACCTCCAGCAGCGTCGGACGCAAAGGCCGCGCCTACTGGGGTGCCTACGCCGTATCGAAGTTCGCCACGGAAGGACTGATGCAGGTTCTGGCCGACGAGCTGGACGATACCGCGCCGGTGCGTGCCAACAGCATCAACCCGGGCGCTACTCGGACCGACATGCGCGCCAAGGCGTACCCGGGCGAGAACCCGCTCGTCAATCCATTGCCGGAAGAAATCATGCCGGTCTATCTGTACCTGATGGGTCCGGATAGCGCCGGCATCAACGGCCAGGCGCTAGACGCGCAATGAAGTCCGCGCAGCGCAGTCATTCACTGCGCTGCGCTGCAGACCGGTCAGGGACGCTTGCTACGCTCGCGCCCGAAGCCGGGCCGCTGACCTTCTCCGGCCGGCTTCCTCGCCGGACCCGATGAACGCCCGCCGCCTTCGTGGCGCTTGCCGCCCTTGCGGGTATCCCCCGGACGCTCGGCGACCGGCGTACCACGCGGCTTTTCGCTGCCTCGCGGCTTGCGCTCGCTCTTGTCATCTCGTGCCGCACGCGGTTTATCCGCTACAGGCATGTCGGCTTCGTGGGCAGGACGAAGTACACGTGACCGCCGCTCGCCTCGCCCCAGTGGCTTGGCCACCTTGCGCTGCATGCGGTCGATCTTCTCCTTCGTCTTGGCCTTCATGCTCGGCAAGGCGACCGGCTTTAGGCCAACCTCCTCGCTGAGAATGTCCACCTCGGCTTGCGACATCTCGCGCCAGCGCCCCATCGGCAAGTCGGACGTCATGAACACCGGCCCGAAACGGACACGCTTCAGCCGGCTGACGACCAGCCCCTGGGATTCCCAGAGCCGACGAACCTCACGGTTGCGGCCTTCCATGACCACGCAGTGATACCAGTGGTTGAAGCCTTCGCCACCAGGCGCTTCCTGGATATCGGTGAAGCGCGCCGGACCGTCCTCCAGCATCACCCCGGTCTTCAGCCGCTCGATCATCTCGTCGTCGACCTCGCCGCGCACACGTACCGCGTATTCCCGGTCCATTTCGTACGAGGGGTGCATCAGGCGATTGGCCAGCTCACCATCAGTGGTGAACAGCAGCAGCCCCGTCGTGTTGATATCGAGCCGGCCGATATTGATCCAGCGGCCTTCTTTGGGACGTGGCAGGCGATCGAACACCGTAGGGCGGCCTTCGGGGTCGTTGCGGGTGCAGATCTCGCCGTCGGGCTTGTTGTAGATCAGCACACGCCGCACCACCTGGCTGGTTTCTTCGCGCTTGAGCAGGCGGCCATCGACCGCTATGGCGTCATGGGAATCGACACGCTGGCCGAGTGTGGCAACCGCGCCATTGACCTTGACGCGGCCCTCGACGATCCACTTTTCGACGTCGCGACGCGACGCGATGCCCAGACGGGCAAGGACTTTTTGCAACTTTTCGCCGTGCGTGGCGTGGATCGTGGTTTCTTCGTGCTCGGTCATCTGGGCACCTCCCGGTGTGGCAATCCGATTGAAAGGGCGCGAATCATACGCGGATCATGCCGGCAGCGCACCTTGCGCCAGTCGGACGGCGGCGCCAGTCCGACCTAGGGCAAAGCGGCCAGGGCCTCCGCGGTACGCTGCTGGATGCCCGCCCAGTCGCCGCGCTCCAGCGTTGCGCTGTCGATCATCCAGGTACCGCCGACACACATGACGTTAGCCAGCGCCAGGTACTGGGCTGCGTTGGCAGCGCTCACCCCACCGGTCGGGCAGAACCGAACGTCCCCGAACGGTCCGCCGAGGGCCTTGAGCGCGGCGATGCCGCCACACACCTCGGCCGGGAACAGTTTGAAGCGCCGATAACCCAGCGCGTAGCCTTCCATGACGTCGGACGCACTGCTCGCGCCCGGTAGCAAGGGTACCGAGCAGCTCACCCCGGCTTCGAGGATGTCGCGGGTAGAGCCCGGCGTGACGATGAACTGGGCGCCGGCCGCCTCCACTTCGTCCATCATGCGCCGGTCGAGGACGGTTCCGGCGCCGATGCAGAGGTCCGGTCGCTCCTGGCGCAACCGCTGAATAGCGGTCAGACCATGACGCGAGCGCAAGGTAATCTCCAGAGTACGCAGGCCACCCGCCGACAAGACATCGGCGAGCGGCAGGATCTGCTCTTCGCTGCCAATGGTGATGACCGGCAGAATCCGCGCCGCGACGCAAATCTGTTCGATCAGGGCATTCTTCTGGTCCATGGTCATGCAGGAGTCCTCGGGCCTCAAGGGCACCAGTAGATTTCGAGCGGAGCGTGCAGGAATGCCCGGATGGGCATCTGCAATGGATCGGCACTCAGCGCTACACGCAGGGTTTCAAGCTTTTCGCTGCCTTGAATGGCCAGACACTGCATCCTGGCGCAGGCCAGTAGAGGATAGGTCATCGTCAGGCGGGCCTCGGGGGCGACCGGTGCCTGCATAGCCACACAGCGCTCGGGGCAATCCTCCCGCAAGGCATGCGCCAAGTTGGCGCTGCCTGGGAACAGCGAAGCAGTGTGCCCGTCGTCACCCATGCCGAGCACGAGCACATCAATCGGCTGATGCAATTGGTCGAGCGCCGCATTGGCGAAGCCCGCAGCCTGCTCGAGCGAGTCGGCTGGCTGGTAGAGCCCGATCAGCCGGGCGGCATTCGCGGCATTCTGCAGAAGGTGGCGCCGCAGCAAGCCTTCGTTGCTGGCCGGATCGGTTGGCGAGACCCAGCGCTCGTCGGCCAGGCTGATCTGGATCTTTGCCCAGTCCAGCTCTCGCCTAGAGAGGGACTCGAAGAACGCAACCGGGCTCCGCCCACCGGATACCACCAGACTTGCGACGCCGTGTGTCTGTACCGCGTAGCGCAGCGCCTTGGCGACGCTGTCGGCCATCAGTTCGGCCTGCCGCTGCGCGTCCGCCGAGCTATGGGCGATCACGCCCGTGGGTAAGTCCAGTTCAGAGATCGCCATACCACGCCCTCCCGTCGCGCGTGATCAGTGCAATCGAAGCGACCGGCCCCCAGGAACCCGCCGGGTACAGTTTGAGCTCAGCACCGAGCCGGCTCCAACCGTCAATCAACTGATCACACCATTGCCACGCATATTCGATTTCATCCCTGCGCACGAACAGATTCTGGTTGCCTTGCATCACCTCGAGCAACAGGCGCTCATAAGCATCCGGAATTCGCGCGCTTTTATAAGTCTCCGAGAAATTCAGCTGCAGCGGCCCGCTGCGAAGATGCATGCCCTTGTCCAGCCCCTGCTCCTTGGTCATGACTTGCAGCGAAATGCCTTCATCCGGTTGCAGGCGGATGATCAGGCGATTGCTGATCAGCGCGCGTTGCTCGGGGGCGAAGATGTAGAACGGCGGCTCCTTGAAATGGATGACGATCTGCGACAGCTTCTGCGCCATGCGCTTGCCGGTACGCAGGTAGAACGGCACGCCGGACCATCGCCAGTTGCAGATATCGGCCCGCAAGGCGACGAACGTCTCGGTGCTGCTCTGCGCGTTGGAATTCTCCTCGTCCAGATAACCCGGCACCGAAACGCCACCTACGTTGCCCGCCGCGTACTGCCCGCGCACGACCCGCTGATGGATGGATTCGGCCGTGATCGGAGCCAGTGCCTTGAGCACCTTCACTTTCTCGTCACGGATGCTGTCAGCGGTGAGATTGCTCGGCGGGTCCATGGCGATCAGGCAGAGCAGCTGCAGCAAGTGGTTCTGCACCATGTCGCGCAGCTGGCCGGCCTGATCGAAATAGCCCCAACGGCCTTCGATGCCCACCGTTTCGGCCACGGTGATCTCGACGTGGGAAATATGGTGCTGGTCCCACTGAGTTTCGAACAGGCTGTTGGCGAAGCGCAGCGCGATCAGATTCTGGACGGTTTCCTTACCGAGATAGTGGTCGATGCGGTAGATACGGCTCTCAGGAAAATGCTCGGCAACGGCATCGTTGATCACCCTGGACGATTCGAGATCGTGACCGATGGGCTTCTCCAGAACGACCCGGGCCTGTTCGGCGAGCCCGCTCGCCGCGAGGAACCTGCAGATGTCGCCATACACCGCGGCGGGCGTTGCGAAATAGGCGACCAGGGGCAAGTCCTGCGGTACGCACTCTCGAAGCGCCGCGTAGTCCTCACCGCGACGGAAATCCATGGTGAGGTAGCGCAGCCGCTCGGCAAAGCGCTCGAGCGCCGGCTCGTCGAGTTCGCCAGCCGGTACGCGCGTTCGCAACGCCTGAATGATTCGCGTCTTGTGTGCCTCAGGCTCACCACCTTCACGCGACAGCGCAAGGATTCGCGTATCGCCATGCAGCAGACCGGCACGATCCAGCTGGTAAAGCGCCGGAAACAGCTTGCGCAGCGCAAGATCGCCCAGGGCGCCGAACAAGGAAAAAGTGGTGGGTTCTACGGTGATGCCTGGCATGGGCTGTCCACTTCAATGGTCAGTGAATGACGGCTCGAACACTGACCGATCGGAATTGCAGCCAGCCAGCGGCACAGATTCCCGATCGGACTTCTATGCAGACCACCATGCGGGGCAAATGCTCAGCGAGATTCGCCAATCGGCCATGCAGGGCCGGACTGGCGAGGAGTAGAAGATTCGAGCGCTACGCCCTTCCAGATAAAACCGATCAGCTCTCCGCCAGGCGCGAGCGGAACAGTGCCTGATGCTTTCGGCATTGCTGTGCGGCCAGCAGGAATACGCCATGTCCACCACGGGTGAATTCCAGCCAGGTGAAATCCACTTCCGGATACAGCGCCTGAACATGAACCTGACTGTTGCCCACCTCGACGATCAGCACACCATCGTCGGCAAGGTGATCCGCGGCTTCGGCGAGCATGCGACGGACCAGGTCCAGCCCATCGTTACCGCACGCCAGGCCGAGCTCCGGCTCATGATGGAACTCATCTGGCATATCCGCGAAATCCTCGGCGTCGACATAAGGCGGGTTCGACACGATCAGGTCGAAGCGCTGATTGGGCAGCCCGTCGAAACCATCGCTTTGCACGGTGTAGACGCGCTCTTCGAGACCATGCTGCTCGATGTTGCGGTTGGCCACCTCGAGCGCATCGAACGAGATGTCCGCCAGTACGACTTCTGCTTCGAGGAATTCATACGCACAGGCGATACCGATGCAGCCCGACCCGGTGCAAAGATCAAGGATGCGTTTCGGGGTACCGGGCAGCCAGGGTTCGAAACGATGCTCGATCAGCTCACCGATGGGCGACCTCGGAATGAGCACGCGCTCATCGACAATGAACGGCAGGCCACAGAACCAGGCCTGCTCCAGCAGGTAGGCAGTCGGTACACGCTCTTCGATGCGCCGACGTAGCAGGTTCTGCAAGTGTTCGCACTCATCCGCTTCCAGGCGACAGTCCAGATAGCTATCGGACATCTCCCACGGCAGATGAAGTGCACCCAGAACCAGCTGACGCGCATCGTCCCAGGCGTTGTCGGTGCCGTGGCCAAAGAACAGCTGCTCCGCCTGAAAACGGCTGACAGCCCAGCGAATATAGTCACGCAGGGTACGCAAGCGAGAGAGCGAAGCGGTCACAAGGGCGTCTCCTGTAAAAAGTGCGCGAGTTTAACAGGCATCGGAAAACCCGAGCTACGGCGGTGGTTGCCGAGACCTGTGGTTCGCCAGCAAAGTTGAGACAGCTTTGTAAATGCCCAATTCGTTGCGAGCGTTCGCTGATCACTGGCAGTACCCTTCGGCACGGAATTTTTGCGGCAATCCGAGCGTCAAGAGCGCGACCGAGCAGTCACTCGCCTGCCAAGCGAAACAATCGGCTGGACGGTTCACATCGGCGCGCTCAGGCGCCACAATCAGCCCCCTCACAGCACAAGGAGCCGACAATGACCAAGCCACAGACCATGCTTCAGCTCAGTGGCCGCAGCTATAACCCGGCGACGCTGACGAATGCCACCCTGCTGGTCATCGACGTGCAGGAGGAATACCGCAGTGGCGTTCTGGCCCTGCCCGCCCTGGATCGGGCGCTACCGGAAATCACCCGCCTGCTGGCAGCTGCGCGCGCGGCCGGCGCACCGATCGTGCACGTGCATCACCTGGGCATCAGCGGCGGGCTGTTCGATCCGCAAGGTTTTCGTGGACAGATCATGCCCGAAGCCGCGCCGCTGCCCGGCGAGCCCGTGGTCGCCAAACGCCTCCCCAATGCTTTTTCCGGCACCGAGCTGCACGAGCTGCTGCAGAAGCTCGGCCGCCTCGATCTCATCGTTTGCGGCTTCATGACCCATTCGAGCATCAGCACCACCGTTCGCGCAGCCAAGGATTACGGCTATCGCTGCACTCTCGTCGACAGCGCCTGCGCCACGCGCAACCTGCCGATGGGCGAAGGCAGCATCGATGCCGAACAGGTCCATCGCATCGAAATGACCATCCTTGCCGACAACTTTGCGGTCTGCGTGCCGGACACGGCAGCCCTGAGCCGCTAGGACGCTTTCTGCACGCGGCAGTGGCTGGGGTAGACTGGCCTTCTGTTTGGAGGCCCCATGCAAGACGACGACGATTTTTCCCTCTTCCAATCGGCCGTGCGCGGTGTCAAGCCGATGACCCATGACCGTGCCGAGACCGGCAAGGTCCGCAGCAACCGCGAACAGATCGCGACCCGCCGCAGCAACGCCACGCTCAGCAACGACTCGACGCGCGTCGACGGACTGTCGGACCAGTTCGTCATCGACGTCGGCGCGGAGGATGAGCTCTACTGGGCGCGTGACGGCGTGCAGGACGCACAGATGCGCAAGCTCAAGGCCGGCCAGATACCGTTCGAAGGCAGCCTGGACCTGCATGGGATGACAGTGGAAAAGGCCCGCGAACAGCTGTGGGACTTCATCGCCGAAGCAACCCGCTTCGAAGTCCGTTGCGTCCGCGTGACTCATGGCAAGGCCGCGCGGCTGGATGGCAAGCGCCCATTGATCAAGAGCCACGTAAACACCTGGTTGCGGCAACACCCACAGGTGCTTGGTTTCACGTCCTGCCTGCCGCGTCATGGTGGGACCGGCGCACTCTACGTGGTGCTCAAGCGCACCATGCTGGAAGGGCGCGACGAATGACTGCTCGGCTCACGCCAGTCGCTCGACAGGCTTGCCAGCAGAGCGGCAGCCCCCTACCCTTCGCGTTCGCGACCCTATGCCTGACAGGTAGCTCAATGTCCCTGGAACAACACTACACCGCGATCCTTGGCCAACTTGGCGAGGACGTTAACCGCGAGGGTCTGCTCGACACACCCAAACGCGCCGCCAAAGCCATGCAGTACCTGTGCAAGGGCTACCAGCAGACCCTCGAAGAGGTGACCAACGGCGCTCTGTTCAGCTCCGACAACAGCGAGATGGTGCTGGTCAAGAACATCGAGCTGTACTCGCTCTGCGAACACCACATGCTGCCTTTCATCGGCAAGGCGCACGTCGCCTACCTGCCCAACGGTAAGGTGCTTGGCCTGTCGAAGGTCGCCCGGATCGTCGACATGTATGCGCGCCGACTGCAGATTCAGGAAAACCTGACCCGTGAGATCGCCGAAGCGATGCAGCAGGTCACCGGAGCCTCCGGTGTAGCCGTGGTCATCGAAGCCCAGCACATGTGCATGATGATGCGCGGTGTCGAGAAGCAGAATTCCTCCATGGTCACATCGGTGATGCTGGGTCAGTTCCGCGACAATGCCGCTACTCGTAGCGAGTTTCTCGGGCTGGTGAAGTAGCACAGAGAAGACAGGGCCTTCACGGCCCTGTCTTTTTCGCTCCTCAATCGTACATGCCTACATGCCGCGGATGGCTCGCAACGCGCTGCAGCCACCGACGGATCGCTGGATAACCTTCCAGATCGAAACCACCCTCTTCCGCCACGTGGGTGTATGCGTAGAGCGCAACGTCGGCGATGGAATAGTGATCACCCACCAGATACGGCGTGCGCAGCAGCTGTTGCTCCATCACGTTAAGGGCATGATAGCCGTCGAGCTGCTTGGCCTCGTATTCCTCACGCCGCTCTTCCGGCATACCCAGATAGACCTTGATGTACCGCGCCACGGCAATGAACGGCTCGTGACTGTACTGCTCGAAGAACTGCCACTGCAGCACCTGAGTGCGCAGGCGCGGATCGGTCGGAAGGAACTCGCTGCCCTCGGCCAGGTAGTTCAGGATGGCGTTGGACTCCCATAGACAGGAGCCGTCCTCGAGTTCCAGCACCGGGATCTTGCCGTTCGGATTCTTCTTGAGAAACTCCTCCGAGCGCGTCTCGCCTCGAAGGATATTGATCGCAATCCACTCGTACGGCTGGTCCAGCAGGTGCAGCATCAGCTTGATCTTGTAGCAATTACCCGACCGATAATCGCCATAGACTTTCAACATGGTCTCCCCTCCCGATCGACCCGCGGCGCGGGCCGGCAATAACTCCTCACGCAGCTTCCAACGCACCGGCGTCGCGAATGACCTGGGCCAGCCTGCGTAGTCCCTCGTCCATGCGCTCAGCCGCGACATGACTGAAATTCAGCCTCAGATAGCCGGGGTTCGCGTCCGGTTCGACGAAGAACGGCTCGCCGGGCATGAACACGACATCCTCGGCCAGCGCCCGATTGAGCAGCGTTCGCGTGTCAAGCGGTTGCTTGAGCGTCAACCAGAAGAACAGCCCGCCCTGCGGCAACTCCCAGGTCGCCAGATCGCTGAAGTGCTCCGTCAGCGCCGCCTGCATGGCATCGCGGCGGACTCGGTAGAACTCGCGCAACTGTCCGAGATGCGCCTGGTAATGGTCGCTGCCCAGCCATTGCAACGCCTGCCATTGCCCGATCCGATTGGTATGCAGGTCTGCCGACTGCTTGAGGCGCAGCAGATAAGGAAACAGGTCCGCAGACGCGATCAGGTAGCCTACCCGCAAACCGGGCAGCAGCGTCTTGGATACCGTGCCGGTGTAGATCCAGCTGGCCCGCTTGAGGCGCGACACGATGGGCCTGGCACTGCCCTGGTCGAACACCAGTTCACGGTACGGCTCGTCCTCCAGCAAGGTCACACCGTATTCATCCAGCAGCCCGGCAACGGCCTCACGCTTGGCTTCGCTGTAACGGACCGCAGAAGGATTCTGGAAGGTCGGAATCAGGTAGGCGAAAGCCGGAGCGTGCTGCTCCAGCGTGGAACGCAGTGCCGCCAGATCCGGTCCGTCAGCCTGCTGCGCAACGGCCAGACACTGTGCACCGAACAGCTGGAACGACTGCAGCGCGGCGAGATAGGTCGGCGCCTCGACCAGCACCTCGGTGCCCGAGTCGATGAACAGCTTCGAGGCGAGATCCAGCGTCTGTTGCGACCCACTGACAATCAGCACCTGGCTGGCCTCGCAGGGCACGCCGAGCGCCCGGGCCTGAGCCGCGATGGCTTCGCGAAGGGCGGGTTCGCCTTCGCTCATGCCGTATTGCCCCATGCTCGCAGGCAGCTCGGCCCAATCCACCGCGGGTAACATCGCCTCAGCCGGCAACCCACCGGCAAAGGACATCACCTCAGGACGCTGGGCTGCGGCGAGAATTTCACGAATCAGGGAGCTTTTCAGGCGAGTAATACGTTCGGAGAAGGCCATTTCCATACCAGGTGCGAGGCGTTGCAAAATAAGTCAAACTTCTTGACCGAAATTACGCCTCTCATAATAAATACGTCAATATGCCTGACCTAAAAAAAAGCGCCGTGCAGCGCCAGATAATGGAAAGCTTCTTTCTCGGCTATCAGGCTTTCACGGCAAAGCCTGACGAGATGCTGGCCCGTCGCGGTCTGTCCCGCGTGCATCACCGCATCCTGTTCTTTATCGCCAGCTATCCCGACCTGAGCGTCAAGGAACTGCTGAGCTACCTGGGCGTTACCAAGCAGGCGCTGAACACACCATTGCGCCAACTGATCGAAATGCATCTAGTGGAAAGCCTCACGGCGGAGGACGACAAGCGCAAACGCATGCTGCGCTTCACCGCCGAGGGAGCGAAGCTCGAGCAAGCACTGCGCCGGGAACAGGTCAGGCTGCTACAGCGCGCCTTCGATGACGTGGGGGAACAGTCTGTAGACGGCTGGCTCGCGGTCAACCAGGCGCTCGCCATGGAAAAGGCCAAAGGCTGACAGCTCTCGCCGAGGCGGGGCGCTCCATCACGTGGAATCGCAGGCACAAAAAAGGGCGACCGAAGTCGCCCTTTTTCATGAAGAACCGAACTTAGTTCTGGTTTTCCATCTGAGCACGGATCAGATCACCAATGGTGGTCGGGCCGGTGCTTTCAACTTCCTGCTTGGTGCGCAGCTCTTTCATCGCATCCTTCTCGTCTTCGACGTCTTTGGACTTGATGGACAGGCTGATCACGCGGGACTTGCGGTCGATGCTGATGATCTTGGCTTCGACTTCGTCGCCTTCCTTCAGCACGTTGCGCGCATCTTCAACGCGGTCACGGCTGATTTCGGACGCCTTCAGGGTCGCTTCGATATCGTTGCCCAGATCGATGATGGCGCCTTTGGCGTCAACTTCTTTCACGGTACCGCGAACGATGCTGCCCTTGTCATTGACGGCGGCGTAGTTGGAGAACGGATCGTCTTCCAGCTGCTTGATACCCAGGGAGATACGCTCACGCTCCGGATCGACCGACAGGATAACGGTATCCAGCTCGTCGCCCTTCTTGAAGCGGCGAACGGCTTCTTCACCCGGCTCGTTCCAGGAGATGTCGGACAGGTGAACCAGACCGTCGATGCCGCCGTCCAGACCGATGAAGATACCGAAATCGGTGATCGACTTGATGGTGCCGGAGATGCGGTCGCCCTTGTTGAACTGGCCAGAGAAGTCTTCCCACGGGTTGGACTTGCACTGCTTGATGCCCAGGGAGATGCGACGACGCTCTTCGTCGATGTCCAGAACCATGACTTCCACTTCGTCGCCGACCTGAACGACCTTCGACGGGTGGATGTTCTTGTTGGTCCAGTCCATTTCGGAGACGTGCACCAGACCTTCGACACCTTCTTCCAGCTCGGCGAAGCAGCCGTAGTCGGTCAGGTTGGTGACGCGGGCCATGACGCGGGTGCCTTCCGGGTAACGCGCCTTGATGGCAACCCATGGGTCTTCGCCCAGCTGCTTCAGGCCCAGCGATACGCGGTTGCGCTCGCGGTCGAACTTCAGCACCTTGACATCGATCTCGTCGCCAACGTTGACGATCTCGGACGGATGCTTGATGCGCTTCCAGGCCATGTCGGTGATGTGCAGCAGACCATCGACGCCGCCCAGGTCAACGAACGCACCGTAGTCGGTGAGGTTCTTGACGATACCCTTGACCTGCTGGCCTTCCTGCAGGGATTCCAGCAGAGCTTCGCGCTCGGCGCTGTTCTCGGCTTCCAGCACGCTGCGGCGGGAAACGACAACGTTGTTGCGCTTCTGGTCGAGCTTGATGACCTTGAACTCGAGTTCTTTGCCTTCCAGGTGGGTGGTGTCGCGCACAGGGCGGACATCGACCAGCGAACCCGGCAGGAACGCACGAATGCCGTTGACGTCGACGGTGAAGCCACCTTTGACCTTGCCGTTGATGACGCCCTTGACCACTTCTTCTGCAGCGAAAGCCGCTTCCAGAACAATCCAGGATTCCGCGCGCTTGGCTTTTTCACGGGACAGCTTGGTTTCGCCAAAGCCATCTTCAACCGCGTCCAGAGCAACGTGGACCTCGTCACCCACCTTGATGGTCAGCTCGCCCTGCTCGTTGTAGAACTGCTCGACCGGGATGACGCCCTCGGACTTGAGGCCGGCATGTACGGTGACCCAGTCACCGTCGATGTCGACCACGATGCCGGTGATGATGGCGCCCGGCTGCATGTCGAGGGATTTAAGGCTTTCTTCAAAAAGTTCTGCGAAGCTTTCGCTCATGTTGATTCCTGCTGTTTTCGGGCGAGAATCCGCCCAATCTCCACATTCCAGACAATGTGGGTTCATTCATATAAAAAAAGGCCTGCGGGACTGGATCTGGTCTCCCACATGCCTCCTTGTTAACGGCTCGAGGCGCGCCTACCGGCTGCGCTGACCTCGAAGTCCGTTTGGCCGCCTTTCGGCGTTCCGATCATCCAGCCAAGTCGCGATCGGCGACTTCGCTCAGAATCCTTTGCAGCACTTCTTCGATGGAAAGTGTAGTGGAATCGAGCTGAATGGCATCTTCTGCCGGCTTCAACGGTGCCACCGCACGCTGGGTATCGCGCTCGTCGCGCTCCCGAATCTCCTCAAGAAGACTCGCGAGATTAACATCATCACCACGCGCCTTCAACTGCAAGTAGCGTCTGCGCGCACGTTCTTCCGCACTTGCAGTGAGGAAGATCTTCAGCGGCGCATCGGGGAACACGACGGTTCCCATGTCGCGCCCGTCGGCAACCAGGCCGGGGGCCTCGCGAAAGGCCTTCTGCCGTTGCAACAGCGCGGTCCGAACCACCGGCAACGCCGCGACCTGGGAAGCACCCGCACCGACGGTCTCGTTGCGAATGGCCTCGGTGACGTCCTCGCCTTCCAGAATGATGACCATGCCATGCCCATCGCGGGCAGCGCCGAATTGCACATCCAGATGCTCGGCAAGTACCTTCAGGGCTTCCTCGTTGGTCAGATCGACGCCGTGATTACGCGCAGCGAATGCCAGCAGACGGTACAGGGCGCCGGAGTCGAGAAAATTCCAGCCGAGCTTGCCCGCGAGCAGCGCAGCAACGGTTCCCTTGCCCGAGCCGCTAGGCCCGTCGATGGTGATGACTGGTACAGGCTTGATCATGAGGCGCCCTCCGCCTGAACCTGCATCCCGGCCCGCTGAGCCAGGTCCAGGAAATTGGGGAACGAGGTCGCCACGTTCGCGCAATCGTGGATGCGGATCGGACCGCTGGCGCGCAGCGCAGCGACGCTGAACGACATGGCGATACGATGATCACCGTGCGCCCAGACTTCACCGGAACCGATCATGCCACCCTCGATGACGATGCCGTCGGGTGTCGGTTCCGCCTTGATACCCAGCGTCTGCAGCCCGTCGGCCATGACCTGGATACGATCCGACTCCTTGACGCGCAGCTCCTCGGCACCGCGCAAGGTGGTGCGACCCTGGGCGCATGCCGCGGCAACGAAGAGCACAGGAAACTCGTCGATGGCCAGCGGCACCAGGTCTTCGGGAATGTCGATACCCTTGAGCTGCGCACCACGCACGCGGATATCGGCGACAGGCTCGCCGCCCACCTCGCGAAGGTTCTCCAGAGTGATATCGCCGCCCATCAGCTTGAGGATGTCGATCACACCGGTACGAGTCGGGTTGACCCCTACATGCTCGAGCACGATCTCCGAGCCCGGTGCAATGCTGGCCGCGACCATGAAGAAGGCCGCCGAGGAGATATCCGCCGGCACCTCGATATGGGTGCCACGCAGCTTGTGCCCCGGCTCGACGATCGCGGTGCGTCCTTCGACCGTTACCGGGTAGCCGAAACCGCGCAGCATCCGCTCGGTGTGATCACGAGTCGGTGCAGGCTCGGTGACGGAGGTCTGGTCGGCGGCATACAGGCCGGCCAGCAGCAGACAGGATTTGACCTGTGCGCTGGCCATCGGCATGTCGTAGTGCATACCGGACAGACGCTGGCCGCCACGAATGGTCAGCGGCGGACGACCTTCGGCAGCCGTCTCGATGACCGCGCCCATCTCGCGCAGCGGCTTGGCGACGCGATTCATCGGGCGCTTGGACAGCGAGGCATCGCCAGTAAGGGTGGTATCGAACGGCTGCGCCGCGAGCAAGCCGGACAACAGGCGCATGGAGGTGCCGGAGTTACCCAGATAGATCGGGCCAGGCGGCGGCTTCAGACCATGCAGGCCAACGCCATGGACGGTCACCCGCCCCTGCTGCGGGCCTTCGATGACCACACCCATGTCACGGAACGCCTGAATCGTGGCGAGGGCGTCTTCACCTTCGAGAAAACCCTCGACTTCGGTGGTCCCTTCCGCCAGGGAACCCAGCATGATGGAACGATGCGAAATGGATTTGTCGCCTGGAACACGCAAATGGCCGGTCAGGCTGCCGCCAGGGTTGGCGAGGAAAACGAGGTCATTGGAATGCATAACGTCCACATAGGCTCGGCGAGCCAGTATTTTGCTGAAATGTTCCCGGGCAGCCCGGGCGCGCGTGAACACGCCCAACAACCTGTGCCCGTCTCCTTCATCGACCGCGGCGCGCAGGGCGTCGAGGTCGGCACGAAAATCATCTAGGGTATGCAGCACCGCCTCGCGATTGGCGAGGAAGATGTCGTGCCACATCACCGGGTCGCTACCGGCAATACGGGTGAAATCACGAAATCCACCCGCCGCGTAGCGGAAGATCTCGAGATTCTCATGGCGCTTGGCGAGCGAATCAACCAGACCGAAGGCCAACAGGTGCGGCAGGTGACTGGTGGCGGCCAGCACCTCGTCGTGGTGCGCCACGTCCATGTGCTCGACATCGGCACCGAGCGCCGCCCAAAGCCGGGTCACCAGCGCAAGCGCCTGCGGATCGGTGTTCTTCAGCGGAGTCAGTATGACCTTGTGGCGGCGGAACAGCGTGCTCTTGGCCGCCGTGACACCACTGAGCTCCGATCCGGCGATGGGATGGCCGGGAACGAAACGCGACGGCATCTCGCCGAACACGTTACGCGCGCAGCGCACCACATTGCCCTTGGCGCTGCCGACATCGGTGATCACGGCGGAGCCCAGGTCGAGCTTCGCCAGCTCGCCGAGCAGTCGTTCCAGGGCGAGGATGGGTGTGGCGAGCTGAATAACGTCGGCGTCACGGCAGGCTTCGGCCAGCGTGTCGGCACAGCGATCCACCACGCCCAGCTCGACCGCCAGTTCACGCGAGCGGGCATCCAGATCGAAGCCGAGCACCTCGCGGCAAAGGCCGGACTCACGCAGCCCCTTGGCAAACGAACCGCCAATCAACCCGAGCCCGATCACCACCAGGCGATCGATGACAGGTGCGGCTCGTTGTTCCACGGCGGCTGGGCTCACTGCTGCAGTACCTGCGTCAGCACGTCCAGAAAACGTGCATTCTCACGCTCGGTACCAATGGAAACCCGCAGGAATGTCGGCATTCCGTAACCGGCTACCGGCCGCACGATCACACCCTCGCGCAAGAGTGCCTGATTGATCGGTGCAGCATCGCGGGCAAAATCCACCGCAATGAAATTGCCCCGCGAGGGAATCCACTCCAACCCCAACTGGCGGAAGCCGCGCTCCAGCTGAGCCATCCCGGCGTCGTTCACCCGGCGGCTGGCTGCCAGATAATCGACGTCATCCAGCGCCGCGCAGGCGGCGGCCAGCGCCAGGCTGTTCACATTGAAGGGCTGGCGAACGCGGTTCAACACGTCGGCGATCACCGGCGAGCTGATGGCGTAGCCGACGCGCAGGGCCGCCAGGCCATAGGCCTTGGAGAAGGTGCGCGAAACCAGCAGATTGGGATAGTCGGCGAGGTAGGCCAGCCCATCAGGCAGCTCCTGACCTTCGGCGTACTCGATATAGGCCTCGTCCAGCACCACCAGTACATGGGCTGGCACGCGCGCGAGGAAAGTACCCAACGCAGCGGCATCGAACCAGGTCCCGGTGGGGTTGTTGGGGTTGGCGACAAAGACGACCCGGGTGTTCTCGTCGATGGCATCGGCCATCGCGTCGAGATCGTGCCCCCAGTTCTTCGCCGCGACAGCACGCCCCTCGGCGCCGACGGCCTGGGTCGCGATCGGATAGACGGCGAAGGCGTGTTCGCTGAACACGGCGTTGAGCCCCGGTGCCAGATAGGCACGGGCGACCAGCTCGAGGATGTCGTTGGAACCATTGCCTAGCGTGACCTGGTGGACACCCACCGAATAACGCTGGGCAAGGCGCTGCTTGAGCACGAAGCCGTTACCGTCGGGGTAGCGGGTCAACTCGGAAAGCTCGGCCTGGATCGCTGCCAGCGCCTTCGGGCTGGGCCCCAGAGGGTTCTCATTGCTGGCCAGCTTGACGATTCCGGCGGGGTCCAGCTTCAACTCGCGCGCCAGCTCATCGACCGGCTTGCCTGGTACGTAAGGCGACAGCTTCTGCACGCCCGGCTGCGCCAGGGCAAGGAAATCACAACTCATTGGTTAGGCCTCAGGCTGCAGGCTCAGGCGGCAGGCACAAGCCTGTCGCCTGCCACCTGCTCCTGAAGCCCGGAGCCGCAATTAAAGTACTGCCTTGGGGTAGGAACCCAGCACCTTCAGCGCCACGGCTTCCTGGCCAATCTTCTCCAGCACGTCCTTGATCAGCGGATCCTGGTGGTGGCCGAGGAAGTCGATGAAGAACACATAGGTCCACTTGCCGCTGCGCGACGGCCGCGTCTCGATCCGGGTAAGGTCGATGCCATTGGTGTGGAACGGCACCAGCAGCTCGTGCAGCGCACCCGGCTTGTTGCGCATCGAGACAATGATCGACGTCTTGTCGTCGCCGGTCGGCGGCACTTCCTGGTTACCGATGATGAGGAAGCGGGTGGAGTTGTCCGGGCGGTCTTCGATCTTCTCCGCCAGCTTGGTCAGGCCGTACAGCTGGGCCGCCATGTCGCCGGCAATGGCGGCCGAGTTCCACTCGCTCTTGACCCGCTTGGCCGCATCCGCATTGCTGGAAACCGCCACCCGCTCGACGTTCGGATAATGCGCATCGAGCCACTTGCGACACTGCGCCAGCGATTGGGCATGGGAATAGATGCGCGTAATGCGATCGGTCTTGGTGGTTTCGCCCACCAGCAGATGATGGTGGATGCGCAGCTCCACCTCGCCACAGATAACGATGTCGTGCTCGAGGAAGCTGTCCAGCGTGTGGTTGACCGCGCCTTCGGTGGAGTTCTCCACCGGCACCACGCCGAAGTTCACCGCACCGGCGACCACTTCGCGGAACACCTCATCGATCGCCGCCATCGGGGTGCTGATCACCGCATGGCCGAAATGCTTGAGCGCGGCGGCCTGAGAGAACGTCCCTTCCGGCCCCAGATAGGCCACGCGCAGCGGCTGCTCGAGCGCCAGGCAGGAGGACATGATCTCACGGAACAGGCGGGCCATCTCTTCATTGTCGAGCGGCCCACGATTGAGTTCCATGATGTGTTTGAGCACCCAGGCTTCGCGTTCCGGGCGGTAGAACACCGCCGACTCGCCCTCGGCCAGCGCAGCGGTCTTGACCCGGGCCACTTCCTGGGCACAGCGGGCGCGCTCGCTGATCAGCTCGAGAATACGCTCGTCGAGACTGTCGATTCGAACCCGCAGCGCCTTCAGCTGATCGGCGTCGCTCATCAGCCGTGCTCCTTCTCGAACTCGGCCATGTAGGCCACCAGCGCCTCGACCGCATCCAGGCCGACAGCGTTGTAGATCGAGGCGCGCATGCCGCCCACGGAGCGATGACCTTTCAGGTTCAGCAGGCCACGCGCGTCGGCACCAGCCAGGAAGGCCTTGTCCAGGCGCTCATCGGCCAGGCGGAACGGCACGTTCATCCACGAGCGCGCGTTAACGGCGATCGGGTTGGTGTAGAAATCGCTGGCATCGATGGCGCCGTAGAGCATGTCCTTCTTCGCGCGATTGCGCTTTTCCATCGCCTCGACGCCGCCCTGCTCCTTCAGCCACTCGAAAACCAGCCCCGAGAGATACCAGGAGAAGGTCGCCGGGGTGTTGTACATCGAGCCATTGTCGGCGGCGATCTTGTAATCGAGCATGGTCGGGCAGACGGAGCGTGCGTGGCCGAGCAGGTCCTCACGGACGATGACCACCACCAGCCCGGACGGGCCGATGTTCTTCTGCGCCCCGGCATAGATCAGGCCGAACTTCGACACGTCGATCGGCCGCGAAAGGATGTCCGACGACATGTCAACGACCAGTGGGGTATCGCCCAGCTCCGGTACCCAATCGAACTGCAGGCCGCCGATGGTCTCGTTGCTGGCGTAGTGCAGATAGGCCGCGCCATCGCTCAGCTGCCAGTCGTTCTGTCCGGGAATCGCGAAGTAGTCGTAAGGCTTGGCAGTCGCCGCGACGTTCACGTGCCCGAAACGACGGGCCTCCTCGATCGCCTTGCGCGACCAGATGCCGGTATCGACATAGTCGGCCACGCCACCCTCGGGCAGCAGGTTCAGCGGAATCTCGGCGAACTGCTGGCTGGCCCCGCCCTGCAGGAACAGCACCTTGTAGTTCGACGGAATCGCCAGCAGATCGCGCAGATCCTGCTCCGCCTTTTCGGCGATGGCAGTGTAATCGTCGCTGCGATGGCTCATTTCCATGACCGACAGGCCCTTGCCATGCCAGTCGAGAAGCTCCGCCTGGGCGCGCTGAAGGACGGCTTCGGGAAGCGCAGCCGGACCGGCACAGAAGTTAAAGGCGCGTTTGCTCACTGCTGTTCTCTCGCTCTTGCTCGATATTGAATCCCGGGCTCGACGGCCGGTTTCTTTACCGACCGCCTCGCTACCGTCTGCCCGGTGTGCTGCTTTCTATCGGATGGCGTTATCGCCAATCAGTCTTCGTCGTCGGTCGGCACCACGTCCGGCGACACATCGCCGCCACCGCCAAGCAATTCGTCTTCGCTCGGCTCGGTACTGATGACCGGCATTTCCTTCTCGAGGGCATCGTCATCGAGCAGCGCCTCGATGTCTTCCAGCACCTCTTCCTCGGACGGCTCCTGCACCCGCTCCAGACCGACCAGGTGTTCGCCTTTGCTCAGCTTGATCAGCGTGACGCCCTGGGTGTTGCGACCCAGCGAGGAGACTTCGTCGACGCGGGTCCGCACGAGCGTGCCCTGGTCGGAGATCAGCATGATCTCCTCGCCCTCGAGCACCTGTACGGCACCGACCAGCGGACCGTTGCGCTCGTTGGTCACCATGGCGATGACGCCCTGGCCACCACGACCGCGTCGCGGGAACTCTTCCATCGCCGTGCGCTTGCCATAACCGCGCACCGAGGCGGTGAGGATCTGCGCGTCGGGCTCCGGAATCAGCATCGAGATGATCCGCTGCCCTTCCGGCAGACGCATGCCACGCACACCGCGGGCATTGCGGCCCATGATGCGAACCTTGCTTTCCTTGAAGCGGATGACCTTGCCTCCATCGGAGAACATCATCACTTCCTGGGCACCATCGGTCACGGCGGCGGCGATCAGGGTGTCGCCCTCCTCCAGCTTCAGTGCGATGAGACCGGAAGTACGAGGCCGACTGAACTGCACCAGCGGTGTCTTCTTGACCGTCCCCTTGGCCGTCGCCATGAAGATGTAGGCACCGGTGGGTTCGTCCTTCTCATCGCTGTCGTCGTCGCCCTCGACATCGTCGATGTCGTCATGCTCGATCACCAGACCTTCGGCGTCGTCCAGTTCCTCGTCACCCTCGGCAGCCTGCTTGCGCAGGGCCTCGAGATCGACCTGCAGCATGGCGGTGATGCGCTCGCCCTCGTCCAGCGGCAACAGGTTGACCAGCGGACGCCCACGCGAGGTGCGCGAGGCCTCGGGAATCTCGTAGGTCTTCAACCAGTAGACCTTGCCCTTGCTGGAGAACAGCAGCAGCGTGGTATGGCTGTTGGCGACCAGCAGATGCTCGACGTAGTCCTCTTCTTTCACCCCGGTCGCGGCCTTGCCACGGCCACCGCGGCGCTGCGCCTGATAGGCGGCCAGCGGCTGGGACTTGGCATAGCCACCATGGGAGATGGTGACGACGCGCTCTTCTTCGGTGATCAGGTCGGCCAGGGTCAGATCCAGACGGGACTCGAGGATCTCGGTGCGCCGCGCATCGCCGAAGTCGCGCTTCACGCCCTCGAGCTCCTCGCGGATGACTTCCATCAGCCGCACCGGATTGGTCAGGATACGGATCAGCTCACCGATCTGGGTGAGAATTTCCTGGTACTCGGCGAGCAGCTTCTCGTGCTCGAGACCGGTCAGGCGGTGCAGACGCAGGTCGAGGATCGCCTGGGCCTGCTCCGGCGAGAGGAAATACTTGCCGTCGCGCAGACCATACTGCGGGTCCAGATTCTCCGGGCGGCAGGCGTCTGCCCCGGCGCGCTCGACCATCGCCTCGACCGCGCTCGACTCCCAGGCAGTGGAGATCAGCGCATCCTTGGCTTCGGCCGGCGTCGGCGAGGCCTTGATCAGGGCAATCACCGGATCGATGTTGGACAGCGCAACTGCCTGGCCTTCAAGGATGTGCCCGCGCTCGCGCGCCTTGCGCAGTTCGTACACGGTACGCCGGGTGACGACTTCGCGGCGGTGACGGACGAAGGCTTCCAGCAGTTCCTTGAGGTTCAGCGTGCGCGGCTGGCCATCGACCAGCGCCACCACGTTGATGCCGAACACGCTCTGCAGCTGGGTCTGGGCATAGAGGTTGTTGAGGATCACCTCCGGCACCTCGCCACGACGCAGCTCGATGACTACACGCATGCCGTCCTTGTCGGACTCGTCACGCAGCTCGGTGATGCCTTCGATCTTCTTCTCTTTCACCAGCTCGGCGATCTTCTCGATCAGCCGCGCCTTGTTCAGCTGATACGGCAGCTCGGTGATGACGATCTGCTGACGGCCGCCGACCTTGTCGATGTCCTCGATATCGGCGCGCGCACGGATATAAATGCGGCCACGACCGGTGCGATAGGCCTCGATGATGCCGGCGCGACCGTTGATGATGCCCGCGGTGGGGAAGTCAGGGCCGGGAATGAACTGCATCAGCTCATCGATGGTGATATCGGCGTTGTCGATCAGCGCCAGGCAACCATCAATGACTTCTCCCAGGTTGTGCGGGGGAATGTTGGTGGCCATGCCGACCGCGATACCGCTGGAACCGTTGACCAGCAGGTTGGGTATCTTGGTCGGCATGACTGCCGGAATCTGCTCGGTGCCATCATAGTTGGGCACCCAGTCGACGGTTTCCTTGTCCAGGTCGGCCAGCAGCTCGTGCGCCAGCTTGGCCATGCGCACTTCGGTGTAACGCATGGCCGCGGCACTGTCGCCATCGACCGAACCGAAGTTGCCTTGACCGTCGACCAGCATGTAGCGCAGCGAGAACGGCTGCGCCATACGCACGATTGTGTCGTACACCGCGGAGTCGCCGTGCGGGTGGTACTTACCGATCACGTCACCGACCACACGGGCGGATTTCTTGTACGGCTTGTTCCAGTCGTTGCCCAGCTCGCTCATGGCGTAGAGCACGCGACGGTGCACCGGTTTCAGGCCATCGCGCGCGTCCGGCAGCGCACGGCCGATGATCACGCTCATGGCGTAATCAAGGTAGGACTGCTTGAGCTCGTCTTCGATATTGACCGGGAGGATTTCTTTGGCCAGTTCGCCCATGGAAGCCTGGTTCCTTATAGTCAGCAGGGTCCTGCGATAAGCGCGGGATGGTAACACAGACGGCGGCCATAAGCTGAGCCTTGCGCACAGCAAAACCGAGCCAGCGAGCCTTGCGGAATAACCTGGAGCCCCTCAGGCAGGAGCCTCGCAGAGCTTGCCGAGGCGAAGGACATGCGCAGCCATCGAGATGGCGCGCAAGGTCGGCAGCGATTTCAGTGCAACCGCTTGCGGTTCATCAATTCGGTCATCTTCGCGGCGTTCGGGCGCTCGACCACTCCCTTCTCGGTGACAATGGCATCGATGAGATCGGCCGGCGTCACGTCGAACACGGGATTGAAAACTTCGATCTCGGCGGCAAAGCGCTGGCCATTGACCTCCAGCAGCTCGCTGCCGGCACGCTCCTCGAGGAGGATCTCGTCACCGCTTTCCAGAGCCATGTCGATGGTCGAACTGGGCGCCACCACCATGAAACGCACGCCGTGGTGCATCGCCAGCACCGCAAGCTGGTAGGTGCCGATCTTGTTCGCCACATCGCCGTTGGCAGTGATGCAATCCGCCCCGACGATCACCCAGGAAATACCGCGCGACTTCATCAGATGGGCGGCCGCCGAGTCGACGTTCAACGTGGCCGGCACGCCATCGCCCAGCAGCTCCCAGGCGGTCAGGCGAGAACCCTGCAGCCAGGGGCGGGTTTCGTCCACGTAGACGCGCTCCACCAGCCCGTCGAGATGCGCCGCGCGGATGACACCGAGCGCGGTGCCAAAACCGCCGGTCGCCAGGGCACCGGTGTTGCAGTGAGTAAGCAAGTTCTGCGGATTGCCCTGATGGCGACGAATGAGGTCGACACCGAACTGCGCCATGGCTAGATTGGCCTCCCGATCGCTCTCATGTATCGAGATGGCCTGGGCCTCCAGCGCCGCGCAAGGATCCTCGCCTGGCTTGAGGCGTTCGAGGCGTTCGCGCATCTGATTCAGCGCCCAGAACAGATTGACCGCCGTGGGACGCGATGCGGCAAGGAGCGCGACATCTTCCTCCAGCGCCTGCCGCCAATCATCACCGGCCGCCATGCGCGTACGGGCAGCCAGGACCAGCGCATAGGCCGCACTGATGCCGATGGCAGGCGCGCCGCGCACGACCATGTTGCGAATGGCGTCAGCGACCGCAGCGGCAGAATCGCAGCTGTGCCAGACCTCTTCGGTCGGCAGCTTGCGCTGATCGAGCAGGCTCAGGCGATCGCCATGCCACTCGATCGATTTCACCTTTTCCGCGGCCAGCAGGCGCTCGCGCATGGCATTTCCCTCGTTCAGCTTCGTCGAAGCAGGACCCATGATGCGCCCCGCACAGCAAAGAAAAAGCCCGGCTCGCGACCGAACCGGGCTTTCTATCTCGATATGGCCGGGAACAGTGAGGCCTCGCATCCCGGGCGCGAATGCTAATGCACTGATTTTCCAAGTACAAGCGACGGCTATTGATGCCTGGTGCTGGCTGTTTTCCCCGGGCAGCGCCGCTCGACCTGTCAGCAGACCCACCGGGTACGCGCGTCCATCCGAGCCAACTTGACCAGGCACGAGCCGCCTAATACTGTATCTATATACAGTTATCTGGATGCCGTACTCATGTCTTCCGTGGTCGCCCTTGACCGCCTGCTGGATGCTCGCCGCATCTGGCGTGGCCAGTCCGTTGCATCTCCTACGGCGGCCCAACCGACCGGACATGCCATGCTGGATGCGCTCTTGCCCGCTGGCGGCTGGCCGGATTCGGCACTCAGCGAAATCCTTTTCGCAGCCCCGGGGATCGGCGAGCTACGCCTGCTGTGGCCGACGCTCGCCAGGCTGACCAGCGCAGGCGAACGTGTCGTGCTGGTCGCCCCGCCCCATCGTCCCTGCCCCCAGGCCTGGCTTGCGGCTGGAGTGGATCTGCGCCATCTGGTCATCGTCCAGGCCAAGGACCGCGATGCCTTGTGGAGCGCCGAACAGTGCCTGCGCTCCGGCAGTTGCGCCGCGGTGCTGTGCTGGCCGCGACAGGCCGACGACCGCGCCCTGCGGCGACTGCAGATAGCCGCCGAAACCGGCCAGACCCTGGCCTTTGCCTATCGTCCGCTGCGCGAAGCGGAAAATTCGTCGCCTGCGGCATTGCGCCTGACCCTGGAAGCACAGCCGGTGCAGCTGCGGGTCATCAAGTGCCGCGGCGGCCTGGCTCCGGCCCGGCCGCTACCAGCCAGCGCCTGGCAATAGGTGCGACGATGCTCTGGGCCTGCATTCTACTGCCGCAACTGGCCATGGACGGCATCCTGCGCCACCGCGACGATGCCGCCGCACCACTGGTTCTGCTCGCCGGCCCGCCACAGCGCCGCGTGCTGCAGGCCGTCAACACCGCCGCCCGCAAGCTCGGCCTCAAGCCAGGGCAATCGCTGGTCGCAGCCCAGGCATTGACCCACGACTTCGCCACTGCCGATTACGACCCGCTGATGATCGAACGCTGGCAGCAGTTTCTGGCGGCCTGGGGTTACGGCTACAGCGCCCAGGTCAGCTTGCACTATCCGCGCTGTCTGCTGCTGGAGGTGCATTCCAGCCTCGGCCTGTTCGGCCCCTGGCCACGATTCGAGAAGCGTCTGCGCGAGGAGCTCACAGGCCTGGGCTTCCGCCACCGCATCACCCTGGCACCCAACCCGGCGGCCGCGCGCGTCCTCGCCAATGCCCATGATGGGCTGGCCGTGACCGATACGGCCGCGCTGCATCAGGCGCTCGGGGCACTGCCGATCGAGCGCCTCGGCCTGCCCCGCGAAGTCAGCACATCGCTGGTACGCATGGGCCTGCGCCATCTTCATCAACTGCTCGCCCTGCCGCGCGACAGCCTGGCCAGACGCTTTCCGGCCGAAGTGCTGGCCCAGCTCGACACCCTGCTCGGGCATCGGCCGCTACCTCTGGAGTTCTACCGCCCGCCGGATGTCTTCGACACCCGCATCGAACTGAATTTCGAGGTGGAGTCCCACCAGGCCCTGCTGTTTCCATTGCGCAGACTGACCGCCGACCTGGCCGCCTTTCTCGCCGGGCGGGACAGCGGCGTCCAGCGTTTCAGTCTGTACCTGGAACATCGCACCCTGCCCGACAGCGAGGTGCCGGTCGGCCTGCTCAGTACCGAACGCGAGCCCGCCATGCTGTTCGAACTGACCCGTGGCCGCCTCGAGCATCTGCAACTGCCGGCCCCCGTCCTGGCCGTGCGTCTGCTGGCTCGCGATCTGCCAGCCTTCACGCCGGCCCATCAGGCCTTGTTCGACGAGCGCCCGCAGCAGAATGTGCCCTGGGAGCAACTGCGCGAACGCCTCCGCGCCCGACTGGGTGACGACGCCGTAGTCTCGCTGAGCGCACGAGCGGACCACCGCCCGGAATGCGCCTGGCGGGAAGGCAGCCTCGCCCACACCGAACCCTTGCCCCAAGTAGGTTTGCGCCCCGGCTGGCTGCTGAACACCCCGCAGCCCTTGCGCGAAGAGGGTCTGCTCACCCTGGCTGGCCCCGAGCGCATCGAGTCCGGCTGGTGGGATGGTGCCGACGCGCGGCGCGACTACTATCGGGTGCAAACCACTACCGGCCAACAGGGTTGGGCGTTTCGCGCCCTTACCGGAGGGCCGCTGCTGCTGCACGGCTGGTTCGCATGAACGCCAAATACGCCGAGCTGCACTGCCTGTCCAACTTCAGCTTCCAGCGGGGTGCATCCAGCGCGCGCGAACTCTTCGAGCGTGCCAAGCGCCAGGGCTATGACGCTCTGGCGATCACCGACGAATGCAGCCTGGCCGGTATCGTGCGCGCCTGGCAGGCCTCGAAGGACACCGGTCTGCCGCTGATCATTGGCAGCGAGGTGCAGATCGAGGGCGGGCCCAAACTGGTCTTGCTGGTGGAGAACCTGACCGGCTACCAGGCCTTGTGCCAGCTGATCACCCGTGCCCGCCGAAGGGCCGAGAAAGGTCGTTACCAGGCGCTGCGCGAAGACCTGAGCGAAGGGTCGCTAGAGGGACTGCTGGCGATCTGGCTGCCCGGTCACGCCGGCGCCGACACCGACGGTCGATGGCTGCTCGAGCGTTTTCGCGAGCGGCTGTGGCTCGGCATCGAACTGCATCGAGGGCCGGACGACGCGCTGCAGCTGCGGCAGTCCCTGACCCAGGCTTCACGCCTGGGCATACCCGCCGTGGCCTGTGGCGACGTGCACATGCATGCCCGCGGTCGCCGGGCATTGCAGGACTGCATGACCGCCATCCGCCACCATCTGCCGGTCGCCGAGGCCGGATGCCACCTCTTTCCCAATGGCGAACGCCACCTGCGGTCGCGCGAGGAGCTGGCCCAGCTCTATCCGGCCGCACTGCTCAGCGAAACCCTTCGCATCAGCCAGCGCTGTCATTTCCAGCTCGACCAGCTGAAATATCACTACCCCCACGAACTGGTCCCGCCTGGACATGACTCCACCTCATGGTTGCGCAAGCTGGTCGAGGATGGCGCACGCTGGCGCTGGCCGGACGGCATCCCGGAAAAGGCCCGCGCGCAGCTCGAACATGAACTGGAGCTGATCGGCGACCTGCATTACGAAAGCTATTTCCTGACCGTGCATGACATCGTTCGCTTCGCCCGCGAGCGGGGCATTCTCTGCCAGGGTCGGGGCTCGGCGGCCAACTCGAGCGTCTGCTTCGTACTGGGCATCACCGAACTCGACCCGGTGCGCAGCAAACTGTTGTTCGAGCGTTTCCTCTCCCGCGAGCGCAACGAGCCGCCCGATATCGACGTGGATTTCGAGCACGACCGCCGCGAGGAGGTCATCCAGTACGTCTTTCAGCGCTACGGGCGTAATCGCGCCGCCCTCACCGCCGTCGCCAGCAGCTACCGCGCCACCGGCGCCCTGCGGGATGTCGCCAAGGCGCTGGGCCTGCCGCCGGACCAGATCAACGCCCTGGCCGGCTGCTGTGGACGCTGGAGTGAGCACATACCCGACGACTCGCGACTGCGCGAGGCCGGCTTCGACCCGGACAATCCGGTTCTGCGCCGGGTCCTGGTGCTGACCGATGCGCTTATCGGCTTTCCCCGTCACCTGTCCCAGCACCCTGGCGGCTTCGTGATCTCCGAACAGCCGCTCGACACCCTGGTGCCGATCGAGAATGCCAGCATGGCCGACCGCACGGTGATCCAGTGGGACAAAAACGACCTCGATGCGGTCGGTCTGCTCAAGGTCGACGTGCTGGCATTGGGCATGCTCAGCGCGATACGTCGCTGTTTCGACCTGATCGAACACTATCGCGGCACGCGCTGGACCATCGCCACGCTGCCCGCGGAGGACAAGCCCACCTACGAGATGATCAGTCGGGCCGATACGATCGGCGTGTTCCAGATCGAATCACGTGCACAGATGGCCATGCTGCCACGCCTGCGCCCGAAGACCTTCTACGACCTGGTCATCCAGGTCGCCATTGTCCGCCCCGGACCGATCCAGGGCGACATGGTGCATCCCTACCTGCGCCGACGTAACAAGGAAGAAGAGGTGGATTACCCGTCCGAAGAACTGAAACCGGTGTTCGAGCGCACCCTTGGCGTGCCCCTTTTTCAGGAACAGGTGATGGAACTGGCGATCGTGGCGGCCGAATACACTCCAGACGAGGCCGACAAGCTGCGCCGTGCCATGGCCGCCTGGAAGCGTCACGGCAGCCTGGAGCCTCACCGCGTGCGACTGACCGAGCGAATGCTCGCCAAAGGCTACCAGCCCGATTTCATCGCGCGGATCTTCGAGCAGATCAAAGGGTTCGGCAGCTACGGTTTTCCCGAATCACACGCGGCGAGTTTTGCCCTGCTCACCTATGCCAGCTGCTGGCTGAAACGCCACGAGCCGGCTGCATTTGCCTGCGCCCTGATCAACAGCTGGCCGATGGGCTTCTACAACCCTGACCAGATTCTCCAGGACGCCCGTCGCCACCGGCTGGAAATCCGCCCGGTGGACGTTCGCCACAGCGGCTGGGATTGCAGCCTCGAGCCAAGCCGCCAGGCACAGCCGGCCATCCGCCTGGGGCTACGCATGGTGCGCGGCTTTCGGGAAACCGATGCCCAGCGCATCGAAGCCGCACGCCAACGCCAGCCATTCACAGATATCCATGACCTGTGCCTTCGCGCCGAGCTCGAACCGCGTGCGCGCGAGCAGCTCGCCGATGCCGGCGCCCTCCGCGGCCTGGCCGGCCATCGCCATCGAGCGCGCTGGGCCGTCGCCGGAATCGAACCACAGCTGCCGCTGTTCGCCAGCCTGCCCGCACCGGAGGAAACCTCCATCAACCTGCCATTGCCTTCGGTGGGCGAAGACCTTTTCAACGACTACGCGACCCTTGGCACGACGCTGGGGCCACATCCTTTGCTCCTGCTACGAGATGAGCTCAAGGCCCGGCGCTGCCGCAGTTCACGGGAACTGGGCACGATCGAGCACGGCCGCCCGGTCAGCGTTGCCGGCCTGGTGATCGGCCGACAACGCCCACAGACCGCCAGCGGTGTCATCTTCGTCACCCTGGAGGACGAGTTCGGCATGGTCAACGTGGTGGTCTGGCGCGACCTGGCCGAGCGCCAGAGGCGACCCTTGCTCCAGTCTCAACTGCTTCGTGTGGATGGCCATCTGGAGTCGGCCAGCGGCGTACGACATCTCATCGCCGGCCGCCTGAGCGACCTCACGCCCCTGCTCACAGGGCTCGATGTGCGTAGCCGCGATTTTCAGTGATCGAGCGGTCCCGTCAGCAAGCCGGAGAGGAGGCGCATGGCGGGAACAAGGCATTACTTCTCCGATGCCTCGAATGAAGACCCGCCGTGGTGAACGTCAACAAAGCAGCGGCGGCTAGCGGCGCTCCCAACAGCGCTGCCGGCTTTTATATATGAGCGTGTGGAGCCTGCCTTGAATCCGGGCGACCGCCATCCGCCCATTTCTAACTAATCACTTACAAGCCGATAGCCGGTCAGCGCCGTGCCCGCCCGCCACTTGGCGTACCTCCCAGCGGAAGCTTGGTAAGCTGGCGGCGTTCCACGGTCATTGGGGGTTCCGTGTTTTCACTCAAGCGCAAAGGTGATTTCCGTCTGCAGCTGACCCGCACGCTGAAGCAGCCTGGACGGCACAAGATCGAGCTGTATCTGTTCACTCCGCACGAAAGCAACCTGTCGGCATGGACCCTGTCGGAAGAGCAGTTTTTCTTTACTACCCTGACGCACAGTTTCGGGCTGCTGGGCATGCCATCGAAGGACCGCATCAGCAAGGCCGACCAATCCTTCGTACTGCTCTCTCCGCACTACGAAATCATGTATGGCTCCTGGTTCTTCCAGTATCAGGCTTCAATGGAGCGGCTGCGCCAGCAGATGCTCACGTCCGGGGCTGTGGCAGAGCCCATAGCGCGTGCCCTGCGGCTTAGTCAGAACTTTGCGCAACGTTTGCGCAAATCCAACCCGAAACAGAGCAATCAGCAGCGCTACTTCCGTCAGATGGACATCTATTTCTCATGGCATGCCGAGCAATTCCTGCTGGAAAGCATGACCCTAGAGGGCTACGCGGCCATCGATGAAGAGCTCAAGCAATCGGTGGCGGAATTCCTGCGCCAGGAACGCAGATACCGCAAGGAGCGCGAGTACCTGAGCGACTTCCACGGAACCCCGACACGGATATGGAACCGCATGGCGCTGTATCACCGGCTGCTGGAGTATCCGGTGATGTTGCGCTCGAAGGTCACGGAGCTGGGGGCCGGCACCCACAAGCTGGTCAAGGCGATGTCGACGATGCTGATCATGTCGTTCTTCACGTACTTCCTGTTCAACGCGCGCGGCGCCAGCGAGAAACTCTCGCTCACCCTTCTGCTGGTGATCGCGCTGGTCTATGCCGTTCGCGATCTGCTGCGCGACGACATGATCACGGCCATCACCCGCAGACTGCGCAAAGGCAAGCCGCGCTGGAAGATTCGCTTGCTGATGCCCTACACCCGCAAGGTACTCGCGCAGCAACGGGTCTGGCTCGACTATCGCAAGCTGCCCGATCTGCCACCGTTAGTTCGAGAACACTCGGGCAAGTGGGCGACCAACGAGGAGCGGCAAATCATCTGCTATCGCGTGCTCATGACCCTGGACAAGGCAGCACTGGAGCACGACGAGATTCGGGAGCGACTCACGCTGGATTGCGAACAGCTTTGCGCAATGATCCAGGCGAGCCACAACAAGCTGTTCGCCCAGACTGAAGGCGATGATTCCGCTAGCGACGACAACAAAGGTTCAGTCCAGGCCCACCCCATCGAGAAGCAGCACGACTACAACCTGTTGCTGTTGCACACCAATCCGGGCGAGCACTTTCCATCGGCCCAGCGGTGGCGCCTGAGGCTTGGCACCAACGGCATCGTGCAATGCGAAAGCAAGAAGGCCCACTGGCCTGAACCACCAGAGCTACAACACTCCGCCTGGCATCGACTGAGCCGCCTGTGGCGACGGGGATGAACCCATTGCCGCCCGACTGAGCCCGCCAGTGAGCAACGCAAACGGCGATGGGACAGGTTCCGTAGTCTCCGCATCAAAGCAGCAATATGAGGTGCGCCCCTGAACCCGGGCGACCAGTCGCCGATTTCTTAACTAATCGGTCAACAAGCCCATAGCGCACCATCGCCGTGCACCGCTTCGGACAGAGGCTGTCTCTAGGTTGGCGCCGTTTCGTTGCCTTCGGGCACGTACCAGACTTTTGCCTGTGGATCCCAGCGGGCCCAAGCGCTTTAGCCTCGTCCTTCTCCGCAAACGGAACCTTCAAGTCAACGCGAGCCACACGGGTTCTCCTGCGACGGGTGAGTCTGCCCTGGCTTCACCGGGCTCTGGTGTAGCGACCGAAGAGTAACAAGCCTGCACCTAGGCCTGTGAAGCCGGCTGACATGCGTGGCGATGCGCGGCCTGTCAGCACTGCGCCCATATCGCCTTGCTGCACCTTCAGATTGCCTTCTACAGTGATGATTCGTCCCTGTTCAGAAGCTTGCCCGATGCTCACCGACGCCCTCGCCCACTTCCCGCGCCTTGAATTGATTACCACCCCCACGCCCCTGGAACACTTGCCGCGACTGTCGCGTCATCTGGGCCGTGATATCTGGATCAAGCGCGAAGACCTCACCCCGCTGGCCCTCGGTGGCAACAAGGCGCGCAAGCTCGAATACCTCGGTGCCGACGCCCTGGCTCTGGGCGCCGATGTGCTGGTAACCGCCGGTGCCATCCAATCCAACCATGTGCGCCAGACCGCAGCCCTGGCGGCCAGACAGGGTCTTGGCTGCCTGGCGCTGCTGGAGAATCCGCTGGGCACGAACGAGGACAACTACCTAGGCAACGGCAACCGCCTGCTGCTCGACCTGTTCGGCAGCGAGGTCGAAGCGGTCGCCAACCTGGATAACGCCGATGAGTTGCTGCAGGCGGCGGCCCAGCGTCTGCGCAGCGCTGGGCGCAAACCCTACCTGGTGCCCATCGGTGGCTCCAATGCGCTTGGTGCGTTGGGCTATGTACGCGCCGGCCTGGAGCTGGCCGAGCAGATGCATGGCGCGGGCGAGGATTTTGCCGCCGTGGCCCTCGCATCCGGCAGCGCCGGAACCCACAGCGGCCTGGCGCTGGCGCTAGCGCATGCCCGGCCGAG